>CATQHI010000035.1 GCA_958295895.1 Saprospiraceae bacterium | reverse complement strand
CCCCGCACGCCGCGGAAGGTCCCAATGTTTGAGTTGCCGCCGGCCCAGTTGCTGTAGGTGAGGCCCCGGCTCGACACGTAAGAATCCGAAACAGCGAAGTCACTCCAACTTCCCCCACGGATGGTATAAGCCCCCAGTCGATAGTGGCCCATTCTCTTACGTCGGCCCGGCCATTGGGAGCCAGGTCGCCGTTGCCGTGGTGGTTGGAGAACCTCCGACCCACAGCGGTACCTACCGTCACGACCCTTTCCCAGAGGTTACCGCTCAGTTCCATGATGCCGTAGAAGCTTCCCCCGGTTTCCAGCCGGTTGGTATTGACGGCACTGGCGGCGAAGATGCCGGTGCGTAACTGGCCCGTCAATACTACCCCGCTTAGAACTCGTAAGAAAGTTGCTCTCCCCCACGCCCCGGATTGGCGATGCGTTCATCGGCCTGGCCGGCATCCGCAAGGGTGTAAGTTTTGGTGGTCGTACCGGCCGTGCCCCAGGCCAGTTCGTTGCGTACGGGGGTGACGGTACCGCGGCAAGCTTTTTCGAATTCCAGCTCGGTCATGGGGCGCAGGGCGGCCCAGTCGAGATAGGCCAGAGCCTGCTCCAGGCCTATGAAGTTGGCTGCTACGAAGGGTAGGGTAGTGGTTGCCGGGCCGCTGCCCGACCAGCTGACGCCGTTACGGTTGACGACGCCGTCACTGTCCTTTCCGTTCCCGCCGGTGATGTCGTGAAAGGACTGCTGGGTGGGGGGTAAGCGTATTGAAGAAGTCGACCCACTGCTGCTGGCTCACCTCGTACTTCATGCAGTAGAAGGCATCGTAGCCCTTGGGGTAGCTGCCCGGGATGGGGCCATTCTGGTCCCCCCAGTTGTCGTAGTAGACGGCACCGGCAGTTTTTGCAACCGTAATGGCGTTTTCTGAGGTGATGGAGTAGGGTTGTGGGTTGGTCTCCGTATCACCCCGGTAGAAGGTGGCTCCGGTGTTGTAATCACCGACCGAGAAGGCCGCCCGCGGTACGTAGACCATCTCGATCGCAAAGACTTGTAGCTCGATGTCCTGATCGCCGTCGACAGCATCGGCGCCGTAGTTCCAGACCAACCGAACGTCGTCGAAGCGGATAGTACCGCTACCCTGAAACTTGCGGAACACCATGGCCCCGCGTTCATCCTGTACGTTGACGCTGGCGGTAGGGTGGGTAGCTGCACCGCTGAGGCGTACGTGCTTCCAGGCGCCGCCGGTGGCCGGGCGGTACTTAGCGAATACCCAGGCAGCGTCCCAGTTGCCGGGCCCGGCGGTGGTACGCCAGGAGTGCTGCCAGGTGATGTCGAATTCGAGGAAAACCGTTCCGCTGGCCTCGTCCTGCTCCCCGAGCAGCACGTTAGAAACGAGCACGTTGTTGGCCTGGCTGACCCGGGTAATGAGTAGAAGACAACCAAATAGAATAAGATATCGCTTCATGAGAGACAGGTAATACACTGATTAAAGGCTACGAACGCCACGGAACACTCCCACATCGTATTCGTGGATATTTCGACTGGCTGTCGCATTGTGCCGGCTGGAAACCATCAGCCGTTCGACCCACGCTCACCCAGGCCCCGCCCCGCAGTCCGTAACCGGGCGAACCGACGCCGGGCCAGTGGACTACGTTGGCCCGACCCTGTTGCGAGAGTGTGCCATCGCCGTGGGTAGCCCGGAAGCTGCGGCCGCTGGAATTGCCTACGGTCACCACCCCGCTCCCAGAGGTTGCCACTCAGCTCCATGATGCCGTAGTAGCTACCACCGGCCTCCTCGCGTAGATAACCTGGTGCGCTAGCACTGAAGCTCCCGCAGCGAAGGGGCCCCTCGATGCTGCCATCCGTATCGCGGGAACTATGGTGGCCACGTTCCGGTGCTAGGTTGGCGATGCGTTCGTCCTCCGTTCCGGCGTCGGTGAGGGTGTAGGGGGAGGTAGCATAATCGGTGCTTCCCCAGGCGTATTCACCAGCTACGGGATAGACCGGCCCCCGACTGGCCTTTTCGTACTCTAGCTCAGTCATGGGGCGCAGGCCGGCCCAGTCGAGGTAGGCCAGTCCATTGGCCTGGCTTACGAAGTTCACCGGTACGGCCGGCCGCGTCGTGGTGGCGATGCCGCCGGTAAAGCTCACGCCATTACGGTTTACGAGCTCATCACTACCCTTCCGCCCGGGGGCCGTGATGTCGTGGTTAGCACGGTAGCTGTCGGGGAGGGTGTTAAAAAAGTCAACCCATTGTTCCTGACTCACCTCGTACTTCATGCAGTAGAAGGCTCCGAATCCCTTAGGGAAGGGCTGGGGGATGGGGCCGGACCGGTCTCCACCATTGGTGGTTATATCGTAGTAAAGACTGCCGGCAGCATCGGTAACGGACAGCGCATCTTCGGTTGTTAAATGATAGGGTGTGGTGGACCCACCGCTGCGGAATTGACCGAAGTCACCGCGGCCATCCCCCAGGTAAAAAGCGCCCTGGGGCACGTAGACCATCTCGACAGCGAACACTTTGACTTCGAGCAGGGCGTCCTTAGGCACTCCATCGGCGGCAAAATCCCACGCTAGGCGCAACTCGTCGAATACCAGGTCACCACTGCCATTGGCACTGCGATAGACCAGGGCACCGGTCGCCCCATGAGTCTTACCGTGCCGTGTGCCGGTACGGTGCCCGTACCACTTAAATGAGCGTGCTGCCAGGGGCCGCCGTTAGCCGAATACTTAGCAAATACCCAGGCGGCATCCCAATTGCTGGGCCCTACATCGGTACGCCAGGAGTTTTCCCAGGACAGATCGAATTGAATCACCGTCGTGCCAGCGGCCGCCCCTCTGCCCGTCAGGGTGACATCGGAAACCGTAATATTGTGGGCGCTCAGGTCAGTACAATAGTACAGGCCTAGCGCCAGAAATATGCGCAGGAACATTAGGTTAGGGTTAAATCGCAGTACCTCCGTCCGGGAAGTGCAATAGCACACGACGTACGGAGTGAATCACTACTAGACAAACGCGAGCTGTTTTGCCCATATTGCAGAAAAGTAGTTTTAACACTACGTACGGTACGTTCCGTACGTCTGAACATATGTATATCAGTCAGTGGATTGATTGTCAACACCTACCCCATGTACACCAACCACCACGCCCACACTTACTTCAGTGATGGTATCGGCACCCCCCAGGAATATGTAGCACAGGCATTAGCCGAGGGCTTCACCCAGTATGGCTTTAGTGACCACGCCCCCATCCCCCTACGTGACATGGGCTCGATGAAGCTAGCCGAACTGGCCGAGTACAGCCAGGTCATCGGCGAGCTAAAGCAGGCATACGCCGACCGCATCCACCTCTACAAAAGCCTGGAGGTAGACTACATCCCCGGGGTGATGAATGTCGACAGCCCCCACATCCTGGAGGCAAACCTAGACTACACCATCGGCGCGGTCCACTACGTCGACTACCTCCCCGACGGACAGCCCTGGAGCTTCCAGCGACCAAACCCCGTTTTTGAGCAGGGTATCAACACCATCTTCGGGGGGAGCACCCGTCGCATGGTCGAGCGCTACTACACCCTAGTGCGCGAAATGGTCACCGCCCACCCCCCGGACGTCGTAGCCCACCTCGACCGCATCAAGCGTCGTAACCTCAACGGTCGCTACTGGGACGAGCACACCGACTGGTACGTTGCCGCCGTAGAAGAAACCCTGGAGGCCATCGCCGGGGCCAGCTGCATCATGGAGGTCAATACCCGCGGCATCTACCTGGATGAGACTGAGGCTACCTACCCCACCGACTGGATCGTAGCCCGCGCCCACACCCGGGGCATCCGCCTACAGGTGAACTCGGATGCACACCGGCGGGAGCATATCTCGGGGGGCTTCCGTGAGGCCTACGATGTGCTACGGGATATCGGCGTGGAGCAGGTGCATCTATATGATGGAGCCAAGTTCTCTACGCAGGCGTTGGACGCTTCTAAAGCGTCCAACGCCTAAAGCTTAGGCGACCGTGGGCCCGCTTACGTAGGGTAGCCAGGGAGTCTGTGACATTGATCACCCCGGCATCCCCCGACCGGATCTCGGCCGCATTGCCCTCGTCGGTGTCAATGTGCATCTCGAGCTTGTAGTTGGGGCTGACCCCGCACGAGCACATTGCCGAAGGTGATGGGGCGCTCATCGTTCGTTACGGCTACCTCCACCACGTCGCGGTCCTGTACGCCGAAGGTAGTGGCATCTTCGGGGGGTCATGTGGATGTGGCGCCAGGCACAGATCACGCCATCCTCCAGATCGGCCGAACCGGCCGGACCGAGTAACTGGCAACCGGGGGTATTATCGACCTTGCCCGACTCCCGCACCGGGGCATCAATACCCAGGAAGAACTCATCGGTACGCGAGATCTCAATCTGGTCTACCCCACGCAGGGGGCCCAGGATGCGTACGCGCTCGATGCGGTTGCGGGGTCCCACCACGGTCACGGTCTCCTCGGCGGCAAACTGTCCGGGCTGGCTGAGCCACTTTTTGACGGTGAGCTCGTGGCCGTGGCCAAAGAGCTTGTCGAGGGTAGCGCGGGTGAGGTGGCAGTGGCGCGCGGAGACGGCAATGGGAATCGTGGGCAGGGTATTGACCTCGTCTTCGTTGCGTAGCAGCTTGGCGCAGTCGCGGGCGATGGCCAGTTGCTCGTCGGTGCGGATGGCCAGGAGCTTCACGCGGCTGTGGGAGCGATGGAAGGCGATGACGTCCTCAGTCTCCGAGAGCTCCAGGGTGTGGTTGCGGTCCTCATCGATGACCGCGCCGAGGTAGTCCATCCGCTGGGCGGCCCGGTGGCGGATGATGCTGGAGTTCTCGCCGACGCCTCCGGTGAATACAATGGCATCGACGCCACCCATCACCGCAGCGTAGGCCCCCGATGTACTTGCGCAAGCGGTGGGTGTACACCTGCACGGCGAGCTGGCAGTCGGCATCGCCCTCGGTGGAGCGCTCCAGGATGTTACGCATGTCGTTACCTACACCGCTCAGGCCCTTCAGTCCCACTATCGCGGTTGAGTAGGGCATCGATCTCCTCGGTGTTCATGCCCGTTTTCTGGTGCAGGTAGGCCGGGATGCCGGGGTCGATGTCGCCACTGCGGGTACCCATCACGAGGCCCTCCAGCGGGGTCATGCCCATGCTGGTCTCGATGCTGCGGCCGAACTCAATGGCCGCCACCAGCCATTACCCAGGTGGCAACTGATGATGCGCAGGTTGCGGTAATCGTCCTTCAAAAAGGTAGCCGCCCGCCCGGCCACGTACTTATGGCTCATGCCGTGGAAGCCATAGCGGCGGATGCCGTGCTCGCGCATCAGGTCTTTGGGCAGGGCGTAGGTCTGTGCCCGCTTCGGCAGGCTGTGGTGAAAGGCGGTGTCGAAAACGGCAAACTGCGGCAGTTCCGGCCAGAGCTCACGCGCCAGGCGGATGCCGGCCAGGTTAATAGGATTGTGGAGGGGGGCTAGATCGCTGAGCGCCTCGATCTTTTGCTCCACCTCATCCGTGATGCGGGTGGCCCCATCAAACTCGGCCCCGCCGTGCACCACGCGGTGACCAATACCGGCGATGTCGAGTCCGCCGACCTTATCCTTCAGCTCAATTAAAAACGGGTGCAGGGCCTTACGGTGACCCCCGCGATCGAGCAGGCGGTCGGCACCGAGTTCGAATATGCGTTCACCGGTACCGGCTTCCACTACGGCAGCCTTGATGGAAGAACTACCGGCGTTCAGGACTAAAATGTGCATGGGTCTCGGAGATTTACCCGGCTAACCCTAAAGCGCCCGGAACCGTTCAGTCGCGCACCGCTACCCCGACCATGGAATCGGCCGTGCCGTAGTACAAAAACCACTTGCCCCTGAAGTACACCAACCCCTCGATGAAGGTGGTGCCCGAAGCGTACTGCCCCGTCAGCTCGTGCGGTAGACTGGGCTGGATGAAGGGATTCTCCATCCGGTCCAGCAGCACCGTCGGATCCTCGGCACTAAATAGCGCCTGCCCCCCGGAGTAAGCCCCCGGACCAGCGTCCATGTAGCGCAGTGAGTCGGTCAGCTCGTTCTGCCCGTTGTACAGTACCAGAATGCCGTCGTCGGTTAGCAGAGCCGGCGGTCCTGGTTCGCTTAGGCGACTATCGAATAGTCCGGGTCGTAGGGGAAGGGGGTCGAACAGCGTCGAGTCTTCGTTGAGCACCGGCGTCCAGTCCAGCAGATCGTCGCTGTGCGCCAGGCCCACTACGGCATCGCCCCAGTACATCCAGTACTTACCGTTGATCTCGGTGGCCACCAGGCGGCCGTCGGGAGTGAGCTCACAGACCACCGAGCCCGACTTCGACCAGGTATCGTGAAACTTGCCCCCGTAGGCATCCTGAAAAACTGGACCGTGCTTGGTCCAGTCCGTCAGATTGGTTGAGGTAGCCGAGCAGAGGCGAGCGGCCTGCTGATTGTAGGCCGTATATAGCATGAGGTAGCGGCCGTCGGGCAGTTCCACCACGCGGGGATCCTCGCAGCCACCCGGGTCCTCGAACTCGCGGTTGTTGTCCGGACCGGGGTAGAGTACGGGGGCGGTGCGGCGCACGAAGTTGATGCCATCGCCACTGGCAGCTAGCCCGATACGACTGGTGCGTCGGCCCAGGGTAGCTCGGGGATTATCCTCGGCGCGAAAAAATAGGTACACGCTATCGCCCCGCACCACCGCCCCGGGGTTGAAGACATCGGCCCGCTGCCACTGCACCGACTGCCCGGTTAGCGGATCGGAAAAAGAGTAGCTGCTATCGGCCCGCAGGATGGGGTTCTCGGCCGGCTTGGTGAAGCCGGTGAGCCAGGGGGAGGCATCCGCTAGGGGAGCGGCGGTAGCCTCGGTGGGTGGGGTAGCCGTGCGGCAGGTCGCGAGTAGTACGGGAAAAAGCAGGAGGGCAACGTAGCGCATGGGCGTATCTTGGGGTGTCCGGTAAGTTTAACACTTTATGAACAACCGGAAGACTACTCTCCCTTGTAGTTCTGTCTGCACCATGTACCAACCCCGCTACTACTTCTTCGCACTGCTCAGTCTGCTGACCTCGGTCATCATGGCACAGACCTGCCCTACGGTGGTCACCCGGGTGGGTATCACCGAACCGGCAGTAGTTGCTACGGTCGGCAGCGCCGAAGCCGACTTCCATACATTTTTCGTAGCCGGTGAGCCGGTAGTTTTTCCGCTGTCCGGTTCACTAGAGACTACTACCACTACCGCCTTTGCCTACCGGAGTAGTGGGGTAGCGCACACCACCGGGGACTATCCGTTCGTGGCCTATCCCCTCGTACCCGATGCCAGTGCGACAGTCACTATTTCTCAGGCTAGGGTAAGCAACACCGCCATCGAGGACATCTCTTTCACGCTATTTGAGGGCATTTTCGATCCGGCAGTAGATAATTCGGCTCGGCTTGCTGCTTCGACCTTTACGGAAACGGGCAACCTACCCGCGCTCACCGCTACCCTCACCGGTGGGGTGCAGTATACCCTAGTCGTGCAATCCGGACAGGTTTACGACCGTCCCTATCCGCGTAACTTTACGCTCACCCTGGGCAGCACCAGCGAGCTTCGGCCCACTTTCCACACCGGGGATACTCTACCGGACTATTACGCCTACACCTATTTAGCCCTCGCCGGCAACTCCATCGCGCAGGTCTCCGCCGTGGGTGACTTCCGTGATCTCACTGAGGGATTTTACTCGATTTACGGACTAGCCTACGACAGCCGGGAGCCACTACCTACTGCGCTTACCGAGCTTGCGTCCAGCTGTGCGCAGCTCAGTCAGAACAGCCAGCGCATCCTCATTGCCGCAGAAGATGACTTACCCCGTGCGCCTAAGTTCACCCTCCAGGCTACGGCCCGGCCCGGCGGCGTGCAACTCGACTGGCAGCTACCCACCGCCACCGAGTACGATTATTTTCGCATCGAGCGCTCTACCGACGGCAGCTACTGGTCGGCGTACACCGAGGTTAGTGGGGAAGGTACTCTTAATGATGAAGCCGTACAGTTTCGGTACGTAGACACCCGGCCACTGTCCGGCACTAGTTTTTACCGCCTGGTCCGTATCGATCTGACCGGCCACGAACAGCTCTCCACCTACGCAGAAGCAAAGGTTAATGTTAACTCAATGTAAAGTCAGAGTAAACTACCAGTTAACATAGGGCGTTCTATTACTTCACTGCAAGTAATCCGCCATGCCCAAACCCAAACTTCGCATCGAGCAGCCTTTTCGCAACCCTGGCTTCATTGCTCTGCTCGTCCTCCTGTCGGGTCTGTTAATCTACCGTTTTGCGCTACTGTTTCTCTCCGGCGGCACTGTTACGGACCTTATCGTGCTGGGTAGTATCACCCTATTTCTCGGAGCAGCCTGGTACTTTATGTTCCGCTCCCGTTTACGCATCAAGGTCACCGCGCGCTATCTGAAGGTTCGTACCGGGGGCATGTTTCGGCGCAGGCTCAAGCTGCCCCTCGCGGAGGTGGAGGACTGCTCGTTTGTAGAAGTAGGGCCGGCGGCACGCTGGTCGGGCGCACTCGCACATCCGGCAGCAGACTTCACCAATATCGACTTCGGGGGGCGGCGCGGTCTCTGCATTCGCATGCGCGACGGACAGTCCTACTTCATCGGCTCGGATGCGCTCTACGCTCGGCGGCACGAAGTACCTCTTCCAACACCCGATCTCGCCAGCTAAAGGGCTTCAGGTCATTCAGCCCCAGCACCATCACTGCCGTATCCATCTCTTCCTCGTAGTCTGTACTGAAGCAGAATCCGCGGGCGGCGGCGCGCAGGTGCCGTGCGGGTAACAGGCCAATGAGTTCGGAGCCCGTGACTGAAGTACCTAACTCCTGGGCCAGGGCGGTGGCCGTAAAGTATACCTGAGCCAGCGCCACCCGGTCGGGGTCCACCACATTGCAGCTTACCTGACAGCGACCGTACTCCTCGATCCACCAACCGATGGCCTTCAGACCGGGAAAGAGTCCTTTG
Organism: Saprospiraceae bacterium; assembly: GCA_958295895.1. Lineage (GTDB taxonomy): Bacteria > Bacteroidota > Bacteroidia > Chitinophagales > Saprospiraceae > Neolewinella. Next base: position 6,968 of record CATQHI010000035.1, on the reverse strand, counting down.
CGACCGCCCACGCCCGAACCGCGCAGCCGTCCCGCTAACTGCCGGGCCTGAACCAGGGTAGCGGCCGGGTGAAGGTTGATATTCCAGGCGATCAGGAAGGGACGTACCCCCATTACCGTAATGCCGAGTCGTGGGTGGGGCTGTGCGGGGCCGAAATCCGGCTGCCAGCCCGGATCCATGAGCTTTTCCGTAAGTCCCTCGTACTGTCCCCGCCGGATATTCGCAAGATTCCCGCGGGGGGTGGACTGGGCGCTACCAGCGTAGAGGTACACGGGCAGCTGAAATCGCTTCGCCACCCGCCGGCCCAGCACCTGCGTCCCCGCCCTGATGTCCTGCTCCGTGACGCCGGAAATGGGAATGAAGGGGCAAACGTCGACCGCCCCACTACGCGGATGGGTACCCCGGTGCTGCTGCATATCGAGGTGCCGGTCGGCTATGGCGTATACCTCTTCGGCCGCCGCAAAGACTGCCCCGGGGGTGCCGGCAAAGGTGAAGACAGTGCGGTGAGCGCCGTGGCCCGTGTCCTGGTGCAGTAGGTAGCAGTCCGGTGTGCCCTCGATCGCCTCCCGGAATGCCGCGAGTACCATAGGGTCACGCCCCTCACTCACGTTGACGACGCATTCAAGGCGGGGGGGCTCGGACATAGGAATTTCGGGAGGTGGGGCGTTTAGCAAAGAAAAGCGATGTTGCGGTATTGGTTTACGGTGCTACTGGGTATATGGCTACTGGGCTGCGGGGAGGATCGGGCGGTTGACGCCACCGTGCCCGTTACCGGCGACCCCGCCCTGACGGAGCTTACTACCCTGATCGCCGCCCAACCGGCACAGGCCGAGCTGTACGCTCAGCGGGCCCAACTGTACTACGAACGGGGCAACTACGCGGATGCCACCGCCGATTTCAGCCGGGCAGCAGAACTAGACCCAACTACCCTAAACTATTCCTTTGCCCTGGCCGACGTGTACCTCGACGACGGCCAGCCGGAAGCGGCCATTGGGGTGCTGGATCAGGTGGTAAAACGGACGGCGAACGTGGAGGCTCTCCTCCGACTGGCCGAAGCAGAACTGATCGCCGAGCGGTACTTGGATGCCAGTGCTAATCTGACGATCGCGCAGGGACTGGAGCCAGAAAACCCCGAGGTGTACTACCTGCTGAGTCAGGCGCAGGAGGAGCTAGGATTCCAGGCCGATGCGCTCGCCAGTGCGCAGGAAGCCATCCGCCTCGATCCGGAAATGATTGATGCCCAGTTATTGGTAGCCCGGCTGTACGCCGTACAAGACGATCCGCGGGCACTAGCGTACTACGACGCTGCGGTCAGCATCGACTCTCTCGACGTAATAGCCCGCCACGCACGTGCTGATTATTACTACCAGCGGGGGCAACTGGACCGGGCCCTAGCCGAGTACCGCCAGCTCAATATGGTGGACCGGCAGTACGTGGCCGCCAACTACAATGCGGGGCTGATCTTACTGGAATTGGATAGCCTGCAGCAGGCCTACAACGAGTTCAATATTGTAGTCCGTAACGATCCCGGCAGCACGGAGGCCTACCTTCAACGGGGTCTGACAAGTGAGCGGCTGGGGGAGCAGGCGGCGGCGCGGCGCGACTATGAGACAGCTTTACGTATGGATCCCAATTTTATCTCAGCCCAGGAGGCACTGGCGCGGCTGAACGAATAAAATCGGCAACGGCGGCGGCGTGGGGGTCTTGATCGTCGTAGGTCCAGCGGCCGCTGTCGAGATGCCCGCCGCCGGGTATAGTAACTAGCTCACTCGTCGCACCATGCGCTTGCAATGCGTGATGAAAGTGCTGGGAGTGGCGATACGCCACCATACCGTCGTCCGTACCGTGTAGGAGCAACCACCGTACAGCGGCGGCCTGGTCAAGCTGTAACATCGGATCCTGAGCGCTTCGCCGGCTAAACAGGGTGCGGGGCCGCAGGATGCTGAGGTCGAGAGGGGCGGCGCAGAGTAGGGCGTGGGTAGGTCCACCGGGCCAACCGGCCTCGGTCCACCATTCGGGGTGTAGCGCTAGCAGGGCCGCCAGGTGACCGCCGGCACTGATGCCTCCGATCTGGGGGGCGGAGAGGGGCCGGCCGGTCTGACGGGCAAAGGTGGCTAGGTGAGTCAAAGCCATGCGACAGTCGGTGACGATCTCCGGCAGGCGCACGCCGGGCGGGCGGCGGTAGCTAGGCAGGACGACCCGAAAGTGCTGCTGCAACCACGGACGGGCAGCGGGGCGGAAAGCCTCCGGACTGCCGAACGTCCAGGCGCCGCCGTGGAGGTATATGGCCCAGGGAAGGGGATCGGTGGGCTGGGCAGCGGGCGGTTCCAAAAGGAGGTAGTACTGCCGGGGGTGGGGACCGTAGGCCAGGCGGCGGTGGGGCGGCATGTCCCGGCGTACCCACGCACTGTGGCGCCAGTAGGGGGGTAGGCCCAGGGTATCGCGCAGGGCGAAGCGTAGTTTGCGCGTCCAATCGGGTGCAGCTGGCGGCTGTTGCATCAACTACCTTTACCGTTAGCTTGTCCTTATTGTTTTCCCCCATAATTCACTGCGCGTGCGCTACCTGTACCTGCTTCTTTCGTTGCTGCCCGTCGTTCCACTTTCAGCACAGGCCCCCGACCAGCCCACCGCCGGCGAGCTGCACGCAGCCATCGAAAAGCTCGGCGTACTGGGATCGGCCCTCTACGTAGCCGCCCACCCCGACGACGAGAACACCCGTATGATCGCCTACCTAGCCAACGTGGCCCAGGTAGAGACCGGCTACCTAAGCATGACGCGGGGCGATGGCGGGCAGAACCTTATTGCCCCCGATATCGGTGAGCTACTCGGCCTTACCCGCACCCAGGAACTACTCGCCGCCCGGCGCATCGACGGGGGGAAGCAATTCTTTACCCGCGCCAACGACTTTGGCTACTCCAAGCACCCCGACGAGACCTTCACCATCTGGGACAAGCAGGAGGTGCTTTCCGATGCCGTGTGGGTGATCCGCCAGCAGCGCCCCGACGTGATGATTTTGCGCTTTGACCCCCGGGCTCCGGGCACTACCCACGGCCACCATACGGCCTCGGCCATCCTTGGTATGGAGGCCTTCGATCTGGCGGGCGATCCGGAGGCTTTTCCCGAGCAACTGAAGGCGGGCGTCGAGCCCTGGCAGCCCAAACGCCTGTACTGGAACGCCTACAGCTGGGGTAGCGACACCCTGCCGGACTACGTCGATACCAACGACGTCATCACCGTCGAGATTAATACCTACCTACCCCAACTAGGTGAGAGTGTGGCCGAGATTGCCGCCCGCAGTCGCAGTCAGCACAAGAGTCAGGGCTTCGGCAGCGCAGGGAGCCGGGCCGCTACGGTAGAGAAATTGGAGCTGCTAAAGGGGGAGAGTAATGGGGTGGATGGTGATCCCTTCGCCGGCATCGTGACGGACTGGAGCCGGGTGCCGGGGGGGGAGGAGGTCGGTAGGTTGATTGACTCGATCGCCAGGGAGTTTGACTATACAGATCCAGCAGCCGCAGCACCTGGCCTGCTACGTGTACAACAAGCCCTGCGGTCACTACCGGATACTTACTGGAAGCGGACCAAACTTGCTGAGCTACAGTATGTACTAGCTGGCGTCCTGGGTCTCTACGTTTCAGCTACTACGGAAACACCCTACGCGGTGGCGGGCGATACCATCACAACCGTAGTAGAAATCGCGAACCGCAGCGATCGGGTAATTAACCTACTTGACTTGAGACTGACAACCCCGGCCACCGTTGAGAGTAGTGAGACGAGCGATCCTATACCATTAGAACCGGGCGTACCGTACTTCGACACGCTTCGGCGAATAGCTACACTGGACGAACCAACTAGTGGGCCGTACTGGCTGCAGAAGAACTGGCAGTTAGGAATGTACACTGTGGAGGACCAGATGTTACGTGGCCGTCCGGAAGGACCTGAGTATCTTGAGGTCAATGCGGCGTTCAGCGTGGGGGGTGTAGGATTTGGAAGCACCTACCCCGTACGCTACCACTACACCGACCCCGTAGCCGGCGAGCAGTTTCAGCCCTTTGGCCTCCTACCCCCGGTGTTCGTGGAGTGCGGCGAACTGAGCTATCTCTTTACCGACGGCGAGGCTAAGCCAGTCACCGTAAAGGTCACTAGCGCGGTCGACGCACAGGCTGGGGAGCTGCGGCTTGACGTTCCCGACGGGTGGTCGGTGAGCCCTACCAGCCAGTCCGTAAGCCTCGGAAAGAAGGGACAGGAAAGCTTCTACACCTTTACCCTTACCCCCACCGGCCGACCAGAGCCAGGGCCGCATCACCCCACAATTGACGCTCGCCAACAGCGATAAGGTCTATGACCGCCGCCTGGTCATCATCGACCACCCCCACATCCCCACTCAGACGGCCGCCCTGCCCGGTGACGCTGCCGTAGCCCGGGTGGAGCTGCGCACGGCCGGCCGCAGCGTAGGCTACCTACAGGGAGCGGGCGATGCCATTCCTGATGCCCTGAGCTCGATCGGGCTCGAGGTCACCGCCATCGATGACGTAGAAGCCTCCATCGGTGACCTGAGCAAGTACGACGCCATCGTGATCGGGGTACGCGCTTACAACACCTTAGACCGGATGCCCGTCTACCAGCCCCGCCTCCTGGAGTACGTCAAGCAGGGCGGCACGCTCATCGTGCAGTACAATACTAACCGTGGGCTCAAAATCGAGGAAAAGGAGCTCGGACCCTATCCTCTGGAGCTTAGCCGTGACCGGGTCACTGTAGAGGATGCTCCCGTCGAAATCCTTGCCCCCAACCACCCTGCCCTCAATTACCCCAACAAGATCACCGCGGCCGACTTCACGGGCTGGGTGCAGGAGCGTGGGCTGTACTTCCCCAGTAAGTGGGCCCCGGAGTACACCGCCCTACTGGGTAGTCACGACCCCGGCGAGGAGTCGCACGACGGGGGGCTGCTGGTGGCTGACTACGGGGAGGGGCACTTTGTGTACACGGGGTATAGCTTCTTTCGGGAGCTGCCGGCGGGGGTGCCTGGGGCGTACCGGCTGTTTGCTAATTTGATTGCTTTGGGGGCTAGTCGGTAGGGGCGCTCAGAAAAGGATTCGGCCGCCGAGGTATACCTTGCACCATGGCCCGCAGAAGAAAAAACCGCTTCCCCGAACGCATCGAGCAGGTACGCATCACCGGCCTGGCCGATAAGGGCTTCTGCGTCGGCAAGACGCCCGAGGGCATGACGGTGTTTGTGGAGGACGTAGCTCCGGGTGATGTAGTGGACGTGCGCCCCTTCCGCAAAAAGAAAAAGCTACTTTTTGCCGCGCCTACACGCTTTCACGAACGGTCGAGTGAGCGGGTGGAGCCCTTCTGTCAGCACTTCGGCGTCTGCGGGGGCTGTAAGTGGCAACACTTCGCCTACGCCGGGCAGCTACGGGAGAAGGAGCGGATGGTCCACGATGCCTTTGCCCGCATCGGTAGGGTGGAGGTGGAGCAGTGGGAACCGATCCTGGGTAGTGCCGAGATCCAGTACTACCGCAATAAGCTGGAGTTTGGCTGCGCCAACCGCCGCTGGCTGACTACGGAGGAGATCGGTACCGACATCGACAACGAGGTGCCGGTAATCGGCTTCCACAAGGCCGGTGCCTACGATAAGCTGATTCAGATCGAGCACTGCCACCTCCAGCACGGGCCCAGCAATGAACTCCGTAACGGACTACGCACCCTGGCCACCGAGCTCGGGATGTCGTTCTTCGATATGCGCGAGCGGCACGGATTGCTACGGCAGCTAATGGTGCGCACCACTACCACCGGGGAGTGTATGCTGGTGGTGGCCTTTTTTGCCGACGAGCGCGAAACGATCACCCACTTTCTGGATGCTGCCCTGGAGCGCTTCGGCAACGAGATCACTAGTCTATTTTACTGCATCAACCCCAAGGTGAACGAGTACCTGATGGACCTGGAGATGGTACACTACGCCGGTACCGACTACGTCACCGAGCGGCTGGGGCACGTAGCGTTTCGCATCGGGCCCAAATCGTTCTTCCAGACCAACACTGCCCAGGCCGAGCGTCTTTATGCCATTGCGGCCGACTACGCCGGGCTTACGGGTACGGAGAACGTCTACGATCTCTACACCGGCATTGGCTCCATCGCGCTGTACCTGGCCGGTCACTGCCAGCAGGTGGTAGGCATCGAGGAGATCTCGGCGGCCATTGACGATGCCCACGTAAATGCCGAGCTGAATGGGGTGACCAATGCCAGGTTCTATGCCGGCGATGTAAGGGCTATCCTGACCGAAGAGTTCGCCGCTACCCATGGCCGGCCCGACGTGCTCATCACCGATCCGCCCCGCGCGGGCATGCATCCCAAGGTGGTGGATATGCTGTTGCAACTTTCCGTCCCCCGCCTGGTGTACGTGAGCTGTAACCCCGCCACACAGGCACGTGATTTAGCTATTTTGGCAACAAAATATGTCGTCACGCGGGCCCGACCCGTAGATATGTTCCCCCACACCAGCCATGTGGAGAACGTTGTTTGTCTCAGGCTGCGTAACTTGTAATACGATAGTGGGCTAGCGCCGGGGTAGGAGGCGCGGACTGCTAGGGGACAGCACCGCGGCTGTCCGCGATTTAGAGGCAGTTTTTTACACGATGATCCAAACCGACACTTACCGCCCCATCGCAGAGCAGTTACTCCGGCACGGGGCCCGCCCGGAAGACGTGCGGCACCTTACCGATCACCTTTACCGTCGGAGCTATTCGGCCAAGGAAGCCGTGTTCCACGAGGGGGACCGTAATCCACCGGTAGTGTATGTACTCTCCGGCTACATCCAACTCTATAATACTGACGAGGCGGGGCAGAATACCGTGCGAATCCTAGCCGGGCCCGGTGATTTTGCCGGCTGCGTACTAGGTACGCTCTACGACCAGCCGGCGACCTACACCATCGCCTGCATCACGGACTGCCACCTGGCCATCATTGATAAC
>CATQHI010000034.1 GCA_958295895.1 Saprospiraceae bacterium | reverse complement strand
GAAACAAAACGTTAGTTTCGATCTCACCGGATCAAAAGCCGTCTTCATTTGCTACTTCCGGGCTAACTCGGATTGAAACGCAAAACCGTAACGGTCAATTTCTTCTTCCCTCAGCTCTTCATTTGCTACTTCCGGGCTAACTCGGATTGAAACAGCGAGGAAGAATCACAACTTCAATGGATTGGTTGGCTTCATTTGCTACTTCCGGGCTAACTCGGATTGAAACAGGGTGATGCGCTCGCCGGGCACAACAACGACTTCCCTTCATTTGCTACTTCCGGGCTAACTCGGATTGAAACTTCTGCTGCGGTGGGCTAGGTGGAAATTGAGCGCCCTTCATTTGCTACTTCCGGGCTAACTCGGATTGAAACCACTTTTAGAAAGCAGTCCCCCCCCACCGGGGCCCCCTTCATTTGCTACTTCCGGGCTAACTCGGATTGAAACCCGATTTTAGTACCGCCCGGCTTCTTTTTGAAAATGCTTCATTTGCTACTTCCGGGCTAACTCGGATTGAAACTTCAAAGCCCCATCACCGAACGAATACACGTTGCCGCTTCATTTGCTACTTCCGGGCTAACTCGGATTGAAACGCTGAGTGACCCCCCGGGCGAACCCTCGGTGTAGAACTTCATTTGCTACTTCCGGGCTAACTCGGATTGAAACCCCCGCCGGATCACCTCGAAAAAGGCATTGGCCGCACTTCATTTGCTACTTCCGGGCTAACTCGGATTGAAACCACCCGCCGCGGCCCCGTCGTCTCCAACGAAGCAGCCTTCATTTGCTACTTCCGGGCTAACTCGGATTGAAACGTCGGAAAGCCTTCCCGTTTCGCGGTATAGGCGATCTTCATTTGCTACTTCCGGGCTAACTCGGATTGAAACATGCTCTGTACGCTGAGTTTGGTGGCGCCTTTCGTCTTCATTTGCTACTTCCGGGCTAACTCGGATTGAAACGTGGGCATGGGTGCGGGTATTTTTGCTGGCCGTCAGCCTTCATTTGCTACTTCCGGGCTAACTCGGATTGAAACCCACCACCACCACCGTTAGCGGGTGGGTCGATAGCACTTCATTTGCTACTTCCGGGCTAACTCGGATTGAAACAAGGAGGTCAAGCCCAGGGTGCCGGAGTGTTCAGCTTCATTTGCTACTTCCGGGCTAACTCGGATTGAAACCCGGTAGCGGGGTTGGGGTAGTCGCTTTGGCTGACTTCTTCATTTGCTACTTCCGGGCTAACTCGGATTGAAATTCCGTGTGGTACTTGCCGATGCGCCGAAATCCAGCGGCCTTCATTTGCTACTTCCGGGCTAACTCGGATTGAAACTCTATATTTTTGCTCTACTCCTCTCCCGCCCGATCAGCTTCATTTGCTACTTCCGGGCTAACTCGGATTGAAACTCTATATTTTTGCTCTACTCCTCTCCCGCCCGATCAGCTTCATTTGCTACTTCCGGGCTAACTCGGATTGAAACTACGCAGAACTCTCAGAGCTCGCATCCGCCATCCAGGCTTCATTTGCTACTTCCGGGCTAACTCGGATTGAAACTTCATGTCCGCCAGGCGCATCAGGCGAACGACGGCCTCCTTCATTTGCTACTTCCGGGCTAACTCGGATTGAAACCCCGCCCCCCTGGTGGATAGGGGCTCGCCGCGCATAAGCTTCTTCATTTGCTACTTCCGGGCTAACTCGGATTGAAACTACTTATGAACGCAGCAATGAAGCGGCGCTCGCAAACTTCATTTGCTACTTCCGAGCTAACTCGGATTGAAATTTCTGGACTAGCGACTGAACGTAATCTCCAGTCCGCCTAAGTGTCTACGTTCGCGACGTCCCAACCACCCCACATTAACCCCTCCTAAGCCACTACAACCCCCCCCCTCCCCATCCCCCAAATACCGCCCCAAAGCAACCTCCGCCCGCGCCCGCCCGTGACTCCTCCGGTAGGCAAGCTGGGCGGGGCTGGCGGTCAGGGTATCACCAAGCACGTTGGCCTCAGGCTGGATAATAAGGGCGTGGAAGAACTTGAGGGCCTTGCCCCGGCCCCCGGTCTCCATGTCGTAATCGTAGATGGGCTGGTTGGGGAGCTTATCGCGGATCTGGGAAAGGATGTAGTTCTTATCGACGAATTCGCGAATGTCGTTGTTGAATATTTCGGTGATGGCTACGTCGAGCAGGGCGCGCAGGGCGATCTGTACGATGTTCTTTTCGGCGAACTCCTCGGCGTCGATGCGGCCGGAGCTGGTATTGATGATGATGATGGTGTAGTCTTCGGGCGATCCGTCCTTGACGATCTCTCTGACTACGTCGCCGAGAGGGGAGACGTCGCGTATCCCGCCGTCGATGGATTGGCGTATTGTGCCGTCTACGGTTTCGATGGCCTCCACCGGGGGCCAGACTACGGGCATCGCCGTGGATGCCAGTACGCCATCGGCAAAGGCGGTATTGCTGCTGAACTCGTGCTGACTTAGTGAGTAGTACTTGCCATCATTGAGCGATACGAAACCGCACTTGAAGATGGTATCGCCGATAGCCTCGCGGCGGGCCAGCCCCAGCAACTTATTGCGCAGGGGCGTATTGTCCGCAACGGCCCGAAATTGCTGAAACTCAGCGGTCAGTGAACGGAGCAGGGCCTTGCGACTGAATACTGCCCGCAGTAACAGATTACGGGTAGTCTGCGGAAAATTCTTGCGGATGGCCTCCCAGTCCAGGGTTAGTTTAAGGGTAGGATTAGGCGTATCCGGCCCTGCCGTGGTATTAATGAAGTCGGAGGTGTAGATCTCCTGGACGCCGCGTTCGGCTACGTCGTCCCACAGTTTTTCGAGGACGTCGAAGCGGTTCAGCGCTACTAGCAGTCCGTTGAGGGAGCCCACCGATACGCCCGCCACGATATCGAAGCTCAGTGGGGGTCGGTCGGGCGCGATTTTGTCCCAGTTGTCGCGTAGGTACGCCAGGGCGCCTACCTGAAAGGCCCCCTTGAAGCCACCACCGGAGAGGACGAGGGCTATTTTTTTCATGGCGTGGAAGGTACGGTCCTCATCCTACAATCGCCGGCGGTGAAGAGATTCCCCTCGTCCCTGTCCAGCGGAAAGTCGAACAGGTTATGATCTACCTCTACGGCGCTGCGCGGCCCTTCAATCAGTAGGAGCGGGTGGTATAATTGTGATCGATGCGACAGCAGTTATTAATTGATTTATCCTAAAGGATTTGTGCCGGCGCGCCGTATAGCCCACCCATCCGCTTTAGCTTCGGGTTCCTGAACTCTTCCCTCTACCCGGGGTTAATTCCCACGACGTGCATTAAAAACTCAAGCATGAGCTGGACCTTCCTCCCTTTACTGGGTTGGGTTATTTCCAAGTTACTTTTCGCAGACCGGGGAGCGGGACGCGCCGTCATTAGTAGCTACCTAACCTGATCACGTAAACAAGCCATGAAACTCAACGAATCTGCCGAACGGAAAGCTACCGACCTCATCAAGTCCCATCAGTACGTCAAGGATAGCGACTGGAGCGAGGCCCAGCCTTCCACCGGTGAGGAGAACGATTACCTAAACAAGCACGGCTGGGACGAGTACGGCCAGTGGCACCTCGGTATCCACGAGGACGAGAGTAAGGAGACCAAGGGGCGCTTCGGCTTCCCCTACGGCGATTTCCGCCGCGTCCACCACTCAGGCCTCATCGCCGCTAAGCAGCGCGCCGCTCAGCAGGGCTACGGTGACATCGAAGCTGCCGCCGACCGCCTCCTTAAACTCCTTGAAGGCTAGCTACCCACAAATCGTAAATCGTACCTCGTACTTCCCCTCGCACCTGCGGCCCCGCCCCCCATCCTGTGCGGTAGCCCAACCCCATGCGGTAGCCAATCAAAATTCAAAATTCAAATATCGAGAATCAAGAATCGTTACCCCCCACACCCACCCCTAACCGGGGACGTACCTTTGCCCCCCTAAACCCCCTCCCCCATGGGAACCGACGCCTACGATAAACTCTGGAAACTCATCGGCCTACGCTACAAGAGCCACCCCTGGCACGGCATCGAGATCGGTAGCCGCGCCCCGCACATCGTAAGTGCTTTCATCGAGGTGATCCCCTCCGATACGGTCAAGTACGAGATAGATAAGAAATCGGGCTACCTGATCATCGACCGGCCACAGAAGTTCTCGAACATCGTGCCGGCGCTGTACGGCTTCATTCCGCAGACCTACTGTAAGGATAAGGTGGCCGCCTACTGTATGGAGCAGTGCGACCGCCGGGGCATCATCGGCGACGACGACCCGCTGGACATCTGCGTGCTCACCGAGCGCGAGGTCACCCACGGTAACATCATTGTAAAGGCCAAGGCCATCGGGGGCTTCCGGATGCTGGATGGCGGCGAGGCCGACGACAAGATCATCGCCGTGCTCGAAAACGACGAGGTATACGGCAACTGGGAGGATATCTCCGACCTGCCGCCCTCGATCCTGGACCGGCTGCGGCACTACTTTCTGACGTACAAGCAGTTGCCGGGTAAGGAACCCAAGGTGGAGATCACCCACACCTACAACCGCGAGGAGGCCCAGGAGGTGATCCGCCTGAGCCAGCAGGACTACGCCGATACCTACGGCAATCTGGAGACGATGATGAGTGCCACACTGATGGAAGCCCTGAGCATCGGGCAGCGGCAGCAGGATATCCTGAGTAGCCTCTAGGTAGCTTAGAGGGGTGCCGGGCGGGTAATAGAGTAGAATATGCGGTGATACGGGCAAAACCGTAGGAATAGCGTCGCCTAGGTGCTACTTTTACGCCGTATAACCAAATGGGCTAGCTAGCCGTTTACGATCATAGCCCCGGTAGGTACCGGGGGGAAGCCGCCCACTTATAACCTCAGCTTATGCATCTCAGTCCCGCCGCGTGCGAGGAATTTACTACGCTAAACGACCGCCTGCAGGCCTTTGCCGGGGAAGAGACCGTGTTTGGCAACCCCGAACTGATCGAGCGGTTCCTGAGTAGCGAGGCCGGCCGCGAACTGAATGAGAAGCAAAAGCGCAAGGTACGCAACTTCAGTACCGTCAAGCAGGGCCAGTTCTACCTGGTCAAGCAGTACAAGAAGTACGCCGTACTGATGGACGACCACCGCCTCTACGGCGTAGTGGGCATGTGTGAAAGCCCCGAACAGATGGTGCACGGGGAGCTTCCCGCCCTGGTGGAAGCCGTACTGCAACCCTTCGATAACAAGATCGTACTCGCCGAGCTCGCCCCCACCGAAGCCGGGGAGGATGCACCAAGCCGGAGCGACATCGAGTACGAATTCAAACAGATAAAAGACGTGCGCGGAATTACCGAAACCCTCGACCCCCGAATGCTGGAGCAGCAGGCTAGCCCCGCCGCCCAGCGCGCCGAAAAGCAACTGCGGCAGTACCTCAAGAGCTCCGCCACCCAGGAGAAGCACAAGGAGGACATCGACAAAGTGCTTAAGAAATTTCCGGAACTGCACGACGTGTACATGCAGATGTACTCCAAGCTCAGCGCCCGCAACATCAAAAAGGAGCTCAAGGCCAACGGCGTACGCGAGCGCCACTTCGCCGTGTACAACAACAGCGTCGTGGCCGTAGCTCCCACCCGCGGCGAGCTCCTCGACCAGCTCAGCGACCTGAGCTTCGACGGGATGATGGACCAGTGCGCGCTGTTCCGGCTCTAGTTGCCGAGTACAATGCTGCCCTCCGGTAGCGGCAGTAAAATGCAGCCTCTAGCTGCGCTATAGGGTATGCTTTCCACCTATTCCCCCCGCCATCCCCTCCAGGATACCGTTCTACACGTACAAGTAAACCATTACGACCCTACCGTCCACCCCCGCGAAGTTAGCTACTTCGGCCCCCGCTGGCTAGAAACGGGACGGCAGTTGCGGACGGAGTACTTCGATGATGCCGGTTGTGTAGTCCTTCGTTTCCAGCTCAGCGTAGTAATGCGTTGTGGACTAATGTACGCTGATGAAGTAGTGAATTTCCTGCAGCAGCCGGGGGATGTAACCCATCTACGCATAGCCACCACCGCATCAGGCTACGAGCTCGAAGTGGTCGATAATCCCTTTGTCGACCAGAGCTACCGGTTGCTGAGTGACTTGGGGGAGACTATCCCGGAAAGAGACGCCTTTTACCGGGCGGCAGATAGCAGGGACCTTTCGATCTACCGTAAGGCTGCGCAACGGTACGAAACCGCCCTGGCCGAACGGCTTACCGAATCGTTACAGCGGCACGCTATCACAGATGGGTCTATCACTGACTACGGGCGGCAAGTGGTAGAGTATACCGCCAAATATGACGTATGCCTCTACCCGGTGACCATTACCCAACCCGGACCGGAGCAACGCCGATTATTACAACTTGCCCGCTTCCCGGACACTCCGCAGGTACTGGAAGAGGGCCCGGTGTACTGCGATGACTACCTTGACTACGTATACCTAAGCACTTTGCAGCTCGAGCAGGCCATTGGTACCGCCCACCAGCGGGGTTCGGCTGCCTGGTTCTCCGGGGCCGACCGTGTCTACCGTACCATCGGCCACTCCTTTACGGAAGCATTCCTGCGCGCCCGCATGCTGTATACGGCGCTGCGTACCCTCACGGACGAAGTCATCCTGCAGACTACGGAGACCTTCCTGGAGCAGTGCCCGTACCCCCTAATCCGTGAACCGCTCCGAAAGCGGCTAGACCTGGTGACCGGTCCCACTCCGGAGAGAGCCTATACCGAACGACTGCTCTCCCTACCGGCGGACGTAGACAACCCAATTCCAGCCTTACTGAAGCAACACGCGGGTAAGGTAGTTGTGCTGGACGTGTGGTCGAGTTGGTGCGGCCCCTGTGTAATGGAACTTGAAAGGGGGTATCCACAACTGGCCGCGAAGCATGTAGACGCACCGGTAGCCTTCGTGTTCCTTTCTGCGGACGAACAGGAGAACCTCTGGCGGCAGGCGGTGAGCGAGCTGCCCGAATGTGGGGAACACCACCGCCTAAATCCAGTCCAACTGTTAGTTGTTGCCAACCTACTGGGGGTTTCGGGTTACCCGCATCATGCTGTGTTCGACCAGCGGGGCCGGCCGGTAGCTACCGATGCCCACGGCGGTCTGGAACTACTGGGAAACCTTATCGATCAATTGTTGGCGTAAGGGCAAATCCGCAGGGCGCACCAGCAAGCACAAAGAAACTAACTACCCCCTCCCCGGGTTATAGCAGCTGACCACCTAAGGCCCAGCCCTACCACACCGTCTTCGCTATGAACTTCACGCGACGCCTCGCCGGCCTCCGCGCCCGCCTGCATACGTGGCGCACCGAGCGACCCAAAACCTTCTATAGCCTCACCGCCTTCCTGACCCTCGGTCTACTGGGGGTACTGAGCGTGGCCGTCCTGCTGGTAGCCGTCAATTTGGGGGCCTTCGGACACCTCCCCAGCCGCCAGGAGCTGCTCGACTACCGCAACGATATCGGCAGCGAGGCCTATGATGTGAACGGACGTAGCCTGGGCCGTTTCTTCAAGCAGGACCGCGAGGAAACCGCCTACGAAGAGCTGCCGCAGCACCTGGTGCACGCCCTGGTGGCCACCGAGGATAGCCGCTTTTACACCCACGGCGGCATCGACTGGGAGGCCTACGCGCGGGTGCTGTTCAAAACCATCCTACAGGGGGCCGACGACCAGGGTGGGGGATCGACCCTGAGTCAGCAGCTGATCAAGAACGCCTACGGCCGGCCAGCCCTGGGCTACGGCTACCGAATGGATATGCTGCTGCATAAGCTCCGGGAGGCCATCCTGGCCCGCCGCCTGGAGGACGTCATGCCCAAGGAAGAGGTGATGGAACGCTACCTTAATACCGTAAGCTTCCCGGGCAATACCTACGGTATCACCGCCGCCTCCCGCCGCTACTTTCAGGTGGAACCGGCGGAGCTCACCGTGCGGCAGGCCGCGAGTCTGGTCGCCTCCCTGAAGGGCACCAGCAGCTATGACCCCCGCCGGGCCCCGGACCGCAACGCCAGGCGTACCGACCTGGTGCTGACCCTCATGGGGCGGGCCGGCTACCTTACGGCGGAAGAAGTGGCCGCCGCCCAGGCCGATCCCCTCTGCATGGTGTACTACCGCGAGCCGCCGCGGAAGGTCGAGGCTCCCTACTTCACGCAGCGCGTACGGCAGCAGGCCGCCGAGCTCCTGGCCGATCGGAAGCACGCCAACGGCCGGCCCTACAACATCAACACCGATAACCTACGTATCTACACCACCCTCGACCTGCGCTACCAGGCCCACGCCGAGCGGGCCGTGACCCGGCAGATGAAGCTGCTGCAGCGCGATTTCGAACGCCACCTGGGGCGGCGTGATCCCTGGGAGACTCAGGCCTCACTGGCCGGGGCCATCCGTACGAGCGACCGGTGGCGGGCGGGGCGGGCCGCGGGGCTAGACAGTCTGGCCCTGGTCGATAGCTTCAACGTGAAGCGCCAGATGCAGCTGCCGGTACCGAACGGCGAGCCGCTGGTGGGGCAGTACAGTGCACTGGATAGCGTAGCCCACTCGCTGCGGTACCTTCGGGCCGGATTCCTGGTGCTAGATCACACCGGCGGGGCCGTCCGCGCCTGGGTGGGGGGCTCCGACTTCGGCTTCAGCCGTTACGATCACGTGACGAGCCGGCGGCAGACGGGCTCTACCTACAAGGCCTTCGTGTACGCCGCCGCCCTGCGCCAGGGCTACGACCCCTGCTACCGACTCAGCAATGCCCTACAGACCTATGCCGACGAGGACGGCCCCTGGACGCCCCACAACTCCGACTGGGTGCACGGCGGTACCTACAGCATGCACGGGGCGCTGACGCACTCCAGCAACGTGGCCGCCGTGAAGATGATCATGGACCTGACGCCGGAGCCGGTGGTGGAGATCAGTCACGAGCTGGGTATCACGGGCGAGATCCGGCCCATCCCGAGTATCGCCCTGGGTACAGTGGAAAGCACCCTCTACGAGATGGTGGGGGCCTACGCTGCCTTCCCCAACGGGGGAGAACACGCCGAGCCCTACTTCATCAGCCGCATTGAGGAGGCCGACGGCACGGTGATCTACACGCACGCCGCCGCCACCCGCCGGGTGCTGAGCCAGGAGCAGGCCGCTACCATGGTAGCTATGCTGCGCCGGGTGGTGGAGCAGGGTACGGCCAGTCGCCTGCGCTGGGAGTACGGCGTGCTACAGCCTAGCATCGGCAAGACCGGTACCACCCAGAACATGGCCGACGGCTGGTTCGTCGGTAGTACACCTACGCTTACCGGCGGGGCCTGGGTGGGGGGCGAGAATACGGGCGTACGGTTCCGCTCCGGGGAGATGGGCAACGGGGCCCGTTCGGCGTTACCGGTATGGGCGTATTTTCTCCAGAACATGGAGGCGGATACGGCGCTGGTGGGGGCCCTGGGCGAAGACTTCCCCGCCCCGTCGGACGAGCTACGTCGGAGCATGCGCTGCGCCGAGTACGTGCCGCCCGCGGAGCGGGTGGAGGTACTGGATACAACGGCGGTGCCCGTACTCACCGATCCGGTAGAGTTATAGGAGGTTTTAGGAGACAAGCTTGTGTTTATATGCTTCGGTGTGTTATATTGTGTGCGACTTCACCTTTAAGACACCCGAACTAACACTCCCAGTACCATGCGTCTCTCACACTGGCAGCTGGGCACTTTCGTGCTCCTGGCTGCTTTCCCCCTGCTTGCGCAGCGGGGTGGCCTCACCTCTGTACCCAAGACCGTCATTCTCTGTGAAACACCCGGTAGCTCGACTATCGGGGTGGCTCCCCAACCCGTATTCAAGCCCAAGCGGGTGCCCACTAAGGATGCCAATGTCATCATTCAGTTCCTGGCGGCCGGGCGGCGAATGAGCGGTAAGGTTTGTGAGGAATATCCGGACACCGCAAAGATTGCATTCCGTTACGCTGCCGCGCAGTGGTCAGAAGTATTACAAAACGAGCAGCCCCTTAATATCCGAACCTGCTTCACAGAAGTAGGAGATGGAAAACTCGCATTGGTATCTACTCCTGTTCTTGAGCTTAGAGGTCCCCGCGCGCTGGGAGAAAATGCCCTTTACTACCCTAAGGCAATTTATGAGTCGCTCGCAGGTCAGGATACCCCGGGGCCGGATATGGAGATAGCCATTGATAGCAAGGCCTTTTTTTATTACGGTCTCGACTGGTTCGAAAACGAATCACCGAGAGTACTCTACGATTTTGTTACCCTGGTGCTGCACGAAATGGGGCATGGACTAGGCTTTTATGGCACAGCCCGGTACATCGAAAATTTTAGTACCGTTGGCCTACAGGCAGGTCTTATCGAAGGTCGGCCGCTCCGCATCCCCACCATCTTTGACCGTGCCGTCACACTCGGTAATGACCCCGATATGCCCGTGATCGACCTGCCCGAGAATAGCGCGGAGTTGGACGACGCCCTTCTGGGCAAAGAAGGCGGCCTTTTCTTCGACCGGTCGCAGATCGAGCGCTATAGTCCCGGTGCGGACCGCTTTCGCCTCTATACCCCACAGCAGTACCGACAGGGCTCTTCCTATACCCACTTGAATGATCAGAATCAACTCATGCACCACGCGATTGTACGTGGTGCCTACCAGCGCGATCTTATCCAGACCGCCGCTGTACTCCAAACCCTGGGCTGGGCCGGCGAAGTCCAGGTAGCCGCCCCCGTCACCCTTACCCACTTTACCGGCACCGCTCGCGGTCAGGACGTCGACCTCACCTGGAATACCGCCACCGAGACTGAGAACGAAGGCTTCACCATCGAGCACAGCCCCGACGGCCTTACCTTCACCGACATCGGCTACCTGGCCGGGCAGGGTACCACCACCCAGTCCCACCACTACAGCTTCACCCACATCGCGCCGGGGGCCGGACTGCACTACTACCGCCTGCGGCAGACTGATTTCGACGGCAGCGTCCACCTCAGCGAGCTAGTAGCGGTAGCCGTTACCGGTCAGGCCACGGTACTGGAGGGGCCGTTTCCCAACCCCAGCGACGGCAGTGAGGTGAACCTGCGCTACCGGAGCGAACGGTCCGGTAGCCTTACACTACGGGTCGTAAATAGCTCCGGACAGCTAGTCTACGAACAGCCGCGGGTGGTCAGTGCGGGTATAAATGCCCTCACGCTTAGTCTGCGGGATCTCATCGCCGGCATGTACGTGGTACAGGTGATGGATGGGGGTGGGTTGCACACGCGTGCCCTGCGTATTCACTAGACCTTAAGCGAAAGGCGGGGCGGGGCGGGGCCGCGGGTGCTGGGCATAACAGAATGGACACGATTTTGGCTCAGGTGACGTGGTTGCTCGTACCGATAAATAGTTACTTTAGCCCGCTGATTCGGCGGTCCACCTTACCGCACCTACCAACCAATAGGCATATGAAACCACCTTACCGCCACGGCCTGCTCGCCGTGCTACTGCTTATTTTTATCAGCACTGGCCTGTATGCCCAACAAGCGATTACGGGCACCGTCACCGGTGACCAGGGGGAGGCGCTTATCGGTGTCAGTATCCTCATTAAGGGCAGCGGCAGCGGCACGGTCACCGATCTGGACGGTGACTACAGCATCACCGCCCAGGAACAGGATGTACTCATCTTTAGCTACACCGGCTATGGCACCGTGACCCGCACCGTCAACCCTGGCGAGACCGTCATCGATGTAGAATTACAGGCTGGTGCCCAACTCGATGAAGTAGTCGTCACCGCCCTGGGCATCAGCCGTGAGCGCAAGGCGCTGGGCTACGCAGTAGAGGAAATTGACAATGAGGCTATCGTACGCAGCCAGCAGAACAATCTGGTCAATGCACTCCAGGGGCAGGTGGCCGGGGTGCAGGTCTCTAGTGCCGGCGGCGGGCCGGGGCAGGCCTCGCGCATTATCATCCGTGGGATCAACTCCCTGGACCCGAACGCCAATAACGAGCCGCTCTTCGTGGTCGATGGTATTCCCGTATCGAATGAGACGAACGATGCCGGCGGCGGCGGCAGCCGTAATGTATCCAACCGCATCGCTGACCTAAATCCCCAGGACATCGAGTCCATGACCGTACTCAAGGGCGGTCCGGCCACGGCGCTCTACGGCCTGCGGGCTGCTAACGGAGCCATCATTATCACCACGAAGCGGGGCAAGGCCGGCCGGCTGTCGATCGACCTGACCTCCACCTACGGCACCGAGGAGGTGAACAAATTTCCGGAGACCCAAAAAACGTATACCCAGGGGTATGAAGGGGTGTACGACCCCAATAGCTTCTGGCCGAGCTGGGGACCCACCGTAGCCGAGGCTCGCGATACCGCCGCGGCCAACGGGCTACCCCGCCCCGGCGACTTGTACAACAACTTCGAGAATGCCTACGTGCGCGGTGACCAGTGGCGCAATACCATCAGCGTATCGGGGGGCAACGAGAAGGCGACCTTCCGCACCTCCATCAGCCACCTTGATCACGAGGGGGTGCTGCCCTTCAGCACCTACCAAAACACCAGCTTTCGCATCAACGCCAATTACGTAGCGAGCGAGAAATTCACCTTCGGCGGCGGCGTCAACTACATCCGCAGCGGCGGCAACCGCGTCAACGCCGACCGCTTCAACGAGCGGCTCGTATACTGGGCTCCGCAGTATGACGTCCAGGACTACATCCGTGAGGACGGCTCCATGATCGGCTACCGCAATGAAGGCACGGTGGGTAACAACCCCGTGTACGGCGAGGCGACCAATAAATTCATCGACGACGTAGACCGCTACATCGGCAACCTCAACTTCAGCTATTCCCCGCTGCCGGAGCTAAGTATCAACTACACCGTGGGCCTGGACCAGTACAGCGATTTTCGCAACTACTTCGGCCAGGGCTCGGTCTTTGTCGGCGCGCCGAACTTCGAGGACAACCTAGCCAACGGCAATGGCTTCGTGACCGAGACCCGCATCCGCCGCCGCGACGTGACCTCCAACATCAATGCGGTGTACACCAAGGACATCACGCCTACCCTGAACCTGCGCTTTCTGGCCGGCTTCGATGCCTACGATTCTAATTCCGATCAGGTTACCACTATCGGCAACGACCTGGACATCTTCGACTTTTTCAGCCTCAACAATGCAGCCGACATCCGTACCTCTAGTACACTCGTAGATCGTCGCCTACTGGGCCTCTACGGTGATCTGTCGCTTTCCTACCTCAATGCCGTCTACTTCACGGTTACCGGCCGCAATGACTGGTCGAGTACGCTACCCCGGGCTAATCGCTCCTTCTTCTACCCCTCGGTAAGTCTGGGCGTAGTACTGGGTGAGCTTACACAGCTACCGGACTTTCTCAGCTTTGCTAAGCTCCGTGCCAGCTACGCCGGCATTGGCAAAGACACTGACCCCTACCGCACCAACGTCGTATATCGCAACCCCAACGGGTTTCCGATCAATGTCAATAACGTTAACGTCACCGGCTGGACGCGCGACGACCAGCAGGGGGCCCCTGACTTAAAACCCGAGCGCACCAACACCATCGAATTCGGCGCCGACCTGCGCTTCTTCCAGAATCGCCTCTCCCTCGACGCCACTTACTACAACGCCAAGAGCGTGGACCAAATCATCCCCGTCCCGGTCTCTAACGCCACGGGCTTTTCGACCTTCGTACTCAACGCCGGCTCGATGCGCAACCAGGGCGTGGAACTACTGCTGAAGGGTACTCCGGTAGTGACCACCGACTTCCGTTGGGACGTCAACCTCAACTACACACGCAACCGCAACGAGGTACTCGAGATCTTCGAGGGCGTGGAGGATATCCTCATCGGTAGCTCCTTCGGCTACGCCGGCTCCTCCGCTACCATTCGCCTGATCGAGGGGCAGCCCTACGGCAACATCTACGGCCGCAGCTACGCCCGCTTTGGGGTCGATGAGGACGACCTCTTCCTGGACCGCGACGCCCCATTGCTGATCGGAGAGGACGGCTTCCCTGTCATCGAGACCAACCAGAAGATCCTCGGTAACACTCAGCCCGACTGGTTCGGTGCCCTGATCAATACGGTAACCTATAGAGGACTGAGCTTTTCCTTTCAATTCGATACCCGGCAGGGGGTGCAGAAGTACAACCAGCAGGGTAACTTCTTCTCCGCCTTCGGTATCGCGCCCTACACCCTGAACCGCAACGAGACGATCGTCTTCGAGGGCGTCACGGCCAATGGCAGTCCGAATACGACCCCCGTCTTTTTGGGGCAGGGTGACGGTCCCGATGGGGTGGATTACGGTGCCGGCTACTATCGCAATACCTACCGGGGCTCCACGGAGAACTTCGTCGAGGACGCCGACTGGTTCCGCCTGCGCAACGTCAGCCTCCGCTACCAGCTACCCACCACGCTACTGCAGAATATTTTCGTGCAGTCGGCCAGCCTCGCCCTGACCGGCAACAACCTCTGGCTCTCCACCCCCTACAGCGGCTTCGATCCCGAGGGTAACCGCGGCAACGGCAACGGCGACGACGGCTTCGGCGGTTTTACCTACCCCAGCGTACGCAGTTTCTTCGTGACCCTCAACGTCGGCTTCTGATGACTACAGCCATGAATACCCCCCGTACCTTTTTCCTCGTCGCTGTCGTCCTCCTGCTCCTATCCGGTTGCGGTGCCGACTACCTGGACGTCAACGAGAACCCCAACGCCGCCCTGCGGCCCCCGCTGGACGGACTACTGGCTAGTAGTAGCTCGGCTACGGCCAACAACCAGTTCCAGATCAGCAATGGCCACACCGCAACTTCGTCCAGTATCTGGCCAGCCCCAACCAGGCTAATACCGACGATATCTATCTGCAGGTCAGCAGCGGCGGAGCCTGGAGCAATTTGTACGATACCATGACCGACCTCTACGACCTCATCCGCTTCGGTGAGGAGGATGGTCTGGCCCGCCACGTAGCCATCGCCAAGGTGCTCATGGCCGTCAACCTCGGACTGGTGGTCGACAACTGGGGCGATGCTCCCTACTCCGATGCTTTCACCGGCCAGACCCTCCGGCCCGCTTACGACAGCGCCGAGGACCTCTACGCCACTATCTTCAATTTACTCGACGAGGCCATCGCCGAACTGCCCGCCGCCGCAGACGCCCCGCCCATCCGCACGGGCAGCGACCTTGTGTATGACGGCGACCTGGACCTCTGGCAGCGCGCCGCCTACACCCTGCGCG
>CATQHI010000033.1 GCA_958295895.1 Saprospiraceae bacterium | reverse complement strand
GGCAACTATGCGCTGAAATCAGCCTTCGATATGGCCCTGCACGACCTGGCCGCCCAGCCGCGGGCCTGCCGCTGTACCGCTACCTGGGGGGTGCCGAAGCCCGAACCTTATATACCGACTACACCGTGAGCCTGGGTACGGTAGAGGAGATGGTCGCCACGGCCGGGAAGTTCAGGCCGCTGGCTTTCCGGTGATCAAGGTGAAACTGGGGCGGGCACACAGGAAGACATCGCCCGCATCGCCGCTATCTCCGCCGCAGTGGGTCCCGACGTGCCGCTGCGCATCGACGCCAATCAGGGATGGAGTTTTGAGGAGGCCGTGGAGGCACTACGGGGTATGGCCGGCTATAATATCCAGCACTGCGAGGCGCCCATCGACCGCTACGACTGGAACCTGCTGCCGGAGCTCCGCCGTCTGAGCCCCATTCCGCTCATGGCCGACGAGAGCTGCTGGAACGCCGCCGACGCCCGCCGCCTGCTGGCCATCGGGCGGTGGACCGCATCAACATCAAGCTGAGTAAGTCCGGGGGGCTTTACGGTGCACGGCAAATCGCCGAGACGACAGACGTACCCTTACAAGTGGGAGGATTCCTGGAAAGCCGTCTGGGTTTCACCGCCGCGGCCCACTTCGCCCTGAGTGCCGAGCGGGGTGGCCTACTGCGACTTCGATACCCCGCTGATGCAGGAGGAGGACCCCGTGGAGGGCGGCATCACCTACGGGGCAGGCGGTGCTATCACCGTGCCCGACACGCCCGGACTGGGGGCCCGGCTACGCCCCGAATATCTGCTACCTTCACGGCCCCAAATCACGATCACATGACGACCCGCCAGGAAAAAGACAGCATCGGTACCATCGCCGTACCGGCCGACCGCTACTGGGGTGCCCAGACCCAGCGCAGCTTCACCAACTTCGATATCGGGGGACAGCGGATGCCCGAGGAAATAATCCGCGCCTTCGCTATTCTCAAAAAGGCCGCCGCTAACACCAACGCCGGGCTGGGTGTGCTTGACAGTGAAAAAGCTGAGCTGATCGGCCGCGTTGCCGACGAGATCTTAGCCGGCGAACTCGACGAAGAGTTTCCACTCGTCGTCTGGCAGACCGGCTCCGGCACCCAGTCTAATATGAACGTCAACGAGGTGATCGCTAACCGCGGCCACGTACTGCAGGGCGGCAAGCTAGATGAGGGCAACACCACCCTTCACCCCAATGACGACGTCAACAAGAGCCAGTCGAGCAACGACACCTTCCCCACCGCGATGCACATCGCGGCCTACGGGGCGCTGGTGAGCAATACCATCCCCGGCGTCGAACAGTTGCGCGACACCCTACGCGCCAAATCAGAGGAGATGGCCGAGGTGGTCAAGATCGGCCGCACCCACTTTATGGACGCCACCCCCCTGACCCTGGGCCAGGAGTTCAGCGGCTACGTCAGTCAGCTCGACCACGGCCTGCGTGCCCTGCGCAGTACCCTCGACCACCTGAGCGAGCTGGCCCTGGGCGGCACCGCCGTCGGTACCGGGCTCAATGCTCCCGATGGTTACGACGTCAAGGTAGCCGAGGAGATTGCCCGCCTCACCGGCCATCCCTTCCGCACCGCGGACAACAAATTCGAGGCCCTGGCCGCCCACGACGCCATTGTCGAGACCCACGGAGCGCTTAAGACCCTGGCCGTCAGCCTGACCAAGATCGGCAACGACGTGCGGATGCTCTCCAGCGGTCCGCGCTCCGGCATCGGCGAGCTCACCATCCCGGCCAACGAGCCCGGCAGCAGCATCATGCCCGGCAAGGTCAACCCCACCCAGAGCGAGGCCCTTACCATGGCCATGGCCCAGGTACTCGGCAACGACGTGGCCATCAATATCGGCGGCATGACGGGCCACTTCGAGCTCAACGTCTTCAAGCCCATGATGATCTATAATTTCCTCATCAGCGCCCGCCTCATCGGCGATGCCTGCCGCAGCTTCGAGGAGAACTGTGCCCGCGGCATTCAGCCCAACCACTCCCGCATCACCGAGCTCCTGAACAATAGCCTCATGCTCGTCACCGCCCTCAACACCAAGATCGGCTACGACAAGGCCGCCACCATTGCCAAAAAAGCCCACGCCGAGGATACTACGCTGCGCGCCGCCGCGGTTGCCCTGGGGTACCTTACGGCGAGGAGTTTGATGCCTGGGTACGGCCGGAGGAAATGGTCTAGCTCAGCCCGACTGGCTATATCCTCTACCCGCGAAGCGGTCTACCGCGAAGCGTCTAACCGGCCGAAGGCCGACTAACAGCGTAGCGTCTACCTATGTCCTTCCTAGCCCCCACTTTCCTCTACGCCCTCGCCGCCCTGGCCGTCCGGTGATCATCCACCTGTTTTACTTCCGGCGCTTTCGCAAGGTGTACTTCAGCAACGTGCGCTTCCTACGGGAGGTGAAGGAGGAGCGGAGTATGCGGAGCCGCCTGCGGAACCTGCTGGTGCTACTACTGCGCTGTCTGGCCGTGGCTGCGCTGGTACTAGCCTTCGCTCAGCCCTTCATCCCGGTCGAGGAGGGGGTGCGCAGCGGGCGTAAGGCGGTGAGCGTGTACGTCGACAATAGCTTCAGCATGGCCGCCGAAAGCGACCGGGCGCCGCTGCTGCAGCTGGGGCGCGACCGGGGCCCGCGATATCGTCAGTGCCTACGGGCCGGAGGACCGCTTTCAGATCATCACCAACGCAGCCAGTGGGGCGCAGCCAGCGCCTGATCGGACAGGAGGCGGCCCTGGAGAGATCGAGTCGATCCGTGTAGGTCCGGAGAGCCGGCCGCTGAGTCAAATCCTGGACCGGCAGCGGGCGGCCCTGGCGGACGGTGAGGCAGACTACGCCCTGGCCTACCTGGTCTCGGACTTCCAGCGCAACGTCACTGACCTAGACGTAACGGACACCGCAGTCACAGTCAATCTAGTACCCCTGGAGGCCCTGCGCAGTCGCAACGTAGCCATCGATTCGGTCTGGTTCGACGCCCCGGTGCCCCAGCTCGGACAGAGCAACCTGCTGCTGGTCCGCGTGCGCAACTACGGCGATGAGCCGCTAGACAACGTGCGCCTCACCCTGGGCTACGAGGGGCAGAACAAACCCGAGGGTACGCTACGCCTGCCCGCCAATGACTTTGTGATCGATAGCGTGTACCTGCCCATCCGGCAGGGCGGCAACGGGCAGGCTACGCTTAGCATTACCGACTTCCCGGTAAAGTTCGACGACACCTATTACCTCACCTTCCGCACTACGGACCGGGTGCGCGTGCTCAACATCGACGCCGACGGCACCCCCGACCGCAACCTGGCCGCCGCCCTGACACTGAGCGTTTTCACCCCCACCTTCACCTCCGTACAGAACATCGACTACGGCACCCTCTCCGAGCAGGAACTGGTGTGCTGACCGAGCTATCCAGTGTCCCCTCCGGCCTGGCCGAGCAGCTACGGCAGTACGTGCGTGAGGGCGGCAATCTGCTGGTTTTTCCCCCAGCGGAGGCCGACCTAACTAGCTACCAAAGTTTTCTCGGCGGCTTCCCCGCCCCCACCCTACAGCCCTTCCAGGAGCAGGAGCGCGAGGTCAGCGGCCTCAACGAGGAGGAGTTCATCTTTCGCGACATCTTCGAGCAGACCCAGCGCGCCCGTAACCTACCCGTCACCCAGGGCAACTTCCCGCTCTCCCGCGGCGGCCGGCAGGAGGCCCTACTCACCTACCGCGACGGCGGGCCGGCCATCAGCAAGGTCACCACCGGCGAGGGCAATCTCTACCTCAGCAGCGCGCCCCTACCCTCCCGGTACAGTAACTTGGTCACCAACGCCGAGATATTCATCCCCATGCTCTACAAGATGGGCATCAGCAGCGGTCAGCGCCGCCCCCTGGCCTACACCATCGGCCGCGACGAGGTGGTACAGACCGGCCGCCGGCAGGCCAGCGCCGAGCTGGTGTATAAGCTGCGCGGCCCCGGCGGGGAGTTCATCCCCCAGCAGCGCACGGTGGGCAACCGCGTCGTACTGGGCCTGAGCGGACAGGTCCCCGAGGCCGGCGTCTACGACCTGGTGATCGACGAGGAGGTGGTAGAGTCCTTCGCCTTCAACTACGACCGGCGGGAATCCGACCTCCAGTACACCTCCGCCGCTGAACTGGCCGACCTACCGAACGTCACCGTCCTGGACGCAGCCAGTCAGGCCAGTCTGCTCAGTGAAATCCGGGAACGAAACGAGGGCCGTCCCCTGTGGCAATACTTCATCTGGGCCACCCTGGCGTTCCTGCTGGCCGAGGCGTTGGTGCTCCGCTTCTGGCGGGTTTAATCGAGCGTGCGCTACCTTTGCCGGCCATGTTGCTCCGCGCCGTTACCATCGTAGATCCCGCCAGTCCCCACCACGGCAGCACACTGGACGTACGGATCGAGCAAGGCATTATCCAGGCACTGGCGGGGTCGCTGGATGCAACCTCCGGGGAGCAGGTATTCGACCACCCCGGTGCCTACCTCAGTGCCGGCTTCGTCGACATCGGTGCCTACCTGGGCGATCCGGGTCATGAGGAAACGCGAGGATATTGCCAGCCTCACCGCTTCCGCCCGTGCAGGAGGCTACGTAGCGGTGGCCGTACTGCCCAATACCGTACCCGTACGGCAGTCCGTGGCCGACATGACCTACCTGGCGAGCCACAACGGCACGGGGCCGGTGGACCTGCTGCCCATCGCTGCCATAAGCCACGATACTGCAGGGCAAGACCTCACCGAGATGATGGAGCTCGGGGCCGCCGGCGCCGTGGCCTTTACCGACGGCAGCAGCCACGCCGTGAGCGGCAGCTTGCTCAAACGCGCCCTCGAGTACGGCAAAAGCTTCGGGGCTACGGTGATCGATACCCCCTACGACGGTGAGCTGGCCGAGGAGGGGCAGATGCACGAGGGTAGCATTAGCGTACAGCTGGGGCTACCGGGTATTCCGACCATGTGCGAGACCATTCCCTTGGAGCGGGACCTGTCGATTCTGCGGTACACCGAGGGCAAACTGATCCTGCACCTTCTTTCCTCTGCCGCAGGGCTCCAGCTGGTGGATGCATACCGCGCGGAGGCTCCGGGACTCATCGGCTGCACCGTCAGTGCCCACCACCTCACCTTTGCCGATGGGGAGCTGCTCGGCTTCGACCCTAATTTTAAGGTCCTCCTCCGCTACGCAGCGAGCACGACCGAGCGGCGCTGCGGGAGGCGCTAAGCGGGGGCCGCATCGACGCCATCGTCAGCCACCACCGCGCGCGCCACGGCGAAGAGAAAGACCTGGAATTCAGCTACGCGGCCTTCGGAGCCCTGGGACTCGAAACCGCCCTGCGCAGCTATTACCCTTAGCGGAAACTTCCTCAGCGATGCTGGGTGCCATCATCACGGCCCTTACCGCCGGGCCCCGACGGCTGCTCGGACTGCCCCCCGTGACCGTGGAAAAAGGTGCACCCGCCCAGCTGACGCTGTTCCTTACGGAGGGTAGCAGCCGCTTCACCCGCGCCGATCTAAAGGGCAAAACCAGCAACAGCCCCCTACTCGGCCGCGAGCTCCCCGGCCGCATCCTCGCCACCATTAACCACGGCCGCTATGGACATCAGCGTAGTTGTCCCCCTGTTCAACGAGGAAGAGTCGCTGCCGGAGCTCACCGCCTGGATCGACCGCGTGATGCGCGCTAACGACTTCAGCTACGAGGTTTGGCTGGTCGATGACGGCAGCACCGACGATAGCTGGGCGGTGGTACAGCGGCTCGTGGCCCAGAACGACTGCCTTAAGGGTATCAAGTTCCAACGCAACTACGGTAAGAGCCCAGCACTTAACGTGGGCTTTCAGTACGCCGGCGGAGAGGTCATCATCACCATGGACGCCGATCTACAGGACAGCCCCGACGAGATCCCCGCCCTCTACCGCATGATTAAGGACGGGGGCTTCGACGTAGTGTCCGGCTGGAAGAAGAACCGCAAGGACCCGCTCGGTAAGACGTTGCCCTCCAAGTTCTTCAACTTCGTGACCCGTAAGGTCAGCGGCATCGAACTGCACGACTTTAACTGCGGACTCAAGAGCTATCGCCGCAACGTCATCAAGTCCATCGAGGTCTACGGCGATATGCACCGCCACATGCCGCTGCTAGCGAAGTGGGCCGGCTTTCGCAACATCGGCGAAAAGGTCGTCGAACACCGGGCGCGCAAGTACGGATACTCCAAATTCGGTCTCTCCCGGCTCGTGACCGGTTTTTTGGACCTCCTCAGTCTGATGTTCGTAGGCAAGTTCGGCAAACGGCCCATGCACCTTTTCGGTACCCTGGGTACGGTGATGTTCGTGATCGGACTGGTCACGGCCGTATACATCGGCACCGCCAAGGTCTACGCCCTGGCCAACCACATGCCCAAAACGCTGGTCACCGATAACCCCTGGTTCTTCATCAGTCTGACGACGATGATCATGGGTACGCTACTCTTCGTGACCGGCTTCCTGGCCGAGCTCGTGGCCCGTTCCAACCCCGACCGCAATCATTACCTCGTCGAAACCGTGCTCGATGCTTAGGGTCTACGACGATGCTTACTTCATGCGCCAGGCCCTGAAGCAGGCCGAGCTGGCCGCCGCTGCCGGGGAGATTCCCGTAGGTGCCGTAGTGGTCGCCGGTGAGCGTATCATCGCCCGCGGCTACAACGAAACCGAACGGCTCAGTGACGTCACGGCGCACGCCGAGATCATCGCCCTGACCGCCGCGGCCAACCACCTGGGCGACAAGTACCTACGCGACTGCACCCTGTACGTGACCCTGGAGCCCTGCCCGATGTGTGCCGGTGCGCTGGCCTGGGCCCAGACTAGCCGGATCGTCTACGGGGCCAGCGACGACAAGCGCGGCTTCATGCGCTTCGGCCGCGAGCTGTTGCACCCCAGGACCGTACTGGAGTTCGGCGTACTGCACGATGAGTGTGCGGCGCTGGTGACCGATTTTTTCCGGCAGCGACGTTAAATATCGCTTAAACACCCCGCTGGGTTGCACCGGCGGCCCCGCCCGCTCCTTCTTTGTGGTGTATCATATGCTTCACCCGATGTACCGATTGCTCCCCGCCCTGCTGTTTTTTGTCCTTGCCCTGAGTGCCTGTGGGCCGCGGCTAAGCCCCTTTACCCAGCGGCTGTACGAGGATCAGGGCTGGGGGGAGGATGAGCTACGACGGATCCAGTTCTACCTCAGCGAGGACGTGGTGCTACAGCGCGAACTACGCAACGACCGGACGCAAATCACCCGCGGTACGGTTAAAGTAATTAATGGTCGGGAGGTAGAACAGGTTGTCTTTAAGCGCAATACGCCCGGGGTCTTCACCTTTCAGCCGAAGACGCAGCGGGTGGCCGTGAGCTTCGAGGACGATGTGGATAACTACCTCGTTTTCGGGCCCAATCCCAAAAACGGGGACCGCTATACGCTACTGGCCAGCGACTGGACACGTAACGCTGGTACAGTAAGCTACGCCGGCCAGCAGTGGCAGGTGTCGAGTGCGGATGCCTTTGCGAGCCTGCTCATTCCGCTGAAGCGACTGCGCGAGGGCGATACCCGTGGGCGCGTCGTCGGTGGGCGCAAGCTCTAACGCAAAAAGCTGTCGGCGAGTCCCTCCGCCTCCCGTAGGGCCCGGGGTAGATCGTCGTTGACCAGTATCCGGTCGAAGCGCTCGCGGTAGGCTAATTCCTCACCGGCCCGGGCGATGCGCACGCGCAGGCTATCGGCGTCCTCGGTACTACGATCGCGCAGGCGCTGGAAGAGGGTCTCCTCGTCGGGGGGGGCAACGAAGACGGCGAGGCTGTCCTGGGGATAGTGCCGCTTAATGGTGGTGGCCCCCTTCACCTCGATATCGAAGACTACACACTTGTCCGCCGCCCAGCTGCGGTGCACCTCGCTGTGGAGCGTACCGTAGAAGCGCCCCGGGTATACCTCTTCGTACTCCACGAACTCCCCGGCGGCCACGCGGCGGGCGAACTCCGCAGGGGTCAGAAAGTGGTAGTCGCGTCCGTCGACCTCCCCGACCCGCGGCGGGCGCGTGGTAGCCGATACCGAAAAAGCCAACTGCGGAAAGCGGTCCAGCAGGTGACGCACGATGGTGGTCTTGCCGGCCCCGGAGGGTGCGGTGAAAATCAGTAGTTTTCCGTGGGGGGGCGCCTCAGGCGACATTGGCCAGCTGTTCTTTGATCATCTCGAGCTGCTCCTTCATGTTGACGACCACTTTCTGGAGGTCGGCGGAGTAGGCCTTAGCGCCCAGCGTATTGATCTCGCGGCCCATTTCCTGGCTGATGAAGGTGAGCTTGCGGCCCTTTATTTCGTCCTCGTTATCAAGGACCTGGAGGAAGTAGTCGCAGTTTTGCTGCAGGCGTACCTGCTCCTCGTTGATGTCCATCTTCTCGAGGTAGAAGAGCACCTCCTGCTCGTAGCGGTTCTTATCTACGTTGGCCCGGCCGAGGTAGTCGCTCAGGTGGCGTGCCATGCGGTCGCGCACGGCCGTGATGCGCTGCTCGTCGTAATCTCCCACCCGACTCAGTAGGTCAGTAATGGCGCGGACGCTGGTGCGCAGATCCTCGCCGAGCACCGCGCCCTCCTGCTGGCGGTAGTCCTGGAAACGGGCAAGGCAGTCCCGGGTGACGGCCTGTACCTGCTCCCAGTCCTGCTCCTCCAACTCACCGCTACTGGCCTCGATGATGCCGGGGGCGCGTAGGAGGGCGGGAACGAGGCCGTCCATCGTGCTATCCGGCAGCGAGGTTTTGAGGTTGAAGTAGATATTGGTGCTGAGCTCGGCCAGCAGGGGCAGATCGACCCGGAGCTTGGAGGCGCTACTAGCATCGGTGATCTCGAGGTTCATCTCCAGCTTCCCGCGCCCGACGGTGTCGAGGACGAGCGTGCGGAGCTCGAGCTCGTGCTGCTGCAGGTTTTGGTTGCTACGCAGGCGCAGATCGGTCTGTTTGCTATTAAGGCCGCGCAGCTCTACGGTGTACGTTTTGGCGCCCTCGCTGCGGGTGGCCCGGCCGTAGCCGGTCATGGAAAGGAGCATGGGGGGGGCGTTTGGGGAGGACGAAGGTAGGGATTTACGAAGTACGATTGAGCATTTACGCTATGCGATTTGGGAAGACGGCTGACGTGATAACTCACTGATTGTAAAAGAAATAGTGCGGCGGGTAGGGCAAAATCCCACAAAAAAGCTGATATTTGCCCCGCTTTTGAGAACCCGTACGCGGACCGAAAAAATGGACAATGAGAAAAGCTGACGTAGTGGCTAATATCGCCGACAAGACGGGCATTGCTAAGGTGGACGTACTGGTGGCGCTAGAGAGCTTCTTTAAGGAGGTAAAGGGAAGCCTGGCCGAGGGCGAGAACGTATACATCCGGGGCTTCGGCTCCTTCGTGGTGAAGAAGCGGGCCAAAAAGATCGGTCGCCACATCCAGAAGAATAAGGCCATCGAAATTCCCGAGCACTACATTCCGGCCTTCAAACCGGCGAAAATATTCGTGGAGCAGGTGAAGGACAAGGTGTCCAGCCTGCCCGACGAGGACGAAAGCGATCTCGACTGATGCGTACCCCCCAGTGGATCGCCGCCGGAGTGACGCTACTGCTCGTAGCCATCACCTACTGGGGCTGCCCCGTGCGCCCCCCCCAACTGGACGAGGACTTTAATCGCGGCCCCAGTGCGGCAACCGGGGTACAGTCCCTCATCCGCGAAGCCCACGCCAAACTCACCCCCGCGCAGCAGGCCACGCTGGCTACCCTGGAGGACCGACTGGCCTCGCAGGAGGAAGATAGTGCGCGGGTCGATCTACTGCAGCAGCTAGCCGGCGAGTGGTACAAGGCCGGCCAGCCGGCTATATCCGGTGCCTACGCCGCCCAGATCGCGGAAATCGAGAACACGGAGTCCGCCTGGGGTATTACCGGTACCACCTTCAGCCTCTGCCTGCGCGAGGAGGGCATCGACGACAAAACCCGGCAGTTCTGCGCCGACCAGGCCGAGCAGGCCTACCAGGCCGCGATCAGTCTTAATCCCAGCGAGCCCGAGCACCGCATCAATCTGGCCGTCACCTATACCGATAACCCTCCCCCGGATAATCCCATGAAGGGCATCCTGATGCTGCGGGAACTGGAGCAGGACTACCCGGATGAGCCGCAGGTCTACATCACGCTGGCCCAGCTAGCCATCAAAACCAATCAGCTGGACCGGGCCGCCAAGCGCCTACTGCGTGCCGATGAACTACAACCCGGAAACCCGGACGTGGTGTGCCCGCTGGCTAAGGTGTACGAAAATTTGGGTCGTGCCGGTGAGGCGGACATCTATGCCCGCAAGTGCTCGGAGCTACTACAGTAAATATGCCGTCGGCTTTACGTACCTTTGCCGCCCGGAAGGCCGCCGCAGCGGTTGCGTGTAGCCACAACTATCCGGACGACGGGGCGTTTTATTCCCGTACGATAACGTATTATCACCGTATTACTATACTTTAAACTACATACTATGCCGTGTGGAAAGAAGCGGAAGCGCCATAAGATTGCTACCCATAAGCGGAAGAAGCGCCTGCGCAAGAACCGTCACAAGAAAAAGAACCGCTAGGTAACTAGCAGCATCTCCGTGTGGCCGAAACCTCACCCAAGCGTGGGTAGGTTTCGGCCGCGACCGCTGCTGGCTCCGCTCCCCTCACCGCCGCCGCCCTTTGCGCTATTCACCACGAGATTACTGTGTCGCTCCGGCTTACTGAAGCCGTTCTTTTCCCCTGCGACCGCTCCGTACTTTTACGGCCGCTTTCCGTGATCCAGCCCTTACCCCCCGGGTACCCTGCTGAATCCGCCAAGAGACTTTCCGCCACCTGCCGGCCCCACGAGGGAGTCCGTGCGGCGGACAACCCCAGCCGACTAGACGTTGACTTTCTCGTCACCAGGTAGCCCGATCGCGCCGGCCTTTTGGTCGTAGCCGCAGTCCGATTCGGGATGTGCCCCTGTGTACCGGATACCCGTAACTCCTCCTCCGTCCGCTTACGTCCGGCCGGGGGATTCCGTGTATCCACCTAACCCTGTTGTACAGTGGAAAAAGAAATGATCGTCTCCAGTACGGGCAAGGAAGTAGAAGTCGCCCTACTCGAAGACGGAAAGCTGGTGGAGATTCACCGCCAGCGCTCAACCGACCAATTCACCGTGGGAGATGTCTTCCTCGGCCGGGTCAAACGGGTCACTGCACCCCTCAACGCAGCCTTCGTCGATATCGGCCACAAAAAGGATGCCTTTCTGCACTATACCGACCTCGGTCCGAAGGTGCGTACCCTACAGGCCTATTCCGACAAGGCCATCAAGGGGAAGCTGCCCAACTTCACGCTCGACCAGGTCGACTACGAGCCCGAGATCGTCAAGACCGGCAAGATCGACGAGGTACTGTCCAAAAAGCAGGTCGTCCTGGCCCAGGTGCTCAAGGAGCCCATCAGTACGAAGGGTCCCCGCCTGAGCTGCGAGATTACCATCCCGGGTCGCTACCTAGTGATCACCCCCTTCAGCGAGACGGTCGCCGTCAGCAAAAAGATCAGTACCAGCGAGGAGCGCAAGCGCCTCCAGCTACTGGTGGAAAGCATTCGCCCGGCTAACTTCGGTGTCATCGTACGCACGGCTGCCGAGGGCAAGGGGGTCGGGGAACTGCTCGAGGAGATCACCGCCCTGATGGATAAGTGGAAGACCATCGTAGAGACTGCAAAGGGGGCTACGCCTCCGGCAAAGCTGCTGAGCGAGGTCGATAAAGCTACCGGCCTACTGCGCGACCTGCTCACCCCCGACTTCACCAAGGTGGTAGTCGACGATAAGGACCTTTACGAGACCATCAAGGAATACCTGCAGGACATTGCCAAGGACCGGCCGAATCTGGTGCAGTTTCACAAGAGTAGCAAACCGATTTTCGATACCCACGGCGTGACTAAACAGATCAAATCCAGCTTCGGCAAGACCGCCACGATGCCCAGCGGTGCCTACATCGTCATCGAACATACGGAGGCGATGCACACCATCGACGTCAACAGCGGCAACAAGATGCCCAGCCAGAACCAGGCCGAGGCCGTGCTCAAGATTAACCTCGAGGCCGCCGAGGAGATCGCCCGCCAGATGCGCCTACGTGACATCGGGGGCATCATCGTCATCGACTTCATCGATATGCGCGACGCCGAGCACCGCAAGCAGCTGGCCCAGACGATGCGCAATGCCATGAAGAGCGACCGGGCCCAGCACACCGTGCTGCCGCTGAGCAAGTTCGGCCTGATGCAGATCACCCGTCAGCGCGTCCGTCCCGAGGTCAAGATCACCACCGCCGAAAAGTGCCCTACCTGTAACGGGACCGGCAAGATCAACGCTACCATCCTGCTGACCGACGAGATCGAGCGCGACCTCAACTTCATCATGGAGGCCCGCCCCAAGGCCAAGCTCAGGCTCAAGGTCCACCCCTACATCTCCGCCTTCCTGAAGCGGGGCCTCCCCAGCGCCCAGATGAAGTGGTACATGAAGCATTACCGCTGGCTCGACATCCAGTCGGATAATGATTTTCCCATCACGACCTTTAAGTTCTTCGACGGCAAGGATGATGAGATCAAACTGCAGAATTGACAAGGAGCTACCTCAGGCGATCCGCACTACGCACCAGTTTTTCATCTTTATTGATGTAGCGGGCAGCCAGGGCGGCGAATACGATGGTAAGCAGAGGAAGTGCGAGTCCAAATTCGGGCTCGGCCTGGTCGGCGGCCCGGTCGGTGGACCAGAGCAGGATGCCGTAGGCGGCGTAGGCTACCGTGATGAGGATGGCTACGTTACAGAAAATCTTCTGTAGCCGCCGATTGGTGTAGAGGAAAATGGCGGCAAGGGTAAGAACCCCTACGGCGGCTACGCCTCCGATGAGGATGGGGCTGTCGAAGAGGGTAAAGTGGGCATCGGCAAAGACGGGGCTAGCGGCTACGGCGGCGGGGGTCTCGGCTACATCGGTGGCAAAGAGGCCGAAGGTGCACAGGGCGGCCAGGGCCAGGAAGACGGATTGGATACGCTGGATCATCGTGGGTCGTTCGGTTGGAGCCGCAAAGGTAGCCGCTTATCTTTACCCCATGCTCCTGCGCAGCGTGGTCTTCCTTATTTTCCTGTCCCTGCTCACTGCCTGTATTCCGCCCGGGGAGCCGGCGATCAGCCAGACCGTCACGGTAGAACTTGGCGATAGTACCACCCAGCTTATCCTCGACCTACAGAACAGCCGCCGGGGCGAGGAGCTACTCCCCTACCTACACCACGCCAACCAAAGCTACCGGTACCTGGCCGCCCGCGCCTTCGGGAGCTTCCCCTTACTGAGTGCCGCGGTGGCCGACTCACTGGCTACGCTACTTTACGATCCGAGCGAGGGGGTACGTACGCAGGTCGCCTACGCCCTGGGGCAGAGCGGGCGGGAGGAAGCCACCGGCAACCTTATGGCTGCCTTCGATCAATCGGGAAGCTACCCGGCCGCCGATGCGGCCATCCTCGAGGCAGTCGGCAAGCTAGGCGATGCTAAGGCGGCTGATCTCCTAGCCGGCATTACCACCTACACCGCCCGGGATACCGTGCTCCTGACCGGCCGAATGTACGGTATGCTCTACGCCGCCCTGCGCGGCCTGCACTCCCCGGCCACCGATGCCGCCGTGGTAGACCTGGTACTCAATGCAGCAGTTCCCAGTGAGGTACGGTACCCCGCTGCCCAGTATTTACAGCGCATCGACTTTCGCCCCGATAGCAGTCAGGAGCGTAGGTTACGGGACCTGCTGCGCACGACGGCCGACCCCCTCATTGCCATGGGGGTCATCCGCAGCCTCGGCCGCAGTGAGCGGGCGCCCTCCCGGGTGGCCTTACTGCGCCGCATGGATGCCCGCCCCGACTGGCGCGAGCGGGTGGAGATCCTACGGGCGTTGGCGGGTTTTGATTACGCTTCGGTACGGGAATCGGTCATCGAGGCCCTCCGCGATCCTCACCCGCTGGTCGCCCGGACCGCCGCAGATTACCTCCTAACGCACGGCATCCCCGCAGATGCCCCCCTGTACTTTCAGCTTGCCGAAGACTTGCCGGCTTCCGTAGCCATACCACTATACGGGGCCGCGAATCGCCACCTCTCCCCCTTCCTTGCCGACTACCGCGGCCGCATCACCGGTACCCTACGGCAGCGGTACACCACTACCGATAATGTATACAACCGCGCCGATCTACTCCGGGCACTGGCGGAATTTCCCTGGATGTACCGGGTACTACACACCTACTACCGGGAGGCCGAGCATCCGGTGGTGCGGACGGCCGCGGCGGAGAGCCTGCAGGCAGTCGGGGAGCGGGAGGACTTCGACGCCTTTTTCCGGGGTAGCCGGCAGCGGGTACGCGCCGAGCTAGCCGACTACTACCGGGAGCTGATCGAGGGGCGGGAAGAAGGCCCGGCCTACCACGCCGCCCTGGCCCTGAGCACCCAGCCGGATACCTACCGCGCGATTTACCCCGACCTGGCCTGGCTGGATGCGGCCCTGGATGGCTTCGATCTACCCCGCCAGCTCGAAACCTACACCGAGGTACTGCACGCCCGCAACGCCTTGCTCGGTCAGGAGCGCCAACTTCCGACGATTGCCCCGCAGCGAGTACGTCCGGCTGACTGGAGTCTATTACAGGAGTACGGCGAGCGGCTCGCCGTGCTCACCACCGCCGAGGGCACCATCACCCTACGCCTCTGGCCTACGGTGGCACCGGCTACGGTGAGTAGCTTTCTGCGCCTGGTACGGGAGGGCTACTACGACGACAAGTACTTCCACCGCGTGGTGCCCAACTTCGTGGCCCAGGGCGGGGGGCCGCGGGGGGACGGCTTCGGCAGCGAGGACTTCGTGTTGCCCACCGAGACGCCGTACCTGCACTGGGACCGGGCCGGACTCGTCGGCATGGCGAGTGCCGGACGGGATACCGAGGGCGTGCAGTTTTTTATCACCCACCGCCCTACCCCCCACCTGGACGGCAAGTACACCATCTTCGGCGAGGTGGTGGAGGGCCAGGACGTGGTGAATAGGCTCGTGCCCGGTAGCCGAATCGAGTCCATCAGTCTACCGTAGTTCGACGCCCTACCTTGCGGTCTATGACTGAGCTTTGCACCCGCGTCCGCGCCCTGAGTGAAGAAACGGCGGCAGCTACCGTGATGGACCGGCGCTACCTGCACGCCCATCCCGAACTGAGCTTCGCCGAGCACGCTACGGTAGAGTATGTGGCCGGTCAGCTGGATGAATTGGGTATTCCCCGCCGCAGAGTCGCAGGCACCGGGTTGGTGGCCGAGATCCGGGGAGGTGGCGGTCCGACCGTAGCCCTACGTG
Organism: Saprospiraceae bacterium; assembly: GCA_958295895.1. GTDB lineage: Bacteria > Bacteroidota > Bacteroidia > Chitinophagales > Saprospiraceae > Neolewinella. The sequence continues at coordinate 22,833 of CATQHI010000033.1, read as the reverse complement.
CCGACATGGATGCCCTACCCATCACGGAGAAAAACGAGGTGCCCTACCGCTCGCAGGCGCCGGGGGTGATGCACGCCTGCGGGCACGATGTACATACGGCGGCACTGCTGGGGGCTGCGCGAATCCTCGGACCGCTAAAGGATCAACTGAACGGTACGGTACGCCTGCTCTTCCAGCCCGGAGAGGAAAAGCTGCCCGGTGGAGCTACCCTGATGCTGCGCGACGGGGCGCTGAACAACCCGGTGCCGCAGGCCGTGTTCGGCCAGCACGTGCACCCTCCCCTGCCGGCGGGTACGGTGGGCTTTCGACCGGGCATCTATATGGCTAGTACCGACGAGCTGTACCTGACCGTGCGTGGGCGGGGCGGCCACGGGGCGATGCCACACCAGGCCGTGGACCCCATCGTGATCACCGCTCAGGTCATTACCGCACTGCAGCAACTGGTGAGCCGCGAGACCGACCCTACCCTGCCGGTTGGTACTGACCTTCGGCCGTATCGAGAGTGAGGGCGGGGCCACGAACATCATTCCCAATGCGGTGCACCTACAGGGCACGCTGCGTACCCTTGATGAGAATTGGCGCAAGGAATTGCACCGGCGGCTACGGCGGACGGCCGAGGGGATTGCCGCAGCCCTGGGAGGTTCGGCGGAGTTGGAGGTGCGCCACGGGTACCCCTTTCTGAAAAATGATGAGGCCCTTACCCGCTGGGCGCAGTCCGAGGCCCGTACCCTACTCGGCGAGGACCGGGTGGTGGACCTACCGATCCGCATGACGGGCGAGGATTTTGCCTTCTATAGCCACCGGCTGCCGGCCTGCTTTTACCGATTGGGTGTGGGGGGCCCGGGGCACGCGAACAGTCCGGTGCATACAGATACGTTTGATGTGGACGAGGGGTGTTTGCGGACGGGGGGCTTCGCTACTGGCCTGGTTTGCGCTGCGGCGACTTAGTTGACCTGCTCGCGCCAATTTAAAATCAGGTACACCCCCTCATCGGCCGTCACGAACAGGTGCTCGGACACGATGGCCAAGTTGACGGCGGTGCGATCTAGGTTGATTTTACTCCGCAGGTTGCCGATCAGGTCGGCGATGTAGATGCCATCGCCACCGCCCACGAGGAGGGTATCGCCGTCAGTGAGGCTACCGTCGGGCACCCCCCTATCGACCGGGAAGCAGTAGCGGGGGTTGTTGGTGATCTCGGCTGTGATGGGGTCAAAGTCGTAGGCGTACACGGCCTTGCGGCGCTTTAGGTTCACGTCGTCGTCGTGGGCGCCGTCGTTGCTGGTGTCGGTGACGTAAAGGGTGCGTTCATCGGGGCTGAGGGCGAGGCCGTGGGGCATTTCCAGTCCGCAGTCGAAGGCGAAGGGCGTGCCTTCTTTTGGCAGTACGTACAGGCTCGGCTCCAGCTCCGGCGGCGGCCGGAATCCCTGCCGGAAGCCGTAGTCGGGGTCGCTGATCACTATATGGCCCTGCTTGCTCACGATCACTTTATTGGGGCTATTCAGCGGCTTGGTTTCGTAGCCGTCAAAGAGCACGGTACGCTCCTGGGTGGCTAGGTCGAGCCGGGTCAGTTGGGCGGGGCGGTCCATATCCCCCTGTTCGCAGACTAATAGGGCGTTGCCGTCAGGGCTTAGGCACATGCTGTTGGCCATACGGGCGTCGTGTAGCCACTCTTCGGCCCGGAGGGATTCGACTTCCTTACCGATCCGGTCGGCCCAGCGGCTGTCTTTTTCCAGGTGGTAAGCACTAAAGTCCAGGTACCGGATCGCCACCCGCGGCGGGTCCATCTTCTTAGTGGTCGAGAAGTAGAGCCGCTGCTGCCGGGGGACGTAGGTGCAGCCTTCGTGGGCGTCGCAGGGAATGAAATAAGTCAAGGGGCAGGGGGTTTAAGGGGTAGGGTCGGTCATTGGACTAACCAAAGTATGCATGCATCGTGTTCGGGCAGGGACGCAGGTGCAGTACAATGCTGCCTCCGGCAGCGGTAGAAAAATGCAGCCTCCGGCTGCGCTGGCCTACCTTGCACTCCCTTTACCCCCTAACCCCTTTACCCCTAACCCCTTGCCCACCCGCGCCAAAAAATCCTACGGCCAGCACTTCCTCACCAACGAGCACTACGCCCGCCAGATCGCCGAGGCCCTGGAGCTGACCGACCTATATAAGGACGTACTCGAAGTAGGCCCCGGACAGGGCATGCTCACCAAGCACCTGCTCGACCGCCGGACGGACTTCCACCTCAAGGTAGCCGAGGCCGACCGCGATATGGTCGCCTATCTCAACCAGCACTACCCTCAGCTAAGCAACGACATTCTGGAGGGGGACTTCCTGCGGCAGGACCTACGGGAGGTATTCACGGGCAGGCCCTTCGGACTGGTCGGCAACTTCCCCTACAACATATCCAGCCAGATCCTCATCAAGCTGCTCGACAACTACCGGCTGATCCCGGAGATGGTGGGCATGTTTCAGAAGGAGGTGGCGGATCGGGTAATTAGCGGCCACGGCAGTAAGGTGTACGGGGTGATCGGGGTGCTGGTACAGCTGCGGTATGAGCCGTCGCTCTGCTTTAACGTAGGTCGGGGCAATTTCCAGCCGCCGCCGAAGGTGCAGAGCGCGGTGATCCGGCTGGTGCGGCGACCCGAGCCACTTATTGCGGACGAGCACTACGGCACCTTTAAGCATGTGGTGAAGTCAGCCTTCGGGCAGCGGCGCAAGATGCTGCGTAATAGCCTCAAATCGATCTTTCCGGCGGAGGTCCAGGGGGAGGAAATTTTTCGGCGGCGGCCGGAGCAGGTTTCTTTGGAGGATTTTGTGGCATTAGCGGAACGGGCTGCGATCTAGCCAGACACGCCATCCGATGCAAGCTTGGGTTGCGCTAGTACCGGTGTCAGCTATACAACTACGCAAATTGCGAATATCTACTAAATAGCGGTCGGGAAAAAGTTTTCGCTAGTCGTTGATAATCAACGGTCTAGTCATTTTTTATCCTCAAAATAGCGTCCATTTTACCCCCGATATCGCTGTACAACTGTCCTTTTTTTCCTGATTGTGCCCCCTGACCTTTGTGATCATCAAAGCGGGAATACCTCCCCGTTCACCTTTATCACACCGTCAGCATGCACCACTTACACGCTATTTTTTCTGATTACCACGCCGCCTGCCACCGGGGGCTGCGCCTTTCGGTGCAGCTGGGCTCGCCGCGCTCGGGCGACTGTAGCTCTGTAGGTATTTGCAATCTACAGCCGCCGGATTATCTGCCACGCCAATCGTGCGCCACAGTGCTTCCGGCCTACCTACGGCTGGACCGCCCCACGGGCCGACTGCTCCTTCACTTCGATACGTCTGCTATTACGAAAACTGTGCGGCAGCAGCACTTTGCCGCCGATCGCTTTCGGGTGCCTTGTAGCTACCGGCTGCCTAGTTGGGTGGTGCGGGGGTTGGAGTTGCCGGCGGGGGTGTACCGGATTGTGCCGGGGGAGTATCCGGTGCTGGGGGATGATGCCTTTACTACGCTTTCTGTGCGGGTTACTACGGCGGTGGGAGTGCGGACTTTGGGGGTGGCGGCTTAGCGGATAAAAATTCATCAACTCACCAAAACAACAGAACACTGTGAAACCACAACTCTTCCCCTTCCCCCTCGTCAACGGCGTCGGGGGCCTACACGCCAGGCATCACCGTACGGGCCGGACGATTTATCTGACCGTCGTGCTCGGACTGCTCGTAGCCGCCACTTCCCTACCCTTTATCGAGGTCGAGGTTAATAGCCAGAGCCGGGGCATCCTGCGGCCGGCAATGAAGCTGACGCCCGTGACTACGCCCGTGAGCGGACGCATCGTGCGCGCCGACCTGCGAGAGAACGCTACCGTAGCCGCCGGCGATACCCTACTGGTCGTGAGTACCGCCGAGCTGACCTCGGAGTCGACGCACCTACGGGAGCAACTGAAGGAACGGAGCGCCCTACTACGGGATTTGCACACCCTTACTGCTTTGCATCCTGCGGCCCCGCCCCCTGATTTGAGTAGTGCTATTTATCAGAAGGATTACCGGGAGTACCGCCGGCGCAACGATGAGCTTACTCTGAAACTGCGGCACGCCGAGCGGGAACTGGAACGGCAAAGCGAGCTACTACAGACCGGGGCCACCGCAAGAATGGACCTCGAGCAGGCGGCCTACGAACTGACCCTGCTGCAAAGCCAGCAACGGCAACTGACCGGGCAGCAGACCCACGCCTGGACGCAGGACCTACAGCGCATCCGCCGCGAACGGGCGGACCTGCAACGGCGGCTGGAGCAGCTGGACGAGCAGGCCCGCCAGTACGTGGTGACCGCGCCGGTGGATGGGCAGCTGACCCAGACGGGGGGACTACAGGCCGGAGCCTTCGCCAGTGCCGGACAGACGCTGACCCACATCAGTCCCGACGGGGAGCTACGGGTGGAGGCCTACGTGAGCCCGAGCGACATCGGGCTACTGCGCGAGGGACTGCCGGTGCGCCTGCAGCTCGACGCCTTCAACTACAACCAGTGGGGACTGGCCGCGGCCACCCTGACCGAGATCGGTAAGGACGTCACCGAGGTCGACGGGCAGGCGGCCTTCCTGGTCACCTGTACGCTGCACGATACCGCCCTGGAACTCAAAAACGGCTACGTCGGTACCCTGCGCAAGGGGATGACGCTGACGGCCCACTTCACCCTCACCCGCCGCTCGGTCTTTCAGCTGCTGCACGACAAGCTGGACGACTGGTTTAACCCCACCTACCACTAGCACGCTATGAACAAGAAGATCAAACAACACGACATCACCGACTGCGGCGCGGCCTGCCTGGCCTCGATCGCGGCACATTACCGACTGGAGCTGCCCATCGCGCGTATTCGCCAGCTGGCGAGTACCGATCAGCGGGGCACGAACCTGCTGGGCATGATCCAGGCGGCCGAGAAGCTAGGCTTCAGCTGTAAGGGGGTGCGAGCCGAGGAGGAGGCGCTGAAGACCGAGGCGGAGTTCCCGGCCGTGGCCCACGTGGTGGTCAATAAGCGGCTGCACCACTTCGTGGTCGTCTACAAGGTGACCGATAAGTACGTACAGGTCATGGACCCCGGCAGCGGCCGCATGGAAAAGCGCAGCTGGGCGCAGTGGCGCGAGGAGTGGACGGGCGTACTGCTGCTCATCGCCCCGGCCGAGGATTTCGAGACCGGCAACCGGCGGGTGAGCACCTTTGCGCGTTTCCGGGCCCTGCTGCAGCCGCACCGGAGTACACTAGTGCAGGCGCTGTTCGGGGCGGTGGTGTACACCATCCTGGGTCTGAGCACCTCGATTTACCTACAGAAGATCACCGACTTCGTGCTCCTCAACCGCAATACGCGGCTACTTAACCTACTGAGCATCACGATGGTAGCCCTCCTCGGGGTGGCGATCTTCATCGGGACCATGAAATCGGTCATGGTGATGAAGTCGGGCCAGCTCATCGACGCGCGGCTCATTCTGGGCTACTACAAGCACCTGCTCCGGCTGCCGCAGCGCTTCTTCGACAGCATGCGGACGGGGGAGATCATCTCGCGGATCGGGGATGCGGTGAAGATTCGGGCGTTCATTAATGATGTGGCGATCAACCTGCTGGTGAACGTCTTTATCGTCGTGTTTAGCTTCGGGCTGATGTTCACCTACTACTGGAAGCTGGCGCTGGTACTGCTGACGGTGGTGCCCTGCTACGTGGCCATCTACTGGATCACTAATCGGCTGAATCGTAGCCGGGAGCGGGAGCTGATGGAGCGGGCGGCGGAGTTGGAGTCGCAATTAGTCGAGAGTGTAAGTGCCGTACGCACCATCAAACAGCTTGGCCTGGAGGAGCACGCTAACCTCAAGACGGAGACACGCTTCGTCAAGCTACTCCAGACCACCTACCGCTCCGGTATGAACTCCATCTTTTCGGGCAATGCCTCGGAGTTGATCAGCCGGCTATTCACCATCATTTTACTGTGGGTGGGTAGCTACTACGTCATCGACGGAGTCATCTCACCAGGGGAGCTGCTGGGCTTTTACGCACTAATCGGCTACTTCACCGGACCGGCGAAGGGACTGATCGGTATGAACAAGACAATCCAGAATGCCCTCATTGCCGCCGACCGGCTGTTCGAGATCATCGACCTGGAGAGCGAGGAGGAGCCTACCGAGTTGATGGATCTGAAGCCTGAGATGGTGGGTGACATCCGCTTCCGCGACATTCAGTTTAGCTACGGCTCGCGGCAGGACGTATTTCAGAGCTTCAACCTCACCATTCCTGCGGGGCAGATCACCGGGCTAGTCGGAGAGAGCGGTTCTGGTAAGTCTACAATTGCGGCGCTGCTTCAGAAGCTCTACCCCGTCAGTTCCGGCAAGGTTGTGGTGGGGGATGCGGACCTAGCCTACGTGAGCAATCAGAGCCTGCGGGCACGCATCGGCGTAGTTCCCCAGGAGCTCACCCTCTTCGCCGGCAACCTGATTGAGAACATTGCCGTAGGTGATTACGCCCCGGATATGGAGCGCATTCTGGCTATTTGTAAGGAGCTCGGTCTGCTCTCTTTCATCGAGTCGCTACCTAATGGTTTTGCGACCTACGTTGGCGAGCACGGCACCAACCTTAGTGGGGGACAAAAGCAGCGCATCGCTATTGCACGAGCTTTATACCGCGATCCCGAGATCCTGATCCTCGACGAGGCTACTTCCGCCCTGGACTCTGCCAGCGAGCAGTTCGTACAGGATACCATGCACAAGCTCCGCGCGGCCGGTAAGACCATCATCGTCATCGCCCACCGCCTCAGCACCATCATGGATGCCGACAAGATCGCCGTGCTCTCCGCGGGCAAGTTGATCCAGGAGGGTACCCACGAGCAACTCCTTACCCAGGAGGGCACCTACCGCGAGCTTTGGAACAAGCAATTTCCTAACCGGGTAGTCCGCCGCTTAGCCGCATAAAATGCGGGCGGGGCCGCAGGTGCGGGGGACGTAACAACGCACTAATTCACAAACACAACAACTCACACTTCACAATTTCAACCTGAGACACATGTCAGTCAACAAACACTTAGATCGCCTCCGGCGCATGCACCAGCTCATCAAATTCAAGCGCACCGGAACGCCGGACGCTTTTGCCGAGAAGATGGGCCTTTCTACCAGCCTGCTGTACCGCCTGCTTGCGGAGATGAAGGCACTGGGTGCCCCGGTACATTTCTGCTACCTCCGGCAGAGCTACGTGTACTACAAGCCGGTGGAGCTGCAACTGGGGTTTGTGTCCACCGACCCGGGCGCTAGACAGACCACTAATGGTTCTACGGCCGGTGCCACCATTCGATCCATCAATCAGACTACTCACGCCGCTTAACTTCAATCGCACTTCACCATGAACAGGACTTCTACCTACAACCTTACCTACGAATACCCGCCCTTCCGTTTTCCCCTTCCTGATGGTAGGCCCAGGGTGGAGGAGCAGGCAGCAATTATCTTTCCGCCGAAGATTAGGTCCGGACACGGCTACGAACAGCGCGTGGGACTGTACTGCCGGGATGGGTGGTGGGGATGAACTTTTAGTATACTATAGCACTGCTGCTATTTACGCAGACCACAGATTAGAAGCGCCAGAGGCGTTTCTAATTTGTAAAAAATCTGTGTCAATCCGTGAAATCTGTGGTTCACCGCCGCGCCGCCAGGCGCAAAACTTAACACCACTCCACAAATAGTAGAGTATTCCACCGCACTTTTGCATTATAACAGTTACGGAACGCCGTAGCTCATATACATACCAAAGGGAGGAAAAATAAATCGAAGATTTAACACGACTCCACAGATAGTAGAGCACCACTTCTCACCTTTGCAACTATAACACGGGAAGTACTGGAACGCCAGCCATCCCATATCAATCGAAATTAGTTCTCAAACTTAACACGACTCCACAGATAGTAGAGTCTGCCGCCCCACCTTTGCAGCACCACCTACTCCCCCGGAGTACCATCATAGCTACCATGAACAACTACGACATCTACCCCGAACCCTTCGAAGACAATGCTCTCCCCCACCTCCCCCTGGACTGGAACGAGGACCTCAATCTTGAAGAGTATTTGGAGCGCGTGGAACGCAGGGCGTGCGCTATTCGGAAGTCGAACGAAGAGTAACTCACCCCCTAAATCATACCTCTATGAGTATCAATCAACTACAGGCTGTTTCTGGCGGCCTTGCTTACGCGCCCGGGCGCATGATCACCTGCGGCTACCCCATCTGGAAGCTGCCGGGCGGGCAGCGGCCTACGCTCAAGCCCGTCATCACTACGATGATCAGTTTAGCTAACTTTTAATCATCATTAATTTCATCATTCTTAAATTATTTATTATGTTTGACATACCAATCAACTCCCTAAAGACCACGCAAGGTGGCACCGATTTGGAAACACTTCTTCGCCTAGGTGGTAAGACTATCTACAATCCTGAGCCCCCCAAATTCTCCCGCCGGTAATGACAGAGCTAAAAAAACTTACCTTCATCCAGGGTGGAAACAGTGGCAGTTTCTTCTGGGACGTTGTCTACAAGATCGAGGACACTTTTGGAATTGATCTGCCTTCTCCTGACGATTACGAATAACAAATACCAATATAATATGAATTTATTAAATCAAACTGAACTTAATTTATATCACGGCGGGACAGATAGACTGCCATACTGTGTGGGCCAAGATGTTGGCCAGACTGTACGAAGTTTATTTGATTCTATTTTATACAAAGCTGCACCGCTTCTTCGCTATATATATTAATAACCACGAAAAATATTAATTGCTATGAAAAATATCGATAACAACAAACTAGTTAATACTTCCGCCGGCTGGTGGAAACCAATCCTAACGGGAGTTTCTGCGGCATTTAGCTTTGCTATTGGAAAGGACCTAAAAGAGGTCTGGGAAGAAGGATGGAATGATCCCTTTGGACGTAACTAAAAAATTTAAAGGATGAAAAACTTAACTAATCAAGATCTGCAATTCATTTTGGGAGGATCTAGCGAAGACGGTGACTGGGTCACCAACACTACAGCATTCATTAAAAACTTGGCTCGCGGAACACGCGGTTTTATCAATGGTTTTCTAGGTTTTAGCCATTGTCACTGCGAAGAATAATAGTCATTGAATGTAGCGGAGCCAGACATACCTGGCTCCGCTTTTAACACTTAGGCATGAAATACTTCACATATTTCTTCATAAGTCTAGTTCTTAGTATCGTTACATTTATTCTGACCGACACAATCATAAGCCACTATAACGGTACACAAGAGACGTTAGTCAGCACTAGTACTTTACCTTCAGTTCTAGCTACGGTGACATTGGCAGTTTCGACTGCATACTTTTTTATAATTAGAAAGTCTCAATCGGAATAGTATCTAAGTACCTAATAATTCACTGGAGTCAGGTGCGTAAATTTGTTAGCCAAATAATTGTCAAGTGTGGCGTATATTTGTTATATGTGATCACATATAAACATCTCCCTAACCTAATTACTCATGTCCTATCAATCCACTTCGGAGAAAGTAATCGTAGTCAACGAGGTCACCCACGCAGCTATTTTCATCCTTATCCTCTACTCCGCCTACAAGCTAGGCACCTGGGCTGGGGACTTCTGCGCTAACCTCTCGATTGAGGTGTAGCCACAGCAGGCACTGACGGCACCTCAACGAGAAGCCTACTCCAGTATACGGGGTAGGTTTCTTTAGTTGAGGGAAACGGTAGCGATCCAGTGTCACGCTTTATTCCAAAGATACTTGCACCCGCGGCCCCGCTCAAGTATCATATAAGCGCTCTCCACGATCTATCGGCGGGGTCCGATAAGCTTTATGGGCCAGGCGAGGTGTACCCTAACGGCGGGGAACTGCTTAACGGCCATCGACCCAGCGTTGGTAAAGGACTAGGCTGCCAGATACGCACTGTCCTATAGCTTCCGGATATCGAGGGGACCGTCAGTCACCCGTAGCTGCGGTGGTTCTGAAGGAGGCCCCAAACGGGTTGTTCGACTCGCTGTACACCCAGATCATGATCACTGACGAGCGGCTAGAGCGCTCCAAACAGTGGTACGAAGATTAACCTCTGATGAAAACGGTACATGACTGAACATCAATGTCGTAAAGGTAGTAATAGCGGTTTGCGCTCCGCGTAGGATAACCCTGGAAGCGATGGTATAGGGAAGAGGCAAAGTAAGGGTTGGTCGCACTGGTTATTCAACCGACGCCGTAACGCCGTAACCGATGCATCCATGAACTACCTCTTGCTACTTCCACTATGTCTTTCACTGACCCACCTACCTGCGCAAACGGCTTCGGTGGAGGAGCGCACCGCGGCGGTGGAAAACGGACTTATTCCGTTTGTACCCGTGCAGGGATTTCCGTCCTGGAACATTCTGGATCGAATGGCCCACTACCACGTGCCCGGTGTGAGCATTGCCGTGATCAGCGATTACGAAATCGACTGGGCTAAGGGCTACGGCCTGGCGGACACGACAACCGGCACGGCGGTCACGACGGAAACCATGTTTTCTGCCGGTTCGATCAGTAAGTTCCTAGCGGCTGTCACAGCCCTGAAGATGGTCGACGATGGGCAGATCGATCTGGATCGGCCCATCAACGACTACCTCACCAGTTGGAAGCTTGCCGAAAACGACTTCACGAAGGTCACGCCGGTGACCCTGCGGATGCTGCTGAGCCACTCCGGCGGCACCTCCCAGTCGGCCTACTTCGGCTTCACGCCCACCCAGCCCCTCCCGACGGTGGTCGAAGTACTGAGCGGGGCACCGGTTTCCGAGACGCGGCCGGTAGTAGTAAATAGCGCGCCCGACCAGCAGTTTTCCTACTCCGGGGGTGGGTACATGGTGGCCCAGCTCGCCCTCATGGACGTATCCGGACTATCCTTTTCCGACCTGACGCAGAAACTGCTGTTCGATCCACTCGGTATGGCAAACTCTACGTTCGAGCAACCCGTACCCGCCAGGTTTGCCGGGCAGTGCGCCTGGGCCTACTCTTCCCTGCCGTGGTTCAAGGGCATGCCCTACGTCTATCCCCAGCAGACCGCCGCCGGACTCTACACTACCCCGACGGACCTGGCGAAGTTTTTCATCGACGTGCAGGAGTCTTACCGGGGAAGGGGCACGGTGCTCAGTCAGGCTACTGCTGCGGCCATGCTCACCCCCCAACAAAACGTGTCGGATGGTGCCTACCGGGAGCAGATCGGCATCGGTCCATTCCTCCTGCAGCGTACGGACAACCGGGATCCCAACGGCGTCTACTTTGAATTCACCGGCGTGAATGCCGGCTTTCTCGCCTACGGCATCGCCAGCGTGACCGACGGCAACGGAGTAATCGTGATGTTAAATTCAGGGGATGACGTAAACGGCCTGGGCAAAGAGATCAGAAGAGCGGTCGCCAAGGTGTACCACTGGACCAACTTTCTACCCGACGAGATCGTACCGGTCAGTCTGAAGAATGCCCAACTTGATGCGTATGCGGGCCGCTACCGGATGTCACCCAATGAGGTGCTCTACCTACACCGGGAGAAGGATTACCTAGTCGAAAATATCAACGAGGGTAGCGATATTTACTGTTTTCCCATCGGTGGGGATACGATCGTACTTACCGACTATAACATCAAGGCCGGCTTTGGCAGGAATGACCGGGGTGAGGTCATCTCCCTACAGAATACGTTTCAAGACAGTCCCATGCTGAAGATGCGTGATGATGAGTTTTCGCCCAGCGAGTACCTGCGGAAGCACGATTATGGCGCGGCCAAGAGCGCTTTTGCGGCCCTGAATCTGAACGAGTACCAGATCACTTACGTGGCCTACGATCTGCTGAATAAGAAGCCGTTCGATGCGCAGGCAGCGGAGGCAGTTCTAGCGGTAGCGCGGGAGCAGCACCCGGAGTCCTCCATCGTACACAGTCGCTACGGCGAATATTACGTGAAGCTTGGGGATAGGGCAAACGCCATCGCCAGCTATGAGAAGGCGGTGAAACTTGACCCTACGGATCAACAGTCGAGGGGTGCGCTAAACGCTTTGTTGAAGTAGGGGAAGGTCGAGGCATCGGTAGATCGTGCGCCTAGGGATTATCATTATCTCTTGCTGCCTTAGCTAGTGTTCAACTACTACAGCGCTACAACTTATCCTTGGTTATTGGTCGGCTCGACATCCCCTCCACCCCATACGACAGTTTGGCGTTGACCTCGACGTATTCGTCCGAGTCATTCACAAAGATGACGGTTTCATCCTGTACGACCTTCAGGCTGAGCCGGCCCCTGGCGGGTAGCGTCACGGTACGTGTGACCTCACCGCTACCTTTACTGAGGCAGCGAATCATTACCGGCACATCGCCCCGATTGGTGAGTTTAGCGGTGTAATCCTGCGTAGCATAGTCCCCGAGGACGAACTCGTGGTGCGCCTGGATCTCGGCGGTGGCGTTTACCTGAGCGGTTAGGTTAGCCGGGAGGAGCACGATGGATAGTAGGGCGACGACACCGAAGAGGAACGTTTTGGGGTAGCGCATGGAGTTGGATTTAGCACAAGGACGGTCGTAGCTCGTCGGGGGTTGCACCTGCCGCTGCAACTTACCAAGTAACGTGACCACTTCGCGCTGGCCGGGTGTTATATGGAGCAGCTGCGCCGGGGTGAAGTGGCCGGTTACCCATAAAATTGTTTGTATCACTTAAGCGAAGGCCATGAGCGACGACATAACCGATCAGGAACCCGAAGCCACTAAGCCACGTTCCGTCTGGCTAGATAAATTGAGCCAACTGAGTAAGCGTAAGTGGTGGAACTCGAGCCAGTTCATGAGCTTGTTGGCGTTTTTGATCAGCATGGGCACCTTTCTCACCTTCACCTACCAGACCTACCTGATCCAAAAACAGCAGTCCGCAAGCGTGTTACCCTACTTGCGAATTGATTACGGTAGTGGGTCCGACTACTTCCGCATCGACGTATCGAATAATGGCGTAGGACCCGCCTTCGTGCAAGACTTTGTGATCAACTACCGGGACTCCACCTACCGGATGAGTCTCAGCCAATTTGCGTATCAGATATTCAAGCCAGACAGTACCGTCAATTATTCCACCTCCTCGAGTAGTCTCGGCGAGGGTTACGCTATATCCAGCAAGGAATCCGTGGAGGTACTGGCATCAAATAATGCGGAGACTGCCAAGCTACTAAAAACGCTATTTTTTGACGACGGTTTAATGATAGAGATAGTCTATTCATCGGTCTTCGAGGAGGAATGGAAATTGACGAGCAAATCATACATTCCTGAGAAAATTGACTATTAGCATTTCCGTTTCAGGAAGTCCTTGGCTACACTTCTACGGGAGGTGTACCTTACCCCGAATGACAAGATGTAAAGATTATGTGCACCAAACGTTAATCTTCAGTATATTCTTGTGACTCATACCGTAGAGGCGCAGTAATCCCGTCCTTTTCAAAACTCTCCTTATTCATTTGAAAGTGCATCTCCATCATTTGATTTAAGTAGTCACGTATGGGTGGAAGACCGACCTCTTCTCGACGTTTATCCACGTTTACACTGTCCTGCAACGGCTGCGGAATAATCCAGAAATCCTTGGTGTACGAGACCTGTGTACCATACAATTGCTTCTGACCGCTGTTAACAAGTACTCTATCCTTTAGGTACGCGTAGCTCTTGCCATCAGCGTTGTTTACTTCGACCTCGCTAACCATGCTATCCAGCACCGTTTCTTGAAATTTGGGATCATGATCTGCGTGCTGCACCAGTAGCCAGAAATTATTAGAGCCCTCTGTGCCAACTTTATTGAATCCTAGGAATCCGTAGTCAGTAAACAACTGCTTTATCGTATCGGTGTTATCCCGAAATATCACCTCCTGCACTGCGTATAGGCTATCGGATACTTCCTTTGATTCGTCGAACTGATGCGCCATCTGGATCTCTTGATCCCGCTGTACCATTTGCGTCAACTGCGAATTGATGGATGCTGAATCAAAGACAAGCTCCTGATGGCCGCTGACCTGTACGGCCGAGCCATCTGAACAAGCAGAGCCAAACCATAGCAGCAACATCAAGCCTGCAAGTACCTTCTCCATCGTGTAGCATTAAAACACCTTTATGTGTAAAGAGGCATGTCTACTCAGGTGTAGATGACATAAGTGTCTATTATTTCTGCTACCGTTAGCGGGCCGTTAGCAAAGACAAGATACGCAACTTGAGATGGCCATCACGGGTAAACCAAAGAACCTTTGTAAGCATCCGAGCAACCCCGTGTTGTCAGTCTAAACTTTAGCCTTCCACCGTCCCGGTAGTAACTCCTCGATGCGGTTGATGGGGTGCTGACCGATACGCAGCAAGACGTCATGCAGCCACTCGCGTTCATTGACGCCCGCCTCGCGGCAACTGCCGAAGAAAGAATACAGCATGGCCGCCCGGCCAGCCCCCTGCCGCGAGCCAGCGAACAGATAGTTCTTGCGCCCTAGGGCCAGGGGGCGGATCTTGTTCTCGATCAGGTTGTTATCGATCTCGATGCGCCCGTCGTCCAGGTAAGCCCCAAGCCGTGGCAGATGGTTGTGGGCGTAGCTGAGCGCCTTACCGATGCCCCCCTTACTCAAGTTAGTTCGCCGCTGCTCGCCTACCCACTCCAGCAGGGCCGTATAAGCCGGACGGGCGTAGCGCTGGCGCAACTGCCTACGCCGCTCGGGCCCCAGCTCGTAGCGACGGCAGAGATCCTCGCTGCGGTAGAGATACTGGATGCGGTAGAGATACTGGATGGCGCCGAGGGCCAGTTCGGCTAGCTCCCGGTGATTGGAGCGAGCGTCGAAGAACTTACGCCGGATATGGGCCAGACAGCTGACCAGCACTACCCCGGGGTGGGCCTTCATGAAGCTGGTATAGGCTGAGTAGCCGTCGCTCTGTAAGATGCCCCCGAAGGAGTCTAGCGTCTCGTGTAAAATGTTTGCTCCCCGTCCCGGGCGGTAGGTAAAGAGCACCCCGCCGGCCACCGGATTGCGGAACACCCACATGTAGCCCAGGTGTACCTTGCGCGACTTAGGCGGATGGCGGTGACTCTTGTTCTTGGTCTGCTCCCCTCCCCGTTCCAGGACGGTAATGCGCGACTCGTCGCCCTGCAGATAGTCGGTGTCGAGCACCTGCCGTTGTAGGGCGGCGTAGAGGGGTTCGAGCAGTGTGCAGGTGGCAGCAGGGCCAATCGCCTAGAGTGGAGGAGGGGATGTCCCAGTCGAAGTCCCGCCTGAACATGGCGCGCTGACGGTACAGCGGCAAGTGGTCGATGAACTTAGCGATGGCCAGCTGGGTCAGTAGCCCCGCTCCGGCGATGGCCTTGGGGAGCACCTGGTCCGGGGCGGCAGCCTGGACCACCGCGCTTACTTCTTCGTCCGGTACTTCTTCGTCCCGGCCTTCTTCATGCTGATCCACTTTGACCGTAGGTCGCACATAGCGGGGCCGCACGTACTCGATCACCTCTAGCTTACCCGGGGTGTAGTCGACCTTACGCGTCACGTCCTGGCCGATCTCGATCAGACCGTCGGTGTCTTCAGCCGGTTCGACGCGCAGCCGACGCACCGGTAGATGCTCGGGCAGCGGGGTGCGCCCGGGGTGGGGCTTAGCCTTGGTCTTACGTCGTTCGTAGCTGATGCGCTCCTTGGCTGGCTCGGCCGGTTGTTCGGGGTCTGCTTGCGGCGGCCACAGGGTTATCTGCTCGGCCGCCGCCGTCGCTGGCACGAAGCGCTCGGACTTTACCCCGAAGATCAGTCCCTTAAGCTCAGCTAGCTCATGACGTAGGGCGTCGATCTGCCCCTGTTTTTGACGTATTGCCGCCTCATATTCTGCCCGGGAAACGGTGGCTTCCATATGCGACAAAAATACGAAAAGCGCCCCGTAAATCAGGCCGCCCGGCTATATCTTTTGCGCCTTTTCACGGATTTAATTTCGATACCCTCCAGCAGTAACTGGATGTCCGTCCAGCTCATCTCCAGGCGCTCGCCCTCCCCGGCCGGTAGCTCAAAAGTGCCCCGTTCCAGCACTTTGTACCAGACCACGACCGCCGCAGGCAGCAGCGTAGCTAACCCGGTGCGGTCCCAGACCAGCAATTTGATGCGGTCGCGGCGGCGGTTGAGGAAGATGAACACATCACCACTTAGGAGTTCGTGGTCGATGTGCTGGCGTACCAGACCACTAAGCCCATTGAAGCCTTTGCGCATATCGGTGATACCACGGTACAAAAAGTAGCGCTGACGGCTAGAAAAGCTAAGCATCGCCGCCGGAGCAGAGTTCGCGGCTGAGCCGGATGAGGTCTGCCAGTAGCCAGTTCGTCAGCTCCAGGCGAGCGCCGCCGGGCAGGTGTACCGTTGTGCCGCAGGTGATCTCCTCCTCCGACGCTGCCGCCACCAAGGATGGAGTGACTAAGCGAGTAAAGCCCCCCGGTGCCGACACCGTTTGCTTACCGGCAGCGTACTTTGCGCGCCAGGCGTAAAAAGTACCGGTATTGATACCGTGGGACCGGCAGAACTCAGCGATGGACGCTCCACCGCTACTTTGCTCGGCCAGCAGGTGCTTAATTTGTTCGGGTGATCTACGGCGGCGCATCTAGTCAATTTTGCTGGCCGCAAAGTTCAAGCCGCATGTCTAAACCGACAAGATGGGGTTGCTCGGATGCTTACGAACCTTTATAGATTATCACGACCAGGGAAGCAAGGAAATTGACCAAAACGAGCAAGTGGGTCTTCCGCTGCTACCGAAACAACTTTAACGCCTGACGATGGGCTCCCTCTTTACTACGGCTCCTGCTGCAACACCGTAAGCTCCTTGGACCAGCGCAGCGTATCGTTCTCGTACAGCGAGATGATGGGGGTAGTGGGCGGCGGCGGGGTATAACCGGCCGTGTCCAGGTAATGATAGTTATAAAACCAAATGGTGTTTCGGGCAATACCCGGCTGAGCGGCGACGAAACGCTTCGCATACTCCTCAGTGGGATGATCGATGTCCGTCAGCTCCCAGCCATCCCGGTAGGAGGGGCCGCCGGCGGACCACTCGCCGCCGACAATGTCCACCCGCACGTTGGCGTATTTCGGTAGGTCGGCACTGAGGATGAGCGCTTCCCCCGACTTGCAGACGAGCAGGTTGGAGTCCAGTAGATTTTTCAGGTCCCGGTCCACTTCGGGGTACCGAATGCTACGCGCATACTTAAAGGGTGTCTCGGCGAGAAACTGCCGCACGTAGGCCTCGAATGCAGGGATTTCCGCGGTGATCCCCATCGTTTCGTAGCGATCGGTCAGGGAGCGGCGAATCCTTGCCTCATCCAGGGCAATGGCGTTACTCACCAGCTGGTCCTGTAGCGTTTTACTGTCGAGCACGCCATCCTGGCGGATGTCGGTACTGATGTTGGCCAGAAACTCCGAAAAGTCGGCCACGTTGAGGTAGCCCTGTAGGATGACGGACACCGCCAGCAAGGTGGCATTACCATCCCCGGCTGCGGAAATATCCAGCAGCTCCGACTCGCCGATGTCACTGGCGTTGAATCCAAAGATGGCCAGGATCTCCCGCTGCGCCTGCCGCTTGGCCTCCGTAAAGGACCTACCGGTACCGAGCAGGTACTCCACCCGGCTCTTCTCCAGACTCGACAGCAGGTTGACGTTCAGTCCATTCTTATCCCCCAGGTCCGAAAGGGCGAACAGGGTGAGGGGGGCATTCGAATTGCGGTTCGTGACCTCGTTAAAGTAAAAGCCGCTGGCCTGTAGCTGCACGTAGCGCGAGTCCAGCTCGACGTTGCGGATCTCGAAGGTTCCCCGGTTATCCAGTAGCTGCGAGGTGTAGGTCCGGCCGGTTGCCGTCAGATTAGAGTCAAGCTCTGAAATCTGTAGGGCGGTTCCGTTCAAAAAAGGCCCCTTCTGCACGTAGCCGCCGATGCGTTCGTATACTACTGCCGGGTTGGGCTCGGGCTCAGGGTCTGGCTCAGGAGCTGGAGCAGAACTGGCTCAGGCGGGGCCGCGGGTGCAAGGACTTCCTTCTCACAGCTCAGCAGAAATAATAGGGCAAATACGAATAGTAGGCGGTAACTCAGCAACGGTGTATGGGTTGGGTTTAGGGTAAGCGAGCGGGCTCGTATCCCTTTTCAACGGGGGTGGTTTGTCCTTATTTTTTGTTAACCTTTGGGAGGAGGGTCGGTGCGAAACTGCGTTCACAGAGTCTTCCTACTATGCCTGCTATTGCAACCAAGTCGATCCATCACTTTGCCCTGTCGGTGCGGGACGTGCCTGCCGCGTTAGCGTGGAACGGTCCTTCACCCCGGACGGAGGCAAGACGCAAATCGCACACATCGCGACACCCCAGGGTGTGCGCATCGAGCTCCTGCACGTGCCCGACCAGCACGCCAATCCGATCTGGGGCTGGATGCCTTTGGTGCCATCATCAACCGGGGCGCGAAGCACATCGGTCTGGAGGTAGAGGATGTAGCGGTGGCGTACCGGCAGGCGGTCGACAGCGGTCTTACTATCCTACAGGCGGTGACGGAGGTTCCATTAGCGGGGGTGAAGAACATCTGGTTACTTGAACCAGATCGAGCTACTGGAGCGGCTGTAGTAAGGACGTTGCACCTGCGGCCCCGCCCCCGAGACATTTCCCCTCCTGCAACCTCTCTACTTACTTTTTGTTCTTGCTACCACTAACGCAGAGTACCATGAAGCGTCTCCTTACAGGCCTCCTGTGTTTACTCTGCCAGTTGGGCTACGGCCAACTTGCCCCCACGGTAGGCTTCACAGCAGCCCGAAATAAAGGTCCCGCTACCGCCAAGCGAGGAAGTGACCTACCCCCTAGCACTCCAGCAAGACAGCGTATACGCCTTCTACGTACGGGAACGTGGCGTAGATGTGACCGTGGTACTCACCGATCCACAGGACCATAAGGTAGTCGAGCAGGATAGCATCGACAATGAGTGGGGACTCGAAAGCTTCGAGTTTACCCCTACTACCACGGGCGACTACACCCTCGCTATCCGCCGAACGGAGGAGCGGTCGCGGCCGCAGGTGGATAGTGTCGAGCTAAGGGTCCGACAGTTCACCGCCACCGAACTGGAGCGCCGCCGCGAGATTGCCATTGAACTCGCCCCCGAGAATCGCAAGGTGGTACAAACCCTGGACATCGACCACTTCTGGGAGGCCTTCGATAGCCTGGCGACGGCCACTGACCGATTAGATAGCATCCGGATTATCCAGACGGTTTACCTCGATCGGGGTACCGACGGACTCAAGGACTTCATCATCGAGCGGGAGCGGGAGTTCACGGCGGAGAAGTTTGTCGATGAGATTGCGGCTCAACCTAAATTCTTTCGCTCGGTCCGGGCTAACACCTTCAAAGTTAAAGAAGCGGTACCGCAACTTACCGCCATCGTGGATACTTTCCGGGTGCTTTATCCTGACTTCGAGCCGAAGAAGATCTGCTTCGCCATCGGCATCGTCAATACCGGGGGTACCACGTCCGAGGATTTTCTTTTGATCGGTACGGAGATATCTACATCCACCATCGACGTTGATCTATCGGAGTTTGCGGAGGGGGCCTTTAAGGACATACTCGCCGACACCACGGACGTGCGCCAGAAGATCAACAACATCGTAGCCCACGAGTACGTCCACACCCAGCAGCGGTGGGAGGCCGACGAGACCGCCATCGGGTGCAATCTGCTGCACGCCGCCCTGATCGAGGGCATGTGCGACTTCATCGGAGAGCTGATCTCCGGAGACCAAATCAACAAGGTGGCCAAGACCTACGGCGATGCCCACGAGCAGGAACTATGGACGGCCTTTAAGAATGAGCTCTGCAACGAAAGCGCCGGCAACTGGCTCTATAACTACGGCGAGGTAGAGGATAAACCGGCCGATTTGGGCTACTACATCGGCTACCAGATCTCTAAAGCCTATTACCAGCAGGCTGCGGATAAAGAGCAAGCTATCAGCGATATGCTCGACCTGCGGGATCCGATTGAGTTTCTGCAGCTTAGTGGGTATGACCGGCAGGAGAAGCGGTAGGGCGGGGGACGCGGGTGCACCTTACTGCCGCCCCACCAGGTAGCGAGCGACGATCCGGTAATGTTCATTACCGGACCGAATACCGCCGGAGCCAATCCGACGGTCGCGAGCTTACCCATCGTCAGGGCTAGTCCGGAAGCCAGGCCACCATTTTGCAGGCCGACTTCCAGGGCAACGGTCCGGCAATCCTGTTCGGGAAGGCGAAGCGCTTTGGCGGCGCCGTACCCGAAGCAGTAGCCACTCAGGTTATGTAGGAGTACCGCTAGGATAAGTAGGGGACCGATGCTGAGCAGGTCGTCCCGCCCAGCTGCGGTAATGACGACGATGATGATCGCTATGCCGGCCATCGATACGAGGGGCATGGCGCGGTCCAGCCAGCCGACCTTACCACCGTGGAGGAAGTGATTGAATAGGAGGCCCGTTAGGACGGGCAGGATCACCAATTTAGTAATGTCCCAGAGCATCGACCAAAAGTCGATGGGTACGTACTGCTGCGCTAGCTCCCGCATCAGCAGGGGCGTCATCAGGGGGCAACCAGGGTGGCCACGATCGTCAGCTGACGGAAAGCGCCAAATTGGCCTTGGCTAGATAGGACATCACGTTGGAAGCCAGGCCGCTCGGGCAGCAGCCTACCAGGATTATCCCGGCGGCAATCTCGGGCGGGAAGGCGAACACTTTAGTCAGTCCGAACCCAACGAAGGGCATGATGCAAAACTGCAGGCCACCCGATCACTACTGCCCTAGGCATACTGATCACGCCTCTGAAGTCCTGCCAGCTCAGTGCCGTGCCCATTCCGAACATGATGATCATAAGCAGGGGCAGGATCAACCGGGAGGTGCGAAAGGTGCCGACCTGAGTAAACGTCCCGGGGTTTAGAACAGGGCCGCCGTCACGGCTGCGAAGATGATCACGGTGTAGGTGAAGCCGCGCACTACCGCATAGCCCCGGATGCCATAGGCCAACAGCAAAAATCCGAGAATTAGCAGCGGACCTACTCCACGCACAGCGCCCCACTGCCAGAGCATGACTGCCGCTAGCAAACAGGCGGCGGCAACCAATAGACCGATGCGATAACGGGTCATCAGCTCCACAACCGGTCCCAGGAGCGTATGTCGTTCCACCCGGGCGTGGGGCTGAAGTAGGCGGAATCTTCCTCATCGAGGTGCTGTTTGACCACCTCCTCGTTGAGTTCGACCCCCAGGCCGGGCGCTTCGGGTACGATCGCAAATCCATTTTCAATCAGCGGCTGCTCGGTGTCGACTAGCTCTTCCAGTAGTCCAGGTCCACGGAGTGGTGTTCCAGGGCGACGAAGTTCTGGGTCGCAGCGGCGCAGTGAACGTTGGCCATGAAGGACACGGGCGTACCGGCAAAGTGCATGGCCATAGCGATGCCGCGTTCCTCGGCGTAGTCACCGATCCGCTTGGTTTCGAGTAGTCCACCCGAGCTCGCCAGATCGGGGTGTATAATGTCGACGGCATGGTGGTCGATCAATTTGATAAACTCCTCCTTGAGGTAGATGTCCTCCCCCGTAGTGGTGGGGGTGGTGATTGCGGCGGTGATCTCGCGCCACTGGGTGGTGAACTTCCAGGGCAGCAGATCTTCCAACCACGCCAGCCGGTAGGGTTCAACGGCCTTACCCAGCCGAATGGCGTTGTTGAGATCAAAATGACCGTAGTGATCGGAAGCCAGCGGTACGGAATATCCGACGGCCTCGCGTACCGAGGCAATGTACTCGGTCAGCAGGTCTAACCCCTTATCCGTGATCTGGATCTGGGTGAAGGGTGTTCGGTGGCCCCGTAGCTGAGCGGGGCGCTGTCCCCACTGACGGTCTACATCCCAGAAGTTATCGTTCACCAGAGCCCCCTCTACACCTTTCAGCGCTTCGATCCCGAAGTCCATCTTAAGGAAGGTGTACCCCTTCTGCTCTACGCGCTCCTTCATACGGCGGCCGAACTCCGCGGGGCTGTCCGCCCGTGGGGTGTCGGCGTACAGGCGTACCGGTCGCGGTACTTTCCACCCAGAAGTTGGTAAGCGGGTACCCCGTAGGCCTTACCGGCGAGATCCCACAGGGCCATTTCCACCGCACATACGCCCCCGGCCTGCCGGCCGTGGTGGCCAAACTGCTTGATACGCTTGAATACCATCTCCACGTTGCAGGGGTTGAGGCCCAGCAGCGGCTCTTGAGAAATAAGGCGTAGCGCCAGTTGGCCCCATCGCGCACCTCTCCGAGGCCGTGGATGCCCTGATTCGTATCGATACGAATGATCGGGCAGCGGCCGCCCCCGTTCATCACCACCGCGTAGCGCATATCGGTGATCTTTAGGTCCGAGGGCGACGAGGCGCGCCGCACCCGCTGCGTCGCGTAGTCCACGGTAGGAGCGATCGGAGCGGTGAACAAACCGGCCAGGCTCAGACCACCGAAGCCTGCTTGCTTGATAAAATCCCCCCGCTTAGACGGGGGGGAACGGTGGGTTCCCGCAGTCCCAGCCGCTGTAAGAAGTCTAGTGAAGGAGTCGGCATATTCTATGGTTTGTTGATGAGTTGTGCTCAGCCTACCAGTTGCGCTCTGCGAGGTAAGCATCCAGTTCGGTACGGCTCATGGGCAGGCGATCGGGGTTAGCCTCGATCCAGGTCATAAAGTCGCTCTTGATGTCGGCGGTCCACTCCCGGTCGATCTCCCCGGGTGTATACTTACCTTCCCGGAGGCGCTGGTGCCCGAAGGCGTCACGAAGTGCCCACGAACTCGGCGGTGACCACTACGCGTTCCAGTAGATGGGGCGGTATAACAATGATGCCTGACCGC
>CATQHI010000032.1 GCA_958295895.1 Saprospiraceae bacterium | reverse complement strand
GACCTTTTTGTGGAACTGGCGGCCCTGGAGGTGGAGGGGATGTATGAGGAGTAGGTCGGGCTACCGGATCCCAACCCCGTTAAAAACGACTATCGTTCAAAAACCATAGTTATACAACGTAGCCGCAAAGTCCGTCAACCGCAGCGAGTCAGTAGGCTCAAGCACATTATACACGTAGCCGTCATAGTGTACCTCTGTACGGATTACACCGTAGTCCCCGCCCCGACAGGAGCCCGTGGTCAGCAGTTCGTAGCTGATCGTCACGCGGGCCGCGGCATCCAGCCAGTCGATCGTAGTGGGCGCTTCAGCAGAATAAATCGTTCGGTATCGTTTGCCGTCCACGACGAACTCCGCATCGAAGTAGGCTTCAATATCCTGTGCCCCGTCCAGTAGCCGGCTCAGGGTGGCGTAGGGACTGCTGCTTTCATCGGTCAGCGTGTCCCGCACCTCCTGCTGGCCGATCAAACGGGTGGCCAGGTAGTCTACCTCCTTCATTAGGGGAAAGGTATTCCCGATCGTCGTACTGTACTGCGGCAAGCCTGCTGTTTGTGTGGCATTCACCCGCTGCGCCTGTTCCCCGGCCGAGCAGAAGGGCAGTGTCCCGTTCACGGACTCATGGCCTACAAAGGTACCAGAGTAGGTGACTGTATAGTCCGGATCGATCGGGACTACGACGTCATTATCCTTGGTGCAGGCGACCGTGGTCACCGTAAGAGCCGAGAGTAGCAGCCGAAGGAAAAGAGTTTGCAAGGGGGCGTGGTTATGCAAGTGTAGGGATTGGATCAAACTTCGGCACGGCAGGCAGGTACCGTGGATGCTGCATACAAGATATCCCCTACGGGGCTTGCGCGAGCGACTACACGGAAAATATTATCCCCACCCCCCGTTAAACTCCCATTAAACCTCTATCTCAACTAAGCAAGTCACCCCCGCCGTACCTTATACCATAGCCCCCAAACCCTACGCTATGGCCCTACGCCTACTCCTTCTCTTGTTCCCCCTTACTCCCCTGCTTGCACAGCCCACCGACTCCCTGCTCCAGTCCGTCGCCTGGCAGGAAGAAGGCACCGGCTACCGCCTGATACTTACCACCGACGGCACTTTCGAGCAAGATTATGGCTCCGAAGACCGCCAGGCCGCCCGCTACCTCCTGGGTCGCTACGCCCTAGACGGCGACTCCCAGGAACTGACCCTCTCCGTAGACTACTTCCTGGGCAAGAGCCGCATCCCCAACCGCTACCGCCGCGAGCAAGACTTCTACCTGCCCTACCGCATCGATAGCCTCGCCACCAACCGGCTGGTGCTGACCGATCTGGTGACCCGGGAGGTCCGCCGCTTTGCCGCCCAGCCCCTGCGGCCGGAGGATGACCCGCTAAGGCGTCATACCCCCGCCCCGCAGCCGGTAAAACTAAAGCTGCCCGGGGGCTGGCTCGACTGAGGTTGCACCTGTGTACGCGCCCAACGTGTGGCACTCGTGGTGTTTTCCGGTGGGGCGTGGCTGGTGCCGGGGGCGCAGTTTCCGGGTTTTATTTTTTAGTGGCATCGTGTAACGAGTAATTTGGTGGCCGTATGAAGGTGTGTAATCCATCCTTTATCACGCTTAATCCCTTATCATGGCTACTACCCTGAAGGACGTCGGTAGCGACGTCATCACCCCCAACGGCAACGGCAAGACCGCCGCGACCGATTCCACCACCTCCCGCTTTGAAGCCGGTAGTCCCGGCCAGGAAAGCGAACGGCTCCGCGAACTGGGCTTAGAGTCCATCGCCGAGGCAGTTGGGCTACCGGCGACATCCGACGAGACGACCGCCCTGGACCTCGATGAGGTCAGCTCGCAGGATGCCCCCAGCGGCAAGCAGCTTCCCGATCCCGCACGGGAGGGTCAGTTGCTGGACGCCTACTTCGCTAGCTACGACGAGCAGCCGCCACGCGCCGCCGCAGCGGACAATGAACTCGCCGACGAGGTGGTCATTGGTACTGACGACCGCGTGCGTATCACCAGCACCGGCTCCTACCCCTGGAGCGCGACCTGCTCGCTGCTGATCAATACCCGTACCGGACGGCAGTACATCGGTACCGGCTGGTTCATCGGCCCGCGCACCATCATGACCGCCGGCCACTGTGTGTACCTGCACGACGAGGGCGGCTGGGCTAGCTCCATCACCGTCATGCCGGGCCGCAACGGCAGCACCATGCCCTTCGGCGCCCACGTGGCTACTCACCTGCGCAGCGTCACCGGCTGGACCGCCGGTCGCCAGCGCAGCAGCGATTACGGCTGCATCATCCTGCCGGAGAACAACCGGCTGGGCCTACGTACGGGTACCTTCGGATTTGCCTATATGGGCGACACTGCGCTCACATCGAAGTACCTCAACCTGACCGGTTACCCCGGCGACAAGCCCGCCGGCACCCAGTGGTACCACAGCCGGGGGGTAAAGTCGGTCAGTAGCAGTACCATCACCTACGACATCGACACCGCCGGCGGTCAGAGTGGCTCATCCGTGTACCACATCCAGGACGGCCAGCGCTACGCCGTAGGCATTCACACCAACGGTAGCAGCTCCGGCAACTCCGCCACCCGCATCACCCCGGGTGTGTTCAACCTCATGAAGAGCTGGAAACAGATGGGCCAGTAATGGCCCTGGTGCGCTTCCGGTTATTCAGCATGCTGGCGGTCGTCCTCGTGACGGTCGCCGGCTGTGTTACTTCTACTGCTATGAACTATACCATCAACGGACAGGTCATCGACGCCACCGGCCGCCCCGTGCCCGAGGTGAGCATCACCATTCAGGACGGCCCCGGCACCTTCCCCGACCTGGCCGCGCTCACGGATGCCGAGGGGCGCTTCACGCTGCACGAGCTTTCCGCCGGTCGCTTTACGCTGCGGCTAGTACCCCCGGAGGGTGAGCCGGTGAGCCGTATGGTGCAAGTCGGGAACGGGGCTACGGAGCGAGTGGTGCTGCGGTTGTTGGAGTAGGGCGGGGCCGCAGCTGCGTTTACCGCTTCACAAAGGCCTGCACGACCCGCCGGTCCCCCGCCAGGAGCTGTACCCGGTACAGTCCCGTCGGCAGCGAGCTCACATCCACCTGGGTACGGAAGAAATCCAGATCCTTGGCGTGGGAGGATGACAGCAGCCGTCGGCCATTGACATCGTATACAAGCACCTCCAACTGCCCTGCGTAGTCGCTTTCCCATTCCAGTTGTAGGCGGTCGACGGTGGGGTTGGGATAGACCTCCAGTGCGCTACTGATCAGATCATCGGGGTTGAGTGCTGAGGGTGTGGGGGCCACGGCACTAGCCGGGCGGGGTGCCCGTTCACAGCCCGGAGCAGCTGCTCCGAAGCCAGTGGGTAGTATATCGTTGAGGCTGAGCTGGAGCTTATCGATGCGGGTACCCGGCTCGCGGTGGGCGATACGAATGGTGTGGGTACCTGCCGTGAGGTCGAAGGAGACTGCCGTACCATCGTCGCTGACCTTGCGCCAGGCAAAGCCGCGGGTGAGTAGTTGGGCACCGCCGATCTCCTGCCACCACTTGAGCCAGGGACCATCATCGACGCGTACCCAGACCGAGTTGCGGCCCGGATCGGGGGCGTTGATCCGGCCGAATAGGTAGTAGGTCGCGGCGGTCGCTAGGTCTACCGTATAGGTTAGCGTCTGCTCGCCGTCTCCCCTAGGCCGGGTGAAGTTGGGCCGGCCGAAGAAGAACACCGACTTATCGTTAGAAGCGTTGAGAGATGTGTTGGGCACCCAGCCCGGACTACGTACGCCGCACTCCCCTTCCACCGCTACGTCTTCCACCCGTGCCGGACAGTTACTACCTCGGGCCGGCGCATCGCTGCCCAGTTCATCCTGATTGCTGAAGTAAATGCGGTCGAGCTTGGTGCCGTCCTCGCGGTAAGCGAGCTCCAGGAGGTTCGGACCGGCCTGTGCGGTGAACGAGCCGGGAAACCGGTTCCAGACGAAGCCCTTCCCCTGGCGGATGCCCATTTTCCAGGCCACCCACGGCCCGCCGTTGAGTCGCACCCAGAAGGAGTCGTCATCGCCCGTCGGTGCATCGATGCGGCCGTAGAGGTACAGGGGCTCACCGGCCCGTAAATCGACATCCGTGAGGGGAAAACGGATGAGGTTGGCGGCCTCGTCGTCCGGTGGCGTGGGGAGGCTGTTGAGGCCCCTTACTACTACGTAGGCGTCGTTGGCTGCGGCCGGATCGCCGATGGCCCGCCAGTTGGCACCGAACTCGGCACATTCGGCGTCTAGCCACCCCGCCTGGAGGTCGCCGGCGGGGGTGGTGCCCGTCGTACACTCCATATTCACCAGCTTCTCGGGGTCGCCACCCTGCTCGAGCGACTCCGTGTCCGGACTGAGGATGATCTCCTCGATATCTAACGTAGTACTGGTGTAGGCAAATTCGATGGTGTTGCGCCCCCCGGTGAGTTCGAAGTCGAACACCGGGTAGAAAGATAGTTCGGGGTCGATAATAATCCACTCGTTCCACGTCCCTCCGTTGATCCGCGTCATGATGCTCGGGAGGCTATCTTCCGTAGCCAGAAAGCGACCCACTAGGTAGTAGTTGCCCGCCTCCTCGGCGGGTACGTTGACGACGTAGTTCAGCTGAGTTTCGGCGCAGCCCCCCATCAGCCGGTAGGCCGTGCGATCGGACACCGGTACGCGGGGTACCCCGCGGTACAGCACGGTATCGGTGTCGGAGGCTCCGTAGTAGTCGGTGACCGTCACGGTTACCGGTATGTCGCCTTCCCGCAGGAGCTCGATTTCGGCAAAGGTCTCCAGAGGCTCCTGTTGCTGGGGGCTCGGGAAAAAGTCATACTGAATGATCTCCCCATCGGGATCGAAGGAGGGCCCCGTAAAGACATTGATTCGCTCCGGGACGAATACCTCGTCACCGCGATCCTCCAGGCTAGCGACCGGAGGTAAATTGGTGAAGTCAGCGCAGTTGTTGCCGGTCGTGCCCCCGAACGGCCGCGCTCGTGGGGCCTCGGCGCCCGCCCGCAGCTCGTAGTACACCTGGTCTAGCTCATCGCCCGGCCGGGTGAAGGCGATATCGATGTAGTTGTCCTCACCGGCATTCAGGGCAATGATGTCGATACCGTTGAAGCCGCGCTCCGACCATACCCAGCGCCACTCCGTACCTATTCCTACGGTGTATTGCTCCCACTCACCACCGTTAGCGCGGACCCAGAGAAAGCTCTCGGTCGCTACGGGCGTCGCGATGGTGGGGTTGCGGAGGCGGAAGTTAAGGACGTAGTCGGTGGTGAGGGGGAGATCACCCGGCCGGACCCGGATGCGGTTGGCCGCTACGTCTTCCGGTGGAGTAGTAGCGGTGGCAGTGGCGGACGCTCCTACCGCCCGGCCGCGGGAAGCCCCCCCGTCCTGTACCATGCGTAGGGACTGCCCTACCTCCTCACATTCTGCCTCCAGCAGGCCGGTGCCGTAAAGGATGGGTTGTTGGGCTGAGCCCCTGGCGCTAAGCGCGGTAAGCGCCCACAGCAATAGTAGTACCCGGAGGGCGGGAGTCGAAAAAGATGACATGTGGGGGTAGTTGTGTGTTCAGTGTCTGAAGTAAATTACTAATGTACGGTTTAGTACCTATACTTATCCCCTAGCTGAGCCGCCCACGGGCCCCGACCGATCAGTACACCCGGACGGCCTACTCTAGCACCCTACGGTTAAACATATACATTTCTGCGCTTACCCCCTCGACCGAACTTTCACACACTCCCCTAAATTTTCCCACGTTGATAGTGGGGGCCCGTCTGCGCTATGGTAAAGAAGCTACTCAAAGGATTCCTTGTCCTACTGCTCCTGCTACTGGTGGGCCTGGCCGGCGGATTGTGGTACCTCAACAGCTGGCTCGACTCCAACGAGGAGAAACTCCTACACGAGCTCACCGAAACGGCCGGACTGGAGGTAGCCTTCCGCCGCGTGGACCTGCGGGCCTGGGAGTCCTTCCCACGAGTGAGCATGTCCATCGATAGCCTGGTCGTGCGCGATTCCTTACTACCGCGCAATGCCCCGGCCCTGGTAGCGGTGCGCCAGCTACGCGGCGAGATCAGCCTGGATGCCCTGCTGCACGACACCCTGCGCGTACTGGCCGTAGAGCTCCACGAGGGGAGCATCCACCTGGAAACCGACTCCACGGGGCGCACCAATGCCGGGCAGTTGTTTCGGCCCGATACCACGTCCGCCGCACCCGCGCCCTCCGCCCTGGTCCTGGACTATGACGGGCTGGAGGTAGAGCTGAGCGAGGTAGACTTCACCTTCATCAACCCGCTGAAGAGGAAGCACATCGTGGCCGCCCTGCACCGCCTAGATGCTACCGGACGCCGGGCCCCGGACGGTGGGATCGACCTGGCTACCGACCTCGACCTGCACCTAGGTACCCTGGCCTTCAACACCGATAAGGGCGGCTACCTCCACGATACGCCCGTGAGCGGACACCTCGACGTGCACTTTGGGGCGGAGGAGTGGACCGTGCCCCCTACCCCACTGGCAATTGGCGACCAGACCTTTGCCGTCGGCGCGACGATCGACCGGCGGGAGGGTGGCATGAGCCAGCTCACGCTGGAAAATCAGGCCACCGATTTCGCCCAGTCACGCGGCATGCTTCACGACGAGCTGCAGGCCAAACTGGCCGAGTACGACATAAAGGGGCGCTTCCCGGTGCGCGCCGAGATCAACAGCACCTTCGAGCGCGGCGGCAATCCGGAGGTGCACATTGCCTTTCGCTTCGCCGGCCAGGACGTGAAGATCAAGCAGTACCTCTTCCGTGACGCCCACGCGGTGGGCACCTTCGTCAACCGGCTCGACGAGGCCGACGGTGGCACACCGGGCAGCCGTAAGAACCTGCGCTTCGACTTCGATAGCGTGCGCGCCTACCAGCAGGGGCTGTACGTGGAGATGCCCCACGCCCTGCTTTACGCCAACGAGTACGACACCCGTCTGAAGGCCCCCGTGCGGGTGTCGGGTAGCGCCGAGACCGTCAGTCAGCGCCTCGGCAACGACAATTTTCTCTTCGAGCGCGGTCGCTTCACCTTCACCACCGACGCCGATGCGAGCCTTATCGCTTCGCTGCCCGACATCCTGGATCGCACCGATGGCGAACTGCGCTTCACGGACCTCGACGTGGTCTACCGCCCGGCCGGCGTGCGCTTCCCCTTTGAGTACATCGAGGTGGGCAAGACCGGCCAGGACGTACGCTTTCACATCCAGAGCAGTCCGCTGCCCACCGGCGTGGCCCCGGAGCTCGTGGGCAGCGTCGACAACCTTACGCCCCTGGTGTTTAATCGTCCCGGCGAGGCCGTGCGCACCGACGTCACCCTGCTGGCCCCCCGCATCGACTGGACGGACTTTCGTGCCTTCTTCGGTCAGGACGGCTACTTCAACCAGGAGGAGCCGGGGGCGGGGCCGCCGGTGCCACCTAAGTCGAGCGAAGTAGCACAGAGCCAGGCCATCAAATCCGCTCTTCTAGGCATTCAGCGCTCCTTTCACCCCAACCTGGACGTGCGGCTGGACACCGTAGCCTACTACGACGTATTTACCCTAACGGACCTCCGCACCGGACTGCACTTCGACCGCGATACGCTCGTACTGGAGCGCACGAGCTTCGACTGGGCGGGCAGCGAGGTGGCCTTCGGGGCCCGGCTGGACCTGGCCGAAACCGGCCGCACGCCCTTCGCCCTGGAGCTAATGACCGAGCACCTCGACCTGAACGAACTGGGGCCGACCCTCGACTACTTCGGTCCGGCGCTGCCCGCCGAGCTCGACCGCTTACCGGACGATCTGCACATCGACTTTGCGCACCGGGGGGTGATCGACGATACCTTCGGCATTGCGCCGGGCTATAATGCGGGCCGGCTGGTCTTCGACGACGGGCGGGCCGGGATGTTCGCCGGGGAGCTCGACTACGATACGACGGGTGCGGAGCGGCTGCACAGTAGCCTACACCTCAGCGGCGATCCCCAGCTCGTCAACGACCTCTTCCGGGCCGAGAACTTCTTCTTCAGCAGCGGTTCCTTCGGCATCGACCTGGAGCTGGATGGCACCCCGGCTAGCGTGCCGGCGTTGCTGGAAAACGGGCAGTTAGCGCTGCGTATCGACTCCAGCCGCATCAGTTACCCACCGGCAGGGGTGTACATTCCGGTACGCCACTTTACCGTAGACGTAGCCAAGGAGCGGGCCACCTACGCGCTGGAGCTGATGAGCGATGCCACCCGGCGGGCCGTGGAGCTGAGTGGAGAGCTGGACCGGCTGAGCGGCTTCATCTACCCCGAGCTCGACGTCCCCTTCTCCATCCGCGCTGACCTGACGGCTACCGAGCTGCACTGGTCGGACCTACGGGACTTCATCCGCCCGGACACCACGGGGCGGGCCGAAGCCCGCGCGGAGAAACGGGCCGCGGCCGCAGCGGACACTACGGACTTCGACCCGCAGCAACTACTCTCAGCCACTGGTGGTATCTTCAGTAGCCTGCGGCCGGACCTGAGCGTGGTCATTGACACTTTTTACCTGGGCCGGGAAACCCCCTTTGTAGACGTGCACGCGGGGGTGCACTTACGGGATTCCACCCAGCTGGTGGTGGAGCAGTCGGGCTTTCGTCTCGGGGCGGGCCGGGTTGATCTGGCGGCCACCTACGATCTGGACGAGCGGGCGCACAGTCCCTTTACGGTAGACTTCAGTACTGATTCTCTTTCGCTGCACCGCCTACTGGAGGAGCTCGGACAGCTAGATTCCACGGGCACCGATCGGCTGGGCACGCTCCGGGGGCGGCTCAGCCTGACGGGTTCGCTGGTGGGCCAGCTCGACGAATCGCGGCAGCGGCTACTCATCGACAGCACCCGGGGCACGGTGGCCTTCCGCCTTACCGGGCTGGAACTGGCCGACTGGCCCTTCCTGGCCCGCACCGGGAAGAAGGCGAAGATGAAAAAGCGTTTTCAGCACCTGCGCTTTGCCCCCCTGGTTGGCGAGGTACGCATCGACAGTGGCCGGATAGTGCTGCCGCGTACGGAGGTACAGTCGACCGGTATCCAGGTCTTTGCCGAGGGAACCTACGACGATGCCGGGGGGCCTGACTTTCTGGTGTCGATCCCGCTACGCAACATCGGCCGCGGCGTCATGGAGGAGGCCCCCAGTCCCACCGGCTACGATCGGGCCGGCTGGAAGGTCTACCTGGTCGGGGGGCAAGACGCGGAGGGGAAGCTAAAGATGAAGTTTCGCCTGGGGCGGCGTAAGTACTTCAAGCGGCGGGGGCGGCTGGAGGAGTGGCGGGCGGAGCGGAGGGCGCGGCGGTAGGTTACATAGGTGGGGCCTTCCTCAGTCTGTGCAGAGGGCGGCAGCGGCTGCTACCGCACAAGTTGCTTAACCAGAAAGGTAGTTTTTCTATCCTCGTCTGGATCACCGTACGCCGTCGACGTCTCGTACCCTCGGCGACCAAAAAAGCGGATGCTGCGGGCGTTGTCTTTTTTGATCATGGCCGTGACCGCGGTGGCCTCCGGGTAGGTCTCGGCGACGAACCATTCCAGTACGTCGAAGGCGCGGTCCGCTATGCCCGTACCGCGGTGGGCCTCGGCGAGCTGAATACCAGCGAGAGGATTGGGCATTCCGCGCCCGAAGCGCTCCAGGCTGAGGTCGTAGAGATGCACTATTCCGGCCAGTTTTTGCTCGTCATCCTGCCGTAGGCTATGGTCGGAGCCCCATAATTGATGCTCGGCAAACTCCGCCGCTTCTTCCTCCCGCAGCACCAGGTAATCTACCGCCCCTCGTTTCCCGGAAAATGGCGCGTAGCCGTAAAGGTATATGACCCGTTCGTACAGTCGTTCCCGCTCCCGGTACTCTCGCTCGACGTAGCTAGTGTCTCCCTCGGCTAGTAGCGGATAGAGCACATCGTAGTTATCGAAGTGCAGCCGGTGCAAGCGCACGCCCGGTCCGGTCAGCATGTCCGGAAAGGTCCAGCGGGGCTCGCGGCCCAGGTTACGGTGCAACCAGAATCAAAGGGAGTTGTCGGGGGGAAGCGGGGGATGGTCGCGTAGGGGCATGGGAGGTGGGTCGTTCGCGGTTCTACCTACACTTCACGATAAGATAATTTACGAATGCTGAGCAAGACACCAACATGAAACGCGCCTCGGCAGCATCGATTTTCAAATCACCATCCAAAAGAGCATGTCGGATACCC
Source organism: Saprospiraceae bacterium (assembly GCA_958295895.1). Lineage (GTDB taxonomy): Bacteria > Bacteroidota > Bacteroidia > Chitinophagales > Saprospiraceae > Neolewinella. The sequence continues at coordinate 94,383 of CATQHI010000032.1, read as the reverse complement.
CCTGCATCTGATGTGTATCCATAGATCGAACTGAATCCTTTCTTAAGGGCAGGGTGTAAACCGTGTAGCTCTTCAATTCTTCTGAGTCCTGCTCCTAAGGTAGTTTGACGATCTCCAAGTACTACCTTTACCGTTGACTCTACTGCAGATATTGATTCTTTAATACTGTTTCGGTAGTCAGACTTATGTCTATCGCCATAATACTCCAAAGCCTTCTTGAAGTGTTCTTTCGAAGGCCTCGTTACATCTGTATTATTGATGACCGATTCGATTTCTTTCACTTCCTCCTCTGAGGACAATTCCACAATCTTAGCATCAACAAAACGATAGGCAGACATCTCACGTTTAAATACTCTATTAAATGCAGGTATTGCGACAGAATTAAAAGCCGCGGTATACTCAACTAGATCTAATTGACGCATCCATTCAGCTTCAAAGAACCATTCTCTGACACTTAATAGCGCAGAATTTACTTGCATGAAACCGTCTCGGGTCCCTGGTCTTGTATCAATAGGTTGTTTAAAAAAGTCATGCCACACCCAATCATAAAAACCTTCTTCATCAACAGGTTCGTCCCAGTTTCTTGACTTATTAGAACTAAGTTGATCAAATACGAATATCTTCATTATAGACCACAGACCGTTTCTGAGTTCGTCGCTTATAGAATTACCTTCTAGTTCTACTTTAATCGGTACTAAACCATTTCGTTGGGAAAACATCATAACTTGATCGTAGAATTTGACTTTACCTCTTACTTGTTTTAAATCTGCAACTCAAACTTAACCCCCTCCGGTAGTCACCAAAGGGGGTTAAGTGATTTTAAGGTTTGGCTAACAACAATAGCCTACGCCGAGCAAGCAATACAGTCCGGGTCATCCAAACTACACGTCTTACCCACCGCCGCGGTCTGCTCGGCACTGATCTCCTCGAAGCCGCCCTTGGTAGCGACGGCTTTAGCCGAAACGCTGCTTTTCTTGACCGTTACTTCGGGCAGCTCGTCGGCTGAAGCCGACGCTACCGAGCGGTTGCCCTGCTTGACCTGACCGTCACCCTCCTCGCCCTGCTTGACGAGCTGGTCCTTATCGACCGTAAACTTAATGGCATCACGGGCGGCCTTGGTGCGCAGGTAGTACATACCCGTCTTGAGGCCCTTCTGCCAGGCGTAGAAGTGCATGCTGGACAATTTGCCGAAGTTGACGTTCTCGACGAAGAGGTTCATGCTCTGGCTCTGGCAGACGAAGGCGCCGCGGTCGGCGGCCATGTCGATGACCACCTTCTGGCTGATCTCCCAGACCGTCTTGTACAGGTCGCGCAGGTGTTGGGGCACGTCGTCGAAGTCCTGGATGGAGCCGTTAGACTGCATGAGACGATTGCGCATCTGGTTGTCCCAGAGGCCGAGGCCGATGAGGTCCTTGAGCAGGTGCTGGTTGATGACCACGAACTCGCCCGAGAGCGTACGCCGCGTGTACATATTGGAGCTGTAGGGCTCGAAGCACTCGTTGTTGCCCAGGATCTGACTGGTCGAGGCGGTGGGCATGGGAGCAACCAGCAGGCTATTGCGCATACCGTGCTTGGCGAGGTCCTGCTTAAGGCCGGCCCAGTCCCAGCGGTCGGAAGGCGTTACGCCCCAGAGGTCGAACTGTAGGTTACCTTGGCTGGCCGGTGAGCCGGGGTAGCTCTCGTAGTGGCCGTGCTGCTTGGCCAGGGCGATCGATTCGGTGCAGGCGGCGAAGTAGATGGCCTCGAAGATATCCTTGTTGAGCTGCTTGGCCTCCGGCGAATCGAAGGGCAGGCGGAGCATGATGAAGGCGTCGGCTAGTCCCTGCACGCCCAGTCCGATGGGCCGGTGGCGCATGTTGGAGTTGCGCGCCTGCTCGATGGGGTAGTAGTTGCGGTCGATGACCTTGTTGAGGTTGCGGGTCACTACGCGGGTGATCTCTACGAGCTTATCGAGGTCGTAGCCGCTACCGTCTTCCCTGACGTACTTGGGCAGGGCCAGGCTGGCGAGGTTACACACAGCTACCTCGTCGGCGCTGGTGTACTCCATAATTTCGGTACAGAGGTTGGAGCTGCGGATGGTGCCGAGGTTCTGCTGGTTACTCTTCTTGTTGGCCGCGTCCTTGTAGAGAATGTAGGGGGTACCGGTCTCGATCTGACTGTCGAGAATGGCGAACCAAAGGTCTTGAGCCTTGACCGTTTTGGTGGCACGGCCTTCGGACTCGTACTGGTGGTAAAGCGCCTCGAACTCGCCCGAGTGCACGTCGAACAGTCCGGGACACTCGCCCGGATCGAACAGGCTCCAATCGCCGCCATCCTTCACCCGCTGCATGAACAGGTCGTTCATCCACAGGGCGTAGAACAGGTCGCGGGCGCGCATCTCCTCCTTGCCGTGGTTCTTCTTCAGGTCCAGGAACTCGAAGATGTCGGCGTGCCAGGGTTCTAGGTAGACGGCGAAGGCGCCTTTACGCTTTCCACCACCATTGTGTGCCACGCCGACGTGGGTGACGTAATTATGGTTAGGCAGTACTTCGAAGTCCACCACTACCCCGGCGTAATCGACCTGCTTGACGTGGTTGACGCGGCTGAATACGTGTCCCTCCCACTCCAGATAGCTCACATACTTGCCGGCCGGCCGGTCGAATAGCTCGGTCAGTTCTTCGACTTTTGGCAGGCGCAGTACCCACGACTTGCGCCGGGTCGTGATGTTCTTGTAGGACGACACATTACCGATCCGGTCTCGCTCGTAACCGCAGGTCAGGATGCCGAAACGCATGCACATGAAACGGATGCTCTCAATGACGTTACGGCTCGTCATTTCCAGCAGCAGCTCGAAGTTGTTCCGGCTCGTGACGCAGCCGTCGGCCTCCATCACGCCCCGAATAATCTGCAGGGTTTTTGCCTTAGGCAGGTGCAGCATAGAGGGGTGGACCTTCTTCTCACCCGTAGCGTCGTACAGCATCTCGCGGCTGAATTTGAAGCCCAGGTGTGCGCTCCAAGTAAAGCGCATCTTGATTACATCCTCCTCCTTAGTTACCGTAGCATGGATACCGGCCTCATAGAGGTAGCGCCGTACGAAGTTGACGTCATCGGTATCGCGGTGCATGGTGATGTGCGCCTGTCGGCCGTCGGGGGAAACATGGCCGTCGCCCAGCATCATACCGTAGAAGCGGCAGTCGTCGAGGCTATATTCGTACACGTCCTCCTCGTGGTTGCTGAAGGCTGGAAAAACAATCAGGTCGTTTTCGTTCAGTTCCTTCGCCTCTACCCACTCCGGCTTGGCGTAGCCTTTTTCCAGCCGGTTACGGATCACGCTGAAGTTAACCATCTTCTGCTGGTTGCGCAGCACGTAGAAAGGGTGCTCGGGAGTTACCCGGACCGGCTCGATGCTTTGCTTCACGCTCAGCTCGATCATGGGCCCTTCGTAGTCATTGCGCAGTAGCCGTCCGACGCGCTCGTAGTTGCCCTGCTCCCCCAGCAGTTCGTCTCCGATGACGATCTCATTAATGGTCTTCACCCCCTGTCGGGTGTACACGATGGTGTCCGGGTGGAAACACTGATCCACGTACCGAGCCGTATCGTTAAACACCTTCAGCATCGGCACGATACCGTTCGAGGTGCCGCCGGTGCCCTTGATGTAACTGCCCGTGGCGCGGATGTTGTGGATGCTCAGTCCAATGCCGCCGGCACTCTGAGAGATCCTGGCACAACGTCTAAGAGTCTCAAATATCCCCTCGATACTATCTTCTGTCATTGATAAAAGAAAGCAACTCGACATTTGCGGCTTAGGCGTCCCAGAATTAAACAGCGTCGGCGTGGCGTGGATAAACCACTTCTCGCTCATCAACTGGTAGGTCTGGATGGCGGATTCAATGTCCTCCTGGTGGATACCGACGGCCACGCGCATGAGCATGTGCTGCGGGCGCTCTACCACAGCCCCATCGCGGCGCATCAGATAGCTCCGCTCCAGCGTCTTGTAACCGAAGTAGTCAAACTCGAAGTCGCGGTCGTAGATGATCGCCGCATCCAGCTTTCGGGCGTGTTGTCGAATGACCCGCATGGTATCGTCGCCGATCAGCCCGGCCGCCTCCCCGGTTTTCGGGTCGACGTAGTTATACAACCCTTCCATGGTGGCGGAGAACGACTTGTCCGTCTCCTTGTGGAGGTTAGAAATGGCGATGCGCGCGGCCAGCTGGGCGTAGTCGGGGTGAACGGTGCTCATCGAGGCGGCGGTCTCCGCGGCCAGGTTATCGAGCTCCACGGTGGTCACGCCGTCGTACAGGCCCTGGATGACCTTTTTACTGACGTCGATGTGGTCTACGAAGCTCTCGTCGAGGCCGTAGCAGAGTTTTTTGATGCGGGCGGTGATTTTGTCGAAACTTACGTCTTCGCGGCCGCCGGATCTTTTGATTACTTGCATGATTGGTTGATATGCGATATATGATATGCGATACTCGATATGCGAGGTGGCTACCGCACGGCTTTGCTCACTTCGTTCGTGCTGCCGCTCGTGGATGGTACCCTTGTTCCTTATCTAGGTGTCGCTTTATCCTATTTCTTTAGTTTGTTAATTTTTGTATCCATGGTCCTAACGGTGCGGACGAAGATGCCAATGAGTTGATTGTTTTCATCAAGTAGGTCTACCAAGCGATCGGTAGGGTATAAACCTGACTGAGTAATAACTTTGAGATTGATGTGCGTTTCCCGAAGCTCCTTTAGCGCGATACTGCACTTGTGGCGAAAGTCCTTGTCTGATTCCGCCGCCCGAGCTTCGCCATAAAGCAGTGCCGGAGCACTACCCGAGCGTAAAATTTGCTTACCGAAATGAGCGCCGGCAAAACTGCCCGGCAAGTCTGCCGCCAACCTTACGATTCGGACGGCAAAGTCAATGAGCCGTTGCTCAAGTTGTGCGGACTTTGCATTGGGTGCGGGCATATAACGTGCGGTAGCTACCTCATATATCACATATCGAGAATTGCATATCGCATATCAGAAGTCCTCGTCCAAAGAAAACACCTGCTTTTCCCGCTCACTAGTCACCCCAGCCTTCTGGTACTCCCCCACCCGCTTCTCGAAGAAGTTGGTCTTGCCCTGTAGGTTGATCATGTCCATCCACGGGAAGGGGTTTTCGACGTTCCAGACTTTGTCCTGGCCCAGCTCAGAGAGCAGGCGGTCGGCGACGAACTCGATGTACTGGCACATCATGTCGGCGTTCATACCGATCAGGTTGACGGGCAGGCTGTCGGAGACGAACTCCTTTTCGATCTCCACGGCGTCTTTGATGATCTTCGTCACCATGCCCTCCTCGAGCTTGTTCTGGATATGGTCGTTGTACAATAGGCAGGCGAAGTCGCAGTGCATACCCTCGTCGCGGCTGATGAGCTCGTTGGAGAAGGTGAGTCCGGGCATCAGGCCGCGCTTCTTGAGCCAGAAGATGGAGCAGAAGCTACCGCTGAAGAAGATGCCCTCCACGGCGGCGAAGGCAACGATCCGCTCGGCGAAGCTGCCGTTGTCGATCCAGCGCAGCGCCCACTGGGCTTTTTTCTGCACGCAGGGCATGGTTTCGATGGCGTTAAATAAGTGGTCTTTCTCGGCCGCATCGCTGATGTAGGTGTCGATCAGCAGCGAGTAGGTTTCGGAGTGGATGTTCTCCATCATGATCTGGAAGCCGTAGAAAAACTTGGCCTCCGTGTACTGCACCTCGGCCACAAAGTTTTCGGCCAGGTTCTCGTTCACAATGCCGTCCGAGGCGGCGAAGAAGGCCAGGACGTGCTTGATGAAGTAGCGTTCCTGGTCGTTGAGCTTGTTGTTCCAGTCGTTGAGGTCGCTCGAGAGGTCGATCTCCTCGGCCGTCCAGAAGCAGGCCTCATTATCCTTATAGTAGCGCCAGATATCGTCGTGCTCAATGGGGAAGAGGACGAAGCGGTTGGGGTTTTCAACCAGGATGGGCTCAAGATTCGCGGTCATGGGAACTATGTTTTGAGTAAGGCAGCCGATACGCTGCAAACGGATTATGGTAAGGCGACGAATGTCCGTCCTCCCTCCCGTCGCGCGGAAGAGAAAAGCGGTGCAAACTGTCGAATTTCTCTAGGTCAGTTAACTAAGGCGGCATCCCGTCAGAGAAAGCCGCCTCAGCCTAAGTGGTATCAGCAAGCCGGAGCTTCCGAGAGGCATCCAACCATTTTGTTGGTTTCCCTCGTATAATCGCCAAGATAGGGCCCCTAGTGCGCCACTTTTTTCGCTATTTCTCCACAAGCTGTGGAAAACATTTGTTAACTTACTGTAAATCAGTTAACTAATAAGATGTCGATATTTATCCACAGTGTTGATAAGGTTCTCCACAATGTGGAAAACCTACTGTTCTTTCCACAGCCAGCATGTGGAAAGCTAAGTTTTGCGGGGCCGCAGGTGCAAAGTTGGTGGGGAAAACCGGATGCTCACCCCGTTTTCCCACCAAATTGTTACACCGTGTAACACATCCGCCCCCGGGGATATAAAGGGTGATCCCCGCCCACTAACGGCTAATCTACCTACACTATGCGACACCTGTACTTAACCCTCCTGGCATGTTTGTTAACCTGCGCTTTACCCGCTCAGCTCACGGTAGCCGACGGGGCCACCCTGGTCGTTTCCCCCCGCGTGGTCTTCACTGACCAGCTGGTATCGACCGGCAAGATGGTCGTAGCCCCGGGTGGCACGCTCGATCTGCGCGGCCTTCTAATCGGCTACGGCGATCTCGAGCTGCGGGGCACGCTCGTTGTAGGCATCGTCGGACCCGACCGCGATACGCAGTACGGAGATATGTTCGTCGATGGCACGACCAGCGTGGGGGGTGCCCTGAAGATTGACCTTGCACCTGCGTACGCGCCCACCGGCACCGTGAACTACACCCTCATCAACGCACTTCCGGTCACTGGCACCTTTTCTACAGTCGACTTACCGGATGCGGACTGGAGCGTAGTGTATGAGCGCGAAAAGGTCATTCTGCGGCTCGACAAGCTCCCCCCGGCCTTCGAGTTAGCAGCCTTCACTGGGGAGGCTAGCGGACGGGCCGTGGACCTGAGCTGGATGACCTCCGTAGAGCGCGGATCGGACTACTTCGCCGTAGAGCGACTCGACGGCGGCAGCTGGCAGGAGATCGACCGGGTAGCTGCTGCGGGTGACGATGCCGACGGGGCGGGGTATACCTACCGTGACCGCGGCGTAGGGAGCCGTGCCAGTGCATCTTACCGCTTGCGGCTGGTAGCGGTGGACGGGCGTATTACGTACAGCGACGTTATCGAAATCCTTAAGCCGGTATACGGTGCCGATGACGTACTCGTCGTAGCTCCGGGTGGCACGCTGTACCTGCGTCGTGGGGCGTTCGTGGTGGCTGCGGGAAAGGACATCCGTTTTACGGTGGGTAGCGAGGTGACTAACCTGGGGCTGATTCGCACCGACCTGGACGTAGTAGCGCAGGGGGATTACCGAACCGACCTGAACGGAAACATCCCGGTATTCAATTTCGGTTACCTGATAGCCGGCGGGGAGGCCCGACCGGCGGGCGAGCTTACCGTCACGGCAGTACCTGACTATACCCCGGTGGATGAGGTAGTACATACCCTGGTCTTTGCCGACCGGGTGACGGGTAGCTTTGCCAGTCCGCCGAATCTGCCGGCCGGCGACTGGCGCATCGTCTATACTCCGACCGAGGCCAACCTGGTATCCGGTGCAGAGGTAGCCACGCCGGTCACCTGGCTGTCCTTTACCGGGCGGGCGGTAATGGGCACCGTGGAGCTTGACTGGGTAACGGCCGACGAGCACGACAGCAACTACTTCAGGGTGGAGCGGCAGGCTGCGGAAGGGGACTGGGAGGAAACTGGGCGGGTCACCGCCGTAGGCTTCAGTGCGGAGGAGACGGCCTATACCTTCGTGGATACGGACCCCGGCCCGACCGACCCGGTACTGTACCGGCTGCGGCAGGTGGACTTCGACGGTACGTACGCTTACTCGGCGATCGTGGCGGTGAGTCTGCCGGTGGCTACCACCCTTTCGCTCTACCCCAATCCGACCTCACGGCTACTTTACGTAAGCGGCGAGCTACCCAGCCGCGACTACCGGATCGTGGACGTGCGGGGGCGCGTAGTGCTCTCGGGCCGGCTCCCCGCGGGCGAACGGGCGCTGATCGTGCTGCCCGAGGTTCTGGGGGCAGGAGTGTACTTTTTGCAGTTTGGGGGGGCGGCGCGGCGGTTTTCGGTGGTACGGTAGGCGCGGGAGCCTCGGGGCTACATCTGCCAGTCACCGGGAATGAAGGTACCCGACGCGGGATTTGCTTATGTTTGTCCACCAGCCGGCCTACCGGAGTCGATCGCATTCACCCACACGATTCTAACTACCTTCCGATGCTCCGCTTCCTGCTAACCGCCGTCACGCTTAGTACCCTCCTACTTTCCTGTGGAAATACGGGCACCAGTCCCGACTCAGTTGGGTCCCAGCGTTCCGATGTAGAGCTACGCGCCCACGCCGATAGCCTGGCCCACGCCTACCTTATCACTGACGGCCACGTCGACCTCCCCTACCGGTTGAAAGTCCAAAACTTTCGCCTGGAGCGGGAGATGCTGGGCATTCCCATCGAGACTGACGAGGGGGACTTCGACTACGTACGGGCCGTGGAGGGCGGACTGGATGCCCCGTTTATGTCGATCTACATCCCCAGCAGCCTACAGGAGGAGCCCGGTGCCGCCCCCGCCCTGGCCGATAGCCTGATCGATATGGTAAAGGGCATCGCCGCGGCCCACCCCGAGAACTTCCGGATCGCGCTTAGTCCGGATGACCTGGAGCGCAACTTTCGCGAGGGCGTAATGAGCCTACCGATGGGTATGGAAAACGGCGCACCCATCGAGGACCAGCTCGGGCGCGTCGAGGAATATTTCGACAAGGGCATCCGCTACATTACCCTAACCCACGCCAAGGATAACCTGATCTCGGACAGCAGCTACGACACTACGGCCATTAACGGTGGACTGAGTGAGTTCGGCAAGGAGGTCGTACGCGAGATGAACCGCGTCGGCATCATGGTCGACGTGAGCCACATCAGCGACTCCGCCTTCTGGGACGTGATGGAGGTGACCGACGTACCGGTGATCGCTAGCCACAGCTCGGTGCGCGAGTTCACCCCCGGCTTCGAGCGCAACATGAACGACGAGATGATCGAGCGCCTGGGCAAGAACGGCGGGGTGATCCAGATCAACTTCGGCTCTACCTTCCTGGACGGGGCCCTGCGCGAGCGGGAGGACAGCCTGCGCGGGGTACTTAGCGCCCGTTTCGTCGACGCTGGGCTGGAGTACAGTTCAGAAGAGGCTCAGCCGATGATCGATAGCTTTCAACAGGAGAATCCTACCCTCTACTCCGACGTTGAGATGGTCGCTAACCACATCGACCGGGTCGTGGAGCTGGCGGGCATCGACCACGTTGGATTGGGCTCCGACTTCGACGGCGTGGGCGATAGCCTCCCTACCGGTCTCAAGGACGTAGCTGACTACCCCAATCTGATCTACGTACTGCTGAAGCGGGGCTACACCGACGAGGACATCGAAAAGATCCTTTCCGGCAACGTGCTGCGGGTATGGCGGGCGGTGGAGGCGGCCTCCTCCGCGCGGGGCTAAGCTTGCTAGTCAAAAAAGTTCGTCCGCCGAGTCTCTACAACGAGCTAGAAATCACCACCCTCCCCAACACCTTCCGCACCCGCTTCTCAATCTCGGCATAGGGAAGTATCTCCTTTCCCGTATACATAACCAACAGCGCGAGTTGCACGCCGGCCTCACCCAATTTCCCCCGCACCTGCGGACGCGCCCCCTGCATCACGTCCTTATTCAGTCGGTAAGCCTCCCGCATGCGTCGCTTGAGCAAATTACGATCGACGGCGCGCTTAAAGTGCTTTTTGGGAACGACAAAGGTGACCTGTATGAGGTGCGGCCCCCGCACCTGCTCCACCTCCCGGTACAGAATACGAATGGGATAGGCAGCGGCCGTCTGCGCCCCCGGAGTAAAGAGTCGACTGATTTCTTTCCGGGATTTGAGCCGTTCGGCGGAGTGGAGGCGGTAAGACACGGGCGGGGGGCCTTTTGGCTGAGAATAAGCGGCTTAGGGGCGAACTAGTAGGATGGCGGGCAGGTTGGGCCCATAACAAAACCAACGACCGTGGCCAAAGCTAAGCATTCGATCTCCATGGCGGAGCTCAACACCCCCAACAACCTCGACCCCGAAAAAGTACAGGCCGTGGCCGACTCGATGAACGCCGTAGTCAGCGACCTGATCGCCCTGTGGGTGAAGACGAAGAACTACCACTGGCACATGTCGGGCCGCAACTTCCGCGACTACCACCTGATGCTCGACGAGCAGAGTATGGAACTGATCGAGACCGTCGACCCGGCCGCCGAGCGGGTACGGAAGCTGGGCTGCAAGACCGTGACCAGTATCGGCATGGTCGCCAAGCTGCAGCGGGTGGACGATAACGACGAAGCCCAGGTTTCGCCCAAGGATATGCTCCTTGACCTGGTACAGGAGAACAAGAAGCTTGCCGCCAACATGCTCAAGACCCACGAGGTCTGCGACGAGGCCGAGGACGTAGCCACCGCCAGCTTCCTGGAGGAGTGGATCGACCAGGCGCAGCGGCGGACGTGGTTTTTGTTTGAGGCTACGCGGGAGTTGCAGTAGGTCTAAGCCAAATTAAATTTATAGCCGTATTCAGTTAGGATCTTTCGCGTCTCTACTCGGTTATCCTGATTTAGCGAAAGTAATCGGATAGTTCCCTCTCCAATCAGCAGTTCTCACTATCGGTCAGATGAGCCTGACGCAGTACAGGTCGATGAGCTGATCGTGCAGAGCGTCCATGGACTGGACGGGCACGACCCGGAAGACCGCACGGGTGGCGTCCCATAACTTGACGCGCGTTTTGAGTTTAGTGAGCAGGGCCCAAAACTTGCGGTTGGCAGCCTGCTGGAGTTGGTCGACCCAGAAGGCAAGCAGCATCACGTAGGCCATGACCGTGCAGAGATGCTGCTGGCCGTGACCGTAATTATGTTCAAAGTGATAGCCCTGGTTTTTGAGCGTGTTGAACGTCTCGTTTTCGATCTTCCAGCGCGCGCGCCCCACGGCCAATAACTCCGCTACGTTGTCGGGGCTCAGCTCCAGGTTGGTGATGAAGGTGAAGGTCGTCTCCTTACCCTTAGCGTCGCGGATAATGGCGTAGAGCATGTTGACCGCCACCTCAGCGTTGGTGGCGTTCAGCTCCAGCCCATTAGCGTAGCCTATTGCATAGTCCTCCCCGGCCTTCGTCTTCCACTCCTGCCAGGGGACCTGGTACTGGCTATCCAGTTCATCGAACTGGGTAAACAGGTGGGCGTGGCCCTTGTCCTTGACGCCGATGAGGTAGCGCCAGTGTGCGTTTTGGCCGATGCGTTGGACCACCGGGGCACAGGCGTAGAGCGCATCGAGCACGAAGATGGTCGCCAGTTCGGGGTGGGTCGCCTCGAAGTTAGCCAGCAGCCGGTGCACGGCCGTACGCTCACAGTCGTTTTTGACCTCTCCGTCCTGCTGCGTCATCGGCTCGTGGTCCCAGGGCAGCACCTCGGCCAGTCCGGGTTTGACCATGACCGCACTCAGCATGGCATGGTAGTTGGACACACTCCCGTCGCGGTGACGCCGCTGTAGACAACGCGGGCAGGAGACCTGCTTGGAGCAAAAGTGCTCCACCCCGTCCACGCTGACGGCCACGTAGTCCTCGTAGACGTGGTAGCGCTGGAGGAGTCCGCTTGCCTTGACGTGCTCGGCCAGGTGAGCAAAGCCGGCGCGCAGAGCGGCCGGGTCTAGCCCATCGAGCAGCTTACGCAGGCCGTTATCGCTGGGGATACGACCGATTTTGTAGACCGTGCTCAGGTTGTGATCTTCGGCCTGGGACATCGTACGGAACTGAAACAGGGAGGGTATCTTGAGCGAGTAGATGGCAAAGGCAGCCTTGAGCGCATCCAGCAGCGCATAGCTGGCGTTGAAGGCTCTGCCGTCATCTAGGGAGCGGAAAAAGGGGACGATCAATTGGTTGTAGAGGTGGTCGAAGCTGAGCTGTTCGCTGAGCGGAGACGTATCGGGGCCGGCCATAAACAAAAGTAGCAACCCTGGCTAAGATGACCGATAGTGAGAACTGCTGCTCTCCAATCAGTGTTTTGGAATGAATGGTCCCATCATCTTCTAACCTGAAGTGATGGGACCATTCGTTTGTACGGGGGCGGTACAAGGGATGAATCTCCCCATCCCCTGGAAAGTAAACCGCGATACTGACTCCCTTCAGTAGATTACAACGAGCACAGCAACCAATCAGGTTTTTCTCAACAGTGGCACCCTGCTGTTTTATAGGAATGATATGATCAACTTGCAACGCTCCTGGTAGCACGAAATCCGGTAGCAGGCAGTACCGACAACTATACCTAGAATACTCGAAAACCTTACGCCGAAGGCTTTTTGTAAAATAGTGGCTTTGTTAGACATTAGCTGTCACCCTGAAGCTTAGCGTAAGCTTTAGCTTTAGCTAAAACAATAGCTCTTTCGACCCTAAAGTAATAGTCGATCTCCGCTTGATCCTGGAAAGAAAGACTTTCCGTATGCGTAAGCTCAATCAATTTCGTGATTTTACGCTCATCATCCACCGACATTTTAAATTCTAGTATTTCTTTGGGTGAGGGCTGATTCACCATAAGGTCAAAAAAATCATCCAGAATCCGGGATTCAACTACTGAAGACATTGCATCTTTGTTTTAACCGATTTACACATCCACCTTAGCATACTTAGCATTCGCCTCGATGAAGGCCCGCCGCGGCGGCACCTCATCCCCCATCAGCATACTGAATACGCGGTCGGCCTCCGAGGTTTCCTCGATGGTGACCTGCTGGAGCATGCGGGTGTCGGGGTCCATGGTGGTCTCCCAGAGCTGGGTGGCGTTCATCTCACCAAGGCCCTTGTAGCGCTGCACCTTGACCGCGCCGTCGTTCTCGTGACGGCTGAAGCGGGCGATGGCCTCGCGGCGCTCGTCCTCGTTCCAGCAGTACTGGAACTGCTTGCCGCGGCGCACCTGGTAGAGGGGCGGCTGGGCGATGTAGACGTAGCCGCCGTCGACCAGGGCGTGCATGTAGCGGAAGAAGAAGGTCAGGATCAGGGTCACGATGTGGCTGCCGTCGATATCGGCGTCACACATGATGATGATCTTGTGGTAGCGTAGCTTCTCCAGGTTCAGGATCCGCTCCCCGTGCTCGCCCTCCACGATGCTCACGCCCAGGGCGGTAAACATATTCTTGATCTCCTCATTCTCGTAGATCTTGTGCTCCATGGCCTTCTCTACGTTGAGGATCTTACCACGTAGGGGTAGGATGGCCTGGAACTTCCGGTCACGGCCCATCTTGGCCGTACCGCCGGCCGAGTCACCCTCCACGAGATAGATCTCCGAGCCCTCGGGGTCCTTATTGGAGCAGTCGGCGAGCTTACCGGGTAGTCCGGTGCCGGTGAGGACGTTCTTGCGCTGCACCATCTCGCGGGCCTTGCGGGCGGCGTGGCGGGCGGTGGCGGCAATAATCACCTTGTCGATGATGCGCTTGGCCTGATTGGGGTTCTCCTCCAACCAGTGGCCCACACTCTCCCCTACGGCGCGGCTCACGATACCGGTGACCTCGGAGTTACCGAGCTCGCCCTTGGTCTGTCCCTTGAACTGCGGCTCGGGCACCTTCACGGAGACCACGGCGGTGAGTCCCTCCCGGAAGTCCTCCCCACTGACCTTGAACTTCAGTTTCTTGAACAGTCCGTTGTCGTCACCGTACTTGGTAAACAGACGGTTCACCGCCCGGCGGAAGCCATTGACGTGGGTACCGCCCTCGCGGGTCTTGATGTTATTGACGAAGGAGTAAATGTTCTCCTGGTAGGTGGTGTTGTACTGCATGGCCACCTCGACCTCCACGTTGTCCTCCTTGGACTTCACGTAGATGGCCTCCTCGATCAGGTCCTGCTTGCCCTCGTCGAGGTACTTGACCATCTCGGCCAGTCCGCCCTCGCTGTAGTAATCCTTGCGCACGAAGTTGCCCTCCTCGTCCTTCTGCCGTTCATCGGTCAGGCTGAGTGATAGTCCACTATTCAGAAAGGCCAACTCCTGCATCCGGCTGGCCAGCGTCTCGAACTTATAGACGGTAGATTCGAAGATCGTCGCATCCGGCTTGAATAGAATTGTGGTGCCGGTGTGATCGGTAATACCCACTTCGTGCACCTGGTTCTGGGGTTTGCCCTCGCTGTAATCCTGCTGGTAGATCTTGCCGTCGCGATGTACCGTCGCCCGCAGGTGGCTCGATAGCGCGTTCACACACGATACACCGACCCCGTGCAGACCGCCCGAGACCTTGTACGTATCCTTATCGAATTTACCCCCCGCGTGTAGCACCGTCATGACCACCTCCAGGGCGCTCTTCTGCAGCTTTTCGTGCATGCCTACGGGAATGCCGCGGCCGTCGTCGATCGTGGTGATCGAGTTATCCTCGTGGATGATCATATCGATACGGCTACAGTAGCCGGCCAGGTGCTCGTCGATCGAGTTATCGACCACCTCCCAGACCAGGTGGTGTAGTCCCCGCGTGTCGGTGCCCCCGATGTACATACCGGGGCGTTTGCGCACGGCTTCCAGCCCTTCTAGAGCGGTGATATTGCCGGCATCATAGCCCGCTTTCGGGCCCATTTCCTTGTTCTTGGTCATAGCTACGAAGGTACAAAAATTATGCCACGTTTCCTAGCAAAATCGGGGCTTCAGGAGGGGTAAAACGGGCGGGGTCGCGGGTGCGGCATTGGGGACGCTGAACCCGTCCATACCTCCTGCGATTCAGTAGGAAACACCCGCCGCCATGTCCACCATCCTGCCCTCCTTCATCGCCGACATCCGCGCCGCCCGCCCCGGGGAGTCGGTCGCCATCCAGGACAACCTGACGCTGTTTCGGGTACCTAAGCAGCGCTTCCGCAACGGACAGACCTACGCGCTGACGCACGAGAACAAGATCATCCTCGTCGACACCGTCCACTCCATCACCCGCGATGCGGTAGATCGCTTCCTGAACGGCCGCACCCCCGCCGCCCTGCTGATCACCCATTCCGACCTGGTGGGGCAGGCCCTAGGCTCCCCGGCGGAGCTGTCCGACTGGCTCGGCGGCGCCCCCGTGCTTATCCACAGCTACGATAGCATGAACCGGACGGGGCTGCACCCCCTAGAGAGTAATACGCCCATCCTGGAGGACATCCACGTAGCCTACCACCACGTACCCGGCCACACGCCCGGCTCCACGGCCTACTTGCACCTGCCTACGGGCTACCTCTTCACCGGCGATATCATTGTAGGTAACAACTACGAAAAGCCCCACCAGCACTTCACCCACGCCCCGATCAGCGATGCCAACTGGGCGCTGAACAAGGTGGGCTGGGAGAGTATTCCGGTGGCGGGGGTGAAGGCGGTGTTGCCGCTGCACGGGCAGCCGTCCTTCGGCCCGCAGGCGTTTGCCGAAGCTAAAATGGCGGGACTGGATCGGATGCGATTGATGCGGGAGTAAGCTGTAGCGGCGGCTTTAGCCGTCATGCTGCCTAAGAATACTCAGCAGCATGGCGACTGAAGTCGCCGCTACACTACCAGGGCCGCAACCGCCGCCGATACAGCCGGATCATCTCCCCCTCATCCGCCCCCGCCTTATACATCCGGAACACCTTCCAATTAGCCAACTGTACGCGTAGCCAGCTATTCGCGCGGTACTTACGGGCCGAGACGGTGATGGACCGCGGCACGACCCGAAAGGGAATCTCCGCCGCCCAGATACGCTGGATGATGTCGTAGTCCTCCATGATTTGCATGGAGCCGTCGAAGCCACCGAGTTGCTGCCAGACCTGGCGGGTCAAAAACAGCGACTGATCGCCCCCCCGGCAAGACAGCGCCCGCGGAAAACGCGTAAAGAAGGCATTGATAGCTAGCAGCGGATTACTGGAGTCGAAGCGAAAGCGGTAGCAGCCGACCGGGTAGCCCTCAGCCACACTGCGCCGGATGTCATCATAAAAGCCGCTGGGCGGTCGCGTGTCGGCGTGCATAAAGTAAAGCACGTCGTAAGTATCCAGATCCAGCGCCGCAGCCTCGTTCATCTGCGGTGCCCTGCCCTGTTGCTCGCACGACAAGTATTGCACCTGCGTACCCGCCCTCAGCATGTCCGCCGTGCCGTCCGTACTGCCCCCGTCGGCCACCGTAATGGTACCACGGCCCGCCAGCTCACCGGCGAGGTAAGGGAGTAGGTGGCGAAGATTCTCGCGCTCGTTGACGACGGGGATGATGATATGAAGACGCATGAAACGTGTGATCGGCAGTAGCCTGATTGTACGTAAATAACGTTCGCGTGGTTTCCTATTCTATGCGGTAATACACTGATTTGAGGTAGGCCCCCTCCGCAAAACCGATGGGGTGGTCCACGTCGTGAAAGGTCTGCTCGACCAGGGTATACGCCCGCCCGCTGCGCTTCATCACCTTCTCCACCGTGGCAAAAAAATCGGCCGCACTCACCCGCGCCGAGCAGGAGCAGGCCAGCAGCAGACCGCCCGGTTTGACCAGCGGCACGGCCAGGGTATTGATGCGGCGGTAGGCATCCAGGGCCCCGGGCACCTCCCGCTCCCGCTTGGCGAAGCTGGGGGGATCGACCACTACGATACCAAACTCCTCCCCCTGCCGCGCTAGCCGTTCAAGTTCCTTGAAGGCATCGCCCTCGATGGTCTCGTGGCGTGGGTCTTCGCCGAAGTTGAGGGCCACGTTGCGACGGGCTACCTCCAGGGCCGGGCCGCTAATATCCAGACTCACCACCCGGTAGGCCCCACCGTGTAGGGCGTGCACACTGAATCCGCCCGCGTAGCTGAATACGTCGAGTACGTCCTGCGCTTCAGCTAGCTCTCCTACCCGCTTGCGGTTGTGGCGGTGGTCGAGGAAAAAGCCGGTCTTGTGGCCGCTGACCACGTCGGCCAGGAACTCCACGTTATGCTCTTTGAAAATCACCTCGGGCTCGGATAGCTTACCGACCAGTACGGTACCATCCGCAAGTCCTGGTCGGGCCTTCACCACGCGGGCCAGCCGCAGTACGACCGTCTCCGCCTTCGCCGCCCGCTGGATGTGGGGTAGCAGCATATCGAGGTAGGGAAACCAGACCGGACTGTACAGCTTGACGACCGCTACGCCGGCGTAGACATCCACCACTAGTCCGGGCAAGCGGTCATTCTCGCCGTGCACGAGCCGGTAGCCATTGGTATTTTTCTTCAGCAGCGGTAGACGCAGCTTACGGGCGTCCTGGATGCGGGCGGCGAAAAAGGCCTCGTCGATCTTTACTGACTCCCCCTGGTGCAGCACCCGAATACGGATCGGCGCGTCGGGGTCATAAAGTCCTACGCCAATGAATTTATCGCGCTTCCGGTCGAAGACGATGGCCAGATCGCCGGCCTGCCCCTCTCCCTTCACCGCAGCCACGGCCCCGTCGAAGAGCCAGGGGTGACCGGAGCGAAGAATGCGCTCCCCCTGGGGGGTAAGCTTGGTGGCGAGGCGGTTGGGCATAAAGGGCGGCAAAGTTACCTTAAATTTAGCCGCGATGCCCGAGCTGCTGCGCCACATTTACCGCTCCTTTCCCGTGCAGCTACTGCTGTTGCACCTGCGCACCAATTTCCTGCTCCTGGGCATGTGGGTGCTGCTGCTACTCATGATCAGCGGGGCACTCGGGGCGCAGTTAGGCCTACAGTACCTCTTCCTCGACCCCGAGTACCTGGGCGAGACGGGCTACTTCGCCTTCCTCATCGTGGGCCTGGCCTTCGGCTTTTTCACCATGAGCTGGAACCTAAGCACCTACCTCCTCCTGGGCGGCTACTTCAACTTTCTGGCCAGCCTTTCGCGCCCGTTTTTCAAGTACTGCATCAACAACGCACTGCTCCCACTGGGGGTCTTTCTTACGTACTGTGCGATGCTGCTTAACTTCCAGGACGGAGCCATGCACGGGGCGCGTACGCAGGTGCAGAGTCTCTCGGGACTCGTGGTTGGTCTGGCGTCGAGCCTTTTTATCTACTCGATCTACTTCAACCTCACCAACCGGGATATCACCTACTACACGGGCGGACGCGAACTCCCCCCCCACCAGGGGCCGGGCCGGCGGGGTGCCCTGGGTTACCGGCCCTACCGCGCTACCGCCCTAGGACCTAAACTGGTCAACCTTTACGATAACCCCTTCAACGTAGGCTTCTACCTCAACAGCTCCCTGCGGGCGCAGCGGGTACGCTCGGTGGCCCACTACGAGACAGGGCTACTGCGCAACATCTTCCGGCAGAACCACGTCAACGCCCTGGTCCTACAATTCGTCACCATCGGCATCCTGATTGCCCTGGGCCTACTGATCGAGCAGCCAACCTTTCAGATTCCGGCGGGGGCAAGTTTTTTCATCCTGTTCAGCCTCTTCGTCTCCATCATCGGGGCGGTGAGCTACTGGTTTTCGGAGTGGCGGCTGACGCTGCTCATCCTGCTCCTGCTCACCGTCAACTGGCTCACCAGTACCCCCTTTTTCGACCACGGCAACCAGGCCTACGGGCTCGACTATTCGACGCCGGCGGAGTACTCCCTCGATACCCTACGCTCTTTCTACGCTCCGGGCGAGCGGCGGCAGGACATCCGCGCCACCGAGGCCATCCTCGACAACTGGAAGGCCAAGCAACCCAGCGACCGGCCCAAACTGGTCATCCTCTGCGCCAGCGGCGGCGGACTGACGGCTTCCCTCTGGGCCACTCACGTGGCGCAGTCCATCGAAGCCTGTAGCGAGGGCCGGCTGTTGGAGTCTACCGCCCTCATGACCGGCGCCAGCGGCGGGCTCCTGGGCCTGGCCTACCTGCGCGAGGCCTACCTCGACCAAACCACCTTCCCCTTCGAGGGTCCCGAGCACCTCGCCCGCGTTAGCGAAGACCTACTCAACCCCGTGGCCTTCTCCATCGTCAGCAACGATATCTTCCTGCCCTTCCGCCGGGTGCGGGTGGGCGATGAGTCCTACCGCCGCGACCGGGGCTACGCCTTCGAGCGGGCCTACAACCTCGCCACGGACAACCTCCTGAACCGGCCCCTGAGTGCCTATCGGGACGTAGAACGCTCCGCCCGCGTCCCGCTCCTCTTCATCACCCCCAGCGTGGTCGAGGACGGTCGGCGCATGGTCGTGTCCCCCCAAAACGTCAGCTACATGATGACCCCGCCCGTCTCCGCAGGCCGTGGCGTACCCCTGGAGCCGGATATGGTCGATTTTCGCCGGCTGCTCCACGCCCAGGACGCCGATAGCCTCCGCCTGAGCAGCGCCCTACGTGCCAACGCTTCCTACCCCTACGTACTGCCCCAGGTGAGTCTACCCACCGAGCCCGGCATCCGCCTTATGGATGCCGGCTACCGCGATAACTACGGCATTGCCTCCGCCGCCCGCTTCATCCACGTCTTCCAGCCCTGGATCGACCGCAACACCTCCGGCGTCGTACTGGTGCAGCTCAGCGCCTTCCGCGAGCAACAGATCCCCGAGGATGGCCACCGCGGCGTAATCAGCGGTCTGCTCAGCCCCCTGGGCGTGGCCGGTAACATCCTCAGCCTCCAGATTCTCGACCAGGAGGAACTGCTGGCCGGCCTCTACCGCAGCCTCGGCCCCGACCGCTTCCACCTCTTCCGCTTCAACTACCAGCCCAGCGTAGACGACCCCCTGCGTACCTCCGTTTCCCTACACATGACCGCCTCGGAGAAGGTACAGGTGCTACGGGCCCTGGATACTCCGGAGCAGCAGCGACGGATCGATCAGTTGTTGCAGCTATTGGAATGAATTAGTTGGGTAGTAGGGGGTAGGCGTCTACCTTTACATCTATGCCGTCCCCCCTGCCCCGCATCAATCGCCTAGAGCGCGAGCTGCACCTGCGCCAGTTGCAGGTCAGGCGGCTACTGCAGATGACACAGGCGATCAACAACAACGTGGCGGCCGAGGACCTCTTCCAGATGTACCGCGCCTTCCTACGCAATGAGCTCGGGGTGCGGGAGATGGCCCTGATCGTCAGGGAGAGCGAGCACGACGAGCGCTGGCAGCTGGCGACCTCCATCGGGCTCGACGAGCAGGAGCTGACGACGGCCATCGACTACACCGAGGACCTGGAGGAGATCAAGCGGCCGGGGCTGATCCAGCGCTACGACCATCCGCTATTTTCTCACTTCGAGCACGTGGTGCCGGTGCTGCACAAGGAACGGCCCATCGCCTACATCTTCATCGGTACCTTTGAGGATGAGGAGGATATGTTCGAGCGAGTACAGATCATCACTACGATCAGTAACGTGATCGCCGTGGCCATCGAGAACAAGCGGCTGTTCCGGCGGCAGATCGAGCAGGAGCGCCTGGAGGCTGACCTCGACCTGGGGGCCAAGGTGCAGGCCATGCTGATCCCGAAGGAGCTACCCACGAACGACTTTTACGAGCTCAGCGCCATCTACCGGCCGAAGCTGGGGGTGGGCGGGGATTACTTCGACTACCGGGAGTTCGTGGACGGCAAGCTGGTGTTCTGCATCGGTGACTTTACGGGCAAGGGGGTCAGCGCGGCCCTGCTGATGGCCAACTTCCAGGCTAATTTTCACACCCTGATCCGTAAGCGGAGTAGCCTGCACGAGTTTGTCACCGAGATCAACGAGAGCGTGTACCGCATTACGGGCGGAGAACGCTTCGTGACCTTCTTCGTGGCCGAGTACGACCGGGAGTCGCACCGCCTACGCTACGTCAATGCGGGTCACCCGCCGGCCGTACTGGTGGGCGAAAATACCTTCCAGTTGCTCGATAAGGGCACGACCGTGCTGGGCTCCATCGATGAGCTACCTATCCTGGAAGTGGGCGAGGTGACCCTACCTCCCCAGGCGCTGATCGTGACCTACACCGACGGGCTGACCGATCTACAGAGTGCCGCCGGGGAGACCTTCGAGGAAGAGATCCTCTACCAGTTCGCCCGCCGGCAGCACTACCGCTCGGCTAAGTCGTTCAATGCTAACTTACTGGATAAACTGGAGGAGTTCCGGCAGGAGGAATCCTACCCCGACGACCTCACCATCCTGACCTGCCGAATATTCGGGGAATAGTCGGCCGGCAGCGGGCGGAAAAGTCCGCAGCGGCAAGAACGAAAACGGGTCCGCGTTCGTTCCCAGCAGTGAGATGAGAGATAAGACGATCGCAGCGATTCTGGCGTTTTTCGGGGGCATCGTCGGCCTCCAACGCTTCTATCTGGGGCAAAAGGGGATGGGAATGGCCCATTTGTTCTTTTTCGTGCTGGCCCTGTCGGCCGGCCCCAGCCCCTTCACTGTCATGCTGCTCTCGCTGGCTCTCATCTTCGGCATCGTCGATGCTATATCTTACCTCTCGATGGACCCCCGGGAGTTCGACCTCAAGTACAATCAGCCGGTGACCCAAACCTCACCGGGCTACGGTCCGGCTCAGGCACGGTCCGGACAGGCGCAAAAACGTAGCATCATGAATGATCGCGAGCGGCGGTTCCAGGAGCGGCAGCGTCAGCGGGCCGAACGGGAAAAGGAACAGGAGCGTCGGGATAAGGAGCGCTTCAATCAGCGTGTAGACCCGGGTACAGCAAATAAGGCGGACCGGATCAGTCGTCGCGATCCGGGCCGGGTAGACCGCGAGCGGGGCGTGCGCCAGTTCCGCGAATACGAGTATCAGGAGGCGATCGCTTCCTTCCAGCGCGCGCTGGAGAAAAACCCGCGTGACGTGGCTTCCCACTTTAACATTGCCTGCGCCTACTCGGTGGAAGAGGAGGCCGACCGGGCGTTTTACCACCTCGACCGGGCCGTGGCGCTCGGCTTCGACGATTTCGAGCGGATCCGGACGCACGACAACCTGGCGTACCTACGGATCCAGAAGGCATTTCCGGACTTCGCCAAGCACGGATTCCGCCTTGCTACGGTGGCTGCACCGGCGGCCGCGCCCAACCTGGACGACCCCATTACCGCCGGCGAAATGCCGCCCCTGGAGACCGAAGCGCCCGTGCACGATGAACTGCTCGAACAGCTCCAGCGCCTCGCTAGCCTGCGCGAAAAGGGCCTGCTGACGGAGCTGGAATTCGTGACTCAGAAACGCCGCCTACTGGGCTAAGCCGATTTATTCCCTACCTTTTCCCTCCCCCCGAATGACCGCCGACTTCCTCCTTACCGACGCCCTTGTGCCCCTGCGTCCTTCCGATACCGGAGAGGAAGCCCTCGAAATCATGAACGAATTTTACATCCGCCACCTGCCCGTGGTGGAGGACCATAAGCTCACGGCCGTCATCAGCGAGGCCGACGTGCTCGATGCCGACCCCGAAGAGGCTGTCGGTAACTACCGCGTACCCCAGCTGCCGCCCTCGGTGTACCCCGACGACCACCTCTACGACGTGATGCGCCAACTGGTAGATAACAACCTGACCGTAGTGCCCGTGATCAATCGCGAGGGCAACTACGTGGGTATGGTGACGGGTGAGGATTTGCTGCGGTTTTTCGCCCAGTCGAGCACCTTCAGTGACCCGGGCTCGATCGTGGTGCTAGAGATGGGGCGGCACGACTACAGCCTGGCCGAGATTGCTCGCATCGTGGAGAGCGACAGCGCCATCATCCTGAGCTCCTTCGTGCGTAGCGTGCCGGACTCGAGCCAGATTGAGATCACCCTGAAACTCAATAGCCAGAGCATCGCGGGTACGATCGCCACCTTTGAGCGCTTCAACTACGTGGTGAAGGCGAGCTTCAATGAAAAACAATTACAGGATACGCTGCGGGAGCGCTTCGATAGTCTAATCAACTACCTCAACGTCTAAAAGCGGCCGGAAAGGAGGAGGCGGGTCTGTAGATCGTCCTCGTCGGAATCAAACAGGTCATCGTCGAAGCGAAAGGCACTCTGGAGGCCGATGCTGAGGTCGGCCGTATTCAGCCAGGTGGTATCGAAGAAGAGCTGGTAGCCGGCACTGCGCTCGGTGAACCTGGCACTCGGGAAGGCATCGATGGCCAGGCGGCTGTAGTCGAAAAAGCCCAGTAGGCGGATACGCTTGAGGTAGAGGAAGTTGCCACCGATGTCGGGGTAGAGGACCGGTAGCTGGTAGTTTACGCCCAGGCGGTACACCCAGTCGGCCAGGGGCTGGGCGTAGCCGCGGGCGTACTGGAAATTGTCGGTGTACTGGTAGCGGTTTTCGGCCTGCTCGCGCTGGTAGTCGGCGTCGATGCGGATGCCGTGGGTCTTAAAGGGGCTGGGCAGAAAGTAGAAGCTGTTGACGAATAAACGCTCCCCCGGTTTGGTATTACCCAGTGCTCGATCGTAGGCCACCGATACCACCGCGCCAAGCCGCGGCTGCACCTGCCGCAGGGCCGTGCGCCGGTAGTGACTGAGGATAAAGCCGGCGGAGGCATTGCTGAAGCTGCGGGGTAGGAGGCTTTCTCCCTCCGCATCCCGCAGGCTCACGTAGCGGAAGCCGAGGGTAGGGATGAAGTTGGTAAAGTAATTGCCGCGTACCCATTCTAGCGGTACGTTCACCGTAGCGCCCAGACTGAGCTCGCTGAACTCCTGCCGCAGGATCCGCAGACTATCGGTGCGCGCAGCCTGAATGAGGGTATTACGGTCACCGTAGCCACCGACTAGGGCGATGGTTGGGAACAGTCCGCCGTACGCAATAGCGGCCGCCCCGGCATAGCGGTCCTCATTGATGTTGTAGAAACCCGACGCGGTGATAGCTAATGTATTCAGCACGTTGTTGGCCTGAGCGGATACGCCGGGATTGACGTAGCTCCCGTTGAAGGACCAGCTGTGCAGCTTGAGCCCCCCGAAGGTGTTGGAGAAGTTGCGCACGGGGTAGTCGCCCGCTACGGTGACCTCGGTGGGTAGGTTCGTCTCCTCGGCGGCAAAGGCGGCGGGGCGCTCGAAGATGCCGGGCTGGACGGGCTTTAGTGGAATACCCCCTTTCGGGATCATTTCGGGTGGCAGTTGTTGCAGGCGATCCCCCCGACCGTTGGGCGCAGAGTAGTACAGCGTACCGCCGGGCGCGAGGTAGGGAAAGTAGGCGCCGATGGCTACGTCCGTGAGCTGATCGAACTCGCCAGTAGCCGGATCGAGGCGGTAGACGTTGTCGATGCCGCTGCGCCCGCTGACGAAAACGAGCTGTCCCTCCGCGCTGACCCGCAGCATGTCGATGGGCTCGTAGGCGCGCTGCCGCACGGTGGTGATCACCTCGGTCCGTATATCCCAGGCACGAATGGCCAGGCCCTCCCGGTTCTGGGCGAGGAAATAGATGGTCTGCCCGTCGGGTGAAAAGCCCGGCCAGCTCACGTTGCGCTCCTCGGGGATCGCCTGCTTGCGGAGGAGCTGCCCGGTCGAAGCGTCGAGCAGGTGCAGCTCCGGTGCTGGGGCGAGGGGATCGTACCACACGGCTACGAGTCGCCGGCTATCGAAGCTGAGGGTAGCGGAGAGGTAGTGCCCCCGCTCGGTGAGCACGCGGCTGCGGCCGCTGCCGAGTTCGTGCACGACCAGGTTGGAATAGTTCTGATTCGTGTAGCGGGGGTGCTGATCGTAGCGGGTGTAGACCACAAAGCGGTCGTTGCCGTACACCCAGGGCTCGCGCTGGATGCCGATGGGGAGCACCACCTCCTCAGGGTCGCCTACGGCCACTACGGCGGGTAGTTCACGGTAGCTGCTGCGCAGGGCCAGTAGGCGGCCGCTCGCGTCCTGAAAGGGAAAGCTGTAGCGCCGCACGTCGGTGTCGTAGTAGCGGCCTAGCGGCGTGCCCTCCACCCGGGCGGGATCGACGATGAGCAGGCTATCCTGCGTAGTGCGCAGATCGGCCATGGTGCGTAGGTAGAGCCGCTTGGTATTTAGTCCGGTCTTTCGCTTCAGGGCCCGACTGAAGGGATAGAACACACCACGGTAGGCCGCCCCCTGCTGCAGCACATCGCGCCAGACGTCATTGCCGTACACCTCGCGCGCGTAGGCTGTAAGCGCGTAGCCGTAGCGGTAGTGATCGGGCACCAGGTCCCAGTAGCTGCCGTTGCGCGCCTTGGCGTACCGGTACACCTCGCCGCGGTAGCGCAGCAGGGCCCGCAGGTCGCGCGAGAAGGCTGGTGTACGTCCCCGCCCCAGCGGCGTCAGGGCTGTTTCCATCACCACGGCATCCCCCTCGCTGAACCAGTTGGGGATGGCGATGGCCCCCAGCACCGCCCAGCCCGTCTGCCCCTGCAGGTAACTGAATAATTTGGTCACCCCCCGCCGCTCGTTACTCGCCTGCAGCACGTGCCGAAATTCATGGATGGTGAGCAGGTCCACCCAGTCCGACCCGCTCAGTAGGTTGAAGCTCTGCGGCGGCGTCACGTAGAACTCCGACCGGAAGGGGGCCAGCCCCACGTAGCCGTTGATGGTCATATTAGGCGTCTGTAGCACCAGGTCGAAGTCGTACAGCTTGTCGCCCACGCTCCGGTTATGCTCCGTGGCCAGCACGTCGATCAGGCTAGCCGCCCGCTGCGCCTGCTGCTCGTAGCCCTCGGGAAAGAGTACCCGTACGTGCTCGGCGCGTAGCTGCTGCCAGTTGACCTCGGGGGGGTGGAGGCCGATGCCCTGGGCGGATACGAGGGAGGCGCAGAAGAGTAGAAGAGCTAGGAGGAGCTTCATTTGACAAAAATACAGATGGTGCCTCGACCGGACCCTCAAAGGTTCGAAGGGGCTTTGCCCCAACGAACCCTTCGAGGTCCTAGTGCGTGGGTTTATTTTAGTCTGCCCCCCAAACATCCCGCCCCCGCCCGACTTCCACGAACGAAGCGAGCTGCCCCACATCTCGTAAATGGCACACGGCAAACTGTACATGGTAAATTCCACCACCCCCATCTCCCCCGGCTCCTTCAAGGCCGAGACCCACTGGTACCCTAAGGCCCTCAACGCCACGATCCACCCCATGGTGAGCTTCTTCATGAACCTGGACCGGGAGCGTATCGTGACCCGCTACTGCCACCTGAACCCCCTGGTCGATCCCGACGGACTGCGCGAGGTGCTAGCTTACCAGTGCAAGTACTTCCTCTGGGGCGGAGCCGACCTGATCAACGCCACCACCGCCCAGGGCCGCCGCCGCATGGTCATCATCGAGAACAACTCCTGCCCCTCGGGCCAGAAGTCCATGCCGCTGCTCGACGACCACCAGGAGGAAGGCAGTTACCGGCTACTGATCGAGCGCACCTTCCGGCCCTTCGTGGAGAACCGCCGCGGCCAGAAGGACGGCCGCCTGGCCGTCATCTACGATAAGAACCCCATGGAGGCCAGTGGTTATGCGGCCACCATCGCCGACGTGTTCCAGGAGGAGGTACTCTACATCAGCGACTACTACGGGGCAGAGGAGCGTAAGCTGAAAGTAGAGGACGAGTGGCTCTACGCCCTGCACAACGGCGAGTGGGTACGCCTACGCGCCGCCTTCCGCTACCTCACCCAGCGACCCTGGACGCGGCTGCCCCTCAACTCCAAAACCCGCATCCTTAACCCCATCGTCACCTGCCTAGCCGGGGGGCGCAACAAGATGGTCGCCGCCAAGGCCTACGACTTCTACAACGGCGAGATCCGCAAGTACGGCCTCAAGATCCACACCCCCGAGACCATCTGGGACGTAAGCCGCAACGAGGTGCCGCTGTGGGTCGCCAAGCTCGGCGGACAGGCAGTGGTCAAGGTCCCCTACTCCAACGCCGGCCAGGGCGTGTACACCATCACCAACCAGGCGGAGCTCGACGCCTTCATGGCCGAGCCCATCGACTACGAGCGCTTCATCGTGCAAAGCCTCATCGGCAACTACGGCTGGAGCTCGACGGGCGGCGACGGTAAGTACTTCCACGTCGGCACCATCCCCGACAAAAAGGGCCGCACCTTCGTCAGCGACGTGCGGCTGATGGTGAGCTCCACCGCCGAGGGCATACGTCCGCTGGCCTGCTACAGCCGCCGCGCCGAGCAGGCCCTAAGTGACGAGCTCGACGCCGGGGCCGACTCCTGGGCCATGTTGGGCACCAACCTCTCCGAAAAACTCGGCACCAACCAGTGGACCAGCGACACCAACCGCCTCCTACTCATGGACCGCCGCGACTTCAACAAGCTCGGCATCGGGCTCGACGACCTCATCGAGGCCTACATTCAGACCGTCCTGAGCACCATCGCCATCGACAAAATGGCCACCCAGCTGTTTAACGCCAAGGGCAAATTTAGCCTCCGCCTATTTTCCAGCCTCAACAACGACCCCGTCCTCCTCTCCGAAATCCTCGTATGAGCCGTCCGCTTTCCTTTTTAGTACTCACTGACCACAGCGGCCACAGCGCGCAAAACTCTGTTTACAGCCTCGTCAATACCCTTTGTCGGGACCAGCGTTGCCAGTCCGTAGCCATTGCCACCCGAGGTAATCCGCAGAACCGGCAATTCTTTCGGGGGGCGGGTGCGCAGGTGCAAGGCTTTAGGGTAAAGGACGAGCTCGTTTACCGCGAAGACGGTAGTCAGTTTGGTGGCAACCTTCAGCCCCTGGAACTATCGCAGTACGATGTGATCTGGCTGCGACTGCCCCACCCTGTGCCCCAGGCTTTTTTTGATTGCATCACTCAGGTCACCGCCGGTACCGGTACCCTAATCGTCAATGACCCGGCGGGCATCACCGAGACCGGTGACAAGTCCTTCCTGCTTCACTTCCAAGAGTGGACCCCCCCCATCGAGCTGGTCCACACCGCGGAAGAAGCGCAGTTCTTCGCTGAGCAGTTTCCCCTGGTGCTTAAACCGCTACGTGCCTACGGCGGCAGGGGCATCCGCCGCGTAGACCGGCCGGAAGATGCTGCCACGGTCGACTTCACTGAGCCCTACCTTGCCATGAAGTTTCTCAAAAACGTGAGCCAGGGCGACAAGCGCATCCTGGTCGTAAACGGCAAGATCCTGGCGGCCTCGCTGCGTATCCCCGCCCCCGGGCAGTGGCTGTGCAACGTGGCGCAGGGTGGTAAATCCATCGGTGCCGAGATCGCGCCTGAAGAACAAGCCATGATCGAGGCCCTCGCCCCCGAGCTCCTACGGCGTGGCATCTGCTTCTGCGGTGTCGATACCCTGGTCAACGACGACGGTAAACGGGTGCTCTCCGAAATCAATACCCTCAGCATTGGTGGCTTTCCGCAGGCGGAGGCGCAATCGGGCCGTCCTATTCTGCAGCAAACCATTGACGAACTATTCCACTACTGCTATGACCACCTTTAATACCGAGGCCCCTACCATCCTGAGTCTGGCGGAAGTCGAGCAACCCGCCGGCACCATCCGCCGCTACTGGCTGCGTATCATCAGCGACGGACTCGGCGAGCCGGTACGGGTCCCTATCCTTGTAGCGAAGGGTAGCGAGGAGGGGCCTACCCTGGGCGTGACGGCGGCCGTGCACGGGGACGAGCTCAATGGTATTCGCGTGATTCAGCGGCTGTTTTCCGATCTGGACGTCAAGGAGCTGAAGGGTACGATTATCGGCGTACTGGTGGTCAATATACCGGCCTTCCTGCGGCAGACGCGGGTATATACCGACGGCTTCGACCTCAACCACGTTATGCCGGGCAAGGAAGAGGGGCGGGCCAGTGAGGTGTACGCCTTCCGACTCATTGACCGCATCATCCAGCACTTCGATTACCTGCTCGACCTGCACACTGCAAGTCGCGGGCGGGTGAATAGCTACTACGTGCGCGCCGATATGTCGCACGAGGATACCCGGCAGCTAGCCATCCTGCAAAACCCCCAGCTTATCGTGCACAATCCCCCCAGCGACGGAACGCTCCGGGGCGCAGCCGATACCCTCGATATTCCGGCGGTGACCCTGGAGGTCGGTAATCCGGGCGTATACCAGAAAAAGCTCATCCGTAGTGGTACTGAGGGCGTACATAACGTACTCTCTCATCTAGGGATGACCGCCGACGAGATTATTGCACCTGCGGCCCCGCCCATTATTTGCAAGCGGAGCTACTGGATTTACACCCACACCGGCGGCCTGCTTACCGTGGAGGTAGACCTACTGAAGGAGGTGAAGAAGGGGGACTTGATCGCTTCCCAGCGCGATGTCTTCGGCACCCTCAAGGAGCAGTACCTGGCCCCCGAGGATGGCGTCGTGATCGGCAAGAGTACGATGCCGGTGAACCGGAGTGGGGGGCGGGTGCTGCATCTGGGAATTTTGTAAAGCAGAGAGTGCAGAACCAACATATATAAAGCTACAGCATTAAAAGTAAAACTGCAGCCTTATGAAACCGGAAATAGATCACGTGTTTACTGAGGTAAGTACGTTGGCTACTTTGCCAAAACCTCCGCAGGGGGGATGGTTACGTGCGGCCCGCCGGGCGGTCGGGCTATCGCTGAAGCGGTTGGGTAAATTAAGTGGGCGTACGCCACAGGCGGTGCGGGATGCCGAGCAGCGGGAGCTCGACGGAAGTATCTCGCTGGGCCGGCCACTTCCGCCGCACCGATAAAAGCATGGGCGTACCCTGGCCGGAGATTGCCCTAGCCTACCGGCAGCTTCGCGACGGTACCCAGTACTGGATCGATCACAGTGTCTACCCAGCAGATGAACTGGCCATCCGCTACAAGCACCGCTTGGTAAGCATTCACCCCTTCCCGAATGGCAATGGCCGGCACAGCCGCTTGCTAGGGGATCTACTGGTGGAGAGTCTGGGTCGTCCCGTCTTCACCTGGGGTACGGAAACTGACGATCCACGCACCCGCTACCTACAGGCACTCAAACAGGCGGATACCGATAATATCGTCCCCCTCCTAAAGTTCGCCAGGCAGTAAGCCTACTCCCCCACCCCGTACAACCCCACGTCAAAGGAGCCATCATCCCCCCGCCCCTCGGAGCGGGTGACGCGTACGGTGACCGTGTTGCGGCCGACCTTCAGCGGAGAGAGGTCCTGTACTTCATTGACGGTGTAGACACCGCGGTCGCCACCCTTGCGGTCGGGGGAGGCCAGGGGTTGGTCATTGATAAAAACCTGGATATCGGCGCGGTTGCTGAGGTACTCCACATAGAGCTTTTCCGGCATGCGGTCGAGAGTAAACTCGCGGCGCAGGGTGATGGGCTCCCCGTCCCAGCGGGAGCTGCCGGGGGTGTAGTAATCATTGTAGGTCGAAAAGGGACCTGGCATATGATCGACGACCTGCCCATCCTTCATAATGTCCCAGGTTTGGGGGGTGTACTCGGAAGTGGACAGCAGGGCATGGTAGCGGCCGGGGCCCTCGTAGAGGGGGGCAAATAGATCGGGCGAACGTAGGGTGTCCAACTTCATCACGCGGCGGTCATAGGTCATCAGACCATTGATCTCGCCCTCCACGTCGGTGGTCTGGGTGTACACGGCGGCGGAAAGTCCGCGGGGCCGCAGCCCAATCAGACCGTTCATCAGTTCGGCAAAGCCATCGGTGAGCTCTTCCTGACTGCTGAGGGTGCGGTAGCCCCAGTTGCGCTTGTCCCACCAGAGGTGATCGGGTACGGGGTAGCCGAGGCCACCGAACTCGCCGAGTACGGAGGCGCGGTCGTCCTCGGGGCGTTCCATACCGGGGCCGGGGTAGATATGCACGTCGTACATATCGCCCACGCCACGGTCAGTCCACCCACTCGGTGCATCGACGATCCGGCTGGGGTCGTAGGCCTTGGTCCAGGCGGCAATCCGCTCGGTGTCGAACTGCCCCCAACCCTCGTTGAAGGGCACCCAGGTGACGATGCTGGGCACGCTGTAAAGCTGATCGATCAGTTCCTTGTACTCCCGCTCGAACTGTACGGCCGCCGCATAGGGTTGGTCGGCGTCCTGTACGTCTTCGGGGCCGACGAAGGTTTGGTTCTGCATGTAGCCGCTCGGCATATCCTGCCAGACCAGCAGGCCCAGGGTATCGCAGGCGTGATAAAAGGTAGCGGGCTCGACTTTGACGTGCTTACGTAGCATGTTGAAGCCCCACTTTTTGGTCATCTCCAGGTCGAACACCATGGCCTGCGCGGTCGGGGCGGTGTAGAGCCCATCGGGCCAGTAGCCCTGGTCGAGGGGGCCGAACTGAAAGTAGGGGCTACCATTGAGTAGGATCGCGGTGTGACCGTTAGCGTCTTTTCCGAGGCTCACCTCGCGCATACCG
Organism: Saprospiraceae bacterium; assembly: GCA_958295895.1. Classification (GTDB taxonomy): domain Bacteria; phylum Bacteroidota; class Bacteroidia; order Chitinophagales; family Saprospiraceae; genus Neolewinella. Next base: position 63,177 of record CATQHI010000032.1, on the reverse strand, counting down.
GCGTAGCTACTTACCCCGTCTACGCGGCCGCCCGTGGGGTCGGAAAGCGTGACTTCGAGGTCATAGAGGAAGGGGTCTTCGGGCGACCAGAGACGGGCGTCGGGTACCTGCAACTCCAGGGCCTGCCCCCCGCCGCCGGCCATCAGGTCGACGGACTGGCTAGCTACCTGCGTACCGCCCGCACCGGAGAGCGTTACCGTGGCGGTAAGGTCTTTGGATAGCGCATTGGTCAGTACTTCGACATTTAGGGCACCCGCGCTCAGGTTCGGGGTGGTCTTGAGCCCGCGGATGTAGTCTTTAGGGACGACCTCCAGCCAGGTAGTCTGCCAGATGCCGGTGACGGGGGTGTAGAAGATGCCCCCGGGGTCCTGTACTTGCTTGCCACGGGCCTGGAGGCCGGTATCGGTGGGGTCGGAAACGCGCACCACCAGCTCCTGCTCTCCGCGCTGCTTCAGGTAGGGGGTGAGGTCAAAAGTGAAGGCAGTGTAGCCGCCGGTGTGACCACCGATGACCTGCCCGTTGAGGTAGACCGTGGCGCGGAAGTCTACCGCCCCGAAGTGGATCAATACAAGATCACCGTCGTTCTTACTTGGCGTCGTAAAGGTGCGGCGGTACCATAAATACTCGTTTTCCTTCACCAGTTTTTTCACGCCGCTCAGGGACGATTCCACGGCAAAGGGGACCAGAATCTTTCCGTCGTAGCGGGTCGGGGCCGCGGCGGAGGTCATGGCGGTGATGGCGTAGTCCCACTGCCCGTTGAGGTTGGTCCAGTTGTCGCGTTTGAGCTGGGGGCGGGGGTAGACGTTCCAGGGCTGGGTCTGACTGACGGTGGCGCTCCAGGGGGTGCTCATTTCGAAGCGGAGTACGCTGTCTTGCTGGGCGGGCAGGAGAAGGCTACAGCAGCCAAGGAGAAGAAGAAAAAGGTGCTTCGACATAGTACAGTAATGCTCGGGTGAAAAAATACGGGGATAAGGTAAGGAATTGGGGCGGGCACGCAGGTGCATCGGTCCCCGAACAGCGCATTGCACTACCGGAGAACCTTTCCGGCCCGTGCGCGTCCCCTTGAAAAAGCAAAGATGAGGTGCCTCCCCCTTTTGTTCTTCGTGGCGCTTTTTGCCTGTACGACGCCCCAAGCCGCTGAATCCGACCGGGTAACCCAGGAAAATCCGATCAGTCCTTACCAGGATCGCATCGTTGCAGCTACTACCCGCCTGAGCACCAGCGACCCCGCCCGTAAAGTGTTGCGCGCCATCGACGCCATGGGCGGACTCACAAAATGGTACGGGAACGGACCGCTGTACTACCACTTCGATTACCAGCCGCTGGACGGCAGTACGCCACGGAATACCTACGTGACCAATGACTACCGCAGCGCCAAGGCCGTGCACCTCTACGCCGGGGACTCTACCCTGCGCTTCGGCTTCGACGGTAAGGAGGCCTGGTCGATGACGGGGGAAAAGGTGGAGGGGATGAGCCCGCGCTTCTGGTCGCTGACGCCCTACTACTTCGTGGGACTGCCCTTCGTCCTAGCTGATGCGGGGATCAACTTCGCCGCCCTGCCGCCCGCCGAGCTCAACGGTACGACCTACGATATGGTGAAGGTGACCTTCGATGCGGGTACCGGTGATGCCTCGGGCGACTACTACGTCCTGTACCTCAATCCCGACACCGGCCAGCTCGATGCCCTACGCTACGTGGTCACCTACCCCGGCTACTTCCCCGATGGCGGCAGTACGCCCGAAAAGCTGATGGTACTGACGGGCAAGACGACCGTAGAAGGCGTGACCCTGCCGGCGGGCTACCTCACTAGTATGTGGAATGCTGGAGCGGCGAGCGAGCCGGTGACGCGGATCACGGTGAGCGATTACGCATTTAAGCCGGAGCTGGGGGACGACTTTTTTGCGCGGCCGGCGGGGGCGAAGGTGTATAATGATCTGCCGGAATAACTGAAGTCTCCCCCGGTACCCGCGATTAACGTAAATTAGTCGCAATGCACCGCAAGACGTTATTCGGACCCCTAGCCCTCTGCCTGACCCTGCTGCTCTGCGGCGGCGTCCGCGCGCAGTCTGTCAGGCCCAACATTATCTTCATTCTTACCGACGATCTCGGCTATGAGGACGTGGGGAAGTTTTTTCAGGATAGTCGGGAGGGTGAGCGCAAATTCGATACTCCCCGCCTTGATCAGCTGGCCGAGGAGGGCATGATGCTGACCGACCACTACGTCGGCGGCCCGGTCTGCGCGCCTTCACGGGCCTCCTTCCTGCTCGGCCTCCACCAGGGGCATTCCCAGATCAGGGATAACCAGTTCGACAAGGAGCTGCCGGAGGGGCTTAATGTAGCCTCGCTACTGAGCGGTGCCGGTTACCGTACCATCCACGTCGGTAAATACGGCCTGGCCGGCAAGCGTGGATCGGACCTGGCTGCCCATCCCCTGCGACGGGGCTTCACCGACTTTTTCGGCTACCTGCACCATATAGAGGGCCACGAGCACTATCCCCGCAACGGGACGACCGATAAGCAGGCTTTTGTAACCGATGGCTACAAAACCATCACCACGGGTACCGACAAGACCTACACCACCGATCTGTTCACCGCCCGGGCCAAGGCCTACCTCACCGAGCAGCACGCTACCCGCCCCGAGCAGCCGGTATTCATGTACCTGGCCTACGATACGCCCCACAAAAAGCTACAGCTGCCGACCGGTCCCTACCCGGAGGGCTACGGCCGCAGCGGCGGACTACGGTACACCGGCACCGACAATACCGAGACACCCTACGTAAATACCGCCCGGGGTGAGATCGACAGCTACGTGCACGTAGACTACCGGGACAAGCCCTGGCCCGAAACGGAAAAAGTATTCGCCACCATGATCCGTCGCATCGACACGGCCGTCGGCGACCTGATGCAGCTGCTCGTAGATCTGGACATGGACGAAAACACCGTGGTGATCTTTAGCTCCGACAACGGGCCCCACAATACCGACGGTCAGCTTCCCACCTTCTTTCGTTCCTTCGGCCCCTTCTCCGGCATCAAGCGCGACATGTACGAGGGGGGCATCCGGGTACCCACCCTGGTCCGCTGGCCCGGCCACATTGCTCCGGCATCCGCCACCTCCGAGCCGGCCGGCAACTGGGACTGGCTGGCCACCTTCGCCGAACTCGCCGGCCTGCCCGTACCCGCCTACACGGACGGCACCTCTCTACTACCCGTGCTGGACAGGCGGGTCACCTCCCTTGACCGGGAGTACCTCTACTGGGAGTACTTCCACGGTGGTTCTACCCCCGAATACGCCGAATTTCCCCCCACCGCCCGGGACCGCCGCCGCGGACAGATGCAGGCCGTCCGAATCGGTGATATCAAGGGCGTACGTTTCGACATCCAGGGGCCGGACGACACCTTCGAGCTTTACGACCTGACCGCCGATTCCACCGAGGCCACCGATCTAGCCGCGAGCATGCCAGACCTGGAGCGCAGGATGCAGGCGATAAGTCGCCGGGCCAGGATCCCCGATGCTAGCGCCGAGCGGCCCTACGACGAGGCTCCCGTACCCGCCCTCTCCAAGCCGCCGGGGCTGAGTAATGGTATCGTCCGCCGCTCCTTCGACACTACCGGCACCTGGCTCCCGGCGCGGCCGGAATTCATCGGTGAGGCCGTACCGGATTCCCGCGGCCCCTCCGGCGACGTGGCCGAGGGCCTGCCCGGCGGCCAGGCCTATGCGTGGAGCGGCTACCTGAATGCTCCGCGCGCCGGCCACTATACCTTCCAGCTTGAAAATAATGGCAGTGTTTACGTCCGCCTGCACGACATCCACCTGCTACGCAACGAGCATTCTACGAGTACGGATACGGTTACCGCCTCCCTCGACTTGGAGGCCGGTTTTCACCCGTTTACCATTCTCTACCGCCTCCCCGAGGGGGAAAGAGCCGAACTATACCTACGCTGGCAAGTGCCCGGTACGCAACTCACAGCACTTAAGCTTTCTGATCTGAGCTACGATCGGGAGTCCATCACAAAACAGTAGAAATCCCTCACCCAACTAGCTATTTCGCCGCGGCTCAACACGGCTCTACTGCACAAGAAAACATGAATATCATGGGATATACACTCCGGTTACTCCTCCTCATTCTCTGCCTCACGCCCCAACTGCAAGCCCAGGAGGGCGGCGGCGCGCAGGTGCAAAGTGAGTCGGAGGAGCGGCGAAATACGGCAGCCCGGCCCAATGTGCTCTGGATCACCATCGAGGACACCTCCCCCCAGTTCATCGGTGCCTACGGTAACCCCGACGTACATACCCCGAACGTGGACCGCCTCGTGCGGGAGGGCGTACGCTTCAACCGGGCCTTCGCGCCAGCCCCCGTCTGCGCCGTAGCCCGCAACGCCCTCATCACGGGGGTAAGTCCTAACAAGACCGGCACCGGTCACCACCGTAGTGCGTACCCCATCCCGGACTTCATCCGTGGCTACCCGGCCTACGTGCGCGACCAGGGCTATTACACCACCAACAATTCCAAGACGGACTACAACAACGGGCGGGCCAAGGAGATCATCGCCGAGTCGTGGGATGAGTCCTCCAATCAGGCCGGCTGGTGGAAGCGGGCGCCGGGGCAGCCCTTCTTCAGTGTATTCAACATTTTTGCGAGCCACCAATCACGCACGATGACCAAGCCGCGGGTCTGGTACGAGAAAAACATTCTGGATAGCCTACCGGACTCCCTGGTCACCAGCGCCGAGACCCTACACATGCCGCCGGTTTTCCGTGACTCGCCCGAGATGCGCGAGCATATGGCCCGGGTACTCAACGCGATCAACTACGCCGATCTTCAGGTTGGCGAGTTGCTCGACCGGCTGGAGGCCGACGGGTTGCGCGACAGCACCATCATCTTCTTCTACGCCGACCACGGCGAGGCCGTTCCCGGCGGCAAGGCCACCGCCACCGGCCTGGGCTACCAGGTACCCTTCGCGATCTGGTTCCCGGAGGCCTATCGCGACCTATCCCCCTGGGCGCCGGGAAGCGCGACGGAAGAATTGGTAGTATTTCAGGATCTGGGACCGACCCTGATCAGCCTGATCGGCGGTGAGATACCCGACTATATGGAGGGGCGTGCAATGCTCGGTTCGGCCCGCGCTCCGGCCGACGACTACATCTTTACCGGCCGCAATCGTATCGACGAGACGCCCGACCTGGCCCGCTCCGTCACCGACGGTCGCTACCTGTACACCTACAACTTCCTGCCCCAGTACCCAATCCTCAAGCCGCAGAAGTACGCCTTCGTGGGGGATATCGTGCAGACCATCCTTGCCGACGACCGCGCCGGAAGGCTGAGCGAGGGGCAGGGGCGTATTCTCCGGCCCCAGCCCACCGAGACCCTTTTTGATCTACAGCAGGACCCCTGGGAGAGAAACAATCTCATCGATGATGCTGCCCAGGCCGACCGCCTGGCCCGGATGCGCGAGCTCCTGACCGAGCGGGTACTGGCCGAACGTGACCTGCATTTCCTTCCCGAAGTGGCCCTAGCCGAACTGGCTATGCCCTACGAATACCGGCAAGATCGGCAAGCTTACCCCCTGGAAAGCGCCCTGCGTACAGCCAGGCTCGATCCGCGAAGCAGCGAAGAGCGTGGGCAGTTGATCGACTCCCTCGGCGCTGCATCGCCGCTGATCCGGTACTGGGCAGCTACGGCACTGGGCCGTACGCCGCTGGATCGCACCACCGAATCCGCCCTTAACGACGCGCTGGAGGATGCCCACCCAACCGTCGCTATGCTGGCTGCCGGGGCATTGGTCCGGTACGCCGAGGACCACGGCCGGGCGGCGGAGGTACTCCGTAACTACGCTCTGGATAAAAATCAACACCGTGCCCTCACCGCGCTACAGCAAATGCAATACGCCGGCGATGCCAGCCGGGAATTTCTGTCCGTGTACCGCGAGAAGCTCAGGCAGCTCGAGACGGATCCAGGAGAAAACGGCAACATGGACTACAACCTCCGCAGCAGTGCCGAAACCAGCATATTCTTGCTCGGAGAGGGACCACCACTTTCTTACTAACACTATTGCCCGATGACTCTCCCTCGACTAGCTCACCTATTCCTCCTGTGCCTGAGCTGCCTGGCCTGCTCCCCTGGCCTTCCCGCGCAGTCCTCCCTTACGGAGCAAGAGCGGAAACCCAACATCGTCATGATCGTCGTCGATGATCTAGGCTGGATGGACGTCGGCTACCAGGGCAACGGCCACTACCACACACCAAACATCGACCGGCTCAGCCGGCAGGGGGTCCTGTTCACGGATGCATATGCGGGAGCTTCTAACTGCGCGCCGAGCCGGGCTGCCCTGATGACGGGCCGTTATGCACCCCGCACCGGGGTATACACGGTCAGTCCATCCGACCGCGGCGACGACCGTACCCGCCGGCTGATCCCCACTGAAAACACCCACTTCCCGCCCGACAGTATCGAGCTACTCTCACAGTATCTGCACCGCAACGGCTACCGGACCGGTAACTTCGGCAAGTGGCACATCGGAGAAGATCCGCTCGCCCAGGGTTTTGATGTGAATGTGGGCGGAGCTAGTGACGGCAATCCGCGGGGCACCTACTTCAGCCCCTATAAGATTCCTAACATTACCGACGGACCGGTGGGAGAGTATCTGCCCAATCGTCTGACCACTGAAGCGATCGACTTCGTGGACACTTCCGCCAACCGGCCGTTCTTCCTGTACGTGCCTTACTACACGGTTCACGGCCCCCTACAGGCACCCGATACCACCGTGCAGCGCTACCTACGCCTGCAGGAACCTGAGGACCAGAAGACCGCCACCTTTCGGGCTATGGTGGAGTTGATGGACCGCAACGTCGGCCGGCTCCTCGATCGGCTCGATCGCGACGGGCTGGCGGAAAACACCATCGTGATCTTTACTTCCGACAATGGCGGGGTTGATGAGTACGCCGACCAGGATCCCCTGCGGGCGGGCAAGGGCTCGTACTACGAGGGCGGAACCCGGGTACCGCTGATCATCCGCTGGCCGGGAAAGATCGCACCGCGTAAGGATGCCACCCCGGTGATCAATCTTGACTTCTACCCCACCCTGGCCCGCCTGACCGAATCGGATGCCCTCCGGGGGGAGCTCGACGGCGCTGACCTGAGCGGATTGTTACTGAACGGGGACACCCTGGCCGACCGTACCCTCTACTGGCACTTTCCCATTTACCTACAGCGGTACCGGAAAACCGGAGCGGAAACCCGTGACCCCCTCTTCCGTACCCGACCTGGTACCACCCTACGGTGGGGCAAATGGAAGCTTCACGAATACTTCGAGGACGGTGGCATAGAGCTTTACGACCTGGATACGGATATCGGAGAGCGGAACAACCTCGCCGCGGAGCAAGCTGCTGTGCGGGATGAACTACTTCGTCGGATGCGCGAGTGGCGTCGGCAGACTGACGCTCCAGTACCCACCGAAAAGAATCCGAAATTCGACGAGGCCTTTGAGCGGGAGGCACTCTCGGCGTCCACCCCCGAGTAACGAGTGCACGGCAAGCACGAAAGACTAGCGGTAACCGTTGTTGGTCGGGTCGGTTTCCAGCAGGTTGGCGTTCAACTGGATTTCATCCAGGGGAATCGGCAACAGGACGTGCTTGGGCTCGATATTGGCCCCCGGATTGTTCCACGGGCGGTGAACGGTAGTTTTCACCGTCTCTAAAAGGATGCCCCAGCGAATGAGGTCCATGCGACGACCGCCCTCAGCAGCGAGCTCCCACTTACGCTCGTCGTACATATTCCTGCGGAATTCGTCCTGGCTCATGCCGCTCCAGGGCTTATCGGGGTCGAAGGCGCGCTCACGCACGGCATTGACGTACTGATAGGCGTTCTCCGGTCCGTTGAGCTCGTTTTCGGCCTCGGCGGCCATGAGGTAGATATCGGCCAGACGGAATACGATGTAATTCTCCGGGTGGTTTGTGCGGGGAGAATTGGCTTGGTCCAGGTTCCAATTTTTGCGGTAGTAGGGGAAGCTCAGCTCGAAGCCCAGGTACTCGGTCACGATGGAGGCGGTGTAGCGCAGGTCACCCTCCTCCCAGTTAGTGGAGTCGGCAATTTCCGGTAGCGGGATCGCCCAGCCGAACCCCGTCATTCCCTCATTCCTTTCTGCCAGGGCGTCGCTAAGCAAATCTACCCGCTGGGGCGTGCCGGGTCCGTCCGGGCGGTCGTTCCGGTTACTGGGCTCGTCGCGGATGCGGGGATTGTAATCATCGGTGCGCTGCGTATTACCAGCTCCAAAAAGCGGATCTTTGGTGAAGTCGACGACGTAGATGTATTCGTCATTGTACTGATTGGCTGGGTCGCTCTGGTCAAAGACCGCGGCGTAAGTGTCGAGCAGCCGGTGGGGGGAATCGTCGATGATGAGGGTGCTGGCATTCAAAGCATCCTGCCACTCTTGATCGTACAGATGGTATTTAGCCTTCAGGGCTGCGGCGGCCCACTTGGAGGCACGACCCAGATCGGAGTCCCCGTAAGCGGCCGGTAACAATTCAATTGCTCGCTCCAGATCATTCTTCATATCGGTGCGGATCTGGACTTTGTCCGTGCGCACGATCGTAGAAAGCTCCTCCACCGGCAGCAGCTCGCGGAAGTAGGGCACATCGCCCCACAGATTGGTCAGGTGGAAGTACGCCAACGCGCGAAGGAAGAGCAATTCCCCGATCGCCTGATCACGGACTTGCTGGGAGATGCTTTCATTGGCCTCGATGCTGCTGAGAAAGAGGGCCGTGTTGCGGGCCATTTCGTAGAGCGCGTTCCAGGTGCCGTAGCCGTCGGCTACGCCCTCGTCGATGAGGTAGTTATGAATCTGACCGTTCACGTTACGGCTGGGGCCGACCTCGTCCGCCCCGTTGAGTAGGTAGTTATCCAGGCCGCGGGTATTGTATAGACTCCCGTCATAGAGAATGCGGTAGACACCATTCACGGCCAGTTGTGCCTCGGCATCATTATTGAAAAAATTATCGGTGGTGATGCCATCGCGGAATTCTTCTACGAGAAAATCCTTACAGCCGGCAAAGGGAAGGAGAAAAATTGCCAGCAGTAGGTAATAGGCTTTAGTGCGTTGATTCATCGCTGATCTGTTCTGGGGGTCTAAAAGGAGGCGTTAAGGCCGAAGGTGAAGGAACGGGCGTAGGGATACTCCCCCGTCGCCACCCCCTGCTCGAGGGATGAGCCGTAGTTGCTTACCTCGGGGTCGCCGAAGGACCAGTTCGTGATGAGCAGCAAATTGGTACCGGTCACGTACACCTTGAGGTTGCGCACGATATTATCTATGCCAAAAGCGTTCACCGGCAGATCGTAGCTGAGTGTTGCAGTCCTGAGTCGCAGGAAAGAGGCATCCTCAATACCCAGCGTACTATTCGGATTAAACAGGCTGGTACTGGTGCCCGCGCGCGGAATGTTTGAATTTTCGTTGGTGCCCGGCATATACCGATTCACGACCTGGGGCAACAGATTTTGGTCGCCCCGCCCGAAAAGGCCGGTTTGGATCACGCCGTTGAACACCCATCATTGCCGTAGGAGCCCTGAAAGAATATATCCAGGGAGACCTCCTTGTACCGAAACGAGTTGCGGATACCACCGTAAAAATCGGGTTGGGGATTACCAATGACGACATAGTCAAGATCGTTGATCACGCCATTACCGTCCTGATCCTGATAGCGGGGGGAACCGATGAAGGCCCGGCCCTCCGCCCCGTCCGCTACGATCGTCTCCCGGTCGCGGTAGGTACCCAGGTAGATGGCGCCGAGAAAAACGGGGGCGGGCTGACCGGGAATCAGCCGCAGCCCCGCTCCTGCCTGTTGGGTAGGGTTACGGAGGTTGATGAAGTCATCGCCCCCGAGGTCGAGCACCTTGTTGCGGTTCGCGGAAAGGGTCAGCTGGGTCTCCCAGGAGAAGTCTCCCCGAGTGAGGTTAAAGCTACGCACCGAGAGTTCGATGCCCTGGTTGCGGATCGATCCGACATTCTGGAGTTGCTGCCCCCCGGCGGTACCGGGCAGATCGCGGTTCAGCAGTAGGTCTTCGGTGGTTTTACGGTAGTATTCGGCCTCGACGAAGATGCGATCCTGCCAGAGGCCGAGTTCTATGCCGACGTCGATCTGGCGGGTGGTTTCCCAGGTTAGGTTACGGCTGGGCAGGCTGCCGATGAGGACGCCACTCACTAAGTTTTCGTTGAAGTAGGCGTTGACGTTATTGAAGCTGGAGATCGAGTTATAGATCGGCACGCCCTGTTCGCCGACCTCCCCAAGACTGGCCCGCAGCTTCAGGCGGCTGATTAGGTCAGACCCGGCTAGGAAGGGTTCCCGGTGCACGTTCCAGCCGACACCAATAGAGGGGAAGAACGCGTACTTATTTCCTTCTTCAAAGACGGAAGGAGCCATCCCTGCGGCCGGTAAGGGAGATCAGGTACTTACCGTCGTAGCTGTAGTTGAGGCCGGGAGAAATATGACACAAAGTTCCGCTGGGCAAAGCCTGAACTCAACTGGTAGGTCGTAGGATCGGACCCGAACGACAGGTTATTGAACTCGACCACGTCGTTCGGAAAGCGGTCGGCGCTGGCAGAGAAGCTTTCGGTTTGATTCTGCTGCAGGGAAAATCCTCCTAGTAGATTGATCCCGTGCTTACCGAAATCTCGGGTGTAGGTGATGGTATTCTCGTTCAGCAGGTCGTTGCTCTGGGCGGTGTTTAGTTGGGCGAAGCCGCCGGCTCCATCAATCTTTCGTTCCGGCAGGGCCCCGGGCAGGTAAAAATTACGCTTGAAGTTGTCAATCTCGACCCCAAAACTGGTACGAAGAATCAAGCCCTTTACCGGCTCCAACTGTAGGTAGAGATTGCTGAGTAGGTTGTTATCGAAGCGATTATCGATCCGCAACTCCTGGTCGGCTACCGGATTACGCTGCACGCTGGCACTCACCGGATTGATAGCCGTGTATTCCCCCTCCTCGTTAAAAACCGCACGCGTGGGAAGTACGAAATTCACAATCTGTGAATAGGCTACCTTATCGTTCTCCCGATTGGTTCGCGACAAATTCAGTCGAATCCCCGTGGTAAACTTCTCGCCGATTCGGAAGTCTAGGTTAGTACGCAGCGAGTACCGTTGGAACCCCGTCGACTTGAGCACGCCATCCTGGTCGAAGCGGTTCACCGAGACGTAGTAGTTACTCCGGTCGCTGTTGCCCCGAATAGACAGGTCGGTGTTGACTACTTGCCCGGGCTGCGTGATGATATCGAGCCAGTCGGTACTAGGAGCGGTCAGGGGGTCGTCAAACACCAGGGGAAGCGAGGGGTCTGTGGTACCGAAGCCGTCAGCGCCCGGTGCGAACTGCGCCGCTTCATTGCTGTAGCGCGCGTAGTCGGCTCCCGTCAGTAGTTCGACCTGGTTAGCTGCATGCTGAACCGTATAGTATTGATTGATAGATACTACTGGTCGCTGGGCCGTGACGTCGCTGCCCGTTTTGGTAGTCACCAGTATGACGCCCGAAGCACCCCGGGTACCGTAAATCGCCAGGGCCGTGGCGTCCTTAAGCACCTCGATCGACTCGATGTCGTTGACGTTCAGCGTATTCAGGTCGAAGTCGTTTCCGGCAATGAAGCCATCGACCACGAAGAGGGGGTTATTGTTACCGTTCACCGAGTTCGTCCCCGTATACGTATGGTCGTTCCACTACCGGGAGACCCGTTGTTCGAGGTCACGGAAACACCGGTGGCTCTGCCCTGTAGGGCCTGATCCAGCCGGGAGACCGGTTGGTTTTCCAGTACCTCCCCGTTAACCTGAGAAACAGAGGAGACCAAATCGGTTTTCCTAGTGACCCCGTACCCCACCACCACCACCTCGTCGATGAGCTGGGCGTTCTCCCCCCATGACCACGTTGATCTGCGTCTGATTTTCTACCGGCACGCGCTGGGTCGCGAAGCCGATAAAGGAAAACTGAAGGGTATCGCCCTGTTCGGCCGTAACCTGGTAGTTACCGTCAAGGTCACTGGCCGTACCTACCCCCTCCGGCAGCACGGTCACGTAAACACCCCGTCAGGGGGATGTTGTCGCTGTCCGTGATGCTTCCGCTGACCTCTTGCTGGCCGTACGCGAGCGTGCACGGCAGCAGTAGCGCCATGATTAGGTAGGTAGTCTTCATGTGAGTGTAATTATCAAATTATGAGCTAGGCCAAACAACATTTTGGTTTTCTTGCATGAAAGAAAGTAAATTTTATGTAATCTGCAACACCTTAAGATTAATTATTTTCGGACAACTAGGTTAAGTGTCCTAACTATCCAGTCAGCACAGGGGGCGGGGCCGCAGGTGCGTAGGAGCAGGTACAAGGGGCGAGCACGCAGTTTGCAGATTGCGCAGTCGAGCGATAATTGTACTTACCTTATCCAACCTAGCTAATCCTTTTCCACATGCTCCGAAATTCTTTCGCTCCCGTCTTCATCCTGCTAGCTGGCTTTCTGATTTGGAGTGGCCTACACGCTCAGTCCACCCGCCCGAATATCATTTTCATTCTCACCGATGACCAGGGTTACGGGGACCTAGGTAGTTTCTACCAGGATGCCCGCCCGGGCACCCGCAAATTCGATACGCCCTACCTGGATAGCCTGGCCGCCCAGGGTATGATGCTGACCGGCCACTACGTCTCCGCTTCCGTCTGCGCACCCTCCCGGGCTTCCTTTCTACAGGGCCTCCACCAGGGTCACTCGCACGTGCGCAACAACAGCTTCGACCAACCCCTGGTGGACGGGCTGAACGTCGCCCGGTTGCTCCAGGATGCTGGCTACCGCACCATTCACATCGGTAAGGCAGGACTGGCCGGCAAACGGGACTCCGACCACGAGGCCCACCCGCTGCGTCGGGGCTTCACCGACTTTTTTGGCTACCTGCATCACGTAGAGGGCCACGAGCACTATCCCCGCAACGGGACGACCGACAAGCGGGCCTTCGTAACCGATGCTACGAAACCATCACTACGGGTACGGACAAGACCTACACCACCGATCTGTGGACCGCCCGGGCCAAAGCCTACCTGATCGAACAGGCCCGGGAACAACCCGAGCAGCCTTTTTTTCTCTACCTCGCCTACGATACTCCCCACAATAAACTCCAGGCACCCACGGTAGCCTACCCCGCTGGCGGCGGTCTCCGTGGCGGACTAGTCTATACCGGTCCCGATGATACGGAGACCCCCTACGTCAATACCGCACGCGGCTCCATCGACACGTACATCCACCCCGATTTTGCTGACCAGGACTGGCCGGCGGAGGAAAAGCGCCACGCCGCTATGATCCGTCGTATCGATGATGCTGTGGGTGATCTGCTCCAACTCCTAAAGGATCTCGGGATCGACGATAATACACTGCTCGTATTCAGTTCGGATAACGGGCCCCACATCGAGGGTGGCCAGGACCCTACCTTTTTTCGTTCTTACGGCCCCTATACCGGTATTAAACGCGATGTGTGGGAAGCCGGACTGCGGGTACCCACCATCGCCCATTGGCCCGGCCATATCCCCGCCGGCAGCCGCACCGCCGAGCCGGTCGGTAACTGGGACTGGCTGGCCACCTTCGCCCAAGTCGCCGGCGAGCTTGTTCCGGCATTTACCGATGGGGTATCCCTCCTTCCCCTCCTACTTCAGGATAGCGTGAGTCAGGGGAGGGACCGGGAGTACCTCTACTTCGAGTATATGCATCCGGGTAAGACCACCGAGATTGCTGATTTCCCCCCCCAGTACGCGTGACCGTCGCCGGGGGGAGATGCAAGCCATCCGGAGCGGAAAGTATAAGGGGGTTCGCTACGACACACAGTCTGATCACGAGCCCTTCGAGGTATACGATATCAGTTCGGATAGCATGGAAAGCCACAATATTGCCGGCGAAGTGCCCGAGATCCAGACCGCTTTACAACGCTATGCCGTCCGGGCCCATCGCCCGGACCCACGCTACCCCCGTCCCTACGATTCAGCGCAAATTGAAGCAGTCAGCCTAGCAGAGCCCGTATCGGTAGGCCTCAGCCGGCAACCCTTTGACACTAGTGGTCACTGGCTACCTCGCTTCCCGCCCTATCGGGGTACGGCTACCGCAGATACCGTCGGGGTGTTCGCCGATCTACACGCTTCTGATCCCGGCATCACCTGGACCGGTTACCTAAGGGTCCGCACCGCGGGCTCACACACCTTTACCCTGGCTACCGACGGGGACTTTCTCATGGACCTCCACGACATCCACCTGCTTTACCAGGAAGACGGACTGATTGACACTACCTACAACACGGTCACGCTTAATCTAGCCGCGGGCTTGCACCCCGTCACAATGCGTTACGTGCCGGGCCCCGCGCAAAGGCTAAATATTAGCTGGAAAGCAGCGACAGACGCCGCGCCGGCCCTACTACAAGTAGGGGATTTCCGGCGGCAACCCTGAGTAGGCGTAGACGGGGATCTCATCGGCCAAGCTTACTGCTCCACGATAGTAAATTGCTTGGACCAGGTGGGGGTCTCTTCATCATTTTCGTACAGTTCGAAGGAGACGTTGTTCCAGGCACTGGGAGGGGCAAGCGAGTCCGTATGGAATTCAAAGGATGCACTTACCAGACCAACTTCATCAGCAGTTAGTGTATTTAGATAATCCCAGGAGTTCGGTCCTGTATGGATTACATCCTGAGACCAACGAGTAACGTATTGGGTTGGACCTGGAGCACTGGACCATGTACCACCCTTCATCACTACCCGCAGACGAGCGAATTCTGGAAGTGAAGCCATTATACTATACCCTGTACCGATGTATAGCTTGTCGTCAGTATTAAAAAGCAGATTAGCTTGTGGGCCGTTATGTGCATCTAGCGTGGCCGGATACTCAAAGTCAGCATTAGCCGCAAAGGAAGTATTTGCTATGAATCCATCGACGTACTCCTTAAAATCAGGTACTTCGATCGCAAATCCCATGTCATCGTAGCGCTCGGTGAGATTAAGTTTGATCTGCTCCGCATCGATTGAGTGTGCCTGGTGAAGTAATTGTGCCCGCAGGGGCTGACTGTCTAAGGTTCCATCCTGGCGGATATCGGTGCTGATGTTAGCCAGGAACTCCGAAAACTCCGCGATGTCGAGGTCGGCCTGTAGGATCATGGAGATAGCCAGTAGGATGGCGTGGCCCTCCCCGTTTGCGCTGATATCTAGCTGCTCCGAGGCATTGACGTTTACGGCCGGTGCCGAGAAGATATCCAGCAGTTCCTGCAGTGCTTGTTTCTTAGCCGCTGCGAATTCCATTCCGGTACCTACCAGATACTCTACGCGCGCTTTTTCCAGACTCGTGAGGAGATTGACATTCACGCTACTGCGCTGGCCTACGCTTGGGCTACCGTCTACTGTACTCGGCGGGGTAAGGTCGGCCAGCGCAAAGAGGGTAAGCTGAGCGGAAGATTTTTCGTTGGTTACCTCGTTGAAGTAAAATCCATCGGCCCGCAGTTTGCACGAAGGGTGAGGCTACTGTAAGGCCTTTGATCTCAAAGGAACCCCGGTTATCGAGCAGGCGGGTCATAAAGGTTTTACCCGTCGGCACTAGGTTTTCGTCCATTTCGGAGATGTCCATGGCCGTGCCGTTCAGGTAGGGACCTTTCTGTACGAAGCCCGCCACGCGGTGGTTCGTGACAGCGTCCGGTGTCTTTCCGGGAGTAGGAGCGGCCACCTCCACTTCCTTAGTGCAAGAAAACAACGATAAGAAAACGAGTGCGGGTAAAAAAACACTTAAGCATAGGGTAACTAACTATCTAGAATAAGGGGGTGGTGAGCAACACTGCTATACCCGGCCGGCGCGGACGCAGGGTGCGGAGTAAATGGAAGAGTGCGAAGTGCACGATCTAATGCATACCGGGAATAGGGCCACAAAGCCAATCAGCGGGTAAGCTCTTAATCGCTATGGTAGGGAGACGTGGAGGTTTTAGGTGTATTACTTTGTTAAGAGTAAATCCACTTACCACTCGGTGGACGAACTGCAGCAAGGGCTGCGGCCGCTTACTGAAGCATTCGACCAACGAGGGTGGCCACCCGCTCCATATATTCCGCCACCTGCGGGATGTCCCCGAAGTCGCCGAAGTATGCTTGGTAGCTACGTCCCTCCCCTATTCCCAAATAAGGACAACTGCCATCGTAGGCCAGGGCGGGGCAGTTTTCGGTATCGGCGAGGGGGGTGAAGGCTGACTCCGGAAAGTCGGCGGCAAGTTCAGTAGCCTCGGCCGGAGCGGGGCCTACACGTTCCCAATTGCTGGCGTCGCCGACCGGATCATCGTAGTTGAAGTCGTAACCTTCCTCATTGGTACGCAGGTCAGCGTAGGCGCTACGGTAAAGAGTACCGTCCTTGAGCAGGAAATAGGTCTCGGCGCCATGTCCGCCGCGGCTACCGAATACGAAAGGCTGGGTGGCGACGGTCTCGGCAACAGTGTCAGTAGTAGGGGCGGGCTGAAGCCCCGGGGAGCTGCAACTGATGGCAAAAAGCAGCAATAGAGAGATCAGGTGGGTGGTGGGCATACAGAGCTTAGGCTGGTAGTACCAACCTAAGCCCCGATGCTTTCGGGAAGTTTAGTCTACCGTAGGTATACGGCATGGTTCCCACTCCGCTCACCCGCCACAGTAGGTAGGGCGGTGGGTGGTGCGAGGCTATCGGTCATGACCGGGGCAATGTCCTCGATCACGGCCATGTCGGGCGTAGTCAGGTCGACACGATTGGCGGGGCCCTCCGTAAAGGCGGAAACGGCAAATAGCAGTAGGATAATGGCGGCGAATAGATAGGTATTCATGAGAGCTGAGGGTCAATGCGGGCTAAAAAGCCCATTATTACTGCTACTACAACGGCCCCACGAAATGAGTTAGTGTAGTGTTAAAACGACACTACTGATGTAACGAGTGCGCCTTGGGGCGCTGGGTTTGAACTACCTCGACTTTAGAAGATGACCACCAGGCCCAGCCCTCCGTAATTGCCCCGCTCAATCGCACCTACCCCCGGCTGCTGGTAGTAGTTATTGATGATAGTGGTCGGATCCCCCTCCCCGGCTGATCCTTTGCGTAGGGCGAAGAAGCCGGATAGCTTGAAGTTGGGGTTGAAATACAGGTTAGCCCCCACGTCCAGCCCGTTGTCCTCACCGGCAAACTCACTGAGGCGGTTGGCCTTACCAATCGCGCCGGCCGACGTAGGGCCCCGGTAAAACCAGTAGCTTACCACCGGTTCCAGCACTAACTGCCGCGGCAGGTTCAGGTTCTTCCCCACCCGTAGGTAGCCCGTAGTTCCAGCGGTGGTAATGCTCTGCCCGGTACGCCGCATCCGGTATACGTCCCCATCGATGTGAAGGGCCGGGTGGTTGGCGAGCAGCTCCAGTCCGTAGGCGACATTCTCGCGGAAGAGGTCCGTCCGCCCCTGCCGGGCCCCACCCACGCTCAGGGTCACGCCCCTGCGCTTGCCGAAGTAGTTGACCTTATGCACCGGCGAGTAGGTCTCGCTTTCGGCGTCGCCCAGCGTGAAGCTCAGCCGACCGGTCACTAGCGGACTGGCCTGCCGCCCCGTCGAATTACCCCCCTGGATTCCGACGTAGGCGTTCTGTACCGCCACATCGTAGGTCAGGTGCTGCTGATCGCTCTGGGCATGGAGCTGTCCGCCGAACAGCAAGCCCGTGGCCCGCCCCGGACCGGTGCCCACCAGGTGCCGCCGCAGGTAGTTCTGCGACCAGGCCTTTTCGTAGCTCGTACTGCGCAGGGCCGGGTTGTTGCTTTCCCGTCCGATCGGCGAGGGGAAATAGCCGACCTGTAGGTAGGCCCCGTCGCTCTGCCGGGCCAGTTGCCAGTTCAGCGCCACGTTCCAGACCCGAAAGATGGGTGAGCCGCCGTTGTTGAAGCCCGCATCGGTGGCGGCCAGCACGTCGCGGCCCACGAAGTCCAGCGCCATGATCACCTGGAACTTCACCGTTTCGTAGGGCTGTCCACTCACGCTGAAGCGGCTCCGCTTAAGCTGGGTATTGATGCGGTTTTCCACCCCGGCATAGGCCTCCGTTTCACTATCGTACACCGACATGCCGGCCGAGTAGGTACTCCACAGTTGCAGGCCTACGGTGGCCTTGAGTTTATAGTCGTTGAGCAGGCGGCTGAGGGCGGTGGTATCTGCATTCTGAGCGGTAAGGGCGGCGCTTCCAAGCAGGAGGGTAAGAAGGAGGTAGCGGAATTGGGGCATGGCCGCAAGTTACTCCGCACCTGCGGCCCCGCCCGTACCTTACCGACCGTATGGACGCCCCGATTCAGCTGACTGACCTTTACCGTACCCTAGGCCTTACTCCCGCGCCGCGACCCAATCTGGGGGAGTTTGCCGTGCTTTCGATCGCGGAGGCGCACGCGCGGATGGGACCCGATCATGCGATGCCCTACAACCGGCGGGCCTACTATAAGATCAGTCTGATCGAGGGGCGCAACCGCGTGGAGTACGCTGATCGAAGCCTGGAGATCACGGACCGGGCGCTGCTCTTTGCCAGTCCGAGGGTGCCGTACCACTACGCGCCAATAGAAGGGCGGCAGGCAGGTACGTTCTGTGTGTTTACGGATGCGTTCCTGGCGGTAGATCCACGGGGAGCGGGGGTCGATGCTTTGCCGTTGTTCCGGCCGGGGGGGTATCCGGTATTCGCGTTGACGGCGGAGCAGGCCCGGGAGGTGGACGGTATATTTACGAAGCTGCGGCGGGAGGTCGTAGGAGACTATACCTACCGGCAGGAAGCGATCGTGAACTATTTGTTCGAGCTGATCCATTACGGACAGAAGTTATCGCCGCTGATGGATACTACCGGCGGCACACCGACGAACGGTAGCCGACTGGTGGAGCTGTTTCGGGAGCTGCTGCACCGACAGTTTGCCGGCCTGCGGCCCGAACGACCGCTGATGCTGCGTGCCGCGGGAGATTACGCCGGGCAACTGGCCGTACACGTCAATCACCTCAATACAGTGCTCAAGGCAGCTACGGGACACACTACTACCGCTCTGATCCAGCAGCGTTTGCTGCAGGAAGCACGGGTATTACTATTACATACCGACTGGACGATAGCCGAGGTGGCCTTCGCACTGGGCTTTCGGGAGCGGTCGCACTTTTCGGCCTTCTTCCGGCAGCGGGGCGGGCAGTCGCCGACTGATTTTCGGCAGCGGCAGCGGTGATGCATGTACCCATCGCTTTGAATTTCGTACGTGGTGGGTCAGCGCGCGGCCGACCTTTGTGGTAACAAAACACACATGAGCATGGCAACTCAGCAGATCGTATTAGTTACCGGCGGCAGCCGCGGACTCGGCAAGGATATGGCCCTCCGCCTAGCCGAGCACGGGCTCGTCGTCGTACTCACTTACCACAGTAAGGAAGCGGAGGCGCAGTCCGTCGTCGAACAGATCAAAGGAATGGGACAGCAGGCTGCGGCGCTACAGCTTGATACAGCTACCGGGGGTACGTTCACCGGCTTCGTGGAGCAGTTGCGTCCCGTGTTGGCGGACTTCGGTAGCGACCGGCTGGACTACTTCGTCAACAATGCCGGTATCGGCATCCACGTACCCTTCGCCGAGACCAGCGAGGAACAATTCGACCAGCTGCTTAACATTCAGTTTCGGGGGCCCTTCTTTCTAACGCAGGCGCTGCTGCCCCTACTCCGTGATGGCGGCGGCATCGTGAACATCTCCACGGGGCTAGCGCGCTTCTGTCTACCGGGATATGCCGCCTACGGAGCCATGAAGGGGGCCATGGAGGTGCTGAGCCGCTACCAGGCCGTAGAACTGGGGGAGCGGGGCATTCGGTCGAACGTCGTAGCGCCGGGAGCCATCGAAACGGACTTCGGCGGCGGGGCGGTGCGCGACAATGATCAGCTTAACCAGATGGTGGCCTCGGTAACCGCCCTGGGCCGGGCCGGTAAGCCGGACGATATCGGGGGCGTGGTGGCCTTTCTGTGCACCGGGGAGGCAAAGTGGATCAACGCGCAGCGGATCGAGGTATCGGGGGGGATGAAGTTGTAGGTGCCTTTCACCCCCTTGCACGGCAAGCTCGTACCCCCTAACTTAGGAGCCACACGCTTTCTAAACCGATCATGCCATGCACACACACTTTACCCTTTCGCTATTTTGTACCCTTTTGCTACTGCCGCTGCTGGCCCAGCAGGAACTTGCCCAGCCCGTCCTGCTCAACGAAGGGGCCCGGGTCAACCTCTACTTCCTCTCCGATGCGGAGAACGGGGCCGATTCGCTCATGACTACCGACGGGGGCGCGCCCGTCTACCTGCTGAAGGGCGAACGCGGACAGTACGAAAGCCGCCAGGTCCTGCTACAGATACTCCCCGACGGCAGTGCCGAACCCAGTGCCACCCTGACCGGCGGCGAGGGCTTCGACCAGGTGTACAACAACAGCTTCGAGATCATCGAAACGGGCCGGCCGGTCACGCGCCACTGGCTGCAACCCGGAGCGATTCTGGGGCTTCATCACGTGCGGCTTAAGCCCGGCACGGACCAGGCGGCCTTCGAACGCTTCATCCATAATATGTGGTCGCCCACGCAGTCGGATGCGCTGCCGGATTCAAAGATCATTTTCCTGCGCGGCATCAGCGGGGAACGGAGCGGCGACTTCAGCTTCATGTGGCTGATCGACTCCGGGGAGACGCGCGATTACTACTTCCCGCAGGCCGGCGAACCGTCGCAGATTTACCAGGACTTCGAGCGCGGCTGGGCCTGGATTAACGACGATGACAACCTCGGCAAGTACGTCGACGATACGCAGGGGGACGAGTATACTGACTTTATTGTGGTGCGGTAAGCCGTTGACCTGTTCCTAGGCTAGACTCTGGCGACAGTATGCCAGGCACTTAGCCACCTCCTGCACCGCATCCGACCCCTTCGGAATAGTGTATTCCAGCTCGATGGTGGCGGGGAAGGTATACTTCTCGCGGGCCATCAGTTGCAGAATTTCCGCCACCGGAGTATCCCCCTCGCCCCAGGGCATATTTTCCTGGTTGCCGGCGGGGGTGCGACGATCCTTGAGGTGCATGCTGGCGATATCGTGGTGGTGCGCCCGCACGAGCTCGAGGGCATCGGTGTTGCCGGCGGCTATGTAGTGGCCGATGTCAAGATTCATGGCGTTGTGGGGCGACTGTGCCAGGGCGGTGTCCCAGAAGGTAGGCGTCTGCTGGGTGTGGCCGTGGTAGGCTACGCGGATATCGTGGCGGGCGGCAATACGTCCCAGTTTGGCGGTTTGGGCGTCGTCAGCGGGGTGTTCGAGGGTCACGTGGTCAGCACCAAGCGCCCTGGCGGCACGCATCCCATAATCAATTTCTGCCTCGCTGCTGGACTGGCCGAAGGTGCTGGGTTTAAAGGCGTAAATACTTACCCCGGCAGTGGCGTACAGTTTACGCAGCTGGGTAAATTTCTTCATATCGGCCGTGGCGCGCCAGGCGGCGAGACTGCGGTTATAGTCCTCGGCTTGCTGGCTGAGCGTGTCGTACTCGGCCTGCTCTTCCTCCGTGAGGGGTTCGTCCTCCCGATTGCGTCGGCGCAGCTGGTTCATTCGCCCGCGATCAAAGCTCACCTCCGGCGCGCCGGCGAAGTTTTCGGCCGGCTCGCCCATGAGTTCGACGGCGCTGATGCCGCTATCGACCACGTACCCCAGGATGGCCTCGGCACTCTGGTCCGGCATACTGCGGTAGGAGTAAGTGATGGTACCGATCTGCACCCCCTTGATCCGGGAGTCGGGCTTACCGTAGCCCGTGCACAGGGCGGGTATGGGTAGTAGGGGCAGCGTGGCCAGGGTGGCGGATTGGCGGAGGAAGTGGCGGCGGGTAAGGGAAGACATGGCTCGACGTTGAAGGGTGTACCTCGAAAGTACGAAAACCGCTCGTTCTACCTGCTTTGCACCTGCGGCCCCGCCCCGACAGACCTAGTGCGGCAGCTCATCCCGTACCGCTCCGTAGACAAAGGTGCCGAACACGGAACTCAGGATGACCACGCCGATGGCCCAGATGCCCTGCCCGAGCAGCGTGAACATGGGTCCGGGACAGGCCCCCGTGATGGCCCAGCCGAGCCCGAAAATGATACCGCCGTAGAGGTAGCGGGGGATGCTAAAATCCTTAGGTTTGAGCCGTAGGTCGCTGCCGTCGTAGGCGTGAATGCCGAACCGCCTGGCCACCGCGACACCGATGGCTCCGACGAATACCGCCGTGCCGATGATGCCGTACATGTGGAAGCTCTCGAAGCGGAACATCTCCTGGATGCGGAACCAGCTGATGGCCTCCGACTTGGTCATCACGAAGCCGAACAGGATACCGATGGTGAGATAGATCAGGTAACGCACGGTCTAGAATTGAAGGATGAGGGGCAGCACGAGCCAGCTCATTACGAGCCCACCGATGAAAAAGCCGATCACGGCAAGGAGGGAGGGCAGTTGTAGATTCGCGAGGCCGCTGATCGCATGCCCGCTCGTGCAGCCACCGGCCCAGCGCGTGCCGAAGCCGATCAGGAAACCCCCGACGACCAGTACGAGGAAGCCCCGTAGGGTGAAGATCCGGTCGACCGCGAAGAGCTCCACGGGCACGTACGACCAGGGCGTGCCGGCCGGACCGGGTGCGGCAATGCCCACCGCCTGTAGGTAGTCGACGGTCTGACTGGATAGCTGAACCGGGTGCGGGCTGGGGAAGAAATAGAAGGCGAGGAAGCCGCCGATCACCGCGCCGGCGATGAAGAGCAAGTTCCAGGTTTGGGCGCGCCAGTCGATGTCGAAAAAGTCGTATCTCTTGCCGGCCCCCGCGATTGTACACATCGTGCGCAGATTGGAGCTCACGCCGAACTCCTTACCGGCGTAGAGAAGTAAGAACATGACCGCGGCGATGGCCAGTCCGCTGACGCTCCAGTGCCAGGGTTGGGAAATGATTTCGTGCATACCTTACCTAACGCCTTAATCGGCAAATCAGTCAAGCCCACGTGGCCGCCCTACGAAGGCCTTAAGGTAGCGGTCGATCCGCCACGGGAGATGTTGCGGGCACTAGCTTGGCGCCACGTTGCCGCCGTAGATCAGTTACAGTTTACAACGGACGGACTACCCGACCCAATAGGTCGCGCGCCCCCAACCTGCAAGTGCAGTTTATCGAGCTGCGCATTGGGTTCCCGGTAGGCAAAGTCGATCGTATTGGTCCCCTCAGTGAGGCTACAGGTGCCCGCGGCCACGGCCTTCCAGGCGAAGGTGGGGGTCCTCAGCCCCGAGGCCCACTTGATCCACGCCCCCTCATTGATACGCACCCAGAAGGAATCGGAGTCGCCGTCAGGAGCTTTGACCCGGGCGTAGAGCTGGTACTCGCCCGCGATGGCCTGCTCGATCACGAACCGGACGCGATTCGCGGCATCGGCCGGCGCCTCGCTCATCGAGGGGGTACCGCGGTAGGTGACGTAGGCCGACTCCGGGGCCGCCCCGCCCTTTGAGCGGGCAAAGGAGGCGCCCACGGTGGCACATTCGGCCTCCAGCCAGAATTCGTTCCGGAGGCCGGGAATTACCTCGGAGGCAACTTTCCCACTGAGTGCTTCCGTAGCTACTGCCGTAGCGTGGGCTTCCGGACTAGGTTCGACCGGTAGGTTCGATTCACCCGTAGTATCTGGCTCCGGCAATTTTTCGGACTGGCTCGCTGCGCCCCCCATTTGGACAGCTGAAGGGAGAGTTTTACACTCTACGGTAGATAGTCCTTCTTCCGGCAGAGGAATCACGCCGGCGGCATTCACGGCCAGTTTGGCTAGCGAGATATTGGATTCCCGGTAAGCGAAATCAATGGTATTAATGCCTCCAGTAAGGGGTAATGGGGGACCGGAAATCACCTTCCACGCGAAGTTCGTGGTCGTTAGATCCCGCGACCAAGCGAACCACTCGCCAGCGTTAATCCGGAGCCAGTAGGAATCCGACCCGGAGTCCGGGGCACGGATATAGGCGAAAAAGTAATACTCCCCGGCCTCGGCATCCACGGTAAAGCGGATACGGTTAGCCGCTACATCCGGGGGTGGAGAATCGGTAGCGGTCTGCCCCCGGTAGATCACATGGCTCGGTGAGGACGTACCGGCACCCGGCCGTAGGTCGAAGTTATCGCCAACGACAGCGCATTCGGCGGCGATCAGAAACTCGGTGGGCCGGGCGTCAGTGGCTTGCGCCGGTAAGCTCCGGGCCAATAGGAAAGAGATCAATCCTACGGCCACCAGCAGCAGTCTCACTGACCGTTGGCGCCTTAGGTGTATCAAATCTGGTAGCAAATCAGTAGCGTATTTAGTGGTCTACCATCCACCTCGTACTTAAAGGCTGATGGCAAGATCATAAACGTAATGGTTTAGGGTTGCGGCAGGTTGATCCAAAAAAAAGCGCCCGGCAGTCCCAAGACCACCGGGCGCTTTAGCCTTACCCCCTTACCTCGCGTTAATCCCGGTCCCGACGGCCACCCCGGCCGCCGCCACCGCCACGCCGCTCACCACGGTCCCGACCACCACCACCCCGGCGGTCGCCCCGATCGCCCCGGTCACCGCGATCACGCGACTTACTAGCCTTGCGCTCCTCCTCCAACTCCTCGTCGGTAGGAATGGTACCGTCGGCCCGTGGCATGATCGCCTTACGGCTCAGCCGCAGCTTACCGGTACGCTCGTCGACGTCGACGATCTTGAACTTGACGGTGTCGCCCTCCTCGAACTCGTCCTCGACGTTCTCGATGCGGCTGTGGCTCATCTCGCTGACGTGCAGCAGGCCGTCGCGGCCGCCCTCGAAGCCGACGAAGACGCCGTAGGGCATGATCGTCTTGACGGTGCCCTCGTAGACACCGCCCACCTCCGGGGTAAAGGTGATCTTCTTGATGCGGGCCACGGCATCCTCAATGCTGGCCTTGTCCGAGCTGGCGATGCTCACGTGGCCCTTGCCGTCCACCTCGTCGATGTTGATGTTGGTGCCGGTGAGCTCCTGGAGCTCCTGGATGATCTTACCGCCGGGCCCGATGACCGCGCCGATGAAGCTCTTCTCGATGATGAGCTTGACGATGCGCGGCGCGTGGGGCTTGAGGTCCTCACGGGGCTCGCTTAGGGTCTTGGCCATCTCGTTCAGGATATGCAAGCGACCCACCCGGGCCTGGTCCAGCGCCTGCTCGAGCTGCTCGTAGGGCAGTCCGTCGATCTTGATGTCCATCTGGCAGGCGGTGATGCCGCGCTCGGTGCCGGTGACCTTGAAGTCCATATCGCCCAGGGCGTCCTCGTCGCCGAGGATGTCGCTCAGGATGGCAATCTTGTCGCCCTCGGCCACCATGCCCATGGCGATACCGGCTACGGGGCGCTTGATCTGCACCCCACCGTCCATCAGAGCCAGTGAGCCGGCACAGACGGTCGCCATCGAGCTCGAACCGTTGGATTCCATGATGTCGGAGACGATACGGATGGTGTGCGTCATCTCATCGGGCAGCACCTGGCGTAGCGAGCGGCCGGCCAGGTTGGCGTGCCCTACCTCGCGGCGGCCGGGGCCGCGCATCGGCTTGGTTTCCCCCACCGAGTAGGCCGGGAAGTTGTAGTGCAGGATGAAGTTGTCGTAGGTGTTGGAGTGCGCCACGTCGACCATCGCCTGGTCGGTCTTGGTGCCCAGGGTGAGGCTGGTCAGCGACTGCGTCTCCCCGCGGTTGAAAATAGCTGATCCGTGGGCCATGGGCAGGTAGTCGACCTCGGTCCAGATGGGGCGTACCTCGTCGAAGGCGCGGCCGTCCAGACGCTTTTTCTCGTCGAGCATCATGTTGCGGATGGTCTTCTTCTGCACCTTGTCGTAGGCGGCGCTCAGGTCCTCCTGGTGCTCGGCGACCCACTCCTCGCCCTTCTCCTCGAGAACGGCTTCCTTGTAATTGGTCTTTATCTCCTTAAAGGCATCCTTACGCTGCGATTTGTCGAGCGCGCCGCGGGCGGCCTCCATGACCTTGTCCTTCACCTTGCTTTCTACGTAGCTCAGCACCTCGGGATCGATCTCGTGGATTTCCACCTCGCGGGTGGTGGCCTTATCGCCGACCATTTCCTTGAGGCGCAACTGGGCGTCGCACATGGTCTTGATGGCCTCGTGGCCTACGCGCAGGGCTTCGATGATGGCGCTTTCTTCTACCTCCTTAGCCTCGCCTTCGACCATCATGATGTTGTTCTTATCGGCGGCGACGATGAGGTCCAGATCGGCATCGGCCAGCAAAGTGCGGTCGGGATTGACGACGTACTTCCCGTCGATACGGGCTACGCGGCACTCCGAGATGGGGCCCTCGAAGGGAATGTTAGAGCAGGTCAGGGCGGCCGAGGCGGCCAGTCCGGCCAGGGCGTCGGGCATCACCTCGGGGTCGAGCGAGATCAGGTTGATGATGATCTGGGTATCGAACATATAACCCTTGGGGAAGAGCGGACGGATGGCGCGGTCGACCAGGCGCGAGGTCAGGATCTCGTAGTCGTTCAGACGTGCCTCGCGGCGGAAGAAGTTACCGGGGATACGCCCGGCGGCGGCGAATTTTTCCTGATAGTCGACACTGAGGGGGAAGAAGCTTTGCCCTTCGCGGACGCTGGTGCTGGAGACGGCCGAGCAAAACAGCATGGTTTTGCCGCAGGTGACGACGACGGCACCATCGGCCTGGGTGGCTAGTTTGCCGGTCTCGATGGTGACTTCGCGGCCGTTGGGCAGCTCGAAGTTGACCGACATTGGGGTTTGATTACCCATTTTGAATTGGAGATTATAGTGAAATAGACGGTTTGACACCGGAGCCCCGTTGGCCCGGTGGGTCGACACAAAACTCCAACAAGTAGGGGGAGGGGCGCACCACGGCACCAACGCCGGTAGCGGACCGGCAACCTGCTCTCTTTTTCCACCGGGGGTCGCTGTAGACCGGCGGGTGCTACACGGTCGTAGCACGAACTCTTGTCATTTTGTATCGCCGCGAATATACGGTCTTTCTGCACACCGTACTTTAGCCCCGTACTTTACCAAAAGCATTTACCCGTCGCCTTCGTGTCCGTTGCCACCGATGCCATCACCCAGCAGGGTACCCGTCTTTTTCGCACCCTTTACATCGGGCTCATCCTGCTAATGATAGCGGTACTGGCCTCCGTGGTCACGGAGGTAGCTACTATTGACGTGCGCCGCAAGCTCGACAACGCCCTCCAACTCGAACGCGACCTCGGTCTGCTACTTTCCACCCTCCTCGACGCCGAGACGGGCCAGCGCGGCTACCTCCTCACCGAGAAGGATGCCTATTTGGAGCCCTACCGGCTAGCTCTCGACTCCGTAGCGCCTATCCTCCGGCGCATCGGTAGCGAGGTGCGGGAAGACTCTATTCAGCAACTGCGCCTGCAGCGGGTCAGTGGGCTTACGGCAGATAAGTTTGCCGAGCTATCGCGTACGCTGCAGCTCGATGCGGCCGGCCAGCGGGATAGCCTCACCCAGCTGCTGGAAAGTGACCTGGGCAGGTCGCTGATGGATCAGATCCGCCACACCATCGACCAACTCCGGCAGGAGGAACTCAGCGACGTGAAGATGCGTCAGCAGCAGGTCGACCGGCTTTCCGCCATTACCACCGTACTACGCTTCGTCGGTGTGCTAGGTCTGGCCTTTGTGTTCTATTACATCTACACCCAGTTGCGTCCCCTTTATGCCCGCAACCTACAGATCATCACCGACCGCGACCGCGAGATCGAGGAGCGCAAGCGCATCGAGGAGGTCAATACCGAGCTCATCGCCAGCCTCAACGGCAAGAACGCCGAGCTCGACCAGTTCGCCTACATCGCCAGCCACGACCTGCGCGAGCCGCTGCGCACCGTGAGCAACTACGTAGAGGTACTCACGGAGGACCACGCCGATCAGCTCGACGCCGAAGGCCTGGAGTACCTTTCGGTCATCCACCGCAGCACCGACCGCATGCGCCTGCTCATTGACTCCCTGCTGCAGTACGGCCGCGTCGGACGGGGCGAGCAGCGCAACCCCCGCGTCGACCTCCACCAAGTAGTGCGCGAGGCCTTAGAAAATCTGCACTTTGCCATCGAGCAGTCTGCCGCCACCGTGACCGTAGGGGAGCTCCCCACCCTACCCGGCTACCCCATCGCCCTGCGGCAGCTGTTCCAGAACCTACTGGCCAACGCCCTCAAATTCCACGCCCCGGGCACCCCCCCGGTCGTCGATGTTTTCGTAGCCGACACTGACGACGGGCGAGTCACCCTCGCCGTGCGCGACCACGGCATCGGCATGACGGCCGCCGACCAGGACAAAATCTTCGATCTTTTCACCCGCCTGCACAACGCCCACACCTACGAGGGGCAGGGCATCGGATTGGCATACTGTCAAAAAATCGTACAATTACACCAGGGGCAGCTTACCGTGCTCAGTCAACCGGGCCAGGGTAGTACCTTTAGGGTCACCTTACCCACCGTGTAGTACATGAGAAAGCTAGGGAGAATCCTCCTGATCGACGACTCCGAGGCCGACAATTTTATCCACGCCCGGCGGTTCGGCAAGATGAATATCGCCGAAGAAGTGGTGGTGCGCGCCAACGGCCAGGAGGGACTCGACTACCTCACCACTCCCCTGCCCACGGGCCATTACCCCCGACCTGATCTGCTGTTCCTCGACATTAATATGCCGGTTATGGACGGTTGGACCTTCCTCGACACCTACCAGCACCTGGCCGACGAGCACCGCGCCCGCGTCACCATTGCCATGCTTACCAGCTCGGTGGGCGATAGCGACTACGCCCGCGCCCATGCCTACGCGGTGCTCGACGGCCACGAGGCCAAGCCGTTGCAGAAGGAGAAAATTCGTGCCCTATTGGGTAGTCACTTTCCACACATCACCCACCCCTAGACCAGTCGCCGCAGCACCAACATAGCCCCCAGGTGCAGCGTCTCGTGCATGTTATTGAAGGTCAGCGCCTCTTCCACGTTCTCGAATCCTACCCCGAAGCTGGTCGTGTACGGCGTATAGGTCGACCAGTCCAGCCCGGCGTAGTCCTCCCGCATCCGCTGGTTTCCGGCCAGGAGTTCGGCCTTGATCAGGTCCACCTCCGCCAGACTCACCGGTGCCTCGGGCCGCGACCCCTTCCGGTAGTGGTCGATGAATGCTTTACCACTCGGCGTACGGTGTCCCCCCAGCCCGTAGGTCAGTAACTCAGCCGTAGCGATCACGTGGCCGGCATTCCAGATCAGATTGTTGTTCAGCCCCTCCGGTACTCGGTTGAGTTGCTCCAGACTCATAGGCGTGATCAGCCCCAGAATATTCTTGCGCGCCTGCCGGTGCAGGTCAAAAAGCCGGTCGGTAGCCACGGTATCCATCTAGTCTTCGTTTAGCGCAAGGTACGGCACCACCCACCGCCGTCGGGCATTCAGCTGCGGCAGTTGCCACAGCGTGCGTTGCAGGGGGGCGGGGCCGCCGGTGCAGTGAAAGTCGTAGCGTGCTATTGCTGCCGCCGGTCCTAACAGTCCCCGCCGCTCCAGCAGTCGTTGCACCTGCCGCGCCGCCGCGCCGGATGGATCGATGACGTTGACCGCCCGCCCCACCACCCCGCGAATATCCTCCACAATGAGGGGATAGTGCGTACAACCCAGTACCAGGGTATCCAACTCCCCGGCCGGAGCCAGCAAACCCTGTAGATACCTTTCCACCTGGGGAGAGCCCGTACCGTAGACTTCGATCAGCGGCACCAGCCCCACGCAGGGATCCTCCCACACCGGCCGGTCGTTTAAATAACGCGCTTTCAGATCAAGGTAGCGCGCGCTGCGTAGGGTTACGGCAGTGGCCATCACGCCTACGTGCCGACCATCCGCTGCGGGTTTTACCGCCGGTTCGAGCCCTACGAAGGGTACGTCCGCGTACTCCGCCCGTAGGGCATCGATGGCTACACTAGTTGCCGTATTACAAGCCACCACGATCAGCTTAGTACCGGCGGCAAGTAGGAAGTCAGTGATCCGCCGGCTGTAGTCCAGCACCTCCGCGTCCGTACGCGCACCGTAGGGGGCGTGGGCGTTATCGGCTACGTAGAGCAGCGATTCCCGGGGCAGTAGCCCACAAATAGCATTGGCGACCGAGAGGCCGCCAATGCCGGAGTCGAAGACTCCAATAGATCCGTGATGGTCGCCGGTCAGCGTCACGCCTAGAGGCCCAACTTGGCCTTCACCATGGCGCTGACATCCTGGCTCTCCTCGCCGTACAGCAGTACCTGCTGGTCGAAGATGAACTGAAAACCGTTCTCCTTAGCGACGTCCTCGATGGCCTGGTTGATCTCCTCGTAGATCGGCTCGAGCAACTCGGCACGCTTTTTCTGGAGATCGGACATCATGGTGCTTTCAAAGGTGCCGATTTCTTCCTCCCGTACCTGGAGCTTAGCGGCGGCTTCCTGCTGCTGCTTGGGGCTCATGGTACCTTCCTGGGCCTGGGCCTGGAGGGCTTGGTAGTCGGTCTGGAAGCTCTGCACCATGGCTTGCCCTTGCTTCTGTAGCTGTTTCTGCAGTGCCTCAAGGTTCGACTCGGCAGCCTTCATGGCGGGCAGTTCGGACAGGATCTCGGCGCTGTTAACAAAGCCGAACTTCTGTGCGGTTGCGGTAGCCGTGGCTGCGATCAAGAGAAGGGCAACAAAGGCTAGTTGAAAAAACTGTTTCATGATAAGGATTGATTCAATTTGGGGAAATGTGTAGTTCGGTAGTAGGTTAGTTCGGTAGTTCTGTAGGCCGGCGTCGGAGGCGTATCATGTGTTACATATGACGCCTCCAACGACGGCCTACGGAACTACAAGACTACAGAACTAATTCTTCAGACTACGCAAGACCTCGTCCGTCTTATCGTACTCGTCGGTAGAGAAGATGATGCCCGCGCTACCCGCCCGGTCGAAGATGAAGTCGTAGCCATTCTGATTGGCGTAGGCTTCTACGGATTCGTAGATCGCATCCTGGATGGGCTGGACGAGCTCCTGCCGGCGCTGAAAGAGGGCACCCTCGGGGCCAAAACGCTCGCGCTGCATTTCGCGTACCTTGGTCTCCCGGTCTACAATAGCCTGCTCCGAAGCTTGCCGCTGGTCGTCGCTCATCAGGACCTGCTCGGCCTGGTGCTTGTTGTACATGCCCTTAATGGCGTCGTACTCCTGATTGATCTCCTGTTGCCAGGTGGCGGCCAGTTGGTCCAGTTGTTCCTGGGCCTCCTGGTATTCGGTGATGCTACTCAGGATACGCTCCATATCGATGGAGGCTATCTTCTGGGCGGTGAGCTGGGCACCGAAGCCGGCTACGGCTATTACGGCGATCAGCAAATAGGTACGCAGGCGCATGGCACTTGATTTTGGGTCACAAAAGTACAGAGGGCCGGGCCACTCTGTTGTACTATAGACGCACGACCGGCGGTGAAGTTACTCCGTTGAGGAAGGTTTAACCGTTGACTTTTTTGGGCAACTGACTCACTACCAGTCGTTTATAGCTTCGCACCTGCGTCCCCGCCCGTCTGCTTTTAACGGGATATTAACGGGCAGTCGCCTGCTGAGGCTTGCGCAATGTGCCTCGGCCGACGAACGAAGCTGCGCAACGCTCGGCGGACAAGGGGCTACGACTTGCGCCGCCGCGACCGTGTCTTCTTCTCCACCTTCTCCACGCCGTGTACCTGTAGCACCTCGACCAGCGACATATCGATGCGGCGGCGATCCAGGTCGACGTCCTCGATCTTCACGCGGACCAGGTCGCCCATCTTGAGCTTCTTGCCGGACTTCTTACCGGTGATGTAGAGCTTGCCGGCGCTGAGGTCGTAGGCCTCGTCCATCTTATCGTAGGAGATCATGCCCTCCACGAAGTTCTCGACGACCTCGATGAAGACGCCGAAGTCAGCCAGGCCGTTGATGACACCGGTGAACTCATCGCCCACGTGGTCGAGCATGTACTCGGTCTGCTTGTACTTGATGCTCTCGCGCTCGGCAGTGGTGGCCTTGCGCTCCTGGGCGCTGATGTGCTTGCATTCCTCCTCGAGCTTTTCGCCGTTGGCCTTGTAAAGGCTTCCTTTCTCAAGGTTGGCGGCCAGTAGACGGTGCACGAGCACGTCGGCGTAACGGCGAATGGGACTGGTGAAGTGGCTGTAGTTGTCAAAGCCCAGTCCGTAGTGCCCGATGTTCTGGGTGGTGTATACGGCCTTGGACATGGTGCGGATGGCGATAGGCGAGAGCATCTTCACCATAGGGTCCTCATCGGCCTTGCTGAGTAGGGCGTTGTAGCTCTTGGTGACGGACTTAGGCGAGGTAAGGTCCATCTCGTAGCCCAGAGCCAGGGCGAACTTGGCCAACTCGGCCACCTTGTCCATGTCCGGCTCGTCGTGCACGCGGTACACGAAGGGGATGTTGGTCTTGAGGCGCTCCTCCTTCTTTTTGATGAAGCCGGCGACCTCGCGGTTGGCCAGCAGCATGAAGTCCTCGATGAGCATATTGGTGTCGATGCGCTCCTTGACGTAGACGCTGATGGGCTTGCCCTCATCGTCGAGCTTAAAGCGGACCTCGTTGGTGTTAAAGTCGATCGAGCCCTCCTTAAAGCGGCGCTTGCGCAGCTTGTCGGCAATGCGGTCCATCAGGTCCAACTCATCAACGAAGTCGCCCTGGCCCGTATTGAGCACCTCCTGGGCCTCCTCGTAGGTGAAGCGGCGGTTGGAGTGGATCACCGTACGGCCGAACCACCGATCCGTCACCTTAAAGCTCTTGGGGTGAAACTTAAAGATGGCACTGAAGGTCAGCTTGTCCTCATTAGGCCGCAGGCTACAGAGCTCGTTACTGATGCGCTCGGGTAGCATGGGACAGACGCGGTCGACCAGGTACACACTCGTGGTGCGGTCGGCGGCCTCCTTATCCAGGGCACTGCCGGGCTTGACGTAGTGGCTCACGTCGGCGATGTGTACGCCGATCTCGATCTGCCCGTCCTCCAGGTGCTGGATACTCAGCGCATCATCGAAGTCCTTAGCGGTCAGCGGGTCGATCGTGAAGGTGGTCACCTCGCGCATATCGCGGCGGATGTTGATCTCCTGTGGGGTGATCTCACCGGGCAGGGCCTCGCTTTCGGCCAGCACGTCCTCGGGGAAGGTGATCTGGAAGCCGTTGTTGATCAGGATGGCCTGCATCTCGATGTTGCTCGTACCGGGCTCGCCGAGTACGGCGGTGATCTGTCCGCTGATTTGCTTGTAGCGGTTGAGCTCCCAGTCGGTGATCTTGACCACGACCTTTTCGCCGTTCTTGGCCTCCAGCAATTCGGAGCGGTGTACGGCTACGCTCAGCTCCTTACCGCCGGGGCCGTCGACCACCACCTCGGCGTACTTATCGTGTATTTTGAGGGTACCGACGAAGTGGGTCACGCTGCGTTCCAGTACCTCGACCACCTCGCCCTCGGGTTTGCGGCGGCCGCCGGGAGTCCAGTAGCGGACTTTGACCTTGTCGCCGTCCTGGGCGTTATTCATGCGGGCCTGCGGTACGTAGATATCGCTGGCGTCACCGTCCATGATGACGTAGCCGGCCCCGCTGCGGGTCATGTCCACCAGTCCTTCGGCAAAGTCGGTGGAGCGCTTACCGCCGTCGCCATTACTACGGGCCTTCTCGGCGATCTGGTAGCGGAACTGGTCATTGACCTTCACCTTGCCGCTACTCACGAGCTTATCGAGGGCGGCCTGGATGGCGTCCTTGCTGTTCTTGACCTGGAGTTTACGCTGGAGTTGTTTGGGATTGAGTTGCTTGCGGGCATTAGCCTTGAACTCCTGGTAGAGGGCGCGCTCCAACTCGCGGGCCTTGAGCTTACCGCTCTTCGTTGCTTTCTTAGCCATGTAGGGAAGGAAAAAATGCAGCCGCCCCCGTTGGGCGACCGGTGCGCGGATCGTGGCGCAGCGTTTTCTGGGGTTTCAATTCGCCTGGAGAACGAAGGACTTAGGGGAAAAGTTTTTTGGCGGGGGGATGCGGGCGGGGCCGCGGGTGCGGGGTGGGTGGAGGGGCAGGCGAGTTTACTGGTGCGGCGTGGGGATGCTCTTTTCGTGCCGAGCTGTCGGTCGGAACGCTCAACCCTAAAGGAAGGAATACTAAGCCGAACATCCCACGCCAACACTTTGGTTTATGCAGCAAATTCGAGCGATATGCGACCTACGACCCTCTTATATATAGCCTGCTTAGTCCTAGTCTTCTTCACCAGCTGCTCCAAAGACGGCGACTTCAACGTCTTTAGCGTGCAGCAGGACCTGGAGTTGGGCCAGCAGACCGACGCCGAGATCCGCAGCCAGCCGGATGAATACCCCATTATCGAGCGGGCGGACAATCCGGCGGCCTACGATTACCTGCAAGGCATGGTGGACGACATTGTGCGTGAGGGGCAGGTGCCCTATGCCGACGTATTTCCTTATCAAGTCACCCTGATCGATCGGGACGTCGAGAATGCCTTTGCGACACCGGGGGGTTTCCTGTACGTCTATACCGGACTGATCGAGACGCTCACAAGCGGCGACCAGCTGGCCGGGGTGCTCGGCCACGAGATCGCCCACGCGGCCGAGCGGCACTCGACGGACCAGCTGACGCAGCAGTTTGGCTTCAGTACGCTGGTGAGTCTGCTGACGGGCGGTGATCCCGGCCTGCTGAGCGAGGTGGCGGGAAGTCTACTCAGTCTACGCTTCGGCCGGGCGGATGAGTCAGAGGCCGACGCCCGTTCCGTAGATTACCTGTGCAACACCCGCTATGCCGCCAACGGGGCGGCGGGATTTTTTGAGATGATCCAGGACAGTCCGCAGCCACCGGCCTTCCTGAGTTCCCATCCCAATCCCGGTGACCGGGTGGCGGAGATTAACGCCCGGGCCGAGGAAAAGAACTGTAGCACGGAGACGGATGATCGGGTGGCCTTTCGGGACTTCAGGGATAGCCTGTAGGGGGGTGTAGTGCAGGTGTGGAGCTGAGCGGCCCCGCCAGATACCGTGCGTGGCGGGAGGGGGTATCTTGTGGCTTAACAATTGTCGAAAAGAGTATGGGACTGAAGGCCTGGGTCAGGCAACAACTAACCTACTACCGCTCTGGCCGTCAGTTGCTGCGGGGGCCACATGCACTGCAGGCCGCCGGGGCGAGCTACCGGGAGCGAGCCAAGCTGGGTAGCCGTACGGAGATCATCAACTTACTCCTGAGCACCTTCGATCGGCCGGCCACCTACCTGGAAATAGGGGTAAGGAGACCGGCGGATAACTTTACGCGCATCGAGGCAGCTACCAAATACGGAGTAGACCCCGGAGTAGAAGCTGTGTCTAACCCGGTAGACTTTCCACTTACTAGTGATGCCTTCTTTACCGCCCTGCGCGGCGGCGGGGTACTGCATGCCGAGCAGCGTTTCGAGGTGGTATTCATCGATGGTCTGCACCTCGCCGAGCAGGTGGATCGTGACATCGGCAATGCCCTGGCCCACCTAGCAGCGGATGGGTTTGTCGTGCTACACGACTGCAATCCGCCGACCGTATTTCACAGCAGGGAGAACTATGACTACCGCCTGACGCCGGTGGAGGGGGCCTGGACGGGCACCACCTGGAAGGCATACGTCAAATGGCGGTCGCGGGGTGATCTTTATAGTTGCTGCGTAGACACTGACTATGGAATAGGCATACTGAGCCGCTCGGTAGATCTTGGTCGGGACCGGCCCCGTGTACCCAATCCCTTTTACGAGTACCGGGTACTGGAAGCGAATCGTCGGGACCAGCTGGGCCTAATATCCCCCAGTGAGTTCGCTACCCTCCTCGGGAACCACTTCCCCGCCCCGAACTCCGAAATGGGATGACCCGTCACGGACCTCGCCCTATCTTGCCACCATGCGTGTTACTCCAATTCTGATTGTTGGTGCCGGTCCGGCGGGGGCGGCTACGGCGCTGCGGCTTTCCTACCTGGGGGTGCCGAGCGTGCTGGTGGATAAGGCCAGTTTTCCGCGCGATAAGGTGTGTGGAGATGCTATTTCGGGGAAGGTCCCTACCCTGCTGAACCGGCTGGACCCGGCCATCATGGACCGCTTCCGTAAGCGCTTCTCGCCGGCCGATGTATGGGGGATACGGTTCTTCCCGCCGAGTAAAAAGCTGATCGAGCTGCCCTTCAAGGTGGGCTACGAGCGGGTGCCGGACGAGGCGCCGGGCTACGTAAGTAAGCGAATCGACTTCGATGCCTTTCTGATCGAGGAGGTGCGGCGGCGGGCGGACGTGGACCTGCATTTGGATACCGAGATCGTGGCTACCGAGCGCACCGCTACGGGCTACTTCGTGAAGGCAAAAGACGGCCGGGAGTGGAACTGTCAGCTACTGATCGATGCGAGTGGGGCACAGAGTAAATTCAGTCGGCACGAGGCGGGGCAGGAAATTGATAAGGACCATTATGCGGCGGCGGTGCGCAGCTACTACCGGGGGGTGACGGGTTTTCACCCGGACAACTTTATCGAGCTACACTTTTTGAAGCAGTACAATCCGGGCTACTTCTGGATTTTTCCCCTGCCGAACGGCGAGGCCAACGTGGGGCTGGGCATGCGCTCGGACATCGTGACGAAGAAGAAACTTAATCTGCGCAAGGAACTGGACAGGATCGTGGCCTCAGAGGAATTTCGCGACCGCTTTGCGGGGGCGGAGCAGATCGATCCCACGGTAGGTTACGGCCTGCCGCTGGGCTCCAGGGACCGCACCCTGAGCGGCGACCACTACCTGCTCACGGGCGATGCCGGTCACCTGATCGACCCGCTGACCGGGGAGGGCATTGGCAATGCGACCTACTCGGGCTTCATCGCCGCGGAGCTGGCCGAACGGTGCCTGCGAGAAAATCGCTTCGATGCAGCCTTCCTGGCGGCCTACGACGTACGCATCGAGCGGGTGCTACGGACCGAGCTGCGCCTGAGCTACCGCCTGCAGCAGATCATGCAGTACCGCTGGATCACCAACTTCCTCACCGGCATCGTAGCCGCCAACCCCAAGCTCGTGGAACTACTCTGTAGGATGTACACCGACTTCGAGTTGCGCAAGCAGCTAATACGTCCTACGTTCTGGTGGAAACTGTTCCGTGCCAAGACGGGGAAATTACCGGCGGCGGTAGTCGAAAAGTGAAGTAAGTGTTAAACCGGAAAAAAATTGAGCCCGGCGGTAACAAAAGGGGATGTCGGGGGGTTATTCAGGCAGTTGATTAAGTTTCATATATACTAGTGAGTGTAAAGTGAGCCTCCGGCCCCTATTTTTGGGTACGGGGGTTCTTTTTTGGCCTTCGGTCCCCCGAATTTCATTCGGGGTCAGTGTGGGGAACTGCTACGCAGTTGTGTTTTCTAGTACTACATTTTCTACTCCGATGCCGAATAGCGCGAAGTCGTAGCGAGTAGGATCTTTATCATCATATTCCTTCAACTTAGCGGTAAGCTCCAGGACGGCCTGCCAGTCGCACTGCTTGCGGGTCAGGAGGCCCAGGGCGCGGGCGGTGCGCTCTACGTGTACGTCGACGGGGATACAGAGCTGGTCGGGGCGGATGCCGGTCCACTGGCCGAGATCGACGCCGCGGTCGTCGGAGCGGACCATCCAGCGGAGGAACATGCAGAGGCGCTTGCAGCGCGACTTGCGGGCGGGGGTGGCTACGTGCTTGCGGGTGCGGTGGGGGGCCTCTGGCAGACTGAAGAATAGGTCGTGGAAGCCACGTAGGGCGGGCTCGATGGTAATATCCTTGGGGGTAAGGTGCTGGGTGAAAGCTTCTTCTAAGCTGTCGTGGCGCTGATAGAACCAGTGCAACCAGCGCAGAAAGTAGGCCGTATCGGTGGGAGTGAAGGTGCGGTGCTTCCAGTGACCGAGCGCGCGGGTGATGGATTCTGAGCAGTCACCGCAGTTCATGATGAAATTGTAGGGTTCACCGCCCATGCCCTCGATCAGCTGCTGCCCCTTGTCGATAATGGTGGCCCGGCGGCCCCAGGCGAGCATGGCTACCCAGAAGGCGATGATCTCGCGGTCGCGGGGGTCGGTGAAGGCGTGTACCAGTCCGATGGGATCGTCGGCCACGAAAGCCGGCCGGTTGAAGCGGTCGTGGTAGTGGTCGAGGAGGGCCTGGGGGTCGGTGGTGGGGGGCACGGGTAAAGTACCGTTACCTAGGCTAGATAGTTTTCTATTGTTATCCGCCCGTTAGCCGCAGGTAATCGTCGACCACCTCCAGTGCGGCAGCCCGGGCCTTATCCTCGCTAAAGGCCACGCTCTTGCCCGTCTGCACCGCTTGCCGCAGCGCCGCCACTTGGTCGTGGGCCAATGCCTGACCGTCGAGTTGGAGCTCGGCGCGGTCCTCTAGCCAGTATTCTACCAGCACGAGCTTGGCCCCAGTGCCCAGGTCGTCGTGGTGGTAGGCTACAATACCCTCCTCCGGGGTTGCGGCCCGGTAATCGCGGCTGCGGATGTTCTGAAAGTAGAGGTGATCGGGGGCGCTGACATAGTCGTCTCCACGAGCGGCGCGGCGGTCGCGGGTGCCCCCGTCGCAGGCGGTGATAAGTATGCAGAGCAAGAAGAGAACCAGAAGACGCATCGGGGGTATAAACGGCTGAGGGAGTATAATGTGGGGGGGCGGGGATGGTTCGCTGGGTGGTGTTGGGTGGGTCGCGTACCTTGGGCCTCACTGTGATTGTGCAGCTCCGCTGCTGAAAGGTAAGTTCACCACAGATTTAATACAGATTAAGACCGCTCCGCGGCTCAGTACTCCATACAGAACAACCTCATGGTTGCTGAAATCTGTGATTAATCTGTGCTCAATCTGTGGTAAACCCAACGCGCCGCTAGGCGCAGACTATTCACTTCCCCCATGCGCTGGACCCCCGCCCTACTCGCCACCCTACTCCTAGCCGCCTGGCTCGTGCTCGGTAGCGTCGCAGGGCTAGCCGGCCTCCCCCTACCCGCCCTGGGCAACTTCTTTAACCCCGCCCGCGGCTTCTGGCAAAACACCGGGGAGGGCATGCGCACGGAGCAGCTTAGCTTTCACCTGGATAACCCCGTGGCGCGGGGGGAGGTCCACTTCGACGAGCGGGGCGTACCCCACATCATCGCCGGTAGCCTGGAGAGTGCCTGTTTCCTACAGGGCTACGCCAATGCCTACGACCGGATGTGGCAGATGGACATCAGCACGCGGGCCACGGAGGGGGCGCTGGCGCAGGTGCTGGGCGAGTCGATGGTGGAGCGCGACATGGTGCAAATACACCGGGGCTTTCGGCAGATGGCCCGGCTTGCCGTGGACACGATGCGCGAACACTTCCCGGCAGACTACGCGGCACTGCAGGCCTACTCCGACGGCGTCAATGCCTACCTGGACCAGCTCGCCCCCGAAGACTACCCCGTCGAGTACAAACTACTCGGCCATACCCCCCTGCGCTGGTCGCCCTACCGCTCGGCGCTGCTGGTGAAGGGGATGTCGGCCGGACTGAGCGGGCGCTACGAGGATGCGGAAGCTACACGTACCCGGGCAGTACTACCGGCGGAGCAGTTTCGCGAGTTGTTTCCGGAGCGGTTTCCCGGAAACAGTCCGGTGGTGCCGGATGGGCGGGGGGTGACGAGTCAGTTGTCTTTTTTGCCTTCGATGGACTTTGCACCTGCGGCCCCGCCCGCTTGGTTGTCTGACGATAGTACTGCGTACACGCTTGTTCCGCCCGACCCCGACAATGGGAGTAACAACTGGGCCGTGGCTCCCGCCCGTACAAACACCCGCGCGCCGCTGCTGGCCAACGATCCCCACCTGCAGCTGAGTTTTCCGAGTGTGTGGTACGAGGCGCAAATCAGCTTTCCGGGCTGTAGTGCGCGGGGAGTGGGACTGGCCGGGGCGCCGGGGCTGATGATGGGCTTCAATGACTACGTGGCCTGGGGGGAGACGAACGTGGGCCACGACGTGACGGACTGGTACCGCATCGACTGGGTGGATACGGCGCGGACCGCCTACCGGCTCGACGGGCGGGAGGTGGCTACCGTGTTTATCACGGATACGCTACGGGTGAAGGGGGAAAAGGACCGGATCGTGCGGACGCCCTGGACGTACTTCGGTCCGGTGCCGGAGACGGAGGGCCCCTACGCGGAACTGGCCATGCGGTGGCGGGCACAGGACGAGCCGGGTAGTGCGGTGCGGCCGCATACTTCGGTGATGACATTTTTGAAGCTGATGCAGGCGCGGGACTACGGCGACTACGTGGAGGCGCTGCGGGGCTACGTGGACCCGGCGCAGAA
Organism: Saprospiraceae bacterium; assembly: GCA_958295895.1. Lineage (GTDB taxonomy): Bacteria > Bacteroidota > Bacteroidia > Chitinophagales > Saprospiraceae > Neolewinella. The sequence continues at coordinate 22,950 of CATQHI010000032.1, read as the reverse complement.
CTTTGTGTTTGCGGCGCGGGACGGGGACGTGGCGATCCGTCCGAACGGCTTTTTTCCGCTGCGGGAGCCGGGGGAGGGCAGATTTATCCGGGAGGGGGATAGTAGCCGGAACAACTGGCAGGGGGTGATCCCTTTTGACGAGCGGCCGGTGCATTATAATCCGGCGCGGGGCTACGTGAGCTCGGCCAATCAGGTGACCACGGGGCCGGGCTATCCCTACTACTACCTTGGCTACTTCGACGAGTACCGCGGCCGCTACATCAACCGGGTGCTGGAGCGGGAACCGACGATGAATCAGCGCAGGATGAAGGAACTGCAGCTCGACGACTACTCCCTACAGGCCGAAGAGCTGACCCCACTGCTGCTCGCCCGGCTGGACCGGACGCAGCTGGATGCCGACGGGCGGCGGCTGCTGCGGCTGCTGTCGGAGTGGGACTACCGCTACGGGGGGGAGAGCCGGGGGGCTACGCTGTTCGAGCGCTTCGGGCGGCGGCTGTACGCGCTAGCCTTCGATGAGTTCGCGCCGGGCAGTGGCCTATTGCGGGTAGAAAGCTGGAAGTTGACCGAGCTCATGCGGGACGAACCCGGGAATGTCATTTTTGATATTGACTCCACCAGTTTTCGTGAGACGGCGGCGACCTTGACCCAGCGGGTGTTTGACGAGTTACTCGACGAGCTCGACGGGGAACTACCGCCCACCTGGGCCGAGGAGCGGGATGCGCATATCGATCACCTAGGCAAGATCCCGGGCTTCGGCTCCCCGCTGATTACAACTGGCGGGGGCCGCAATACGCCGCGGGTGGTGGACGATAACTTCGGCGGTAGCTGGCGGATGGTCATCGAGCTAGGCGCGGAGCCGCGGGGCTGGGGCGCACTTCCGGGGGGTGCATCGGGTAATCCGGGAAGCCGCTACTACGATAATGGCTTTGGGGAATGGGCCGAGGGCCGCTACCACGAGCTTACGCGATGGACTAAACCAGTGGAGCCGATCGGCAGCTGGGTATTCGAATAGGGGCCGATGTACCGACTGATCTTACTGCTGGGGGTGATGGGGGTGTGCGTGCTGTGTCTCGTTACGGGGGCGAGCTGGTACGCTCCGGCGGTGGGGGCGCTGGCGCTGGCTTTTCTGCTGCCGGTGTGGCGGCGGGGTGGGTTCTGGTTTGCCTTTCTGGGGGCGGCGATGGTGTGGGGGGCGTATGCGGGCTATTTACACGTAGCTTCGGAGGGGCGGCTGGGGGATCGGTTGGCGGTGACCTTTGGGGTGGCGACGGGGTGGGTGCTGGTGGTGGTGACGGCCCTGTGGGGGGGCGTGACGGCGGGGTTAGGGGGCTTAGTGGGGGCGGCGGTGCGGGTGGCTATGCGGGGGGGGTCGGAAGTAATTTTGTTTCTTGGGGCTCGTCGCTGTGCTTCCGAGGATTCACCACGGAGGACTCGGAGGGTTTCACGGAGGTTTCACAGAGACTGCTGGGACAAGAGGTACACGGAGTCGGACCGGCTAGCGCCGGCCGGCGGCAAGAAAACATAGGATAATTAGGATATGGACGCAACTACAGTGAGGCACCCGGAGGACGGGGGGAGTATTTTCGGGCACCGGCCGGGGCTTTTCGTGCTCTTCTTTACGGAGATGTGGGAGCGGTTTAGTTATTACGGGATGCGGGTGTTGCTGGTGGTGTTCCTGGTGGACGTAGCCTTTGGTAACGAGCCGTGGGACCGGGCGGATGCGCTGGCACTTTACGGCATCTATACGGGGCTGGTGTACTTCACGCCCATGATCGGGGGCATCATTGCCGACCGGCTGCTGGGGTACCGCAAGGCGGTGGTGCTGGGGGCATTCATCATGACGCTGGGCCACGCGGCGATGGCGTTTGAGACCTCGGGGCTCTTCTATACCGGTTTGGGGCTCTTGATTGTGGGTAACGGACTATTCAAGCCGAATATCTCCTCAATTGTAGGGCAGTTGTACGAAAAGGATACGGAGCGGAAGGACGGTGCCTACACCATCTTCTACATGGGTATCAATGCGGGGGCCTTTCTGGGTATTCTGCTGTGTAGCTACTACGGGGAGAACCCGAACTACGGGTATGGTTACGGCTTTGGGCTGGCGGGTGTATTCATGTTCATCGGGCTGGTGCAGTTCTGGTATGCGCAGGACATCTTCGGGGACATTGGCCTCTCGCCGCGGGAGACTGACGAGCGCAACCGGGCTAAAACCTCCGTGACCGAGGCGGAGGCCGTGGAGCCCGAGGGCTTTACGGTGGATGCTTCCATGCAGACGCTGGATAGTCGGGCGGAGCGGGCGGAAGACTTTACGCCCTCGGTGGGTGGAGATGACGACGGCAAGCGGGCGGTGACCTGGGGGCTCATCGGGCTGGCAATCACCGCGGTGGTCTATTACCTACTGTCGACCTTTACCGAGGCCAAACCCAACGCGCTACAGACCTTTAGCAAGGAGTTTATGCCGCCCATCATTCTGGGCTCGGTGATCGCCTTCGTAGGCTGGATCGTGAGTGATAAATCGCTGAAGAAGGTGGAGCTGGACCGGGTGTGGTCGATCATCGTATTTAGCTTCTTCATCATTTTCTTCTGGTGGGCCTTCGAGCAGGCCGGGGGGTCGATGACGATCTTTGCGCGGGACTATACGGCGCGTACCCTGACCGGAGATGGCGCGAGCATTTTTAGGGTGGCGAATACGCTCATTACGGTGATTCCGGTGGTGGTACTTACCTACGTGCTGCTGAAGCTTTTTGGCATCACCTTCCGCACCTATACCCTATCCAATGTGGTACTGGCCATGGCCTTCGTCATCATCTGGATGCTGATCGGTAACATGCTTTACGAGCAGTTCACGGAGGAAGCCCCGGAGGTACCCGCCGGTTGGTTCCAGATCTTCAATAGTCTGTTTATCATTTGCTTTGCGCCGGCCTTTGCTAATCTCTGGGAGCGCAAGATCTCCTTCTTACGGCGTGGACCGGTCAAGTTTGCACTGGGTTTAATCCTGCTTGGCATCGGCTTTGCGATTCTGGCGGTCGGCTCATTGAGTATCCCTGACGGGGCCAAGACAGCTAGCGTAAGCATGTTCTGGCTCATCGCGGCTTACTTATTCCACACCCTCGGGGAGCTCTGTATCTCGCCGGTAGGACTGAGCTACGTCTCTAAGCTAGCTCCGGTACGACTGGTTGGCCTGATGTTCGGGGTCTTCTTTGTGGCTAACTTCATCGCCAATTTCGCTGCTGGTCTCACGGGGTCGTACATCGATCCCATCGCTGAGCAGATCGGCCTGAGTGGCTTCTTCGGTATTTTCGCTGCGGTGCCCATTGCGGCGGGCCTGATCTTCGTCGCCATCTCCGGCTGGATGAAAAAGATGATGCATGGCATCGAGTAACCGCTGGTTCCAACAGCTGCAGACCGCATTTTACGCGGTGCTCATGGCGCAACTGCTCTTTGCCGTCGTAGTGTGGTTTCTGATCCGGGGACGGCCGGTGCGGTACTTTATGGATGCGGCAACGGACATCTACGTCGTGGCGGGCTACGCGGTGTGTATGGTAGGCGGCGCCTGGTTCATCGATCAGTTTCGTGCACGCACGGTGGCTAAGCAGAAGGGTATCCGGGAGCGGGCGGCGAGTAGCTACCGGGCTACGGTGTACATCCGGCTGGCCATCATTACCAGTGCCACCTTCCTGCTTACGATGATCGCGCTACTGACCTACAACTTCGAGCCGCTGGGGCTGGTGGTGCTGATGCTGGGGGCGTTTTGGTGGTTTCGGCCTACGGTGGTGCAGTTTGCTGCTAGGTATGGGTAGTTCACCACTACACATACCCCTCCCCATGCAGCTCCTCCACCCGCGCCCGCAACGCCTTAATTTCTTGCTCGCGGTTACGGGGATAGACCAGCAGCACATCACCCTCATCGATGACCAGTAGATCGTCTACGCCGCCGACGACGACGAGCTTGTCCTTGGGGCCGCGGATGAAGCTGTTGTGGGTATCTTCAAGGACGACGCGGCCGGTGAGGACGTTACCGTCCTTATCCTTATTGCTCTCGTGGTAGAGCGCGCCCCAGGCCCCGAGGTCCGACCAGCCGAACTGGGCGGGAATGGTGTAAATGTTGTCGGCGTTCTCCATGATGGCGTAGTCGACGGAGATGCTGGGTGTCTGGGGGTAGAACTCGTCGATGAAGGCCTGTTCCTGGTCGGTGTTGTAGCGGTCGAGGCCCTGGCTAAGGAGGGCGTAGATATCGGGGGCGTACTGCTCGTAGGCGTCGAGGATGGTCCGGGCGCGCCAGATGAAAATACCGGCATTCCAGAGGTAGTCGCCGGATTTGAGGAAGCTCTTAGCGGTGGGTAGGTCGGGCTTCTCGGTGAAGCGCTTGACGCGGTAGACGTCGTCGGTATTTGTTTGCTCGTCGAGGAACTGGATGTAGCCGTAGCCCGTGTGGGGGGCGTCGGGGGAGATGCCCAGGGTGAGGAGGGCGTCGTTCTCGGCCGTGAAGCGCAAAGCCTTGTTGATGTTGGCGGTGAAGAGGGTGTCGTTGACGATGAGCGCGTCGCTGGGGGCGATCACGAAGTTGGCCTTGGGGTCGATACCGTGCAGCTTGAAGGCGGTGTAGGCCACCGAGGGGGCGGTATTGTTGCGGCTGGGCTCGCAGAGGATCTGCTGGTCGATGACCTCGGGCAGGTGGTCCTTGACGAGTTGCTTGTACTTATCGTTGGTGACGATGAAGATCTTATCGGCCGAGGTGAGCTTCAGGAAGCGGTCGAAGGTCATGCGCAGCAGGCTGCGGCCATCGCCGGCGATATCGAGGAATTGCTTGGGTTTGTCTTCCCGGCTGGCGGGCCAGAAGCGGGAGCCGACGCCACCGGCCATTATGGCTACGTAGGTATGTTCGTTCATGGTGGTAGTACCGGCTGTCTGCTGAATTGTTTGCCCGTACAATGCGGTCTCCGACCGCGGTAGTACAATGCGGTCTCCGACCGCGCCAGCAAAATGCAGCCTCCGGCTGCGCTTAAGCCACCCGAGTGGCTATGAAACTCGCGTACACCTCCTTATTCCACCAATTCCCTACCCAGCTTAGCGGCTCGTCCGTCAGTCCGGCCTTCACCGGATTACTGAGCACGTACCAGAGCACCTGCTCAAACGTACCCCGCCGCACCTCCCGGCAATACTCTTTTTCCGCCCACACACGGCGGCCTTTCGTACCGTGGAGTCTATTCAATTGAGTAGCCGTATACTTTTTGTGATCCTCCAGAATCTGTGGGAGATTTACTTGGGTTTCTTCATCAACTGTTTCTAACAGTACATGCACATGATTACTCATGACGCTGATCGCATAAATGTGCAGTCCGCGCTGGTGAGCAATATGGTGCCAGGAGGCTATGACAATGCGCTTGGCGCGCTCATCCACAAGGTAGGCCGGTCCCCCTACGGGGCGGTCGAGGAGGTTATCGTATTGAAGATAGTGGTCGATCTCTGTATGGGTCAGCGCACTTCGGTACCGGTCTATCTCTTCCCGGTCTTTGCGTTGCCGAGCCTGATCGAGCTGTTGCTTCAGGCGTAGCTTTTTGTAGCATAGGCTACTATGTAGTTTCTGGAGGGGGAGATTGGGGATACTACCGTAGAGACGGTAGGTGAGGTGGATGGGGGTGTGGGTGATGTGTTGGATTCTCACTATTTGTGTTTTATTCAATGTAAACATACAAATAGTTTTAAATTTAGCAGAAACAGCCAGCGCAGCCAGAGGCTGCATTTTGCTGGTGCTGCCGGAGGCAGCATTGTACTTTGCGGGATGTCGGACGCCGAACTCCTCGACCGCTTCCGCCGCTCCCCCACCCCCCGGGAGCTGCTGCCCCTCTACCAGCGTTACGCCGCACGCATCTACGGCTGGTGCCTGCGCTACCTCGGTACACCACAGCGGGCGGAGGACGCAGGTGCGGAGGTGTTCCCGATCCTGCTGGCTAAGCTGCCGGAGCACGAGGTAGGTAATTTCGGCTCCTGGCTCCAGACGCTGGTGCGCAACCACTGCCTGATGCAGCTGCGCCGGGAGCAGCGCGACCCCCTAGCGCTGACCGGGGCTGACGACGGACTTATGCAATTGGCCGAGTTTCAGCATCCATTAGATAATGCTACCGATGACGATACCCGCCCCCTACACCGTTGCATGAAAGAACTCGGCGACGCACAACGCCGCTGCATCCACCTGTTCTACCTGGCGGAGGGGCATAGCTACCAGTCCATCGCCGCCAACTTAAATCTAAGTGTAGGGCAGGTGCGTTCTCATCTACAGAACGGCCGGCGTAACTTGAAGCGGTGCCTGGAAGCCCAGGCCGCCGACGCCCCCGAAACCGACTCCCCCCGTGTCAACTAAGGACCACCAAAGCGAGGACCTCCTGCGCCGCTGGATCAGCGGGGCGATCACTGCGCCGGAAGAGGCGGAGCTGGAGCGGCGTGCCCAGAGCGAACCGGAACTTCGGGAGGCACTCGTCGGACTGCAAGCCGCCCCCGAGGCCGATCACCAGGCGCACATCGCCAGGATGATGGAACGGGTGCAACCGGGGCTAAAGGCCGTACCCCGCACACGGGCCCGCTACACCACCTACGCGATTGCCGCCAGCGTGGCGACGCTACTGGGCCTGTCCGTGTGGTTGCTGCCCCAGTATTTCGCTGCGGGTGACGAGGCTGAGATTGCCCTCGAACGGCGTGCTCCGGTGCCGGCAGCGCCCCCTACGCCCCTGCCCAATGACGCTGCACCTGCGGCCCCGCCCCAATCCACCGCCGCGCCCGTAGAAGAAGTGGCGAAAGAGGAGGCTGCCGGGGAAGCACCCGCGGAGGTGGCAAATACCGCCTCCGTCCGCAAAATTACACCGCTGTCGGCCCCTGCCCCACGGGCAGCTACCGAGACCCCTACCCTGCCCGCCCCACCCCCGCCGCTGACCGGTGAGGTGACGGATGAGGAGGGCAACCCTATTGTAGGAGCCGAGGTGCTACGGCTAGGCCAGGCCCTGGGTGAACGTACGGATAGCAACGGCGTTTTCCGACTACCGCAGGACCGGACGCTCAACGAGATCATGGTACGCGCCGCCGGCTACGAGCAGGAGACCGTGGAGCTCTTTGGAGTGGACGAGCAGTTGCAGATCGGACTGACGCCGCTAGCCTCACGGGCGGGGGCAGATGCTTTTGCGGAAAATGCAGCACGGGCCGAGATCACCATGGAGCCCCTGATCAAACAACAAAGCCGGGCCCTACCCGTAGAAGGATACCGCCAGCTGCGCGAACGCATCGAGGCCGGCCGGCCGGAGGGGGTGCCGGCAGGGAAGGTGCGGGTGAGTTTTTTGGTGCAGCCCGACGGGACGCTGACCGACTTCCGCTTCCGGGGCCAGCCCGACCGGGCGACGATGGACTACGTGGGTACGACGTTGGTCGAATCTTCTGCCTGGGAGGTATCGGATCAATCCGGGCCGGTGCGGGTATACTTTAAATTACGGTTTGACTAAGCGATACGAGCGCATATGACCTACGAGAATTTTACGACCAAGGCCCAGGAGGCCATCATTCAGGCGCAGAAGATCGCCAAGGAAATGGACCAGCAGCAGGTGGATACGCCCCACCTCCTGGCCGGTATCATGACGGTCGACGAAAGCGTGGCCGACTTCATCCTCAAAAAAGTGGGGGTGGGGATCGCCGACGTGCGCCGTGAGCTCAAGCAGGTGCTGAGCGACTACCCCCGCGTGAAGGGCACGTCCAAGCAGTACCTGACGGGTGATGCCAACCGGGCGCTGAGCCGGGCCAAGAAAATGCTGGTCGACTTCGGGGATCAGTACATTTCCATCGAGCTGATGATGCTGGGAATTATCCAGGGAGCGAGTGATAAAGGGGCCCGCATCCTCAAGGAGCTGGGAGCCACCAATGACGGTATCCGCACCGCCATCCAGGAGCTACGCAAGGGCCGTAGCGTAGAGGAACCCTCCGGCGACGATACCTACAACCTGTTGGAGAAGTACACCGTCAACCTGAACGAGCGGGCGGAGAACGGGAAGCTCGATCCCATCGTGGGCCGCGACGAGGAGATTCGCCGCCTGCTGCAGATCCTGAGCCGCCGCAAGAAGAACAACCCCCTGCTCATCGGCGAGCCCGGCGTAGGTAAGACCGCCATCGTGGAGGGCATCGCCTGGCGCATCGTCAAGGGGGACGTACCGGAGAGCCTTAAGGAGAAGAAGATCTTTGTACTAGACATCGCCGGTATGCTGGCCGGGGCCAAGTACAAAGGCGACTTCGAGGAGCGCCTCAAGGGGGTGATCAAGGAGGTGACCCAGAGCGACGGCAACTTCATCCTCTTCGTGGACGAGATCCATACCCTCATCGGCGCCGGTGGCGGCAACGGGGCCATGGACGCCGCCAACATCCTCAAGCCCGCCCTGGCCCGTGGCGACCTACGCACCATCGGCGCTACCACCCTGGACGAGTACCAGAAGTACTTCGAAAAGGACAAGGCCCTGGTGCGCCGCTTTCAGACCGTACGCATCGAGGAGCCCAGCGTAGAGGACACCGTAAGTATTCTCCGCGGCCTGCAGGAGCGCTACGAGGTGTACCACAAGATCGAGATCCTCGACGAGGCCCTGGTGGCCGCCGCCGAGCTCAGCAACCGCTACATCTCCGACCGCTTCCTGCCCGACAAGGCCATCGACCTGATCGACGAGAGTGCCGCCCGCCTGCGCCTGGAGCTCGACAGCGTGCCCGAGGAGATCGACGAGGGCGACCGCCGCGTGCGCCAGCTCGAGATCGAGCGCGAAGCCATCAAGCGGGAGGGCAGCGAGCCGAAACTCAGGATCATCGAGGAGCAGATCGCCAACGCCCGCGAAAAGCGCGATAGCCTCCGCGCCCGCTGGCGCAACGAAAAGGAGCTGGTCGACAACAGTCAGCACATCAAAAAGACCATCGAGGAGCTGGAGCACGAGGCCGCCAAGGCCGAGCGCAACAGCGACTTCGAGACCGTAGCCAAGATCCGCTACGGCCAGCTGCAGGACCTCAAAAAGCAACTCGCCAGTGCCGATAAGGAGCTCGAAAATCTCCCCGACGAAAAGCGCTTCACCAACGAGGAGGTCACCGCTAACGACATCGCCGAGGTAGTGGCCCGCTCCACCGGTATCCCCGTCCAGCGCATGCTGCAGAGCGACCGCGATAAGCTGCTGGTCATGGAAGACGAGCTACACAAACGACTCATCGGGCAGGAGGAGGCCGTGCGCGCCGTATCGGATGCCGTACGCCGTAGCCGCGCCGGACTACAGGACGAGAACCGGCCCATCGGCAGCTTCATCTTCCTCGGCCCCACCGGGGTAGGTAAAACGGAGCTCGCCAAGGCGCTGGCCGAGGTGCTGTTTAATGACGAGCGGGCCATCACCCGCATCGACATGAGCGAGTACCAGGAGCGGCATACCGTGAGTAGGCTCGTGGGGGCCCCTCCCGGCTACGTGGGCTACGATGAGGGCGGTCAGCTCACCGAGGCCGTGCGCCAGCGGCCCTACTCCATTGTGCTGCTCGACGAGATCGAAAAGGCCCACCCGGACACCTTCAATATCCTCCTCCAGGTCCTCGACGACGGCCGCCTCACCGATAACCGCGGACGGGTGGCCAACTTCAAGAACACCCTCATCATCATGACCTCCAACATGGGGTCAGATACCATCCTGGAAAACTTCGAGGACCTGGCCAACGTGGGCGATGAGCACCGCCAGGACATCATCAATACCACCCGCGAAGAGGTCTTCGAGACCCTGAAGGACAACCTGCGCCCCGAGTTCCTCAACCGCATCGACGAGCGCATCATGTTCCTGCCGCTCGACCGCAAGGAGATCAAGCAGATCGCCCGCCTGCTGCTGCGCCGCACCGAGAAGATGCTCGCCCGCCAGGGCATGGTCATGAAGATCAGCGACCGCGCCCTGGACTGGCTGGCCGAGCGGGGCTACGATCCACAGTTCGGTGCCCGGCCCATGAAGCGGGTGCTACAGTCGGACTTGAGCGATGAGTTGTCCAAGGACCTAATCAGCGGTAAGTTTCTGGCCGGTGATACCATCTACACCGACGTCGGCGACGACGAGCTCGTATTCAGCAAGGAGCCCTTCCCGGTGAAGTCGGGGGCGGAGAGCAGTCCGGAGGTGCAGGCGGAAGCCGAGGCCGTCGCTGCCCAACAAGCCAAAGACAAGGTGGACGAGGCCGACGAGCACCGCAAGACGCGCCGCCGCGGCAAAAAGAAGGGCGGGGACGCGGGTGCGGAGGAAACTGAGGATGCGGAGGGTACGGTGGCGGAGCTGAAGAAGGCTACGCAGGATCTGTTGGATGCCACCGAGGAGGCTCGGGGGACGGAGTAGTGAGGGCGGGGCCGCGGGGGCAGAGGGGTTTACTCGATCACCAACCGCTCCGTATGCATCAGCTTCAGGTCGGTATCCCGCACCCTGAGCAGGTAAATGCCCGGAGGAAACGTAGCGACCGCTAGGGTAGCCGTCCCGGATCGCCCCGTTTGTTGGTGCACCACCCGCCCGGACAGGTCGTGCAGACTGACGTCGTAGTGTCGCGGTCCCTGGATGACAACCCGCTCCTGAGCCGGATTGGGAAACACCCGTACCTCCTCGAACCGTTCCTGCCTCAGGCTACCCAACCCCGGCGCACTGCCGTTGCAGGTCAGCTTTCCGAAATCAAAATCGCCGTTCGTATACAGCTTCTCGGGCTTATCCAGGCAGCAGTTCGCCGTTTCGGTAGCCTCCGTTTCCGTTTGGTAGATGGTGCCACAGGCCTTTAGGTAGTCGACCGTCAGATTGCGGTCGGAGCAGGTCGGGTCGCCACCGGATAGGTAGCGGTCGTTGGTGAAATGGATCGACACCTCCCCGCCCGTAAAGCCTGCGTAGGTGTAATCAGTAAAACTTGTGCCCACATTCTCCCAGCTTTTTACCCGCTCCCCGTTTATTCTCAACTCCATGGTTTCCTCGCCGCAGTCTCCGCGGGCACGTATCACCAAAGCCCCTTGCTGTGGGGTTGTAGGTGAAATGCCACTACGCTTATCGGAGGCCAGGTAACCGGTAAAGGCGATGAAGTAGGCGGTGGCCTCCACGTCGGGTTCGTTCACCCAGTGCTTATACTTGTCGTCAATGTAGTTTCTAGCGGGAGCGGGAGCGATCGCTAACCCATTTGCGCGCTGGTGCGCTAGAAAACCATCATCGTAGGTAGGTCCCTTCACCGGCATGCCCGCGGGTACCCCACCCAGGGTAGTCAGCCGCAGGTGGGGATCGGTGACGAAGCGCCGCCCCACTCCCGTGACGAAGGTTTGGTTGAGGGGGTTACGTCCCAGCAAGATATTTACCTGATCCAATGCCACATCCCGGTAGCCCTTCAGCGGGACGGGCCCCATGACCAGGCTGACGTGGTAGGCCGTCAGCAGGGTCCACGCCTTATGGAGCATATTGCCGACGGTGTGCCGCTGCGTCCAGAATGCGGGGGGAAGGACGTACCCGTAACCCATGTTGCGCCACTGCCCTACCAGGGGGTCCAGGGCAGCGCGTGCGGCCTGCCATATCGATCCCCTGACCGAAGCCTCGGTGGGTAGGTCTTCGATCAGGCAGTAGCGCAGCAGGGTTTCCTGAAGGTTTTCGGACCGCATGGTGTGGGTGCTCACCGACTCGCCCGGAAACGCGGCCCCGTCATTTTCCGTCACGATAGCGTCGTACAGGCTCAGGAACCGATCGTGGTACCGCTGCTCCCCGGTGGTCAGGTACAACTCCAGAGCTAGCCACAGGAAGTCCTCCCGCCAGCCTCCATTGAACTCGTAGGTGGTTATCGATTTAGGAGGATTCACACCTCCACCCTGCTCCAAAAACGTGTAGGCCTTCACCGCTTTGGTCAGGTAACTAGTGGCCAGGTCGCTGTCGTAGGTCGCGAAAATACGGGCTGCCCTAGCCAGCACGGCACCGGCCTTGCCGCTGTTGGCCGCATGCGCCGTACCGATGAAGTAGTCCGATGTGTCGTCCTGCGGCTTTACGCGCCCGGGGTGGGTGTTGCCGACGGGACCCAGGCCGGTAGGCATACCTCCCCCGCTATCCTGTAGACCGGCTAGCCAGTCCAGGCCCCATTTGATTTCGACGAGGAGGTCGGGCCACCCGGTGGGGCCCTCTCCCGGAGCCAGCGTGGTAGCATATTCGTCAAATTTGGTGGGAAAGCGCTCTACGGTATTGAGCATGCGATGGATGGCCTGCGCCGCGCTGATGGTGGAGCGGCGGTAGTCGCCACCATTATGCCACCCGCCGGCTACCTCTCTGTCGTCGGGCAGGTAGGTCGTCTGCCCACCGCGTATCTCGACCACTGCCCCCCCGGCATTCGCGTGACATACCCCGTGACTGACCACGGTATCTCGCACCGCATAGGTACACCGCGTCACGTAAAGTCCTCGCACCGCCGTACGAAAAACCTCGTCGTATACCTCGCCGCTGATGGTGAAGGCATCGGATACCGCTCCGTCATCCAGCCGGATGTAATACCCCTCACCCTCCCCGGTAAAGGAGGAAAAATCCCCGATCCAGACCTCTTCCAGCGCCCCCTGATCCGGTCTGGTTTGCTGTACCACCTCTCCCCGATACACGACAGTGCCGCTGTTATCCAGTAGCTCGAAGCTGGTAGCCGCCACGTTGAGCCGAAAATCCTTGCGGTCCTGCGGTCGGTAGCCAATCTGATTGATGAGTACGTTGTGCTGGGAAAAGAGCCCCCCCGCGCACAGGAATAGCGTGATCCCCAGAAGCATTAGCTGTTTCATACAGTAGATAGATTACAGGCTGCTGTTGGGGGAATAGCTCTGGTTGCCTCGGACCAAGGTAAGACAAAAACACAGGGCGGGGACGCAGGTGCAACGACTCTTAATCCCGTACCTTTCCACTGTCCGAACTAATTACCATGCGTACCGCACTCACCTTCCTCCTGCTCCTCCTCACCCTCACCGCCACCACCGCCCAGGGTGACTTCGCCAACCTAGCCCGCTACCAAGACGCCAACGCAGCCCTCCCCGCCCCCTCCGCAGACGAACAGCGGGTGGTCTTTCTGGGCAACTCCATCACCGAAGGCTGGGTACGGGAAGATTCCGCCTTCTTCGCCGATAACAACTTCGTCGGCCGGGGCATCAGTGGGCAGACCTCTCCCCAGCTCCTGCTGCGCTTCCGCCAGGACGTCATCGACCTGGAGCCTACCGCCGTCGTTGTCCACATCGGCACCAACGACGTGGCCGAGAACACCGGCCCGTACGACCCCGACTTCACCGTCGGCAACATCCGCTCGATGGTGGAGCTGGCTCAGGCTAACGACATCGCGGTCATTCTGGCCGCGGTGGTGCCGTCGACGGCCTTCAGCTGGCGGCCCGAAGTAGGTGACCGGTCAGAAATGATCGTCGCATTAAACCGCCGGCTGGCGGAATTGGCGGCCGAGAAGGACATCCCCTTCGTCGACTACCACGCCGCTTTACGCAATGCCGACAATGGTATGGACGCCGAATTGGCTGCGGATGGGGTGCATCCCACGCAGCGGGGTTTCGCGGTGATGAAAGCGTTGGTGCTGCCGGTGGTGGAGGAGGTGCGGGCGCGGTGAACACCCAGCTCTGGGGATACCGGGGTCGCAGGTGCACAGAAACTTGTAACACCTCTTCCACCCCCGCAAACCACCACCGATCACGGGTGCTGATCGGCCAGCCGCAACTAGCGGAATGTAGGTACTCGGAGCGTATCCGCGAGAATCTCCTCCACTATATTCGTTACTTCCCGGTTAAAGGCGGCGGCATCCTCGACCATTGGGTAATGGGAAGTCCCTCCTACCGAACGTAACTTATACTGATCACCCAGATGCCGCCGTAGCGCAACCTCATCGGTAGGACTGTAGGTCACGTGTAGTAGGTAAAGTTTCTGAGTAAGCCCGTTTAAAAGTGTAGCCTCCCGCGCCGCGTAGGTGGGGATGTTCTCAAAGATGGCGATGCCTACCGTAGGATTCATGCTTGCGTAGTCGGCAAAGAGGCGCTGGGCCAACTCAGTATCGGTATCTGTAGAGAGCAGGGCCTGGCGGGCAAAGTTGGCGGCCGTAGGGGCAAAATCGGCGCGCAGCCCCGCTACTAACTGATCAATCAGTTCGGCGGGCGGTGGGCTGCCCACGGCCTTGAAGTGGTCTACGGCGATGAGTCCGATGATTCGGGTGGGATCTAGCGTTACCGTTTCGAGCATGACGTCGGCGCCGAAGGAATGGCCGATGAGGATTACGTTGCGCAGGTCAAGTGCCTGCATCAGCCCCTGGATATCCCGCCCGTAAGCCTCCACGCTCCAATCTGCCCGATCATGACTGGAAGCACCGTGGCCGGCCAGGTCGGGCGCCACTACCCGGTAGCGGCCGGCGAAGTAGTTGAGTTGCGCTAACCAGTACTCCTTATGGATGAACGCCCCGTGGAGGAAAAGTAGCGTGACGTCTCCAACACCTGCGTTGTAGAAGGAGATTGTTTCGGCATTAATCGGTAGGCGCTGGGCTTGCATGCATCGGGGTATATTGATCGCTGCAAAAGTAGCGGACCCCCAATCCGTATTACCGGACATATGTCTACTTATTCGCCCGCGGCTAATTCCTTTCGGATCCGGCTCAGGTGACGGGGCTGCATCCCGAGTAGCGAGGCAATGTACTTAAGGGGCACCTGCTGAGCGTGTTGGGGATAGTGCTCCAGGAAGTGCAGGTAGCGTTCCCTCGATTCAGCGGTGATGAATAAGGATACGCGGTCTTCGTACTTCACCATCTCGTTTTCCAGGCAGCGTATCCAGAAGCTTTTCATCTCGGCGAAGTCGGCCAGCAGGGCGTAAAAATCGGTACGGCTGATGCGCAGTACCTCGACCGGCTCGGCCGCAACCAAATTGACGGCACTGGGGCTTTCTCCCACAAAGCTCTTGAAGGAAGTCATGAAATGACCGGACAGGGAAACCCAGCGCGTGATCTCCTTATCGTCGACGAGGTAATAGTGGCGGACGATGCCGCTAAGCAGGAAATCAAGCCCCCCGCTCACCGCGCCTTCGCGTGCGATAAACTCACCCTTGCGGAAGCTGCGCGATTGGAAAGCGGTCAGGTGGTGACGGAGGTTGGGGGACAGTGGGATACCTGAGTTACGTAGGTAATCATGAAGGCTATCTACGTGGGTTGTTGCATTTTCAGTGGTGGAGGTAGACCGCATAGCGTTTGCGTTTTTTAGTATAGTTCGTTGCTGTGAATGGGTAAAGTAGGTTTCGCCCGGCCTGTTTCCCCCCTGGCTTTCCGCAATTTGCCCCGGTGTATCTACTTTGTGCACACCACCATGACCTACCCGGCCACTAAACACCTCCTCCTTCACCCCGCCGTCAAACTACTACGTAAAGACACCGCGGCGCTGATCATCAGCTTTCTCTGGGCCACGTTTCGCCAGGAACGACGCAATCACTACGGCAGTCAGGAGATTACCGCCAGGCTCGATGACCACCTGTTCGCGCTCAACGACGGAGACGAATCCGCCTACCCCCGCGCCGCCCGCGACTACCTCGATGCGTGGACAGACGACGGCTTCCTGCGCCAGTTTTACGAAAGCGGCTCCGATGAGGTAACCTTCGAGCTCACCGCCGCCGGGGAGCAGGCCTTGCAGTGGGTAGACGAGCTCAATAAACCGGAATTCGTCGGTGCCGAAAGTCGTCTACGCCAGGTATTCGATATGATCCGCCAACTTGCCGAATCGACGACCGAGGACGTGGACGAGCGGCGGTGGCAACTGCAGGATCGACGTGCGGAAATCGATGCCCAACTCGCCGACCTCGACCGGGGTGAGCTCCCGGGTCTGGACGGTACCGGCATCCGCGAACGCTTTCGCCTCATTGAGGAGAACGCCGGCCGGCTGCGGTCGGATTTTCGCACGATCGAGGACAACTTCCGCCGGCTCAACGCCTCGGCCCGCGAAGAATTGATGGACCGCCACCAGAGCCGCGGCAGCGCCCTCGACAGTATTTTCGACAGCCGCGAACGCATCCTCGACTCCGACCAGGGCCGCACCTTTGCCGCCTTCTGGGAATTTCTCATGGACCAACAAAGCCGCGGTGAGCTCGAGGGCTACCTCCAGCGTATCCTTGCCCTGCCGGAACTCGCCGGTGAGGTAAAGCGTAGCCAACTCCCCCGCCTCGAAACCAATCTCGTAGCCGCCGCCGACCGCGTCAACCGGACCACCGACCGCCTGGTGGAGCAACTCCGTCGCTTCGTCCAGACCCATGCCTACGCCGAGCACCAGCGGCTGACGGACCTCATCGGGGAGATTGAAAAACTCGCCGTAGCGGTGCGCACCGATCCACCCAGTGACCGTCGCTTTGCCACGATTGAAGGTGCTGCCGAGGTACAGTTTCCCATGGAGCGTCTCCCCTTCTCACCACCCAAACACCTCGAGTTGAAGGGAACAAAACCGACCATCGGTGATCCCGACGTGGTCGTCGCCACCGCGCTTTACGCCCAGCAGTACATTGATCCGGCTGAGTTACGCGGCCGCGTCGATACCCTGCTTCGCAATCGCGCCCAGATTACGCTGGGTGAGGTCGTCGAGGCCATCCCGGTGGAGAAAGGGCTGGCGGAGCTAATTGGTTACTTTAACCTCGCCACCCACCGCGAACGGACCCAGCGAGCCGTCATCAACGCCGAGCGAGAAGAGGCGATCACCTACAGTACGAACAAGGGCAGCCGCACGGCGACCTTCCCCGAAACCATTTTTCTCCATGGCTGACACTACCGCGCCCGCCGCCTTCGGCGCCGCTGCCGTCCACCTGCTGCGGGGCATTCTGTACGCCGACCGTGCCGACGCCTGGGAACAGCTACTCCGGCACCGCCGGGCCCTGGAAGACTACTTTGCCCCCCTGCGCCTACAACTTTTCGTAGACGAGCCGGAAGGTTACGCCTACCTGCGCCAGTCCGAGCTGGAGGATGACGACAGCTTCCCCCGCCTGATGAGCCGGCGCAACCTGAGTTATTACCAGACCGTCCTACTCGTGCTACTGCGCAAGCGCCTGATCGCCTTCGAGAACGCCGGCGACCCGGGCAGCCTGTCTCTGTCCGAGGGGGACATGGTCGAGATGATGCGCGTTTACTGGGACGAGCTCGACACGAACGAACGCAAGCGGGAAGAAGCCGTCGGCACCG
Organism: Saprospiraceae bacterium; assembly: GCA_958295895.1. Classification (GTDB taxonomy): domain Bacteria; phylum Bacteroidota; class Bacteroidia; order Chitinophagales; family Saprospiraceae; genus Neolewinella. Next base: position 5,763 of record CATQHI010000032.1, on the reverse strand, counting down.
CCATCAAGAAGCTGGTCAAGTACGGCTTCCTCGGCAAACTGAGGGGCGAGAGCAGCCGCTACGAGGTCAGGCGCATCGTCAAAGCCTACCTGCCGATCACCGAACTACAGACCATCTACGACACGCTTCAGGACCACCACCGCCGCCGCCACGGCGGCGGCCAAGCCGAAGAAGAATGACCCTGGACCTGAACACCAACATCGATAACCACCGCGCCGGCTTCCGCCTGGCCAGTCTGGAGGTCTTCAACTGGGGCACCTTCCACGAACGCGTCTGGCGCATCACGCCGGGCGGTAACAACGGGCTGCTCACGGGCGATATCGGCTCGGGCAAATCAACCCTGGTCGATGCCGTGACAACGCTACTCGTGCCCGGCCGCAAGATCGTTTACAACAAAGCCGCCGGAGCCGAGACGCGGGAACGGTCCCTCAAAACCTACGTGCTGGGGGCCTACAAGAACGAAAAAGTGTCCGGCACGGCGAAGGCCAAAGACGTGTACCTCCGCGCCGGCGGCGAGCACTACTCCGTCATTATCGCCAATTTCTACAACGAGGGCACCGGCAACGATTATGCCCTGGCGCAGGTACTGTACGAAGGGGCGAATAACATCAGTAGGATGTACCTCACTGCCGAAAGACCGTTGACGGTGACCGGTGATTTCGCAGACTTCGGTGGGGACGTCAACCGGCTGCGGCGTAGGCTACGCAACGATGAGCGCGTACAGGACCATAAATCGTTCACGGCATACATGAGCCACTTCATGCGCCGCTTCGGCATCAAACGCCCCGAAGCACTCGACCTGTTTTACCAGACGGTCAGCATGAAGCAGGTGGGTAACCTCACCGAGTTCGTCCGCGAACGCATGCTCGGCCACACCGACATCGGTGCGGCCATCGAAGCCCTCATCAAAAGCTTCGACGATGCCCGCGCCGCCCACGCGGCCGTACGCGTAGCCCGCCGCCAGCTCGACCAGCTCGACCCAATGATGGCCGCGGATAAGGACCGTCAGAAATACACCGCAAAACTGGAGGCACTGGACGCCGCCCGCCGGGAAATTCCCCGCTATTTTGCCTACCGCAACCTCACCGAAAGCCGCCAAGAACTGGACGCCCTGGGCGCCAAGTGGTCCGCTAATCGCAGCAGGCTGACCACCACGGAACAACAGCTGACCGATCAGCAACATGCCCTGGACAACCTCCGCGCTAAACTCAGCGGTAACGACGTCTACCAACGCCTCAACGCCCTAGGCGGGGACATCCAACGCACCGAAGCCGAGCTAACCACCCGACAACGCCGGGCCCGGACCTACCGGGAATCCGTGCAGCAGCTCAATCAACTGAGTGACCAAAGCAGCTTCACGGTACCTAATGACGCGGCCACCTTCGCGGAGCGGCGCACTGACTTCCGATCCGCACTGGCGCACACCGACCTAACCCGCGAAACTCTCCAGGAAGAAAAGCAGTCCGCCTACATCGAACTCAACAAACTGTACGAAGACCGGCGCGAAACGGAGGCCGAACTCCAGTCCCTCCGCGAACGCCCGACGTCCATTCCCCGCAGCAGCCTTTCCCTGCGCCACAAACTCCTGCAGGACCTAGACATCCCCGCCGCCGAACTTCCGTTCGCCGGAGAACTCCTCGCCGTGCGGGAGGCCGCCCGCGATTGGGAAGGAGCCATCGAGCGGGTGCTACGGGGCTTAGGCCTAAGCCTGCTCGTACCCGAGCGTCACTACCAGGCCGTCAACAAGGTCGCTAACCGGTTATACCTGGACGGGCGGCTAGTCTACCTGCGTACGCTCCCCCACCGGGGCAGAGAGGTAGAAAATCTGGTAGCGAATAGTTTAGTCAATAAAGTAACGATCAGGGGCGACAGCGAGCACTACGAATGGCTCGAGCGGGAGCTACGCACCCGCTACGACTACGAATGCTGCGAGACGCTGGCCGACTTCCAGCAGTCACCCCGCGGGCTCACCAAGGAGGGCCTGGTAAAATCCGGCCGCTTCCGCCATGACAAGGACGACCGACACCGCATCGACGACCGGCGCCGGTACATCCTGGGTTGGACGAATGAGGAAAAGATCGTCGCCCTCGAAAAGGAACTCCAGTCGATCGACCGTAAAGTTGCGCCCCGCGAAAAGAAGCAGCGCGACCTGCAGCAGGACATCGACGATCAGCTACGGCGGCGGGAGCTTCTCCAGGAACTGATTCGCAGTTACGAAGAATACCCCGAGATCGACTTCGCCGGAAGCAGCCTCCGGCTTCAGCAACTCCGTCGCCAGGAGGAAGACCTGCGTAGCCAGGATAGTGAGGTGAACGCGCTGCGGATGCACATCGAATCGTTGGAAAAAGAGCATGCCGCAACGCGCACTGAGATCAATGGATTAATCCAGGCAAGCGGGGGGATACTACAGGAAGTCGTCCGCCTCACCCGGCGTAACGATGCCCTGCTACAACAACTGGCTATTCCCCCGCCGGGTATCGTAATTGACCGCACCGACCCGAACATAGAGGAGGTAGTGCGGGCCTATCATTCGGTCGGGGTGGAGCCCCTGGAACCCTCCCCGGCACTTTTCAAATTGCTCCAGCGTGTTGATGAAAGCGATCCGCGTGCCGAGAACAAGATGGTCGAACTACTCACCGGACACGACGGCAGAATCGCGCGTGAGCAGGCCAAACTCCATACCGCCGAGCGCCGCATCATCCGCCAGATGTCGGACTTCCGCAATGCCTTTCCCGACGAGGCCCGCGAGATCGACGCCGAGCTGGCCGCGCTGCCGGACTACCGCCGCATCTTCAAAAAACTGCAGCGGGACGAGCTACCGCGGTTCGAGGATAAATTTCGCAAAATGATGCGGGAAGGAACCATCCGCAACGTGGTCGTACTCCAGAATAAACTAAAAACCAACCAGCAGGAAATCCTGTCCAAGATCGAGCTCATCAACGGCCACCTGCGTGACATCGACTACAACGAGGGTACGTACATCACCATCACGCATGAGTCGGTAGCGAGTGACGACATCAAAAGATTCCGCAGCCAGCTACGGGCCATTCTGAGTGGGACGCTCGGTGGGGGCAAGGATATCTACAACGAACAAAAGTTCCTACAGGTCAAGGAGCTACTCGACCGCTTCGAGGGTGCCACCGAGGCCGACCGCCGGTGGACGGAGCGGGTCACGGACGTCAGGCAGTGGTATGAATTCGGCGCCGACGAGCGGGGGCGTGATGATGACCAGAGTCGCGAATTCTACTCCGATAGCAGCGGTAAGTCGGGCGGGCAGAAGGAGAAATTAGCCTACACCATCCTTGCCTCCGCCATTGCCTTTCAGTTCGGCCTACAGATTGGCAAAAGTACGGATCGGAGCTTCCGCTTCGTCGTCATCGACGAGGCCTTTGGGCGGGGTTCGGACGAGAGTACGCGCTACGGCTTACGGCTCTTCGAGCGGTTGAATTTGCAGCTCCTCATCGTCACGCCGCTACAGAAGATCAACGTCATCGAGGATTACGTGGCCAGCGTCCACTTCGTCGACAACCCCGACGGTAAGAATAGCCGGGTGCGCAACATCGGCATTGCGGAGTACCGGGCGGAGCGGGAAGCGTTCCGACGTGAGCAACTGGCAGACCAGTGATTGGGCCGGCAGAAGTAGCCGCGCGGGCGGTAAGCTGGTGGCCGGAAGTACTGCGCGCCCACCTGACCGGTGAGGATATCTTCCCCCGTAACGTACCCCGCATCGGCAAAATCACCAGCCGCACCTCGCTGGCAGATTTCGACCGCATCAGCGCGGAGCAGCGCGCACTAGTAGCCGCCGCACCGGGTAGATTTTCGCTGCACTGGGAGGAGATCGCTACCCGTGCCCTGGGCAGCAATCGCTTTATTACCCGCATTTCCGTCGCCGATCTCACCTCCTACCTGCGCCTCACGGGGAAGTCAGAAGCCTACGGGACATTCAAAAAGCTTTGGGCGGGGACGCAGGTGCAATGTCCAATGGTAATGCCGTGGATAAAAATCAATCCGGAGAAACTACTGGAGCACATCGACGCATGGTCCGATTTACTGAAGGTGGTGATCTACTTCGACGAGGAGCACGTTAGGAATAAATTTTATATTCGAGAATTACCTATTTCGGTCCCCACCAAATTCGTAGAAAACCACCGCGCCATTCTTGCCGAATTGCTGGATGCTACCCTATCACCCGAATCAATCGACGATACCCACCGGGGGGTAATCGGCTTCGAAGCCCGGTACGGTCTGCTGGGCAGGGAACCGCTCGTCCGTATGCGCCTTCTGGATCGGTCCATGGCCGAGGCGTGGTTTAGTGGAGTGGATGATGTGAGTATGCCCCTGCCCCGGTTTCGTGCATTGCACCTGCGGCCCCGCCGGGTTATTATCCTGGAGAATAAGACGAACTACGGGAGTATGATGAACTTCCTCACCCCTGCCGCACTGTGGGGGGACGGTGGCGATCTTTGGGAGTGGGTTCGCCGTGGGAAAGCTGCAATGTGTAGAGTGGCTGCGCGAAACTGAACTGCTATACTGGGGCGATCTGGACGCGGCGGGCTTCCAGATCGTCAATCAGCTACGCGGGTATTTTCCAAATTTGCAGACCTTTTTAATGGATAAGGCGACGCTGAACGCCCTACCGGATTACCACGTCGATGCCCCGAGAAGCCCGGTTGCCCGCTTGGAAAATCTAACCGAGGAGGAGCTTTGCCCTATATGATTATTTAAATAATGCCGGCTTGCGGCTGGAACAGGAGCGGGTGCCCTTAGCTATGGTTCGGCGGGCCTTAATCTGAGCCAGGTACCGTACCTCAGCACTATGCTGCCCAAATGGCCATCGCCTAGCAAGATATTCGTGGTATTATCGACTACACTTCGAATAGAGCCTCCATCGTCAGAAATTGATCGATGAAAGTATGCTTATAGGCGTTTTCGACGACGGGAAAGGTCGTGATCAGTACGGTGAGTAACTGCTTTGTCGTGCCCGTCGCCGCGCGGAAGTAGCCGGCCCATTGTTGCAGCTTTTCGTTGAAGGCCCGGTCGATAGCCAGTGGTTCCCGCAGAAACTTGACCTCGAATAGGTTGATGGTCTGATCGTTACGGTCCAGCAGTAGGTCGATCTGAAAGCCGGGTAGTTTGTCGGTCTCCCGGTGGGTGTAGGTGGCTACCCGGGAGTAGATCCCGCCGATACTCATCGCGGCCCGTATGCGGTCGATGTACTTGAGACAGATGCTCTCGAAGGCGTAGCCGCTCCAGGACTGCCAGGTTTGCGTCTGGCTCAGGCGCGTCCAGGTGCCGGGATTGTCCTCCCGGTTGTTTTCGATGAACTTGAGATAGAAACGGGAGTACTCATCCGTCAGCCGGTACAGGCTATTTTTCTTCTTATCATCGTAGGCGGGGTAGAGCGTGATAAATCCGGAACTGACCAGGTCCTGTAGTACCTGACCGGCCCGCCCCCCCGTCGGATAAGCCCGCCTGTCGGATAAGATCGTTCCGATTTAAACCACCGTGACGGGCGGCTAGTGCCCGAATGACGGCAATGTGCCGTTCAGCCTCCTCGAAGAGCGAGGGGTAGAGGGCGATAAACTCATCGCGTAATAAGCCGCCCGGTGAAAAACAAATGGCATCGATATTCTGCGTGGCACTTTTACCCGCCTGCACCTCCTTTAGGTAGTGAGGGATGCCGCCCATGGCCATATACAACTGAAGGGTCTGGTAGTGATCCAGCCGTACGTTGCGGCTGGCCAGGTAGGCCCGTGTTTCACT
>CATQHI010000031.1 GCA_958295895.1 Saprospiraceae bacterium | reverse complement strand
CAAGTACCGCGTCAGCAGGGGGAGGGGCCCCTGGTGTAAGCCCTCCGGCAGCGCTGTGGCAAGCAGTCTACGACTGCGCTGGGCTCTGTGCTACTGTTTAAGGAAGGGCACAACCGTAGTCTCCTGCCCCTGCAGCACCTGCAGCCGATACACCCCACCAGGCAAATCACCCACATCAATCCCTGCACGCAGTTCCCCGACAGCCTTCTCAACCACCAACTGCCGCACCGCACGACCCATACCATCAACCACCCGCACAGTCACCCGCCCCACGTACGCAGTAGTAAGCTCCAGCGTTAACTCGGTGGTGGCTGGATTAGGGTAAACAGCCACCTCAGCAGCGGCCGGAGCACTATAGGCGGCTGGAGCCGGAGTCTGAGGAAAAGGAATGACCGGCGGCCGGGTGGTACAGCCAGCGGCCGGCGCACCCAGACCGGTAGGAAGCACGTCACTAGCCGAGAGAATAAGCTTATCCAGACGCGTACCAGACTCCCGATTCACCACCGTAACGGTGTGCGGCCCGGCGGTCAGGTCGAAGGAGACGGGCTGCCCATCATCGGTCAGCGCACGCCACTCCAGTCCGTCGGTGCGCAGGGGGCTGCCGTCGGCTTCTTTCCACAGCTTGATCCAGTCGCTTCCGTCAATGCGTACCCAGAAGGAATTGCTGCCCAGACTGGGAGCATCCAGCCGCAGGAAGCCGTAGTAGGTGGTGGGGGCGGGGACGTTGAATGCAAAGACCAGCGCACGGTCGTTCAGCTCACCCGTGGGCTCGGCCAGGCTATTGGGGCCGAGGAAAACCATGGCCTTGTCGTTAGAAGCCGTCGAACTAGTGAGGGGTACCCAGCCGGCGCCCCGCACGGCGCACTCGGCCTCGAAGGCAAAGGTGGGCGGGGCTACGGCATCGCAGTTTGTGCCGGTCGCACCAAAGTCTGTGACGGGGGGGCGAATACCGGTGGTATTCAGGTGCAGTTTATCGAGCTGCGTACCGGCCTCGCGAAAGGCGAAGTCGATGGTGTTGGTGCCCGCCTGCAGACTGACCGGCCCGTCGGGGTAGCGCTTCCACCGGAATCCCTGTCCCTGGCGGAAGCCCCGCGACCAGGGGTACCACTCCCCGTCGTTGACGCGCACCCAGTAGGAGTCGCTCTGGCCACTGGGGGCGTTGACGCGGGCAAAAAGGCTATAGTCGCCCCCGGTCGGGTTCTCTAGGGTGAAGCGTACGCGGCTGGCCGCTACGTCGGCGGGGGGGGCTGGGCCGGGAGCTCGCGGTGGCCGAAACGGCCTGATCGGCAACCGCCTGATCGGTAACGATAGTCTCCCAGGCGGCACCCACCGCGGCGCACTCGGCTTCGAGCCAGTACTCGGCGATCGGTGCCGGCTCGAAGTCGATGCCCTCGCAGTTGATGGCCTCATCGCCCGGGCCCGTGGGTACCTCACCGGTGAGGGTCACGAAGATCTTGTCGAGCTGGGTGCCCCGCTGCCGGATGCGGATATCGAAGGTGTTGATGCCGGAGCGGAGTCCAGTCAGGCGGTTGGGCGCGGCGATCCACTCGAAGTTTTCGGTAGGAGCAATCACGCCCCCGAAGGTGAACCACTCGCCCTCGTTGACCCGCACCTCTAGGTAACTTTCGCTAGCCTCCGTGGCACGGAGCCGGCCGTAGACGTTGAGGCTCAGCAGCTCGATGAAGGGGATGTCGAGCTCCGGCCCCCGCCCGAAGTCGAGGGTACGGCGAAAGGTGCGTAGCTGCGGCTCCTCGCCGGGCGGGGGCGCCTGGTAGGCTACGTAGCGGCCGTTGGAGGCCAGGGGGTCGGTGCCCACGAAAAAGTTCGTCCCGCTCAGGTCGAAGCACTCCGGCTCGAGGTAGGCGCTAAGTGGAAGCTGGGCCAGTAGGAGGGAAGGGGTAACGCAGTAAAGGGCCGCCAGGAGCAGCCACCGGGAGGTAGAGAAATGCACGTAGGGTAGGTTTAGGTAGGTAACATGAGAGGGCTCCCCGACCAGGGAATGGCTACGGGGAAGTCCAGCCAAGATACGGACTGTCTACCTAAAGCTATGCGTACCGGCTACACCCCGTCCTCCCGATCCAGGATATCCTCCAGCTCCTCGATCCGGTCGGGCTCGCCGGTGAGGTAATCGTCGAGGCGGGTATGTACCAGCCGGCTGCTATCGGCGCTCGTGGGGTCGCCCTCCAGGCGGGCAAACTCCTTCTTATGCTCCGCAAAGGCCGGTTGGAGAAACTGCAGGATGGCGGCCGTGATGCCGTTTTCCCCCGATTTTCGGGGCGACGGAGGCTGGCGACGGTGGCGTTGATGAGGGCTTCGACCATGGGACTTGTGCGTTTCGATTGCGGTTGCACCTGCGTGTACCGCCCACCTGCGCGATATGTTTGACGGGAACGACCTACTGTTTAACGAAGGGCACCACGGTAGGCTGCCGGCCCTCCAATAGCTGTAGGCGATACATGCCGGCGGGCAGGTCACTCAGGTCGAGGGTCTGTGTAAGTTGGGTGCCCGGCTTGTCGACGGACAACAGACGCAACTGGCGACCGGTAAAGTCGGAAATCCGGATGGTGACCGGGCCCGTATACTCGCTCGACCGCCGCAGGGAAAGGGTGGAGTGCGTAGGGTTAGGGTAGATGGATAGGTCCGCGACGGGTAGACGGACGGCGGGTCCGAGCGGTCCGCCCGGGAAGCTCACCACGGGGGGCGGCGTGCTACAGTTGGTGGCCGGATGCCGAGACCGTCGGGAAGCATGGGGGCGGTGGACAGGTACAGCTTATCGAGCCGGGTATTGGACTCGCGGTTGACCACCGTGATCGTGTGGGGGCCTACCCCAAGATCGAAGGAAACGGGCAGGCCGGCGTCGGCCAGGGCGCGCCAGGCGAAACCGTCAGTGCGTAGGGGATCGCCGCTAATCTCCTGGTTCATCTTGATCCACGCGCCGGCGTCGACGCGCAGCCAGAGAGAATTGCTGCCGGGATCGGGCGCGTCGAGGCGAATGAAGCCGAAGTAAGTACCGGCCTCGGTGACGTTGATCGGGAAGGTGAGGGCCCGGCCTGGTTCGACGGTGGCAGGTACATCCAGCCCGTTAGGCCCCAGGAACACCGTATACTTCTCGCCGGAGGCCAGGGGACTGGTGACGGGTTGCCAGCCGGCGCCGCGCTGTGCGCACTCGGCCTCCAGGGAAAAGCGGGTATCCGCCTCCGTGATGAGGCTACAGTTGGTGGCTACGGCGCCGTAGCCGGAGGGGAGCGCGCCCGTCTGGTTGAGGTGGAGCTTATCCAGGGCGGTACCGGCCTCGCGGAAGGCGAAATCGATGTAGTTGGTGCCGGCCGCCAGGTCGATGGTGCCGGCGGGGTAGCGGTTCCAGACGTAGCCCAGGCCCTGGTGCATCCCGTTCGACCAGCTGAACCACGGCCCCTCGTTGATGCGTACCCAGTAGGAGTCGCTGTGGTTATCGGGGGCGTTGATGCGGGCAAAAAGGTGGTAGCTACCGGGCAGTACCCGGTCGAGGGTGAAGCGTACGCGGTTGGCGGGTAGGTCGGCGGGGGGCGCGGCCCGGGCGTTTAGTTTCCGGACTACTACGGCCTGACCGCCCGATACCAGGTCGGGCTGCACGGTGGTCCAGTATTCCCCTACTGCGGCACATTCGGCTTCCAGCCAGAAGGCGGTCTCCGGCTGGGTGTCGGGGGTAGTTTCTAGGTCGATCACGGGGATCGTAACCTCACTCATGGCGCTGGCCCCGAAGTCGTCGGTCACGGTAAGGGTGAGGGTATAGGTACCGGCTGCGAGGGTGACCGTGGGGGTAGCCCCGGTGGCGTAGCCCCCGCCGGCCCAGGCCCAGGTGTAGGATTCGATGACACCGTCGTCGTCGAAGGACTGGCTACCGTCGAGCAGCACCGTCAGCGGTGCCGTGCCACCGTCCCGGCTCGGCCCGGGCGATGGCGACCGGGGGCAGGTTGAGCTCGGAGGCATCACAGTTTGCCGGCGGTCCGCCGAGTCCGGTAGGCACCCGGTCGGTGATGGTAGTGAAGATATTATCGAGCTGGGTGCCGGGCTGGGGCAGGGCCACGTCCAGAATATTGAAGCCCTGCTCCAGGCCGGTCAGTCGGACCGGGGCGGCGTACCAGGCGAAGGTATCGGCCACCGCCAGGCTACCGGCGAAGGTGGTCCAGGCTCTGCTGTTGATGCGTACGCGGAGAAAATCGGTGGCGGACAGGATGGTCCGCAGCCGTCCGTATACCGCCAGACTCGCCGAGGAGTCCGGGAGTTCGTCGAGGTAAACGGAGTAGCGGAGGAAGTCTTCCGTGGGGGGAATCGGCGTACCGTCTTCCTTCCGGCGCGGGGTCACGTAGCGCTTATTGGAGGCGGTGTAATCGCGCCTCGGCACGTACTCTGAACCGACCAGTACGGTACATTCGGCTTCTAACCAGGTGTCGGGGGAGGATTGCGCGTAGCCGGTAGTGCAATAGCATAGGGGAGCTACCAGGAGCAGCCCTAATCGGGTAAAGTAAGCCATAAAAGTGGTTTATTTCGTAAATAAGATAATGGTCAAACGTCAAATTTGTTGCACCTGCGGCCCCGCCCTAGTGGTAGGCCTGGTGCCATCTTTGCCGCCCGCCCCAATCTTTACATTCCATGAAGCTCCCCCTCCTCCACCAAGACCCCCACCTCCTCGTCGTCGATAAGCCCGCCGACCTGCTCACCGTCCCCGACCGCCACGATCCCGACCTGCCCAACCTCAAGCAGCTTCTCAGCGAGCAGTACGGGCAGGTCATCCCCGTGCACCGCCTGGACCGGCCCACCACCGGCCTGCTCGTCTTTGCCCGCACCCCGGAGGCGCACCGTTCCTTGAGTATGCAGTTTGAGGCCCGCGACGTGGAGAAGGTCTACCTGGCCCTGGTCGACGGCGTGCCCGATCCCGACGAGGCCACCATCGACGAGCCCATCGCGCCCCACCCCAGTAAGGTGGGCCAGATGCTGGTCTCGAACCGCGGCGGCAAGTTCGCCCGTACCGACTACAAGGTCATGGAGGTGCTCGGTAAGTTCAGTCTGGTGGGAGTGCAGATCTTTACCGGGCGTACGCACCAGATTCGGGTGCACCTAGCTTACATCGGCCACCCCCTGCTGGTCGATCCGTTTTATGGCAAGCGCACGGAATTTTTCCTTTCCGAGCTCAAGGGCCGCCGCTACAACAAGGGCAAGCACGAGGAGGAGCGGCCGTTGCTTTCGCGGGTGCCGTTGCATGCTTCGCGGCTCGGCTTTACGCATCCGGTGACGGGGGAGTGGCTGCACTTTGAGGCGGAGCTGCCTAAGGATATGCGGGCTATGGTGCGGCAGTTGGGGAAGTGGGGGTAGGGGGGATTTGGGAGGTGGGGACGGGGGACGGGGGATGCGGTAGGGGGGGGCGGGGTCGCGGGTGCGGAAACTTCACCGTGAAACGACTATATTCTTTGCGAAAGAGTAACTGCTACATCAAACCATAATCGTAATGCTACTAGTACTGAAGCGCCAGCTCGCAATTGGTATACTCCTCTGCCTCGCCATCAGCCTCAAAGCCCAGACTGCATACTTCTCAACTTATCAACAAGCCATCCACAAAGCAGAAAAACACCTCCTCGCTGGTGAACAGGCAGAAGCTCTGGCAGCGTACCACGACATCCTCCTACAGGCCGACGGAAACTTCATCAAAGACGTACACAACAGCCTGCTGCTCGCTACCGAGCTTGGGCGAGCCGATACGTTCTTCGTGCTGCTAGACCTGGTAGTCGGCAAGGGGCTTACGAATGAATACCTCGCCGCTCAGCAGCCGTTCAACGTACACCACGCGGACCCCCGCTGGCAACTGTTCTTGGATAAGAATGAAGAAGCGCTAGCAGTGGATAACCCTCTACGCGACACCATCCGTCGATTAGAGGAAAATGACCAATACTTTCGCTTAAAGCCCGGCTCGTATAGCGTGTATGGGGATACGATCGCCTTCATCGACAGCATCAACATAGATATCATACTGGACCTTGTGGCGAACGGCCGCTTCCCCGGTGAGGCGCTGGGCGGGGTCACCGACATGTACGGTACACAACCCTTAGACATCGTGCTGCATCACTACACACAATTGACCTCGCTGAATAAGGACAAACCGAAGATCACCTCCATCCTGGTAGACCTGGTCCACCAAGGTAAGCTCATGCCGAACAAGTGTGCCCTTTGGTTGGGCCTGCAGAACGATGGACTTATGCTAGGAGGAAATAAGATCTTCCAGCTTAGCGTGGACGGGCGCATCTCAGATGCGTACGTACAGACCTACACCAATCTACAGCAAAAGATCATTGACCAGAACCGGAAGTGGCTACACATGGAGCCGCTCACAGATTACTACGAAGTCGTCAAGTACGTGATTGACCATCCCGACCAGCCGTTTATCTTCGACGTACAACGTCAGGTGATTGAAGCCGATGCTGCAATGCTCGACGAGTGGAACAAAAAGTTAAACAAGCTATAACTCGACGATACTGCGGAAGAATGCTCCGTATAGGATCAAGCGGCACGTTTGCCCAGTTTCCTGATCTGAGGCAGCAGTTTACGAATTATCGGCAGGTCCGGTGACAACCCACACCCGCGAATTATTCGCCAGACTAGGCTCTCGTTGACGTACTCTGTCTTAATGTCGGCTATACTGAAGGGTTGGTCGTGGGGCTTTTGGGGCGCTAAACAGTGGGCGGCTTTGGCGAGTGAAACGGTGGAGAGCGAGGCGTTAAGATGGAAGTCGATCTTTAGCTACGTGTAGGCCTGGCAGTCCTCCAGGCCGAGCTCCTGTTTGGCATCCCGGCACAAAAAATCCTGCTGGAAGTGGCTGGTGTAAATCAGGACTAGGTCTGCCCCATCTTGATCTAGATCGGTAGACACCAGGCTAGTATGGGAGCGGAACTCGTCCGCCATATCGTAGCGCTGCAGGATGACTACCCGGGCTTTGCGCTTCCAGGCTTTGACGTAGGCCACCGCTTCACAAACCGTCCAGGACCCATCGTCGGCTACCGCACCGGGGGTGAACACGTCCGGGCGCAGGTTGGCCACGTCGATGCGACCGGCGAACTGCTTAGGACGACCCGGACCACTGCGGTGCCGGGGGCTCTGATAGAGGTAGTACAGCACCTGATCCTTATGCACCCGCGTATTGAGCTGCAGGCCTGCCGAGCGTACGGACTCCGCAAAGCGGGCTTTGGCAAAGTAGGCGTTGGCCACCACGTAGCTAGGCACGGGGCGCAGCTGGGCGGCGTTGGGGGTTACGATGCCGGCGTAGTAATCCGGTAGGCTTTCCCCCTCCTCCAGGCTAGTGGTCTGGACCGCTAGTAAGTGGAGCGCAGTCTTGTCCTGTAGATCCACCGCGGCCACGTCGCAGAACTCCTGCCCCCACTCAGTCTGTCCGGCCGACCCACTCCAGAAGTAGTCTACCCCGGCGCCGGAGTGCTTACCGCTCTTAGTGAGGTAGGAAGGGTCCGGGGCGATGATGCGGTGGCCCGATAGGTACTGCTTAACCAGGCTGAGGTTAACTGCTAGCCAGTCAAAGTCCTTGGCGTAGTTACGCCGATAGGTGGCCTCATCGTGCTCGCCGTAGCGAGCTAGAGGGTAAAGTTGTAGCGGCCCCGCAGCGAGAGCAGCAACGGAAACAGATGAACCAAAAACCGGCCTTGCCAGCACCCTACGTCAGTCATTTTTCGTATTATTGAAGCAGCGAGGTCTGCGGTCTTCGCCCGAGTGAACCAGGGTCGAGAAAGCGTCAGAACCTTCAAGATACGGGCTCGCCGCCTTTTCCCTAGCCCCTCACTGAGTAGGACCAAAACCTATACGAACTATTGAAAAGCTAGATCATATTTTTAACTGTGAAATTTTCGAACCATGATCAGAATTCGTAAATGTGGCATCTTATTCCTGCTTTTAAACTCTCTCTTTGCCTTTTCTCAGAAAAGCCACTTCAGGGGGGAAGTTTTTACAGCTGAATATTGGGAACATCCAAATGAGCAGCGTGGACGTCAAGCCGCAGTCTTATCTGATCTTCTCAAAACTACACGTGAGAATTGGGATACTTTATATGCTACCTTTAATGTTTGCTCAGACACAATCATTATGACATATCATGGCCTAGATCCATCGGTTTCACATATGACATTTGAATTTGGATCCTATTCTTTCGTGAAGACTGTCGATCCGAAACGTGGAATCGAGTTTGTAAAAACCCGTCGCATGATTCGAGATCTTTCCGGTGCAACTAGTTCTGATTGGAAGGAAGTGAGAAACAATAATCGCGACTCTTCCTATCAGGACTACGATTATCGAATGGTCCATCCAAAGCGTAAGTATGATACCTACTATGCAAGTATTGATGAATCAAAAAAGTTTAATCACCAATTTGAGTATGGAGGGTATTTTGAATTTTTGTTTCATCCGCGCGGGCGGTACACAAAGCTTATGAAGATCTCTGATCCAGGGAAACACTTTACTGAATACCGCTACGTTGAAGACGAAGATTTAGATTGCGCAGCTATGCTAGAAGGTGTGCAAATTCGACCCCGCGATGAGGCTCTGGATCATTTGTTTGAAACGCGCCCAAATTCCAACCTCATTTCAAAGGCTGAGCGTAAGAACTTTAATACAATAGGTATTCTAGATAGTAACGCTTTTTCTCAAATAAACTTAGATGCTTACCGCGGTAACTACTTACTAGTGGATTTGTGGGCCACCTGGTGTCTGCCTTGCCGGCAGGAAATGCCTTTTCTGGCAGAAATTGATAAGCGCTATCGTGAAAAACCCTTAAAGGTTGTGTCTATTTCTTTGGATGGTAAAATTGAAGAAGCACGCTGGCGTGAGGCTCGTAATGATTTAGCAATGCACTGGGAGAACTGGATTGCTTTGGAAGGAATGGAAAGCTTGTTTGCCTATGATTATGTTGAGAGCGGAATTCCAGTTTATCTATTAATCGATCCTGAGGGTCAGGTGATTTCACCCAACGCGCCTAGACCATCTAGTAATGAATTAATTAAATTGCTAGATCATTTATTGAAAGATTTGGAATAACTACTCTAGCCGGCGGGAACATTGTACAAAGTGTGTCAAGATTTTTCGGATTCAGCGCCTAGGCGTGAACGTGTTGTATAAGCTGGTAAAGTAATTGAACCAATACCGCACCCGCGGCCCCGCCCCACGATTCGCTATCTTATCGCACCCGCCTGCACCTAAGGTGGCCTACCACCGCGAAACCGACCGGCCGATGCTACTGCGCTACCTCCTAGTCCTTTGCCTCACTGTATCTGCTGCCGTCAGTGCGCAGCCCGATCTCAACCTCAGTTTTGAAACTTTGGGGAAGAATGGCTCCGGGGTAGCTGGCTGGTCCGTGGGTGGTGGCGACTACGTGAGTGCCCGCGATACTAGTGAATATACGTCGGGCTCCGCCAGTTTACGCCTTACGGCTAAGGCCGGACGGTCGGACTCGTCCTTCGCCTTTCTGTCCACTGAGCTTCCACTACTATTGGCCGTGGGTCGCACACTGGAGCTGCGGGCGGACATAAAGACGGAATTGACAGAAGAGGGATACGCCGGACTGTGGGTCCGTGCCGCCAGGGGAAGTGAGGTAGCAGCGTTCATAAATTCTGCGGGAGCCTTCGAGGAGGGACAGCAACCCGCGCCACCCACCAGCACCACCGACTGGACTTCGGTAGGCGTGCGAATCGACGTGCCCCCGGACGCTACCGACGTCGCAATCGGTGGCCTACACGTCGGTACCGGCAGCGCGTGGTTCGATAATGTGGCCGTCTATCTGGACGGCGCGCCCTACCTGTCGACCGCCGAACGGCCCCCGGAGCCCCTCACCAGCCCCCTCGGTCCTCAGCGCCCCGAAGTCGAGTGGCTGCGCCAGTACGTGCACCCCCTGGCCTCCGTGGATCCCGGGTACGAAGACAGCCGCGATCTCGAAGCCTTCGGCCGGGCCGTCGGTACCAGTGACCTGGTCGGGCTAGGCGAGAGCACCCATGGCTCCCGGGAAATATTTCAGCTTAAGGACCGCCTGTTTCGCTACCTCAACCGGGAGCGCGGCTTCGGAACTTTCGCACTGGAAGCCAGTATGGTCCCCTGTTTTGCGGCGAATGAATACGTGCGGGAAGGAGTCGGTAGTCCAAAAGCGATACTCGACGGCCTAAGCTTCTGGACGTGGAAGACTGAGGAGCTGATCGAGTTGCTCGAGAACATGCACGTCGCCGCCCGGGACCGCCCGGTGCGCTTCACCGGCTTCGATATGCAGGATTACCGTCCCGCCTTCGCCGAGTTGGAGGCCGTACTAGCCGATGATCCCGACTGGGACAGCCGCCTGCTGCAATTGCGCAACACCCTGGACCTCGTCCGCTTCGAGAAGTACACGGACTACCGTACCGTCATTTCCGAGCGGCACCGGGCTATCTTCGACCGCATTTTTGGCGACCTGCGCCCCGCCGTCGATGCACTGGCTATCGCACAGCAGGAACGGCAGTGGCTACAGCAAATGGTCACGCTGCTGGAGCAGTTTACCACCCCGGGGGACCACGCGGTACGGGACCGTGCCATGGCCGACAACGTCAGTTGGATACACGATTACTTTCCCGGTAGCAAGCTGGTCCTCTGGGCACACAACGAGCACGTCACTACCCGAACTGCCGCCATGGGCCACCACCTCCGCGAGACCCACGGACCCGACTACCTCTCAGTAGGCTCTACCTTCTACTCAGGGAGTTACACCGCTAGCGGTCCCGAGACTTTGGGTCCCTACCCGGCAGAGCAGGCCTATCCCGGGACCCTGGAATACTTACTAGCGGCGATCGAGGAGCCCCTGTTCTTTCTTGACCTACGTGCGCTGCGGCGCGATACCTCTCCCTACGCCAGCTGGCTGCACCAGCCCCAGGGCTTTCGTCAGGTAGGTACCCTAAAGCCTACTTCCGAATTTGGTCTGGTGGACGTACTGGCAGACTACGACATACTAGTCTTCATACGGGAGTCTACCCCGACGGCCTTTTTTCGGTAGAGTAGGGCTCAATCGCTCTACAACCCAAACCGCAACCCCACCACCGGCGTGTAATACGAAGTAAGCCGCACCCCCCGTGGCTCCCTAGTCTGCACATCAATGGGCAGCGAAAACGTGAGCATACCCGGCCCGTACGCCTCGATCAATCGTGCGGAACCGGTCATAGTAGTCAGGGACCGCATCTCAATAAACTGCCGGCCCTTACTCAACGACCACCGACCGCGTTGCACCACCCGGTCGCCCGCAAACAGCGCATACGTTCCATCTTCGCTAAACTCGAAATCTATGTACGGCAGCTCCTCGTGGGTGACCAGTCTGCCCGTGCCCTCCCCATTCAGATCGGTGTACTGGATGCCTACGGAGTCCGGTTCGGGTGGCGGGGGTGATACCGTGATCTGACCCGCATTGAGGATATGAAGTAAGTCAGCGGTTGGCACCGAATCTGGAATAAGGGAAGGGTAGGGACGAGCAAACACCGGCCCCTCCACCCGGTTTTCCTGCCCGCGTAGGATATGCGCCTGTACCTGACCGGACGGGCTTTCGGAAATCAGTAGCCTATCCTCCCTGCCCCGCCCAGCGCCGTGTCCTTCACCGGGTACTGGTAGGGGGAGTGCTATACCTGCCCCAAACCCCATCGGGTAGCCCACATTCACATCAGTACCACGCGGGTCAGACGCAGGTGGTACCGCCGTTAGTTCCACAGTTTTCATGCTGCTGGTCTGTCCATTCCGCTCTGTCCGTAACTCCGCAACGTACAGCACGTAGTCCGTCTCGTCGAGAGTGATCGCATATACCTGATTGGCGGTCGCAGCGGAAAGATCCTGGTAGGCTAGGGGCTCCGTGATCCGGTACTGCTGCTCCAAATCATCCCCCGCTTCCGACCGGATCACTAGCTGTAATGTACTGTCAGTCCCCCGGTCATAGGTCACATACTCCGTATCCGGAAAGCGCGCCGCCGTATCGGCCGCGTACGCACGAAGGCGCTTCTGGTAGGTAGTAAATGGATTAAACAGCTGCACCGAATCACCGTCGAACCGCAAGCGGTACCCTGGGTAGCTTCCGTCACTGTCCCAAACGCCGTAGGGCTGCCCGGCTACCATCGCGTATTCGTGTTCGGGCATCCCGATGGAGGGGCCGTCATCTGCGGGGGCGGGGCCGCAGGTGCAGAGTAAGAGGCTGAAGGGAGCGGAGAGGAGGGCTAGACGCATGGTTTAAGAACTGAAGTTACCAAATTTCTCACTGTTGGGATCGTGGCCCACGTATTGGTTCCTTGCACCCGCGGCCCCGCCCCCCGGCAAGAACCGTCCGTAATCCTTACCTTTACTCGTACTTTGTATGTGATTATTACTAGTTACCCGGCAACAGATGCATCTAGTGAGAATTGCCCTGCGAACCTGAGAAAGAAGTCAAAACTGATATCGCCCGATGTACGACAAGATCAATCCATTTATCTACGCATTGCTCGTCACGGTAGGGTATGTAGTTGGCAACGTGATCATCGACCGAGCATTTTCTTGGCTGGAAATTGCGCTAGTAGTTATCGCTTCAAGTGTACTTTTTTACGTTGATTTCCGTAGCACATCCCCCGCCAAGCCATGACCATCACCTACAACGCCGCCGACCGCGCCTTTCAATTCGAAGACAAACTCGCTCTACGGTACCGACTAACGTACCTGACTATGATCTTTCTGATGATTAGTTCCGGTAGCGATCTGTACCGCGCGTTGTCCACGGGGATTGGTTGGGATGAAGCCGTCGATTTATTGGTAGTGGTATCAGCGTGTCCGGTGCTTACCGTGCCATTCAAGAAAACCAGTCAGGAGAAGGTACCGGTCGAAGATATTGAGGGGCTGCGGGTCAAAACGGTACTGGGACGTAAGCGGTACGCTCTGCGATTAAAGAACGGCAAGCTGCGCGATGTGCTCAATGTAGATAGCCAGGTGGAGGCCAACCGGCTGCGGCGGCTGCTAGTGGAGGCCGGGATTGACTAATTGTACTGCCCGGTTTACCTTATCTTACGGTAAACCTACCGCCCACCCGTGTACCCGCTGCACCTTGTCCTGCTGTTGCTAAGTAGCGCCTGCCTGTCCGCCCAGTCCACCGCAGTCGACTGGTTCCTAGATTACAACCCCCAGGTGACGGCCGCCGAGGATGCCCTACTACACCACGACCCCCACACCGCCCTCCACTACTACCAGCTGGCCTTCGCCGTACCCGCCGACCCCCACACCCACGACCTGTACAACGCCGCCCTGGCCGCCCGCGCCGCCGACCGGCCCGCTCTGCTGCGGCAGTACCTGGGCAACCTGGCCCAATTGGGCATCCCCGTAGCCTACTTCGACCGCCACCGCATGGACCTCGACCACCCCCAGTTGGACTGGTACGCCCTGCGTGGTGAGCTGCTACAGTACCAAACACAACACGAGCAGACCTTTGAGGGAGAGCTGACCGCTTGCTACGAGCAGGTCGCTTACCGTGATGTAGTAATTCGTACCGCCAATCCGCCCGGGGAGGTGCGGCAGACGCAGGACTCCCTCAACATGGTGGGCCTCACCGACTGCATCGCCACCTACGGCTTCCCGGGGCAGCGGCACCTGCGCCGCAGCGGCCCCATGGAAGAAAACTACCCCTACTACCTGCCCCTGCTGCACGAGCTCGAACGCGTCAACAGCACCGGCAACGACCGCTTCGGCTTCCTGCCGCTGCTGGAGTACCTGGCCCGCCGGGGCACCATCGAGACGGCCACCTACATGAACTTGCTTAGTACTCAGCACGCCCGTTTGGGTAGTCCCGGGGGCTACGGCACTACCGCGGTCGTACTGCTACAGGATGGCACCAACGATCTCTACCGCATCGTCTACCCGCCGGCTACCGTGGCCGAGTACGAGGACCGACGCAGTCAGCTCGGCGTACGCCCCTTCCGCAAGCAGGCACAGCTGCTGATCGATCTTTACACCGGCGCGCTGGGGGTGTTTCCCTACCGCATCCCGCACCACGGCAAGCTCGTTGCCTACCCCCTGGAGGTAGCGGACGTGCTGCGGCTGGAGCGGGTCGGGGTGGTGGAGGCCAAGCGGTAGGTGACCCCCTCCCGCAGCACCGCTAGGTGCTGGCCTCCGCTTTCCTCCCAGCCCCGCCCGCCTCCGTGCGTACTCTGTGACCCCCTCCGTGTGGCCCCGCCAGGGGACTCTGTGGTGAGCCCTCCAACGTTGTGTCGCTTAATATCCTACAAACAAGTATTTATCGCAAAAGCAAACTGCTCAATAAATATCTGCTTAAAGGGCGCAATATTATTCCGCTCGTAAAATATCAGTAAGACGATCCAAGTGGTCAGGGTACTCCAGTACAAAGTCGATGGCCTCCTTATGGTTGAGTAGCATCACCGCCTCATCCTTCGTTTCGGCGGTCCCGCCCCTGTAAGTGGGAAGCATAGCATTCGGTGGCCCCGGGGTATCTTCCGCTTATGAGGCCACTGCTAATCCTCCTGACGCTGGTGCCCGTGCTACTCATTGCCCAATCCCCGGTGCAGGGGCGTATCGTAGACGCAAGCACCGGTGAGGGCCTTGCCTTTGCCACCATCGCCTACGGCAGTGAGGGTACCTACGCCAATGCCGATGGCTACTACCGGCTGAATACTGGAGCGGTGAGCTCGGATTCCGTACGCGTCTTCTTCATCGGCTACCGGACCTTGCGGACTACCGTGGCCGGGCTCCGAGTTAGATGAGGGGGGGCGGGGCCGCAGGTGCAACAGACGAAGAACTACAACATTGACGTTTAGGGGTTGCAAGGATATACATTGTGGTCTAACTTGCTCCCAAACCCTACTAAACAGCATTTTATGTGCACCTCCACCCATTTCCGTGGCGCTACCCTGCGCCGCCGCCTCACGCTTCTTGCCCTTCTCGTATTCGCCGGCACCTGCGTACGCGCCCAAATTATTTTCGACGACGACTTCGACCGCCAGGAACTCGGGGCGTTCTGGGACGGCGACGGAGGATGGACGATCCGCGACGGGCAGGCCTATAACGGTGCCGACAGCAACGGGGCGCTGCTCACTACCCTGCAATCGTTCGGAGCCACGAGCTACGTGCTGGAGACCGAAGTATCCAACCTGGTCGGCGGATACCAACGGGCGTACTACCTGCTGTTCGGGCAGCAGGATGAGGACGGTACGCTGGGTTATGTAGTCCGCTACGATCCGCTGGGGGGTGGCTCCCTCATCCTGGGTGAGGCCACCGGCAACTACCTCTATCCCGATGTCCTCGATAAGGCGATCATCAATCTGGACCCGGTACTGGCCCACCGTATACGGGTGGCTAAGTACGAGAATGGCCTGATCCAGGTATACGTAGCGGGTAAGGACGGTTATCCCACTGTACCTACTTTGGAGGCAATCAGTACGACCTACCCCACGCTGAGCAGGGTGAGCTGGGGCAATGCTACCCAGACCGCCGGCGAGGAATTCTTCGTGGACTACCTGCGCGCCGCGGTGCCCGCGGTACAGAAGACCGCGCCGGAGAAACCCGCGGGCGACGAGCTGGTGGAGGCCATTCTAACCGACGGTGATAATGCCTACGAACTGAGCCGGATGACCGAGGGGGAAACCTTCTACACTGACCGGGCCTATACGCTGACTAGCGTACCTGACTTCCTGGAGGGCGCACGATTTATCAAGACGGCTAACGACGACAAGCTCCGCACCGACGGTAGCCTGTTGTCCGTTTACCTCAGTGGAAGTGCCATTGCGTACGTGGCCTACGACCCCCGTAGCACTGTACTGCCCACTTGGTTGAGCGGCTGGACGAAAACCGACGAGGTGATCGGTACTACCGATCCGGGGTCTGACTACTTCGAGG
This sequence comes from Saprospiraceae bacterium, assembly GCA_958295895.1. Taxonomy (GTDB): domain Bacteria; phylum Bacteroidota; class Bacteroidia; order Chitinophagales; family Saprospiraceae; genus Neolewinella. The sequence goes on along the minus strand of CATQHI010000031.1, from coordinate 4,937 downwards.
TCTACACCAAACTGGTTCCCTTTTCCATATTCGGCCCCTCGCGGTACCGCCTCACCCTGGGGGCGGCCCTGGCGGCGCCGGCAGTCGGGTCGAATATGAACTACATCGTTGCCCTGGTACCTTACGCAGGTAGCACCCGCTACGAGGCCGAGGAGGCTACCCTGAGTGGCGTACGCCCGGCTACGAATCATACCGGCTTCAGTGGGGCGAGCTTTGCCGACTACATCAATCCCACCGCGGATTATATTGAATGGACCATCGACGTACCGGCCACCAGTCCGTATAACCTGTCTGCCACCTACGCTAACGGCAGTACCGCCCCCCGCGATCTACAACTGTACGTCGATGGGCAGCTGCAGAGCACGGCAACCTTTACGTCTACCGGAGGGTGGAACAATTGGTCGTACCGAACACTGGGAAGTTCCGTACTACTCAGTGCCGGCGAACACCGCATCCGGCTCACGGCTGCCGGCAGTAGTGGCCCTAATGTGGACTATTTGGAACTTACACCGACCTCCGTTTATACCCCTCCGGCGGCGGCAACCAGTACTTCGTTGACGGTGGTTGCTCCGCCGCCGCCGCCCGCGCTGTCTGCTGCTCCGGCTCCGGCGGTTACCGTGAGTGTGTACCCCAATCCCACCGTGGACGCGGTTACGTTTGAGTGGGTGGGCGAAATGGAGGCGTCCGATCTGCGCATCGTAGACTTGCAGGGGCGGGAGGTGTACCGGCGTTCGGTGGGTACGCGGTCAGCGCACGGGGTAAGTGATCGGCTTCGTCTGGAGGTGAGTGACTGGCCGGTGGGTACCTATTTTTACCAGTTGCGGTCGGGGGGGCAGGTGATGGCTGGGCGGTTTGTGAAGGGGGGGTGAGGGGCTATAGGCTATCAAAATCCACCAACTCAAACTCCGGTGAGCACTCAAATAAGTAGCGCAGGATAGCCGCATGGCCCGCACCGAACAGAATCAGCAGGCGATCCTCCGGCCCGTATTCTAAGTCTTTGATACGCTTGAAGATGCGCAGATTACGATTGAACCAAAACATGGATAGAGCATCCGGGCCCTCAAAATTTTCCGACTCAAACTGCCCGCCGTAGAGATAGGCACCGAAGATGCGATCGAGCACCTTGTCAGAATTGATGTACCGAAAGCTTGTAAGCAGTGACTGCGCAGCAATCAGACTATCCTGGTAGGAATAGTACGCCGAATAGCGCTGCGATACCTCATCCGTGCCCCCGAAGTAATGGCGGTCTAATATCTCATCTACGTAACCTGTAGGCTGTGTGGTATCCCGCTCATCGTGAAGTTCCAGGAGCAACGGCCAGGCGTCTACACCGTAAACAGTATCGAGATTCAGGCGGTCCATCAGGTGCAGTCCGATCTGGCTGCGCTCACTGGCGTATAGTTGTTCCTCACCGGCTAGGTAGCGGCGGTAATTGTTGAGTAGGTAGCCGGTATTGGCACCGGACTCCACCACGATTTTAGTCGGTGTGAAACGGGCTAGGTAGTCTAGTAGCTTTTATCGTACGGAAGGGAGTTGTATTTGGCCGCAAATCGTTTTGTTGGGATGTTATCAGATTCTTCTTAGATATTCTGCTTGACCCCACCTCTACAAACTGGTAGTGGCTTAGGGGAAGCCTACAACCTCCTCAAACTCGACCTGTAATGCCGCTGCCTACCAAGCGGGCAAGCGCTAGGCTTCGACCATACGCAGCTTACTGGCTCTTCAAGCTTCTGATACGTACACGGCTGGCTTGTATAACTGTAAAGCGCTCGTACAAGCTCTCTGTCCTTACTGGTAAGCACCCCCCTGATTAGCGCTATCTTCTGTTGAATTGCTACTCCCCTGAGACGGATCAGTACGATTCCTCGGTTCCGCTTACCGAGGCGGAATGTCAACTCCCCGAAGTCTTTGTCCTCAGTGATAATGATAGCATCCAGTTTGTTGGCTATCTCAATCACCTCGTCGTCACTGGCACTACGGTGACTTTCATAGATCGAGTGTAGGATCCACCCATCTTTTCGAAGCGCATCGATCAACCGACGGTCTAGATTTTCATCTGCTAAATAAAGATTCACAACCTAGCTAGCTACGGCTGGATAGTACACCTCTTCATTGCGGATGAACGCCGCAGCATAGGCTAGACAGGCGTAAATATGATCAGCTGACAGTTGGGGATAAGCGGCCAGCAAATCACTGATCGTCTCACCTTCCGATAGCTTCTCAATCACTAAGTCTACACCGATACGGGTGCCCTTTATGGCTGGCTTGCCGTACAGGACCGTCGGCTTGCTTTCTATATAGTCTGTGTAGTTCATTATCATATTCTTCCTAACCTTACCTATAACCAAATTCTCTGCGCCCAGGTTGCCGTAGTTCTGTATGGCTGCTGTTAATACTCTTTTGCCGTGCTGGATGTGATAGCTAGTACTTCAGATAATAAATGGTAGCTCTCCCCTGACTTCCTGAGTTTGTTTGAAGTTGACCCTAACTACCTGAACCGCTACTCCTTCTCAAAAACCATAAAGTGCTGCCACGGAAGGTTACCCACGTTCTCCCGCAGCCGTAGGCCGACGGCTTCCATCTCCCGCACGGCCTGTTCCTCTGACATCTTATGCAGGCGTTTGATGGGCACCGTAGGGTCTTCCATACGGTATTCCAGCAGGACAAAGCGCCCACCCGGCCGCAGGGCACTGACAATGTCCTGCATCATCTCCCGGGGGTAGGAAAGCTCGTGGTACACGTCCACCATCGTGACCAGGTCGACGGAGTTTGTGTCCAGGTTCGGGCTGCTTTCACTGCCCCGTATCAGTGCTACGTTCCCGATGTCCTCTCGGTCGATCCGCTGCTGCAGGAGGGCTAGCATTTCGGGTTGGAGGTCTACGGCGAAGACCTTCCCCTGGGGGGCTTCCCGGGCCATTCTAAAGGTATAGTAGCCGGAGCCGGCCCCGATGTCTGCAATCCGCTCGTCGGGCTGTATATCCATATTTTCAATGGCCTGACTGACGTTTTCTTCCCGTTCGCGCTCCGGCCGCTCCAACCAATCGGCGGCGAGGTGCCCCATTACGTAGCTGATCTCCCGGCCCATATAGTACTTGCCGGTACCGTCTGGGGAAGGCGTTTTGAAAGTGTAGGGGGAGCTTTCTTTGTTCGACGATTGGTCTTGCTGGGCGGTGCAGCTGGTACACACAGCCAGGCAGAGCAGCAGGGGGAGTAGGCGGAGGGGCACGTTCGTGGGTTTTTTAGGGAAAGCGAGGGGAGTAGTAATGGTTCTTGGCCTACTCTTAACTCTACCTTGAAACTTGTCCTACTGACCCTACCCCTACTAACTGCTAGCGTTTGATGGGAAGCCTACACTGTATCTCGTTGAGGAAGCTGTCGGGCACTCGTTGAAGCGATTCCCGACTGATGTACCCTTATGCTTCTTCTGCTTTGGCGTACGGATCTGCACGAAACCCTGCTCGAAGTTGATTCTATCGTAGCTCACCTTCAGGGCTTCCGATAACCGGCATCCGGTATAGTAAAGCAGCTGGCAGTAAGTACTCCATCAAAACTTACTTTCCAACTTAGTGTTTCCCGAGGATGAAAGGAAAGAAGACATTCATCCAGCTCACCGATGCGCAGCGTCAGGCACTCCAGGAAGGCTACCGCAATGGTAGCAAGGGGCGTTTCCGCCGCCGGTGTCACATGTTGCTGCTCAGCGATAAAGGTAAGACCATCGCCGAGATTATGGACCTACTCGAGGTAAGTCGGCCCTCTATTCACACCTGCTTTAACCTTTACCAAGCCTCCGGTATCGATGGTCTGCAGCGCAGTAAGGGCGGGGGTAGACCCCCTATCATCAAGGTGGACAACCCGGTGGAGATCGAACGGATCAAGAAGATCGTGGCCGATCACCCCCAGCAGCTCAAGGAGGCACTACCTATCATCGAACAGGAGTTTGGCATCACTCCATCCAAGCAGACGCTCATTCGCTTTCTAAAAAAAACCGCTGCTCGTACAAGCGACTCCGAGCCGTAACGGGCAAGCAACCCACGCCGGCAGAGGTAGCCCGCGCCCGTGAAGTGTTGGAGATGCTGGGCGTCATGGCGGTCTGTGGGATGATCGATGTCCGGTTTTGCGATGAAACGAGCTTTCAGTTGAGTTCCAACATCCCCTATGGTTGGGGTCCGGTGGGCGAGCAGCAGGGAATCAAGGCGATCAGAGGCGGCAACCTGAACGTGTTTGGCCTACTGGACGTCCAGACTAACCAGCTCACTACCTACCTGACGGAGGGCCGAGTCGACTCCGCGCAGGTGATCGAGTGGCTGGATGATTTCAGCAGGACATTGACCAAGCCTACCGTGGTCGTTATGGACAATGCTCCCTGGCACCGATCCAAGGCGTTTATGGATTGCCTTTCCCGGTGGGAAGACCGTAATTTGATCATCTACCACCTGCCCACTTACTCTCCACACCTCAATCCCATCGAGATCCGGTGGAAGATGGTCAAGTACCAGTGGTTGAGGCCGCAGGACTTTGACTCGAAGCAAAAGCTACACGACCGCATTAAGTACGTACTTGCCAACTTTCAAACCTCGGAGTTCACCCTCAACTACCGCACAGAAGTTGTAAAGTAAGTTTTGTAGGAATACTTAGTATTCTTTCTTTGCTTCTGCTGTCTAGTGACTTCCAGGAACGCCTGCCGCTCGGCTTGATCAAGGTACTTCCGCCCACCGGTTGTAGGGTGGACAGGTTGGAGTAAAATAGGCTGAGTTCCGCTTATAGCTACGAAGTAGGAAATTAGCCCAACCTAAACAAAGCAATCTGGCAAGAGAAAGCTGCCGACGGGGTGGGGGAGGACGCAGCTCACTTCCGCTTCTATCTAACAGAAGCGGAAATAGAGAACTCTCGGGGATATGTAGCGAGGTTTGAAACACTACCCGTGAGTAGTGTTTCAG
>CATQHI010000030.1 GCA_958295895.1 Saprospiraceae bacterium | reverse complement strand
GGAATATCTGCACCTAGCACAGCGCGAGCAGAGCAACCGGGAGTACTACCGACTGTTGGAGCGACTCTGTGCTAAGCTGCGGGACGGACACACGAACGTTTACTCTCCGGCCGATGTGCAGCAGCAGTACGGTAGTCCGCCGGTGGAACTACAAGCGTTCGGTGAGCAGATTGTAGTGACCAATGTCGACTCTGCGCTAGTCGACTCGCTACCGCTGGGTACGAGTGTGTTGCGAGTGGATGGTATTTCCGTAGCGGACTACCTACGCGATAGCATCTACCCCTACCTCTCCGCCGGCGGTGCCCATACGCTGCGGATGCTAGGGGTACAAGATTTGCTACAGGGGCTTCGGGCAAGCGCGGTGCGCGTTGACGTAGAACTGCCGGGGGGTACCCTGGCCCAGCGGACGCTCACGCGGCAGGCGTTCGGAGCGGTCAACTGGGTTTATCGTCAGCCCAGACACTCTCCCGCGAGCTTTCGTATGCTACGGCCCGAGATCGGCTACCTTGCCCTGAACACGTTCAGTGATGCTTCGGTCGTAGACACTTTCAGTACCTACCGCGATCAGCTTGCGGGGTGCGAAGGCCTGATCATCGATCTTCGGGAAAACGGAGGGGGCAACAGCGCCTACGGCTACGCTATTCTGCGCTACTTTACACGTACGCCCCTGCTTACTCCAGCCTGGTACTCCCCGGAGCACATTCCCGCATACGAAGCTTTCGGACAGTACTATAGCCAGCATCCAGAAATGGATACCACTTCGGCGCTCGCTCAGGAGTCACTCGCCGCGTACCGGGGGCAGCGGTGGTACCGCAACGCACCCGACACGCTGCTGCCCGCCGATACGGTGTACAACATGCCGGTGGTAGTACTGATCAGTACCGTGACCGCTTCCTCCGCCGAGAACTTCCTGGTGGTGGCCGATACCCTTCCGCAGTTCACCTACGTGGGAGAACCGAGTTTTGGAAGCACCGGTCAGCCGTTGTTACTCGACCTCCCGGGCGGTGGTCGGGCGCGCATCTGCACTAAGCGCAACACCTATCCCGGTGGGCGGGACTACGTAGGCCCCGGTGTGCCGGTAGATGTAGGTGTGCAGCCCTCGGTGGTGGACTTTCTAGCTGGCCACGATGTGGTACTGGAGCGGGGGGTAGCAGTGCTGTTAGGAAAATAGCAAAGAGTACTCGCATGCCTACTGTCCATCAATTGAACTAAGTCCGCACCCACGGCGGTTTGCGTATATGTCACACACCACCGCGGGTAGCTACTACGCACTGCCTTTGCTGCTACTGCTACTTACCAGCTGCACCTTCGAGGCCGATGAGTGGTCGACCATGATCCCCGCGGCCGGTGCCTCCTCCTCACCGGTGGCTACGGACCTTAATGGGGATGGTTACCTCGACGTTATCATCGGCGGGGCCGCACGGGAATTCGACCCGGTCGAAGCCGCCGTCATTGCGTTGGATGGTCGTACCGGTGATATCCTATGGCAAGTGGAGAGTCACAACCAAATCGTAGGCACCGCTACCCTGGGCGATGTGACGGGCGATGGCACCGACGATGTCTTCATCGGCGGGCGTTCGGCCACCTTCAAGGCCATCGATGGTCGCACGGGTAGCGTACTGTGGGAACACCTACCCTATGATGCCAATCTCGACTACATCAACGACACCACGCTCCTCAATTTCTACACCGCGCAGTGGATCGCGGATACGGACGGCGATGAGGTCAGGGACCTAGTCACCGCTTACGGAGGCTTCGTGAAGGCCCGGCGCGGCGACGCCGACCGACCGGCGGGCTTCCTGATGGTACTGAGCGGTAAGACTGGCCGAACAATCAGTAAGGTGGCCGTACCGGACGGTAAGGAAACCTACGTCTCTCCGCTAGTACACGACTTCGGAGAGGGCACTGAGGTGATCTACGGTACGGGCGGCGAGGACATCAGCGGCAACCTTTACCGGGTCGCGCTGGATTCTCTACTAGCGGGGAGTTTGGTATCCTCTCGCATCGTCGTAAGGGGCGGCAAGAAGGGAATGATCGCCCCCCCGATACTGACCGATTTGACGGCGGATGGCGTGGCCGACATCGTCATCGCTACGGTCGACGGCCGGCTGGTGGCTACCGACGGTCACTCCAACCAGAAACTCTGGTCCGCCGGCCCGGCGGGAGATTTCGATACCTACGTCATGCCCGCCCCGGGCTGCTTTACGGGCGACGATAACGTACCCGACTTTTTCGCCAGCTTCGGTAAGGGCCCCTGGCCGGATACCGACTACACCCTGCACGTGCTGGTAGACGGTAGCAGCGGGGCAATCGTATCTTCCGATACGTTGGGCACCTTTCAGTACGCCTCTCCGGTAGTGGCCGACTTCGATGCGGACGGTACGAGCGATGTACTGGTGTGTATCAATAAGACGACGGTGATCGGAAGCAAGATTCACTCCGAAACCTACCGGTCGAACGATCTATACGTATTCCCGGGCGGTCGCGGTCCGGCACGACGGCTATTGGTCCCGGAGATCGGCACCAACCTGGGCTCCACGCCCCTACTCACCGACCTCGATGGTGATGGCTACCTCGATCTGGTCACCGCCGGTATGGGCGATCCAATAAATTTTTATTCCTTTAAGCTCCTAAACGTCAAGCGCCACGAGCTCGACGTAGCGGCGGCCACCGTATCGTATGGTGGCTATATGGGGGCAGGCCGGATGAGCTGCTTTCAGTAACGCCGGGTGGGCCCCTGCGACCCCGCGGTGAGGTCGAGATTACCACCGGTTTGGTAGAAGACTGATGCTCGGTATTTTCCTTGGCCGATCATCCGATATCCACCAAAACGTTTAGCTCGTGCATCTACTTCAAATGATGTCACACCCTTACTTGCTTTTTAGCTTATTACTATTCCTACTCTCCGCCTGCACACCCAAAAAACCGTCGTCGGAGGTTCCCTGGAAGGAAGCTTCTTTCATCGAGCCCATTACTACGACGCTCACCTTCACCAACGAGGGGGCTGAGACCCGCGAGTTCAGTGCAAGGATTCAGGAGTACCCACTCGACTTCAAGGCAGTCCTTCCGGATAGTCTACACCCCGGGGATAGCGCAACCTTAACTGTCGATATTCACCAACCTCACTACGTGTTTTGTGCGTCGGAGTATAGTCTATCGCTCCGTGTGCTGCTGCCTGGTCTGGATCGCGCGCTGACACACACTGACTCCGAAGTGGTAGAGGTAGGACCTCATAAACTGGAATACGACTACCTAGATGCTGTCCTGCTTCCCCTAAATATTGTTGGACGTCAGCCCCCTACCGGTACCGATCTGCTAGAAATTCAGCGAGCATACTACAGTAAGGCGCGCGCTCATTACGATACAGTGGCGGTACCGGAGGGGCTGCCGACATACATCCGGCCTCTGCTGGAACGTACCATTGCGTTGGCATCCTTCACAGAACCTATCGTTTCCCATAACTACCACTTATTCTTCATGGAGGATACGCTTACTGTGCCTACCGCTATCAGCGATTCGCTGGGGAGGATGCTGGCAAAACCTGCCTACTACGATAGCCCGGAGTACAATGGATCGTTCATATGCTGGGCGCAGCTCACTGGGGAAACCGATCACAACTCAGCGTATGACGTAACGTCTAACTTCATGACCTCCCGTGCCAGGGGCTACCTGAACTTTCCCATCTCCGAACGCCGCGCCGACGCTACCGCGAGTCACCTGGCTTACCTGCTTACCGATCAGCGGGTCTACCTGAATAAGAGTGAGACTATCGATACGTTGAGAGCCTCGCTACCCGAAAGCTACCAAACCGCCGTCGCTACTATTGAACGATCGGCTACTGCTAAGTCGGCCTCCGCAGAGGGCTTATTCAACCTACTAATGACGGATTATCAAACTCCCGACGGTAGCGAACGGTCAATCGGGTCCAAGTCGGAGCGAAGGTTCCGTCTTCTCAAGTTTTGGTTTGCTGGCTGTGTGCCCTGTCTGGCCCAGCAACCCTATGAGCGTGAGCTGCTCGCGGCATATCCCAACGCCGAACTGATTTACGTAGCACATAATACCCAGCCGGATACGTGGCGGGCTTATCTTGATGAGCACGAACCACCGACGGCGCGTCAGTACTTAGTGCCTAAACAACAAACCAAGGAAGTACTAGCGGCCGCCGGTACCACGGGTGCACCCACTTACGTCATGGTCGATGCAAATGGACAGGCAGTCTGCCAGCCCTGTCCTAAACCGAGCGATCCATTACTGCGGCAGTTCCTCGACTAACCCCGCACCCGCGGCCCCGCCCGCACCAAAAAAGGCCGGCCCCCCCCGAAAGGAAGCCGGCCCCAAAGTAATCATTCCATTAGGTCACTGCTTCACGAAGCGCCGTACGGTCACTACCCCCCCCTGCTCGATGCGCAGTTGGTAAGTGCCCGCAGGCAAACCGGTCAGACTAAGCTCCTCGCGCAGGTGGCCTCCTGCGGCCTCCCGGTAAAGCTGTCGGACCTGCCGGCCCAGCGTATTGAAGACCGTAAGCTGGAGCTCGCCACGGTAGTCACCGTATAGGTCTACCGTCAGTCGCTCCGTCGCCGGGTTAGGGTAGAGTGCTACCCGCGGCTCGGAACTGGGGGTGAGATTAGCGTCCGGTGTGTCGGTAGCAAGCGCACTTAGGGGGCGGCTGACCGAGCCACAGTTCAGCGCCGGCGGTAGGGTGCCGGAAGGTAGGTCCGCGCTGGACGATACGATAAGCTTATCTAAGCGCGTATCGGACTCACGGGGGGCTACCGTGAGGGTGTGCTCTCCGGAGTCGAGGGTAAAGCTGACCTCCTGGGTGTCGTCATTCACCCGCCGCCACGCAAACCCACTGGTGAGGAGCTGACTCCCGTCCGCCTCCCGCCACATCTTTAGCCAGGGCCCGTCGTCCATACGTACCCAGAAAGAGTTGCGGCCGGGGTCGGGCGCATCGAGGCGTAGGTAGGCGTAGTAGGTGCCGGGCCGGTCGGTGGTGAAACGGTAGTTCAGCAATCGATCCGTCTGTGCTGCCGTCGGCTCCGCTAGGTCGCGGGCACCGCGGTAGCTGACGTACAGGCCATTTCCTTCTCCGATGTTATATGGCTTCCAGTCGCTACTACGCTGCGCGCACTCGGCCTCAAATACCTGGGGTGGGGGAGGGGGCAACGCCGTGCAGTTTGTAGCTGCTGCTCCGTAGCTGCTGGGAGTGCTGGCAGTCTGACTTAGATAGACCTTATCGAGCTGCGTCATGCCCTCGCGGAAGGCTACATCTACGGTGTTGGTACCGGCTAGTAGGGCGAGTGTTTCGGGCAGGGTAGTCCAACTGAATTTGGAGGTCGCACCGATGCCATTCCACTTGATCCAGGCTCCGCCGTTAGCGCGTACCCAGAACGAATCACCCGTAGCCCGGGTGCCGAAGGCCCTTGCGTGCAGGTAGTAGGTGCCGGCGGCAGTGCCGTCTAGGGTGAAGCGTACGCGATTGGCCGGCAGGTCGGCCGGCGGAGCGGCCAGTGAGCGTCCGCCGGGAGCTGATAGGTAGGTATCGTTTGAGGCCGCAACATCCCGCCCGGTGACCCAGTTAGTGCCGACCGTGGCACACTCTGCTTCGAGCCAGAAGGCGGTCGTGGTATCGGGTGTGCAGAGTGGGGTAGCCACAGTTACCTGCGCTAGTTGCTGAATGCTACACTCCTCCCCGATCGCCAGGTCTACGGCTTCGATCTCGTAGGCGCCGGCGGTAAGACCGGTAAATACGTAGCTGGTATCGTTGCTCAATTCGCTGTAGGTGGTGTCCCGGTTTACGTCGTACAGATCATACAGGACCGTACCGTTGGGGTTACGTAGCCGTAGTTCTACCGATCCGTCGGCAGCACCCGGGCAGCTCTCGTTGGTAATCACTACCGTATCCGTGCGCAGGTTACACTCGAAGGAGCTAGGCGGTGGTGGTGCTATCTCGCAGGCATCTCCTACGCCGTTGCCGTCGCTATCGAGCTGATCGGGGTTGGCGGTACCGGGGCAGTTATCGAGACTTAGTCCCATCAATCGATCCTCTATGTAGCCGTTTGGTGGCCGCTGGCAACTCGTCACCCGGCTCTCGTGGTAGCCGTCGAAGTCCGCATCGATGTACCATTCCTGCCCGGGGAATTCCCAGCCACTGTCGTCGTCACAGTCATCGGGGTTATCGGCGTAGCCCTCGCGAAGCTCACAGTCAAGGATCGATTCACTCGGATCCCCGTAGCCATCTGCGTCCCGGTCGATGAAATAGAGGCCGCCGTTAATGGCCTCGACGGTGATCTGTATCTCGGCCGTGCAGCTTGGATTGTTAATCTGCGTGACGGTGACGGTATAGTCACCCGGCGGCATATTAACGAAGCGAGCACTGTCCTGCGTCACGGTAACTAACTCCCCCTCCGCCCGGTACCGTAGTGGCCCCTGGCTGCCGGCGGTAAACACGTCGAACTGCCCACTATTCAGCCCCTCGCTGCAGTTGACGTCCGTAATGGCCACCCGGTCGATGGCCTGGGTACAGGCGGTCTGGGAGGCTACTACCCGGATCAGAAAGTCTACCTGCGCGAAGGACTTCACCTCCCCCGCGGCGTTCAGATCCTCCACGATGGCCGTGGCGGCGAAGAGCTGCCCTACTTCCGGACTGAACAGGTTCAGGCTCAGCGTACCGTCTTCGCTGACCTGGGGGGTGGGAAACCAGAAGCCCGGCCGCTCCCGCGGCGCTGTGGCCTGGCGAAAACGCAGTCGGTCCCCGTCCGCATCGATGGCCGTAAGGGGCACACTGATGGAGACGATTGACGGAATGATTAGCGCCGCAACCTCCACGACCGGGGACATCGTGAAGTGGGGGGAGTGGCCGTTGACTACTCCGGCGCCCACCTCTACGCGCGTACTCAGCTTCCACTCGGCCGGCTGATTTCCGAAAAACCCCTGGGTCACGTTCACAATGCCCGGTATCCGGCAGCAGGTATTGACGGTAGCCGTGTAGTTGCCCGGGCTGGGATACGTGTGCTCCAGGGTGGCCCGCCCGGTATAGTGGCCTTCGACGGCGTTCACCGCCGTGACGACCAGATCGACCGGCCCCAGCGTGCCGTCTCCGAACTGCACGAGACCGAGCGTTCTCAAGACTGTATCTCCGACGCTAGGTAGTGGGTTTCCAGTACGGGGTGCCAGTTGCATTTCGATCCCAAATTCAACCCTCGTTTCCTCCAGTAGCGCCCAGTTGATTGCTCCGTAGCGAAAATCCTGGGCCGGGAGCTGCCCCAGCAGCAGCAGGCCGGCCAGGGTGAGCAAGTAGTAACGTAAACTGTACAGCATAGCACATGGTGTTGTCGCGCTACGTAGTCGCAGCACGGGGTGAAACACCACTTTATGCGGGGGATAGGAAGAATGTTACAGGGGGCGGGGCCGCAGGTACTATATTTATCGCCCATGCAGCTTCTCCAGAATTACCGCAAGCAGTTCGCCTACTACCGCCACCTCGCCGAGGGGGCTATGGGGCAGCTCACCTTCGAGCAGCTTACGCAGGATGACGCCGCCCACAGCAACAGCATCGCCGTCATCGTCAAGCACCTGGCCGGTAATATGAAAAGCCGCTGGACGGACTTCCTCACCACCGACGGCGAAAAGCCCTGGCGCGACCGGGAGGGTGAGTTCATCGCTGACTTTTCCGACCGCCCCGCCCTCGAACGGGCGTGGACGGAAGGCTGGGCTGTGCTCGAGCAAGCCCTGCACGATCTCACTCCCGATCAGCTGGAAAGGGTCATCTACATTCGCAATGAGGGCCACCCCGTGTATCAGGCGCTCAACCGGCAGTTGACCCATTGCAGCTACCACGTGGGTCAGATTGTATTACTCGCCAAGCAGCTGCGGGGGACGGCGTGGCAATCGCTGTCGATTCCCCGCGGCGGCTCGGAAGCCTTCAACGCACGGAAATTTGCGGAGGAGAAGGGGGAGCGGAACTTTATTGATGGGCTGATGAAGTAAAGGGCGCCTCACTCAATCGGCCACCCAAATACGTACCGCAACCCCCGATGAAAACCGGTGATAAATGCATTGCCGTGATCGTCGGCGATGTGCTCCGAGGTGTAGGTCAGTCCGTTGTCCGCATGTCGCACGAGGAGGTTGCAGAACAGCTGGTGATTGGTGCGCATGTCCGAGCTGATCTCCTCGTTGAAGCCGTAGGCACCGTCGGAGCTACAGGTGTAGAGCCGTTTACCGGTCAGCTCATTGGCGAGCAGGGAATCAGTGGATTCGATCAGTCCGTAGCTCGGATCGGTAGCGATGTAGCCGTCAAATAGCTCCGGGTGCCAAAGTAGCGTCGAGACCGTAAATACCCCGCCGTGGGAGTGGCCGGCCAGGATGCGTACCGAATCCGTCCGGTAGGTAGCGTCGAGGTAGGGGAGTAGCTCATCGGTCAAAAACTGCGTAAAACGTTCCGGATCACCCCCAGCGCTTTCCGGTAGTAAATCCCGCTCCCGGGCCTCCCGTGATGGGTTCGGCACGCCGATCAGGATCGTATGCGGGATGCGCGTCGAATACACGAAATACTGCTGTATGGCCCGCGCCAGCTCGAAGCGGCTTTCGCCATCCAGTAAAATCACCACCGGGTAGCGCTCCCCGGAGGTGGCGTAGTCGGGGGGTAGGCCTACGTAGATTTGGCGGGACTCTCCTAGCACGGTCGATTCCAGTTCCAGTACCTCGCCGACCGTAATTGGGCTGCCGGTAGACTGAGCGCCGAGTAGCGTAGTAGTGTGTAGAAGGGCCAGGAGGGAAAGGGTGCGCATACCAGATTAGATGCCTACAGCGTGTATCTCGGTGTACGAGTATGTCCGCACCTGCGGCCCCGCCCGACTTTCCCACATGCTGCGTTTCTTTCCGCTTGACTTATTAGTTCTGCTACTCCTTAACTGCCGCTTCGAACTCCCTCCCATAGTTCTGCGAGAACTGCGCAGCGGCCTCTTCGTCCAAGGCCTCCCGTGAAAACGCTACGGCGCGGTCGTAGTCCTGCTCGATGATGGTTAGTTTTTGGGAGTAGCCGAGGGTAGTGCACAGTAGTTAGGCCTATAAGTACAGGGATTCTCACTCCAGCAGTACACCTACCCGCTCCGTCATCTCCAGCACCTGCTCCTGGTACATAGAAAGGTGAAAGAGCCGACTGGTCGCTACTCGCTGCAAGACCAGTAGCTCGTCTTTGGTCTCTTCAGCCAGCCTAGTGGGGGATTTGATGCAGTCTGCCGTGACGGTCAGCCCCACGATGCAGTTGAGGTCGATTTTATCACCGATCGACTCTAAGGTCAGCAGAACCTGCCGGTTGTAGTCCGCCAGATCCTGCGCTACAATGTCGGTGCGAAAGGCAAACAGGGCGGCAAGCTCCGAACGCAGCTCCAGGTCCTTGATCAGGGAGACATCGCCGGTATTGACCATCACGTCGAAGGTGGTCGGACTGAAGGTGCGAAACACGCCCTTAGCTAGTACCGCGGTGAGGGCCTTCACGCCAAGCACCAGACTATCTGGCGAGTCGGTGGTGAACAGCCACACCGTACTGTCCAGGCTAGCGACGTCGCGCTCGGCATCGCCGATGTTGTACTGGTTGCTGCGGTCTTCTGCGGCGAGGTCCGTGCGGATAGCGGCGTAATATTCCTGTAGCGTACGGTCTGATTTACGCCGGGTATTGCAGCGGTCCGCGCTAGTGGCGATCACCAGGCCCAGGATGATGAGGGACACCTGTAGCAGGTACTCCAGAAACTTGGCCTTCAGTCGTGTTTTGGTGGTGCGTAGCATCCTTATCCACGGTTAGTAGCTCAGAGCGTATACTGCAGATTGATCCCAGCGAAAAAGTTAAGCTCGTTCGGCCCCGGAATATAGGCATCCGGCAACTGGTTCACGAACACCATCTGGTAGTACTGCGCCCCCGTAAGGTTGTAACCGCCCGCGTAAAGGTCGTAGGTCAGGTGGCCGAACTGCTTGCGCAGACCCAGCTTCAGGTTGAGCAGGCCGTACGGGTCCGTCTCGTGCAGCCCGTCGGAGGTGAAGGGCATGCGGCCGCGGTAGTTGTAGTAGGCGTTGCCGTAGACGCCGAGCTTCGTAGCCAGATCTACCCCTAGGTTAAAAACGACGGGGGCCACGCCGGCCACGGCCTTACCGGAATAATCCTGGACCAGGGTAGTGTCCCCGCCAATCGCATTCCTGCCCACCGCTTCGAACCGGTAGTCTTCGTAGCTGAAATCGGAGTAGGTGAGGTTGGCAAAGGGGCGCAGCGTCGTCAGGAAGCCCGTCCCCGAGCCAACCGCCTCGTAACTGGCCGCTACTTCCAGGCCCCGATTATTGAGTCTTCCGCCGTTGACGAGGTAGGAATACAAGGTAGCGGTATTCTCGGAGTTCTGCACCGTGATGGCGGTAAACTTGTCCCTGAATTTCGTTTGGAACACCGCCACGGTGTACGCCAGCCGGTCGTTCAGGAAGTTGCCCTTGGTGCCCAGCTCCAGCTGCACGCCCCGCTCGGGCGTCAGGCCCGTATTGAGCTCCCCCGTCGTGGAGATCAGGATGTTGCCGCTCACCGGTGCTTTGTACGCGGTGGAATAGGCGGCGTATACGGATGCGACCCGGTTCAGGGTTTTGTTGATGGCCACCGACGGAGATACCAGGCCGGTATACCGCTCTTCGTAGACGGGCAGTCGGCTGTTGCCGGGGTGGTTGTTGCTGAGGCCCCACAGGCGGTCCTCCAGGCGGAGGTGCAGATTGCTTACCCCCACTCCGGCGGTGACGCTGAATTGCCGGGGCAGGTCCAGCGTCCACTGCGTAAAGTAGGACACGGTGGAGTTCGTGGTGGCCTGGTCGCTGCGCAGGCTGGTGATGATGTTGTAGCCGGCCAGGTTGGTGCTGTCCGGTCCCATGCCGTAGCCGATGGTCTGGGCGTTCATCTTCTGGACCTCGAGGCCGGTGAGGCCCACTAGGTTGATCTGCCGCCCGAGCGCAAAGCGGCTCGTGAAGACGGAGCGCAGCCCGTAGTTTTCCGGCAGTTTGTCCGTCCAGCCCCCGGCCGAGCTGTTGTCTATGTTCTGGGAGGACCCGAACAGGGTGGTCGAGTTGGACAGCTTAGCCCCGAACCGGTACTGGTGGCCGATCCCCGCCCGAAAGGTGCGCACGGCCGAGTGGGCGTTATTTTGGATGTAGCGCGGATTGCCGGAGTAGTCCAGGGTGGCGTACTGCTCGACGGTCAGTTCTCCGTTGCGCTGATCGTAGCTGTCCGCGTAACCGAAGTAGGTTGTCACGGATTGCTTTTCATTCAGGCGGAAGTCACCCATTAGATTCGCAAAGTCTTTGCGTGAGCGGGTATGCGGCATGAAACCACCGAACTCCTGGTGGCCGTAGTTGACCAGCACCGAGGAGTTTTTCCCGCCCAGGCTGAGCCGGGTGGTGGTGCGCAGCAGGCCGTAGCTGCCCGCCAGCACTTCCTGACCGACGGAGGTCTCCTCCCGTGGCGCGCGCTCTGTCTCCAGGTTGAGGACGCCGGCGATGGCCAGTCCGTACAGCGTTCCGGCGGGTCCCTTGAGCACCTCGGCGGTGGCCACGGAGCCGAAGTCGATATCGTCCATGACCGTAATGCCCTCGGCGTCCGTGATGGGCATTCCGTTCAGGTACACCTTCACGCCCTGCCCGTCGAAGTTGCTGCTGACTCCCCGCGGACCGATGCCGTTGCCGTAGCCCCGGATGTTGAGCTGCTGGCCCCCGGACTGCGTGCGCCGCTGCATCGTCACCCCCGGCACGTTGGTGTTGATGGCATCTTCGAGGTAGAGTCCCGTAGACCGGTGGAGTGCCGTTCGATCCAGGCGCACGATGGCCCGCGGCTGCTCCATCGAAGAAAGGGTGGCCGGCGAGAGGGTGGAGGTGGAGACCTCCACGATGCTCAATTCCTGGGTCACGGGCGATAGCGCGATCACGAGCGGGCCGCCTTCCGTACAGGCATAGGAGCGTTGTAGGGTGTCGTAGCCTAGGTAGGTCATGGTCAGTTGTACCGAGTCCGTGCAGGGCAGGGTGAATGCACCGTTCGCGTCGCTGACGATTCCCCGCGAGCCGTCGGTGAGAATATTCACTCCGACCAGGGGCATACTAGCCTCTGCATCCACCACTTTACCCCTGAACTGACCTGCCTGGGCCAGGCCTACTAACGAACAACACCCACTCAGCACAAACACTAAGAGACTTTTCATCATTCCCACCTTGGTTGATACGGATCGTAGCCGTTTGGATGGGCGCGAAGATATTATTTTTTGCACCTGCGGCCCCGCCCCGTTTGAGCTTACGACGAGGAATCAACCGCTCGCACATGCCGCGACATTTAGGGGTGAGATGTTGTGTCCCCGCGCGATGAATTCCGGTGTGAACCGAAAGTACGGTGTACGCCCCTGTAGTAGCAGGCGACCTACCGCTACCGGTCCGTCGCCAAGCTCAAGCTGTACGTGCAGCGCATCCATCAGTCGTCGAGCTCAGCAAAGCGCCTACGCACGGCGGCCAGGTGTTCGTCCCACGTAAATAGACCCCCGAAGTCCTCCAACCGCCCCAGCACGTGGGCCAGCGCCAGCAGATTCTCCAAACTGATCAGCGCCTGCTGCTCGAAGCGTTTCAGGCTCCCGAGGCTGACGCCGCTGCGGCGGGCGAGTTCGGCCTGGGTCCAGCCCTTGTCCTTACGGAGGGCAACCAGACGGCTGGCTACCGACCGGGCTACTTCGGTGGGGAGGGGGACGGTGCTATACATGACTAATATTTTAGCTAAATATACTGATTCTACGTCTACGTAGCTAAAATATTAGCTAAATAACGCTATACCTAACTACACTCACAGGAAGACTCAGGCGTGGCCGCAGGATGCAGTGATCAATCGCCCACCCAGTACTCATAGGATACTTTCGCCGCCCTAGCAATCGCCAATTCTCGATCATGCTGCGAGTCACGCGAATCGGAGATGAAGACAGCTACCGCCAGGTGGCTACCGTCCGGTAGCGTAATGATACCGACATCATTAGTCGCCCGCGTCAACCCGTCTATCGTCGCCGCCGTCCCGGTTTTGTGGACGACCTCAGTACCCGTGGGGAGTAGCTGCTTAATCCGTTTGTCGAAGTATCGGTTAGAGAAGGTCATGTACCCCACCAGTAAGGCGTAACTGCGATCTGACAGAAACTGCCTGCTGTGAAAGACCGCGAGCAGCTTACTCATAGCCGCCGGCGTGGTCCAGTTCTGGTACTGGATCGTATCGTTGGCTACCTGTACCATCTCCGTGGTGGCGATGGCGATATCGGTCACACCGAAGTCGTGCACCCGTCTGTTCACCGCCTCCGTCCCACCGAGTAGTCTCAGCAGCACATCGCAGGCCGTGCCGTCGCTCTGCGAGACGTTGTACTCCAGGATCTGAGCGATGGTGAGCGTGACGCCGTTTGGGTACCGGTCCCTGATCGGACTGTGCCCCCTGGCGGGGATGTACTCCCTGGGCGCTATGACTACCGAGTCAGTGAGTGCGTATCCACCGGCATCGATCTCCTACAGCATCACCATGGCGATCGGAAACTTGTACACGCTCTGCATGGGAAACCGGTCGCTGCCACGAAAGGAGTATGACTCTCCCGTTTCAATGTGTAGGGCAGCTGCGCCTAGTGTGCCGGTAAGGTCGGCGGCGATCGCTCGGTAGGCGGAATCTAGGGTATCCTGACCGTGCAGTTGCACGGTTAGGAACGGTAGTATAATTACTATGAGTCGGTTAAGTGGATACGTAAATCTATGAATCATTACTGGTAGTTTGTGCTGCTGCAAGTGTAAGTATTTGATCGTTGCCGTCCTGTCCACCCCCACCGCACCCGCGGCCCCGCCCCCTACTCAAACGACCGCCGAAAGGCCGAAGGCGTCACCCCCGTCCTTGCCTTAAACAGCTTACTGAACGACTGGGAGTAGTCGAAGCCAAGCCCGTAGGCGATCTCACCGACCGGCGCATCCTCCAGCGAGAGCCGTTCCTTGGCCCGCTCGATGATCCTATCCTGGAGGTGCTGCTGGGTACTCTTGCCGGTCAGGACCCGTAGCAGGCTACTCAGGTAACTGGGCGTGAGGTGCAGGGCGGCGGAGAGGTCTACCACGGTGGGTACACCGTCCCGTTCCAATCGGGCGGGAGAGAAATATTCGGTAAGCAAGTCCTCCAGGCGGACCAGGATCTCGTGGTGCTCCCGCTCGCGCGTGATGAACTGCCGGTGGTAGTACCGGTCGGCGTAGTTGAGCAGGACCCGGCCCGGCTAGCCCCCGAAACTTGTGGTACTGCTGAAGGGAGGCAATGCTGGGTTGCATGCCGGCCCCCGCCAGGTTCTGGTAGAACTGCTCGTCGGGGATCATGGTCCACTGTAGGTCGGGCTTGCCGATGGCCTGGCCCAGGGCGGTGGCTACTTCTCGGTAGGTACGCTCGTCGCTGGCTACGTAGCGTACCCGGCGACCGGGCTGCGTACTTACAAGCTCGTCGGCTACGGCGGCGGCGATATCGGTGGACGATACCCATACGTTCGTGTTCTGCGCGTCCAGGTTACTACCCATGACACCCCGTTGTTGGATCACCACCCGTTGCACGCCGGCGCGGCGGATGGCCTCTGCGTAGTTCCGCCCGAGGGTTTTGTAGTAGCCCAGTAGATCTAGCTTCTGGTCGAAGTAGTTGGCCGGGGGCACCATGGTGTAGACCACCTCCGCGCCGGTGAAGGCCTGGCTTAGGAATTCGACATCCTGTAACGTTCCGATGGCCGGGATAGCTCCCAGTGCCGTGATCTCGTCGGCCCGCTCCGCGCTACTGCTTACGACCGTTACCGTATGGCCGGCGGCTACGAGCTGGGTGGTGAGGGGCTTGCCGATGTGGCCCAGGGAGCCGGTGAGGGTGATGCGCATGGCTATTGCTTTGGTTTGTTAGGGCAAAGGTAGCTGGGTAGGGTAGGGGGGGCTTGCGTTATAGGGGGCGGGGCCGCAGGATGCGATCCTTAAAGCCTACTGTTGCGTAGGGACTATAGTTGCTCGTACTCGGCCCTAAAGTCTTTAAACAGCGAGGTAACGATCTGTTTCGGGTCGCCATCCGATAGACTTTCAAACGATAAATAGCCGTAGTACCCCACGGCTTTAACAATTGTAGCAAGCCGTTGCATATCGACCGGGGTAGCGACTCCATCTACGTAAACGAACTCCTTAATAAACCAGTAATTGGCATAAGGGGCCAGTTTTTCAATTTCAGCATAGGGGTCTTCCTGGCGCAGACTGCCGATGTCCAATACCAGGCCGAACCATTTCGAGTCTACCCGCTCCAGGATGTCAATAACTTCGGCGGCCCGGTACAAAAAGTCATTGTGGTGCTGCATGCCCAGGATAATACCGTATTCTTCGGCTTTTTTCGCGCACTGCTTAAAATCCGCCACCATCCACTCTTTGACTTGGGCTCTACTGTATCCATCGTGGTCTCCAGATCCCGGGAATACGCGCATCAGTGATGCACCCAGGGTTGCCGATACCCTTAGCCAGTTGATGATTAATTCCCTATCAGAGGCTCTGACATCTTTGTCCGGAGTTACAAAGTTATTTCTCACTCCCGTCCACGGGATGTTTAATCCCAAAGTCAGTGCCTTTTTCTTTAATTCAAACAATACTTTATTATCCGGAACCTCAGGATAAGTGGCAAAGTAGTAGGCCGTTAGGTCCACCGCATTCAGCCCTAAGTTCGCGGCGAACTCCATCATGCTGCCAAAGGTCATTTCACCGCTTCGCAGGGCATCGTTGAACGAGTAAGCATTAACGCTGTACTGCACTCTCGAAGTAGCCGGTGGCTTGCTCAACGGATTTAGGACGCCGCTATGCGCGCGCCAGCCAATCGGTGCTAGGGCCAGGCCGCGAATAATGTTTCTTCTTGATCTATCCATAACTATTTTGTTTCCGACCCCTTACAGGGAGGGGTAGCTGTGCGGTTTAGGGTTCCAAAACCCCCGCCAACCCCACCACCCGAAACCCCCGGTGCCCCGCAAAAAAGTCCCGTAGCACATCCGCATGCGAGGCCCCGTAGAGTACGAAGATCGTCCGCTCCTCCCCCGTAAGCCCATTCAGGATATTGGCAAAGATCTTCAGGTTCCGTTCGTACCACACCGCACTGAATTCCGGTCCGGTGTAGTCATCACCCTCCACGGACAGCATCGCGTAGTGGAGGTAGTCATAGAGCCTGCGCTGCACGTTCCAGCGGTTGTTGAGGGTGAGGTAGTAGTCGGTCAGTGACTGCCGGGCGAGGTCCGGTAGACTATCGCGTTCGTTAAATGGGTAGTCTCCGGAAAAGAAGTCCGAATACGCTTTATCGGCGTACACGCTATCGAAGCGCGCGATCCGGTCGTAGGGCAGCGCCTGCTGGTAGTCAGTACAGATCACGCCGTCCAGTCCACTGCGTGCTGCTACCCGAAAGCCGAGCTGTACCTCCTCCGGTCGCAGCACGGTGGTGTCCGTCAACCGCCCTGCGCGGTAGAGCGCGTAGAGGCTATCGTACTTTGCCTGGTACTTCGGCTGCCGCTCGATGAAGATCTTATCAATGCCCGCCGCGGCGATCCGGTCGGCGAGTGTATCTAGGTGGGCCTGCCGCGCCGGACTGTAGAGGTCGGGAAAGTCCGTACGGCTGGCATCCGTAGTGGTGCCGTAATGGAAGGTGCCGAGCAGGATCACATTGATGGGAGCGCTTTCCTGTGCGTAGAACAGACCGGGAAACAGCAGCAGGAACAGATATACACGCATAGGACGAAGCTTTGAGGAGACGAGCTCTCCATTAGATGCCGTGGTAAGAACGGCCCGGCGGAAAGTTACCGACCCGTGCTCCTAAAGTACCGCAGCTGCGGCCGCGCCCCCTACCGCATTCATCTCCAGCACTGCGCGGTATGACGCCCAGCGGCACGTACACACGGTCGGCACTGAGATTTGCCGCCAGTCCGGCTGTAGGGTCCGCATCGGCAGAGCCGGTAGTGATGACGTCGGCTGGTGCGGTGGGTTGGCAGCTTGTCATCGGGGTGGGGCGGGGGCGCGGGTGCAATGCCTTTCTCCAACTCGACCTGGCTAAGCGGCTCAAATACTTTGACCACCTCACTCTGGGCCAGCTTTGCCTTCTACGACCAGCAAAGCAAAGCGCGTTGATAGCAGCCTGTGCAGCAGAGGTTAAGCGGCGCACGCGGCACCGCTAGTACACCGACCGAATCAATCGTAACGTGACGGCGGGCAGGATCCAAAAGTTCCTGTGATACATGTACCTGGATGGACCGGCCACCTGGTGCAGCCAAACCCAGGTGCTGCTCAAACTCATGCCCCGCTACACCGAACCCTATCGTCCCAATCGCGACCGCAAACGGGAGCGAAAAATCATGCGGGCGAATGGTCGCCATATTCACGAGAAAAACTATCGAAAGGCTAGGTGAACGCCCGCCAGGTTAGGGTTGAATTAGCTGCCGTGTAAAGGCGGCCGGTCACCGGTATGTTCACGAAGCATAGCGATTGGGATGTCTGCCGGCTATGGGCCAAAACACCGGCCGCGCTAGGGTAGCGAGGCGATGGAAATTAGCTTAACTTAATGGTGTTGGCGCATTGTTGGGCGAGTGCTCTGCTATGCGGCTTCTCGTTTGACCAACTCAAATTGGTACGAGCTAAGCTTATCGTTTAGACTCTGCTGAAATTCTTGCCGCCGATTGATGTACTGCTCTAGCTGTAGTCCATTGGAACCAACCGCGCGATGACGCATGATGACTTCTTCAACTAACAAGATTTGCTCGATCAAATCACTAATTATGATTGACCGGTCCCTGATGCTCTCGAACTCTTGTTCGTAATTGCTATTCATAACGGAAGTCGTTTGGATTGATCTTTACATACCCTCGGGCAAAGCGTTTCCCCCTGCGGTTGGTTCTCGTGTCCCCAAGCTGGTGTACCCACTACAGAAGGTCTGATTGGTACAACGGATTGGTAGAAGAGCTAGTTGCTGCGACTTGTACAAAATAGGCGTCTATGTGAGGAAAGGCGCTCGACTTTCTTCTGACTGCATGATTTGTGGTGCGTATAGCCGCACACCGTAGACACTGGATTGTTGAATGAACCTGCCAATTCTATTCGTATCATTCAGTATGGAAGAGAAGATCAAATTAGTGTCGACTACATATATATCTATATTTTACCTATGCTGGAAGATCTTTGAACTCATCTATTGTCGTAGTCGTTGGATGATATCCTTAGACATAGCTGATTTAACTGATTTTGATAAAGCTTCTACGTCTTCTTGAGTAGCCTTGCTACTCTGGACAATCTCCGTATACTTCAAGTAGCTGAGCGCATTTTGTAGATCAATAGGGTCAGTGTCGACGGGCAAAACAATTTTGATGTTCTTATCCATCCTTTCAATACGTATACTCATGACTGATATTTTGTTTATCAACGATCTAGCATTAGGAGTAGGTTGCAAGTGCTGACGTGTTGAAAACGCCTTAGGATGGCTTGTCTGTAGCTGATGGCTCAACTACCTCCTTTCTAGACAATTTTGTAGTGCCCTCTGGGTGACGGCATCCGTTTCAGGCTCACTCGTGGTAACATTCCCGTTACAGATTATCGTTGTGCGTTGCGGGTTCGTTCGTGGCCCTTAAAGGGCCATGTCGGCAACGCTCGTCTCCACGCAGCTCGCCATCACCCACAGATTTTGCTGGAACGAGCTTGCTTTTGATCGCTCATAAAACCTAACCGGAGCCTCACCAGCACCACCGGCGAGTTGACGCTGGAGACTTTGTTGGGCGATCGCTGGGATATTAATTCTTGGATATGATATCAATAAATTCTTGGTCGCTAACAACTTTCAACCGCGGAAAATCTATCTTCTTCAACTCCTTAAAGTGCTTATCATTTGTGACTATTGACTGTGCGTTCGCAGCGATTGCACAATCCACAAATTTGTTATCATCAGGGTCAGCTTTTATTAAATCGAAGCGGAACTTTACTTCAATTCTCTCAGTTTTCGATAAACTAAGAATTAGCTGAGTTACGTTACGTCCTATTTCTACGGTAGATCTCTGTGATATAATTTCCGTATACTCCAATAATATCTCCGTAGTTACTGCTAAAGAAATACTTCCCATACGTAGAGCATCGAAAACGGGTCTGTTTTTCGCCGTACGCTTTAAGGAGGACAGTAAAATGTTAGTGTCGATGACAACCTTCAATTTCCAGAATTATACGGTGTTCGCATATGGGTTGATGACCATTCATTGTTTTTCTCCTCGGTCCATCCCTCCCGGTCAAAGAGCTCGTCTACATCATCGGATATCTTATTAGCAAAATATTCCGCCAGCATATTTTTAAATGAAAGTAGTTCCCCTTCATTTAATTCATAGTTGAAAGACTGGAGTATTTCTCTCTGAATGTTACTTAGCGGTTTTGTCATCATCTTGGAGATTTGGCTTTCTAAACAACCTAAGATAATTGGTAAAAGTTGCCCACGTTCACTATTGATAGCGTAACAACTCGTGTTGAAGTTAACTATAATTATCTACCGCACTCATCTTTGCTCGCGGCCAATCTAGCATTACCTAACCGGATAGAAGATAATCGCGTTAGCTTTTTCTCCAAGCCTTGATGCGCGGTGTCACGCGGCTAGGTTGTACTTGTTTGACTCGCGCCGGATAAAACACCACCCAGCACCACAACTTTTGCTCGCGCTAAGGCAGTGCCCCTAAAGGGCATTGCGCCCAACGAGAGGCTGTGCAAAAGCTCTCGACATATCATGCGGCAATTAGTCTCATTTTCCTGGGAAAGAGCAATCGGCCAAAAAATGCGCCCAGTGGCCGTACTATCGCTCCAAAATCATCTCCAGGCGACTTATTAGCGCCATTTTTAGCGAATAGGCCGCCCCTCAGCAGCTCCAGCAGCTCCAGCAGCTCCAGCAGCTCCAGCAGCTCCAGCAGCTCCAGCAGCTCCAGCAGCACCGGTACGCCGAGTAGGGACACACTCCGCTGCAGGTTGTAGCAGCAGGCCAGCAAACTAAACTCCCCGTCCACCTTCGCTAGGCCTCTGACCAGGGTGAAGTAGCCACCCCAACTGCGCTTCAGCGTACCGAAGGGATGCTCGACCAGCGCCTGCCGCTGGGGGTACACTTCCGGTTGATCTTTGAGTCGCTGACGGTTGCGCTCGGCCGCCCCGGCGTACTCCGACCGGCTCAGCGTACGGCCCCGCCGCTCCCCCTGCGCCGAAGTGCTGAGGCAGCTGGCATACAGGGAACAGGCGCGGCATACCTCCGCCGGCAGCGAGTAGTGGCGATGGCGCCGACTGGAGTCCAAACGATCGTACCATACCCCCGTGGTGGTTAGCTGCTCCCCGCCCGGACAGTGATACACATCCAGCTGCTCCTCGTAGCGGAACTCCTCGGCCCCGTAGACTTCGGTACTGCGCTGGCCCCGGGTGCTGACCCGCCGCTCGGCCACGAAGGGAACCATGCCCTGCGCTTCCACCGCCGCCAGTTGGGAGCCGCTGTGGTAGCCCTTATCGGCTAGCACCTGTATCGTACCATCCCGGGATAAATCCAGCAACTCGGCCGTGGTGTCCACCAGACCGCTCAGGGCCTCCGCATCGGTTACGTTGGTCGCCTCCACGTGTACAATCAGCTTGTGCTCGGCATCCACCACCGACTGTACGTTATAGCCCACCAGGGACTCCGTGCCCTTCACCAGCAACGAACGGGCGTCGGCGTGCGTCAGACTAAGTTGCTTGTCCGCGCTAGCGGCCAGTAGCCGTTGCTGCTCCTGACGCTCCACCTTACGCTGACGCAGCGACGCCAACCGGTCCAGGGTGCTTTGTTGGCGTTCCTGCCGACCCCCGGTTGGGTCCTCCCCCTCCTGCTGCTCGTCCCGGCGGGCAAACTCCTCCAGGGCCGCCGTGATACCCGCCTCGATCCGTTCCAGGTTACGCTGGAGCTTCGCGCCGTTGAGGTTGCGCTTGGTCGCGTTCTGCGCCCGCACCTTGGTCCCATCAACGGCCAGCCGTTCGCCCCCCACCAGTGACCAGTCCTTCAGTAGTAGGACGTACTCGCGAAAGACCGCCCTGAGCTGCTTGGGGTAGTCCTTACGGAAGTCGGCTATCGTGTGGTATTTTGGCTGGAGACCGCCCGTCAGCCACATCATCTCTACGTTCAACCGGCAGCAACGTTCCAACCGGCGGCTACTCCGCTCCCGGTTCCGGTAGCCGTACAGATAGATCTTGAGCAACACCTCCGCTGCGTACGCACTAGCCCCGTCGGAGCGCACTGTACGAAAGCCCAGCTCCGGTAGGTCCAACTGATCGACGAAAGCGGCAATGACCCGCACCTCGGCATCGGCGGCGACCAGGGCCTCTAGCGGAACGGCAAACAGACCGATCTGGGCGGGGTCGTATCCTATCTTTTGCGGCATTTTCTGTGGGTATCGGTTCGTACCCCTAAGGTACGCAGGACAGGACTCAAAACCTAGCTTTTGCACGGTCTGACGTTTGTGCAGACGCAGCTCGCCATCACCAGCTAACTTTGCTGACGCCAACCTGCTTTGGATCCCCCATAAAACCTAAACGGAGCCTCGCCAGCACCAACGGCGGGTTGACGATCTGCACTTTGTTGGGCGCTGCATTTGTCAAGCGACCTTGGATAAAAAGTCTTTCAAGCTATAAGTATCATAGTTACCACTATTTACCTCCTTTTCCCGCTTTAGCTCATTCTTTACCTCAAGATGTAACCAAATGACTGGATTTACTTTGAAAACACGGCCCAGTTTAATAGCTAGGGAAGGATTTATCTTTCTGCGTCCGTTCATTAGGGCGCTTAAGTTTGACTTCTCATAGCCAATGTATTTAGCGAAAGTTGTTGCTTTGGCGTCAAGTGCACTTAAGTACATCTTAATAAACTCTCCGGAATTAATAATTTCATCGTTGTCGGAGTTTAAGTAGCTTTCCATATTGAAGCGAATCGATAGAAACTGATTTTCGATAACTTTACTTGCTTTTTGATCTAAATAAGCGGAAGCGATCATTTCCTTCAAGTGCTTGAACTCCGCACTGTTTGTATTGATCAGTCCTTCACCTAATCCATTAATTCCGCCTTCATTAATCATTTGATCTTTCATGGTGATCGCGTTTTCTTGTGCTTTTAGTTACTGTCCTACAATTTATTTGGTCTATTCTTCCTCTAGATTTAGTGATAAGTATTTTTTCATCAATGCCTTACCAGCTTGAGGATCGAAGAACATCTTTTGACCCATCGCAAAAGTCGCTCCATATTTATTTTGGTACAGTTCAATCAGTTTAGTTTTGCTGTCAAAGGTCAAATATCCAAGGTAGTGCTGCTTTCCTAACTCAAAACTTTTGTAACAAGCATATGCAATGAGTCCTCCCGCAACATTCTCAAACTTGCCCTCCGACCTATAATTGCTTGGTGAAACTTCGATATTATTCATAAACAACATTTCTTCGTCGATCAGCGTAAGCATTAACATGCCTTGAAGTCTTTCAGGATTGTCTACCGTTATTAGCTTATACAGCATAGCACCTTCAGTTTTACTGAGAGAGCGCCAGGTGAAATTCCAGCCATCCTTTTTTAGTGGCATGTCCTTCGTACCAGCCTTTACGATTAGAGCTTCGGTAGCGTCTCCAGTCCTTGCTTCACGTAAAATAATTTTCATAGGCTAACTTGGATAACGTTTTGTGCAAAGTTATCTTTTATAGACTACAAATGCAAGGGAAGAGGAATTTTTCTAGCCGCTTTCTGACTACGACCGGTAGACTTAGGTTATACTTGCTCGACTCGCGCCCAATAAAGATGCACCCCACCCTACTATCTTTGCTCGCGCTTCTGTAGGCCGCCTAAAGCGGCTTGCGCCCAACGACCATGTTTGCGCCCGTGCGCCGCCGCCAACTTGCAATCATGAAATGCACTTACTTTAATCACCAATAAAGTACCCTCGAAGTCTCACAAAGTCAACCCGGCGCATGGACGTAAACATATTGTTGGACGACCTACTTTTATCAGTTATTCGCGCAGTAATTTTTTCAACTCCGTGAAGTTGATCGCTTTGTTGTAACCCTTACGCTTTAGTCCTTGGTATAGCTGACTATCGCCAGTCCATAACAGCTCATCCATGTATTCCGCTAGAGCGACGAAGGTCACATCATCTATGTCGATATCCCTTACCAGCCGAATTGCGGGCTTAAAGTATTCAAACGGGATTTGAGCATCAGAGATAAAAGTAATCTTACGGTAAGCAGCTTCCAGGACCGTAGAAACTTGTGCTTCGCTTTGACCGGATAGCGCTACAACCTTAGGAAAGTGTTTCGCAATTTCTTCCTTCAAGTATTCTGGAGCGTAAAACGAAACCACTGTAGGATCCGATAGGAGTAAGAATTGCCCAATATCACTGGTTGCTCGGTAGGCAGTTGACCAGAGTATGTTTGAATCTACTATAATAACTCTCCTCATTCGGGTAGATCTTCAAAACCCTCTACCCCTTCGAAGCGAGATTTGTTTTTCGCCCACCAACCTGCTTTACCTTCCTTCGCCAACTCGTCAATTTGATCCTGAGTTACCTTGCTGTCGCTGCCTGCCTGGATGTAGCTAAAATAATTTAGCATGTTCTGGATGTAGTCCACGGAAGAATCGATTGGTAGCTTAATTACCACTGCTTCACTCGTTCGCTCAATTGATAGGACCGCCATTGTTTTGCAAATTTAGTTAGTTTAACAAGGATTTGCAATCTGTGGTTGCAGGGCAACTCTCACGAAAGATAGACCTTTCCTCTGTCACTTAGGTGGATCGGTGGTCGAATCATTGCAGATGGCCTTACAGTAGGCGTAAACCAGTCTTAATGACAACTCATAAACACGACCCAACTTCATCCATTTACCGCGCAGAATTAGAAGCACTTATAGAAGGAAAATCATTGATCATCTTAGTGAAGGTCCTTTTGGCGATTGTGAGTCCCAGAGGGCGAACATTGACAAAAACACCGGGCGCAAATGGATCCGGATAATCTCCTGCTCCTGCCCTATGCGATAGCTAGTATAAGTATGCCGCTCTCAACTTTGCTGCGGCCAGTTTAGCTTCAACCCATCCGGATAGAAAATAATCGCGTTGGTTTTCCTGCCTCCACGTGATGCGCGCTACCCCGCGGCTAGGTTGTACTTATTTGACTCGCGCCGTATAAAAACCACTCAGCACCACAAAAAATAGTCGCGCTATCGGTCGGCCTTAGCCGATCACGCCCAACGTCCGCTGCCTGCGCAGCTCTGGAATCTGAAATTATGTGGGGCGGAGCCCCAAAATTTTTTCGGAATCTGGAGTTGCCGTAGGCACTTTGTTGTGTGATGGATGGAGCGGAGCGAGAGACGGCACGGCCTTTTATGCAGGCAGCGGACGTTGTGGTGTAAGACGGAGCGAAGCGGAGTCTTGCACCACAACGTTCGTGTTTACGCCCGTGCGCCGCCGCCACTTTTAATCGTGGAACCGACTTACTTTTTATGACCAATAAAGCACGACCGAAGCATCGAAAAACCAACCCGGCATATGGACGAAAACACTTTGTTGGGCGACTTTATGATTCAAGAGAATAAGCTATTCATTTCTTTAAATAAATCCTCAAATCTTTTAAGAGTTTCCTCCCCTAAATCTTGCAAAATATCGTTATTTTTTATTAGAGCCGCCGCTGGACGGTAATGATTGTATCTATCTCTATCAATAGCTTTGTTAATTTGTATTATCACTTGATTAATCTCAATGTTCAAATTTTCGATTTTCAGGTTGTATTCACCTTTAAATCCTGCATTAAACATACTGAGGTATTCATTCTTAGTAAACATATCTTCTAGATCAGCTTTTTCATGAGTTCCAATAAATTCGTCGAAGAATCTGATCTTGCTCTTATGTATGATTTTACCAAAAATCATCTTCTCCAAATTCGCTTTCCCTTTTGCGTCAGAAAAGCTATCAAGCAGACATGCTATCTGTAGTTTGGCAGCAGTTCTCACTATCGGTCATCTTAGCCAGGGTTGCTACTTTTGTTTATGGCCGGCCCCGATACGTCTCCGCTCAGCGAACAGCTCAGCTTCGACCACCTCTACAACCAATTGATCGTCCCCTTTTTCCGCTCCCTAGATGACGGCAGAGCCTTCAACGCCAGCTATGCGCTGCTGGATGCGCTCAAGGCTGCCTTTGCCATCTACTCGCTCAAGATACCCTCCCTGTTTCAGTTCCGTACGATGTCCCAGGCCGAAGATCACAACCTGAGCACGGTCTACAAAATCGGTCGTATCCCCAGCGATAACGGCCTGCGTAAGCTGCTCGATGGGCTAGACCCGGCCGCTCTGCGCGCCGGCTTTGCTCACCTGGCCGAGCACGTCAAGGCAAGCGGACTCCTCCAGCGCTACCACGTCTACGAGGACTACGTGGCCGTCAGCGTGGACGGGGTGGAGCACTTTTGCTCCAAGCAGGTCTCCTGCCCGCGTTGTCTACAGCGGCGTCACCGCGACGGGAGTGTGTCCAACTACCATGCCATGCTGAGTGCGGTCATGGTCAAACCCGGACTGGCCGAGGTGCTGCCCTGGGACCACGAGCCGATGACGCAGCAGGACGGAGAGGTCAAAAACGACTGTGAGCGTACGGCCGTGCACCGGCTGCTGGCTAACTTCGAGGCGACCCACCCCGAACTGGCGACCATCTTCGTGCTCGATGCGCTCTACGCCTGTGCCCCGGTGGTCCAACGCATCGGCCAAAACGCACACTGGCGCTACCTCATCGGCGTCAAGGACAAGGGCCACGCCCACCTGTTTACCCAGTTCGATGAACTGGATAGCCAGTACCAGGTCCCCTGGCAGGAGTGGAAGACGAAGGCCGGGGAGGACTATGCAATAGGCTACGCTAATGGGCTGGAGCTGAACGCCACCAACGCTGAGGTGGCGGTCAACATGCTCTACGCCATTATCCGCGACGCTAAGGGTAAGGAGACGACCTTCACCTTCATCACCAACCTGGAGCTGAGCCCCGACAACGTAGCGGAGTTATTGGCCGTGGGGCGCGCGCGCTGGAAGATCGAAAACGAGACGTTCAACACGCTCAAAAACCAGGGCTATCACTTTGAACATAATTACGGTCACGGCCAGCAGCATCTCTGCACGGTCATGGCCTACGTGATGCTGCTTGCCTTCTGGGTCGACCAACTCCAGCAGGCTGCCAACCGCAAGTTTTGGGCCCTGCTCACTAAACTCAAAACGCGCGTCAAGTTATGGGACGCCACCCGTGCGGTCTTCCGGGTCGTGCCCGTCCAGTCCATGGACGCTCTGCACGATCAGCTCATCGACCTGTACTGCGTCAGGCTCATCTGACCGATAGTGAGAACTGCTGCTATTCCATAGAAGCAATTAAGAAACAACTACATAACACACTGTTACTGGCCGGTATATCGGAGTCAACCCTTGGAAGGAAAATGGGCGTCTCCGATATTTTTAAGCCGAAGCACTCTATTCATAGTCAGTTAGCTATAGGCATGTTCAAATGGCTTCGCGGTGCAATAGGGATTATGTATTTGAATAGAACGAATAGAAAATTCAAGACGTCAGACTCGCCAATAAGTTACACTGAAATGGGTGGAAATAAAATTATTAATCTTCAGCATATGTACGTTCCAATTACAAAGAGAGTCGCATTTATGTTTCTACATCCGGTCATGTATGCTCAATACGCTAATTATGATAGAAACATCCGAATCATGGAAGATACAGATATTGATATACCACAGAACTTTAATTTCTATCTTACCTCAAAGTCCGACAAGCATATCTATTCATATGACGATGATTTTGTGTGGGAATCGAAGTTTATCAGCAAAGAAATTGTACAGCAAATCCGAATTTGGTAGTTAAAATTGAGGGATTGTAAATTCTGGAGAGAATAACCACGGGGGTATTGCATAAACTGTATCAGGAGTTTTTGGTGTTAAGGGGAGACAGGGTTCGACCAGCCCCGGTAGAAGCCGGGTGGGGGTGGTCGAAGGAATAGTAGTGATGTTGACCGGACCGCTAGCCCTCTAGTATTGACTGCACTTCCGCACCCCAACAAACCCTCGCACCCGCGTCCCCGCCCCAACCACACACTTCCACTCCCAACAAAAAAGCCACAACCCCCCACCTCCCCCACATCCGTCGATAAAGCCCCTAGCTTGGTAGGTTACCGGATCGCGCAGGCAGCAAAGTCCCCTATATTCAGACAAACAAACCACCAACCATGACGACGCCCACCCACTACACCCTCCTACTCCTACTCCTCACCAGCCTACTCACCATCCCCGCGACCGCCTGCACCATCGTAAGCGCCGTGGCCGAAAACGGACAGGTCTGGAACATGAACAACGAGGACGGCCCCCGCGGCGTGGCCAACTACATCAATGTGTTTCCGAAAACGGAGGAGACCCGCTATGGCTATTATACCTTATCATACTTTTCCCCCGAGTTCGGGGAGGGCGGCGGCACCCAGGGCGGGATGAACGAGGCCGGACTGACCTATGACTTCAACGCCATGCGCTACGTCGATGACTTCGACCCGGAAAGCCGCACGGCCTACCCCGCGGGCAACGACGCGATCTTGGCACACATTATGGCTAACATGCGCTCCGTCGACGAGGTCGTGGCCTTTTTCGAGACCTACTGGTTCGAGGAGGGCTTCCGCAGCGCCCAGCTGCACGTGGCGGACCGGGACGGTAAATTCGCCCTCATCAGCGCCTCGGGCGTAGTGGTTAGTGCACCGGGGGAGCCGCTGGTTTCGACCAATTTCGATATCTGCGGCAAGGAGGACGGTAGTGACTGCTGGCGGTATCCCCTGGCCACCGAGCGACTCGCCGAGCGGGAAGTCGGGCTGGCCACCATGCTCTCCATCGCCCTGGATACCCGGCAGAAGCAGCATCAGACCGTCTACTCTAACGTGCAGAACCTGACGACCGGCGATATCTGGTTCATGTCCTACCACGATGCCGATAAGCTGGTGCAGGTCAATATGCAGGACTTGCTGGCCCGGGGGCGCACGAGTTATTCCTTCAGTAATCTTGATGCGCTGAAGGGTGGTGATTCAACTGCCGGCGAGCAGTCGGAGGTAACGCCTACCAATTCTTCCCTGACCACAGAAGCACTGGTCGGTACCTACCACAGTGACTACATCGGTAATGTGGTCGTGACTCCGGGCGAAGATGGTCTGCTCGTGGCCTTTG
This sequence comes from Saprospiraceae bacterium, assembly GCA_958295895.1. GTDB lineage: Bacteria > Bacteroidota > Bacteroidia > Chitinophagales > Saprospiraceae > Neolewinella. Next base: position 33,904 of record CATQHI010000030.1, on the reverse strand, counting down.
ATAATGGTACGGAAGATAACTTCGAGATGCAACCTGACGGCACGTATTTCAATGAGACTGAGGGGCTGACGGTTGCCTTTCACGCTAAGGAAGAAAGCGGTGAGTTGAGCGTAGATATGTACGTAGACGAGCGTTGGGCGGTGACGGCGTGGCGGGAGGTAGAGTAGGAGAGGGGCTGGGTGCTACACCAGTCCGCGGCGGTTTCCCAGTTTAATCGCCTCCGTATGAACCCTACTTTACCCCTATCACTATTCATCCTGTCTTTATCCACCGGTATCCATGCTCAAACCGACGGACTGGACTCTCTAGACCGTAGCCGAAGGATCTCATTAGGCGGACCGCCCGATCCAAAATGGCTCTACTGGTTCCGAACATAGACTGATGTCAACAGTGGCAGGTCTTCAGAACTACCTACCCAATCTAACGCTTAACCACCGTACGGGCACCACCATTACTCCGCAATGTATATACCCCCGGTAACAAATGTCTTACGTCTAACCGGTACCCCTGATCAGACTCCCGGCGTCCGGTGGTAGGGACGGCCCGCCCACTACGGGTAAAGAGCTTCGGGGCGTCGGTACCGGTAACGTAGAGGTAGTCGCCCATGGGGTTGGGGTAGGCTGTGACCTTAGGCCCGGGTGCCGCACTGCCGTCGACGGTCACGATGGAAGATAGCGTCTCTGTGCCGTCAAAGTCTACCTGCCGGAGTCGGTAGTAGGCTGTGCCCCCGAGGGGCTGATGATCTACGGCACGGTAGGTGGTAGTACGCTGCGTAGTACCCCGACCGCGGAGGCGGTCGATGACGGTCCACCGGTTACCGTCCGGAGAGCGCTGTAGTTCGAAGTAGTCATTGTCAGACTCGGAGGCCGTGCCCCATTCGAGAACGACCGCACGGGCCGCTGGAGCAGCAGTAAAGTAAGCGAGCTCTACGCTCATACCGGGGATGAGCTCCAAAGCCTGGAAATGAAGATTGTCGAGTAAGGCATTTCCAGTTACGTTACCGTCCAGATCGAGTCCTACGGTGATGTTGGCGTCGCCGATCCAGCACAGCGCCCGTTGGGGAGTTTCCGTACCTGCATTCGTCCAGAGGGCCACCCCGTCCTGGGAGAGCACGGCCTGGCCAGAGTTTGGATCGTAGCGGAAGCGGTAGTTGCGGTATACATCATCGCTCGGAATCGGATAGGTGCCCGAACTGATGGGGGCCGAGCAGGTCCCTCCCGGTTGGGTCACTCGGTACCTTACGTTCATCCCCCCTACGCCCATGGTGAAGTTGTTGCGCGAAAAGATATTCTCAGTGAGATCATCCTTCTGGTAGTCAAAGGAGAGGTCGATACCAGCCACGTCGAAGGCCGGGTTATCCGCAAAGATCATGTTGAGGTCCTTGTTGCCATTTCCGTTGGTGGGCGCAGCTATACCCTGCGTATTACCGTCGAGGCGGAGTTTGGTGACTACCTTATTTTCTACCGAGCTTGCATTGATGCCTACTGTGGCCGCTCGCGGATCCGTTCCCTCCCATTCGTAGAGAAATACGGTGGTCTGCGCCGAAGCTGCGTGAACGCAGAGCCAGCAGAGTACAACCAAGTAGTAGCCGATCATAGTACAGTAGGTCAGTTGGGCGGTCAATAGACCGGGTAACTCGAAACGCACACAGGCCTGCTTATCAAGTCTGTATAGGACTACTAACCCGTTGCTGCCTCAGAAAATTATTTGGTGGATTGTGTTTATTCCCTTTGCACCTGCGTCCCCGCCCTGCATCAGTAGGGCCTACTGGGTGCTGTATTCAAGTGGACGATCCGGAAACGAGAATCCTGTAGCGTATTTCCAAAATATACGCCGAAAATTCATCCGGTTTTCACCTCCCGGTGGTCAAAACCGCACAAGCGACAAAACCCGCTGCTCATGACCACCACCAACCACCAGATTACCTTCGAGCGCTACGGCGACCCCAGTGTACTCCAATTCCGGAGCGGGGACTTACCGACACCCGGACCCGGCGAAGTGCTCCTCCGCGTAAGCGCCATCGGCGTGAACTACTCCGATGTGCTACGCCGCCGCAATACCTACTTTATGCCCACCCCCTTACCCTACGTGCCCGGTACCGAGGTGGTAGGCACGATTGAGGGGACTGGTCCCGGTATCGATGCGCCCTTCGCACACGGCACCCGCGTACTCGCCATCCTGCCACGGGGCGGAGGCTACGCGGAGTACGTCACCGCCAGTGTTCAGTACTGTATCCCACTGCCCCCGCAGATCGACGATGCTACGGCAACTGCCATCTTTGTCCAGGGGTCCACCGCCCAGTTGATGGTGACGCAGCTAGCCGGTGACGTGTCCGGTAAGACGGTCGTGATCAATGCCGCCGCCGGCGGTGTCGGCAGTCTGCTCGTGCAACTCTGCAAGCTTCGGGGGGGCCGGGTGATTGCAGCCGCCGGTGGGCCGGAAAAGCTCAGGGTAGCCAGTGCACTCGGAGCGGATGCAACGGTGGATTACCGGTCACCGGACTGGTCCCAACAAGTCCGTGCAGCCAACCGTGGCCGCGGTGCCGATCTAATCTTCGAGATGGTCGGCGGAGAAGTCTACAACGAAAGTCTGCGCGCCCTGGCACCCGGCGGCCACCTGATCGTTTACGGCTGCGCGAGTGGGGAGCAGGGACGGGTGGATCCCGAGCACTTCGTGGATGAGAACATTCGGCAGTCCGGTTTCAACCTTGCCCACTACCTACAGCACTACAACCCGCTGTGGCAACAGGCCCTGGGCGAGGTAATCGGGCTGCTGGCCGGAGGACAACTACGTGTTCGCACTGCCATGACCTTCCCACTCGCCGAGGCCGCTGAGGCCCACCGCCGGCTGGAGGCACGGGCAACGACCGGCAAGGTTGTCCTGATCCCACAGTCCTAAATTGTGCGCATGGACCACACGGACAAAGCGCTGCAACAGGCATTGGAGGGCGACATCAATGCCTTCCAGTCGCTATTCGGCGCGTTTCAGCCCCAGCTCAAATCCTATCTGTACCGGCTCACCGCCAACCGCAATGACGCGGAGGACCTCACACACGACACCTTCATCCGTGCCTTTGACAAGCTAGCGTCCTTTCGCGGGGAGTCCTCCCTCAAAACCTGGACCTTCCGCATCGCCACCAATCTGGCGTACAACCTCCTGAAGCGAAACAAACGTTGGACGGAAGACGTGAGCGAACGGGCCAAGGCACTTGTACTGAGCGACGGGGCACTGCGCGCCGAGATCGAAGAGGTACACCGGACCGCCCCCTACGCGGCCTACGAGGTGCGGGAGCATATCGATACCTGCTTCACCTGCATCGCGAAAAACCTGCCGGTGGAAAACCAGATCGCCCTGATTCTAAAGGATGTGTACGCCTTTACGGTCCCCGAAATATGTCAGATACTAGCTACCTCGGAGGGAACCGTAAAGTACCTGCTCCAGGCTGGTCGCAGGACGCTGACCGGTATCTTCGAACGCCGGTGCGCGCTGGTCGCCAAGGAAGGCGTCTGCCACCAGTGTTCCGAACTCAACGGCTGGTTCAATCCACGGCAGCAGCACCAGGAGGCGCTAATGAAGATTGACCTGGTGCGCGGCTCGGACAAATACGACCGCGACGAGCTCTACCGCATGCGGACCGCCCTGGTCAAGGCGATCGACCCCCTGCGGTCGGATGGTGCGGACCTACAGGAGATACTGCTGCGGTGTAACCGGTTGGCGATGGGGGAGTAGGCTGGTGGTCATCCGGTTGGAAATGTGGTGCGCTGAGCGTAGCTATGTTTGTCGACGGGCGTTGGGCGGGGTCGCAGGTGCAAAGGGTGTAGCGGGGCAGTCGGGAGCACCTTACAAGTGGCCCTGCGCACGGTCAATTCTCTTCCCGGTCTGCTGGTTGGCTGAAGCGGTACAGGTAAGGCGCGCGGTTGGATGCCCCGGTGTATTGCTTTTCTAGCCGTTCCAGTACCCCGAGGTCGAGCATCTTTTTCTGAAAATTGTTGCGGGCGAAGGGGCGGGCGTACACGGCCTGGTAGAGTAGCCGCAGCTCCTTCATGGTGAACTTTTCCGGTAGCAGATTGAAACCGATCAGTTGGGTATCGAAGTCGCGACGCAGGGCCTCCAGGGCGTAGGAAACGATCTGGCGGTGGTCCAGGATCATCTCGGGCAGGGCCTCCAGCGGGTACCACTCCAGGGACGCATCGACTTCGGTCCGGGTGGGGATGACCTTACCGATGTCCACCAGCGCGTAGTACCCGATGGAGATGAAGCGGTGAGTGAGCCAGTCCCGGTTGCTGCGTATCCACTCCGTCTCGGGGGTTTCTGCCGTGGTGAGCTCCGTGAGTCGTCCAACCAGGGCGGCGTTGTTACGGTCTGCCGCTCCGAATACCCTGAACTGATCCAGGTAAATATCCTTGATGCCGGTGCGCCCCTCGAGGATGCGGCGGGCGGCCTCGTCGATGCTCTCCGTTTGCCGGATGAAACCGCCCGGCAGCGACCAGTACTCCCCGAAAAACACCAGCTTCGGGACCAGCACGTGCAGCTGTTCCGCCCGGTAGCCAAAAATCACACAGTCGATCGACAGCTGACGGATGAAATCGGTACGGAGATCCAGGGGGAAAGGCTTTTTTGGTGGAAGCGTAGGATGGCCCCGGCTGGTTCACGGACGCCGTGAGCAAAAAGAGAAGCAGCACACCTATTGTCTTTTTTTTAGACATAAAGAGATTGCGGCCTATCTTTGGAGGCACCCTCAACCGTTCCACCATGACGCTTACCCGGCTTCCCCACCTCCTTGCCTGCTGCTGCGGCCTCTGGCTCCTCGCCCTTACCGGCTGCACCTCCGCGGACGATGCCACCGCCGGAGCGGCGCAACTCCTGGTCTTCAGCAAGACCGACGGCTTCCGCCACGCCTCCATCGAAGCGGGGCAGGAGGCGGTGCGCAAACTGGCGGCCGAACACGATTACCGGGTGAGCTTCACCGAAGACGCCGACCGCTTTCGCGACGACACCCTGCGCAAGTACCGTGCCGTGGTCTTCCTGAACACGACGGGCGACGTCCTCGACCCCGAGCAACAAGTCGCTTTCGAGCGCTACATCCAGGCCGGCGGCGGCTACGTCGGTGTGCATTCCGCCACGGATACCGAGTACGACTGGCCGTGGTACGGACAGCTGGCCGGTGCCTACTTCCTCGGTCACCCCTCCACGCCCAGTAACGTGCAGGAGGGTACGTTCACGGTCGTGGAAAAGGGCTGGGCCACGGAGATGTTTCCCGCTACCTTTCAGTGGACCGACGAGTTCTACAGTTTCCGCAACATTTCGCCGGAGATCACCGCCGTGCTGTCGCTGGACGACGGGAGCTACGTGGGCGGCCAGAACCCCGAGTACCACCCCATGGCGTGGTTCCAGGAGTTCAACGGCGGACGGTCCTTCTACACCGCGATGGGCCACACCGACGAGGTGTACGCCGATTCCACGTTCCTCCAGCACCTCTGGGCCGGAATCGACTACGCCAGTGGCGGAGCCGAGCCTACCCCCCTGGACTACCAGAAAGCACGGCCCGAGGAAAACCGCTTCGCCAAGGAAGTGCTCACTAGCGGACTGGACGAGCCCATGGAACTGACTATGCTCGACGACCACCGCATCCTCTTCATCCAGCGCAAGGGGGAGGTACGGCTCTACGACACCCGGACCGAAGAACTAACGACCATCGCTACGATTCCGGTCAGTACCACCTACGAGCCCAACGCGGAAGGGGTAGCGGCAACGGCCGAGGACGGCTTGCTCGGCCTCAGCAAGGATCCCGACTTTGCCGCTAACCACTGGGTCTACCTCTACTACTCCGATGCCGATGTGTCCCGCAACGTCCTGGCCCGCTTCGAGATGAACGGCGACGAACTGCGCATGGACAGCGAGAAGCTCATCCTCGAGGTACCCACCCAGCGCAGGGAGTGCTGCCACACCGGGGGCTCCATCGACTGGGACGCCGCGGGCAATCTCTACCTGTCCACCGGCGACAACACCAACCCCCACGGCTCCAGCGGCTATAGCCCTAGCGACGAACGGTCCGGCCGGGAGCCCTGGGACGCCCAGAAGTCTTCGGCCAATACCAACGACCTGCGCGGCAAGATCCTCCGTATCCACCCGGAGGACGACGGCAGCTACACCATCCCGGCCGGCAACCTCTTCGCCGAGGGGACCGACAGGACGCGACCCGAGATCTACACCATGGGGCACCGCAACCCCTTCCGTATTTCCGTAGACAAAAAGACGGGCTACCTGTACTGGGGCGACGTCGGTCCCGACGCCGCAATGCCGGACTCCACCCGCGGTCCCGCCGGACACGACGAGGTCGGCCAGGCCCGCCAGGCCGGTAACTTCGGCTGGCCCCACTTCGTCGGTAATAACAAGGCCTACCACAGGTACGACTTTGCCGCCGAGCGCTCCGGTCAGCCGTGGGACGCCGCCGCGCCGGTCAATACCTCCCCCAATAATACCGGATTGGAACAACTGCCCCCCGCCCGGGAGGCCTTCATCTGGTACCTCTACGGCCCCTCGCCGGAGTTCCCACTGGTGGGTAGCGGCGGCCGCAACGCCATGGCCGGCCCGGTCTTCCATTCCGAGGACTTCGCCGGCGCCGGGCGCGCCTTTCCCGACTACTACGACGGCAAGCTGCTCGCCTACGAGTGGATGCGCGGCTGGATCATGGCCGTCACCATGGACGAGGCGGGCGACTACGTCGCGATGGAACGCTTCATGCCCGGCTATACCTTCAGCAACCCCATGGACATGACCTTTGCCGCGAACGGCGACCTGTACCTGCTGGAGTACGGTTCCGGGTGGTTCTCCCAGAATGACGACGCCAGGCTGGTACGCATCACCTACAATGGCGGCAATCGCCCACCGGATGCTCGGCTCCTGGCCAGCACCATGGGCGGTGCCGCCCCGCTGACCGTCAATCTAAGCGCCGTGGGCACCGAGGACGCCGACGGAGACGAGCTCGCTTATTCCTGGAACGTAACCTCCGACAACGGTTACGCGGAAAGCTTCGAGGGACGACAGTCGGACCTCACCCTGACCGAGGAGGGCATTTACCACGCCACGCTCACCGTCGATGACGGGAACGACGGGGTGACGACTCAATCTACCGACATCACCGTCGGTAACGAGGCCCCGGTCGTCGAGCTCGACCTCGGCGGCAGCGGCTCCTTCTATACGCCCGGGCAGCCCATCCGCTATGCCGTCAACGTAAGCGATGCCGAGGACGGTACGCTGGACCAGGGCATCGCCGCCGACCGGGTAGCCTTCAACGTCGATTACCTGCCGGAAGGCTACGACAAGATCGCCATCGCCCAGGGCCACCGGGCGGCGGACGCAGGTGCTATGGATTCGCGCGGTGAGGTATTGATCGGCGAGAACGACTGTCAGGCCTGCCACAAGGTGGCCGAAAAATCCATCGGCCCCAATTACCGCGAGATCGCGCAGCGCTACGCGGACGATGCCGGGGCCCAGGAGATGCTGGCCGGTAAGATCATCACCGGCGGGACCGGCAACTGGGGGGAGAACGTCATGTCCGCCCACCCCGAGCTCCCCACCGCGGAGGCGGCGGAAATGGCCGGCTACATTCTGAGCCTGTCCGGTGAGGGGCAGAAGGCCAAGCTGCCGCTGCGGGGGGAGTACGCCATTGATCTGCCGAAGGGCGACCCCGGCAAGGGCGTCTACATTCTACGGGCCGCCTACCAGGATGAGGGAGCGGGTAAGCTGCCCAGTCTGAGCGCGGAACAGACGATCGTGCTGCGCAACGCCAACGTCCACGTCTTCGGCTTCGATACCTACGAGCGCGTCCGCAAGATTTCCAACAATGGCATGGACCTGCTGCTGCCCGACGGCCCCGGCGCGTACGTCGCACTGAAGGACGTCAGTCTCAGTGGGGTCTCCGCGGTGAATGTCGTGGCCATGGCCCCGATCCCGATGGTGAACGCCATCGGCGGGGTCGTGGAGCTGCACGTGGAGGGCCCCGACGGTCCGCTGCTCGCGAAGTCCGACTTCCTGGAGCCAACGAGCGAGCTGGACCTCACGGCCATGCCCCCCGTGCTGCACCTGCCCGTCGAGCTACCGAGCGGGGTGACTGCCACCGATCCCCAGGATCTCTACCTCGTGTTCACCCACCCCACCGCCACCAGTGGCCTGCCGATAATCGTAGTGGGCGTGCAGGTGCAGCTGGCGCCTATGCAGGCTACGAAGTGATCCGGTGGCGTAGTGCCAGCGAATGGAGAAGCTTTTTCATGGTAGTTTTATCTGCTGCTCGACCGGTAGCAGGCGTTTTACGATTTCGACACTACTAAGCCTTCTAGCATGAAGAAGTACTATGTACGCTCACTACTATCCATCACTGTAGTCCTTTTAAGTGTTAGCAGTCTTATTGCTCAAGCTACCGGCCTAGTTACAGGGTCGGTCGTGGATGCCGATACGAGAGAACCCCTCATCGGTGTGACGATTGCTACAGCCGGGGGTAGCGGAACCGTGACCGATGTCGATGGCAACTACCGCCTCGAGCTACCTACCGGCGCGGCAACACTTACGGCAAGCTACGTGGGCTACTCAACGATAGTGCGTGATAACCTACAGGTAAACAGTGGCAACGTAGCGCAGGTGAACTTTGAACTGGGCAGTTCGGCCATAGGTCTGCAGGAGGTTACGGTAGTCGCGGATGATCAGATTACGGCTGCAGCGGGAGACCGCGTTACTCCTTTGAGCGTACAGCAACTTACGGCGGAAGAGATAAAGAGCAACCCGGGCGGCAACTTCGACATCAGTCGTGTAGTACAGGTACTACCCGGCGTGGGGGGCAGTCAGGGTGGCGGCGGGGGCCCACGCAACGATCTGATCATTCGTGGGGGTGGACCTGGCGAAAATGTATTCTACCTGGACGGTATTGAGATCCCCACCATAAATCACTTCACCACCCAGGGGGCGGCCGGTGGTCCACAGGGTATCCTGAACGTTAGTTTCATCGAAGACGTCAAGTTAGCCAGCTCAGCTTTCGACGCCCGCTACGATAACGCCCTGGCTGCCGTCTTCACCTTCGACCAGAAGGACGGTAATCCCGAGCGGCTACAGGGTAATTTTCGCCTCAGTGCTACTGAGGTTGCGCTGACTACCGACGGACCGATCGGTGAGAATGCAAGCTTTATTGCATCCGTCCGGCGTAGCTACCTGCAGTTACTCTTTGCTGCCATCGGTCTGCCGATACGTCCGAATTACTGGGACTTTCAGGGTAAGTTCACCACCAAATTGGGAGAAAAAATGACTCTCTCGGCATTGGGTGTCGGGGCGATCGATGAATTTAGCTTCGAGGCTCCCGATGAGGCCACCCCCGAGGACATCTATACTATTGCCTCTAACCCCTCCATCAATCAGAACATCTACACGGTGGGGGCTTCCTTACGGCGGCGTATTCCGGATGGATACTGGACCTTAGCCCTGAGCCGCAGTAGCTTTCAAAATCGCCTGGATCGCTTTGAGGACAACGTTAACCCCCTGGAGGAGGAAAGACTATTGGGCAGTAAGAGCGATGAGATTGAAAACAAGCTTCGCTGGGCGCTCGATCGCAATCGGAACGGCTGGAAGTACGCCTACGGGGGGGTGCTACAACGAGTAGGGTACACGAATGACTTCACCGCCGTAGCAGCCCGGCAGGTGGTAGATCAGAACGGCAGTATTGTCTCTCCGGAAATCATAGCTGCCTTTTCTACTGACATTGGGCTGTGGCGCTACGGTGCCTTCGGTTCTGTGGGACGAAGTTTTGTGGATAATCGCCTGGGCATCAACCTGGGTGTACGCGCCGATGGAAACAGTTTCACCACTACAGGGAACGATGTCTGGCGGACGCTAAGCCCGCGGTTGGCCCTTAGTTGGCGCTTCGACGAACGGTGGAAGATCAGTAGCTCGGTGGGTAATTATTACCGGATTGCCCCCTACACGGTACTTGGATTCCAGAACGACGATGGTTTCGTCAACCGTTCGGTAGACTATATCCGTTCCACGCACTTCGTAGCCGGGGGGGAGTGGTTGCCGCGGCAAGACTGGCGGCTGACGCTCGAGGGGTTTTACAAGGATTACGGAAACTACCCGGTGAGTTTACTAACGGGGCTCAGCCTGGCCAATCAGGGAGCCGAATTCGGTGCCATTGGTAATGAGCCCGTAGCGAGTGTAGGTAAGGGAGAGGTGTACGGCTTGGAGGCCTACCTACAGAAGAAGCTCACCACAAAAATTTTCGGCGTACTGAGTTATACGTTCGTACGTAGTAAGTTCAGTGGGACCGATGGCCAACTCATAGCGGCCAGTTGGGACAACCGACACCTGATCAGTGCGCTGCTAGGACGAAAATTTGGCCGCAACTGGGAGTTAGGACTAAAGTACCGATTTGCCGGTGGCGCACCCTTCACTCCCTTAGACCTTGAGGCCAGTCAGCGCAACTACCTCACCCGTGGGCGCGGCACCCTGGACTTTACCCGCACGAATACCCAGCGGCTAGGCAACTTTAATCGGCTGGATGTGCGTATCGACAAAAAGTGGAACTTTGCCCGCTGGACACTCGACGTTTTCCTCGACGTAGAAAACGCCTTCATTTTCGATACCCCGGCAACCCCCGAGTACACCTTTCGGCGTACGGAGGATAATACTGGCTTTCAGACTACGGATGGACAAGCAATCCGGGCCGACGGGTCGAACGCTATTCCGCTGATCCTAACCGACGATGATCCATTCGTCACACCCAGCGTAGGGCTGATCATCGAATTCTAGATAACGATACCGATAGGGTAGTAGGGGGCGGGGTCGCGGGTGCAAATCCGATTAAGGGTTAAACACCTTCAAACTCTACCTAACATAGTCCCACCAAAGGAGCTATCAAAATTCAGACTATCCCCATCTGCCGTCGCCACATCACCGCTCGTGCCTCTGACAAGGTAACCTCTTCCAGGTTGGGACCAACGCGGACCATGTACCGCTTCCGACTAAGCGGTCGTAGCTCCCGCACCGCCGAAATCCGAACGATAGCCGAACGGCTGCAACGGAAAAAGTCCTTGGCAGAAAGCCGGTTCTCCAGCTCCTTCAGGGGAAGGCGCAGCAGGTCCGTACCCTGCGAGTGGTAGAGCCGAACGTAGTGATCGTAAGCTCGGACTAGGTACAGTTGATCGAGCGGAATGAAGCGGCCACCCCGCCTGTCCTCCACATAAAGCGGTTCTTCCGACCCTGGTATGTCTATAAGTTCACGCAGCCGTTGTAGCGTAGTGGCTAATCGGTCCAGGGTGACGGGCTTGAGCAGGTAGTCCACGGCCTGTACCGCAAAGGCACGTACTGCATACGTATCGAAAGCTGTAACAAATACCACTAGTGGTGGAGCGTCAAGTGTCTCTAGTAACGAAAAGCCATCGGCACCCGGCATTTGAATGTCGAGGAAGACGACGTCCGGCCGCTGTGCCCGAATACCTTCTATCGCTGCAGCGACTGATGTAGCCTCGCCAACAATCTGGCAACCACCCACCTCCGTAAGTAGAGCACGAAGCTCTACCCGGGCGAGCCGTTCGTCATCAACCAGTAGGCAGCGTAGGAGCTCGGACATCAGTGGGGCAGCTTTAGCGTGGCCCGCACTTGCGGAGAGTTTACATCCGTGACTTGTGCCAGGATGATGGAGGCATTACCGCCGTAGCGAAGGTCTAGCCGTTGGCGAAGGTTGGTTAGTCCCGTCCCCGTCGTGCCAGGGGTATAGCATCCGTCGTTGAGAACCTCCACGGTCCAGTGATCCGAACTCGTACGTACCGTTATACTGATCCGGCCACCCCCCGGCCGGTGGGCAATACCGTGCTTCACCGCATTCTCTACCAGGGTATGCAGACTAAGGGGCGGCAGTCGCCACACATCGCTCCGGGGCGGTAGCTTCCAGTCAACCAATAGCCGCTCCTCAAAGCGCAGTTGTTCCAGGGCCAGGTATTCTTTCACTAGACCGATCTCTTCGGCCAGGGTAATATCGTCCTGTTCCCCCTGCCGTAGCGACTGACGCAGCAGGGCCGCTAGGTGATCGATGGCGGTACGGGCCCGAAGCGGATCCTCCCGCGTGAGTGCCTTAATACTATTCAGGGCATTGAAAAGAAAGTGGGGGTTGAGCTCACCGGTCAGCTTAGCCAGTTGCGCCTCGGTAGCCAGTTGCGCCTGCCGGGCGGCCTCCGCGGCGTGCAGCGCACCCTGACGCGCCAGGTGATAGCCATGGAAGGCTAACAACCAAATAGCAAGATAACGTAGGCCTCCACTCAGCGCTCCCGGTACTACATTTAGATATCCTCCATCGCAGTTACAGATGAGCCGGTAGTTGATCCAGCTCATTGCCATGTATTGCAGTAGTAGGACGAACCAAGCTATAGCCGCGATGGGCAGCAGGCGGGGTAGTGATAGGTCCGTCCAACGTCGGGCTACGGCCGTACGTGCGTACAGATGAGTTGCTCCGATTTGCCACGCTACCTGCATCAGTAGGATTGGGATGGCCCGGTATCCCACACTCCCGATGGAGTAGTACGCCCAGTACAGCCCCACCACGCCCCAGCCGCTGAGCTGGCAGTACCAGTAGACCCGGTGCTCGTGTTTTCTCCACTCGATGCGTAAAAGTAGCGCCCGCCGCCCCGCCCCAAAAGCCTTCGCACCCGCGTCCGCGCCCGCATGACCCGCCTTCACGTCATTTTGGTCCGGAACCTAGGTAGAACCGTGCATCTTGTGTCGATGAGATTGCTACTTACCCTGCTGGTGCTGTACATCAGCGCCGTTGACGGCACTTCCCAATCCTTGCTGTATAATGCTGAATTTGACGAGCGCACGAGTAGTGATCTCATCCCTGGATGGCAACACTACCGCCTGGCGGGCGGCCGGAGTGGTATCGCTGCCCAGGAGGGCCAGGGGGGAACCGACGCGCTAAGAATAGCTAGCCCATTCCCGGATCGTAGCAGTGGGGGAGCCTACCAAACAGTAGTCAGGCAACCGGGGCAATTCCAACGATACCGTATTTCGGCGCGGGTGCGTACCGAAGGAGTGAGCGGAGAAGGTGCGAGTGTGTACGTGTATGGCAGTACCGGAATGGAGGAAGGCAACTATGCCTGGTCCGATGCGCTGGTTGGGGATCAGGGCTGGACTACACTGGAACTCTTCTACGCCGCCGAAGAAGCTATGGACTCACTAACCGTCGGTCTGCTTCTGAGGGGGGAGGGGACCGCCTGGTTCGATGACGTGGAGCTGATCGAAGCCGAAGTGCCGACCACACCAATCAGTACCCGGGCAGTGGCTTACGTCGATGAATTCTTTGCAAAGGTGAGCGCCCGAGCGCTCAATCACGAACAGATCGACTGGACGAAGCTGCGGCAGTTGACACTGTCCTACGCGGCGGGAGCACAGACGGAGGCCGACGTACACTCCACCCTATTGGTGGTATTACGCAAAATCAATAAACACTCCCTTATGACCGTGCCCCTGCCAGAACAGGTCGTCGGAAATGGGGACCGTATACCAAACATTCGTTACGCCGAGGGGCGGCGCATCAACGACCGGATTGCCTACCTGAGTGTCCCCGACGTGAGTGGCCCGCCCTCCGTAACCGTCCCCTTTGCCGATAGTCTACAGGCGCTCATCCGCACACTGGACACCGAAGAAACCGAAGGTTGGATCGTAGATCTACGTGAGGATGGCGGAGGCAACTGCTGGCCCATGCTGGTGGGGTTGGGGCCGCTGTTTACCGGAGATACCCTAGGGTACTTTCAGCAGCGGGACGGGAGCCAACGGGAGAGCTGGAGTTACGCCGATGGTCGGGCGTTCATGGATAGTTACGTACAACTTGCCCTCAGTGGGCCTGCCTATACCCTGCAGCACGACCGGCCGCGGGTAGCCGTGCTGACCGGTCCGCAGACCAGTAGCTCCGGCGAGGTAGTCACCGTAGCCTTCCGGGAACAGCCCAATGCGCGCAGTTTTGGACAACCCACCTATGGCAATTCAACCACCAATGCGGACATACTCCTCTCGGATGGCGCTATCGTACACCTGACCGTCTCCGTGTACGCCGACCGTACCGGCCAGAACTACGGCGAAGCGATCGTACCGGAGGTAGTAACGGATGATGCGCTGACCGCAGCCGAGAAGTGGTTAATGAACCTACCGCAGTGCAACGACCGCCTAACCACCTACGGCACCCCCTTCGCAGACCTAGCCACCACCGATTTTACGTTCCTCGATGCACCACTCGATAGTATCGACCTAGTCGGCTACGGGGAGGATACCCACGGCACCGCAGAGTTTACTCAGCTGGCGGGTGAGCTGTTCTTCTACCTGGTCCGCGAAAAGGGATTTAGAAGTTTGATTATCGAGGACTCTTTCGGCGCGGCGCGCAAGATGGACCGCTTCGTCCAGGGGAAGATCGACCAGGTCCGCGACGTACTCTACGACGGTAACTGGCGCTACTACACGACGCAGTTCGTCGACCTACTCACTCAGCTGCGAGACTACAATTGGCAGCACCCCGACGATCCCGTCCACATCTACGGACCGGAGATGCAGTACGTGAACACCGATGCGGAGTTTCTCCAGGCTTATTTGCGGGAGCAGGGGGCGGCCATCGATCTGAGTCCCATGCTGGAAGCTACTACGATCTGGAACGACCGCACCGAGAGTCAAGTAGCTACGGACGCAGCACTCATCGGACGGGCGGATAGCTTACTCGGCGCCGGCCGGGTAACCTGGCGTGAGGCAGATTCCATGGCTTTCGACTATGCCCACCAGCATCTTACCGTGATGCAACAGTACCTCACCGCGCACCAGCAAACGTCGTGGGAGCCAAAGCACGAGATCCGGGAGGCGGGGATGTTCGAAAACATCGAGTGGATACGCGCGCGCAGTCCACGGGGAAAAGCCATGTACTGGGCACACAACGGCCACGTTTACTACGGAGTGGTCAACGGCAATATCGCGGCAACGGGCCAACGCCTGCGCAGCCGGTACGGGGATCGCTATTACGCGATCGGTACGGACTTTGGTACGGGTAGTGTACTGGCCCATGCGGCGGATGCCGAGCAAACGGGCTGGGGCCTAGCGGAGCGGACTATGCCGCAGCTCGACTCCACCACCCTTACGGCCTGTTTGGATGGTTGGGGCAGTCCCAACTACTTCATCGATCTGCGAGCCGCCCGTCAAGACCCTACGCTGCGTGACTATATGCAGCAAGAATTCCGTTCCATGGCCGGGGCGGGGGCGCAGGTGCGGAGTGAACCGGTGGAGGTGAATCGGTATTTGCAGCAGTTTGATGGGCTTATTTATTTGCGGGAGTCTTCTCCGGTGGAGGAATTGGGTGAGCGGTAGTGAAGGCCGAATGACTGTCTACTTCGGTCCAGCAACTACCGAAAGTCCGAGCCGCTAAAGGAAGACCCCATGAGAGCGCCAACACAGGTTGTATCATAGCCTTATAACCGTGGAGGCATACACCAGAGATGGGTAACCATGCATCTGCTAACACATGAGATGTCACCTAATCTGCCTACCGCTAATCATGTCCTTCTGCTTATTCGCCCAGCAGAATGTGACCCCAGCCTTTGATACGATCACGGTTGAGTTTGACGTGTGGGACACACCTTACCTACTACGCTCCGAAATACTTGATACGACTAAGCATGATCTCGTAGACTACACGATCGGTAGCTACCTGTCCTTTTCCGGCTACGCTCGAGAAGCCACCAAAAAGATGGAAGGAAATGCCGAAGAAGCGACTATGGACACGGCGCGCTACACACGTTTTAAAGAGGAGTTTCACGCGATACCAGCCATACCCTCTCTCCTTGAAGATGCCGAGCGCCACGAGATTACTATCGTTAATGAGGCGCACTACGAACCGCGGCACCGGGTGTTCACGCGCCGGCTACTACAGGGTTTGTATGACCGTGGGTACCGTCACTTTGGTATGGAGTCGTTAGTTCAGACCGCTGGTACAGATTCGTTAGCCGATCAAACCACTTACCCTACACTGAACAGTGGCTACTTCACAAGAGACCCCCAATTCGCCGCGATGGTGGCCGAGGCTCAACGTATTGGCTACCGAATTTTCGGATACGAGGCGGCGGGCACGGGTAGTGCAAAGCTGCGCGAAATCGGTCAAGCCAAAAACATAGTAGACTATCGTACCGCCCATCCCGACGGTAAGCTGCTACTGCACGTAGGCTACGCTCATGCCATGGAGGGCGAATTGGAGGGGGAAAGGGAAAAATCAATGGCTCAGCGCCTTGCCGATACCACTGGTCTTGATCCTCTAACAATCGATCAAACTGCCTTTCGGGAGATGAGCGATATTCTACAGGAGGCCTACGAGTATCGGCACTTTGCTCCTGAGGTAACATCTTTATTCATTGACAGCACCGGCAGTCATTTCAATTTCAACGATAGCCTGCGATGGGTTGACCGATACGTATTTCACCCACGAACCACTTATGTATACGGACGACCAGACTATGTATTTGCCTTCAATCAAAAGCCCGTCACGGTTACATTCGACAGTATTGACACCAAAGGTCCATGGTTAGTACGTGCCTATGCCATCGATGATGATATGGCGAAAGTAGTGCCCAGAGATGTCGTCGAAATGGACACAGACGGCCACACTGCTTTGGCGGTACCTCCGGGGAGCTACAGGATATTGGTTACCTCCGCTGATGGGGCTCAGAGAGTGGGTACGATAACTGTAGAATAGGAAATCAAGGTTTGTAAATGGAAGGCGCGAAAGCCCTTTTGTAGCTCTGCTTGATATAACGAAAGCTGTAGTCTGATATAGTTTGCAAATAACAAGCTAAGTAGGGTAATACTTAAGTAAATAGCAGATTATTATCCAAACGATTTTCCACCTCCTTTCTCACCAATCTATCGAGGTGGATTGACTATCCCCCTCAGCCGAGCGAAACTTGATGGTGTACGCTCCTTTGCAACTGACCAACTGGACCGCTTCCTCAATATCACTAACCTCCCGGGAGAACACCGGTGTCGCCAGGTCACTCTCATAAGCCCTACGTACTTCTACGATGTAGTGAGTGCCTTTGTTGAGCTTCGGATTTACTTCAATAGGTACAAAGGATATGTCAGTGGTCTCACACGACCAGCAGCTCCAGCTATTCCAGGATGCCATTCGACTGTAGGTCAGCGGTGGTTGAACAGTGATGATGTTAATCGGAAGGGAATCGCCGGGACCGCGCCAGGGCTCGCCACGTTCATCAATTAAGATGGAGGGTTTGTCAGCAGCGCCGAACCGCTTTCTCAGTACATCATAGTAAGGACTGGGTCCTTGCATCGGCGCGACCTTTTCGTTAAGTGCATCCTGGTATACAGTCAGTGGATCGTCTCCAGAAAGCTGTTTGTATTCGTAAGCCATCCAGTGATTTCCTTCCTCATCTTTCGGGATGTCCGTCTCAATGGAATGGTACCAACCCCCGTGGCAGATCACTTTCTCCGCCGCCGGAATCTCACTCATGTAGTGGATGATGCGTTCAGCTTGCTGTTTGTCCCGCTCACTTTCCGAACTGTTATTTCTCTCGTAACTGAAGATCCTAAACCCTAGATCGGCCGCTTCCCGAATCAAGTTTGCATATTCCGGTTCGCTCGGAAAGATTCCGGACATGGCAGTTAGGGTAGGGTAGCCCCGTCCGTTCATTAGAGAATCCACCATCTTGCCACCCGCATCGCCGGGCAGGGCTAGAATATTTTCGAGTCCTAGGTGACGGTACCCTCGCTCGTATAGTCCCTCCAACAGGCACCGGGTGAATGCCCTATGTTCCGGTTTGGTGTGGGCTTCTGTGATGATGAGCAGCCGGTGTTCTTCACTTCGGTCAAGGATGTACTCCTGGGCGTCGGTAAGTCGATAAGTAGTAAGCCGATCTATTTCTGTCTGGTCAGCGGAATCCAGTCCCCATTCCAACTCCTGCTCGTAGAGTTGCTTCACCTCTTCGTACCGGCCGATTTGCAGAAGTGCGTGGTAAGACTGCGATTCACGTAACTCGTTGCTTGTCAGCTTTGCCTGCAACTCCCCGTAGAACATCGCTTCCTGGACGGGGATCTTTGGGGGGAGGTCCGCTAGCTCAAGTGAGTCTGCGGCTATGGGAGCCCTGAATTGGCTTAGCTGATGTTCACTGCTAGCGGTGCAGCCATATATTCCCATGCAGAACGAGATCACTAGAGCTGTACTGATAATCGGGTTACATGAATTCATTCAATTAGTAAGTTTGTATAATACGGTTATCGCGATCTCTCCCAAGGTATACACCTATGAGCAGATGGCCGGCCGTCTTGATAACTAGCCTGCACGCTAGTGGAAGGTTGCCAACCCCTAAAACTCAATCCGCCAACAGCTAGTAGCCCCTACCAGCCCCAACCCCTCGTACGGTAGCGTTCCCGGGCAGTTTGGGTGGCAAAGGCCAGGTGGCGCTGTTCGTTGCGAATCACCCATTGGTGTTCTAGGTGGTGGCGGTACTGACGGTTGATCGCCGGGTCGAGATCCACTAGGGCCCGGTAGTGTGCATCCTCGTAGGCTACGACCTGCGAGGGTTCCAGTGCCAGTAGGGAAAAGCGGGACGGTGTCCCCTGCAGGGCGGAGGCAATGGAGCCGGCCGGGCTCCCGGCGGTGAAGAAGTTCTTGTAGTACAGCTTACCGTTGTCCGCTAGGTAAGCCGAGACGATCAGGCCGGTGTGGACGAAGTAGCGCATAGTGGATACCTCGCCGTGCCGGAGGAGGTAGTCATTTTTGGCGTAGTGCTCAATGCGTACGGTGGTCAGTAGCTTGGTGAAGCTTGCGTCCGGTAGGGGGCCGGAGCGTTCCAGGTACTGGCGAAAGGCATGTAGGGGGTCGGTGGGTGACACGGGGCGGTGGCTGATGTTGTGGAAGTGCGAAGTATGGGTACACAATCGTGAACGTCAGCCAGTATACCTTACCGATAGGGTAGTCGGGGCGGGGTCGCGGGATGCGATGTACGCGATGCGGGAGGGCATGCAACCGGTCGACACCCCCATCGTCCCTGAGAGAAAGCTACCCGATGCGACTACCCCTACTTATTCTATTACTACTGCCCCTACTCACCACCGCTCAGAATCCCGTACTATTCGATCCAGACAGTATCCTAATTGGCAATACTCCCCCGACTAAAATTCTACTCGTCGGCACTTTCCACTTCGATTACCCAGGCCTGGACAATCACAAGACCTCCAGAGAAGATCAGGTCGACGTCTTGAGTCCACGCCGGGCAGAGGAAGTAGCCGAGCTCAACGACTACCTAGCCCGCTTCCGCCCCACCAAGATCATCGTAGAGCGGGACCCGGGTAGTGCCCTCAACGACAGCTACCGTAGCTACCTGAGGGGACAGTTTGAACTCACCCGCGACGAGATCCATCAGATCGCCTTCCGACTCGGCGAGCGCTTCGGTATCGATAGCCTCATCGCCGGAGACGCCGATGATCTGGCAAGGGACCTATACTACGGGCCGGACTCGGTCATCCTGCAGCCCATGCTGGATAGCCTATACGCAGATACGCCGGCCAGTGCGGATACTTCATTAGACGCCAGGTACTACCAACTCTACGCCCACGACGATAAACTGCGTAGCGCCCATAGCTTACTGGAGGACTTCCAGTACATGAATTCAACCCAGCGCATCCGCCGCGGCCACGGGCACTACCTGGAATTTACATCGGATACCGATCCCGATGCACTGGCGATCGGCTGGTACTCCCGCAACCTCCGTATCTACCGCAACATTCAGCGGGCCGCCACGTCTGCCGAGGATCGTATACTCGTACTCTTCGGGGCCGGTCACCTAGGCATTTTGCGGCAGCAGGTGGAGAGTTCTCCGCGGTTTGAGCTGGTGGAGTTTGGTAGTTTGTAGGTGGGCGGAGGTCACATCTTCTCCGCACCCGCGTCCCCGCCCTACTCCTTCTCCTGCCGGTCATACCCACTAAGCTGTAGAAACTCAATCGGGTCCCGTAGGTCCAGCATATCTACGATGGCCTGCTCTTTATCCGCAGCCCGCTGGTAATAGGCTTTGGATATCTGGTAGCCGATGTAGTAGCCTAGGTCGGCCGGCTTATCCTCTACCTCCCCGTAATTATAGAGCCAGTTGCCGGCGCTTTCGTTGCAGAGCTCGTTCTTGAAGGCCGTCCATAGTTCCTGCTCGTGGGCATCGCCGTAGGTTTTGGCCACCTTATTGATTTGGTCGCCGGAGATGAGCTCGCCGATAAAATCGCACATGCCCTCGATCAGGGTGGCGTGCAGCAGATTGCATTCGATGGCGGTGTCGTCGGCCTCCCACCGCTGCTGGGTATGGACGTACTCGTGGGCCACGATGTTGTTGATCTTTTGCCGCACGTTGGTGGTGTCGGCGAGTATGTCCTTGAAGGCTCCCTCCGCAAATTCCGATAGATCAACGTCGACGGTGGATGTAGATATCTCGGTACCGATCAAAAGAAAATCCTCGGACGTGGTACCCCCGGTGTTGACAATACCGATGGCGAAGCAGATCTTCTTCGGCTCGAAGTCAGGATAAAGCGCCCGGAAGGTATTCACGATGGCAGTAAGTTCCGGTACCGCTTCTTTGACTTCGTGAGTATTAGCCCGGACCGACTGGAAGAACTTGGGGCGGGCCGCGATCTCATCGACAAACTTCCCCGCTGTGAACTCCCGCTCGATGATGAAGTCCTTAAGCCCGTCGGTACCCCGATCGAGGTAGACCGTCTGGATGATCCGTATACTATCTAACCGACTAGCGGCCGTCGCCAGGCTATCGAAGGCCTCCCAGAAGTGGTCGATATCTGCGGTCTGTACCACTTTGCGATTCTCGGGGGCGAGTTCGATGGCGATCTCGCGGCGGCGTTCCAGCTCGGTGGCGGTGAACTGTCTGATTCTTAGCTCAACGCTGTCCACCTGCGGCCGCGCCTGCTCCTCCGTTCGGCGGATGGCGAGTGTGTAGTCGCCCGTAGTAGTAGGACTATACTCGAAGCTTTCGAGTCCCCATTCGTTGTCGATGCTGTCCTGCTCGACTACCTTGCTGCCCTGTGGATCGGTGAATACTACGGTCACATCTACGCCACGTTCCCGTACGTAGAAGGCGTAGACGCTGTCTTGCTGGAGTGCCAGCGGGTAGGTCACTTCCTCGCTTGGGGGTAACTGGACCTTTAGTTCGGGTTGCTCGAAACCTACCGTGGGGGTGGGTTGGCCGTATCCTAGCTGGCAGAGTAGACACAGGAGGCTTGCAAGGAGCTGCTTCATAGTACAAGGTAGTGGTAGTAAGGACGAGGATCGAGAAGGGAGGTTGCAGGGAGGGAATAATAGGCAATAAGATAGCTTGTATGCACCGTTCTCCTGCTTAACTGTGCCGGGGATCAGTCTAGTTGGGGGCGGGGCCGCAGGTGCTAGGTCTTGCTCAGTGGGTTATTAGTTACTTTCTCGCAATGCTGCGTAACAAACCACAGTAGACAAGCGTGTAGCATGTGGACCGCATATTTACAACTTGGCCTATACCAACCCTCAGCTTCCATGCCGTATCGAGTAGTAATTCTGCTAATTTCATACTTACTTTCCACGGTCTCCTACGCTCAGCCAGGCCATAGGCTGTTTACACGGCAACAAGTGCTCAGCGATCTGGCCTATCTGTACGAATCGCTGCACGAAGCGCACTACGACGTGCATACGTATACTTCGCAACAAAATCTGCTGGACAACTACCATCGGGTGATGGCGTCAGTCTCCGAAGATTCACTTTCCTACCTGCAGGCGACCAATACCTTTCAGTCAGTTGCGTCTGCGATAAACAATGGACACACTGAGGTGGACTTTCCAGTAGCGGCTTACCTGGACTACGCACAAGCAGGAGGGACTGTTTTCCCCCTCGAGATTGCGCTTGAAGACGGCAGGTGTTTCGTGCGAAAGAATTTCTCCACCGATAAGTCTGTCGCAGTTGGTGCCGAGATTCTATCCCTCGATAGTATTTCCATGGAAGATGTGGTAGCACAACTATACCCACAGATCTCAGCCGAACGGCCTTATTTGAAGCACGCAAAGATCGAAACATATTCTTTCCCAAGAATGCACTGGCGGGTTTTCGGATCGCAGGATAGCTATGCAGTAGTAGTAGCTCAGGAGGGGGGAGATACCGTAAGTCACGTTCTACCGGCCATTAGTGTAGTAAATGGGTATGAAGCTAAGCGGGAGGAAGTGCTAAACGCTAAAATGGCGGTAGCATTCTATCGGGAAGTTGCGTACCTGAATCCCGGAAATTTCAGTGGTGATGAGCAAGCCTATCGCTCCTTCATCGATTCTGCCTTTACGGTAATCAATGACCATGGTGGAGATAAATTAATTATTGATCTAAGGAATAATGCGGGTGGCGATGATGCTTTCAGTGATTATTTGGTGTCCTACCTCGCCGATAAGCCGTTTAGCTGGACCTCGAATTTCACGCTGAAAACTAGTCAACTGCTTAAGGATCACGTTAGAACAAGTGGAGACACTTCGAGCGCCTATGCTCAGGCTATCCTAACACACGAGAATGGCGACGTCTTTGAGTTCGAGTTCGAGGACTACCGGCCGCAGCCTCCGAACAAACGATTTACCGGCAAAACATTTGTCCTGATCAATCGACAGTCTCATTCCCAGTCGGCAGTAACTGCGGCACAGCTACAGGATTACGGCTGGGCGACTATAGTAGGAGAGGAGACTGGAGATTATCCTACCCTTCTTGCTTCTCAGTTTCAGTTCATCCTGCCTGAGACTAACATCTCCGTAAAAGTATCAAAAGGGATGATCGTTCGGGTCAGCGGGAATAGGTCCCCAAGGGGGGTAATCCCCGACGTACCTATCAAAGATCACCTGTTAGACGAGCGTGACGAGATGCTGAGTGAACTACTCCACCGATTAGAGGGCTCCCAGAACACGCCGCCAACCCCTACACCTACTTATGTAGCTGCCTTGGCGCAGTACGAAGCCTTTGAAAGAGCGCAGGGAAAGTACCTCACCACTAGGAATAGCGAACTCCACTACGTCAAAGTCGGACAATCAAAGGATAAGACCATACTATGGCTGCACGGCACATTCGGTAATGCGTATGATTTTCTACCGTTAGCCAGTAAGCTGCAGGAGCAAGGTTACGGCAGCCTAGCCGTAGACTACTACGGACACGGGCAGACAAGTCTACACAACGATACGGTGTCCATCTACCACCTCGCCGACGATCTTAGGGAGCTACTACTGCACGAAGGGGTCGAAAATTGTCTGGTCGTCGGCGTGTCCCGGGGTGGCATGATAGCAACTGCCTTCTATGATGAATATCCTGAACTAGTCAGCGGTATAGTACTCATCGATGGAGGAAGCGTCCCCTGGACTGCGAACGTACAAAAGCTGCCGGAGGACGTTGCTAGGCAAAAGTTGGGATCCTTTACGCCACCGGCCGACACCCTGTTTTCTTCTAGAGAAGAAGCTTTCATCTTCTATAATCGCGCTGACGATGAAAGTAGTTGGAAGGTCCTGAATGCGATACGTGAGTACAGGGTGAAGGGCAAAACGGTGTGGAGTTCTAACTACGGCTTGCGTCAGTGGCTGTGGGAAAGCTCACTCGATCAGGTGATGGACGGTGCATACCGACCCCATACCTTACCCTTATTCGCAGCGAGTAGTTTGCTGGTCGAGCCCAGGATTGTCTACAGAAATCTAGCTGTCCCGATGTTAATCATCGATCCGATCAAGGAGGGGGATTGGTTGATGAACTTTGAGTCGAGAAATCGAGCGTTGATGCGCATGCATCCAGATCTAATCGACCATAAAGTGTATCCAGATACGTACCACAACGTCCTATACGACAAGCCCGCGAGGCTGTATGAGGATATTATAAAGTTCATAAGTAATATAGAATGATTCCCTAGCACTCTGCACCTGCGACCCCGCCGGGAGTGTTATATATCTGCCAACTGGATTACCTATCGTGACGTTTTAACCATTTACTACTACTACTTACTCGACGGGGAGGGGATCGCGGTTAGCCAGCGAGGAATTGGAGAGAAGATACCAGCAGCCTGCGGTCTGAGGGCACTGGAAGGCTGAGGGAGACCACACTACGTATGACAAAGCAAATGGACGACATCAAAACCTACAGTACCGCCGCGTTTCAGGATAGGTTTTTGGCGCAGGAGGAGGGTGCCGATCCACTCTTCCGGCTGCGCTTCCCGGACTTCTTCTGCTTTCGGCTGGAGGAGGTGGTCGCGGTAGCCGCCCTACCCATCCCCCCCTCCCGGGAAGAGTGTTTCAACTTACTGGCGGTAGAACGGGGCGGGTACCACACGCGCATCGACTTTCGAAAGTACTACGTGACCGCGGGCGACCTGATCGTACTGCGACCGGGTGACGTTTTTACCGTAGATGCCGTTGACTCCGGCACGTCGGGCTACATCTGTCACTTTCCCCCGGACTGGCTTTCCGCCCAGGGCGGCAGTTCCGTAGCCTTTCCGGAAGTGGCCGAGCTCAGCATGCCCACCAGTCCGCATATGCACCTCGATCCCGGCGTATTCACCACGATCGGTCACCTACTCGGGCGCCTCCACGAGTTGTATACCTCCGCTACCACTATCGAAGAGAACCTATTACGCGCCTACCTGTCCACGCTGATGCTAGAAGTCAATTGCCTGAACGTACGAGTCGCCCTCCCGGCTTCTTCGGCCGCCCGTCGGCTTACCGCGCGGTTCGGACGGCTGATCCGCCAGCACATCGATCTTCCGGGTGGGGCAGGCGCCTACGCAAAGCGGCTACACGTGAGCTCCAATCACCTCAATAAGTCAGTGCGTGAAGTACTGGGGTGCTCGGCCACTACCTTGCTGAGTAACCGCCGTATTGACGAGGCGAAGTGCCTGCTTTACCAGACGAATCTTCCCGTAGCCCACATAGCCACTAGGGTAGGCTTCGCCGATGCAGCCTACTTCATTCGCCGCTTCCGCCAGTTGTGTGGTTACACCCCACGCGCCTACCGCAAAATGATTGAAACGTCCTAGTTTATGCCCGTTGGTGACCACCCGTAAGCTGGCCCGGTAGGGAATCTTTGCACCCTACCCAACGCACGTGATATGTACGGAAGTCTACTAGTTCTTCACTCGCTACTGCGCTGGCTCGTCGTGATCGCACTGCTCTACGCAGTCTACCGGGCGGTAAGGGGGTACCGTAGTAGCGCGCCCTTCACTACGGTGGATAATGCAGCTCGCCACTGGACGGCCACGCTGCTGCACGTACAATTGGTGATCGGCGTCCTACTTTACGTCAAAAGTCCGCTGGTACAGTATTTCTGGTCGGACGTCCGGCAGGCCCTCACGCAACAGCCGGCCTGGTTCTTTAGCCTGGTCCACACCGGGCTGATGGGTACCGCCATCGTCTGCGTCACGGTGGGCTCGGCGAAGGCAAAACGCGCCACTACCGACGGAGCTAAGTTTCGGCTCCTGTCGATCTACTACACGATCGCATTTTTGCTGATTCTCGTAGCCATCCCCTGGCCCTTCTCCCCGCTGGCCCAACGGCCCTACCTAAATACGTTCTAATGATTGAACTACTCCGCTCTTCCCTCGGACGACTGCGGCTACTGGCCTGGTTGGAAGGAGCAACTTTACTGATCCTGGTCTTCGTCTCCTTACCCCTTAAGTACGGGTACGGTATCACAGTAGTATCGGAAATCGTTGGACCCATTCACGGAGGGATGTTCCTGCTCTTCGTACTCGGCACCTTTAGTTTATCAGTAGAACGTGACTGGACCTTTCGCCAGACCACCTGGAAACTACTGGTAGCCTGCCTTATCCCTTTCGGTACCTTTTACATCGATCATCGCATTCTTAAGCCCCTATACGCGAACAATTCTTATGAATAGCTACCTGTTCGCTACTTCCATCAGCTCGACGGATCGTTACTGAGTTACGTTACTCCTCTCCGTTGCCATTGCCGATGCTACCTGGTCGTTATTCCGTGCGTGCATAGCTCTTATTGGGCGGGGTCGCGGGTGCGGTAGAGACGCGGAGTTGGGGAAAAACTTATAGTAGTAGGGTTTTCCTGCCAGGGTAGGGGAGGGAAGACCTAAAACTATATGGATGCACTATCTTTGGTAGGCTATCGGTAGTGAGCCTGTTGCGTTTGTACACGCAATACGTATATTTGGATGTTAGCAGAAGCAATATGGGAAAAATAGCGTACAAAATAAACGAAAGGATTCACCTTGATCAAATAATTCAATTGTTTTATCATTCTGATTATTTGCCGATTGATAACATGCAAGATAAACATCGATTGGAACTAATGTTTGAAAATGCAAACCTGATTGTTTCTGCATGGGATGGAGAAAGATTAGTTGGGATTTCCCGTTCTTTATGTGATTTCAGTTACTGCTGTTATTTGTCTGATATCTGTGTTGATATAGAATATCGAAATATTAATGTTGGGAAACGGCTAATAGAATTAACGAAAGAAAGGGCGGGGAAAGAATGTAAACTAATCCTTCATTCTTCAATAAACTCTTTGAAATTTTACCAAAAAATTGGGATGGAGAGAATTTCAGATGCATTTATTATTCAAAGAGAATACTAGTATGAGACAAATTATCATAGTAAGTGATAGATCAAATGGAGTAAGTAAGATATAGTTGAAAACTTTATAGGGAAGAATTACTTCGTAGTTTCTGTTGGTAATAGTGTGTTGATTGGGCTTGAATGCGCCATTTTAGATAAAAGAAAATGCATCTTGAGTAGATAGATAAAATTTAGCAAAGATGAACTTTACGGAAATAGCTAAGCACAGAATTTCAAACCAACAATTGGCCGATACGGACATAAAATCGGCCGTTGAAATGGTAGAATGGTTTGGTGCTGTGCAAGGTCAGGAATATAGTCAAACAAAATGGGGACTTGGTTTGCGTTTACCATTTCTTAAAGACGCTCACGTTGAAAAAGAATTGAATGAAGGTAAAATTTTGCGGACACATCTACTCAGACCTACTTGGCATTTTGTTTCAGCAAGAGATATCCGGTGGTTGCTTGAGTTAACAGCTTCAAGAGTGCAATCACTCAATGCTTATATGTACCGAAAATTGGAGCTTAGCAATAAAGTTTTTAATCGCTGTAATGATATTTTAGTGTCAACCTTAGAAGGTGGAAAACAACTTACGCGTAAAGATATAAATGAAAATTTTAGAAAGCATAAGATTATTGCCAAAGGTCACCGTTTGAGTTACATAATGATGAATGCCGAACTTTCAGGTATCATTTGCGATGGAACAAGGCAAGGGAACAAATTTACTTATGCCTTATTAGACGAAAGGGTTGGTAAAACTAAAACATTACATAGAGAGGAAGCACTAGTCGAACTAACAAAACGGTACTTCTTAAGTAGAGGGCCCGCAACAACCAAAGATTTTTCGACTTGGTCGGGACTAACAATGCCTGACTCTAAAAAAGGCATTGAAATGGTCAAATCACTTTTTAATAGAGAAGTAATCAAAGGCCAAGAATACTTTTTCCCATCAGGTATTTCGTTAACTAAGAGTCAATTGGAGAAGGTTTATCTGTTGCCTGTGTATGACGAATTCATAATGGGTTATAAAGACAGAAGTTCAATTAAGATCTTTGCTAGCAACAAACCAACTTCTTTACCTCAGTATACTAATATGATTATATTTGAAGGGCAAATCATTGGGTCGTGGAAACGGTCAATAACACAAAAGTCAATTGATGTTGCTATTAGATTATTTGCACCACTAGATGAAGTTCAAACCAGGTTGTTAGACAATGCTGTCCGTCGGCTTGGAGAATTTACAGATATGACAGTTAACTATGTAAAATAAATAACAAACGGATTGCCGTCATAAAAACGAATGCTTTTGTGACTAAATCGCGTTTGGTCGATTGTCTTCTGATGGGGAGGCCGATAATACTTGAAATACCCGCGGAAGTAGTGCCTTAGTCGTAGGGAAGTGTAAAGGTGGTATCTGACACGAGGGGGGCAGGTGGCGGGGAGTATTGCATAAAGTGTGTCGAGAGTTTTTGGGGTTAAGGGGAGCCAGGGTTCGACCAACCCCGGTAAAAGCCGGATGGGGGTGGTCGAAGCCTGGCGGTTGCCCGCTGGGTGGGTAGCGGTATCACAGGTCGAGTTTGAGGCGATCATCATAAATGATGGTCAGTTGTGAGAGAATACGGTTCCAGTTGTGCATGGGCTTTTTCCACTTGCTCGTCACGTCGCGTTGGACTAAGAAGAGCAGCTTCATCGGCGCGGTATCGGAGGTAAACGAGCCCTTCGTTTTAGTGACCTTACGCAGCTGGCGGTGGAAGGCTTCGATCGAGTTGGTAGTGTACAGCTTACAACTAGGGCCCCTGTGCCCCAGTTGACGCGTCTGATCATGGGGCTATAGTTGAACATCGGGCTCAGGTTGTCCTAGTTTTTGCGCCAGCTCTGGATGACCTTGGGGTAGCGCTTACCCCACTTCTGTTCCAGCCGGTTGAGCGCATGCTCGGCCTTTTCCCGGGTGGTGGCCTGGTAGATCGTTCTAGACTTCGCCGAGGCTTATGCGGATGACCTTCTTACCCTTACCGTTTTTGCGATTAGAACGTTCTTCTTCGGCTAGGTGAGCGTCGAGCTCGCCCTCCATAGCCTGCTCCAGAAAGGCTTTGAGCGAAGGGGTGAAGGCACCATTCTTACCCAGCAGGCCATCGCCGGCCCGTAGTTTACTTACCGCCTCCTTGCGGAAGGTTTCTAGAGCAAATTCTTGGTCTTGCATACTGAATGTGTTAGAGTGAAAAAGTTAAGGGCTTTTACGCTGACACACTTTTTGCAACGGCCTCTGCTGATCATCCTCTACTATACCGGATCCTCTCCGCACCCGCGTCCCCGCCCTTTTATCCGTAGTCTGTTGGTAATAGGCTTCGGAGATCAGCTTCCCGATGTCGCACATGCCCGCGATTAGGGGGAGGTGATGCGTCATCGCCGGTGGCTGTACTTCCGAACGCTCCGTAGCTACCAGTCCGGTAAAGCTGCCCTGGTCAGCGGAAGCGAAGATTGGGGATCGGTGAGGTAGTCAAGCCTTCCACCACCACAGCAAAATCGGAGCAAAAGAAAATTTTATATTTTCTTGCATGGGAGATATAATTGTATATCTTTGGTTCACATCGTTAAAACTCAAATGAAATTCGCCAAAGTGGTCTAACTACCGTATGATGTTTGTACCATCATGTTGTGCTTAGGTTGTTACCATAATATAATCAACAATACTTATCCGAATGATAGTGATCAACAGGTACCTGCACCTGCTGGGTGCAATCGCATTGCTTATAGCTACCATTCCGCTACCGGCCCTAGGGTTGGTTAGGGGAAGCAGCTACAGCGTTAGTGATGTTTTGGATGAGCAGACCGTCACTGGTGTGGTTACCGATGCTACTGATGGTGCCCCGTTACCGGGGGTGAGCGTGCAGGTTCCTGGTACCGGTTCGGGGACGGTAACCGATCTGGATGGCCGCTTCTCGCTGACCGTGCCGGATGAGGTTAACAGCTTGGTGTTTTCCTACGTTGGTTACGGGAGTCAAGAAATTAGCATCAACGGTCGCGGTGTAATCGATGTCGCACTCGGAGCAAGTGCCGAGCAGCTCGGTGAGGTGGTCGTGACCGCGCTGGGCATCCGCAAGGAGCAGAAGAAACTGGGTTACGCTACGTCCACCGTCGCGGCGGAGGAGATAGCCGTTAACCGGTCGCCTAACTTTATGAACGCCCTGCAGGGCAAGGTAGCCGGGGTCAACATTTCGGGCTTAGGCACGGGTCCAGCCGGCACTTCAAAAATTCGTATTCGGGGGCAGTCCTCTATCTCCGGACAAAACAGTCCGCTCATCGTGGTCAACGGCATACCCATTGACAACACGAATTTTGGTAGCAGCTTTGGCAATCAGGGCTCCGACAGTGCGCTGGGCACCCGGGGAGGGGGGGTTACCTCCGATGGGGGCGATGGCCTTTCGAGTATCAATCCGGACGACATCGAAAGCATGACGGTGTTGAAGGGAGCCGCCGCCGCCGCCCTATACGGATCGCGGGCTAAGGACGGGGTTATTATGATCGTCACCAAAACCGGAGGCGCTGGCGAAGGCCTGGGGGTAACGTACAACGTCAATTACACCAACGAGACGCCGCTGGACTTCACCGATTATCAATATGAGTACGGACAGGGGGAGAACGGGGTGCGCCCCACCGAGGCCAACCCCACCTCGGGTCAGTGGTCCTTCGGCGAGCGCTTCGAGCCGGGCATGACCCAGGTACTTTTTGACGGGATCGTACTACCCTACGAACCGGTGCGTGATCGCGTGCGGACGTTCTTCCGTAACGGTCAAAACATTACCAACACCGTTACGCTGGCTTCCGGCAGCGAGAAGGGCGGCTTCAACCTATCGCTGGCCCAGTTAAATAGTGATGGCATCGTACCCAACAATGAGTACACCCGCCGCACCGTCAACCTGGGCCTGAGCTATGATCTAAGCGATAAGCTGACCATCAGCGGCAATGTCAACTATTCCAACGAGTTCAACGAGAACCCACCAAACATAGCTAACCAGGACAATACCATTCCCGTATCGCTCTATAACCTAGCCAACTCTATGCCGCTGGACGTGCTAGAGGCCAACCGATTCAACGCCGAGGGCGGTGAGTTCGTCTATTCCCGTTCCGCAACCGCACCAACCCCTACTTCACGCTTTCGGAGCAATTCAATACTATTCGGCGCGACCGCATCTTCGGTAACCTCTCGGCCCGCTACGACCTACTGCCCGGTGTTTTCGTGCAGGGTCGTATCGGCCAGGATTACTGGTCGCGCGATCAGGACTACAATAACTTCCCTACCGGCCAGGCGTCTCGCCCTCCAGCTCCGGCGGGGTTCGTAAATGGAGTATACACCCAGGAAGCCCGCCGCTTTCGCGAAATCAACGCCGATTTTTTGGTATCGGCTACCCGGGAATTCGGTGCCATCGGTATTGACGCCACGGTAGGCGGCAACCACATGTATCGCCGTTCGGATGTGAACAGCGTGCAGGTGACCGATTTTGTGGTACGCGACCTGTATACTATACAGAATGGCCGGGTGAAAGACCCTATCTATGGCTTATCCGAGCGGGGCGTTAACTCTGTCTACGGTTCGCTGGACCTGTCCATCAACCGGGTACTATACCTCAATGGTACGCTGCGCAACGATTGGTTCTCGACGCTTTCTGCCGAAAACCGGAGCATTCTCTACCGTCCGTTTCGGCCAGTTTCGTCTTCTCCGATGCCTTCGACGAACTGCCCGACTGGTTATCCTTCGGCAAACTACGCGCCGCCTACGCCGAGGTGGGCAGTGACACGGATGTGGGTCCCTATTCAGATGTGCTGTTCTACGGCATCAACGCGAACCTATTCGCTAACCCGAATGGGGCTTTGCAGCCCGTTGGCAACGCTCTGGGGAACACCTTGCCCAATCCCAACTTACGACCCATGCGTACGGGAGAGGCGGAGATCGGCCTGGAGGTACGCCTATTCAACAACCGTTTCACGCTGGATCTGGCGGGATACCGTAAACTGACCAGCGATCAGATCGTCTCCGCGCAGGTCTCGGATGCCTCGGGCTTTGTCAATACGCTCATCAATAGTGGCGAGAGCGTGAGCCGGGGTGTAGAAGGTCTGCTACAATTTACCCCCATCGAGAGCGAACGCTTCGCCTGGACGGCCACCCTCAATGCCTCGTACAACCGCACCGAGGTGCTCAGCCTACTTACCGACGAAGCCGGAGCGAGCATCACGGTAGGATCGCACGCCTTCAACGGCGAGCTGCGGCAGGTCGTGGGCGAGGAGATCGCCCAGTTATACGGCTTCGGTTTCCGGCGTGACGAGCAGGGGCGGCAGGTCTTCAACGCCAACGGCATCCCGCTGCGCACCGACGAGTTGATCTCCTTCGGGTCGGCCCTTCCCCGCTGGTTCGGGGGCATAAACAACCAGGTCCAGATCGGTGATTTCAGCCTATCCTTCCTCATCGATTTCAAGCTGGGCAACCGCATTATCTCCGGTACGAACTTCAATGCCGTCCGCCACGGCTTACACACGATGACCGTCCCGGGGCGGGAGACCGGTGTCGTGGGCGAGGGGGTCGACGAGCTGG
Organism: Saprospiraceae bacterium; assembly: GCA_958295895.1. Lineage (GTDB taxonomy): Bacteria > Bacteroidota > Bacteroidia > Chitinophagales > Saprospiraceae > Neolewinella. The sequence goes on along the minus strand of CATQHI010000030.1, from coordinate 1,694 downwards.
GCGAACTGAACGAGGCGGCCGCCCCGGCCCAGGCCTACTGGGAGGTCGTCCGCACGCAGGCCCTCGTCGAACCAATTGTCTATAACGCAGGATTCTGGAAGCTACGGCAGATAACGGCCAGCTACGATCTCACTCGATTTCTACCGGACAAATTTCCCGTGCGAGGCCTACGGCTGGACCTAATCGCCAACAACGTGCTGATCCTGAAAAAGTGGGTCCCAAACATCGACCCGGATAGTTTTGGCTATGCATCGGACAACCTCCTTGGCTTAGAATCAACCGGCCTACCAACCACCCGTGGTCTGGGGTTCAACCTCAACGTGAAACTCTAAGCTCCCGTCGCCGTGATAAAAACTACCCTATACCTCTCTTTTTTCCTGCTGCTAGCCTCGGCGTGTGAGGAGGAGCTCAGTGAGCTGAATGTCAACCGCGTCCAGCCGACCTCCATCGACCCCGTTTACATACTGAACGACGCCCTGGTAAACACTACTGCGTCGGCGGAACACTAATCTACGACATCGGTATTGTACAGCAGTTGATCTCCCCTAACTCCGGAGTAATTACCGGTGCGAATTACAACCAGGATAACCGCACGGTGACGGCGGACCTCTGGGAGCGGTATTACCGCGACGTTATCCGGAATACCAGCGACGTCATAGTGCGCACTACCAACGATCCCGAGCGCAACAATCTGCAACAGATGGCGCGTATCTGGCAGGCCTATGCCTTCATGACGCTGACCGATACTACGGGGACATCCCGTACTTCGAAGCCGGCAGGGGAGTGACCGATCAAATCGTACGGCCTATGTATGATGCGCAGGAGGATATCTACACTGACCTGATCGACGAGCTACAGGAGGCTTCGGCGGAGCTGGCGGCCGGTGCACCTACCGAGGTGGGCGATGTGCTGTACGGGGGCGACGTCGACAAGTGGCGGCGCCTGGGGTATTCCTTACTTCTGCGCGCGGGAATGCGCCTGTCCAAGGTCGATCCCGCCAGAGCCGAACAACTTGCCGGGATGGCCCTACAGGGCGGGGTAATGCAGTCGAACGCCGATAACGCCGTGATTCGGCACGACGCTAATTATACCAACACGATCGGCAATATTCTCAATGGTTCGGAGGCCAATAACTTCTTCCTCACCGCACCCTTCGTGGATCACTTACAGTCTACCGACGACCCCCGCTTGGGCGCCATCGCCGTACGCTACGTCGGAGCCGCCTCCGGCCCGGAACAAACCGCCGACCGCGCCACCAGCGATCCCGAACAACAGGTCGGTATGCCACTGGGCTACGATAATAATACCGTCAGGGCGATAGCGACGGACCTGGGCCTCGCGAGTTTTTATGCCTTTAGCCAGGCCGACCGCACCCGCGTGACTAAGCTACAGGCTCCGACCTTTTTAGTGACCTACGCCCAGACGCAGCTGCTGCTCGCCGAGGCTGCGGCGAGGGGTTGGGTCGATGGCTCGGCCGCCGATTACTTCACCAGTGGCGTCCGCGCTCATATGGAACAGATGGCAGACTTCGACCCCGGCTCGGCGATTGCCGAGGACGATATCGCAGCCTACTTGGCAGCCAACTCCTACGAAGAGGACAACGCACTGGAGCAGATCAATACCGAATACTGGATCGCCTCCTCTTGAACGGTGCCGAAGCCTTCGCCAATTTCCGACGCAGTGGGTATCCCGAG
>CATQHI010000029.1 GCA_958295895.1 Saprospiraceae bacterium | reverse complement strand
ATTCGGGATGTCTACGATCTGTGGTCACTACAGGGTATTACCTGGTGGGAGCACACTTACTCGAATACAGATGTGCTAGCACTTCTCGCCCGACAGCAAGAGCTCAACTTCCGCCCCGGAAGTAAGTACCTCTACAGTAACTCCAACTACATTTTACTGGCGCAGATTATCGAGGAGGTTACTGGTCAATCGTTCACCGCCTACACCGATGCCATGTTTGAGCGGCTCGGCATGCTGAACACCTCCTTCACCGAGGACTATACCATGATTGATGGCCCGATTGCGGAACCCTACTTCAGCTTCGACACCTGGTACAATTATGAGTGGACGTGTAATATTCGCGGCGATGGTAACCTTTTCTCTACCCTACCGGATCAATTGCGCTGGGAGGCAATACTTCAGCAGAGGGACACTAGTGTGCTGAGTCAGACCGTGATCGAGCAGAGCCAGCAGTTGCTACCGGCTGCATCGACCGACCGGTACGGTTACGGGCTAGAGTTTAGTACCTATCGGGGTAATCCCTACCGCTTCCACGAAGGATCGACGGGAGCCTGGAAGGCTACGGTTATGCGCTTCTCGGACCCTCTGTTGAGATAGGGCACCCGGCCGAAGTTGGCCACCGTCGATTTACGCTGCCCGGTGGGCACGGCCAGCACCTGGAAGAACAGTACGTTGAGCGCATCGTAGTCTTGTATACTCGCTGCGGACAGGAAGCGGTACCGCTCGTTGCCCCCGTGGTAGCCGACAAGCTGGCTTTCTAGCAGCTTTAGAAAGAGCACGCGGTTGACCCAGGTGATGCATAGTTCGAGGGCCACGGCAAATTCCCGCTCCTCCCGCGAATTACCGTAGGACGCAAAATCGGTCACGTTGCGGAAGCGATGCTCGGTCGTGGCCATATCGAGCACGTTCTCGAGTAAGCTGGCGGGTAGGCGGTTGGCTTCCCGGACGCGTTGAATGATCTTTTTCCCTCCGTTCTTTTTCTCCTTCCCGTTGCTGTCGACACTCACTTCTTCCAGTCCAATGATGTGCAGCAGCTCGCGGTAGAAGCCCTTGTCCAGCTTATTACTATCGTTGGCGAAGGGCCGCCGCAGCAGGTGGGGCGGACTCAGAATTTTATACACCGTCAGCAGCTGATCGTCCGTCGTCGGATCTCCGTCTTCGCAGTACTTACGGAACAGCGTCAGGTGTAGCGCGGTGGCGTGCAGGGTATCGTCAAGTTGATCGATATGATCGCGGATGATGCCGTAAGCCGTGTCGTTAGTCTTGCCCGCATCGGCGTCGGCGGCGAGTACCCGCTGGCGGAAGCGTTTTTTCTCCCAGAACAGGCGCTCGAACTCGCGGTCGGCGAAGAGGTAGACTTCGTCCGCATCGGTGATCATCAGGGTTTTGATGGCCGTATTGCCGGCGGCCCGCTCACGTAGGAAGTAGAGTACAAGCTGCTGCAGCCCCTTTACGTTAGGGCGCCTAGGGTGGAACATCTGATCGTGGTTGATCTTCTGTTTGGCTTCGATCATGACGCTGACCGGGTCCCTGGCGCGCGACCCGTCATGGATCACCGCATCGATGCGCCCCTTCGTGGCCACCAGGCAGTCGGCCTCCCGGTACCACACCTCCTGCAGGAAAGACATGAAGTGCTGCTTATGGTTCTCCTCACTTTCGGCTGGGTTACCGATACGGTCAAGTAGCAGGGGCAGCTGGGTCTTTAGGCGGTCGATGGCCTGGCGGCTGATTTTTTCTTTGCGGTAGGCGGCATTGAGAGACTTAGTGGGTGTGTGAGGAGTGACATTCATATACTAAGCGAGAGGTGACAAGCAGTAAAAAATTAAGAAATAACCATCACTAATCCTCCTTGATATCGCCTCTTTTTCTTGCTTTGCGTTTTTGGTATTCTTTAGAGTCGAGAAGAAAATCGGCGAAAGTCATTGCCGAATTCACAGCTAATCTAGCATGGTGCTTATGCGCTGTATTCTTATTATCATGACGATCTCCGAATTCATTACTAAACCCAGCTAGTCCGCTAGTGATAGAGTTCAAACCTGATAAAATTTGCTTAATTGTGTCAGGAAACTCAGCCGTTGGGTTCAAATTGAGAATAGCTTTGACTTCTTTATAGTGTTTGAGGATATCGCCGCTGTTCTTAATTTCCCCACCTTGATTCTCCTCTATCATTCCTATCATTACTGCCTCCAGCATGGTACGAGCGTTCGTAATCGCTCCATCGTAGTCTCCACTCTCTATCTTTGCTTGGCACTTTGCGATCTGCTGATGTACACGATCATGTTCTGTCGCGCTAACCGCCACAGTTGCGACGACTAAGCCATGTGTATTCCGAATATGGTAGGTTTTGCCTTCCTTAATTAACTTGTACCCATCAAAATTCAGGTATTCGTTGACCGTTTCTACTGCTACATCAACAGTAAATTCGGTTCCCATGAAGTCTCTTGGGTCTAGTGCTCCTTCTACAATTGCACGCATTACGGGTAGCTCATTGAACTGACGGAGCTTATCTTCAGCGTACTGCCATCTTGAACCAAAACCTTTATCGTAGTAGTCATCTGCTCCAAACTCGACGAAGTACTTGACTAACTGCGGCCCGGATCGGTAGGGTGAGTACCCTCCATCGCCTGTTATGAGTCGTCCAACATGCTCAAGGGTCTTTCTAGATAGTTTCATAAATTTTTACCTGGGACTTGCCGGCAAAGTAAGCCATATTCAGCGGAAGGCTACAGTGACAAATAGGCGTTAGTTATGGTCTCTTGCGTCAGGCCGATGTACCGACGAGTGATGCCGATGTCGCGGTGCCCAAAGATGTGGGACAGTAGAATCAGCGCGTGTTCACTTCGACCATTGTTCTCGTAGATGCGACGACCAAAAGTCTTGCGTAGAGTGTGGGAACTTGCGTTTTGAGACTCGATGCCGTAGGTAACGAAAGCTTTCCGAATCCGCTTGTTGGCGGCCGTCACCGAGATCGACTTCTCACGATCGCCGTCACTCCGCTGGTGAACGAAGACCAGGCCGGGATGATCGGAGGAGATCTTCAGCTGCCCCCCTACCCTTCTGGCCAACTTCAAAAAGTTACCGTGCACATCGACCGTTCTTTCTTTCCCGGTCTTTCCCTCCTGGATGACGAACTGATCAGACTGAATCTGATCCCACCGCAACTGCAGGAGGTCTCCGATCCGGAGGCCGAAGTAGATACCGGCACCGATCAACAGCGCGGTATTGTAACGGCGGTCGGCCATCAGCCCTTTCACGAGGGTGTTAGCTTGGGTCCACCGGAGGGGGGCAGTGGCACTCTTACGTCTTGGTTCTGCCATGCAGGTAAGGTACGGCCGGGAGGTTACAAAAACCGCCGTCCGCGCAGGAAAACGAAACCTAGAAATAAAAAGACCGGAGCTTCTTTCACTTAACTAACTGAATGTCAACGAAGTACTTCTTTTTTCTAGGTTATACTTCTACAGGAAGTGTAACCTACTTCGTTAACGATGGCGCAGGCGCAGGCCACCCTCTGACCAAGCTTACAACTCCTTAGGCAGGGTGTCGTCTTAAAAAGCCTCGCAAACAAAGCTTGCGGGCCGCCGGGCGAGCATTACCTCACGCGAAGCAGATCCTCAAACCGGGTCGTGTAGCAAGGGCTTCTATAGTCCGAGCGCAGCGGAATCTTAGTGCTGTGACCGCAACTGGCGAAGTACACCGACCCCTTGCCCTGCAGGCGGTTGACTTGATCGACGGCCTGCATGAGCTTATCGTTCCGACTGACTGAAACCGGATCGGTGAACAGGTTGCCCTGTCTCTGTGCTGTCGGCACCAGCTCTCCGGCCATGATGCCTGCTTTCTTGTAGTTGGTACCAGGTTCAAACAGACTCCGCCCGGCAGCGATCGCCCAGGCAATCAGCCGGTTGGTATGGTTGGTGGCCATCGGTAGCTCGATCGTACGTGCGAAGCACTGACGACCGTCAGCCCGTTCATTGCGGTGCTTGTTAACCCAAAGGTAGATCGTCAGCGTTTGCGCTGCCTGATCATACTGCCGTAGCTTTTCGCCTAGCCGGGTTGCATAGAGCGCCAGCCGTCGCTCGATCTCGGCCAGCTCGTATACGTCTTTAGCAAAAGAGCGTGATACCATCGTGTTTTTGCGGCCGACCATTGGCGGCTCCAGTCCGATACACACTTCGCCACAAAGCTCCTTAACCAGCCGCAGACCAACCACCCCGAACTCCTTGCGCATCCAGCGTTGATCGATGGCAGCAAGCTGATTGACCGTCGCGATGCCGATTGCACCCAGACGTTGATAGTAGGCGCGGCCGACCCCCCACACTTCACTAATAGTAATCTCGTGCAGGATCGGGTGACCTGCCTGGATCGAAAACACGCCGGAAGTAGTGCGCTTTTTGGCAATGTGATTAGCCAGTTTAGCCAGGGTTTTTGTCGGCCCGATCCCGATCGACACCGGGATACCGACCCCCTTCCCCACCTTGTAGCGCAGATCTTCCGCCCACTTCAGCAGTGAGCTTTCAGTCTGGCCGGCGAAGCGCAGCTCCAAAAATGCCTCGTCGATCGAGTAGATCTCAACATCGGCACAGTAGCGCGACAGTACTTCCATCACCCGGCGCGAAAGGTCACCGTACAGGGTATAGTTGGAGGAGAAAATTTTGACATCATGCTCCTTGACCAGTCGACGAACCTTAAACAGCGGCTCCCCCATCGGAATACCGATAGCCTTAGCTTCATTGCTCCTGGCGATCACGCAGCCGTCATTGTTGCTGAGCACAACAACCGGCTTATGGTTCAGCAAGGGGTTAAACAGCCTCTCACAACTTGCGTAGAAGTTGTTGCAATCAACCAGGGCAAAAAGCCGCTTCATGGCTTGCGAAGCATCCGTAGGCTCGTGGTGACCACTCCCCAGATAATCAGCTCGTCGCCGATACTGACAATGATCGGCTCGAAATCCGGATTTTCCGGTCTCAATTCGATGTAACCATGTTGCCGGCAGAGCCGCTTGACCGTGTATTCACTGTTGATAAAAGCCACCACCACGTCGCCGTGAGCTGCCTCGATTGAGCGATCAACAACCATGATATCGCCCGGATGGATGCCGGCACCGATCATACTTTCCCCCTCTACCCTGACCATGAAAGTGCAAGCAGTGTCCTTGACCAGCAGCTCCTGGAGGTTCAGGACGGCTTCGGCATGATCATCCGCCGGCGAAGGAAACCCGGCTTGAATCGAATGAAAAAGGGGTAGCTCGATGTCTATCTCGCCAACCGGAATGATTGGCACACGAGCATCGAGGCCTTGTCTTGGGGTGTAGAATAGCAGCATGTTTCAAACCTGAGTGAGTAATTCAGGCCAAACATACCACAAAAAGTTTGATTAGGGAGGAGCTAATATTGCTTGCTGTCAAGGTGTGCTACGCCTAGCCACTCGTTGTAATCATCTTTGCCCCGACGCTAGAGTGGAAAGGATGCTAGAAGTTGTCTGCAAGCATCCCGGCAGAAGAAAGACTGAAACACTATTAGCATAAGTGTTTCAAGTTTCGCCCCTCCCCCACCCTAAAAGTTAGTAAACCCGTCAACAACACATTCCCAAATCCGCAAAATTTGAAACACCACTGATGTACCGTTCACTTGGTACATTTACCTCTATAGTCCAGCCAGTAGTAACGGAAGTGACCAGAATCAAGCCTGCACTTCCGCTTCTGTTACCTAGAAGCGGAAGTGAGCTGCATCCTCCCCCACCCCATCGGCGGCTTTTCTTGCCGGAATGGTTTGTTTAGGTCGGGCTGACTTCCTATTTTGCGTCTATAATCGGAACTCATGCCCATTTCACCCCAACTTGTCGATCCTACAACCGGTGAGCGGAAGTACCTCAATCGAGCCGAACGGCAGGCGTTTCTGGAGGCGACCAAGCAGCAGGAAGCGAAGAAGAAATACTACTGCCAGCTACTCTACTACACCGGCTGCCGGTTATCGGAAGCCCTGGAGGTGAGCTACGACAAGATCAATTTCGAGCAGGGCTTTGTGCAGATCCGGACGTTGAAGCAGAAAAAGCATAAGGGTACATCGGCCGGAAATCGCTTTAACGAGTTGCCCGACAGCTACCTCAATGAGATACAGGGCTTCTACGCCACGGTGCGCGGCCGCCGACCCCACGCTAAAGCTTCGTCCGAATCGCTCTGGCCGATCTCCGATCGTCAGGCCCGCAACTACGTGACCGAAGTGATGGCTGCTGCCGGCATCACCGGTAAGAAAGCTTCCTCCCGCGGACTCCGTCACAGCATGGGGGTGATGCTGGCCATCGACAAGGTGCCGGTCAACATCATTCAGAAGGTGCTGGGTCATGCCTCGATCCGGAACACCATGATCTACCTTGACATCATCGGCGATGAGCGCCGGCAGATGGTCAGTCAAACTTGGTAACTAAACCGCTTAGCTATGCAACTCAAACCACGCCACCGATTAACCGAGCCCGGCGATCACAGCCGGATGATCGAGACGAGTTTCACCGTCCAGCAGTTGAAGTACCTGCATAGCTTAGTTTTGAATGAGGCCGATCGCGCCGCTAAGGAAGATAATGCCGAGTATCTACCCTACACGGAGCTGTCGCAGCAGCTGGAGTATCTGCTATCCGAAAATGAAGTGATCCAATGAGCCGCCGACTCAAGCCTCTCCAGCTAGTCACCAACAAAGAAGACTACCAGGTTACACTACCGATGCAGCTGACGCGGGCGGAGGCAAAGGTCATCTACACGTTGCTGCAGCGTCGCATCACCGAAGATCTGGTAGAGCACGACAAGATGTTGCGGATGCACGACGATTTGCTTGCCAAGCTCTACTACTTTATCACTGACACTCCCCTACCCTAGCGCAAAAAGGAACCATTATGGCACAGGAAGAAACTGGCACTACTCTATTTGAAGACAAGCGGATTCGCCGAATCTTGCATGATGATGAATGGTGGTACTCCGTAGTCGACATCATGGCAGTGTTTGCGTCGCCTGACCGCGCCCGGAAATACTGGAGCGATCTGAAAAAGCGACTAGAAGAAGAAGGCTTCACCCAACTGTCCGATCAAATCGGACAGTTCAAGTTGAAAGCTGCTGATGGTAAAAACCGCTCTACGGATGTCGCTCGGAGGGAAACGCTTCTTCGCATCATGCAGTCGGTTAGCTCGCCGAAGGCAGAACCGGTTAGACAGTGGTTAGCCAAAACCGGTGATGAACGTATCGAGGAGCTGGAAAACCCGGAGCTGGCCATGGAGCGGATGCGAGAGGATTACCGTGCCATGGGCTATCCTGACGACTGGATCGTCAAGCGCCTGCAGTCAATCAACATCCGGAAGACCCTAACCGAAGAGTGGGATAAGCGTGGCGTCGAAAAGGGACTCGAATTCAGCATCCTGACCGCCGAGATTGCCCAAAACACCTTTGGACTAAAACCGAGTGACCACAAAGCGCATAAGGGATTGAAGCGGGAGAATCTGCGCGACCATATGACCGACCTGGAACTGATCTTCACCATGCTGGGCGAGGCCGGCACCCGAAGTCAGGCGATTGACAAAGATGCTTTCGGGTTTCATGAAAATCGAGAGGCAGCCATCGAGGGCGGCACTGCTGCTGGCAAAGCCCGCGAGGCATTTGAGCTGGAATCTGGCCAGAAAGTTATCTCGGCCGAGAACCGAAAAGATCAAATCAGAGCAGCGAAAGCGCAGAAGCGGTTACAGGCTAAGAAACCCACTGATAGGTAGGTACCTATCAAGAAGAACTGCAAGACCACTTTATGATTGCCGACGATGATGAACTTTCAACTATCGACTGATGAGTAACCTGATCAACGGACGCAAACCGATATTTGGTGACCCGGAACAAATCGCGTGGCTCAAGCGGCAAAGAAGGCTACGGGAAGCTACCGAGCGTGGCTATGTGGTGGCCGACGTGGAAGAGAATCCCCTAGGAGCTAAGTTGTTTAAAGACCAGCTTGCGTTGGTCAGATTCATCTGTCCAGGTTGTTTGGAACGTCACCAGTTCTCCCTTCATCTAGTGGATCGAGCAGGTGATTATACCGCTCCCTGTGGAGTGGAGTTTTGGTATGACGGAGGGAGTGAGCGACTCCAATTAATTAGACCAAGTGATGAGTTCAATGCTTAAGGTAGATCTACTCGCCGAGTCCAGCGAGGACGGCCGCTGCGGATACCGCAGTTTCCCGAGAGGGTTGCCGGAACCGATGGTTTAGATCCTCCACCACCGAAAATGGCGATAATCGAACCGACACATTACAGCATCGATGATCGCCGAAACCCGCGGTGGCAGATTATCGCTGGTAACAGCGACGTACGATCAATGGGATATCATACCGCAGATAATGACGATGATGAACGCCACTGCTACTACTGCACTACTGGGGATTGCAACGAGAGCAGACAGAAACACACAAAACACTTTTCTTTCTAGGCAAACCAGTACCGGTTGGAGTTCTAGCTCCAACCGGAGGAGAAGTTTATCTGGAGCGAACCAAAGTGACGTCGACCCTATAGTCGGTGCTATCAATAGTTTTATCGACCGTGAAGTCAATGACCTCTTCTGTAAAATCAATGTCATACCAACGTTCGCTGACGTTCGCGAAGGTGGCTAAGCTATCGCCGAACATGAATAGGGAGAATGGCTCCCGGTAGAGGACATCGGCTGTCTGAAGGTAGTCCGATGTCTCAAGGCTGAATAAGTACCGATCGTCACAGCTACCGACATCGCCGGTGAGCTGGAAATTAGCGAGTACCTCCTGCTGACCATCTTCAATGAATCCAGGAATGGTGATGGTGACATCAGTGTAGCAGTCAGGTTGAAAGGCCAACCAATCGGTAGTTGAAACAGTCCCCTCGGTACGCGCTACGTCCGAGCGTACTGATCCGATCTTCCAGGAGGTTTGCGACAGTGCACACCGGAGTCCGGCTAAGTCACCGTCCGCACAGGTCTGCGCCTCATCATCGTCGGGTGTACAACCGATTACCAGCGTCAGAAAGAATAGGATGTAGAAGTACTGTTTCATGATTGTATGGATTTGACGGTCAAAACTACCGTACAGGCAGTGCCCCTACAATATGCCTGTTTTTCACTTCTACCCGATGATGCCGGCCGCCGTTTTTTTCGAAGAGCTCTAACGCTAGGATCTTCTTATCAGGAATGGTGAATTTGTTGAAGGCGACGACATAGGTCGAACTGGAGTTCGCTTCTACCCGATCCTCATCAGCAGTGGACAGGACACTCAAGATCTCTACGTCTCGTTCCTGGACCGCAGTCCGCTTTGCGGCCTTTGCATCAACGATGAAAAACCGCCAGAAGTCGACGTCGTAGGAGATCGTGGAAGGGTTGTCAAGGGTGAATCGGTAGTAGATGATGTCGCCCTCAATCCAAATGTCGTTCAAGGTGAGTTCGGAACCCTCCGCACGATCCCGGCGGATACGCTTGGTCTGCTTACCAGCTAGTGCAATTTGACGGCTGCGCTGTTGAATGAAGGCACCGCTTACCTTAGTATGAGCGAACTCAAGATCCATGGCGTTCCCGAGACTGTCCTGAAGGAACGTCTGGGGCAAGTACCGCGTGACGTGGTAACCGATATTCCACACCGGTGGTGACGCTTCGCTATAGTAGCCAAACTGGGTCGGGACTGGGGCGGCCACCGACGCGGGCGGAGCGTCGGCAGGCGGGCGTAATTCATTGAGGTTGTAGGTAAGGGCAGCCGGGTACTGATCGTAACCGATGCGGAAAGTGTAGACCATCCCACCGGTAGTAATAACCGTAAGGGATGAATAATCGATCCCTTCAAACGCAGCCTTAACCTTGACAATATTGGTGACTTCCTCCAGGGTTTGGGTTAGCACGTCAGGGGTACCCCGATCAACTGAAACAACGTCGTTCGGGAAGATGAGGGTAGTGGTCTGGACGTCACTGATGGACAGGGCGTAGTCGTAGTTATAGGTGAAAGAGGGAAGTTCCAAGGTGGCTAAACCACCTTGTCCCTGTACTACAACTTGCACAGCCGTAAGACAGAAGAAAACGAGCGAGATTTGGGCTAAAGCTTTCATGTATTTATGATTTAAGAGTTAATAGTGTTATCCCCTATTCCTTAGAATAATTTGGTGGCCGGACTTCAGGTAAATCTTGGTGACGGACAGCTTGCGCGAAGCAATTTCCTTAACTGCGTCTGTTCCCTCCACGGCGAGTTGTGTAGCGAGGTTGTTGGTACGTGCACCGCCACCTACAGTGCGGGCCGTCTGGGAAGCTTGACGCTTCGCTATCTGTCGCTCGACCGAGCCAGGAACGGCGATGCCCGGTAATCCATCAAGATCAAACCCTTCGAGTTTTACCTGATAAATATTGCCACCAAAATTGATGGTCTCGACCTGAATACGTAGCCGGTCTCCATTGAGAGATGTGGTAGCATATACGAAACTGTGCTTAGGTATACGTAGCCCGGCGACGAATACATCGTCCAGCAAGCGCAGCTTGACGGTACTACCCTCAACGACGGTAACGGAGGAATGAACCTGAGCCCCAACAGTAATTTGCTCGAAGGCATCATTAGCCTGTTGGTCGGTGTAAAAACCCCCACGGGGAACGATTATTTGACTAGTATCCGTGACGGCGGAGCCGAAGTACCTAACCTCACGATCGGAGGCAGAGGATTGGGAAATGGGGTATGCTTGCTCCTGGTTAGCAAGGGAACGCTTCCGCATCTCGTCTTCGGCGAGTTCAGGAAACCGCAGCATAGTTGCGCGTTCCATGATTTTGTCCAGGGTCTGAAGTTGTGCGGCGGCCAGGCTATCCTCAGGACTCAGTGGCTCACTACTGAAAGGTTCGGCCGGGGACGCACTAGAGGGCCCCGAACCGTAGCGGTCGAGCTGCGCCATCTTGGCTTCAATCTCGGCGATCTTCCGATCCTCCTCGGTCGCCATGGCGGCTACGCGCGAATCATAAGGAGCTGACAGCGGACTACTACTGGATGCAGGTGTTTTTGTGGATGGTGTCTTAGTCTGCGATGACGCGCCAAGGGCGATATCCGTCTGCTTAACATCCGCCATCTGTTCGCTGAAGGCGCTAAGTTTTCGGCTCAGCCGATCTGTCCGATCGGTGAGTGAGCGTTCAAAACTATTGCTGCTGCTGAGGGAGTCCTCTCGCAGTAACTGATCCGCGTAAGGATCACTACGAAGATTGGACTGCCGTAGATCAGCTTCCCTATCTGCTTGCTCGTAGATTTCCCGCTTGCTGAGCGACTTGTCAAGAATAGGGTCTGGAAGAGTTGTGTTGACCTTATTGTTAATGGCTAAGCTGTCCGCAGACGTAGTATCACTATCGCTGCGGAGCATCCAAAAGCCGAATAGCAGGCAGGGAATGATAATGAAAGGCAGGGCAATCAAAATTTTCTTTTGGCGGATCGGCTTTTCGCTGTGCTCGATCCCGAGTCCGTTCTGATCCTCCCCGGTGGTTTCGGTAGAATTATCGTGTAGTTCGCTATTACTTGTTTCCATTACTATTTGAGTTATACGGTTTGGAATAGATATCTATTTCCTCGAAACGAGATGTCTCGAGAGAGTCAAGTAGCTGTTGATCCTGCTCGCGCAATTGAAAGACGCGCATACGGTCCCCAGTGGCAGCATCGTCGTTCAGGCGATCAATCCCGACGGGGGCGGTGATGGAGCCGACAGTAAGTGTTCCCCAAGAATGCTTGAAAATGAAGACCACGCTGAGTGTAGCCAAGATAGATGCCGTCGCTAAAAGGACGACTAAGGTGGTGGTGCGAGGAAGGCTGATCAAGTAAGCATTGATCTTTTCGCCGATACGCTTAGATTGGTTGTGGTCGTTCACGATAGTATTCTTGAGAGCAGGTGAAGGACTAGTAGCGTTGTACGACCTTTAAATCGTCGTTTTCAGTAACTTCATAGCGCTCGATAAGAAATCCGTGCGGATTGTTCTTACTACGCTGCACGTCGCGCAGTAACCCCTGTGTAACCAGCGTTCTCGTGGCTATGGAAGAAGTTCGGGTAATGGTCAACTTACCGATGTACCTAAACTCATACGGGTAGGTACTCATGTCGAGCGCAATGGAGTCGACTGCAATACGCTGGGAGGTATTGGAGGCAATCAACTTGCGGTAGTAGTTGTCCTCCTCGTAGTCCTGGACAAGGGTACGAACACTGTTATCCCCTAGGGTCAACGCCCGGTCGATGTTGTAGTCGATAACCTCGCGCTCGGGATCAAGGGTGTAAAAATTGCGGTGGAATAAATCTACGTGATTGTAGGCCTCCACTGGCCGGTTATCGGTAACGGAGATAGCGCGAAGGGAAACTGCTTCATCCCCTACAAGCGCATAGATTAACTGTGACTGCTTCTGTAGGGCATTGGTAACGTAAGTGATGGAATAGACTGCTACTGCAATCATGCCCACCACGCACAAAATGGTCAGGATTTTGGCCTGTTGGTGGGCCGCATCCATGGTTCGAAGAGAGTTAAGCATTGTTCAGAAGTTTTGAGTTATCGAGAAGGAGGCGGTAGGCGGGGAGGTCTAGCACCAGGTATCCTAGGTGCCGCAGGAGTGGAGGCCGTAGGCCCAGGGGCTGATGTAGTAGATTGAGTTGGCGCGGAGTTGCCAAACTTTGGCACACTGATTTGAGGCCAAAAAGAACCTTTGTTGCCATAGGAAATGGCTCTACTTGCAGCTAATAAAGACAGGCCCAGTCCCAGACGACCAGCACCACTCATGCCCCCAGCAATAGCGCTAGCACCGCTGGCACTGATGATGTAATTGGTAATCGCCGGAACGGCAAAGTAGCCTACGGTGCCACAAAGCAAGAGGATGAAGTACAGACCGTCCGCCGAGCCATTGCTAACCTCTACCCCAGTACCATTAGTATTGGCGATCTCGATAGCGATATTTCCAAACTGCTCCTGAATCAATCCGATGATGAAGCCAAAGACATTGGCGACGGGAAGCCACAGATAGACCGTTACGTAGCGGCCGACCCAACCCACGAACGAGGTTTGGAAGCCGGGCCACAGGGAGAAGCCAAGGGCTAGGGGTCCGATGAGCCCCAGCACGGCGAGTGTGAAGGACCTAATTGTATTGATGATGAATACCGAAGCGGTATAGATCCATCCCATCAACCAGAAAACGTTGGCCCGCATCTCGTTACGAGCCCGGTACATCATGGCCTCCATCTTAAAGGCAATGGCCTGATCGACGCGCTTTAAGCCAAGCATCCCAGCGTCATCCACCAGGTCGTTAGCCTCCAAATATTTATCGAAATCGCCAGCGCCGTCCTCCCCGACATAGATTGCGTAAGCCTCAGTTTGCGCACGGGCATCAGCCAACTTTGCTAAAACGTTCTCTACTACCTTATTCTCTTTGGCCACCATGCTTTTAGTCGCGTACACGGTGGGACTAAGGAGGGTGTTGATGCCACTCAGCAGTGGAACGTAAAAAACAAGTCCCAGCAAAATGACGAAAGGCTTAGTAAGATAGGCCCAGTCAATGCCCTGCTGTCGTAAAAGTTTACCATAGATATGGGAGGACATCATGACTACCGCACCGACTACCCCAATGCCACTAGCGATAGATACGAAGGTGGATGATCGCGCAATGACGGAGTTGTACACGCCGATCAACATGGAGTCCATGTTGGATAGGCTATAGTCCGTATAAATGGGGTTTCCCTGAGCCAGCAAGGAACCGCCGAACAGGACAAGGAGTGAACAGATAATGAAGGTTAGTGGACGCATAAGGATTAATTGATGCCAAAGAGCAAACGCCCGGCCGATTGATCGTCGGCCTGCCGCTGAGTATCCGAGCGGATAGCCTTAGTGTGGTAGTAGAGGTCCTGGATGGCGGATGCGAGCTCGGAAAGCTCAGCGTACATTCGATCCATGTGCTGCAGGCGATCCGTGGAGGTCGCCCAATATTTCTCGTTTACAACTTCCGTGTCGGGCTCTCCAAGCTCAGGCATCTCCGAGGCATCCAAACCGGCGATAATGGGCAGATACCGAAGTGAGCGAAATGCACGGCTTTTTATTTCTAGGCTGATTGATAGGATGTATGCGATGCGCTCCTCATCTTTCCAAACCGTCTGATCCTGTAGCAACTCTGCAATCGCCTTACTGTACACCACGATCATACTGAACCGGTCGCGGATGTCCTCGATCAAATAGTATGTAGAAGCCATACTACTCGCTGACTTTATGCCGGCGTAATAGGCTTCGTGCTGTTGCTTTTCCTCGTCAAGTAAACCCGACAGCGATCCTAAAATATCCTGCCAGTCTCCTCCTTCTTTCGCTGTCCGGTAAAGTTGCCAAATCAAAACGGCCAGTTCGTGCACGTTGTATTCCTTACGCCACTTTCTGGTGTCGATACGCTCGGCAATCTTCGTCGAAGTTTTGCCAAGGACTACGGGCTCAGTAGGATTAATTGAGGGTACTTGTAGACCCTGACAATCGACGGCTGCGACCGAAAGCACACCAATCACAACTAGCAAGAAATCACGGGCGAATTTCATAGAGCTTAAATATTTCCTGGGTTCCCTGAGGATTCCGGTTGGAGGCTAATTGAATGATAAGGGTACGGAAGCGCCGAAAATCCTGGACGATCGCCAGGGACTCCTCATGGATGCGGTCGATAACGATGATTCGTTCTGAGTCCATCATGTCGAGCCCCCCCTCTCCGGGGATCGCCACCAGGATGAGTTCATCGACCGAATCCGTTGCGCGTTCCACCATCCCAACAAAGACAGACTCCATCGTCTTCAGCTCATCCGGGGTGTATACGTTGAGCTGTTTGAGGGCCGCTATGATTCTAGGTAGATCTTGCTTGACAGCTTTGAACTCTTTGCTGTAAATGTTGATGATCTCACCAACCTTATAGTAGTTCTCAACTATGGGATTAACGCTGGATAACTCGTCAAAGAATTCTTTGTGTAGGGAGTGATTGTCGTCGACGAGGGAGCGGACCACAAAATATCCGTCACGGAGGATCTCATAAACCTCAGCGTACTCATCAACAAGCTTTCCGGCAGCTTGATTCTGAAGTACATTGAGGGTATAGTCAGCCGCCCAAAAGCCGACGTCATCCCACCCCTGGGCATTACAGGGCCGAGAAATGAAGAGCAGACTAGTTGCGATCAAAGAGCCGGTGCATAGCATCCGAATTGGCGGGATCATAACTGCGATTTTTAATGGTTGATGAAATGTGAGCGGCGAGGCGCTGAAGATCGGAGGAGAGAACCGCCACATCCCGGTTCAGCGCGTTGAGCTGCTCGGTACGATCGACAGATCGCATAAGCACGAAGAACTCACCGTGCTCTTCGCGAAGGCGATCCAGCTCGTTAGATTGGGAATCCTTGTCCAGTAGTAAGATGGAACCCTTCTCGACGATGTGTTCAGCGGTGCTGATCATTCCGTCGAGGTACCGTTCGATCATTTGTAGCTCTTCGGGCTCGAGAAGATCAAGCAACTGCGCTTCGCGGTATACATAATCGACGGCGTTGATAAAACCGGCGATGCGTCGGGCAAACTCCCTGGTCTCAGATAGAGTCTTCACCGCAGAGGCTACAATCTTGTATTTTTCATAGTATGACTCAAAGAGGTTAAGTGTCTGGGTAAATCCCTGAGCAAGTTTTCCGAGTTCCTCCCGTTGAAGTTTGTTCTGCTCGCGTTTGGCATCGGTTAGCTCGTTGGTACGCTCGACCTTAATTCGCTTTTCATTAAGGGTAAGCCACCGTACATTCTTACCCATGGGTTCAGCACCCCTAGCAATTGCTTCTACGGCAGCGGGGTCAAGTACCCAGTCGGAGACGGATTGATCCATACCGCCACTGCCAAACTGTGCATTGGCCACGGAGGGACCAACGGAGACAAAGAAAAACAATACTGCATTCGCTGGCTTCATTGTTGTGCTGGTTTGAACAGGTGCTCCGTAGTCTGATTAGACTGAGATTTCCGGTTGGAATCCATGAATCTCACGTAGCGTTGAAGTTGTAGGATTGCTGTGCGATTGTGCGATAATCGTTGGTGAACGGTTGACAGTAGTTCGAGCTTCTCCGTGTCATCCATATGGACATTAAACAAACCTTCAAAGGCCCCGGTAAGCAGGTAGAAATTATCTTCAGTATCCGTGATAATGCCATCAATAGCTGTGATCAACATCCGTAGCTCGTCCTCGGACAGCGTCTCAACGGAGGACAGCAGGTCAGCACTCTCACCAAGGAGAACGAGAAGATCTCCCTGAAGCACAACGACCTCTCTGGCTTTATGTACGAGCGTGATGGAGCCCTTCACCTGCTTCATTGCAGTATAGATATCCACAAACAGATCACGATTTTGCTGCACAAAACTGATGATCTCCGTAAAGGCTTTAGTCCGTAGAAAATCTTCCAGCTCCTGAGCTGCCACAACGAGCCACTGTTTACGGATGGCTTTTCGCTGTTCGGCATTGGTTTGGCCCTTAAGAACGTGAGCGGCCGCGATTGCAATTGGATCAGGCTGGGATGCGTCACCACCGGAAGATTGTCCGTTTACAACAGAAGTACTTATGCTAATCGCGGTTATGAGGACAGTGAGCTTCTTCATGCCACACGCCATTCGTTAGCCAGTGCCTCAATAGCTAGCTCGTAACTACCTAATTCCTTGACCTTTTTTAGAACCGCCTGCTTTTCAGGTTTTTCCGTCGTGTAGATAAGGTACTCTTCAATGGGTACTTCTACGCCGTACACATTGGAGCTGGTGCCTCCAAAGGAAATGAAACATTCCTTATACTTCCGCTCAGGGTCTAGTGCGCTGTTAACGCTCAGGACCTGAGCAACGTCCTTCTCATTGAGACCCAATAGGCGGGCAATATCATCGAAGCGATTAGCAAATTTGCGTTGGTCCATCAGGATCTTACAATCCGAGTTGGCCACAATACTCTCCTTAACAACGGTTGAACTGAGAATGTCCTCGACTTCCTGCGTTACGACCCACGCTTCCCCATAAAATTTACGTACCGTCTTAAATAAGTATTTGATAAAATCGGCCATCCCTTCTTTCGCTATGGCTTTCCAGGCCTCCTCGATGCAAATAATCTTCCGACCATTTACCTTCCGCATCTTAGAGATAAAGACATCCATGATGACAAGCGTGACAACGGGAAAGAGAATCTGATGATCTTTAATGTTGTCAAGCTCGAACACGATAAACCGTTCCTTAAGTAAGTCTCGGTTATCCATAGAATTGAGTAGATAGCCGAATTCTCCGCTACCGTAGAACGGCCGGAGAGAGTAGAGGAAATTTCTGACGTTGAACTCCTGTTCCCGTACCTCCTCATTCTTCAGGTGCTCAGTGTAATGGGTATCTACGAACTCATAAAATGTGTTAAAGCAAGCTGGTACAGCACCGTCCATAGTCTCTAGGTACGTATAGTACTGAGAAATCGCAGTGGAGATAGCGACGTATTCGGAGCGTAGCAGCTCCTCACTCTGTGACTTCCATAAGGTTACCAACAGGGTCTTCAGGCTTTCTTTTTTCTCGGTATCGAGTACATCAGTTTCCCCGATATGGAAGGGGTTAAAACTAATTGGATTAGCTTCCGTGTACTCAAAATACTTTCCTCCTACAAAATCACAGGTTCCACTGTAGGACCCCCCTACATCAACGATGACTATGTGGCTACCCTGTTTGTAATAGTTGTGCAAGAGGTGATTTGTAATGAAGCTCTTACCGCTACCGGAAGGACCTAAAATGAACTTGTTTCGATTGGTGGTGATACCTAGCTGGATCGGCTCATCAGAAAGATCGAGCGAGACAGGATAACCTGAAAGTCGATCCACAAACCGAATGCCGAAAGGAGAAGCGGAGGTCCGGTAGTTACTCTCAAGGGTAAATAGGCAAGTTGCCTGAGGCAGGAAAGTGTGGAAATATTCTTCCTTGGGAAGATCACCCGCGTTGCCGGGAATACCACCCCACCACGCGGTAGCCAGCGAGTACCTCTCTTCTTTTGGAGTGACGTCGATTTTAGAAAAACAGGAAGAGACGATTCCGGCGAAGTCCTTTAACTCGGCATCCGTATCGCCAAACACCAGAATGTTATAGTGAGCCTGTACGATGCGCCTTTGTTCGGCGGCTGTCTCATTAAGGAAAGAGTTTATTTCCTCTGCATACACACCATTTGGACGCGAGATACCCGATAAGCTTTCCATCCGACGCTGGCGGCTTTCGAGCTGAGCGACAACCGCCTTAGATTCTTCAATGTAGATGTACTGATTGAAGATATGGGGACAGTTGCAGTACAATCCAAACGTATTACCCATGCTCATATAGAGCCGAGCTTTGTCCGAAGAGTAACCACCTACGGATGCTCCCGGGGATAGTTGGTTAGGAAGGCTGTCTGCATTGCTAATAGTGAAAAGCTTACAGGTCTTATCACCAATTCGGAGGCCGTTCTGCAGATCGACATCGCGTAGGAGGGGCTGGCCTTGAGGATTTAGCGAAAGGTAGCGTTCGAAGATGCCAGCTTTTGACCTCGTACCGGTAAGCTCATCATTGGTCAACCGGACAATATCAATATGATCGGTATCCTGAATGATTCGCTCCATCTGGGAGACTAGCGAAGAGAAACGT
Organism: Saprospiraceae bacterium; assembly: GCA_958295895.1. GTDB lineage: Bacteria > Bacteroidota > Bacteroidia > Chitinophagales > Saprospiraceae > Neolewinella. Next base: position 4,382 of record CATQHI010000029.1, on the reverse strand, counting down.
TCTGCCGACTGGTGATTGATCTCTTTGGGAACAATCTTTAGGCGGTTGATCGTAGAGCCGATTGAAGTTACTCGATTGCGAGGATCAACCGTAAGAGTAACGAATAAGTATGACTCATGACGTAAGATGGGTCGGCCGCTGAAGTGACGTTCGGAAGCACGATCCGACATGTTCATCTGCTTACTCGTATCAATCTGCATCTCATAGCGAGCATCATAGTACCAGTCCTGTTTATGGATGGTGGTACCGGTTGGAAGCACACTTAGCGCTTTTACCCAGTCTAGGTGAAGCTGTTCCAGCGCGTCCTCGGATAGAGAGAAAAGCTCAGGAAGAACTAATCGAAATGCAATAGATACATCAGCGTTCTTACTGACAATTAATCCGTCCGGTTCTACTGCATAGATGGGAAAGATCTTTTCTAACTTTTTGGCGGAAATTATGCCTAAGCTCATGTTGCTATTTTTGTAAATTGAGAAAAACGGCTCGGGTCGTTACCTTGATGATCCGAGGACGCTTGCCGTAAGCTTTGAGCTTGTCAACTCCGTAATCGCCGTGCTGAATGCTTAGTCGCTGAAAGTAGAAGAAGGCACCAACCATGACAGCGAAAAATAGAATAGCCCCAAGAAAGGCGCTGTAGAATACCCGCCCGGCAATGAAACCGATACAAGCGAGAAGTAGACACTTCGCTAAACTGGCCAAGTACTTTTCAGACAGGCCAAAAATCTCAGCTGATTTGCCTACTCCCCGCTTGATATCGTAGCAAATCATCCTAGTTGATAGTTACACCGAAGAGAGTGGTCAGGATGGTTGGAACTAACAGGAAAAATCCAGCGCCAACGGCCCACTTAGTAGCAGAGCTACTTGCCTGGGGATCACCGCTGTTGTACTTGCTGTACACCTGAAATCCTCCGATGACGCCAATGATGACACCTAAGACATAACAGATGTTACTTACGGGCTGGATCCAGGTTCTCATCGTGGTCTCGATGCCAGTGATAGCGGTAAGAGCAGCCCCATTACCTGCGCGTTGGGCGGCCAGCTCAACACACACTAGGAATAACATTCCACCGAGTAACAGCACGCGCCGTTGAAGGTGGGGGTGAAGAAAACGAGTAGTACGTACCATAAGAGAAAAGGATTGAATGAGAAAATGCTCTGAATCGCAGGTCCAGAGTCTAATTAATCTTAGGACTCCCCTACCCTATCTATCAGGGTACATAGGCGTTCATGATAGCGGCGGCCAACTGGGGAAGAATAAGGAGGGCGAGGCAGGCCACAAACCAGTTCTTGATTGCTCCGTAGCTATCCGTTTGGCCGTCCTGTATTTTTGCGTAAGTCAGCATTGCCCCGATGAGCCCGCAAATGGTCCCGAGGGTGTAGCAAAGGTTAATGATGCCGACCACCGAAGCAGAGTTTTGCTTAACTACCTCTGCGGTTTTATCGTCAATCTGAGCTACAACTGGTAGCGTCGAGACGAGCAAGCAAATTATTGGTGAGACTATTCGGCGAATCATCAGGCGGCAATTGATTGAAGTGTATCGACGCCGCTAGGAGCATCAGTTGGTACCTCAGTATCCAAAGTGGTTGCGAGTTGACGAGCGAAATCCGTGCTCGTCAGAAAGTCATCTGCGGCGATAACCGCCATGAGCTGGCTCTTAGCAGATAGCGCCAGTTCCGTATCAGTCTCATGAGAGTGGTTCTCGATGAGAGACGCCGCGTCATTGATCACTTCGGTAAGGCGGTCCAAATCGACCATTCCGTTGCCATCACTGAAGTCGTGTTCTTCGACAGAAGCAAGAGCAAATGTGAATGTCTCCTCCTCATTTTGTGTTACTCCCGGCTCAACGGTAAACGGTTGATGAGCAGCAGCGACAGTGGAGGGAGTTAAGGAATGATCCGACGACTGGTTCTTAGCTCTGGGCGCATAGGAAGACACTCGGATTGGTCCCATGATGCTATCCGGGGAGTAGGTTTTGTAGTGCTTTCCGCTTGCTCCTGTACTGGATTTACGACCTGGTAGAAGCTTACTAATAAGGTTTGGATACAGCCAGACTACCAGAAACACTCCGTAAGCTGCCAGTGCGACCGCTAGCCAGATGATGAATTGTATCCAGGTAGTAGAGAGGCCCATGAACGCAAGAGTTGGGTTACAGTGATGCGTAATTGGGATAGTTGTAGAACCGTTTTAGACGAACGCACCGTGATTAATGACAAATCTAGTTGATTTTAGTGACGAAACCTAACCTTTTTTCGTTAGGATGAAAAATTTAACTTCTTTTTGGTAGTAAAAAGCACCTACTAAATTGCAACTGAGTGGGAAAAGAGGGGGCTCCTTCGCAAAGAATGGCTATTCCGTTAGGGGCTTTCCCTGAGGGCCGGGCTGTCCACTACTCGCTCATCCGCTCGAACCTGCGGTTTACCCCACCTGCATCTGCAGGTGGGGTGCCGTTCCCATCCCTAAGCCAGCTACCGCACGGGGAGTCGCTCCTGACGTCGCTGTCGGGCCGCGCTCACCCACCCCCCTCATCTGTCACACTCTTTGACACAAAGAGCTGCTGCCAGATCAGGTACCAGGGGTAGGATCGCCCAGCCACCGGGCTTGAGGAGACCCCGCGGCCGACTCCGCTTCCCAGACACCGGCCGGCCCTCGCCACCGAGCCACCCCCCCTTTTGCACTCAACACGAAGTAACGGGCGCTCGCCCACCCAGTCAAGGGGCAGTCGTGCCTCCTTCGGCCACCGATTTTTTTGCTCGCTCACTCACAAATAAATAGTCGTCCGCCCTGGCCTGGGTCGTCGAGCGCCCCGTGATGAGGTGCCATCAAAAGGGAGGATACCTCAATTACAAGTGCCGCCCGGCTCCCCTGGGAACCGACGGCGCAGGACATCCTCAAGCTCCCTCGAATCGAGGGAGTTTCCTTATTACCAAATGCGTTTAAACATACTGTCATGGTACGTGCGAAGTATTCCAAGAAGGGCACAAAAAGCAAGCCCGATTTTTACCAGGAGGTCACCGACAGGATGATCGAAAAACTCGAAGCGGGTACCGCGCCGTGGCGGTGTGAGTGGAACCGGTTTGGACTGGCTAAGAACTACGTCAGCGGAAAGGCTTACAGGGGAATTAATGCCTTCATGCTGAATTTCTTCCCCGCTTTCCCTATCCCCTATTACCTCAGCTACAAGCAAGCTCAGGAGCTCGGGGGCAACGTCAGGAAGGGGGCAACGTCGGAAAAGGTCTACTTCTACAAGTCAATCAATAAGGACGAAGACGGCCGAACGGTGAGTGAGACAGAAGCAACAGACCTAATAGCCGGGGGTGAAGCGGTACGGCGGATACCTTTCCTTAAGTCGTTCAGCGTGTTCAACATAGCCGACGTGGAAGGCGTAGAGTTTGACCTTCCTGAGCTGGTGGACCACAACAATCCACCGAACGAGCGGTGCGAGCAGGTACTAAAGGAACTGACCGACCCCCCAGAGTTTATCCAGGAGGACGGAAGTAGCGCTTGGTACAGTCCCAGAAGAGACGCGGTCAACCTGCCACGAATTGAAAACTTCCACAGCACGGAAGCTTACTACACTACCCTGTTTCATGAGTTAACCCACGCTACCGGTCACGTCACCCGCCTGAACCGGGATGGTGTTGCGGGAGCAGCGATTGACCGGAACAGTGAGGGATACGCACGTGAGGAATTGATCGCGGAAATGGGCGCGGCCTTCTTGTGTGCTCACACACAGATTGACGCTAGCCAGGTGCTGGATAACAGCGCGGCCTACATAGCGGACTGGTTGAAGCACCTACGGAACGACAAGACACTAGTCTTTAAAGGTGCAGCCGGAGCACAGAAAGCCATTGACTACTTACTAAATATAGAACGGTAGCGGGAAGAGGTAGGGGACCAAAAAGTCCCCTACCCTACCTAAGTCTGGTCAGGATCGACGAAGCGATTCTTCCCGCATTTGGCGGGAAGAATGGAGTCAAAAAATTCACTCCCAGTGCCTTTGCAAAGGCAGCGGGAGTGAATGCAACAGAGGTTCGGTGACTTAAGGTAACGGTCCCCGAGCTATAGGCTGTTTAGGGGGTCGTGTTTGATGAACTTCCGGATAGGTTTCATATAAGTTCTGATCCACCACTTGATGATGTTGTCAGCTAGTTGGCTACCAGCTACACCACCACCATTGGCAACATAGAAGAGAGCATCCTTTGTCTCCTTGCTAAGACGAATCTGGAGCGTCCCGTTATCCTTAGGGGAATCCGAGAAGAACCACCTAAGCTGTTCTTGCGTGAGTTCACCATCAGTAAGGTTAGGTAGCGTCTCATTGTGGTTGTCGGTAGCCGGGCTGGAAGGCTTTTTACTTCTAGGCTTCTCTGGTGAAGCGGGTGAC
>CATQHI010000028.1 GCA_958295895.1 Saprospiraceae bacterium | reverse complement strand
GGCCACCATGCTCTCCATCGCCCTGGATACCCGGCAGAAGCAACATCAGACCGTCTACTCTAACGTGCAGAACCTGACGACCGGTGATATCTGGTTCATGTCCTACCACGATGCCGATAAGCTGGTGCAGGTCAATATTCAGGAATTGCTTGCCCGGGGGCGTGCGAGTTATTCCTTTAGCAATCTGGATGCGCTGAAGGGTGGTGATTCAGCTGCCGGCGAGCAGTCGGACGTAACGCCCACCGATCCTTCCCTGACCACGGAGGCACTGGCCGGCACCTACCACAGTGATTACATCGGTAATATGGTCGTGACTCCGGGCGAAGACAATCTAATGGTAGCATTTGATAATGGTACGGAAGATAACTTCGAGGTGCAGCCTGATGGCACGTACTTCAATGAGGCCGAGGGGCTGACGGTTACCTTTCACGCTAGCGAAGAAAACGGTGCGCTGAGCGTAGATATGTATGTCGACGGGCGTTGGGCGGTGACGGCGTGGCGGGAGGTAGAGTAGGAGAGGGGCCGGCACCTTACCAACCCGATGTACCGTAAGCACCTCCTTATGGCATCCGGCCGGGTGCTACGCCAGTCCGCGGCGGTTTCCCAGTTTAATCACCTCCGTATGAACCCAACTCTACCCCTATTACTTTTCATCCTCTTCCTATCCACCAGTCTCCAGGCCCAAAGCGACGGGCTCGACTCCCTGGATCGCCGAGGTAAAATCTGGCTAGACGGCTCACCCGACCTGAACGGCTCCATTGATCAGTTGCGGGCGGGCTACTTCTTTACGGACCGACTACTGGTAGGGTCAAGTCTTTCGGTCGTCGGGGACGATGACGTCTACCTCACGCCCTTCGCGCGCTACTACCTCGGCGGTGCGGGCCGTACCTGGCGTCCGTACGGCGAGGCGGGGCTGCAACTTGCTCTGGGGCGCTTTGCCATCGAGAATAAGTACGTCGCTCTAGGACTAGAAAGAACCTTTAATACGACCACCCTCCTGAATCTGGAACTTCGTTACACCAATGTCAACGGGAGGAGAAGTGACTATACTGCCCGTGGTAGTTTAAATACCCTACTGGGCGGACCTGCCTGGCGACCGGCCGCCGAGCAGCACTTCCGGACTGGCTCCTTCGTAATAGGTAGTCAGCTCTTTGAGGCAAGCGTGGGCGGGGCAAACTCCTTTTCCTTCAATTACGTCAACCTTTCTCCTTCGGTCGACTACTTCGTGACGGATCGCCTCGCGGTACAGGCGCGCCTCGACCTGGCCCGTACGGCCATCGATCAGTCGCTGGGGGGCTCGGATAATGCGTATACCTCCCGGTCCGCGGCGGTACGCGGGGGTGCCCGCTACTACCTGACGACCAACTCCTTATTCAATGCATTCGTCGAGGGAGGAATGACGTACCGGGCCCGCTACCAGGACAGTCAGTTGTCGGGTACGCGGGTGAAGGGGTCCACGCATGGCTTACGGGCCGATCTCGGCTTAGGGGCTAGCGTGTTCATCAATCGGAACACCTCCATTGATTTCGGCGTCAACCTGAACCAGGAGCTGCTGGGTAGGAGAGATCGGTACGCCGATGGCTTCCTGCGGCTGAAGTTCTGGTTTTAGTGGGTCGCCGACTACTTCAGGTAAGCAAGCGTATTGACCATCTCATACTTAGGACTTCTAGTGCACTCACCGAACAATAAGGTCGGCGCGGTGGTGTGGCGTACGCTATCGGTGTCTATCGTGGTGACGTTGAATTGGGTAGGTTCGAAGATATCCTCGATCGGGTTGAGGGCCTGCCGCTTCCCGGAGCAGGCGGAGATAACATCATGCATATTCGCACCCGCGTCCCCGCCCACAAGCTATCCAAACAGCGCGTACTTTCAAGCCATGAAACCGTCCCGTTCACTCCTCCTCCTAGCCCTCCTACTCCCCATCCTTCCCTGCACCTGCGTCCGCGCCCAAACCGTGCCGTCGGAGATGGTGTATCCCGACACCCTGCGCGCACCCGATGACAGTCTGGGCATCTATTTCTCCACCTCGCAGGAGGAAATTCGGCTCAACCTCAACGAACCTAGCTCCTGGGGGACGGACGCACAACCCGGTCGGCGACTGGAAGTACGGACGCTCCACGACACTCTGTCAGTGGCCCCCGTCAACACCTTTTACAACCAGAACCTGGAGATTCCCGTGGTGGGCCGAACGGACACCTTCCTGTACCGCCTGCGCTTCAACGGCACCCCCCAACCGCACCCGGCCGCCTACCGCACGGCCCACCGCGGCGCTACGACCTTCCAGGTTCCCGAGGTGTTCGAGCTCGCCAATGTGATCCTCTACCTCAGCGCCCTGAGCGACAGCACCGGCAACCACCCCCCCCGGGGGTCGGCCTACACCGACGCCGTAACGGCGCACTTCGCCCCCTTCCGCCGCCATGCCCTGGTGCGGTTGCTCGATAAGCACGCGGCTTCCGACGCTGCCGGCTTCGATCTGTGCTACGGATTTCGGGAAAATAGCTACGGCTTTGCCTTCGACGAGTGGGACCGGCTCACCGCCGTACCCTATCACTTGCCGGTAAGCGCCGACTTCTCCTCGGGTCTAGCTCCTTACACCATGATGACCTTCGTCGACCTCCTCTACCTGGTCCAGGACTTCGCCCAGCAATCCGGGTTCCGCCAATTCTACCGCGATCATGCCGGGGACTACGCCGAGCAGATCGAGCAGCAGCAACGACTCATGCCGGTAGGCCAAATGTGGGAATGGATGGAACGCGAGTTCCCGGAGCGCATGGACCATTACGGCATCGTCTTTTCTCCCCTTATCGGCGGTTCCCACTCCACGCAGCGCTTTGACAAGGATGAGACCGATGGCCCCTACAGTTTTCACGAGAGCATCATGTTCGTCAACGGTCCGGCCGCTGTGCTTACCTCCGCTTACGACACGACCACGCAGGAGGCGCTGCAGTCCGGCATTGTGTTCACCGAGATCGACCACAACTACGTAAACCCCATGACGGCGAAGTACCGCGACGAGGTTACGGCCAATATGGGATCGCTCGCCGATTGGAATGGCCGGGCCGGGTCCGGGTACTACGATTCCCCCGAAGCTACCTTCAATGAGTACCTGACCCACGCCCTGTTTTGTCTCTACGTACAGGAGACGTACCCGGAGGAGGTGGCCGACCTGGTCATCGACGAGCGGGTAGCACTCATGATTCGGCGGGACTTTTCCCGGTTTCCCGCCTTTAATCAAGCGTTGCTGACGCAGTTTGCGAAGGGTAAGCGCAGCCAGCCCCTATCCGAAAGCTACCCCGAAATCGTTGCGCTGCTGGATACGGACTAGGGGCGGGGACGCGGGTGCAAAGAAGAAGGCCGCCCTGACCTTCACCGCACCTGCGGCCCCGCCCCATAAGCCACCAGCCTACACGTCGAACGGCCTCCCCATCCCACTCCTCCGCCAGATCATACTGCACCCACTCCGCACTAAGGTGAATATCTAACGAGTCCAGCCTGCCGGGCCCCAGGTTTTGGTAGCCATGGGGGATGTTTGCCGGACCGAAAACGACATCCCCCGCCTCCGCATCGATGGTGCGATCGCCGACCGTGAACCGCGCACGACCCTGCTGGATGGTGAACACCTCGTCGTAGGGGTGTACGTGTAGGGCCGGTCCGACGCCGATCTCCTCGGTGATCTAGCGGATAAGGGTGATTTCAGCTCCTATGGTCTTTCCCTGTAGTAGACCGTATAGGGGCAGGTCCGTCGTTTGCCATTCCGCGTCGGTTAGTTTCTTGGGGCGGCGGCCGTTGGGCGTACTGTGGTATACGGTGCTGGTGGATTGATAATTCTGCTCTGGCATGTAGTGGGGGGTTATGCTATGAAATTGATGTAGTAGTCCCTACGCTGCACCCCCCGCGCTAGTTTATGCACATATGTTGAGGCTTTTATGCCGGTAGGGGAAAGGTGGCCATGGGTAGCTCCCCCGTGATGCCGTAGTCCAGGGGGCGGTAGAGGTGTTCTCCTAGGGCGGAGGCCTGTAGCCTGGAGCGTTCCGCGGACCTGTGCTTGCTGTAGTCCAGTAAGGCCCGCACCTGCGTCCCCGCATACCCCTTGCGCCGGTGCTGCTGCGGTACGCCGATGAAGTGCATGCCCGCTACCCGGCCCCCGTGACTGTAGTGCAGACAGCCGGTAGCCACGGCCTGACCCGCGTGGTAGCCTGGGTAGAAGTCCGTGTTTTCGCCGAGTAGTAGCAACTGTCCGGCAGCAATGCGGTAGCCAAATGCTTCTTGGAATACTGTCGCCCACTGCTGGGCTAAGTCTGACGTATCGACCAAAATGACTTCTAATGGCGGCAGTGAGGGAGTACCGCCCGTGGGAAGATCGCCAGGGGGAAGATCCATACACAGTTGACGGGAAGGGTGCACGGAGGGCAGGAGGCGCTCGGCAGTGGCGATGTCCGGTGCGCCGAACAGACTCAGTTGCGGGCGTAGTGGACCGTACTCCTCGTCGCGGAGAGCACGTAATACCTCCGCGGTCAGGGGCACCTTGAGCCATATGCGGTTCGGCCAGTCGGGATTAGTACTGCGGGCTAGGCAGTAGGTAGGCGTTTTTATCGTAGTGCTCTGTGCGTACTTCGGTCAGTAGGTTGGTGAAGCTTTCGTCCGGTAGGGGGCCGCAGCGTTCCAGGTACTGGCGGAAGGCATGTAGGGGGTCTGGGGTGACACAGGGCACCGGCTAATATTACGGAGTTGCGAAGTACGGGTGTACAAGTGTAAACGTCAGTTAGTGTACCTGCCGGTACCGATAGGGTAGTCGGGGCGGGGTCGCGGGATGCGATGTACGCGATGCGCAAGGGACATGCAACTGGTCGAGACTCTTATCAGCTACCAGTCCGGTAAAGCCGCCCTGGTCAGCGGAAGCGAAGGTTAGGGATCGGTGCGGTAGCCACGCCTTCCACCACGGCAGCAGATCGAATCAGAAAAAAATTTTATACTTTCTTGCATGGGAGCTATAAATATATATCTTTGTTTCTACCATCAAAGATCAATTAAAATTCTTTAAATCTATCCATATACCACAGGATGTTTGTAAATTTATGTGGTGCTTAGGTTGTTACCGTACATAACCAACAATACTTATCCGAATGATAGTGATCAACAGGTACCTGCACCTGCTGGGTGCAATCGCACTGCTTATAGCTACCATTCCGCTACCGGCCCTAGGGTTAGTCAGGGGAAGCAGCTACAGCGTTACCGAATTGGATGAGCAGACCGTCACTGGTTTGGTTACCGATGCCACTGATGGTGCCCCGTTACCGGGGGTGAGCGTGCAGGTTCCCGGTACCGGTTCGGGGACGGTCACCGATCTGGATGGCCGCTTCTCGCTGACCGTGCCGGATGAGGTTAACAGCTTGGTGTTTTCCTACGTTGGTTACGGGAGTCAAGAAATTAGCATCAACGGTCGTGGTGTGATCGATGTCGCACTCGGGGCAAGTGCCGAGCAGCTCGGTGAGGTGGTCGTGACCGCGCTGGGCATCCGCAAGGAGCAGAAGAAACTGGGTTACGCTACGTCCACCGTCGCGGCGGAGGAGATAGCCGTTAACCGGTCGCCTAATTTTATGAACGCCCTACAGGGCAAGGTCGCCGGGGTCAACATTTCGGGCTTAGGAACGGGCCCGGCCGGTACTTCGAAGATTCGCATTCGGGGGCAGTCCTCTATCTCCGGACAAAACAGTCCGCTCATCGTGGTCAACGGCATACCCATTGACAACACGAACTTTGGTAGCAGCTTTGGCAATCAGGGCTCCGACAGTGCGCTGGGCACCCGGGGAGGGGGGGTTACCTCCGATGGGGGCGATGGCCTTTCGAGTATCAATCCGGACGACATCGAAAGCATGACGGTGTTGAAGGGAGCCGCCGCCGCCGCCCTATACGGATCGCGGGCTAAGGACGGGGTCATCATGATCGTCACCAAATCAGGAGGCGATGGCGAAGGCCTGGGGGTGACGTACAACGTCAATTACACCAACGAGACGCCGCTGGACTTCACCGATTACCAATATGAATACGGACAGGGGGAGAACGGGGTGCGCCCCACCGAGGCCAACCCCACCTCGGGTCAGTGGTCCTTCGGCGAGCGCTTCGAGCCGGGCATGACCCAGGTGCTTTTTGACGGGATCGTACTACCCTACGAGCCGGTGCGTGATCGCGTGCGGACGTTCTTCCGCAACGGTCAAAACATTACCAACACCATTACGCTGGCTTCCGGCAGCGAAAAGGGCGGCTTTAACCTATCGCTAGCCCAGTTGAATAGCGATGGCATCGTACCCAACAATGAGTACACCCGCCGCACCGTCAACCTGGGCCTGAGCTATGATTTAAGCGACAAGCTGACCATTAGCGGTAATGTCAACTATTCCAACGAGTTCAACGAGAACCCACCAAACATAGCTAACCAGGACAATACCATCCCGGTATCGCTCTATAACCTAGCCAACTCCATGCCGCTGGACGTGCTCGAGGCCAATCGATTCAACGCCGAGGGCAATGAGTTCGTCTATTCCCGGTTCCGCAACCGTACCAACCCCTATTTCACGCTCTCGGAGCAGTTCAATACTATTCGGCGCGACCGCATCTTCGGTAACCTCTCGGCTCGCTACAACCTACTACCCGGTATCTTCGTGCAGGGTCGCATCGGCCAGGATTACTGGTCGCGCGATCAGGACTACAATAACTTCCCCACCGGCCAGGCGTCCCGCCCTCCGGCTCCGGAGGGGTTCGTCAATGGCGTGTACACCCAGGAAGCCCGCCGCTTTCGCGAAATCAACGCCGATTTTTTGGTATCGGCTACCCGGGAATTCGGTACCATCGGTATCGACGCCACGGTGGGCGGTAACCACATGTATCGCCGTTCGGACGTGAACAGTGTGCAAGTGACCGATTTTGTGGTACGCGACCTGTACACCATACAGAATGGCCGGGTTAAAGACCCCATCTATGGCCTATCCGAGCGGGGCGTCAATTCGCTCTACGGTTCGCTGGACCTGTCGATCAACCGGGTACTGTACCTCAACGGTACGCTGCGCAACGATTGGTTCTCGACGCTTTCTGCCGAAAACCGGAGCATTCTCTACCCCTCCGTCTCGGCCAGCTTCGTCTTCTCCGATGCCTTCGACGGTCTGCCCGACTGGCTATCCTTCGGCAAACTACGCGCCGCCTACGCCGAGGTGGGCAGTGACACGGATGTAGGTCCCTATTCAGATGTGCTGTTCTACGGCATCAACGCTAACCTGTTCGCCAACCCGAATGGGGATCTGCAGCCCGTTGGCAACGCTTTAGGGAACACCTTGCCCAATCCCAACTTACGACCCATGCGTACGGGAGAGGTGGAGATCGGCCTGGAGGTACGCCTATTCAACAATCGCTTCACGCTGGATCTGGCGGGATACCGTAAACTGACCAGCGATCAGATCGTCTCCGCGCAAATCTCGGACGCCTCGGGCTTTGTCAATACGCTCATCAATAGTGGCGAGAGCGTGAGCCGGGGTGTAGAAGGCCTGCTACAATTTACCCCCATCGAAAGCGAACGCTTCGCCTGGACGGCTACCCTCAATGCCTCGTACAACCGCACCGAGGTGCTCAGCCTACTTACCGACGAAGCCGGCGCGAGCATCACGGTAGGATCGCACGCCTTCAACGGCGAGCTGCGGCAGGTCGTGGGGGAGGAGATCGGCCAGTTATACGGCTTCGGTTACCGGCGTGACGAGCAGGGGCGGCAGGTGTTCAACGCCAACGGCATCCCGCTGCGCACCGACGAGTTGATCTCCTTCGGTTCGGCCCTTCCCCGCTGGTTCGGGGGCATAAACAACCAGGTCCAAATCGGCGACTTCAGCCTATCCTTCCTCATCGATTTTAAGCTGGGCAACCGCATCATCTCCGGTACGAACTTCAATGCCGTCCGCCACGGCTTACACACGATGACCGTCCCGGGGCGGGAGACCGGTGTCGTGGGCGAGGGGGTCGACGAGCTAGGCGAACCGAACGAGGCGGCCGCCCCGGCCCAGGCCTACTGGGAGGTCGTCCGCACGCAGGCCCTCGTCGAACCGATCGTCTATAACGCAGGATTCTGGAAGCTGCGGCAGGTGACGGCCAGCTTCGATCTCACTCGCTTTCTGCCGGATAAATTTCCCGTGCGGGGCCTACGGCTGGACCTAACCGCCAACAACGTGCTGATCCTGAAAAAGTGGGTTCCAAACATTGACCCGGATAGTTTTGGCTATGCATCGGATAACCTCCTTGGCTTAGAATCGACCGGCCTACCAACCACCCGTGGTCTGGGGTTCAACCTCAACGTGAAACTCTAACCTCCCGTCGCCGTGCTAAAAGTTACCCGATACCTCTCTTTTTTCCTGCTGCTGCTAAGCTCAGCGTGTGAGGAGGAGCTCAGCGAGCTGAACGTCAACCGCATCCAGCCGACCTCCATCGACCCCGTCTACATACTGAACGGCGCCCTGGTGAACACTACTGCCGTTGGCGGAACACTGATCTACGACATCGGTATCGTACAGCAACTGATCTCCCCTAATTCCGGAGTAATTACCGGTGCGAACTACAATCAGGATAACCGCACGGTGACGGCAGACCTCTGGGAGCGGTATTACCGCAACGTTATCCGGAACACCCGCGACGTCATCGTGCGCACGACC
>CATQHI010000027.1 GCA_958295895.1 Saprospiraceae bacterium | reverse complement strand
CTGCGGGCGAGTACGGCGGCCCAAAGCCTGCTATCTGATCTACTGGGCTATCCTAAGCTTGAAGAGCGGATACACTTCATCCACCACCCGCTGCTGCGCGATGGCGGGGAAAAGCTCTCGAAAAGTCAGGGGGCTGAACGGGTATGGGATGCGGGGTTTACGCCCGAACAACTCTTCGACCTCGCCCGGAAATGGCTCAGCGCGTCAGGCGCTGTTTGAGACGGCGTAGGCTATTGACGAACCGCCGCTGGGGCGTGAGCCAGGGGTACATCAACTGGTAGTCGGTGTACTGCGGGTACTTCTTCTGCTGGATGGCCGCATCGGGCCGGTAGGCCTCCAGAAAACGCGTGACGTAGTCCGCATCGATGGTGCCGGGGACTAGCGGCCCCTTCGGGGCCAGGCCGATACGCTCCAGCCCGGCGGCAATCTCCTGGCGCTTGAATTCGCGGTCGATGAGTAGGTTCTCGGCGAAGCTTTCCCCCAGCTCGGCTCCCAGTAGGGCGGCTTGAAAGTCCGCGTCCTGCCCCTGCTGACTACGCCAGTAGGCCTGCATCTCCGGCCGTACGGTGTGGTGCTTATGGTAGTGCAAAAAGGTCTTGCGGGCGATGTCGTGGTAGTACTGCTCGAAGTCATGCAGGCCCACCACGATGGGCGTGCGGTACATCTGGTAGCCACGGATGAGCATGCTGCGCCGCGTGACGTCCTCGGGGCGCAGGGCCGTACCGTCTTCCGGGATACCAATGGTAGCCATACCAGCCACCTTGCTGCGGTATATACCGGTGCCCGCCGTGCGGATGATAGGGATGAACTTATCGACCGTCAGCCCCTGCACGAACCAGATGTTGTCGGGTACCTTGGCAGCAATTTCGTAGAGTTGGCGCATACCCTCGGCGTGCACGAACACATCGGCGTCGATGCAGAAGGTCCATTCGCAGCCACTGGCCGCCGCCAGCCTGAAGGTCTTGTCGATTGCCTTGGCGAAGGGCCGCTCCTCGACCTGCACTACCCGATGGGCGGGTACGAAACTGCGGATCAATTCGGTGCAGGCGGCTACGGTGCGCTCGCCGGCGCTGCGTACGATCCAGAAGGTGTCTTGGGTCCAGGCTTGGTCGTTCATTTTACTGCGATTGCTGTGGGTATGCGCTCAGGCACTGCGTGCCAAACTCAAAAATTGAACCGCAGAGGTCGCGGAGGGTCGCAGAGGCATACGCGATCACGTCTCTGCGCTCCTCTGCGCCCTCTGCGGTAGTTATTTTGCTCACCGTTCTGCACCTACATTTGCGCACTATCACTCAGTTAATACGAAGCCACTGCTCTAAAAATACCAGGTGATACGCCTCCTCCCCAGTGATCCGCCCAAAGTCCACCGGCCCGGCCAAAATACCCAGCTTCACCAACTCGCCCCGGTTCACGAAGTCCTGGTAAGCCGGGCCCTTCAGCGCATCCCGGTGCTGGAAGCCAAAGCCCTGCTTGCCGCGCTCCAGGACGCTGGCCGGCAGTTTCCCGCTCAGTTTGTCGTACAGCATCCGCTTGGGTTGCTGCGGATCGAAGTACCGATCGCTGGGCAGGCTGTACACGAACTCGAAGAGCTCGTGGTCCAAAAAGGGCACCCGCACCTCCAGAGAGTGGAGCATACTGGAAGAGTCGGCCCGTTGTAGGCAGTTGTCCAACATGAAGGTGTCGATGTCGAGGCGCTGCCAGGACTTGATGGCGTCGTCCGACTGCCCGTAGTGCCGGTCGAAGTAGTCATAGGCCCGCCCCTCCAGCCGACCGAGCCACTCCGGGGAGAGGATGCCCCGTCCGCGCAGGTAGTGGTACACCCCGGTCTGCTCGCGGGCGTACACCTCCAGCCGTTGCTCGCGGAGCGAAGCCTGCCCGCGCAGGGCCCGCAGGTAACTCCGTGGCCCGGCCCGCCAGTCATTGAGTTGGGCGTACCAGTGGTAGCCGGCTAGCAACTCATCCCCGCCATCGCCGCCCAGCACCACCTTGTGGGTCCGCGCGGCGTACTCGGCGATGTAGTGGTAGGTCAGCTGACTACTCACCGCGAAGGGTTCGTCGTAGTGCCGCACCAGTCGCTCGATCAGGGGGAAGACCTCGTCCTCGTAGTGCAGCAGCCTGACGTGGTGCTCCGCCCCCAGCGCCCCGGCAATGGTTGCGGCCGGATGGTGCTCGCTCCGTTCACTACCCGCGAAGCCCAGCGAAAAGGCATCCACCTCCTGCCCCAGCTCCCGCATGTACAGCAGCACCGCCGAGCTATCGTAGCCCCCGCTCAGGAACAGCCCCACCGGCACGTCGCTGACCAGGTGCTGCCGGACGGCCTCGCGCATCAGCTCATCCGTACGCTCTAGGGCAGCGGGGTAGGGCAGGGGCTCGATGCGTTCGGGCAGCGACCAGTAGCGGACCATCCGTTGGGCCCCGGTAGCGGCGTCGACCTCCAAATAGTGAGCCGGCCGCAGTTTGTGCAGCCCCTCCCAGACCGTATCCGGGTGCGGCACGTAGGAGTACAGGAAGTAGTCGGCCAGCGCATCCTCCCGCAGCACCTTCTTCAGGGCGGGGTCGCGGGTGCAAGCCTTAATTTCGGAGGCAAAGACCAGCCGGTCGGCATCCGCATGGTACACGAGGGGCTTGATGCCGAAGCGGTCCCGGACCAGCACCAGCTTGCCCCGCCGCTCATCCCATAGCCCGAAGGCAAACATGCCCTTGATGCGGCCCAGTAGCCCCTCCAGGCCCCACTCCTCATAGCCGTGTACCAGCACCTCGGTATCGGTGGTGGACCGGAAGTGGTGACCGGCCGTCAGCAACTGCTCGCGTAGCGGACCGAAGTTATATATCTCGCCGTTGAAGGTGATCCACACCGTGCCGTCTTCGTTGGACATCGGTTGGTGGCCGCGCTCGCTCAGGTCCAGGATGGACAGCCGGCGGTGGCCCAGGGCAAGGCGACCGTCGTGGCGGATTTCGGTGCCGTAGCCGTCCGGGCCCCGGTGCACCAGTGTGTCGCGCATGGCGTCGAAGAGCGCCCGGTCTACCGTACCCCGGAAATTGAGCTGGCCGATGATTCCGCACATGGCTTAGGGAGCTTGGGGGGGAGTGAGGGAAAGTGAGAAACTGTCCTGGGCAACGGTTTGGTACCGGAGTCCGGGCAGGATCACCTTTTCCCGGTACACGACCTTCAGGTGGTGTAGGCCGGCTTTGTGGAGGTTGCGCTGGTTAGGTCCCTGCTGCATGTGGGGCGGCACGGCGAGTAGGCTGATGAGCTCCGGGTCGTAGGCGTTCTTGTTGCTGATGAAGGAGGTCAGAAATGCCAAAAACTCCTCCGCGTCGGCCTCATCGTAGCGTTCCATGCCCGCCCGTTTGCGGAAGTCGTCAAGCAGCGTCTGGTTGTCTTTGTCACTGCGGCTAGACCAGTCGCGTAGCAGCCCCAGCAGGTTCACGTCATCGCACTGCCCGTAGGTGTTGGCTAGCGTCTTTTCGTGGGTAAGGAAGTAAAAGCGGTTCTTGGCAAAGCCGGTATCGTAGGGGGAAAAGTAGGTGGCGTCGAGCTCTGTTTCTCCCCCGCGGTCGTCGACGAGGAAAAAGGCGTAGTGGTTGATGAATCCACAGTCGTACCAGGCCAATTTACCAATGTGTACGGCCAGGGGCAGTAGCAATAGGGTCAGCCAGTACACTCCGCGCGATCGCCAGCTAAACAAAGGCGCTACCGCTTTTTTCCGGAACAACAGGAAGTAGATAAATACCAGCTCCAGCAGCGACCACTGCCAGAACAGGATCCCACTGAACAGGTACACGGAGAGGTGAAAGACCATCAGGGTGAGCGACACGGCGATGGCCGTGGGACGGTTCACGAACAGGAGTAGCGGCAGCAGGATCTCGAGCACAATGGTGCCCCACAGCATGGGTTGCTGAAAGGTGATCAGGAAGTCTGCCAGGAAGAGCTTGATCCCCTGCGACCAACCCGCCAGCCAGCCGGCGTCAAGTGCGGCGGCAAAGAGGTTGTACAGACTGTTCTGAGTAGGCCAGTCCAGCTCCAGCTTACCAATGCCCCCCATGATGTACCACAGACTAAGTGGGGCCATCATCAGCGGCACCAGCAGGTAGTACGGCTGCCGAACGCGGATGAAGCGCGAGGCCGCCAGGAAGCTCCACGCCAGCGCCAGGATGTGCGGGAAAATGTACTTATGCACGTGGTCGTAGCCGATCAGGTCGGGCTGCCGCAGCTGACCGGTCAGTAGCACCAGATCGATCAGGAAAATCGGTAGGTAAAGTGGCCGCACGATGGCCAGTACCCCGAGGCCCACTAACAGTAGGCGGTCGACCACCAGCCAGTTGTCGTAGTAGTGGTTGTAGTCGAGCAGGCCGATGGTGTACATCTGCAGGCCCACTGCCATGATCAGCAGGGCACGGGCTTCGGCCGGTAGCTCGCGCAGACCGATGCCCCGCCAGCGGTCGAGCACGATACAGCCCAGGCCGAGCAGGGAATAACTTACGATTCGCATCCCGTTCAGCCGGCCCGCCAGCTTGACGGCGGCCACCCCCTCGTAGAAAGTCTCGTAGATCGGCAGGCCCTTGAGTAGCTGATCCATGAAGAAGGTGCCCAGCAGGGATACTAGGAGCAGCACCAGCGTGCGCAGGTAGTCCGATCGGTCGTGGGGTAGGGCGGTGAGGGCGGGCAAGGCGGGCGGGTGGTATTAAACTTCTCCGAGTCCCATACCGGCAAACTCGGCCCGGATCGCCGCAATATTGCTGATGTGGCTGTAGTCCTTGAGGAGCTTGTAGGTCTTTGGCTTCGGTGTGGGGATTGACTCGACCCCCAGTTGCTGCCAAATAGGATCGTACGAAAAGTCGGGCGCCGTAATCTGCTCGTAGGTAAGCTCCAGGTACGGATGCTGGTGCTTGGCGAGCAGCGCCTTCCACTCCGCCACGTCATCGCGGGTGCGCAGCACGAAGTCGCGCAGGGTGGGGATGTCAATCTCGATGGCCGGCTTCTTGATGTCCGGCGACTTTGATACCCACTGATCGAGCACCCGCGCCTGGTACCAGGAGATACCGGCGGCCAGCAGGTTCTCGCGGTGAAGGAGAAGGATGGTGTAGTAGGGATCGTCACCCATAAATATCTCCTCAATCTCGTCGCGGTACATCGTCCCGCCGTGAAACTTGATGCCGATCATCGACCGATGGCTGTCGTAGCCCTGCGACCGGTAGAAGGACTCGATGACCGCAGCGGTGTTGCGCGGCTCCCGCTCCCCGGGCTGCTCCTGTAGCGCATCGAAACGCTGGCGGCCCTCGATGCTATCGTCGAATAGCTGGCCGGTAAAGGGTAGCATGCCCATGTCCTGGAGCTGCCGTTGGTATTCAAGGTCGTCACGCAGTATCTGCCCCCGCATGATGACCTCGGGGTGCTGGTTGAACACGCTGGTGAGCATGTTGCTGCCGCTGCGCTGGTGGCAGATCAGGGCAAAGCGGCGGGTGGGGAAAAAACCTAGTTTTCGTCCGCTAGTGATGGTGTTGCGTAGCGTAGTGCGTACGTGGCCCTTAACGCGTCCTGGTATCATCGGGTAGGAGATTTGTGTTTACGGATTGGGGGCGGTGACCCGGGCGGTCTCCCAGCTACAGGCCGGGGGAATGAAGAAGCCGTGGCGGTTGGCCTGGGGGAGCAGGCCGCTGCCGTACACGTCTTTTTCGAGCACGATCATGGTGGCGGCGTTGAAGATGCGGTCCTCGGCCACCGTGCTCGTGCCCGCCCACAGGTCGATAAGGTAGCGGTCCGGGATCAGGTTCAGTGCCGGTAGCTCCACGACCAGCGTGCCGTGCCCCCGGTGGGCCGACAGCGGCCGGCCCTGGATGCGGTTATCCAGCGTCATCACTACCTCGCGGTAGTTGCGGCTGAACTTGATGGCCACCTGCAGACTCGGGATGTCGGCCGTCGCCTCGTAGTCCAGTTCCAGTAGGAGCGGCTCGCCGGCGTACACCCCACCCCCGTAGTTGAGCCGTACGTCAGTGAAGCGGAGCCGCCCCCCGCCCTCCCGGTCCGTACGCGCCCCCAGCACCTCCGACTCGGCGGCCAGCAGACTCCCCTCCCGGTAGCGCCCGATGGCCCCGCCCACCGTACCGTCGTAGGCTACCGTACCCCCGTCCATCAGGATACAACGCCCACACAGCCCCTCCACTGCACTCATATTGTGGCTCACGAAGAGAATGGTACGCCCCTTTTCCTTCACACTATCCATCTTGCCCAGGCACTTTTGCTGGAAGGCCAGGTCCCCCACGGCCAGTACCTCGTCGATGATCAGGATTTCCGGATCCAGGTGAGCCGCCACACTAAAGGCCAGCCGCACCTTCATGCCCGAGGAGTAAAATTTCACCGGCGTATCGATGTGCTTCTCGATCCCGCTAAAGTCCACGATCTCATCGAAGCGCTGGTGGATCTCCCGGTTGGTCAGGCCCAGCACCGCCCCATTCATGAATACGTTGTCCCGCCCCGTGAGGTCCTGGTGAAAGCCCGTACCTACCTCCAGCAGGCTCGATACCCGCCCCTCGATGCTGATCTGACCCACCGTCGGCGGCGTGATCCGGCTCAGAATCTTCAGTAGCGTACTTTTCCCCGCCCCATTATGACCGACCAGCCCGAGCACCTCCCCCTGCCGCACACTGAAATCCACGTCGCGTAGCGCCCAGAGTACGCTCTCGTCGTCCTCCCCGAAGTTCTTCCGCTGCGCCAACTCCCGAAAGTTCCGCAGTGGATAGGTCACCAACTGCCCCATCCGTCCCAGCAGCGTATCGGCTTGCTCCCGACTCCCCAGCCGGTACCGTTTCCCCACCCCACTCACCTCGATCACCGTATCCTTCATAGCTAATCTTCTATCCTAACAATTTGCCGCCCATCACCGCTAGGTGATGGCCCCTCCGTGTCCTCCCCCAAAAACACCTACAACGACGGCTCTGTGAACCCTCTGTGAAACCCTCCGTGTGGCCCCGCTAGGGGACTCTGTGGTGAGTTTGCCGCCTTAAAACTTTACGCCAAATCAGCAAAGTGCCGCTCCACCCGCCGAAAATAAAAGCACCCCACCAAAAAAACAACCACCGACACCGCCCCCCCCGTAGCCACCCACTCCCACGGAAACGGCCGCGTCTGCAGAAACATCGAGCGCATCCCCTCGATCACGCCCACCATCGGATTGAGGGCGTACAGGCTGCGGTAGGCCTCCGGAATGACCGATACCGAGTACACCACCGGCACCGTGAACATCAGCAAACGGACCAGGAAGGTCATCGCGTAGTTCACGTCCCGGTACTGTACCGCTACGGCCGCCAGCAGGCAGCCGGCTCCAATACTGGTCAGCACCAGGATCAGCACCAGCACCGGTAGCATGAGCACCGTGATGTCCGGCATCTGCTGGTAGTAGATCAGCAGGCCCACCAGAACCAGGAAGGCCACCCCGAAGTCGAGCAACTTACTCAGCACCGCCGCCAGGGGCAGGATCAGACGGGGGAAGTACACCTTACTGATCATGTCCCGGTTAGCCACCAGCGAGGTGGTCGCATCGGTGAGGATACCGCTGAAGTAGGTCCAGACCACCATGGCCGTGAAGCTGAACAGGATGTAGGGCGTCCCGTCACTGTCCAGCTTAGCGAGCTCACCAAATACCAGAGTGAAGAGTAGCGCCTGGATCAAGGGGTTAGCCACCGCCCAGCCCACGCCCAGCACACTCTGGGCGTACTTGATCTTGATGCCGCGTACGGAGAGGAAGTAGAGCAGGTCGCGGTACTGCCAGAGCCCCTTTAGATCGAGGAGCTGCCAGCCACTGACCGGTTTGATTATCGTAGTCGCCGCTGCGGGCATAACATAGTGTTTGTGGCCACAAAGATAGACCAAGCTCCTCCAACCCCGCTATCTTTGCCCCCCGCTATGAAGAAACTCATCAAATTCGACATCGTCCACCCCGCTAAGTACCTGCAGCAGAAGCAGGCCGCCGCGCCGGAAATTCACACGATGGACCTACCCACCTACCGGCAGTGGCTGCTCGACCTCTTTTCTAACTACGGCGACTACTACACCTACTACCTTAACCAGAACGGGCACTGGGACGCCGAGGAGTACTTCTTTCACGACCCGGTGTTTACCCGCAAGGTAGCCCAGCACGTATTCGGTCGCACCCGCGCACGCGCCCTGGAGATTGCCTTTCGCGCCTACCGTCGCCTGACCGGTCGCCACCGTGCCTGGCGGAGTTACGTGGCCGATGCCTACATCCGCCACCGCCGGCCCGATGTACTCTTCGCGCGCTCCCAACCCCAGCCCTCTGCCTTCTGGCAGCCCTACCGCAAGGATGCCCTGCTGGTGGCCCGCCTCAGCGCCCGCCTACCCTACGAGTGGCACCCCAACGACTTCGACCTCATCTATACCGATCAGCCCCACTTTAAGCAGATCTTCGAGGTGCACGGGGTGGAGAGCATCCTCAACGACCAGGGCTTCGAGCCCCGCATCCTGGATCACCTACAGGAAGGAAACCCCAGTCCGGGCGTGGTTTTCGTGGGCGGATTGGGCACCGAAAACTTCGCCGCCCGCACCGAGTTCTTCGAGCGCCTGGCCGGGCGCACCAAATTCACCTGGTGGGGCTACTGGTGGGAACACGGCGGAGATGGCCGCAGCCTACAAGATTTCCCCAACCTGGCCGCCGGCTTCCGGGGGGTGACGAGCGGACTGGAAATGTACC
This sequence comes from Saprospiraceae bacterium, assembly GCA_958295895.1. GTDB lineage: Bacteria > Bacteroidota > Bacteroidia > Chitinophagales > Saprospiraceae > Neolewinella. The sequence goes on along the minus strand of CATQHI010000027.1, from coordinate 235,758 downwards.
AGACCTACCACGACGCTGACATCTGCCTCAACGACTACGTCGACATCGCCGGTACCGTCGGCTTCAACCAGCGCATGTTCGAGGTCATGGGCGTGGGCGGTTTCATGCTCACGCGGATGGCACCTAACCTGGCCGCTACCTTTCCGCAGGGCATCTTCGCTACCTATACCGATGAGGAGGACTGCCTGAAAAAGATCGATCATTACCTGGCCCACCCCGAGGAGCGCGCCGCGATTGCCGCCCGCGGGCAGCAATTTACCCTCGAAAACTATAGTTACGAGCGGATCGCCGCGGATTTCTCCGCCGACCTGCTGGCCCGGTTAGCCGACAGCGATACGAAGTGACTCCGCACCTTCCGCACGGGATTAAGTACCATACGCAGCCCGAACCGGCGATCCGCTTGGAACATTTGCCGCAGATGGTGCGCCGTCTGCCGCCACTGCCGCTTTTCCCGGTAGTGCTGGCTCAGGTGCCAGTGCAGGGTTGCCCTGCCCCGGGTAAGCTTACCGCTATGGCGGGTTGCCGGGAAGTGGGTCGCATAGATGTCAATGTCACGCAACTCCTGCTGTAGAATAGACACATCCTTGCGGAAGATCCGCTGAAATCCCTGCGGCGAGATATAATAGGCCGCCGCCGGGTGGGCGTCGTAGTATACCGGGCCATTCCGACTAAGGTGTAGGATTAGCGCATAGTCAGCCGCCACGATGTAGTAAAACCAGTCGGGAAGGTCCCGCAGCTGGGCGGTCCGGTACATGATGCTGCCGATGAAGGGATTCAGGTAGCTGCGCATGGCCAGCTGCTCGTGGGTGTACCGGCCCGTCTCGCTACCCCCCACGCGCTCTGACATATACGTAAACCGTTCCTCCCCGGGAGTTGGCGGGTCGTCATACACCATCTGAGCATCGTGTAGGCACATACTCAGCTCGGGGTGGGCCTCCATCCGGTCGTACTGCCGTTGGAGTTTGTTGGGGTCCGTCCAGTAGTCGTCGCCGTCGAGCATGGCGGTATACTTGCCGCGGCAGTTCAGCAGGTTGGTCGTGTTGTTGGTACGGCCGGGCACCTCCCGGCGGTAGCGGCGGGGGTGGAGGATGAGGTGGATCTTATCCGGGTAGCGGCTGGCGTAATCGCGCAGCACGTCCTGAGTACCGTCGCTGGAGCAGTCGTCGCCGATCACGATCTCGTAGTCGAAATTCACGCGCTGGGCCAGTACGCTATCGATAGCCCGTCCGATGAGGTCGCGCTGGTTGTAGGTGATGATGCTGACGCTCACCGCGGGTAGGGCAGGATTAGGCACAGTAGCTAAATTTTAGGGCGTTCGCACTCACGGGGTTCTCGGCGTTGGGGTCGGCCTCTTCCTGTTCTTTGTACCGGGCAGGGGCCTCCGCCGCCGGTATCACCCGGAAGTCGAAGCTTACCCGGCTCCTCCCGGTCGTATTATTCTTGGCTCCGTGCGACAGCGTACTGCCCCGGAAGCGCGCGAACTGGCCGGGCTTGGCTTCTACCGGCTGGTAGTCGCCCTTCCCCTCCTCGGTTTCGATCCAGAAGGTATTCGTAGCGTAGGCCGGCGTCAGGGCTACCCAGTAGTTGACCTCCGCCGGGTCGTGGCCGTAGTCGGCATCGCGGTGAAAGCGGCTCTGCCCCGGCACATCGGCAAAGAGGATGCGGTGGCTAGGCTTGGTCTGGTAGTAGATGGGCCCGTCGTACTGCGGCCGGATCACCTCCCGCACGAAGCGCTCGTAGGTGGCGTAAAACTCCTCCCCCGCGGGCGAGCTCAGGCCGGCGTACATGGCTTTGAACACGGGCGACTGCTCCATATTCTTGTACAGTGAGTTGGCCAGGGCGGGGTTGCTGTCGTAGTCGGCGTGCAGCGTCTCCAGCTCCTGGGTACCGATGTACGCTCCGATCAGCCTGCTAAAGGGGTAGCGCGTAGTATCGTAGTCGAATAGGGTGGTTTGCATATGTCAGTAGGTGTTGGTCCAGCGGGCACAGCCAATCCCGGTCTTACCGAACCCGTTGCCGTTATAAAAAAGGTAACGTCCGTGGGGGGTGCCCACCACATTGGGGTAGGTCTGCATACTGGAGTCCCAGCCAGTAGCGGAGTAGGCGATACCGGCCCGTTCGTCCATTCGTTGCCAACCCTCACCGGCCCGGCGACTCTCGGCGTAGCCGATGCGGTAGGCGTCCGCGCCGTCCCGGTAGTCGTAGCTGCCGCGGTAACAGTACCACATTTTGTAGGTGTCCCCGTCTTTAACCACGCTGGGGCGGGCGGTACATTCTGCCGGGGCCGCAGGTGCAAGGAGTGTCGTGTTGCTCCGATCCCAGTTGATCCCGTCCCGCGAGTGGGCGTATTTAACTACGTAGAGGGGTTCGATGCGCTCGCCCACCTCCAGAAAGCCCGTACTACTGGCGTACCACAGGTGCCAATCGTCGCCCTCGCGTAGGGCACAGGGGGAGGCGGTGAAGAAGGGCTCCGTACGGTTACGGTCCACCACCGCACCGGGGAAGGGCCGCTCGAAGGTCACGCCCCCGTCGCGGCTGATGGCCAGCCCGACGGCATTGCGGTAGGCCACCGATACCGAGGGGTTCCAGCCTACGTAATAAAGGTAGAGCGATCCGTCAGCCGCCTCCACGAGGCTACAGGGCATGATGCCGCCGTCGTCGAAGGTGCCCCGCTCGCCGAGCTCCAGGATCGGCCGGTCGTGGAGGTAGGTGACCTCGGTGGGATCGGTAGCATCAACTTCGAGGTAGGTAGGGATGGACTGTCCGCGCGCATTGCGGGGCGCGAAGTAGACGCGGATGCGGTCGCTTTCCGGCAGGTAAAGCGCCGTGGGGACGCAGGCGTGACTGACCATCCAGGGCCGTTGCCCGTCGGTAGTAAAAAAGCAGCCGAGTTTTTGCCAGGCCATCAGCCGCCGCTTTTGTGGGACAGGGAATCGAGGTTGATACTTTTACCGGGGGCGATCTTGCCCTTGGCCCCCAGGTGGATAGAGTAGGGCTCGGTGTCCTTCGTGATCAGCGCTCCCATGCCGATTAGGGTAGCCTCCCCGATGACGGTCTCGTCCCGGATCGTCGCGTTGACCCCGAAGAAGGCATGGTCGTGGATCGTGCAGGCTCCGCTGATCACCACCTGCGAGGTGATGAACACATGGTTACCGATGGTGGTGTGGTGACCGATGTGGTTGCCGCTCCAGAGCACGCAGTTCTCCCCGATCTTGACGTAGGGCTGGATGGTGTTGTCCTCGAACACGAAGCAGTTCTCCCCTACATCGAGATCCGGCCAGGTGGTAGCCTTACTACTTACGTAACTGATGATGTCGTAGCCCTTAGCGCGGGCGGCCTCCAACTTCTCGCGTCGCAGGTGACTCATTTGCTTGAAGCTGACGGGCAGAAACATGGCGTATTCGTCGGGGGCGTACTGATCGGCGACGGTTTCAAAGTCGACCAGCGGCAGCTCCTCGTAGGTATCCGACTTGCGGTAGGCAGCATCGACCGTAAAGGCCACGACCTCGTGCTGGCTGTCGTGCTTGAGGTAGAAGTGCGCCAGGCTGGCCAGTTGCGATTCGCCGAAGATGACGACGCGGCGGGCGGGGGTGTCGAAGGGATTCATGCGTAGGTGGGTGTCGTGATCGTGTACTGCTGCAGCCACTCCCGGCACTGCTGAGGGGGGTGGTGGGCCAGAAGGTGTAGTACGGAATACTGCAAACCGGGCTCCTCGGCGCTGTAATCGAGATCGGACTGTAGAAAGTTCAGTTGTACCCCACTGGCGGCGAAGACTTCCGGGTCGTAGAGGTGGCTGCCCCCGACCTGGTTGACGTAGCACTCCGCCCGGCAGGCGTAAAGTAGGCTGAGGAGTTTAGCCTGGGTAGGTAGGTCTCTCTGGTAGGTATAGGTGCTGGAAGTACTATAACGCGCCCCAAGACTTAGGTGGTTGGCTACCAGGCGGACGCTCCGCTGGGCCATCTCGCTGATGGACCCGGGTGCCTCGGTAAATACCTCGTGGACCATGTGTTCTACCGCGTCGAAGTAGGGGCTCTTGCCGTAGCGCTGCCCGAAACCCTTCAGGAACTTCCGCCGAAAGTGAGCGTACGGACCGGCGGCTACCTGCCGTTCCCGGATGGGGTCGGTCAGACTCCCAGCCGTTACCGGCACGGTGAACCAGCCGTGGGGGAGCCGGTTGCGGTTGATCCAGCCGTCGTTGATGTACTGCACGTCGTCGTAGAAGACGAAGTGATCGGCGGCCGCCACGAGGTGGAAGTAGCCGAGGTAGGGAAAGAGGTAGGGCTGCATCACTGCCGTCATACCGCGACCATGCTTTGGTGAATGATAGCGCAGATACGGTCCACGTCGTCCAGGGCCAGGTCGGGATAAAGGGGCAGGCAGACTACGGTACGCGAGGCGTGCTCGGAAACCGGGCAGCTTGCGCGCTGTGCATCGCTCAGGAAATCGAGCTCGTTGAGCGAGGGCTCGAAGTAACGGCGGGGGTAGATTTCTTCGACGTTGAGCGCCTCGATCAGTAGCTCGCGGCAGTCGGCATCGGGGCAGAAGACGGGAAAGTAGGCATAGTTATACTCCAGTCCGGGGTAGTCGCCGGGGTCGAGCGCGGTAAGGGGCAGATCGCTCAGCAGACTCCGGTAGCGGTCGCTGATCGTCTTGCGGGCTACGCGGTTGGCGGCCAGTCGCGGCAGGTTGAGCAGTCCGATGGCGGCGTGAAATTCGGTATTCTTGCCGTTGATGCCTAGGCTGCGGTGGTCGCGGCCCACGTGACCGAAGGTGCGCAGTAGATCGAGCCGTTCGAGGAGTTCGGGATCGTCGGTCAGTACGCCACCGCCCTCGATGGTGTGGAAGACCTTGGTGGCGTGAAAGCTCAGGGTGGACACGTCGCCCCACTGCAGTACGCTCTGCCCGTCCAGTCGCACGTCGAAGGCGTGGGCCGCGTCGTAGATCAGCGCCAGCCCGTGCCGCCGCGCGATCGCCTCCAGTTGCGCGTGCTTACAGGGGTAACCGTAGACGTGGGTGGCCAGGATCGCGGAGGTGTCGGGCGTGATGGCCGCTTCCACGAGGTCGGGGTCGAGGGTATACCAGTTGGGCTCCACATCCACAAAGACGGGGTGAAGATTTTCCCAGAGCAGTACGTTGGTGGTGGCTACGTAGGAGAAGGGGGTGGTGATCACCGAGCCCGACAGCTCCAGGGCGTGGATGGCCAGTTGCAGTGCCACGGTGCCATTACTGACGAGCTGCAGCGACACGTCGAGCCGCTTACTGAGGGTGGCTTCCAGTTCCAGCACCAGCGGGCCGCCGTTAGTCACCCAATGCCGGTCCCAGACCCGCTCGAGCAGGGTGGTATAATCCTCCAGGGTAGGGAGGTACGTCTTCGTGACCTGAATGGGTGTGTTGCTCAAAAGGTAGAAAGTGGGGGGCTTAGGCGGCACTAAGGTAGGCAAACTGTGTTGCACCTGCGGCCCCGCCCGTGTTAAACTTTGATGCCGTCTACCTTTCGTACCTCCTTAATGATGCGTACCGCGTTGTGATCCGGCCGGATGGGGAAGCCCCGGCGCTTGGCCCAGGTGGAGGTAAACTCGGCGCCGAGGAAGAGGATCTGACTGTTGTAGTAGGTCCAGACCAGCAGCGTAACCAGGGCCCCGGCCGCCCCGTAGGTGCTACCGAAGTCGGAGTTGCCGATGTAAAAACCGATCAGAAAGCGCCCGAGGCCAAAGAGGATGGCCGTAAAGATGGCCCCGGCCCAGATGTCCTTCCACCGTGCCTTCGCATCGGGGAGGTAGCGGAACAGCAGGGCGAAGATGACTGCCGTAACGGCCGTGGAAAGCACCCAGCTAGTCACGGCCAGTACCACCGGGCCCAGGGCAGGTACCAGGGAGGCAATCTTGTCCATGAAGCCGATGATGATGGTGTTGACGATCAGGGTGACCATGAGCATGAAGCCCAGACCCAGTACGAAGCTGAAACTGAGCAGGCGGGTGAAGATGAAGCCGAGGATGTTGTTGGCCGGCCGTGCCTCGATCTCCCAGATGCGGTTGAGGCTAGATTTGAGGGTGGCAAACACCGTGGTAGCGGTAAAGACCAGGGTAGCTATACTCAGGATGGAGGCCCAGAGCGTATCGCCGGTAGAGTAGGCGTTGCTGACGATTTCTTGCAACGTCTCCGCTGCGTCGGGGCCCAGTAAGCCTTCCAGTTCCCCGTAGAGCCGCCCCGTCACGGCCTCTTCGCCAACGAAATAACTGGCCACGGCAATGGCTACGACTAGCAGGGGCGCGAAACTGAATACGGTATAGTAGGCCAGGGCCGCGCCGAGCGTGAAGGCGTCGTCCTTACCGAAGTTGGTAAACAGCTCCTTCGTGAAGCCGAATACGCGCTGAAAGATATTTTCCTGGGCCACGGTAATGCGTTTGCTATTAATAAGCGGGGCAGCGGAGAAGTGTTCGCGCGGCGGGATTGTGTATTTTACCCCCGAGCCTACGCCCTATGCCACGACCCCACTTTCCCGACCGCGCCGATCACCACTTAGGCCGCGTTGCCGCTTTCTCTACTTCCGGTGAAGCACCCACGGGGGTAGCCGGCCTACCCCCCTACCGCCGCGGCCCCTACGCCAGCATGTACGTGGGCCGGCCCTGGACGATCCGCCAGTACGCCGGATTTTCCACCGCCGCGGAGTCCAACGCTTTCTACCGTCGTAACCTGGCCGCCGGACAGCGCGGCCTCTCCGTAGCCTTCGACCTAGCCACCCACCGGGGCTACGACAGCGACCACGCCCGGGTGCGCGGCGACGTGGGCAAGGCCGGTGTGGCCATCGATACGGTAGCGGATATGGAGCGGCTCTTCGAGGCCATCCCGCTGGAAAAGATGAGCGTAAGTATGACCATGAACGGCGCGGTACTGCCCGTGATGGCCTTCTACATCGTAGCCGCCGAGCGGCAGGGCGTGGCCCCGGAGCAACTGGCCGGCACCATCCAGAACGACATCCTTAAGGAGTTCATGGTGCGCAACACCTACATCTATCCCCCGGGGCCGAGTATGCGGATCGTGGCCGATATCTTCGCCTATACCGCTGCCCACATGCCCCGCTTCAATAGCATCAGCATCAGTGGCTACCACATGCACGAGGCCGGCGCGACGGCTGCGGTGGAGCTGGCCTATACCCTGGCCGACGGACTGGCCTACGTACGCGCCGGCGTGGCGGCCGGCCTCGACGTGGACGATTTCGCCCCCCGCCTGAGCTTCTTCTGGGGCATCGGGATGCGACACATTACCGAGATCGCCAAGTTGCGTGCCGGTCGCCAGCTCTGGGCCGAGCTTATGGCCGAGTTCGCCCCCAAGAACCCGAAGAGCTCTATGCTGCGCACCCACTGCCAGACCAGCGGCTACAGCCTCACCGAGCAGGACCCCTACAACAACGTAGCCCGCACCTGCATCGAGGCCCTGGCGGCCGTTTTCGGCGGTACCCAAAGTCTGCACACCAACGCCCTGGACGAGGCCATTGCCCTACCCACCGATTACAGCGCCAAAATCGCCCGCGACACTCAATTGTACCTGCAAAACGAGCTCGGCATCACCCAGTCCGTCGATCCCTGGGGCGGTAGCTACGCCGTGGAGGAAGAGACCGACCGCCTCCTCACCGAGGCCCGCCAGCTGATGCAGGAGGTGGAGGAGGCCGGGGGCATGGTACGAGCCATTGAGACGGGCCTGCCCAAACTACGCATCGAGGAGGCCAGTGCCCGCAAGCAGGCGGCCATCGACAGCGGCCGCGAGCAAATTGTGGGCGTCAATGTCTTTCGCACCACCGAGGCCGCCGACTTCGACCTGCTGGAGGTGGATAACGACCGGGTACGCACGGAGCAGTTGCAGCAGATCACCCGGGCCCGGGAGCAGCGGGATGCCACCGCCCACCAGACTGCGCTCGAAGCACTAAAACTTACCGCCCGCGGTGAGGATAACCTGCTTGCCGCCGCCGTCGAGGCCGCCCGCGCCGGAGCCACCCTGGGGGAGATCAGTAGCGCGCTGGAGGAGGTCTTCGGCCGCTACCGGGCTACCCACCAGCTCATCAGCGGGGTCTACGCCGGTCACTCTGATTCCGACCGGTTACAGAAAGTGCGTGGACTCTCCGACCGCTTTGTCACCGCCTACGGCCGCCGCCCCCGTATCCTGATCGCCAAGCTCGGGCAGGACGGCCACGACCGCGGCGCTAAAGTCATCGCCTCCGGCTTCGCCGATCTGGGCTTCGACGTCGACGTGGGTCCGCTCTTCCAGACGCCCGAAGAGGCCGTGCGGCAGGCCGTGGAGAATGACGTGCACCTGCTGGGTATCAGCTCCCTGGCCGCCGGGCACAAGACGTTGGTGCCGGAGGTCATTCAGGAGCTCGCCGACCAGGATGCGGCCGACATTCGCGTGGTGGTGGGCGGGGTGATTCCGCCGGCTGACTATACTTTTCTGCGGGAGGCGGGGGTGGTGGGTATCTTCGGTCCGGGCACGAATATTGGGGCGGCGGCCGAGGAGTTGCTGGAGCTGATGTTGGGGGGCAACTTTGCGGTTGAGGACTAGGTTCTACATAAAACAAAGTGCAATGGAAACGCTAGTGCTGACCATCAAAGACCCTGAGAAAAAAGGGTTTCTCTACGATCTGCTATCGCAACTCGATTACGTAGAGATTGAAGAACTCTATAAGGATTCAGAGGAAAGTAAAGACCGGCTTTTTGCTGAAGCTAAGGGGATGTGGAAGGACAAGGATATCAGTGCGAGTCAGCTACGGAAGGAGGCATGGAAGCGGTAGTGCTTTGTGACACAAACATTCTTATTGACTACTTCAAAGGTGAAAGCGAAACGGCCAGCCAGCTTGAATACGTTGGGCGATCACGTCTAGCTATTAGCATAATCACCGCTAGCGAACTGGTGTATGGGGCTCTAAATAAGCAGGAGTTGCAGCAGCTAACCAAAAGACTCGCTGCGCTAACGATTCTACCCATTAATCGTGAGATTAGTTTCAGGCACCTTGAGCTTATGAAGACCTATTCATTAAGTCATAATTTAACCTTGCCCGATGCATTGATTGCAGCTACAACACTGCATCACAACATGCAATTGTTCACGCGGAACCTAAAGGACTTTCGGTACATCACCGACCTACAACTTTACCAGCCGGTAGTTTAACTCTACTCCTCAGGCCGCAGATCAAATCGCCGCCGCAACTCCTCTAGCGCCGGATTCTTCTCCCGCATCGCCAGAAACTTATCCTTGGCCGTCAGTCGCTTCTTGGCGGTCGACTGTACGGGTTTCAGGCTAGCATCCTCCACCAGGCGCATCACCAGGTGCGGGCGGGCGAAGACGTTGCGTAGGTACACGATCAGGCTCTCGTCGTCGCGCAGGGCGGCCAGTGCACGGGTCGATCCGATCTTCACCACCACCTCTTCCCCCCGTTCCACCAGCGGCAGGGCCTGCTTCATGAACAGCGCCAGGGTTGTTTCCTTATGCTCTTGCAGAAAGGCATCCCAGGCACCGCGCAGCGATTCATCATCCAACTCCGGCAACTCGTCGGCGGGCACGGCATCTTCGATTTCTTCTTCCGCTGCGGCTAGCATACTAGCGATATCTAGGGCATCGAAGGCCGTAGGCGCTAGCTGGCTCGGTGGTGTCGTCTCTTCCTCCTCTTCGACCGGGGGCATCTCCACCGGATTATGTACCTCCTCCACCTCCGGAAAAGATTCATCAGCCACGGGGGGCGGCGGCGCGCTAGGGGGCGGGGCCGCCGGTGCAATGTCCGTAGCAGAAGCAGCCGCACTACTCACGGGCTCATTGCGAAAGGCCCGCCGGATGCTCACCATACGCAGCAGACTCATCTCCACGTGCAGCCGTTTGTTGCGGGCGATCTTGAAGTTAAGGTCGCAGTCGTTGGCTAAGTCCAGTACGGTCAGTAGCAGGTCGGGGGGCGTGATGGCTGCCTGCTGGTGGTAGCGGCTACGCAGTCGATCGCCGATCTCGAGTAGCTTGAGGGTAGCCTGGTCCTTGCACACGAGTAAGTCGCGGACGTGGGCTGCCAGTCCGTTCAGGAATAGGTCCTCGTCAAAACCCCGCCGCAGCACCTCATCGAACAGCAGCAGCATGCCGGCCCGATCCTCGGTCAGGATGTAGTCTACCGCCCGGAAGTAGTAGTCGTAGTCAAGCACGTTGAGGTTCTCGATCACGGCTGCGTAGGTGATCGTCTTACCGCTGAAGCTCACGATGCGGTCGAAGATGCTCAGGGCATCACGCAGGGCCCCGTCGGCCTTCTGGGCGATGATGTGCAGGGCCTCCTCGTCGGCTGTGATGCCTTCCTGTGCACAGATCCCCTGCAGGTGCTCGATGATATCCTTCGGCTGGATGCGCTTAAAGTCGAAGATCTGGCAGCGCGACAGGATGGTGGGGATGATCTTGTGCTTTTCCGTCGTAGCCAGGATGAACACGGCGTAGGACGGCGGCTCTTCCAGCGTTTTCAAAAAGGCATTGAAGGCCTGGGTCGAGAGCATATGCACCTCGTCGATGATGAACACCTTGTACTCTCCCTGCTGCGGCTGAAAGCGCACCTGCTCGGTCAGCGCCCGAATGTGATCGACGCTATTATTGCTGGCCGCATCCAGCTCCGTGATGTTGAGGCTAGCGTTGTTGTTGAAGGCCACACAACTGCTGCAAACATTGCAGGGCTCGTAGTCCGCCGTCCGGTTCTGGCAGTTGAGCACCTTGGCCAGGATGCGCGCCGAGGTGGTCTTGCCTACTCCCCGGGGCCCACAGAAGAGGAAGGCGTGGGCCAGGTGATCGGTCTGCAGGGCGTTCTTCAGGGTCTGCGATACGTGCTGCTGGCCTACGACCTCGTCGAAGCGGGTGGGGCGGTATTTTCTGGCGGAGACTACGAAGTTGCTCATTGGGATAAAGATAGACGCTATCGCTGGTTAGACGCTGCGATCTAACCCCAAGGCACTAATGAGCGAAGCGACCTACTCCTCGATCATTTCCCGAGCGATTATCTCTCCGGCTCTTGCATACACCGTGTCGATCCACACCGGCTCCTGGCGCACCAGCCACATCACGCTGTCGAAGGACTGGCGGGTGTAGCCGTGATCGGCCAGGATGGACTCGTAGTACACGCGTTGCATGGAGTCGCGTACCACGATGGGAATCTCATTGACTAGTGACTGGCCGAGCTGCAGGTCGGCAATCAGTTGGGCGAGGGGTTCGGTATCGACGGGGGGTGGACCGGGATCGAGACTAGCACAGCCGGCGGCCAGGCCTAGAAGAAGTAGCAGGGCAGCCGGGAGTCGGGGGGTCATTTATCGTCCTTAGGCGTATAGAACACTGTACGTTTGGCGTCGGCGAGTTTCCACTTGCTCCATTTCTTGCCGTCTGCCTTACTGCCGACGATGCCGCAGGTGGGTACGTTGCCGATGTAGTCGTCGTTCTTGAGGGCATTGGCGGCCTCGGTGTAGCCGGGGTTGTGGCCGAAGACCAGCACAGTGTCCCAATCGTCGGGCAGTTGCTGGATGCAGCGCTCGATGGTCTTGGGGCCGGCGTGGTAGAGCTTCTTTTCCTTTAGGATACGGTCTTTGCCCAATCCGTACACCTCGGCGAAGTACTGGGCGGTCTGGCGGGTGCGTGTGGCGCTGGAGGTGAGGATACCGTCGATCTTGACGCCCGATTTTTTCAGGCGGGCGGCCATGCGGGGGGCGTCGTTGCGGCCGCGGGAGTTGAGGGGGCGGTCGTGGTCCTTGAGGTCGGGGTCGGCCCAGCTACTCTTTGCGTGACGGACCAGATATACGTATTTCACCTACTGTAGTTCTATGTGGCTTTACCTGCGCTTAACGCGGAATTAAGGTGCAAGCTATACCGGTGCGCTATTTTTGCCCGCGATTAACCCCCCATGTATGACAGCTGCACCGGCGAAGATACTCCTGGTCGACGACGAACCCGACATTCTTGAGATCCTGGAGTTCAACCTGCGCAAGGAGGGCTTCGAGGTCGCCACCGCCGGCAACGGGGAGGAGGGGCTCAGACTAGCGCGTAAGCTGCGCCCCGACCTGATCGTGCTCGACATCATGATGCCCGTCATGGACGGGGTGGAGGTGTGCCGCCAGCTGCGGGCGGATTCCGACTTCGATAATACCGTCATCACCTTTCTTACCGCACGGGAGGAGGACTACAGTCAGATCGCAGCCCTCGACATTGGGGGCGATGATTACATCACCAAGCCCATCCGCCCGCGGGTGCTCATCAGTCGGGTCAAGGCCTTACTGCGGCGGAACATTCGCCAGGAGGAAGAGGAGGCCGCCAGCATCATCGCCATCGGCGACCTGGAGATCGACCTGGAACGCATCGTCGTACGCCGCGGCGAGGACACCATCGAACTGGCCAAAAAGGAGTTCGACCTGCTCACCCTGCTGGCCTCGAAACCGGGTAAGGTCTTCAGCCGGGAGGAGATATTCAACAAGGTCTGGGGTACGGATGTCATTGTGGGCAACCGTACCATCGACGTTCACATTCGTAAGTTACGCGAGAAGCTCGGCGACCACTACATCAAGACCATCAAGGGCATTGGGTATAAGTTCGAGTTCTAGCACCTCCCACCGGGAGAAAACCACCTATGCTCAAGAACAGTACACCGAGAGAAATCGCCATCCGCACCGGCGTATTCATCGCCCTGGCTACGGAGGGGGTACTGCTCCTCGTCATGGCCCTGCCCGGCGTACCCTTCAACGGCTGGTTGGCGGTCGTGCCGGCGGTGGCGGTCTTTGCCGTCAGCTACCTCATCATCCTGGCTGCGCTAGACCACTATATCTACCGCAAGATCAAATTGATCTATAAGACCATCCACAGCCAGAAGGTCCACCACGACGTCAAACGCGAGGGCATCGACCCCGACCAACCCATCATCGATGAGGTGGAGCAGGAGGTGGCCGAGTGGGCCGAAAACCAGCAGGAGCAGATCGACCAGTACGAGCGCTTCGCCGAGTACCGCCGCCGGTACGTAGGCGATATCAGCCACGAGCTCAAGACCCCCATCTTTAATATTCAGGGCTACCTCCACACCCTGATGGACCACGGCTACGACGACCAGAAAATCACCAAGTCCTTCATCAAAAAAGCCGCCAAGAACGTCGAGCGCCTCCAGACCATCGTGGAGGACCTCAGCGCCATCGGCCGCCTGGAGTCCGGTGACCTCATGTTCGATCCCGAGCCCTTTGACATCAAGGAACTGGCCCAGGAGGTGATCGAGGAGGTCGACCTGAAGGCCCGGGAGGTGGGCATCACCCTAGGCTTTAAGTCTGGTGCCGATACCGGCTTCATCGTCGAAGCCGACCGCGAAAGCATCCGCCAGGTACTCGTCAACCTGGTCACCAACTCCATCAAGTACGGCAACCAGGGCGGGGCCACCCGCTTCGGCTTCTACGACATGGACACCTACATCCTCTGCGAGGTCTCCGACAACGGCATCGGCATCCCCGAAAAGCACCTGCCCCACGTCTTCGACCGCTTCTACCGCGTAGACAAGAGCCGCAGCCGGCAAAAGGGCGGCTCGGGCCTTGGCCTCAGCATCGTCAAGCATATCATGGAGGCCCACCAGCAGACGATCAATGTGCGGAGCACGGCGGGGCTGGGCTCTACGTTTGGGATTACGCTGGGGAAGGCGTAGCTTGTGGAATTAGGCATCCGACGCTTATAAGCGCCGGACGCCTGGTGAGAATTTGCAACTACGAACTATTTCGTATACATTTGTACGAAACCATTCGTACATGACCCCCACCGAAAGTGAACTCGCCATTCTCCACCTACTCTGGACCCGCGGCCCCGCCACCGTGCGTACCGTGAATGAAGCGCTGAACGAGGCCAACCAAGAGCAAGACCCGCCGGAGAAGACCATCGGCTATACCACCACCCTAAAGCTGCTGCAACTGATGGCCGAAAAGGGCCTGGTGACCCGCGATGAGAGCCAGCGCAGCCACGTGTACACCGCTGCCGTAGCCCAGGAGCGTACGCAGCGTAGTCTGCTGGGCCGTTTTGTGACCAAAGCCTTCGGGGGCTCGCGCTCGGAGCTCGTACTACGGGCACTGGGCGACGGACAGGCTACCCCCGAGGAGCTGGCCGAGATCAAGCAACTGATCCAAAAACTCGAAAACGACCGCACCGATGGCTGAGATCACCGCCCTGGGGGCCACGCTGCTCCACTCCCTCTGGCAGGCTACGTTGCTGGCTTTTCTGCTCTGGAGCGTGTCGCGCTACGGCACGCTCGGTGCCGCCGGTCGCTACCGGGTGGCCTACGGTATGCTGCTGTTACAGCTGGCCCTCTCCGCAGCTACCTTCCTCTACTACTACACCCCCGCACCCCGGCTCGAAAGCTCGGTCAAGCAGGTAGTGATCGCCTTCGTGGGGTTCAGTCCGACGGAGGTGCCGACCTACCACCGCTTCACTGATCCGGAGTTTTGGATGACCGCGCTAGTTGGGTGTTGGCTACTGGCTATGGTAGTGGGCAGCGTCCGGCTAGGTACTTCTTTCTGGCGCGTACGCAGGATGCAACGCTTGTATAAAGATGCGGTAGTTCCCCAGCAAGTAAGCTCAGTCGTCCGGCGGCTGGCCCGACGGCTCGGCTGGCGGGGTAGTCTACGCATTCACGTCGGGGCGGGCATTACCACCCCCATGCTCGTCGGTCACCTCAAGCCCGTACTCCTTTTCCCCCTGGCCCTGGTCAACCAACTCTCGACCGAGGAGGCCGAGACCGTTATCCTGCACGAGCTAGCCCACCTGCGGCGCTACGACCACTACTTCAACCTGCTGCAGTGCCTCATCGAGGTGCTGTACTACTACCACCCGGCCGTGCACTGGATCGGGGCCCGCGTGCGGGAGGAGCGGGAGTACTGCTGCGATGACCTGGTGCTCGCGTACGGACCGGGTAAGCTACCCTACGCCCGGGCCCTACTGCACTACGGGGAGCAGTCGGGCGGCCAGCCCGCTACGGCTCTTTCGCTTACGGATGGTGGCGGCTTGCTGGCCCGCGTGCGCCGCCTTATTGATCACCAAGAATTGAGCTATACTATGAATACGCGACTGCTTTTGCTGCCTCTACTGGCCTTGTTTTGTCTTGTGGCTACGGCGGCTTATGCCCCACTTGCTGACGAGAAGAGCGGGGAAGACATCACGCCCCTTACAACTGATATTGCACCTGCGGGCCTCGCTCTACTGGATACTGTGCCACCGGAGGTGCTGGAGAATATGGATTCGTTGCGCCAGACCGCGGAACAGCTCATCGAACGTATGCGCGAACAGGTAGGAAAGGAAGGCTACCCCGCAGGCTGGGATTTCGACTTCTCACCGGATAGTCTGCACCGGATGGCGCTCAGATCGCTGGAGTCGATAAACTTTGACTCAATTCTAGATGCGGCGCGCGTGACGCTGGAGGAGATTGAGTTCGATACGTTCGTCTACATGCACCCACTGGATCGTGACTTTGATTTTCGTACCGATCATCCCATTGTAGATAGTATGTGGGTCTTTCCACGCCCGCGGTCGATGACAGATTCGGTACCAGTAAATATTATGCTGGACATCCCTTCCCTGGAGCGGGAAGAGCGACGGCTCAAAGAACGCCTTGAGGCACTGAAGCTGAGGAAGAAAGAGCTACTAGAAGAGATGAATGAAGGCAGCGGCTTACTGGACGGGGAAGCGATTAAAGCACTGGAAAAGTTTCAGCAACGTATTGCCCGTCTAGACTCTCTAGCCGTTCACAATCCAACGGTAGACATTAGCTACTTAGACTCAGACCTCGGCCGGGTATTGGCAAAGATGAAGCAAGACGGCGTGATTGAAGCCGACCCTATTCGTAAATTAGAGATAGGCGATGGAGATGTAGCCATCAACGGCAAAAGCTACGGGCGTTCTACGTATCGCTACTTTAGACGCGCGTATAAATTGGAGTCCGGAACAACATTTCCCGGGGCGGGGACTAGTATTAGTATTGATATGGATAGATAATCCATTCAGCAGACAAGTTTGCCATCGCTTAAGCGATAGGAAAAGTATCGCGCTACGCGCCAGAAAAGTTCGGCTGACGAAGATCGCTCACCGAAGTAGCTTGCTGCACATACTCCAAAAACCGCCCCAACGCCTCCCGCTTACCATCATCCAGTGCATAGTCGATATGGTGGGTGAAGTACTCCGTCAAGTCAAAGCCCGGAGCGGGGGAGGGCAGTAGAAGCTGCAGCTGCGGCAGGTGCGCCAGACCCTCCGCTAGCGCGGCATTAAACTGACGGACGAAGGCCTGCGGCAGCGGCTGCGTAGTCACCCAGGCGGCAAACACGAAGGGTAGGCCGGTGTGCGCCTTCCACGCCTCGCCCAGGTCATACACGTACTGAAAGCGCCGATCGAGCCCGATGGTGCGGTCACCGATGACGAGCCCGCCAATGGTGCCGTTGATGTGGTCGATGTAGCCGTCTTCGGCTTCTAAAAAGATGACCTCGTGATCCCAGTACTCCTCCAGCAGTAGACGAGCGAGCATGACGGAGGTGCGGCTGTGGTGGTCGAGGTAGACGTGCGTCATCTGCTCCAGGGGCACATCGCCGTAGATACAGACGGTGGCCACCGCGCCATCGGCCCCAATGCAGTAGTCACTGATGATTTCGTAGTAGGGGAGCTCGGGCAGCACGGCTACGGGTACCAGAGCGATATCCGCCTCCCCCTCCACCAACTGGCGGGCACACTCGCTCGGGATGGCCAGGTCCATCGCCAGCGTATCGCTGATGGGACTGCGCAGCAAACCGTAGAGAAGCGGCTTAGTGTTGAGGTAGCTCACGGCGACCAGGCGGTGGGGGGGAGAAACTACCATTTGCCGAGGGTTAGGGGGTCGGGGATGTGGCCGCGGTCGTTCTGTAGGCTGAATTTGTACAATCCGCTCGGTTGCTGCTCGCCTACCCAGAGGCCCAGGTTGTGGTGGGTCAGTTCGTTCATCATGCTCACTGGCCGCCCCATCATCAGGGTGACCAGGGCGCACATGGCGCGGCCGTGACTGCAGATGAGTATCTTCTCCTCGGTACGTTCGTCGAGATAGGCGATGAAGCGTTCCAGCCGCTCGCCCAGCTCCCGCGCACTCTCCCCGCCGCCGATGCGCCCATCGAGCTCCCCGGCCGCCCAGCCGTCCTTGATTTGTTTGTACTCCGCCATACTCTCCGGCGTACCGGCCTTGCCCTCGTGGCTGCCCCAGCAGATCTCGTTGATGTCGGCGTTTCGTTCCCACGGCAACCCAGCGTCGATGAATCCTTGTACCGTCTCCCAGGTCCGCTTCAGCGCACTGGTGATTACCACCTCGAAGCCGGCATCCTTGTAGTGGCGGTAGAAGTGGTCGGCCTGCGTCTGCCCCGTATGGTTCAGGCTGGCATCGACGCCACTGCCCTGCACGATACCGCGGAGGTTGTAGTCGGTTTGGCCGTGGCGGACTAGATAGATGGTTTTCATTTGGTTGTTGTTACTCACCCCTTACACCACCGGCAAAGCCGTATACCCCCGGTACTCCTTATCACTAGCAAACTCCACCTCCGTAAAGTCCTTCAGTACCCCGTAGAGGGTGTCGCGTTCGACGGGCCGGCGGCCGACGGCGCGGATCATCTTTACTAGGTCCTCGGTACTCATGGCGGGGTGCTGTTCGCCGCCGGCCATGGAGTAGATGCGGGTCGTATCGTCGATGGTGCCGTCCAGGTCGTCGACACCGAAGGCGAGGCTGAGCTGGGCGGTGGTGCGGCCGATCATGGGCCAGTAGGCCTTCACGTGGTCGAAGTTGTCAAGGTAGAGCCGGCCGATGGCATAGTTGCGCAGGTCCTCGACCACGGTGGTCTCGGGCAGGTGGCTGAGCTCGTTGTTCTCGTTGCGGAACTTGAGGGGGATATAGGTCTGGAAGCCGCCCGTCTTATCCTGTAACGCGCGCAGCTTTTCGAGGTGGTCGATGCGGTGGCCGTAGTGCTCGATGTGGCCGTAGAGCATGGTGGCGTTGGAGCGCCCGCCTAGCTCGTGCCAGATCTCGTGGATACGCAGCCACTGCTCACCGGAGCACTTCCCGCCGGCAATCTGATCGCGGATCTCATCGGCAAATATCTCGGCACCGCCCCCGGGCATACTGTCTAGACCGGCCTCCTTCATCAGCCGCATGCCCTCCTCGTAGCCGAGCTTGGCTTTTTTGAAGATGTAGTGATACTCCACCGGCGTCAGGGCCTTGATGTGCAGCTCCGGCCGGTGGGCCTTGATGCGCCGAAACAGTTCTTGATAGAAAGGAACGTCATACTGCGGCAGCACACCACCTACGATATGCACCTCGGTCACCAGCTGGTCGTCGTACTTTTTTACGATGTCCATGATGTCCTCCAGGCCATACTCCCAGCCGTCCTCGCGCTTCTTCATCCGCCGGCTGTAGCTACAGAAGCTACAGGTATACAGGCACACGTTAGTAGGCTCTACGTGGAAGTTGCGGTTGAAGTAGGTCCGATCTCCATGCTTTTTTTCGCGTACGTAGTTAGCCAGGGCGCCCAGATAGCCGAGGGGGGCCTCTTCGTAGAGCATCAGTCCGTCGGCGGGCGTCAGGCGTTCCCCATCCAGCACCTTGCGGGCGGCGGCGCGCAGGTGCGGCGAAATCGTACGATCGCCGAGAATCATCGTTGGGGAGGGGCCTGTCATAAACTGAGTATTAGCGGTACCAAGCTAACACCCCAGCCAACTTTCAGTTTTTTCTGAAAGTAAATAATCGCACTTATTCCAGGCGAACCACCGTAGGCTGGATCGTGTGGCCGTCACTGCGCCAGTCCTCCTGGTACACTACGGTGATCAGCTGGCCCCGCCGGATATCCAACTTACGTTGCAGGTTACGGGGGAGAAGGAAACTTACTACCTCTCCCTCGAGGAGTAGCAGGCGGAGCCGGTCGCCGCTCGGAACTTGGGTGAGGGTGCCCCTAGCGCGCAGCAGGGCTGGTGCCTCACGGACGGTAGCGGCGGCCGGACTGGCGGCCGGCCGTTTATTCACCTCCGCCGCCGGTACCCGCCGCAGCAGGGAGAAATCACTGTACCGCCGTTGGGGTTCCAGGGTGCCGGGAGCGAGCTTGCCCAGTAGGGGGCAGCCGCTGGTGAGGGGGTCGACTAGTAGCTCTCCGAGCCGTTCCCGATCACTAGCCGTACGGGTGGATAGTTGCAACTCGGCGCGGATACGACCGGCGTAGGTGGTACTCACCGCCGTGACGCAGTGGCTGGCCTGTAGCCGGGGGTAGATCAGTTCGGGGGCCTCGTCCATACAGTTACACACCTTCTCCGCCAGGGTATCCAGTAGCGCCTGAGCAGCCAGGGGCGCGGAGAGAAGCCAGCAAATCAGTAGTCGGAATAGCATGCTACAGGCCAAGATACGGTATTCCGATTGTGCAACCGCGGCTATGAGCCACAAACCAAGAGGCTTACCTTAGCGGACATGAAGACGAGTATGCTCGGGCTGCTGTGCCTACTACTTTGCACCTGCGGCCCCGCCCCGACAGTACAAGCCGTGGGGGAGATGACCGACGCGCCGCGGCCCAACGTTCTTTTCATTCTCACGGACGATCAGGGGATCGGCGATCTTTCCCTACACGGCAACGATAGCATCAGTACGCCGAATATGGACGCGCTGCTGCAGAGTGGGGCGAAGTTCGACCGCTTTTACGTGAGTCCGGTGTGTGCGCCGACGCGCGCTAGTTTCCTGAGTGGGCTATATCATCCGCGCACCGGGGCGGTGTTCGTGACGCGGCGGCGCGAGACCATGGACGACGGGGTGGTCACCGTGGCCGAGCACCTCCAGCAACTCGGCTACTGCACGGGGCTCTACGGCAAGTGGCACAACGGGGCCACCTTTCCCTACCATCCGGGGGGGCAGGGCTTCGATGAGTTTCTGGGCTTTACGCTGGGGCACTTCAATGACTATTTTCGTGGGGAGCTGCGGGACGAGCACGACGAGCCGGTGCCCTTCGCCGGTGACCTCACGCAGCTACTCACCGACTCGGCGGGCTACTTTATGGAGCGGAGCCGGCAGCCCTTCTTTTGTATGCTGACTTACCAAGCGCCGCATACGCCGGTGCAGGTGGCTGACCGCTACTGGGAGCGCAAGCGGGCGCAGGGCCTGAGCGACTACAACGCCGGTATCTACGCGATGGTAGAGTCGGTCGACGACCGTATCGGCGAACTGCTCGAACGACTGCGGGCGGCCGGCAAGCTCGATAATACCATCGTGGTGTTTGCCACCGACAACGGGCCCAACGGCGACCGCTACCGTATGGGACTGAAGGGGACCAAGGGGCAGGTGGATGAGGGTAGCGTGCGGGTACCCTTCGGCATCAAGCTGCCGGCGGGGCATCCCGCGAACGGGGAGGTCTTCAATACGCCGGCCGCCCATATCGATCTATTACCCACCCTGCTCGATCTGCTCGGGGAGGCGGTGCCGCAGGGACTGGACGGGGTAAGTCTAAAGCCGCTACTGGAGGGAGGCCAGTTGCCGGAGCGCTACGTCTACGCCTTTAAACAGGGCTACGACTACACCGGCTACCCCGGTAGCATGCGCAACGAGCGCTACCTGTACGTAGCCGAAGACAGCAGCCACCACGAGCTCTATGATCTGATCGAGGATCCGGGCCAGAAGCATAACATTTATACCGCGGCCGGGGATACGGGTATGCAGTTAGCTGCCCACTATCGTGATTTTGCCCTCCGCATCGGCCGGCCGGAACTGGTGGCACCCCCCATCGCGCTAACCGCCTCGCCGGGGCCGGTTCGCCTGCTGGCCCACGAGGGCGAGCCACGCGGTCGTACCCACTTTCGCGATACCTACGGCTGGGCCAATGACTTTTTTGTCGACCTGGGGGTAGACGGCGCCTACTGGCCCGTGGAAGTAACCGAGGAAGGTACCTACACGGTGACCGTCCAGTACCGACTGGATGCGGACGGACCGCAAAACATCGTCATCGAAACCGGACCGGACCAGCAGGTTCAAGCTGCTCTACCCGTCGCCCGTATCCCACAGTTACCCGTGGCCGACCGAGTGCCCCGCAAGGAAGTATACCCCTACGCCTGGGCCGAGCAGTCGCTGGGGGAGCTCACCGTACGGGCGGGCAGCGAACGGCTCACCGTACGCACACCCACGCAAATTGGGGAGGAAACCGGGCTGTGGATCAAATCAATTACCCTGCGCCGGGTAGCGCGCTAGCGCAGTATGACCACCTTGCCCAGGCCGTTGCGGAAGTACTGGTCGGTACCGTTGTCGTAGGCCTCCAGCGACTGCCCCTCCCCGTCCGAGGTGATGACGCGGTAGAGGTAAACGCCGTTAGCCAGCAGGTCGCCGTACTCATCGGTACCGTCCCAGCTAAAGTCGGTTTGGTGAGTACCGGGGCTGACGCTTTCGTAGGCTAGCAGGTCGATATCACGCACGACCCGCCCGCTCACGGTCATGATCTGGATGCGGAAGACCTCCGGGGCGGTGCTGCCGGTGAGGGTATACACGAAACGCGTTTGGGTGGTAAAGGGATTGGGGTAGGTCAGTACGTTGGTGATCAATTGCTCGTTGACGACCTCGAAGGACTGCTGGTAGGCCAGCTCGCCGGCGGCGTTTTTGGAGCGGTCGCTGGCCTGCACGATGAGGGAGTACAAGCCGTCCTGCAGCAGCTCGGGGCGGAAATAAACCTCAGCCATGTTTTCGCCGTCAGCGCGGGCGGGGATGAACTCCACGCGGTCGTCGTTCATGCGAATCGTCTCCTTGGTACCGTCGGGGGCAACGAGCTGGATAAAGTAGGCGCTGGAATCATCCAGGCGGCGGAAGGGACTTTCATCGCGCAGTTGCACCAGGATCTCGGGTTTGCCACTGATAAGCTCCCCGTCGCGGATGCGCCGACCGTCGTAGTATACCCGTAGGTCGGGGGCAATGCGGTCGGAGACGACGCCGATATCCGTATTCAGGTAGTTATTGAAGGTGATGGTTTCCGGCTGGTCGGCGGCCGGATTAAGCGTAAGCTGTAGGCGTAGTCTGGTGTCCTGCTCGTTGCTAGGCAGCTGGAAGGTGACCACGTCGGAGCCACCGGTGGCAATCGGGGGCTGCCGCCGGCGAAGCTCGGTGACCTCGTTCTGCTCGTTGATGACGGTAAGGGCGACGAGCAGGCTATCCATCGGGGTGGGGCCGAGGTTTTCGTAGCCGACCCGAAGCTCGGATGACTCGCCCTGGGCCAGGTTCTCCGGTACCGTGTAAGCTACGGCCGGACTCACGGCTACGTCACCCGGGCGGGTATAGTCTACGTAGATCTCATCGATGGAAGCTACGGAGCGGTCGACCTCATCGTAGAGCTCGAAGCTAGTGACCAGAAACGGATACTCCTGCGCCCGCACCACCGAAAGGTCGTAGGTGAAGGAGCGCTGGGCGGTAAGGTCGAGGGACATCTCATCCAGCCGGGTCCGCTGGCCGGAGGCAGTCTCGCCGTAGAGGTAGAAATAGCAGCTATCGGCCGAACCGATGAAATCATCACGGAAGCCGATACGCATATCGCGCCACTCCAGGGCGGGGCCGATACGGTCGCTGGTGTAAACTCCTACGGAGCGGTTCTCGTGTATGGGGAATAGCACCTCGGTGACGGCCTGCCGGTCGGTGGCGATAGCCTCGGCCAGAGGCCCCTTGCCCTTTACGTAGGCGAAGGTGTAGGGTACGGAGCCCAGCTGCTGGAGTAGGCGCACCTGTTCGGCACCTTCATCCTCGAGTACGCCGTAGATGGTGCGGCCGATGCGGCTAGAGTCTGCCGACCAAGCCTCGGCATCGTGGTACTCGATATCACTGCCCCGCTGGGCGGTGTAAACGAACACGTAGCGACCGGGGGCAATGCCCTCCTGGAGAAACTCGATCAGCCCCGCGCGGCCGGCCTCGGTACGGGTATCGAAGTTCCAGGGCGTTGTCTCGCCACCGGGTACGGAGTTGTAGCTGCCATCGCCGCTACTGCGGTACCAGACGCTGTTGTTGGTGCTGTCGATGACCATGACCTGTACGCCGGCCCGTATCCGCCAGGGGTGGGGAGAGTTGAAGCGCGTACCATTCCAGATTAGGGCGGGTACCTCACGATTCTGGTACACTGCATTCCGGATCTGAATGTCATTAGTATTGCGGCCGTAGCGCCAGATGGGGTCGTGGGCATCCACGGTCACGTCATCGGTCTGCCCGTCCCGCAGCTGCCCGGGGTCCTGTAACGCGTAACCCACCGCCGCGGCCGGCTGATCGGCCACGTAGGTAAAGCTGCTCTGGCTCCAGATAAAGCCGGCATCCTGGGTGCCGGTGCTATCGGGGCTGATGCGCCAGTAGTAGGTCGTGCTATCACTTAGGGGTAGGGTGGGGGTGTAGCGGATGACTCCTCCGGGGGAGGTGATGTCTACGTCCGCCAGCGGGTTACGGAAGTCGACTTCCGTGGCTAACTGTATCCGGTACGAGCGCTCCGGGGCCAGGGGGTCGGAGGAGCTGGCGACCAGTTCTACGCCGGGCCCTACTACGGCGTAGGGCGGGGGATAAGCGGCCTTGGCGGTATTGGCGATCACCGTGAAGGGGGTGCCGAGTACCTCGCCGACGCGTAGTTCATTGTTCGTCTCGGCGGCCGGGGCGGGCAGCTCGGCGATGGCGTCATCGCTGTCTACGGTGATCAGCAGCCGGTTCGCGCCCACCGCCTCGAGTCCTACGGTAGGTAACTGTAGGGTGATCTCCCCGTCGTAGTGCGGCGTGGCTACCAGGCGGTCGGCCAGCGGCCGAATCTGGCCGGACGGCAGCTGCTGGTGAAAGCTGAGTCGTACGCTATCGGCGACCTCCTTTGCCTTCGTGCCCAGGTTGACAAGGCGGACGCGCACCGGGAAGGTAGTGTCCTGGGCCGGCACCACGTTGGGCTCCACGGCGGTCCAACTGGGGTCTACGATCAGGTCGGGACCCGGCCGGGGGTGAAAACGGAAGGCCGGGTCGCCGCTGAGCGCGAATTGTTCCAGCAGGATACCCATGGTGTAATTACTCGTGCCGGCATAGTCGCTGATCACCGCCCGTAGCACGTCCCCAACGCCCTGACCATACTGATCGTTGCCGATGTGGTCAAACACCGAGCGACCGAACACCCCCAGGGCACTGATGAAGCCGAGCCCCTTAGAGGCCGCGTAGGTAACCGCCCCCCCGTCCGGCAGAAAGATGAAGCGCTCGCTGATACTGCGGGCCTCGGTGAAGGCGTCGCCGCTGTAGCAGCCCAGGCTCATCATGAAGGGGTACTTGTCCTTGTTCTGGTAGTTATCGGGGTTGTCGATATTGAAGTCGAAGCCCTGGCTGCTGGAGTGGCCGTAGAAGGTGATGACGGAGGTGCCCGCGTTGATGCGTTGGAAAATGGCCTCCTGGCGGGTCGTTTCGATGGGGTCCGAGCTGGTACGGAACACACTGGTTACGTTGCCCCCAAATTTGCTGGCCTCGAAGATCGTCTCCATCGTGCCCAGGTTGTAGCGGATGGTGTTCTGCTCGCTCGGCGTCTGCCCGCCCCCGAGGAAGAGGGCCTGCTTCATCCAGTCGAGGTCCTCGATGGTCTGTCCGGCCAGCTCGATCTGCCGCTCCACGGCCCGCAGTTTGTCGACGTATACGACGACTTCGGCGGGGGTGATGGCCGCCAGACGGCCCACCGCCACGCGGGGCGTCACCCCCCCGAGCTCGGCGGCCAGCAGGTTGTCGGAGGCGGGTAGTCCGTAGCCGGGCACGAAGAACGTAGCCTGGGCCTTCGCCAGGTCCTCCGCACTGCGCACGCTGGGGTATTCCCGTCCCTTACCGACCAGAAAGAGGTAATGTAGGTCGGGGGCGGCAACCAGGGCGGCATCGAGGTAGTTTTTGATGGCCTGGGGGTGGCGCTGGTAGCCGTAGCCGTAGCTTTCGTAGAGGTCCTCGACGAACACCGTGTGCACGCGGTGGTTGCCCCCGCTGGCGGAGCTGCGGTAGGCAGCCATGGCCTCCAGACCGGCACCCTGAAGGCGCCTGCTGCTGACGATGAGGTAGGTGGTACCGGCGGCCGGCAGCTGATCGGTGAGCGTGAGGGCCTCCGTGCCGGCTACCGCACGGGGTGTGACCAGGAGCTGAAAGCGGCGTTCGGCACCGGCAGCCGGAAGGTCGAAGCTGCCAGCGCGGGCGGTGTACACCACGGCGTTGGTTAGGTCGTAGAGCCGGGCACCGGAGGGCAGGCTGGGAAAGGTGAGCGCCGTAGCACCGCTGGCCGGGAGGGTGAAGTACAGTTGCTCGCCACTCAACTCCACGGCGGCCGGATAGGTGACGCGTAGATAGGCCAGGTTGGCCTTGTCCTGATCGCCGGCCAGCCCCCGAATCTTCACCGTAGCCTTATCACGGGCTGCGAAATTGTACTGCTGCGTCTGCACGCTCCAACCCTGGGTCGCCCGCTGGTCGACCTGTTCGCCATTGATGCTGATCTGTTGCAGGTGATCGTCGCCAAAGGCCAGTCCGTAGCGTAGCTCCAGTGTAGCTGTGCCACTGCTCGCGCCGGGCAGGTCCACGTCGGTGACGGTTTCGGTGGTGCCGTTGCTGCTGAGTAGGTCTCCACTAGACCGCGAGCCGTAGCCCTCGGCCAGTTCGTAGTGGCTGAACAGGATGGTGTTGCTATTCTCCCGGGCGTAGTACTTGCTCCGGTGGTCGCTAAAGACGCGTTCGGCCACTCGGTAGATGGTCGAGGTCCCCTTTGCACCTGCGGCCCCGCCCCCTGCCGTGTACCCGACGGGAGATATGCCGGCTCCAGCTACGCTGAGGTAGTAGGCGGAGGTGTCGGTGTGCATGCCATAGCGGGGGTTGAGCTGCTGCTCCGTACCCTGGGCGAAGAGGTAGGTATCGAGCTCGCCCCGCGCCCGCTCGCCGTAGAAGTAGAGCCCATCGTCACCGAGCTCCAGGGGCACCGGCTCGCCGAAGCGGTGGAGCACGTAGCGGTTGGACTCGGCACCCGTAAGGGCAAACCCGGCAGCCTCTAGGGTAGCCGGATCAATGCGGTACATGCCGTCTTCGGTCACCGCAATCTTTAGGTAGGTGGTGCCGGGCACGATCCACTCATCACCGTAGCGTGCTCCCTGGGTAGTAGCCATCTGGGCCGAAAGCAAACCGCAAAAGAAAAGTAGAAGGAGGGTAAGGGTACGCGACATAGACCGAAGGGTGGACAACAAATAAAGGTAACGCCTCCGTGCAGGGGATAGGTACAGTACGGCGGGGGAAAGTGTCCGGTTTCGGATATTTGCGCACTATGTCGCTTCATCCCACCCGTACCGGTCTGTTCGTACTGTTGTTGCTCACCCTCTCTTGCGCTGGGGGGGAGGCCGAGAGCGAGTCGCCGGCGGCGGAGGCCACCCCCGGCGCGGCCCTTAACGAAGGACTCCTCGGCACCTGGGAGACGGTGGAGCTGGATATTGAGTACACTACCTTTCAGGGGGGAGATACGGCCTATGCCGAGCTGATTCGTGAGGCCGACTGGGGCCGGGTCTACGGGGTAAAGCCCCCAAGCACCGTCTTTACCCCCGACGGCAAGCTGCGCCGCACCCACCGGCTGCGCGACGGGCAGGTGGCCAACGTCACCAACGGCATCTGGCGCGCTCAGGGCGATAGCCTGCTGGTGATCGAGCCCAACGTCACCTTCACCTACTTTCCGCAACTGAGCGGCGACCGGCTGGAGCTGAGCGGCCTGGTGGATCAGGACCGCGACGGACAGCGCGACGACCGCTACCGGGCCGTGTACCGGCTCGTGAGCCGTACCCGCTAGAAAAGCGAGAGGCGCTCCGGTAGCTTACCGAAGCGCCTGCACGCGTTACATATGGTAGTTAAGTATGCGTTACAATCTCAAGTAATGAAAATAGCTGTGTTGTTCGAAAACAGTGTCAATAGTGTCTAGTGTCATATAGCCTAACGCGATGATGCCAACAGGGCTTCACCTAAAATCAGAAACAAGAAAGATGCGAAAAAATGTGTTGTCGCAAATAGTGTTGATAACGTAGCGCAGCCGTGGCGCGCAAATACCTAAAGCAAAGAAGGTATCGGGTAGTCGTGCAATGCTAGAGCAAATATACGGTAACTAACGCAGTCAAATGTTAAATCATCATTTTTTCTGCCCCCTCTGCCAAACTTTAACGTTTTGCCCCATCGCGGTCCACCGTCACCCGTAGGGCCAGCTCGCGCAGCTGCCCGGCATCGATGGGCGCCGGCGCGTCAATCATCACGTCGCGGCCCTGGTTGTTCTTCGGAAAGGCGATGAAGTCGCGGATGGAGCTCTGGCCGTTCATCACCGCGCACAGCCGGTCGAAGCCGAAGGCGATACCGGCGTGGGGTGGTGCCCCGTACTCGAAGGCCCCCATCAGGAAACCGAACTGCGCCTCAGCCTCCTCGGGTGTGAAGCCCAGCAGTTGGAAGTTCTTCTCTTGTAGGCCCCGGTCGTAGATCCTGACCGAGCCGCCGCCGATCTCGGCGCCGTTGATGACCAGGTCGTAGGCGTCGGCCCGCAGCGACTTCATGGTCTCGTGGTCGCCGGTGAGCATGCGGTCCACCTCCTCCCGCTTCGGACTGGTGAAGGGGTGGTGCATGGCGTGGAAGCGCTGACTTTCCTCATCCCACTCCAGCAGCGGGAAGTCCACCACCCAGAGCGGCTTGAACACCCCGGCCGGGATCATTTC
Organism: Saprospiraceae bacterium; assembly: GCA_958295895.1. GTDB lineage: Bacteria > Bacteroidota > Bacteroidia > Chitinophagales > Saprospiraceae > Neolewinella. The sequence continues at coordinate 208,050 of CATQHI010000027.1, read as the reverse complement.
GCGCATCTCCGCTACGTGTAGTCTGAGCCGGCCCAGTTGATCGCGGCTTTTCTCGGCCTCGCCACTGATGAAGAACAAAAGGTCACCGGCCTTGGCTCCGCAGACCGATGCCCAACCGGCCAGGGCCGCCTGGTCGAAGAACTTGTCGACGCTCGATTTGAAGCTACCGTCCTCGTTGCACTTAACGTAGATCAGTCCCTTCGCGCCGATCTGCGGCCGTTTGACCCAGTCGGTCAGCCCATCCAGCTGCTTGCGACTGAGGTCCGCCCCGCCGGGTACGCAGATACCCACGATGAGCTCGGCCACGTCGAACACCTGAAAGCCCTTACCCTGCCCCAGGGCGGTCAGGTCGTTGAGCTCCATACCGAAGCGCAGATCGGGCTTGTCGGAGCCGTAGCGGCGTAGCGCCTCGTCATACTGCATCCGCGGAAACTCGCCGAGCTCCACGTTCTTCACCTCCTGGAATAGATGGCGAGTGAGCCCCTCGAAGGTAGTGAGCACGTCCTCCTGGGTTACGAAGGCCATTTCGCAGTCGATCTGGGTGAACTCCGGCTGGCGGTCGGCGCGCAGGTCCTCGTCGCGGAAACACTTCACGATCTGGAAGTAGCGGTCGTAGCCGGCCACCATGAGCAGCTGCTTGAAGGTCTGCGGACTCTGCGGCAGGGCGTAAAACTGCCCCTCGTTGAGCCGGCTGGGCACCACGAAATCCCGCGCACCCTCCGGGGTAGACTTGATCAGGTTGGGCGTTTCCACCTCCACGAAGCCCTCCCCGCCGAGGTAGGCGCGCACGGCCAGGGCCAGGCGGCTGCGGAAGATGATGTTCTGCTGTAGCGGCCCACGGCGCAGGTCCAGGTAGCGGTAGCGCATGCGTAGGTCGTCGCCGCCGTCGGTCGCGTCCTCGATGGTGAAGGGCGGCACCTTCGACTTATTCAGCACGGTGAGCTCGCGGGCCAGCACTTCTACGTCGCCGGTGGGGCGGTTGGGGTTTTTATTCGTGCGCTCACGTACCTGTCCTTTGACCTGCACCACCCACTCCCGGCCCAGCTTCCCGGCGCGCTCGGCCAGGGCGGCATCGTCGTCGCTATCGAACACCACCTGGGTGATGCCGTAGCGGTCGCGCAGGTCTACGAAGGTGAGGCCACCGAAGTCCCGCCCGGCCTGCACCCATCCGCTGAGGGTTACTTCCTGGCCGGCGTGGGAGAGGCGGAGTTCTCCGCAGGTATTGGTCCGAAACATGGCGCGCAAGTTTAGGCGGGCGAAGGTAGGCAAGGGGGCGGGGACGCGGGTGCAACCCTGAGTTGGCCTCGGCGCTGCGGTAGACAGATAGAAATGACAGTTAATTACACTAGGATGAATTGCTGAGCCGTTAGGGTTTTGATCCCAGAGACCAGTATCCGCTTTGTGGCGGATTCAAAGGTCGGTATTACGTGGCCCTTATGGCCGTCAATATCCCCCGTTATGAAGGCGTTCGTCCACGTAGCGCTATGCGTTTTCCTTTTTGCTACCGCCGGTTACGGACAGGCGGGTACTCCCGGTGACCCCTTCACCCTCCTGGGGCAGGCTCAGAACGTCAGTACCCCCGGTATCTATCACTTTAATCTGGACGGTACCCCCTTCAGTACCTACGTACTGGCCGATGGCTACGTGATGGTGGCCATCGATTTCGGCGACGGGATCGGGGCGCTGCCCCAGGTCGCTGCCCTCACCGAGGGGCAGCGGGGCATCCTCAACCCCACCGTGCTGAGTAGCCTCACTGCTACGGAGTCCATCCGTATGACTATCAGTACGGGCATCCTCGACGCCACGACGACCGATACCAGTATGATCGGCCGCATGCGCGGTAACCTGACCTTAATGAATAGCTCAACGCACAATGCGGACAATGACGACTGGAAAGGAACCGGCCAGGATAACCTGCGTCGCGACGCCAATGAGCTGGTACGCGACGAGACAGCCCTGAATGTCGAGGTGTACCATACCCACGGCGACGGGGGTGGCGTGCACTGGTTCCCCCAGCGGGGCGATCAGGGACTTACGTACGGCGTTGAGATCGCCACCGGCGAGAGCATCCGCCTCTACGCCCGGGCGGCCGACTATACTGAACCACCGGGCACCTCCTTCAATCCCTTTACTCAGCTGGGGCAGTCCCGTACCGTCACCGCGCCGGGCGTCTACTTCTTCGACCTTGACGGCACCCTGTTCAGTACCTACGTCGACGCGGACGGCTACGTGCAGGTAGCGCGCGATTTTGGTAACGGGGTAGGGGCGCTACCCGGGGGTACCGACCTGAATGAAACCAGCCGGGGCATTCTGAGCGCCGCCGCCCTGGCCGGGCTTACCGACGCCGACGAGGTGCGCCTTACCGCCAGCGTACCCAACACCCTCGACGCGGTGAGCTTCGAACCGACTTACCTAGACCGCATCGTGGCCGGCCGGACCCTGATGTACGACCTAAACGACAATGCCCTCAACGATAGCTGGTCGGGTACGGGGGCGGGCTTTCTGCAGGTGGACGCTACCGTAGAACGCACCACCCGTCCGGCCCTGGCCACCGAGGTCTACCATACTTTCGGCAACGGGGCGGGTACGACTTGGTCTCCGGGGCGCGACGACCAGGCCGTCAGTTTCGACGACGGTAACATTGCCGACACCGCATCGCTTACCCTCTGGGTACGGGCCCCCCACAGCAACCCCCGCGGCTCGCAAGTCAATCCGTTTACCGCCCTGTCCGAAGCCGCCCTGGTGACTACTGCCGGGCGGTACTACTTCAATCTCGACGGTCAGCCCTTCGATACCTACGTCGATGCGCAGGGGTGGGTGCGCCTAGCCCTCGACTTCCGCAATGCCTCGGGTGTCCTGCCCGCTAGCAACAGCCCTGCCGCTGCTTCCGAAGGTATCCTGAGTGCCGCCGCTCTGGCCAGTCTGACCGAGATGACGGAGGTGCGCATCTCCTCCTCCGTACCCAACTACCTCGACGCGCGTACCGCGAACGCCGGCGTAGTCGGTAAGATTCTGGCCAACCAACCCATCAAATCGGACGTCAGGGACAACGACATCAACACCGACTGGACGGGCACCGGCTCCGGCGAAGTCAACAAACTGGCCGGCGAGGGGCAGATCAACGATGTTTATACCTCACTAGACGAGGAGATATTTCACAACTTCTTCGGGCCCAATGGGGGGGAGGGCCTCCACTGGATACCGAGCCGCGGAGACATGGCGCTCAAGTACCAGGTGGACATCGCCCAGGGGGAAAGCTTTATGCTCTGGGGCCGCGCCGTGTCGCCCTGCGCTATAGCCATTAACTCGGTCGGCGTCACCGATGAGAGTTGCCCGGGGGCTCAGGACGGCAGGCTCGATATCAATGCCTCGTGCACCGACTGTGGCAACCCCCTGGAATACAGCCTCACCGGCAACGGCTATTTGGTGAACAGTACCCTCAACGGACTGGCACCCGGCAACTACATCATATACGCCCGCGAACAGGCTAACGCCGGCTGCGTGGCCACCCTGCCGGCCACCGTGGCCGCGGGGGTCGACAGCGCCCCGCCCGTCACCAGCCCCCTGCCCCCGCGCGACCTTTACGTCTGCGACGACGGGCCCATGACCATACCCCCGCCGACCGCCAACGATGTTTGTGCGGGCACGGTAGTCGCTACCACCACTGATAATACTTCCTTCCGTGCCGCCGGTAACTATACCGTCGACTGGGTATTCGACGACGGAAACGGTAACGCGGTGACCCGCCGCGAGGAGGTGACCGTGTACGGACCTATCTACCCCCTGCCCTTCGTAGAAACCGCGGAGGAGACGAGCACCAGCCGGGCCTGCTGGTCCGTACTCGACGGCACGGACGGCGAGAACCACTGGAAGGTAGCCGCCGGAACGGCTTTAGCCCATGGGGGTGACCGATTTTTCTTTCTACCGGCGGATGGCAATACGGGACAGGACGACCGGTTGGAAACGCCTCACTTCAGACTCTCCCCCGCCACCCCCTACGCCCTCGACTTCGCTTACCGGCCCCTTTCCGGTGGCTTTCAGGAGCAACTCAGCGCCCTGTTGCTCAATGCGGACGATGGGTCGATCGTCGACACGCTTTTTTATGATCAGGAAGACGCTGCCACCTACCGGGAGATCAAACTGTTGTTCGAGGTGCCCGCCGAGGGCCTTTATAAGGTGCAGTTCTACTCGCTGACCGCGCCGGGTAGCAACGGCCTGCTGCTCGACGATATCGCGGTGTACGAACACAGCGAGCCCTCCGCAGGGGCAAGTAACCTGGTGGGAGTGGGCGACGATGCCTGTACTACCCTAGAAAATTACGGTCTGTACGGTAAAGCCTATTCCCGCTTTCTCGACCCCGCCGGCCGGCTGGCCCTCGAGATCGACCCCAACGGTAACAACCTCGGTGACGTCACCGTAGAACTGCGCGACTACGCCGCGCCGCCGCTGGCCCCCTTCGACGGCCGCTACTACCTGAGCCGCCACGTCAACATCGAAGCCGAAAACGGCCCCGGACCGTATACCACAAATGGCGGAGTCAGGGTGCGGCTTTACTATACCGAGGACGAACTGCAGGAGTTCCGCAACGCCACGGGCCAGTCCTCCGGGTGGAACGACCTAATCATCAGTCACTACAGCGACGTGAACGAGGACTGCGACATCACGAACAGCACGGGCACGGACTTCCGGATCGAGACGGTGGAGGCCGCCACCCCCTACGGAAGCGCGGTATATGCCCTGACCTTTACCACCACGAGTTTTTCCGAATTCGGGGCTACTACGGCCGATGGGGCCTTTCCCGTTACCCTGCGCTCCTTTAGGGGAGATACTCAAGGCAAGCTTAACCGATTGGACTGGGAGGTAGACGTAGAAGTCAGCTTCTCCCACTACGCTGTCGAGCGGAGTCTGGACGGCCGCACATTTACGGAAGTCGGGCGGGTAGCCGGTACCCAGCAGCCTCGCTACACCTTCACCGAGGCTGCACCTGCGGCCGCGGCGTACTACCGGTTGCGGATGGTGGATCTGGACGGGGCGTATGCTCACAGTAGGGTGGTACGGATAGCGGGCCCGGAGACGGAGCCTGCATTAGCGGTTTACCCGGTACCCACCAGGGATGAGCTGACCGTCGAATTGACACTACCCCGCGCTCAGGTCGTAAGGCTAGTGCTGGTCGATGCGCTGGGCCGTCCGGTGCTGGTGACTACCCGGCAGGCGGGGGAGGGGGATAACCGCTTTACGTTAGACCTGGGTAAGTTGCCGGTGGGCACCTACGTACTACGGGTACAGGGGGCTGCGTCATCTGGGGTAGGGGCCCTACATGTAAGCTTGGTGCAACGGGTACGGGTGGTACGGTAGGTGGAGTAAGCTATTCCCTTACCCAAGCTCGTACTTCATCGTCAATGATACCAGCAGGCCGAAACTGTCGAAGTAGCTGCCGGGTAAGCGGGGTATCGGCCTCGGGGTCGTCTATGCGCCCCACTAGGTACTTTACCCGGGGATCAGCAATAATCATTGAGGCAATCTCCTCCTCATCGATCCGGAAAGCGGCTTTATGGTGAGGTAGGTAGAGTAGCGAGGAGTGTGCGTAGGGGGTAGGTAGGCTTCGGTTGAGGAAATGATAGGTGATCTGGTAGCCGTTGATGGCAAAGTAGGTCTCACCGGGTTGGAGGCGCGGTTCCAGATAGTCTGCAATCGCACGCGGATGTGGGTCCCTCCCCCAGTAGTACACCCCGTGCCCAATCCCCACTCCCACCGCCACCACCCCGAGTCCGACGAGTACCCCCCGCCGCTGCCACACCCCCCGCCACACCACCCCCGCCGTAGCCCCCACCCACAGCGCCACCACCGGGTGCAGCTGGATCTGGTAGTGCCCGAAGCGCTTGCCGGTGAGTAGGATGACCGTGGTGACGAATAGCGCCTGTAGGGCTAGGTAGTATAGCCACTCTCGCTGCCCCGACTTCCTTTGCACCCGCGTCCCCGCCAAACCGCACAAAATGAACGGACTGTACCGCAGTAAGTAATCTCCCATATACTTCAGCCGCAGGTACCACGGCAACTCGATGGGATAGGCCGCGCTCACCTCCACGCTATAAAACCACAGGGCCGGCAGCAGCTCCAACCACCAGTAGTAGGCCACTACGGCCGCCAGGGGCAGGGCCCAGGTCGCCACCAGTTGCAGCCCGCGGCCCAGCATACGCGGCACGTCACGCCGGTAGTGCCACACCAGGTAAAGCCCCACGGCACCGGCCTCGGCGGCCGCGAAGGGCTTGATGATGAAGGCTAGCCCCAGCAAAAATCCCGCCCAGCCCCAGCGCTTATGTGGAGCAGCCACGCTGAGCGCCACGGCCCAGATCGTGAGGGCAGTGAAGTAGTGCTCGGTATTGGGCGACATACCGTAGTCAGTAAATACGCTGTTCATCAGCACGTAGAGCACCCCGGCTACGTAGCCCGCCGTGCGGTGGCCGGTGGCACGCAGATTAGCCACGTACAGGCCCCAGGAACCCAGGGCAATCACTGCCGCCGTAGCTAGCCGAAGGAGGGGAATGCTGCCGCCGGTCACCGTATTGAGCAGGGCGTACACCCAGAAGATGCCGATGGGCTTGGTGTCGACCACGTCACGTAGGTACACCTTACCACGTAGCAGCTCGTCGGCGATGACGATGTAGGTGCTCTCGTCGTGATCGATGACGGAGATGAAAAAACTCCCCCAGCGCAGCGCAACGGCTAGGAGGAGAAAGAACCAGAAGGGTGAAATCCGGAAAAGACGGGAGGGCATGCTAGCGGTAAAGGTAGCAGCCGTACACCTCCGACTGCCCCCGCAGCGGCGGCATGCCCCGGTACCCCAGCCCGAAGGTTAACTCCACCTCCCCCGCCGGCACGGTATCCGGGATTGCCAGCACTCCGCGGTAGAGGAGGGTTGTGTCATTCGGGGGTAGTGTAGTAGTCTCCAGCGGACCCAGCTCCCAGTAATCCTTTTCCCCCCGCTCATCCCACGCAATAGCAAAGAGATCCAGCGAGAGCTCGCTATCCAGATCAATGGGGTAGGGGGTGTAGGCCCGCACCGTCAGCGCCACGGAATCCCCCGCCGCAAGCTCCGCCGGCAGCTCCAGCTCCGGTAGCAGCTCCACCCGCCAGGCGACCTGGAAGTCTTCCACCCGCTGTAGCCGCATCGTCCCCCTTTGCGGATGAAACTCCCGGGCCGCCGCATTCTTCCAGTTGCCCTGTCCCAGCAGCCACACCGCCCGGCCCTGAAAGACCGAGTCCCGCGTCCACAGCCCGTACTGGTTGTTGCGGTAGGCCACGTCGGTGAAGGTCCAGGCCGGCCGGCCGCTGTAAAACTCGTAGAGGGAGGCCAGGCGGTAGCTATTCTCCACGATCACCGGCTCGTCGCCCGCGATCTCGTGCAGCCGCTCTACCCAGGGCGCGTGGTCGAAGGGCTTCTGGAAGGGCAGCCACTCGCGTGGGGCCATGAGCAGTAGCCTGGCCAGTAGTAGGACCCCCCCCGTGAGCCAGCAGAGCCGCAGCAATGTCGCGCGCCCTCCCGGATGACGCAGTAGCTCGTAGTAGGTTAGGTACACCAGCGGCACGCTCAGCAGGGCCGTCCACTGGGCCTCGGTCCCCCCCTTGCTCGTCATGACCAGAAAAAACAGCAGCAAGCCCACGACCAGCCACCGGCAGCTGCGTACGAAGCCGTCCACCGGACTACTCCGCCAGAACGCCCGCCCGTAATAGTACAGCAGGAAGGGGCTGAAAATCAGCAGCTGATTCAGCAGATACTGCACCGTATACTTCAGCTGGTAGGGATCGTCGCGGCCGCCCAGGTGGTAGCGAAACGACGGCCAGTCGTGCACGTACTGCCAGTACAGGTGCGGCACGTACAGCAGCGCGCCCAGCAGCACGGCCCCCCAGGCAGCCGGCCGCCGCAGCAGGTACCACAGGTGGGGCAGCACGGTGAACGCAATCAGCAGCACCCCGTGGTACTTCGCGTACAGCAGCCCCGCCATCGTCAGCCCCCACAGCAGCCCATTCCCCCAGCTCGGCGTCCGCAGGAACCTCCGCAGGCCCAGCAAATACAGTACCGTAAAGAGCAGCAGCGGCCCGTCCGGCGTAGCAATGAAGCCGTACACGTGCAGAAAGGGTTGAGCAAACACGAGTGAGGTGGCCAGCAGCAGGCGGTGTCCCCGCGGCCGGTCCAGCAGGTAGTACAGGCCCGTCATTGTAGCGGCACTCACCAGCACCGTGCCCAGTCGCAGTCCCAGCGCACCCGGCAGCCAGTCCCGCCCCAGGGCCACCGTCAGGGCCACCGCCGGCGGGTGATCGAAGTAGCCCCAGGCCAGGTCCCCGGCGTACATCCAGTAGTAGGTTTCGTCGGGGTCCAGCGGGGTCAGCCCGGCCTGCAGCAGGTTCAGCAGCGCCCAGCCTAGCAGCAGGTAGGCGGGGCGTAGGTAGACAGGGGGGCGGGGCCGCGGGTGCAAGGTTGGTGGAAGGGTTTACAAGGAGCAAGGTGGCAAGGCCTAAAGGTAGGTGCATCTGCTAGGCTTGTCTACAGGGGGCTAAAGTAGTAGTAGCCTATGCCTAGTCCGGCGACCAGTACCAGGAGGAGGGAAAAGCCATGTTTGGCGTCATAAGCTGGCACCCCGGTAGCGGTGTACGACTCGGTAAACTGGAGGGCGACCAGCGGATGCAGTAACACGAGCGGTTCCGGCCGGCCACCGCCAAACAGTACGATCAGCCAAACGAGCCACCAGCTCTGAGTCCTAAGCACGGGCACAAAATTGGTACGCCCAGAGGCCAGGATGTTGCGCAAAAAGCCCGTCAGTCCGAAGAGTAGCAGCGGAACGAAATACAGTGCATAACAGCCCAACCAACCGAGTTGCTGTCCCCACCGCCCGAAGTGGAATTCCCCCAGGGGGTGCCAGGATAGATCCAATACAGGCCAGGCCGCTAGGGCCATGCCCACCGGGAGGAGTAGCGCTCCGAATATGACGGCGGTGACCGCTACCCGACCCCAGTCGGCTCTGCGGGTCTCCTTGGACCGGCGGAAGTAGTATTTTTTAATGTAGCTCAGTGCTCCCAGCAGCCCCACCAGTACAAAAGGGTGTAGCAAACTACCTACCCCCAGCAGCAGACCGGCCGCCGCCCAGTGCCGCCTGGTCAGTGTGAGCGATTCTCGTTTGTACGTCACTCCGTATTCCCGCGGCGCTACGGCCACTAACCAGGCAGCAATTACAAAGCCATTCGCCAGTAGCTCAGTCGTCGCGTTTCGCCCGAACACCGCAACGGCACTACAGCAAAAACAGTATACAATACCCGCCACCCAGGGCGTGTACCGGCTGCCCCCCGCCCGCCAGGTGCACAGCCCCAGTAACCAGCCCCCCGCGGCTACGGCCCCCGCGGCGATCACGTCCGGCACGTCCACGATGCTGCTCCACCGTAGGGTGAAGGTGAGCAGGGCGAGGTACGGCAGCGGCAGCCACCAGCGGTAGGGCGGCGGGGGCGGGGGTAGGAGGGGGCGGGGGGTGAGGTCCCAGGGCAATTGCAGTAAGTTTGCGCGATGTACCACCGCCTAGTCATCAAAGTAGGTACCAATGTACTCACCCGCCCTGACGGCCGGCTCGACGTCACCAGTATCAGTAACCTGGTCGATCAGATTGCGGCGCTCAAACGGGCCGGGGTAGAACTGGTCCTGGTCTCCTCCGGGGCCGTGGGGGCGGGCCGCGAGCTCCTCCCCGGCCGCCCTGACGATGGGGCCGTAGCCCAGCGGCAGGTCTACTCCGCCATCGGACAGGTGCGCCTCATGGAGCTCTACCGCCAGCTCTTCGCCGGCCACGGGCTGCTCTGCGCCCAGGTGCTGGCCACGAAGGGCGACTTTCGCGACGATCTCCACTACGACAATATGCTCAACTGCTTCGGTGCCCTGCTGCGCGACGAGATCGTACCCGTGGTCAACGAGAACGACGTGGTGGCCGTCACCGAGCTCATGTTTACCGATAACGATGAACTGGCCGGGCTCGTAGCGCGCATGCTGCAGGCTGAAGCCCTAGTGATCCTGAGTAGCGTAGAGGGACTCTACGACGGCCCACCGGAGGATAGTACCAGCAAGCTCATTGCCCGAGTCACCGCCGGCGATGCTTCGGTGGAGGCCTTCGTGCAGTCGCGCAAGACCACTGGTGGCCGCGGCGGCATGGCGACCAAGTTGCGCATTGCCACGGAAACCGCCCTGGAGGGTATCCCCGTACTGATCGGTAACGGCCGCCGGCCGGGTATTCTGGCTACGGTGCTGACGGGTAGCTGGCCGGGTACCACGGTGATGCAATAGACCACCGAACTTCTCTGTTATGTGCTGTGCGCACAAACACGCCGCCCGCAGCTCACTACCGTATATGCGACACATCCTCTTCTGTGGTCTAGCGCTACTCCTCGCCCTCACCACCGGCTGCGACCCCGACCGCGACTTCCTCACCGGCGAGGCCGTCAACCTCCGCTTCGAGGTAGACACGGTGAGCTTTGATACCGTTTTCACCCAGCGGGGCAGCGCCACCCAGCTCTTCACAGTCTACAACGATGCTACGGACCCCATCATGATCGACCGGGTAGCCGTAGCCGGTCGGACAGGCGTACATTTCACCTTTAATATAGACGGTACCGAGGGCCCCGAGGTGCGTGACGTGGTCATTTGGGGTAAGGACAGCATCTTCGTTTTCGTAGAAGCTGAGGTGGACCCCACCGCCTCGGAAAATATCAGTCCCTTCATCGCCGAGGATGAGCTGATCTTTGAAATGGGCAACTTTCAGGAGTCCGTGGTACTCGAGGCTTACGGGCAGAACGCGCTTTATCTCACTGGCCAGAATCGCAGCGCCGTGCTACAGTTGAGCTGCGCGAACGATACCTTCCGCCTACCGACTGCTCTACCCATAGTGGTGTACGGAGCGCTGGTGATCGATAGCTGCGTGGTGCAGGCGCTGGCCGGCACACGGATCTACTTCCACGGGGGCCTTCAGCGAAATAAGGAGGTGTTTGCCGGCTCCGGTATCTTCGATGCGGGCTTCATTTATACCCAACCCGGGGGGAGTCTGCAGCTTCTCGGGGATGCGCAGAACCCCGTCGTCCTATCCACCGACCGGCTAGAGGAGCCCTACCGCGAAAGCCAGGGCGCGTACCGTGGCTTGATCTTCGGTCCGCTGAGTAAGAGCAATCGCATCGAACACGCCGAAATCTACAATGCCATTATTGGTGTGACGGCAGATAGCCTGACGGAGGTCACCATCGATAATTCCATTATCGCCTATACCTCCAGGCCTTCTCTTGCGATGCGGGAGTCAAACGTTACGGTACGCAATAGCCTCTTTCACTCCGCCGCTGACAATTCTATCTACGTTACCAAAGGGGGAAGGTTAACCCTGGAGCACACTACCCTAGCCAGCTATACTGGCAGCGATAACGCAGCGCTTTTCCTCCTCAACGACATCCCTCAGTGTGATGATAACTGCGATCCCACCCCCCTGACCGTGCGAGTGCGCAACAGTATTCTGACCGGCTTCGACGATAATGAACTGGTGCTTGGCGACGTGACCGGGGGCAGCGATCCAAGCTTCTTTGATGTGCGTATCGAAAACTCGGTAGTACGTACCGATGCGGAGTTTCTCAACCCGAGAGACAGCCGGGTGCGCGGCTACCCTGACTTCTACACTACCATCTGCCGCGACTGTTACAACCTCCAGTTCGACGATCCGCTCTTCGTCTCCGTGCGCCAGGACAGCTTCCAGCTCGATAGCCTCAGCGTAGCCCGCGACCTGGGTGTGTTCCTGCCCGAGCTGCCTACCGATCTGGCGGGTCATCCCCGCGATACCGATACCCCCGATGCCGGTGCCTTCGAGTACCGGCCGGAGGGCTAGTCGGAGGCAAACCAATACTCCCACCACGGCGTTACAGCACGAACCCCACCCCGCCTCCATGGTCATTGATAACATGCTCTATAACGTCGGTCGCTACGTCAGCCTACTCCGGTCGGCCGTAGCACGCCCCGAGAAGTTTTCGATGTACTACAAGGAGACGATGCGGCAGATGGACGCCATCGGTGTGGGCTCGGTATTCATTGTCCTGCTAATCTCCGTCTTTATCGGCATGGTAACCGCGGTGCAGTTTGCCGACCAGTTAGGGGATAGCTTCGTGCCGAGCTACTACATCGGCTACATCGTGCGCGACATTACCATCATCGAGATGGCCCCCACGATCACCTGTCTGGTACTGGCCGGTAAGGTGGGCTCCAACCTGGCGGCCGAGATCGGTGGGATGCGGCAAAAGGAGCACATCGACGCTATGGAGATCATGGGCGTCAACACGGCTGCCTACCTGATCATGCCTAAGATTATTGCCGCGGTGGTGGTCATACCCATGCTGGTAGCCATCGCAGCCTTTGTAAGTATTGTCGGGGGGTACCTTTCTACGGTGGTTCCCGGCTCACTATCGCATACCGAATACGTGCTGGGGCTACGGTCCTTCTTCGTACCCCGCTACGTATTTATGATGTTCGTCAAGGCGGCGGTATTTGCCTTTCTGCTGACCTCCGTGAGCTGCTACATGGGTTACTACGTCAAGGGCGGCAGCATCGAGCTCGGCGAGGCCAGTACCAGCGCGGTGGTGGTGAGTAACGTACTGATTCTGGTTTTCGACTTTCTCATCGCCCTCCTCCTCACCTAAGCCACCCCCCGCTCATGATCCGTACGGAAGACATCAAGAAATCCTTCGGGGAAAATGACGTGCTTAAGGGCATTAGTACCGAGTTTTACGCCGGTAAGCCTAACCTTATCATCGGTAGTTCCGGTGCCGGTAAGACGGTACTCCTCAAGCTGCTCATCGGGCTCTTTAAGCCTACTAGCGGCAAGGTATACTACGACGATACCGACCTCTTCAGTCTCGACGACGATGCGCTGCGCGAGGTGCGCATGAAGGTGGGTATGCTCTTCCAGGGCAACGCGCTGTTCGACTCCATGACGGTGGGCGAGAACATCCGCTTTCCCATGGACATGTTCACCAATAAGAGCCTCGGCGAAAAGGAAAAACGCGTAGACGAGGTGCTCGAAATGGTCAATATGGAGGGCATCAACGATCGCTTTCCCTCCGAGGTTTCCGGCGGCATGCAAAAACGCGTCGGCATCGCTCGCGCTATGGTCCTGGAGCCCAAGTACCTCTTCTGTGACGAGCCTAACTCCGGCCTCGACCCCAAGACCTCGATCCTCATCGACGAGCTCATCAACGACCTCACCCACCACAACAAGATCACCACCGTCATCAACACCCACGACATGAACTCCGTGATGGGTATCGGCGAAAACATCGTGCTACTCAAGGACGGTAACCTGGTCTGGCAGGGCAACAAGAACGAAGTACTCGAAAGCGACGAGCAGGTGCTACAGGAATTCATCTTCGCCAGCCCCTTTCTGCGGCGCCTACGAGAGGATGCGTTGAAGCAGCGGCATGCGCATGAATAACTCCGCACCCGCGTCCCCGCCCAATACCCGTACCTTTCGCGTAACCAATCCCTACGCGAACTATGCGCCTGTTCCTCGTCCTCCTAGCCGCCTTCGTCCTCACCCGCTGCGCTGAGGTAGCCGCCTCCCCACAAACGGACGAGCCTCCCACCGAACGCCCCGACTACGCTCTAGTCATCCACGGCGGAGCCGGCACCATCCTGCCCGAAAACATGACCGATGAGCGCGCCGCCGCCATCCGCGCCGCTATGAACGAGGCTATGGATGCCGGGGAGAAGATCCTGCGCGAGGGAGGTAGCAGCGCCGATGCCGTAGAGGCCACCATCTGGGTGCTCGAAGACAGCCCCTATTTTAACGCCGGGCGCGGGGCCGTCTTCACCAATGCCGGCATCAACGAGATGGACGCCAGCTTCATGACCGGCCAGGACCAGAACGCCGGAGCCGTCGGTGGGGTGACCACCATCAAGCACCCCATCAGCGCCGCCCGGGCCGTCATGGAACGCTCGGAGCACGTACTGCTTTCCGGTAAGGGAGCCAATGATTTTGCCACCGAGCAGGGCCTGGAAACCGTCGACCCGAAGTACTTCTTCACCCAGGAGCGCTACGACGCCCTGGAGCGCGCCCGCGCCGGCGAAAAGGTGGAGCAGGAAAAGATCGACGTCGACAAAAAGCACGGCACCGTAGGCTGCGTTGCCCTCGACAAGTCCGGTAACCTAGCCGCCGGCACCAGCACGGGCGGCATGACCAATAAACGCTACAACCGCCTGGGCGACAGCCCCCTGATCGGCGCCGGTACCTACGCCGACAACGCTACCTGCGGGGTGAGCTGCACGGGCTGGGGGGAGTACTTTATCCGCTACGCCGTGGCCTACGATGTACACGCCCGTATGGCCTACGGCGGGGCTAGCCTGCAGGAGGCCGCCGATGCCGTGATTCACAAAACGCTCGTCGAGAAGGGCGGCACGGGTGGCCTGATCGCCCTGGACGCTCAGGGTAATGTGGCCATGCCCTTTAATACGCCGGGGATGTACCGGGGGTATCTGAAGGCTGGGGGGGAGCGGGAGATTGAATTTTATGAGTGATGTGGTCGGCCGCCGACGGCTACACCTGCACCACCATCTCCTCCAGCGGCAGCCGCACCTTCTTATGGTGCTGCGTAGCATCCTCCGCCGAGCGGTAGCCGACGGGGCAAATGACCGTGGCCGTAAGCCCACGTTCGGTCAGCCCCAGAATCTGGTCGTACTTCGGCGGTTCGATACCCTCCATCGGGCAGCTATCGATGCGCAGCTCGGCGGCGGCGGCCAGCAGAGTGCCCAGTCCGGTATAAGCCTGCCGTTTGTTCCAGTTGTCGATGAACTCAGCCGACTTATCCTTCAGCGAGCCCTTGATGTACTCGCCGAAGCCCTGCACCTGCTCTACCGGCAGTCCACGAGTGTCAGCCATGCGCTGCATGTAATCATCGACGTAGTCGGGCGATACCTCCGTCATGGCGGCAAACACGAAGACGTGGGAGCTTTCGGTCAGCTGGGCCTGATCGTAGCTGGCGGCACGTAGTTCTTTTTTTACTGCGTCGTCCCCAACCACCACGAGCCGGTAGTGCTGCAGACCGAAGGAAGAAGCGCTCAGGTTGACGGCTTCCATGAGTTGTCGGAGGTCGTTTTCGCTCACTTTTTTGGCGGGGTCGAAGCGTTTGGTGGCGTAGCGCCAGCGGAGGGCATTAAGAAGTTCCATTTGTTTTCGTTGTAGCTACATGAATTAACGAAGGATTGAATAGTTGTGATTCTCACTGAGCCGACTTACTTTTGCATCCGCTTCCACAGCACTCCCCGCCCAGGTGGTGAAATTGGTAGACACGCCAGCTTGAGGGGCTGGTGTCCATTGCGGACGTGCAGGTTCGACTCCTGTTCTGGGCACGAAACGGTCTTCTCGCTCGCGGGAAGGCCGTTTTTTTTCTTCCCGCCCCGCCTCGCTACCTTTAGCCCATGATCCCAGCCGCACTGACCCGGGCCCGCCACGCCGGCCGTAAGCTCCTGGCCGTCCTGGTCGACCCCGATAAGGTCAACCGGCACAAGCTCGAGCAGCTCGGACGGTACGCCAACGCCGGCTGCATCGACTACTTCCTCTGGGGCGGCAGTTTGGTCAACGAGCCGCAATCCTCCTACTACCTCCACCTGCTCAAGTCCCATACGGAGGTGCCCGTGCTGCTCTTCCCCGGCTCGGTGTACCAGCTCGATGAGCAGGCGGATGCGCTGCTACTACTCTCGCTTATTTCCGGCCGCAATCCGGAGCTCCTCATCGGCCACCACGTCACGGTCGCCGGCCGCATTAAGCAGATGGGACTGACCACCATCCCAACCGGCTACATCCTAGTCGATGGGGGTAAGCCGACCTCGGTCTCCTACATGAGCGGCACCACGCCGATCCCCGCCGATAAGCCGGCCATCGCCGCGGCCACCGCGCTGGCCGGTGAGCAGCTGGGCTTACAGCTCATCTACCTGGATGCGGGCAGTGGAGCGCTTAATCCGGTCGATCCGCGCATGATCCGGGCCGTGCGGGCGGAGGTGAACTTGCCGCTGATTGTGGGCGGCGGCCTACGGAGTGTGGAGCAGGCGCAGCAGGCCCTGCGGGCGGGGGCGGATCTGCTGGTGGTGGGCAATGGCCTGGAGCGGGATGCGGGGTGGTTGCCGGAGCTGGCGGGGGTGGTGCACGGGGCTGGGGTGCGGGTGGGGTAGGTACTACACCCCAGACGTAATCGCAATCATCCGGTCCTCCACCTCCCGCACCAGATCGACGTACTGCTGCGTACGCTTCGTGTCACGGTTGCGGCGCAGCGGCAGGTCCACGTGTACGTGCTCGGTAAAGCGGCTCGGGGCGGGCTTCATCATGTAAATATCGTCGGCCAGGTAGACGGCCTCCGAGATGTCGTGGGTCACGAAGATGACGGTGGGGTGGATGCGGTGCCAGATGTTCATCAGCAGGTCCTGCATCTGGAGGCGGGTGTCGATGTCGAGGGCACCGAAGGGCTCGTCCATCAGGAGTACATCGGGATTGGCGATCAGGCTCCGTGCAATGGCCACCCGCTGCAGCTGCCCCCCGGAGAGGGTAGGGTACTGGGCAAATTTTTCCTCATGCCCCCGCAGCCCCACCAGCTCGATCAGCTCGGCGGCGCGGGCTAGACGCTCCTTTTTTTCCACCCCCTGGTATTCTAGCGGCAGGGCCACGTTTTCGAGCACCGTGCGCCAGGGCAGGCTGCTGTACTGCTGGAAGACCATCCCCACCCGCGGCGCCTCGTCAACTGGCTTACCCTTTACCAGCACGGTGCCCTCACTGGGTTGTTGCAGCCCGGCAATGTAACGCAGCACCGTACTCTTTCCCGCCCCCGAAGCCCCCAGAATCACCACAAACTGCCCCTGCGCCGGCTTATCCTCCACCAGGAAATCCAGCCCGTCGATGATGTAGCTCTTGCCGTCGTCATAGCTCTGGCGGATGCCGCGTAGCTCGATGATGTTGTCAAGGGCGGAGTCGGTAAAGGTGGGCATGGAGGGGCGGGGGATTTGAGGGACGGGGGATGCGTACTAAGGAGCCGGGGCCGCAGGTGCAACGGAACTGGAACGCAGCTTCACCTCCCCGTAAGCGATCAGCAGCGCCGCCGCCGCGCAGATCAGGGCCACAATCAGGCCAAGCACAGCAGACCGCCCAAAAAATAAACCGACTAGCAAGTACACCATTACCGTACCCAGGATAACCTGAAAGCCGGTCTTCACCTCATTGAGCCCCGCCCGGCGCATTTTTAGGTCCTTGTAGGGGAACAGCCGCAGGTTCATGTAGGCGAAGAGCTGATCCTGGAGGTAGCCGATCACGACGATGAAGATGAGTACGGCGTAGGCTCCGGCGATGTTGCCCTGGCGGGCCAGGATGTAGAGCATAGAGCCCAGTCCGTCGTCGCGGTTGATGCTCTCGGCGATGATGATGTAGGTCCAGCTGATGGCCGTGAGCACGCGGATGTCGTCGATGAGCTTACTGAGTACGCTGGGTAGGTAGACCGACTTGATCAGCTGCCAGTCGCTCGCCCCGAGGGTAAAGGCCGTCTTTAGGTACACGTCCTCCGTCTCCCATAGCCGCTGCATCACTACCGGCAGTAGGTACACCAGGATACCGAAAGCTAGAAAGCTCACCTTCAGTGCCTCGGACTCGGAGCTATCGAAGGCGATCAAAAACAGCGGCGTCAGGGCGGTCAGTGGCACGTAGCGGAGCGTATCGATCTGCCGGCTAAACATGGCCTTCGCCAGCGGACTCACCGCGATGGGAATACCGATCAGCAGACTGAAGAATACCGCCCAGAAGTAGCCCTGCAGGTTCCGCCAGATGGAGATCCCCGCATTAGCGAACAGCCCCTTATTGATCGAGCGCGGCGGCGGGTTTACCAGCTCCCCGAAGCTCGCAAACACCCGTCCGGGCGGCGGCAGTAGGGGGTACACCTTCTTAAACTCCGTGGCATTCGCGTAGGCGATACTATCGGCGCGAATGATACTATCGCGGCGGGCCAGGTCGGTACTATCGGTCGTGAGTCCGGAGGGTAGCCGGGTCTCGAAGCTCCCTACGGGTTGCTGGATAGCCAACTGCTCCGCCAGGAACCACCAGGCCAGAAGAAAGACCACCAGACCGGCTACGGCTAGGAGGCTCTTTTGCAGGGTGGTGTAGCGGTAGGGCGCGTCGAGAAGGGACATGCAGGGTGAGTGAGCCCGAAAGATAGAACTTTGGCCGTGCTACGCCGCAATCCAACTCCTGGCTGCCGCCTGCTCCTCCAGGTCGAAGTGCTTGACCTCCGCCGTAGTAAAGGGCTTCATGAGCGTCGTAGCCCAGTCCATCCAGTTCTTTTTGCCCACCACGGCAATTTTCTCGAAGTCAGTCAGGTGCTGCACGTCGAACTTAAGATCGCGCCAGGCCGTACCGGCCGTCCAGCCGTCGAAATCTTCCATTTCGAAGTACCAGCGCACCTTGCCGTACTGTGCGATGAGCTTGCGCGCCTCGGGAAGCATCCGGTCGTAGTCGGCCTGTTCGAGGGTGCCGACGGCCGTGGTTTCCAGGATGTTCGTGTTAGGTTGGTGGCGGATGGAGATCATAAGGGGGAAGATTGATGTGTTAGCGAAGGGAGGATTACTTAGTGGGGTCAATCACTACAGTATAGTCGGTACCGGACCAGGCCTGGCGGTCGTGCCAGAAGATAGTGAAACCGACATTGCCCCAGTCCAGGGCACCGGTGGGCAGATCGGTATAGTGCACCCCCAGGCCCATATCCTGCGTATCGACCTGCTCGGTGTGCTGCCAGTCATCGGTAGTCCACTTTACGGTAGCCGGCGTGACGGTCTCGATGCGCAGGTGGTGCCCACTGGGCAGGGACGGCAGGGGCAGGTCGCTGCGCCAAATCACGTACTCGGCCCGCGTACCGTCCTGGGCGTAGCGCTTAGCGGCATCGCGGGGCAGGTCGAATACCCGGCCCTGCTTGAGGGAGCATACCAGC
Source organism: Saprospiraceae bacterium (assembly GCA_958295895.1). Classification (GTDB taxonomy): domain Bacteria; phylum Bacteroidota; class Bacteroidia; order Chitinophagales; family Saprospiraceae; genus Neolewinella. The sequence goes on along the minus strand of CATQHI010000027.1, from coordinate 189,039 downwards.
TTGATGTGCTCGGCGTGGGCCCACACCAGCGGCATGGCCGAGCCCGAGTGCTTGCCGTTTACGAGGCCATGCTCCGGCCGGTCCTCACGGTCCCAGATCTGTTCCGATAGCAGCCCGTTGTTAGAGAAAGCCTCGACGGCGGCCAGCAGCTCGCGGGCGCGTTCGGGATTGCCGGCGGCTAGCTCGTAGTGGGCCCGCTCGGCGGCCAGCAGCGGCCAGGGCCGGCCAATACCCGTACCGTCGTAGGCGCTGCCGTCCGCGTGCTCGCCGTAACCGTCGTTGACGTAGCGGTAGTAGGCCGTGCCGTTCGGGGTGTCGGCCTCAAGCAGGGTGTCGATGACCCGTACGGTATTCACGATGCGGGGATCGTCGGCGGCGCGCAGCCCGAAGCGGACCAGGGCCAGCGGGTCGACACTCACCATCTCGGTGACGAGCATCTCGTTCTGGCCGGCCGGCTTATTCCGAATCTCCATGACCTGCTCGCTAAGCTTCGCGGCCGGTAGGGTAGTAGGATTGATGCGTAGGTAGTAGCCCTCGACGCCGGCCTGCCGGGCGGTGTGCGTATCCCCCACGTAGAGCCAGGTATCGATCGCGGCATTCCAGGCATCGGCCGTCTGCCGACAGTAGGTGGCAACCGCCGGCTCGTCCATCTTCTCGGCCATTTCGGCCCCGGCGAGGACCGCAGCCACCAGCGTAGCCAGGGTAAACACGGAGATGCCGCGCTGCTCCTCCCAGCGTTCCTGTTCCGTGACGATACCGTGGCGCAGCAGGAAGGCCAGGGCCCGCCGTACGGCAGGGTAGTGTTGCCGTAGGCCCGCCCGGTCGAGAACCCCCTCCTGCAGGCAGAGGCCGACCAGTAGGATGGGCAGGGCCGTCTCGTCGAGTTGTAGACCGTTCCAGTAGGGCGTGCCCTCGATCCACATATTCTGCGACCAGTGCCCGTCGGCCTCCTGGGTGACCGTGAGGTAATTGAGTACGCGCAGCACATCGTCGTGGGCACGTAGAGCCAGCAGGCCGCCGGCGGATTCGACCAGGTCGCGCGGCCACACCAGGTGGTAGCCGCTGCGGTTATCGTCGCCCTTGGTGTTGCCCCAGGGGATGGATAAACTAGCGATCATCGCACCGGGGAAGGGCTTGGACTGGTGGCTGCGCAAAATCTGCGCACTCAGGCGAAACATGCCCCCGAGCTCCTCCTCGGTTTCGTGCAGCGGCCTGAGGGCCTCCTGCCAGGCGTTCCATTCGGCTTCGTAGGCGGCGGCTACCTGGTCGAAGCCCGCCAGCAGGCTCGACAGGGCGTGGTGGGCTGCCTCCGTGGCGGTGGTGCCGAAACCTACCGCCAGCTCGAAACTGCGGTCACTAGCCTGGGCAAGGTCGACCTCACCGGTCAGGGCTACGTTACCGTTCTCGGCGCGTTCGTAGGTCCACTCCATCGCGTAGTGCTGCGAGAGGTCCTGCCATCCATCGGAGGTGCCCACGAAACCGACCGAGCGCTTCCGCCAGGGCAGCGAGCAGGCAAGGGCCAGGGTACTGCCGTCGTGGTGCGCAAAGAGCAGGGGGTGGCCCTTGTAGTTACCGACCCAGGCCGTATTGCCCGCTCCGGCGTTGGCCAGGTGGGGGGCGAGTAGGGCGTAGACGCGGTAGTCATCCTCCAGTAGCGGGGTGAAGGTGATCCGCTGTAGGACCGTATTGCGCAGGGGGTCGGCGATCACCCGCTTCTCGATCCGGTAGCGTCCCTGCCGGCAGGTATTGGTCAGCAGGAAGGAGGGTACGCCCGGCGCGAGCTGTTTAGTCACCGTTTCGGTGTCGCGCTTTTCCTCCGAGAAGAAATCCGTTCCGTTGGTGACCAGGAGGCCGAGGTCGCGGGTAGCCGCCTGGTCCTCGCGGGGAAAGTAAATTTCGTTGAGGATGCCGTGGCTAAGGGTAAAGGTGAGCTGGCTGGCCGCATTGATGCTGCCACCGACGCCGTCCTTGGAGCTGGTCGTCCAGCGGGGAGTGATACCGGGCGCACCCGGTGCGGTACCATTTACTGATGACATGGAGCCGAAAGTTTTGCGGCCAACAACACAAAACTCCGGCATGTGCGAGGTGTTGTGTTTTATCTTCACCGCACCTGCGGCCCCGCCCATTTGTTGTACTTTTATGAATGCACTCAACCTCCCTTCCCCCCAGGGCAAACCCCGCATTATAGTAATTGGCGGCGGTTTTGGAGGGCTGAACTTTGTCGACACACTCGATACGCGGCAGTATCAGGTGGTGCTGCTGGACCAGTACAATTACCACACCTTCGCCCCCCTGCTGTACCAGGTAGCTACGGCGGGGCTCGATGCGCCCGATATCTGCGGCGCGCTGCGAAAGTCCTTCCGCCACAAACGCGACTTCCACTTCCGGATGCTGCGGGTGCGCGGTATCGACGACGGGACCCAGCAGGTACATACCGAGGCCGGCCCCATCCACTACGATCACCTGGTGCTGGCGACCGGTACGCGGGCTAACTTTTTTGGGAACCAAAATCTGGAGACCCACACCCTGCCCCTAAAGACCGTACCCGACGCCCGCAAGCTGCGCAACCACATCTTCCAGACCCTGGAGCGGGCCGACATGACCGACGACCCGGCCGAAAAGGCCAGCCTGATGACCTTCCTGATCGTCGGCGGCGGGCCCAGCGGCGTAGAGATAGCCGGCGCCCTGAGCGAACTGCGCCGCCACGTCCTGCAGCGTGATTATCCCGATACCGACACGATGCAGCTGCGCTTTATCCTGGTCGACGGAGGCGAGGAGTTACTGGCTCAGTTTTCCGATAAGTCGAGTAAGGACGCCCACCGCAACCTGGACGAAATGCACATCGAGCTCTGGTTCAATAAGCTGATTGCCGATTACGACGGCCGCGTGGCTACCTTTAAGGACGGTAGTACGCTGGCTACCCATACCGTAATCTGGGGCGCGGGCGTGACGGGCTCCATCATCGAGGGCCTCCAGGAGAGAAGCGCCCAGAAGGGCCACTACAACATCGACGATCGCATGCGGGTACAGGGCTACAACAATGTATACGCCATCGGCGACGTGACGTACCTGACCAGCGATAAGTGGCTCAAGGGGCACCCCGGCGTGGCCCAGGTCGCCATACAGATGGGCAAGCGGCTAGCCAAAAACTTCAACGCCATCGCTAAGGGCAAGCCGACTGCCGGCTTCGTGTACCACGACAAGGGCAACCTGGCCATCATCGGCCGCAACCGCGCCGTGGCCGATCTGCCCAGGAATATTCATTTCCACGGCGTGATCGCCTGGTTCATCTGGGCCTTCGTGCACATCTTTTACCTCATCGGCTGGCGCAACCGCCTGTTCACCTTCCTGAGCTGGGTGGGCAACTACATCACTTACAACCGCGCGGTGCGGCTAGTGATCGAGCCTACGCTGGAGGAAGAGCTCACCGAAGCGCATGCTGCTACGGCAGGATCAGGGGTTGGGTAGGCGGCCTTGCGAGCGGTTGAAACACAAAAATTAGGGGTTTAAACTGGATTTGTTTGCCCTTTTCCTGAACTTGCGCGCTAAAAGATTGCTAACTACGTAGACAGATTTTTTGAATCTATTCTTTCTTAAACCAAATCATCATGAACAGACTATTACCCTGTATTTTCACCCTTATACTGGCCGCCGTGGGCGGCCCCCTGATCGCCCAGGACACTACGGTTGTCGACGTGATTGCCAACAGTGAGAACCACAACACCCTGGAAACCGCCATTATCGCCGCTGGACTCGATAGCACTTTACGAACAGCCGGCCCCTTCACCGTTTTCGCCCCCACGGACTCGGCCTTCGCCGCCCTGCCGACGGGTATGCTAGACAGCCTGCTGGCCGACTCAACCGGCTCGCTGGCCGACCTGCTACGGTTACACGTTGTACGCGGGAGCTTCACGTCTGCGCAACTGATGGATAGCATGAAGCTTGTTGCCCTTAGCGGAGATTCCCTTCTGGTGACCGTAATGGGAGACACAATTATGGTCAATGGGGTAGTGATCGGTATGCCCGACCTGACGGCCAGCAACGGCGTGGTTCATTCCATTGATGGTATCCTCATGGTTGACACCACCTCGACCAGCGTGCGGCGGGTCGAACCCGCCTTCGCCCGTGAGGTCACCATCTCGCCCAACCCGGCGCGCAGTTACCTCAACGTCGGCCTGCCGGTAAGCATCGTAAACCAGGCGACCCTCACCCTGCGTGACATGAGCGGCCGCACCGTACTGACCCGTCGGGCCGCTAGTCAGCGGGAGCCCCTCCAGGTCGGCAATTTAGCCGCCGGCATGTACCTACTCGAAATTCGGGCCGGTAACGAGGCCATTCAGCGGAAGGTGTCGATACAGCGTTAACTTCCCCTGCCACTGCATCTAGCAGTGAAACTAAGCCATCTCCGGTCGCAAACCGGGGATGGCTTTTTTTATGGGTGCCGCTCCACAAAAAACGCACTCGTTTCCCCGCCAGCTCCGCGATGTGCCGGTCGATCGTTGTGGAATCTATGGGCGGGGCCGCCGGTGCGGAGGTGGTGGAATGGTCAGGATCTCCCGATTGGCAGCCGCATTCAGAGACCATCGTACCTTGAGAGGTATCCGAAGTACTGTTCTATGAAAATGCCCGTGGTCCTCTGCTTGGTCATCCTGCTGCCGACCCTGCCGAATCACCCCGGCCTACACGCCCAGCCGTTCTCGGTCTCCGAGGCGGAGACCATCGCCGAGTTTCTCTACCTCGATAATGTGCTGTCGGAGGTGGGAAAGGAGGAGTTGAAGTTTGCGGTGCGAGAAGGTGGCCTGTATTTGCCTTCCCGTGCTCCGGTGCTGTGTACCAAAAGTAGACCCAGCGGTGTAATCTACGCCGATCAAATTTTGACGTTTCTGAGCAGGGTCTACCAATCAGCCTACGCCCACAGGAGAGGCATGGGTATACACTTCGAAGTACTGTTCGAACACTATGAGGTCCTTATGACCCTCGCCAGCCTACGCACCCTCAAACTAATTCCCGAGGCTACTTACCGCACTGAGTTGGCAGAGCTGCGGCAGAACGGACTGGTGCCGGACTTCTACCTGCTGGAAAAGCTAGCCGAAGCTGCCGGCGAGGCGGCCTCTCATGACTGGCGTACGCAGCAACGCTCCCGTGCCCTAATTTGGTTGGACGAATCAGCCCTGCTTGAACCGGGAATCGCTTCCCAGCTCCGGCAGGATTCTACCTTCCTGGGCTCGACCGATCCCAAAGACCTGTACCTCCTCCTACGCCCGGGATTCACCGTAGATTTCCGTACCCCGACCGACCTAGCCGATATCTCCCGACAGCTAAGTGCCAGCCTGTGCAGTTTCGATAGCACCCTCTGTAACCTAGAAATAGTTGTCGTTTCGCTTTCCGGTGACCCATCCTCCCCCCAGTTCCAGATAAGGTCCCGCTACCAGGGAAAACCATTGATGACTACCGAAGCGTGGGGCGAACCGGCCAGTGACCGAGATTTCCTTTCCTGGTTGGAGTATTATCCCGTCGAGCTATTCATGTCGCCTTACAACGCCCTTCTAGATTCCCTGAACGCCCCCTACCGCCTCTACTACACCTTCCCTACCGAGTACGACGGCCAGAACGAGCGCGACCTGTTGATTTTACCACTAGACTCGCGGCAGGCCCGCGCGGTCGTCAACCCTGAGGTCACCCGGGTACAGGATCGCCTCTCGGGTCCGGAGCCTACCACCTTCCTCGACCCCGAAGAAGTATCGGAGCTACTGGATTCCCTACACCAGTTGGGCTTCTTCGACCCCCTCACCGAGCAGCAGTGGTCCGAAGGAAAGCAGTGCGTCGAAAGTCACAGCGTAAAGGGAGCCACCGCCTTCTTCCGCTGTTTTCCCACACTATACGCCGACTTGATTGAGGGGCAATTTTTCTCCGATATCAACAGCAACAATCCGCTACCAAGCCTCTCTAGTTCCTATTACTTCCTCGTCGATCCAAATCCATATCGCCACGGTCTATACCTCCGCTTACAGGACGCCCCGGCCACCTACCTCACCCGGCTATTCGGCAACGACCTCCGAAAACTTTGATAGGACCACTCCCGCCACACCGTCAGGTGCTGGCCTCTGTGTACTTCGAATAACACCTCCAACGACGGCTCGGTGAGAACTCTGTGGAAGGGTGCTAGCCCTCTCTGTGGTGAGCCCCACGAGCGCAGCGAGCAAAGCCGTTAACTACCGCCGCTCAAAAGGCATCTCCACCGGCCCCGAAAAGCTTACCTCCGTAAACTCCATCTCCATACTAGCCGTCTCCCCCTTCCCATCGTCAACCTCCACGAAACGGCCCCGGGGGAAGGTCTGGGCCACCCCCTCCACCTGGGTGTAGTCACTATTCGTGACCACCATACTGCGTGACTGGCCGAGCTCCTGCAACTCCATCAGCTGCGGACGAAAGGTCACCGGATCGATGAAGTACTGGGTAGCAAACTCATCGCTACGCCCCGTAAGCCGGATCGCCCCGTCATCCGCCCGGCCGATCTCCAACTCGTCGGTAAGGAAAACGGCGTTGCCGAAGAAGATCTCCTGCAACAGGTCGAAGCGGGCGGGGATCTTATACTTCTCCTCGATGTAGCTCAGCGGCTCGGCGATGTACTCGCCCTCCAGGCGGTTGTATAGAAAAAAAGAGTCGGGACGAATTAGCGCCCGCGCGCCCTCGAAGCCGAACTTCTTAACGCTCATCCAGATGGCCTCGTCGCGGTGCAGGCGGATGAAGGCCGTACCACCGATGCTAAGCTTCTTGCTGTCTAGGTCCACCCGGGCCTTTGCATCCATCCACTCCGGGGCGCTGCGGTTTTCGTCGATGGTGCGCAGTACCTGGGCCAGGCGTAGTTTGCCGGAGCTAGCACCGGAGTCGCCACCCACCGCGGGACCGGCCACCTTACGGTTGCAGTTAGCGAGGAGCAGGACGGCGAGAAAAGCCAGAAAGGATATACGCATAGGGTGAGCTTAGAGCTGAGCGATCTTCTGGGCCAGGGTGGCAGACTTACTACCCGCGGCTTTTGCCCGTTGGTAAAGGTCGGCGGCGGCGGCTTTGTTGCCGGCGCTGCTCTGGGCGTCGCCCATTAACTCCAGTAGCAGGGCGTTGGTGTTTTCCGGTTGATCGGCGGCGAGGAGGGCAGGGGCATCCGGCTGGGCGCGCTGACTCAGGTAAAAGGCCAGGGGAGCGGTAGGGCCGCCGGGCAGGAGGGCGGTGTCTAACTTACCGTCTTTGCCATCCTCCACCTGCTTCAGGGCCTTAGCGAACTCTTCGAGGGCGGCGGCGGCGTCCGGACTGGCGCTGACCATTAATTGCGCCTGCTGTAATAGACTATTCGCCTCACCGAAATCGCCGCGAAAAGCCTCGCCAAGGGCGTAGTGTACGTAGACGGAGGGGCGGTTGGGAAAGATGTCGAGAGCTTCCTCGGCATACTCCCGTAGCGCAACCGACTGGTTATTTAGGTAGAGCGTAGCCAGAAGCTGCTCCCAGACCGGGTAAACCGTGTCGTCCAATTTCAGGGTGGCTTCGTAGGCGGCAGCGGCCTCGGTGAGTCGGCCCGAGTGGTAGTACAGATCGCCCTCGATGGCGGCGGCCTTAGCCGCATCCGGATGCACGCGTCGCAATTCGGTGGTGAGGGCAAGCAGGCGATCGGCTAGGGCGCGGTCGTTGGTGCTGGCCACCTGCTGGATCATGGGTAGGAGCTTACCGATCTTGAGGTCGAGGTCTACATCGGTGCGGGCCAGTAGGGCCATTAGCTCGCTATCGTCGGTGCCCCCGGTGCCACTACTCTGCGGACCGGCATCCTGCAGTGCCAACTGGGCCCGCACGTCGGCCGGCTCGATGGTCAGGATATCTCCGTACACCCGGCGGGCCTCTTTGTCCTCGCCCTGACTGGCGTAGTAACCGGCCAGGAGGTGGCGGTAGCTGATCTGCTGGGGGAAAGCCTCTACGAGCACTACGAGTTCCCGCTCGGCTCGCTTCTGGTCGCCCATACCCAGGTAGAGGGTGTGCTTACGGCGCGATACCTCGGGGTTGATACCGCTACGTGCTTCCAGCTCCTCATAGGTTTTGATGGCCCCCCTAATGTCCTGATCCCGCACCTGGAAGGCGGCGCGCTCCAGGTAGTTCTCGGCCGCGGCGGGGTTTTGGGTGATGAGTTCGGCGTAAAGGTCCGCACCTTCCTGATAGCGTCCCGACGACTGGTAGAGCTCGGCTAAAAAGGCGGCATAGACGTCGTTCGGGCGGGCGGCGTAGGCCTGGCGCAGGGCGTCGATGGCGGCGCTGGAATTGCCGGCGGCGTGCTCCAGACGGGCCAGCTCGAAGAGGATAGCATCGTTCTTCGGCTCGGCCTCCAGCAGGGTCCGGAATAAGGTGATCGCCTCCTCGGTCTTTCCCAGCAGCGCCTCCCGCTTCGCTTCGATGAACTGGGCCTGCTGCTTTACCTCTAGCTCGGTGACTTCACCCTGGGCGGGTAGGAGGGGGGATAGGAGGAGGAGTAGGGCGAGTAGACGCATAGCGGTGGGAAGCGTAGGTCTAGAAAGAACGGATTTAGGTGGTGGTGTAGTTTAGTTCCCGACTACCGAGCTACTCCACCTCCGTAATCTTCATCATATTCACCCGCCCCCGCTTCTCCAGCGGCATGCTGCCGGTGTTGACGATCATGTCGCCCGGCTGTACGTGGCCGTTTTCCTTCAGGATGTTGGTGACATCATCGACGGTGCTGTCCGTGCTCTGGAAGCCATCGTAGTAGTAGCCCCGCACACCCCAGCAGAGGTTGAGGGTGTTAAGAATCTCGGGGAGGTCGGAGAAGATGTAGATCTTGGACGTAGGCCGAAAGCTGGAGAGTTTGAAGGCCGTATAGCCCGTGCGGGTCATGCCGGTGATGGCACGGGCTCCGACGTTCTGGGCGGCCCAGGCGGCGGCCGAGGTGACCACGTCACTGACGAAGGTGCCGCTCTTGGAGTTGGCCTTGGGGCGCTTACTGCCGATCTCGTAGATCTTTTCGGCCTCCTCGATGATGCGGTTCATCCACTTCACCACCAGGGCGGGGTGGCGGCCCACGCTGGTCTCGCCGCTGAGCATGACCGCATCGGTACCGTCTAGCACGGCGTTGGCTACGTCGGTGACCTCGGCGCGGGTAGGACCGGGGTTGGTGATCATCGAGTCCATCATCTGCGTAGCCACGATGACCGGGCGGGCCCGCTGGATGCACTTCTGGATGATCTCCTTCTGGATGATCGGCAGCCGCTCCATCGGCATCTCGATACCTAGGTCGCCCCGGGCCACCATGATGGCGTTGGAGTGCTTGATGATCTTATCGATGTTCTCGATCGCCTCCGGTTTCTCAATTTTAGAGATGATCTTGGCCTGGTGGCCGGCCCGGTCGATGTGCTGGCGCAGCTCCTTACAGTCCTGCGACTGGCGCACGAAACTCAGTGCGATCCAGTTGATCTCCGGGATAGTGAGGATATACTGGAGGTCCTCCAGGTCCTTATCCGTGAGGCTCGGCAGACTGATTTTCGTATTGGGTAAGTTTACCCCCTTATTCGACTTCAGGGTACCGGCGTAAAGGGCCTTCAGCTTCACGGTATCGCGGCCGTTGGTATCGGTCACCTCGAAGACCAGCGTACCGTCATCCACCAGTACCCGCTCGCCCACCGTCACGTCCTGCGCGAACTGGGGGTAGCTCATGTACACCCGCTCCGCGTTGCCGACGCACTCCGTATTGGTGAAGGTGACGATCTGCCCCGGCTCTAATTCTAGGCCATCGCCCTCCATCTTACCCACCCGCAGCTTCGGCCCCTGCAGGTCGGCCAGGATGCTCACATGGGTACCCCGTTCCTTATTGATGCGCACGATGTGGTCCACTACTTTTTTGTGGTCTTCGTGGTTACCGTGGCTAAAATTTAGGCGAAATACGTCCACGCCGGCCTCGACCAGGCCCATCAGTCCGTCGTACGAACTACATGCGGGGCCTACGGTGGCAACGATCTTGGTGTTCTGGTGGTCGGTCATTGGGGGTACTTACTTAGTTTAGAAAACACAATAATAGAGAATATTAGACGCCTACCCCACCACAAAGCGCCGGTCTAATTTCAGATTTCGCTCGGCATGACTCCGCAGTATCGTATCCGTCAACAACGTCATGGCACCCGCGGCCGCGCCCGCTGCACTTTCTGCCCGAAACAGGGGGAAGATGCGGTTGTGACTATAGGCGTTAAAGCTCACAGCCAGTAGCTCCCCGTCACGCGTCTGCACCCCCTGCGCACTGCCCCAGCTGCGGTGAATGATCTGGTACATGATGCGCTGCATGGCGTGGTAGGTCCACTCGTTGTCGGCCGTTCTGCCGTTGACCCGGAGCCAGAAATCGGCCACGGCCTCGGGCTTTAGGTTGGAGGCGGGCAGTAGATCGGCGGCCTCGGAGCGGGCCATGCGGGCGTAGTAGTCGGCCGGAAGTCGTCGGTGATCTCCTCGTAGGGCTTGTTGAGGAACAGCGCGTCACCGGAGGCCTGTACGACGTCGAAGCGACCGGGGTCCTTGGGTACGCTGGCGGGCTCGACGGTGAGACTACCGCCGCGGAACTCCTCCGGTATGGCATCCCAGAACGACTGGATCCGCTTGGGGCTCAGGGGTTTGACGCTGTAGACGGCCAGGTCGGGGATGAGTCCGGGCTGGGTCAGGTAGGTACGTCCCCACCAGTTCTTGCGCTTAGGTAGGGGCATGGCCGTGACGTAATTATCGCCCTCCACCAGCAGGTCCCACTCCTTGGCCGTGGCGTTGAGGTACCAGTCGTAGCCGTACAGGCTGCCGTTGGTGGCAAAATGCACGCAGCTGTTGTAGAGCTGCTTGTCGATCTGGTCCTGGGGCACGAAGCGAATATCCATACCCCCTTAAACACACCAGCCGGGAAAGGTTAGGGCGGGGCCGCCGGTGCAACGCAATTTGTGGGACCCCCGAGTAACAACTCGCCACCGTACCGCATAAAGATACGAGAGAGACCCGATGAGCCGCTCAACCCCAGTAATTTTGTAAGGCTGAATTGGTACCCCGCCGGGGGCTGTGCGCGAGTGCAGCCCCCGGCCTTTTTTTGGCGGGTGCGTAACGCGGTACGGTAGGTAAGTATAAGGGCACGGTACACGGTGCGCCTCCATCCGGCCGCCCTACTATGAACCGCAACAATACCTAATACATGTACTGCTTTTTACTCTTTTGCTGCCTCGCCTCCTTTGCCCTCACCGCTCAGGTCGGCGTCAATAACAACAACCCCGAGCAGGCCCTCGACGTCAACGGCAAGATCAAGCTGACGGACGATGCCACCGCGCCCTCTGCGGGCACCCTGCGCTACAACTCCGCGGAGGTCACCTTCGAGGGGTACAACGGCACGGAGTGGAAGTCCTTCACGGAACGAAGATCGCACCGTTTAGCGGCTAATCCAATACCGCTATTCGGAAGCGTTCCGGGTGTTCCCAAGAGCGGTAGCCGTGAGTTTAGCTTTAATACCTGGACCGATGCGTTGTCCTTCACCACGCCCCCACCGGGTAAGTTCATAATCATCACGGCTATCTTTTTCCAACCCAATGCGATAGATAAGAACGCGGACTTCGAATTCAGTATGGGAGTAAGTGCTAGACCGAACATCAACAACAGTAGCTCGCTTTTTTTCTTGATAAATACCACTAACAACCGCCCCATACTCTCCGAAACGGCTCCGATTTTCGTCGTGTCTCCCGGAGAGACGCTGAAGATGTTCCTCGAGCCCACTTCTTCTATCGACTTTGCTAACGCCAACGTGCGCGGCTTTTTGGTTGACGATCTGGAGTTCTAGCCTAACCTACGGTAGGAACAGCACCTCCCCGCTCCCGCGCCGGACACTGCTCAACCTTGGGTGTACCCCGTAGAACCCCCAATCGATGGGGTTCGACGCAGGGTATCGCCATACCCAACCTATCTTGTGGTATGCTGATCAGACTCACCCCGCTCCTTGTAGCTTTCCTCTGCACCTGCGTCCCCGCTCACGCCCAGACACTAATGGGCTTCACCGACGAAGCCAGTCAGGACGAGCACCGCATCGAAGCAGAGCTCGACTCCCTCGTCCGGCCCGGCAACCTCGACGAGTGGATGCAGTACATGACCGCCCGGCCCCACCACGTGGGCTCGCCCTACGATAAGCAGGTGGTGGACTATATGGCCGAAAAATTTCGCAGTTGGGGGTATGAGGTCGAGGTAGAGCGCTTCGACGTGCTCTTCCCCACGCCGAAGTTGCGCAAGCTGGAATTGCTAGAGCCCACGACTTACACCGCCATGCTGGAGGAGCCGCCCGTGGACGGTGACCCCTCGACCCAGCAGACCGACGAGGCCCTGCCGCCCTACAACGCCTTCAGCATCGACGGTGACGTGACGGCCGAGCTGGTGTTCGTCAATTACGGGGTGCCGGCCGACTACGAGGAGCTGGACAAGCGCGGCATAAGCGTAGAAGGAAAGATCGTACTGGCCAAATACCAGGGCAGCTGGCGCGGCATCAAGCCCAAAGTAGCCGCCGAGCACGGAGCCATCGGTTGTATTCTCTACTCCGACCCCGAGGACGATGGCTACTACCAGGGCGAGACCTACCCCGACGGCGCCTTCAAGAATGAGTACGGCGTACAGCGCGGCGCGGTGATGGACCTACCCGCCCAGCCCGGCGACCCGCTCACCCCCGGCTACGGAGCTACGGAGGATGCCGAGCGACTGGATTACACCGAGGCGGAGGGGCTCACCAAGATCCCCGTACTGCCCATCAGCTACCACGATGCTCTGCCACTACTCAAAGCGCTGAGCGGACCCGTGGCCCCGGCCAGCTGGCGGGGCGCGCTGCCGGTGACCTACCACATCGGTCCCGGGCCGGCCAGGGTACACCTGCAACTCGAGTTCAACTGGGAGCTAGCCCCGGCCTACGACGTGATTGCCACCCTGAAGGGCAGCGAGTACCCTGACGAATGGGTACTGCGCGGCAACCACCACGACGCCTGGGTGCACGGTGCTAACGACCCGATCAGCGGCATGGTGGCCGTCATGGAGGAGGCCAGGGTGGTCAGTGAGCTCGTAAAATCCGGTTGGCAACCCAAGCGCACGATCAAGTACTGCGCCTGGGGGGCCGAGGAGCCTGGTCTGCTGGGATCGACCGAGTGGGTGGAGACCCACGCCGATGAGCTACGCGAAAAGGCCGTGGCCTACATCAATACCGACGGTACGGGGCGCGGCTTCCTCGGCGCCGGGGGCTCGCACACCCTGGAGAAGTTCTTCGCAGAGATCACCGAGGATGTGGAGGACCCACAGACCGGGGTCACTGTTTTTGCCCGTGCCAACGCCGAGAGCCAGGTCAGCGACGGCAAGAAACTGGAGCACTTCGAGCTCTCGGCCCTGGGCTCCGGCTCGGACTACTCGCCCTTCTTCCAGCACCTCGGCATCGCGGCCTTCAATATGGGCTTTGGGGGCGAGAGCAGCGGGGGCGAGTACCACACCATGTACGATAGCTACGCCCACTACAAGCGCTTCAAGGACCCGGACTTTAGCTACGGGGCGGCCTTGGTGCGGGTGGCGGGTCGGACTACGCTGCGGCTGGCGGATGCCGAGGTACTGCCCTTCGAGTTCGAGCGCATGGCCACTACGCTGAAAACCTACGGTAAGGAGGTCATGGACCTGGCGACAAGATGCGCGAGCAGACCACAAAAGAGAACAAGCTCATTGCGGAGGGCACTTACGAGCTAGCCGCCGACCCTACGGAGTCATTCGTCATCCCCAAACCGAAGGAAGAGGTGCCCTACCTCAACTTCGCCCCCCTACAGAACGGACTAGACCACATCGAGTCGCTGGCCGGTAAGTACAGCACGGCCGAGGCCGTCAAGCTACCACCGACCGAGCGCGAGCGCCTCAACGACCTCTTCATCGACCTGGAACGGCAGCTGACCCGCGAGGAGGGCCTTCCGCGGCGGCCCTGGTTCGTGCACCACGTATACGCGCCGGGTTATTACACGGGCTACGGCGTCAAGACCCTGCCCGGGGTGCGGGAGGCCATCGAGCAGCGCAACTTCACCGAGGCGCAGCAGCAGATCGACCGACTGGGGGAGGTGTTGGCTACCTACGCTGAGCACATAGAGCGTATCCTCGGAGTGGGTAGCTACTAAGTAGGCAACTATCTTCGCCGAGCCACGCTCTTTGTGGCGAACGAACCCTACGGCATGCGCCTGATTTCACTGCTTCTCCTCCTGTTGGTCTGCACCTGCGTGCGCGCCCAGCGGGTGCTGCTGTTCGAAAAACTGACCAGCTCGAAGAGTGAGCGGGTGTACGAGGGGGATGCGCTGCGCTTTCGGATGAAGGGGGACAAGTTCTGGCAGGAGGGTTACATCCGCGAGATGCGCCCCGATATTCAGGCCCTGGTGATCAACGACCGCTACGTGTTGCTGGACGAGATCGAGTCAGTGTATCAAGGCAATACTGTTGCTACCAAGCTTGGCTACGGACTGATCACCTTCGGGGCCGGCTGGTCGGTGTTTGCCGCCCTGGGCTACGCTACCGACAAAGATCCCACGACAAGCTACAGCGTGGACGATGCGCTGGTCACGGCTACCTCGGTGGGGATAGGTTATTTGTTGATCAAGGTGCTGGGTACGCGGAAGTTCCGGCCGGGGAAGTACCGGCGGCTGCGGATCGTGGACATCAGTTTTTAGGAGGTCCTTATCTTTAGGCATATGACGCGTATTCTACAGTCGGCACTGGTGGAGGGCTTTAACTGGACCATAGAGCGGTATCACCAAGCTATTGCGGCGGGTGTACTGACGGAAGAGGACCGCGTAGAACTATTACGAGGAGATTTAATCGAGGTAATGCCGGTAGGGGAAGACCATTCTAGCACGTTGGAGGGATTAGGCGAATACTTTAGCAACCTAAGGGGTCAATACCGCCTACGCTCGGAAAACCCGGTTACGTTGCCGGACAACTCGGAGCCGGAGCCGGACTTCGTCATCGCACGTAAGCTACCCCCCAACACCCGTAGGCAGCATCCAACTCCCGAGGATATTCTACTTCTCATCGAAGTAGCCCATGCTACGGTGAATAAAGACCGCAACTTGAAGGGACCGATCTATGCCGCGGCGGGCATCCCAGAGTACTGGATCATTAACTTGAATGCACGCAGTGTTGAGTTGCACTTATTTCCCACACCGATAGGTGAGTACGGATCCGTCGTCCACTACGCCGAAGGGCAAACCTTTGAAAGTCCGCTATTGGGAACTACCGAAGTTGTAGCCCTACTACCGTTAGTCTAATCGTACAGCGCCTTCGCCAGTACCTCCGCAAAGGCGTTCGGCGTACTAGCAAACGGCTTCAATCCCAGCTCCATCAACTGTGCGGCCACCGCGTGGTCGTAGGCCGGGGCACCCTGGTCGTTGAGGGCTAGTACGGGTAGGAAGGTGAGGCCCGTGTTGACCAGGCGGCGCACACTCTGCAGCATATTTGCTACTGAGCCTCCCTCAAAAAGATCACTCAGTAGTACTAGCACCGTATCGCGTGGGCTCGTATTGAGCTGCTCAGCGTACTTCAGCGCCCGGCCGATATCCGTGCCGCCGCCAAGTTGCAGGGCGAAGAGCAATTCGATGGGGTCGGGAAGCCGGGCGGTCAGGTCCACCACACTGGTGTCGAAGGCTACGACATGGGTCTTCACGCTGGGCAGGCTCGCGAGGATACACGAAAGCACCCCGGCGTACACTACCGAGGTAGCCATGGAGCCACTCTGGTCGATGAGCAGGATGACGTGCTTCAGTCCAGCCTTGCTCCGCTTCTGACCCCGCAGGCTCACCGGTAGCACGGTACGGTACTCCGGCTGATAGTGCTTCAAGTTCACGCGGATGGTCTGGTCCCAGTCAATGTCCGTAGGGCGGGGACGGCGGGTGCGTAGTTGCTGGCGGCGGCGACCGGCCATAGCTTGCTGCAGGGGCTGACGTAGCTGGCGTTCGATCTCCTCGACGACCTTGCGGACTACCGTGCGGGCGGTCTCGCGGCTACGTTCGGGCAGGACGTTTTTGAGGGTGAGCAGGGTGCCAATCAGGTGCACATCGGGGGTGATGGTCTCGAGTAGTTCCGGCTCCAGCAGCATCTGTTGCAGGCCGAGGCGTTCCAAGGCATCACGCTGCAGAAGTTGTACGGTATCCGTGGGGAAGTACTTGCGGATGTCGCCGAGCCAGCGGTTGACGTTAGGATTGGAAGCACCGAGCCCCCCTTTGCGTTCATCGGAGCCGTAGAGGGCCTCCAGGGTGGCATCCATGCCGGTGGCGCGGGCGGAGAGCTCTGGTCCGCCGTCGGTGCCCTGGGCGTCGCGGCCGAGGATGAGGCGCCATTTGCGCTGGTATTCGTCGTAATCACTCACTGGCAGCAAGGATGCGGCTGACCAGCCCGTCGAAGTCGGTGACCTTATCCTCCCCGTGCCCGAGCCGCGCGATCACCATATTCCGGCTCGGGATGACGAAGACCCGCTGGTCCTGAAAGCCGCGCATCATGTAGGCATCGGCCGGCAGTGAGGGCGTGTCGGGACCCGGTAGCCAGAGGTGACCGCCGTACACGCCGTCGCTGCCGGTGGCAGGCTGGCGCATGAAGTCGATCCAGCCGGCGGGGAGGATACGCCGGCCGTCCCATACCCCATCCTGGAGCATGAACTGCCCCAGGCGGGCCCAGTCACGTGCCGTGGCCCAGCCGTAGCTACTGCCCACCGGCCGGCCGCTCTGGTCGGGCTCGATGAGTAGGGAAGGGGCAATGGGAGCGAAGATAGAGTCGATAAGGATGTAGAGTTGGTCGTTGCCGCCTAGTTCCTGGCGCAGATACTCCATCACGATGTTGGTGGTGCCGCTTGAGTAGTTCCACACCGTGCCGGGCTCTTCAATCACCAGGCTGCGCAGGGCAAAATCGGCGAAATCAGGCCGCTCGTGCAGCATGACGGTGGCGTCGGTGATGGAGCCGTAGCCCCTCGTTCCAGGCTAGGCCGGAGTTCATGTGGAGGAGGTCGGCGAGGGTGATCTCGGCGCGCTTGTCGGTCCAGGCGGCGGGGAAGAGGTTGGCCCGAAAAACAAGGGCAGAATCATAGTTTGATACGGGTTCGTAAGTGTATGGGTCTACGGACATCACTTGACTGAGCGTGCCGACAAGTAAGCCCGTCACCGTCTTGGTCATCGACCAACCTAGTAGGGGGGTGTTACGATCATACCCATCCGCATACCGCTCAGCGACAAGCTTACCATCCTGCAGTACGACGATGCCGCGGGCCCCGCCGCCGGGGACGGGTTGCATGCCGTAGGTTAGGGCGGCTTCAAACTTACTTTGCTGAGTGGGTACTGGCTGCCGTTCCGCTAGGTTTTTTGCACCTGCGGCCCCGCCCGTTGGTAATGCCTGGCCCTCTGCATTGACTAGTACGCAGCCCCGACCTGGTAGATGCACTGCCTGCCGGGTTACCAGACCCAGGATGGACGAGCGCACGGTATCCGCATCCACCTTCAGCCCATACCACCCCAACACACTAAAATTCAGATCATGCGCACTGATCTCCGCCAGCTCCCGCCCCTGCAAGAAGTGACAGCTACACGCATGCTTGGCTGCATACCCGCCGCCAATGCTCAGTAGCGGCTTTAGCCACAGGTAGGCCGAGAAGAGCAGCACGGCTAGGAGGGTGAGGCCTACGAGCCAGCGTTTTAGGGGGGAGGAGGGCATTTGGGAGCGGGGATGGGGGGCGATACGGACGCGTAAAGGTACCTTCACCCCATGCAAGTGCGCACCCTAGGTATCCGTCACCACGGGCCCGGCTCGGCCCGCCGGCTGCGCACGGTGCTGGAGCGCTGGCAGCCCGATCTGATCCTGCTGGAGGCCCCCGCCGACAGCCTGCCCGCACTGCGCCAGCTCACCCTGCCCGGGATGCACCCGCCGCTGGCTCTAGTGCTTTACGACAGCAAGGACATTGAGCGGGCTAGTTTTTACCCCTTCGCACGTTTTAGCCCGGAGTACCAGGCGATGGACTGGGCACAGGATCACGGGGTAGAAGTACGGCCCATCGATCTGCCGGCACGGCACTCCCTGGCTTACCGGGAGGAGGAGCAGTTTATTCTCTTTCCCAAGGAGGAGCTGAACGTGCCCTCCATCATTCCCGGTAAGAGTAAGCAGGAGCTGACCCGGCAGCTGCGGCGCGATCCGCTTTCCGTGGTGGCGGAGCTGGCCGGCTACCCCGATAGCGAAAGCTGGTGGGATGCTACGTTGGAACGGGGCGGGACCGCAGGTGCAGAGGAGACGTTCACGGCTATTCTAGAGATCGTGACCGACCTACGCGAGACCTTCCCCGAAGCCTCGAATACCGAGAACGAACAGCGGGAGGCCTACATGCGCCAGGAGATCCGCAAGGCGCTGAAGGAAAACTTTGAGCGGGTGGCCATCGTGGTCGGTGCCTGGCACGGGCCGGCGGTGCACGATACCCTGGTGCGAAAGGCGAGCACCGACAAGGCCATCCTACGCGGGCTGCCGAAGGTAAAGATCAGTCAGGCCTGGGTGCCGTGGTCGTTTCCGCGGCTGGCGCGGGGGGCGGGCTACGGGGCGGGGGTGACCTCGCCGGCCTGGTACGCTACGCTGTTCGACTTTCCGCGGGCGGCGGTGGAGCGGTGGATGGCCGCCGCTGCCGGGCTGCTACGTGAGGAGGGCTTCGATGCCAGTCCGGCCATGGCTACGGAGGGGGTGGGACTGGTCACTACGCTGGCTACCCTACGCGGACACGAGCGCCCCGGCATCGAGGAGCTAGAGCAGGCTGTGCTGAGTACCCTGGCCGGTGGGGTGGGAGAGCGGTTGGCATTGATTCACGAACGGCTTACGGTGGGCGGTGCGGTTGGCTTCGTACCTCCCGACGTAACCACCGTGCCGCTGCTGGAAGACCTGCGGGCCGAGATTAAGTCTACCCGTATGAGTAAGCTCTGGGAGACAGCCGGACAGCACTACCTCAAGGCGACCAAGTCGGACCCACGGGGTGGCATCGACCTGCGCCAGCCAAACGACCTGCGCAAAAGTCATCTCCTGCACCGGCTTAATCTCCTCGACATCAAGTGGGGCAAGCTGCAGTCCGGCGGACCGGACAGCCTCAGCAGCTTCAAAGAGGTCTGGCTGTTAGAATGGCAGCCCGAGTTCAGCCTGTTCGTGATCGAACGCGGTAGCTACGGCAATACGCTGGCTACGGCGGCGGCGGCCTACGCGCGGGAACACGCTGCCGGTATACAACTGGTGCAGGGACTAGCCGAGCTCACGCTACACTGCCTACGCGCCGCCCTTCCCGAGGTGGTGCCCCGCATGATGCAGCTACTCCGCGAGCGCGCCGCCGAGACCACCGACATCACCGCCCTATTAGCCGCCCTGCCCGCCCTGGTGCAGACCAGCCGCTACGGCGATAGCCGTAAGACCGACACCACGGCCCTGCTGCTAGTCATCGAGGAGCTACTACCCCGCCTCACCGCCGGACTGCCCGCCGCAGCTACCAACCTCGATGACGAACGGGGCGAGAACATGGTCGAGCTGCTCTCTGCCGCCAACTACAACCTGGCGCAACTAGGTAACGAAGAACTCGACGCCCTCTGGCTCGACGGGCTGCTGCGCACCGCGGATGCCGGCGTATATCCCGGCGTAGAGGGGCACTGCCTGCGCCTGCTCTACGACCGGGAGCGGATCGACGGACGGGAGGCCGCTACCCGCTTTTCCCGCGCCCTGAGCCGGGCTCGCGGGGCTCGGGCGGTGGCGGCCTGGATTGGGGGCTTCCTGCACGGCAGCGGACAGCTTCTCCTTCATTATCCCCCGCTATTCGACCTCATCGATGCCTGGGTAGCAGGACTGGAGTGGGAAGATTTCGAAGAAGTAGTGGCTCAGCTGCGGCGCACCTTTTCCGGCTTCTCGCGCTACGACCGGCAGCGGCTGATGGAATTGGTGCTACGCAGCGGGGATACTACTCCCGTATTCACCGAGGAACCTGCACCTGCGGCCCCGCCCCCTGCCGACCCCCTACTACAGCAACTAATTGGCTGGATCGCCTAGGCACTTTCTTCCCGAGCGGTAAAACTATAATTTGTAACGTTCGTTACAGATTGTATTACCTAACACAAAAACCGCATACACATGCCTAATTTATCAGGAAAAATCGCCGTCGTCACCGGCGGTAACTCGGGGATCGGCTACGCCACCGCCGAGCGCTTTAAGCGGGACGGCGCTACCGTCATCATCACCGGCCGTTCAGCCGACCGGGTCCAGGAAGCCGCTAGCAGGCTCGGCGTCACCGGACTGGTTGCTGACGTCACATCCGTCACCGCCATCACCCAGCTTGCCGATCGGATCAAGCAGCAGTACGGGGGCGTAGACATCCTTTTCATCAACGCCGGAGTTTTCGAGCCCGCTCCCGTAGGCAGCATCTCCGAGGAGATGTTTGACCGGCAGATGGGCATCAACTTCAAGGGTGCCCTCTTCACGCTGGAGAAGTTCGTGCCTATCCTCAACGAGGGCGCCTCGGTCATCAACCTCAGCAGCATCAACGCCCATACGGGTATGACCAATACGGCCGTATACGCCGCCTCGAAGGCCGCCATGAATAGCTACACGAAGACCGCCGCTACGGAGCTAGCCCCGCGCCGCATCCGGGTCAATGCCGTTAATCCCGGCCCCATCAACACCCCCATTTTTGGTAAGACCGGTATGCCCGAGGAGCAGCTAACGGACTTCGCCGGTGCCATGCAGGACGCTGTTCCGCTGAAGCGCTTCGGTAAGCCGGAGGAGGTGGCGAGCGTAGCGGCCTTCCTGGCTAGCGATGAGGCGGCTTACGTGACGGGGAGCGAGTATACCGTGGACGGTGGAGCTATTCTGAATGCGCTGGTGGGGTAATCTCGTCCCTCGTCTGCCGAGTTGTTTAGTAAAGTCGGCAGACAAACTTTTTAATCCGCTGAAACGGATCAAAAAGGATTCGGCTGACGACTACTCCGACGGGTCTACCCGCGAAGCGGTCTACCCCCGCAGCGGTCTACCCAGCCGAAGGCATCTACCTTCCCGAAGGGAAGTCTACCTTAGCCCCATGGCCACGCCCACCGAAGAAAATTACCTCAAGGCATTACTCGCCCTCGCCGACGAAGCTGGTCGCACCACCATCTCCAAACTGGGCGAAGCCCTCCAGGTCAGCACCCCCTCGGCCAACAGCATGGTGCGCAAGCTCAGCGAGCGCGGACTGGTCGACTACCAGAAGTACCAGCCCCTGCGCCTTACCGAGGCCGGCCGCAAGGCCGCCGCCCTGGTCGTGCGCAAGCACCGCCTCACCGAGATGTTTCTGGTCGATGTGATGGGCTTCGGCTGGGAGGAGGTCCACACCATCGCCGAGCAGATCGAGCACGTCGACAGCCCCGACTTCTTCGCCCGCATGGACAAGCTCATGGGCCACCCCAAAACCGACCCCCACGGCTCGCCCATCCCCGACGCCGAGGGCGGTATCGACGACTTTGATCACCGCCGCCTCGACGAGTGCCTGGTCGGTGAAACGGTCACTATCAGCGGCCTGGACCATACCTCCAATGACTTCCTATATTATCTCAATGGCCGTGACCTCAGCCTGCGCACCGAACTTACTATTGCAAAGAAGGAAGCTTACGATGGCTCGCTGACGGTCAGCTATCCCGGCCACCCCCGGGAGGTGCTGAGTAAGGTGGTGGCTAGCAAGCTGCTGGTGGAGTAGTGCCTTACGGCCTTCCGCAACGCCGCCAGGCGTTGGCCTCTGTTTACCTCCACAACTCTGTGAGACCTCTGTGCCTCCCTCTGTGTAGGCCGTAGGCCGCTCCGTGGTGAACCCGAAGCCGTAAAGCAACATCCCCTACCACACCCATCCCACCCCCACCCGCGGAGTAACCCCCAACGTACTAAAGCCCGTCACCTCCACAAACTCACTCCCCGTTAGGTTCCGCACCTCCCCAAAGACCGTCAGACTGCGGTCCCGCAGCAGCTTATACTCCGCATAGGCATTCACGACCACGTAGGCATCCAATTGCGGACGGAAGGCCACGAAGTCCGCATCGAAGAATAAATCCTGCCGCTCCCCCACGTAGGTGCCCGTGAGCCGGGCGGTGAACGGAGCCTTCGTAGCCGCATAGGTCAGCCCTAAAAACCCAGTCACCCGCGGCCGCCGGGGAAACTCCTCTGTCTCCGTAGTGCCCCCCGCACCGTCCGCCGCCGTCAGCCGACCGCGCACGTAGGTGAAGTTCCCACTCGCCGTAAACCGCTCACTCAGCCGGCCCCTGGCCTCCACCTCTACGCCCCGGTCCCGCTGCTCGTCGCGGTTCTGGTAGCCTAGCGCGAAGTCGTACACGACCAGCTGCTCGATATTACGTTGGAAGACACTCACGTCCAGACTATACCGCCCGCCGGCCCCCGCCAGCCGCGTACCTAATTCCACCGAGGTCGACACCTGCGGCTGGAGATCCGGATTGGCCCCGAACGGTCCGCCTAGTTGATCCAGGGTAGGACTCTGGAAGGCGCTCGCCACCGAAAGCCGCACGCTCCAGGGTTCTGTCACCTGCAACCGGCCGGCCAGGGAGTAGTTGCTCTGCCCCCCGAAGGCACTGTGGTGGTTATAGCGGTAGCCCCCCTCTAGTAGCAGCTGCCGGGCCGCCTGCCAGCTAAGCTGTACGTAGGGGGCCAGGTTGGTCGCATCCAGGACTATCCGCCACGCCCGCGCCGGCCTCCAACGACTCATGCCGCACCTGCGTCCCCGCCGTAAGCTGCAGCTGCTTGCCTACCGTGAGATTGCCGAACACATCCCCCTGCTGCGCCCGCCCCCGGAAGGGACTCTCCCCGAAGGCCGCATCCTGAAACACCCGGTCGGTGGCCGCGTAGTTGTAGCGTGCGCCCAGGCTGTACCGGTCCTGCACGTAGTCGATGGCCAGGCTCGGTAGCCACAGTTCGTTCGTATAGCTGTTGTCGGCATCCTGGAAGGAACCGGCATCGTAATCCCCGTCGAAGCTCGCCCGGCGTAGCGCGGGACGGATCGTAAGCTGCTCCGTAGGCCGGTAGCTGAGACTGGCCGTTAGGGTCTGCCGCGTAGCCCCGTCCCGGTCGAATGTCTCCGGACTAGAAGCTGGCTCCACGGCCTCGCTCAGTCCCCCCGTCGTAAAGTAGTCGTAGCCCAGGCGGTAGTCGAGTTTTTCGGTAGTGCCCGATACCGCCACGTTTCCCTCGTAGGTGTCGTACCGCTGGGCGGCGGCGCGCAGGTGCAGCGTAAATGGATCGGGCGAAGCGGCTCCAGTCGTGATGAGGTTAATGACTCCAGCCACCGCATCTGAGCCGTAAAGTAGGGAGCGGGCACCCCGTAGAATCTCGATCCGCTGGATGCCCTCCAGGGAAAGCAGCCGCAGGTCCACCGCCCCGCCGAGCGAGGAGGGGTCGACCAGCGGCTGGCCGTCGACCAGGATCAGGGTGTACTGGTTGGCGCCGTTGCGGAGGAAGATACTCTTGTCTTTGCCCGGATTGGCGTAGGCCCCGTTGACCACGATGCCGGCCTGCTCCTGCAGCAACTGCCCCAGATCGGGCGAGCGGGCAATGGTAGCCGAGTCGATTTGACGGTCACCTTGTCGGGGCTCTCGGCTAGCGTGCGGGCGTAGCGGGCCCCGGTCACCACGACCTCCTCGCCGGTGGTGGAGAGGGTGGGGGCCTCCTGAGCTAAGCAAGGAGTTAGGGAGAGAAGGAGTAAGGGGGTAAGGGAAAGCAGGCGCTGGATCATGGTCGGGCGGGTAAAACCGGCGCTGCTGGGCGGGGCACGGCAACGACCGCTCGGGACTTGCCCCGTCGACTGCCCGCTAGATCGTACACCCGGCTCCCCGCCCCTTCGCACCGAAGGGCTGGTAGGATATGGCGCGCCGCGGCAGGTCTTCTGGCTCGCCCCGGTACTCCCCGCCTTCCCAGACCCGGTGGGGCCCAGTGGCGTACGTGGAGAGCACCCGTGGTGGGGCTTACAGCTGCGGGGACAGCTCCGGCTTTCCACCGGATTCCCTTACCGCTTCGCGGGGGCGAAGGTAGTGTGCTATTTGCTGGCATTGGTAGGGTTCACTACAGAGGATTCGGAGGGCTTCACGGAGGTACCACAGAGCCGGCGGCATAGGGTGTGAATGAGGTAGACAGAGGCCAACGTCTAGCGGCGTTGCAGGGAGGTAGTATTACTCTAGCGTACCGGCCTGGGTAAAGAAAGCGATCACCCGGGGATCCATCTCCAACTGCTGCTGAAAGGCCTGAATCACTTCGTTGTTGTACGCATCGCCGGCCGCTCCACTACGCATACTCTCCGGTGAGTCCGCGAGCTGCAGAAAGCGTACGGAGCCATCCCGCAGCGGGGCCACCAGGACGGTACGCCCCTGCCGCAGGTCGAAGTACTGCTGACTGATGAGCGCGAAGTTCTCGCCGCTTGCTAGCGATAGCTGCGCGAATTCTACCGGCCCTACCGAGGTCAGTTGCTTGCCCGTACCGAGGTAGTGGGGGGCGTTGCGGGAGTTGATCATTAGGGCGCGAGTATCATCGCCTACCGTATCGGTTAGTATCAGAATATTGAAGAAGGTACCGTAGTAGGCTAGGGAGTCTCCCGCGGGTTTGGGGCGGTACTGATCGTAAGCATAGGCATAGGTGGCCCCCAGAATCGTTCTACCCGGAATGGCAAGTTCGGTGATCCGCATATTCACGTAGCCCCAGTCGTAGGCGGGCACCGGAATGGGTAGCGGGTGTAGGGCAGGCTTTAGGCGGTAGGTCCAGGCCGTATCAGTTTTGTGGGTTAGGTCATCGGCGAAGAGCTCCATATCCCAGGTGGTAGAGTCATTGTGCCTCTCTTTGTAGTCAGCGGCATCGGTCTGTGTCCACACGGAGTCTCGGATCTGGGCGGGGACGCGGGTGCAAACGCAAACGGTAAGAACGAAAAGGAAGAAGGATTTCATGCAGCGTGTTTTGCCGCAAGAACCCGGATTACCCCCGCTACCGCAACGATTAGGGGGTGGAAATGGGGACTAGACCGGGGTGGAATTTTGCTCCTCCCACACCTCTACCACCCCGCGGCGGTCCGTCACGCCTAGCTTTCGGTAGATGCTGTTGATGTGCGACTTGACGGTCGATACGGAGATGAATAGCCGGGCGGCTACTTCCTTGTTACTATGACCGCCCGCGATCTGCTCCAGCACCTCCCGCTCCTTTTCAGTCAGCTCGTCGGTAGCTGCTGGCGTCGATAAGTCATGCGATACAGTTGCCACGGGTCGGCGAGTATAGAGTAACCAGCAGCAGTACCCGGTGATGATGAGTAGGATGCCGAGCGCTAACTTCAGCCAGGTGTTTTGCCGCTGTAGGTCCCGGTAGACGAATCCGCCGAGGTCATGCATCAGTTGCTCCTCGTAGGAGAGAGGGAGATCGGTGAGGGCAAGGGCTTCCTTACCGGCCTGGAGGGCTCGCTGGTCGGGGGCATCCTCCCCGAGTTTACCGAGCGCGAATACCCTGACGTAGGGATCAGCCTCCGTATCCTGAATGGTGCGGTGAATGTAGTCACTACGAAGCTGGGTGAGCTCCTCCCGTGCACGGGTCGGTAGGGTGGGGTTGTCGGCATCTGCGTAGGTATCGAACTGGGCTTCGAAGCGGATAAGTGCGGTGTTGGTTGCGCTCGCACTTATTAGACCGAGGCCGTCGGTGCGTAGCGTGTCTCCCGCCTGCATTACGGCATGTAGGTAGTGGCGCTTTAAGAAGTCCATGCTCACCGGAGGGTCCGCCCGTTTACGGTAGCGGATGCGGTAGTAGTTCGGTTCTGCGGGCAGGGTGAGCCCGTTAAATCGGAAGTAGCCCGTGGAATCTACCTCCGTCTGCGCCAGGATCATGTAGTCCGCGATGGTTACCACATCGATATGGTCGTCGAGAATGTCGAGCTGGACAAGCTCGTTGCGGTAGGCGGCGGGGGCACGGCCTTCGATGAGGGTCTGGGCGGGGAGGTGGATGGCGGCAAGCAGGAGTGGGAGGAGGAGACGGAGGGGCATGCCGGGCGGGGGGTTGGGGTAGGGAAGATAGGAAGTCTTTTAGGGGTGGTAGTTGGGCAATGACTCGGCTGACGACCGGCTCAGCGACCGGCAACCGGCAACGCCACAAAGCTGCCCCGCTCCAGTTCGCGCATGTGCGCGCCGAAGAAGTGATCGCAGTAGAGGCAGACGTTCTGGAGGGCGGTGCCCTGCGCCATCGCCTCGGCCTCACTGATGCCCAGGTGCTCGCCCATGCGGTAGGGGTTGCCGTCGTTGAGGTGCCGGAAGACAGGGTGGGTGGACATGCGCTGGAGTACCTCACTCACCTTATCCACGCGGGCATCGCCCATCGGGAACTTGGTGCCGGGGCAGCAGGGATTGATGCGCCAGAGCTGGATGCTGATCTCCTGCGGGATGTCGGTGTAGCCGCCCAGGAAGTTGCGGGCCCCGGAGAGGATGGTGCAAAAGTTGTGGCGGGGATCGCGCAGCCAGATGTCCTTTTCCAGGGCGCGACCGCGGGCCCAGTTGCCGCCGAGCCACATCTCCTCGTTGGCACCCCAGTAGCCCCAGCTGAGCCTGGATTTTTTGAGGTAGGTTTCTTTCTCGATGAGGGGGTCCCTGTCCTGGCCGTCGACGCCGCGGGACTCAAAGAGCTCAGCCAGCTCCATCAACCGCGAGCCGGCGGCCTTATGGAAGCGGTCGATGCTGGCAATGTCAAAGCGGGTGACTCCCTTTTCGATGAGGGTGTCGAGGTGGGCCGGGGTGAGTAGGTCGCCGTTGGTCTGGAGCATGAGCTGCACCGTGTCGCCGTAGCGCTCCCGGATGCGGTCGAGGATGGCGAAGAGCAGCTTCCGGTCGGCCAGGGGCTCCCCACCGCTGAGGATGAGCCGGTCCATCCGCTCGGGCAGGTTCTCGATGATGGCCATGCACTCGGCGTGGGAGATGCGGCTGCCCTGCGGTCCGCTGGCGTTGTAGCAGTGGTCGCAGTGGTCGTTGCAGAGCTGGGTGAAGACCCAGTAGACGGATTCTATATGGTCAAAGTCGCTATTCATGATTTTTCAGCTGAAGATGTTGCCAGAACGAGACCTCCGCGGCGACTCCCGTACGCGCATCCGCCACGAAGGCCTCCCGACTAGCGTAGTGCGTAAGACTACCCCCCTCCATCACCGCCAGCCGGTCGCCCATCAGCAGGGCCTCCTTCAGGTCGTGGGTGACGAAGACGGAGGTGATACGAAACTCAGCCGCAATACGCCGGTAAAACTCCTGCATCTCCCCCCGCGTACGGGCATCCAGGGCGCCGAAGGGCTCGTCGAGGAGCAGTACGCGGGGGTTGATGATGAGCGCCCGCCCGAAGGCCACCCGCTGCCGCTGCCCGCCGCTGAGGTGGTTGGGCGACTTACGGGCCTGATCCTGTATACGTAGTTCGCCCAGCATCCGGTCTACCCGCTCGCGGAGCTCCGGCTCGGGCACCTTGCGGATGCGTAGTCCGAAGGCGACGTTCTCAAAGACGTTGAGGTGGGGGAAGAGCAGTGCCTCCTGGTAGAGGTACACCACCCCGCGTTGGTGCGGAGGGACGCGGTAGAGTGAGGTGCCGTCCAGGGTGATCGTGCCGCTGTCGGCCGTCTCCAGTCCGGCGATGATCTTGAGTAGGGTGGTCTTACCGCTGCCGGAGCGGCCGAGGACGCTGAGGGTGCTGCTTTTCGCCAATTGCAGCGAGCAATCGTTCAGGACACGCTCCCGCCCGAAGGTTTTACTGATCTGCCGTGCGTCGAGGTAGCCTTCCATTAGCGGGTAACGAATAAGAGCCGCTTATTGATCCACAGTAGCAGCACCGGCGGCACCACCAGCAAGCTAGCCGCCATGGCCGCGTAAAAAATATTCGCCTCGTTGACAAACTGAAAGACCTTCAGCGGCAGGGTAGCCACCTTACCTACCCCGATCAGCAGCGTCAGGCCATACTCGAACCAGCTGATCAGAAAGGACTGAAAGAAGACGATCGCCAGCGGACCGCGCAGTAGGTACCAGGAGACCGTGCGGGCTACCTCCACCGGCGTTGCACCCAGCGTCCCCGCCAGATCTTCCATGTCGCGCAACCGGGAGGTGTAGAAGCTACTGGCCAGAATGACGGCATAGGGATAGACGATGAACAGCTGCGCCAGCAACACCCCCGCCACCCGGCCACTCAGCCCCAGCCGCAGAAAATAGAACTGCAAACAGGCCGCCAGAAGGACCGGCGCAAACACGTAGGGTAGATAAGCCAACCGCAACCACCGCCGGCCCCGGGGAAGCAGACTCAGTCGCCGCGCCGTAGCAAAGCCCAGCAGGGTACCCACCGCCCCCACCGTAAGGGCGATAAGCAGGGAGGTAAGCAGGGCCACGCCCAGATCGTCCCCCCGCCCGAGGGCATCCCCCCAGGGCCGCAGCGACCAGCCGGCCGGTAGTAGGTCGGGATACACCCACCGCTGACTCACCGAAAGCAGCAGCAGGAACGCGAAGGGGAAGAGCGCGAGCAGAAAGAGCAGTGCCGATCCGAGCCTAGGCTTCATGCAGCGCGGTGTTTCTGCGGTAGCGGCTCCAGCCCAGCCAGAGGAGTAGCACGGCCACCAGGAGGAGGGCGTAGAGTACGCTGATCACGTAGGCCTGGGGGATATCGGCCAGGTTGTAGCGCTGCAGCTTACGAATGGTGAGCACCGAGAGCATCGCCGGCGACTGACTGCCCAGCAATAGCGGGATCTCGTAGCTGCTGAAGACGAAAACGGCGTAGAGCAACAGCGTCGACCGGCCCTGCCGCAACAACAGCGGAATGACGAGCCGGCGGGCGACCCTGCCCGGTGGCAGCCCCAGCGTAGCCGCTACCTGACTGACCTCCCGGACCCGCTCGCTGCGGTAGAGATTGGCCAGAAAGATGGTCAGAAAGGGGGTGGCCATCAGGGTATGGGCCACGATGATGCCAGTGCCCCAGCGGTCGTTGATCAGGCTGGGAAAGTCGGTGGTGGAGTTGGTGAGCCCGAGCGCAAAGGCCAGCCGGGAAAGCAAACCCGCATCTCCCAGCCACTGAAAGATGAGGAAGGCCATGACGGTCGCCGGCAGCGCCAGGGGAAGGTAGAAAGCGTAAGTACGTAGTCCCCGCAGGGTGTGCTCTTGCCAGCGGAGCACCGCCGCCAGCGCCAGGGCCGTACTGAGGGTGATAGTTACTACAGCGATGAAGGTACTTAGCCCCAGTGCCCCCCAGAAGTCCGCGCTGCGCACCACCGCCCCCCAGTGCTCCAGGGTGAAGCCGCGACCGAGCAGGCCGACCAAGCCCAAACTGTACAGCAAGGCGTAGCCCAGGCCCAGCACCACCGGCCCCACGGCCAGGAGCAGAAAAAGCCAGGGTATGCCGCGGCGCCTCATCTACCGGTTGATTACCTGGGTGCGAAAATCTTCCGCCAGCCGGATCATGTACTCGGGGGCAAGCTCCTGGAGGGCATTGGCCTGGATCGCCGCCCGTTGCGGCGCGTGTACCCGGCCGGGCAGGTTTTGGAAGGCCGTGCGGAGGCTGTCCGGCAACTGATCCAGGGCGTATACCGTGCCATCGCCCCAGACGGCCGGGTCGGCTTTGCGCAGCTGCGCTTCCGGACTGATCAAAAAGTTGGCCACCACCATAGCCGCTGCCTTGTCATCGCTTAGCCTGGTGATGCCGAGGTAGTGACTGTTCTGGATGCTACCGAAGTCCGGTACGTAGGCCCGTGCCGTAGCGGGGAAGAGCCCCTCGCCGATCTTGTTATCGACCTCTACGTCGTTGTTGCTCATCGTGAACCACAACTCCCCGTTGGCGAACATCTGGTGCAGGGCGGCCAGGGTCTCGGGGAAGGTCCGGCCCTCGCGCCAGAGATAGGGTTTGAGCTGATTGACGTAGGCCCAGAGCTCCTTGCTGTACCGAGCGTAGTCGGCCTCGTTGAAGTCGCCCGACAGCGCCTGCCCGCCGCCCGCAATGTCGATCAGTAGCGCCTTGAGGAATGTCAGTCCGGTGAACTCCGTGGGCCAGGTGAGGCGACCGGGATTCGCCCGCACGAAAGCAAGCAGCTCGGCCCGCGTACGGGGTGGGGTAGCCACCTTGGAGCTGTCATAGATCACGGTCATCTGCACATTGCCCCACGGCAGCTCGTAGCCCGCAATGGGTTGCTGGAAGTCGGTACCGATGAAGGGATTGTCGAAGTCGATGTAGCGCGCGTTGGGCAGCCGCTCGGTCCAGGGACCGTAGAGGCCGTCGATCTGGCGGAGCTGGTAGAAGGTTTCCCCGTTGATCCAGCCCAGGTCGATCTCGCTGCGCTCCCGTCCGGCCTCCAACTCGCCCAGTAGGAGCTGCACGATCTGGCTGCCCTGTCCGGGAATGACGTTGAGCTCGATGCCGTAACGCTCCCGTACGGTAGGGGCCACGTAGGAGGTGACGTAGTCGTTAATCAGGGGGTCGCCGGCCCACATCATCCAGTCGACGGTCTGGCCGCGGGCGGCGGCGACGATGCCGTCCCAGTCCGCGGGTAGTTCCCCTGCGGAGGTATCCTGCTCCTCTCCGCAGGCAAGTAGCAGCAACAGCAAACCGATCCACCACCCCCTCATGCCAGCGCCCGTTCGGGGGTCACGCCGAAGTCGGCCGCCGCGAAGGTGAACTCCCCCGCAGGCGTCTTGCCGCACAGCCAGGCGGTCATGCGATCCACGTAGTTGTCCAGGTGGGTGATCTGCTGAATGCCGTGCTCCACCACCGGGTCCAGGGTAGTAGCGAAGAGGGTGCCGCCGTAGGTGCCGGTCTGCCAGCTGATCACCTCGCCGGCGGCGTTGGTCTGTACGATCTCGGCCCCCTCCGGTATGCGGGTGTAAGCGCCGTGGGTGTGCCAGCAGGCGTGGCGGGGCTTCAGACCTTGGTACACGGGGTGGGTGTAATCGGTAGCGCTCACCGGCGGATTGTCCGGATCGGTGACCCACCAGTAGTTATTGACTGGCCGGTCCTCCCACCGGGCATCGAGCCAACTGGCGGAGCTGTCGCCCTCGACGAAGACTTTTTTGCCGGCGGCCAGGAAGTCGTAGATCAACTCTTTGCGCGCACTCAGCGCCACCTGGTTCGACTGAAAGGGAATGACCAGCGCCTCCAGCCCCTCGAGTTGAGTAGCGTCGAGATCGTGGACGTAGATGAGCCGGTAGAGCGCGCGGTACTTGGCCGCCCGGGCGAAGGTGTACTGGGACCAGACGCCGTTGAAGATTAGACCGATCATGGGGGGTAGGATTTAGGGATGGGGGGGATTTGGGGACGAGGGATGGGGGATCAGGAGACTGGAGTGGGGATGACCAGGCGGTCCAGCAGGCGGTGGTAGAAGCGGGCGAGGGAGGCGAAGGTGCCCGCGTTGTCGGTGAGGCCGTAGGAGCTATCGCCCAGGGGGCCGCTGGCGGTGAGGAGCAGGGTGCCGGGGGTGGTGTGCTCATCAAGGACGATGATGGCGCGGCCCCAGGTATCTTCCAGGACTACGTCGGCCGCGGGGGCGGGGTTGATGTAGCCGCAGGCCCACCAGCCGCTCATGCCGTGCAGGAAGGTGAAGTCCTCTACGGAGATGCCGTCGAAAAGCCCGTGGCGATCGCTGCGGACCGTGTAGCGGATGTTGATGGTTTTGCGGCTATTGTCCATGACCCACTGGTTGCCGGGTACCCAGTCGGTGAACCAGCCGTCGAAGCAGAAGACGGTCTTGCCGGCGTCCAGGAAGGCGTGGATGTCTCGCTTCAAGCGGCCTACCGCGATCTGGTCGGTGCCGTTGGGGACGATCAGCAGGTCATAGGGGCGCAGGTCGTGGCGGGTCTTCCCATCCACGATCAGGAAGTGGTAGGCGACCTTCGGGTTGGACTGGAAGTAGTCTTCGAGTCCTACGATTTGGTTGCTGTAGACGGCGGCTTGGAGCATGGGGAAAGGGAGTTGGGCCCCGACAAAGTCGGAGCAGATGCGATTAAAACAAGTAGCGGAGGCCGAGCTGCACCTGGCGGGGGGCGTCGGCGTTGCGCTGTACGATGCCGGAGCCGGCCGCCCCGACCTGGATCTGATTGCTCTGGGTGGCGTTGTTGCTGTAGCCGCTGAGGTTACGGGTGTTGAGGAGGTTGAAGACATCGGCGGAGACGGCCAGGTGCTCGCCGGCGAAGGGCAGGCGGTATTCCAAAGAGAGATCAAAGACGTATGACCAGGGCAGGCGGTCGGAGTTGCGGGCCTCGCCCGGGAAGCGGTCGGAGTTGCCGACGTAGGCGTCGCCGAAGCCGGCCCCGTCGCCGTTGAGGTCGGCCGTGCCGTAGATCGTGGCGTCGGGGATACGGTTCACGGGTTGACCGCTCTGCACCAGAGCCGCCAGGGTAGCCCGCAGGCCGAAGGGGGCGGCGTAGGTGCCGATGGCGTTGATGATGTGGCGGCGGTCGTTGATGCTGGGCCCGTACTCGGCGGCGAAGTTGTTGCCGTCCATGGCCCGGAAGTTGATGTCCTCGGTGTCGTTCTTGAGGGAGGAGAGGGTGTAGTTGAGCCGCCAGCTCAGGTGGTTGGCCCCCTCGGCCTGTTGCAGCACGAAGCTAGCCGCGTAGTAGCGAGCCTTGCCTCCGGCCTCGGTGACCGTGACGTTGCGGGCCACGCCGGTGATGGTGTCCCCCCTAATGACGCCCCGATCGCCTACGATGGGTACCGGGCGGGTGGCATCGGCCTGATCGGTGGTGCGCACCACTACGTTATTCGGATCGGTGATCGGATACTCGGCCGCCGCGTTGAGGTTGCGCAGGCGGTAGAGGTTCTCGGAGCGGTTGTGGACTAGGTCCACGTAGAAGAGCGTACGGTCGTTGACCTGGTACTGGTAGCCCAGGGTCAGCTGGTGGGTGTAGGGATTGTCGTAGCCATTGGGATTAAGGATGCGGCGCTCGCCACTGAAGACGCCGGCGCGCTGACCCTGTAGTTGGGCGGCGGTGGGCCCCTGGAGGTAGGTCACGTTACTGGCCGAGGCACCGAGGTTGCCGTCAAAGGTGATGCGGTCGAGGTCGGTGTCAGAGGGCAGAATGCCCTGGCGAATGAGCTCCTGCAGCTGTGCCCGGTAGCCGGGGTCGGTGGTGTTCTGCTGCAGGGCGTCGCTGTATACGGCGTAGAGCACCTTATCGTAAAAGATGCCGTAGCCGCCGCGCAGGGCCGAGAGATTGCCTAGCTTGTAATTGAAGTTGAGGCGGGGGGCAATGTTGTTGTAGTCGCCGCGGTTGCTGCCGCCCTTACTTAAGTTATCGTAATCGTAACGCAGGCCGGCGGTGAGGTTGAGTCGGTCGTCGAGCGCGAACTGGTCCTCGACGTACAGGCTGTAGATATTCTGCCGGGTACCGAAGCTACTGGGGCGTAGCTCGATGTTGTAGCCGAGTACGTTTACGTCGGCGGGGATATCCTGGGGACTGATATTGCTACCCAGGTTCCGCTCGCGCAGCGCCCCGAGTTGCCCCTCGTCGAGCATCACCTGGTACGCCCCGTTAGGCACCCCGCCGCCGAAGAGTTGATGGTCGGCACTGATCACATTGAAGCCGGTCTTGAGGGTGTGGCGGTCGAGGTAGAACGACAAGTTTTGCTGCAGCTGTAGGGTGTTTTCGACCTCGTCGAAGACGTAACCGGGGTGGCCGAGTATGGCGATGTTCTCACCGGTAGGGCCCAGCACGGTCACCTGCGGGTTGTCATTGTCCGTAGGTTGAGCGTAGTTCCAGCGGAAGCGGGCGTACTGTAGGTTGGTCTGCGAGCTGAAGTTGGTGCCCAGGTAAGTGTTAGTATTGGCCAGTAGGAAGGAATTGCGGTCCTGCTGGTTGCCGGCCGATGGGAAGGTGACGCCGCCCTCCAGTCCGCCGCCCTGCCGCTCGATACCCACCCGGCCGATATTGGTGCGCAGGCTCGAACGGAACTTATCGCTCCAGTTATGATCCACCTTACCGCTGAGGTAGGTGAAGGTATTGGTGCCCTGCACGGTCTCGTTGACACCGAGGGCGGGACTGCTCAGGGTATTGCCCTTGAGGTCGGTGGTATGCTCCACGTCAACGTAGAAAAAGGTCCGGTCCTTCTTGATCGGTCCGCCGAGCGCGAAGCCGCCCTGGAAGCGCTGGAAGCCGTCGCGCACGGGGTTACCGCTCAGGTCGCGCAGGGTGAAGTCGTCATCGCCGAGGTTACCGCTGCTGGGGCGGTAAAGGCCGAAGACCTCTCCCGTCAGTTCATTGGAGCCGGAGCGGGTCGTGACGTTGATCACGCCGTTACTCGTCAGTCCGTACTGCGCCGAGTAGTTGTTGGTCAGTACGGTCAGGTTGCGCACGAAGCCGCTCGGGATGGCAAATTTTTGTCCGCCCAGAAAGCGCTCGTTGTTGTCCAGTCCGTCGATGAGGTAGCTGGTGAACAGCGGATTAGCCCCGTTAATCGCCACGTTCGGTGCCTCGGGATAGAAGCCGGTGGCCTGGCTCACGTTCGGTAGCCGGTACAGCGCCCGGGTGATGTCGCGGCCCTCGATGGGCAGGGCCTGTAATTCCTCCTCCGAGAGCTCAAAGGCCACCTCGGCATCCTGGCGGTTGATCCGCGCCGAGCTGGTGGCCGCTACGCTGATGACGTCGAGGTCGACCGTCTGCCGGCTAAACAGAATGAGCTGCACCGTCCGGCTCTGGTTGGCCCGCAGGTCGATGGGCTCGCTCTCGCCGTCCAGGTAGTCCTCCGACTCCGGCACGGTGATGCGGTAGCCGGCCAGGGCCGGTAGGGCGCGGAAGATGACGCGGCCCTGGGCGTCGGTGACGGCCGCGCGGTTGATGCCCTGGTTAGTGTTGGTCAGCGTCACAGACAGCTCAGCCGGGGCGGGTCCGTTAGACTGGTAGTCGATGAGTTCGACGGTGATGTCCTGCTGGGCGTACACGAGGGGGGGGATCGCCAGGGCGAGGAGGAGGAGAAAGTGTTTCATAGGGTAAGGGGCTTGGCTCTGGGGGAGCTAAGGGTAAGGGAGAAAAGGGCTTAAGGAATAAAGGGGCGGCGGCTCAGGGAGGCCAGGTGCGCTACAGGGCGCGTGGGGGACCGCGGAGCTCGGGCGTGGGGCATGCCTGCGAGCTGGGGAGGGGGAGTGTTCCAAGACGCAAAGGCGGTGGGAACCAGGAAGAGGAAGGCTAGGGTGGGGAGGTGGGTGGCGAGTTGGTGCCAGTCGGCCCGTAGCTCCCTAAGCTCATTATAGTCGGTGCGGCAGGTGAGCTGGGTGCAATCCTGGAGGTGCAGGAGCAGTTCCTCGGCTACCGCGGGGCTCTGCCAGTTGAGGGCGGCGAAGGTGTGTGGATCGAAGGTGTCGGCCCGTAGCCCGATCAGCCAGGCACCGCCACGGGTGTCGGGGCCAACCACATGCCGGCCGGCCTCCAGCGTACGGGTAGCCTGCCGGATCGCCGCTACATTCAGCCGGGGGCAGTCGTTGCTCACCACGATCACGTGGGCGTGGCCCCGGGCGAATACGTCGGCTACCGCTGCGGATAGCTTACCGCCAAAGTCTCGATCCTCCAACTGCTGGCGCTCGTCGCTACGGTACACCGGTAGGCCGGCGCGGGCCAGGGTACGCTCGGTACGGCGAATGAGGGCAGCGGCCACCCGTTCTCCTCTAGGTCCAAAGGCCTTAGCCTGCGCCTCGGCGGAGGCGGTGCGGGAGAAAAAGAGGATGGCGGTGGGCGCGCTCACAGTACAAAGCTACGTAGGAAGTGTGAGGAAAGTTCTTACAACACAACGGGCACCCCCACAGTAGCTTTACCCCATGCCCACCAGTAAACGCGCCCTCTACCTACTTCCCCTAATCCTCTTCTTTTTTCTCGTAGCCTCCGAGCTCGTCGAGCGCAGCATGTATACCGACGGACTAGCCTACGCCGGCCTCTCCAAAAACCTCGCCCGCGGGGTAGGCACCTTCTGGGATCCGAAGCTCTCCGAGATTCATCACTTCAGTTTCCACGAGCATCCGCCGTTGGTCTTCGGCATTCAGTCACTTTTCTTCGAGGTGCTGGGGGAGGGCATCGCTACGGAGCGCTTCTATGCCCTTACCATCTTCCTATTATCGGCGCTGCTCATCGTAGTCCTCTGGCGGGAGGCGCTACGGGAACTGCCGGCCGCCCGGAGGTGCTGGTTCGTGCCGCTCACGCTGTGGCTGGCCAACGAGGTGGTCTACCACTTCTATCCGGCCAATGTGCTGGAGCCCACCATGACACTATTTACGCTTGGGGCGGTCTGGGCCGGACTCCGGGGGGTACGCGCCGCCGGATTGTGGAGGCAGCTGATTTGGGCGGTGCTGGCTGGCCTACTCGTAGCGCTGGCTAATCTCTGTAAAGGTTTCGTAGCGCTCTTCCCCCTCGGGTTTTTCGTGCTGCACTGGCTCGTGTACCGCCGTCAGCATCTGCCGCGTGCCCTGCTGCTTACGCTCGGTATGACTGCCACCGTAGTTGTTTTCTATGCCTTACTCTGGCAGGTCGACGCCGCCCGCGATTCCCTCACCAGCTACTTCGACTCCCAGGTACTGGCCAGTCTGAACTCCGAGCGGAGCTGGGAGCGTCATTACCGTACCAACCGCTTTTACATCATCGGGCGCACCTTTGAGATCCTGCTGCCGACGGTGCTGCTTACGCTTCTCGGCCTCTATTATGGGTACCGTAAACTGGGCAACACGATCGGGCGGGGGACGCAGGTGCAGGCGGCGTACCTTTTCCTCAGTCTGGGGGTAGCGGCCTCCTTCCCCCTAGCCATTAGTCCCAAGCAGTCGTTTTACTACCTGCTGCCGTCGATGGCGTACTTCGCGTTGGGCTTTGCGCTGTTGCTTGCACCCGCGGCCGCGCACTTTATGGCTACTCCCTGGTCAGGCCGCACGGGTAGATGGGTAACCGGACTTGCTGGCGTACTGCTGGTCCTCTCGCTCGCCAACACCGCCCGCCACTGGGGGCAGGTCACCCGCCGCGACCGCGTCGTACTGGGCGACGTGGAGGCCATGAATACCGTACTGCCTAAGGGCACCACGATCGGCTCCCAGGGTGATATCGGCGAGATCGTCAGCTACCTGTACCGCACGAACGAGGTGAGCATCGACACGGCGGTGGGCCGGCGGCTGGATCATGACTTCCTGGTCGCCCGCAAGACGGAGGTGGTGGAGGGCTTGGATACGGTGGCGGTGGGGGCGACGGAGCGGTACCGGCTTTACCGGGTACGACGGTAATAGCGATTATCTCCGCACCCGCGGCCCCGCCCACTCCCGAACTATACCTCACCAGCAACGTACTACTGAATCTCCATGCTACGCACCCTACTCCTGTTCTCCTGCTTTACCGGTACACAGTTTACCCACGTCCAGTCGGTACCGGAAGAGCAGCTCGGGGCCTGGTACGTGTATTTCTACACCGCCCAGTTCGGCGGTGGTACCTTCGGAGTATATGGGATGCGCAGTTCCGGTTCTGGAACCCCGGCGGCGACCTGGAACAACTGCTGCTGCGCAACGGACTCACCGACCGGCTGCGGGTGCAGCCGGGGTGGATGAACCAGACGACGGCGGTATGGGAGAAGGATCAACTGCAGCTCAGCGCCCACCACAGCTGGTAGTGCACTAAAGTGAGGGGGGAGCACCTATCTTGGTCCCCCGTGAACCTGCCCCCGTTCGGCCTGCTGCTCCTTGTGCTGCTTGCCGCCCCCCTTACCGCCCAAGCTCCCTTCGACGAGGTGACCGCCAACGAGGCGCCGACCGCTACGGCCGTGCGCTTCAGTGAAGGTATCACGCTCGACGGAAAACTCGACGAGCTGGAGTGGCAGAACGGGCAGCCGGCCCGGGACTTCTGGGAGACCTTCCCGACCGACCGCCAGCACGCTGCCTACCCCACGGAGATCTATTTCGGCTACGATGACCACAACTTCTACGTAGCCGCCCTGTGCCGCACGCCCGGTAATAAGTACATCATCCCGAGCCTGCGGCGCGATTACCGGGCCGGGGGCAACGACAACATCACCTTCGTGCTCAACCCCTTCCGGGATAAGACCAATGCTATCGTCTTCGGTATGAATCCCTACGGCGTGACCCGCGAGGCGCTGATCTACAACGGGGGCGAGAGCAGCGACGACTTCCGTGAGGAGTGGGACAATAAGTGGCGCGGCGAGAGCTATATCGGCGATGGGTACTGGAGCTGCGAGATGATCATCCCCTTCTCCAGCCTGCGTTTTCCCAACGGCGCGGCCGAGTGGTTTTTCAATAGCTACCGGATGGATACCCAGAGCAACACCCGCTCGACCTGGCACCGCATCCCCCAGAACCAAACCATCATGAGTTTGGCCTACATGGGCGCCCTGCGCTTCGAGGGCGGAGCGCCGCAGGCCCAGGGCAAGAACCTGGTGCTGATCCCCTACGCCGGGGGCAGTATGCGGCGCGACTACCAGGCCGAAACCCCCACCGACTTTGACGGCAACTTGGGGGGCGATGCCAAGGTCGGTATCGGCAGCGGACTGAACCTGGACCTGACGGTGAATCCCGACTTCAGCCAGGTGGAGGTGGACCAGCAGGTGATCAACACCACCCGCTTCGAGGTCTTCTTTCCGGAGCGGCGGCAGTTTTTTCTGGAGAACGCCGACCTGTTCGGCAGCTTCGGCTTCGAGCGGGCCAATCCCTTCTTCAGCCGGCGCATCGGGGTGACGCGGGATACCACCACGGGCGAGGGACTGCAAAACCCCATCTACTTCGGGGCCCGTCTGAGTGGCAAGCTCACCGACGACCTGCGGGTGGGACTGCTCAACATGCAGGCTGCCCACAACCGCGATCAGGGCCTACCGAGCTTCAA
Organism: Saprospiraceae bacterium; assembly: GCA_958295895.1. GTDB lineage: Bacteria > Bacteroidota > Bacteroidia > Chitinophagales > Saprospiraceae > Neolewinella. The sequence continues at coordinate 150,163 of CATQHI010000027.1, read as the reverse complement.
CTACACCGTGGCCGCCCTACAGCAACGGGTGGGCGCACGCAGCAACGTCGGCGGCATCTTCGTCAACAAGCAGAACTTCACCAACTTCACGGACACCACCGAAACCAACGCTAACTTCAACCGCGTCGTAGGCCTTGACTACAACCTCGCCACCCGCGACAACGCCTGGAACGGCAAGACGTTCCTGCACCGCAGCTTTTCGGACAAAGAGGGCGGCGACGATTACACCCACGGGCTCAACCTCGAGTATCGCCACCGCAACTGGAACGTGCAGTACGACCACATCTACGTCGGGGAGGACTTCAACGCCGAGGTAGGGTTCGTGCCGCGGCGGGGCTACTTCTCGAGTGGGGTGGAGGCGGCCCGCATCGACTATCCCAAAAACCCCAACGTGATCACGAAGGGTCCCTTCACCGAGCTGCGCGCCTTCTTTCAGCCGGGCGACGGGCTCACCGACCGCAACGGTTCGGTCGGCTACGAGTGGCGCTACGCCAACACCAGCGAGCTGAGTCTGGGCGGGGGCTACAACTATATCTTCCTTTTCGAGGACTTCGACCCCTCCCGCACGGGTGCCACGCCGCTGCCCGGCAACCGGGGCTACGGCGCCTGGGCCGGCTTTCTCAATTACCGGAGCGACCGCCGCCGTAAGTTCAGCACCGAGTTTAGCGTAGATGCCGGGCAGTTTTTCAACGGGCAGTCCTACGGCGTCGCCGGTAACCTCCAGTACCGGTACCAGCCCTTCGGCAGCATCGACCTGCGGGTAAGCTATTCCTACCTCGATCTGCCGGAGCCCTACGCGAGCACGGCCCTGTTTCTGATCGGTCCGCGTATTGACTTCACCTTCTCCAAGTCGGTCTTCCTCACCACCTTCCTACAGTACAACGACCAGATCGACAACATCAACGTCAACGCCCGCCTACAGTGGCGCTTTGCCCCGGTGAGCGACTTTTTCCTGGTCTACACCGACAACTACGACAGTCTCGACTTCGGGGTCAAGAACCGGTCACTGGTAGCTAAGGTGACCTACTGGCTTAATCTTTAGGGCGGGGCCACCTATCTTTGTCGCCCCCCATCCCCAACCCGCCCGCCTACATACCGTAGCGCCGAACTCCGGCGTTAAGTAGGCCATTCTACCTCTGTACATGCGGCTAGCTACCTCCGGACTACTGATCCTCTGTTTCCTGTTTTCCTTCTCCGCTCACGCCCAACTCCAGATGCGCGGTCTGGAGCTGGGCGGCTGGCTCGGTAGCTCCTTCTACCTCGGTGACCTCAACACCCAGTTTCGCTTCAATCACCCGAATTTGGCCGGGGGCATCATGGTCCGTTACAATTTTAATCACCGCATCGCCGTGCGGGGCAGCCTCAACCACGGCCGCATCGAGGCCTACGACAGCGAGAGCGAGAATACCTTCGAGCGCATTCGCAACCTCAGCTTCCAGACGCGGCTCACCGAGCTCAGCGGGCAGTTCGAGTTCAATTTCCTGCCCTACTACCACGGTAGCCGGCAGTACTTCTTTACGCCCTACGCCTTCGTGGGTTTCTCGGCCTTTCACTACGTACCGAAGACGATTGCCGACGGGGGCCAGAGCGTGAAGCTACGCCAACTGGGTACCGAGGGGCAGCGGCAGGGCGAGCGGTACAGTCCCTTCGGTCTGGCCCTGGCCTACGGCGTCGGTATCCGTTGGGATCTTTCCTACGCCTGGAGTATGGATGCCCACCTGAGCCTGCGTAACACCACCACCGATTACCTCGATGACGTCAGCACCGTTTACCCCGATCCGGTGGCCCTGCGGGCTAGCAACGGCGATGCGGCGTTCTTCCTCAGCGACCGCAGTCTGCCGCCCGAGGATGGCGGTCCCCGCCTCGACCGCGAGGGTACCCAGCGCGGTGATGCTACGGTGAATGACCGCTATTTCTTCCTGGGAGTTGGCTTGAACTACTACTTCGGCGACGTGATCTGCCCTACGGTGACGAAGGATAAGAAGACGCGGCGGCGGCAGAAGCGGGCGGCGAAGGAGCGGGGGAAGGAGCAGGCCAAGCGGAAGCGGGCTCGGCGGGGGTAGGGGCCTGGCGGCCGGGGCGCCTGCGGCGCTTTTGTTGAACCACAGAGGGCGCAGAGATACACAGAGGGGTAGTGATAGTTATACTGGTTGCGATGGGTCAATTCTTCGTGTTATAGCTGCATTTTTTTTAACGCGTGTTGATGGTGTACCAGACCCATATTTAACACAACTCCACATATAGTAGAGTAAGAGGCTGGACCTTGCGGCCATGAATACGAATGAGCTTACCTATGAGATCCGAGCAGCTGCGTTTGCTGTACATACCGAACTAGGACCTGGACTTCTAGAATCTGCGTACGAACAATGTTTAGTCCATGAACTTCAAACGCGAGGTTTCAGTGCGATAAGTCAGGTTAGGATCCCCCTTACCTATAAGGGTATAGAACTTGGAGACGGATACCGCGCAGATATGATCGTTGAGAATCAAGTGTTACTAGAACTGAAAGCGGTGAAGGAGCTAGAGCCGGTACATCACGCCCAAGTTCTAGCTTACCTCCGTCTATCAGGGTTGACAGTAGGGCCTACTCATGAATTTCAACGTGCACCGTATGCGGGATGGCATCAAACGCTTCATACAAGATACCTAATCTGCCTCGCCTTCTCTGTGGCCCTCTGTGCACTCTGTGGTTCAAAACCAAGGCCGCCAGACCTTCTGATCAATCTGTAGTTACCTACCAAGGTCGCTAGGCCCCCAACAATCCCAGTTTCACATCCCGCACCAAGCCAGGCCCAGCATACACCATCCCACTATACAACTGCACCAGTTTAGCCCCAGCCGCGAACTTCTCCACCGCAGCCTCCACACTATCAATCCCCCCCACACCCACGATATCCACACTACCCTCACTGCGATCGTATAAATAGCGAATCACCTCCGTAGCCCGCCTACGCAGCGGTGCCCCACTCAGGCCTCCGTTTCCGATCCCCTCCACCGCCTGCATATCCGTAACCAGTGGCTCCCTTGCGATGGTCGTATTCGTAGCAATAAGCCCGGCAATACCGGTATTCCGTACAATAGCCAGTATATCATCCAGTTGCCCATCGGAAAGGTCCGGAGCGATCTTGAGCAATATAGGTTTTTGGTGCCAGAGCTCTCCCGGAGTACCGAGCTCTTCGGTCTGCCGCTGCGCACTGCGGGCTAAGTCGAGATTAAGCTCCTGAAGGGTAGAGAGTAAGGCCGTAAGCGGTTCCCGATCCTGTAATTCCCGCAGATTGGGTGTATTCGGCGAGCTCACGTTGACCACGAAATAGTCTACTAGCGGGAAAAGCCGCTTAAAGCAACTCACGTAATCTGAGGTCGCCTGCTCATTAGGCGTCACCTTATTCTTACCAATGTTGCCCCCCAGCACCACCTTGCCGGGCCGCCCATCGCGCAGCAGCCGCCGCGCCAGCGCCTCCACCCCCTCGTTATTGAAGCCCATCCGGTTGATCAGCGCCCGATCCGCCGGTAGCCGAAAAAGCCGCGGCTGTGTATTACCGTGCTGCGGAAGCGGCGTCACCGTGCCCAGCTCCAGAAAGCCGAAGCCCAGACTTGACATATCTCGATAGTACTTCCCGTCCTTATCGAAGCCCGCCGCCAGCCCCACCGGATTCGGGAAGGGGATACCGAACAGCTCCGTCTCCAACCTAGGATCCTCGAAACGGTACCGTGCTCGAAATACCTCACTCACACCGGGTAGGGCCAGCGTCGCGGCCAGCCCCTGTACAGTAAGGGCGTGGGCCCGCTCTGGGGGGAGGCGGAAGAGGAGGGGTTTGAGAAAGTTGTACATGCGTACAAAGTTAGATCGCTGCGCTGGTTAGACGGTCTAACCAGCCGGCAGGCGTCTAACTCGCCGAAGGCGATTTACTAATGATCCTGCAGCACCAGCAAAGCCACCGCACTATCAAACACCACCTTACTCACCGTACTCTCATTAAATAGCCGGCCGAAAAAACCGTGGTCGTGGTAAATCATCGCGAGTAGATCGGCATCGTGCAGCTTCACGGCTTGCTGGATGCCACCGCTTACGTCATCCTCATCGCCACTGCGTACCTCAAAGCGGTGATTTACCCCCGCCAGGTAGGTCGGTAGCTGTGGGTCGTAGCCCTTCCCGTCGCCGTCGGCATCGCCGTGGTACACGATGAGCTCGGCGTTGTAGGCCCTGACCAGGTCGAGCAGTGGTTGAATGACGTGCACCCCGGCCAGCTTGCGCTCGTCGACGGAGAGGAGTACCCGCCGGAAGTCGTGGAAGCCTACCTCGTCCGGTACGGCTAGCACGGGTAGTTTGCTATTCTTGATGACGGAGTTGGCTACGCTACCGGTGAAGAGCTCGCGGGCGGCCGTAGAGCCCTTCGTACCCATCACGATCAGGTCGTAGCCCTTAGCCTTAGCCACGCGGGTGATAGTAGGACCGGGATCGCCGTCAACGGTATGGGTATCGACCGTAGCACCGTTCTTGAGCTGGGGAGTGACCTGCTCCTTGACCCCACCCATCGTCTCCATCGCCTCCTCGCGGATGTGATCTTTGATGTCCACCAGGGCCCCGGCGGCGGCTGAGTAGGGCTCCTCTACGGCCGAGACCAGGGAGAGCGCACTACCGAAGTGGTTGGCGAGGCTTACCCCGTACTGCACGGCATTGCTGGCGCTTTCGGAGTAGTCAGTGGCGACCATTATCTTTTTCATCGTAAGGGGAGTTTGTGGTACAACGAGCAAGACTAGGGCGGGTTCGCGGGTGCAGTGAACGCGCCGTACCTTTGCCCCCCACATCATGCAGTTTCACCATCTTATCCACCAATCCCCCGGGCTCGATCAGCTGCGGCAACTAGCGGCCGCCGACCGGCTGCCCCACGCCAACCTGATCGTGAGCCCGCCCGGCACCGGTGGACTGCCCGCCGCCCTGGCCGTCGCCAACCTCCTGCTCTGCGAAGACCGTCAGGGTGCGGAGGGGGATACAAGTTGTGGTCGGTGCCGGGCCTGCCGCAAGACCGTCAGTACCGTACACCCCGATCTGCACTTCGCCTTTCCCACCGTGGGCTCGAAGATGACCAGCGACCCCTTCCTGCCGCAGTGGCGCGAGGCGCTGAAGGAAAGCCCCTATCAGGAAGCCAACGACTGGCTGCAGCGCATCGGAGCGGAAAACAAGCAGGGTAATATCACCCGCGAGGCCTGCGCCGGCATCCTACGCAAGCTCAGTCTGAAAATTTTCGAGGGCAAGTATAAGATCATGCTCGTCTGGCTACCCGAGTACCTCGGCAATGAGGGCAACCGCCTACTCAAGATGATCGAGGAGCCCCCCGAGCGTACCATCTTCTTCCTGGTGGCCGAGCGTGTCGACCTCATCCTCACTACCATCCTCAGTCGCTGCCAGCTCACGAAGCTGAACGCCCCCACCGCCGCCGAAATGGCCGCCGCCCTCCAGGCCCGCGGTACCCCCGCCCCGGCCGCCACCGCCGCCGCCCGCCTGGCCGCCGGCAACTATAACCTGGCGCTGTCCCTGGCCGACAGTGACACGGACTCCCACGGCCCCCGCCTGCTCGACTGGACGCGCGCCTGCTACCAGGGCAGTGCCAGCCAGCTCATCACCTGGACCGACGAGTTTGCCACGCTGGGCCGCGAGACCCAGAAACACTTCATTCGGTACTGCCTGCACTTTTGGCGGGAATTCTTGCTGCTCTCAGTAACCGGAAATCAATATAATGGTGTGCGCCTACCGGCCGAGGAACTAGCCAGCGCCACCAAACTTTTGCCCCTGGTCAACCACGACCAACTGGCGGGCATCACCGGGATTCTGAGCGAATGCGCCGAATACGTCGAGCGCAACGCTAACCCGAAAATCCTGTTCCTGGATGCCGGTCTGCGCATCCACCACCTACTCCGCACCCGCGAACCCGCCCATATTAAAGAGGCACCACAAGCCGCCCGTGCGTAATCATAAATCACCGAATCATGGATGTACATCCTGCGGAACCCCCCAGGGCTGCGGCAGCAAAGGCAACTGCGGCACCGGGAGCTGTAATAAAATGAGCACCTTCGACTGGCTCAGCCACCTGGGCGTCGACGATGCCTATACTACCGATATTGTCGAAGTATCCTTCAAGAACGGAGCCTCTAAGGACTTCTACCACGCTCCGCCCGAGCTACAAGTTTACACCGGCGACTACGTAGCTGTAGAAACCAAGAACGGCTACAACGTAGGCTCCATCTCGCTGAGCGGAGAGCTGGTTTTGCTGCAACTCAAGAAAAAAGGCGTCAAGGAGGCCAAGGTCACCGAGAGCATTCTACGTAAGGCCAACGACCGCGACCTGGAGAAGATGCACGAGGCCCGTCAACTGGAATTCCCCGCCCTGATCAAGGCCCGCGCGATTGTCCGCACCAACCACTCGCCCATGAAGGTGACCGACGTGGAGTACCAGGGCGACTGCCGCAAGGCCACCATCTACTACACGGCCGATAGCCGCGTTGATTTCCGCGAGCTGGTGCGCCAGTTTAGTCACCAGTTGCGGGTGAAGATCGAGATGCGGCAGATCGGTCCCCGTCAGGAATCCGGCCGCATCGGTGGTATCGGCAGTTGCGGTCGCGAGCTCTGCTGCTCGACCTGGCTGAGCGATTTCCATAGCGTCAACACCGCCGCGGCCCGCTACCAGAATATCGCCATCAACCAGAGCAAGCTCTCCGGACAGTGCGGCCGCCTGAAGTGCTGCCTCAACTACGAGCTCGATACCTACATGGAAGCCCTCGAAGCCTTTCCCAAAAAGGCCGATAAACTGCGGACCGACGCCGGCCTCGGTATCCTCATCAAGACCGACATCTTTAAGGGCCTGATGTACTACACCTATAAGGAGAACCGCGGGGTACTCCTCCCCATCCCCGTCGAGAAGGTGCACGAGATTCTGGCCCTCAACAAGGCCGGCAAGCAGCCCGCCGACCTACAGGGCTTCCAGGAAGTGATCGAAACCAAGGAAGAGGTGTTTGAGTACGAAGACGTCACCGGAGCCGTCGAGCTACCCACCGAAAAGCGCCGCCGGAAGAAGAAGTCCGGTAGCCGGAGCAGCGGAGACCGCAAGCCAATGAGTAGTGGTAAGGCCGAAAGTTCTTCGGGCGATAAGCCTAAGAGTAAAAGCAACAAGCGGCGCAGTAAGAACCGCAACCGCCGCCGTGGCCCCAAACAGAAACCAGAATAGCCCCCCAACCCTTTACACCTTAGCTCCCTAACCCCTTCACCCCCGACTTCATGGATTTTGACGTGACTATCATCGGTAGCGGCCCCGGAGGCTACGTAGCCGCCATCCGCGCCGCCCAGCTCGGCCTCCGCACCGCCATCGTAGAGAAGTACAACAGCCTCGGCGGCACCTGCCTCAACGTAGGCTGCATCCCCTCCAAGGCTCTGCTCGATGCCACCGAGCACTACCATACCGCCCACGATAAGTTTGCCGACTTCGGTATTGATATCAAGGACCTCAAGGTCAATATGCCGCAGATGATCAAGCGGAAGAATGAGGTGGTCGAGCAGACCGTCAAGGGGGTGGAGTTCCTGATGAAGAAGAACAAGATCGAGGTGTTCTACGGCCACGGCAGCTTCACCGACCCGCATACGCTTCACATAGCGATGAACGAGGGGGAGGACAAGGACATCAGCAGCGAGCACTTCGTCATCGCCACCGGTTCCAAGCCCATCACGCCCGACAACTTTAACTACGACAAGAAGCGCGTCATTACCAGTACCGAGGCGCTTAACATCACCGAGGTGCCCAAGAGTATGGCCATTATCGGCGGCGGCGTCATCGGGCTCGAATTGGGCAGCGTGTTCGGCCGTCTCGGCACGGAGGTCGACGTGATCGAGTTCCAGGACCGCATCCTGCCCCTCATGGACAAGGACTGCTCCAAGGAGCTTATGCGCGCGCTCAAAAAAATCGGCCTCAACTTCTTCTTCAAGTACAAGGTGACGGACGTGCAGGGCGGGTCCGCCGGTGCAACCGTCACGTACGAGAAGCAGAGCGATGGGGAGGTGACCACTAAAAAGTACGATTACTGCCTGGTTGCCATAGGTCGCCGCCCCTACACCGAGCACCTCGGCCTCGACAAGGCCGGCGTCGAGGTAGACGAAAAAGGTCGCGTTGCCGTCGACAAGCACCTGCAGACCAACGTGCCCCACATCTACGCCATCGGCGACGTCATCCGCGGCGCCATGCTCGCCCACAAGGCCGAGGAGGAAGGCATCTACGTAGTCGAAAAGATTGCCGGTCAGGACCCCCACATCGATTATAACCTCATCCCCGGCGTCGTCTACACCTGGCCCGAGGTGGCCGCCGTCGGCAAGACCGAGGAAGAGCTCAAGGAAGCCGGCGTGAATTATAAGTCCGGCAAATTCCCCTTCAAGGCCCTGGGCCGCGCCCGTGCCAGTACGGATACCGAAGGCATGGTCAAGGTGCTCACCGACGCCGAGACCGACGAAATCCTGGGCGTACACATGGTAGGTGCCCGCGCCGCCGATATGATCTCCGAGGCCGTGGCGCTGATGGAATTTCGGGCTAGTGCGGAGGATGCTGCGCGGATGAGTCATGCGCATCCGACGTATACGGAGGCCTTCCGGGAGGCTGCGCTGGCGGCTACGGGTGACCGGGCGCTACATGTGTAGTATACTACCGCGCCACGGTAAGCCGCAATGGCCGGTGGTCCGACCACTGCGGGGCGAGCCGCTCGATATCTACGATGGTCAGGCTCGTATCGACTAAAAAGTAGTCGATGCGTAGCCCCGGTAGCGGTCCGGTAAAGGTGGCGCCGAGGCCCGAGCCGCGCTGCGACCAGGCGTCACGTAGCCGCGGCGATAGAATCTGGTTGTAGGTGTAGGACGAGGGTACATCGTTGAAATCACCGCCCAGGATAACGGGGTAGGGGCTTTCGTTTACCGCCGTGCGGATGGCATCGGCCTGTTGGGCTCTGACGCGGGTAGCGCGGCTGTAGCCGGCGAGCATCTGTCCGAAGGTCTCCAGGCGGTCACCGAGGGACTTGCTGCCGCCGCCGATGTCCTGCGCTAGGTTACTGATCCTGTTGGTTTCTAAGTGGGCATTGATGATGCGCAATTTGCCGATGGGGGTAGGCATATCCGTGACGATGAAGCCATTGTACTCGTTCGGCTCGGAAAAGCTGGCGCTGATGGGCTCGGGGGCCGTACCGTAGGTAGCAATGAGGGTACCCTCCTTCTGGTGTCGCTGCTTGAGGTGATCGGCCGACTCCACCTCGGGAATGTAGTCTAGCCGGTACCTGGTGGTGCGTACCTCCTGTAGCAGGGCAATATCGGCATTGTACTTGCGAAACGTGCGGCCCACGCGGCTGGTGTCGGCATCAGCCCCGTCGGCGGAGCGGAAGAAGCGCTGGTTGCCAGTAAGGAGGGTCAGCGTGGGGGAGTCGGGCGGTAGGGGAGGAGCGGGCTCCGGCCAGGCAAAGAGTCTACCCAGAATGGGCACGGCACCCAGCAGTACGAGTGCGGGAAACACCGCCGTACGCCACCGGCCACGGAGCAATTGCAGCAGGGCAAAGAGGAGGGTAAATAGCAGCAGCAGCGGTAGTAGCAGGGCCACCACGGCCGGGGGCCAGAAGGTGTGTGGAGAAACGTAGCGCGCTAGCAGTCCGAAGCCCGTGGCTAGGGTAATGAAGGTACCAAGAAAGGTGAGGAAACGACTCATCCCCAGCGCTAGCCGCGGTTGCTGGCCTGGAACAGGAATTCCTTTTCTTCCTTACTCAGGCTATTATAGCCCCGCTCCTTGATCTTGTCGAGGATGGCATCGAGCTGCTCCTGGTGGCTGGCCTCGCTGTCCAGGATCACCGACTTCCTACCACCGCTAGATTTGGCCGCCCCGCCCGCCCGGCGCATGAAGCCGGGGCGCTCCTTGGTGGTGGCCGTTTCCTTCACGGAGCGGCCGCCGCGAAAGGCAGCGTGGGGGCCGCGCTTGGGGGTGCTCCTTACTGGGGCTCAGGATGCTGTGGTAGAGGTTCTGCACGCCGGTGAGGGTGGACTGGATGGGCGTGGTCAGGTCGGTGCCCCGCTTCAGGTACCAGGTAAACAGGAAGCCCATGGCAATACCACCGAGGTGACCGACGGTGCCGCCGGTATTTACACTGTTACCGAGGCTGATCACGTTCATCAACACGACGAAAGCGACGATGTACTTGATGCGCACGTTGCCCAGAAAAAGCAGTCGAATGCTGTAGTCGGGGGCGAACACGCCGGTGGCGACCACGATACACATCACCGCGGCGCTGGCCCCGAGGGCGTAATGGTTGATGGCTCCGTCGCCGGCAAATCCGGTCAGACTAGCACCCAGAAAGAAGAACACTGCACCCGCGAGCCCGCCCAAAATGTAGAGGGGAAGTACCCGACGATCGCCCAGCAAATCCCCAAAGATGCGGCCGAACCAGAAGAGCCACAGCATATTGAACAGAATGTGCCAGAAGCCCTCGTGCAGGAACATGTGGGTGAGTACCGTCCAGGGGTGGGTGAGCATGTGCCAACCCGAATTGGAGATCGAGAAGAAGTGAACGATGGCGTAGTACGACTCCGGAGTTGACTGCTGATTGAAGAGGCTAAGCCCCGCCCAGGCCAGGTTGATCACCAGGTACACGGCCACGTTGACGATGATGATCCGGTTGACCATGTTGCCATAGTCGAACTCGCGGCGGATGTCGTCCCAGATGGATTGTAGCATAACGGTGGCGGCTTCGCCCTTAAAAACGTCTGGCGGGCAAAAAGATTTACCGCCCCGCGGATAAAGGCCTACAAACTACGAATTTAGCGCGGTACGCCACGGTCCCACCGCTGCGCCCCGGCCGGCGGGTCGCTCCGGTACCAAAGATAGGCCAGTAGCCCCCCGGTAAGGGCCCCCCCGATGTGGGCCCAGTGCGCGATGGGGTCCCAACTGAACTGCATGAAGCCCAGGAAGACCTCTACGGCCAGGATGACCGGCACGAAGTAGCGCGCCTTGACGGGGATAGGTAGGAAGATAAGGGCTAACTTGAAGTCAGGGTACAGAATGGCAAAGGCCCCCACGATGCCGTAGATGGCCCCCGATGCCCCGACCATGGGGATGTTGCGCTGGTAGTCGATGTACTCCTGCATCATACCCACGCCGTCACGCAGGGCCTGGGCGGGGTCGCCGGTGCGCAGGACGAGCTCATTCTGAATGTTGGCCACGACGGTGCTTACGCGCTGGCCGTTGTCCATGCTGAGCCCCTTAGTATCGAGATGGCCAAAAAAGTCGTTGAAGTGGACCAGGGTGGGGTCCTGCTGAAAGGCCTGGAGCTGCTCCTGCATCTGCCCGAGCTGAAACCAGGTAAAGCCGAAGTGCAGGGCGACGGCCCCGGCGGCGGCGGCCAAGTAAAGAATTAGAAAGCGGCGCGGCCCGTAGCGCATCTCCAGCAGCGGCCCAAACATGAACAGGCCGAACATATTGAAGAAAATGTGAGTCAGCCCCCCGTGCACGAAGAAGTGGGTGACCAACTGAATGGGATGAAAACGCTCGCTGGTGGGGTAGTGCAGGGCCAGAAAGTCGGACCACTGACCGGTAGCGACGCCGAGATTGGGCAGCAGGAAGAGGATCGCAAAGACCGCTACATTGATGATGAGTAGGTTCTTTACGATGGGGGTCAGCGGCGGCATGCGGACGGGTGGTTTAGGGGGAAACCCGGCTAGTCGGCGGACGGTTTAGGCGAATAGCCGCTCCACCTCCACCAGTTCGTAGCGCACGTAGCACTTGCGGCCATTGGGAGCCAGGCGGGGCTGGCTGCAGGCGAAGAGCCGGTCGATGAGGCTACGCATCTCGGCCTCGTCCAGGGCGGTGCCGCGCTTGATGGCCGCGGCGCGGGCCAGGCCCCGGGCGAGCCGTTCGTGGCCGTCGCTCTGGAAGTCTACATTGGTCTTGTACTGCTCGAGCAGGCCCTCCAGCAGATCGAGCTCGCTGTTGCGACCGGCTAGCTCGGCGGGGATGCCGCGCACGATGAAGCTGCCACCCCCGAAGGCCTCTAGGTCGAAGCCGAGTTGGTTGAGCTCGGGAAGTAGCGACTGCATGAGCTCAGCGTCGGCGTGGGCCAGGTCGATGGCTTGGGGGAAAAGTGACTGCTGGGTGGCCGCCGGCTTTTCGCGCAGCGTGTTAAGGAAGCCTTCGTAGAGGATACGCTCGTGGGCGGCCTGCTGGTCGACCAGGATCCAGCCGCTCTTGATGGCGCTGACGATGTAGCGGTGGTGCAGCTGGTAGGGGGCGCGGCCCTGGGTGGGGGGAGCCCCCTCGTCCTCCTCCCGACCCATGCGGCTCTGGAGGATTTCGCCGGTGTCGGTGTCGACGGTAAGATCCTGGTACATCGTCTCCCAGTGCCGCAGGTTGTTCGCGTGCCGCTGCGCCTCGCTGCGGGGCGTGTCGCTATTCATCTTGCTGGGCAGGGCCTCGCCGGTGTCGGGCTGACCGGGTACGGTCTGGATGCTAGTACGCGAGGGCGAAAAGGGGTTGTCGGACTCGAAGTCGATGGTGGGCATGATGCTGGCCCGGCCGAGCCCGTGGCGGATGGTGGCCTTGAGGTAGTTGTAGATCAGGCGCTCGTCCTCAAACTTAATTTCCTGCTTGGTGGGGTGGACGTTGACGTCGATGCGCGCCGGGTCGATCTGTAGGAAGATGACGTAGAAGGGGTAGGCATCCTTGCCCAGCAGCTCGTCGTAGGCCATGGTGACCGCGTGGTGCAGGTAGCTCGATCTGATGTAGCGGTCGTTGATGAAGAAGAACTGCCCCACCTTGGTCTTGCGGGCGGCCTCGGGCTTACCGACGTAACCCCCGATGCGGAGGATGTCGGTAGCCTCCTCGATGGGCACGAGCAGGTCGCGGTACTTCTTACCGAACACGGCAATGATGCGCTGGCGCAGCTTACCGGCCGCGAGACTCAGATCGAGCCGGTCATCGACGTAGAGCTCGAAGCGCACCGAGGGGTGGGCCAGCGCAATGCGGATGTACTCCTCGCGGATGTGCCGCAGCTCGACGGAATCGGACTTAAGAAAGTTGCGGCGGGCGGGTACATTGTAGAACAGGTTACGTACCGCCATACTGGTACCGGGCGGGGCAGCCACGGGTTCCTGGGTGATAACCTCGGTGCCTTCTACCACCAGGCGGGTGCCGAGGTCGTCGGGGGCGCGGCGGGTGCGGAGCTCTAACTGGGCAATGGCTACGATACTGGCCAGGGCCTCGCCGCGAAAGCCCATGGTGTGCAGCGTATAGAGGTCCTCGGCTGTGCGCAGCTTACTGGTGGCGTGGCGCTCAAGTGACATGCGGGCGTCGGTCTCCGACATACCGCAACCGTTGTCGACGACCTGGATGAGGGTCTTGCCGGCGTCCTTGATGATGAGGGTGATCTCGTCGGCACCGGCGTCTACGGCGTTCTCCACCAGTTCCTTGACCACGCTGGCCGGTCGCTGGATGACCTCACCGGCGGCAATCTGGTTGGCAATGGCATCGGGAAGCAGCTGGACGAGATTGTCCGTCATGACTGGGCTAGGGGTTCGGGGACAAGCTACGTACTATTTAGCCGAGCAACTGCTCCAGATCGGGAAAGTACACCTGGATAAGCAGGTAGCTAATCACTACCAGTACCACCATGATGATGACCAGGGAGTAGTTCGACTTCGCCACCCGCTCGTTGCGGTAGCGACCGGCTGCCTCCCCGCCGGCCCCCTGGCGGAAGCCACCGCGCAGGCGTTGCTTCATGCCCTCTACGCCACCGTTCTGTAGTGTCTCAATACGCAACCGCCGCTCTTCCGCTTCTTCCTTCTTAGGATCCCAGTACCGGGGCTTATAGGAGAACTGTTGGGCCTTGGGTGTCTTGAAGAGGCGAAGAAATGCCATAGGGCGTTGCGTTTTGGGGAAAAATACAACACGCTAGTGGTCAAATAGATGCATCAAGCGTCCGGTTTGGCGCAGTACAATGCTGCCTCCGGCAGCGCTGTGGCAAGCAGTCTACGACTGCACTGGGAAATACATTTGCACAAATGATAATAGTAACGTAACTTTACGTTATATAACTAATCCATGCAAAAACTAACCCGCGCCCAGGAAGACCTCATGCAGCACGTCTGGCAGCTCGGCGAGTGCACCGTAGCCGACCTACGCCGCGCCGTGCAGGCCCAGTCCGGTAAGCTCCCGGCCCACTCCACCATTTCCACCCTCATCCTGGCCCTCGACGAGCGGGGCTTCGTCACCCACCGGCAGTACGGTCGCACCTTCGTGTACACGCCCGCGATCAGTCGGGAGGCCTACGGGCGGCAGCGGCTCGGCCGACTAGTGCGGCGCTTCTTCGGGGGCTCGGGTGCGGCGGCGGTCAGCTACCTGGTGAAGGATGAGAATTTGAGCCTGGACGAGCTCGGTGAGTTGGTCCGTCAACTGGAGGAGGAATGAGTACGGAGCTGACTACCTACCTGCTGGAGCTTACACTGGTGTGGACGATCCTACTGGCGTACTACTACTCTACGCTACGCCACAACAAACAGTGGCCATTGCGTAGGTGCTACCTGATCGGTAGTTGGTTGCTGGGATTATGCCTACCGCTACTGCCTACGCTGTACACCCTTGGCGGGGAGGTGAGCCGGCAGTTGCCAACCCAGGTACTGCGGTACTTCGCTCCTCCTACCACGGGAGTAGGAGCTGCCTCCTCCTCAGGGAGTCCCACGGATTGGTCTACGTACTTACTCGGTGTTTGGCTGGTAGGCGCTGCTAGTTGTCTATTAGTGGTATTTATACGACTGGCTGCGCACCTGCGGCCCCGCCCCCTGCAGGTGGAGTGGAGTGCGGGGTTCAGGATTGTACGGAGTACCCAGGTGACCACACCGTATACCGCTTTTTGTACCATCTATTTGCCGCATGACCTAGCACCCGAACTGGAGCGTACGGCCCTGCTCCACGAGGCGGCTCACCTGCGTCGGGGTCACCACTACGAGCAATTGCTACTGACAGTAGGTGCCTGTGCACTCTGGTTCCACCCCCTGGCCTGGTACTACCTCCACCTGCTGACTACGGTGCATGAGTATGAAGCCGATGGTGAAGTGGTGCGGACCATACCTCTCGGTACGTACGGCCGGCAGCTCCTGCAGACCACACTAGCTCCACACACGGTGCCGGCGCTCTTTTCTTCCCCCCTCAAACAATGTATTGCTATGCTGACTCAACCCAATTCTTCGTCCATCAACATGAAGCAGTGGACGTCCTTACTCATGCTCGTCGGAGGTTTGCTTCTAGCCTGTAGTGAAGTCGTGCGCTTGGCGCCCACTGTCCCCGCTGTAACGCTACAGGATACGTATGAGCCGCCGGTACTGCGCGGCAAGCCGGATACCGTGGATGCTACGCGGCACCTTGTAGGCACGATCTATGGGCAGATTCGCTATCCCGACGCGGCCCGGGAGGCGGGGGAGACCGGTACCGTCTATACCATGCAGCTACTCGATGCGGCTGGTAAGCCGGACATCAGCGGTACGATTGATGAGCTTCCGGAGGGGGCCACGGCCCTGGAAGTGGTTATAGTAGGTTACTCGGATGCTAAAGCACGCGTGGATTACCCGGTCGGTGAGGGGGGTACCGATCCGCTTATCGAAGAGGCACTCCGTACGGTGGGTCTTCTCGGTCAGATTGGCTTCGAACCGGCGCGGGTGGATGGTGAGCCGGTGGCTACGACGCTATACTATGCCTTTACTTTTTCGCTAGAGGACTAGGGCGGGGCCGCGGGTGCGATGGTCTAGGAGGTGGCCCAGTTTGCTAGCTGAAGATCGGCCACGCGGGCGTGGTGTTTAGTATTATTCGTGACCAGTGTCATGCCGTGGTGCAGGGCGGTGGTGGCGATGAGAAGATCGAAGTCGGCGATGGGAGTGCCAAGCTCCTCTAACCGAGCACGCTCCTGACCGTATAGGGGAAGGCTATCGCGGATGGGCACTACTCCTGCTATCTCTAGTAAAGTCCGTAACTCTTGCTGGCGCTTTGCAAGGTGCTCGCTCTTGTACATCCCAACGAAGAGCTCAGCTAGCGTTATCTCCGATATGTGAATGTTGCCTTGCCCTGCAGCTTCGATCTTCGCTTCGGCATCATGTTTCCGACGAAAGTAAAATATACAGATGTCTGTGTCTAGAAGGTACCTAGTCATCCAGATTGATCTCACGGGTAGAAATGGTACGAGAATTGACGATTTGCGCTGCAATGTCGTCTGGCATATCGCTCCAGGCTCCGGACAACTCGCGAACCTTGGCAAGCCACTCCGTCTCGGATAGATCATCTACCGTTCGGGTGCCTGCGTACCAGGGAGTAGGTAATGAACTCGTAGGGGCGGCGGATCCCTCACGAGTGGATAAACTATTGTTTAACAACGCGATGAACTCGCGTTTATCTTCGTCAGACAGCGCAAGGATCGTATCCAGCCAGCTCTTCTCGATTGGTATTCCCATGGCGGGGGGCGTAGTTTTGTGACTAAGTTACAACGAACGGCCTCGTGGGGAAGTTCCTAGCCTATGCACCTGCTCGTACTGCTCCTTACCCTACTGCCTTGCACCAGCGGCCCCGCCCCCACCCACGACTACCACGTCAGCAAGACCAACGTGCGCTACGTGGCCGAGCGGCAGCAGGTACAGGTGGAGATGCATGTCTTCGTCGATGACCTGGAACTGGCCATGCAGGATGCCGGTGCCCCGCTCCTAGAACTAGGCACCACGGAGGAGAACCCCGAAAGCGAGCGCTACCTGACGGCCTATCTCGGTAAGCACTTCGGAATCGACTGGAATGGGGAGCCGCTGCCGGTGACTATAGTGGGCTGGGAGCTGGAGGATGACTTGCACGGGCTGTGGATCTACCTGGCGGCCGAGGGAGTGGAGCCGGCCCGGGAGGTACGCATGCAGAACAGTGTGCTCACGGAGTACTACGCCGATCAGAAGAATATCGTGAAGGTGTATGCGGGGGAGGAGCGGCTGGGAACCTTGCTGATGGGGCGGGGGAGAGAAGGGGGCAGTTTGAAAATGGGGGAGTGAGACATTGGAAGAACTTGGCCGACGAGGGGGAGGCGGCATACGAGTAGGAGACTATGGAACAAGAAATACTACGACCCCATGCGGAGACGGCCTATGCGCATGAGCTGAAGGCACTGGAAGCGGCGGACACCGGCGTGAAGCCGGGTGGCTGGCGGCTCAGTCCCCGCGCCGTGGTGCGCTACCTACTGGGCGATACGCTGGAGGACGGCACGGAGATCACCCCGAAGTACTTCGGCGACCGACGGCTGATCGAGGTGGCGGTGGCCAGCCTGGTCACGGACCGGGCGCTGCTACTGGTGGGGGTGCCGGGTACGGCTAAGACCTGGGTGAGCGAGCACCTGACGGCAGCCATCAGCGGGCAGTCGACACTGCTGGTGCAGGGCACGGCCGGGATGAGTGAGGATGCGCTGCGCTACGGCTGGAACTACGCCCGATTGCTGGCCGAAGGGCCGAGTGAGGCTGCCCTGGTGCCCTCGCCCATCATGGTGGGGATGCGGGAGGGTAAGCTGGTGCGCATCGAAGAATTGACGCGCATCCCGAGCGACGTGCAGGATGCCCTGATCACCGTGCTTAGCGAGAAGATTTTACCCATCCCCGAGCTCAATCGCGAGACACAGGCCCGCCGCGGCTTCAACGTCATCGCTACGGCCAATGATCGGGACCGGGGAGTGAATGAGCTTTCGAGTGCCCTGCGCCGCCGTTTCAACACCGTGGTTATGCCGCTGCCGGCTACCCTAGAAGAGGAGGTGCGGATCGTTACCGACCGCAGCCTGGCCGCCGCCGAGCGCATGCAACTGCCGCCCGTGAAGCAGGATGCTGCCGCTGAAATTACCCGCCTAGTCACCATCTTCCGGGAGCTACGGAGTGGCCGGACCGAGGATGGGCGAACCCAGCTTAAATCACCGAGCTCGACGCTCTCTACGGCCGAGGCAATCTCGGTCGTCAATCAGAGCCGCGCCCTGAGTCATCATTTTGGTAGTGGCGACATTGAGGCCGAGTACCTAGCCGCTAGTCTGGCCGGAGCGGTGGTCAAGGACCCGGAGCAGGACGGGGTGGTGTGGAGGGAGTACTTGGACGTAGTGATGCGGAACCGCAGGGGGTATGAAGACCTCTTCGCTGCGCTGCAAGGGTAGCCTACCTGCATGCAACCAAATCTACCCTGAATCGCTTTGTAGCTTTGCACCCCGCCTAACCGGCGAAGCGATCTATTCTATGCGTGTAACCGAGCATTTTGAGCAGGCCAAGGGCCAAACCCTCGTCAGTTTTGAGGTTCTTCCCCCCCTAAAGGGCGGTAGTATGCAGGCCATCTTCGACACCCTCGACCCGCTGATGGAGTTTAAGCCGCCCTTTATCGACGTGACCTACCACCGCGAGGAGTACGTGTACAAGAAGCGGCCCAGCGGGTACTACGAAAAGACGGCCATCCGTAAGCGGCCCGGTACGGTAGGTATCTGCGCGGCCATCATGCACCGCTACGGGGTGGATGCGGTACCGCACATGCTCTGCGGTGGCTTCACCAAACAGGAGACGGAAAACGCCCTGATCGACCTGGCCTTCCTTGATGTGCAGAATGTACTGGCGCTGCGGGGCGACGCCCGTAAGTTCGAGGGGCGTTTCACGCCCGAAAAGGATGGGCACCATTACGCTTCCGAGTTGGTGGAGCAGATCGTGTGTATGAACGAGGGGCACTACCTCGACGAGCTGGTTAAGGACGAGCACGTCAGCAAGACGAACTTCTGCGTAGGCGTGGCCGGCTACCCGGAAAAGCACTTCGAGGCCGCTAACCTGGAGCACGACCTACGCTACGTAAAGGCCAAGGTGGAGGCCGGCGCGGACTATATCGTCACTCAGATGTTCTTCGATAATACTAAGTACTTCGAGTACGTGGACGCCTGCCGGAAGGTAGGCATCAACGTGCCCATCGTACCAGGTCTCAAACCGGTCACCAAACTTTACCAGCTTAACGCGCTACCCCGCCTGTTTCACGTCGACCTACCGGACGACCTGGTCTGCGAGATCACCAAGGCCAAAACGGCCGAAGCACGCACTCAGGCTGGCATCGAGTGGTGTACGACTCAGAGCCAGGAGCTGAAGGAGCGCGGTGCCCCGTGTCTACACTACTACACTATGGGCGATAGCTCTACGATTCGCGCCATTGCCGAAGCGGTAGCTTAGCCATCCGATTGTTTGAAAACATCAGATAGCTGTACTATCTTTGCGGCCGCTTGGCGCGGTAGCTCAGCCGGTTAGAGCGCAGGATTCATAATCCTGAGGTCGGGTGTTCAAGTCACCCTCGCGCTACCTAAATGGACCGCTTCCCCCCGGGAGGCGGTCCATTTTTTATTTGGCCCAGATGCCGGTCTCGAGCGTCCAGTCGTAGTCGGCGTACTCGCGCTTGATGTCTTTATTCTCTTCTTCGAGGACGCCGTAGTCGACCAGGAAGTCATCGACCCCGTCGTGGTCGCGAAAGTCGCCCTTGAACCAGGAGAAGAGGGGGGAGGTGACCAGTACCTCCTCTCCATCTAGTTCCTTGAGCTCGCTGTGATCGGCCAGGTAGCTGCGCACCCGGGCATCAATCTGCTCGTCGTAGGTCTCCGGGCGGTAAATTTCTACGGGTGGGCAGTCGCTGGCCCCGCAGTTGAGGGCAAAGTGCACGCGGGAGTCTCCGCCCTTAACGCGAAAAGTGCGCTCGAATTTATTGGGAAACAACTGCGGGATGAAGCCCAGTCCGAGCCGGTTCTCCCCGCCGCGGATGATGCCATGCTCCATGTCATTGGGGCTGAGCTCCTTACCAGCCACGGTAAAATTGGGGGTGCTGAAAAAGCTACTGCGGTCGTCATAAAGGGAGGGGTTCTCGGTTAGTAGGTATTGTACCATACCGTTGTAGACGTTGACCCAGAAGGCAAGCCGCTTATCGCGGGTGTCCAGTGCAACGGCAAGGGTGCCGGGGTCGAGCTCAGCTAACTGGGTAACCTCGGCGGAAACGTCGCGGCCCGCCTTAAGTCCCGTCAGGAACCCTTCGCTCAGTGCATTCGGGTCCAGCTCCAAGGGCTGGGCGTTGGTTGGAGGCTGGTACCGACCGCAGGCCGTGAGGGACAAAAGGAGCGTAAACAGAAGAAATTGACGGATCATGCGCGGCGGCGTTTGTCTCCCAACACTTACGTCCCCGCTTTGCTCGGTGGATTGCCAGCCCGCGACAGTAAGCGACTGCATACCTGGGCGGAAGGCGGTGAACTTTGGTTCGATCGCCCCGCTTACCTCAGTATGCAAGCCGATTCGCATACTCCCCCACAACTGCCCCCCGCCAGCACCGAGGAAGCCACCGCCGGAGGTGCCCTGGCCGAAAGGGCAGCAGAGACTTATAAGTGGTGGAATAACCTGGCAACCCTACCCCGGAAACAAGCTAGCATAATCTAGCCAGTACACCACCTTCACCGACAGCGAGCCCGACCGCGGCACGTCCCGACCCCAGAGCTGGGAGAAGCTGCCGAAGTAGTTATCCGACCGGCGCTCGTCGAGGTCCGAGATATTACCTTTATACACTACGAAGAGATCGCTGCCCGGTGCGAACCGCCAGCGGTATACTACGTCGACGTTGAAGGCATCAAAGTCCTGATCGTGGCTACCCGTGTAGTCCGTATCGACCAGTAGCCCCTCGGCATCCAGTAAGTGAAAGCGGCTGTACGCCACCCCACTCCAGTAGTGCCGTACACGCAGATTGAGCGTCATATTAGCCGAGAAGCTATACTTGCCGTTTAGCCCTGCCTCCACGCTGTTGCGGTCACGGGTACCGAAGAAGACATCCGTGCGCTCCACGATATCATCCACCAGGACATCCTCCCGGTTGACGTAACCTACGTCGTTGCGGTCACCACCCTGATTGAGGGAGGCGTTCATGCTGAAGCGGTTGCTGAAGCGATAGCGAGCGTCGAATCTGAGATTCACCCCCCGCCGTTTGGTCCCGCCGACGAAGCGGTTATAGTCCACATCGAGACCCAACCGAAGCCGTTTGCGACCATCGGTGCCGACGTAGGCACTCAGGTTATTGTACCCCGGCACCCGCCAGTACCGCCCCTGTACCCGGGGCTCGAAGTAGTCGAACTGATCACCCACGTCATTGCGGCTGCTGAGGTAAAAGTCCCAGAAGTGCCGCGTCGTAGCCCGCACGTAGGCCCGCACATTCACCCCCGTATAACGGCTCGGCGCAAAGAGGCGGCTATAGTCGAGGTCGAGCCCCGTGCGGCCGTTGAGAAAAAAGCCGTTGAAGAAAGCTTTGGGCTGGGAATAGTCGAGCTCGCCGCGCCAGTAGCGGGAATTATTGGCAAATAAAATACCCAGGTCATTGACGTCGTAGGTATCGCTCTCCTCACCGTAGCCCAGTTCCCAGGTGAATTGTCCGGAGATGCGCGCTAGGCCGAGTTGTAGGGCGTGTCCACTGCGATCGTTGCCCGGTTCATACTGCCGGCTGTGCTTGGCTTCCCCACGTACGGCGTAGGCATTGGTCCCATTGTGAATGTCGAAGAGCAGTCCGGTCACATTAGCGTCGCGCGCCTTGCCCTCACGGATCACATTGGTATTGATGAGGGTGACCGAGGAGTTGTTGGGCAGGTTCTGGTCTACGGTAAGCACGTTGTAGTTAGTAAGGGGATTGGTCTGTACCTCGCGCTCTTTACCTTCTATTCCACGAATGATGGCAAAATTTTCCTGCTCCACGGCGTTGAAAAAGCCGATGCCGGTGCCCCTGGCCGTTCGTCCACTCACTTTGGTAGCGTTGTACAATGGGGCGCGGCGGGGATTCTCGATCACCTCCTCGCCCTCCAGCAATTGTTCACCCACTCGACTTTGGTAATAGTTGAACCCACCTACGCGGCGGCTGTAGAATAATCCGCCCTTATTAAACAGCTCCGTACCCTCGGTAAAGAAGGCCCGCTGCTCGTCAAAGCGTTGCTCGAAGGGGCCCAGGTTCAGCACCTGGTTGTCACTACGCACCTGCCCGAAATCAGGGATTAGCGTCATATCCAAAGTGAAGGCGTCATTGAGGCCCAGCTTCACGTCCATACCGCCGGTGATGATCGCGCTTACTTCCGTGGGTTCATTCGCATCGCGCCCGTGCTGTCCGTAGACAGCCAAAAAGGGGGTAGCCTGTAAACGCAGCGGTGCCTTGATGTCGCGCAGGCCGGTCAGTGTCCCCGATTGGTTTAGAAATCCATCCACGTTGGGATTGATCTCCGACCAGAAGCTCTGCTCGTTTTCCCGCTGAATGGTCCGGGAAAAGTTGATCGTCCACTCCTGCACGGGGGTGGAGGGAAAGCGCAGGGCGGAGTAGGGGAGGAATATCTCCGCCGACCAGCCTTCCTCGGTGCGGGTAGCACCGCTCACCCATACTGCGTCCCAGCTTCCATCCTCGTTTCCGTCTAGTTGCTTTGCATCACGCTGCACATTGGCGGGGGTGACAATGAAGGTGAAGCCGTTAATACCACTCTGGTAGGGATCCAGCACGATACCGAATAGGTCAGTATTCCCCAGGTCATCACGCTCCGTTAATTCGGCCTGGATACTGTCGGCCTTACTATCTAGCAGGGTAGCTCCGAAGTAGATACCGCGGTCGTCGTAGACGACCCGCACTTCCGTCGACTGGCTGGCGGCTTCCCCGGGGTTTGGCCGCAGGACGACAAAATCAGTTGCTACCGGTACCTCCTGCCAGACTGCCTCGTCCAAAATGCCGTCCACCTTCACTTCTCCATCGATGCGCACGGCCTCCAGGCTGGGCTTACCCTGGGCACATAACAAAACGGGCAAGCACCACAGAACGAACACCTGCACAACTGACATCTGGGGAAAACTAATGAGAGGAACTAACTATAGAGCAAAAAAAGCTGCCATAGGGTTCAGGGGCGCGCGCGCGCAGGTGCAGAACTAATAAAGAAGCTTGGCCGACGAGCCCTACGGGAACTCGGCGGGCAAGTGCGAACAAACGTGATTTGTGAACGGGTTACTCAAAAAAACCCATCCATGTCGTTTCCTAGTTCCCGCCGCAGGTTCATTCAGCAGTCGAGTGGGCTGCTTGCACTTCCTACGTTGCTTGGTGCCACTTCAACAACCATTGCACCTGCGGCCCCGCCCCCTGTACTGCCCGCTCCTGACCCGACGGGTAAGGGAATGCCCGAACTACAGCAGCCCCTGCCGGATGCGCCGGACGAAAAGGTAGGTTTTGCTGTCGTAGGGCTGGGTGCTTACGCCCTCAATCAAATCATTCCCAATCTGGGTAGTACCCAGCACGCTAAGCTTACCGCCCTAGTGTCCGGTAACGCAGAGAAGGCTAGGACGGTGGGTAGGGCCTACGGCGTCATGGAGGAGCACCAGTACAGCTACGATGACTTTGATCGCATCGCCGAGGACGATAGCGTGGATGTCATCTACATCATCCTGCCCAATGCCCTGCACCGGGAGTGGACCGAGCGCGCTTTTGCCGCCGGTAAGCACGTGCTGTGTGAAAAGCCGATGGCGGTGACCGCTGAGGACTGCCGGGCCATGATCGACGCCGGAAAGCGGGCCGGCAAGCAGTTGATGATCGGGTACCGGGCCCAGTATGATCCGTACAATCTGCGGGCCATCGAGCTGGTACGCGGGGAAGAAAAGGCGATCGGGGAGCCCCACCTGGTCTTTACCGAGCACGGCCGGATGCTTAAACCCAAGGAGGAGCAGCGCGACGAATGGCGAGCGGTGAAGGAACTGGCCGGTGGCGGCTCGCTCTATGACATCGGCATCTACAGTCTCAATGGTGCCCGCTATCTCCTCGGTGAGGAGCCGGTGAGCGTGACGGCCAATTACCGGGAGCCGTCGGAGAAAGAGGTCGATGTAGAGGAAGGGGTAGCCTGGACCATGAAATTTCCCAGTGGGGCCACGGCTAATTGCTCCAGCAGCTACCGCGTGGAGCAGGCCAAGCGCATCTTCGTGCAGGGCACCGAGGGGGAGGTGACGTTGGACCCGGCCACGGACTACTACGTGCGCAATCTGTACGTCAAAACCAAGGAGAAGAACACGCAGTTGATTATTCCGCAGGCGAATCAATTCACCGCCATGCTCGACGAGATGGCCCTGGCCGCCCGCGAAAATCGTACCCCGAAAACCCCCGGTGAGGAAGGGCTGCGTGACGTCACAATTATGCAAGCCATCTACCGTGCCGCCGATAGTGGGAAAGAAGTAACCTTATAATCTACCAACCATGAAAACTATTCTGAGTTCTTTATTGCTTATCCTGCCCCTGCTGGTCTCCGCCCAGCAAAGCCAGGATACCACCTCCTTCCGCACCGGCTACCGGGATGCGGAGGGAGCCAGTCGCGTACCCAGTGCCGAGATCGATATTCCCCCCACCGCGGATGACTTGCAGGCTACGCTGTACGAGCTCACGGATGAGTACTACGCTGTGCACCAACTGCACTGGAATGTTACCGGCCCTCTTTTCATCAGCCTCCACGAGCTCTACCAGGAATTCTACGAAGCCATCGCTCAGAAGATGGATGAGGTGGCCGAGCGTAAACTCGCCCTGGACCGGGCCGCCGATAACCGCCCCGCCGCCGTAGCCCAGAACGCTAACCTTAGCCCGGCCACCCCCGCCGGCTTCACGACCGATAAGGAATCGCTGGACATTCTTAGTGCGCGTCACCTACAGCTCACCGAACGCTTGGCTGAGCGGATCACCGCCACCGGAGAAACGGATCTGGTGACCCAGGACCTGCTCATCAGTGTCAAGGACATGATCGACTACCAACTGTGGCAAATGCGCTCATTCATGAAATAGGCAGGCGTTCAGTGAGTCAACACCGCCCCTCTGCATGTATCCGAGGGGCGGTTTTTTGTATACCTGAAGCCCATTCGTTTTACCAAGCGAAAATTCTACTGTTTTTCAGTGAGTTATGGCGTGAGCTATGTACCTTTGCGTCCGCTTTTATCGAAACGAAAAATTTAAGTTCCCGTGAACACGCTATCCTATAAGACGCAGTCGGCCAACGCCAGCACCGTCGAACGCAAGTGGCACGTCGTGGATGCCGAGGGCGAGATCGTCGGCCGCCTGGCCACCAAGATCGCCCACGTCCTGCGCGGCAAGCACAAGCCCGACTTTACTCCTCACTTCGACAACGGCGACCACGTCATCGTCATCAACGCCGACAAGGTCCGCTTCACCGGCCTCAAGTTCCAGAACAAGGAATACCTGCGCCACACCGGCTACCCCGGCGGACAGCGCAAGGCGACCCCCCGTCAGATCATGGCCCGCAAGCCGGAAATGATCCTGGAGCACGCCATTAAGGGGATGCTACCTAAGACCAAACTCGGCCGCGCCCAGTACAAGAAGTTGTACGTCTACGCCGGTGCCGAGCACCCCCACACCGCCCAACAACCACAAGAACTCAAGTAATGGAACAAATCAACGCCATCGGCCGCCGCAAAGCCGCCGTCGCCCGCATCTACCTCATGCAGGGGAAGGGCAATATCATCGTCAACGGTAAGGACTACAAGGAATACTTCCCGCAGACGCACGTACAGGGTAAGATCACTCAACCCTTCCAGGCCATCGAGGTCGACAACGGCATTTACGACGTGCGCGTCAACGTCGACGGCGGTGGTTACAAGGGGCAGGCCGAGGCCATCCGTATGGGGATCAGCCGCGCCCTGGTGAAGCTCAATGAAGACTTCCGTAGCCCGCTCAAGTCGCAGAAGTACCTCACCCGCGATGCCCGCGTGGTAGAACGTAAAAAATACGGTAAGCCCAAGGCCCGTAAGAGCTTCCAGTTCTCCAAGCGTTAATTCCCCTCCCTGCAGCGGTACCCCCGTCCCCCATCTCTTCGTCCCCCCTCTAACAAATCAACCATGGCAAAGCCCACCCACCAGCAGTTGCTGGAAGCCGGCGTACACTTCGGTCACCTGCGCCGCAAGTGGAACCCCAAGATGTCGCCCTATATCTTTAGTGAGAAGAACGGCATCCACCTCATTGACCTTAACCGTACCCTGGAGAACCTCGACCGCGCCGGAAACGCGATGCGGCAGATCGCCCGTGCGGGTAAAAAAATCCTCTTCGTAGCCACCAAGAAGCAGGCGCGTGATATCGTCACTGCCGGTGCCCAGGAGGTCAACATGCCCTACGTCACCGACCGGTGGCAGGGCGGTATGCTGACTAACTTCAATACCATTCGCCGCTCCATTCGCAAAATGCAGAACATCGAGCGTATGCTCGGCGACGGTACCCTCGATAGCGTCACCAAGAAGGAGCGCCTGACGCTTACCCGGGAGCACGACAAGATGAATAAGGTGCTGGGTGGGATTGCTGATATGCAGCGTATCCCCAATGCCATCTTCGTAGTCGATATCGTGCACGAGCACCTGGCCATTGCCGAGGCCAAGAAACTCGGTATGCGCACCTTCGGTATCGTAGACACCAATGCCGACCCCACCAGCGTCGACTATCCCATCCCCGGCAACGACGACGCTAGCAAGGCCGTCAAGGTGATTACCGACTACCTCATGGAGTGCATCAAGGAGGGCCTGGCCCAGCGCGGCGAAGACAAGGATCAGCAGGAGAGTAGCGGGGAACAGCCCGCTGCCGCCGAAGAAACCGAGACGGAGGCTGCGGAGTAGTTTATTCTCGCCGGACGAACTTTCTATAGTGCTTGGGGCGCTACAGAAAGGATTTGGCCGACGAGCACCCACTAACTTAATAACTTTATAATTTAAGAACGCAATGGCAATCTCAGCCCAAGACGTAAAGAAGCTACGGGACATGACCGGTTCCGGCATGATGGACTGCAAAAAGGCCCTTGCCGAGGCCGACGGTGACTTTGACAAGGCCATCGAGGTCCTGCGTAAGCGGGGCGAGAAGGTAGCCGCCAAGCGCGACGACCGTGAGGCTAAGGAAGGCGTCGTTATCGCCCAGGTTACCGAGGCCAGTGACTACGGTGTAGTCGTGCGCCTGAGCAGTGAGACGGATTTTGTAGCCAAGAACGATGACTTCGTCGCCTTCGCCCAGAAGATCGCCGACCTGGCCCTCGAGAAGCGCCCCGCCGACCTTGATGCCCTTAACGCTCTGCCCATGGAAGGCCAACTCACCGTAGGCGAAAAAGTGACCGAAATGGTCGGTAAGATCAACGAGAAGATCAGCGTGACCGCCTACGAACAACTCAGCGCTCCCCTGGTGGCTCCCTACATCCACAGCGGCTACCGCGCCGGCGTACTCGTGGCCCTGAACAAGAACGACGATACTGCCTATGAGGCCGGCCGCGACGTAGCCATGCAGGTGGCCGCCATGAAGCCGATCGCCGTCAACAAATCGGGTATCGACCAGGCTACCATCGACCAGGAGCTCGATATCGCCATGGACCTTGCCCGCCAGGAGGGCAAGCCCGAAGCGATGCTGGAAAAGATCGGTCAGGGACGCCTCAATAAGTTCTTCAAGGAAAATACACTGGAGGCCCAGGCCTTCGTGAAGAGCGATAAGCAGAGCGTAGCCCAGTACCTCGACTCGGTTGATAAGGGGCTCAAGGTGACCGACTTTAAGCATGTAGCCCTCGGCTAGTTGCACACGGGGGGGGGGGGGGTATGCCGATCAGCCGAAGGGTGAGTTGGACCGCGCGTCAGCTACCGCGGCCGGATCAACCTCCCGGATCACCCTGATGGACTCGCCCTCCCAATCAATGTAGCCCTCTTTTTCAAACTGCCGCAGCCAGCCCTCCATGGGCCACATTTGCCACTTAGCATAAAAGCGGTTGGCATTAGTGACGATGTCCCGCAGGTGATTGTAAGGGGGGGAGTAACTATCGTGATACTGGTGGTACACCCGGGCCCGACTACCAAAAAAGGGCAGGCGTATCTTGCGGGCGGTGAAGGAAAAGTCGGTGTCTTCCCCACCGTAGCCGGCGTACTGCTCGTCAAAGCCCCCCAGACGGGCAAAATCGGTGGCTCGCAACCCGAAGGTCAGCGACCAGAACAGATAGTAGGGAAGCGGAATGACTGCCCGATCGTCGGTAAATACCGGACGCCGGGGGTGGGCCTCTGCTAGCTGCTCCAGCGCGTTGTAGCTCCAGTTGCCGCCCTGGGTAGCCTCCGGCGGAAGGTAGCGTACGTCACCCATCACCAGCCCCTGCGTCAGGAGCACTACGTGAGAGAGTTGCTGGAGATAGTCGGGGTGGGGGATGCAGTCTACGTCCAGAAAGGCGAGTATATCTCCGCGGGCGTGGGCGGCGGCTAGGTTACGGGCGGCCGCTAGGGGCAGGGGATGGTTGGGGTCAAGTAAGCTGTGAAGGTGAAGCTTGCAGCCGGGATCGGGCAGCTCATTGGGCACCGGTTCGTTCATGAACACGACGATCACCTCACGGGGCTTCGTAGATTGCTCCCGTACTCCCCGTAACAGGTTGTGCAGCTGCGACCGCCTCCCACTCACTAGCGTGAGTAAGCTAATACTACTCATATGAAACACAATTGGGGGAATGACCGCCTTAGGGCACTAAATACGGCTTCCGGGAAATTGTTCAACCGCCGATGGCCTCAGTAAGCGCGGTCTACCACGAAATTGACCAGCTGTTCCAGGCCGGTGCGCGCCTCGCTACTGGGGAGCTCGTGGAGCAGCTCGAACGCTTCGTCGCGGTAGCGCCGCATCGCCGCCTCGGCGTAGGCAATACCCGCACTGGCGCGTACGAAGGCCAGCACCTCCTTGACCCGTTCCGGCTCGTCGCTGTGCTTCTTAATGGTGCGGATCATACGCCGCCGCTCGCCGCGGGAGGCTTGGTTTAGCGCGTGAATCAGCGGTAGGGTCATCTTTTTTTCCTTAATGTCGATGCCCCGGGGCTTACCCACCTCATCGAGGCCAAAGTCAAACAGGTCGTCGCGGATCTGAAAGGCGATGCCGATTTTCTCCCCAAAAGTGTGCATGAGTGCTACCGTAGCATCATTTTTGGAGGCAGAGGCCGCCCCCGCCGCGCAACTCGCCGCGATCAGACTGGCCGTCTTCTGACGGATCACCTCGAAGTAGATCCGCTCGTCGATGTCGAGCCGGCGGGCCTTTTCGATCTGTAGCAGCTCCCCCTCGGCCAGGGCCTGCACGGCCTGGGAGCTGATTTCCAGGGTCCGGTACTGCTTGGTCTCCAGGGCGATAGCCAGTCCCCGCGAGAGAAAGTAGTCGCCCACCAGTACCGCGATCTTATTCTTCCACAGCGCATTGATGCTGAAGAAGCCCCGCCGCTCGTAGCTCTCGTCGACCACGTCGTCGTGCACCAGGCTGGCCGTGTGTACCAGTTCGATCAGGCTGGCGGCCGTGTAGGTATCGTCGGTAATGCCTCCGCAGGCCTGCGCACTGAAGAAGGTGAACATGGGCCGCATCTGCTTGCCCTTGCGGCGCACGATGTAGTAGGTGATGCGGTCCATCAGGGGTACGGGGGAACGCAGGGTTTCGCGGAACCGCCGCTCGAAGGTCTCCAGTTCAGTAGCGATCGGGCGCTTTATCTCGTCGAGGCCGTGGGCCATCAGGGGGTGGGGCAGCGGTGATTAGGGCCGCAAAGGTAGCTTGTATATCCTGGGCCGTACTTTTGCTCCATGCAGGAGGCGATAGTGGCGGGCGAGCGGCTTCAGTTACATCCCGATCGGGCGGTGTACTGGCCGGCCCGGCGCGTGTTGTTCCTAGCCGATCTGCACCTGGGCAAGGGAGCACACTTCCGCCGCGCCGGCATCGCGGTACCCCGGCTGGTGAGCGATGTCAACTTCGCCCGGTTGCGGGGGCTGATCGAGGAGTTTCAGCCCGCCCGCGTACTACTGCTCGGCGACCTCTTTCACAGTGGTCACAACCACGTCTGGGGAGCGTTTTGTGCCTTTACCGCCTCCTTTGCCGACCTGACCTTTGAGCTGGTGCCCGGCAACCACGATATTCTACCGCCGGCGTGTTATGAGGAGGCCCGGCTGGTGATGCACGAGGAGATTATCGCGCTCGGCCCCTTCTCGCTCAGCCACCATCCGCTCCGGGAGGAGCAACGCCTACCGGGCAAGTACAACCTTTGCGGCCACGTGCATCCCTGCGTGAAACTCGTAGATCGGACCGGGGCGATGAAACTTCCCTGTTTTTTCTTCGGGCAGCAGGAGGGTATTCTACCCGCTTTTGGAGAGTTCACGGGCTGTGCGGAGGTGAAAGCGCGCCCCGGCGATCAGGTGTTCGTGCTAGCAGAGGATACCGTGCTGGCCGTGGCCTAGCGTACGGAGCTACCGAAAACGAAGCGAGAGTTGCCGGCCCTCGAGCGTGATGGGGGCCTCATCGAAGAGTAGGACCGTGTAGGCTATGCCGCGCCCCTCACGGTAGAGTGCGATGAGTTGGGCCTGCTGCTTATCACTAAAACTGCGCTTGGGGCGGAAGGTGTACATCTTGGCCCAGTCGGCCTGGTAAAGGTCAAGCTCCTCGTCATCAAAACTGTGTACGGCGGTTACGGCGTCCTCGTCGTTGCTACCTAAGTTCATTGCCAGGGCAGTAGCCGCCATGTGGGGCCGGCGGTAGTACTGGTCGGTTTCATTTTCCGGCTGCAGGTAGAAGCGCAGTTCCAACTTCTCCCGCCGCGAGCGTAGGCTGTACTGATCGGTCAGGTAGTCGTTGTCGTGCCGTGATCCCAGCTGGTAATCGCTATCCAGGGGTGCGGTGAAGCGAACGTCCATGCTATCGAGTAACTGCTGAAAGTCAGCCGGTAGTTCGGACTGAGCGGGTAGCAGGGTACTCAATAAGAAGAGGGGGAAGAGGAGCGTCTTCATACCCTGCAGAACGCGTGAGGCGGGAAAAGTATGTGCGAACCACTAGCTCTGTAGCCGCTCGACCAGCAAGTTGGTCATCCGCCGGTTCACACCGCTCTCGTTTTCTACGTAGTAGGCGACCTCTTCGGGGGTAAAGTGACCGATCACCATGCCGAAAAGCAGCCCCCGGAGGCGGTTATCACGCGTGACGAGCTCCTTGATTTTTTCGGCGCGCTTGGTTGCCGGTAACTGCTCCGGTCTGACTTTTCGCTTGATCAGGTAGTGCGTGAAGACGGTACGTAGCAGCCCGTCCTGTTCCTTCAGGATAGGCCGGAGAGTGTCGTTCTGAAAGGCTTCCTCGGGGGAGTCAGTAGGTAGGGTCGGGATGTCGGGGCGCGGCATGGGTGTGGGGGTGCGTAGATTAACTGCCATTTTACGGAGATGTTGTGGTAGCGTCCGGGCCCCGGTAGCCTGGGGTGGGGTGGCGGGAGCAGCATCCGCAGGGGTGCATCCTCCGTAGGCGGCTGGAGGTAATCGAGCAGCTGGTATTCCCGCCGGTGCAGCTCGGTGCGTCGGCGCTCCTCTCCGGCATGGACGGTCTCCCGTACGACGCTAAAGGTGAGGGTGCCATCCACAAGGGCCTCCCGCGTAGGGGGATAAAGCGTTAGTTGCCATCGCTGTTCCGGAGTCACCCATAGGCGAAAGTAGGTAGCCCGCAAATACCAGTAGTTACGCCACGCCATGCCCCCCCAGTAGAGAAGTAATACAAGACCGGTGCCCGCCAGCACTAAGCCTGCCGTGCCGGAGAACACTATCGCTAGTATAAACAACGGAAGGGGAAGGAAACGGTAGGGCGGCAACGAGCGCAGGTAACTCCGTAAACTGAAGCGGAGTAGGATACCCCCTCCCGGTTGGCGGCGCCGGAAAAGTCCCGCCGGTAACCAAGCAGTGATGTTGACGTACCTTTCGTGATCGGTCATGCGTCTCCACTGGGCGGTACGTAGGGCAGTTTCATCACCCAGGTCCTTCCGATGAGGCCTCGCATTCGATTGTGGTGAAGTTCTACCGTCCAGTAGCTGGTTTCGGGCCGGATCATCTGCGGGGAGGAACCTCCGTTTCTTACAAGCGGCACCCGAAACACTTTCGTACGCGTTTGGGATAATACCTTAGGCAGCACTTCATCGAATAGACCGACGCCCAGGTAGTCTTGTGTGGCCCTCTTAGTGGATTGAAACCACTTGCGGTCCCGGTATTTCGCCGACCAGCTCAACTGACTGTCTAGCGCCCCGTAGTTACCACCCGGATGAATAATGGCAAAGGCTCGGCCGTCGACGGTCTACTCTAGCTCCACGTCGACGCCGCGGTAGAGCCGGTGCCGAATAATAGATATAACGAGTATGATGACTACGGTAATTGCCACCGCTACCAATGATAGACCGGAAAACCGGCCCTCATCCACGTACTTGGCAATATCTCCTAGAAGGAAGCCTATTGCAAGTGGGGAGTAGAAGTATAGAATGTTCTTGCCGCGCTGCCGTTTACCGCGTATGCGCAGGGATGATGTAGTAATTAGTGTAGTCGGCACGGTCCTAAAATAGGCCCTGCTGCCAGTGCTTCGGTGTTTTTTTCGACTAACGTTACCGCTTACGCCGCCGTACCCTCCATCTGCGTGACATACTTCTTAAAGTTATCCAGAATTGCTTGCCAGCCGTCCGCCTGGTGGTGGGGCCCGTTGCCCTCTGCGGGATCAAAGGTGACGGTCACCGTAGTTTCTTCCCCTTCCTCACTGAAGTCGACCTGCACCTGCTGTCCGTTCGAGAGGGTATAGGCGATGTGGTTCTCGGGCTGCACTTCGTCGTAGGTACCCTCCAGCTCGAAGCTCATATTGCCGTCCTTAGCGGCCATGGTGATTTCGAACTCACCGCCCTCCCGCAGGTCGTTCACGGCCCGGGGGCAGTGCCAGTCTTCGGAGGCGAAATTCCAGTTGATCACGTGCTCGGCCTCGGTGTAGTAGTGCCAGGTCTCGGACTGGGTGGTGGGTACGGTAGTCGTGGCGGTCAGTTTCTTGTTGGACATGGGGTGGGGGCTTTGTCTGTTGATGTGGTGGGGGGGGGCTTTGTTCGGTACTTACCGCCGCCGCCCCTTCATCCCCACCCGCACCGGCCACCGCCGCCGCAGCGGCACCGGCCAGTAGGGCAGTTTGTGGGTATAAGTTAGTTCCCAGTAACAGGCGATCCCCTGCGTCGTAGTAGAGGTAGGCAGTACGCTATCCGGCGGCGGAAGGGGAATGCGAAAGGTGCCCTCCCCGGCCGGGTCGGCGGCAACGGCGTCGAGTAAGTGGGTAGACTGGCGGTACACCTCCCGCCGCCGCTGCTGCACGTTGCCCTCGCTGTCCGTACGGGTGTAGCGTTCCTGTACCCGCAGGGTAAGGGTAGCGTCCAGCAGGGCTGGCTTACCGTCGGTGTCGAACTGGACGTCATACAGTTCGCGCGTTCGTCCGATCCGAATACTCGCCCTACCGAAGCGCTGCTGCCATAGCCCGTAGTGTAGTCCGCGCAGCACCACCGGGAGCCCCACCAACACCCCAAACCAGAGGGCCAGTAGGGGCGTAAATACCAGCATTGCCGCCAGGATAAACACCACGCCGACTGCGGCACCGAGGGCC
The DNA here is from genome assembly GCA_958295895.1 of Saprospiraceae bacterium. Lineage (GTDB taxonomy): Bacteria > Bacteroidota > Bacteroidia > Chitinophagales > Saprospiraceae > Neolewinella. Next base: position 116,672 of record CATQHI010000027.1, on the reverse strand, counting down.
GTGCCCGCATCGGCCGGTGCCAGGGGGAGTACTACAGGCTCGACGGCGTAGGTGATGCCACTGTTCAGTACCGAGATGCTCGCCCGGCGGGTCGTGACGGGTAGCGCCGGGGCAGTATTGCGGTATACCGATAGCTCGACGTAATATTCGATGCTAACTTCCGTGCTGCGGTAGTCCATGCCCCCCACCGGCCGGTTGAAGCGAAAGGAATGACCGGACTTGCGGGCGAGTTCCTCGCCCCGGTATTCTACGCTAGCCAGTCGGTATACGCGCTCCGCTTCCCGCGATACTACCCGCTGTGAATAGTCCAGCTGTACGCGGTAGCCGCGGAGGTTAAGCGAAGCAGGCAGAGCGAACTCCCCCGCCACCAGCTCCCCCATCCGGAACCGTTTACCCTTGGGTGTAAGCTTCAGCGTTAGCCCCTGCCATACCGTTGTCGGAGCCGCCGGTGTGACTGGACGGTGCTGGGGACGTTTCATACGGGCTGCTGGGGGCTCAACGCCCACGTCTTACGCTGCGCAAACCAAAAACGCGGCCGGTAGGTATAGGTGAGTCGCCAGGTGCTAGCCTCTACTTCGTGGGAATTGACGGGGGGTAAGGGGAAAATGACGCTAGGATCGCCACCATCCGCATCCAGTAGTAGCTGGTCGATGAGGTGCACGGTCTGCGTAATCCGCTCCCTCCCAAAGCTCGCTGCACCTGCGGCCCCGCCCCCATGTACGAGCTGCCCCCTGGCCGTGAGGGTGAGGGTAGCATCGAGTAGCTTGTCGCGCCCCGCCAGACGTAGTAAGATGCGGAGCTCGTTTTGGTGTTTGCCCCTCAGTTCTAGACTGGCCCGGCCGAAGATGATGCGCTTGATGGCAGCCTCGAGATACGGAAGGAGGACCAGCAGGCCGATCAATACGATCATGCATACGGCCGCGCGCCAGTCCTGAAAGAATACAAATCCGACCGTAACCAGGCCAGCAGACACGATCAGGGGGTCCAACTCGGGAAACGGACGGCGCTCCACGAGAGGTAAGCGGCCGAAAAACCGTAGCGGTGGGGTAGCGCGGTGACTCATCTGCTCCCGAAAATAGGTACTCAGCTGGGAATGTGAAAGACCCTGCGGGCAGTCACCGATGTAGTTCGGCCCAGTAGTCCCCTGAAACATAGTTGAAAAGTACACTTTACCGGACTGCTTCGTGTAAGCAGCCAAAGCCAGGGGGCGGGGCCGCAGGTGCAGGGGGGCGTGGAAAGTCATCTGCCGAAGCTTACGCAGTTTGCTTCGTCCGCCGCCGACTATCGCTAGGAGCTTCATCTAGTGCCCTGATCTCCTCCCGGTACGCAGGTGGTAGGATCAAGGTCTTCAGCACCCAGTCGAGCCGGAACCGACGACTGATCCTATACGTCGAGAGCAGGGGTGCTATCAGGGAAAACTTCCGGAAGCCTAGGAGCTCCCGCACTCGCTGCGGCACCACCAGCACCTGCGCCTCCCGCAACAGGAAGTACCGGAGGGGCCCAAGGTGGTGGCGGTACTGCCGGAAGAGGTCTTTGGTGTAGGGACTGTACTTCAGGTCATGCTGAAGGTGCTGGTGCCGCATCCGCTGCCAGTCTGTAAAGTTGTCGGGTAGGCCCCGTACGCCCATGCGATCCCCCACGCGGTAGAAGACCCGGAAGATTTCTTCTTTTTCGTCCTGACTCAGCGGGCGCTCCAGTACCTCGAAGGCACGGATGGAATAGTCGATGAGCAGAAATAGCACATCGCGGTACGCCCAGTCGGGAATCTGCTCGCCCCGCTTTGCCTCCACCGCAGCGTGGATATGCGCCATGCTGTCGATGGCCCGGTGCGCCCCGGCCTCGTCCGAGAATACGATCCGCCGCGCGTAGCCCACCGTAGAGAATAGCCGCCCCAGTGGATCGGCCGGCAGCCGCCCGGTGAAGTATAGCCAGTCAACGGCCTTATTCAGCGCGAACTCGGCCGCCGCTCCGGCGAAGATGAACAGGATAGTATCGCTGGTGCCCCAGATGTGGCGCACGATGGAGTGGGGGTGGACGAAGGGGGTGGGCATGGTAACTACCTTAACGCGTTGGAGTCGCGAAGGGCTACGTATTCCGGCTACGCCGGAAAACTTCACCCTCCGCTCCATTAGGGCGCCCCCTCCGGGGACGGTGGGTGTGCCCCCGCTTCCCTGAAAGGGCTTCCCGCCTTGCCTGCCCCGTACCTCAACCCCTACCACTTTCCCCAATTCCTGTGGAGAAGTTTCCCCAAACACCCCGCACCCGTCCCGACTAAGTCAGGACCCTACGCGTTGTAACTTTGCACCCTCTCCCCAAAAGGGTGCCCCCGATATGAGTGAAGCGATCCACCACGAGTGCGGCCTGGCGATGATCCGCCTCAAAAAACCGCTAGATTACTACCACAAAACCTACGGGACGCCGCTCCACGGACTCAAATGCCTCCAACTGCTGATGCGTAAAATGCGCAACCGCGGACAGGACGGCGCCGGGATGGCCACCATCAAACTGGACCACCCGCCGGGTAAGAAATTCATCAGCCGTAAGCGGTCTAATGCAGCCAACTACCTCGATGACCTCTGGCAAGGAGTATACCGCCGCTTCGAGGACCTGACGCCCGAGCAGCTAGCCGACTCCAAATGGCTCAAGGAAAACCTACCCTACACCGGCGAGGTCATGATGGGCCACCTGCGCTACGGCACCCACTCTACGAACGCGATAGAAACTTGCCACCCCTTCCTGCGGCAGAGCAACTGGAAGACCCGCTGCCTGATCGTGGCCGGTAACTTTAACCTGACCAACGTCAACGAGCTGTTTCAGGAACTGGTGGAATTAGGGCAGTACCCGAAGGAGAAATCGGACACGGTGACCGTACTGGAAAAGATCGGCCACTTCCTGGACGACGAGGTACAGCGTATCCATACCTGGCACAAACCCGACGGCTACACCAACATCCAGATCAACGACATCATTGCCAAGGAGCTGGACGTACAGCGGCTGCTCAAGCGGGCGAGCAAAAAATTCGACGGCGGCTACGTGCTGGGGGGCATGATCGGCCACGGCGACGCTTTCGTGATGCGCGACCCGGCGGGGATACGACCGGCCTTCTACTTCGAGAACGACGAGTTCGTGGCCGTGGCCAGTGAGCGGCCGGCGCTGCAGACCGTCTTCAATGTCCCGTTCTCGACCATCCGGGAGGTGGAGCCGGGGCACGCCCTCATCATCAAAAAGAGTGGGAAGGTGAGCATGGAGCCCTTTACCAAGCCGCTGCCGCGGGCCGCCTGCTCCTTCGAACGCATCTACTTCAGCCGGGGCAACGACCGCGACATCTACCTGGAGCGAAAGGAGCTGGGCCGGCGGCTGGCCCGGTCGATCGCCAAGGCCGTGAAGTACGACTTCGACAACACGGTATTCAGCTACATCCCTAATACCGCCGAGACGGCCTTCCAGGGTATGATCGAGGGACTGGAGGACGAGCTCCGTCACTGGCGCAAGAAGAAGATGAAGCGCCGCGAACGGGAGGGCAAGAACGGTTTTGGCAAGCTGCTCAAGACCAAGGTGCGCAACGAGAAGATCGTGGTCAAGGACGGTAAGACCCGCACCTTTATCGCCGATACCTCCAGCCGCGACGATATGGTCAGCCACGTCTATGACGTCACCTACGGCATCGTGCGCGACGAGGTGGATACCCTGGTGCTACTCGATGACAGCATCGTGCGGGGCACCACCATGCGGGACTCCATCATCAAGATCGTAAGCCGGCTCAAGCCCAAGCGGATCATCATCGTCAGCTCCGCCCCACAGATTCGCTACCCCCGATTGCTACGGCATCGATATGTCGAAGATGGGAGAGTTCGTTGCCTTCAAGGCTATGGAGGCGCTGCTGCTCGAAGGTGGCAAGAAGAAGCTACTCAAGGCCGCTTACCGCAGGGCAAAGAAGGAACTCGAGAAGCCCGACGCCCAGCAGAAAAACATCGTCAAAAAGCTCTACGATGAGCTCGACTATGAGGCGGTGAGTAGTAAGATCGCCAAGATCATGACGCCCAAGGGCACCAAACCCCGCATCGACGTGATCTACCAAACCATCGAGGACCTCCGCGAGGCCTGCCCCAACAACAACGGCGACTGGTACTTCAGCGGTAATTACCCTACGCCTGGGGGCTTCCGGGTGGTGAACCGGGCCTTCGTCAATTATATGGAGGGAAGCTCGGAGCGGGCGTACTAGTTCTCATCCACCTCAATCTGCAGGTCGGAGGCCACCGAGGCGTTGAGCTGGGTGCCGGCACGGAATTCCGCCTCCTTTCCCTTGATGAGAAAGCCAATGGCGCCGCCGATGAAGGTGGTGAGGAACAGGACGATGGAGGCAATCCAGGCGATCGTGGAATTGCTCTTGCCCTCGATCCGCAGAGGGATACCGCTGAGTAGCACCTGCTGGCCATCGACGGCCTGCACGCTCTGGATACTGAGCTCCATACTGCCGGCCCGACCGAAGATGCCGCGCTTACGGATGTCGCTGACCGTGGCGGAGCCCAGGGCGCCGGCGCTGATCAGCGTCTGCTTTTTGGATACCACGTTGAATTTGACGCGGACGCTGATGGACTGTCCGGCGGTGAGTTCGCGGCTGGTGTAGGACTGACCGGCCTCACAGACTACCGGCGTGCCGGCGCGCAGCAGCACTTCTTCGCCATCGACCAGAATGGCTACGTCGTCGGCGACGTAGAGGGCGGGGGAAACCACGGCGGCGGAGAGCTGGAGGGTGGAGGCAACCAGCAACAGGAGTAGGACTTGTTTCAAAACGGATGGATTAGCGTGTAAGAATAGTGTTGGTGTGTATCTGAGGGTAAAACACACAGGTTTTACACTACGAAAGTAGGTAGCCGGGGGCAATAGGTGCAATACCGGGCAACATTTAACACAAGTGGCGCGGTACGGATCGTAGAAAGAGAACCGCCGTTCATCCAAATTTTCCGTAGCTTACTACGGCTTTTACCACCTTTACCTATCTATCCACTACCGACGACTATGCACATGCCCATTTCCCTACGCTATCTCTGCCTGGTACTTCTGCTGGGGCCACTTACCCTCATAGCGCAGGATGCCGCCACCGACAATACCGCCGCCCCCGAACCGGTCACCGCCGTGGAGGGCATCACCGAGTACCGGCTCGACAACGGCCTGACCGTCCTGCTCTTCCCCGATCAGTCGGTACCCACCATCACCGTTAACGTAACCTATAAGGTGGGCTCCCGCCACGAGGCCTACGGCGAGACCGGCATGGCCCACCTGTTGGAGCACCTCGTGTTTAAGGGCACGCCCGACCACCCCAATATCCCCCAGGAGCTGACCGAGCACGGCGCCCGGCCCAACGGTACCACCTGGTACGACCGCACCAACTACTTTGAAACCTTTTCCGCTACCCAGGAAAACCTGGACTGGGCCCTCGATATGGAGGCCGACCGCATGGTCAACTCCTTCATCGCCAAGAAGGACCTCGATAGCGAGATGACCGTGGTGCGTAACGAGTATGAATCCGGTGAGAACGACCCCGGCGGCGTGCTCATGGAGCGCGTGCTGAGCACCGCCTACCTCTGGCACAACTACGGTAAATCTACCATCGGCTCCAAGGCCGACCTGGAAAACGTACCCATCGAGCGGCTACAGGGCTTCTACCGTAAATACTACCAGCCCGACAACGCCGTACTGGTGGTAGCCGGCAAATTCGATCCCGCATCTACCCTCGATCTCGTTGTAGAAAAGTTCGGCGGCATCCCCCGCCCCGAGCGGGAGCTGTACCCCACCTATACCCGCGAGCCCATCCAGGACGGAGAACGCTTCGTGGAGCTCAAGCGCGTCGGTGACGTGCAGGTCGTACAGGCTGCCTACCACCTGCCCGCCGGGCCCCACCCCGACTACGCTGCTATCTCCGTCCTCATGGACGTGCTCACCAGCGAGCCCAGCGGACGGCTCTACACCGCCCTGGTCGAAAACGGCAACGCCAGCTACATCTGGGGATTCGCCCCCGCCCTGGCCGAGCCCACCTTTGCCTTCTTCAACGCCAACGTGCTCAAGGAGAACGACCTGATGGAGGTGGAGCAAAAGATGGAGAATACCCTCGATAGCCTGGTGCAGAACCCCCCCACCGAGGAGGAAGTCAAGCGGGCTAAGGACGGTATCCTCAAAAATTTCGAGATCAACCAGCGTGACGCCAACCGCGTCGGCCTCACCCTGAGCAGCTACATCGCCCAGGGCGACTGGCGCCTCGGCTTCATCTACCGCGACCGCGTCGAGCAGGTTACCCCCGAGGACGTAGTCCGCGTTGCCGAGAAATACTTCAAGCCCCAGAACCGTACCGTCGGCCGCTTCTATCCCGTACAGACGCCCGACCGTGCCGATATTCCCGAGGTCAACGACCTCGATGCCATCCTCTCCGGCTATGAAGGTCGCGAGGCGATCGAAGAGGGCGAGGAGTTCGACCCCGCCTACGATAACATCGACAGCCGTACCGTGAGCGGTACCCTGGGCCAGAACGACAACATCGAGTACGCGCTGCTACCGAAGGAAACCCGCGGTAACAGTGTCAACGCCCAGCTTACCCTGCGCTTCGGTAACCTCGACGCGGCCATGAACCGTAGTATGGCCGGAGCCAAGGCCGGACAGATGCTCATGATGGGCTCCGAAAAGTACACCCGCCAGCAGATACAGGACAAGCTCGACGAGCTCAAGGCCCGCGTGTATATAGGAGGCGATGCCGACGGAGCCTTCGCCAGTATCGAGACCGAGAACAGTAAGCTGCCCGAGGTGATCGACCTGATCGGTGAGGTGATGCGCCACCCCACCTTCCCCCAGTCGGAGTTCGACAAGATGATCAAGGAGGACCTCTCCAGCATTGAGGAAAGCCGTAGCGACCCCCAGTCCATCGTCTTTACCGAGATGCAGCGCCGGACGAACGATTATCCCAAGGGGCACCCCCTCTACACCATGACCTTCGATGAGGAGGTCGAGGCCCTTAAAGCCCTTAAGTTAGACGAGGTCAAGCAGTACTACACGGAGGTCTACGGCGGTGGCAACATCACCTTCTCCGCTAGTGGCGATTTGGATGTGGATGCCGTCAAGGAGGCGCTGGAACGTAACTTCGGTGATTGGACCAGTCCTACCGACTACGCACGTATCGCCCGCGAATACAAGACCCTTACCCCCGAGGCCGTTAAGATCGAAACCCCCGATAAGGCCAATGCCTGGTTCGTAGCCGTACAGAGCTTGGAGATCAATGATGAAAACCCGGATTATCCCGCGCTTGTATTAGGGAACTACATGCTGGGTGGCGGATTCCTGAATAGCCGCCTGGCTACTCGTATCCGCCAGAAAGATGGTTTGAGCTACGGCGTCGGCAGCCAGTTCAACGCCAGTTCGCTTGATGACATCGGCACTTTCATGTCCTACGCGATCTACAACCCCGAGAACCGCGAGGCACTGGAAAAGGCCTTCCGCGAGGAGATCGATAAGGTGCGCACCGAGGGCTTCACCGCCGAAGAGATCGCCGCCGCCAAGAGCGGCTGGCAGCAAAATCAGGCCGTCAGCCGCGCTCAGGACCGGAGCATGGCTAGCGAGCTCGGCAGTAACGCCTACCTCGACCGTACGATGCAGTGGGATAAGCAGCTCGAAGAACAGATGATGTCGCTCACCCCCGAGCAGGTCAATGCCGCCATCGCCAAATACATCGACGTGGATAAGATGGTGCTGCTACGGGCCGGGGACTTTGCTAAGACGGAGTCGGTGAAGAAGCCGTAGCGCATATCTTTGCCCAATGCGCTATATCCTATTCATCGCCCTCACCCTCCTCCTCTGCACCTGCGACCCCGCCCCCGAAGCGACGGAGACGACTACCAGTGCACCCGACCGAGCCGCTGACGCCGAGCCCACTACCATGCTGACCGCCGCCGGCGTGGACACCGAAACCGTGTTCAACTTTGAGGATATCATCTGGGGCTTCACCTGGCTGCCCGACGGCAAGATGCTGGCTACGGTAAAGGATGGACGGCTGCTGCTGATCGACGGAGATTCCTCGACGGAGGTCGCGGGGGCACCGGAGGTACGTACAGAGGGGCAGGGCGGCCTACTCGACGTGTTACTGGACCGAGATTTTGGTACTAACCGCTACGTGTATCTTACCTACAGCCGCTCCGAGGAGGGTGGCGAGAAGGGCTTCACCTCCGTGGGGCGCGGCCGGTTGAGTGACGACGGGAGCCAGCTCGAAGACTTTACCTCCCTCTACGACGGCGGGCCGGCCACCGACAAGGGGCAGCACTACGGTAGCCGCATGGTGTGGGGACCGAACGACGGCTACCTCTACTTCACCATCGGCGACCGGGGTAACCGCGACGAGAACCCGCAGGATACCACCCGCGACGGCGGCAAGGTGTACCGCATCGCCGCCGACGGCAGTATACCCCCCGATAACCCCTTCGTAGGCGTAGCGGGAGCTAAGGAGGCCATCTATTCCTACGGCCACCGCAACCTACAGGGACTGACCGTTCATCCACAGACCGGCGAGGTATGGGAGCACGAGCACGGCCCCCGCGGCGGCGACGAGGTCAACATCATCGAGGCCGGTAAGAACTACGGCTGGCCCGTGATCACTTACGGCATCAACTACGACGGCAGCCAGATCACCCAGGAGGTGGCCAAGGAGGGTATGGAACAACCGGTGCACTACTGGGTACCCAGCATTGCCCCCAGCGGCATGGCCTTCATCACCGGCGATCGCTACCCCGGCTGGGAGAACGACCTGCTGGTCGGCAGCCTCAAGTACAGCTACCTCAAACTTGTCCACCTCGACGGCGACGAGGTCACGGGCGAGCAGGACATCATCAAGAATATCGGCCGGCTGCGGGACGTGCGCATGGGCCCCGACGGCTACATCTACGCTAGTATCGAGGGGACTGGGATTGTGCGGGTGGTGCCTGTCTAACCTTCTCCCACCCAGTCATCACCACCTTCCGCTCCACCCCCCAGCGGTAGCCTCCCGTCCCCCCATCCCCCCGGATCACCCGGTGGCAAGGAATGAGGTAGGCAATGGGGTTCTTTCCCACCGCCGTACCCACCGCCCGGCTCGCGGCAGGCTTGCCGATTGCCTGAGCTAGGTCACCGTAGGACACCGCCTGCCCCGGCGGGATACTGAGTAGAGCGTGCCATACCTGGAGCTGAAACGGTGTACCCCGTAGGTCTAGCCCGATGGGACGTGCCGGGGAGGTATGCTCCCGAAAGTATTGCATCACTCGCTCGGTATGCGGTCCGGCGTGAGCAACTAACTCTGCATCAGGGAAGTGCTTTTTACCTTCCGCGAGAGCCTGCTCCCGGTCGTCCAGAAAGGCTAGGTGAGCGATGCCTACGCTCGTCTCCACGGCTACGGCGGGGCCGAAGGGGGTCGGGAAGCCGGCATACCTGAGCGTTGCACCGGCGCACCGCCGCCCGAAGTCTCCCGGCGTGCAGCCCGCTACCTTGAGGAAGTGATCGTGCAAACGGCTGTTGCCCGATAAGCCGCTTTCGTAGGCCGCAGCCAGGGTGGAGCGGCCGGCCCGCAGCGCATCCTTGGCACGCTCCGTGGTCAGGTATTGCAGATACGTCTTGGGGGAGACACCTGCCCACTCGGTAAATAGCCGCTGAAGGTGGTACTTACTCAGGTGTACGTGGGCGGCCACGGCGGCCAGGTCGGGCTGCTCCTCCTGGTGGTCACGCAGGTACTGAATGGCGCGGGAAACGGTCTGGTAGGTAGCGGGATCGTGCATGCCACAAAACTACGGGGGGCGCGGCCGCAGGTGCAATCCGAATCTTGCGAAAGCCGGAACTACTCCGCCCCCAGGCTAGCTCAGTGCGCTGCCAATCAGGAAAAATACTACGAGCAGTACTACACAGCAGGCTAGAATTAGCCGAGTCTTTTCGACCCGGTGTTGACTGGCGCGGTGCGATTTGCGTAGTTCATTGAGGGGGGTCTGCGCCTCGTGGTTGATGCGGCAGCTGTAGTCGTAGTGGTTGCCGCCGGTGTGGTCGATGGTCACCTCACAGAGCTCCTGGTCGAGGAAGACGGAGTACGTTTTGGACTCGCGCACCTCGAAGTCGATCTGTACGACCTTATCGTTGCAGTGGAGCACGACGTGCTGCGTCTTGTCCCCGTGGAAGAGACCGAGCTTGTAGTTGGTGCCCTGGTGGCCGGTGATGTTCCACGCGTACTGTGGCATGCGGAGTGGCCCGGAGGCCGGTTACTTTCAGGACTTAAGGTACCCCGATAATTTCACTTTTCTACAACTTTAACATTCGCAGCTAGGCCCGGCCAGCTGCCCTCCGTGTCCAGCACCCGGAAGCGGGTAAAGAGCTCCTCGCGGTACCAGCCCCGGCTGCGGGTGAGTTGTACGACCTCCCGGTGGTGGGGGCTGGCGTAGGCGAATTCGGTCATGGCCGCCCCACTGGTCCAGAGGCTGAAGGTCGCCTGCATAAAGACGGGATACTCACCGATGCCGATACTCAGCAGCCGCTCCGGCCGCTCGTAGACCGAGGTGCTGGTGCGCGGCACGTAGCGCCAGAAATCGGGGAGCTTGTGGGGGTAGATCGTAGCGCGGGTGATGACGGCGACCGGCTCGTGCTTGTCGTAGTCCTCCGGGCGGGGGGTAAAGGGATTGCTGCCGCCCCACTCCCCGTGGCTCATGGTGGCCTGGAGGTAAAAGGTGACGTGCTGGCTGCTGTGGTCGAGGGCTTGGCTATACCAGTCGTGCGTAGCGAAAAAGCGTTCGGCTGCCGCCCCGTCTTCCCACTGCCCGAGCCAGGCGTAGACCCCCCAGTTGGGGGTCAGGCTGAAGCCATTGCCGCCACCGCTACCCATAAGCCGATTGAAGCTCAGCCCCGGCGTACCGGACAGGCGGGCGTGGGCGAGCTGCATCTGCGCCAGGGCCCAAAACCGGTGGCGTACACCGGTATAGCGGAAGAGGGTAAGGGTGGTGATGCGGTGGGGAGGTTTAGCAGGCAAACCAAGCCGGCGGGCCAACCGTTCAAAAATAGTCGGCCTATACTGCCGCCGAAAGTGTAATTTCCGCCCCGATGGAGTTGATAATGAAGAAGGATGGCAAGTTCGACTACCTGGAAACGGGGGGGTCGGGGGAGGTCCTGCTTTTGCTTCACGGGCTGTTCGGTGGTCTGAGCAATTTTGGCGCGCAGATCGAGGCCTTTCGCGGGCGGTTCAACGTAGTGCTGCCCACCCTACCCATGTTTACCCTGCCGCTGCGTAAGGTCTCGCTGGCGGGACTGGTGGATCATCTGGCCGAGTTTGTAGAATTTAAGGGGTACGACACGGTACACCTCATGGGTAACAGCCTGGGGGGGCACGTCGGTATTCTATACGCCCTCGATAAGCCGCACCGTATCGCTTCCATCACCCTGGCCGGTAGCAGCGGACTCTTCGAGAGTGCGATGGGCAATAGCTTCCCGCCCCGGGGCAACTACGATTTCATCAAGAAGAAGGTCGAGTCCACGTTCTACGACCCGGCCACTTCCAGTAAGGAACTGGTCGACGAGGTCTACAACACCGTCAACGACCGCAACCGGGGTATCCGCATCGTGATGACGGCCAAGTCAGCCGTGCGCCACAACCTGGCCCATAAACTACACAACATCACGGCACCTACGCTACTGGTATGGGGTAAGCAGGATACCATCACCCCTCCGTTCGTCGGCGAGCAGTTTCAGGAGCTCATTTCCGACGCCGAACTCCACTTCATCGACCAGTGCGCCCACGCCCCGATGATGGAACGGCCCCGGGAGTTCAACCGGCTGCTGGGCGGTTTTCTGGAGCGAGTGGGGAGCCCCTCGGTTACTGCGTAAAACTCCGATATTCGCGCATGCTCCACCGCCTAGTGCTTCTTTTGTCGTTCCTATGTGTTTGCACCTGCGGCCGCGCCCAGGAGAGCGGGTACTATGACACGAGCCACTTTACGCAGGCCGATACGCTGCGTGGGAGTCTCCTGCCCGCCCGGGCCAACTATGACGTGACCTACTACGAACTGTACGTAGACGTAGACCCCCGCGAGCAGACCATCGAGGGGCGGGTGGAGATGGACTATACCATCACCGGGCAGCTGCCGATCCTGCAACTGGACCTGTACGAGAATCTGCAGATCGACGGGATTACTCAGAAAGAAAAGGAGCTGCGCTTTACCCGCAAGGGCAATGCCGTATTTGTGGAGCTGCCCCACCCGGTGGATACCGGCAGCCGGCACCGGATGACGATCCGCTACGGCGGCACGCCCACGGAGGCAAAGAACGCGCCCTGGGACGGCGGCTTCGTCTGGGCGCTGGATCAGCAAAATCGCTACTGGGTCGGGGTGGCCTGCGAGGGCGAGGGGGCCAGTCTCTGGTGGCCGAATAAGGACTACCTGGGCGACGAGCCCGATTCCATGCTCATCAGTGTGACCGTGCCGGAGCGGATGTACGGGGCCAGCAACGGGAATCTGCGCAAGGAGATAGCACTGGAACGGGAGCGTAAGCGGCGCTTCGACTGGTTCGTGAGCTACCCCATCAACAATTATGATGTATCGGTAAACGTGGGGCACTACGTGCACTTCGACGACGTGTACCGCAGCTTCGACGGGGAGGAACTGGCGCTGGACTACTACGTACTGGACTATAACCTGGCCAAGGCCAGGAAGCAATTCCAGCAGGTGACGCCGATGCTGGAGGCTTACGAGCACTACTTCGGCAAGTACCCCTTCTGGAACGATGGTTTCGCCCTCATTGAGACCCCCTACCTGGGCATGGAGCACCAGAGCGGTATCGCCTACGGCAACCGCTACATGCGGGGCTACCTGGGGGGCTTGATTCCGGATGATATGGAGTGGGACTACATCATCGTGCACGAGGCCGGCCACGAGTACTTCGGTAACTCGATCAGCGTGGCGGACCACGCGGAGATGTGGATCCACGAGTCGTTTACGACTTATATGGAGGCACTCTACGTGGAGTACCATATGGGTGCGGCCGATGCGCGGAGGTACCTGGTGACCCAGAAAAAATTCATCGAGAACCTGCGGCCGATCCTGGGTCCGCTGGGGGTCAACTTCACCGCCTTCGGCTCCAGCGACCACTACTACAAGGGGGCCTGGATGCTACATACGCTGCGGGGCGTGCTCAACGACGATCCGCTGTTCTTCGGCCTGCTCCGCAGCTTCTACCAGGACCACCAGCACAGTATCGTCAATACGCAGCAGGTGATCGACTACTTCAGCGCCTACACCGAGCGGGATCTACAGCCCTTCTTCGATCAGTACCTGAAGCATCCCGAGCTACCGGTACTGGAGCTGCGCGAGCAGGACGGGCAGGTCGAATACCGACTGGCGGCGGACGTGCCGGACCTCACGATGTCCCTTGGCCTACTCATCGACGAGGAGCCGGTACGGGTGGATGCGACGCCGGACTGGCAGCCGCTGGGCCGGGGGCTGGCCGTGGACCGGGTGGAGGTGGATGGGACGCGGTTTTTGGTGGACCGGCGGGTGGTTGACGCCTCTGAGTAGAGGTATAGATCCACCGCAGAGGCCACAGGGAAACGCAGAGGCGAACGTAATTTGGTGTTCTCTGTGCTGCTCTGCGCCCTCTGCGGTTCATTTATTTTGTACGGCCGCCACAGCAGAAACTAACTCGTCGTACCAAGCCTCCCCATACTTACGCACCAGCGCCGGCTTCACAAACTCATAAATCGCGATCCGCTTCCGCTCCCCCCTGGTACAGGCCGCCGAGCAGATGTCCCATACGTCGTAGTTCAGCGCCTCGAAGTGGGTATGCGGGTTCTTCTTTACGCGGACGGGGTAGAGGTGGCAACTGATCGGCTTCTTCCAGCTAATCGCTCCGTCGTTGTAGGCCCGTTCGATACCACACTGCGCCGTGCCGGTACCGTCAAGGGTCATGTAGGCGCAGGGGCCGCCGTCGATGAGGGGGGTGTCGTGGCCCTCGCCGTTTTCCGTGTAGATGCCCTGTGCGGCGACGGCCGCCCGCCCGGCCTCGGTGAGGTAGGGGGCTACGGCGGGGTAGATTTCTTCCAGGATCGGTAGCTCGTCATCTTCGAGCGGGGCCCCGTAGTCGCCCTCCCAGCAGCAGGCGCCCTTGCAGGCGGTGAGGTTGCAGGCGAACTGTTCTTCGACGACGTCGTCGCTGACTAAGATGGAGCCGATGAGGAGCATGGGGGCAAAGGTACGCCATCGCCGTACCTTCGCTACATGTCCACCAACCCCACGCTGCCCTGGGCCACCCTCGCCGCCGAGCTGGAGGGCGAGCTGGAAACCGATGCCCTGCACCGCATCCTCTTTGCCACCGATGCCAGCGTGTACCGGGAGCTGCCGCTGGCCGTGGCATTCCCGAGATCGGAGGCAGATATCGTGGCCTGCGTACGCTTTGCGGGGCGGTACGGGGTGCCCATCACGCCGCGGGCGGGGGGGACCAGCCTGGCGGGGCAGGCAGTGGGAAAGGGGCTCATCGTGGATATCAGCCGGCACATGCGGCGCATCATCGAGATCAATCGGGAGGAGGGCTATGCGATCGTCGAACCCGGCGTGATCCGTGACCAACTTAACGCGGCGCTGCGGGAGCACGGCTACTGGTTCGGCCCCAATACCAGTACGGCCAACCGTTGCACCCTCGGCGGGATGTTTGGCAATAACAGCTGTGGCAGTACAAGTATTACGGTGGGTAGTACACGTGAGCACAGCCTGGAGGCTCGGGTGGTGCTAAGCGATGGAAGTGTGCATGATATAGGGGCGCGCTCGCAGGTGCAAGAGAATGAACTACTAGCAAACGTCCATACCTTCCTCCACCAACACCTCACCGATCCCGCTACCCGCGACCTGATCGCAGCCGCTTATCCTAAAGCCAGTGTCACCCGCCGCAACAACGGCTACGCCCTCGACCTGCTGTCCCGACAAGCCCCCTTTAACCCCGACGGCCCCCCCCTAAATCTCTGCACCCTACTGGCCGGCTCAGAAGGCACACTAGCCTTTACCACCCGGCTCAAGCTACGCGTTCTACCCCTGCCCCCCCGGGGCTCGGCGGTGGTAGCGCTACACTTCACGGCGGTGGATGCCAGTCTGCGCGCTACCCAACTGGCTATGGAGACCAGTCCCTTCATGTGCGAGCTCATGGACGATACCATCCTCCACCTCGCCCTGCAAAATCACGACCAGCGCAAGAATGCTGCCTTCGTGGAGGGAGACCCCCGGGCACTATTACTGGTCGAGTACCGCGCCGCCACCGACGAGCTCGCCCTCCAGCAGGCTACGGCACTCGGTCGCACGATGATGGAGCCCGGAGGCCTTGCCACGCCCGCCTACGCCGCACCCGCGCTCCCCGGCCAGCAGCAGACCGATAAGGTATGGGCCCTACGCGCCGCCGGACTGGGCATCCTGGGCAATATCATAGGCGACACCAAAGCCGTAGCCTGTATCGAGGACACCGCCGTGGCCCTACCCGACCTGGCTGACTACATCGCCGAGGTAGAGGAGCTGATGCAGTTGTACCAGCAAAACGCGGTCTTCTACGCCCACGCCGGGGCTGGAGAGCTGCACCTACGCCCCATCCTGAACCTGAAGAAAACGGAGGACCGCCAGCGCTTTCACGACATCACCCGCGATGTAGCCCGGCTGGTCAAAAAGTACGGCGGCAGCCTGAGCGGCGAGCACGGTGATGGGCGGGTGCGGGGGCAGTTCCTACCGGAGATGCTGGGCCCGGAGGTATATCAGCTACTGATAGACCTCAAGCGAGTGTGGGATCCCCGGGGCATGTTTAATCCCGGAAAAATCGTTGAGGCCCCGCCGATGAACGAGGAGCTACGCTACGTGGCCGACGCACCAGTGCCGGAATACGATACCACCCTCGACTTCAGTGCCGACGGAGGACTACTCCGCAGCGCCGAAAAGTGTAATGGTTCGGGGGACTGTAGGAAACTCGACGGTGGGGCTATGTGTCCGAGCTACCGGGCCACCCTGCACGAACGGGACAGCACCCGCGGCCGCGCCAATGTGCTGCGCGAGGTGCTTACCCAGAACCAAAAGGAGGACCCCTGGCGCCACCCTGCCCTGGCCGAGGCGCTCGATCTCTGCCTGAGCTGTAAGGCCTGTACGAGCGAGTGCCCCAGCACGGTGAATATGACGGCGCTCAAGGCCGAATACATGCACCAGCGGCAGGAGCGGGACGGAGTGTCGCTGCGTACCCGTTTGGTGGCTTCCAACGAATGGCTGTACCGGCTGGGTGGCAAGGTGCCCGCCCTGGCGAATGCGCTGCTAGATCTGACCGGCCCCCTCGTGAAGCGCTTTCTGGGTATTGCAGCGGAGCGGTCGCTGCCGCGTTTTCCCGCTGAGTCGTTACGTAGCTTTTTCGAGCGGGAGCAGCCTGCCGTAGCGGGTGCCCGGGGCAAGTTGTACTTCTTCGGCGATGAGTTCGTCAACTACCAGGACGTGGAGGTAGGGCGGGCGGCCCTGCGGCTGTGGTGGGGGCTGGGCTACGAGGTGCTGTGGCCCGAGCATGCCGGGAGTGGCCGCGCCCAACTCAGTAAAGGGTTACTGAAGGAGGCCCGGCGACTGGCGGCGCGCAACGTAGAAATATTTGCCGATCGGGTGGGGGAGGACGCTCCGCTGGTGGGGCTGGAACCCTCGGCAATCCTGGGTTTCCGCGATGAGTATCCGAAGCTCTTCCGGGGCAAACTGGCGGCGCGGGCGCAGGTGCTGGGCCAGTGGGCGATGACCTTTGACGAGTGGCTGTTCCGGGAGTACACCGAGGGCAGGGTGGGGACCGGGGATTTTGGGGACGGCGGACGGGAGATCGTGCTGCACGTACACTGCCACGAGAAGGCGCTGGGGGAGGCTAGTAAGTGTGCGGCGGTGCTTTCTCTGCCCCGTAACTTCAACGTCACTCTACTCGATAGCGGCTGCTGTGGGATGGCCGGTTCCTTTGGGTATGAGGCGGAGCATTATACGGTGAGCCAACAAATAGCGGAGCAGTCGTTGTACTCAAAGCTACGGGATTGTTCGGCCGAGACGGTGATCGTGGCGGCGGGCACGAGTTGCCGGCACCAGGTGAAGGATGGGCTGGGGCGGCGGGTGTGGCACTCGGCGGAGGTGTTGGCGGAGGTAGTGCATCCCCCACGCTCTGCCGTAGACTGAAAAATTGCCCGAAAAAATTGCTGCACCTCCCGTAGCTTAGCTATATGAAGTTGCCCCCCCTCTGCGTGCTGCTTTTCTGGTTAGCGGCGTGCCCGGTAGCTGCTCAGCTCCAGCCCGGCTTCGACAAGCAGGAGTATTTGGATCTGATGACGGTATCGGCCCAGGTTGGGGATTCAGCCTACCGGGCAGCACTGCCCGTCGCGGACGGCTACTCCTTCAGGTACCGCTCGCCCGTAGTAGGGCTGGAGAATCTATGGGAGTTGTACCTACGGGAAGACGGGGTAGCGGTCATCAGTATACGCGGCACCACCCAGCGCAGCGAGAGCTGGCTGGCCAATTTCTACGCGGCTATGGTGCCGGCACGCGGTGAGCTAACCGTCAGCGATGAGTACACCTTCTCCTACCAGCTGGCCGAAGACCCCCGGGCTTGGAACTCGCAGGATTCCACTAACGTTTTCGCCCACCATTTTCACCCTCCCTACATTTACCTGGTGGAGCGGCTACCGGATGATGGACCAAACAACGCAGGCACTATGCCAACTGACGAAGCATTCTCGGGCACCACCTGGGAGCTAGAGTACTTTCCGGAACCCGGTAGCGTACTCGGTGACCTATTCCCCGAAAAGCAACCACGCATCACCTTCGATGCTGAGGCCGGCAGGGTGGAAGGTAACAGCGGCTGCAACGGCTACTCCGCCCCGTTCGTACTAGAGGGCGGTAAGCTCTCCTTCGGCGAGCCAGGACCTACTACCATGATGTACTGCGGCGAGGGGGAGGGCTACTTCCTGCGTACGCTCGCACGCGTCAACGGCTACCGCATCGACGGGTCGGCTAACTTACTGCTACAAGCCGGCGATGCCACCCTGATGCGCTTTAAACCGGTGGAATAAATATGTTCAAACCCTCAAATAAGGACCCCATGCACGTATTATGTGTCGTTGCCCCGCTTGTGGTACTTCTTGCTGCCTGTGAAACCGCGTCTCAACCTGGGTCAGTAGAGGACACGGCGGGTTGCTATTCCTACGACCGCAACGGCGATCGCGTCACGGCTCAGTTTGATGTTCGGGACAGGACCGTGGAGGGTACCTTGGCGTATGACTTTGCCGAAAAGGACGATAACATCGGCACCTTCACCGGCATGCTCCACGGTGATACCCTGCTTGGGGTGTACACGTTCCAGTCCGAAGGGCAGGCAAGTAAGCGGGAGGTGGCCTTTCTCCGCCAGGGAGAAACGCTACGGGAGGGTTACGGTAACTCCGAGGTAGTGGGTGAGGTGCAACGGTTTGTCTCACCAAGCGGACTGGTATTCGGGCAGGGTATTGTGCTTGCTAGGGTGCCCTGTGAAGATTAGCTACACCACCACTACCACCTTGCCCGTTACATGCTCCTGCTCCAACTCCCGGAGTGCCTCCGGGAGCTGCGCAAAGGGGAAGGTTTTACCTATGTAGGGCTTCAGCCGCCCATCGGCCAGCCGTTCGGCCAGGGCCTTCATCTGCGCGCCGCTGGTCTTCACGAGGTGGTGGGTGACCAGTATGCCCAGCCGGTCAGCGTCCGCTTTGAGCTGGTCGCTGATGTCGGCCGAGAGGGTGAAGATGTGCCCTCCACGCCGGACGACCCGTAGGGAACGCTTCAGGTGATTCTCGTCCAAAGCCTCGAGTACCAGATCGACGGGTTCCAGGGCGTCCTCGAACTTGACCGATTCATAGTCGATGTGCTCATCCGCCCCGAGGCCGAGCACGAAGTCGCGCTTATCGGCCGAGGAGGTGGCAATGACGTAGGCCCCCCGCTCCTTGGCGAGCTGTACGGCGAAGTGGCCCACGCCACCGCCGGCGGCGTGGATCAGTACCCGCTGACCGGACTGCAACTGACCGAGCTCGATCAGGTTCTGCCAGGCCGTGAGGGCCGCCAGGGTGGTAGCCGCCGCGGTCTCGTAGCTGACGCCGTCAGGGATGCGCGCCAGCTGCCTGGCCGGTGCCGTGACGTACTCGGCGTAGGCATTGCCCCGGTCGGGGAAGTTGACCATCCCGAACACGCGGTCGCCTACGGCGAACAGCGAGTCCGGTGCTCCGACCTCGGTTACCTCGCCGGCGATGTCCCAACCGGGGATGAGGGGCTCGAAGTTCTTACGGATTCTACTGAAATCACCCCTGCCGTGGGTAGTGGCTACATCCACCGGATTAAGACCGATGACCCGCACCCTGACCAGCACGTCGTCGGAGCCGAGGGGAAAGGTGGCTAGTTGGTGGAGGACGAGTCCGTCGGGGCCGATGGGGCGGTCCAGGAGGTAGGCTTGCATACTAGGGGAGCAATTGGTGGTACCATGCGATACTTCCTACCGCGAGGAGTTGTTCGCCTCACCCCACACTCCGGTAGAACTCCAGTAGCCGCCCGGAGGTCCGGTGGGGGTAGAATCTAGGCTCTACCCCAAATTGGTTGATATAAATACCCGGCTCCGGCCGCTCGTCTACCCACTTGCCGATCAGGGCGGGGTCGATGTGTTCGGGAAGTGCGGCTTCAATCCTGGGGCGCGCCTCCGCCCATACTTCCCCCATGTGGGCGCGGAGCTGGCGAATAATTACGAGGTCGTCGGGGGCGTACTTAGGCATAGCAATCAGCTTCCAATAGAGGTACAAATGTAGTCCGGAATGATCCCAGACGACTCGATCTCCAGTTCCGCGCTATCCGGGCGGGTATTGCCGCTGAGCACTAGCACCGTCGCCACGCCGAAGGTATTGCCCCCCAGGATATCGGTATGCAAAGTATCGCCCACCATTAGGATGTCACCCGGGCTCACCCCCGGCAGCTGCGCCGCCACGCTATCGAGCCCCATCTGGAACATCTGCGAGGTGGGCTTGCCGAACTTCACAAAGCGCCGGCCCAGTACGTACTCCGCCAATTTGGCGATACTACCCGTGGCCAGGGCCACCTCATCAGCGGCCACGGGGTACAATAGGTCGGTATTGGCTACCACCACGGGTACCCGACAGCGGCGCAGCAGATTGATGACCCGGTTGACGTCCGTGTTCATATCGTAGCCCTCATCGTCCAGAAAGGCTACAGCGCGGATCTCCTCCAGTCGCTCGAAGTCTACCTCCGCCACCGGTATGGCTTCTAGCCCCGCCCCAATGATATAATCGGCGGAGGCGCGGGTGCCGAGGTAGGCTACCTTCCCCGCTTTGACTTTCTGTGTGAGGAAGTGCCGGGTGGTGGCCCCGCTGGTGATGATCTCGCTGGCGGGAATACCGGGCAGTCCGTAGTGCGCGAGTCGCTCGGCCGCCGCGGCGGGATTACGGGCTGCGTTGTTCGTCAGTACGCGGATGTGCTTGCCTACCGCCCGGAGCTGGGTGATCGTCTCTACGGCCCCGGGGATAAGTCCGCGGTGGTTGCGTAGCACGCCGTAGCTGTCGAAAAAGATGACTGGATAGTCCGCCGCTATGTCCAGAAATGGCCTTCGCTCCATGGGTTTAAAGATGCAGGGTTTGCAGCATGCGCTCGGCGGTGAAGCGCTCATCTAGCGTAGGCAGGTGCAGGGTGAGTACGTCGTGGGCCAGTTTAGCGGCGATCTTAGGGCGAAAGAAAAAACGCCCCAGCCGGAGTACGTAGTTCAGCAGGAAGAAGCGGTAGGACTCCTTCAGAAACAGCACCTCCGGCCGCGTCAGGGGAAAGACCTCGTGGTAGGCCTCCAGGAACAGCAAAAAACGATCTTCCAACAGCCGGTCCACCTCGTAGGTAAAGACCGTTTTATCACCCACCTCGCTTACCACGCGGCTCAGAAAATAAAAGTCTGCTACCCGCGTCGAGAGCCGGAACCAGTCGTAATCCCAGCGGCTGCTCAGCCGGCCATCATCGTCGAGGCTGAAATTGCCGACGTTCCAGTCCACGAAGACCGGGATTTTGGTAAATCCGTATACGTTGATCCGAAAGGTATTCTCCAGGAACAGCCGGCAGTGGTGCTCGATTAGCTCCACGTACTCCGGGTATTCCGTGCGGGCGGTGCCCAGCAGCGCATTGACATCGGTGGTCATGTTGCGGTCGCTGCGGGGCAGGGTCTCCGTTACCAGGGTGCAGTCGTAGTGAAAGCGGGCCATCTCGCGACCCAGATTCCGAGCTTGCGCGTCGGTCAGCCGGCGTGGCGCATTTTCCCGCTCGTAGATCGGTCGGTAGAACACGATCCAGGCATCCTGCTCCGCATCGATGTAGCGGTGGAAGAAGATCTGGTTACCCTTCATCAGGGCCCTGCTGAGTAGCCCGGCGTAGCGCACCGGCAGATTATTGGCCAGCACGTTGATGATCACGTGGTCCTCGGCAAAGGCCTCATAGGAGCCGAAAAAGGTCACCTTGGCGATCAGTGTATTGCCGTCGGCCATGCCGAGTCTGTACACGTGGTTGGTGGATACCTGGGCGCTGATGTCGGCGATGGTAGCAATCTCCCGCGTATGGTCGTAGGCGCGCCAGGCGTAGCGCAGGATATTCTGATAATTCTTCATGGCGGGGGCGGTCAGGTCAGCTCAAAGTAACGCCGCCGCTCCCAGTCGGTGACCGCCCGCTGGTACTGCTGCCACTCCCACTGCCGGCTGCGAAGGAGGTGGCCCACGAAATCTTCACCCAGTAGACTGGCTAGGAGCGGTTCGACCTGCATGGCACCCGCGGCCCCGCCCAGATCCGCAGGAAGTGCCTGACCCACGGACTGCTCATACGCACTACCCTGCACCGGGGGCAACTCCAGGGAAAGTGCATTTTTGATACCGTAAAGTCCCGCGGCCAGGGCGGCGGCCATGACCAGGTAGGGGTTGGCATCCGCACCGGGAACGCGGAGTTCCAGGCGGGAGGAAGCTGGCTCACCGGGTAGGAAGCGCAGCGCACAGGTCCGGTTATCGATGCCCCAGTTGGCCCGCACGGCGGCCCAGGAGCCGGGGACGTAGCGCTTATAACTATTGACGAAGGGGGCAAAGAAGGGCATGAGCGCCGGCAGCAGCCGCAACTGCCCCGCTAGGTACTGCTCTCCCTCCTGGCTCATGCCGTAACGGCCGGCCGGATCGTGGAAGAGGTTGACGCCGTCACGCCACACCGACTGGTGCAAGTGACCCCCGCAGCCCGGTAGCTCGGCCGAGGGCTTGGCCATAAAACTGAGCGACCAGGCCGTGGCGGTAGCTGACCTGCTTGACGGTCTCCTTAAAGACGATGGCCCGGTCGGCTGCTTTTAGTGGGGGCTGGTGAACCAGCGCCGCCTCCAGGGCGCCGGGGCCGGTCTCGGTGTGGTAACCCTCCAGCGGCACGCCTATCTCGGTGAGCTGGGTGGCTAGGTCGTGCCAGAAGGCGGTATGCTGACCCGTACGTAGGGAGGAGTAGCCGAACATGCCCGGACTGAGCGGCGTGAGGTGACGGTAGTTCTTCCGCTCCAGACTGGCCGGCGTTTCCCGGTAGGCAAACCACTCGTACTCAGGGCCGAACTGCGGCTGTAGCCCCAATCACGGGCGCGGGCTACGGTGCGCAGCAGTAGGCTACGGGGACAGGCTTTTCCGGCCGGCCCGGTATCATCACGCAGATCGACCAGCAGCAGGGGGGTATCGTTTTCCCAGGGCAGGGTACGTCCGCTGCCGAGGTCGATGGTGATGCGGGCGTCGGCAAAACCGGGGTCGGGGAGGGGTGGGCCGTAGACGGTGTCCTGCAGGTCCCAGCCGAAGATGACGTTGCAGAAGCCGCTGCCCGCCCTGGTGGCAGCCTGTAGTTTTTCGCGGCTCAGGTACTTGGTGCGCAGTACGCCGTCGAGGTCGGTGACGCCTACCTTGACGAAGGGGGCAGGGTGGACAGCAAGTTCTTCGGGCGTGAGGCGCACGACTTACTTATTCGAATATACCCGGTACCCCCACGGCTCCAGCTCTACCGACATTTCCTCGGAAAGCCCCTTTTGCTCGCCGGTGAACACCTCCGTGTAGTCGCCCATAAAGTCCCCATCCTCTAGCATCACATTCTGGGGCTCGGCGCTGAGGTTGATCATCACGGCTACCTTATCGCCGTCCTTTTCGCGGGTGAAGGCGTAGACCATCTCGTCGTTGCTGGTCTCGATCTTTTCGAGCTCGCCGCCGGCTTCACCGTTCCAGAGGGCACGGTTACGTTCTTTGAGATCGAAGAGGGTCTTGTAGAAGTCGGCGTACTTAAAGTCACCCCACTCGATCTGGTCCTTTTCGAAGAATTCGTACTGCCGGTCCACGGCCGACTCCTGCCCGGTGTAGATCAGCGGCATCCCGTCGAAGGTGGCGGTGAGCACCGCGAAGGCCTGCGCCCCGTCGCCGAAGCGCTGAAATTCCGTACCCGCCCAGGCATTCTCGTCGTGGTTGCTGGTGAACTGCATCTTGTAGCCGCGGTCGTAGCGCCGCTGCTGATCGGACAGTACCTCGTCGATGGCTAGGGCCGTGACCCCTTCCTGCTCCTCACCCTCACTGCGGGCGATGTTGCTCACATCAGTCTTCACTGCGCGGTTCGCGCCGCGAGCCTTGGCAATTTCGTTGAGGGTGTGGTGCATCTCCCAGCCGTAGTCCATCACGAAGGCCCCGTCGTTGACGATGGCGGGTATTTCTCCCTCACTGAGCATAAACAGCGGCTCGACCTCGTAGAGGCTATCGGCGGCCTGCTCCCAGAAGTCGACCGGTACGCCGTGGGCCACGTCGACGCGGAAGCCATCCACGTCCATGTCCGTCACCCAGTACTCCATGGCAGCGATCATGCTATCGCGCATCTCGGCGTTGTCGTAGTTGAGGTCGGCCACGTCGGTCCAGCCCCAGCTTTCGCCGGTGTCGGGATTGATGGGGTCGGTGATTTGGCCGTCTTTCTTCGTGTAAAAGTCGGGGTGCTCGGTGATCCAGGGGTTGTCCCAACCGGTGTGGTTGGGTACCCAGTCGATAATCAGGTGCATACCGGCGGCGTGGATGGCGTCGACCAGACGGCGAAAATCTTCCTTCGTACCAAAGTCGGGATTCACCGCCCGGTAGTCGGCCACGGCGTAGGGGCTGCCCAGTGTTCCCTTCCGATTTTTCACGCTCACCGGGTGGATCGGCATGAACCACAGCAGATCGACGCCCATCTCCTGGAGCCGCGGCAGGTGCTCCTGGAAGGCGGCAAGGGTGCCCTCGGGCGTATAGATGCGGGTATTGACCTCGTAGATGACGGCGTCTTGCTGCCAGTCGGGTACGTTCGGCGTTACGGCCAGCTCCGTACTATCCTCGCCGGAGGGGGAGGTCACAAGCGCGGTATCTTCCACCCGCCGCTCGCAGGCGAAAACGGTCAGTAGTATAAGCAAGATACAAAAGCGGTAAAGCATGGTTGGTAGGTTAGTGTAAGGACAAACAAGGTACGGGCGGGGAGGTTGGGCGGGGCCGCGGGTACAGGCCGGGTCGTACCTTCGCCCGCCAAATTTCGACCCTATGGCTACCTCCGCCACCATGCGCGTGCTGCACCGCTATCTCGGATTCTTTTTGGCCGGTATCATGGCCGTCTACGCCATCAGCGGCGTGGTGCTCATCTTTCGCAATACCGACTTTTTGAAGCAAGATGTGGTCCGCGAGCGCACCGTGGCCAAGGACCTGAGCCCCGAAGAGGCGGGCAAGGTGCTGCAGGTCAAGAACTTCGCCGTGGAGCGCAGCGAGGGCGGCACGATCTACTTTGCCGGCGGCAGCTACGACGCCGCCACCGGAGCTGCCGTGGTGACCACCAGGGAACTGCCCTACGTGCTGAATAAGATGGCCCAGCTGCACAAGGCCAACACCAAGGACCCGCTGTACTACTTCAATATCAGTTTTGGCGTGGCGCTGCTCTTTTTTGTCGTATCGGCCTTCTGGATGTTCATGCCCGGTAGCCGGATCCTCCGTAAGGGGCTGCTGTTTTCGGCGGCGGGCATCTTGCTGACGCTGATCTTGCTATTTGTCTGACCGCGAAACAATTAGCCCACGCCCCACGGTTCTATGCGCGACATGGGCGAACTCCTGGATTTCTTCCTGCACATCGACGTCAGCCTGCGGGAGGCCGCGCTGGCCTACCCGGTAGCGACCTACGGACTGCTCTTCGCGGTGATCTACACCGAGACCGCCTTCTTCCCCCTGGCCCCCTTCTTTCCGGGCGACGGGCTACTCTTCGCGGTGGGCGTGCTGGCGGCCGGCGGGCTTATTCATCCCCTCATCATCATTGGGCTTTTGATCGTTGCGGCTTCCCTGGGGGCCTGGACGGGCTACCGGCTCGGCCGCCAGTTCGGCCCGGCCATGTTCAAGCGCTTCGAGTGGCTGGATAAGCGGGCTTATACCCGTTCCCACGCCTTCTACCGCAAGTTCGGCGCTACGGCGCTGATCACGTCCCGCTTCCTACCCATTGTAAAGGCGTTGGTGCCCTTCGTAGCCGGGGTAGCCAAGATGGAGCGGGTCCGCTTCGCCCGCTACAACGTACTGAGTGCATGCATTTGGGTGACCTCGCTGATCAGCGTCGGCTACTTTTTGGGTAACGTGCCCTTCATTCGCGACCATACGGGGCTGCTGGTGATCGGGCTGGCGGCGGTGTTTATTACGGGGCTGGGAATCACGGTGGTCACGAAGATCATTAAGGGCCGGGCTGGGCGTACGGTGTAGCTGGCTACTCTGCTGTAGCTAGTTGATCTGGAGGTGGAAGTAGATCGAGTACGGAAAAATCTCCTCCGAAGGGGCTCTCGAACTGATCCTGCTCTCTGTAGATGGTGGTACGTCGGTAGTCTCCCACGGCAGTGTCCGGATCGAGGTGTACTTCTACCTGGCGGTGTTGCAGGTTGATGATCCAGTACTCTGCGATGCCTGCTAGGGCGTAGCTGCGTAACTTGTCTCCTCGGTCGTAAATAAGTGTTTTTTGGGAAATCTCAACCAGTAGTAGGATATCATCTTGTTTAGGGTGGCCCACCGCTTTCCCGTACACTTTTCGTCTGGCGATGACAAAGTCTGGTTCCGGTTCGGATTGATTGGGTAGTGTTACGGGGTCTTGAGCGCGGTAGGTATACTGCTTACCAAAACGGTCATAGCTAAGTTCATAGAGCTGACTCAGGCATACGGCATGGGGCTCACCAGTAGGCATCTTAGGGATTAAATGGCCAAATAAAAGTTCTACCCTATCCTCGGTAGTCAGTACGCCGCAGTCAATCGCGTTGTGATAACGCTCCAGCGTCCAGAGCAGGGGGCGAGCCTCCGCCGGAGCCGTGGTGACCCGAAAAAGCTCCCCGGTAGTGATCGGCGTAGTCATAGCGTGAAGATAAGAAATACTGCAGGTGACCGGCAAAGGGAACAACCAGTCTGATACCGCATCCGCCAAGCTTTGCTCACACACCGACTAACCTTTCTGACCGACGGGCGTTCCGAAAAAGATGCGCTGGCAAATCATCCTCTTCGCCGCTTACCTCTTCTCCCTGGCCCTGGTGCCCTGCGGCGATACGAAGGAGGTGCTGGCCGATGATTCACCCGCCCTGCTGCATGAAGTCAGCCCCGACCACGAGCACCGGGATTCGGAGCACCGGGATCACTGCACCCCGTTCTGCAGCTGCAGCTGTTGCAGCGTGGTCGTCGGGACACCCCCGGCCGGTGCCGCTTTCTTCACCGCAGCAGTACCCCTGCCCCCAACCGGCAAGACCGTACCCACCCACAACCGAAGCTGGACACCGCTGCTCTCCTCCGATACTACCTGGCAGCCTCCCCGAGCCTAGCTAAACCACCCACACGGGATAGGTCCGCCCCGTCCCCTCCTCCCGGTTTAACTAGCTTGTTCCCATGTTCGATACCATCATCGCTTATTCCGTGCGGAATAAGCTAGTCGTAGGGCTATTCGTCCTGGCGCTCATCCTGTGGGGCCTGTACTCCCTGCGCCAGCTGCCCGTAGATGCCGTCCCAGACATCACGAATAACCAGGTGCAGATCATCACTTCCTCGCCGACCCTGGCCACCCAGGAGGTCGAGCAGTTCATCACTACGCCGGTAGAACTGGCGCTACAGAATCTGCAGGACCTGGAGGAGATCCGCTCCATCTCCCGCTTCGGCCTTTCGGTAGTGACGGTGGTGTTTGATGAAGCTACCAACGTGTACCTCGCCCGCCAGCTCGTGAGCGAGCACCTGCGGGAGGCCGAGGCCAACATCCCCGCAGGACTCGGCACCCCCGAGATGGCTCCCATTTCGACCGGCCTGGGCGAGATCTACCAGTACATCGTACGCCCCGCTCCGGGTTATGAAGACCGCTACTCCGCCACGGAGCTCCGCAGTATTCAGGACTGGATCATCAGCCGCCAGCTCTCCGGTATTGAGGGCGTCGTGGAGGTCAATGCACTCGGCGGCTACCTCAAGCAGTACGAAGTGGCGGTGGATCCCATGGCCCTCAAGTCGGTCGGCGTCAGCATGAACACGGTCTTCGAGGCCCTCTCCCGCAGCAACGAAAACACCGGCGGCGCCTACATCGAGAAGAACCCCCGCACCTACTACATCCGCACCGACGGCCTGACCGGTAGCCTGGAAGACATCGGCAACATCGTAGTGGACGTACGCCAGGGCCGCCCCATCCTGGTGCGCGACCTCGGTACCGTCCGCTTCGGCAGCGCGCCCCGCTACGGCGCGGCGACCTCCGACGGACAGGAGGTCGTCAGCGCCACCGTCATGATGCTGAAGGGGGCCAACTCCGCCGCAGTCACCGATCGCATCAAGGAGCGCATGGTGCAGGTACAACAGTCCCTACCCGAGGGGGTGGTCATCGAGCCCTACCTCGACCGCGATAAACTGATCTCCACCGCCATCGGCACCGTGAAGCGAAACCTGATCGAGGGGGCACTGATCGTCGTTTTTATCCTCGTGCTGCTACTCGGCAACTGGCGGGCCAGCCTGATCGTGGCCTCGGTGATCCCCCTGGCGCTGCTCTTCGCGATTTCGATGATGAACGTACTGGGCATTTCCGCTAACCTGATGAGCCTGGGGGCCATCGACTTCGGCCTGATCGTGGACGGGGCGGTGATCATCGTCGAGGCGATAGTGCACCGGCTGCGTGCCCCCCTCTCCCCCGGAGAGGGGCCGGGGGAGAGGACCTTAACGCAGCCGGACATGGACCGGCAGGTAACAACCGCCTCCATCGACATCCGCAAATCAGCCGCCTTCGGAGAAATTATCATCCTCATGGTCTACCTACCCATTCTGGCGCTGGTGGGCATCGAGGGCAAGATGTTCCGCCCCATGGCCCAGACCGTTATGCTGGCCATCGCAGGTGCGCTCGTGCTATCGCTGACCTACGTGCCGATGGTATCCGCCCTGTTCCTCGGTAAGACCGTGACCGCCCGACGGACGCTAGCCGATCGCATCATCGCCTTTTTCCAGCGCCTCTACGCACCCGCGCTCGCCGCCGCCCTTCGCTTCAGGACCGCCTTCGTGGTGGCTACGGTCTTGCTCTTTGGCATCAGTCTGTGGGTGTTCACCCGTATGGGCGGGGAATTTATCCCCACGCTCGAGGAGGGCGACATTGCCCTACACCAGATCCTACCGCCGGGCACCTCGCTTTCGCAGTCGGTGGAAGTGTCCTACGTTATTCAGAACCGACTGAAGGAGACCTTCCCCGAGATCGAAAAGATCGTCACGAAGATCGGGGCCGCCGAAATTCCCACCGACCCCATGCCGGTCGAAACGGGCGACATCATCGTCGTTATGAAACCCAAGGCCGAGTGGACCAGCGCCGATAACCGCCAGGACATGATGGAACTCATGGAGGCCACCATGAACAGTATCCCCGGCGTAGCCTCCGAGTACTCCCAGCCCATCCAGATGCGGTTCAACGAGCTCATGACCGGCTCGCGCTCCGATATCGCCATCAAGCTCTACGGGGAGGACCTCGACGTGCTGGCCGCCCGTGCCGCCGAGGCCGAAGCCATCATCCGCGGCGTGGATGGGGTCGGCACCGTGAAGCTCGAGCAGACCGAGGGCATGCCCCAACTGATCGTCGACTACGATTACGCCCGCCTGGCGCAGTACGGACTACAGGTACGGGACGTCAACCGCGTCATCCGGGCCGGCTTTGCGGGCACGGCGGCCGGAACGGTCTACGAGGGGGACCGCCGCTACGATCTCACCGTCCGCCTGGCCGAGACCGCCCGCAACGACCTCAGCGACGTTGAAAACCTCTACCTCCCGCTGGCCGACGGCGCCCAGGTACCCCTCTCCTCCGTGGCCACGGTTGAACTGCGCGACGCCCCCCTGCAGATCAGCCGCGACGATACCAAGCGCCGCATCGTCATCGGCGTCAACGTCGGTGGCAGCACTGATACGGAGACCCTGGTGGGCCGTATCCGGGAGGCCCTCGACCGCCGCATGGAGCTGCCCGCCGGCTACTACTTCACCTACGGCGGACAGTTCGAGAACCTACAGGCGGCTACCCGTCGGCTGGCGGTAGCCGTGCCGGTGGCCCTGGGGCTCATCTTCATCCTGCTCTACTTCACCTTCGGCAGCCTGCGGCAGGCGGCACTCATTTTCGTGGCTATCCCGCTTTCGGCCATCGGTGGGGTTTGGGCGTTAGAGCTGCGCGGTATGCCCTTCAGCATCTCGGCGGGGATCGGCTTCATCGCGCTTTTCGGCGTGGCGGTGCTCAACGGCATCGTCCTGATCGGCTACCTCAACCAGCTCAAGGGGGAAGGATGGACCGACGTGCGCGAGCGGATCGTCGAGGGCACACGGGTCAGACTACGGCCCGTCATCATGACCGCCGCAGTAGCCTCCCTCGGCTTCCTACCCATGGCACTTTCCAACTCGGGCGGCGCGGAGGTACAGCGGCCCCTGGCCACGGTAGTGATCGGCGGGCTCATCTCGGCCACCTTCCTCACGCTCATCATCCTGCCCATCCTCTACAGCTGGCTGGAAACCTGGCACGACCGCCGGCTGAACAACCAAAGCCTCCTGCTGCTACTTCCCTTCTTCCTACTACCCAGTTGGGCGGGCGCGCAGGTGCAACGAACGTCACGGGAGGCCATGGTGCAGGCTGCCCTCCGCACTAACCCCGGTATCCGCGCGGCCGAACGGCAGACCCTCCGCAGCGAATCGCTCCGCAACCTCCCCTACGTACCCGGCACCCTCGACATCAGCTACAATGGCGACGGCCTCTTCCAGCCCACCGACCAGCTCGTCAATCAGTTGACGGTCATCCAGCGGTTCGATCACCCGGCCACCCAGCGGGCTGCCAACGCGCTCCAGGAAGCTACCGTAGCCGCCGACCGTATCCGTAGCCAACTCACCGCCGCCGAGCTTACCCTGGAGGTCAGCTCCCTGTACCACCGGCTCCAGTACCAGGAGGCGCTGCTCCGCCACTACGCTGCGCTGCGCACCACCTACGAAGAATACTACCGTATCGCTCAGGTCCGCGTGGAAAGCGGGGAGGCCAACCGCCTGGAAGCCCTCACCCTCGAAGCCGACCTCAGGACGTACCGCCAGCTTAGCGAAACCGCCCAACTCGCCACCGCAAGCCTGAGCGATCAACTGAGCCTGCTCACGGGCACCCCCGACCCGCTCCCGTCCGACACCCTCCGCCTGGTCGCATACCCCCCGCCGTCCGACACCGCTGGCGGCAACCTGAGTGTGCGGCTCTCCGCCCAGGAGGTAGCCATCAACCGGGCGGACATCGCTACGGTACAGGCGCTGACCGCACCGAGCTTCCGCCTGGGCTACTCCGCCCAGCAGTACTACGAGGGCGGCTACCTTAGCGGACTGGAGGCTGGCGTGATCCTCCACCCCTTCACCGGCCCGGCGCGCCGCCGCGTCGAAGCCCAGCGCCTGGGTGTAGTCGTGGCCGAGGACCGCCTGGCCGCCCAGGAACTCACCTACCGGCAGCAGTTCCGGTCCACCGCCAGCGAGCTGGAACAGGCCACCGCCAATGCCACCTTCTACGCCGATCTGCTCACCGACCTAAACGCCGAGATCGTCCGCGTCTCCCGCCTTAACTACCGCGCCGGCGAGCTCAGCTACCTAGAGCTCCTCAGCGCCCTCCGCTTCCTCGCCGACAACCGCGCCACCTACCTGGAGGCCCTTCTCAACCAGAACCTAGCCGCCGCCCGCCTCACCTACCTAACCACCCCGTAGGGGGATACGCCATGAAAGCCACGTACGCATTGCTCCTTACCCTCCTTCTTTGCACCTGCGGCCCCGCCCCCGAAAACGACGGCCCGGAAGAAGAGCCACATCCCGACCCCCACGAACAGCAGCAGGACGCCGGCATCCACCTCACCGCCGAGCAGGTGCGCAATATGGACATCCGCCTCGGCGACTTCACCGACCTGAAGCTGAACGACTACCTCAGTGCCACCGGCGTACTGGGCCTGCCACCTAATGCCTACGCCGCCGTGAGCACCCGCGCCGCCGGCTTCGTACACGACGTGCGCAACTACGTGGAGGGCGACTACGTGCGCAAGGGGGCCACGCTGGGCTACCTGGAAAACGTGAACTTCATCGACCAGCAGCAGTACCTGCTGGAGGCGAGGGCGGAACTGGAGTTCTTACGCCAGGAACTGGAGCGGCAGGAGCAACTGGTAGCCGCCGACGCCGGGGTGCTCAAAACCGTGCAACGCCTGCGCGCGGAGGTCGCGGCGAAGGAGGCCACGCTGGCCGGTCTCAGCCAGCGGCTGGAGTACGTGGGCATTCGGGCCGCGGACGTGACCCCGGCAAACATCATCGACCGGGTCACCCTGTTTGCCCCCCGCTCCGGCTACATCACCACCATCAACGTGCACGATGGGATGTACGTCGAACCCAGCACCGAATTGATGGAGCTCATCGACGAAGATCATCTGCACCTGGAGCTGGAGGTCTTCGAACGCGACGTGGCCCGCGTGGAGGTGGGGCAGCGGGTGAGCTACCGGATACCGGCGCTGGGGCCCCAGCAGTACGAGGCGGAGGTGCACGTGATCGGTAAGGAATTCAACCCGAAGAATAAGACCGTGCGCGTACACGCTCACCTGCGTGGGGAACAGCCGCCCTTCGTGGAGGGCCGCTTCGCCGAGGCGCGTATCTGGCTGGACGATCAGACGGTAGCGGCCCTGCCGGAAGCGGCCGTCGTACGGGAGGGCGAGACCAGCTACGTCTACGCCGCCCCGGACACGACGCAGGAGGACGAGGTTACCTTCACCCGCCTCCTGGTCAACCCGGGCACCACCGATGATGGCTTTACCGCCGTGCGCCTGATCGATTCGCTGCCGGCGGGTATGCGGATCGTGACGCAGGGGGCCTACTTCGTGTACGCCCAGTCGCGGGTGGGGAGCATGGAACACGATCACTAAATCAACATTTACTCCAGATGAGTCACGATCACCAGCACGGCCACGCCCACGGCGGCAGCAACATCGGTGTTGCCTTTTTTCTCAACCTCAGCTTCACGGTCATCGAGATCATCGGGGGCTTCTGGACGAACAGCTTCGCCATCCTCTCCGATGCGCTGCACGACCTGGGGGACAGTCTCTCGCTGGGCCTGGCCTGGTACTTCCAGAAGCTCTCCAAACGGGGCAGAACGCCGGCCTTCACCTACGGCTATAAACGCTTCAATACGCTGGGGGCCATCGTCACGGGTACGATGCTGGTGGGGGGGCTCGGTGTTTATCCTCACCCAGGCCATCCCGGAGCTTTTCGATCCCCGACCCACCGATGCCGCCGGCATGATCTGGCTTGCCGTGCTGGGCATCCTGGTCAACGGGGCGGCCGTTTTTCGCCTCCGTAAGGGCGGTGAGAGCCTCAACGAGCAGGTCATCACCTGGCACCTGCTGGAGGACGTGCTGGGCTGGGTAGCGGTGCTGATCGGTAGTATCCTGATGTACTACTTCGACCTGCCCTGGATCGACCCGGCTCTGTCGATCGGTATCACGGTGTTTATTCTCTACGGGGTAGTGGGCCGGCTGTGGAAGGCCGGCAAGGTTATCCTGCAGGCCACGCCGGAGGGCATCGACTGCGCGCGTATCCTGCGTGACCTGCTCGCCACCAGTGGGGTAGAGGATGCCCACCACCTACACGTGTGGACGCTCGATGGGGAGTACCACCTAGCTTCGGTGCACCTGGTGGTCGAGGGAAGTCGTTCGCTACAGGAATTGCAGCAGCTCAAGCAGATTGTGAAGGAGCGGCTGCACGATCACGGCATTGAGCACGCTACGCTGGAGTTGGAGACGGCCCGGGAGCGGGAGTCACACGGGGAGCTGGAGGTGTAGGGTGGGATTCTAGTGAGCTGCATTAGTCCATGAAAATCCTCATCATCGAAGACGAACCGGCACTAGCCCAGAGCCTAGCCCAGTACCTACGGGTGGAGGGCAACGTATGCGAACTAGCCGCCGACTTCGACGAGGCCTGGGACAAGACCGGGGTTTACAACTACGACTGCATCCTGATCGACATCACCCTGCCCGGCGGCAGCGGACTGGAGATCGTCCGCAAGCTGAAGGCCGACCACCAGCGGGCGGGCATCATCATCGTCTCGGCCAGGGATAGCATCGACGATCGCATCAGCGGGCTCGAGCTCGGTAGCGACGACTACCTGCCCAAACCCTTTCACCTGGCCGAGCTCAACGCCCGCATCAAGGCCCTCGTGCGCCGTAATCAGTTCGGGGGCAGTCAGGAAGTACACTACCGCGAGATCCGGGTGCGGCCCGGCGAGCACGAGGTTACCGTAGCCGACCGCCCCGTCAGATTGACCCGCTCGGAGTGCTGGACGTGCTGCTGAATAACCTGCTGAGCAACGCGATCAAGCATAACGTGGCCGGCGGGCGGGTGAGCCTCACGCTGCAAAATCGCACACTGACCGTGGGTAACACCGGGTTGCCTCTGGCAGAAAATGGTACGGAACGGCTCTTCGAACGATTTGGCAAGGGGGATGCGGATAACCAGTCGCTGGGTCTGAGGCTGTTGATCGTCGGGGAGATCTGTAAGCGGTAGCTATATCCAGGAAGTCTCCAACTTCGACCGTCAACTTTGAAGAATAACCTACTCCTCTTCTTAGATGGCTACTGCCCGGTCTTGTTGGATCTTTACTTTGTCCCTACTGCTCGGTGCGATTCCGCTGGTCGGACAAGCCCCCTCCAGGGGAGAAGGGCCGTACTACTTTAGTCTCAAGCGTGATCTGCTGTACGGTGGGGCGGCGGTGGGTTCCGTAGCCTTCGGTAGCTTGCTCCGTAGTAGAACACCGGATATCGTGCTGGCCGATTTACGGTTGGGGAACGTGCCGGCCTTTGACCGGGTCGCTACCGAATTCAGTTCGGAGTCGGCCCGGACCTACTCGGATTACGCCCTGTACGCCTCTGCTGGACTACCTGCCCTGCTCCTTGCCGGGGCGCAGACCCGCCGCGATATCGGAAAGATTAGCCTCCTGTTCGCCGAAACGATGCTGCTCAATCAGGGAATGACCGACATCGTGAAGTCTACGGCGAAGCGACCCCGGCCCTACGTGTTCGACGAGGACCTGGACCCGGCCACCGTCGTTCGCGGCAACGACCGGGCGGCTTTTCTGTCCGGACATACCAGCACCTCGGCGGCGGGCGGCTTCTTTTTTGCCCGGGTATTCAGCGATTACTACCCCGATTCGCGGTTTAAACCCATTGTCTGGGTGCTGGGAGCGGGCCTGCCGGCATTTACGGGGTACCTTAGGATTCGGGCCGGGCGGCACTATCCCTCCGACGTGCTGGCGGGTTACACCCTGGGCGCACTGATCGGGTACGCCGTTCCGGCCCTCCACCGTAAGCCGCTCGCCGGCCGGAGAATGACCCTGGCACCAGCCGGCGGGGGGCTGTACTTTTCCTATACCTTTTGATCACTGCTGAGTGATGATTCACCAGTATCTACCGATGCGCGTAGCCCGCCTGCACCAGATTTTGTGCGTCGTTTTTCTACTGCTTGCCGGCGGCGGGGGGCAGGCCCAGTCGACGCTGGCTGATTACCTGGCTACCGCCCGGCAGTTCAGCCCACAGCTCGCCGATTACCAGAACCAAAGTCGCATTGCCGAACTGGAGATCGACCGCATCCGGGCCGGCTACGATAAGCCCCGGGTGTCGGTGACCGGGGACGTGGTCTTCGCCCCTTACCTCTTCAATAACCACCGGCTGTTCTCCCTCTCCGATGCACCGGCGCAGACCGCCGTCGGCTACGATGTAGGTGTGACCAACGGCGGCCTCTACGCCGCCCTGCTCAACGTTGACTACCAGCTGTTCAGTAACCGGCTCAGTACGCCCCTCGTCCAGCAGCAACTCCTGGCCCGGCGCACGGCCGATAACCAGCTGCGGGTCAACGCGCTCGACCTTCAGCGGCAGGTGACCCTCGACTACCTCACCGCCCTACAGCTACAGGAGCAGATCCGGTACAACCGCGCCACCGTAGACCGGCTGACGGAGCAGCGGGAGCTCGTTCGCCGCCTGGCCGATCGCGGCGTCATGCGCATCACCGATCTCCAGCTGCTCAACCTGGAGATCGGTAAGCAGGGTTACCTCATCGCCGACCTCGAACTCCAGTACCGGCAGGCCCTACAAACCCTGCGCGCCACGGTAGGCAGTAGCGACACCGCGCAAGTCGAGCTCAGCGTGCCGCAGATCGAACTCGAACTTACCGCTCCGAACTCCGTCTTCGCGGAAACCTACCGCCTCGATAGCCTGAACGCGGCGAACGACCAGCTCCGCTTCGCAACCCAGTACCTGCCGCAGGTGTCGGCCTTTGCCAACGGGGGCCTCAATGCGGTCACCGTACAGAATATCCAGCGCAAACTGGGCGTAAGCGCGGGGGTGCACCTGTCCTGGGTGCTATACGACGGTGCACAGCGCGGCATCAACGCCCAGGAGAATGAAATCCGCCGCCAGACCGCCGCCCGCTACGCCGATTTTACCCGCCAGCAGCTGGAAAATTACCGGACCAACGGCGCGGCCCTCCTCCAAACCTTCGCCGCCAACCAGGCCCTCCTCGACCGACAAATTCAGGACTACGACCGGGTGCTGGACACCTACCGGAGGGAATTTGCCATGGGGCAGGTCTCCGTCGTGGATTACCTCACGGTCATCCGCTCCCTGGCCGATCTACAGCAGCAGCGCAACCAGCTCACCGTACAGCGGCTGCTCACGATCAACGAGATCAACTACTGGAACCACTGATGCCACATCCGATGTCCCGCTCCCTCCGCTACTGTATGTTGATCGCGACTGCCCTGGTCGGAGGCTGTAAGCAGGCCGCACCGGGGGACGTTGCCGCGCCGGACGTACCGCAGGCTACCCAGGTAGTGCTCGGTCATCCGGATCGGCGTACGCTGGTGGACTCGGTGGTGATGAACGGCGTGACCACCTACACCAACCGGGAGAACATCCGCGCCACCGTCACCGGCTACGTCGACCGGATCGGGGTGCAGGTAGGCTCCCCGGTCGCCGTGGGCCAGGAACTGTTCGTCCTGCAAACCCGGGAGGCGGCCATCCTGGGCGAGGAGCTGCTGCGCGATTCCACCCTCAATATCACCGGCATCGTACCGGTCGTAAGCCGCAATACCGGTATCGTCACCCAATTGTACTACCTGGTCGGCGACT
Organism: Saprospiraceae bacterium; assembly: GCA_958295895.1. GTDB lineage: Bacteria > Bacteroidota > Bacteroidia > Chitinophagales > Saprospiraceae > Neolewinella. Next base: position 79,949 of record CATQHI010000027.1, on the reverse strand, counting down.
TTGTGATGGAGGGCGATATCCTGGCCGAGCTGACCCGCCCCGATGCCCTGGCGATCAAGCTCTACGTCCCCGCCGAACGGGGCAGCCTGGTGCGGGCCGGCAACCGGGTAAGGGTGAAGCTACCCGACGGTCGGCTGCTTTCGGGCACCGTAGGCCGCTTGCTGCCCTCCGAGGACGTGAACTCCCAGACCGCCCCCTACCTGGTTTCCCTCACTACATCGATCTACCTGCCGGAAAATCTGAACCTGATAGTGTCCGTGCCCGCCCGTGTGAGCCGCGATGCCCTCACCGTCCCGGCCTCCGCGGTACAGGCCAACGAGGTGCAGACCGACTTCTGGGTCATGCAGCTGGTCGACGATAGCCTGGCGGTGCGCGTGGCGGTATGGCCGGGTATGCGGTCGGATTCCGCCATCGAGATTCTGAACTCGCCCCTCACTATAGATGACCGAATCGTGGTAACGGGTGCCTACGGACTGGAGGACTCCTCCCTCGTCAAAGCGGTCCCCCACCTATAATGCCCGCCCGATGATCGACTACGTAAACTACCGGAACCCCATCACCGCGGTCCTGGCGATCGTGCTGCTGGCCGGGGTGTACAGCTACGGCAGGATGAAGTCCGATCTGTTCCCCGACGTCACCTTCCCCAAGGTCAAGATCATCGCCGAGAACGGGCAGCAACCGGTGCAGAAGATGATGCTCACCGTCACCCGCCCCCTGGAGGAGGCCGTCAAGCGGGCCCCGGGCATCCAGGACGTGCGCAGCACCACCAGCCGCGGCAGCGCGGAGATCTCCGCCTTCTTCGACTGGAACACCGACATCGACCTCGGGCTGCAGCGCGTCGAGAGCCTGGTCAATCAGATCCGCGTGGACCTGCCGCCGGACGTGCGCCTCACCGTCGAGAAGATGAACCCCTCCATCCTGCCCATCGCGGGCTACTCCCTGGAGGGCAACCTGAGCCAGATCGAGTTGAAGGACATCGCCCTATATACCGTCAAGCCCTTTCTCTCCCAGGTGCCGGGGGTATCGGAGGTATCCGTTACGGGCGGCAAAACCAAGGAGTACCACCTGCTGCTCCGCCCCCAGCGCATGAGCGAGCTGGGCATCACGCCCCAGATGGTCGATAGCGTCCTCACCGGGGCCAACTTCGTCAACTCCAACGGCTACCTGCAGGACTACGACCGCCTCTACCTCACGCTGACCGACGCGGTCATCAACGACCTTTACGACCTGCAGCAGACGGTGATCTTTGCCTCCCCCATGCGCACGGTGCACGTGCAGGATATCGCCGAGGTGGTCATCACCGCCCAGAAGGAATACATCAGGATCAAGGCCAACGGCCAGGACGTGCCCCTGGTGGCGGTCACCAAGCAGGTCAGTGCCAACCTCATCGACGTGGCTGACTCCCTGGCGGTCAAGGTAGCCGCCCTCAATACCCTCCTGCCCCGGGGCGTGGTGCTGCGGCCCTACTACCAGCAGGCCGACTTCGTGAAGGACTCCGTGCGGGGCATCCAGGACGTGCTGTGGATCGGCCTGGGACTGGCCATCCTGGTCGCCATCGTATTCCTGCGCTCGCTACGCAGCAGTGCCGTACTGCTGGTGACCATTCCGCTCACGCTCAGCCTCACGATCGCGGTGCTTTACCTGCTGGGCTATGCCTTCAATATCATGACCCTGGGCGCGATTGCGGCGGCCATCGGACTGGTGATCGACGACGCCATCATCATCGTCGAGCAGCTGCACCGCAGCCACGAGGAACACCCCGACACCCCGGCCCGCGAGCTGGTGAGCGATGCGATCGGCTACCTCTTCCCGGCCATGGTGGGCTCCTCCCTGAGCACGATCGTCATCTTCATCCCCTTCGTACTGATGACGGGCATCGCGGGGGCTTACTTCCGCATTCTCACCGAGACGATGATCATCACCCTCGTGTGTTCGTTTTTCATCACCTGGATCGGCCTGCCGGTCATTTATCTCCTGCTCAACGCAAATCGGAAGGGGGCGGGCACGCAGGTGCAAAAGACCGTGGAGGAAAAGCACTGGGTGAAGACGGTGATCGGTCATCCGGGCTACAGTATCCTGACCGTGGTGCTGCTAGGGGCCGTCGTTTACCTAGTGGCTCCGCTACTGCCGTCCGGCTTCCTGCCCGAGCTCGACGAGGGCTCCATCGTGCTGGATTACAACTCCCCCCCGGGCACCTCCCTGGAGGCTACCGACCTGATGCTCCGGCAGGTGGATGCCATTCTGGACAGCATCCCCACGGTAGTTTCCTACTCCCGGCGCACGGGCACCCAGATGGGGTTTTTTATCACCGAGCCTAACCGGGGGGACTACCTTATCCAGCTGGCCAAGGACCGGAAGCTGTCGACGGATGAGGTGTCCAACGAGATCCGGCAACGGGTGGAAACGATTCTCCCGGCGCTGACGGTTGATTTCGGGCAGGTCATCACGGACATGCTCGGCGACCTTATGACCAGCGTACAGCCCATCGAGATCAAGATCTTCGGCAGCGAGCAGCGGGTGCTGGACGAGCTTTCGCGCCGCGTGGCCACGGTGGTCGAAGCGGTACCGGGTACGGCCGACGTATTCGACGGCATTACCATCGCCGGGCCTTCCGTACTGGTCGACCCCGACGTGGCCCGGCTGGAGCAGTACGGCCTTTCCGCCGCCGACTTTCAATTTCAGCTCCAGACTCAGCTGGAGGGTACGCTCGAGGGGGGCATTCCGGAGACGCAGCAGATTACGCCCATCCGCATGGTCTATCCTAACAGCGCGACGACCAGCGTGCGCGATCTGCGCAACGCCCTGCTCTTCACGCCGCAGGGCCGGCTGCTGCCCCTGGAACGCTTCGCCACGGTCACGGTACGGGCCGGCACGGGGGAGATCAACCGCGAGAACCTGAAGAGTATGGGCGTAGTCTCCGCCCGGCTCAGCGGCCGCGACCTGGGCAGTACACTGGCGGACATCCGTACCCGGGTTGCCGCCCAGATACCGCTTCCGCCGGGGTACACGATCGAGTACGGCGGGGAATACGCCCAGCAGAAGCAGGCCTTCAGCGAGCTGCTGCAGATACTGGTACTGGCCAGTCTGCTGGTCTTTACGGTGATTCTATTTTTCTTCAAACGCTTCGGGGTGGCGCTGCTCATCGTGGTGCTGGCCGTGCTCGGCGCTTCCGGCAGTCTGGCGGCTTTGTACCTGACGGGCACCTCCCTCAACGTAGGTAGCTACATCGGCATCATCATGGTCATCGGCATCATCGGGGAGAACAGCATCTTTACCTACTTCCAGTACGCCGAAAATCGCCACCGTGAGGGGCGGGACGAGGCCATCGTATACGCCATCTCTACCCGCATGCGCCCCAAGCTCATGACGGCCATCGGGGCCATCATGGCCCTGCTCCCCCTTGCCCTGGCCCTGGGCACGGGTGCGCAGATGCACCAGCCCCTGGCCATCGCGGTCATCGGGGGGCTGGTGGTAGCCCTGCCTCTACTGCTGCTCGTGCTGCCGACGCTGTTGCGGCTAATCGAAAAGACATAAAATATTGCCGCACCGCACCCCCTCCAAGTTTTCTCCAGTATGCCGTAGCAACTTTGTCAAAACCCCGCTGGGCTGGCGGGGTAAACCTGCCCTATGATCCATCACTACGCGCTTTCACGCTTGAAAAAGTCAACCCAATGCGTAACGAAGATCGGCAGAAGAACGTCGCGGAAGCCCCCCCGAAAACCATGAATACCCCGCTACCTAAGTGGCACCATCGCACCCCGACAATTACCCACCGTGCCGGCCACTACGTCTCCCGCCTACTGATCTCCAGGCTTGCATCCGATCTGCTGTACCACAACCTGCACCACACCCTCGATGTGGTGCACGGCGTCCTGGCCATCGGCGGGGCGGAGGCCGTGTCCCTGGAAGAAATGGAGGTTTTGATCCTGGCGGCCTGGTTTCACGATACCGGGCTGACTGTACGCTACCTCGGTCACGAGGCGGTAAGCGCTGAAATTGCCCGCGCCTTCCTGCTCACGGAGGACTATTCGGCGGAGAAAATCGCCGTTGTGGAAGGCTGCATTCTGGCCACCCAGATGCCGCAGCACCCCCGCACCCAGCCCCAGGAGATCCTATGCGATGCCGATCTCTACCACCTTGCCCATCCTACGTATGCCCATTCACAGGAGCTGCTACGCGAAGAGTGGAAGCGGATACTCTCCAAAGCCTACACGGACGAGCAGTGGCACGAGGAAAACGAGGCGTTCCTGCGTGCCCACCAGTACTTTACCCGGTACGGAAGGACCGTCCTGCAACCGCTCAAGGAACGCTACGGCCTTCACTAGTCCTCCAATATTTCTACAGGGTTGGTGGGGTACTTCGCCGGCTCACGGCAATCCCTCCCCATGACGTTCACGGCCCGCCGGGTCATCCAGGCGCTACTAGTCCTCTTTAGCCTGCTGCTCTTTTACCGCCTCGGCTCCTGGGGCGTACTGGAAACCAGCGAGGCCCGCTACGCCGAAATGAGCCGGGAGATGTACCTGAGCGGCGACTACCTGCACCCCACCTTTACCGGCCTTCGGCATTACCATAAGCCACCGCTTACCTACGCCGTTACGGCGCTTGCCTACCGGCTCTTCGGAGTCTCCCCCTGGTCGGCACGCTTCTTTCTCCAGGTTGCTCTGCTGGCCCAGTTCTGGCTGGTCTACCGCATCGGCGGACTACTCCTTGACCGCCGGACCGCCCTCTGGGCGGTAGCCATCTACGCTTCCTTTCCCGCCGTACTCCTGGGGGCTCACAACCTGACTACCGACCTGTACCTGACCACCTTTCTCCTGGCTGGGGTCTGGGCTTTCCTGCGTTCCCAAAAAGACCAGCACCCGCTTCCCTGGCTAGTGCTCACCTACGCCTGTTGGGGGCTGGCGGCGCTGACCAAGGGGGCGGGGGTGGTCATCCTGCCGGCCGTCCTACTGCCCACGTATTATTTGCTGTATCCGCCCGATAGTTGGTGGAAGGTGATTGGACGGCACGCTGTTGGTGTGCTGGTGTTTCTGCTAGTCGGCCTTTCCTGGTACGCAGCGCTGATCTTCGAAGACCCGTCCTTACTACATTACTTCGTAGTGGAGCAGACCCTACACCGCTATACCTCCGACCAGTGGATGCGCGCTAAGCCCGCCTACTTTTACCTCGTGACCGTACTGGCGACTACGTTTCCCTGGGGGGTGGCATTGATCGTGTACGGTCGTCGGTGGCTGGCCATGCGGGCAGGGCGCAAAACCATGATTTGGTTGGCCGCGTGGGTCATCGGACCCATCCTGTTTTATTCCTTCGCACAGTCGAAACTGATGCTGTACGTGCTCCCGGCCTATGCGGGAATTGCCCTGCTAGCGGCGGTGTGGCTGCAACAAGAACAAACCAGTGAACGCCAGATGCAGCGATGGGTACGCATGATGCAGATATGGACCACGTTACTGCTTGCGGCCTTGTTCGTAGCTCCCTGGCTGACCGCTCAGGTAGCGGGGGGCGTCCGGTACTATGCCTACCTGAGTATCGCACTGCCGCTGATCTGGTGGTTACCGCGTCACACGGTCACTACCAGCGCCAACGGAGCGGAGCGCTTACTTACCGTGAGCCTCCTTTTTGCTACCTGCCTGATCCCCATCGGTCGGGAATTTCTCAGTAACAACGAATTGCTAGTTAATAGTCCGCACCCCCTGGTCCGCTACCTGAGGGAGCGTGGACTGGGTGACCGCGAGGTGTACGTAGTTAACCGGGAGCTGCCCGGGCTGGCCTTCGGTCTGGAGACCGATATGAGGCGGCTGTACGAGGGCGATACGCCGCGGGATACGTCCCACCAGGTAGACTTGCAGTGGCACGAACGGTGGTACGACGTATCGGCACCCGCCACCGTCGACCTACTATCCCGGCGGTGGGAACGCACCCCCATCGTGGTGGTTGCCCCCAGCCCGCCGTCGGATAGCCTCCGCGGCTGGTTGGAGGGACTGGGCCGGCAGGACCGATTGGGTAGGTACTACATCTACTATAACTAAACGATTCACAGTGCAAGCTATCTGGAAGAATATAACGAACTATCTCCGTCGGGACGAGCGGCTGGCCCTGCACCTCGTGCTGACCCTGGTGGTGGGGTATCTTTTCCTTACCGTCTTCGTCTACCTGCTGCCTACTTCAGTCTTGGACATCGAGTTTTCGGAGGAGGTACAGGAGCATCAGTCACCTGCCCTGGACTGGCTCATGAGGGCCATCAGTTGGTTTGGGAGCAATGTGGGGGCGGGGATTAGTATTGCGGTCGCGGCCACGGCTTTTTACCTCGCCCGCGAAACCCTGGAAGCAAAGTTTATACTCCTGTCGGTGCTGAGCCTTCCGGTCATTGCCGCTGCCAAACTCATCATGAACCGGCAGCGGCCCACGGCCGATCTGGTGCGGGTAGTGTACGAGGCGCAGTTTCAGAGTTTTCCGAGCGGGCACGTGACGTTCTATACCGTTTTCTTCGGCTTTTTAGCGTACCTGGCCTACCGGATGACCGGCTGGCCCACGGAGGCGAGGGCAAGTTTGGGAGTCTTCTCACTATTCCTGGTATTTACCGTGCCCTTTTCCCGGGTATATCTGGGGGTTCACTGGGGGACGGACGTGCTGGCTGGTTTTCTGCTCGGGTTAGCGCTGCTGGTAGGGTTGCTGAGTTGGTATAATCACGCTCTGAAAAAGCGTATAGGGGCGGATATCTCTATTTAAATGGAATATCCTACCGACCAATATTTCTCCAACTTCACCCGGCAACTTTGCACCTGCGACCCCGCCAAAGGAAACGTATAAAACTCTTGATCATGAAAACCTTCTTTGTAACTGCCCTGTGTTCATTTTTACTGGCTTCCTGCTCCCTGGAACGGGACATGGTAAAGGCCACCGAAATACCTGCCGCCGTCACCGACCGCTTCACAAGTTTGCACCCCACTACCGGTAAGGCGGAGTGGGAAACGGAAGAAGACGGCTCCTACGAAGCCGAATACAAGGTGGAGGGCCGTGAGTATAGCGACACTTACTCCGCCGCCGGTGACCTGTTGGAAACAGAACAGGAACTGAAGAAAAACGACCTGCCCGCCGCCGTACTGGCTACCCTGGCGCGCGACTTCGCCGGCCACGAGATCGAGGAAGCCGCCCGGATCACCTACCCGGATGGCAGGATCGTCTACGAAGCCGAACTGGAAGGTAAGGACGACGCCAAGTTTGATGCCTTGTTTACCGAGGACGGTACCCTGGTCGAGCGCGTACCCCTGACGGAAGCGGACCGCGATTAAGCTATCTTGTTGACCATGTACTCTAACTCCACCCTATGCGCTTACTGCTGTTCTTGTATTTTTCAATTTTTTCCCTGACTAGCTTCGGTCAGACCGCTGAGGTAAGCGGTCGCGTGGTAGGTTCGGATATGGGGGAGGGCCTACCTTTTGCCTCCATCGTCGTACTACTAGACGGCAGCCAGCAGGGAGGGGTACTCACCGATGAGCAGGGCCGCTTCCAACTCGGCAGCCTGGCCGCCGACAACTACACGCTCGAAATCACCTATCTAGGCTACTTGCCGCTCAGCCATCCCTTCCGGGTGGGGGAGACCGCCGCCGCCCTCGACCTCGGTAGCCTCGCACTAGAAGCCGATGCCGCCCAACTGGAGGAGGTCACCGTCACCGGCCGCCGCGAAACCGTGGCCGCCGCCCTCGACCGTAAGGTGTTTTCGCTGGACGATAACCTCTCCCAGGCCGGCGGCTCGGCCCTCGAGGCCATGCGCAACCTGCCCGGGGTGACGGTGGACCCGGAGGGCAAGATCCTACTGCGCGGCAGCGACCAGGTCACGGTGCTCATCGACGGCAAGCCCAGCAGCCTGACCGGGTTCGGCAACCAGCGGGGCCTGGACAACCTGCCGGCCGCCAACATCGAGCGCATCGAGATCATCAACAACCCCTCGGCTAAGTACGACGCCCGCGGGCTGGCCGGCGTGATCAACATCATCTACAAAAAAGACCGTAACGACGGCTGGAACGGGGAGGCTGCCCTCTACGGCGGGCTCGGAGAACTGACCGAGCGGCGGGCCAACCTCCCGAACCTCACCGATAAGTACGCCTGGACGCCCAAGCTCAATCCCGCCCTCAGCCTCAACTACCGCAAGGAGAAGATCAACTTCTTCTTCCAGGGCGACGGCATCGTGCGCCGGCGGGTGAACAACAACACCTTCACCCTGCGCGACTACACCGACGGCAGCGACCGGCGCGACATTCAGAGTCAGTTCCTCGAAAACCGCCAGCAACAACTCTACAACCTCAAGGGCGGGCTGGACTGGTTCATCGACCCCGCCAATACCCTCACGGTCTTTGCCCTCTGGCAGGATGAATACCACAACGATCTTGGCTACGTACCCTACGACGATGCCGAAAGCGGCGAGCGGCGGCGGCTCTGGACCTGGATAGAGGACGAGCGCACCAAGTTTATCAATTACTCGGCCGCATTCGACCACAAATTCAGTCAGCCGGGGCACGAACTACGGGCCAGCTACCTCTACACCGGCGGGGGCGAGGACGAGCTCTTCCCCTTCGTCGACAACAAGAACGGCGGCCGCTTCCTGGACGGCACCTTCCTCACCATTTACGAGTACGTCAACAACATCAGCCTCGACTACACCAAGCCCCTGGCCAACGGTACGCTGGAGCTGGGCAGCAAGACCAGTCTGCGGCGCATACCGCTTACCTACACGCTGTTTCCGGGCGAGCAAAGCATTCTCGACCCCGACCTGGGCAGCTACTCCGAGTATCGGGAAGACGTGTATGCCCTGTACGGCAACTATGTGCGCGAGGGCGAGCGGCTGACGCTGGAGGCCGGTCTACGCTTCGAGCCTACGGTCGTTGACTTCACCATCGACCCGGAGAACGCTTACTACGGTAACGAGCGGTACGATTACCAACCCCTCTTCCCCAGTGCACGGCTGAGTTACCGGGGCGGGGCCGCGGGTGCAAAGGTCTCGCTATTTTACAACCGTCGCATCGATCGGCCCAGCGAATTCTTTGTCCGGCCCTTTCCCAAGTACGACGACCCGGAACTGCTCAAAACCGGCAACCCGGCGCTACGTCCCCAGTTCACCCAGACGGTGGAAGCCGCCTGGAAGCAGGGGGGCGACCGGGGCTCGGTCTACGCCGCCGTCTTCTACCGGTCGATCACCAATATTTTCGCCCGCATCCTTACTACGGATGCGAACGGCAGCGGGCAGTTTCCGGTCTTTCATACCATCCCCCAAAATCTTGGGGATGGGACGAATATCGGGCTGGAGATTATCGTCGACCGGCGGCTGAGCGAGGCGTGGCGCTTCGATGCCAGTCTGAGTGGGTACCGCAATCACCTGGATGCCTTCAGCGGCGAACATCGGTATCCTACCGTACAGCCCTTCTCCGTGGCGAGCAGTACCGGCTACACCTGGAACGGCAAGCTCAACGTCAATGGGGACATCAATGAGACGGTTGACCTACAGGTAACGGCACAGTACCTCGCGCCGAACATCATTCCCCAGGGCAAGACGCTTTCGCGCTTCAGTCTCGATCTGGGCCTACGCAAGCAACTACTCACTCAGCGGTTGGAATTGAGCCTGGCGGCTACCGATCTACTCAATACCTTCCAGATCCGCGAGCAATTTACCGGGGAGGGATTTACCGTCACCACGGCCAATTACTACGAGACGCAGGTGGTCACGGCGGGGGTAAAGTACAAACTCAAGTAGGCCGGCGGTGCAGCAAAAGATCATCACCCGTACGGTGGTACTACTCGGGGCAGTGAGCCTACTGACCGACGTAGCCAGCGAGATGCTCTACCCCGTCATGCCGCTCTACCTGGAAACTATCGGGTTTTCGGTGGCCGGGATCGGCGTGCTGGAGGGGGTGGCCTCGGCCACGGCGGGGCTGAGCAAGGGCTACTTCGGGCAGTGGTCGGACCGGACCGGCCGCAGGCTCCCCTTCGTACAGATCGGCTACGGCATCAGTGCGTTGGCCAAGCCGCTTATGGCCGTGTTTACGGCACCCTGGTGGGTCTTTCTGGCGCGGACGGCCGAGCGACTGGGCAAGGGCGTCCGTACCGGGGGCCGCGATGCGATGCTGGCCGGTGCGGCCAGGCCGGAAACCAAGGCGCGGGTCTTCGGCTTTCACCGGGCCATGGATACGACCGGCGCGGCGCTGGGGCCGCTACTGGCCCTAGGTTTTTTGTGGGCGTATCCGGGGCAGTACCGCTGGCTGTTCATCATTTCGGTGGTACCGGGGCTCCTGGCGGTGGCGGCTACCTTTTTGCTGCGGGAGCAGCCGGTGGTGCCGCAGGCGGGTGGCCGGCCGGGCATCCTGGAATTTGTCCGCTACATAAAAACGGCGGCCGGACCGTACCGCCGATTGTTCTGGGGATTGATCGCCTTTGCGCTCATCAATAGCTCCGACCTGTTTTTGCTACTGATGCTGAAGGAGGCGGGGCTGAGCGATACGGCGCTGATCGGCTGGTACGTGTTCTACAACCTGGTGTACGCCGTGCTGGCCTATCCCTTCGGCGGCCTGGCCGACCGCTTCGGACCCAAACGGGTATACATCGGCGGCCTACTGGTCTTCGCTGCGGTCTACTTCGGACTGCCGCAGGCGGTAGCCTGGTGGCACTTCGGGTTTTTATTTGCGGCTTACGGACTCTACGCTGCCGCTACGGAGGGGGTAGCCAAGGCCTGGATCAGCCGGCTGGTGCCGTTGCGGGAAACTGGGACGGCCATCGGTGCGGTGAGTGCCGGCGAAAGCATCGCTAGTTTGGTGGCAAGTTCCCTGGCCGGCGTGGTATGGGTCAGCTTCGGCGCGAGTGCGCTGTTTGCCGGGACGGCCGTACTGAGCCTGCTGGTTGCTGCATATATTAGTTCCCTCTCTTCAGTAACTACCCCACCTTCCGGTACCCCTTAGAGATCAGCGGCCCGACTTTGCCTGCCACGCACCGGGCGGGGACGCGATCGTGTCACTAACAGCACTTTAACACCAGCGAAATAATATTTAAGGAGGATGAAACGTCTTATCGCCGGATCAAACCATGCACTATGGGCCTTCGAATCTTGGGTTTAAGCCTTCTGACCACCTTGTTTCTGAGTGGCTGCGGACAACTCATCGATGGCGTGGTCACCTCCGCGATCTCGGCCGACAAGTCGGAGGTCGTAGCGGCCGACATCGCCAAGCCCATGCCGGGCGACCCCCACGGCATCATGACCGAGCTCCAGCCGGAGCTACCCGGCGATCGGGAGCGAGCCGATACCCTAGCCGCACAGATCAAACAGGGCATAGCCCGCTACCGGGACATCGGGGTAGCCCAGGAGGACGGATACGAATTTTTCCCCGCCGACCCGCCTCCGCATATGTATATAGTCCACCTGGTCAATCAGCAGTACTCTAAGGACGAAGCAGACGGTTTCGATCCCTCCCGGCCCGGCAGTCTGCTCTACGCGCGTACCCACGACGGTCAGGACTGGAAGTTGATCGGGGCGATGATCACCGCCCCGGTCACGGCTACCGTACGCGAGCTTGACGCCCGGGTGCCACTCTCCCAGGTCCGTTACCACCTCCACCGTAACATCTGCGTACCCAAACCGATCTGGGACAGTAAGGCCTGGGCACGGGTAGACGACCGGGGCCAACCGATCTTTGGCCCCGAAAGCCCCATCACCACCGAAGCCGACTGCGCCGCCGAGGATGGCCGCCTACTCGAAACGGTATTCGGCTGGATGGCCCACGCCTACGTCTACGCGGACGATCCAGCCGATACCTGGAATCAGATGTACGGCCACTAAGCATTAGCCCCCCAGGCCGGTAAACCTCAGTAGCAGCCCCACCGCCAGCCAGGCAAAGCTCGCCATCGCCAGCCAGAAAAGTACGGTCTCTACCCAGCCCTTGTCCGGCATCTCGTGCATGCCCCTGAGCGATTCGTCCTCGATCTTCTTCGTCGACAGCCACGCCAGTGCCCCCGAGAGGAGCAGGAAAGCCAGGTTGAGCCAGAAGGAATAGTCGAGCTGGAAGAATTGCCGGTCGGTGATGCCGCCGCTCTTACCCGAGCCCTCCGGAAGGATGCCGAAGAGCGAGAAGCCGTAGTGAAGAATCAGTGTGGTCATGACCAGGGAGACGAACAGCGTCAGTAGGATGTACAGCGACATTTTCCAGCCGTAATACTTGGCGTTGATCCGCAGTACCGGAAACACGACCAGGTCGCTGAAGATGAAGGCCATCACACCCGCAAAGCTCACCCCGTTACTGAAGAGCACGGCGGCCAGGGGAATGTTGCCCATGCTACCGATGAAGGTGAGAAAGGCCATGACCGGTCCGACCACCACGTGCTCCAGGATCTGGAGGAAGGAATAGCCTTCCCCCGCACCTGCGGCCCCGCCCGTACCAATGAACAGCGTCTCGTAGAAGGAAGGAGGGATGAAGACCGCCACGATGCCGGCAATGGTGAAGCCCACCGTCACGTCCTTCCACACCATGCCCCATTCCATGCGGTAGCGCTTGCCGATCTTCTTCCAGGCGTCGTACTGCTGGATGCGCTCCCGCCAGTCGGGCAGGTCCTTGTCCCCGTCGTCATCCTCTCCGCCGCTAATGTGCTCCCGGGCCTGGTCGATCAATTTTTTTGGCCGCGTGAGCCGAATGAAGGCCCAGGCACTCCCGATCAGCAGCAGACCGCCCACGTACTCGCCCACAACGTACTGCCAGGAAAGAAAGATGGCGATGACGAAGCCCAGCTCGATCACCAGGTTAGTACTCGCCAGCAGGAAGGCTACGGAAGGCACGAAGCCCGCCCCCTTCTTGAAGAGCGATTTGGTGGTGGCCAGGGCCGCAAAACTGCACGACGAGCTGATGAGGCCGAACACGGCGGCGAGGCCCACCTGCCGGAAGCCCTCGCCGCCCATGGCCCGCTTCATTCGCTGCTGGGTGACCAGTACCTGGATCAGACTACTCACGATGTAGCCAAAGGCAAAGGCCCACAGCGCCATCCAGAAGAAGCCGACCGTGGTGTAGGCGGCCTCGCCCCAGCTGGACAGGAAATCACCGTTCATGGCCGGTCGAGCGGCTGCGCGGTGAAGCCCGCCTCGGCTACGGTCTGCCGTACCTCAGTGGGCGTAACGGAATCTTCGGCCTCTACGGTCAGGATGCGATCGTCACTCTGCAGGTCAACCTGCCAGTTTTTGATGCCCTCCTTTTCGTTGAGGAAGGGGGTGACGCCGCGCAGGCAGGCACCGCAGTTGATGTTGGTTTTGAATTGTAGGGTTTTCATGGTCAGAGATTGATTGATTTTAAACGAAGACTGTTGAGTACCACCGATACCGAGCTGAAGGCCATGGCGGCTCCGGCGATCATGGGGTCGAGGAGGAAGCCGTTGATGGGGTAAAGCAGGCCGGCGGCAATCGGAATACCGATGAGGTTGTAGATGAAGGCCCAGAAAAGGTTCTGCCGGATGCCACGCACCGTCAGTTTGGAGAGCTCCAGCGCGCGGGGTATGGCGGCCAGATCAGAGGTGATGAGCGTCATCTTGGCTACGTCCATCGCAATGTCGGATCCGTGACCCATCGCGATGCTCACGTCGGCCGTAGCCAGGGCCTGGGAGTCGTTGATGCCGTCGCCGACCATGGCGACCACCTTGCCTCGCTGCTGGAGGTCCCTGACGAAGTCGGCCTTGTCGGCGGGCAGTACCTCGGCGCGGTAGTCGTGCAGGCCCACCTGTCGGGCTACGGCTGCGGCGGTCTGCCGGTTGTCGCCCGTGAGCATGTAGACCTCGATATTCTTGTCATGCAGACTCCGGATGGCGCTGGCCGAGCTTTCCTTGATGGGATCGGCAATGGCTACGATGCCGATGGCCTCCCGGTTGCGGGTCATGAACACTACGGTATTGGCCTGTTCGCGGAGCGTATCGGCCCGGGACTTCAGATCGTCCGAGGCACGGATGTTCTCCTCGTCCAGTAGCCGCTGGTTGCCGACGAAGTAGGTGGTGGGGCCGTGCACGAAGCGAATGCCCCGCCCGGTCAGGCTTTCGAAGTTGGTGACCTCGGCATCGATCAGGCGCTGGTCTTCTAGCCAATCGACCACCGCGCGGGCCAGGGGGTGCTCCGACAACGACTCGCCGGCTCTAAGGATGCCCTTCACCGCACCCGCGTCCGCGACCCCCTCCCAGTGCTCCGCCGTGACGCTAGGTTTACCCTGCGTAATGGTACCGGTCTTGTCGAGGACTACTGCATTTACCTTATGCCCCAGCTCCAGGCTTTCGGCATCCTTGATGAGGATGTTGTTCTCGGCTCCCTTACCGATGCCGACCATGATGGCGGTGGGAGTGGCCAGGCCGAGCGCGCAGGGGCAGGCGATGACGAGCACCGCCACGGAGGCCAGCAGGGCGTGGGAAAAAGCGTCCTTCCCGCCGAGGATCATCCAGGTGATAAAGGTCAGGATGGCAATACCGATGACGACGGGCACGAAGATGCCGGCGATCTTGTCGACCAGTTTTTGAACGGGGGCCTTGCTGCCCTGGGCCTCGCGCACCATGCGGATAATGGAAGCCAGTAGGGTAGCGCCACCTACCTTTTCGGCGGCAAAGCGGAAGCTGCCGCGTTGGTTAACGGTGCCGGCGAATACGGCCTCGCCCTCGTGTTTACGTACCGGTACCGGCTCACCGGTAATCATGCTTTCGGCCACGTAGCTTTCTCCGGCAGTGACCTGCCCGTCCACTGGAATTTTCTCGCCGGGGCGCACGATGAGGGTCTGGCCCACCTGCACCTCTCCGATGGGCAGCTCGACCTCCTGGCCGTCTACTACGGCGCGGACGGACTTGGGCTGTAGGCCGATCAGTTTCTTGATGGCCGAGGAGGTGTTGGACTTAGCGCGCTCCTCGAGCAGTTTGCCCAGGGAGATGAAGACGACGATGATAGTGGCCGCCTCGTAGTAGACATGGGGCTGCAGACCACGGGACAGCCAGAATTCAGGGTATAGGGTGTTGAACACGCTGAAAAGAAAAGCGATACCGGTGCTGAGGGCCACTAGAGTGTCCATGTTGGCCGTCCCGTGCCGCGCCTGCCTATAGGCCCCCACGTAAAAGTGCCGGCCGAACACGAAAAGGACCACCGCCGCCAGCACCAGCGAGATCCAGCGACCGGCCGGCCAGTCCATGTAGAACATGCCGATCACGAAAACCGGAAGCGTAAATACCGTAGCCCAGAGGGTACGGCGCTTGATGATCTCGTATTCGGCCTCCTTGATGTCTTCCTGCGCCGCGTCGGGGTCCTCGGTGTCGATGAGTAGGTCGTAACCGACGGCCTGGACGGCGGCGCGGAGTTCGGCGGCGGAGATTTGCTCCCCGTCAAAATCCACCTGTGCCGTGGTATTGGCGTAGTTCACGCTCACGCTGCGCACGCCGGGAACTTTGGCCAGGATGGTCTCGACGCTGGCCGCGCAGCTGGCGCAGCTCATGCCGGTGACGGGGAAGGACCGCTTATCTGCGGAGACGGGGGTCAGTGGAGAGGGAGATGCACCCATGGGGTAATTATTTTAGGAGCGTCAGCAGCAGTCCGCTCAGGAGAAGGAGCAGAATGATGGTGGTGGTGATGGTATTCACGATTCGCTTGAAGCGGCCTTTGGGGGCGTCGGGTTGGCAGCAGTCTTTCATTTTTGGTATTTTGCTATATACTCTACCACATCACTTTGATACCCGCTCCCAGTCCGTAGTCGCTATCGTAGCGCGCCTCCACCCCCCAGTACTGCCCCGGGATGTAGCTGGTACCGAAGGTGTATTCAAATGCCTGGTCGGAGAAATTGTATCGCGTCTGCGCCAGGGCCCGCCACCGGCTGGTGATGGGAATGTCTTCTCGCTCCAGTTGCAGCTCAAACCGTCCCCGGTGATCGACCCGCAGGTCGGACCAGATCATCATCGGCAGAAAGTAGCGCACACCGGCCAGGGCCACCGTCTCATTCTGCGGGCGTATAGCATCGCTACCGGGGTCTTCGCTTAGCCCCCGATCGTATTCGAAGCCGAGGTAAGCCGAGAAGTACTGCCGGGGGTCGAGGTAACGCATGGCTTTGCCCTCGACCTCGTAGGTGCCATCATAGTCAGTTTCCCCTTCGAGACTTAGCTCATTGCGCTTGTTGAAGTAAGCGAAATCCACCCAGGCCCCATTGCTGAGTCCACTTACGCTGGCCATCCCGAAGTACTGCCGGTCGTCCATAGCGAACTTATCGTAGGCGACCCGGTCGGGAATAAGCAAGTCCGAGCTTCCCTGATAGCCGATGATGCGCGCCATACCCGACATCATGTGGTACAGGAGGTGGCAGTGGAAGAACCAGTCTTTGTCCTCCGTGGCCGCGAACTCAATGATGGTCGTCTCCATAGGGGCCACGTTGACGGTATGCTTAAGCGGAGCGTATGCTCCCTGCTCGTTGACCACCCGGAAGAAGTGACCGTGCAAATGCATCGGGTGGCTCATCATGGTGGTGTTGTGGAACACGAAGCGGACGTTTTCGCCCTTTTCGATCATGATCTTGTCGGCTTCGGACAGCGGCTTATTATTGATCATCCACACGTAACGCAGCATATTACCGCCTAAGTAAAGATGGACGACGCGCACATGACGATCCGCTTTAAGCTCCGTAGGCTCTTCGGAACGTAGCATGTTGTAGTCGAAGATCGTCTCCTCGGGATACTCCTTTTTCAGCTCGTAGTAGCCGGTCATCATGACACCCATGGGAGTATCGGCTCCCATTTTCATGTCCATCGTTTTACTATCCATCTCCGACGCCTTGTACGTGGTGCCCTCGTTCATTCCGGGCATATCGTGACCCATTTTACTGTGGTCCATTTTACTGTGGTCCATGCCGGGCATGCTAGTGTCCACATCACCGCCCATACCCATGCCCATATTCATATCCATCTTCATGCCCATATCCATCATGGACTTCATGAGAATGTCGTCGTTACTGGGAGCTTTTCCGGGGGCGTAGACTTTGGGTTCGGGAATGTCGTTGGGTGCCTTGCCCATCTGCATATCGGGCATATCGGCCATCATGTCCTTCATTTCTTTAGTCAAAGCGTAGTAGTCGACCGGGGGTAGGGTGGGGGCGGCATGCTCGGTGCCATTGCCCAGCCATACGGTAGTATGCTTGTAGCGGTCCCAGGAGGTAGCCCGGAACTCGTAGCGCCCGTCGGCGGGTAGGGTAACCTCGATATCGTAGGTCTCGGCCGTGGCGATCAGGAGCTTATCGACCTCTACGGGCGCTACTTCCTGTCCGTCGGCAGAAACTACGCGCATCTTCCCACCGGCAAATTGAAGCCAGAAGTGGGAAGAGGCGGATCCGTTGATCACACGCAGGCGGATGGTTTGTCCGGCGGTCAAGTCAGTGTATTCGTCGGCAATCTTTCCGTTGGCCAGGAAGGCATCGTAGTAGACATCGGCCAGGTCCATACTCGGCATCCGGTTCCACTCCAGCCAGGTTTGCTTACCCAAGTTACCCGTTACCAGGGCTTTGCCGTAGCTCTGCACGGCATTGCGTTTGATGGCGTACCAGTCGGTGTGCCGTTTGATCTGGCGCAGTACCTCGTGGGGGTTTTGCTCCGTGAAATCCGATAGTACGACGACTTTTTCCTTGGTTGCGGTGCCGGACTTGGGTTGGATCACAATAGAGCCATAAAGCCCCGATTGCTCTTGTAGCTCCGTATGTGAATGGTACCAGTAGGTACCGTGCTGAATGATAGGAAAGTCCGCGAGGTAGGTATCGCCCGGCTCAATCAGGGTGGTGTTAAGCATCGGTACCCCATCATATTTGTTGGGAAGCAGCAGGCCGTGCCAGTGGAAGGATACGGTACGGTCCGTACGGTTGGTCACGTAAATGCGCGCCGAATCTCCCTCCGTGAATCTCAGCGTAGGAGCCGGAATGGAACCATTCGTAGCCAGGGCCGAAGTAGGTTTGCCGGTAAAGTTGACGGTAGTATCCGCTACTGTAAGGTGGTAGGTCACCACGTTACCCGTGCCGTCCGTTAGCGACTGGCCCGGGATCATTTCGTAGGTACTCAGCTGGCCGTCACTGGTCTCCTGTGCGGTAACCCAGAAGCAAAGCAGCAAGAAGGATAAACTGAGATAAGTCTTCATGGTAGGGGGGGTGTAAAAACCGTTGGACGCGCAAGTGGCGCCCAACGGTAAAACTGGGATTTAGGCAGCCATCTTGCGGCACGCCTCGGCGCAGCGGCGGCTGCTCTCGGCGCACTGCTGGCAGTGTTCGTGGTCGGTGTGCTCGGCGCACTGCTCGGCGCAGAACTGGCAGGCCTTGGCGCACAGGGCGCACTGTTCCTTGCTCAGGTCGCTCTCGGCGGTGAGCAGGGCAATGGTAGCTTCCAGGGTAGCGATGCACTGCACGCAGCAGTAGGGGCAGTCGTTCATGCTCTTCTGACCTACCATCTTGGCCAGACAGACCTTGCAGTCGATCAGGCACTCGACGCAGGCGTCCAGGCAACTTTGGTACTCGGCTTTAATCAATGCACTCATAGTAAAACGGGTTTGGTTAGTCTTGGTGTTCCAGGCGGTAGATGATGCGCTTCATCTCGGCGATTTCCCGCTCCTGGGACTCGATGATTTCTTCGGCGAGTTTAATGGCCTCGGGGTCCTTCAGGTGGGCCTTCTGACTCACCATGATAGCCGAGGAGTGGTGGGGGATCATGGCCTTCATCCACTGCACGTCCTCGACGAATACCTGCTCCCGTAGGCCGGCGTAGCAGAGGGCGAAGGTCGCGACCGCCAGGCCCAGGATCGCGTAGTTCCAAACCTTCTTCTTGTACATCCCCCACATGTAGGCCATCATGGTCACGGCCATGGGGACAATCATCAAAAATGTCATATAGGTACGTGTGGGACTCAGCATGACGTGGTCGAGCTTGTCCACATTGAGGAACATCACGGCGTACATGATCACGAAGGAGGTAGCCATCATGAGGCCGAATTTCAGGTAGGAGTTCATGCTCTGCTGCATCTGCCCGTCGTGGTTTTGGGCGGCGGCGCGCCGGTGCTTAGTTTTTGGTGTAGGACTCATCATTACCTGGTGATTTCTTGGCTTACGTTACCGCAGGTCAGCATCTCCTGCCCGAAGAAGGGGTTGCGTACCTCGGCCACCTCGCTGAACCAGTCGGCCCCCGCACCGTCGAAGGCCATGGGGCAGTGCAACTTGTAGATGGTACCGCCAGTCAATCCCTCAGTCAGGAGAGGCTCCAGTTCGGGGGTAAGGGTGGCGAAGGTTTTGCGCTGGGCGGCCAGGTCGTCGGTCGCGGCAAGCTGGGCGGCAAGCTCTTTCAGGCCGGCGCGCTCGGGGCCGAAGCTCTCGGCTAGGTTACCGGCCACGGTAGCTGCCTCCCCGGCATCGCCGTTGACCAGGGCGGTACGAAGATGGAGGTAGTTCTGAAAGACTTTGTCGGTCAGCGCATCGGCAAACTCCGCATCGGAATTAGCGGGGGCGTCGGTGTGCTCGGCTTTGACCTCGTCCGGGGTGCTGATGCCGGTGTTGGTGGCGTTTTCCATCTGAGCGGTGCCGTCGGCGCAGCTCAGTAGCAACACTGGTAATAGGAGCAGGAAAGCGTAGCGTTTCATCGTATGCTGTTTGATAACAAAACAGCGATGTGGTAACCTTCGCTTGGTTACAATTTGCTAACACTTACCGTTTTATGCGCTCGACGCTACAACTCATCCAGCAGCCGGGGTATGTACTCCCCCCGGGCCCGAAAGGCCGTAGGTGACATCCCGGTTTCCTGCTTAAATACCGCCGCAAACCGGCCCGCCGTACCGTAGTTCAACCGATCGGCGATGCTGGACACCGGCTCATCCGTTTGTACCAGCAGTTGCTTGGCCCTTTCCATCCGGTGCAGACGGTAAAATTCAACGATGGTGCGCCCCTCCTCCTGGGAGAATACCCGACTGAGGTGGCTGTAGCTTTGTCCGATGTCGGCGCTGATCAGATCGGATAGCGGCTGCGATCTATTAACCTGATCGTTGTAGACATGGTCCACGATCAGGCCCTTGATCCGGCTGATCACCCCGCCCTGCCCCTCCCGCAGCCGGAAGCCCAGCGTGTGCAACTGCTGCCCCAGAATTACCACTGCCTCCCCATGCCCCTCCGGTGGCCAGCCGGAAAGCCTTCCCAGCTCGAGCTGGTCGATGCGCCAGCCCAGGTTAGTCGCCACCTGCCGGACCGCCAGGATGCAGCGGTCGCAGACCATGTTGTCGATGTAGATGTCTTGCTTTTTCATAAGGCGGGAATTCCTTTTCCAAGCGTGTCGATGGTGGAGCCGCAGGTTAGCATGGCGTCACCGTAGTAGGGATTGCGGATGGTGGCGTCTTTGCTAAGCCAGTTGACTCCGGCCCCGTCGAAGGCCATCGGGCAGTGCTGCACGTACAGGGGGGCTGCGGCCCCGAAAACGCTCAGGGTATTGATCAAAGCCTGGGAGAGGAAACCGAATTGCTCGCGCTGTTCACCTACCGACTCTGCACCTGCGACCCCGCCCAGGTGGGTGCGCAGAGCCCCTAGCTGCTCCATCCAGTAGCGGTGGGCCTCGTCTTCGACTAGCGACATATCTACTTCCGCGAGTGCCTGCCGCAGGGGCTGTAGTAGCGATTCATCCGCTACCTCACTGCTCACCATGCGATCCTTGAGGGGTAGGTAGGCCTCGGCCACTCGCGCCAGTTGCTGCCGGAACGCGTCCGGTGTTTCCTCCCGGTAGTCGGGTAGCACCATAGCGGTCACCTCCCCTGCTTCACGGCCCTGTATCACCACGTCGCGGTTCATCATACTAGATTGATTACGGAGCTGGGCGGCGGCGTCGAGCTGGAAAGCACCGTTGGTGACCACCCGTTCGCCTGCCTCCAGGCCCGACCGTACCGCGTAGCCGTTGCCGGTAGCCGGCCCCAGCTCCACCTCGCGAAACTGGTAGGTGGGCACCTCTGTGTCTGGAAGCTCTACGTAGACCACGGAGCGCTCGCCGGTCCAGAGCACGGCGGATTTAGGCACCACCAGCTCCTCGCTGTTCCCACTAGGGGGCGCGGCCGCAGGTGCGAGCGTTCCGCGAATAAACATGTCCGGTTTGAGCCGACCGGAACGGTTCGTGACTTCGGCGCGGATGGACGCCGTGCGCGTCTGCGGGTCGATCAGCGGATCGATGAAGGCTACCCGTGCCGTAAAGGTCTGCTCCGGTAAGGAAGCCACGGTGAACTTGACGCGGTCACCGACCCGCACCCGGGCCAGATCCGCTTCGTAGGCATCGAATAGGGCCCAGAGCTCGCTCAGGTTGGTGAGGGTGTAGAGTGCCTCGCCGGCCACAACGTAGTCTCCCACGCGGGCACGTACCTCCAGCACGGTACCACCGCGCTCGGCGTACACGGGGAAGTTGGTGATCACCTCCCCGCTGCGCTCTACTTCGGCGATCCGCTCGTCGCTGATCTTGAGGTTGCGGAGTTTACTGCGGGCGGCGGTGAGGAGCTCGGGGGAAAGGTTGGCTAGTTTGGTGGCTTCCAGCAACTCCTCCTGGGCCACCACGAGCTCGGGGCTGTAGATGGTACCGATCTGCTGGCCGGCGCGCACCTCCTCGCCGGCGTAGGTGACCAGCAGGCGCTCCAGCCGGCCGGGGTAGTTGACGGATTGGACGGTGGCGGAGGACTCGTCCAGGGCCAGCCGGCCGGTCAGCTGAATCGCAGTCGGGGTAGCGGGATTGTCTGCCCCGCCGCTGCCTACCTCGGTAGTCCGTACCCTTGCCATGGCTACGGCGGCATCGGTCATGGTCAGCACGGTGGGGTCGGTACTGCTCGCTGCGTCAAGCGGGATGAGGTCCATACCGCAGATGGGGCAGTCGCCGGGCTCATCGCGCTGGATCTGGGGGTGCATGGAGCAGGTGTATATCTCAGCCTCCATCGTCTGCGAAGCTTGCTCGTCCGCCGACGGAGGCGTTCCACTAAATAGGAGGTAGCCGCCCAGTAGGCCGATAAGCAGGGCAAAGCCGATATAGAGAATGGTCTGTAGCCTCATGGGAAAGGGGATTAGCGGGACGGCAGGTAGCGGTCGATAAGTGCGGACTGGGTGAAGACAGTTTGCTGGGCCGTGGTGGCCTCGGTACGGTAGTCGATGAGTTGTTCCTGTAGCTCGAGCAACTCGTCGAAGGCGCGCCGGCCATTGGCGTACTCCGCGCGGGCAATGGTTAGGGCGGCCTCCAGGGTGGTAACCTGCTCGCGCAGGAAAACTAGGCGATGCTGAGCATCCAGACGGGCGATGTCGGCGCGGTCGATGGCGGTGGTGAACTGACTGACCACGGCCGTCCGGCGGCTGGCAATGGCTTGGATACGCAGTGCTTCCTCGTCACGGACGGCCCGGAACCGGCCCCCGCCGAGGGGTATACGTAGCATGACCCGGGGTAGGATGGCGTCACGGCCGTTGCCCTCGGGGTCCATGTCGGTACGTCGGCCAGTGATGATGTAGTCTGCCCCCACACCGAAGTCCGGCCGCGCCTCCAGGTCATTCAGGGCTACGGTACGGCGGGATATCTCCTCCTGCAGCGCGAATATGCGCAGTTGAGGGTGGCTCGCCAGGTCGAGCTCGTTCGGTATACTGCGGGGTACGGCCACCTGGGGTACGACGACTATGCGGGGTAGGTCTCGATTGACTAGCTCTTCAATGGTAGACCAGGACATCGCGATTTCCGCCCGCCGCTGCTCGATACCTCGCCGCTCGGCATTCGCCCGTAGCTCGGTGCGGTACACATCGACGGAGCTGCCGCGGGAGTTCTCGACCCGACTAATGGCCAGCTCCCGCAGGCTTTCGTACAGCCTAAGGCTTTCGGTCAGGGCTTCCATTTGCTCTCCGGCGGCTACGATGGCGTAGTAGGTGGTCTCCAGGGTGTATAGCAGTTCCAGCTGTAGTGCGGCCGTCTGTTCGAGCACCGGTTGTGCCCGGGCATCGGCCAGCGCCGACATGGCCGCCAGCGTACCCGGCCAGGGCAGCATCTGAGTGACCATGACCCGGGCGCGCTGTGGACCGAGGCGGGTTTCTACGGGTAGTATGGATACCCCGCCGCCGATCTCCAGGTCGGGTAGCTGCGACAGTTGTGGGCTGATGGCCAGGGCGGCCCGGTAGTCGTAGGTGAGTGCCTTTAGTTCGGGATTGTTTTCCCGTAGCAGGGTGCGTAGGGAGTCGAGCGACTGACCGGCTAGTGTTGTAGGCAGCAGGACGGCTAAAGCCGTCGCTACACACACGAGCGCAGCGAGCATCCCCGTAAATCGTATATCACATATCGAGTATCGCATATCGCATATCATTTTAACCGCCATTCCGCCCGCAGCGCCCACAGCACCGGTACCGTAAACATGGTCACCACCTGCAGCAGCATCCCCCCGAAACTCGGGATCGCCATGGGTAGCATTATATCCGCCCCCCGGCCCGTAGCGGTCAGCACCGGCAGCAGGGCCAGGATCGTCGTCGCCGTGGTCATCATCGCCGGACGAACCCGACGCAGGCCTCCTTCTACCACCGCGTCGCGCACCTCCTCTACGGTAGTAGGCTCACTGCGCTCGAAGCTGTCGCGTAGGAAGGTGGCCACCAGTACCCCATCATCGGTTGCGATGCCGAACAGCGCGAGGAAGCCGACCCACACCGCCACGCTCAGGTTGATGGTGCGCATCTGGAACAAATCGCGCAGGTTGGCGCCGAAAAATTCGAAATTGAGAAAGTGAGGATTGGCGTACCCACCAAGCAGGAGGAACCCCCCGGAAAAGGCCACGAAAACGCCGCTGAAGACCATCAGCGAGGTGGTCACCGAGCGGAACTGGAAGTACAGAATTAGGAAGATCAGTGCCAGCGCAATAGGCAGTACCAGTCTGAGCCGCGCATCGGCCCTTATCTGCTGCTCGTAGTTACCGGCGAAGCGGTAGCTGATGCCCGGGGGGATGTCGAGCTCACCGGTCCGGGCTAGGCCGTTTAGGTAGGCGGTGGCATTATCCACTACCTCCACCTCGGCGTAGCCTTCCTCCTTATCGAAAAGCACGTAGCCGACCAGGAAGCCGTCCTCCGATTTGATCATCTGGGGGCCCTGCTCGTAGCGTACCTCGATGAGCTCGCCGAGCGGAACTTGCCGCCCGTTGCCGGCCGGGACCAAAATACGGCGGATGGACTCTGGATCGTCGCGCAGTTCCCGGGGGTAGCGTAGGCGCACGGCGTAGCGCTCCCGCCCCTCGACGGTGGTGGTCATCGGCATACCGCCCACGGTAGCCTGTATTTGCCGTTGCACCTCGGTGACGGATAGCCCGTAGCGGGCGATCGCATCTCGCTTTACGTCTAAAAGTAGGTAGGGCTTTCCTACTAGGCGATCAGCGTAGACGGCGGCGTCCTTTACGCCCTCGACGTTCTTGAGCTCCCGTTCCAGCTCGAGGCCGAATGCTTCGATTTGCTTTAGGTCCGTGCCCCGCACCTTGATACCCATGGGCGCGCGCATGCCGGTTTGGAGCATGACCAATCGGGTTTCGATGGGCTGAAGCTTTGGGGCGGAGGTAACGCCGGGTAGGTTCACGGCGGCAATGATCTCGTTCCAGATATCGTCGGGGGAGCGGATGTGATCGCGCCACTGGCGGTAGTACTGGCCGTTAGGATCGGGCACCAGGTCGTCCGCTGAGGGTTGCGCAGCTTCCCTCGTCGGCCGACCGGACTTATCTACGAACCTCCCCTCCCCATCAACTTTAAACCGTAGCCGCCGCCCATCATCATCCGTCAGGTACTCCGACTTATACTGAATCATATTCTCGTACATACTCAAGGGGGCGGGGTCCAGCGGACTGTTGGCCCGGCCGGCCTTGCCAACGACCATTTCCACCTCAGGAATGGTGGTCACGGCCATATCCAGCATCTGTAGGTTGCGCAGGTTCTCGGCCACCCCGGCGTGGGGCATGGCAGTGGGCATGAGCAAAAAGGCCCCCTCGCCGAGGGCGGGCATGAACTCCTGGCCGATATCGCGGTACACCCCGAAGCCGGCGGCGATAATGATACTCACCAGGATCAAAAACAACCACTTCACGCGCAGCAGGAAGCGGAGTATGCTACCGTAGAAGTAGATCACCAGCCAGAAGAAGCCCAGCAGGCTGCCGGCCACCACTACGACGAAGAGGAAGTTGTAGGCCGTTGATTGTTCGACGCCCAGGGGTAACCAGTAGCCGGCCAGCAGCCAGGCCAGGGTGAGGGCTATGAGCACGTTGATTAAGGGATTTAACCACTCGGTTTTTGTTGCACCCGCGTCCCCGCCCACCGCCGTAGGCAGCTGCGCAGCAAAAACCGCGTCCGCTACACCTAAAATAGCCGCCAGCACCGCAATCACCCCCAACCACCAGGCCACAAAAATCCACGCTGCAACACCCGCCACCGCCAGGAGCACGTTGCCGAGCAGCTTGCGTTTTTTGCCGCTCCTGTCTAGCCCGAACACCAAGTCAGCCAGGGCCGGAATGAAGGCGACCGAGACAAAAATCGCCGCCACCAAAGCAAACGTCTTCGTAAACGCCAGCGGCCGAAACAACTTCCCCTCCGCCGCCTCCATCGTAAAGACCGGCAGAAAGCTGATCACGGTCGTCGCCACCGCCGTCAGCACCGCCGAGGCCACCTCCACCGTCGCCTCGTAGATACTCTCCAGGCGGCTCTCCCCGGGCGGGGCGTTGTTCAGTCGGTAGACCATGCTCTCCGTCAGCACGATGCCCATGTCGACCATGGTACCGATGGCAATGGCAATGCCGGAAAGCGCCACGATATTCGCATCCACCCCGAAGTAGCGCATGGCGATGAAGCACATCAACACCGCCACCGGCAGGGTGCCGGCCACCAGCAGCGAGGACTTTAAGTTCAAGAGCAGCAGGATGACCACGATGGCCGTGATCAGTATCTCCAGGGTGAGGGCCTCCTCCAGCGTGCCGATGGTCTCGCGGATCAAGCCGCTCCGGTCGTAGAAGGGCACGATGGTGACCTGGGATACAGTACTATCCCTCTCCCCTAACCCCCCCCCAGAGGGGAGAGGAACTGTCCGCCGCGGCAGCCCCGGCGCTAGCTCCGCGATTTTAGCCTTGACGTTGTCGATGACTTCTAGCGGATTGGCTCCGTAGCGGGCCACCACGACGCCGCCCACGGCTTCGGCACCGGACTTGTCCAGTAGGCCGCGACGTTCGGCCGGCCCCACATTGACCCGCGCGATGTCACGCAGCCGGATGGGCACGTTACTGGCCTCACTCACCACGGCACTTTCCAGGTCCTCCAGATTTTGCAGGTAGCCCAGCCCCCGCACGAAGTACTCCGCCAGATTGATCTCCAGCGTAGCGGCCCCCACATCCAGGTTACTCCCCCGCACGGCCTGCATGACCTGATCCAGCGTAATGCCGTACACGCGCATCTTTTCCGGGTCCACGTCTACCTGATATTCCTTCACGTGGCCGCCGATACTGGCTACCTCGCTTACGCCCCCGGCCGCGCTCAGCCCGTAGCGCACGTAAAAGTCCTGGATGGAACGTAGCTCGTCAAGGTCCCAGCCCCCTACCGGCTTGCCCGTACCGGGGTCGCGGCCCTCCAGGGTGTACCAGTAGATCTGTCCGAGGGCCGTAGCGTCCGGCCCCAGCGTAGGCACGGCATTGTCCGGCAGTACCCCGGCGGGTAGACTGTTCAGTTTTTCCAGAATGCGACTGCGCGAGAAGTAAAACTCCACGTCCTCCTCGAAGATGAGGTAGATGCTCGAAAAGCCGAACATGGAGGTCGAGCGTACGCTCCGTACCCCCGGAATGCCCAGCAGAGCCGAGGTAAGCGGGTAGGTGATCTGGTCCTCCACGTCCTGCGGCGAGTTGCCGGGCCAGCGGGTGAACACGATCTGCTGGTTCTCGCCGATGTCGGGGATAGCATCTACGGCCACGGGGTCGCGCGGCAGAAAATTCAGGCCCAGGTCAAAGGGTGCCGTAGCTAGCCCCCAGCCCACGAAGGCCAGCAGGAGCAGCCAGACGATCAGCTTCTGTTCCAGAAAAAAACGAATGATTGCAGCTAACATGCCAGTGCATTATCACAAACACGAATAGCTCCTCGCAGGCATGCGAAAAGCAGTCAGGATAAAGCAGCGGTAGTTAAATGCGAAACACCTGGTACAGGCGCGGCACGTCGATCAGCAGCGGCGGCGGTCGGTAGTGCAGGTACGTCTCCGTGGGGCGGGGCCGCAGGTGCTGGGCCGGTGGAGGGGTAAGGGGCTTAAGGAGTAAGGGGGTAAAGGCGGGCGGGGTGGGTAAGTCGGTAGCATCGACCAGCTGTTTGTCGATGTCGGACTTCACGAACTCGTGCTCGTCATTGCAGCAACCCTTCTTAGCGGCGGCGTGCAGCGGACAGACTGGCTCAGTGGCCTCCTGGTGGCATGCCTCCACCTCGGCGAACACTGCCACCGACTTCAGCTCCCCCCTGCAAAAATGCCGGTTCACCGTCACACCGACGGAGCCGACGAGCATCAGGAAAGACAGGAAGAGAGGGGCAATTGCCTGCACGGCAGTACAACGCGGCTTCCAGCCGCGGGGTTGCATGCAGTCTACCGACTGCGCCGTCATCCGACCCGTGTCTGATCGACCTGCTCAGTCACCGCCGTAGTCAATCCGGGGATAGCAGTAAGCTCCCGCCCCCACCAATCCTCCCGGCCCAGCACCTGCCGCACCACCTCCCCGCTGCTTGGATCACCCGCCCACACCTCCCGGAAAAACGCCAACCGATCAGTCTCATCACGCAGCAGAATTTTGGCCTCCCCCCGCCGGCCCCGGTAAAAGACTAGCAGCGCTGCCAGCGCCCGTACAATACCGGTCGGTAGCTTATCAAACTGCCGCTGGTAAGCCAGCAGACTAGGTAGCAATCGCGTCCGAAACTTAGTAGTACTATTCAGGGAAATATCGAGCAGCTTATGGTACAGTGTAGGGTTGCGAAAGCGGTCGAGGACATCGGCGGCGTAAGCACGTAGCTCCTCCTCCGACTGGTCTAGACTAGGTATGATCTCCTCGTAGAGCACCCACTCCAGGTAGGCCGTCATGGCACTATCCTGCATCACCTCACCGACAGTTTCTAGCCCGGCGAGGTAGCCGGTGGGCACTATCGCGGTATGGGCCCCATTGAGTAGCCGCACCTTGCGCTCGCGGTAGGGGGTGAGGTCGTCGGTGTAAATCACATTGATGCCAGCCTCGTGGAGAGGTAAGCCGGGGATGCCCGTCGGTGGGGCCTCGATTACGAGGCTATGGTAGTACTCGCCGGCTACGACCAGCTTATCCCGCCGGCCGGTTTGCTCCCACAACGCTTCAGCATTCACGGGGAAGCCGGAGACGATCCGGTCCACCAAGGTATTGTAGAAGCGGTTGTTCTCGCGGATCCAGTCCTGGAAGTTATCGCCAAGGTCCCAGTGCTTGGCGTAGGCCAGGACGCAGCGCCGCAGCTCGTCCCCATTGTTCTCGATCAGTTCCAGGGGGATGATGTGGCAGCCCGGCTGAATCTCCTGCCAGCGGTAGTAGAGCCACTGGGTGAGCTTCCCGGGGAATTCCTCGGCGCAGCGTCCCTCCACCCAGGGTTCGGGCCGGAAGCGGATACCGGCCTCGGTGGTATTGGAGACGATGAAGTCGATGTCCTCCACCACGTAGTTGATGAAGTCGGTGTAGTCCTGGTGGGGGTGCACCACGTCCGTCACACTCTTCACCAGCCGCGTCTCGTGCACCGGCTCACCCCCGCGTACCCCGTCGAGCACGACATGGAAGAGCCCTTGCTGTAGGATCAGATCGCTGTAAAATCCCTCCGCGGTAGGTTTCGCTACCAGTACGCTACCGTAAAAGTCGGTCCGCTCATTCAGCAGGTCCACCATCCAGTCGAAGTAGCCGCGGATAAAATTTCCCCCACCGAACTGTAGGATACGGAGGGGCGGCAGGTCTTCGGCGGTCGTACGCGTGAGTGAGAGCATAGCTTAGAGCGATATACCGCGTTTCCAGGGGATGAAATCGTCCTGCCCGAGGCGCTGGGCGGCGGTAAGGGTGCGGCCACTAGCTACCTCAATCAGAAGATGGAGTAGTTCTTCTCCGGCCTCAACCACGGTCTGCCGGCCGGTGATGATGCCCCCGGCGTTGAAGTCGATCAGGTCGGGCATCCGGGCGGCCAGCGCGTCGTTGGAGCTGATCTTGATCACCGGCACTACGGGGTTACCGGTGGGGGTACCCAGACCGGTCGTAAAGGCGATTAGGTTAGCGCCGGAGCCAGCCAGAGCGGTGGTACTTTCCACGTCATTTCCTGGTGTACATAGCAAGCTCAGTCCTGCCGGGGGCGCAGGTGCGGCGTAATCGAGCACGGCAACGATGGGAGAGGAGCCGCCCTTTTTTGCGGCACCCGCCGACTTCATCGCATCCGTAATCAATCCATCGCGGATGTTGCCGGGGGAGGGGTTGCTGGCGAAGCTGGAACCTACCGCTGCGGCCGCAGCGGCGTAGCTGCGCATCAGACGGGTGAAGGTTTCGGCGGCTTCCGGCGTCGTGCAACGGTTGACGAGTTCCTGCTCCACGCCATTGAGCTCGGGAAACTCCGCCAGCATGGCCCGGCCGCCAAGGGCTACCAGTAGGTCGCAGGCGTGGCCGAGGGCGGGATTGGCCGAGATACCGGAAAAGCCGTCGGAGCCGCCGCACTCGAGGCCGAGCGTAAGCTTGCTGAGGGGGGCGGGCTGGCGGGTCGCTTCGTTGATAGTGGCAAGACCGGCGAAGGTCTGGCGGATGGCCCGGTCGAGGAATTCGGGTTCGGTGCCGCCGCCCTGCTGCTCGAGGATGTAGAGGGGCTTACCAAAGTTGGGATCCCGGCGGGCCAGGGCCTCCTGTAGTAGAGTAATCTGGGCGTTCTGGCAACCCAGACTCAGTACGGTTGCTCCGCCTACATTGGGGTTGCAGAGGTAGCCGGCTAGCAGCTCGCAGAGGGACTGGGCATCCTGCCGGGTGCCGCCGCAGCCGCCCTGATGGGTCAGGAATTTGATCCCGTCTACATTGGGGAATACACGTTCACTGGTGGGGCCAACCGCAGGACTCGAAGGATCCTCCATAGACTTTGCACCGGCGGCCCCGCCCGCCCGGTACGACTGGATGAGCTGCCGGGTGAGTGCCTGCTGGAGTGGGGGAGTGGCGTAGCCCAGGGGTTCGAGGAGGGCGGTTTTGAGGACCTCGACGTTGCGGTTTTCGCAGAAGACCAGGGGGATGACGAGCCAGTGATTGGCGGTACCGACCTGGCCATCGGAGCGGTGGTAGCCCTGAAAGTGTAGGCGCCGCAGGTGAGAGACATCGGGTGGCGACCAACTAGGTGGCCGGAAGGTAGCGGTATAGGGCTGAGTAGCGTGTACCGTATTTGCAGTCGTGATGGCCGAGCCCGCGGGAAGCGATACGGTCGGCGTGCCCACTACCACACCGTACATATATAAGGACGTACCAATTGCGGTGGGGTGGAGGGTAAATTTATGTTTGGCACGCACGGGTTGCGGTAGCCGGATGCTCGTACCGTCGATCTGCAGCAGCGTACCGGCGGCCAGGTCGCGCAGGGCCACGATCAAGTTATCTGCGGAGTGGAGCCGGAGCCAGTCGCGGGGGGGCATGGGCTAGACGCTTTTGCGGCATTCCAGGACCTCCTTGCCGTAGTTGGTGAAGTAGTGGTGGGCGTTGAGGAAGGCGGCATTTTGGAGGTTCCAGTCCTCGTCGGAGACCTCAATACCGAGTTCACGACGCCACTCTTCGCGCAGCATCTCCTGGTAGTGATCGTAGGTATTGAAGGAGAGGTGGTAGAGGTCGGCGTCGCACATGACCGACTCCATGGTCGTAGTAGGGCGTTGCGGCATGGTGGTGACCTCGATGCAGCGCAGCACAGCCTGGGTGCGGTCGGCGGGGTAGTTTTCGGCTCGTAGCCAGTCTTCGGCGATCTGCATGCTCACGCGCTCGTGGCCGGTGTAGGTCTTGACGTGGCCGGTGTCGTGGAACCAGGCGGCGAGCATGACGATTTCGAGGTCTTCCTCGCTCAGGCCCTCGGCCTTGCCGATCTTGAGGGCACCCTGCATGACGTTGATGGTGTGGTGGAGGTTGTGGAAAACACGGTCCTTGGGCAGCTCCTTGATGAGCAACTGGGTTACGTAGCGCCCGGCGCGGTAGAGGATGGTTCGACGGTGCTGGGACATGTGGGCGGGAAGGAACTAGGGTAGGGAAATGCTGCGCCTAATGTACCACGGAAAAGCAGGACGGGCGGCCTTCCGCCTTTGAAAAACCTTTCGTACTTTTGCGCTCCCATTTCCCACCATTACTAGAAGTTTTTTCCCCCATGGCTAATATCGGTAAAGTCAAGCAGGTGATCGGCCCGGTCGTCGACGTATCCTTCGCCGCCGAAGGTAGCTCGCTGCCCGCCATCCTCAACGCCCTCGAGATCAAGCGCAGCAACGGCGATATACTCGTACTGGAAGTGCAGCAGCATCTGGGCGAGGACGCAGTACGCACCATTGCCATGGATGCTACCGATGGACTGAGCCGTGACACCAACGTCACCGATACCGGTATCCCGATCGCCATGCCGGTAGGGGTAGCCATTAAGGGTCGGCTATTCAACGTGGTGGGCGAGCCCATCGACGGTATGCCCGCCGTGCCCAAGGGAGCAAACGCCCGGCCGATCCACGCCGAGGCCCCCATGTTTGAGAACCTGGCTACGGACCGCGAGCCGCTGTTTACCGGTATTAAGGTCATCGACCTGATCGAGCCCTACACCAAGGGCGGCAAGATTGGCCTCTTCGGTGGTGCCGGGGTAGGAAAAACTGTACTGATTCAGGAACTGATCAACAACATCGCCAAGGGCTACGACGGTATCTCGGTATTCGCCGGGGTAGGGGAGCGCACCCGCGAGGGGAACGACCTGCTGCGCGAGATGCTCGAATCGGGCATCATCAAGTACGGCGAGGCCTTCATGCACGATATGGAAGAGGGCGGCTGGGACCTGAGCAAGGTAGACATGCGCGAACTCGAGCAGTCGAAGGCGACCTTCGTGTTCGGTCAGATGAACGAGCCTCCCGGCGCCCGTGCCCGCGTGGCACTTTCCGGACTGACCATCGCTGAGTACTACCGTGATGGTGACCTGAGCGATCCAACCGGTGGCCGCGATATCCTCTTCTTCGTCGACAACATCTTCCGCTTCACCCAGGCAGGCTCCGAGGTGTCGGCGCTACTAGGCCGGATGCCTTCCGCCGTAGGATACCAGCCTACACTCGCTACTGAGATGGGACTGATGCAGGAGCGCATCACCTCCACCAAGCGGGGCTCCATCACCTCCGTGCAGGCCGTCTACGTGCCCGCGGATGACCTTACCGACCCCGCCCCCGCCACCACCTTTGCCCACCTCGATGCTACCACGGTACTAAACCGGAAGATTGCCTCCCAGGGTATCTACCCCGCCGTGGACCCCCTGGACAGCACGAGCCGCATCCTCGACCCGGCCATCATTGGCGACGAGCACTACGAGACCGCCCAGCGCGTCATCAACATCCTGGCCCGCTACACTGAGCTACAGGATATCATCGCCATCCTCGGACTGGACGAACTCAGCGAGGAGGACAAGCTAGTGGTGAGCCGCGCCCGCCGGGTGCAACGCTTCCTGAGCCAGCCCTTCCACGTCGCTGAGCAGTTCACCGGCCTCAAAGGTGTCTTCGTAGACATCAAGGATACCATCAAGGGGTTCAATATGATCATCGACGGGAAGGTGGATAAGTACCCCGAGGATGCCTTCAACCTCGTAGGCACCATCGAGGACGCTATCGCTAAGGGGGATAAGCAACTTGCCGCCGTCGCCTAATGAAAATTTCCGTTCTCACTCCTGACCGCACCATCTTCACCGGCAACGTCACTCGCGTAGCCCTACCCGGTGCCGATGGTAGCTTCCAGCTCCTGGATAACCACGCCCCCCTGGTTTCCAGCCTTACCGCCGGCCGCATCACTATGGTTACCGGTGCAGGCGAGTACAGCTACTACAACGAGGATACCAGCGGCATGACTAAGGAAACTAATCCCAACCATAGCCTGACCTTTAGTATCGATCGCGGCTTCGTAGAGGTGCTGAATAATGAGGTGAACTTGTTGGTGCAGGGGGCTCGGAATATGCGCTAGCTGCCAACTACCACCGGCTTCCCCAAAAACCGCAGCACCGCCTCATTAAACCGTTGCACCTCCTCCAGATTACAAAGGTGCCCGCAGCCCTCGATCACCACTAGTTCCGCATGGTGCGCCTGTTTTTTGGCAAACCGCTGGGCGGCCTGGAGGAAGACGTGGTCCTGCCCCCCCATCACGATCAGGCTTGAGGTCAGCAGTTTGCGGCGGTAGAAGCGCCTGACGATGGAGAAGAAGTCGCGGTACAGTCCGAGCCACTTAAGAAACTCTGTCGGGGTCAGTTTCTTGGATTGTAGGCGGTAGAGCCGCCGGCTCGGGGCGTGGTTTTCCCGCGGTAGCACGATCATGATGAAGGTGTCGTAGATCCAGCGGAAGGGGATGAAGTAACTGAGGAACTTACCGCTGTGGGCGAAGAGGCGAATCTTCCAGTCGGCCTTGAATACGCCGCCGGCCATGATCATCGACTCGATCAGATCGGGACGGCGATCATAAAGACGCTGGAGTACGATGCTGCCCAGGGAAAGGGAAAGAAAGTGTGCCCGCTTGATGCCTACGTAATCTATCGTACGCAGTACGTCGTCGGTGACGATGTCAAAATCGTAGGTGGAATACTTGGGCTCAAGGTCCTTGCTGTAGCCGTGATCGCGCATATCGATCAGTAACAGGTTGAAAAAGGGCTTAAAGGCCCGCACCTGGTGCTTGAAGGTGATGGAGCTGCCGCCCGCACCGTGGATGAACACCATCCATTCCGAAGTGTCATCCCGCTGGTGGATCAGGTGGTGCAAAATACCCGGAGGAAGCTCCATTTGCTTCATAATACGGGAACGTATGCGGGAGGTTAAGGGTTTGTGACCGTCAGCAGCGAGGACCGCCCCGCAATATTAAGTCTACATTAATTTAGAAGCCTAACAAACGGTAGCAAAATCTATAGCATTACTTTCATCGTTATAAATGCGTGACTTCCATGTATTTATCGACTTAGGATACCAAAAAAAGTGATTCAGCCCGCCCATCGCATGATCGATGCACACCTCCAACTCGCGGTGTTTCACCTCAACGATATGTGCGTTGCGGTACAAGAGGGTATGGACCGCTTTCTGGCCACTGCCTCCCTCGAACGGATGCCGGGCGTGGAGGCCACCTTCATCTGGCTGCGTAAACGGGGCGTGCGGATCTGTCTACTGAGTGATTACGACCGCGAGCACACCCTGGTCATCCTGCAACGCCTCAGGTGGTCCGTCGATGAGGATGGTACCGTACAGCAGATCATCACCCAGCAACAGGAACAGGAAAACCCGATTGCCAGAGCACAGGAATTGGCCGGTCTGAGCAATCCACGCTTCAGCATGGCCGCCGTCGATACCCCCCGGCTCCTGGAGCAAAGCAACGCCGCCCGCGTCCACTTCAACCTCGCTATCTGCAACGGCCGCTCTTCGTATCACCAACTGGCCACCGCTCCCCACCACGCCATGCTGGATAACCTCCGCCAGCTCCCTAACTTTGTCATCGAGCACTTACCCGAGCCGACCAGGCCGACGCACCGCCTGCAGCTGCCGCGGCCATTACACGGGGGCTAAACGTACCTTTGCCGCCTCAATTTGCCGGCACATGAGTTTTTTTAAGAAGTTTTTTACCCCCGAGAAGAAGGAGGACCTCGACAAGGGGCTGGAAAAAACCAAGCAGGGGTTTTTCAATAAGCTGGGCCGGGCCGTGGCCGGTAAAGACCGTGTCGACGAGGAGGTACTCGATGAGCTCGAGACCGTGCTCATCTCCAGCGATGTTGGCCTCGATACCACCATCAAGATCATCGCGCGTATCGAGGCCCGCGTGGCCGAAGACCGGTACCTCAACACCAGCGAGCTCAACCATATCCTGCGCGACGAGATCGTCAACCTC
This sequence comes from Saprospiraceae bacterium, assembly GCA_958295895.1. Taxonomy (GTDB): domain Bacteria; phylum Bacteroidota; class Bacteroidia; order Chitinophagales; family Saprospiraceae; genus Neolewinella. Next base: position 44,851 of record CATQHI010000027.1, on the reverse strand, counting down.
CTGGCCGAACAGAACGAGGAGGACTTCGACGACTACGTGCTGCCTACCACCGAACGCCCCGCCATTATTCTCGTGGTGGGTGTCAATGGCGTAGGCAAGACCACCACCATCGGTAAGCTCGCCAATCAGTATAAGCGCCGCGGGTACAAGGTCGTGCTCGGAGCCGCCGACACCTTCCGCGCCGCTGCCGTAGACCAGCTTGGCATCTGGGCCGAGCGCGTCGGCTGCGACTTCTACTCTAAGGGCATGAACACCGACCCCGCCGCCGTAGCCTACGAGACCGTCACCTACGCCCAGAAGAACAACTGCGACGTGGCCATCATCGACACGGCCGGCCGCTTGCACACTAAGTTCAACCTTATGAAGGAGCTGTCCAAGATTAAGCGCTCCGTGACTAAGGCCATGCCCTCGGCCCCTCACCAGGTCATGCTCGTCCTTGACGCCACCACCGGCCAGAACGCCATCGAACAGGCCAAGGCCTTCACCGAGGCCACCGACGTCACCGCCCTAACCCTCACCAAACTTGACGGCACCGCCAAGGGTGGGGTGGCCATCGGCATCACCGATCAGTTCCAGGTACCCATCCGTTACATTGGTATCGGGGAGGGTATCGACCACCTGCAGGTGTTCAACAAGCGCGCATTTGTGGATAGCTTGTTTGGGGACCAGTTTTAGGGGGGGCGTTGTTGAATTGGTGGGTTGTTGCGGTGCGGTTGTCGGAAGTGTGGCAGGCGTGATAGGGGACGGGGCCGCAGGTGCAAAGAATATTTCGTGCATCCGGAAAGCGCATCTCAGGATCACACCTACCAGGCATGCTAAGTGAACGCGACGTCTACCACACCTATGACTCCTACCACACCTACAACAACGGCCACTCAACAACCAACCAACTCAACAACCCCCCCCTCAACCATTAGGAAGTCTGAAAACAAAACAGTACCTTTGTGCTCGCTTTTTCAGGAGGTAGGCCTCTGGTGAATCAAAAAAGCGTTCGTAAAGCAAAGAAAACGTATGCCTACAATTAACCAATTGGTCCGCAAGGGCCGCAAGCAGATCAAGGAGACCAGTAAGTCGCGTGCGCTGGATGCCTGTCCGCAGAAACGGGGGGTATGCACCCGTGTGTACACCACCACTCCGAAAAAGCCGAACTCCGCCCTGCGGAAGGTGGCTAAGGTGCGTCTGACCAACGGTATCGAGGTGATCGCCTACATTCCCGGAGAGGGACACAACCTGCAGGAGCACAGTATCGTGCTCATCCGTGGGGGCCGGGTAAAGGACCTTCCCGGTGTACGCTATACCATCGTCCGGGGTGCCCTGGATACGGCCGGCGTTGCTAACCGTAAGCAGGCCCGCTCGAAGTACGGTGCCAAGCGCCCCAAGAAATAACTAATTAAGTAAGACGGGTCACCTCGAATAGGAGCCCAGCGGTCGGCAACGACCATCTGAAGCAAAGCAACCATGCGTAAAAGAAAACCAAAACTCCGGATCGTCACTCCGGACCCCCGCTTCGGCGATACCCTCGTGACCCAGTTCGTGAATAACCTGATGTACTCCGGTAAAAAAAGTACGGCCTTTGCTGTGTTTTACGGTGCGATGGACATCATTAAGGAACGAGTGGCTAACGAGGAGATCGACGAGTACGAGGTATGGAAACGTGCTATCAACAACGCCATGCCCCAGGTAGAGGTACGCAGCCGCCGCATTGGAGGCGCTACCTTCCAGATTCCGACCGAGATTCGCGGAAAGCGTAAGATGTCGATCGGTATGAAGTGGCTCGTGCGCTTCGCCCGCCAGCGTAGCGGTAAGGGATTCGCCGAAAAACTCGCCGCCGAGCTGCTGGCCGCCAGCCGCAACGAGGGCCTGGCCGTCAAGCGGAAGGAGGAAACCCACAAGATGGCCGAGTCCAACCGTGCCTTCGCGCACTACGGCCGCTAAGCTACCGCCCGCCTCTCATTCCCCTAATCTATAATACCCCAAGCCATGGCTACGGACCTGAAATATACCCGCAACATCGGGATTGCTGCGCACATCGATGCCGGTAAGACAACTACCACTGAGCGTATCCTCTACTATACGGGTATCTCACACAAGATCGGTGAGGTACACGATGGTGCCGCCACCATGGACTGGATGGAGCAGGAGCAGGAGCGTGGTATCACCATTACCTCGGCCGCTACCCACACCAACTGGAGTTGGAAGGACCAGAAGTACGTATTTAACATTATCGATACCCCGGGTCACGTGGACTTCACCGTAGAGGTTAACCGTTCGCTGCGTGTACTGGACGGCTTGGTCTTTCTGTTCTGTGCCGTGTCGGGGGTGGAGCCGCAGTCGGAGACCAACTGGCGGCTAGCCAATAACTACAAGGTACCCCGGATCGGATTTGTCAATAAGATGGACCGCTCGGGGGCCGACTTCTTCAGCGTCGTTCGTGATGTACAGGAGAAACTCGGCTCCAAAGCCATTCCCCTACAGGTACCGATCGGAGCGGAGGAACGCTTCAGGGGCGTAGTGGACCTGATCACTATGCAGGCCATTGTCTGGAACGAGGAGGACCAGGGAATGACTTTCGAAGTCATCGAAATGCCCGCCGACCTAGAGGAGACCGTTAACGAGTGGCGCGAAAAGCTGCTCGAAGCGGTCGCTGAGTATGATGAGTCACTACTGGAAAAGTACTTCGAGGATCCTGAGAGCATCAGTGTCGAAGAAGTACGCAAGGCCGTGCGCGACGCCGTCATGGATGCTGCTTTCGTACCCATGATGTGTGGCTCCGCCTTTAAGAACAAAGGTGTACAAGCTGTACTCGATGCCGTATGCGCCTACCTGCCCAGCCCGCTCGACGTACCCGCCATCAAGGGAACCGATCCCGATGATGACGAAAAAGTTTTGGAGCGTAAGCCTAGCGTGGATGAGCCTTTTGCCGCATTAGCCTTTAAGATTGCTACCGACCCCTTCGTAGGTCGCCTGGCGTTCATGCGGGTTTACTCCGGTCGCCTCGATGCCGGTTCTTACGTGAAGAATACCCGCAGCGATAACAAGGAGCGTATCTCCCGTCTCTACCAGATGCACGCCAACAAGCAGGAGAGCATCGACAAGGTAGAAGCCGGCGACATCGCTGCCGCGGTGGGCTTTAAGGACATCCGCACCGGAGATACCCTGTGTGACGAGAACCACCCCATCGTGCTGGAATCCATGGTCTTCCCCGACCCCGTGATCGGAGTAGCCGTTGAGCCCAAGACGCAGAAGGACATCGATAAGCTCGGTATGGCCCTCGCTAAGCTGGCTGAAGAAGATCCCACCTTCCAGGTCAAGTATGACGAGGATACCAACCAGACCGTGATTAGCGGCATGGGTGAACTGCACCTTGAGATCATCGTAGATCGCCTGAAGCGTGAGTTTAAGGTGGAGGCCAACGTAGGTGCACCCCAAGTGAACTATAAAGAGGCCCTCTTCAACACCGTTACACACCGCGAGCGGCTCAAGAAGCAGTCCGGTGGTTCGGGTCTGTTTGCCGATATGAGCTTCGATCTTGGCCCCGCCGACGAGGAATTCCTAGAAAGCGAGGACTTCAAGAGTGGCAAGGAAAACCTACAGTTTGTGTGGGATATCGTCGGTGGTTCGATCGACAAGAACTACCAAAAGCCGATCCGCGACGGGTTCAAGTCGATGATGAAAAACGGCGTCCTGGCCGGCTACAACATCGACAGCATGAAAGTGCGCGTATTTGATGGTGCCATGCACTCGGTCGACTCTAAGCCGATCGCCTTCGAGCTCTGCGCGAAGGAAGGTTTTAAAGCAGCCGCTAATTCCGCTCAACCCAAACTGCTCGAACCGATCATGGACGTGGTCATCACCACGCCGGAGGAGTACACCGGTAATGTCATCGGCGACCTTAACCGCCGCCGGGGCCTGCCTAAGGGTCAAAATCCGGTAGCAGGTGGTGCAGTCAAAATTACGGCCGACGTACCCCTAAGCGAGATGTTTGGCTATGTTACCGACCTACGGACCATCACTTCGGGACGCGCTAGCTCTGCTATGACCTTCTCTCACTATACCGAAGCCCCCCAGGGCGTAGCAAAGGAGATCATCGCTAAAGCACGCGGCGAGGCCTAAACGTAAGTACCTTCGGAGAGAATGCTTTCCGGTTCCCAGGATGTGAGGGGGTTAAACACCCTGATCCCCTTACTCCTCAATCCCTTGATAAACAAACTGGCATGAATCAGAAAATTCGCATTAAGCTGCGTTCTTACGATCACAACCTGGTGGACAAGTCCACCGAGAAGATTGTAAAGACCGTTAAGAACAGTGGGGCCATCGTTACCGGCCCGATTCCGCTGCCCACCGAGAAGGATATATACACCGTGCTGCGCTCGCCGCACGTGAATAAGAAATCCCGGGAGCAGTTTCAGTTGCGCACCCATAAGCGCCTGATCGAGATCTATACCCCCAACCAAAAGACGGTGGATGCCCTAGCCAAGCTGGAGCTTCCCAGTGGCGTAGATATTCAGGTCAAGCTTACCTAGGACTACGCAACTTCCCCCCGCTATTCCAGCGGACGAAACCTAATTAATAAACTGCTCCCCCCCGACCACCGGTTGGGGAGTGTACCGCCCGCTCTCCTCTCGTGGGAGAAGGCGGCAAATTATAGACCGATGAACGGTATAATTGGTAAGAAAGTCGGGATGACCTCCATTTTCGACGACGCAGGCCGCAATGTAGCCTGTACGGTCATTGAGGCCGGCCCCTGTGTGGTTACCCAGGTCAAAACGGACGATACCGACCAGTACAACGCCCTCCAACTTGCCTACGGCGATAAGAAAGAGAAGAGCAGTACCCAGCAATTGATCGGCCACTTTAAGGCCGCCGGTACCGGCCCCAAATCTGACGTGGTCGAGTTTCGCGATATGGACCTTACCAAAACCCTCGGCGAGACTGTGACCGTCGACGAGGTGTTTACGGAAGGTGACAAAATCGCAGCCGTAGGCACTAGCAAGGGTAAGGGTTTTCAGGGGGTAGTGAAGCGTCACAACTTCCGGGGTGTGAACGATGCTACTCACGGACAGCACAACCGCCAGCGGGCCCCGGGCTCGATCGGTGCGGCAAGCTATCCCGCCCGTGTCTTCAAAGGCATGCGAATGGCCGGTCGCGATGGAGGTGGTCGGGTTACCGTCCAGAATCTCCGGGTGCTCAAGGTGTTTCCCGAGCGTAACCTCATTTTGGTCAAAGGTGCCGTACCCGGTCCAAAGGGTGGTACCGTTATCCTCCACAAGTAAGGCGGCCCGCCTCTAAATCGAATAGCAATGAAATTACAAGTCTACAGCGCAACGGGTGCCGAAACGGGCCGGGAGGTCGAACTACCCGAAAATATTTTTGGCGTCGAGCCTAATGAGCATGCCGTATATCTAGCCGTAAAGGCTTATCTGGCCGCACAACGCCAGGGTACCCACAAGGCAAAAGAACGGGGTGAGGTGGCCGGCTCCACTAAAAAGCTACACAAGCAAAAGGGTACCGGTGGCTCGCGTAAGGGCGACATTAAGAACCCACTGTTCCGGAGTGGTGGCCGCATCTTCGGCCCCCGCCCCCGTACCTACGGGATCAAGTTGAATAAGAAAGTCAAACTTAATGCTCGTGCTTCGGCTTACTCCGCTAAAGCGGCGGAGGGCAGGGTGAAACTGGTCGAAGATCTAAAGTTCGATGCCCCGAAAACGAAAGATTTCGTCAACTTTCTTAACGGGGTACAGGCTACGGAAGGAAAGGTACTGCTGATCACGGCCGACAACGAGCCAAACGTATACCGTAGTGGACGCAACCTGCCCGATAGCACTGTCCTTAGCGTAGGCACAGTGAACACCTACGAGATCATGCGCGCCGGCACCGTACTGGTTGCCGAGAGTGCCATTGAGAAACTGAAGGAGCAGTTCGCTACCCTCGAAACCACCGCGATCAATGAATAAGCAGATTATCCTCAAAACGGTAGTCTCGGAAAAGGCCGAGCTACTGAGCGAAAACCAGACGCAGTACACCTTCGTGGTCAATAAGGCTGCCAATAAAATCGAAGTCCGCAACGCCGTCGAGGCACGCTACGGGGTCACCGTAGATAGTGTCAACACGATGAATATGCCGGGCAAGCGTAAGAATAGATCGACCAAGTCGGGCGTCATCCGCGGTCGGGTCAGTGGCTTTAAAAAGGCTATTGTGACCCTGATTGAGGGCGATACGATCGACTTGTATAACGAATTATAGACCCCCGGTAGGTGGGGAGCAACGGACCGGAGTCGATCTGGATAGCCGTCGTTTCGCTCCGAGATCTACCGGATAACCAGTGCGATAATGCCAATTAAGAAGTTTAAGCCCGTCTCGGCCGGTTCCCGCTTTCACGTGGGTAACAAGTTTACCGAGCTAACGGGAGACAAGCCGGAAAAGAGCCTACTGGCCCCGGTCAAGCGTACCGGCGGTCGTAATCGTACGGGTAAGATGACCGTCCGTCAGCGTGGCGGCGGACACAAGCGCCGCTACCGTATCGTCGATTTTAAGCGGGAAAAGGACGGCGTACGCGCCGAGGTCAAAACCATTGAGTACGATCCCAATCGTACCGCTTTTATCGCACTGGTAGAGTATACCGACGGCGAAAAGCGCTACATCATCGCCCCCCAGGGGCTCACCGTGGGTGATACCATCGTGAGCGGCCCCGAAGCTACCCCCAATGTAGGCAACTGTATGCTGCTGGGAGAGGTACCCCTTGGTGCGCAAATCCACTCCATTGAACTGCAACCCGGTAAGGGTGCCGCACTGGCCCGGTCGGCGGGTACCAACGGTGTTCTGATGGGAAAGGAGGGTCGCTTCGTCTCAGTAAAATTACCAAGTGGAGAGGTCCGCCGTATCCTGAAGACCTGCCGCGCCGTCATCGGTGCCACCTCCAACCCGGATCACGCATTGACCGTAGCCGGTAAGGCCGGTCGTAGCCGCTGGCTCGGTCGCCGTCCCCGCGTACGAGGTGTAGCGATGAACCCCGTTGATCACCCCATGGGCGGTGGTGAGGGTCGTGCGTCGGGTGGTCACCCCCGCTCCCGCACGGGCATCATGGCGAAGGGTCAGAAGACACGCAGCGTGAAGAAAGCAAGTAACAAAATGATCATCAGCCGTCGCAAGACAAAGAATAAGAAGTAACTTATGGCACGTTCGCTTAAGAAAGGTCCTTACGTTTTCCACAAGTTGTACGACAAGCTCGTCAAAGCACAGGAAGGCGGTCGCAAGGGCATGATCAAAACTTGGTCGCGCTCCTCGATGATCATTCCCGATATGGTGGGACTGACCATCGCGGTACACAACGGCAAAACCCATGTCCCCGTCTACGTTACGGAGAACATGGTAGGGCACAAGCTCGGTGAGTTTGCTCCTACCCGTTCGTTCCGCGGCCACGGAGGGAAGAAGAAGTAGGGGGAATAAGTAGGAGGTAGTCCAGTAGTGCCGTCATGCGAGCACTACCGCACTACCTCCTACCAGACCATCATAGAGTGAAGGAAGAGTAAGTCCTCGTCAATCCCGGCCCGGCTTACTAACCCATTCCCTCGTAATTTAATCCAATCATGGAAGCAACAGCAAGTTTAAATAGCATTCCGATGTCGGTGCGCAAGATGCGCCTCGTCGTCGACCTGATCCGCGGTAAGCAAGTCGGTCAGGCCATAGGTATTCTCGAGTACAGCAAGCAGGAGGCTGCCATCTGGCTCAAGAAAAACCTTCTTTCCGCCATCGCTAACTGGGAGTATAAAACCGACGGACTGGAAAGCGCAGACGAGTACGGCTTGGTGATCAGTGAAATTTTCGCTGATGGAGGAGCCCAAATTAAGCGATTCCGCCCCGCCCCCCACGGGCGCGCCCACCGCATCCGTAAGCACAGCTGTCACGTTACTATTAAGGTAAGCAACGCTAAGCCCCTACCCACGGAGGGTAACGAGGAGCCGACCGTAACTGCCACCACCACCGAAGCACAAACCGTCCAAGCATAACGTATCATGGGTCAAAAGACAAATCCAATCGGTAACCGCCTCGGTTACATTCGTGGCTGGGACAGTAACTGGTTCGCCGACAAAGACTATGCCGCCAACGTCATCGAGGACGAGAAACTGCGTACCTACCTCGATACCCGTATCAACAAAGGAGGCATCGCACGCATCATTATCGAGCGTACCCTAAAGCGGGTTACCCTCACTATCCACACCTCCCGTCCCGGCATCATCATCGGTAAGGGGGGTAAGGAGATCGACCAGATCCGGGAAGAGCTTCGCCGACTGACGGATAAGGATGTACAGATCAACATCATCGAGATCCGCAAGCCAGAGATGGATGCCAATATCGTAGCCGAGTCGGTCGCCAACCAAATTGAGGCCCGCATCAACTACCGCCGCGCCATCAAGACCAGCATCGCCTCTACCATGCGGGCCGGTGCCGAGGGCATCAAGATTCGTATCTCGGGTCGTCTGAATGGTTCGGACATGAGCCGCACCGAGGAATATAAGGAGGGACGTACCCCCCTACATACGTTCCGGGCAGATATCGACTATGCACACAAAGAGGCCCACACGGTATACGGCCGGATCGGCATCAAGGTATGGCTGTGCAAGGGGGAGGTGCTCGGTAAGCGTGACCTCAACCCGAATGCCGGCCTAGTCACCAAGGGCGACCGGGACGATCGGGGCGGCCGTGGTGGCGGACGTGACCGCGGCGACCGTAATGATCGTGGCAACCGCAGAGGCGGTGGCGGCGGTGGACGGCGCTAGAAAAGCAACTCACTTAGTCGGAAGGGTAGGGAACTACTCACTGATCGACTGACTTAACCGCCTCCGGCGAGAACAACCGACCGGGATGCATCAAGCAAAGTGCTTGCGCTGCTTCTCTTTTCACCGCAGCAGGGTAGTCCGGGTCCCACTTCCCGCATTACCTTGCTGTACGTTGCTTGGAATAAAACGAGCAGCATTCTTTTCTATGTGGGGCGGAAACTGTACCTTTGCCCCGCTCTAAGAGAGCCCTTTCAAAATTTTTCCCATGTTACAGCCGAAAAGAACGAAATACCGCAAGCAGCAGAAGGGTCGCAATACCGGACTGGCTGGGCGGGGTAACCTGGTGTCCTTCGGAAGTTTTGGGCTTAAAAGCCTGGATTCCGGACGGATAACCAACCGGCAGATTGAAGCGGCGCGTATTGCCATGACTCGCCATATGAAGCGGGAAGGCAAGGTATGGATCCGTATTTTTCCCGATAAACCCATCACGAGTAAACCCCTCGAGGTACGTATGGGTAAGGGTAAGGGTGCTCTGGACCACTGGGTAGCCCAGATTCAACCCGGCCGCGTCCTCTTCGAGCTCGACGGCGTAACCCGTGAAGTGGCCGAAGAAGCACTGCGTCTTGCGGCCCAAAAGCTACCGGTACTCACCAAGACGATCACCCGCGTCGATTACCAGGGCTAATTCGACTTCACTGCGCATTCACTTCCAGTCCGATCTGGAATCGCACAATAACCAAAATAAATGGCGAGTAATAAGACATTAGAACTTCGGGATGTATCCGACAGCGATCTACAGGACCAGCTGAACGAGACTACGGGTAGTTTTGAGAAGATGAAGTTTGACCATACCGTGAATGGTATCGAGCACCCGCTCCATTTGCGCACTGTCCGTCGTGACATCGCCCGCATCAAAACCGAAATTCGCCGTCGCGAACTAGCTTCCCTACCCGCCGAAGTACTCGAAAAGCGGGATGACATTCGCCGCCGCCGCCGCAAAAAGTAAGACCATGAGCAACGAGGAAAAGAACAGCCCGGAAAACGAGCAGGAGCAGAATGCGCCTCAGGAGGGTCTGCTGGGAAGGATTACCCACGCCATTGACGATGCGATTGATTCGGCTACTCACGTAGTAGAAGATGCCGTGGAATCCACCTCGGGGATTGTGGAAACAGCGCGCAAAAAAGTCACTGGTACCGAGAAAGAGGAACCTGAGCCTGAAGTAGTACCTGAGGATACTACTGAAGCCAACCAGACTTCCGAGAACGAGGAAGTACAAAGCGCTCCTATCACCGCGGCTGCACCCGCGGCTGCACCCGCGGACGCGCCCGCCGCTGCTGCAGTAGCCGCTGCTCCCCGGGTCGTCGGGACGTATTCGGAAGCCGATACCGAACAAAAGAGCACGACGCGTAAGGAGCGCAAGACCCGTGATGGTATTGTCGTGAGTAACAAAATGGATAAAACCATCAGTGTGCTCATCGAACGTCGCCTACAGCACCCTATTTACGGCAAGTTCGTGAAGAAATCAAAGAAGCTGATCGCCCACGACGAAGGTAACGAATGCCAAATCGGGGATGTAGTCCGCATCATGGAATGTCGTCCCCTAAGTCGGCGCAAGCGCTGGCGCTTGATCACCGTACTCGAAAAAGCGAAGTAAGCCCTGCCCGTAACGCAGTAAAAATATTTAGTCATGATCCAACAGGAATCACGTTTGCGCGTAGCGGACAACAGCGGTGCGAAGGAAGTGCTCTGCATCCGTGTACTCGGCGGCTCGAAGCGGCGCTATGCATCGATCGGCGACCAGATCGTCGTCTCGGTCAAGGAAGCCTCCCCCGGGGGGAACGTCAAGAAGGGCTCCGTGAGCAAGGCCGTAGTCGTGCGGACGAAGAAAGAGATCCGTCGCCCCGATGGCTCCTACATTCGCTTTGACGATAACGCGGTTGTGTTACTCAATGCAGCGCTAGAGCCCCGCGGAACCCGCATCTTCGGCCCCGTGGCCCGTGAGCTCCGTGACCGTGACTATATGAAGATTGTGTCCCTTGCCCCTGAGGTAATTTAATTTAAAGCAGCCATGGCCAACAAGACATACAAAGACAAGCAGCGGCGGCATACGCCGAAGCTCAAGATTAAGAAGGGCGATCGGGTGGTCGTGATCAGTGGGGCATACAAAGACCGTACGGTTGCGCGTGAAGTGCTGGAGGTATACCCCAACGAGAACCGCGCCCTCGTAGAGGGAGTCAACGTGCGTAAGAAGCACCAGAAGCCTACCGAGGGGGCTGCTGGAGGGGTTGTAGATAAGACTGTCCCCATTCATATCAGCAACCTGATGCTCGTGGATCCTTCCGTGAGCGACGAGGTGATGCCTACCCGAGTTGGCCGTAAGCAGGACGACAACGGTAAGATGCAGCGCTACGGGAAGCGTAACAACAATATCATAGCCTGATGAGCTACACACCAAGATTAAAGAAAAAGTACGACGAGGAGGTCCGCAGTAAGCTGCTGGAACAGTTCGGCTACAAGTCACCGATGGAGGTGCCCCGCCTGCTTAAAGTCGTCATCAACCAGGGCGTCGGTAAGGGTACCCAGGACCGTAAGTTGGTGGAAAACGCCGTCAAGGAGATGACCTTGGTAGCCGGTCAGCAGGCCGTTACCACGAAGTCTAAAAAGTCGGTTTCTAACTTCAAGCTGCGGGACGGCATGGCCATCGGTGCTAAAGTCACCCTGCGGCGAGAGAAGATGTACGATTTCCTAGACCGGCTGATCAGCACCGCCCTGCCACGGGTGCGTGACTTCCGGGGGATCAGCGATCGCAGCTTTGACGGCCGCGGTAACTATACTATGGGGGTTACGGAGCAGATCATCTTTCCCGAGATCAGCCTAGACGACGTAGCTAATATTACCGGCTACGATATCACCTTCGTGACCAGTGCCAAGACGGACGCCGAGGCGCTCGCCCTACTGCGGGAGCTCGGACTCCCCTTCAAAAATCAGAACCAGAATAATACCAACGACTAATGGCTCGTAAATCACTGATTGCCCGCGAACGTAAGCGGGAGCGCATGGTCGCCAAGTACGCCGAGAAGCGTGCCGCGCTAAAGGCCGCCGGAGACTGGGAGGCCCTGGACGCGATGCCGCGTAACTCTAACCCCATCCGCCTGCATAACCGCTGCGGCCTGACCGGTCGCCCTAAGGGGTATATGCGTAAGTTCGGCCTCTGCCGCGTGAAGTTCCGCGAGATGGCCCTAGACGGTAAGATCCCCGGCGTTCGCAAGGCTTCCTGGTAATAACCAAAATTTTCACAGTCCCGGAAGTTCCACTCCTGGAAAACCACGGGACGCAACAGTATAACATGGCAGTCACCGATCCAATCGCCGACTATTTGACCCGCATCCGCAATGCACAGATTGCCGGTCACCGGGTAGTAACCATTCCCGCCTCGCGCACCAAAAAGCGTATCACCGAGATCCTGTACGATCAGGGGTATATCCTGAAGTATAAGTTTGATGACGAGGCCGGGAAGGGTAAGCAGGGCGAAATCTCCATTGCCCTTAAGTACGAGAAAGACACGAAGCAGCCGGTAATCCGCAAACTCGTTCGCGTCTCAAAGCCCGGTCTTCGTCAGTATGCGAAGTCAGACGCCATGCCCCGGGTAATCAACGGGTTAGGTATCGCCATCGTCTCCACCAGCCACGGCGTGATGACCGGTAAGCAAGCTGCCGATCAAAAGGTAGGCGGTGAAGTCCTGGCGTACGTATATTAAATCAATCGTCCACATCTGCAGCGGGCATAGGAGGTTTCCGTCCCGCGTAAGAGCAATCCAATCATCATGTCTAGAATAGGCAAACATCCGGTCGACCTACCTCAGGGGGTCACCGTATCCGTCAGCAAGAGCAATCTGGTAACGGTAAAGGGCCCTAAGGGCGAACTCACCCAGCAGGTCGATCCCGCTATGGGAATTGAGATCAAAGATTTCGAGGTACAGGTCACCCGGCCCACCGATAGCAAGCGGCACCGGAGCTTCCACGGGCTGTACCGCGCCTTGATCGCCAATATGATCGAGGGGGTTACTAATGGCTACACCCATAACCTGGAGGTGATCGGTGTGGGCTACCGGGCCGAGAATAAGGGTAACCTACTTATCCTGACCCTGGGGTATTCCCACCCCATCTATTTCATGGTTCCCCAGGAGGTATCCATAGAAACGGTTACCGCCAAGGGTAAAAACCCCATCATTACGCTGAAGAGCATGGACAAGCAGTTGATCGGTCAGGTCGCCGCTAAGATCCGTAGCCTGCGTAAGCCCGAGCCCTACAAAGGAAAAGGTATCCGCTTTGAGGGAGAAACCATCCGCCGCAAAGCCGGTAAAACCGCCGCTAAAAAGTAAGACGCCATGCAACTCACAAAACTCAAGCGGCGCAAGCGCATCCACCAGCGCGTACGCAAGAAAATTAAGGGTACGGCCCAGAAGCCACGCCTCAACGTTTTCCGTAGCAACAAGTATATCTATGTCCAGCTCATCGACGATGAGAACGGACATACCCTCGCCAGTGCCTCTAGCTACGAAGCTGCGGTGGCCAACGATGGTAATAAAGCGGATCAGGCCAAGGAGGTCGGTAAGCTCATCGCCGAGCGGGCTAAGGCTGCCGGCATCGAACGGGCGCTCTTTGATCGGGGCGGCTACTTATATCACGGTCGGGTGAAGTCACTCGCAGAAGGTGCCCGGGAGGGTGGCCTCAACCTCTAAAGCAAGCTCTGATGGCTGATAATAGAAATAATAGCAGTGGCGGCGGTGGCCGCAACCGGCGTGACAACAATCGTGGCCGCAACAACCGCGGGGACCAGCACGAGTCCGACCTGAAGGAAAAAATGGTCTCCCTCAACCGGGTATCCAAAGTCACTAAGGGAGGACGCACCTTTACCTTTGCCGCTATCGTAGTAGTAGGTGACGGTAAGGGAAAAGTCGGACACGGAATGGGTAAGGCCCGGGATATCTCCGAGGCCATTCAGAAAGCCACCGACGTGGCCCGTAAGAGTATGATCAAGGTGCCGCTCTTCAAGGGGACCATTCCCCACGAACAGCTCGGAAAGTACGGTGCCGGTAAGGTGCTTTTGAAGCCCGCCAGCGAGGGTACCGGTGTAATTGCCGGAGGTGCTATGCGCGCCGTCCTCGATATCGCCGGGGTGCACAACGTACTGGCCAAGTCACAGGGCTCCTCCAATCCTCACAACGTGATCAAAGCGACCATTGACGCCCTACAGAAGCTGCGCAGCCCGCAGACCATCGCCAAGCAGCGCGGCATCTCCATGGAGAAGCTTTTCGAAGGCTAGCCTTCCTCACCCGCCCGCCGGGCACAAATCAGCTAGTATGGCTACCATCAAAATTACCCAGGTCAAAAGTGTGATCGACCGGCCCAAAAGCCAGAAGGATACCATGAAGGCCCTCGGAATAAAAAAAATGCACCAGACCGTAGAGCGGGAGGATACTCCAGTGATCCGCGGCATGGTTAATAAAGTATCTCACTTAGTCGTAGTCGAATAGACTGCCTTCGGCAGTTAGACGCTATTGCTGGTTATACGGGCAGCATCTAACGAGCGAAGCGATCTAACGAGCGAAGCGATCTAATACCCAACCATGGAACTCAATAATCTAAAACCAGCCGCCGGCTCCACCAAATCCCGCAAGCGCGTAGCACGGGGGCAGGGATCCGGACGCGGTGGTACCTCCACTCGCGGTCACAAGGGAGCTAAGTCGCGCAGCGGCTATAAGCGCAAGCGTAACTTCGAGGGCGGTCAGATGCCGTTGCAAATGCGGTTGCCAAAACGCGGTTTTAACAGCCCGAATCGTGTGGAATACGTAGCTTTGAACCTCAGGAAGCTCCAGGAGATCAGCGAAAAGTATGGCCTGACCGAAATTACCCCCACCACCCTGCACGATGCCGGCATCATCAAGAAAAATGATCGGGTCAAGTTGCTGGGTAACGGATCGGTCACTACCGGACTCACCGTGACGGCCCACGCCGCCAGCACCTCCGCTAAGGAAGCTATCGAGCAAGCCGGTGGTAGTGTGACCATCGCCTAAACAGTACCCGCCATGAAGTTTTTCGAGAACATAAAGAACATCTGGGCGATCGACGAGCTGCGTAACCGCATTCTCTTCACGCTCGCGCTGATGGCCGTGTACCGTCTCGGATCCTTCATCGTACTACCCGGTGCCGACGTAGCGGCCCTCCAGGCCAGTCTCGCCAACCAGGGGGACGCCAACGACCTGCTGGGACTGATCAACCTCTTCACCGGTGGGGCCTTCAACAACGCCTCCATCATGGCCCTGGGCATCATGCCCTACATCACGGCCAGTATCATCGTGCAGCTGCTTGGTTTCGCGGTGCCCTACTTCCAGAAGCTACAGAAAACAGAGGGAGAAAGCGGCCGTAAGAAACTTACCCAAATCACCCGAGCCCTTACCGTGGCCATCACGCTCGTACAGGGTGCTGGCTACCTCACCTACATCCGCTCACAGGGTGGGGTGAGCCCGGCCGTATCGGAGTCGATTTTCTGGATCAGCGGTATCATCATCCTTTCCACCGGCACCATCTTCGCCATGTGGCTGGGTGAGCGGATTACGGATCGGGGAATCGGTAACGGTGTTTCCTTGCTCATCACGGTAGGTATCATCGTCGGGCTACCAGCTGCCCTTGGCTTCGAGCTACAGTCCCGCCTACAGGCCGGTGCGCTCCTCATTTTCGTTCTCGAAATGCTCGGTTTCTTCCTGGTCACCATGGCTACGGTGATGATCGTCACCGGAGTGCGTAAGATCCCCATTCAGTTCGCCAAGCGTATGGTGGGGCGTGGCCAGGGTGCGGCGCCCTCGGCTACTTCCCGGGACTACATCCCCCTCAAGGTCAACGCCTCGGGCGTGATGCCGATCATCTTTGCCCAGGCGCTCATGTTTGTTCCCGCTAGCCTTGCCGGCTTTGCCGGCGGCGATGCCGAAACCAGCTGGCTGGCCCTACAGTTCAACGACTTTACCTCTCCGGTTTACAACATCGTGTACTTCGTGCTCGTGGTAGCCTTTACTTATGTGTATACCGCCTTGGTGGTCAACCCCAGTCAGTACACCGAGTACCTCAAGCGGCAGAATGCCTTCATTCCCGGCATCCGTGGCGGTACCGAAACCGAGGAGTACATCGACTCCATCACGAGCCGAATCACCCTGCCGGGGTCCATCCTTTTGGGATTGATCGCTATATTGCCTGCCTTCGTAGCCGGGCTCGGCGTCAACCAGCAGTTTGCCATCTTCTTCGGTGGTACCTCACTGATCATCATGGTAGGCGTGGTGCTCGATACTTTACAACAAATAGATACTTATCTGCTCATGCGCAAGTACGACGGGCTTTCTAAGGAGGGTCGTCTACAGGGTCGGGGAACCGGCAGCCGGATGCAGCAGATTGGTGCCGATTTTTAGCCTTCAAAATCAGAATTTATCTTCCGAGCGGATGCCCCCAGGGTATCCGCTCTTTTTTTGCTCACCCCCCGCGACCATGAAGATCTGGCAGCTAGTGCGATCCGCCGTTCGGGGAGATGCCTACGACTACACCCGGGGCAGCGTGCGCCGCGCTATCGTACTGCTGGCCATCCCCATGATGCTGGAAATGGCCATGGAGAGCATCTTCGCCCTTGTCGATGCCTTCTTCGTAGGCCGTATCGGAGTGGCAGCGCTCACTACGGTCGGCCTTACGGAGGTGATGATGACCCTCGTCTATGCACTAGGCGTGGGGCTTAGCGTAGCCCCCATGGCGCTCATCGCGCGCTTTATCGGCGAGAAGAATCCCGCGCTGGCAAGCCGGGCGGCCGGACAGTCCATCGCCCTCACCGTACTGATTAGCCTCATCATTGCCGTGCCGGCTTACTTCTACGCGGGCGATCTGCTGCGCCTGATGGGAGCCGGCCCTGAGGTAGTCGCCGCAGGGGTGGGCTACACCCGTATTCTGTTCGCCGGTAACGGCATCATCATGCTCCTGTTTCTACTCAACGGGGTGTTTCGTGGGGCGGGAGAGGCCGCTACGGCCATGCGGGTGCTGTGGGTTGCCAATGGCATCAATATCGTCCTCGATCCGGTATTGATATTCGGCCTGGGGCCGGTGCCGGGCTTTGGGGTGGAGGGAGCCGCCATCGCTACTACGATCGGGCGGGGCACGGGGGTGGCCTACCAACTCTACATCCTCTACTCCGGTCGCTCGGTGGTCCGGCTACGTACTACGCGCTGGGCCATTGATTTGGCGATGCAGGTACGCATACTCAGGATCGCGGGCAACGGAGCATTTCAGTACCTCATCAACTCCGCCTGCTGGATCTTTCTGGCGCGGATCGTAGCTAGTTTTGGGGCGGCGGCCGTAGCGGGGTACACGGTCAGCATTCGGCTCATTCTCTTCACGCTCCTACCGGCCTGGGGGCTTTCCAACGCAGCGGCAACCTTCGTAGGGCAGAATCTTGGTGCCAGGCAGGCCGAACGTGCGGAATCCGGGGTATGGTGGACACTGCGCATCACCTGTGTCTATCTGGCCCTTCTCTCCGTAGGCTACTACCTCCTGGCGGGGCCGCTGGTGCAATCCTTCACGAACGACACCGAGGCAGTGGACTACGGCATCGATGCGCTACGGGTGTTCGCGCTGGGCTACGTCTTCTTTGGGCTAGGACTTATTCCGGTGCAGGCGTTCAACGGAGCGGGCGACACATTTACCCCTACGGTGCTCAATTTCCTGTGCCAGTGGGTACTGGGTATTCCCCTGAGTTATTACCTGGCCGTACACCTGGGCTATGCGGTGCAGGGGGTGATTTCGGCGACGGTGGTGGCGGAGATCACACTGGCTATACTCGCGCTGATCTTGTTCCGACGGGGAACCTGGAAAACCAAGGAGATATGAGTCGACGCACAATCATCGTCGGCGGGGGCGCGGCCGGCTTTTTCTCCGCCATTGCGCTAGCCAAGGCTCACCCCGGCGAACAGATCGTGCTGCTGGAGCGGGGCAAGTCGGTCCTACAGAAGGTACGCATCAGTGGTGGGGGCCGCTGCAACGTGACCCATGCCTGCTGGGAGCCGCGCGAGCTTGTCAAGTATTATCCCCGTGGCGGTAGGGAGCTGCTAGGACCCTTCCACAGCTTCGCCTGCGGGGATACCATGGCCTGGTTCGCGGAGCGTGGGGTGGAGCTCAAAATCGAGGAGGACGGCCGGGTGTTTCCCGTTTCGGATAGCTCCCAGACCATTATCGACTGTCTGTGGGGGGAGGCAAAGCGACTGGGAGTACGGGTCCTTACCGGAGCCCGGGTGACCCGACTGCTTGCACCTGCGCGCCCGCCCGCTGCCTCCTGGACGGTGTACGTTGACGGGCAGGCTTACGAAGCAGAACGCCTGGTGGTGACCACGGGCAGCAACCCGGCCGTGTGGAAGCTACTGGCCGAACTGGGCAATCGTCGATCCCGTACCCTCGCTGTTTGCCTTCAATATTGACGAGCCGCGTTTGACGGAGCTAGCCGGGGTAAGTCTGCCGTGGGCGCAACTGCAACGTCGCCGGGATAAATTGCAGGCGGAAGGGCCGCTACTGATCACACCATAAGGGGCTGAGTGGGCCGGCCGTACTGCGGCTGAGTGCCTGGGGGGCACGGGAGCTTCACCCCCGGAAGTACGCCTTCGATATCGGAGTGAACTGGGTGGCCCGGCGGGCGCAGGAGGTAGGCGAGG
This sequence comes from Saprospiraceae bacterium, assembly GCA_958295895.1. GTDB lineage: Bacteria > Bacteroidota > Bacteroidia > Chitinophagales > Saprospiraceae > Neolewinella. The sequence goes on along the minus strand of CATQHI010000027.1, from coordinate 26,340 downwards.
AGCTCAGAGTCCTCAAGCGGGAGCTAGCCCGTAAGCAGCTAGGAACGCTGGCGCAGTTTGGCCTACCGCAACGCTTATGGCAGTAATCTGCTGAGCGTGGCCGCAGTGGATGCCGCTACGCAGTGGGCGCAGGTAAGTAAGCGGGAGTTGCTGGCCCTGGGGAGCACCCTGACGGACAGCCGCTACTGCGTAGACGGTAAAGCTACCAACAAGGAGGAGTTTACGACGGCCGGTGGAGTGGACCTGCGGGAGATCGACTTTCGTACCTTCCAGTCCCGGGTGCATCCGAGCCTCTACCTGGCCGGCGAGGTACTGGATATCGACGCGATCACGGGGGGCTTTAATTTTCAGGCGGCCTGGACGGGCGGCTACTTGATCGGGCGAGCGTAAGCGAGTGGGGTAGTGTACTTTTAGCCCATGCCGAACACGCGTATCCTGATCGTGGAGGACGAGCCCATCATCGCCGCCGATCTGCAGGACCGACTTGAACAGCTCGGTTACACCGTGGTAGGTAGCCTGGATACCGGCGAGGCCGCGCTTCAGTGGGTACGGGCAGTCTCCCCCTGATTTAATCCTGATGGACGTGCAACTCGCCGGACTGCTCGATGGGGTGGAGACGGCAATGCGCGTCCGGTCGGAGTACGATATTCCGCTGATCTTTTTGACGAGTAATAGCGACGATGCTACCTTTCGTCGAGCCCGGGAGGCGGAGCCCAGCGCGTTTTTGTCTAAACCCTTCCGGGGGCGGGACCTCACCTTTGCGATCGAACTCGCGCTCCGTAGTTCCGCCGCCGCACGTGCAAGCCCCGCTACCCTGACTGCGCTACCGGACTTTCCCCGCGGGGAATCGGCCATGCTTTTTCAGGATCGACTGTTTATCAGGGTAAAGGAACGCCTGGCCCGTATCATGCTCAAGGATATCCTGTGGGTGGAGGCTGACGACTATTACTGTTGGGTGTGCACGCGCAGCCAGAAGTACCTGGTGACCAAGACGCTCAAGCGCTTCGGAAAGCTATTACCACAGGAGGCCCCCTTCTTTCGTTGTCACCGGTCTTACCTGGTGAATTTACAGGCGGGTGACTAGCATCGGAGAGCTCTACCTATTTGTGGGAGATAAGCAGCTGCCCGTGAGTCGCTCGAAGCGTAGTGAGTTGATGGCCCGCATCAATAACCTGTGACGGCAGCGGGGTAGGGAAAGCGAATTTCGGTGCCGTAGCTCTCCGCCGTAAGAGTCCGCACCGTACCGTGTAGTTTCTTACTCAGTAGCGTAATGAGGTTAGTACCAAAGGAAACCTCCTGGTGGTGCCGTGCGGCGGGCGATAGGCCTACGCCATCGTCACTGATCTGCAGCAGGACCTCTTCGGAGAGTTGCCGTAGGCGGATGTAGATGTTGCCACTCGCCGCCTGGGGAAAGGCATGCTTGAGGGAATTCGTGATGAGCTCATTGACGATGAGCCCTACGGGGATGGCCACGTCCACGTCTAGCGTAGTATCCTCCACGTCGAAGACTAGCCGCACGCGCTGATGCAGACGGTAGGCGTCCAGAAGGGTAATGCCGAGTTCCTGCAGGTAATCGGGCATATGCACCTGGTTGAAGTCTCGCCCTTCTTGGTAGAGGCGCTGGTGAATGAGGCCCATGGCCTCCACGCGGGCCTGACTTTCGAGCAGGGCGGAGCGAGCGCGTTCGTCACCGGACTGTAGTCCCCTGATCTGTAGCTGAAGCAGGCTGGAAATTACCTGCAGGTTATTTTTGACGCGGTGGTGAATCTCCCCGATGAGGGTCTCTTTTTGGGCCACGAGCCGGAGATTCTCATTGTTGCGGTGGCGCAACCGGCGCGCCAGTAGGGTGAGAAGAATACCGAGGGTAAGCAGGAGTAGGGCCACGCCGATCAACCCGTAGAGTTGCTTGCGCTGCCAGCGCAGGAGGGGCACGTTGCTCCTGAATCTGCCGCTCCTGCTCGGCGGTATCGAAGTTTACCTGTAGGGCGGCCAGTTGCTGGGCGTGATCCTGTTGTACCCCCAGTCGGTAGTTGCGCTCTGCCATGCTGCTGTAGTGGTAGGCAACTATCGTAGCGACCCAGCCCGGCAAAGCCATCCGCCAGGTAACGCTGCTGTTCGTTGAGGTAGCGTTGGTCCGTTTCCCGTACCGGCCGCGTCAGACTTTGGCGCAGGTAGCCTACCGCGGCGGGGTAGTCGGCCCGGGAGAGGTACAGCTGACCGAGATAGCCCAGGGCAGAGGCCTCGGCAAGGTGCGCACCGCTACGGGTAGCCAGTTGGAGGCTGGTGCGCAGACTGGGTTCGGCTAGCTCGAGGTCTCCGCTGGCTAGGTGGTTAGCCCCCGCCTGAAGGTATAACTTGGTGTGTGAGCACGGGGGCCTCGAAGGGCAGGAGTAGATTGCGGGCCTCCACCAGCACGGCCTGAGCTCCCTGGAAGTCAGCCCTGCTTACGCAGGGATTCGCTGTAATCAATGAGTCCATCGGCGTAGGCCAGGGTGTCGCGGTTCTTCTTCAGCCACCCCCAGGCCCGATAGTGTACTTGGCCGCCTCGTGGTGCAGATCCTGGTAGTAGAAGGCGGAGGCCCACCCTGCCAGTAGGCGTCGGCCATGCACGTATCATCGTGGAGGCGTCGGCATTCTTCCAGGAGCTCCAGGCTGATGCGTAGAGCACTGGGGTCGTCCCCGCGGGCCTGGGCGATCGCAGCCCGCGCACTCAGGGCGTAGTAGGTAGCGAAGCGGCTAGTGTCGCGAGCATAGATTTGCTCGGCTCGCCCAGGTAGCGAACCACTGAATCCGAAGCCGCCATTTCTGCGTAGTAGTCACCGACGAGCTCGTTGGCTTCCGCCAGTACAAAGAGTCACTCCCCTGCGCTGCCCACCGTAGGGGCCTCCCGGGAAATATCACGCACGCTGTCCAGCTGCACGACGGTGAAGTACAGCGCACGGTTGAGTAGGCTATCCGCAACTGTGGCGTGTTGGGACCGGAGGAATAACTAGCTAGCCCCAGTAGCATCCACAGCAAAGGAAAACGTAGCCGCATGCAGGTCGGATATTCGGCACTAAAGATAGCGTAGCTACCGAAAGGATATGAAACGGGGCTACCAAGACTGCACAAGCGACTGCCTGCTGTGGTGCCCTTCCCTGGAATAAATCCCCCCTTCCCAGAATCATTACGGTCCCTCCCTGACTTAATACCAGTTTGGGGGCGTGGGCCTAGTAGTTTTGCGGGCGAACTACGCTAGCGGCCCTACCGCCCGATGGGGCAGGGCCAGCTACCGATAACTGGAATTGAGCTAGGGTTTTGATTTGGGCTCCCGGGACGTGGGGAGCCGCTTTTCATACGTTGGGAACACCCATTTTCACACGCACTGGATTACCGTAACACGAGTATTGTATTCGACACTGTGACTTACACATTTTCATTTCGACCCGGACAGGCTTTCGCTTGTCCGGGTTTTTTCGCCTAGCCGCCCCGGCTGTGGCGACAGCCGTGAAACTCCCAGGATTGCAACCAAACCGCTTACCATTGCCAGCGTACGAAAGGGGAAATCTGCCGGGTAGGGCAGGTAGGCCGGCAGCCCCAGCGTCTCATCACCCCCACCGAAGCGTAGAAAGGCCGCGAGTAGAAAGCCGGCTAACGCCCCGTAGCCATTCGCCCGCCGGTCGAATAGCGCACAGACCAGGGCCGGAAACAGTAGACAGTACACGAAGTCCGAGCAGAGGAACCACAGGGCATATACGCTCTTTACCTGAAAAGCGATCAGGGTAGCGGCCGTGCCCACGATCCAGATTGTACGCTGGATGAACCTGGCCAGCTTACCGTCCGGTAGCCCCGGATCGACCAGTGGCCGGTACACATTCCACACCCCCATGCTACTGGCACTCAGTACGCTGCTGTCTACGCTCGACATTACGGCCGCCGCTACCGCCCCAATCCGATTACCGCTACTAACCGGATTGGTAAGGTAGCGCACCGCCCAGGGTAGGGTAGCGCTAGCGTCCGGCGGCGGGCCCACCGCCAGGGCCGACCAATCGACCGTAGCCGAGACCATCCCGATCAGCACCGGTGCCACGGCCGCTAGCAGGCATACCACGCCGGCGATCAAGCTGAGCCCCACGGCCGTACCCTCGTCGCGCGCCGCCAGCACCCGTTGAAAGTACACCTGCCAGGGATGCCCCCGAAGACGAGCAGCAGCGCGTAGTCCCACCAGGTCCAGTAGCTTGTACCCAGGGCCTCCCGGGAGGGAAAGAGGCTGGCCGCCGCCCCAAACTTCGCCGTATAGGCCGCGTAGGTAGCCGCCAGTCCCCCGGTGAATGACAGGGCAAAGGGCACGATCAGCGCAAGACCGAACAGCAGGATCAACAGCTGTACCACATCCGTCATCGCCACGGCCCAGAGCCCCCCCAGAGCGGTGTAGGCTACAGCAATGGCAGCCGAAAGCAAGATGGCCGTTTCCAAATCAATCCCCAGTACCGTGCCGAAGGTGGCCCCCAGGGCGGTCAGGATCGCGGCCGTCCAGAACAGCTCCCCGGTCAGGGCCGGCAGGAACAATACGGCGGTCAGGCGAGTGCCGTAGCGCTCCGTCAGCGGGTCGAGCATCGTGCGGTAGCGTCGGCGTCGCATCGTGCGGGCAAAGAACAGTCCACCCACGACCAGCGAAAGCGCGTAGCCCCACGGTGCCTGTACCCACACCAGCCCCTGAGTGGCCGTGTACTCCGCCGTACCGTTGATGAAGCCCCCACCCACCCAGGTGGCACTCATGGTGCAGATCGCCACGAAGAGGGGCAGGTTACGGCCGGCGAGCATCATGCCGTCGGCATCGTTGTCCTCCGCCCGCCGCTTACCGGCTGCCCGTGCCCCGATATAGTATACCAGGGCGTAAAACATGGCCATGCTACCGAAGGCCAGCCAGTGCACCTCCTCGTCGGTAAAAAATACAGGTAGCCGGCCGCGCTACCGAGTAGTAAGCCCCAGGAAGAGAAGGGGGCGGAGCGTATCCGGGGAGCCTGCGTCGTGAGCCATGGGACGACAAAGTACACGCCGCACCTTAATTTGACCCCGTGTACCGATTCGCCCTGCTCTTCCTGTTCGTTTGCACCTGCGGCCCCCGCCCCGGAGCAGCGTACCGTGCTGCAGGCAGCCTTTCCGATCACCCGCCGGTGGTGGCCGTGGAGCTGCTCGCCCCGCCACCCGATTACGATACGACGGAGTGGACCGAGCTCATCCGGCTGGATTCTACCATCGCGCTCGAGCTGCGCTACGCGACTACGGACAACTTCATGGAGCGCAAGATCTACGACTGCGGTCGCTGCTTTTATCGTCCCAAGGTAGCCAGGGCCCTAGCCGACGCCCAGCAAGAACTCACTGCCCGCGGCCTCGGCCTCAAGCTGTACGACTGCTACCGCCCCGGCCCCTACCAGCAGCGGCTCTGGGACGTACTGCCGGATGCCCGCTACGTGGCCAACCCCAAACGCGGTAGCCTGCACAGCCGCGGGCTGCTGCCGACCTCACCCTCATCAACCTGGACACCGGCGTGGAACTGGATATGGGTACCCCCCTATGACTTTTTCGGCGAGGCGGCCTACACCACCACCACCGACCTGCCGGCCGACGTGCTGCAAAACCGGGCCATCCTCCAGGACGTGCTCCTCCGCTACGGCTTTGCCACGATCCGCACCGAATGGTGGCACTTCAACTTCACCGGGCCGCGCTACCCGCTGAGCGAATGGACCTGGGACTGTGCCGAATAGCCCCCGCCCGCATCCGCTACGGCGTGCTCCTGCCGCCCCTACTGCCCCTGCTGCTGTGCGCCGTGCTGGCCCTGCGTGATCCGCTCGAACTCATCGCCTACGCCCGCGGGGCCAGTGACTGGATCCTACAGCACTTCGACTGGCTATTCTCCTGGTCGTGCAGTGCTTTCTTGGTGCTACTCGGGGTGGTGTACCTGAGCCCCCTGGGACGTACCGTGATCGGTGGGGTAGGGGCCGAGCGGCTACTTTCGCCCTGGCGTTGGTTTGCCATTACGGCCTGTACCACCATCGCTACCGGCATTCTTTTCTGGGGTATCGCCGAGCCGGTGTACCACGTGAGTGCGCCGCCGCCGGCGGGGGGTGGGGGAGCCGGCCGTGTTTGCCCTTTCCACGCTCTTTCTGCACTGGACGCTCACGCCCTACGCCATCTATACGGTCGGCGGACTGCTCTTCGCCCTCGGCTTTTATAACCACCGCGAGCCCTTTTCACTCAGTACCCTGCTGGTGCCGCTGTTCGGGGAGCGGGGCGCACACCCACGGGGCGGCGGCCATCGATGCGGTCTGCCTATTTGCCCTGGTGGCGGGGATGGCAGCGGCGCTCGGGGCGGGTAGCCTGGCGCTACGGGGCGGTCTTGCGGGATATGTGGGCGGGGCCGCCGGTGCAAGCCCGCTCGAGTTGGGGGCATTTATCGCTGCCATCGTCATTGCCTTTAGCCTCTCGGCTGCGAGTGGCCTGCAACGGGGGATACGGCTACTATCCAACTGGAATATCATCGGCTTCATTCTGCTGGCCCTCTTCGTCTTCTTCACGGGACCTGTGGGGAGACGCTGGGGCTGGCGGGGCGGGCGGCGGCGGACTTCGTGGCAACCTTTGTTCCCCGCAATCTGGGCATCGACCCGGGGATTCCGGCCGACTGGAGCCACGCCTGGACGACGTTTTACTGGGCCAACTGGTACGCCTGGGCCCCCATTACGGCACTCTTTCTGGGGCGGCTGGCGCGGGGGTATACGGTGCGGCGCTTCATCGAAGTGAATCTGCTGGCTACGTCCCTGTTCGGGGCCTTCTGGATGGTGGCCTTCGGGGGTACGGCCTGGTGCTGGACGGGCAGTCGGGTGGGGTACTATCCACCACGCTGGCCTCCGGCGGACCGGAAGCCGTAGCCTACGCCCTGCTGGGGGAGCTGCCAGGGGTGCGGGTGACGGCGGTCATGTTTTTACTGTTGGTGTTCCTGTCCTACGTCACGGCGGCAGACTCTAACGTATCGGCCATGAGCGCGCTTTGTATGCACGACATCGGTCCGGACTCAGCCGAGGCTCCAGTGGGAATTAAACTGCTCTGGGGCATGGTGATCGGTACGACCTCCTGGGTGCTGGTGTCGTTTGCCGGGCTGGACGGATCCGGCTCATCTCTACCCTCGGCGGTTTTCCGGCCATGGCGCTGCTGATCCTGGGAGCGGTGGGTCTGGGGCGGCTGGCCTACCGGAGCTTTTCGGCGGGCCGGGGGTAAACTGGCCGGGCGACTGCACAACATTCCGGCACCCAACACCTTTTTAGACCACTACCACCTTACCCCTATGGCTACCCCCCCATTTACCTCTGACGTCGAGGCCGTCGACGCCCTGGCCCAAGCTTACCAAGACCTGCGTACCGAGATCGGTAAGGTCATCGTTGGCCAGCAGGAAGTCGTTAAAACCGTCCTGATCTCCCTATTCTCTAATGGTCATTCGTTGCTGGTCGGCGTACCCGGCCTAGCCAAAACCTTACTGGTATCGACCATCTCGGAGGTGCTGGACCTAGACTTCAAGCGCGTTCAGTTCACTCCCGACCTGATGCCGACTGACATCACCGGCTCGGAAATCCTCAACGACGAGCGCCACTTTGAATTCAACCCCGGCCCGCTGTTCGCCAATATCGTACTGGCCGACGAGATCAACCGTACGCCCCCCAAGACGCAGGCTGCCCTGCTGAGGCAATGCAGGAACGCTCCGTGACCGTGAGTGGAGTACGCCACAAGCTGCCGGCCCCCTTCTTCGTACTCGCCACCCAGAACCCCATCGAGCAGGAGGGGACCTACCCCCTACCGAGGCGCAAACTCGACGCTTCATGTTCAACATTCCGCTCGACTACCCCAGCTACGAGGAGGAACTGGCCGTGGTGCGGGGAACGACCGGCATCGACCGCAGCAGCGTCAATCACGTGCTGAGTGGCGAGGAGATCCTGTTTTTTCAGCAGCTCGTCCGTAAGATCCCAATCAGCGATAACGTGCTCGAATACGCCGTCAAGCTCACCGGCAAGACGCGCCCCAATACTAGTCGTGCGGGTACCAGCGTAAACGAGTACATCAGCTGGGGGGCCGGTCCACGGGCCAGTCAGTACCTGGTGCTCGGCGCTAAGTGCCACGCCGCCATCAACGGTAAGTACAGCCCCGACATCGAGGACGTACAGGCCATCGCCAAGTACGTGCTGCGCCACCGTATCGTGCGCAACTACAAGGCTGAGGCGGAGGGTATCACGGAAGAGCGGGTCATCGAGGGGCTCTTTTAGCGCTAAGACCTGTCATGTCTGTACAGATTCCTGGATTATACCTCAAGCCCAGTCTGCGGGGTGGTCGCGGTGTGTTTACCGCCGAGCCCATTGCGGCGGAGTCTATCGTCGAGCTTGCTCCGGTGATTGAGCTGAGTGCCGCCGACCGGGAGCTCATCCACCGCACCGCACTACACGATTACTATTTTATCTGGGGGGGAGGGTGCAGCGCTCGCACTAGGCTTCGGCTCCCTGTACAATCATTCGGCTGCACCTAACCTAGACTACGAGATGGACTATGCGTTTCAGCAGATCGGTTCTCTGCCCTCTGCCCATAGCCGCCGGCGAGGAATTATTGATTGACTACATGGCGGGAGACGAGCGGGAGGGTTTGTGGTTCGCGGTGAAAGATTCGCAATCTGACTAGCTAAGACGGTGTCTTGTCCGTGCGTTTTTTAACGAATCATGTATTCAGTTGTACAATTGATATAAATATATCTTTTTCTTTGCAAAAATGCTTGCATATAGTTACTGAATGATTGCATCTTTGCTATTGAAAGGACGAAGCAACGGCAGCGTTCGATTATACTGTAGGGTGATGAAATTGGCAGCCATGCCCGCCGGTCTCGCGGGTGGGGAAGCCGGAATAAACGCAGTTCAGGGCTCCGCGTGAGCGCCGCTCCGCCTCCGTGGAGCGCTGAAGTGTGGCTAACCGCCCCGTGTAGGTTCGACTCCTACCCCTACAGCCTCATTGGATTTACGATGTACTATTTTAGAAGTGCGATGTACGATTTGGTTGCGGACGGATACTAGCTTTGTGCTAAGTTGGCTAGTCGATGATTGATCACGGGCGGTATCTGATAGCAATTTTTTGTCTACGGCTCTCGCGCTTATCGGTTTCTCTAACCTCTTCTGGGGTCGACACCTCCTGGCTGGATCGGCTGTTTCAGGTGCTCGACCTACTCTTTGTATTCGATGCCTACGAGGCGGTCAGTAACCAACTTACACCTAGCCTGCGCCGGCTCACACCACTCGAGTACGATCGGCTGTACGATATCTTCGGTGACAGTGTGCCCTACGATCGTATCCGTATCGACGAGCGTGCCCATGTGGGCCCCCGTTGCTACCATATCTGCTACGTCAGTTTTCATACCATCAATAGCTGGGGGCCTGTTCCACCCGCGATCCTAGTGCACGAGGTGATGCACGTCTGGCAGTACGTCCACCACGGAGCCTGCTATATCCCCCGGGCACTAGCCGCCCAACGTACCGTAGCCGGATATGACTACGGGGGGCGGGCCGGACTGACGGCTACCCGACATATCTGTAAATTTAACTATGAGCAGCAGGCCTCTGTGGTAGAAGATGCCTACCGCCTGTCGCGGGGCCTACTTACCCGCTATTTACCCGGAGTCGGTGAAGTAGAGGGGAAGATCCTGTTGCAGCTATTTGTGCAACAGCTACGCCGGCGCACACTTCCCGTAGCGTATATTCATACAGATCGGCGAAAGCATTCCGGCACCTAGGGCGTAGCTTTGGCCGTTCCTTAGCTCCCGCTATGCTTTCGATTTGTGTACCCGTCTACAACTATGATGCGCGTCCCCTCGTCCAAACGCTACTGCGCCAGGCAGCAGCACTGAGCGAGCCCATCGAGGTATTGGTCTACGAAGACGGTAGCCACCCGCAGCAGCAACGCGTAAACCAACCCCTCACCGAGCTACCCACCGTCCGCTACCGGGCACTGACAGAAAATACCGGTCGGGCCAGTATCCGCAACCGCATGGCGCGTGATGCACAGTATGCCATGCTGGTGATGCTGGATGTGGATAGCGAGCCAAATCCCAATTACCTACGCAACTACCTGAGCCGGCCCACAGCGGCTACCGTAGTGGTGGGCGGCACCAGCTACTTTGAGCAGCCCCCCGCCGACCCGGACTTGTATCTCCACTGGCACTACGGCCGGTACCGCGAGGCCCTGGCACCCGCGCGCCGCCGCCCGCGTCCCTACCTGCACTTTCAGAGTAACAATTTTCGGGTCGACCGGCAATTTTTTCTCGATCACCCTTTTCCCGAAGTGCATAGCTACGGGCACGAGGATACGCTCTGGGGGCAGCTACTGGCCCCCGCCGGCACGCACATCGAGTACATCGATAATCCCGTGACCCATCTGGGACTGGATCGTACCGAAGTATTCCTGGCTAAGCAACGGCAGGCGGTAGAAACCCTCAAGGATTTACGCAGAGCGCACCCTACACTGACCACGCGGCTCACGATCTTTGCCGACCGGTACCCCCGCCTTTCCCAGGTGACGGAGGCGTTTCCCGAGGAGTGGTTACTGCGCTACCTGCACCGCACGCATAGTCTCAGGGCGCTGGATATGCTCAAACTGAAGTGGTGGATTACGGGTTGGGCACTCGCCATAGGCTATTCGTGAACAGCAGCCGGTCGTCCGTAAAGTGGTCTTGAAAGCTGAAGCCCGCCGCGTCGGCCATGCCCTCGATCTCGCGCAGGTTGTACTTCTGACTGATCTCTACGGCAATGGGCTCCCAGGCCCGGAACTGGAACTGCCGCTTGAGTGCCTGTAGGTGCACCGTCTGTGGTTCGATGGGCAGCAGGAAGCTACGGGCCGCTCCCTCCGCCGGATCATAAGTCTCCCAGTGCCGCCAGCAGTCGAGCTCGAAGTTGCCTCCAAGCTCTCGGTTGATGCGCACCAGCAGATTCAGGTTGAAGGCCGCGGTGAGCCCATCGGCATCGTTGTAGGCGGCTAGCACCATGCTAGGGTCTTTTTTCAGGTCGAAGCCCGTGAGCAAAAGATCATCAGGGCTCAGGAAGGAATATAATCGCTGGAGTACGGCGACGGCTTCGGCGGGGCTAAAATTGCCGATGTTAGCCCCCGGGAAGAGCAGTAGGCGCTGCCGGCCACCGGTAGCGGTGCCCAGTCGGTTGAGTGCCTCGAAGTAATCGGCCTGAATGGGGTCGAAATCGAGCGTCGGCCAGCGCAATTTGATGAGGTTGCCGAGTTCGGCCAGGGCGCTACCACTCAGGTCGATGGGCCGGTAGCTGAACCTAAGGCCCACCCGAAGGAACTCCTCGATGAGAATTTGGGTCTTGCTACCATCACCGGCCCCGAGCTCGATGAGATCGAACGGACGGCCGTCGAGGGCCCCGATAAGTTGTGGTACGCTCTGGCGGTAGATGCACGCTTCGGCTTCCGTGAGGTAGTATTCCGGGCAGCGCATGATCTGCCGAAAGAGTTCCGTACCCCGGTCATCGTAAAACCACTTGCTACTTAATTGGCGCACGGGGCGGTTCAGCCCATCCAGCACGTCCTGGGCAAAGGCACTTATACGGGAAGTAGGGGTAAACGTCATGGGTTATTGATCTTTGGCGAGGCGGATGCCGGTAAATTGCCACCGCTTGTCGGGCTGAAAGAAATTACGGTACGTGGAGCGGATATGACTGCGGGGGGTGGCGCAGCTACCCCCCCGCAGCACCATTTGATTAATCATGAACTTACCGTTGTACTCCCCCAGAGCACCCTGCGGACGGGGGTAGCGGGGGTAGGGAAGGTACGCCGAATTCGTCCATTCCCAGCAGTGACCTAGAAACTGGTAATCGGACGTATCGGTAGCAGCCAGCGGGTGGTAGGCTTCGCGCTCGACCCAGTTGCCCCGCGGGTCGACCTCCGGGCTGAGCGTGTTACAGGCGATCTCCCACTCAAACTCGGTGGCCAGACGGGCCCCCGCCCAGCGGGCGTAGGCATCGGCCTCGTACCAGCTGATGTGGGTGACCGGTAGGTTGGGGTCGATCTCCTCCAGGCCCTTGTGCAGGGTGTAGTGCCGCCAGCCGGCCTCGGTCCGGTACCAGTAGAGGGGCGCTTGCTCGGCCAGCCCGCGCGCCCATTCGATCCCGTCCATCTGCCAGAGCTCGAAGCGCTCATAGCCCCCGTCAGCCATGAAGGCCAGGTATTCGCCGTTAGTCACCAGGCGTGAGGCGATGCCGTAATCCTGGAGCAGGACCTCGTGGGCGCCGAGCTCGTTGTCCCAGCAAAAGCCCGGGCTCCGGTGCCCGATTCCGTAACGGCCTCCGGGAATGGAGACGTAAGCAAGCGAGGGTGGGGGGGAGGTGGGGATGACCAGGTCGCGGTACGGAGGGTAAAGCGGGTTGGTGCCGAAAATATACTTGATGTCCGTCAGTAGCAGTTCCTGGTGCTGCTGCTCGTGGTGCAATCCAAGCTCGGTCAGGGTAGCAACCTGGGGAAGACGTAGGCCCAGTAGCTGCTGCATGGCCGCGTCTACGTGAGCGCGGTAGTCCAGGATCACCTTCAGGCCGGGGCGGCTCATATTACCGCGCTGGCTCCGCTGAATGCGGGGCCCCTGGCTCTCGTAGTAGCTGTTAAAGAAGTAGTTGAGCCGCTCGTCGAAGCGCCGGTAGCCGGGCAGGTATTCAGCTAGGAGGAAGTTTTCAAAAAACCAGCTGGAATGCCCCAGGTGCCACTTGGGGGGGCTCACCTCAGCCCGCGGCTGGACAACGTAATCCTCCTGCTGCAGGGGAGCACATAGATAGACGGACTGCTCCCGCACCCGGGTGTAATGCCGCGCGACTTCGGAAGAGGGGGTAGTAATGGTTCGCGTCACGCGTCTGGCTTAATTTTTCTGCACTTTCACTTCCTTCCAGAACGCCACGTAGCCACGAATGTGTTCGGCCCGCGGCGGCGGATCGGCGATGGACGTAAGCCTCCATGCAACGATTCCGTACAGCCGGGGGTTGGGCGCGGCATCACTTATCTTGCCGCCATGCCCCAGCCCGCTCTGATCGTCATGGTCAAAAACCCCATCGCCGGCCGGACCAAGACCCGCCTGGCCCAGGATGTAGGCGACGCTATGGCCCTGCACATGTACGGTATTTTGCTGCGGTACACCCGCGATCAGGCACTCGGCTTGCAGGACGCCACGTGCTACCTCTACTACTCCGATCACGTAGCTACGGATGACGACTGGCCCGCTAACCGCTTCGTCAAACTTCTCCAGGTAGGGCAGGACCTGGGGCAGCGCATGGCCGGGGCCTTCGAGCACGCCTTCGCCCACGGGCACGACCGGGTCCTTATCATCGGCAGCGACTGTCCGGGCGTCACTACCGAGTTGCTCGAAGAGGCCTTTGCATCCCTCACCGACCATGACGTCGTGGTAGGCCCGGCGAACGACGGCGGTTACTACCTGCTAGGCATGCGGCGGCCGCAACCGTTCTTATTTACCGATATGCCCTGGAGCACCTCCGAGGTCCTGGAAGAAACGCTGGCGCGGACGCAGGTGCAGGGCCTGTCGACCTACCAACTGCCCTACCTGAGCGATGTAGACCATCTGGAGGACTGGCTCGGCTATGGGTGGGCCCTACCGGAGGGCTATACGGATTAACGGAGTGGTGGCTACAGTTTGTTGATTCGCGCCCGCAGGCCGTGGTCGGCCAGCACCAGAGCAACCATCGCGTCTACGATCGGCACGGCGCGGGGAAGCACACAGGGATCGTGGCGGCCCTTACCCACCACGGTCACGGCCTCACCGGCCTCATTCACACTTTCCTGGTCGGAGATGATGGTGGCCACCGGCTTGAAGGCGGCGCGGAAGTAGATATCCTCTCCGTTGGAGATCCCGCCCTGGATGCCGCCGCTGCGGTTGGTGCGGGTGCGTACGCGGCCGTCGTCATCGGTATAAAAGGCATCGTTGTGTGCGCTGCCCCGCAGGGTGACCCCCGCGAAGCCGCTGCCGTAGTCGAAGCCCTTGCAGGCGTTAATGCTCAGGATGGCCTTGCCCAGGTCGGCGTGTAATTTGTCGAAGACCGGCTCGCCCCAGCCCGGGGGTACGCCACGGATGACACACTTGACGATGCCGCCGATGGTATCGCCGGCCTTGCGTACGGCGAGTATCTCTTGTTCCATCTCGGCGGCGGTGGCCGGATCGGGGCAGCGTACGTCGTTGCTGTCGATCCGGTCAAGGTTCAACTCCTCGTGCGGAAGGTCGGTGGCGATACTGCCTACCTGGTCGACGTAGCTATGGATGCTGATGCCAAGGTGGGCCAGCAGTTGCTTGGCCACGGCACCGGCGGCCACGCGGGCGGCGGTCTCGCGGGCCGAGGAGCGACCGCCGCCGCGGTAGTCGCGGTGACCGTACTTGGCCGCGAAGGTGTAGTCGGCGTGGCTGGGCCGGTACTTGTCGTAGATGTGGCTGTAGTCCTTACTCCGCTGATCTTCATTATAGATCACCATACCGATGGGGGTGCCCGTAGTGAGGCCCTCGAAGGTGCCACTGAGCAGCTCCACGGTATCGCCCTCCTTGCGCTGGGTGACCAGGCGGCTCTGGCCGGGGCGGCGGCGGGCCATCTCGTGCTGAATTGCTTCTACATCGAGGGGCAGTCCGGCGGGGCAGCCGTCGATGGTCACCCCCAGGCCGCGGCCGTGGCTTTCGCCGAAGGTGGTGATGCGGAAGAGGGTGCCGAAGGTGTTCAAGGGCGGGAAGGTACTACGATTTCAGGAGCTGCCTAAGGGTAGGGGGGAGGTAGCGGGTGAGGGATAGGCGAGCAGACTCTAGGGTGCGGAAGCCGAGGTAGGGGTAAAGGCGGGTGTAGCGGGGCATCAGTTCGAGCGGCCGGTCCGGCAGTGGCCAGGGGCGGGTGGGGCCGAAGTAGCTGGTGTAGGCTGTACTGGCGGCCGGCAGGTCGTGGGTGGCTAGCATGCGCACGGCGCGCAGGAGGGCACCGAGAAAGTAGGGGGCGTGCTGCTGCCAGTAGGTGGGGCGGGTGGTGAATAGGTAGTCGTTGGCGTCGGCCAGGAAGCGCACGCGGATGTGCATTTTTGTGGCGGGATCGGAAGCGATGATGCGGGGCCCGTCGTGGTGGTGGTAGAAACTGGCAACGTGGTTGTCGATCACGTAGGGGATTTTCGCCCTGAGCAGGCGGTAGTGCAGGTCGGGGTCCTGATTGCTGGGCAGGGTTTCGTCCCAGCCACCAATGGCGTCGAAGGCACTGCGGTGTACGAGGTTGGATATGGTATGCCCCGTGCGGTAATTGTGAAATAAGCCCCGCCAGAGGTCGGGATGCGGTAGCGAGTCTTCGGTGCTTCCATCGGAGTACAGATGCCGGTAAGCCCCAACCACCCATTTGGCCTTTCCGGCCAGACCGAGCTGGTGGCCGATCTTTTCGGGGGCCAGGGTATCGTCAGCATCCAGGAATTGAAGCCACTCTCCGCTACTCATCGCGGCGCCCAGGTTTCGGGCCGCGCCTGCTCCCGGTTGGCTACAGTTGGTGGCGCGGATGCGTCCTTCGTGGGCTCGCACTGCCTGAGCGATCAATTCACCGGTAGCGTCCGTGGAACCGTTATCGACCAGGATCACCTCCCACCCGCCCCGCACCTGCGACCCCGCCCGCATGGCTGAGTGGATGGCCCGCTGGAGGAAAGGGGCTGCGTTGTAGGCAGGGATGATGATGGAGACCTTCATCGGCGTAGAGTATGGGGCTTCATGCTTTTACGGATGCGGTACCGGATCATTTCGTAGAGCCCCCGGGGTTCGGCCAGCAGCTGCACGAACCAGGAAGACGCCTGCCGGATCTCCCCCCTACGTAGCGCCATAAAGATGAGCCACTTGAGGTGACGAGCAGCAAAAACACTATAGGAAACGGTAAGTCGGGTAGCCGGAAAACGGCGGCGATAGGTCCTAAGGTCACGGATACGTTGGGCGACACGGGGCTCGCTGAGGTAGGCCGGGCCCTGGGTGAGGCTCACCGTCTGGACCTCATAGACGGAGCGCACGGTGGGGTCGTAGTAAGCCGGGCCGCGCTGGCTGATGAGTAGAAATAAGTAGTGGTCGGCCGCCACCACTTTCTCATAGCCCGGCGGCCAGTCGCCGAAGATGCGGGTACGGAAAAAGAACGAACTGGTATGGACCCGAATGTTACGGTCGGCGCAGAAAAAGGCGTGATCGTAAAAGCCGGCGGCAGGCTTACGCTCCGGGGGGCCGCTGCGGAGGTGGGTCTCGTCGGGCATGAGCCGGCCATCGGGGCCGATGATGGTGCAACGCGTATCGTGGAGACAGATACTCAGCTCGGGGTACCGCTCCATCACCTCGTACTGCGACTGTAGTTTGTTGGGGTCGATCCAGTAATCGTCTCCATCCAGGAGTGCGGTGTACTTGCCGCGGCAGGCCACGGGATTGCGCATGTTGTTTTGCCGGCCGGGGGTGCCTGGAAGACGTTGTTCGTACAGTAGCAGCCTGATCTTATCGGGATGGTGGGACCGGTAGCGCTCCAGGATAGCGCGGGTGCCATCCGTGGAGCAGTCGTCACCCACCACGATCTCGTAGGCGAAGCTGACCCGCTGGGCCAGGATGCTATCCAGCGCCCGCTCGATCAGGTGCGCCTGATTGTAGGTAACTACCGAGACGCTTACCTCCGGCCAGTTTTCCTGGCGCCAATCCTGGAGCACGGGGGGCAAATGATACGGACTAGTAGGAGGGGTGTGCATGAGAGTAGGCGGGTAAATTTACTATTGAATGGGCTAACTTACCCCCATGCACACCGCCGTCTTCCCCGGATCCTTCGACCCCATCACCACCGGCCACGTCGACCTGGTGCGCCGCGCCGTACCGCTGTTCGACCGTATCGTGGTGGCCGTGGGCATCAACAGCCAGAAGCACTACCTCTTCGGGTTGGGGCAGCGCATGGAATGGCTGCGCGAGGTGTTCGCCGATGAGCCGACGGTGAGTGTGGACAGTTTCGAGGGGCTTACGGCTCATTATTGCTCGCGGATTGGGGCCCGCTACTTGCTCCGGGGACTGCGTAACAGCAGCGACTTCGACTACGAAAAGACGATCTCTCAGCTCAACGGCATCGTCGGCGACGGACTCGAGACCTTCTTTCTCATCAGCCAGCCGGCCTACAGCCACATCAGCTCTACCATCGTGCGCGAGATCATTAAGGGTGGCGGGGATGCACGGCCCTTCCTGCCGGATACCCTACAGCTTCCGGCGCGCCACGATGCTCCGGCCTAGGGTCACCTCGTCGGCGTACTCCAGCTCGCCCCCGAAGCTCACCCCGCGGGCGATGCTACTGACCTGCACCTCGGCCTCGGCGAGTTGCTTGTTGATGTAAAAGATGGTCGTATCACCCTCGATGGTGGGGCTGATGGCCATGATCACCTCTTCCACCTCCGGCACCCGGGCACGTTGCACGAGGGTATCGATGTTGAGGTCGGCCGGGCCAATGCCCTCGATGGGCGAGATCACCCCGCCCAGCACGTGGTACACCCCGCGGTACTGCTGCGTTTCTTCGATGGCCATGACATCCCGGATACTCTCCACGACGCAGATGATCGTCTTATCCCGGCGAGTGTCGCGGCAGATGCTACACACGTTCTGGTCGCTGAGGTTACCGCAGGTGATGCAGTGCTGGATGTTCTGCCGCATGGTGGCGATGGCGCGGGCCAATTGACTGCTGTCTTCGGTAGGCCGTTGTACGAGGTGAAGCACCAAGCGCAGGGCGGTTTTGGGTCCGATACCGGGTAGACCGGCAAAGGCATTGACGGCATCTTCAATGAGGCGAGACGAAAATTGCATGCAGAAGGTTGGGGCGCGCGCGCAGGTGCAAGGTGAATAGAGAAAACAATCACACCCCCTTACAGTTTGTTTATCCCGTGATTAGGCCCCAAATTTGCCGGCCCCCGATCACCACCCAAAACACGCAGAGATTATGGCCGAGGTTATACGTATGCCGCGCATGAGCGACACCATGGAAGAAGGCAACATCGTTGCCTGGCTCGTCGAAGAGGGCGAGGCCGTGGAGCCCGGTCAGACACTGGCCGAGGTGGAGACCGATAAGGCCACCATGGAGCTCGACTCCTTCTTCGAGGGCACCCTGCTCCACATCGCCGTCAAGGAAGGAGCCGTACCCATCGACGGGGTCATCGCCGTGATCGGGGAGGCGGGCGAGGACTGGCAGTCGGCCATCGACGGAGCCGGAAACGGAGCGAGCAGTAATGGTAGCGACTCTGCCGGAGAGCCCGCCGCCGACGAGCAAGACGAGGTAGAGGTCACCGACACCGTAGACCAGGCCGAAAGCGCCGCCGATAATACCGCTCCGGCGAACGCCGCTCCCGCTAGCCCAGGTCGGACTACGACGGATGGGTCTGCACCCACGGCTTCGGGGGAACATGACGACCGCCTTAAAGCCAGTCCCCTGGCCCGCGCCATGGCCAAATCGGCCGGCATCGACCTAAAAAGCGTCAGTGGCAGCGGCGAGGGCGGTCGTATCGTGAAGCGCGACGTCGAAGAAGCGCAGAGCAAAGGCAGCAGCGCAGCAGTGGCCGGCGGTTCGCAACCCCAGAGCGGTCAGGCAATCGCCCATCCCCCCCAACCCAAACCGCAGGCCGAGCCCAGCCCCGGCGTGACCGTGGACCCCGAGGACAACAAGCCCAAGGTAGCTCCCTTCTCCCTCGGTACCGGACAGGAAAACTTCACCACCTCCAGCGTTAGCCAGATGCGCAAGGTGATCGCCCGGCGGCTGGCGGAGAGCAAGTTCACCGCCCCCCACTTCTACGTTACCGTCGAGATCGATATGGGCAAGGTGTGGGAGATGCGTAAGCGCATCAACGAAGTAGCCCCCGTCAAAATCAGCTTCAACGACCTCGTTCTGAAGGCTTGTGCCACGAACCTGCCCAATCACCCGGCCATCAACTCCAGCTGGGAAGGCGATAAGATCCGCGTCAATCAAGATGTAAACATCGGAGTAGCCGTAGCTATCGCCGACGGACTGCTGGTACCCGTGATCCGCCACGCCAACATGAAGTCGCTCAGCCAGATCAACGTCGAGGTCAAGGAGCTCGCCGGTCGCGCCAAAATTAAGCGCCTCACCCCCGAGGAGATGAGTGGTAACACCTTCACGATCTCTAACCTCGGCATGTTCGGGGTAGAGGAGTTCACCGCTATTATCAACCCGCCCGACGCCTGTATCCTGGCCGTAGGCGGCATCATCGATAAACCCGTCGTGCGCGGCGGCCAGGTGGTACCCGGTAAGATCATGAAGGTCACCCTCAGCAGTGACCACCGGGTAGTCGATGGGGCCTCCGCCGCTCAGTTCCTCAATGACGTGAAGGCTAGTCTGGAGGAGCCTATCCGACTGATGGTGTAATTACCTTTAGGCAGTAGACAAAAGAAAAGCCCCACGCTAGCGGTTAGCGTGGGGCTTTTCTTTTCGGAGACTTTCGCGACCGGTCTACTACTGCTTGACGAAGCGGCGCGTAAGTGCCCTACCGTCGTTGCGTACCCGTAGCAGGTAGGCACCCGCCGGTGCGTCGCTCAGGTCGAAGGCGTGCCGGCCGTTAGCAGCATCCAGTGTACGCTGCTCTACCAGACGGCCCGTTAGATCCAGGATCTGAATGGTGGTCCTGCCACTGGTTAGATCACTAAGGTCGAGGGTCAGCGTGCTGCCCGTCGGGTTGGGGAAGAGCGTTACCGTACCGGGATTGAGAGGAGCCTCTACGGCGGTGGTGACACAGTTCACGCCGGTATCGCGGGTGACGTAAATCTGGTTAGACAAGTCGAAACAGCCCGTCAGGTCGGCGGCATTGGCCCCCACCATGGTACCACCGGGCAGGTTGTCACCACTGTAGGAAAGGTGCCAAACGTAGCAGAGCCCGGGGCCAGCATCTTCTAGATTGAAGGGCGGGCCGGTAGGTAGGCCCAGGATGTTGAGGCTGGTGTCAGTAATAACCCAGGCACTATTAGATTCTACGGTATCGACAAGCACGACCTCGAAGAAATCATCGATGGAGTCACCGGCGCAGATCGTGATCGAATCACCACCGGTAGTGAGGGAGAGCGTCCCGCCAGCAACACCTCCGCGCAGTACGGTAAGTGGGTTAGACAACTCGAAGCAACCAGTCAGGCTATCGGCCCGGGCACCAATCGCGGCGCCGCCAAGCGATGCATCGTACGAAAGGTGCCACAACAGGCAGGTGCCGCCGCCGGCCCCCTCCAGATTGACGGTCGGGCTGGGGGAGAGCGCGAGAATATTGAGGCTATCGTCCGTGATGACGTAGACGCTGCTGTCTCCCGTGGCACCGGTCAGCGTAACGGTGATGGAGTCGGCCTGACCGTCACCGGCGCAGATGGAGGTCGTATCGCCCGTCATGTCGGCAAAGGCGATGGTACCGCCGGCTACGTCGCTGCCGTCGGGGCAGGTCTGCGCTGATACGGCGATAGGAAAGGAGAGTGCTAGCAACAGAGCGGCTAGGCCCGAAAGGGCAGTGGAAGTAAAGGTGTTCATGCGTGGTTGGTTTGGTTTTGCGTGCGTACACGGTGAATGTTATGCCAAACATAGCGGAAACATCACTGCAAATCACGGTTTCGTCACCTAATTAAAGCAACCTACATGACGAATCCCCATCCCAGAAGATCTGGAACGGGGATTTAGCTAATTGGAAAAACCAGTCGGGATACGCACTTGCACCGAGCGACACCGACTTACGGAACTCAAAGCGAGGTGTAAAATACAACCCCCTCTTTTTACATCTTGTCTCCCGGAAACACCTTTTCGGTCGGCCAGCTTACCAAGCTACCGCAGTAGTAGCTTGCCCACTACGCGCCGTGACGGGTCGGTCAGGAAGTACAGCCCCGGCGCAAAACCTACCGTGCTCACCTCCGCCACTCCCTGCCGTACGCTCACCTCGCGCAGGCGCTGACCTACCCCGCTGTACACGATGAGTCGCTCCACATCGATGAGTTGCACCGGTAGTTCTACCCGCACCTGCGTCCCCGCCCCGGCTGGATTGGGGTAGATGGCGGCGGCTACCGGCTTTCGGTCACCCAGGCTGAGCACCAGCGCCTCTTCGGCAAAGATCTGCCTGGCTAGGATGGCGGCATCCTGGGCCACGCGCGGACCGATCTTGCGGCCCGGAATATCGTCGACCGGTGGGTGAATACCGCCCCAGATACGGCTCAGGCTGGTTTCGGAGGCGGCATCCAGGTAGGTGGCCCACTGCAGCACCACCTCTACGCTCGGCCCCTTTTCGAAGACCAGGAACTCGTTTTTCTTCGCCACGAACTCCCCCAGCCCCCCCGGGAAGTAGGGCGAGCCGGTAAGCTGCTCCAGCACCGTAGCTGCCGCGCTCGAAAAGGTGGAGTGGCCCGAGATGTAGCCGGCAAAATTGGGCGTGACGAAGTTCGGCCGCTGGTAGGGCTCCCACACCGAGGGGTTGATCCAGTCCACGCCGGCGTAGCCTCCGGGGCTGTCGGCTACGAACAGATTACCGGTCCAGGCACGCGCCTTTACCCGCAGTAAGGCAGGGCTATTGACGACCTCGGCGGCGCTATCGACCAACTCGATGTAACCCGGATCGAGCCGGATGCCGTTGGCGTTATAGTTGCGGCTGTCCGGCTCCGAGGCCTGTCCCAGGGCGCTCAGGTAGCGGATAGCCGAGATGGGGCGTACGTAGTCGTACTTCCCCTTGATACTCCAGGCCGTAATGGCCGCGTCGTGCAGCGCCCCGCCCAGGGTGAGGTAGGCCTTTACGTCATACTCCAGGGGATCGAGTTCCGGTCCCTCGCCCCAGAGCCTACGCGCGAAGAGGGGGTGGTCCATCACGGTATTGAGGATGGTGAACCAGTGGCCCGGCGGGGTCTCCGAGGCCGGTCCGTCGGCCCAGAACTCGGCCAGTACGCGGGTGTAGTCGCCGCGGGGCACTACGTTGGGGGTATAGGGCTGACCGGTCACGGGGTTGAGGGGGTGACCATCGCCGGCCTGCCCCCCCTCGTGTTCGTCGTAAAAGGCGCGATATTCGGCCGGGGTGGTGGGTAGCGGCGTAGTGCGGTTGCCGCGGGCCCCGGGGGAGATATCCCACATTACGCCATCGTCGGGGTCCAGGTGGCTCGACCACTTCAGCACCGTCTCGAAGTTCCAGCGGTAGAAGTTGAATTCGGCGATATTGGTGGGTACAAAGCCGGGTGGCGGACCGGGATCGTGGTACACCGGGCTGTTGCCGTAGATGCTATCGGTAACGGTGGGCACGACCCTAACGCTATCGGGTAGGGCGAAGGGCGTGACCCGACCCCAGCTGGCGCCCAGAAAGCTCGGGATGCTACCCTCCAGTACCTGCCCCGACTGGTCGATCACTACGCCGGAAAACGCCAGGGGTTGCCAGCGCCCCGGGTCGCGCAGTCCGAAGATACTGAAGGGGCGGTTCAACTCTAGGGGGAGATTGACGGGGTCGGGGTAGTCCTGGTTGCCGTAGTTGAGCGCCTCGTTGGCCCCGTCGGTACGGCCGTAGGCGATGATCTGCTCGGCGATAAAGTTGCCCACGGCGGCGGGGTTCCCCTGCCGGTAATCCGTCGCTACGTAGGTGGTGTCGTAGCCAAGGTGCTCCATCAGCGTACGGGCCTGCAGTAAAGTGCGGGCGGCACCGGGCGAGCTACGGTAGCGGTGCACGAGCAGGCGGTAGGCGGCGTAGCTCACGGCCTCGTCGGCGGCGGCGGCGGTGCGGGGTAGGTTGGCGGAGCCGGGGTAGGTATCCAGCAGCGGCAGGGCCCGTTTTCCCTGTACCGTGGCCCAGGCGTCGTACATCGCCGCCGCGCTATGGTAGAGGTTACGGGCGTGTACGACCGGGCGGGCGAAGTCCTGGCGGATGGCCTGTAGGTACACCTCGTTCCACTGGCGGGCTACGCTTTGTTCGATGGGCTGTGCACCTGCGGCCGCGCAAAACAGGAGAGCGAGAAGAAGCGGGGCGAGTCGGTACACGGCACGAATCAGTTAGGCAAGTAAAGGTAAAACGTGAGGCGCTGGGGCGGGGGACGCCGGTGCGACGTTTGTGGAACATCCCCCGGCTACGGCTCGTTATACCCACCTTAACTGACCCCTTCATGCTTTACGTCTGGATCGGCTTTGCTGCCTTCGTTGCCCTGCTGCTGTTTCTGGACCTGTTCGTGCTCAATAAGCACGACCACGTGCCGCGCACGCGGGAGGCGCTGGGGCAGACGGCGCTGTGGATGGCGATCGGACTGGGCTTCAGCGGCTTCATCTACCTAGCGTACAATAATGGCTGGGTGAACTCGACCCTGCCGCCGCATACGGCGATGATCAACTACCTGACGGGCTACCTGGTGGAGCTGTCGCTGAGCATGGACAATGTGTTCGTGATCGCGGTGATTTTTGCCTACTTTCAGGTGCCGGCCAAGTACCAGCACCGGGTGCTGTTTTGGGGCATTCTGGGGGCCGTGGTGTTTCGTCTGGCGATGATCCTGGCCGGGGTGTACCTGCTGGAAAAGTTCGACTGGATGTTCTACGTCTTCGGGGTGCTACTGCTGTACTCGGCCTACAAGATGGTGGGGGAGGGGGAGGAGGTGCACCCCTCGGAGAACCCCATCATTAAGTTCGTGAAGAAGCTGGTACCGGTGACCAACGACTACCACGGTCATGACTTTTGGGTGCGGCAGAACGGGGTACGGGCCGCTACGCCGCTGTTCGTAGCCTTGATTATGGTGGAAACCACGGATATCATCTTTGCGGTAGACTCTATCCCCGCCATACTGGGCATCACGACGGACTCCTTCCTGGTGTTTTCTTCCAACATTTTGGCGGTGCTGGGGCTACGTGCGCTCTACTTCGTGCTGAGCTCGATGATCGACAAGTTCAGCTACCTGAAGTATAGTTTGGGGCTGATCCTGACCTTCGTGGGCGTAAAGCTCATGCTGCACGAGGTGTGGCACCCGGAGGAGTGGGTAAGTCTGGCGGTGATCTTTACCGTCCTAGCCGCCGGTATTGTCGTATCGCTGATGCGTAAGGTGCCGGCCGAGCACGTGGAGGACCCGACGGAGATTACGGTGCCTAGTCGGGTACCGGAGGATCATCAGTTATAGGGCTTCGAGGTCGTCGTAGAAGCGGCGTTCGGTGATGGTGCTCCAGGGTTTGGCCTGGGTGCGGAACTGTTGAATGGAGGCATAGACTTTTTGCGTCGTGGCGTCCGAGGCGGCGTATTCCTCCATGACTTCCGCGGCGGCCTGCCGGGCCCGTGTGATGAGGGGTTCCGGAAAGGGGAGGATGGAGAGCCCCGCTACCTGTTTGAGCTTAGCGAGGTACTCGGCATTCTTCGCCTCAAAGGCCGAGAGAGTGTACATATTGATGTAGTGAGTGGCCGTGGCGAAGATCTGCTGTAGGTCGGGGGGGGAGGGCCTCGTACTTTTCTTGATTAACGAAGAACTCAAAGTTGGTGCCCGGTTCGTGCCAGCCGGGGTAGTAATAGTACTTGGCAATCTCGTGGAAGCCCATAATGTAGTCGTGGTAGGGCCCCACCCACTCCGTGGCGTCGAGGATGCCGCGTTCCAGGCCGGTGTAGATTTCGCCGCCGGGCAGGAGGACGGGGGTGCCACCGAGGCGTTCGAGTACCCGTCCGCCGAGGCCGGGCATGCGCATCTTGAGCCCGCGGAAGTCGGCTACGCTATCGATGCGGCGATTGAACCAGCCGCCCATCTGTACGCCGGTGTTGCCGCCGGCGAAGGGGAGGAGTCCGACCGTGGCGTAGAGCTCGCGCCAGAGCTCCATGCCCGCCGCCGCTGAGGAGCCAGGCGTTCATCTGCTGGGCGTTGAGGCCGAAGGGAAAGCCGGCGAAGAACTGGGCGGCGGGCAGCTTACCGGCCCAGTAGTAGGCCGCACCACTGCCTACCTCAGCGGCGCCCTGGCGTACGGCGTCGAAGGCTTCCAGGGGGGGCACGAGCTCGCCACCCCCGTAGACCGTGATGTGGAGCCGTCCGCCGGACATGGCGTGGCACAGATCGGCCAGTTTCTGACAGCCCTCCCCAAGGATCGGGAAGCCCGGGGGCCAGGTAGTCACCATTTTCCAGTCGAAGCGCTCGCCGCTTACGGTGGCCTCGCCGCGCGATTGCGCGTGTCCCTTTCCGGCTAGTAACCGCAGAGCCAGCGGAAGTCCGATGGTGCCGGCGGCGATGCCCCTGAGAATACTGCGGCGGTCCATTTAGTGCCCGCCCTTGAGGTCGCGGTTATTGAGCTGCTTATCGGCGATCTGCTGGTAGTTGCCGCGGGACTGGGTGTTGCTCTGCAGCAGGTAGCAGCTTAGTAGGCCGGAGTCTTCATGGCTGGTGAGCATCATACGGCCGTTGTCGGTGAAGTCGATGTACTCGACGCGGGCCATGGGCAGGCGAAGGGCGAGCTCTCCGTCGGAGAGGCGGTAGAAGTTGATGGCCTGATCGTGGCCGCCGGTAGCCAGGTAGTGCCCATCGGGGGTGAAGGCGACGGCCTCGATCTTGAGCGAGTCGGTGAACTCGCGCACTAGCTTACCGGATGCTACATCGAAAAGCCGCACCTTATTGTCGAAGCCGCCGGTAGCGAAGTACTGCTCATCCGGGCTATAGCGTACGCTCTTGATGCTGCCGGGTTGCTCGCCGATGTCCTGCACGACCTCCATGCTAGCGATGTCGATCACCTTGGCAAGCCGGTGTACTTATTACCACCGGGCCCCGCGGGATCGGGGGTTTGGATGTTGCCGCCCACTACCATCCGGGTACCGTCCTGCGTAAACTGTAGGGAGTTGATGGTGGAGCCGCAGTCGATGCGGGCTACCTCTTCATAGGTCTCCCCGTCGAAGAATATGGCATTGCCGAGTTCATCACCGCCCACGATGTACTTTCCATCGGGCGACCAGGTGATACCATCGAAGCCGGCTTCCTCCATCTCCACGCCGTGCAACTGCTCGCCGGTGGCGGTATCCCATACGCGTAGAAAATAGTCCTCGCCGCCGGTGGCGATCCGCCGGCCGTCGGGCGAAAAGGTCACGCACTCCACCTCGCTCTCGTGGGCGCTTTCCCACAGCAGACTCCCATCGGCCACCCGCCACAGCATTACCTTATACCCGAACTTCCCTCCACTCACCGCCAGGCTCCCGTCGGGGCTGAACTCGGCGGCCTCCACGGACTGTAGTCCGGCGGAGACATCGCCCACCCGGTTCCACACCAGGACGAGCTCGGGGGCCTCGGCGTTGTAGATGTCGGTGTTGGTCTGGGCTAGTAGGGGGCTAGCGAGG
>CATQHI010000026.1 GCA_958295895.1 Saprospiraceae bacterium | reverse complement strand
ACTTGTGGATCCGCACCCAGCCCTGTGGTACCAGTTCCTGCTCCAGTTGTGCCAATGACCGATCGAGCAGTTGCTTTTTCCCGGCGGAGTGTAGGGAGACGTAGGGCTTTGCGGACCGCGCATACCACAGTTTGTTTATCTGCACCACCGTGATCGTCCGTCCGGACCGAACGGCCAAAGTGGGCGGGGCCGCAGGTGCGGGGGAAGTCGGGGGGAGCGGCTGTCTAACCCGGCCGCCACCTGCAAGAGGCCAGCCGATCAATAACCCGTAACCGATCAAGCATACGTATAGGTCCTCGGCAACCGCGTACCGGAGCCCGGTCGCGAAGTAAAAAGTGTGGTCCAGGAATAGGGCGGACCCCAGGTGTACCACGGCGGGGAACAGCAACAGGTGCAGGGTGGCGCAGCAAACGGTAGCGAGCAACCATCGCCGGGCGTATCCTTTCATGACCATTCCCGGTCGGGAAAAGATAGCCCGTTGCCCCAGAAAGATAAGGGGGAAGAGCGACCAGAACGAGCTGAATAGAAGGGACTCCGAGGTATAGTAGGCATATCCCCGTACGAGGGCATGGAGTATATCCTGCAGCATCCCGATGAGGCTCAGGGATACTGCTAAAGCTAGGACATAAGGGTAAATGGAAATGCGCGGAATAGCGAGAGTCATAGCTTGGTACGCATGGGCCGGGTCCCACCGGCAGATATCGGCACGCCGAGCGGGGGCAGGCTGGCAGCCAGGGTAATTGGCGTAATAAGCGCGGCAGCGAATCCGGGGAAGGCCCGTCGCTCGAGCATTTAAGATAGAGCTTGCGGGCTACTTCGTCCGGAGGGAAAGAACCCAAGGATGCCTGCGCCCCAATAGGGCGGCCTTTCTAGTTACCTTGCACCTGCGACCCCGCCCCATGCAACACCTGCTCTTCATCTGTAGCCGCAACGAGTGGCGTAGCCGTACCGCCGAGACCATCTTCCGAGACGCCCCAGGGGTGATGGTAAAATCTGCCGGCACTTCGCCAGCCGCCCGCATCCGAATCAATAGCAAACTGCTGGAGTGGGCAGATACGATCTACGTCATGGAGCAAAAGCACCTGGCGCAGCTACGGCAGCGGTTTGGTCGGGGAGCATGGGAGGCACGGGTAAGTGTGCTCGACATCCCGGATGAGTACCAGTATATGGATGAGGATTTGGTGCGAGAGTTGCGGGAAGTGGTGGGGGTGTGACCTATACAGATGGCACCGACGCAAACCACGGCAACACCCGCACCCCGTCCGATGTAAAATTTTCCTCCCCCCCGTAGACCAGTTCCAACTCAGTAGGTACTTCGGAAGCGGCGGCTACCTGACGAATGGTCTTGGTCAGTTTGCTGCGGTAGGTCGTGGTGCTTTTGATCTCCGTTAGGGTAATGCGGTTTGCCCGGCTCCTGACCAGGTCGACTTCCGTTTGCTGACCGTCGCGGTAGTGGTACAGCCGGTTTGTATCCCAGCCGCGGTGGAAGTAGGATTTGAAATGGTCGGCTACGATGAGATTCTCGAAGAGGGCACCATAACTGGCGGAAGATTGAAGCTCCTCCGCGGTTTCTAACTCTAGTAGGTAGCACAGCAAACCCGTATCGTAGAAGTAGAGCTTAGGCGTCTTCGCCAGGCGCTTCTTGAAGTTAGTGAAGTAAGGCGGTACCTGAAACAAAATGTAACTCATCTCTAGAATACTGAGCCATTCTTTCACGGTCGCTGCACTTATACCGACGGTCTTGGCGATGTTGCCGTAGTTGACGGTCTGACCGGCGAAGCCCGCACAAACCTTCATGAACAACCGAAAGGTGACCATATTGCGGGCGGCTACGAAGCCCTCCACGTCACGCTCCAGGTAGCTGCCGATGTAGGAGGGATAAAAGTAGGCCGGCGGGGCGGCCTTCACTACCGCATCGGGGTAGAAGCCGGAAAAGATGGCCTCGGCCGGAGAGGCGGGGCGGCGGTCGGCGGCATTCATTTCACTTAGGTCCAACGGCAGGAGTCTAGTGATCGCTACGCGACCCGCTAGTGATTGGGTGATGCGCTTATTGAGTAGGAAATTCTGCGAGCCACTGACCACAAAGCGCGCGGGCTGTCGGTCCTCGTCCACCGCTAGCTGTAGGTAGCTGAACAGGTCGGGGGAGTTTTGCGCCTCGTCAAAGATCACGCCGTGGCTGTGACGTTCCAGGAAAGCACGAGGGTCCACCGTAAGCTGATCTCTGTACAGGGGGTCCTCTAAATTGATGTATTGATAATCTGAAAAGTGCTCCCGCAGGAGTGTCGTCTTACCTGCCTGCCGGGGTCCGGTTAGCGAGATGATGGGGAAAAATTTCCCAATTTCCCGTAGGTGGGCTGGCAGATCTCGGGCAACGTGACTAGTACGCATCCTGCAAATATTACAAAAAATGGAGGATTTAGCAAAATTTGCAGGCTTCTCACTTAGAAATTTGCATCCGGTTCCGGGTTAGCTACCCTCCAACCGTTGTCCACCCCCCTCCGTCAGTAGTAAAAACGACGGATCTATGCTACTACAAAACAAAATTGCCCTCACATTCGCCGGTAAGGGTGCTCTCCACGGGTCGCTACGGCTGGCCTGTAGCGCGCTGGTGCCACAGTCATCTTTAGCGGGCGGGAGGTCGATGTCCTTGATGAAACTGCCATCACCAGCCACCTATACCTGAGCTACGAGGCTCACGGTGTGATCGACATCATCTTCAACGGCATCTGTCCAGTTGCAGGCAGCGGCAGCCGGCTAAGAAAACGTAACTTTAGGGAAACATGGACACTTCCCCCCAAGCAGTCGCGGAAACAGTCGAGCTCCTGGTCAAACAGGTGCTGATGTACGAGGGCGGGGTAGCGGGGGAGACGACCCGGCTGAGCTTTTACGCCGATGGCTACCCCGGGCTGATGTACCAGGATACCGGCAGGGGGCTGACCGTCCAGCCCCACGACAAGGTGATGCCCGAGCTGTTTCTGTACGGGCAAACCATTCAACCCGTGGAGCTAGTCATCACCGGCAGCTATCACCTGACCGTACTCCAGCTTTATCCCTTCGTGCTGCGTAGCGTATTCGATCTGGCTCCCGATAGTATCACCGATGGGTGCTACGACCTTTGCGGACGAAAGGAAGTGGCCGCTACCGACCTAGTCTGCCTAATTTGTCGGCTACGTAGTGCGAAGACAGAGGAGCAGCGAGTCGCCCTGCTCAGCGGACTACTGGCCGGGCTCTTCGGGCGGCGACTGGAAGAGCTGGACGAGCAGGTGAGACAAGCCATTTTCTTGCTGGAAGCGGAAAGTGGGCTGGTCCGTATTCGTGAGGTGGCCCGGCGACTGCATACCAGTCCGCGTACGCTCGAGCGAAAATTCCTGGCTGCTACGGGATTAAGCCCGAAGCAATTTGCCCGGATAGTACAGTTCAGTGCTTCCCTGCGGCAGTTGCGGCAGATCGAATCCGGTACGCTCACCGACATTGCCTACGACAATGGGTTTGCGGATCAGTCGCACTTTATTCGGGTATTCCGAAAATTCACGGGAATAACGCCATCTTTTTTCCCGGAATGAGGCCGCGGCGTACGCTTGTCGCATTTGTTCTATCCTCCGCCCCGCCCGGCGCCGAACATTGCAAGTAAAACGCAATGAAACTAATTCTCTTTGGCGCTACGGGTAGTCTGGGTCGTACCGTACTGACAGGCGCCCTGGCGGCCGGTCACGACCTTCGTGCCTTCACCCGGTCCCCCGACAAACTAGCTGGCTTCTCTCATGACCACTTGGAGATCTACCCGGGTGACGTGCTGGACGTAGCAGCGGTACGATCCGCCGTCCGTGGTCGGGATGCCGTCCTCTGCACCCTTGGAGACGGGCGGGCGGGAACGGTGCGCGCGGCTGGCACCCAAAACATTCTTGAGGCAATGCAGTCCACGGGAGTCGAGCGCCTCCTCTGCCAGTCAACCCTAGGAATGGGCGACAGCTACGGCAACCTCAATTTTCTCTGGAAGCATATCCTTTTCGGGTGGTACCTCAAGCGGGTCTTCACCGATCATACGAAGCAGGAGGATTGCGTGATGCAGAGCCACACCGCGTACACGCTGATCCGGTCGAGTGCCTTTACGGATGGACCGGCCGGGGGAGCCTATAAAGTAGATTTTCCCGGCAGCTACCGAGACCTGACGTTAAAGATTTCGCGTGCGGATGTCGCCACGTTCATGTTAGCACAGTTGGACAATGTGGCGTACGTAAGGCGGGCAGTGAGTATTTCTTGCTAGTGGGGTTACTGTTTTGGAGCCCTCGTTCTGTAGCTATAGTTACATTGATCACCCGATCGACTAACTTATCCCCCGCACATGCAAGGCCTCATTCAGCACTACCCCCTCACGACCAACGCCATCCTGGAATACGGCAACCGGGTGTTTCACCACAAGCAGATTATCTCCCACCTGCCCGACGGGTCGCGCCACGCCTATACCTTCGGGGAGATGTACCTGCGCACGAAGCAACTGGCCAACGCCCTGGAGGACCGGCTCGGCATCACCCGTGGAGATATGGTCGGCACCTTCGCCTGGAACTACGGACCACACGTGGAGCTGTACTACGGTATTTCCGGCATTGGGGCGGTGTGCCATACGATCAACATCCGGCTTTCCGCCCAGCAGATAGCGTACATCGTTAACCACTCGGAGGATAAGGTGATCTTCGTCGATGCCACCCTGGTGCCGCTGCTGGAACGGATCGCTCCCGAGCTGGAGACCGTACGGCACTACGTCCTGCTCTACGCGCCGGCCGACTTTCAGACTACGCTACCCAATACCCTCCACTACGAAGACCTACTGGCCGAGCAGCCCGATGAGTACGAATGGCCGGAGCTCGACGAGAACGAAGCCTGCGGCATGTGCTATACCAGCGGCACCACGGGGATGCCGAAGGGCGTACTGTACTCCCACCGCTCTACCTACCTACACGCCACGGCACTCATGGCCCCGAACGCGGCTGGCATCGGCGCCAACGACGTGGTGCTACTGATCGTACCGCAGTTCCACGTGATGGCCTGGGGCTTTCCCTACCTCTGCCTGCTGGCGGGGGCGGATATGGTGATGCCGTCGTCCAATCTGCAACCGGCAGCCATCGTAAAGATCCTGCAACAAGAACGGGTCACGAAGGCCAACGGTGTACCTACCATCTGGCTCGGGGTGTACCAGGAGCTGAGAAAGAATCCGCCGGCCGAGCCCCTGGCCCTGGAGGAATACCTGGTCGGTGGCTCCGCGCTACCGAAGAGCCTCATCGTAGGCATGGAAAAAGACTTCGGTATCCGGGGCGTACAGGCCTGGGGCATGACGGAGACCTCCCCGCTAGGCACCGTGAGCCGGCTACAGACCAAGTACGCCGAGCTGCCGGAGGAGGAGCAGTACGACCTGCGGGCCAAACAGGGCATCGCCTTTCCCGGGGTAGAGCTACGCGTGGTAGGGGATGACGGTACGCCGGTGCCGCGCGACGGGCAAGCGATGGGCGAGCTCCAGATCCGCGGCGCCTGGGTGATCAGCGCCTACTTCAAAACCAACAACAAGGAAAGCTTCACGAAGGACGGCTGGTTCCGCACCGGCGACGTGAGCACCATCGACGAGGACGGCTACATGGAGATCAGGGACCGCACGAAGGACCTCATCAAATCCGGCGGGGAGTGGATTTCGAGCGTGGCCCTGGAATCCGCCCTCATGGCGCACCCCAAGGTGCGGGAGGCGGCCGTGGTCGCCATCCCCGACGCCAAGTGGATCGAGCGGCCGCTGGCCACGGTGGTGCTGCTGGGAAGAGGACGATACGGTCCCGGAGGTGGAGCTCACCGACCTGCTGGCCCGCGACTTCGTGAGCTACCAGATTCCGCGGGACTTCGTGTTCCTGCCGGGAGGTACCCAAGACCAGCGTGGGCAAGTTCGACAAGAAGGAGATTCGGCGGCGGTACGCGGCGGGGGAATTGCGGTAGTAGCAGGCTCGATTATGCACCTTGCCGCCATCGCCCTTTTCATCCTCGTCCACCTCGGCGTCGGCCGGCTCTCCCTACGGACCGTACCGCGCAGCCGCTGGCTGTCCTTCGCGGGCGGCATGTCGGTCACCTACGTATTCCTGCAGGTGCTGCCGCAGGTGGCCGACTACCAGACCGTATTCCAGACCACCGGCGCACTGGGCTGGATGAAGCACCACGTCTACAGCTTCGCCCTACTGGGACTCGTAGTCTTCTACGCCCTGGAGCGGACCGCGAAAAAATCCCAGGAATCGGACCGCGAACCCGGCAACGACCACCACGAGTACGCCGTCCACGTCTTCTGGCTGCATATTTTCTCCTTCATGGTGTACAATTTCATCATCGGCTACCTACTGCCCCGGGGCTATGAGGCCCACGATCTGCGCCTGCTGTACTACACCGTGGCCATGACCTTTCACTTCGCGGTGACCGACTACGGCCTCTACGACCACTACAAACAGCGGTATAGCCGCAAGGGTCGCTGGCTGCTGATCCTGGCCCTGCTGGCGGGGTGGGGCGTGGGACGCATCACCGACCTGCCCCAAATCTACCTGGCCGTCATCTTCAGCTTCGTGGGCGGGGGGGTGATCATGAACGTCCTCAAGGAAGAACTGCCCGAGGAGCGGCGTAGCAGCCTACCCGCCTTCCTGGCCGGCGTGGGGGTATACGCGCTGCTGCTGGCGGCCACCTAGCGGGAGCACATTAGTCCACCACCCCCAGCTTCTCCCGCTGCGCCGCGAGCTCCTTCATCAACCGCTCCTGCTCCGCCGCTAATGCTTGATCGTCGATCCGGTTCTCCATCTCAGTCGGGTCTTCCTGTAGATCATAAAGCTCGTAGCCCTCGTAACCCGGCTCCGTAAAGTGGATCAGCTTGTACCGCTCGTCGCGCACCCCCTCGTGGCGGGCCACGCGGTGGTAGCTGTTCATCTGCTGGTAGTAGCGGTAGTACACGGCGTCGCGCCAGTCTTCCGGAGTTTCACCACGGAGTATGGGGACGAGACTACGCCCCTGCAAGTCGGCCGGCACCTGCGACCCCGCCAGCTCCAGTAGGGTAGGGGCCAGGTCGATGTTAAGCACGAGTTCTTCCGCCGCGCTGCCGGCCTCGATCAGCGGCGGATAACGGATCATGAGCGGCGTACGCTGGCTCTCCTCGTACATGAAGCGTTTGTCGTACCAGCCGTGCTCGCCGAGGTAGAAGCCCTGGTCGCTGGTGTAAATCACGATGGTGTTTTCGGCCAGTCCGCTCGCGTCGAGATAGTCGAGCACGCGACCTACGTTGTCGTCGACACTCTTGACGCTGGCGAGGTAATCCTGCATGTAGCGCTGGTAGCGCCATCCGAGCTCCCGGTCGGTGCCCTTCACTTCCAGCCACTGTTTACCGACTTCTTCCAGGAAAGGAGCGTAGGCGGCCCGTACCTCCGGGCTCAGGCGGCCCATCAGGTAGTTGAAGTTGGTGATGTTGTCCCACTCCGGGTCCGTGATGAAGGTGGCCCCGCCGGTACCCGGGTCGGGATTCTGGTAGTCGCCGCTCACCTTCAGGTCGGTGCTGGTGAACATATCGGCGATGCGCATATCGGCGTGGGCGGCGCGGGGCCGGCCGGCGTAGTCGTCGCGCAGAGTGGCGGGCTCGGGGTAGCGTTTATCCAGCAGTCCGGGCAGGTCGGCGGTGTCCGGCATCCAATTGCGGTGGGGGGCCTTGTGCCAGTACAGCATCAGGAAGGGCTGGTCGCCGGCGGCGTTCCGTTTCAGTTCCTCCAGCACGTAGTCGGTGATGATGGTGGTGGTGTAGCCACTTTCCTCCGGCAGCGTATCGCCGTTGTGCACGAAGGTGGGCTGCCAGTATTCCCCCTGCCCGATCAGTCCGCGGAACTCATCGAAGCCCTGCGGCACGGCCTGTAGGTGGTGCTTACCGATCAGCGAGGTGCGGTAGCCGGCCTCGTGCAGCGCCTCGGGGAAGGTCCACTGGTCGGGGTCGAAGGGGCTCAGGTTATCGATCTTGCCGTTGATGTGGCTGTACTTCCCGGTCAGGATGGCCGCCCGGCTCGGCGCGCAGATCGAGTTGGTCACGAAGCTGTTGCGGAACAGCATGCCCCCGTCGGCGATGCGGTCCAGGTTGGGCGTTTCGATCAGCTCGTCGGTATAGGCCGAGATGGCCCGCTGGGCGTGATCGTCGCTCATGATGAAAAGGATGTTAGGTCGTTTGGGCGCGTCCGCGGGTGCGGAGTCGGTGGAGGGGGGCGAGGCGCACTGGGTGAGCAGGAGGATAAATAGGGTGGCGGGAAGGAGGTAGCGTGGCATGGGGTGAAAATACGGCTCCCGTCGTCGGCCGGGGCCTGCGTAGCTTGGCCCGTCCGCCGACGGGGATTGCAGCGCTTTTCTTAACGTCGCAACTACAAGTTGCGTGGCACAGCGCGGCTACAAGCCGCTTCATACAACACTCCCCCATGTTTATCTACGGCACCCGCGCCATCTAGCCCACTAGGAGGATAGCAACCTTGCAAAAGGCAGACCGGTTCCCCCGAAAACAAGAGCGTGAACGCACCATCCGTAAACTTTGTCCGTACCGGCCCCCGGGGCGGCACCCCCGTAGTATTCCTTCATGCAGTAGGCACTGACCTTTCGATCTGGACCCCGCAGATCGCTCGGCTATGCATGGACTACGACGTCGTAGCTATGGATCTTCCGGGTCACGGACTTTCTGCACAGCCTGCGGAAACGGCTACTTTTAACACCTTCATAGAAGCTGTTGCCAATCTTATCCAGCAACTGAATGCAGGCCCTGTACACCTGGTCGGTATCTCCTTCGGGGGGATGATCGCCCAGCTGCTCGCCGTCGAACACCCTGCGCTCGTTAGCTCGCTTAGTCTGATCAGCACGGCCGGTACGTTCTCTACGCAGGTGCGTGGCATATTGCGTGACCGCGCAAACTTCACCCGCGCCGAAGGTATGGAGGCCCTCACCCCACTTTCTCTGTCCCGTTGGTTTATAGCGGACTACAGCGCGCGTAGGCCGGACATTGTCGACGGCGTGAAGAAACTCCTCCACCGTCAGGACAATCGCTTCCACGCCCGCCTCTGGGATATCATCGCCGATTTTGATGCCCTGCCGCGGTTACGGGAGCTATCCGTTCCTGCCCTTGTTATCGTCGGGAGCCAGGACCGCAGTACCCCCGTGGAAGATGCCAGCGCGCTCGCCGGCGCCTTAGGTTCGCAACGTTTACAAGTAGTTCAAAACTCAGCCCACCTCACCAATCTGGAAGTACCCGAGACGGTTAATGAGCTGCTTCTCGAATTTCTTGGCTCTTTGGTCTCCCGCGAAAAGAATTAGATTTAACCATTAATCGGCCCCGTTCAAGCTGCCCGGCGGTATCTACCTACCAACACAACACACACCCCCCCCCAATGCTCATCTACGGCACCCGCGCCACCACCATCGGCGAATTCACCGTCCCCCAGGCCGAGTGCGCCTCCTGCCACCAGCGCGGCACCCAGCGCATGGCCGTTTTCGGCCGCTACGCCCACCTATTCTGGATTCCGCTCTTCCCCGTCGGGAAGGTGGCGGTGGCCGAGTGTACCCACTGTCTGCGCACCCTGCGTAAGAAGGAGTTTAGCCCGGAGTTGCGGCGGAAGTACGAGGAGAAGCAGGGGGAGGCAAGCCGGCCCGTTTGGCACTGGGCCGGACTGGCCGTCATCCTACTCTTCTTCACTTCCACAGCTATTACCGAGGCCTTCCGGGAGGTCGATCCGCGGGAGGCCCTGCTGGACGCCGACCTGGAGCAACTGACCGCCCAGCCCGCCCTGGCCACCGACTCCGTAGCCTACTACACCAAGGCCTACTTCGATGAGTACATCGTGCCGGAGATGGAGCCCGAAGATTTCAAGTATTACACGCGGGAGGAGGGCGATAAGATCCTACTACTCCTACAAATTCCCACCCTCAAAGACCTCGACCAGGACGCCCGCCCCGAGGTGGTCACCATGGTCAACGAGATCGCCGATGACTTTCCCCACCTCGACGGCAAGCAGCGCTACATTGGTGTGAAGGGCCAGTCGTCGCTGATGCTGGTAAGCTCGCCGGGGGGTGAGGAAAATAGCAGCTACGCGGATGAGGAGGGGCTGTATGGTTTCTACGGACCGAAGGAAGGGGAGCAGTAACCAAGAGACCGGCCGGCGCGGATTACCTACCTTATCCGCCCCCAACTTCCTTCCCCATGCTCACCCTCGGCCTCTTCTCCATCGGTCTGGACACCTACTGGCCACAGTTCGACGGACTGAGGGACCGGCTGCTCGGCTACCAAGACCGCATTGTCAAGAAGCTTGGCACCTGCGTCCCCGCCCCGGAGCCTCGCATCCTGAATGCCGGCATGGTCGATACCCCCGAACGCGCCCGGGAAGCTGCTGACCGCTTTCACCGCGAGGGGGTAGATCTGATCGTGCTCTTCGTATCGACCTACGCCCTATCGCATACCGTACTGCCCGTAGCCCAGCGTGGGGGGGCGCCCATACTAATCCTGAACCTGCAGCCCGTCACCGCCATCGACTACGCCAAGCTCAACGCCATGGGCGACCGCGGCCGTATGACAGGTGAGTGGCTAGCCCACTGCCAGGCCTGCGTGGCCCCCGAGATCAGCTCCGTGTTCCGGCGGGCGGGGGTGCCGGTGCACCTGGTGACCGGCTACCTGGAGGACGTGGAAGCCTGGACCGAGATCGGCGAGTACGTGGCCGCCGCCCGGGTAAAGCGAGTACTAGCTGAGCTGCGGATGGGCGTAGTGGGACACTACTACAATGGAATGCTGGACGTCTACACCGACCTTACGCTACTGGCCACCCGCTTCGGTTGCCACTTCGAGTTGCGGGAGTTCGGAGAGCTGCGGCGGGGCGTGGCGGAGGCTACCGACGCGCAGATCGGGGCCAAGCGGGAGGAATTTAGCACCGCCTTTGTAATAGCGGAAGACTGCGGTGAAGAAGAACTCCAACGCGCAGCCACCACGGCCGTGGCCCTCGACACCTTCGTAGATCGGCACCAGCTCGGCGCCCTGGCCTACTACTACGAGGGGGCGGGCGACGCGGATTACGAGCGGATCATCACTTCGGTCATCCCGGGGCTAACCCTACTCACCGGACGCGGCATCCCCGTAGCCGGCGAATGCGAAGTCAAAAACGCCCTGGCCATGAAGATCATGGATAGCCTGGGCGCGGGCGGCTCCTTTGCGGAGTTCTACGCGATGGATTTCAACGACGAGGTGATCCTACTCGGCCACGACGGACCGGCCCACCCGCACACCGCCGCCGGGCAGGTCAGTTTGGTACCCGTACCGGTCTACCACGGTAAGCCCGGCAAGGGGCTCAGCATTCAGATGGAGGTAGCCAATGGCCCCATTACCATGCTCTCGGTCTGCGAGGACGGCCACGGGCGGGTCTATCTGCTACTGGCCGAGGGCGAGAGCGTGGCCGGCCCCACGCTACAGATCGGCAATACTAATAGCCGCTACCGCTTCCCGCTGCCCATCAGGAAGTTTATGAACGAGTGGTCGCAGGCCGGGCCCAGTCACCACTGCGCCATCGGGCTGGGGCACCACGGGAATACGCTCCGCAAGTTAGGGGCGTTGCTGAATATGGACGTCATCACCATCTGCTGATGGGCGCACTATTCGGACTTGTCTTTCACGCCATCGGGGGCTTTGCCGCGGGTAGCTTCTACCTACCGGTACGCAAGGTAGAGGGCTGGGCCTGGGAGGCCAGCTGGTTCGTGCTGGGACTCACGGCCTGGCTGCTGGTGCCGATCGTGGTGGCGCTACTCACGACCCAGGCGCCCTTTGCGGTACTCGCCTCAGCTACCCCCACGACCTTGTTCTACGCCTTCCTCTTCGGTCTGCTCTGGGGCATCGGCGGACTCACCTTCGGCCTCTCCATGCGCTACCTCGGCATCTCGCTGGGGATGGCGGTGGCGCTTGGCTTCAGCGCGGCCTTCGGTACACTGGTACCACCCATCTACGCCGGCACTTTCGGTGAGTTACTCCTCACTGGAGGCGGGCGCCAGACACTAGTAGGCATCGGGATCTGTCTGGCCGGTATTGCCCTATGCGGCTACGCCGGCATGCTCAAGGAGCGCGAGCAGGACCAGGCCACCAAACAGGCCGCGGTGGCGGAGTTCGATCTGGGCCGGGGCCTCACCGTAGCCGTCGTATCGGGGCTGCTCAGCGCCTGCTTCGCCTTCGCCCTGGCTGCCGGTGAGCCGCTGGGGGAGTTGGCGGAGGCGGCCGGTACCCGTCCGCTGTTTCGCAACAACGTCGCCCTGGTAATCATCCTGCTCGGCGGCCTGCTGACCAACCTGGCCTACTGCGGCTACCTCTTCTTGCGCCGCGGCACCCAGGCCGACCTCACCGCCCCCGGCACCCCCAACCTCCGCAACGGTGCCTGGTCGGCCCTCGGCGGTGCCACCTGGTACTTCCAGTTCTTCTTCTACGGTATGGGGGTGGTCTATCTCGGCGAGCGCTATGACTTTGCGAGCTGGACGCTGCATATGGCCTTCATCATTCTATTCAGTACGCTCTGGGGGCTGTACCTGCGGGAGTGGCGGGGGAGTAGCCGGCGGGTGATCGGTTTTTTGGTGGGGGGGCTGGTGACCTTGGTGGGGAGTACGGTGGTGATTGGTCTAGCCTGAAGGGGAGGGGTTAGGGGGCTCAACACAGAGGACGCAGAGGGATGCGCAGAGGTGCACAGAGAACTGCCTGGGGGCAGTTTTGGAGCAGCAGAGCCTTCAGCAGCACCGCTAGGTGCTGGCCTCTGTATACCTAATCGTTACATCTACTCTGTGTACCTCTGAGATTACCTCCCTGTCCTCTGTGTTGAGCAAAGGCCGCAGGCCTAAAAAACTTTTGCCACTTCCACCAGCGTTGCCCCTTTCTACAGATACCGCACCCGCGCACGCGCCCCTATGCTACTCACCCTCATTACCACCCACACCCCCGCTACCGACCTCGGCTACCTGCTGCACAAGTACCCGGACCGCTTCCAGTCCCTCGACCTCTCGGTCGGCAGGGCGCACGTGTTCTACCCCAAAGCGGCCGCAGAAGAGACCACCGTAGCCCTCCTACTAGACATCAACCCCATCGACCTGGTACGCGGCCGCCAGCACGAAGCGAGCCTGGAACAGTACGTCAACGACCGGCCTACGTAAGCTCCTCTTACCTGAGTGTAGCGCTGGTCAAGGCCTTCGGTACGGCCCTGAACGGCACCTGCGCCAAGCGGCCCGAACTGGTCGACCAGCCGCTGCCCCTCACTGCCCGCATCACCTCGGTGCCGGCCCCGGGTGGGGGAGCGGCCATGATCGAGCGCTTCTTCGCCCCCCTAGGCTATACGCTGGAGGAGACCCGCCATGACCTAGATGAGCAGTTTCCCGACTGGGGCGGGAGCCGCTACTACACGCTGCAATTACAGCATACCCTGCCACTACATACCCTGCTCAGCCACCTCTACGTGCTGCTACCGGCGCTGGGGCAGGACCTGCATTACTACGTCGGCCAGAACGAGATCCAGAAGCTCCTCGATAAGGGGAAGGGGTGGCTTGAAGACCATCCGGCCCGGGAGGAGATCACCCGCCGCTACATAAAGAATCTGCGCTCCCTGACCGATCAGGCGCTGGAACGGCTCAGCGACGACGAGGACGTAGAGGAGGGCGGGGACGCAGGTGCGAACCCTATGGATAAGGAGCGGCGAAAATCTTTACACCAGCAACGCCTGGATGCCGTACTGGAGCAGCTTGTAGCCAGCGGTGCGAACAGTGTCATCGACCTAGGCTGCGGGGAGGGCAAGCTGCTGCGCATGTTGCTCAAGCATAAGCAGTTCACCCGCATCGTAGGCACGGACGTCTCCTACGGCGAGCTCCGCAAGGCCACCGAACGGATGCACTACGAAGAGATGAGCCCCCGCCAGAAGGAGCGCCTGGAGCTCTGGCAGGGTGCCCTGACCTACCGCGACGCCCGCATGGCCGGCTTCGATGCCGCCGCCGTAGTGGAGGTGATCGAGCACCTGGACGAGAACCGCCTCCAGGCCTTCGAACGGGTCGTCTTCGGGGTAGCCCGGCCCGGCACGGTGGTACTAACTACCCCGAATGCCGAGTACAACGTGCTGTACGATAATAAGAACCACACCTGGCACATGGAGGCGATCCACACCATCTGCGCCGCCGACGAGCAGCTCTTCCGGGCCACGCCCTACCGGGTGGTCGACACGAATGACGAGGCCAGTGTGCGGGCCGCGACCGACTGGTGGCTCGGCCTGACCCGCGCAGGCGGTGAGGGCATGGTCGTCAAGCACCTCGATTTCATCGCGGAGGGTGCTAAGGGCCTGCTACAACCCGCCGTTAAGTGCCGCGGCAGCGAGTACCTCCGCATCATCTACGGCCCGGACTACGACGCCCCCCACCACCTGCGTCGCCTCAAGAAGCGGGGATTGGGGAAGAAGCGTTCGCTGGCCCTACGAGAGTTTGCCCTGGGGGTAGAGGCGCTGGAACGCTTCGTACGCCGGGAGCCCCTGCGGCGGGTACACGAAAGCGTTTTTGGGGTACTAGCGCTGGAGAGTGAGGGGGTGGACCCGCGGCTGTAAATCCTGACCGCCGCAACCACCGATTTTTCTACTACCTTTCCTACCATGAAGCACTATGTACCCCTCCTACTACTGCTCGTGCTACTGGCCGGCTGTAGCAAAGACGACGATACCCAACCTACCAGCAAGGTCAATAAGCAAGGCCTCACCAACGACATCACCGAGCTGGTGCCCCAGGTAATCCTGGATGAGATGCGCCGCCTGGGCATGCCGATCTACGGCGGTGAAACGCCGCCTGCCCTGGAGGGCAACTACCTGGGTAGTCCCTTCATCCTGGTGTCCAGTAACCGGCCCGATGACCCTCCCGGTTACAAGTTTGCGGACTATGCGCTTACGCTCAGTAATCAGGATAACGATAAGTTGCGCATTAACGTCGATTATGACAACACCGTGGAAACGGGGAAGGGGCTGGGCGGATTCGTAGTTGGCAAGGACGATAAGTTCTCGGTCTTCGTACGCGTCATCTCTACGAATTTTGCGGGTGAGACGGCTGATTTCGTGCACGTCATTTCCGGCCAGCGCACCGAAGATGGCGTGGCGGATATGTACTTCGCCAACTTCATGCTCGACAATAAGGGAAACCCTACCGGGGGTTGGATCGAAGAGGGGGAGGGCCGCGTGATCTTCGATGAAGATGGCTTCTCGCCGGAGTTTTAGGGGAGTAGATGAGCATCTGGGACACCCTCTTCGGCCGCCACCCCGCCACCACCCCGCCGGGCCCGGAGCCCCACCACCGCTTTGGCCGCTACACCGACGCCTACAAGAGCAAAGCTAAGCATGCTGCTTACACCCGCGCCGCCGATGCCTTCGAGGACGACCGCTTCCTGGATAGCGTAGAAGCCTTCCTAGAGTACCTGCGCGACGGGGAGGAAGAAAACGTAAAGTGGCAACGCGCGGACGATAAACTGTATTTCGAACTGTATCAGGGTAGCAAGCGCGTGACTGGCCTGGCGGATACATTGCACCTGCGCGCCGCCGCCCGCATTGCCCGCCTGACCACCCCGAATGGTGAGCTACTGCAGCGCCTGACGGCCATGAACTACGAGTTGAAGTACAGCCGCTTTGCGCTGGACGCGGAGGACTGCCTGACCATCATCTTCGATACGCCCGTGTACGACGCCAGCCCCTACAAACTCTATTATGCCCTGAAGGAAATGGCCCTGCGCGCCGATAAGCAGGACGACCTGCTGCTGGAAGAGTTCGAGGATACCCTGAGCCCCGTAGAGGTGACGCACCTGGAGCCGCTCTCGGCCCACGAAAAAGCGGTAAAACTGGATTTCCTACGGCAGCAGATCCAGTTCCTGCTCGACTACCTCGACTCCGGCCAGCTCGACCCCCGGGAGCACCCCGGGGCGGTAGCCTACCTGCTGCTCGACCTGGTGTACCGCCTCGATTACCTGCTCACCCCCGAGGGCCACACCATGGAGGCCCTGGAACGGATGCACCGCATGTACTTCGCCCAGGAAGATGACCGGCCCGCCACCCACAAAAATGTACGCCTGCTCGAAGAACTGCAGCAACT
Organism: Saprospiraceae bacterium; assembly: GCA_958295895.1. Classification (GTDB taxonomy): domain Bacteria; phylum Bacteroidota; class Bacteroidia; order Chitinophagales; family Saprospiraceae; genus Neolewinella. The sequence goes on along the minus strand of CATQHI010000026.1, from coordinate 93,065 downwards.
ACTGGAGCGGGCCCCGGAGAGCTTCGGCGAGGAGCTCTACGCCGGTAAGTCCACCTTCGGCATTACCCTACCGGTAAGCCACGACCGCCTCGCCACCCTGATCAACAACGAGCTTTCCAACCTGGACTGGTACCAGGACAACGGCTACCCCGAGGTGGCCCGCGCCATCCCCGGCTACATCGTCGGCTACGCCCTGTTCAATTACGCCATTCCCTTGCCAGACCGGGAGCTGCTGCACCTCTACTACCGGGTCACGGAGGAGGGCTATTTTCGGGAACTAGGCTATACGGAGCGGTACCTGGATAGGCAGGGGCGGCCGAGTAAGAAGGCAATCCGTAGCGCGGTGAATGACATCGTACGGCGGCACCGGGAAGCCTACCCCTGGTTTGCACCGGAGGTGGGAAAAGTAAGCTACGGAAACATGCTAGCGTTCAGCCGGACCTTCTTAGAGATGGTCAGAGGCTAGCCGTCTATCCGCGAAGCGGTCTACACATATAGCCCCCCTTTGAGCAGCCCCCGGCTGATCACGATCTTCTGCACCTCGCTCGTCCCCTCGTAGATCTGGGTAATCTTGGCGTCCCGCATGAGCCGCTCCACGTGGTACTCCTTGACGAAGCCGTAGCCGCCGTGTACCTGCACCGCCTCCACGGTATGGCGCATAGCTACGGAGCTAGCGAAGAGCTTGGCCATGGCACCGGCCTGGTTGTAGTCCCCACCGGAGTCCTTGAGCCAGGCGGCGCGGTACACCAGCATCTTAGCTGCCTCGATGTCGGTAGCCATATCGGCCAGTTTGAAGGCGATGGCCTGGTGATCGGAAATAGCCTTACCGAAGGCCTCCCGCTCCTTACTGTAGGCTACGGCTAGCTCGTAGGCCCCACCGGCAATGCCGAGGGCCTGGGCGGCGATGCCGATGCGGCCGCCGGAGAGGGTATTCATAGCAAATTTGAAGCCATTCCCCTCCTTACCCAGCCGATTCTCCTTCGGCACCCGCACGTCGTTGTACATGATGGTGTGGGTGTCACTACTGCGGATGCCGAGCTTGTCCTCCTTAGCCCCTATCTCGACGCCGTCCCAACTAGTCTCGACGATGAAGCAGTTGATGCCGCGGTGACCGGCCTCGGGGTTGCTCTGCGCAATTACCAGGTGCACCTTGCTCGTGCCGCCGCTGGTGATCCAGTTCTTAGTGCCGTTGAGTAGGTAGTGGTCGCCCTGATCGATGGCCATGGTGCGCTGATGGGTGGCGTCGGAGCCAGCCTCGGGTTCAGAAAGGCAGAAGCTACCGATCCACTCGCCGGTGGCTAGTTTAGTCAGGTACTTCTGTTTTTGCTCCTCGGTGCCGTAGGTCTCCAGGCCGTAGCAGACCAGGCTGTTGTTGACCGACATGATCACCGAGGTCGAGTTGTCCACCTTCGAAATTTCCTCCAGGGCCAGGATGTAGCTCAGGTTATCCAGCCCCGCGCCACCGTAGTCCGGGCTCACCGTCATACCCATAAAGCCAAGCTCGCCGAGTTGCTTCACCTGTTCGGTAGGGTAGGCCATGGTCGTATCGCGCTCGATGACCCCGGGCAGGCACACCTGCTGGGCAAAGTCGCGGGCGGCCTCACGCACGGCAAGCTGTTCTTCAGTAAGCTGGAAATTCATGATCGGTCGGCTTTTGCCCGCGAAGTTAGCGAAAATTCGCTGGTAGATCAGGCGGGGCCGCAGGTGCAACGCTAAACCGTATCTTTAGCTCCATGTGGAGAGATTACAAATACCTTTTCGCCTACACCCTACCGCTAGCGGGACTGCTGGGCGTACACCTGGGGGGTGCCTGGTCGCCGGGGAGCATCTACGTAGCCTTTGTGCTACTGCCGGTACTGGAGCTGCTCCTGCCGGCAAGCACTGACAACCATGTCGCCGAGGAAGAGGAGAGCCGGACCCAGAGCCGTTTTTTCGACTGGTTGCTGTACCTCAACCTGCCCGTACTCTACGGCACCATCGCGTACTTTCTCTACGTGGCTACCACCCGCGAGCTGTCCGGCTGGGAAACCACCGGTATGGTCTGTAACGTGGGGCTGCTCATCGGCTCCCTCGGCATCAATGTGGCGCACGAGCTGGGTCACCGTTCCACCCGTGGGGAGCAACTACTCGCCCAGGCCCTGCTGCTCCCGGGGCTGTACATGCACTTCTTCATCGAGCACAACCGGGGGCATCACCGCCACGTAGCCACCCCGCAGGACCCGGCCACCAGCCGGCGCGATCAGACGGTGTACGCCTTCTGGCTGCGCAGCGTCACGCTGAGCTATCTGGATGCCTGGAAACTAGATCCTAAACTGATGGTGAAGTTTCAGTTGATCGAGGTGGCCTACCTCGCCCTAGTCACCTTCGCATTCGGCTGGTCGGGCCTCTGGCTAGCGCTCGGAGCGGCTGTCTTCGGCTTCCTGATGCTAGAAACCGTCAACTACATCGAGCACTACGGCCTACAACGCCGGCAGACCGAGCAGGGCCGCTACGAGCCGGTGCTGCCCATCCACAGCTGGAACAGCGACCACGAGCTGGGGCGGATCCTGCTCTACGAGCTCACCCGGCACAGCGACCATCACTTTAAGTCGACGCGGAAGTACCAGGTACTGCGGCGCTTCGAGGAGAGTCCACAGCTACCCACCGGCTATCCGGCCTGCATGCTACTCTCCCTGGTGCCACCCCTCTGGTTTCGGGTCATGAACCCACGGGTCGAGCGGTATACCTACTCCCTCAGTCCGCCGGCGTAGTCAGGCATAGAAATGCGGCGTACGAGCTTACCCGCCAGTACACCCCCCGCCCCCAGGTCGCGGTAATACTCTACCATACCCAGGCCCCTGGCGTAAATCTCGTAACCCGTAAAGGTGGGGCTGATGTCACCCTCCAGCGGATCGCGCTGACTCACCTCGCCCAGCAGATCGAAGACGATGGCCTCGACCTCCTCGCCCATCACGCTCAGAAGCGTATCGCCGCGGTAGGTGCGGTCGAGAGAGACATACTCCGTCGCATCGTCGTTTTCGGCGGGGGTGTAGGCGACGCGAAATCCAACGGGTTTGCCGTCGTGAAGCCGGAAGGCGAAGGTGCGGCCGTACAGGATTTGAGCTTCTACCTGCTTCGGTCTTCCGGACAAAAGCGGTGGATACACCGTAAGCTGCTCCATCGTCACCCCCTCGTTGTAGATACGCTCGCGCACGAGCTGATCCGGCGTCATACCGTCGGCGTAGTGGGTAGCGGTGAGGTAAAGAGCGGTGTCGCGGTCCAGCCCCAGGTAATACCAGAACGAAGAGGGCTCTTCGGCGAAGGTGCCGGTATTGGTGTACTCGTACACGAGCCCGTCGGTGAGCTCCCGCACCGGAAAGTAGTAGGCGCGTATGTCATCCTGCTGGGTACAGGACATAAGGACGAGGAGTAAGGGAAGCAATCTGTACATAGTGTCGGGGCAAACAAGCCGGAAGATGGGGATAAAACACAAATTCATCCCCACTTAATTACCCCACACTTCAGAATTAACGCTACTTCCTACAGTATAGCACCCAGGCCGGCGGCAGGTTCAGGTACACTCGTCGTGCGTCCACCCGGCCGAAGGCCCGTTCGTAGTACGATTTGGTTTTCAGGCTGTAATGGACTTGGTTGTAGCAGCCGCCCGTACGCAGGTTATCCCGGGCTGCGGTAACGATCCGCTCGCCAAGGTCCTGAGGCAGGGCGGCAAAGGGGATGGCCGAGACGATGTGGTCGGCCCACTCCGCCCCAATCTGGTCAAGGTATGTACGGATATACTCGGCGCTGTCCTGGGCGACCACGAGGCGGGGATCGCCGATCGCGCGCATATCGTCGCAGAGGTCCTCACTGACCTCAAAGGCGATCACCCGGCCCTCGGGGTGTAGCCGCTGCAGGATGTGCTCGGTGATCACTCCGTCGCCGGCCCCTAGCTCCACGATCGTGCGGGCGGTGGTAAAGTCGATGCGGTCGATGGCGGCCCGGCACAGGGCAGTGCCGGAACGGGTGATGGTGCCGGTGGTTCCGATATTGCGGAGTCCCTCCAGCAGGAACGAAAGGGTGCTCATACGTCCGTCCGTTGGGAGTCAAAGGCCTCCAGGTAATCGCCGATGCGCCGCAGGAAGGAGCCGCCGAGGAAGCCGTCCACCACCCGGTGGTCGTAGCTCAGGCTCATGAACATCAGCTGGCGCACCGCGATGACGTCGCCGTACTCCGTCTCCATTACAGCGGGCTTTTTGCGAATGGCCCCGACGGCCAGGATCGCCACCTGCGGCTGATTGATGATGGGCGTACCCATGACATTGCCGAAGGTGCCGACGTTAGTCACCGTGAAGGTGCCATCCTGAATTTCCTCGGGTTTGAGTTTCCCGGCGCGGGCGCGGGCGGCCAGGTCGTTGACCTGTTTGGTGAGGCCGAGCAGGTTGAGCCGGTCGGCGTTGCGGATCACGGGTACGATCAGGTTGCCGGTGGGTAGGGCAGCGGCCATGCCGATGTTGACGTCGTGTTTTTTGACGATGTGATCACCGTCGACGCTCACGTTCACCATCGGGAAGTCCTTGATGGCCCGGGCCACTGCTTCGATAAACACGGGCGTGTAGGTGATTTTTTCCCCGTACTGCTGCTGAAAGTCCTGCTTGATGCCCTCGCGCCAGGTGACGATATCGGTGACGTCTACCTCGATGAAGCTGGTGACGTGGGGGCTGGTGCGCTTAGACTGCACCATGTGGTCGGCGATGAGCTTACGCATGCGGCCCATCTCGATGAGCTCGGAAGAACCGGAGGCAAGACTGCCAACTGGAGCGACAGGGGGGCGGGGGGGAAGGGTTGTCGCATTGATTCCAGCTGTTGGTGCAGCCTTGCCAGGACCGGTTATGAAGCGGTTATCTCTCCGCTTCAGGTAAGCCTGTATGTCTTGTTTATTTACCCGGCCGCCGTTGCCCGTGCCGGGGATCCGGTCGAGCTCAGCCTGGCCGATGCCCTCCGTGGCCGCAATAGTACGGACAAGTGGCGAATAAAAACGACCGTTGCCCGACTTTTCTTCCGCTACAGCTTCATTTTTAGCCTGAGAAGCGGGCGGGGCCGCCGGTGCGACGTGCGTGGAAGAAGCCTCCGAGTCTGCTGGTGAAGGAGATTCAGTACCAGCGGGCGCTAGGCTAGGGGAGGGGGACACTTCGGCACCAACCTCGGTTTCGATCAGGGCGATGACCTCACCGACGGCTACCGTCTCATCCACCCCGAAACGTATCTCCTTGATCGTACCAGCTACCGGGGCGGGTACCTCGCTGTCTACCTTATCGGTGGCGATCTCCAGTACCGTGTCGTCGACTTCCACCGTATCGCCTACCTGCTTAGTCCAGCTCAGGATGGTGGCCTCGATGATGCTTTCGCCCATTTTGGGCATGATGAGCTCGACGTGGGGCATGGGGTGGTGGTGGGGCTTTTACGTTGGTGGTAGGGCGGTGCGAAGTTAGCGAATTGGTAACGGCTAGGAAAACTTGCTTAAATTGGTGATCGTTTACAGTGTGCCATGACTTCGGTAATTTCAATCTTTGCCAACGATCTAGACGAGCGACTCATCCGTGAGCTAAAGGCTAGATTTGGCAATAGTAGACTGGACATCACGGTCGCCGATAAGTCTGATTATGCAGGACTACCGCAGGAAACATTCTGGACGCTCATTGATCTTCTTGCTTGGGACCAGCATACCGACCAAGCTACAGTAGCGCCGCTGGTCACCGCGCTTCAGGCCTTCGATGCGGTGGCTATTTAGCAGTTTGAAGCTTACCTCTCCAGGGCGCTCTACGATCTCGATACGGCCGCCCACGCTGCGGCGTTTAGTGATCATCCATTTTCAGTGGATGATTTTCTCTACGCCCGGGCGGCGGTTGTTGCAAATGGGAAGGATGCCTACGAACTAGTAGTGGCTCGACCTACTGAGATGCCGACCGAGGTCACGTTCGAGCCTTTACTCTACGTGGCGCAGTCTGCTTACAAAGCAAAGACTGGCCAGGAGATGGAATACATACCCCTCTACAGCTACGAGACATACAGTAATACCACAGGGTGGCCGGGGCGTAAAGCTGGATAGGTGGATACTCACGGTAAAGTCGAGCGTTCCGACCGGCGGCCCAGTACGCAAACTATCGCTAGCGCTCCCTTTCCGTACTGAACCGACCGTTCGGACCGCTCGTGAGAAGTGAGGTTACAGACTCAGCCGCAGTAAATTCAACGCCTGCAAGCTCGTATACGTAATGTTCCGCTGCCGGTCCTTGCCTGAGCGGAGCAGCTTAGCTACCGTGCGCTCCGGAGTAGCTACTGCGATCCAGATGGTGCCCACCGGCTTATCGGGGGTGCCGCCACTAGGGCCGGCAATGCCGGAAGTAGCAATAGCGTAGTCCGCACCCAGCCGGCTGCGCGCACCCTCGGCCATGGCGGTGATGGTCTCCTCGCTCACCGCTCCGTGATCCAGCAGGATAGGGGCGGGTACACCCAGGAGTGATTGCTTAAGCTCATTGGAGTACGCCACTACGCCACCCACGAAGTGACCACTCGCCCCGGGGTGTGCCGTGATCATCTCGGCTACGGTGCCGCCAGTGCAACTCTCAGCGGTAGCTAGAGTCTGCTTGCGCTCCTGTAAGATGCGACCTACTACGGAGGCCAGATCGTCCTTGCCGTAGCCGAACACCAGGTCGCCCAGCGCTCCCTCGATGTGGTTGCGGTACTCGTCGAGCTGACTTTGCAGCAGGGCTTCGGCATTGCCGCGTGCGCTGAGGCGTAGGCGTACGGTGCCGAGGTTAGGGAGGTAGGCCAGGGACATGTTCTCCGGCAGGTGGTCCTCGATCTTGGCCAGCCGCTCGGCGATAGTGCTTTCGCCCTCCCCGGCGGTGAGGATGGTGACGGAGCGCAGCAACTCGGCATCGAAGTTTTTTCGCTTCAGGCGTCGCATCACCTCGTGCTCCATGAGGTAGGCCATCTCGTAGGGTACGCCGGGCATGGAGACGACCACTTGGTCCTCCTTTTCCATCCACAGTCCCGGGGCCGTGCCGCGCTCGTTGACCAGGATCTTTGCCCCCGTGGGCAGGCGGCACTGCTGGCGGTGGGTGTCATTGGGTTCGCGGCCGTAGCGCTGGTAGAGCTTCACGAGCCGCTTCCAGGTGGGGTTGTGAAAGCGTAGCTCGGCCCCGAAGTAGTCGGCCAGTACCTGCTTGGTAATATCGTCCTTGGTGGGCCCGAGCCCGCCGGTCATCAGTACCAGGTCGGATTGCTGCAGGGCGCGGTCCAGCCCCCCCATGATGCCCTGTCGGCTATCGGCTACACTCAGGTGCTCGACCACGGTGATGCCCTCCTCACTTAGGGCGGCGGCCATGTAGGTAGCGTTGGTATCGGTGATCTGGCCGATGAGGATCTCGTCGCCGACGGTGAGTATAGTAGCCTGCATAGGGGTAAAGGTACCACTGCACCGGCGCTCGTTCAATCCACCCCGCACCCGCGGTCCCGCCCCCCTGTAACACCTATTACGTTTCCAACGCCCAAACACCGAACCACCCCCTACCTACTACTCCCTACCTTTACTCCCTATGCACAAAAGCGGATTCGTCAACATCATCGGAAGGCCCAACGCAGGGAAGTCTACCCTCATGAATGCCCTGGTGGGGGAGCGAATGAGCATCATCACGGCTAAGCCACAGACGACGCGCCACCGCATCATCGGTATCCTGACCGAGGCGGACTACCAGATCGTGTTCAGCGATACGCCGGGCTACATCGAGGAGGCGGGCTATAAGATGCAGGAGAAGATGAATGCCTACGTGAACTCGGCCTTCGAGGATGCCGACGTGATGCTGTACCTCGTGGACCCCCAGGAAAGCTACGCCGAGGATGACCTATTGGTAGACAAGCTACGCCGGCTGGATACGCCGCTGTTCCTGGTGTTTAACAAGATCGACCTGGTGGAGGAGCGGCAGGTGAACGAGCTGGAACGGCAGTTTAAAAAATGGATCAAGCCGGAGCGCATCTTCGGTATCTCGGCGAAGGAGGGCACGGGCGTACCGGAACTGCTCGACGCCATCAAAGCCGCCCTGCCGGAGGGCCCGGTGTACTACCCCGAGGACCAGCTGACCGACCGCTCGGAGCGCTTCTTCGTCGCCGAGATGCTGCGCGAGCAGATCCTGGAGCAGTACCACCAGGAGATCCCCTACAGCGTGGAAATTGAGATCGAGACCTTCGAGGAGACGACCACTAAGGACGGCGAGGAGCTGGCCCGCATCAGTGCCGTCATCTACGTGAGCCGGAAGACGCAAAAGCCTATTCTTATTGGTAAGGGCGGTAGTAGCATCAAGAAACTCGGTACGGCGGCCCGCAAGCGGATGGAGGACTTCCTGCAGCGCAAGGTCTTCCTGGAAATGCACGTCAAGATCCGCGAGGAGTGGCGCGATGACGAGGTGTGGTTAAAGCGGTTTGGGTATGATCGGTAGGGGGTATCACCGAACTACCAACCCAATACCTTACGTTGCACTAAGCAAACTAAACACCCCCATGGCCAGCAGCAAGACCACCACCGACCACGATACCATCAAGAAATGGACCGAGCGGCACGACGGCGTACCCGCCCGCATTGCCGATGCCGATCCGGAAGTACTACGCATTCATTTTCCTGATGCGAGCAATGATGACGACAGCTTCGAGGAGATCGAGTGGGAGGAGTTCTTCGATACGTTCGAGGAGCGGAAGCTCGCCTTTCTGTACAGCACGGACGGCGATAGCACCTTCAATAAGCTGGTGAGCCGCGACTGATCTATATTTCTCTTTCACAACGATATACCCCTATGGCCACTAACGCCACCACCCACGAGCACGCTACCATCAAAGAATGGGCTAATAAGCACAACGGCGTCCCCGGCGTCAAGGAAGAAGCCACTACGGCCAATGACCAGCGCCCACTGGCCATCATCTGGCCCGAAAACCGTAGCGACAACAAGTTCCGCGAGATCAGTTGGGATACCTTCTTCGATCACTTCGAGCTGCGGCAACTGGCGCTGAGCTACGACACGGAGAATAACTCCAAGGCCTACGAATTTGTGACGCGGGGCTGAGTTGAGACTGCTTCGATAAGCTCAAGTTGAGCAATTACGTCATCTAGGGGAATGGCCGGACTGGCCCCTTCCGTAATCACTCGGTGCACGTTATCAAACAAACCTAACCAGTGGCCCGGTAGGGTACGCACTGTGCCGCGGTAAGTGAGTCCGTCGTGCTCGGTGTGTAGGGTGCCATCCTGTTTTCTGGGCTCGTCACCGAAGCCAGCATCTCGTGGTGTCATGCCCGCCCGCAGTTGATCTTCCTGCACATCAATACCGTACTTGACGAAGCTGCCCCGCCGGCCGTGCAGGGTGTAGCGGGGCGTGGGCTCGCGGACCAGGAGGCTACAGGATAGACTTACACGTAGTTGCTTAGAATAGGTAAGTTGTAGGTCGAATGCATCGGGGATGATGGAGTCGTCGCGCTGCATCCAGGCCTCCCCGCGCACATCTTCCGGCCGGCCGAAGAGGGCGATGGCCTGATCGATCAGGTGGGCCCCCAGATCGTAGAGCATACCGGCACCCGGACCGGGGGTTTCCTTCCAGGCCTTGGAATTGGGGGCGGGCTTCCAGCGGTCGTAGCGAGCCTCGTAATTGACAAGCTCTCCTAGGGCGCTACCGGACAGTAGTTGGCGTACGGTGAGGAAGTCACTATCCCAGCGCCGGTTCTGGAAGACGAAGAGGTGGAGCTTTTTACGGGCGGTCAGGTCGCGCAGGTCGCGCAGTTGGGCGGCGGTGGCGCAGGCCGGCTTATCGACCAGTACGTGCTTACCGGCCTCCAGGGCGGCGCGGGCCAGCTCATAGTGGGTAGCGTTGGGGGTGGCGATGCTGACCAGGTCGATGGTGGGATCGGCTAGGGCGTCCTCGGTGCGGGCGGTGGGTTCTAGTCTGGGAAAGTCTTCGGCCAATTCATCGGCGCGGCTGGTCACTACCCGCTTGACTACGAAGCCGGAGTGGGCACGGTAGAAGGGGGCCTGGAGGTAGCGGCCGGAGAGGCCGAAGCCTAGGAGGGCGGTGCGGAGGGGCATGGGAATTGCGAAGTGAGCTTACTGGATCGGACTATCCGGTGGGGGGATGTTTACCGGGGTGTCTTCGTCTACCGTCGCGACGCCGGGGCAGCTGCGTAGCCGCGCAAGGTCTTTGGCCTCCGCCCTGCCGCTGATGACACCAATGGGCATGACGCTGTCTACTTTTAGGCCGAGTTTTTTGAGCCGGTCGGCTACAGCCGGGGTATTGTCCTTATGATCATTGGTGACGGTGATGAGGAGTTGTAGGGGCATGGTGGGGGGGGTTGGTGGTTGGGGAAGATACGGTCCCGCTCCTCCCCGCGAACATTTCTAGCGCAGCCGGAGGCTGCATGTTGCTGGCGCTGCCGGAGGCAGCATTGTACTGCATCTCCCATTTTTCCCCTACATTAACCGCACAATTACCAGCTCGCCACGCTCATGACCCACACCCGCCGCACCTTCCTTCGCACCGCCGGCAGCCTCTCCGCCAGCGCCGTCCTCCTGCCCCTGCTGAGCTGCGGGGAAAGCGCTAACGCCCAGGGAGACGCCGCCGAAGCCGCTACCACGGACGCCGCACCCGCGCCCACCGGTAGCCTATCCAGCTTCGGCCTCCAGCTCTACACCCTACGCGATATGCTACCTGGCGATCCCAAGGGTACGCTCAAACAGGTAGCCGATATGGGCTACACTCAAATCGAGGGCTACGAAGGTGACCAGGGGATGTTCTGGGGCATGACCGCCCAGGAGTGGAAGGACTACTGCGACGAGCTAGGCCTCACCATGGTGAGTTGCCACGTAAATATCAACGAGAACCTAGCCGAGAAGGCCGCCGAGCTCGCCAGCATCGGTACCGAATACGCCCTGTGTGCGTACATTGGACAGCAAGATGGAGAGGCTGGCTGGCAGAAGATCGTAGAACAATTCAACGCCGCCGGCAAGACCTGCCGCGATGCCGGTATCCGCTTCGCCTACCACAACCACGCCTACAGCTTCGAGGAGTCGGGTGGGGTGGTGGGGCAGGCCTACCTGATGGACCACACTGACGATACCGTCGACTACGAAATGGACATCTACTGGGTCGTCACCGGCGGCGCAGACCCCATCGAGTGGCTCAACCGCTACCCCGGTAAGTGGCGGCTCTGCCACGTCAAGGACCGTAAGAAAGGCGCCCCCCTCGAAGACCACGAGGCCAGCGTGAACCTGGGGGAGGGCAGCATCGATTTCCCCGCCATTCTGAAAGTAGCCGAAGAGCAGGGTATGGAGTACTACATTCTGGAGCAGGAAAACTACGAGAACTCCACCCCGCTGAAGAGCGCCCGCGCCGGTGCCGAATATCTGGAGCAGCTAGAGTTTGCCTAGACTCCTAGACCCCGGTATAGAAGTAAAAAGTCGTCCCCTCACCCACCACGCTCTCCAGCCAGATCTTGCCCTCGTGAAAGTTGAGGATGCGTCGTACCAGCGCTAGCCCAATACCGCTGCCCGTAAATTCCTCCACGTCGGTCGAGCGGGTAAATAGGTCGAAGATGCGGTTTTGCTGGTCGGCAGCAATACCGATGCCGTTATCGCCCACGAAAAAGACCGGCTGGCCGTTGCGGTATTCACCGGTATGGCCTACCGATATCTCCGGGGCGGTTTCCTGGGAGGAATACTTAATGGCGTTCGAGAGTAGATTAGTGAAGACCGTAATGAGCTGGTTCTTGTCCCCGCGGATGGCCGGCATATCCTCCTGCACACTACAGCGATAGCGGCGCTCCTCGGAAGTGGTACGGTCCTGTAGTACCCGGTCCACGAGTTCGCTGACGGAGAGACTATTGACAATGATTGCCGCCCGGTCGAGCCGGCTCAGCACCAGCAGGTCGGTCATGAACTCCCGCATCCGCTCGGCATTCCGTTGGATGTGCTGGAGGTGACTTAGGCCTTCCTCGCCCAGCGCCTCCCCAAAATCCTCCTGTAAGATCTCGGCGAAACTGGCGATGCCCCGTAGCGGCGCCCGCAGATCGTGGCCCACCGTATAGCTGAACACCTCCAGGTCCTCGTAGGCCTGCTGTAGCAACTCGTTGTTGCGCTTGGCGCGGGCGTAGCGCTGCATGACGACTTCCTGGAGAAACACCTGTAGGGCCTCGGCGGTGCCGATGTCGTCCGTGGTCCAGGGCAGGGAGTAGCCGTGGCGGGTATCGTCGTGGACGTAGAAGCGGCGACTGCTCTGGGTCTCGAGGTCTTCCTCCTCGGCCGCCGCGCTTCCGTAGGTGACGGTCTGCACCACCTCGGGCTTAAACCACATGATCCACTGGTTGGCCTCTATATCCAGCGGTAAAAAGAGGATACCGGAGGCAAGCTCGGCGTAGGCACGGGCGGGTGGGTTGAGCAGCGCTAGCTTATCGGTGTGGTAAAGCTCCTCGTTGCCGTGTTCGCCGATCATCCACCTCACTACTTCGTTGACCTGCACCTGATTGGGGGTGGTGCCGAAAAGCGTAAGATCTCCGTCGGAGCAGATGGCCACGCCGTGGGTATCCTCGATCAGGTCTACTACGGTCGTGCTGCCCCCCGTCAGTCCGGTAGCCAGGTTATCGGAATCGACGATATATTCCTGGAGCCGGTCACGCACCACGTTGGCCGCTTGGCGCAGGCGCAGGGTGCGGGAATAGATGTGGTAGGCTAGTTTCTGCTGGGCTACTCGCCCCACTACCGCCAGAAAGGTCCGCATCTGGTAGTCGAGGTATACCGGCTCCCGGTTGTGGTAGTAGATGGAGCCGTACAGCGCGCCCCCGACGACTAGTGACAGATAGCCTAGACAGCTTAGCTGGCTATCCTGCAAAAACTGTATCCAATTGGCATTGGGTGCCCGACAGCCTAAGTGGCGACGCAGGATCTCGCGACTAGCCGGCCCGTAGCTCCCCATGATCTCCCGCAGGGGGGCCGCCACGTTGGCAAAGTGGTGGGTGGTTTCCACCAGTTGGTTGTAGCGTGCCGTAGCCGGTACGTCCTCCTGGGTAAAGTGTACCCCGAGCCAGTCCGGTATGTCTCCAGTACGTGCCTGGTGGGTCACCAGTCCGTTGTACTGCTGATCGAACTGTAGCACAATGACCCGGTCGAAGTCCAGGTGGTGTAGCAGCCCATCGCAGAGCCGTTGCATCAGCACATTGACGGTGGGGGCATCCTCGAGTTGGCGGGTGAAGTTGTGTAGCCGGGCGGCGTAGTCGTCCGGGTGCGGCCAGTTGCTGACGCGCTCTAGTTCCAATACCAACTCCTCGGCGAAGGCATGGACGATGAGTTGGTACTCGCCCATAATCGTTTCGGGAAGCTGCTCGGGCTTAACTACTCCGGGCTCCGCTCCCTCTCCGCGCTTTAAGATCAATGCGCAGGTAGCCTCGCGGAAATAGTCGCGCAAATTGGTGCCGATCAGCTCGGTCGGCGACTTCCAACCGCAGTGCTCGGTATTGTCGCTTACCGCAGTAAGGGTAAAGGTGGCCCGGTCGACGACCAGCACCATCGCGTGGGGCTGTACCTCCACCACCGAGTTCAAATGCGCTTTCATAGGAGCGTAAAGCTAGCCGTAGCTAGCCGGTTCACCAATTTTAGTGCCCTAACTCCTCAAGTAAAAACCGCCCCGTATGGCTCTCTTCCACCTCCGCCACCTGCTCCGGCGTGCCCATTGCCACCACCCGGCCACCGCCCCGGCCACCCTCCGGGCCCATGTCAATCAAGTAGTCGGCTACCTTGATCACGTCCATGGTGTGCTCGATCACGATGACGGTGTTGCCCTTGTCGACCAGCTTCTGCAGCACCCGTAGTAGGTACTTGATGTCTTCGAAGTGTAGCCCCGTGGTGGGCTCGTCGAGGATGTACACCGTCTGCCCCGTATCCCGCTTACTGAGCTCCTCGGCTAGCTTTACCCGCTGCGCCTCGCCCCCGGAGAGGGTAGTGGCCCGCTGCCCCAGGGTGATGTAGCCCAGCCCCACGTCCTTGAGCGTCTTCATGCGGCGGTAGATCTTCGGGATGGGCTGGAAGAAGTCCGCTGCCTCGGCCACGCTCATGTTCAGCACGTCGGTGATGCTCTTGCCCTTGTACAGGATCTCCAGCGTCTCCCGATTGAAGCGCATGCCCTGGCAGTTCTCGCACTCCACCTCCACGTCAGGCAGGAAGTTCATCTCGATGGTGCGCATACCACTGCCCTTGCAGACCTCGCAGCGCCCCCCCTTCACGTTGAAACTGAAGCGGCCCGGCTTATAGCCCCGGATCATCGCCTCGGGTAGCTTCGTGAAGAGCTGGCGGATATCAGTAAACACCCCCGTGTAGGTCGCCGGATTCGACCGCGGCGTACGCCCGATCGGCGACTGGTCGATATCGATGACCTTGTCGATGTTCTGTAGCCCGTACACCCGCGAGTACGGCATCGGCTTCTTGACGCTATTGTAAAAGTGCTGCCGCAGGATAGGGTAAAGCGTCTCGTTGATCAGCGTAGACTTCCCACTGCCCGATACCCCCGTCACGCAGGTCAGGGTACCCAGGGGGATCTTGATGTCCACCCCGGTGAGGTTGTTGCCGCTGGCCCCCTTCAGGGTCAGGAACTTGCCGTTGCCCTTGCGCCGCTTTTCGGGCAGCTCGATCCGCCGCCTACCGGCCAGGTAATCGCTGGTGATGCTACCGGCATGTTCGTCCTTGAGAAAGTCCGCAGGTTTGCCGGCCGTCACCACCTCACCGCCCAGCCGACCCGCGCCGGGGCCCAGGTCGAGCAGGTAGTCGCTGGCCATCATGATGTCGCGGTCGTGCTCCACCACCAGTACGGTGTTGCCGATGTCGGTCAGATCGCGCAGCGCCCGGATCAGCCGCTGATTATCGCGCTGGTGCAGTCCGATACTCGGCTCATCCAGGATATAGGTGATACCGGTAAGCTGACTACCGATCTGCGTAGCAAGTCGAATACGCTGGGCCTCGCCACCGGAGAGGGTACGTCCTGGCCGGTCCAGACTCAGGTAGCCCAACCCCACATGTAGTAAAAACTGCAACCGGAAGCGGATCTCCTTCAGGATGTCCGTAGCGATCAGCGTAGTCCGCTCGTCCATGCCCTCCTCGGCCGTTTCCATCCAGGTACCGAGCTCGCCGAGGTCCATGCGGGCCAGATCGCTGATGGTCTTATCCTTGATCTTGTAGTAGCGGGCCTCCTGGCGCAGGCGGGCTCCCTCGCAGTCCGGACAGGTGTCGATGGTCATGAACTCCTCGGCCCACGTCCGGATGCGCTCGCTGGTCGTCTCCTCGTACCAGCGTACGATCATGTTCACCAGGCCGTTCTGCTCCACGTCCCACACCATATCGTGGGCGCTCTTGTCGTATTTGCTTTTCTTCTTCCCACTCGTCTTACGGCCGTAAAGAATCACGTCGAGGGCCCCGGCCGGTATCTTCTCAATCGGGTCGCTGAGCTTGAATTTCTCCACCTTGGCGATTGCCTTGATTTGCTTGAAGGTGGTATTGTCCCGGCTATCCCCCAGCGGCACCAGTCCCCCCTTATTGATGCTCACCGAACGGTCGGGGATGATCTTGGTGATATCCGGACTATTCACCTGCCCCAGCCCCTTGCAGGTCGGACAGTAGCCGTAGGGTGAGTTAAAACTGAAGGTATTCGGGCTCGGCTCCTCGTAGCTGATGCCGTTCTCGGCGTCCATGAGGTTCTTCGAAAACGGTGCGACCTCATTCGTCTCCGCATCCTGGATAAAGACCAGCCCCTCGCCTAGTTTCAGGGAGGTAGCCACGGCCTGCCGCAGCCGATCGAGCCGCTCGTCACTCATCCTGATGCGGTCGATCACCAGCTCGATGTCGTGCACCTTATAGCGGCTCACCTGCATGCCCTCGGTCAGGTCCTGAATCTCGCCGTCCACCCGCACCTTCACGTAGCCCTGCTTGCGCACCTGGTCGAAGAGCTCGCGATAGTGGCCCTTCCGTCCACGAATCAGTGGGGCCAACACGACGATCTTGCGGCCGTCGTAGTTGCTGGCGATCTGGTCCAGCATCTGCTCCTCGGTGTACCGCAGCATGGGTTTGCCGCTCACGTAGCTATAGGCGGTACCGGCGCGGGCGTAGAGCAGGCGCAGAAAGTCATAGATCTCGGTCACCGTGCCCACCGTGCTGCGCGGGCTCCGGTTCGTCGTCTTCTGCTCGATGGAAATCACGGGGCTCAGGCCGGTGATCTGCTCCACGTCGGGCCGCTCCATGGTGCCCATAAACTGCCGGGCGTAGCTCGAAAACGTCTCCATGTACCGCCGCTGGCCCTCCGCATAGATCGTATCGAAGGCCAGGCTCGACTTGCCGCTTCCACTCAGTCCGGTGATTACGACCAGCTCATTGCGTGGTAGTTCCACGCTGATGTCCTGCAGGTTGTGCTCCTTGGCGCCCGTGACGGTGATGAAGCGCTCGGTGTGGGGAAGCTCCGGCGTGATCTGGGGCGGGGCCGCCGGTGCGGTGGACGTGGAAGGGGGCATAAGCAGTAAAGGTACGGCGGATTTAAAACAAATTGTGGGCTAAGAAAGGTGGCTAATCTTCAGGATGAGGGCTGAGGAAATCGAAATAGTTAGTAGGGTTGATTGTTCGGGTGGCGTGCTCCGGGTAGGCATTTAGGAATGAGGCGGAAAAGGTAGCTTGTCGCTTAGGGCTCCACTTAAACTCATAGGCCCACATGCAACCATCTCGCTCTTCTACGTAGTCGATTTCCTGGCCGTCTTTGGTGCGCCAAAAAAAGCGATTAGCGTACAGGCGGTTGTAGTGTAATGTCTTAAGGCGCTCGGTCAGCAGGAAGTTTTCCCATAGCGGCCCCTTATCCTGCCGTAGGTCAAAGGGTTGAAATTGTGAAATGATAGCATTCCGAATACCATTATCGTAGAAGTAAATCTTACGTTTAGTCTTCAGCTCTTTGCGTAGGTTACGGCTCAGGGGCGGAAGCCGGTAGATAACAAAGGCACGCTCCAGGAGTTGGATATAGCTTTCTACCGTCTGGTTGTCGAGGTCTACGATCTGCCCTAATTCGTGGTAAGACACCTCACTCCCTAGCTGATAGGCCAACGCCTGCAGCAGTTTTACTAGTTTCTCGGGTTTACGGATGCCTCCGTAGCTCAGTACGTCCTTGAACAGATAGTTATCCGTCAGTCCAGCAAGCAACTCGCGCTCGTCGGGCGAATGAGTGACTACATCTGGGTAGTAACCATACACCAATCGAGTAGCTAGCTGTCCATGTTCCGCCGCTAGCCCGTTCTCGTTTTCTAGCTCTGCAAACGATAGCGGGTAAAGATGGTAGTGCCACATTCTACCGGTAAGGGGTTCACTGATTCCGCCAGCTAGCTCTAATGCGCTACTACCGGATACGATAAGCTGCACCTGAGAAAGCTGATCGGTGATCAGTTTAAGCTTTATTCCAATGTCCGGGATGCGTTGCGCCTCATCAAGCACAAGGATAGAAGCACCTCCGATCAGTCGGCGCCAGAGAGCAACATTAACATCGGCCAGCAGATTACGTGTCTCAGGGTCATCCCCGTTAAGCCACACGGTATCCCTACCTTCCTGTTCGGTCAGTTGTCTAATCAGTGTAGTCTTCCCTACTTGACGAGGGCCAGTTAAGACAATCGCCTTCCCGGAAAAAAGCCGGTCTTGCAGGGTAGAGTATATTATTCTTGCGATCATAATCGCAAAAATACCGGTATTTTTGCGATTATGATCGCAAGAACTCCTGCCCCTATCTCAGAGTTGCGATGGAAAAGAAGAACGTACCTTATTTACCATGCCCAACAAACGCAAGATCTACGCCTTCCTCCGCGACCTCACCGCCAATAACTCCAAGGAGTGGATGGACGCCCACCGCCAGGACTACCACGCCGCCAAGGACGAGTGGCTCGCCGAAATCCAACTTTTCCTAGATCGGCTGGCACAGCATGACCCCACCTACGGCAAGATCGCGCCCAGGGACACCGTGATGCGCATCAACAACAACCGCAAGTTCCACCCCGACCGGCCGGTGTATAAGGACAACTTCGGCTTCAACCCGGGGGGTGGGGATGAGCCGCTGATCTACGTCCACGTGTCCCCCAAGCACTCCTTCATCGCCGGTGGCCTCCACAACCCCGACAATAAGGTGCTCAAGAGCATCCGCGGGGCCATCGACTACGACGGCGATAAATTTCTCGGTATTCTTCAGAGCAAATCCTTCCAGGATTTTTACGGCGAGCTCAGCAAAGACCCCAACAAACTCAAAACCAGCCCCCAGGGCTACGACGCCGACCACGAATACATCGAGCTACTGCGCCGCAAGGACTTCACCGTCATGCGCGACGTGACCCAGGAGGAGGTCATCGCCGACGATTTCGTCGACCTGGTGGAGCAGGCCTACCTGGAGCTGCAGCCCTTCAATGCGTACCTGAAGCGGGCGATGGAGGTTTAGCCCACCCCCGCCGGCTCGATCTCGTCCGCGTAGTAGCCCTGCCGCCCCTCCCGCAGCACGAAGCGCACCAGGTCACCCTTCTTTACCGTGTCTACTCCCCGCAGGTGCCGCCGCTGGAAGTAGAATTCCTCCCGGCTCCCCTCCAGCCGTAGGTAGCCGGTGCCCCGCTCGGGGAGGTAGAAGATGATGCGGCCTGGGTGGGTTTGGGTCATGGGTGTAAGGTGCTCGCACGCGCTGCGCGCTTAGGTTATAGGGGTAGTTCACCACGGAGGTAAAGGAGGGCTTCACTGAGGTATTCACAGAGTAACCTCCCGCAGCACCGCTAGGTGTTGGCCTCTGTGGCTTACATTAGGGGCCTTTCCCCCTAATGACGCATATCCCGACGGCGCTGTGAAACCTCAGTGAACACCTCTGTGTGGCCCCCTTCAGGGGGACTCTGTGGTGAGCCCTATCACACCTACCACACCCACACCATGCTACAACGCGACCTCCTAAAGGACCAGATCGAACAACTAGGCCGCGTACTCGGCAAGATCGTCGCCCGACTACTCGCACTGCAACAGACCGACGACCTATACCCAGACGTAAAAGCAGCTAAGCAAGAAGCAAAGGAACTTACCGGTCTGGATGTTGGTGCCCTGCTGGGCAAGGATACGGCTACTATAGAAGCCTACGCTACGGCCCACGATCTCACCGCCGATCACCTCGAAAAGATCGCGGAGTTCTTAGCTGGCCTCGCCCAGCACGCACCCGCCGCGGAGCAGACCGTCTACCTCACCACCGCGCTAAAACTGCTGGAGGTGGCCGATAGCCGCTCCGGTGACTATTCCCTCGCCCGGGAAGACGCTAAGCGATTCTACACCACCCAGCTGCACGCCAGATAACGAATTGCCAAACTAAGGTATCCTAAAGCCCAAGGAAGGCCACGCAGTTTTGGTGTCCCAGCCTACATTATCGCGCGCCCCACCACGGAGGGTGCACCCGCGGCCCCGCCCCACCTTACTTTTGTGCTATGTGGTTATGTCGAATGTTGCTGTGTGTGAGTCTGTTGGGAGTAAGTGTGCTGCCGGCGCAGGTGGATAGCCTGGGGCAGTGGACGAGCCTGCAGTCCTTCAGCTACGGGCGGTACGTGACGGAGAGTGCGGAGGACATCATCTACTCCACCGGCAACGCGCTGTTCCTGCTCGACAAGGCGGACCTGAGCTTCACGCGGCTCACGCGTACGGAGGGACTGGCCGGCGGCCGCATCAGCCTCGTCAAGTACCACCGGCCCACCGAGACGCTGCTCATCGTGTACGAAAACAGCACGATCGACCTCTACCAAAACGGACGCTTCACGACCCTGCAGCAGATCGATAACTTCAACTTCAGTGGGGACAAGCGGATCTTCGACCTCGCCTTCGGGGCCGGTAACCGGGTCTACATCTCGGCCGGCTACGGGGTGTCGGCCCTGTCGCTCGACAACCAAACTTTCGCCTTCACCACCTTCACGGGGCTGCGGGTGGACGGGGTGGCCGAGTACGACGGACGCATCTACGCCGCCACCCCCGAGGGCATCTACCGCGTGCCACTGACGGGCGTAAACCTCAACGATTTCAACAACTGGGAGCTGCTGGGGCCGGCCGCGGGGCTGCCGGGTGATTACAGCAGTAGTAGCATCATGGTCTGGCGGGAGGGGCTCTACGCCGCGGTCAACGAGGATGTGTGGAAGTTGGGCGCGAACGCCGGTGCAATCCATTACGATGCAGCGCAGCAGCAGAACCGCCTGACCTACCTCAGCGCCGGTCCGAATAGTCTGCTGGCCGGCTACCGCTGCACGAGCGGTAACTGCGCTGACCGGGCCGTGGTGGCGCTGAACGAAACGGCCGGAAGTGCCCGCACTCTGCCGGACTGTGCCGATGTGACCAACTACGCCCTGGAGGACGATACGGGCCGCATTTGGTTCGGGGATGAGACCTACGGCATCCGCTACCTGACGGCGGTGGATGGGGAGTGCCGGCGGCTGACCTTTCCGGGGCCGCCGAAGGATCAGGTGTACCGCCTGCTGCACGACGGCACCGCGCTGTGGATCGCTCCCGGGCAGCTGGACGAAAACACTACCCCTGCCTACGATTTTGAGGGGGTGTTCCGCTACCAGAACGGGGCCTGGGATGGGCTAAGCATCCGCAACACCAACGCCTTCCGGGGCCGGGATGGGAGTAACGGGGGGGATGACGACGTGGCTACCATCGTCGACGTCGACTACGACCCGGTGAATGACGTGCACTACCTGAGCTCCTTCTTCGAGGGGGTGATCGGGGTCGACGGGGAGAGTACGGCTACCCTGTACGACGAGGTGAATACGAGCATCGAACTGGCCGAGGGGGCCGGTCGGGGCCGCATCCGGGCGGCGGGCACGGCTACCGACGCTAATGGATTTACCTACGTGGCCGTGAGCCGGGCGGCGCAGGGGGGGATCGTGTCGGTGCGGAGTCCGGAGGGGGAGTGGACCGCACTCGGGCAGGACTGCGGGATCAACCTAGCCATTGACATTGCGGTAGACCAGCAGGGCTACGTTTGGGTAGTGCACCGCGGCGGGGAGAACGGCGGCATTACCGTCATCGACCCGATGGGTACGCCCATGGACCGCAGCGACGACCGTTGCCGTATGATCACGGCCGCCAATAGTAACCTGCCGACTAACGAGACCCGCAGCATCGCGGTGGGGCTCGATGGGGAGGTGTGGATAGGTACGGCTAGCGGCATAGTGATCTTCAGCTGTGGGGCAGAAGTATTCAATCCGGAGATTTGCCCGGGTAATCTACCCCAGGTACAAGCTGATGATGGCTTCGGCGGTTACTTGCTGGAAACGGAGGAGATCCGTACCATCGCCGTCGACGGCGCCAACCGCAAGTGGCTGGGTACTAACGGAGGGGCCTACCTGCTTTCGGAGGATGGCCGAGAACAGGTCTTGTTCTTCGACCGGGGCAACAGTCCGCTGCTCGATGACATCGTGCGCAGCATTGCCATCAATCCGACGACCGGCACGGTCTACTTTGGCACCGAGCTAGGCGTAATCAGCTACCGCGGGGATGCTACGGCCGCCGAGCCCTTTTTCCGCGATGACCTTGTGGTATATCCTAATCCCGTAGAACCGGGCTATACCGGTCCCATCTCCATCAACGGTCTGGTGCGCGACGCCCGGGTCAAGATCACCGACCTGAGCGGTAAGCTGGTGCAGGAGGGCCGCGCGGCGGGCGGGCAGTACGTCTGGTCGGGCACCGACTACAACGGGCGGCGGGTGACCAGTGGAGTGTACCTGGTGTTTGCCTCGACGGGGGCGGGCGGCTTTACCGAGCAGCAGAATCCGGAGGGGGCGGTGGGGAAGATTGTGTTTATCCGGTAGGGGGTAGGCGTCCGATGCTTCTAAGCGTCGGACGCCTTACCTTGCCTGGGTGACACCGACCTACGACTTCCACACCCCCCCGCCGCCGAACCCCCGCACGACCCGGCTGCTGCACTGGCTTTTCTACCTAGGGGCCCTGCTACTGCTCGTAGCCGCAATCCACTCACTCTACCTCTACTTCACGCACTGGTCGGGCGGGGAAGACGATCATCCGATCTGGCAGTTGGTCCTGGGGCTGGTGTATCTCGTAGTAAGTGGGCTGATCGCTTACGCCACCTACACCCACGGGCGGGGGGATGATGGGAAGACACCCCTACAGCGCTACGTCCGCATCCAGGAGGGGAAGCTGGTCTACGAACTCGACCAACTGAACGGGCGGCAGGAGATCGCCCTGGACCGCATCGACCGGGTGACGCGGGCCTCGGTACGTGATCTGCTGCTGGAACTGCGGGGCGGGGAGCGGGTGCTGCTGCCGATCTACCTGATCGATGACGAGGGGAAGCAGGAGGAGTTGGAAGAGGTATTAGCTACTCTTTATTAGCCAGCTGCCCGCAGGCGGCATCGATATCCTTACCGCGGCTGCGGCGCACGGTGACCATGATGCCCCGGTCGCGCAAGTAGGTGGCGAAGTCGTCGATGCGGTGCTCGCTCGACTTGCGGAAGGGGGCATTATCGATGGGGTTGTACTCGATGATGTTGACCATGCTGGGTACGCGGCGGCAGATGCGGTAGAGCTTCTCGGCGTCGTCGAGGCCATCGTTGAAGTCCTGGAAGGTGATGTACTCGAAGCCGATGCGCTTTTTGGTCCTGGCGTAGAAGTACTCGAGGCTCTCGACCACGGCTTCCAGAGTATTGGACTCGTTGATGGGCATGATCTCGTTGCGCTTCGCGTCGTCGGCGGCGTGGAGGCTGAGGGCGAGGTTGACCTTGGTGTCCTCGTCGGCGAGCTTGCGGATCATCTTGGCGATGCCGGCCGTGGAGACGGTCAGGCGGCGGGGTGCCATATGGAGGCCCGTGTGGCTGGTGATGCGCTCGATGCTACCTACCACCTCACGGAAGGCGAGTAGGGGCTCGCCCATGCCCATGTAGACGATGTTGGTGAGGGGCTTACCGTAGGTCTCCAGGCACTGCTGATTGACCAGGTAAACCTGATCGTAGATCTCGGCGGCAGTGAGATTACGCAGTCGCTTCATGCGGCCGGTGGCGCAGAAGGTACAGGTGAGGCTACAGCCTACCTGACTCGATACGCAGACAGTGAAGCGGTCATCGGCTACGACGGGGATGAGCACCGACTCGATGAGGTGGCCGTCGTGTAGCCGGAAACGGCTCTTGATGGTACCATCGGCGCTGCGCTGCTGTTTGTCTAACGCGATGACCGGCAATTGGTAGCTCATTTTGAGCTTTTCGCGCAGAGCTAATGAGAGGTTAGTCATCTCATCGAAGCTACGTGCCCCCCGTTGCCACAGCCATTCGTATACTTGCTTGGCCCGAAATTTCTTTTCCCCGGTCAGAATCAACTGAGCGGTCAGCTCCTCCAGGCTCAGAGAACGGATGTCGGGTAGGGTAGATACGATGACTGCGGACATACCCTCCCCTAACGCCCGAGCCACTGGGGGGGTTGAACCACACAACCCTGTCTACCCCCATACGTTACTACTGCCCGGACCCCAAGCCCGGAACACCTTGGACAATGCACTTACCGCCTAACTATATGGACCTTTACGCACAGGCGCTTCGCTACGACAAAGTCGGCGATCCCTACACTGCCGTGAAGCTCCTTAAGAAGGTGACCCGCATCGTCCCCGAGTGGGCCGATGCCTTCCGTAGCCTGGCCACCATCTACACCCGCCGCCGGGAGTGGAAACCCGCTCTGCACTACTGGAGCAAGACCGTTGCCCTCGACGCTGACGACCGCAACGCCTGGTGGCAACTCGGCCTGGCCGCCGTCGCCCTCAAACGGATGCGTACCGCACAGACGGTCTGGGCTAAGTTCGGCTTCGACCGCCTGCAGCACGACAAGCCCCTCGGCCTACAGCTCCAGCACGACGATGGCTACGAGATCCTCTGGATGCAGCCCCTCGACGTCGCCCGGGCCCGCGTGGTAAGCATCCCCCATCCCGGCAGCGGTACCCGGTACCGTGACCTGGTGCTTTACGACCGCCGCGGCCAGCGGGGGTTCAATGTGATTCGCCGCCGCCGGGTACCGATCTACCAGTGCGTCACCACCCTCAAGCGCTCGCCCTACCAGACCTTCAGCTGCCTACTGCACACCGGTGCTGAGGCAGCCATCGAACAGCTCGAGCAGCTGTGCTACGATGCCGGACTGGGCTTCGAGGTGTGGAGCAACGCCACCCGGGCCGCCGTACAGGCCGACCGTGCGCGGGCCAGTGAGGATGAGCGGCGCGCCTTTCCGGAATACTACAGCGATCTACTGCCCCGCCCGGAGTCGGGCACTACGCTAGTCGCCCTGGCGGCCGTTCATCCCGCCGAGGTGGAGCGTACCCTCAACGACTGGCAGATTATCTCGCTACAGCAGTATTCCGATCTGCGGTCGTACTGAGGAGGCGGTCGAGGTAGGCGGTAAAGTCCCGCAGCCCGGCCACGGTATGCGCCCGCGGAAACTCGCTGAGGTCGTGCAGATTAGCCTGGTAGCCAGCTAGCAACAGTCGCTCGTCGGGGCACTGCGTCAGGATGTCTTCTACCAACTGGTCCACGGGCCGCTCCACGTAACTATTAGATAGGATGGTGAAGAGATAGTCTATGCGACGTACCTGGCAGACGTCCGCCAGATCCTGCGTTCCGATGTTAGGGCCCAGGTAGATGACGCCGAAGCCCCGCTGCTTGAGTAGAAGCTGCATGAAGAGCATACTGAGTTCCTGCCGCTCGCCCTCGGGCAGGAACAGTGCGAAGACGGGCCGCTCCTCGTCGGCCGGGGTGGGCAGTCGGTCGGTCGCCGCTAGAATTTTCTGCCGGATCAGGTGACCGGCAAAAGCTTCCTGCACGGGAGTGACCGAGCCGGTGAAATACAGCACCCCGAGTTTATCTAAAAAGGGGTACACGACCTCCATCATCGTCTCCTCGAAGCCGCGCTGGGCGACGTTGGTGTCGATGATGAGGCTGAACTTCTCCTCGTCCATCTCCACGATCGATAGCGTCAGGGCGTCGAGTTGGGTTTCGGGGCTTATGTTGAGGCTGGTCAGGTTGGTGATCAGGGCGGCGCGTTCGGCCGGATCCATGGCCGCGATCTTGCTGATGCGGTGGCCGTGCTTGTTGAGCAGGGCGATGGCGGATAATTCGTGCAGGTCCTCGTCGAGGTAATAGCGCACGTTATTCTGCCCGCGGCGGGGGGTCACCAGGTCATACCGCTGCTCCCAGGCCCGCAGCGTATGGGCGCGGATGCCGGTGAGTTTTTCTACGTCCTTGATCGAGTAAACCGCCACAACCAGGGGGTAATCAGGTGATTGTTTGATATCCGGGGGACTAACGCCACCCCCACCGAATGGTTCAGGCTCCCGGGTTCGCTGCCTTTGTGGTAATTTACCCCACTCCTAGCCTACCATTATGCCGCGATCGCTACCCGCTCAGTTCCTGTCCCTCCTCGGGCTGCTATTTTTTGCCCTACCGCCGCTGGCCCTATCCGCCCAGGAGGTCTCTTCGGACTGTTTCTACCAGCTGCGCCTGGAGGACAGCGGCGGCGACGGCTTCAACGGGGGTACGGTCACCGTCACGGTAGCCGACCGCCCCCGCAGCTTCACCCTGGATGCGATGCAGGACGACGGGAGCCGGCGCGACTTCTACTTCCCGGTCAGCAACGGGGACTCCGTCACCGTAGGCTTCGATGCAGGAGCCTTTCCGGAGGAGGTGAGCCTGTCGGTGCTGGACAACAACGACAGCCTGGTCTACTCCGTTGAGGGTCCGGCGGCATCACCGGCGCTAACCTCCTTCATCGCTCAGTGCCGCCCCTGCGCGCCGCCGCCCCAGGCTTCCATCGAGCTGTTTCGGGTGCGGTATAATTCGGTGAGCGTGCGCTTCCGCTCGGTGCCGGCTGCGGCCCAGCCGACCTACGTGATCGAGTACGGGGTGGGGGACTTCGACCCGGCCGCCGGGGGGGGGACGACGGTGACGACCCGGGATACCATGCTGCGTATCAACGACCTGCAGCCCAATACGGCCTATACCTTCTATGTCTTGACGCGCTGCGGGGCAACGGACGAAACCACCGTGCGGCGTGGGCCCTTCCGGGCGATGACGCAACTACAGCGCGACATCGGTGTGACGGTACTACGGTCCCCTACGGCCGATGCCTGTGTGGGCGGGGGCAGCGACTCGGTGACGATCGGCATCACCAATTTCGGGGGAGAGGCGCAGCAGTTCTTTAACGTGGACTTTACGATCAACGGGATGCCGGGCGGGGTGAACCGCCCCTTCGACGGCATCTACACCGGGGTACTGGGCGTGGACAGCACGGAGTTTTTCACCTTCGACGTGGGGGCCGATCTTTCCCAGCCGGGCATCTACACCTTCGAGCTATTTACCGCACTGGAGAACGATCAAAACCCGGACAACGACCGGCTGACGACGACCGTGATCCGGCGGCCCATTATCTCAGAGCTGCCCTATCTAGCGGACTTCGAGCAGGAGACGGGCTTCTGGCTACCGGAGCGGGCCGGACGTGGACCGGCGACCTGGGAGCGGGCACGACCCCGGGGCAGCTTGATTGCCGCGGCCGGGTCGGGGGCATTCGCCTACGTAACTAATGCCGATGGGAACTACAGCGGGGATGAGCGTAGCTACCTGACCTCGCCCTGCTTCGATCTTTCGGGGGTGGACGAAGATCCTTTCCTGTCGTTCCTGCTCCACGTAGATACCGAAGAGAACTTCGACGGGCTTTATTTGGAGGTATCGACCGACGGCGGAGCTAACTACCGCCGCGTGGAGCAAAATCCTGCTAGCATCAACTGGTACAATAACCCCCGGCAGCGGGCCTGGAACGGTGACGGCGGCTTCGGTAACGGCTACGCACTCGTAGGCACGCGACTTAGTGGTCTGGCCGGAGAAGGAGACGTGCGGATGCGCTTCGTGTTTTCCAGTGACGGCGACGGGCAACGGGAGGGTGTAGCCATCGACAACATCCGCCTTACCGCCCAGCAAGAGGTAGACTTTGCGGCCGTGGGGGCGGAGTTTTTGTCCTTTGGCAACTGCGGTAATGCGCAGGATACGCTGCAATTCACCTTTACCGACATCGGTCGGCAGCGACGGGATAGTGTGACGGTGAGCTACCGCATCAACGGAGGGGAAACTGACTCGCTACGGGCACCCGGGCCTACCACGCTAGGACGGCGCCAACGGGTGCAGATCAGTACCGATGTAGCGACGACCACGCCCTCCGACTCCGTGGTCGTGGAGGTATGGGTGTCCTCGCCGGATGACCGGGCCACCTACAACGACACGACGGTGCTAGTCTATCAACCCACCCAGGCCGTCCCCTTCCTGGTCGACTTCGAGGACGGGCGGCGGCCCCGCGGCTGGCAGCTTCCCGCCGATGCGATCGTGGCCCGGCGGCCGGGCAGTCCCTCCGTAGCCCTAACCGATAACCTCACTGCTCAGGATACGGTGCTGGAGTTCACGACGGTGAGCTACGGGCCCTTGGAGGCCGACGACGTGCTGGCCTTCACCCTCAACCAGCGTGACGCCAGTGGCAACCGGATCAACGATGGACTTCAGCGCTTAACGGTGACCGCTCGCACGGACTGTGATTCTGTAGCGGTGGAGCTGCTGAACGTGGAGGGGGATATCTCCACGGACTTTTCCATCGGCCTGGGGCAGTTCGTCGGCAGCGCGGTCCGCTTCACCTTCCGGGCGACCTACGGGGCCGGGGACTTCTTCGTAGAGTTCGACGACTTCAGCGTGAGCCGCTGTGCCGATGGCCTTGACATCGGTCTGACCACGGTGCCCCCCTCGACCATTTTCGCCGACGATGGGGCGGCCTACCTCGACGTGAGCAACGGCGTAGGGGAACTCACCTACCAGTGGAGTACGGAGGATACGACCCAGTCCGTGGATAGCCTCAGCGTAGGCGACTATTCCGTCACGGTCACCGATGCCCTGGGCTGTAGCGGCACGCGCGCTTTCACCCTCGATCTGATGCCGGTGGGGGTTGATGAGGCCGGGCCGCTGGCGGGGCTCGAAGCCTTTCCTAACCCGACCACGGATCGTATCGCCCTACGTATCGCCTTACCGAAGGCCGTAGAACTGAGCGTGGAAGTATACGACAGCCGGGGGCGCAGGGTGCAACAGCAGGAGTTAGGCTACGGGCAGCAGCTCGCTACCGAAATTGACCTAAGTGCGGAGTCCACCGGCTTGTACTTCGTGCGGGTCCGGGCGGGGGGGGCGGCGCGGACGCTACGGGTAGTGAAGCAGTAACTCAGCGGATGCCCCGAGCCTTGAGGTTGGCGACGTAGATGGCGATGTTGCGGGCGTGTCCGGCGCCGGTGCTGGCGAAATTGTGCAGTCCGCTGCCGTCTCCGCGGGCACAGAAGTAGAGGAAATCGTGCTGCTCGGGAGTAAGCACCGCGTCGATACTTCCTGCGCTGGACATGGTGATCGGCCCCGGGGGCAGCCCCCGGTACACATAGGTGTTATAGGGGCTATCGAACTCAATGTGGCGGTACAGCACCCGCCCTACGTCGAACTCGCGGGTGGCGAATACGGCGGTGGGATCGGCCTGGAGGGGCATGCCGATGCGCAAGCGGTTGAGGTACACGCCGGCGATGCGGGGCCGCTCGCTGGCCTGCAGACTTTCCTTTTCGACGATACTGGCTAGGGTGTAGACCTCGGCGGGAGAGAGGTCCCGGGCGGCGGCTTTTTCCAGGCGATCGTTGCTGCGCCAGAAGCGCTCGTGCTCCTTCACCATGCGCGCCACGAAATCGCGGGGCGTGGCGTTCCAGTACATCTCGTAGGTGTTGGGGATGAAGAGCGTCTGTAGCGTTTCGGGGGTATAGCCGATGCTATCGATGAAGGCCGTGTCCTGAAATAGCCGTTGGAAGGCCAGGCTGTCGGGCTCCAGGAAGCGGGCTACCTTGGCGGCTACGTTCATGGGTTCGCGCTCGGTGGTGAGCACCACGTCAACGGTGGCCTGGGCACCGCTGCGGAGGTTGCGGATGAGGCCGACGCTGCTCGTGCCCGGTGCCAGGGTAAAGCGGCCCGAGCGCATCCGCTTCCGTTTAAATTCCATCCGCTCGGCCAGGGGGTCGAAAAACAGCCGGTTGGGGGCTACGCCGTGGGTGGCCAGACTATCCATGGTCTGCTCGTAGCTGCTGCCGGTGGGGATTTGGACGGTCACCGGTCCGCCATCCCGGGGTACCACCGGCACGACCATCACTTGGTAGTAAGCAAAACCAGCCACCGCTAGTGCGACGGGGAGTAGAAGGGCAATCAGCTTTTTCATCTAGTACTGCTCCTTGTCGTTCGGGAACTCCCGGGCCTTGACATCCTTCACGTAGGCCTCCGTAGCGCCCTGGATTACCCCAAACAACTCGGCGTAGCGGCGCAGGAAGCGGGGGTGAAAGTCCTTGGTGATGCCGAGCATATCCTGGGTCACGAGTACCTGCCCGTCGCAGTGCATCCCCCCGCCAATGCCAATGGTAGGCACCTCGATACTCTCGCTGACCCGCTGCGCCAGTTCGGCCGGAATTTTCTCTAGTACCATCCCGAAGCAGCCCAGCTCTTCGAGCATCTTAGCGTCCTTCAGGAGGCGACGGGCCTCGGCCTCCTGCTTGGCCCGCACGGTGTAGGTGCCGAACTTATAGATCGACTGCGGCGTCAGCCCCAGGTGGCCCATCACCGGGATGCCGGCACTGAGGATGCGGCGGATGCTCTCCTCCACCTCCTGTCCGCCCTCCAGCTTCACGGCATGTGCCCCGCTCTCCTTCATGATGCGGATGCTCGACTTGAGGGCCATCTTGCTATCGCCCTGGTAGGTACCGAAGGGCAGGTCCACGATCACCAGTGCCCGCTGCACGCCCCGTACGACGCTGGCCGCGTGGTAGATCATCTGGTCGAGCGTGATCGGCAGCGTAGTCTCGTGGCCGGCCATCACGTTGCTGGCCGAGTCGCCCACCAGCAGCACGTCGGCCCCTCCCGCATCCAGGATGCGCGCCATACTGAAGTCGTAGGCGGTCAGCATCGCGATCTTCTCCCCGGCCCGCTTCATCGCCTGCAGGGTGTGGGTGGTGATGCGCTTGACGTCGCTGGGTTGGTGTACGCTCATGGGGCAAAGGTACGGGGTCCCTAACTCCTTAACCCCCTGGAGTGCGTCACACTAGGGGAGGTTATCAATGAGGCGCCAGGGAAGGAGCTTAGTCAGATTCAGCGTAAGAACGAGGCGCTCGGCCAAATTACCGCGTTGCTGGAGCAGGTTCTTCGTGGTAGCGTCGGCCAGCAATGGGACATAGAGGTGAAACTGATCGTCGAGGATGTTGACGGACAGGCCGGCTACGTAGTTAAACTCGTTAGTGGGATCGCTGGCGATGGTAGGCCGAAAGCCGTATACCCCCGCATCGAAGTACACGCCGATGGGCAGCGGAATCGGCAGATCGGCATCCAGGTTGAGGGCGGTGAGGTAGGTGTTGCTGCGCCCGTAGGTGAAGGCCGCGTCGATCGGCGCCCGGAAGCCGCCCTGCCGCCGCTCCAGTTGCTGACCGTAGCCGCCATTGCGGTTGCGGCCCAGGTAGAGGTCGTCGTAGCGGTAGTCGCTGGCGGCGTTGTCGACTAGGGAGAGGCTGTAGGCCGGCGAGGTGGCCCCGTCGCGCTCCGTGTGGTACAGAAACACGCCGCCGTAGAGCCGGGCCGTGACGAGCTTGCCCCGCCGGTAGAGGTAGCCACCCTCCAGGCTGCCGTCGAGCCGTAGGTTGTTGACCTCCCGAAAGGCAGCGGGGTCACCGGCACGGTACTCCAGGTTAAGATTGTAGGTCACGGGGGTGATTTTACGGTCCACCGCGGCCCGGTAGCCCAACCGCAGGAAGTTGGTGGTCACGGTCACCGCATCACCGAGTAGCTCCCCGTCGTCGGTGAAAGCCGGCCGCCGCTGCCGCAGGTTGATGATCTGGGTGTACACGCTACTGCTCCGCTGGGTGATCGCGGGGTGCTCCAGCACGAACTCGGAGCGTACCGCCGTCCGCGTATAGTCATACACCAGGCCCAGGCTATCGAGCCGCTGGGCGGTAGGCCTGAAGTCACTGAAGCGCTGCACCCCGGCACTGACTACCACGCGCTGCAACCAGTCGGTGGGGCGGGTAAGGCGGTAGCGCGCCCCGGCAAAGCCCGCCAGCGACTTGCTGCCAAAACCATACAGTGGAGCCAGCAAAAACTCCACCCGTTTCGGCTCCAGCGTCCGGTTGTGCAGCGCCCCGCCGGCCAGAAAGCCATCATTGGCGTTGAACCCGATAAGGGGGGTGACAAAGAGTTGCGGACCCTCCTTCTCCTGGTCCGTGATCAGGCCCAGACTCAACCCGGCGCTCCCCTGCCGTGACCGTCCGGACCGGTTAAATTCCCCCGCCGTAGTGCTTTCCATCGCCTCACGCATGTATGTGCCCACCCCATCTTCGTTCAGCACGGCGTAGAAATCCGCCGGCCGCGGGTGGCGAAACTGCCACTGCCGGTAGTACTCCTGAAAAGCCGCGTCCAGGCTATCCCGACCGATCCGCTGCTCGATCTGCTGCAGCACCAGTTCCGGCTTACTGTAGGCGCCCATGAAGTAGTTGAACAGACTCAGGCTATCGCTCTCCGTATCCGGCGCCTGGTCCTTGCCCATACGGCTCAGGAAGCGGTAGCCCAGGGCGTCGATGTCTACCTCCCGACCGGGGATAAACTGTCCACGCCCGTCCCGCTCCGGATAGTGCACCTGCGTGTACCGCCCCTCGTAGTAGCTATTCAGCCCCTCGTCCATCCAGGCATGGTCGCGCTCGTTACTGCCCAGAATACCGTAGAACCAGTTGTGCCCGATCTCGTGCGCCAGTACTTCATCGAGGCCGTACTCGCTCCCACTCAGTCCGATCACCGTAATCATCGGATACTCCATGCCCGCCCCGGCACTCAGGGCCGACTGCACACCCGTCACCTGGGGGTAGGGGTAGGTTCCCACGCGCTCCGAGTAAAACCGGGTAGCCCGCTTGAGGTAGTCCAGACTGTTTTTCCACAATCCAGCCTCCGTCTCGGTGAAAAAGGCCCACACGTCCACCGGCGCTTCCGCCTGCGTCGGCGAGGGGAGGGGCCCCCGGCGTAAGCTCAGGTGCAACGTATCGTGCAAAACCTGAAACCGCTTATCGGCAAACCAGGCAAAATCGTGCACCCGCTCGGCCACGTAGGTGATCGTCTTTTCGGTGGGTGAGGTCCGGGGGTACAGCTCATCTACGTAGCGTCGGGCCAGGTCCTCGCGGTCAGCGAGCGAACGCTGAGTGCTGTCCGCCCGCTCGAGTAGCCACTGCCGTTCACTGTCCTCCTGTAGTACGCCGGTAGCCGCCACCACGTAGTTCTCCGGCAGGGTCAGCTGCACCCGGAAGTCCCCGAACTCACCATAAAACTCCCCCTGATCCAGGTAAGGTATCGGATGCCAACCCTCCCGATCATAGACCGCCGGCTTAGGGTACCACTGGGTGATCTGGTAGGACTGCCCCACGTGCCCCAGCCGGCTGAAGCTAGCCGGTATCCTGACCCGAAAGGGGGTAGTGATGGTCGCCGTAGCACCGGTAGCGAGTGGCTCCGGTAGGTAAAGCACGCCGATGTCCGCCTGCCCGGTAAAGCGAAACCGCGCCTCCCGCCCACCGACCCGGAAATCGAGACTATCCAGGGTACCCCGCAGCGAGTCGGCCGCGAAGTGAAAGCGCGTACTGCCGTTGCGGAGCATCTGCCGGGCGAAGGCGGTCTCGTCGCTGCTGAAGGCCCGTGGCCAGAGGTGGAAGTAAATGGAGTCGAGGGGGTGGGGCGCGCGGTTGGTGTAGCGTAGCGTGAGGTCACAGTCCAGGGTGTAGGTGGACTCGTCGAGGCGCGCCTCGATGTCGTAGTTCACCTCCTGCTGGAAGTAGTCGGATTGGGCGGTGAGCCAGGTGGACGCTAGGAGGAGAAGCAGAGCGGTACGCATGGGGTGAAGCTACAGCAGCTCCCCACTAAACCCAAACGGCAGTAGATCACTCGCCGAGTCAAACACGTACACCGGCCCCGTCTCCGCCCGCAAAATCAATCGCATCTTATGCCCGAACCGACTCTCGTGCTCACTCAGGATCTGCCGGCAGGAGCCACAGGGGCTAGCCGGCGCACTCAGGATACGACCGGGTGCCCGCACGGTGATCGCCATGGCCACCACCGGCTTACCCGGACGTAGGGCGGCCGCCGCAGCCATCGTATTCGGCTCGGCGCAGATACACATGGGGTAGGCGGCATTTTCGGTGTTGGCAGCAGCCACCACGGTGCCATCTTCGAGGCGGGCGGCGGCGGCTACCTTGAAGTTGGAGTAGGGAGAGTAGCTGTGGGGGAGGGCGGCGGTGGCGGCGGTGAGGAGGGCTTGGTCAGCAGCAGAGAGGACCTGTGGATCGGGGAAGGTTTCGTAACGGATTGATAACTCTGGCACTGCGTGGGGTTGTTGTTACTTTACGGTAAACAAGGAGATGAGATTATGCAGAGCCGTAAGTAAAGCGGAGTATGAGGACATCCTAGCAACTGGTGGATTCCGGTCTTTCGAGAATTCGTTACTCGGAAAATGGTTTGCCGACAATCTCTCCGACGCTCATAAGTGGGCCCGCAAGTTGGTATACCCATCCAAAGTATACATAGTCGAGATTGAATTGCCGGATACCATAGCTGCAGATCTACACTTTGATAGCTACCTTGATTGTATTGGTCCCGCCAGGTACGCAGAGATCCACCACTTAGACCATGCAACTATACGGTCGTCAACGTTAAATAATTATGAGAGTGTTTGCCGCTATAACAATGCTAACTGAAGATCAGGGTGGCAGGTCCCGCCCCATCGGACCCGGGAATTACTTCCCTACCACGACCATTACAGATCGTGATCACACGCACACTTGGAGCGTAGGCGTTCATCTGATCGACAGGGATGACCACGGCGTTTGGTATGGTACCTGCGATTTTCTCTCTGAGGAAGCTCCACACCATTTACTACAACCTGAGCATAAACTCGAACTTTTTGAAGGACCCCATCTAGTCGGTCATCTTCGTGTACTCGTGCCGGCAAATGTCGTGAAGGAGGTTTACGCGACGGTTTCGTAGCCTCGTCACGGTACTTACCCGCTTCCTACCGGATCTGCACCTCCCCAGCCGCATTCACAAACAGCACATTCCCAATTTCCTCGTAGCCCGCAAACAGCTCACCCTTGAGCCGCTTCAGGGCCTCGTCGCGGAAGCCCAGAATGACCAAGTCCGCCTCGCCCGATTTACGCGCGATCACGCTGCGGGAGTCCGTATTGTCCTGCCGGCAGAGCACGTCGATGTTGTTGCGGCTTATCGGTAGCTGCCCCGTCTCGATCAGGTCGTACATGCGCTGCTCCTCCTCCTCCAGTTTCGACTCCTCAAAGACGGCAAAGAGCCGGATCTCGGCGTTGCGCCAGTCAGCGTGACCGGTCATGATGTAGGCCAGCAGGATCATCAGGTTGGCACTCTCGTAGTGTGCCCGGGTGATCCAGACGTGGATTGTACGCTTGAGCCCGAAACCGCGCTCCGACAGCCCCAGGATGGCGATGTTAAAGTCGACCGATTTGATGAGCTTGAAGTTGTCGATGATGTCCTCCAGCCCCTCGCCGGTCTGTTTCGAGTACTCCAGCAGCAGCAGATTATTGTCCGTACCCGCGATACCGGGGAACTGAATGATCTGCGCAATTGCCGAGGTGTAGGAGGGCGACACGATCGTATCTACGTAGATGCGGCTTTCGGTAGCCTCCGCCATCCGGATGATGCGCTCCTTAGTCACCGCCGCAGCCTCCGAGGTATCGTGACTCAGGTAGCCGTTGATGTAGTGCAGGTAGGTGCCGAAGCTGTATTTCTGCGAGATCCACCGCAGGAAGTCAAAGGCCCCCAGGCGCGTGAAGGTGGCATTACTCACCGCAATAGCACTGGGCCGCCAGCCCTGCTTCTCCTCCTTGTCGGCCTTCTGGAGGAAGATCTGGATGCGGCGACTGACCTGAAATATCACCCCCTGAAAGATCAGTGCCAGACTTCGCTTATCGGGGTTACTGTAGGCGATGTATACGTAGAGCAGCCCGATCAGCACGACCGCCGCCGCGGCATACGTAGAGTTCATGAAGAACATCAGCCCGAAGCACGCCAGGGCCCCGAAGAGCGATACGTACCACTTCGAGCGGAAGGTGGGCCGGTAGCTGGGATCGGCCGCGAAGTGGTTCAGGAAGCTGATCAGACAGAGCGAGCCGTAGGTGACCATGAAGAACATGGAGATGATCTCCGCTACACTATCCAGCGCGCCCAGTAAGATGAAAAAAGCGGCTAGCACGACCGTAATTAGGCTGGCGTTGTAGGGCTCATTGCGTTCGCCCTTACCGCGGGAGAGGTAGTGGTTGATGCCCCGGGCGGGAAAGATATTGTCCGCCGCAATGGCCTGCAGCGTACGCGGAGCCACCAGGATCGAGCCCAGCGCCGAGGAGATCGTAGCCGCCGCCAGCCCCAGGGGGATGATCCACCAGCCCTGCCAGGCGATGTCGGCCATGATGAGATTCGTCGTATCGGCCAGTGCGGCGGGGGGTGCGGAGGCGGCCAGCTTCCAGGCCATAAATAGGTATACGATCATGCCCCCGATCGTAGCGGCCAGCGTGCCCCGGGGAATGGAGCGGCCTGGATCGCGCAGGTCACCCGATAGCCCTACCCCGGCCGTCATTCCCGTAAAGGCGGGAAAAATAATGGCAAACACCGTAAAGAAGCTAAGGTGCGGGATCGCAGGTGCGGGCGGCGTAGTGGGGGGCGGATCGGCCGCCCGGGCCACCACTTCCCCCCCCGGGTAGTAGGCCGTATCCGTACCCGAGCTCCGCTGGGGCCCTGTGACCAAACCGTCGAGCACCTCAGCCGTCACTTCGGCGTCGGCCGTGTAACTGTTGAAAAAGGCTACGGAGTTCTTCTGCGCATAGTCCGTGGTGCCCACGAAAAAGGCCAGTAGCGCTAGGGCCAGCGTAGCCACTACGGTATAGAGCACCTTGACCCCCAGGTCGGCTCCCTTGGTTAGGATCAGCAGGGTCAGCAGCAGGAGGGCCGGGATGCCGATGGTTTGTGGATAGCCCAGCAGCGTATCCACCCAAGGCAGCAGGATGTACGTTTCCCGGAGCCAATCGATTAAGGGCTTAAAGGCCTCGGTGAAGGCCATAATGTAAAAGGCCACCGAGATCGCCTGCGACATAAACAGCGCCATACCGATCGTGGAGCCGATCACCAGCCCGAAACTACGCGAGATGATGTAGTACTCGCCGCCCCCCTCCACCTTTTGGTTGGTGGCGATCTCGGCGATGGCCATGGCGGTGGGGATGGTCACGGCGTGGCCAATGAGGATGATGCCGATAGTGCCCGCCAGCCCCACCATACCCACGGCAAAGCCAAAGCGCAGGAACATGATTGCCCCCAGGATGGTGGAAATGGCCGTAAAGAAGACCGGCGCGGTACCAAACTTTTGCTTGTCCATCGTGGGCCTATCCCGGCGTCTGCTCCTGGGGCTTGGCCAGGTAGAGGTAGTCCTGTAGGAGCTGCTGCACCCGCTGGGTCAGCTCCGTGTTCTCACTGCCCTGTAGCTGCAGTAGCAGTTGCTGGGCGATGAACTGCCCCTGGCGTTGTTCCATGCTGTAGGAACTCTGCGCCAGCACTTCCGGTTCCAGGCTCTCGTAGAAACGCAGCCGCTCGGCGGTGTTCTGTGCCAGGGTGGTGATCACGTCTGCTACCCGCTCCGTTTGGTTGCTGCGGAAGTAAGCATCGAGCATGATGAAGGCCTCGTAGTAGAACGGAAAGTTCATGTCCGGAAACGAAGCGAAGTACTTATCGCCGATCTCCAGGGCCCGCTCGGTGTCGCCGCGCTGCATCAGCTCGTCCATGGTGCGCAGCATCACGCCCCGCATCGACTGTACGGCCGGCGCGTAACTGGTGTTGACATAGGTGTCCACCTTGTCAAAGTTGCCCCACGTCCACTTATTCATGATGAGGTCGTAGTTCTTGTCTATATCGACGCCACCGGGGCCTACGTTTTGGTAGCGTTCTACCTCGGAGGGGGTGCGGGTGGCGGTGAGTTGCAGCGCTAGGCCCTCCAACTGCATGTAGTCCTCTAGTCCCAGATACTTCGCGGGGTTAGCCGTCACGGCGAAGTAAATGGGCCGCTTGTAGAAATTGGAGTTGATGATGTCCAGAATGGCGATCTCGTCCTTCTGAATGTTGCGGGGGTCAATACGGAGGGGGATACTCTGCACCACGGGTTTACCGGCGGGCGTGAGCCAGGGAGCCTGGGCGAGTTTGGCGGGGTCGATGCGCAGGCTCACATTGCAGCTCGAGTAGGTCGTCTCGACTACGCGGCCGCTGCGCTGCTCCACCAGGTTCTTGTCCGTAGCGATCTCGTTCATGAACTGCTCCAGCGTCACCGGCGGGGCCTGCTGACAACTAGTACCCTGCGGAAGCTGCGGATTATAGAACTGCACGTTGTTGCGCAGTTTGCCCCGCGTCTGGTCTTCCGTAAGTTGTAGGTCGATGACCGGTGAGTCGTTCATCTGGTAGCGCAGCAGGTCGATGTACCAGTCTACCGCGATGAGACTTAGGTTCACCACGCGCACGTCGGTGCGGATGCCCTCCACCTCCTGGGCGTACCAGAGGGGGTAGGTATCATTGTCACCGTAGGTGAAGATGATGGCGTTTTCGTCCACCGATTCCAGGAAGTTGTGAGCGTAGTCGCGCGCGGCAGTGTGCCCGGAACGGTTGTGGTCGTTCCAGTTCTGGCTGACCATTAGGGCGGGGGCAACCAGCACCAGGAGCGAGACGGCCACCGCCGTACCTGCGCCCTTGGCCCGGAAGCGTGTCTTAACAAATTCGTAGA
The DNA here is from genome assembly GCA_958295895.1 of Saprospiraceae bacterium. Taxonomy (GTDB): domain Bacteria; phylum Bacteroidota; class Bacteroidia; order Chitinophagales; family Saprospiraceae; genus Neolewinella. The sequence continues at coordinate 55,102 of CATQHI010000026.1, read as the reverse complement.
TCGCCGGCACCGCCATGCCGATCCACATACAGAAGACCATGAAGGACCCCACCAGCACGTAGTCGCGCTCTCGGGGCTCGTTCGGTGGCTGGTTGGTGTAGATGATGATGCCCAGTCCCATGATGACGAACAGCGCCAGCAGAGCCAGAAACTCCTCACCCCGCTTGCCGGAGTGCCAGAATAGCCCTAGGATCCCGAATAGGAAGGGCAGCATATAGTAGACGTTGCGCGAGGGATCGTTTTTGAACTCGCTCGGTAGCTCATCCAGATTACCCAGCCGCAGCTCGTCGAGGAATTTGATGCCCGTGATCCAGTTGCCGCTGCTCTCATCCCAGCTGTAGTAACCCTGCTGGCCGTTCTGGCGGCCCGAGAAGTTCCACATGAAGTAGCGCCAGTACATCCAGCCGATCTGGTGGTTGAACAGGAAGCGGATGTTGTCGAGCTGATTGGGCCGGCCGGCGGGGAGGGGCTGGGAGGGATCGAGGCCCATCCAGCGCTTGTAGAGGCTTGGGCGGCCCTGGGTGCCGTCGTACATGCGGGGGAAGAACATCTGCTTGTTCTTCTCGTACTCGGCGTCGATCTTATAGTTGGTGTACTCGTACTTGCCATTGACCAGGCCGTAGCGGTCGGTGAGGGGAGTGGCCACGATCTGGGCTTCGAACTGCGGGCCATAAATCAGGCTGCGCTCCCCGTACTGCTCGCGGTTGAGGTAGGGAAGTAGACCGGTCACGTTGTCCGGGTTGTTCATATTGACCGGCGTCTTGGCTCCGGCCCGGATGATCACCACGGCAATGACGCTGTAGGCGATCAGAATGGTAGCAATACCCATGGCCGCCAGTTGCACGCCCTGATCGTGGTGCTTGTGGGCGTAGCGGAAAGCCAGGTAAAGCAGCCCCCCGTAGGCCAGTAGGGTCGGTAGAATACCGATGTGGACGGGCAGTCCGGCATTCACCATGCCGATCTCGAACCACTGCCACACGGCCGGTACGCCAATGATGACCAGGGTTTGGATGATGCCGATCATCAGTACCCCGCAGGCCGCGGCGGCTATGAACTGCGCCCAGTGCGGCAACTTTCGCCTGCCCAGGAAGTACGTTGCACCTGCGACCGCGCCCATACCGATGAGCTTACCCGCAAAGCCGCCCGAGGTAAGCAGCAGACTGGCCGCAAAGAGATAGCCCACGATCTTGGCCACCCGCGTAAGAAAGACCTGCCCCCGCTCGCGCAGGTAAAAGAGTAGGGTGATGAAGGGCAGGGCCAGGATGCTCAGCAGGTGAACCCCCGAGGACATACCGATACAGAAGATGCTGAAGATCAGCCACCTGTAGGCTAAGTAATCCCGGTCGCGCGGGGTGGTGTAGTAACGGATGGCCGCCCAGACCGTCATACAGGTGAAGAAGAAGGACATGGCGTAGACCTCGCCCTCCACGGCCGAAAACCAGACGGAGGTGGTGAAGGCTACGCTGAGGCCGGCTACGAGTCCGCTGCCGGCTACGGCGATGACCTGTCCGCCGCCGATCTCGGTGCGCTCGTCGCGCCCGGTCAGGGCTAGTAGAGAAAGACGGATCGTAGCCCAGCAGACGAAGGTGGCCCCGAAGGCGGTGCAGAGGGCCGACATACCGTTAACGAAGGCGGCAATGAAGGCCGGATCGTCGCTGAGTAGCCCCCCCAGGCCGGCAAACATGCGGCCGATGAGAAGAAATAGCGGGGCTCCGGGGGGGTGTACGACCTGGAGCTTGTAGGCCCCGAGGATGAACTCGCCTACATCCCAGAGGCTACCGGTGCGCTCGACGCTGAGCAGCAGGACGGTGGCCGTAAGGAGGAAGACCACCCAGCCGGTCAGCTGATGGAGACGGTGTAATTTACCCATGAGACGGAGCCTTGTGCTTGCGAACGGCGCAAAGCTACGGATTATTTGGGGCCGCCTAGAGCCAGCTCTCGTCGTCTGTCGCGGGCTTGTCGGGATGGGGGGCCGCCGGACTATGATCGGCCGTAAAGGCCCAGTCGTAGGTGTCTAACCCCCGAATCGCCCCGGCCAGCAGGCTGATGCAGTCGGCGATGTCCTGCTGGTGGGCCATCTCGATGACCTGGTGCATGTTGCGCAGGGGGATGGAAATGGCCCCGGCGATGCTGCCCTTGGTGCCGTAGCGCTGTACGGCGGCCGTGTCGGTACCGCCGGCGGGCAGGAGCTCTAGCTGGTAGCTGATGTCGTTAGTGGTGGCTACTTCTTTAAGGTAGTTGACCATGCGGTAGTCGGAGATCACGGAGCCGTCGAGCACCTTGATGGCCGCGCCGCAGCCCAGGCAGGTGACGCGCTCCTGGGGCGAGCCGCCGGGTACGTCGTAGGCGATGGTCACGTCGAGGCCGAAGCCGAAATCGGGGTCGATGTGGCTCACGCTGCCCATGGCCCCGCGCAGGCCGACCTCCTCCTGTACGGTGAAGGTGGCGTAGAGGTCGTAGGGGATGTCCTGGCCCTTGAGCTCCCGCAGTACTTCCAGCAGGATGAACACGGAGACACGGTTGTCGAGCGACTTACCGGTCACGCAGTTGCCGATCTCGATCAGTTCGCGCTCGCGGGTGATGGGGTCGCCGACGGCTACCAGTTTTTCTACTTCTTCCTTGGGTAGGCCGAGGTCGATGAAGTAGTCCGTAATGGGTACCACCTTACTGCGCTCCTCCTGCTTCATGATGTGGATCGGCTTGGAGCCCATGACGCCGATGACGTCCTGGCGGCCGTGGACGATCACGCGCTGGGCGGTGAGCGTTTTGGGGTCGAAACCACCGAGGGGCAGGAAGCGGATGAAGCCCTTGTCGTCGATGTGGTTGACGATAAAGCCAATCTCGTCGATGTGGGCGGCTACCATGACGCGCTTGCGCTCGCGACCTTTTTTGACGGCGATGACGTTGCCCATGTTGTCGGTGCTTACCTCATCGGCCAGCTCGCGCAGCTGGTCTAGTACCAAGTCACGGATACGACGTTCGAAGCCGGATACGCCGGGGGCTGCGCAGATGCTGCGGAGTAAATCGAAGTTTTTCATTGGGTTTTATTGGGCTCGGGCGGCGCGAAGGTAATGTATTGTTTGGACAACTTTCTGGTGGGCGGAATTTTGTATTCGTCGGTGTTTCTTCGGGGTTGATGCGGGTTTCAGTACAATGCTGCCTCTGGTAGCGCCGTGCCGCGCAGTCTACGACTGCGCTGGCAGTGTTACGCCGCAACTACAAGTTGCGTTGCACAGCGTTGCCGGAGGCAGCATCGCACGCCCGTACCCCCGCAACCAACAACTTAGCCACCAAGCCCCTCGTTACACACCAACTACACTACCTTAAAACAGCAAACACTATGGACGCCATCAAAATCCTCTGGGCCGACGACGAGATCGATCTCTTCAAACCACAAATGCTCTTTCTGAAGAAGAAGGGCTACGAGGTCATCACCGTTACCAATGGGCACGACGCGCTGGAGGAGATGGAAAACGACAAGCACGTCGACATCGTGTTCCTGGACGAGAGTATGCCGGGCCTGACGGGGCTGGAGACGCTGAGCCGGATCAAGGCACTGCAGCCCTCGATCCCTGTAGTGATGATCACCAAGAACGAGGCCGAGGACGTGATGGAAGAGGCCATCGGCAGCCAGATCACCGACTACCTGATCAAGCCCGTGAACCCCTCGCAGATCCTGCTGACGCTGAAGAAGATCGTGGACGAAAAGCGCCTGGTGCGCGAGAAGACCACGAGCGACTACCAGCAGGACTTCCGCCAGCTGCTGATGCAGATCAACTCCGGCCTGGACAAGGAGGAGTGGGTGGATATGTACAAAAAGATCATCAACTGGGAGCTGAAGCTCGACGAGAGCAACTCCGATCAGATGGGTGAGATCCTAGCCGTGCAGAAGCGGGAGGCTAACGCCGAGTTCTCCAAGTACATCGAGCGCAACTACCTCGACTGGGTGGCCGAAAAGGACGCGCCCATTATGAGCCACAACCTGATGCGGGAGAAGGTCTTTCCGCACGTCAATAAGGAGCGGCCCACCGTGATGGTGCTGCTCGACAATATGCGCTTCGACCAGTGGAAGGTCATCGAGCCCTACCTGAGCCAGCTCTACCGCGTGGAGGAGGAGGACTACTTCTACAGCATCCTGCCTACGGCTACCCAGTACAGCCGCAACGCCATCTTTGCCGGTATGTGGCCCGCCGAGATCGAGAAGCACTACAAGCAGTGGTGGCTCAACGACGCCGATGAAGGCGGAAAGAACAACCACGAGGCCGACCTGCTCGGTAAGCAGATCGAACGGCTGCTGCGCAACCGCGACATCAAGTGGGATTACACTAAGGTCACCCGTACCAACTTCGCCCGCCAGATGCAGGACCGGGCCCTGGACTTTCTCAATAACGACTTCTCGGTGATCGTGTACAACTTCATCGACATGCTCAGCCACGCCCGCACCGAGATGGAAGTACTCAAGGAACTGGCCGGCGACGAAAAAGCCTACCGCAGCCTTACCCGCTCATGGTTCGAAAACTCGCCGCTGTGGGCCACCCTGCGCCGCCTGGCCGAGCGCGACATCACGCTGATCGTGACTACGGACCACGGTACCATCCGCGTCAATACTCCGAGTAGGGTAGTAGGCGACCGCGACACCAGCACCAACCTGCGCTACAAGCTCGGCCGCAACCTGCAGTACGAGGAAAAGGACGTGCTGGAAGTGCGCGAGCCGAAGGAGGCCAAACTGCCCCGCCCGAACCTAAGCAGCAGCTTCATTTTCGCCAAGGAGGATAAGTTCTTCCTCTACCCCAACAGCTATAATTACTACAACAACTACTACCGGGATACCTTCCAGCACGGGGGGATTAGCCTGGAGGAAATTGTTTGTCCGGTGGTGCGGTTGCGGACTAGGTAGTAAAACTTGTACGAAATTTCGTACGTTTACAACACTAAACGTCACTTATGCAAGCCATCACCGTTTCGAAGTTCCGGTCCAATATGAAACAGTACATGGACCATGTTGAAGAGTCGAACGATACCATCGTCATTCCCCGTAGCGGAAAGGCGCGTGAAGGCGTAGTGTTGATGAGTCTGGGGGATTACAATTCCCTTATGGAAACCATCCACCTCAGGTCATCCCCAGCAAATCACCAGCGTTTGCTCGAAGGTATGCATCAGGTGCAGGCGAGAGCTACCGTAGTCAAAACGCTGGCCGAACTTGAGGCTGCCGGATGATTTTAGCCCTTTCGGAAACTGGTTGGGAAGACTTTACTTACTTATCGGACGGGGAGAAAAAGCTTGCTGTCAAAGTTCGTAAACTGATCAGGGAGATCGTGCGTCACCCCTTCACGGGGACGGGTAAGCCGGAACCTTTAAAGCATGAATATGCCGGCTACTGGTCACGCCGTATCGACAAACAACACCGCCTGGTGTATCGTATTGTAGGGGAGGAAGGACAGGAGCGGACTTGCTACATCATTCAGTGTCGCTTTCACTGTACCTAAGCCGGTTTTCGCCCCCCACCTATGACCTACGACGCCGTCATCATCGGCTCCGGCCCTAATGGCCTCAGCGCCGGCTGCTACCTCGCCCGCCGGGGCCTGCACGTCCTTATTCTGGAAGCCCACGCGGAGCTTGGCGGAGGCACCCGCACCGCCGAGCTTACCCTGCCTGGCTTCCACCACGACGTCTGCTCGGCCGTCCACCCCTTCGGTTACCTCTCGCCCTACTTTCAGGAGCTACAACTGGAGCGTTACGGACTGGAGTGGGTCTTCCCCCGCGCCTCAGTCGCCCACCCGCTCGACGGGCAGGATGCCGTCATCCTCAGTAAATCACTCTCGGAAACTGCCGCCGGACTGGGCGTAGACGAAGGCGCCTACCGTAAACTCATGCAACCCCTGGCCGAGCACGTCGACTGGCTCATGGAGGATGCTCTAGGTCCACTCGGTATTCCCAATCATCCGCTCTTCTTGGCGCGTTTTGGTATGAGGGCCGCCCTGCCTGCGACTCTATTTTCCAAGCTGGCCTTTCGGGGTGAGCGGGTCAGGGCACTCTTTGCCGGCTGCACCGCCCACAGCGTACTGCCCTTCAACAAGTTCTTCACCACCGCGCTGGGACTTACTTTTTTAGCCTCGGGCCACGCCGTAGACTGGCCGGTGGCCAGGGGGGGGTCTAAAGCTATTGCGGGGTCGCTGGTGCAATGCTTTACGGAGGCGGGCGGGGAACTTAGGGTAAACTCCCGCATCACACACTTCGATCAACTGCCGCCCGCGCAGGCCTACCTCTTCGATACCAATCCCCACCAACTGGCTACCATTGCGGGCGACGAGCTACCGGCCGGCTACCGCAAGCGCCTACGGAAGTTCGTCTATGGCCCCGGAGTGTTCAAGATCGACTACGCCCTGGACGGCCCCATTCCCTGGCGCGACCCCCGCTGCCTAGAGGCCTCGACGGTACACCTGGGCGGCACTTTTGCCGAGATCGCTGCGGCCGAAAAGCAGACCTGGCACGGTAAGCACGCCGAGCGGCCCTACGTGCTACTGGCCCAGCAGAGCGAGTTCGACGCAACGCGTACACCGGCGGGTAAGCATACCTGCTGGGCCTACTGCCACGTCCCTAACGGCTCGGCGGTCGACCAGCGGGAGGTCATCGAGCGGCAGATCGAGCGCTTCGCCCCCGGCTTTCGCGATCGCATCCTGGCCCGCAGTAGTATGAACGCTCCGGCCTTCGAGGCCTACAACCCGAATTACGTCGGCGGGGCGGTCACCGGCGGGGCGGCGGACATCACCCAGTTGTTCACCCGGCCGGTCGCCCGCGTCGATCCATACAGTACGCCTAATCCGAAGATTTTCATCTGCTCGGCTTCCTCGCCGCCGGGTGGGGGGGTACACGGGATGAATGGGTTTCATGCGGCGCGGAGTGTGGTGAAGGCGATTACCCCGCCTCACTCCCGATAGTTATCCGGACCCCGCCCCCTACGCCGCCGGTAGTAACCGCCGCACCACCCGCTCGATCGTCAGCCCCTGCACCAGGATAGAAAACACGACCACCACGTAGGTCATCACCAGGAACATCTCGCGGTTCATCCCCTCCGCAAGGCTCAGGGCCAGGGCAATGGAGATGCCTCCCCGCAAGCCGCCCCAGGTGATGATGGTGTGGGTGTGGGGCACAAAGTTTAGCCGCTTGGCAAAGACCTGCACCGGTAGCCAGAGCGAGGCGTGGCGGGAGAGCAGTACGATCGGAATGGCCAGTAGTCCGGCCAGCAGGTAGTTGCCCGAAAAGGTCAGTACCAGCATTTCCATACCGATGAGTACGAAGAGCACGGCGTTGAGCAGGATGTCGATGAGCTCCCAGAATTTGTCTACGTACAACTCGGTGACTTCGGACATGGCCCGGCTACGCACCCGGTCGTTACCGATCGCCAGCCCCGCCGCTACCATCGCCAGGGGTGCCGATAGGTGAAACTGCTGGGCTACCACCGTACCCCCCATCACGGCGGCCAGGGTGATGATGATCTCCGTGCTGAAGTCGTCGATGCTCTTGAGCAACTTGTAGGTCACCCAGCCGATCCCCAGCCCCAGTAGCAGCCCCCCGAATACCTCCCGGCCGAAGAGCGTCAGGATACCTACGGCACTGATGGCTTCACCGGGCGACTCCGCAATCCGGTACAGCGTCAGGAAAAGTACCACGCCGACGCCGTCGTTGAACAGCGACTCGCCCACGATCTTGGTCTCCAGCTGCTTTGGTGCCCGAGCCTGCTTGAGGATGCCCAGTACGGCGATGGGGTCGGTCGGCGAGATCACCGCCCCGAAGAGCAGGCAGTAAAGAAAATGCACCGGCGCGCCCAGCACCTGCAGTAGGTAGTAAGTGCCCGTGCCGATGAGCAACGTAGAGGTCACTACCCCCAGTGTAGCAAAGGCGATGATCGGTCCCCCCTGCTTCTTAAGCTCTCCGAAGTTGGTGTGCAGGGCCCCGGCGAAGAGCAGAAAGCTGAGCATATAGTCCATCAGTACTCGCTCGAAGTCGATTTGCTGAATCAGCTCGGCCTCGGCCCGTAGCAGCGTATCGTCGAAGTAGCTCAGCCCCAGCACCGCTACTGTATAGAGCAGCGTGATGAGCATGAGCCCGATGGTGGTGGGCAGCCTGAGGAAGCGGGCGTTGAGGTAGCCGAAGGTGGCGGCCAAAAAAATGAGGCCGGCGATGATGGTGTAGGTTGACATATACAGGGGGGCTGCGGAAGCGCGAAGGTAGGGGTGGTCCGTTTGAGTACCCTACCGACTAAGAGGACTCTTGCTTGTAACCCCTATATTGTACACAAACTGCGATCATGAAAGCTACCTATTTGATCATCTGTATGGCACTTCTCGCCGCCTGTGATTCCACCACGAATGCCGACGACCGAGCGGTAACCGCTACCGACACCAATGCAGCGCTCACGGATCCCGACCCCGACGACGATGGTGCTGACCTCTGGGCCATCGATACTCCCGAGGCCTACCTCGCCACCGCCCTCCTGGCCGCCCCCGAGGCCAGCCGCGCCGGTGCCAAGGTCATCGGCTACAACGCGGCCGGTGAGCTAGTTACCCTGCGCGAGGGTACCAATGAATTCATCTGCCTGGCCGATGATCCCGGTAAGAATGGGTTTAGCGCCGCCTGCTACCATAAGAGCCTCGAACCCTTCATGGCCCGGGGGCGGGAACTACGGGCGGAAGGCAAATCCAATCAGGAGATTGACGCACTGCGCGAGCAGGAGGTAAAATCCGGACAGCTGACGATGGGCGATACCGGTAGCACCCTCCACGTCTACTCCGGCCCCGAGGCCCGGTACGACCCCACCACCAATGAAGTTGAGGGAGCCAGCTACCGCTACGTGGTGTACATGCCCTTCGCTACGGCTGCTTCCACGGGCCTGCCGGAGTCGCCCGTGGCGCCTAACCACCCCTGGATCATGGATCCGGGTACGTACCGGGCGCATATCATGATTTCGCCGCGTAAGGCGGATGGTGAATAGTGCTGCTACCTTATCATACTGCGGAGCGCCACGAAGCCGGCTGCGACGAGGCCGGCCGCGGCTGCCTGGCCGGTCCCGTCTTCGCCGCCGCCGTCATTCTGCCCTCCGGCTACTCCAATCCTGAGCTCAACGACAGCAAGCAGCTCGACGAGGCTACCCGCAACGATCTACGCCAGCAAATCGAAGCCGACGCCCTGGCCTGGGCCGTCGCCAGCTGCTCAGTCGCCGAAATCGACCGCCACAATATTTTTCAGGCTAGCTACCAGGCCATGCACCGGGCCCTGGATGCACTTACCACCCGTCCCGATTTCCTACTCATCGACGGGAAGTTCTTCATCGACTACCCCGGCATCGACCACCTCTGCGTCATCAAGGGGGATGGAAAGTATCAGTCCATCGCCGCGGCCGGTATCCTTGCCAAGACCCACCGCGACGCCCACATGCTGGGCCTGCACCGAGAGTATCCGCAGTTTGCCTGGCATACGAACAGAGGATACCCCACCAAGGCCCACCGCGCCGCCATCGAGACCCACGGGGCCACCGTGCACCACCGCCGCAGCTTCACCCTATTAGCTGGAGGCAAGCAGTACGCGCTCTTCCCCTGATCGACCTACCTTTACGGGATATGGACATCATTGCAATTGTCGGTCGCCCCAACGTCGGTAAATCTACGCTCTTCAACCGCCTCATCGGGGAGCGGCAGAGCATCGTCGACGACCAGAGCGGTGTGACCCGCGACCGGCAGTACGGACAGAGCCACTGGAACGGTAAGGAGTTCGCCGTGGTTGATACCGGTGGCTTCGTACGCAACAGCGATGATGTCTTCGAGGCGGCTATTCGCGAGCAGGTCGTGATCGCTATCGAGGAGGCTACGGTCATCATTTTTATGGTCGACGTCACCACCGGCATCACCGATCTCGACGAGGAGGTCACCCAACTGCTGCGCCGCACGAAAAAACCCGTCCTCCTGGCCGTCAATAAGGTCGACAACAACCGCCGCCAACTCGAGGCAAATGAATTCTGGGGGCTCGGCTTCGAGCAGACCTACTTTCTCAGTTCCATCACCGGCAGCGGTACGGGCGACCTACTTGACGCCGCCGCCGAGTACGTTACCAACAAGGAAGAGGTCCAGACCGAGCTCATGCAGCTCGCCATCGTCGGCCAGCCCAACGCCGGGAAGTCCAGCTTCATCAACGCCCTGCTCGGCGAGGAGCGCAACATCGTCACCGACGTAGCCGGCACTACCCGCGACTCGATCAATAGCCACTATAATAAGTTTGGCAAGGAGTTTGTCCTCATCGACACCGCCGGCATCCGTAAGAAGGCTAAGGTGCACGAGAACCTCGAGTATTACTCCGTTATGCGGGCCATCCGGGCCATCGAGCAGGCCGACGTCTGCGTGCTCATGCTCTCGGCCCCCGATGGCGTCGAGGCCCAGGACCTGGCCATATTCCGCCTCGCCCAGAAAAACAACAAGGGCATCGTCATCGCCATCAATAAGTGGGACCTGGTCGATAATAAGGAGACCAACACCGCCCGCGACTACGAGCAGGAGGTCCGCCGCCGCTTCGCCCCCTTCAACGACCTACCGGTCGTGTTCATGAGCGTCACCGAAATGCAGCGCGTCCTGAAGACCATCGAGGCCGCCGAGCAGGTCTACGCCAACCGCACCCGCCGCATCCCCACCTCCCAGCTCAACGACGTCATGCTGCCGGCCATCGAGCGCTTCGGTCCGCCCAGCTCCCGCGGCCGGGTCATCAGCATCAAGTTCGTCTCCCAGCTCCCCTTGGCCTACCCCGCCTTCGCCTTCTTTTGCAATCACCCCCAGCACATCAAGGACAGCTACAAGAACTATTTGGAGAATCAGTTGCGGGAAAATTTCGACTTTACTGGGGTGCCGATTACGATTTTCTTTCGTCAGAAGTAGGGCGGGGTCGCAGGTGCAAAGCGTACGATGCGGTCTACGACCGCGGCAGAAAAATGCAGCCTCCGGCTGCGCTAAAAACACCTAGGCGCGCAGCCAGAGGCTGCAGCTTACTGCCGCTGCCGGAGGCAGCATTGTACTATCCCACAACGCAGCAATGCCACCCAGATGACCCTTACCATCCACCCCCACGACCTCCCCCTCCGCGACCCCTTCCGCATCGCCCACGAAAGCCGCACCGTACAGCCTACGCTGATTGTGGAGCTACGCGATCAGGACTCCGGACGCAGTGGCCTGGGAGAAGCACCGATGACGAAGTACTATGGCCTAGACAGTGAGACCTGTGCCGCCACGCTACGTTCCCTTGCACCTGCGCTCGCCGCCCAAAAAATGAATGACTTAGGAAGCAAAGGAGTAAAGGGTGTGCTAGAAGGGTTGGAAGAAGTGCTGCGTGGTATCAATCCATTTCTGCGCTGCGCGCTGGATGTGGCACTGCATGACTTATGGGCAAAGCTGGAGGGCAAGCGGCTGGGGTTGCTGTGGGAGCAGGATCGGACGCGTCATGTCCCTACCTGCTACACCATCGGACTGGCACCGCTGGACGAAATGGTACGCAAGCTCAGGGCTAAGCCCTGGCCGGTATATAAGATCAAACTGGGGCGGGGAGACGACGATGTGGCCATCGTTCGCGAACTACGGCAGCATACGGAGGCCCCCTTCTACGTAGATGCCAATACCGGCTGGACCGCCCGCCAGACCATTGACTATTCCGATCCGCTGAAGGAACTGGGGGTGGTGTTTATTGAGCAACCACTGAAGCCCGGGGATGTGAAGGGGCAGGCCGAGGTACACCGCCACGCCGCCCTGCCGATCCTAGCTGATGAGAGCTGCCAAACCGAAGCGGACGTAGCAACGTGCGCCGAGCTATTCTCCGGTATTAATATCAAGGTGGTGAAGTGCGGAGGCCTACTGGCTGCCCGCCGTATGATTGCCCAGGCACGAAGGTTGGGCCTGCAGGTTATGGCCGGCTGTATGACCGAAAGCAGCGTCGGCATTAGTGCCATCGCCCAGCTGCTGCCGGAACTTGACTATGCAGACCTAGATGGGGCTATGCTCCTTGCGCACGACCCCGCTACCGGCGTGACTTTCGATCCCACTACTGGCTACGCCCGCTACCCTGACCGCCCCGGTACTGGTGCTGCTCTTAACCTTTTGGTGCAAACCTGAGGGGCTAGCCTTGCCTTCTAGTACGGTAATCACGACCTAACTATGCACTTACCACAATTCCGCGTTTCCGTTCTATCGCTGCTCGCCGCTTTTGTCTTACTCTGCGCGGGTTGCGCTACGAACCCCGTGACGGGGAAGCGGCAACTCTCGCTAATCTCCGAGGAGAGTGAGATTCAGATGGGCCAGCAGTACGATCCCCAGGTGGTGGCCGAGTTCGGGCTCTACGACGATCCTCAACTGCAGGCTTTCCTAAGTGAAAAGGGAAACGAGATGGCCGCAATCTCCGAACGACCGAATCTGCCGTGGACCTTTCGCCTCGTCGACTCCGATGTGGTCAACGCTTTTGCCGTGCCCGGTGGCTTCGTCTACTTTACCCGGGGTATCATGGCGCACTTCAATAACGAGGCTCAATTCGCCGGGGTACTGGGTCACGAGATCGGTCACGTCACCGCCCGCCACACCGTGGCGCAGCAGAGCAAGCAGCAATTAGCTCAGATTGGACTCATCGGCGGTATGGTGCTTTCCCCCGAGCTGGCGAGCCAGGGAGAAACGCTGATGCAGGGCATGCAACTGCTGTTCCTGAAGTTTGGCCGCGATGCTGAGAGCCAGGCTGATGAGCTTGGTGTAAAGTATTCCACCGCCATCGGCTACGATTCCAAAGAAATGGCCGGCTTCTTCAATACGCTAGATAAACTTAGTGGCGGAGCCGAGAACCGCGCCCCCAGCTTCCTCAGCACCCACCCCGACCCCCTCAACCGGGAAGCTCGTGTGCTCGAACTCACCCAGGAAGCCCAGGCCACCGACAACCGTTCTGCCTACGAGGTCGACCGAAATAGTTACCTCCAGCGCATCAACGGGATTATCCTCGGGGCCGACCCCAAACAGGGCTTTACGGAAAGCGGCGTCTTTTACCATCCCGCTCTCCGCTTCCAGTTCGGTATCCCCCAGGGATGGGCGCTGGTTAATTCGCCTACCATGGTACAAATGGGAAGCCCCGACAACAACGCCCTCATGCAAATGCGCTTAGCTGAGGGCACCGACACCCGTGCCGCCGCCCAACAGTTCGTAGAGCAGAACAAAGTGCAGGTGGCGAGTACCAGCGATCAGGCCATCAACGGGCTGCCCGCCACCACAATAGTAGGAGAGATCACACAGCAGGACCAGCAAAGCGGTCAGACCCAAAAGCTTGGCGTCATCACGAGTTTCATTGCCTACGGCGGTAATGTGTACATGATGGCAGGTCTGTCGCAGTCACAGAACTTCCGCAAGTACGCCCCGGCGATGGAGAATAGCATCCGCAGTTTTGCCGAGCTCCGGGATCAGAGTAAGATCGACCGGCAAGCCGAGCGGATTAAGATCGTGACGGTGCCTTCCGCTACTACCCTTCAGCAGGCACTACAGGACAACGGCATCCCTCAGGCACGCCTGCAGGAGTTTGCTATTCTTAATGGCATGGACTTAAATGCTCAGCTACCCGCTGGCTCTTTAATTAAGGGAATCAGCGGTGGGTCGACCGGCATCCGCCCCTAGGAAAAGAAACACCCTACGGCCGGTTACCGAGCCGCGCCGTGGCATCATCGCGACTGACGCCTGGCTTTGCTGGACTGATGGGGGCCAGCGCTTCGTAAGCAGCAGCCTGCGCCTTGACTCGCGTGTTCATTTTTGCCAGCTTATTGTTTTCCATACTGGGGTAGGTCCGGTTGGAAAGGAAGACGTAGACAAGCTGCTCCTCGGGATCGGCCCACACGGCGGTACCGGTAAAGCCCAGGTGACCGAAAGTGCTTGCGGAGGCATCTTCGGCTACGTTAAGTTTGCGGTTGTCATCAAGGTTCTTCATGTCGAAGCCCAGGCCACGGCGTAGTTCCCCCGGATAGCGCGTGGTGAAGAGCTTTACGGTAGCGGGCGAGAGGTACTGCCGCCCCCCGTAACTACCCTCCTGTAGCAGCATCTGAAACAGTGCGGCGAGGTCGTGGGCGTCGCCAAAGAGCCCCGCATGTCCACTCACGCCCCCCATCATACCGGCCCCCATATCGTGCACGTAGCCCTGCACGGCGGCCATGCGGAAGTAGTTGTCGATCTCGGTGGGTGGGATCCGGTCACGGTCGATCGACCGTAGGGGGTTGTACCGGAGTGACTCCAGTCCCATGGGGTAGTAGAAGTTACGCGCGGCGTACTCATCCACCGTTAGGCCGCTGACCCGGTCGACTAACTTAGCCAGCAGGTAAAATCCCAGATCGCTGTAGCGGTAGCGCCCCACATTGGGCAGGGGGCTATCGTAAATTTGTTGCCAGACGGCATCGACCTGCGCCTTGTTCATGAATAGCTTATCCGTGACCGGTACCACAAAGTCGCCCGTCTGTACGGTGCGGTAGAATTGGGAACTCGGCTTATGGTTAGCGCCGAGGGTATAGCGGTAGAAGGGGATCCAGCTGTGCAGTCCGGAGCGGTGAGCGAGTACGTCTCTAATGATCAGCGGCGACTTATTGCTACCCGCCAACTCGGAGAGGTAGTGGCCGAGCGGCTTGTTGATGTCGATCTTGCCCTCGTCCACCAACTTCATAATGCAGAGGGTCGTGGCCGCTACCTTGGTGACAGAGGCCAGGTCGTATACGTCATTAACGCGCACCGGCTGGCTCCGGGGACTGTAGGTGTGCCGCCCGTAGGCTTTTTCGAAGACGATCTTGCCGTTGCGGGCTACTAATACGACCATACCGGGGGTCGCCTTTTGCCGCATGGCATCGGCCGCGATGGCATCGACATGCTTGGTAAGTAGCTCACCGTCCATATCGACACTCTCGGGACTGCCGTAACCCATGCGGAAGTTGGCGGTGGTTTCCAGGCCGGCGTTGTAGGGTGATTTGGCGCTGGCCGTCACGGGTAGGCGGCCGGTAATACGATTAGCTCCAAAGAGCGCCTGGGCGGCGGCGTCCTGGGCTACCTCGTCGCGGGTGTAAGCTTCGAGAATGGTACCGAAGGGATCGAGTTCTTTGAGGCTGTAGGGGTTACCGAATACCGTGAGAACGAGCTTGGCACGTCCGTCGATTTCGCGTAATAGGCCTAGTACCTCCGCTGAAAGGGGCACCTTTTCAATGAAGCGACTGCCATCACTGTACAGACTGGCGAGTACTACGTCATTGGGTTTGATTCGTTCGAGCACTTGCTTTTGCTCGGTGGCGGTGGGCCTGTTGCCGGCGATCAGGTGGGTGACCTGTCCGTAGTCATCCAGGCGCTCGGTGAAGGGCATGGTCTTGGACGCTCCGATCTGTAGGCTTACCAACCTTACCGTCACGGGCGTTTGCACGGGCACGAGACCGGCCTCATCGCGCACTAGCGTCATGGAGGCCTCGAAGAGCTCCTGCTTGAGCGATTTAGCCCGGGGGCTATTGAGATCGGCACGCAGACCGGCTACGGCGGGGGAAGGTGGGTCTGGTGAGGCCGAGGCGGTATTTGGCCAGGAGTACACGGCGTACTTTCTCTTCCAGACCTGCCTGGGTGATCTTACCATCGGCGAGGTACTGCTTGATGACGCGGAAAGAAGCACCAATGTCTTCGGGTAGCAGCAAGATGTCGGAGCCGGCGGCAATGGCCTCCGCTTCTACCTCACCATCGCCGTAGTGCTTGGTCACCCCCTTCATCTCCAGTCCGTCAGTAAAGATGAGGCCGGTGAAGCCGAGGTCCTTACGCAGCAGGTCGGTAACGATGGGCTTGCTCAGCGAGGAGGGCCGGTTGGGGCGGGGATCGAGGGCGGGGATTTGCAGGTGAGCGGCCATCATACTACCGATGCCGTAGCGGATCAGGGCCCGGAAGGGGTAGAGCTCGATGCTATCGAGGCGGGCCCGGCTGTGGTTGATTACCGGCAGGTCGAGGTGGCTATCGACGTCTGTATCGCCATGGCCCGGAAAGTGCTTGGCGCTGGCCAGGATGCCGTTGTCCTGTAGCCCCTTCATATACATATAGCCCTTGGCGGTGACGTTGTAGCGGTCCTCGCCGAAGGAACGGGTAGCGATGACGGGATTATTCGGATTATTGTTAACGTCAAGGACGGGACTGAAGCTCACGTTGACGCCCAGGCGGTGCATCTGGCGGGCGATTTCGGCACCCATGTCGTAGATCAACTGGTTGTTGCGGATGGCCCCGAGGGCGAGTTGCTTGGGGTAGGAGATGGTCTGGTCGGGGAGGCGCATGCCGAGGCCCCACTCGGCATCCATACTTACCAGCAGGGGCAGCTTGCTCTGTGCCTGGTAGCGATTCGTGAGCTCGAGTTGCTTTTCGGGGGTACCCTGAAAGAAGCAGAGCCCACCGATGTGGTAGTTCTTGATCTGCTGCTCGACGTTAGCCTCGTGCTCAGCCCCCAGGTCACTGTGGGCGCGGATCATAAAGAGCTGCCCCAGCCGTTCGTCCTCACTCATCGCCTGGTAGACCGAGTCTACCCACCGCTGCTCGGTGCTGGAGAGCTGAGAGAGATCACCGCGATAAACCTGTTGGGCAAAAAGAGAAGTAGGAAGCTGTAGGGTAAAGAGTAAGATTGCGGTGCAAAAGACCTTCATGAGACTGGGGGGAGTAAGCGGGCGGGGTAAACGGTGAACCGAACCGTAAGGTAGGATTCTATCCTATAACGCCATCAATATACTATCCAGATACGAAGGGGAAGTTAAAAATTTGGCTAACCTACTAACTCACCCTCATATAGCGGGAAGCGCTCCATGAAATTATGCACCTCGCCGCGGATCTCTTCTTGGATTCTTTCATCCGCGGGGTTGCTGATCACCCGGTCGATCCACGCCACCGTCTGCCGGCAGTCCTGCTCGATAAAGCCGCGCGTGGTCACGGCCGCCGTACCGATGCGGATGCCGCTGGTTACCATAGCTGACTTCTTGTCAAAGGGGACCATGTTTTTGTTGAGGGTAATGTCCGCCCGGCCCAGAGCCTCCTCCGCCTCCTTACCGGTGACGTCCTTGTTGCTCAGGTCGATGAGCATGCTGTGGTTGTCGGTGCCCCCACTGATGATATGATAACCCCGCTCGACCAGGGCCTGGGCCATAGCTTGAGCATTGGCGATCACCTGCTTGCCGTACGCCTTCCAGTCTTCCTGGAGGCACTCCCCGAAGGCCACGGCCTTCCCGGCGATGACGTGCTCGAGCGGACCGCCCTGCATGCCGGGAAACACGGCGCTGTCGAGTAGCCGGCTCATTTTGATCGTGGTACCCTTCTTGGTGGTTTTGCCGAAGGGGTTATCGAAGTTCCTGCCCATCATGATGATACCGCCCCGGGGCCCCCGCAGTGTCTTGTGGGTGGTGCTAGTGACGATGTGGCAGTGGGGGAGGGGGTCGTTGAGTAGCCCGGCGGCGATGAGTCCGGCGGGGTGAGCGATATCGGCCAGCAGGATGGCCCCGACCTCATTGGCGATCTGGCGGAAGCGGGCGTAGTCCCAGTCGCGACTGTAGGCCGAGGCCCCGCAAATGATCATCTTAGGTTCTACCTCGCGGGCCTTCTCGGCGACCTTGTCCATGTCGATCAGTCCCGTTTTTTCCTCGACGCCGTAGAAGTTGGCTCTGAAGTGCTTGCCGCTAAAGTTAGCCGGATGGCCGTGGCTGAGGTGACCGCCGTGGCTGAGGCTAAAGCCGAGAGTCTTATCGCCGGGCTTCAGACAGGCCATAAATACTGCCGCGTTGGCCTGAGCGCCCGAGTGGGGCTGTACGTTAGCGTACTCCGCACCGAAGAGCTCACACAGACGGTCGATGGCTAATTGCTCGATCTCATCCACGATCTCGCACCCCCCGTAGTAGCGCTTTCCGGGGTAGCCCTCGGCGTACTTGTTGGTCAGGCAACTGCCCATGGCCTCCATGACGGCGGCGCTGGTGAAGTTCTCGGAGGCGATGAGCTCGATGCCGCGACGCTGGCGTTCGAGTTCACGGTCGATACGGTCGAATACGGCGGAGTCACGGCGGGTCATGGTGGGGGGGGTTGAGGAAGGGTAAAGTTACCGCTTCGGGCGTAAAAGAAAAGCCCGTCCTGACCGGAGTCGGGACGGGCTGCTATGATTGTTCGTAGTCTCGCTAACGTGGTACCTAGGCTTCTGCCTCGGCCACCTCGGCATCGGCAGTCTTGCCTCTTCCGTTGCGGCTGGCGCGGGCTTCTTCGTCCATGCCCATCAGCTTGGTTTTGATCTTAGCTTCGATCTCGTCGGCCAGGTCGGGGTTGTCTAGCATGAACTGCTTGGCGGCCTCGCGGCCCTGGGCAATCTTGGCGTCGTCGTAGCCGTACCAGGCCCCGGACTTGGTGATGATGTCCTGATCTACTCCGAGGTCGACGATCTCGCCTACCTTAGAGATACCCTCGCCGTACATGATGTCGAACTCGGCGATGCGGAAGGGGGGAGCCAGTTTATTCTTGGCCACTTTGACCTTGACGTGGTTACCTACGACGTTGCCCTCCTTGTCCTTGATGGCCGCGCCCGTGCGCCGGATGTCGATGCGCATCGAGGCGTAAAACTTCAGGGCGTTACCGCCGGTGGTCGTTTCGGGGTTACCGAACATGACGCCAATCTTTTCGCGCAGCTGGTTGATAAAAATACAGCAACAGCCGGTCTTACCGATGGTACCGGTGAGCTTCCGCATGGCCTGCGACATCAGACGCGCCTGTAGACCCATTTTGCTATCGCCCATCTCGCCCTCGATC
Source organism: Saprospiraceae bacterium (assembly GCA_958295895.1). Taxonomy (GTDB): domain Bacteria; phylum Bacteroidota; class Bacteroidia; order Chitinophagales; family Saprospiraceae; genus Neolewinella. The sequence continues at coordinate 36,281 of CATQHI010000026.1, read as the reverse complement.
TCGGCGCGGGGTACCAGAGCGGCTACGGAGTCGACGACGAGAATGTCGACGGCACCGGAGCGGATGAGGTTCTCGGCGATCTCCAGGGCCTGCTCGCCGTTGTCGGGCTGGCTGATCAGAAGGTTATCGGTATCTACCCCCAGGCTCTGGGCGTAGAAGCGGTCGAAGGCGTGCTCCGCATCCACGATGGCGGCAATCCCACCGCGCTTCTGACACTCAGCGATGGCGTGAATGGCCAGGGTGGTTTTACCCGAGCTCTCGGGGCCGTAGATTTCGATGATGCGACCCTTGGGGAAACCCCCGATGCCGAGGGCTACGTCGAGCCCCAGGGACCCGGTGGGGATGGCCTCCACGTTGGCGGCCTGTGACTCGCCGAGGCGCATGATGGTGCCCTTGCCGTAGGCTTTGTCCAGCCGATCGATCGTCATCTGGAGGGCCTTGAGCTTGGCGGCGGTGTCTTTGTGATTATCTGCCATTATCCTGTTTGTTTAAAACTGCTTTTGTTTTGCGACGCTACAAATATAAACACCTTGTTCCAACTACACAAGCTTTTCCCCGCTTTTTGGCGATAAAAAATGCGCTAATTAGCGATAAAGATGTATTTATAAGTATATTGATTACAAAAAATGTTTGAAAATTCAGTTCTTTGCACCTGCGGCCCCGCCCTGCTGTAGCTTGGGATTGTGGCGGTGGCGGTCGACGTCACGGGCGGTCTTCTTGGCTAGGTTTTGGTGGAGGGCCTCGGTGAGGTCCACGCCGGTCTGATTGGCTAGGCAGATGAGTACGAAAAGGACGTCAGCCAACTCATCCGCTAACTGGGCGGGAGCGGCGGCGGCATCCTCGGGGCGCTTAAAGGACTGCTCCCCGTACAGCCGGGCCATCAGGCGGGCTACCTCGCCGGTCTCCTCCATGAGGATGGCCGTGTTGGTGAGCTCGCCGTAGTAGCGCACGCCGAGGGTGTTGATCCACTCGTCTACGGCAGCCTGGGCCTGCTGGATGGTCACCGGGGCTAGTAGGAGTCTTTGAGGGTAAAGCTGGTGCCGTTCACCTCGACCGTGTCGCCGCTGTGCTTGCCGCGTAGGGCCTTGTATAGAGGGCTATCGGTGGAAATGCCGCGGTACTTCTTGCCGTTCACCTCGAACTCGTCGCTGGCCGCGGCGACGAAGAAGTTACCCTTGTCGGTGATGACGATATCGCCGAGCTGGATCTCCTCGGTGGGCTCGATCTCTTCCAGGTTAGCCAGCACGCGGATGTCGTGCTGTAGGGCTTCGACGACGGAGGCCCGGGCCTCGACGCGGTTGATGCTCTGGTCGACCTTGCCGTCCTCAAACATATTCTGGACGTTGTCATTCGTCTCCTCCGCCTCATTCATGTCGGCGTTCTGCATGGCCATCATGTTCTGGTAGGAGTTTTCCTTGATCGTGAGGAGCTGGGCGGCTACGGCCTGCTTTTCGGATTGCTGCTGATCGGTAAGTTGCATGGGTATGTTTTAGGCCGCTTTGGGGCGGCGTGTACAGTGCAACGGCTGGCCCCGGTGCATGTTTGGGGCCGTAAAATTATCGTATGTGCGAATAAGGCCCTATATTGTGGCATCGTTAGCCGGCAGCTGACCTCACCGCTGCCGCCGATAAACCTGCTGATCAGGGAACATTTTTGCTCGAGATTCCGCTGAACTGACCATGCCCATGAATTGGGCTCGCAGCTCAGCGTAGTAGCGACTTCCTGTATGGCCTGACTGTTATCGCGATGCGCGCCAACCCCCTTGGCGCTACTATTCGCACGATCTAAGGTCATGTCTTTTGCTGGGTTTTTGGTTAATGTTCGGGCAAGCTGGTTCTTCCGGCTTGCCTTTTTTTGTACCCTTACCGCTGCTTCGCCACCCACTCCACGTGCCGCCGGATTCGCTCATCCGCTAGTAAGAGCTCTTTCGTGTTATAGTCCCGTGCCAGTTCCTTCTCGTCCGGAATGATGCGGTGAATGCCCTTATGACACATCCGGCAGATACTGATACGCCGCTCGGTCATCTCCTCCTTCGTGAACCGCTTCTGAAATTGAGTCTTCCGGTGCACGGCCCGCGGGATCAGGTGATGCTCCGTCAGTGGCCGCACCCGCCCGCACAGCTCACACTCGCCCACCGGCCCCCGCATTCGCTCCGTATAGTTCTTGCCCCTACGTGCCATCGGTGGTACAATCCAGCTTTGTAACCGAAGGTTGCGCTTAGCGGCCAGGGCGCCTAATGCGCTTCCAGCCAGTTCTCCCCCACCCCCGTCTCCACCACGATCGGCACGTCCAGGTTCGGGATCGCCTCCCGCATCAACTCCTCGATCAGCGGGGTGACGGCCTCCACCTCGTTGCGCGGCGCGTCGAAAACCAGTTCGTCGTGCACCTGAAGAATCATCCGCGTCTTAAAGTTCTTTTCCCGCAGGGCCTTATGAATGCGGATCATCGCCAGCTTAATCATATCGGCCGCCGTGCCCTGAATGGGGGTGTTCATGGCCATGCGCTCGGCCAGGGCGCGGGCCACGCTCGAGCGGCTGTTGATATCGCGCAGGGAGCGCTTGCGGCCCAGCAGGGTGCTGACGTATCCCTCGTCCTTGGCCTGCTCCACCGTACCGCTCATAAATTGCTTAAGACCGGTGAACCGCTCGTAGTAGTTGTTGATGAGCTCGCTGGCCTCAGCCCGGCTGATTTCCAGCTCCTGCGTCAGCCGCGTAGCCCCCGCCCCGTACAGGATGGCAAAGTTGATCGTCTTGGCCTGGTAGCGCTGCAAGCGCGTCACCTCCTCGTAGGGCACGTTGAAGATCAGCGCGGCGGTGGCCGTGTGGATGTCCTTACCGGTCTTAAAGGCGTCCAGCATGCCCTCGTCCTGGCTCAGCGCCGCCACCAGCCGCAGCTCGATCTGGGAGTAGTCGGAGGCCAGCAGGACGTGGTCCTTATCGCGCGGGATGAAGGCCTTGCGCACCTCGGCCCCCTCCGGCGTCCGTACCGGAATATTCTGGAGGTTCGGGTTGGCACTACTTAGCCGGCCCGTAGCCGCGATGGTCTGGTTGAAGCTGGAATGGATACGTCCGTCCTCCTCGTTCATCAGCAGCGGCAGGGCATCCACATAGGTGCCGATGAGCTTGCTCAGGCTGCGGTGGCGTAGGATCAACTTTACGATCGGAAAGTCGACGCCGGCCTCTACTAGTGTAGCCTCGTCCGTCTTGTACTGCCCGGTCTTGGTCTTGCTGCCCTTGTACGGCACGCCCATACGCCCGAAGAGAATTTCCCCGATCTGCTTCGGCGAGCCGATGTTGAACTCCGAGCCAGCCAGCTCGTAAATTTCCTTCTCGATTTTATGCAACTCCTCGGTCAGCACCTTGCTGTACTCATTCAGGAAGTCGCCGTCGACGTTAATGCCCGCCAGCTCGATGTCGCGCAGTACGGGAATGAGCGGGGCCTCTACCGTTTCGTACAGCTCCACCAGCTCCTCTTCTTCCAGTTCGGGCCACAGCGCGTGGTAGAGTCGCAGCGTGATGTCGGCGTCTTCACAGGCGTAATCGACGACCTTTTCTACCGCCACATCGCGCATCGTGAGCTGCTTTTTGCCCTTGCCGATCAGGGCCTCGATGGGTACCGGCTTGTAGTTCAGGTACTCTTCAGCCACTAGGTCCATCTTATGGCGCTTATCGGGGTGCAGTAGGTAGTGCATCACCATGGTGTCCAGCAACTTACCCCGTACCGTAGCCCCGTAGCGTTCCAGCACGATCATGTCATACTTCAGGTTTTGCCCCACTTTATCGACCGTCTCGTCGGCCAGGACGGGGGCGAATTCCGCCACGATCTTTTCGGCCTCAGTGCGGTCAGCGGGTACGGGCACATAGTAGGCTTCTCCCTCCTTCCAGGCAAAGCTCATACCCACCAGCTCGGCCGTTGTGGGGTCTACGCTAGTTGTTTCGGTATCGAAAGAAAGTACTTGCTGTTGCGTCAGTTGGTCCAGCAGGGCAGCACGTTCCTCGGGGGTTTCGGCCTTACGGTACTGCTGTTCGGTATTCTCGAAATTCTGGTCTGCTACGGTGTGTGCGGGCGGGGCCGCGGGTGCGGAGTACTTGCGGGAGGGCGAGCTAGGGGCGGCGAAGAGATCTCCCTGCGCGGTAGCCGGCTTTGTCTCTTCCTCCAGTCCCAGGATCTCATTGGCGATACTGCGGAACTCCAGCTCCCGAAATACATCCGTCAGATACTCCCGGTCGAAGGGCTCGATGAGGTAGGCCCGCTCGTCAAACTGAATGGGCACGTTAATGTCGATGGTCGCCAGTACTTTACTCAGTTTGGCCTGCTCCTCGAACTCAGTCAAACGCTCTTTATTCTTGCCCCGGATCTTGTGCTTATTCGCCAGCAGCTCCTCCATGCTCCCGTACTGCTCGATGAACTTAGCCGCCGTTTTGGGTCCGATGCCGGGCACGCCAGGGATGTTATCCACCGAATCCCCCATCAGCCCCAGCATGTCGATCACCTGTAGGGGGTGAGTGATGCCCCACTTCTTTTTGATTTCCTCTACCCCCAGAATCTCAATGCCGTTACCCATGCGGCTGGGCTTGTACATGTAGATCTTTTCCTCCACGAGCTGCCCGTAGTCCTTATCGGGGGTGACCATGTACACCTCGTAGCCCTGCCGCGCGGCCTGCTTGGCCAGCGTGCCGATCACGTCGTCGGCCTCAAAGTTCGGCACGATGATGATCGGGATCTTGAAGGCCTGCAGGATCTGGTGCACGTACGGAAAGGCGATGCCGATATCCTCCGGCTGCTCCTCTCGGTTGGCCTTGTAGTCGGCCGCCAGCTCGTTGCGAAACGTCGGCCCATCGGGGTCGAAGACGACGGCCAGGTGGGTGGGCTGCTGGTTTTTCATCAGGTCCCACAGCGTGCGCGTAAAGCCGTGCATCGCCGAGGTGTTGATGCCCTTGGAGTTGATCAGCGGCCGGTTGATGAAGGCGAAGTGGGCGCGGTACACCAGGGCGTGGCCGTCGAGCAGGAAGAGGCGTTTGTCGGTAGCGGGGTTGGGCATGGGGCGAAGATACGGAGGCTGGTGGGCCGGGGCTTGCGACTGATTGCTCGAGTACTCCGCACCCGCGACCCCGCCCCCGCAACATTGAGAGGCTTAACTACCGGCCCCATAAGCATACAACTCGCGCAGGTCTGGAGAGACAAAACCTAAGACTACTTCGTGCGATGGGATGCCGTGATCGGCGAGTTCATCGACAATCTCCTCTTCAGTGGTGTTCCGTTGAATCCAAACGCGATCGTTGATGATGTCGATATGTATTGCAATCGTATAGGTGTACTTTCCATCCATCCAGCCGTAGCGACCGAGTAAGTAGCGCTGATGGGTATCATCTAAGATGAGACTATGCTGTAGATAGTCTGAGTTCACTGAGCTGTTGTACTCATCCCATCTGTTAATAAGCTGTTGGAGATAGGCTTTTACAATATTTGTGTGGTTCACTCTATCCATCGGACGATCTCTTTGGTGGCAGGGTCGTAGGTTATCAGTTTGATCTGTGAATAAGAGAGAACCTCTTTGAGGTAGGCGTCTTGAAACTCCCGTATCCAAATTGCATCTGGGATTGCTAGGTAGAGTGTTCGCGCTTCACTACTCCTTCTGAGGGCTATGCTGTAGTTAATATACTGACCTACGGCCCGGTGTAATGAGTTAACAAAAGACGGAGCTAAGAAAGTTTTGACTTCAACGGCAATTTGTGTCCCCTCTTTACTGGCTCCGATAACCTTTTCAGCACCTAAGTCTATCTCTCCCAATCGCTCTTCAGTAAGGCGAATGATGAGTGGATCATGAGTGATTTTCCATCCATCCTTAGTAAGAGCTTGCTTAAACTCTTCATGGAACAGGTCTTTTCGTGCCATGGGGGAAAGGTAGCACGCTCAACTATACCCTACCGCCACCGCTACCAACAACCCCACCCACGCCCACACCAGTAGCACCCCCGTCAGCGGCAGAATGAAGCGCAACCAACGGTCGAAGGGCACGCGGCACACCCCGAGCATAGCTACCAGGCCACCCAGGGAGGGATTAAAGAGGTTGGTCACCCCGTCACCGACCTGGAAGGCAAGGATTGAAATCTGCGGACTTAGCTCCAGTGCCCGACCCAGCGGAATCATTACTGGCAGGGTAGCCAGTGCCTGGCCGGAGCCACTAGGTATGAGCAGATTGATACCGCTCTGCCCTACCGACATACCCACCGCTGAGGCATAGGTCGGTAGCCCGTCCAGCGCCTGAGCCAGGCCGTAACTGATGGTATCCTGTATCTGGCCCTGCTCCATGATTACTTTCACCGTGGCTGCCATGCCGATGATGAAGGTAGCCGGGGCCATCTCCGCTACCGCCCGCATGGCCGAGTCGGTGAACTCCCGGGCGGTGAGGCCGCTGGTGAGGGCACTCACTGTAGTAACCACTAGAAAGACCGCCGATATCTCATTGATGCCGAAGCCGAGCCGAAAGACGCCGAACAGCACCACCCCCAGCCCGGCAAGGAAGACGCCGAGCAGCCACCAGTTGCGACCGGTGATGCGGTAGTCCGTCAGCGGCCGCGATAGCGCTAGGCCCGAGGTATCCAGCCCACGCCCGATGCCCGAGTTGGGGTCCGCCAGTAGCCGGCGGTAGTAACGCACATTGTAGTAGGCCGTGATCGCCAGCGCCCCGCCGCAAAGAATCGAGCGCAGCCACCAGCCACTGAATAGCGGCAACCCCGCGATCTCGTGCCCGATGCCCACCGTATACGGATTAATGGGGCTCAGCCCGAAGGCTACCGTCATGCCCCCCAGGCTCACCCCGGCCGCCAGCACCAGATCACCCCCCAGAGCCAGTACCACCACCACCGCGATGGGCACCGTAGCGATGTTGTTCTCGTAACCCACCATGATGCCCAGCAGGCCGTACATGAAGGTGAGCAGTACGAGTAGTAGCTCCGAGCGCTCGGTACCCATACGGTACACCAGGCGGCCCACTGCATTCTCGATAGTTTGCGTACGCTCCAGTACCGAAAACATGAGCGCACTGGCCAGGCAGATGAAGATCACCGGCGTGGCCAGCCGGTAACCCTCCGGAAAGGCGCGGAACATGGCGAAGGGACCGACCGGGGTGGGGGCTACCTCCGCATAGCTACCGGGTACCACCCGCAGCTGCCCGTCGATCTCCGTACGTGCGTAGAGTCCGGCCGGCAGCAGGTAGGTCATGGCCGTCACCGCCACGATGATGGCGAAGAGCATGATGAGGGGAGGAGGTATCCGTTTGATGGGGGGCAGGTTGCGCGGTCGCTAACCTACTATTTTCTTTGCACCTGCGTGCCCGCCCGGAAAACCGTTACTTCGCTACGCCCAAACCTGCTCTGCATGCTACGTACACTGCTCTATCTACTCGGTATCGGTATCTGGCTGCCCCTCGCCGCCCAGGAGCACAGCCGCCACCTCCCCCTGGATACGATGATCTTCTCCACGGATCAGGTGACCATCAGGGGCCAGCCCGTCGCCTACCGCGTAGAAACCGGTGTGCAACCCGTCTACGACGATACCGGCAAGGTCACCGCCGGGCTGCACTATACCTACTACCTGCGTACAGATCGCGACGATCCCAACCGCCCCCTGCTCATCAGTTTCAACGGCGGGCCCGGCTCAGCCTCCGTATGGATGCACCTGGCCTATACCGGACCCAAGGCGCTCAATATCGACCCCGAGGGCTACCCCGTACAGCCCTACGGCGTAAGCGATAATTCCTACTCGGTGCTGGACGTGACCGACATCGTGTTCGTCAACCCCGTTAATACCGGCTTCAGTCGGATGGTGGAGGGGGCCGACCGGGAGCAGTTTTTCGGGGTAAATCAGGACATCGAGTACCTGGCCGACTGGGTGAGCAACTGGGTGAGCCGCCACGACCGCTGGCGCTCGCCTAAATTCCTGATCGGGGAGAGCTACGGCACCACCCGCGTTTCCGGCCTCGCCCTGGAGCTACAGGACGCCCGCTGGATGTACCTGAATGGCGTGGTGCTGGTCTCGCCGACCGAGATCGGCATTCCCCGGGAAGGTATCGTGGAGGCCGCTAACCGGTTGCCCTACTTTGCGGCGGCGGCCTGGTACCACCGGCAGTTGCCCCCCGAGTTGCAGGGACGCGAGCTGGAAGAATTACTGGAAGAGGTGGAAACCTATACCCGTGACGAACTGCTCCCCGCCCTGGCCTCCGGCATGAATCTGGCCGAGGATAAACGCCAGGAGGTAGCCACAACCGCCGCCCGCTATTCCGGCCTGGACGCCCAGCAGTGGCTGGACAACAACCTGATGCCCACCACCGACTACTTCTGGAAGCACCTGCTGCGGGGGGAGGAACGGGGAGATTACACCGTAGGCCGCCTCGACAGCCGCTACCGGGGCATCGACGCCATGGCCACCGGAGACTCGCCCGACTACAACAGCGAGCTCACCAGCTGGCTGCACTCCTTCACGCCTGCCATCAATTACTACCTGCGGGAGGAGTTGGGCTTCCGGACCGATTTGCAGTACAATATGTTCGGGCCAGTCTACCCCTGGGATCGTTCCGGCGACCAGACCGGACCCAATCTCCGTCAGGCCATGGCCCAGAATCCCTACCTGAACGTGATGATCCAGTCGGGCTACTTCGATGGGGCCACCAACTACTACGACGCCAAGTACAGCCTTTGGCACCTGGACCCCAGCGGGCGGATGCGCGACCGGCTGAGCTTCAAGGGCTACGAGAGTGGACACATGATGTACCTGCGGCGGCCGGATCTGGAGGCGGCTAATGAGGATTTGCGGGAGTTTATCAGCAACGCACTTCCTGGTGACCGCCCGGCGCGGTACTGAGCTACAGGGTTACCTGCTGCTCGTACAACTCGCGGAATGCCCCACTATCTGCTAGCAATTTTTCTAGCGTTCCCTCACTCCGCACCCGCCCATCCTCCAAATAGTAGATATAGTCAAACTCCCGCAGCAAATGCAAGCGGTGCAGCGTACTCACGATGGTTTTATCCGGATAGGCCGCGAAGATGCGCTCGTACACCAGCACCTCCGACTGGGGGTCGAGACTACTGGTGGGCTCATCCAGCAGCAGTAGGGTAGAGGACTCCGCCGCAAGTAGGCCCCGGGCAATACTCAAGCGCTGCCGCTGCCCGCCGCTAAGGTTAGCACCGCCCTCGGAGAGTACGGTGTCGAGTCCGTTTTCCGCCTTACTTACCACGTCCTCCATAGCCGCCAGATGAATGACGCGTTCAATAGCCGCTGGCTTGCGGGCGATACCCATCAGGAGGTTGTGCAGGATGGTGTCCTCGAATATCTCGGGCGACTGCGGGATCAGCGTCGTCTGCTCGTACAGCTGGGCGGGGGTGTCGATGGGGCGGTCGTCGAAGCGCAGGGCGATATGGTCCGGTGGGTACAGTCCTCGGAGATTGTAGAGCAGGGTTGTTTTACCACTGCCACTGGGCCCGATGAAGGCGATGCGCTTGCCCCGCCCAAGCCTTAAACGCACGTCGCTCAGCCCCCGACTCTCCTCGTTTTCCTGATCGTAGATAAACTGTAGGTCATCGACCCGAAGCTCCTGCCAGTCCTTGATCACCGCCGTGCCCACCGGCAGGCTCGGCCGCGACCGCCGCCCGTAGGCCTCCGTAATGGGGTCGATGGCCGCCAGGTCCGCCCGCAATCGGATCACGGTATTGTACTGCCCGGTCAGGGCATTGAACATGTTGGAGAACTGGTTGACGAAGCCGATGAGCGTGACCAGTCCACCGACCAGGAAAACCTCGCCCGGCACGTAGTTCTGGTACACATAACCGATCACGATCACCACGTACATCACCCCGATGAGAATGCTGGTCGTGAACCACTTCTCCTCGTTGAGCTTGGTGTTGCGCAAGAACGGCGGCCACACGGCACGCACGAGCCGGTCGATCCGCTTGGAGGTCTGCCGGCCCAGCCGGAGGGTAGTGACGGTGATGATGTTGCCGAGGTTGTCCGTCAGACCCGCCAGTAGATCGTTTTCCCGCTCGTTGTTCTCGATCGTGGCCGCGATGATGGGACGGTCGAAGGCCAACACCGTGAGTACGATCAGCACCCCCGTTGCACCCGCGACCCCGCCAAAAATTGCGGAGAAGTACAGGATGGCCGCAATGGCAAACAGCATCCGCACCAACGTCTGGAAGTAGGTAAAGCCGTTGTCGAAGAAGTTCTTGAGCGCCTCGTAGGCCTTACGCGTGCGGTTGATGGTATCGCCCGAGTGGTGGCGGCGGTGCCAGTCGAGCGGCAGGTGCACCACCCGGTCGTAGGTCTCGGTGAGCAGCCGGCGGCTGATGTCGTAGGCCATGCGGCGCTCCATGAGGCGGGCCGGCCACTGAAAGGCCCAGTGGCCGAAGATGATGGCCATGTACGCCGCACCGTAGATCCAGGTGCCGGTGAGTAGGTCTCCCTCCCCCGCCTGCAGGTAGTTGATGAAGTAGCCGAAGACGATGGGCTGCAGGGACATGATCAGGTTCACGCAGGTGAACATGGCGTAGATGAGTAGGTAGCGGCCGCGCATGCCGCGGGCGTAGTGCCAGGCGGCGGCGAGGAGCTCCTGGTAGGGGTTGCCGGAGAAGTAGGTGCGGATTTGGTGGAGGAGGTCCTTCAAGGGGGAGGCGTGGGGGTGTGGTAGGCGTTGGAGGGTTCACCACAGATGGCCTAGCGGCCACACAAAGGGTTTCACAGAGTTTTCACAGAGCCGTTAGGATAGGGAGGTAAACAGAGGCCAGCGCCTGGCGGCGCTGCGGGAGGTAGTAGTGCTAAACAGTAAAGGTCAGGCATTGTAAGTGATCTTGCTGAGACCCTCGACGACTTCTTCCACGAGGTGGCGGTGCACGATGGTGTTGCGGCCGGGGCGGTTGATGATGTTGGGGGGGAGAGGCGCGCCGTAGCGCACCGTGTAGCAGTAGGTGTGGAGCCGTTCGAGGATGGCCAGGGGCAGGGCGTAGGTGAAGGCGTCGTCGATCCAGAGCACGTTGTAGGGGGTGGGGCGGTCGCGGATGCGCTTAATTTTGGCTTCCAGCTCCTGATCGTCGTTGATGCCCAGTACCTCCAGGGTCTCACCGAGGTCGCGTAGGTCGCTGAGCTCCCACACGACGGGCTTGATGCGGTGGAGTAGCTTGGCCTTGATGTTCTCCTTGTAGGCCTGCCAGTCGAAGCGGCGCAGGAAGCGGCTGGCGGCCCGGGCCCCCTGGCGGAAGAGTTTCAGCTTCTCTTCCTCCGTGATGCTGAAGTTGATCCAGTTAAACCCTTCCACGTCGATGTACTCGACCAGGCCCTCGGGCAGGTCGCGCAGGTTGCGCTCCAGGCTTTGCCAGTCTTTATGGGTGAGGATGTCGGAGAGCCACTCCTCGAAGTGATCGCCGGAGTTCACCCCCAGGTCGCCCTTAATCTCGGCGAAGTTTGTCATTAGGTGCAGGTACAGTTGGATGCGGTTGCCCGACTCGATGGCCTGGGTGAGTTGCTCGGCATCGTAGCCACCGTCCACGAAGTCCATAAAATTTTTCTCCCCGATCCGTTCCAGGATGCGTACGCTCTTTTTCTCCGCCGGCTGCCCCATATCGGCCATCAGCAGGGTATTGATCGAGCCGGCGCTGGTGCCTCCCAGGCTGAGGAAGCGCAGTCCCAGTTCCTCCAGCACGTAGGTAAATCCTACCAGGGCGATCCCTAGTATCCCACCGCCCTCCTGCACCAGGTTCACGTACTGATTGCCGGCCTGGTCGTACACGTCGGAGTAGCGAAATTTATCTCCCCGTTTGGCCCGGTAGGCCCTGAGGTCCTCTACGATATCGAATACGGCTTGCTGGTAGGCACGGGTAGGCATGGGCGGGTGCTTCTTGTTAGGCAACGGGGGGCGCGGACGCAGGTGCAAAGTTGCGGGAACAAAACGGATATACCGACTGTAAACACCCCGTATGGCACTCGAAGTAGTCGGTCTCGGACTGGGGCGCACCGGCACGCTCTCCCTCAAATTAGCCCTCGAGCAGCTCGGATTTGGCAAGTGTTATCACATGGATACCCTCCTGGCTCAGCCCCGGGACATCCGCCACTGGAAGGAGCTTCACGCAGGTGGCCGTACTGATCTGGACCGCCTCTTCCGGGGCTACGGGGCCGCGGTTGATTTTCCTACGGTTGCCTACCACGAACCTATCCTAAAGCATTATCCCCGAGCTAAGTGTATTCTTACCGTTCGTGACGAAGCGTCCTGGTACACTAGCGCACGTGCTACCATTCTGGATGCCGAGCCGAGCCTGGGGGGTAAGATTCGTATGTCGTTGAAGCTCCCCTTCTCTCGCCGCCAGCGCCAGCTTCTCGAGGTAGCCCAGTTAGCCGGTAAGTTCTGGCAGTTGGATGCGGAGGATGAGGTAGTGCGGAGGGCGCGGGCAATTCAGTTCTTTCGGGACTGGAATGCACGTATTCAGGCTACCATTCCGTCCGAGCGGCTGCTGGTCTTCAATGTGCGGGAGGGATGGGAGCCGTTGTGTAGGTTCTTGGGGGTGCCGGTGCCGGCGGGGGCTTTTCCGCGGAGTAACGGGCGGGGGGAGTTTGCGCGGAAGTATCATCGGTTATTGGGGGCTTAGTGTTGGAGGGCTCACCACGGGCGTTGGAGGGCTCACCACAGAGTCCCCCTGAAGGGGGCCACACAGAGAGTTTCACAGAGTTTTCACAGAGCCGTCGTTGGATGCGTCATCAGGGAAATGCGTGATTAGGGGGAGGGGCCCCTAATCTAAGCCTGATGTAAGCCACAGAGGCCAGCACCTGCGGTGCTGCGGGAGGCCGTCACGGACTGCTAGTGCCGCAGGCGCTAGTAATCCGTGCAAAATCTGTGGTCAATCTGTGTTAAATCCGTGGTTCACCCCCCTCAAAATAGCGCGCAGCGCTACTGCGAAGCACCACGCACACACTCACTGTACCTTCGCCCTCCCAACCCATCTCCACCCCCATGCCCGGCCGCAACAAGCTCCAAAAATTTGCCGAAAACCTCAGCTTCCCCAACGTCTACGAGAGCTTCGACCCCGCCCAGCCTAAACTAACCGGCCTCAACGGTACCGAGCTAGACCTACGCGGCAGGTGGGCCACGGAGCACTTCGGCAACGACCACCCCATCACCGTAGAGCTAGCCTGTGGCCGCGGGGAGTATACCCTGGACCTGGCCCGGCAGTATCCCGACCGCAACTTCATCGGCGTCGACGTCAAGGGGGCCCGCATCTGGAAAGGGGCCAAGACCGCTCTAGCGGAGGAGCTCGATAACGCCGCATTCCTGCGCACCCGCATCGAAGTTATCAGTCACTTCTTCGCCCCCGGCGAGGTCGCTGAGATCTGGATCACCTTCCCCGACCCCTTCCTCAAGAAGGGGAAGGAGAACCGCCGCCTCACTGCCCCCCAGTTCCTCCAGCAGTACCGCAGGATCCTCCGCACCGGCGGCCCCCTCCACCTCAAGACCGACAGCCGGGAGCTCTACGACTGGACGCTTGCGCAGTTCGCTACCCAGCCTCAGGTAGATATCCAGTACCACGACGACGACATCTACGCCAAGCCCCTCCCCCTGCCGGAGCTCGCCACCGAGACCTACTACGAGCGCATGCATAAGCATAAGCCGATCACTTACGTGCGGTTTCGCCTCGCTTAGAACTGCGCCGTCACCTGCGCCCGCCCCACGTGCACCGTCGCCGCCTCCCCCGTCTGCCGGCCGTCGTAAATGAGGTTAAGCTGGAGGTACTCCCCGAGCTGCTGGGTGAAGTTGATGTTCCAAAGAAGGTTGCGACCCGGCTGAAGACCCTGGAGGAGGGCGAAGCCGACCGGACTGCTGGAGCTGCCGTTCTCGAAGTCGATCTGAATCCACTGGAAGCCGGCGTTGAGGAAGTTGCGGAAGTTGCTTTCGACCTTGAGCTCGCGGCGGAGGGTGAACTCGCCGTCGACCTCGGGTAGGGTGTTCTCCTCGCGGCCCACCGTCACCGTGGTATTGAAGCGAAACTCCCCTGGCTGCCAGTTCACGCTGGGCTCCAGGCGGTGGAAGACGATCTTGTAATCCTTTTCATTGAAGCGCTCGGAGTCGGACTCGCGGCGGCCCGTAATGCCGGCGGCTTCCAAACTAAGCTGGTCGTTGGGGCGGTAGCGGAGGCGGAGCTCCCAGTCTTCGCGGCGACTGCTCTCGTAGCCGGTGGTGAGTACGCGGCGGTTGCGCTGCTCGCCGTTGCTGAGTTGGATGTCGTAGCGGGGGTTGGCGCGGTTGAAGAACAGGCCGTGGCGGCGGCGCACGGTCAGGGCTACGAGGTTGCTGTCGGCCACGGCAAGCTGGAAGGGGTTCCAACTCGCTATGTCATCCGACGCCTGTGTCTTGCGGTCGATATTGATGGCCGTATTCAGGGCGATGCGGCGCAGGAAGTTGCGGATACCCTCGCTGCTGCTCCAGAGTCGATCGGGATCCCAGTTGAAGCGCTGGTTGATACTTACGTTGTCGGTGCGGATGAAGGTGTTGTTGAATACACTTACGCGCAGGTAGTCGGCAATGTCGGGGAATGGGCTGAGCTCCATCTCGTTGGGCTGGATCTTACCGTCGTTGTTGTACAGGCTGTCCTGCCAGATGTACTGCCCCTGCCCCGGCTGTACCCGCACGTACTGGAATTCCGCCCGCGGCTCCTGTCCGCTGCCGACCTGGTAGGTAGTCTGGCTGCTGAAGGCGCGCTTGAGGGCATCGGCGCGTACGTCCAGCCGGCCCAGGAAGGTGCTGGTCGGGGGATCGTCGACCAGGTCCGGACTGGGAACCTCCAGGGAGCGGTAAGTGAAGTTGCCGCCCAGTTGCAAGTTGCTACCGGCCTGGTACTTGCCCTCGGCACTCACCTCCCGAGCCGAGGTACTACGACGCAGTTCGGTCACGTCGGGGAGCCGGTCGTCGCGTTGATTAGCGGTAAGGGTGAAGCCGTACTTTTCGTCAGTGGGGGACTGTAAGCCGAGCACATACTTAGCGTACTGGAAGGAAAGCGGGGACAAGGTATCGCTCTGTAGTCCCTGCCGTGCGCTCCGTTCCCCCGCGTACGCCGCGCTGATCTCCCAGCCACCCAGTCCAGTCAGTTCCTTGGCTACCCGCAGGCTGGGTCGGCGGAAGCTGCCCCTAGTTTCGGTGTCCTCACTGTTAAGCTGACTGAAGGCACCGCCGGCCTCCCAGCCCGCCACGTCCAGTTGTAGGAGTGCCTCGTGCCGCCGCCCACTGTAGTCATCTCCCCGCACGAACTGCTCATAATCGTAGTCAATGCGGCCCACACCCCGCCGCAACAGCCCCAGTCCGCCCCCGGCCAGTTGCTCGGTGGCGGCTTCCGGTCGGATGGTGCTTAGCCGGTTACTTAAGTTCCAGTTGCGGTAGAATTCCGGGGAGCGGTAGGGGTTAATGAAGGTGAAGGTCTTTTCCACAAACTCGTAGCGGGCCCGTCCGGCTACTGCCCAGCCGCTGCTGTCCGCGCCGAGGGGCAATGTCCGGTCCATATCTATCCGTAACGCATGGCCTATGTCGTCGCTACTATTGAGTCGGCTGAACCGGTTCAGGTCAAGCTTACTGCGGCTACCCTCAATACGGATGGCTCCTTCCCCCGTGAAGCGGTACTCCCCGCCCAGGGCAAACAGCTGCTGCTGCTGGGGGGGTACTAGGTCGATCTCCGGTGCGTAGCGTCCCAGTGGTCGGCAGTTTTCGTCGTAACCTACGAACACATAGATACGCTCGTTGCCCGGTCGGTCGGGGTCGAGGTCGTAGGCCCCGCCGTTCGCCCCCCGGTCGGTGAAGGTGGCAACGTAGCGGCCTAGCTCGGCGTCATTACTCTGTACCAGGTACTGCTGATCTACCGCGCACTCAATCAGGGTGTCGCGTAGGGCATAGGTAGTACGGAGTTCTTCGCGGCCCTCCAGGGTATCGATGCTCGGTACGGCGATGCCGTCCTGACTATCACCCTCCAGGCTCAGGGCTTCCCGTTGGGCGGGGGTGAGCTCCAGGTCGCCGGTGGCCGTCTTGCTATCCTGCTGGGAATACAGGTTAAGGTAGGCGCTGAAGCGGCCCCGGTCGTAGCGGCTGCTGCCGGCGGTAAGGGTACGCAGGTAGCGCTGATCGGCGTACTCGTACTCCACGGTGATGCGCACGTCGCGGGTGATGAGCCGCCGCGTGGTGAAGGTCAGCTCCGCCAGGTTGTAGTCAATGACGTAGTCGGCGTCGAGCCCGCGCACGAGCAGCTCCCCGTCGAGGTACACCCGCTCGGTGCCGGCAAGGACAATCAGGAACCGCTGCGCCCCGTCGCCGGTCAGTTTGTACGGCCCCTGGTTGCCCTCCCCCGGCGTGATATTCTGACGGATGAACTGGCCGCGGGCAACGGCGATGCTAGCCGAGTTGGTGAACTGGCCTCCGTCTACTACGCCGCTTTCACCGAGTTCTTCTGCACCTGCGGCCCCGCCCCCTGTCCCCGCTACCGTCGTGAAGGTGGCTCCCTCTAGCTTTTTGTAGTAGCGCATGAAGTAGCCCTCCGGGTTGCGCAGCTCGTAGTCGCCGGCCGTGAGCTGGGTGCGATCCTTGCGTAGCTGGATGAAGATGCGGTCGAACTCCCGCAGCTGCTGGGTGGTGCCCTCGGGCTGTACGGGCAGGTTCTCGTCGGTGATGGCTGCAGCGACCTGGATGCCGTTGCCGAGCTCGCCGTTGAGCTGGAGATTGAAGGCGGAGTTGAGGACGAGGTCCTGGCGGTTGCCAAAGCTGATGGCGCGGCTGAAGCTACCCTGGGTCTGCACCTTAGTGTCGTTATCGAGCAGGCCGGAGCGCACGTAAGGATCGTAGCCACCGATGACCAGCCCGGCCTCCTCGCGCCGTAGCTGGGTGGAATCGATCAGGCGCATGCGCTCGTCCAGGGCGAAGGGCAGGGCGCGGTAGCGCAGGTGCAACGAATCAGGAAGATCAACCGTGTTCCAGCGCAGGAAGCGGCCCGAGAGAGTATAGCTACTTTGGGGGATAGGCTGACCGGAGGGGGCGGTGATCTGAAGGCTGCCGGGAGCGATGGTTAGGGTGTCTACGAGTTGTCCGGCGGGATTGACGGCCACGGTGCGCTCGCGCAGGTTGGACAGCGGTGCTGCTTGCTGACCCCACAGCACGGTGGTGCCCAGTAGGCAGACTACCAGCCAAGCAGTTTTTGGGATCACTGGTAAGAAACGAACTACAATACCCCCTTGGTGCTTGGTAGACGCATGTTCTCCACATCCCGCTGCTTCGCCATTTTGATGCTTTTAGCGAAGGCCTTGAAGGTAGCTTCGATTTTGTGGTGTTCGTTGTCGCCCTCTACCTTGATATTGAGGTTGCAGCGGGCGCCGTCGGTAAAGGACTTGAAGAAGTGGTAGAACATTTCGGTGGGCACGTCGCCGATCCGCTCGCGCCGGTACTCGGCCTCCCAAACCAGCCAGGGGCGGCCGCCGAAGTCGATACCGACCTGAGCCAGGGCGTCGTCCATGGGTAGGTACCAGCCGTAGCGTTCGATGCCGAGCTTGTCGCCGAGGGCCCGAGCGAAGGCTTCGCCGAGGGCGATGGCGGTGTCCTCGATGGTGTGGTGCTCGTCGATGTGGAGATCGCCTTTTACCCGTACGGTCAGGTCACAGCCGGAGTGGCGGCCGAGCTGGTCGAGCATATGGTCGAAGAAGCCCAGGCCGGTGTGGATGTCGGTCCGCCCCGTGCCGTCGAGGTCGAGCTCGATCAGGATATCGGTTTCCTTGGTGGTACGGCGTACGGTGGCGGTGCGGTTTTCGAGGCGGAGGTGGCGGTAGATGTCCTCCCAGTCGGTGGTGCGTAGGGCGATGGTGTCCTTTAGTCCGTCCAGTTGGTCCTGGCTGAGCTCATCGTTACCTAGTTCCGGATCGTTAGCCAGCCAGAAGCCTTTCGCACCGATGTTCTTGGCGAGTTGCATATCTGTCAGGCGATCACCGACGACGTAGCTGTTCTCCAGGTCGTATTCGGCCGTGCGGTACCTATCGACCAGTCCGGTATTGGGCTTGCGGGTGGGGGCGTTGTCCTTGGCGTAGGTGCGGTCGATGAGCTCTTCGATGAATTCGATGCCCTCACTGGCTAGGGCGCGGCGCATCACCTCGTGGGTGGGCCAGAAAGTGTCTTCGGGGTAGTCGTCGGTACCGAGTCCGTCCTGATTGGTGATCATCACCAGTTTATAGTCCAGCTCCCGTACGATACGCCCCAGCCAGCGGAAGACGCCGGGGTAGAAATTGAGCTTATCGGGGCTGTCTACCTGGTAGTTGTCGGGTTCGAGGATGAGGGTGCCGTCGCGGTCTAGGAGAAGGAGTTTTTGGGGCATGTTGTCAGGGAATTCACCACAGAGTCACACGAAGGTAGGCACAGAGGTGCTCAGAGTTATGGCTCAGCACTGTGTAACTCTGTGCATTACTCCGTGCCACTTTGTGGTTTAAACTATAAACGCTTCCAACGCCGCCAGTAACCGATCATTCTCCTCCACCAGCCCCGCCGTGATCCGCAGACAGCTCGCTGCATTGGGTTGGTAGCTCTGGTTGCGTACTACGATACCGTGGGTGAGGAGGTATTTATACACTGCGTCGGAATCAGTAAAGCGGACCAGCAGGAAGTTAGTCACTGACGGGAAGATGAAGTCGACGAAGTCAAACTTTGCTAGTTCCCGCTCCAGCCGCTGCCGTTCGGACTTTAGTAGTGCTACTCGTTCCTCCATCACCTCTGGCTGCTGTAGCGCCCGTAGTGCCACCTGCTGGGTCAGCACGTTGATGTTGTAGGGCATCTTGATTGCCCGCAGCATCGTCACGATGAAGGGAGAAGCATACGCTACGCCCAGCCGGACCCCCGCCATGCCCCAGCCCTTGGAGAGCGTCTGCATGATAATGAGGTTTGGAAACTCGTCCAGGCGGGGCAGGAAGCTCGCTTCGGGGATGAAGTCGATGTAGGCTTCGTCCAGCACTACGATCCCAGGGAAGCTCCGGATCAGGTCCTCGACCACCGCCGGGTCCATTAGGTTGCCGCTGGGGTTGTTGGGGCTGCAGAGCCAGAGTATCTTGCTGTGAGCATCCCAGCTTTCCTTGAGTGGCCCCACGGGGATAGTAAAGTCCGGCAGTAGAGTCAGCGGACGAAACGCCGCATCATTGATTCCCGCCGCTACCTTATACATGCCGAAGGTGGGGGGTAGGGCGTGCACCGCATCCCGGCCCGGTGTACAGAATACCCGCGTCACCTGATCTACGATCTCATCCGAGCCGTTGCCGATGAAGATATTATCTGGGTCGATCTGCTTCATCTCGGACAGCGCGGTACGGATGTCGGTCGAGAGCGGCTCCGGGTAGCGGTTATGGCCGGTGTTGAAGGGACTTTCGTTGGCGTCTAGTAGTACCTCGGCTTTGCCCTTGAACTCGGCGCGGGCGCTGGAGTACGGGGTGAGGTGGAGGATGTTGGGACGGACTAGGTCCTGTATTTCTTTCATTACTAGTTAGGTTAACCACAGATCTACACGGAGGAAGGCACAGAGCAACACAGAGTTAGCGCGTCAGTAACTTCGTGAAACTCTGTGCCCTACTCTGTGGAACTCTGTGGTTTTAAATCCTCCAGCCGCAGCCGAACCGCATCCCGGTGAGCAATCAATTTCTCCGCCTCCGCCATCACCTCCACCGTAGGCCCCAGTAACTGCAGCCCCTCCCGCGTGAGCTCCTGAAAGGTGATCTTTTTCACGAAACTGTCCAGACTCACGCCACTGTACTGCATCGCGTAACCGTAGGTGGGTAGGGTATGATTGGTGCCGCTGGCGTAGTCGCCCACGCTCTCGGGGGTGTAATAGCCGAGGAAGATGGAGCCAGCGTTGCGGATGCCTGAGGCAAACTCCCGGGCATTCGCCATGCTCAGAATCAAGTGCTCGGGGGCGTATAGATTGACGTAGTCGGCGGCCTCCAGCCAGTCGGGGAAGACCAGGGTCATGCTATTGGCGATGCTCTGAGCGGCGAGCTCCCGGCGGGGAAGTTGCTCGAGTTGCGCTTGAAGTTGGAGCCACACGTCGTCCGCTTTTTCGCGGGAATCGGTCACCAGTACGACCTGGCTATCGTGCCCGTGCTCAGCCTGACTCAGCAGATCGGCCGCCACGTGACTGGACCTTGCACCCGCGTCCGCGCACACCAGCACTTCCGATGGCCCTGCGGGCATATCGATGGCCAGACCCTGTAACTGCGCGAGCTGCTTGGCGACGGTGACGTAGGCATTGCCGGGGCCGAAGAGCTTGTAGACCCTGGGCACCGACTCCGTACCGTAGGTCATGGCCGCGATGGCCTGGGAACCGCCGAGCCGGAAAACCTGGGTGACGCCGCACAGGTGAGCCGTGTACAGGATAGCGGGGTGAATGTTACCCTGCTTATTCGGGGGGGAGCAGAGGACGATCTCCCGGCAGCCGGCGATCTGGGCGGGGACGGCTAGCATCAGCACTGTGCTGAAGAGGGGAGCCGTGCCACCGGGGATGTAGAGCCCTACCTTATCGATGGGCCGACTTTCCCGCCAGCAGGTGACGCCGGGCATGGTTTCGATCTCGCGGACCTCGCTGCGCTGGGCGCGGTGGAAGGTCTCGACGTTGCGCTTGGCGGTCTGGATGGCCTGCTGAAGCTCCTTCGGTACTTGTTCGGCGGCACCTTTAAGATCCTCCTGTGACACGGCAAGATCTTCCAGTTCCACCCCGTCAAAGCGGGAGGTAAAGTCGCGCAGGGCAGCATCCCCCTCGGTCTGTACGCGGTGCATGACCTCCCGCACGGCGGTTTCCAGTTTGGTGAGGTCCTGGGCGGGGCGGCGGGTGAGGGCCGCCCACTCACCGGGGTTGGGGGCTTCGAAGATCTTCATCAGACGATCATTTTGGCGATGGGCACGACCAGGATGCCCTCGGCCCCGGCGGCGCGCAGGCGGTCGATGATGTCCCAGAAGCGGTCCTCGGTGATCACGGTGTGTACGCTCGACCAGCCCTGCTCGGCCAGGGGTAGTACGGTGGGGGAGCGCATGCCGGGCAGCAGCTCGATGATCTGCTGGATGCTGGCGTTGGGTACGTTCATTAGCACGTACTTCTGGTTGCGGGCGGCCAGGACGGACTTTATGCGGAAGACGAGCTTGTCCAGGATGCCCCGCCGGCCGGCGTCGATCTTAGGGCTAGCGGCGATGACGGCCTCGGATTTGAGGATCACGTCCTGCTCCTCCAGCCCGTTTTTGAATAGGGTGCTGCCCGTAGAGACCAGGTCACAGATGGCATCCGCCAGGCCGATATTCGGGGCGATCTCGACCGAGCCGCTGATCTCGTGGATGTCCGCCTCGATGCCCTTCTCCTTGAGAAAAACGCGTAGGCTATTAGGGTAACTGGTAGCGATGCGCTGTCCGTGCAGGCTCTCTACGCCGCCGTAGGCCTTACCGCGGGGGGTGGCCAGGCTGAGCCGGCACTTCGAAAAGCCCAGTTTGAGCACCACCTCGGCGTCCTTCTGCTTTTCGATCAGGGTATTTTCGCCGATGATGCCGATGTCGGCCACGCCATCCTGAATGTACTGCGGGATGTCGGAGTTGCGCAGGTAGAGTACCTCGGCGTTGAAGTTGCGGGCCGGGGCCTTGAGCTGGTCGCGGCCGTTGTCGATCCGGATGCCGCATTCCTTGAGTAGCTCGATGGACTCATCCAGCAGGCGGCCCGATTTCTGTACGGCGATGCGGAGGGGTGGGGTGGTGGACGGCATGGCGTGGCTTCGGGGGTAAAATGCGGAGAGGCCCGCCGGAGTTTCCGACAGGCCTCTCCTCAGGGCCCCGTGAGAGGGAAGTGGTGTGGGGCGGAATCGAACCGCCGACACATGGATTTTCAGTCCATTGCTCTACCAACTGAGCTACCGCACCGGGTGGGCCGCAAAGGTAAAGAAAAGCGCGCCGCCCGTGCAAGCCCTCCGGCTATTTTGTGCGGATGCCCGCCTCGCCGCGGGTGGCGCGCTCGGCCTGCTCGATGTGGCGCCAGTCGTGGTTGACGATGAGGCGGAGGGCATCGCCTAGTCGCAGCTTGAACCAGGCGGCCTCCATGGAGCTGATCTTAGTAGTGGTTAGATCGACGGACTCCGCGTCATCAAGTAAGCGAAGCAGTTCCCGGGCATCGGTGAGAGACTGCTCGAGTACGCTGCGGTCCAGTGGCCGACCACGATAGTTGACTTTCTTCGGAGCGGGTAGTTTGATTGTAGTAGCCCCCGGGCGGGCCCAGTTGGCGATGATCCCTCCAAGAAAACCGCTGCGAAACTTCCGCGACGCCTGTGTTTTCCGGTTAAGCCGAATCGCCTCGGCCGCTCTGCCCTGGTAGGCCCGGTTGAAGGAGTTGATGTGTTGGAGTGCTTCCAGGGCGGTCCAGGCCTTATCGCTGGGTCGCGCTTGCAACGCTCCCTCCGGTAACTGCACGAGGTTTTCTAGCAGTTGGAGATTCTGTTCAGCACGTCCACGTAGTTCCTGTAGGAAGGTGGTTTTGTCCCTTTTCATGCCAGTAAAGGTACCGGCCGCTCCATCGCCCAATCTTGCGCTCGCTCAAGATCTAGCCGCTCTTCTTCAGCCGCGATAGAGTCTCCGGCGTCATGCGTAGGTAGTTGGCGATATACTTGGCGGGCACCTCCTGGAATAGCCGCGGACTGCGTGCCAGCACCCGGCGGTAGCGCTCTTCGGGGGAGGCGGTGAGTAGGTCCACTTCGCGTTCCATCAGTCCCAGGATGAGCCAGCCCTTACCGGCCTCCCAGGCGACGGTGTGCTCAACATGCTCCCGTAGCCAGGCTTCGTGGGCGGTGTGACTGGCTACGGCTACCTCCGTGCGTCGCAACGCTAGCAGGGTATACTCCGTGGGCTGGCCGGTGATGTAGGAGTCGAGCGACATCACGTAGTCGCCCGCGTAGCCGAAGCGCATGTACTGCTGACTGCCTGCTACCTCCCGGCAGCTGACCAGAATGCCGTGGTCGACGCGGTAGAGGTTGCGGTCTGTAGTACCGGGTAGGACCAGGGGTTCGCCCCGTTTCAACTTAATTGTACGCTGCCAGATCGGGGTGCCGTCGAGCAGGGCGTGGAGGGTTTGGAGGGGATCGCTCAACCTTACTTCGCGTCCGGCCGCATACCCTTTTTATACAGGTCCCCAAAGCCCGAGTTATTTGGCTCATAGGTGCCGATGATGGTAGCGTCCGCTCCACCCTCGGGAATTTCACCCTCCATGCCTAGTGCCCAGTAGATACCATTCAGCGCCAGCTTACGCATTGGCTCCTCTTTGAAATCATAGGGGTGGCCTAGGGTAGTAAAGAACACCCGCGCCGGAGTACCGCTACTACCAGTATAGGTCTTAGTCCAGGCTACGGGCTGGTCCATGGGGTACTTATCGGTCTGCCCTTCGGCCTCGATTTTGGAGCGCAGGCTATGGCCCATCAGCAGGGGGTCGCTGTCGCCGGAGAGCGCATCCTCACCACCGGCTACGTGGTAGAGCCAGCTATAGGCCTCGAAGGGTTCGACGCCATTAAGGATAGGATTATCTTCTTTGCCCTCGGCCAGGGTGACGTCTGTGAGCCGCCCGTGACCATCCTCGAAGTGACCGTGGTGGATGATCCACCGCTGCCCGAATACCTTCGTGGGCCAGTCCTCGTTGAGCGTCATTAGCGCACTATCCCTTTCCTCCAGGTACTTGAAGGTGTGGGTAGCGGTACGGAAACCCACCATCGGCCGGCCGCTCTCGGCGTAGTCCGTAATCTTTTTGGCCATGTCGGCAGGCAGTTGACGGTAGCGAGCGAAGACGACCATCAGGTCGGCATCTTCCAGCTCGTCGAGCTTGGAGATGCTGTACAGGTTGTTGGGGTCGATCACGCCGGTGGAATCCAGGGAATAGCCGACTACGGTCTGCACGTCCATATTATTCTCCAGCATTTTGGCGAGCATCGGCATGGATTCCTCGCTGCGGTACTCCTCGTCGCCGGTCACGAAGACTACTTTCGGTCGGTCGTTGGCCTCCGCGTCGGTGGTGCTCTGTACGGTGTTATCGGTGGCGGGGCCGCAGGTGCAAAGTAGAATCAGGAACAGCAAACTTGCTAGGTAGCGCATTGAATAGTGTTTAGTGAGTATTGATCTCCAGCTATTATTTCTTGACCTCCATCGGGTTCTCCTTCAGCAGCTCCTCGGCCTTGTACATCCCCTCGCGGCCGGCCGTAGAAGTACGCACCGTGCCGATCTGCTCGGGCTTAATCATGCCGGCTTGGTTACCGAAGGAGTTGCGCACGTAGGTGAGGACGGCGGCCATCTCCTCGTTGTTCATGAGTCCACCATAGGCCGTCATCGGTACCTGGCCGTCGTACTGCTTACCGAGTACCTCGAGGGGTCCGTAGAGTCCGTAGGTGACCAGTTTGATGAGCCGCTCCGGATCGCCCGTCACCCAGGGGGAGCCGGCTAGCGGGGGGTAGCCGGTGGCACCGAGTCCCTTACCGTTCTGCTGGTGGCAGGTTTGGCAGTAGCCCTCCCGGGCATAAATCTCGGCTCCCAGTGCATAGGCTTTAGCGATAGGGCTGTCGGGGTCCTCGGCAATGCTGCCCGCAGGCTCCACGTAGGCTTCCCCAGCTACCTGGGCGTGGGCATTGAGTAGAATGGTTTTCGTGAAGGGGTCGTTATTCTGCTGTTCCACTACGTCTAACACTTCCTCAGCCTCTTCGGCGTCCAGCCAGGTGGAGGCGATGAGGGCCTCCATACGTACGCGGCCGTCAGGGTCTTCGGCGAGGGCTAGCAGGCGCTCCTTCCCGTCATCCAGCTGGTGACCCATGTAGCGGACCACCCGGGCGGCGGCGGCGCGTAGGCGGGGTTCGTCGGACTGGGTAGCGGCGTCCAGAATATCGGTGTCGAGTAAGTTAGCGCCCCAGCTCACGAAGAGGGCCTCGCGGAGGTACTTCTCGTAGTTCGGGTCATCCTTATCTAGGCTTGCAACCCAGGCACGGGTGGCCTCCACTACTTCGTTGCTGTCGTGATTGCGCAATACCCGGCGGCTGCGGTAGCGGGCACGGTACTCGGGTAGCTTTAGATTTTCCAATAGTTCCGGAATACTCGCGTCGGCCACCTTCGGCTCCGCTACGAGGGGCCGGCCGGGGTAGGTGATACGGTACACCCGTCCGTGCACGTGGTCACGCAGCGGGTCGCGGGCATTGTGCTGCATGTGGCCTACGAGTACGTTATGCCAGTCGACCACGTACAGGCTTCCATCGGGGGCAAACTCCATATCCACGGGGCGGAAATTGCCGTCGGTGCTGGTGAACAGGTCCTGCCGCCACTTGGTCTCGAAGCCGGTGCCCTTATCGTACAGCCGGTGCTGCTTCATGCCCAGGAAGCCGATGGTGTTGTTGATGAGCAGATCACCCTGCACCTCGTCGGGGAAGTGGCGGCTGCTGACGATCTCCAGTCCGGAGGTGGGCCGCACCATGTGATCTTCCTCGATGATGTTATCGGCCATTGGGCTGTTGACGGCGTAGACGTTCTTCATCGTCGAGGGCAGCATCCAGTTCACGTTGGGGTTCGAAGTGTGGGCAAAGATGGGCTGGCCCCACTCGTCGAAGATGATACCCCAGGGATTGGGGATGGCGATCTGGGCGGTGCGCTCCAGGTGACGGCGCTTCGGATTGAAGCGGTAGAAGCCGCCGTTGGTCGCCCGCACGGGGCCGTAGGGAGTTTCCACATTGGTGTGGAGAAAGACGCCCTCGCCCATGTAGATACCCCCGGCGGGATCGGCCTCGTAGGCGCTGATGTTGTGGTGGGTATCGTGGTCGTCGAAGCCGCTCATGACGATCTCGCGGTAATCGGCCACGTCGTCGCCGTCGGTGTCCTTAAGGAAAACCAGGTTGGTGCCCTGGGAAACGTACACGCCGCCCTCGCCGAACTCGAAGCCGACGGGCAGGTGCAGGCTATCGGCCCAGACCTTGAGGTTATCGGCCTTGCCGTCCTTGTCCGTGTCCTCCAGGATAACCAGCTTATCGTTCGGTAGCGCGTCGCCGGGTTTGTAGTGGGGGTAGCTGGGCATGACGCAGACCCAGAGGCGACCCTGATCGTCCCAGTTCATCTGCGCGGGGTTGGCTAGCAGCGGAAAATCTTCTTCGGAGGCAAAGAGCTCCAGTTTGTAGCCAGGGGCGACGGTGAAGGAGGCCATCAACTCATCGCCGTAGAGGTAGCGGACGTCTTCCGGAGCTTCGATCTCATAGTTGGTCTTAACCGGGGGCAGGGGGATGGTCTCCTCATCGGCTTTAGCTACATCGAAGTCGTCACCGGCCAGGTAGGCCCAGATGGCCTCATCGCGGTTGTGCGTCATCTGCCGTACCTTGGTAATTTCGTAGGGGTAATTATCGGGGCCGTAGGGCTTGAAACGGCGACCGTAGACGTGTACGCCGTTCGGCATCTTGAAGTCGAGCAGCCAGAAGTAGTTTTTGTGCTTGACGGCGGCGAGCAGTTCTTCGTCTTCCTCCACCGGTTCGCGGTTAAGGAGTTGCTGGCTGAGGTAACCGGCCAGCCTGCGGTAGCCGGCATCGTTGAGGCTGATGCCGTCGGTGGTGATACGCTCCTCCTGCATCCACTGCTTTGACGGGGTGTAGAGATCCACAAAGGTTACCCCGTTATCGGCCGCCATATCGCGCATGGCCTGGGTGTAGAGTTCCAGGTTTTCGTTTTCGGCGACTCCGTCGGGTAGCCCCATTTCGGAAGAATTCTCGTAGGCCAGAGGAGAGACGAGCACTAGCTGGGGCGCAGTTTCCCCATTATACCGCTGCTGCTGGGTGTGGCGGATGAAGCTATCGAGCTCGAGGGCGAAGTTGGTCAGTCCGGCCTGGCCGTTGTAGCTTTCGTTGAGGCCGAAAAAGGCAATAACCACGTCGGCGTCGAGGCTATCGAGCCACTGGTCTTCGGTCGGAAAAAAGCCCTGACTGTCGCTGTTCTTACTTACTACAGGGTTATAGTTTTCTGCGCCGGGGAAGGCCCAGGGGGACACCCGACTGGCGTGGGGGCGGAAGCCGGCCGTATTGCCGGGGTCGCACATGTTACGTACCGTCAGTTTCGCTTCGGGGTACGCCTGGTAGAGGGCCGTTTCGAAGTGCCCGAAGTAGGACATGCGGCTACACAGGTTGTTGCCGATGAATACTATGTTGTCGCCCGTGGCAAGTGTGACGGGGCCAGAAGGTTCTTCTTGCTGGCAACCCAGCAGGAGCAGGGCGGGGAGGAGGAGGAGGGTCAGGAGGTTTCGCACGATCGAGTCTTTCGGGTGCGGAAGATACGGAATGTGAGTACCGCCGGCGGGGTCTCTCTCCACATATAAGTACCTAGCAGACGGAATTCTTGGATCAATCGGTTGCATTGAGTTGTCTATTCCTGCACCTGCGGTTCCGTATTTCCTCAGACGGCTCCCCAGGGGCCTTGAACACTCGTCGAGTTCTACGGTAGATCTGTCGTGCCATTGTAAATAGGGGCGGCATAAATCCTATTAATGAGGGTAATAAATTATCCTTACCATGAGCTTCGGGGGATCTGCCGCAGCGATGAATGCGGCCATCAAACAAAACGCCGCGCTGCGCGGAAAACGCGGATTTCTCGGAGACCGAACGCCCATAATAAAGCGAAAGCCTAAGGGGGGCATCTATCAATCGGCTACAGATGCTGCTCGCAAAATGCTTAGGGAAAAGTATCAGGCAGAGGTACGTACCGACTACTACCGGGAGCTAATAGCTACGCTTATCGGAGTGATAGTGGGCCTATTCCTACTTTACTATCTCTTTGGGTAAGTAACGAAAAAGTTACATTGTGCGTAGACACATACACATCCTTTTCACACACATTCAGGCTATGAACCACCAATGCCGTCGAAGCCTATGTGGGCTTTCGGGGCTACGGCACCTACAACTGGATTACTATCAATGGAGCTTACCAGATCCACAATGATATCGAGTCAGTAGATGGGCTACAGTGGTACTATGGCGGGGGCGCAGGGGTGCAGTTTTGGAGCTACGACCTCCGGGAGGGAGGCAGTACAACCTTCAGTTTGGCTGGGTACTTAGGACTACAGTACACCTTCGTCGACGCTCCGGTGTCACTAACTTTAGATTGGGTGCCTACTGTCTTTCTAGGACAAAACTATGGAGTGGGTATTAACACCTTTGGAGCGGGCTACGGCGCTCTGGGGGCACGCTATACCCCAGGCCGCTAAGCAAAGGCATCCGCCGCCACACCATCCGCCACAGTAAGTCCACGACGGCTGAGCCGGTAGATCGCCGTGCCCGCCACGGATTCTAGATTACCGTTACGGAGGTGCGGTACCATCTCGGAAACGAAGTGGCGGCCCAACGCTCCCCCAAAGCGCCGCTCCACCTCAGCTACCGCTACCCCTTCCGCGCGCCGAAGTCCCGTCATCACGTACTCGTTGTAGCGGTCGCGCTGGGTAAGAAGTTCCTCTTCAAAAAGAAGCGGACCGGCTGTCTCGAAGTCGCTATAGCTAGTCACTTCTGACCACACCCTGGCGTAGCGCGCATTGTTACTTACGTTCCAACGGCGGCGGTACGCCCCATCAAAGCTATGCGCCCCGGGGCCGATGCCGAGGTAGGGCTGCCCGGTCCAGTAGCCGCTATTGTGCCGGCTGCGGTGGCCGGGCCGGGCGAAGTTGGATATCTCGTAGTGCTCGAAGCCGTGGTCCGTCAGGTGATCGACCAGCATAGCGAACTGGCGGGCGAAGCGCTCATCGCTCGTATCCGGTACCGCCCCAGTGGCTACCCAGTGGCCGAGGGCGGTTTTGGGCTCTACGGTCAGTGCGTAGGAGGCGATGTGATTGACGCCGAGGCTGGTGGCTAAGTCGAGACTGCGCTGCCAGGTCGCGTCGCTGGTGGTTTGTCCGCCGTAAATAAGGTCAATACTGAGGTTGTCGAAGCCGGCGGCGCAGACCTTTTCCACCGCCGCCAGGGCCTGTGCCGCATCGTGGGCCCGGTGCATGAACCGCAAGTCCGCCTCATCGAAGCTCTGGATACCGATGCTGAGCCGGTTGACGGGGCTGGCCGCCAGCATCGCCACCGTGTCGTCGGTCAGGTCATCGGGGTTGGCTTCTAGTGTGATCTCCGCACCTGCGTCCCCGCCCCAGTAGCCGTTCTGGACGATTGCTTTAAAGATCCGGTCCAGCTCCGCCCCCGTAAGCAGCGACGGTGTGCCCCCCCCGAAGTAGATCGACGGTACGCTACCCGCCGGCAATTCTCTGCGCCGCACCGCTAACTCCCGCACCATCCCATCGAGCACAGCTTCCCGGTTCCTCAGGCTGGTGCTGAAGTGGAAGTTGCAGTAGCTACAGGCTTGCTTGCAGAAGGGGATGTGGAGGTAGAGCATGCGATATGCGATATTTGATTCTCGATATGCGAGGGTAGGAGGTAGCTACCGCCGTTTTATGCTCGCTTCGCTCGTAGGTGCGCCATGACGAGCGAAGCGAGCAGATAGTAGCGGCAGCACCTCACATATCCCCTATCGAGAATCGCATATCGCATATCAAAACTCGCATAACCCTACCGCCCTTTCGGCCGCCGCCGTTTGCCGCCCCGGCTCATCATCTGGTGGCCCTGCTTGCCCATGCGCTGGGCGGCTTTGACCTGGCCGGACTGCTTGAGGGCGGTGTCGAGCATGTCCATCTGCTCGACGATCTGGGGGAGTTTGACGTTGGTCTCGCGGGCGGCCTTGAGGTACTTCTTGGCGGCGGGGAAGTTCTTGCGGTTAGCCTCGATCTGGGCGAGCTGCAGCTTGAGCATGGCTTTTTCGTTGGCGGTGGGGACGTCGATGGTGTCGGCCTTTTTGAGCCAGCCCTCGGCGGCGTTGAGGTCCTTGCGGCTCAGGGCAATGGTGCCGCGCATCATGTAGTAAAAGGCGCGGTTGGCGCTGTAGAGCCACTCGGGTTTGAGGGTGAGGTTGAGGAGCTTCTCGCCGCGGTCGAAGTCCTGGACCTGGACGGCCTTGGCGGCCGGGCCTACGGTACCCAGGAAGATATAGCCAAGTAGTAAGATGATACCGGCCAGGAGGAAGGGAAAACCGTACCAGAACCCGAAGGCAACCCACAGGGCGATGCCACCGAGGATGCCAGCACCGATGAGAACAAAACGGATATAGGGAGGAATGATCAGCATAGTCAGTTATTCAAGTTGCGTTGCACCTGCGGCCCCGCCCTATTGTAAGGCGGCTTCGTACTGCTTCTGGGCGCGCTTAGCAACGAAGATGGAAATCTCGTAGAGGGTGTAAAGGGGGACGGCAATCAAAATCTGGGTGACAACGTCCGGCGGAGTGAGCAGGGCGGCAAGGACCAGGATACCGATGATGCTGTGCCGGCGGTACTGCCGCATGGCCTCGGCTGTGATGAGACCGAATTTGGCCAGGAAGTAGACCAGCACGGGGAGCTCGAAGATGAGGGCCGCCGGGAGGGTGAACATGATCATATAGCTAATTACAGAGTCCATCTTGGGCTGGTTGACCGTGCCGCCGACCTCGAAGCCCATGAGGAAATTGGTGCCGAAGGGGGCCACGACGAAAAAGCCGAATGCCACGCCCGTGAAGAAAAGGATGGAGCAAATGGCGATCACCCAGCGGGTGGCACGCTGCTCGGCCGGGTACAGCCCGGGGCGGACGAACGACCAGATTTCGTAGAACACATAGGGAAAAGCGAGGACAAAGCCACCGATGAAGGCCATCTTGACGGCCGTGATAAACTGCTCGCCGAATTCCGTAGCCTGTACCAGTACGTGGGGCGGGTGAAAGCAGAGGGTGCCGCCGGTGTGGAGAAAATCGGAAAGCCGGCAGAACAGCCGGTAGCTCAGGAAGTCTTCGCGCAGCGGACCGTAGAGGATGTAGGTAAAATAATAATCGTTAAAAATGAAGAGAAAGATGCCGGCCACGCAGATAGCGATCAGTGCCCGCATGACGTGCCAGCGCAGCTCTTCCAGGTGGTCGATGAAGGACATTTCCTTGTCCTGCTCGGGTACGGGCTTGCCGTCCGCGTCGTATTTCCAAGTGTCTACGTCCTGTTGGTCGAGGGGCATGGGGCGAAGGTACCACGTAGGTTAGAGAAGAAATTCGTGTACGGCCTGCTCGCTGTACTCCCAGAGCCGGCGGGCGAGCTGCTCGTTGCGGGCCGTGGGGCTGGGTCTGACCAGGCACTGGCTGGGGTTGAAGTAGCGGCCGCTCACCTCGCGTACCTCGGGGCTGCTGGCCAGGTAGACGCTGGTGTCGGCACCGGCCTCGGGACTGCGGGCGAAGGGCTTGTACATACTCCAGATGGCCTTGGTGAAAAACTTGCCTTTCTTGTTCGCCAGCGAGGTGCCGACCACGCCGGGGTGGAGGCAGTTGGTAGTTAACTCCGTACCGTGGCGGCGGTCGAGCTCCTTGGTAAACAAAATATTGGCCAGTTTGCTCTGGGCGTAGGCGCGGGTACCGTCATAATCCTTCGGGCCCTGTTCGCCGCGCAGGTTGCCGAAGTCGATGCCACCCTTAGTGTGCATGGCGCTGCTGACGTTGATGACCCGACCGCAGAGGTTCGCGCACTGCATGGCGGGCAGCAGATTGAGCGTAAGCAGGAAGTGGCCGAGGTGGTTGACGGCAAACTGCAGCTCGTAGCCCTGGGCGCTGAGCTCGAGGCTGCCGCAGTACACCCCGGCATTGTTGATCAGTACGTCGAGGCGCGGGTGCTCGGCCAGGAAGAGCTCGCAGGCGGCGCGCACGCTGGTTAGATCGGCCAGGTCCAGCGGTAGGGTGTCGATGTGCTCGTTACCGGTGGCCTCGACCAGCCAGTCGGCCGTACGCTGCGCCTTGGTCTCGCTGCGGCAGGCCAGCACTAGGTGGGCCCCCTTACGGGCGAGGCGCTCGGCGGTGGCCCGTCCGATGCCGTCGTTAGCTCCGGTGATGAGTACGGTCTTGTCTTGCATAGCCACTGTGGGGGTAAACGTTCGGGGTGGGGGGGATGGTTGTTTTATCTACCTTGCAAAGTGCTCACCACCAGCCACCTCACCTACCACTACCCCGGCACCGGCCCCACCTTCCACTTCCCCGACCTCCAGGTCGCAGCAGGCGAGCCCACCCTCCTCCTAGGGCCCAGCGGCTCCGGCAAGTCCACCTGGCTCCACCTCCTGGCCGGTATCCTCACCCCCCAGGCCGGACACATGGCCCTCGACGGCACCGACTACGCCCAGCTCACCGGTGCCGCCCTAGACCGCTTCCGCGGCCGCCACATCGGTCTCATCCTCCAGCGTGCCTACTTTCTGGAAGCCCTCAGCGTACGGGAGAACCTAGCCATCGCACGCCGCACGGCGGGATTACCGGCCGACGATACGGTACTGAACACTACCCTGGACCAGCTCGGCATTGCCCACTACGCCACCAAGCGCCCCCGCCAACTCAGCGTAGGTGAGCAGCAGCGGGTCACGATTGCCCGCGCCCTGGTGAACTGGCCGAAACTGATCCTGGCGGACGAACCCACCAGCGCGCTAGATAAGGACAATGCCCACCGGGTAAGCACGCTACTCCGTAATCGCGCCGCCGAGCTCGGTGCCGCCCTGGTCGTAGTCACCCACGACGAGCGCCTGCGACCCGACTTTCCCCAGATCATCGAGCTCCAACCCCTCACCGCGCAAACCGCCGCCCGTGTCGATCCTTAGCCTGGCCCTGCGCAACCTGCTGTACCGGCCGTGGACCACTGCGTTGAGTCTCATCCTAGCCGCCCTCGGGGCCGGACTCATCAGTCTCATCCTACTCCTCAACTGGCAGTTGGAGCAGCAATTCGACCGCAACCTGGCCGGCATCAACCTGGTCGTAGGCGCCAAGGGCAGTCCCCTGCAGCTCATGATGTCGAGCATGTACCACATCAGCTCGCCCACGGGCAATGTGCCACTGGATGCCGTAAAACCCTTCCTCAATCCCGCCCACCCCTACATTGCGCTCGGTGTGCCCCTCTCCCTGGGCGATAGCTACCGCGGACGGCGCATCGTTGGTACCCGCCCCACCTTTCTCCAACTCTACGACGCCGAGGTTGCGGAGGGCACCATGTGGACCCAGCCCATGGACATCGTGGCCGGGGCCTCCGCCGCCCGCGAACTCGGCCTAAGACTAGGCAATACCTTCCGTAGCAGCCACGGACTGATCGAGGACGAAGACCTCACTCACCAGGACGCGCCTCCGTTTCGCGTCGTCGGCATCCTTGCTCCCACCGGCACCGTGGCCGATCTGATCCTGCTCACCCCCGCCGAGAGCCTCTGGGCGGTGCACGATGCCCACGGGGAAGACCACGATCACGATCATGCCCACGAGCACACCTACGACGTCACCCAACCCCTGAGCGCCTACGCGGATAAAACCATCACCTCCGTACTCATCCGCTTCAAGGGCAATAGCGTCACCGCCCTCAACATGCAGCGTAGCATCAATGAAAATACGGAGATGCAGGCCGTCACACCATCCATTCAGCTGGCGGAGCTCTACGCTACGGTAGGGCAGGGCGAGGAGGTCCTGCGGCAGCTGGGCTACGTGGTGGTGGGGGTGAGCATCCTGAGCATCTTCATCGGCCTGTATAGCTCGCTGGACCGCCGGCGGGGGGAGCTAGCACTCCTACGTAGCCTGGGGGCGGGCCCGGGCAAGCTATTCAGCCTACTGCTCCTGGAAGGAAGCTTTACCGCGGTCGCAGGTGCAATGCTGGGGTTGGTCATCAGTCACCTCGGCCTGGCGGTGATCGCCCGTTATTTCTCCACCGCCTACCGCTACGACTTTCGCAGTTGGGTCTTCCTGCCGGAGGAGGGCTGGTTGCTGCTAGGAGCGCTGGTAGTGGGAGTGCTAGCGGCTAGTCTGCCGGCGTGGCGGGCAGCGCGGGTGGATGTGCACCGCACGCTATCGGGTAGCTAGCTCAACCGGCCATTCCTCTTCAGCTCCTTATCCATATAATCCACCGCCCGGGCCGTCATGGCCATGTAGGTGATCGACGGATTCTGGGTGCCGGAGCTGACCATGAAACTGCCGTCGGTGACGAACACGTTAGGTACGGCGTGTACCTGGTTCCACTGGTTAAGTACGCTGGTCCGGGGGTCACGACCCATACGGGCAGTGCCCATTTCATGAATGGCGGCTCCTACCGCGGTGGGGTCGTTGTGTACTTCGAGGTTCTGAAAGCCGGCGGCGTCCATCATTTCCTCCAGACAGGCTACGCCGTCGGCGCGCAATTTGGTTTCGTTCTCCTTTAGGCCGGCGTCGAACACGAGCGTGGGAAGACCGTACTGGTCCGTTTTCGTCTCGTGCAGCGACACCTGGTTGTCGTGGTAGGGCAGTAGCTCCCCGAAACAGGTGGCGCTGAACACCCATTCACCGGGTTCGGTGATGGACTTCTTAAATTCGGGTCCGAGGGAGGCGTTGAGGTTGGTGTAGCGCGCCAGTCCGCCCTGGTAACCAAAGCCGCGGATGTAATCGCTGCGCCGGGTGGCCTCATCGATGTTGCGGAAGCGGGGGATGTAGAAGCCACCGTTGGGTTTACGGCCCTTGTAGTACTTATCCTTCATGCCGTCGAAGGTGGCCGAGCCGCCCATGCCGTAGTGATGGTCCATGAGGTTGTGGCCGAGCTCACCGCTGTCGTTGCCGAGTCCGTCGGGGAAGCGCTCTGACCTGCTGTTGAGCAGCACGGCGGTAGAGCCTATCGTGCTCGCATTGCAGAACACGACGGAGCTAAAGTACTCCCGCGTCTCCTTCGTTTCGGCGTCGATCACCCGCACGCCGGTGGCCCGCTGGGTGGCATCGTCGAAGATGATGGAGTGCACGATGCTATCGGCCATCAACGTGAAGTTACCGGTATCGTTGGCTACCGGGATGGTCGATGACAGACTGCTGAAGTAGCCGCCGTAGGGACAGCCCCTCCAACAGCGGTTGCGCGCCTGACACTGGCCGCGGGTACCGTGGTGCAGCTCCGGGATGTACTTGGTCAGGTTGGCCGTACGACCGGGGGTGATGATACGCTCCGGAAAGGCCCTCTTGACCGCCTGCTTGAAGTGGTCCTCGGCGCAATTGAGGTCGAAGGCGGGCAGGAACTCCCCATCCGGCAGGTGTGCCAGACCTTCCTTTTTCCCCTGCACCCCCACGAACTTCTCTACGTAGGTATACCAGGGCTCGATGTCGGCGTAGCGGATCGGCCAGTCAATGGCGATACCATCTTTCATATTACCCTCGAAGTCGAGGTCGCTCCAGCGGTAGCAGTGTCGCCCCCACATGATGGAGCGCCCCCCCACGTGGTGCCCCGAATCCAGTCAAAGCGCTGTTTCTCCTCGTAGTCGTACTCATCGTCCTTGACGATCCAGTGCTTGTTGTCCTGCTTCACCCACCAGTGCAGGCGGTTCTGCTTGTAGTAGTGGGCGGCGATCTCCTCGCGGGGCACGGTATTCTGATAGTCTAGCTCCCAGGTATCGAGGTTGGCCGTGGGGTAATCATTGTGCTTGACCATGCGGCCCCGCTCCAGCATGAGCACCTTGTAGCCCTTCTTACAGAGCTCCATGGCTGCATACCCACCACTGATGCCGGAGCCGATGACGATGGCATCGTAGGTGACCGATTCGGCCCCCTGGGAACTGAAGTTCATAGAATTAGGATTTAGACGCTGTCACTATTAGACGCTGCGCTGGTTAGAGCCGTCTAACCAGCCGATAGGCATCTAATAAGCCGAAGGCGATCTACTATATCGCCCAGGCCCGTCCACCAGTAAGCTCCTGCAAATCCCCACAGGGAACATACTCCCCGGGGCACCGGCAGGTAAGCAAGCACCTCGGTACCGATCGGCTCAGAGTTGAACCAGGCCCCGACAATCTGCGACTTGAGGTCGAAGTAGGTGTCCTTGGCACTGACATCGCCCTCGGGGAGAGTATCCCATTCGGTATCGGGGTCCTTATAGTGAAGGTCCTGATCCTGTAGGTAGACGAGAGCCTTTTCGGCATCGAGCTGGCGGAAGCCGGCATCGGGATGATCG
The DNA here is from genome assembly GCA_958295895.1 of Saprospiraceae bacterium. GTDB lineage: Bacteria > Bacteroidota > Bacteroidia > Chitinophagales > Saprospiraceae > Neolewinella. The sequence goes on along the minus strand of CATQHI010000026.1, from coordinate 228 downwards.
GCGTCCATCTTGCGCATCAGCTCCTTGAGGCCGCTGCGGAACTTATCGCGCGCGTCTTCGGGTAGACCTCACCGACCATCTTATCGACCATCTCGTGGGCGCCGACGTCGATGGCGCCGGGGGTGTCCGTGCGGGGGATGATGACATCGGCCAGCTTGGTGATGTACTCGAACTCCTCGTCGTTGAAGAAGCCGGGTTTGTAGGTAGCCTCTCCGGCGGCGACGGCTT
>CATQHI010000025.1 GCA_958295895.1 Saprospiraceae bacterium | reverse complement strand
AACAAAAAACCATCAGAATGTCAAATCTTTACAGTACAGAAGCTGCCATCCAATACATTCCAACTGTTGAAAGTTGGGCCCGTACTATGTTAAATCAACGATCAACCAGAGTTTATGTCGGTGATCCGATAGGCTTCATTGAAGTTTATAACTTAAATGTCATTGATGTAGAAATCGGGCAAGAGGGCATCAGGTTAGAATATCCCAAGGTTTGGTTTTTTGGTGGAGCAACTTGCACTGGAACTGCAGAAGGTTTATCTGAAGATCAATATTTAAAATATTTTTCTAAACAACGCGATCAACTTACTGACGCCGATATAGAATACCGAAGAATTTGCATCTCAGGCCCACTTGAGCTTTACTGTGAGTGCGATGAAAGAGATGAAGATTATGGATCACTAGTACGACACCAAGTAGGTGACACTGGCGAGTGGAAGGGAGCTGGTATCAGCAGACCGAGAACTTATGTCCGCTCAACTCAAGTCATTGAGTATAACTCTTTTTGGAACACGGAAACTAACTTAGGCCAACTAATTTTGCACCTAGAAAACAACAAGACAGTTAACTTATCTACCACTGACACAAACAAGTTTTTGATGTGGATGCAAATGTTAGATAATGATAAGTTATCATATTATATTCATGACAACGAACTAAAGGGGCTCATATCAAGAATTGCTGACATAAAGCGACTTAAATACGCATTTACTCACATTAATTAAGGATTACTCTGGTAAAACGTAGATAGAGGAATAGACTGTCAATGTCTTATTAAGAGCATGTTGGGAAATATAATTTTGCGTTATGACTCAAACTGTTCAATAACCATTGATAGATTAGCGAAAATCAAGAATAAAGCCGCACTTTGGGGGGTATGTTCGTAGTCAATTACACATCTGCGATAGAAATTTAGCCAGGCAAACGTTCGTTCTACCACCCAGCGTTTGGCTTCCACGACAAAGCCCTTCGTACCCTCTGGGCGATCAGGAACTTCAAACTTTAACTCCAGTTGAGTCACTGCCTTGGCGAAGGTTCCCTGGTAAGTCTTATCCGCCATGATCGTCTGTAGCTGCTCTAGATCAAGCGCTGCATCTTCTAGCAGATGTACCCCCTGGGGGCTATCGTGGAGATTGGCAGCGTGAATATGGGTACCGTAAATTCTGCCCGTCACATCAACCAGAATATGTCGTTTGCGACCGTTTACCTTCTTGTTACCGTCTATGCCCCGGTGTTCGTAAATCATCGGCGCTAATTTGATGCTTTGGGAGTCGGCCAAAGCTAGTGTGGGCGCGGCTTTGCGGTCCTTGAGCTGGCGTTCTAGGCGATTAAAAGCTGCGTTCATTCTCTTAATGGCACCGTTCTTCTTCCACTTATCGAAGTAGTAGTAAACGGCCTGCCAATCGGGGAACATCTGGCGCGGAAGGTTGCGCCACTGAGTGCCCGTTCGCACGATGTAGAAGATAGCGTCGAGCACGTCGCGTAAATTTAATCTACGTTTTCTTTGCCAATCCACGTAATCTTTCATAAGTTCCCATTGGTTGTCGGTGAGGCGAGTCCAATTCGTCTACATATCTTTTTCAGTTTAGTACCTAATAAGATACGCCGGCAACCACCTTTATCCAAAATTTAGGGGCTCAGAAAAACTCCCAACATGCTCTTAGTTAAAGAATGGGCTAGGACGGTATGCTACTATAGGATTTGATTAGGTCCCCTGGAAAGCACGACAAGCCTTATGATGGGTTATTTGCGAGTCGAGGGTGGCAGACACACCTGTAACCAATATATTTTTGAGTACTCTCAGCAGACAATACGTGTATCTTTGATATAGCGCAATTTATATTAAAATATACACACTCTACTATACTTGTGTGAAATTAATTATGCTGCACTCCTTATAACTAAGTTATTGGCGGCATAAGATAGTTTTTATATCTTCGTCAAATATAGCACCCTCGTAATTTGCGCTCGTTATCTGATCTTTAGTCAATCCAACGACTCCCCTAATATATGCACCATTGAGGAAAGCGCCACTCAAATCTGCATCTGTTAAATCAGCTCCATCCAAAATTGCATCAGTAAGGTTAGCCTTTCGAAGGTCCGCTCTCTTCATATTGGAACCATTGAGTTGTGCTTTGTACAAATCCGCGTTTGCTAACACTGCTTCCGCAAGATCTGCGCCCTGCATAAGAACACGTACTAAGTTGACACCTTTAAGATACGTACCATGTAATTTGACTCCTCGTAAATCTAGCGCAGTCATATTTGCATTCGACATATTAATTCGATTGGTTATCACGTTCTTGAATGATGCACCTCGTAGATCTGCCCCTTCTAATTGTGCGTCTGTGAAATCTGTACCATCCAATATAGATCGACACAACCTTGCCCCATTCAGCTTGGCGGCTCTAGCATATGTATTAAGGAATCGCGCTTGACTTAGATCTGAGTTATTGAGTTCTGCCTCGATGAGGCTACACTCTTCCAAGTTAGCACCACGAAAATTACTGTTTTGCAATTTGGCTTCAGTGAAATTTGCGTGTCGAAGATCGGCTCCAATAAAGATTGCACTTGTTAGCTTCGCTCTACTGAAATCAGAGGATTCGAGAGCAGTATGGGAAAGATTGGCTTCGCGTAAATCTGTTTCGCTAAGTTTGACACCAACTAAAGACAATTCTTCGTTTTCAACTAAGGGGTTTAGAATAGCTCTCACAACAAATTCTTTTTTTAGCAACCCTAGATGTAGGCCACTAGGATTAATATCTTGAACATTTAGATGTTCTAATCTTGTCATAATTCCTTTAACTCGAAACTTTGCTTCAACACCATGCCATCCACGGTAATCATCTAGCTCCTCTTTGTATCTTGTAATTCTCAGCCTCGTTTCACCTTTCGCAGTCATATAGTTAAATAAGACTAGTAACAAAACTATATCGAAGACCATACCTACCATTTCAACCTGAACACCCTTCAGGAATTCAGTGGGATAGTATTTAACAAATATAGAAGTGACCGAAATCAAACAGATTGCAATTCCCAATATTGCAATTGACAGTGAAACATTATTTGTTGTCAAATCTACCCAAATTCTCTCTACGGTATTCCAAAAACTTCTGTTACCTATTGAATCGTTTTGTGGTTTTGGAAGCAACGACTGTAGCGTGCTTATCAATGCCAGAGCTATAATAGAGAAAAGAAAGATTGTCACTGCGACAAAGTATAGGACCATGTGGGATCTCGATTGATAAGAATGCAAGCTAGTTTAATATTTAGACAAGTACTAATCTAAGGATGTTCCAGATTGCCCATATCGGAACTTCTATGAGAGTGCGCATTTAATAATTACATTTACCAGACCAGCATACCAGTCCTAACCTAGGGCTTGATGTCTTCGATACTATCAGCAACCGGGGAGCGAAGCACATTGGGTTAGAGGTGGAGGACATAGCGATTGCGTACCGGCAGGCGGTAGCGGGTGGACTCACCGTGATCCAAGAGGTGACGGATGTACCGCCTGCGGGTGTCAAGAATATTTGGCTGCTCGACGGAGAGGGAAACTAGATCGAGTTGTTGGAGCGGCTGTAACAAGCACTTCGCACCCGCGACCCCGGCCATAATCAAAAAGCCGGTAACAAAATGATAGTGAGCCGGTTGGACTCAGTATCCCCCACCCCACAATCATGAAAAAGTTACTCTTCCTAGCCTTAATGTTATGCAGCTGCCTCCAGCTAGCCGCCCAGAGCGAGGTGGTCGGCAGGACCGTCGATACCACCGGCACTACCCTTCCCGGCTCGACCGTTATCCTCCTGCAGCTTCCGGACAGTGCCATGGCCGGTAATGCGGTCGCGGATGCCCAGGTGTAGACTTCCCCTAAGCCGCTACCGGTAGATAGTAGAATTTCTGGTTTTCGGTTTCGTAATTGTCGGGGGTCATGTGGCCCAGGCTCTGGTGCGGTCTGACCAAGTTATACACCTGAGACCAGGCTTGCAACTCGGCGTTGAGCTGAGCCATGCTCTGGAACCATGTCCGGTTGATACATTCGGTACGTAAAGTCTTGTTGAGCCGTTCGATCAGGCCGTTCTGCGTGGGCTTACCCGGCTGGATAAATTTGATTTCTACTCCGTTGATAGTTGCCCATGCACGCAGCTGGTGGGAGATGAATGTGTATTCCGGTTTCATTGACCCCCCCATTCCGGAAAGTACTGACCCCCTCATTCCGGTCCACTGACCCCCTCTGGGTGTGGAAAACATTCCGGCTCACTGACCCCCCCCGGTGTGGAGCCTACTCACGCTTGATCATCCCCAACTTCATCGCTCACCAGAGCATCGAAGATGGGCAAACACAAGCGTATGGATCAGATTATAAAAATTCTCCAGACCTACCAGCTCACCCGTTCGATCAAGGGTACGGCACGGCAGTGCCGGTTATCAAAAAACTCCGTGCGGGGCTACCTGCGCCTGGCCAGGGCGCACCATGCCGACCTGGCGGTCGTGCTGGCCCTGCCGACCGAGCAGTTACGGGGCGTTCTCTATCCCGACCAGCTGCGGCCTACGCTCGATCGCCGGGCCGTTTTCGATGCCCAGGTAGACGACTGGATCAAGGAACTAGCCCGCATTGGGGTTACCAAGCAGCTACTCTACGAAGAGTATAAACGGCAGCACCCCGACGGCTTCGGCTCCACGCAGTTCTACCTCTACCTGGGCCGCGAGATCGGCCGGCGTGACCTGACCCTGGTGCTGAGCCACGTCCCCGGCCAGAAGCTCTAGCTTGACTTTACCGTAAGCATCCGAGCAACCCCATCTTGTAGCCTTGGGTGAGTGGTTTGAAATTTGCGGCGAGCAAAACCAATCAGATGCGCCGTAGAACACCCGAGCAAATTAAGCAATTGCTGGTCGAACAAGCTGGCAGCGGCCAGTCCATCGTTCGATTCTCTCAGTCCAAAGGTATCAACACTGGCACCTTCTACACCTGGCGAGCCAAGTACGCCAGGCGGAACAAGACCGGGTCTGCACCGGAGGGCTTCACTCGTCTGGTTACTACCACCTCTGTGGCGGGCACGAAGCGCGAGCCCGTGGCCACGCTACACCTGTCCGGTGGCGCTCGCCTGGAGCTGACTGCCTGGCCGCTGGCCGACCTCGTACGGCTAAGTCGTGAACTGATGAACGGCGAACCGCTACCCGACCATGCTTAGCTTCTCAAGCCGGCAACGCTACTTTTTGTACCGCGGTGTCACCGACATGCGCAAGGGCTTCAACGGACTAAGCGGCTTGGTACGCCAGCACCTCGACCACGAACTCCTGAGCGGGGATGTATTCATCTTTTTAAACCGCCGCGGCGATCGCATCAAGTTGCTCGTCTGGGACCGCACCGGCTTCGTGGTCTGGTACAAGGTACTGGAACGGGGCACCTTCGAGCTACCGGCCGGGGAGAGTGATCGCCTGGAGATGAGCTGGACGGACATCCAACTGCTGCTGGAGGGTATTGAAATTAAATCCGTGAAAAGGCGCAAAAGATATAGCAAAGCGGCCTGATTTACGGGGCGCTTTTCGTATTTTTGTCGCATATAGAAGCCACCGTTTCCCGGGCAGAATATGAGACGGCGATACGTCAAAAACAGGGGCAGATCGATGCCCTACGTCATGAGCTGGACCAGCTTAAGCGACTGATCTTTGCCGCCAAGTCCGAGCGCTTCGTACCGGCGGCGGCGGCGCCGCCGCCCGAGCAGATGGCGTTGTGGCAGCAAGAAAAGACCGAGGAGCAGCAGCAGGACGAGCCACTCCAGGAAAAGATCAGCTACCAACGACGCAAAGCCAAAAAAAAGCCTCACCCCGGGCGTACGCCGCTACCCGAGCACCTTCCGGTACGCCAGATACGCGTCGAGCCCGCCGGGCAGGACACCAGCGACCTGATCGAGATCGGCCAGGATATCACCCGTAAGGTCGACTACACCCCCGGTAAACTCGAAGTGATCGAGTACGTGCGGCCCCGCTACGTACGACCCGCAGCCAACGCGAGTCAGCACGAGGAAGTACAGCATGCGGAAGGAAGCGCCGTGATCCAGGCCCCGGCTCCGGACCAGGTGCTACCCAAAGCCATCGCCGGGGCGGGGCTACTGACCCAGCTCGCCATCGCTAAGTTCATCGACCACCTGCCGCTGTACCGTCAGCGCGCCATGCTGCGGCGGGACTTCGACTGGGACATCCCCTCCTCCACCCTAGGCGACTGGTTCGCCGCCACTTGTGCGCTGCTCGAACCCCTCTACGCGGCGCTTGAACAGCAGGTGCTCGACACCGACTACCTGCAGGGTGACGAGTCACGCATCACCGTTCTGGAGCGGGGAGGGGAGGCGACTAAGAACAAGAGTCACCGCTACCCGCCTAAATCACGAAAAGTACATCTGGGCTATATGTGGGTGTTCCGCAATCCGGTCGCCGGTGGGGTGCTTTTTGCCTACCATCCGGGACGGGGAGCTGGTATCCTCCACGAAACGCTGGACACCTTTGCGGGTCAGCTGCAGAGTGATGGCTATGCCGCCTACACCAGCTTCATGAAAAAGCACCCCGGGGTAGTGCTGGTCAGCTGTCTGGCCCACATCCGGCGTAAGTTCTTCGACGCTCGCTCCAACCACCGGGAGCTGGCCGAAATGGCCCTACGTGCCATACAGTATCTCTACCGCGTCGAGGATATCTGCCGTCGCTACGAACTGGGGCCCGAGCGCCGTAGGCAGTTGCGCCAGCGTTACGCCCGCCCGGCCTACACCGCGCTCCTGGAATGGGTGGGCGATCAGCGGCGGGCTAACCTGAGCAAAGGAAGCATCGGTAAGGCGCTCAGCTACGCGCACAACCATCTGCCACGGCTCGGGGCGTACCTGGACGACGGGCGCATCGAGATCGATAACAACCTGATCGAGAACAAGATCCGCCCCCTGGCCCTGGGTCGTAAAAATTATCTCTTCGCCGGTTCCCGGCAGGGGGCTCAGCGGGCGGCCATGCTGTATTCTTTCTTTGGCAGTTGCCGCGAGGCGGGCCTCAATGAACGTGAGTGGCTGCAGGACGTCTTGTTGCGTATCGGCCAGCATCCCATCAACCGCATCGGAGAGTTGCTGCCGGGGCGCTGGAAGGCTAAAGTTTAGACTAGTAATACGGGGTTGCTCGGATGCTTACACTTTACCGGTAAAACCCTACCCTGGATCGACCGGCAGACGGGCGAGGTCCGTCAGGCTCAGGTACTACTGGCGGTGATGCCCCATTCTCAGCAGCTTACATTACGGGGCCCTACCCGTAACGACGCATGCCATTGCTCTGGCCAGTCAGTGTACGGCCGACTTCGTTCACGGCATCAACGAGGCATTGCGCTTTTTTGGTGGTGTTCCCCAGGTTATTTTGTCGGATAACCTCAAGGCCTTTGTCATTAAAGCGGACCGCTACGATCCCGACTTTAATGATGTTTGCGTCCAACTGGCCAGCCATTACCGGGTCGATCTCCAGGCCGCCCGACCGCGCAGGCCAAAAGACAAGGCCAGCGTCGAGAATGCGGTACGTATTGCTTATACCCGTCTGTTCGCTCCCCTACGCGACCGGACCTTCCACAGCCTCGAACAGCTCAACGACGGACTACGCGAGCAACTGGCCAAACACCAGAGTCTCGCCTTCCAGGCACGGTCCGGTACCCGCCTATCCTGCTTTACGGAGCACGAACTGCCGCTGCTGCGGCCGCTGCCGACAGGCCCGTTCCTGCTCAAAAAGACGGTCCGGGCCAAGGTGCAGCGTACCTACCACGTCTTGCTGGGTGAACGCAAAAACTTCTACTCCGTGCCCTTCCAGCACGTTGGTCAGACGGCCACGGTGGTTTATAGCTGCACCACAGTCGAGATCTTCATCGGTACCGACCGGGTAGCCACTCACGCCCGGCTCCACGCCGCCGACCGTTACCGCTACCAGACCGACGCCAACCAGCTACCCAAAAATCACGCCGAGTGGCGTAAAACGGAGGGCTACGATGCGGCCTACTTCCGTTCCTGGGCCCATAAAATCGGTCCGGCTACCGAGTGGGCCATCGGCCAGATCCTACTGACCAAGATCCACGAAGCGCAGACCTACCGGGCCTGTGGTGGTACCCTCGCCCTGGCCAAAAAGTACGGTGACGACCGGCTGGAGAACGCCGCACTCCGCTGCCAGACCGCCGGCAAGGCGACCTACGGGATGCTGCGCAATATCCTGGTTAAGGGCCTCGACCAGCAAATGATCACGGAACAAACCGATCTTTTCACCCCGCCGGTCCACGCTAATATTCGTGGCCCGCATAACTACACTTAATCTCTCTATCATGACCACAGCTTCTCTATCCTCTCTACGCGACCTCAAACTGGGCGGCATGGCTTCGGCCTACGAGGCCGTCCTGGCCACCCCCCTGGACCAGCACCCCGAGGCCCACGAACTCATCGCCCGCCTCGTCGATGCCGAGCGCCAGAACCGCCAGCGTCGCCGCATGGAGATGAACCTGCGCTTGAGCAATCTTCGCTACGCCGTCACCCTGCAGGATGTCGACAGCAGCCCCCAGCGCAGGCCTCTCCAAACAACAACTCGCCGTACTGGGGGATGTCGCCTGGATCGGTCGCGGAGAAAACGTCCTCATCACCGGTGCCACCGGCTGCGGTAAATCCCACCTGGCCTGCGCGCTCGGTAACCACGCCTGCACAATGGGCCTGCGCACGCTGTACTTCAATATGAATCGACTGTGTGAACAGATCGCCGTGGCGAAGGCCGAGGGCACGGTCATTAAGTGGCTAGACCGACTCAAAAAAGCTCGCTTGCTGATCCTGGACGACTTCGGCCTTCAGCCCATCACCCATCCAGTAAAACTACTACTACTCCAGATCCTGGAGGACCGCTACGAACGTGCCGGCACCATCATCGTATCCCAGCTTCCGGTCGGTAGATGGCACGAATACATCGCCGAGCCCACCATTGCCGACGCCATCCTGGATCGGCTCGTACCGAAGGCGCACAAAGTCGAGCTGAAGGGTAAAAGTCTGCGAAAGCGATCCGATAGCCTATCTTCGTAATCTTGAAAAGCGTGAGTTATCCACAGGGGGGTCAGTGTGTAGGCTTCCCCGTTGACGCTACCATGGATAAGTAGAAGTAACCCTTAACTTTACTTCTAAACTTAGCACCATGCGTAAGAGCAAATTCACCAAGGCCCAGCAGCAGGCTATTCTAGCCCAGTACGACGCGGGCACTAGCGTAGCCGACCTATGCCGCGAGCACCAAATTAGCGCCGCTACCTTCTACAAATGGAAGAAGGGCCACCAGGACGACAGCAAAGCAGAGGAGCGCCGCCTGGCCGAGCTAGAACGGGACAACGCCCAGCTGAAGAAGATGTACGCCGAACTCAGTATGAATCACGAGATCCTGCAGGAAGGCTACTCGATGCTAAAAAAGTGGCAAGCCCAAGACGTCAAGAAGAAGTGATCGATGCGATCTGGCAGCCGGATAGTCCGAAGAGTGTCCGTCAGTGCTGCTGCGTCTTGGGCTTTCGTCGGCAGACCTACTATGCAAGAAAGCGGGGCCACCGCCCTGAGGTAGCCGATGAAGCGTTGGCGGCCGTACTACGCCAGGCCTGTGCGGAGCACCCCTACTGGGGCTTCTGGAAGATCTTTCACTGGCTTCGGCGCCAGCCCGAGCACACCTTCAACCATAAGCGGATGTACCGTATCTGGAAGCGGGAGGGGCTCAACCTACGCCGCCCACCGAAGCGCAAGCGTATCCACCGCGAGTACCAGGCCTTGCTAGCCCCCGAGGGCATCAATGAGGGCTGGGCCATGGACTTTGTCAGCGACTGGGTGGTAGGACCAGGGCAGAAGTCGGTTCGGGTGATCAACATCATGGATGAAGGCTCGCGGCGCGCCCTGTGGACCGAAGCCCACACGAGCATCTCAGCCCGCAAGCTCATCGAAGTACTGGATCAGGTGGTCGAGGTACGGGGTCGACCCAGCTACATCCGCTGTGATAACGGACCGGAGTTTATCAGTCATCAACTCAAGCAGTGGGCTACCCAACAGGGGGTAGAACTGCGCTTCATCCAGCCCGGTAAGCCGACGCAGAACGGTCTGATCGAACGGCTCAACAAGACCCTACGGGTGGAATGCCTAGATTTGACGTGGTTCACGACCCTGGAGGAGTTGAACGAAGAGATACAGCACTGGTCGCTGACCTACAATCTGGACCGCCCCCACGCTAGTCTAAGCCACCAAACACCCGCCGAACATGAAATCGAACATCAGAAATTCTACTATCTACCGGTAGCGGCTTAGGGGAAGCCTACAAGTGGACCGGAACAGGGGGGTCAGTAACTCCGGAATACGCACGGAGGCACCGGCGTCGTGTTCGGCCAGGACTTCGAGGCGTTGTTTATCGGAAATTCGTCTTCTTCCCATGGCTAGCGTTTTAGGGGGAAAGTGAGGAAAAGTTAGTCACTTTCTACCAAAAAATGGTCGCGCTAGATGGGAAGCCTACAATACTTACAAAGAAAATGTACTGCAAATGCAACCCTTGCTGGACGATTCAGTCCTTTAAGCAGCCGGCACTCTGAATTTCGGTAAAAGTCAGTATCTAGGTTCCGTTTTGCCTGACCAAAACTCTGTCAGAACTCTTCGAGAGATAGAATCTACATCAAGATTTTGAGTGCTGTCGGTTAAAAAACCTACTTTACACTATAGATTTGTCGATTGATCACTATATTGCAACAGCAAATTTATTATTAACCCTTTTAAATTTTCCGTCTGATGAAATTCAACTTAGTAATAATTCTATCTATTTACTTCTGCTGTAGTGCCTTTGTCAACGGTCAAGAGTTGATCGTCAATGGTGCGGTTAAAACGCAGGAAGGCAAACCAGTACAGTTTGCAACAGTAGCCCTTAGTTCTGTAGTTGATACAACTCTATTAGTTTCAGTAGAAATAACGGATGGAGAGGGGAAGTTTTCGATCTCTGTAAATAACAAAGGTCTTGAAGACTATTTACTTAAGGTCTCCGCGATTGGGTTCTACCCAGCTAAGCATAAATTCCTTAGCAATGAAGGTCCTGTAGAGATATTTTTGAAAGAAAAAGTTGAACTTTTAGATGAAATAGAGGTGACAGCATCAAGACCTCTGATTGAACAGAAAGTAGATAGATTAGTGGTGAATGTCGAACAATTGATTGGAAGGTCTAGACTTAGCTTGGTTGATGTATTATCTAGTGTTCCTGGTATAATTGTTAGCCCAAGTGGGGACATCAGTTTCAGTGGCCGACCTGGAATCAGAGTTCTGAACAATGGCAGACCGGTAAATTTGAGAGGGCAGCAGTTACTTACATATTTAGCACAACAATCAACCATGGACTTAAAAACTATTGAACTAATTACAAATCCTTCTGCAAAGTACGATGCTGAAGGCACTGATGCAATTATAGATTTTAAATTTGCTAAGTCGACTTTCCGAGGATTGAGAGCTGACATATACGGGAGGTATGGAAACGGCTATACTGAAACCGCATCGGTTGGAGTATATTCTTTGTATAACGTTAATAATTGGAGGCTTAAATTATCGGTTGACACGTATTTTGATGAAGAACAAGAACGATATTCTACAGAAAGACAACTTCTTAGTAGTACAGATCAGTCAATACAAGATATATATACTGAGCAGGAAAGAATAGATCGAAATAAAAATGGTAGAATTTTTACGTTTGGTGTCGATAATTATTTCAATAAGGAATCATTCATAGGGATGACGATGGACATTTTTTCTTTAAATCAGGAGGGAGTCTCTGACTTTAAGAGTTTTAATCTTGGATCGAATCAAGAGATCAAAAAAGTAGTATTATCCGAAAGGTCTACAAAGAGGCCAATTGATAATTATGCGTTTAACATTCACTACAGTCAGGAAATTGATACTAGTGGCAGTCTGTTGTATATCGGAAGTGACTATTACAAGTCAAATCGAAAAGAATTTGAGAACAATACTTCCTTGGTAACTACACCATCAACTGCCGATGCAGATATTAGCACTGATTGGCACAGTCCTCAGAATTCTGATATATACACTTTCCAACTGGATTATGTGAAAGTATTACCTGAAATTCAAATGAATGTTGAGGCAGGCTTGAAGGCGAGCTTTGCAGATGTTCGGTCAAATTATAACTTTTCTTACGTAAGTTCTGAAGGACTAGACTCAAGCCAGATAGCCTTATTCGACTATGAAGAATTTGTCCCGGCTGGTTACCTTCAAGGGAGAAAGGTATTTCCAAACAACATTACTGTTCAAGTGGGGTTAAGGTCTGAGTATACATCAATGGTAGGATCTGAAGGACTAGGAAACGGAGATATATTTAAAACAAAGTATTTTAGTTTATTCCCCAGTTTATTCATTCAGAAGCCTATTAGTGACAACTTATCAGTTGCATTATCCTATTCGAGAAGAATTAACCGCCCGGGCTTCCGATCATTAAACTCTTTTGAGTTTTTCGAGACCCCTCTTTACAGTACTATAGGCAATCCGGACCTACAGCCATCAGTGGGTAACAATCTTGAACTAAGCTCCACCCTATTTAACAAGTATAATCTTAGGATTTCAGGATATCGCCAACAGGATGTTATTCGAACTATTATAACGCGAAGAACTGATGGTGGATATAACACTACGTACGCAAACTTGCAAAGTTTGACAGGGTTAGATATAAACTTTAACGTTCCTTATACTTTTGGCGACTTTATAAATGGAAGCTTTTATACATCATATAGATACGATTTATATAATACATACAGTGTCCCATCTTCATTCCGAGAGTCTCAAGGTACTTTTACATTGAGTGCAAATCAAAGGATTAATTTACCGGCTGATATTACTTCTCGATTATCATTATTGCTCCGATCATCGTCGATTCTTGGAGTTTCTAGAAGTAGATTCCGCAGAAAGTTTTCAGTCTCTTTTGAAAAAGCATTCTTCAATGAAAATCTTGCTGTAAGCCTTGCTATAGTTGATCCTTTCAACCTTGAACGCGAAGTAATTGAAACAAATTTTGATAATCAATTCACAAGTTTAGACGCGAGATATTTGCAACGCGGATTGACCCTTAATGTATCATATTTAATTCAGCAAGGACGTAAAGCTGCAGCGCCAAGAGTGCAGAGAAGCAATAGTACAGAAAAGGGGCGGCTATGATGCAATCGACACCGGATAACTTTCACAGGTACTCTGACTGCTTATAATAAAATTTTTCGCTCATATGAACTCTACATCAATTTTCTATAGCAAAGAGGAATGGAACTCCTTATATATGGTTATGTGTGGTTCTGATGAAACTCTGAATTTAATCTCCTGGAACTGTTGCCTAGTTTATCCAAGTTTAAGAAGAGGTGATCATTTAAATATTATCTACATAGAAAAAGATAATGTAGGTGATGTTAGGTCAGTCACAGCTCGATTATTTACACATATTACAGAAAATAAATCTGGAAAGTCGTTGTCCCTAATTAATATTGAGAAAGATTGTTTCCTTCCATTTCCGAATAATGACGTTAGATACACTTGTAATTATGATGAAGATATTATTAGACACTGTAACAATATTGATAAAAAAGATCTCATTAAACTATGTGTTGTTCAAAAAGCAATAATATATAACTGGATTATATTATCCGAAGAAAATTTTTTCATTGAGAATCAAGTTATATCTAAGATAGAATTGTTGCACAGCTTATATCTTAACATAAGTTCAAATAATGACAGCCGATATGAAGTTGATAAGATGCTTGAATTATTACGATATATATTAGATATGGATGCCAGTGAGCACCAAATATACTACGAAAATAATATTAGCGCATATATAGATTTTATTGATCCAGTAATCGAACATCTGTCTAACGATTACTTACAGTCCACGAGGTTTCAAAGTTTAAATCTCGCTCTCAAGAGTATTAAACCGATAGAAAGTTTATATAGCAGCTATTTGTTATTATATAGAACATTAGCCTATCAAGATGATGCGGTGCCAATCGTACTCTATAACGCCGTGATAAAAAAATTAAATCAATAATTTAGTTTCTTCTCCAAAGTTTTTGTCAACTCTACCTAGTCCAAATCCGTACGAGTTGATTGCATCTTTTGGCTTTGTCAAGTTAGCAAGTGTGATCCGTTTATTCAGGATTTCTGACCGGAACTTCATAAATTCAAGTATAGCCGCGGGATCACGGACTTGGTGATAGGATTCCTGCAAAATTTCTGTAGGATAGTTTTTATTCTGGTTATATAATGTAATTTTTCTGCTAGAATTTTTTGACCACTTTCCTTTCAGAATTTTACTGACAGTCATATCATGATTCCCGTTATTGATTCTAGAATATACTTGGCTTGTCGCATAGTCATTAGAATGCTTATTTGACTTATCTATGATATAGAAATATTCGTATTTCTTATCGCTGTATAAATAAAGAAACTTTGTTTCAATGTCACTCACCGGAACTATAGCTATTATACTCAATTTGTCCACGAACTTCTCATTATTCATTCGTAAAAAATCGCCATGAGGTATAAATTGAGTGAATTCTTTAGTATCAAACGTTACTTCTTTTAACCCATAATTTAATAATCGATTCTGTATATCGATGTCCTCAAAACCATATCCGTTTCCATCCATTGATTCATCAAAACCGTTTACTGCAATAAAATCTTTTGCTGCAACAGCAAATTTACCATAAGTATCTTTTTTACCCGGACGTTTTGCCCTAAGTAGAATAGAATCAGTTTTGGAGAATTGACGAAGTATGAAGCTATCAAAACCCTTCCCTACGAAGTTATCAGCATCTATATTACATAAGATTGATTGGGTAGCCAATCTAAACGCAAGGTTGCGTGAGTGACTTCTTTTAAACGACTTTGCACCAGTAAATCTGTAGTAGACTAACCTACCACTTTTTATGCTATCACTGAATTCTTCATGAATCCACTTTTGTAATCCGTCTTTAGAATTATAGTCTAATAGAACAAACTCAGTTTGTGCATTGTCTGCATCCAGTATGTTTCTAGAAAGCGTGAGTTTGAGATGTGGTAACCTATTCATAACCACTGTACAGAAGGATACGGACATATTATTGATATTGACTGAGTTCATAATCTACTTAAACATGACATCAAAGAACGTCTTAGATGGAAATGATACATTAAGAGTATCGTTTAGGTCATATGCTAAGACATTTTTGCCGTTAATTATTTTGATTTGAAACTTGAATAAGTTGGCTGAATCTGCACTAGCAATCTGATTGATTACACCGTTTGCCTTAAAATTGTTCCTTGGAAGATATAATAGCACGCTATCTCCTATATTATATGCTAATGCTTCCTCTCCTTTTAATGTCGTGGTAAGTAAAGTTTCTTGCATACGATTATTACGTGGATATTGCACGACACCCTTTGTTATTTTGGACGAATATTCTAAAACATTGAGTGATATAACACAAAACACAATAACAAACACAACCGCTAAACTACTAATCCTAACTAGGTAAGGCGGCCTACTTTCAACGATTTGCAAGAACTCCTGACTCCTATTCGTATTATCCATAATGTTATGCTTCCATTTCTATTTGATTTCTCACTAGCGAATAGTAGATTCCTTTCTGAGATAGAAGCACTTGATGACTTCCTATCTCAGCAATCATTCCATCCTCTAGTACTATAATTTGATCTGCGTTTCGTACAGTGCTAAGCCTATGTGCGATTATAACTACTGTTCTACCAGCAAAGAAAAGCGCTAAATTGTCTTGTATGGTTTTTTCATTGTAAGAATCTAACGCGCTAGTAGCTTCATCAAACATCAATACTGTTGGATCTTTATATATCGCTCGTGCGATTAGTATACGTTGTTGCTGACCTTTGCTCAATCCAATTCCAGTGTTACCAATCTTCGTGTGATATCCTTTATGTAAAGATCCGGTGATAAATGAATGAATATTTGCCATATTAGCAGCCTCTATCACACGTTCCATATCCACAGTGTCGCTAGATAAAGCAATATTATTTGCTATAGAATCCGAGAATAAATAGCCTTCTTGCAATACAACTCCACATTGAGACCTATATCGCAGGGGGTTAATATCCTTTATAGGAATTCCGCCTATATTTATCTCTCCAGCTTGATAAGGATAGAATCCTAGAAGCAGTTTTAGTAGTGTCGTTTTTCCACTTCCGCTATGTCCGACAATTGCTGTTATCTTACCTGCCGGAATGTCGAATGACACGTCATTAAATAACAAGTCATCGCTAAAGCCGGAATAACTAAATTTTAAATTTCTAACAGCTATGTTACCTACAATCGGTTGGAGTTCACAACTCTTAACTTCATTATTCTCAAATTTATCATGCTCATCTTCCTTTAAATGGACTTCACCTAATCTATCTAAACTTATACTTGCATCCTGAGCGGACTGGAAGAAGTCAATTAGTTGATATAAAGGCCCATTCATCTGTCCTACAATATATGAGATACTTAACATCGTACCAAGTGTAATAGTTTCTTCCACTACGAGAGTCGCGCTGAAGAAAGATATTATTATATTTTTAAGCTGAGTGATCGACGTGCTTCCAGTGTACTGGTATTGTTCAAGATGTAGTTCCTTTTGATTTACTTCAAATAGCTTCGCTTGTATTTTCTCCCATTCCCATCGTTTGCGATCCTCCGCTCCATTCAGTTTTATCTCGGGCATTCCACTAATAGTTTCTATCAAGTTGCTTGTGTTTTCAGATCGAACTTCGAACTTGTGATAATCTATCATCTCTCGTTGTTTGAGAAAAAACATTATCCATAGAACAGACATCACGCTTCCTATTAAAAACATCAATAAGATTCTGTAATCGTAATATAATAATATAAATGAAAACGCTATAAAGTTAATTGCAGCAAACGCGATACCAGTAACATTGCTGGTTAAAAAACGTTCTATTCGCCTATTATCTCCTATCCGGTTAATTAAATCACCTGCCCACTTTGAATCAAAATAGTATATTGGAAGACGAAACAACTTCAAAAGAAAATCAGATGTAAGGGTCATGCTTATACGAGTGTTCACATACAGGAGTACCCAGCCCTTTAAAACATTTAATACAATTATACCGGAAAAAATTACAATCTGTGAAATTACAATTAGGTATAAGAAGTCAATATTAGCATATCCTATACCTTTGTCGACTAGCTTTTGTGTAAGTATTGGTATCAAGAGGTTTAATCCACCAGCCAGAACTAAAACTAAGCACAAGTTTAAGATCTGCCTATAGAACTTTTGGGTGTATTTACCGATAAACTTTCGTGTGAACGTCGCTTGTTCAGCTACTTGGCGTTCGACATCAATCGATTGGTTGTAAAACGCAGAAGTCGGTTCAAAAGCAAGAAGCACTCCTTCATCACTTTTGCCCTTCCAAGCTTTCATAAAAGAACTGTATTCTAGTCGTATAATTCTAAAACCAGGGTCAGCGACTAGAAATGTTGTCTTGTTTTTTTTAGTGTTTATATCAACCAATACAACAAAATGTTCATCCTTCCAAAATATGATGGATGGCAATGGAATATCTCGGGTTATTAACTGCCGTGCTGGCAAAGTAACAGCCAGTGTATTTAATCCTAGAGTTTCAGCTCCTTTTTGAATACTATCAAGGGTTACCCCAACTCGGTTGGCGTGAGTCACTTCCCTCAAATACTGTAGCGGAAAGTCACGTCCAAAATGGTGACAAATCATTTTTAAACAAGTCGGGCCACAATCTACGGATTCTAATTGCCGAAAATATTTGAATGGTTTGCCGCTCATTTGACTAATATTTATTGAAACAGGTAGATAACATCAAATCATGTGTGGAGATAATTATGTTTTTTTCTATAATTTGGTATACATTTTGAGTTAGTTTGTTTACGCACCGAATATTGAAGATAAAATGTTGAAAACAATTTTGCCAACCGCGATAAAGGTGCAACTTTATCTTATTTGCCTCACGTTAGAACTGATGATCATATCGTTTGAAAAATCTGCATGCAACATTCTGTAAATGTTTGAGTTCTGCACTTTCTCTAGCTCATCGGTTACTAAAATACCATATCGAAATTCGGAGGTACTTACTCCTTCTATCATATCAACCGATACATGCCATAATTCCTGAAATTCCGTCGAACGAATCACATCAGTTAAATCGTCATTTTGTAGTACACCGAATACTTTTTGGTGATCTATACAATTTTTTATGTTTCCATCTGGATCTATAGCTACTTTTTTATTCAAGTAAACGTTATAGCACTTAGCCTCAGTGAAAAACTCAATGCTAGAGTATAACTCCTTCGAAAATCCTAAACTAAAACTTTTGCTGCATAAATTACAGTAGTGATCCGTTGTCATTAGTAATGACCTTCCCTCGTTTGCATATGTTTGCTCAAATGACCTATCAGTAATTATCAAATAAGAAAGTTTGGGAAAACTATCGTATAATGATATATAGTATTCATCATTACAATCTTGTAATCCTTTAGCAAGCATTTTTATAGACCTGATTCTTGTGCCATCTAATCTCCGTAATACTTCATATATGAAATCTATCCGATCTGAATCTATTCTTAATTCTAAATCCCACAAATTTAGACATTCAAGTTTCAATATAGTATCTGACAAGTTATATCTAGATGAATCATTATAACTTATCACAGCTCTACTAATCAAGGATGGTGTTTTGTATGTTAAATCAATGTCTGGGAAGCGTTCTGGTTCGTCCGTTAAAAATCCGAGATTATTATCCAACACGAAATCTAGATAGGAACGGAAAGTTTGTATTTCCTCACTCAACAAAACTTGCTGTATATCTTTAATACTTTGATATTTTAGTTGGTGTAAGACTTCGTATAGCGTATTCGGAATTTGGTATATTTTTCCCTGTTGAAAAGAGTAGATTGCACTGTGGTTAACACCTGCAACAGCTACACTAGAGGAGTATAAACAAAGGTGGCTTTTTTTTAATCTATTCATCAGAGCCAGAGTTATCGTATATGTTTCTTTGAAAGTCCAAAAGCGATATAGGTTTAGATGCAGACCAATTCTGATATTGATTTGTTCTGTGTACAATACTTCGACTGAATCTTGCTCCAACCCTTAGTTCCTGGACATTAGCGGTTTCGCTAGCTATCATGTATCTGTAGAAAACTGGAAGCTTCCTCAAAAAATCCTCATCGTATATGGTATGGTATTGCTCGTACTTCATCTTATTGATCATGTTTGATAAGCCAATCAGCAATCTTCTCTTCTATGCGAAAATTACCTTGATACGAAGGTGCCCCATATTGTCCTACTGGATTCACTTCAATAAATGTATATGTGTTATCGATCTCTTTAATGATATCCAAACTACCAGTATTTAAACCTATGTTTTTCATAAAGGAGTCTATTTGATGCTTAACATGTGCAGGTAACTCATAGACCATCCATTGTAAAGTAGCTTTTTTAAACGATCTTTTTATATCTACTAAACTTTCTTCTGGTAATATTCCAGCTACGGAGTAGAAATCTCCATCTAAGTAAAATGCGCGAATTTCGTACTCTCTCCGACACCTTGACTGAAACAACGAAGGTGGAAATTTTTCTGGTAGATCCGAGATCATCTTAGCCGTAATAGTTGTAGTGTATGAACTATAAGTCATATCTTCATCTATATAATATCCTGACCTATTGATTGGTTTTGTGATTATACCCGCTTCATTATGCTTTTTTAAAAACTTAACGAGTTGACTTCTACTGTTCGTAATAATGGTGTCTGGAACATTTAATCCAAAATTCCGTGCTTTCATTAGCATGGTGAGTTTATTTACATTATTAACATTGGGAGGCGGAAACCAAGCCTTATTGCTAGTGATGTCAAACAAAAATTTAATCACATCACTAATTTCACCTTTCAGCTCACGTATGACCTGATATTTGAATTTAGATTCGGAGTCTTCAAAATATCTATTATATATACCGTCATACAATCTTCTGTAACAAATCACGTTAACATCGCTAAGCACATCTTCCCCGTTCCACATCAGTTTTCCTTCGTTCGGCATCAAAGTTACATTGCCTTGAGGATTTAATATGTCTCCAAGATGGACTTTACAGACATTAGCCCTTTTAAATATTAGCCAGTCAATTATCGGGTTTGTGCCCTGCTCAAGACCCTCGTAAGATAGAAAAAGAATCATAAATGAGTTCAAGTTATAATTATCCTAAATTCAAAAATGGTACCATAGCTAAGCTATAGTACCACAGGGGATACTTTAAATTTGGTTACAAGTTTAGAGAATAATTTAGAACTAAACTATTCTAGAACCCGAAAAATTTAGCTATCCCTCCGTTCACTAGTATCACGAGATTCTGAATGATCATCAGTAGTTGATGTATCTTCCATTGTCGATTGATCGTCATAGTCTGAGGTGTCTTGATCATAACTACCTCCAACAACCATCTTAGCCCGTTTGGAGTCAAGAACCGATAGTCCTTTCAACTCTTCTAATTTCTGAAACTGCCTATTCATAATAATGCGATTTAAAGGTTATAAAATAGAACTAGAAAGCAAGCTAATACAGATTGCGAAATCTAGTACTGTGTACCAAAATTGTCGTCTCTTTCTGAATTATCATTCGATTTTGATTCATCTTCACTCACGGATGAATCGTCGCAAGTCGATTTGTCTTGAGTTTTACTAGCATCATAATCATGGCTTCCTCCAACAATGTGCTTTGCTGATATGCAATCCACAACGGCAAGACCCTTTAATTTTTGTAGCCGGTCTAACTTTCTTAAAGTAGGCATAAATTGCATTAATGGTGATGAGATGCTCAGTTACGGTTACTAAATTACAAGTGCGACAAATGGTCTGTGTCACAAAAATGTCATAAAGTGTAATTATCTGAACCGGTGTCACCACTAGTAGAGGTGTATTCTGGCAATTTTACCCCTTCCGATCCGAAAACACAACCCCCCTGTTCTGGAGTGTTGACCCCCCAAGCATGGAACGCATTCCAGAGTGCTGACTCCGCAGCAATTACTGGATAACTTATGCGATGACTTGCTCACCTTCGGTTCTCACCAAGCACCGTTGCCATGTTTTATGCCCCCTACGCGGCCAGACCTTTCTACAGTTAAGTAGCCGTTTATCCATCAGTAGCGCCTCCTTCAGAAGTGGCCCGACTGGTAGATCAAGTCATTATCGCTCAGGAACTGCCCCTCAAGCGGTCCTTACCCTGTGCCGCTTTTAATGTGGAAATTACGGTGCAGGCAGCGGTTCAAAAGAACTACCACGTCTTTGTGAGATGGTTTTCCCAGGTGGGACACAAAAACTTTGTAGATTCTCCCGACCATGGAAGTAAAAAAATCGTAAGCGTCCGAGCAACTACTCCTTGTTCGGCTCCTGCGCCGTCGCCCACTGATCGGGCAGTAGCTCCCGCAGCCGGTTGACAGGGTGGTCGGGCAGGCGGGTAAGTACGTCCGTGAGCCACTCCCGGGGGTTGACCCCTAGGTGCTGACAGCTACCGAAGAAAGAGTACATCATAGCCGTGCGCTGGGCCCCGGCGTGCGAACCGGCAAAGAGGTAGTTCTTGTGCCCCAGGGCCAGGGGGCGGATCGAGTTTTCGATCAGGTTGTTGTCCAGTTCCAGCCGTCCGTCGTCGTGGAAGCAGGCGGCCAGTTTGGGCAGTTCGTGCTTAGCGTAATGCAGGGCCTGACCGATGGCCCCCTTGGAGAGGTTACTGGCTTGCTCATCAGCCACCCAGTCGAGCAACCCCTCATATACTGGACGGGATAGGCGCTGGCGCAGGGCCAGGCGCTGGGCGCTGGGCGGCCGTGCGGTTGCGCCGCCGGCAGTGGGCCTCCACGTGGTAGAGGTAGCCGATGGCGGCCAGGGCTACCTCGGCCAGGCGGCGGTGGTGTCCGAGGGCCACGAAGAACTTACGCCGGATGTGGGCCAGGCAACTCACACCGGTAACCTGGGGATGCTTACGCAGGTACGTGACGTAGGCTTTATACCCATCCGTTTGTAGGTAGCCCGTAAAGTCGACCAGACGGAGCATTACCCCCTCAGCCGCACTCCGGCCCCGGCGGTAGTCGAACAGGATTAGCCCGGAGATCGGATCGCGGTACACCCACTGGTAGCCCAAGTGGGTTTTGCCCGTCTTGTCGACCGCATCCAGCACCGGGATGGTCGACTCGTCCACCTGTAGGTAGTCCGTGGCCGTGTCGATGACGGCACGTAGCATCGCTTGGTAGAGGGGTTCGAGTAGGCCGCAAGTGCCCCCGAACCAGTTGTTAACGGTCGAGGCGCTTACCACCCAGCGGTAGTCGCGGGCAAAGCGCTTGATCTAGCGGTAGAACGGCAGGTGGTCCACATACTCGGCTACGCACAACTCCGCTAAAAGTCCGGGCTCGGACAGGCCCTTGTCCATGGGCCGGCTCGGCAGCTCAGCGACAACTATCTCCGTAGCGTCGTTCCTAGTGGGGCGGGCGTACTTGGGCCGGATCCGGCGGATGATGATCAGGCGGCCCGGCCGGTAGTCCAGCGTCTCGGTGATGTTGCGGCCGTTGCACGCTAGCCCCGTGGTGTCTTGCGCGGCCGGTTCCAGCACGATCTCTTCCACGGGCAGATGGGCGGGCAGCGTGGCCCGACCGGGGTGAGCCTTTTTTACCGCACTACGTCTCAGGTAGCTGATCTGCCGGTCAGGGGCAGCCGAAGGAGCCGTCGCCGCTACGGCGGTCTCCGTTTTTGGCTGCGGCTCCCACAGCGCCATCTACTTGGGCGGATGGGTGGGGACGAAGCGCTCGGACTTAGCGCCAAAGAGCAGCCGCTTGAGTTGCTCCAGCTCATGGCGCAGGGCCGCGTTCTGCTAGCGCGGTTCCTCGTAGTCCGCTTGGGATACCGTAGCTTCCACGGCACCAAAACTACTATCCCGTCCCTTACTTTAGGCGGCGCGGCGGTATCTTTTTCTCCGTACCATAGAGGTAAGCTCGATGCCCTCCAGGAGTAACTGTAAATCCGTCCAGGCTAACTCCAGACTAGCGTCCCGCTCAGCAGTTGCCGGCGGTAGCTCAGAGGTGCCCCGCTCCAGTACCTTATATTACACGATGAAGCCGTCGCGGTCCCAGACCAAAAGCTTGAGGCGGTCACGCCGTTTGTTTAAGAAGAGGAACACGTCGCCCGAGAGTAGCGCGTGACCGATATGCTCGCGTACCACTCCTGACAGTCCGTTGAACTCCTTACGCATATCGGTCACCCCCCGGTAGAGAAAGTACCGCTGCCGGCTAGAGAAGCTAAGCATGGGCACCGCGCTCTAGTTCCAGCAGGAGGTGGGCCAGCTCCCGGGGGGAGAGTCCACTGAGTTCCAGGCGAAGTCCGCTCGGTAACCGCAAGTTCCACGCCGCCTTGGCCGGGGCAGTAGGACGGAGCTGACAAAAGCCTCCACTTACTGTGGTGGCAGTGGCGGCGGCGGGCGGGCCGTACTTTCTTTTCCAGGCATAGAAGGTAGCCACCTTCAGGCCATGGTCGGCGCAGAAGGCGGCAATGGTGTGGCTACTGGCCGCGTACTGGGTTAAAAAGCGCCGGATCGCGGCGGGGCTATGGCGCATGCTTGCGTGCATTGGTGAAGCGCAAAGCTCCGCTCGGGTAATGGGCTAAGCAAGATGGGGTTGCTCGGATGCTTACCACCTTTGTGGCGCGGGTGACCTTCCCGCGCGCCGCCGCCGCCGAAAGAGTAGTGACTAGACGAGTAAAGCCCCCCGCTGCCGACACCGTCTCCTTGCTGGCAGCGTACTTTGCCCGCCAGGCGTAAAACGTACCCGTATTGATCCCGTGGGACCGGCAGTACACAGCAATGGATTGTCCACTGCTACTCTGCTCGGCCAGTAGGTGCTTGATTTGTTCAGGTGATCTACGGCGGCGCATCTAGTCGGTTTTGCTGGCCGCAAAGTTCAAGCCCTAAGGTTAGGTCTACAAGATGGGCTTGCTCGGATGCTTACGGGCTTTCAACCACGAACACTCTTAGCACCGACTCCGGCCCTACCCTCCTTGAAGGCTCACATACCCATCGTGTCGACCCGGTTGGTGGGGGTGTGTAGCCAGTCAAAATTTATATTCATTAGATATGTGTCAATTTATCAAATATTGTTTGAGTTTCATTGACCATGCTATTTAAAGTCGGCAGCACAGGTAGATTACTTATAGGATCAATGTCGCCAAAGGCAAAGTGACCTTTGACGTGAATCTTGCTCTCTTCGTTGGTGTAAATTTTTAATTCCCCTTTCTCACCGAGATTGGAGAGGATTATACCTTGATCAAGTCTTGATGATCCTCCTAAGAATATTGCGGTTTTAGCACTTCGAAAGTGAAGGTTTAACCTACTTACAAGTTGTAGAGACCCCATATCACTAATTGGGACTAAAAAGTTGTGATTTTCGTAGTTTCTCACATGGTGTATAGCCCATAGCAAGCAATTGCCTCCCTGAAATGGTTGAAACAACTTAAGTTTTTCAATAGTATCGCCACTAAAATGCTGGAGCTTATTACCGTCTACTTCTCGTTCGAAGGCACCTTTATCATTTTTTATCGGAAAATAAATCTTATGATGCTCCCCAGTGTGTTGTTTTGCTAATCCGACTGCTAGATGATCCAAAGCAGATCGTAAATTAGAGAGAGCATCACCAATTGTCAATCGAAATTTTTCAGGATACCTATCGACGAGTTTGATCAAAACGAACCTATCATCACTGTCTGCATCTTTCTCGACTACAAGTTCACATTTGGCACTTTCGAAAAATTTGTGTGCTTGCAATTCAAAATTTCCTATGTGATTGGATGCTTGCTCGATTTTTAGCTGAGCACCTTTAAAGAGTTCCATATTTCCAGTTGTTTTATTAATATTCTAGGCCGTGTTGAGATTTTGATCTGTCAGAGCCTGCCGGGCCGTCCTGAAATCAGTTAACACTATTTATTAGGTAACAAAAGTACACGCCCTGCGTATAAAATCCTAATGGACGTAGGGTAGATAGCCTGCCAAAGGATAGTGCATATCCTTCAATTGATGCCCCTTTACCCTCTCGCCAGGGATGAAACACTATTGGTAATAGTGTTTCACAATCTTTCTCCGTAAGTACCAAAACGCTGACGATCAGACCTACAAAACCGACCGATCTAGCAGATATTTGAATCACTTCACACACATAGTGTTTCATCAAGGCCCCTACCCTCCCGCATGAAACACTATCAGCATAAGTGTTTCAAGCGTCTCCATCTCCCCTTATCAGAAGACAGTCTACTAAGCGCGATTCAGCTACAAAGCCGTCCGTATCTGGAACACTACATCGGTAGCGTTCAACACTACCCTATTAAAGTAAAGCTCACTCCACCGAAAGTCCTTGCACCTGCGGCCCCGCCCCCCTGATCGACAGCACCTTCTGGTAGCGGGGCAGTAGTAGGTGATCAGTACGTATCAAGCTACATTTCTAGCATTAGATCCCAGACTTACATCAAATACCTCGCCAGTAACTTTGGACATAGATTCATCCACAAAGATCATGGCTGCGCTGGCGACATCTTCTGGCTCAAGGTGACCCACACCGAGCGGATTGCCAGAACTGAGCGATTCAGAAACACGATCGAAGCTCGGCGCGGGGTCGTCTGGCATCATGGCACCTAGCACATATGGATTGTCCGCCAGTTTAGTGCGCACTAAGCCAGGGGCGATTACATTGCACGTGATGTTGTCCTTTCCGTAGCTCAGGGCAGCACTCTTAGCGAAGCCGATCAGTGCCCACTTAGTCGAGGCATATACGGGGAATAGTTCATTACCCATGCGCCCCAGGGCCGAAGACATGAAGAGCATTCTCCCCGACTTCTGCTTCTGCATAATTGGAGCGGCAGCTTGTGTTGTTTTTATTGCCCCCTCTACGTTGATTTCGTAAACGGTCCGAATTTCTTGATCGGAAAAGTCCTCTATGGCCCCGACTTGCGTCACCCCAGCGTTTACGACGAGGATATCTAGCGTGCCGAAAGTGGCTACCGTTTGCTGCATAGCTTCTTCGATGGCTTCTCGCTGACGTACATCTCCCTGAATGGCTAAGCAACTAGCTTCTAGGGCTTCTATACTACGCTGTGCGGCACCGAGGTCTTCGGATGTTGCGAGTGCATACCCGACGCCCGGCGTCTGACCGGAAGCTATGTCGAACAGCACGATATTGGCACCCGCACGGGCCATTGCCTGGGCAATCGCCAGTCCGATTCCCCTAGCTCCACCAGTGATGAAGGCCGTCTTGCCCGATAATTTTAGGTTGGGGTTCGGTGCAGCACGCTGTGCGGTAAGGGAGTGACTACCACTGATCACTGCAGGGGTTGCAAGAGCGGCTGCTCCGAGTACCCCGCTTTTGATCATAGCGCGACGTGATGTTTTATCTGACTTACTCATTGCTGTACTATTTTTAGCTTTTAGAGGTATAGTGAGTCCTATTCAACTATTTACTTCAGGGCCGGAGCAGCCTCCATAGGATCCACACCACTAGCAGCCCAGGCGAATGGCTGGTTCTGGTTCAACGCGTTGAGTCGATCCATTTGGGTCGCTGAAATCTCGAAGTCGAAGACATTGATGTTTGATTTGATCCGCTCGGGCTTAGTACTTCTGGTGAGTACACCATAGCCCCACTCTAGCACCCACCTTAGTAATAGCTTTGCCTGGGAAATACCCAGCTCATCGGCAACTTCTTCGATCACAGCTTGGGCACTTTGCTTCTTCTCCGCCAGTACGTCCCCCCCTTGCCCTTTCTTCATCCTCCAGTTCGATAGCGGGGCCAGTGGGCTGTAGGCAATCGGAGCGATCGAATGCTCGGTCATGTACTGCGTCAGATCGGTTGACCGTTGAGTGGATGGAATTTAATCTGGTTAGCTTCCGGCATAGGAAGGTCAGCATCCAGGATTTCTTTGATTCTTGTCTCGTTGTAGTTGGAGACCCCGATATGCTTGGCTAGCCCCTGCTTCTTTAGTTCTACCAGGGCACGCCACTGCGCGAGTCTCGAACTGGCCAGTGGCGCATGAATTAAGTAGAGATCGACATAATCGAGTTGCAACTCTATGAGTTGCTTTTTGAGGGTCTCGATGGTTTGTTCGTAGGTCTTCTCTGGAGCTCCCCGTTGCTCGTTTCCCGGAAACAATTTAGTTGTGACAAAGAGGTCGTCCCGGGCGATTCCTGAAGCGTTAATCGCCCTTCCTGTCCCCGCTTCGTTTCTGTAGCCCTCGGCGGAGTCGATATGCCGGTAGCCCGCGTTCAGTGCTTCCCGGACACTGCGTTCAGCCTCTTCGGTCGAGAGTTGGTAGGTGCCGAACCCAACGAGTGGCATGTTAATGGAACTACGGGAGTCGATTGATAAGTTATTCACTTCTGTTTGATTTAGTTGGTTATTACGCTCGGCGTTCGAGCTTAGAAAGGAAAATTGACCTGCGTTTCGCTTTTTGCCCACTCCCATAATTTAGCATTTAGCTTTTCGTCCTGTGCTACTGCATCTATTTTCGCTAATGCTGGCTTGCCCTTTTGTTCGTTCGGTCCGTCCGGCCCCCAATACTGTCCACCTTCCGCATCGGGACGCAGACAGGCGGCTAGCGTTGGTTGGGCACCATCCTTCGCGGTCATTAATTCAAGCGAATTAAGCGTGTTCTCATCCATATTTACCTGCAGATCGGTTTTACTGTACCCAGGATGGGCAGCAAGCGACATTAGTTGACAATTATTTTCTCTGAGCCTTTTGTCGAACTCCAGCGCAAAAATTAGATCTGCTAATTTACTTTGTCCGTACTCCCTCCATTTACTATACTCCTTTTCAAGCCTGAAGTTTTCGAAGTCTATGGTAGCCCCCCTATGCGCCAAGCTGCTTAGCGTCACCACGCGGGAACCAGGTGTACGTTCTAGTAAATCGAACAAGTGACCGGTCAGTGCGAAATGCCCGACGAAGTTGACGCCAAACTGCAGTTCAAATCCACTTTCACTTTTCGATGGTGGTGGGATCATCACTCCCGCATTGTTCACCAGCAGATCCAAGCTTGCCTCGTTTTCGATAACTTCTTCCGCAAAATTCTTTACGGAGTCGAGACTCGACAGGTCTAAATGACCGTAGACCAACGTGCCACCCTCAGTGGTAGCTTTGATTCGTTCGATTGCGTCCAGGGCTTTCTCCTCGTTGCGGCAGGCGATGTATACTTTTGCCCCTTTTTTGTACAGTTCCAGTGCGGTCTCAAATCCTAACCACCC
>CATQHI010000024.1 GCA_958295895.1 Saprospiraceae bacterium | reverse complement strand
TAACACAAGCAGCTGGCCAGGAGCCGCTACTCAAGTAGGACGCATAGTACGGCCACCACCTAATCAGTTGCGCACCAATATTAAATAAGCCGAAGAGCATCGCCGCCAAAAGGACGAGCCGTACCGCCCGGCGGTGGACCGGTTCTTATCGCCGCGGCTGCGGTATTGTGGGTGCGGGTGGATTGTCGGCCCATATGACGAAGATACTGGCCTCGCACTCGTAGAGTGCTTCGGACGCGCGCTGCGGAGGGCTTACACCAGGCTAAGATTAGGGGCCCTACCCTAATCACGCACTTCCCCTGCTGACGCAGTACTGGCGCGGTCGGAGACCGCATTGTACTAGAAGTCGAGCTCGATGGTGTCGCCGGTTTGATATGACCGTTGCTTTTAGCTTTACCGTTGCTGCAGGCCTTGCGTTGCGGTCTTCATCACGGGTGCAAGCCTCCTCCTCAGTCGTACAAAGGGCTCATTGAGCTCCTTGATATTGACCAGCTTACCGTCGTGCAGCTTGTTGCCAAGCGCCTTCCACCCTTGACCGTCGATGAAGTCGCTCAGAATAACGTTTTCTCGTGCTTCTCCCGCTTCTCGCGCCAGGTGTAGCGGACCTCCGGAGCGGGGTGTACGCTAGCCAGGTAGAGCTTGGTCTGCTTGTGATCGCTGAGGTAATTGAAGGCCTGGCCGGGGAGCTGGTTTCGATGTTGAAGCGCTTCACGAGGGTCACGCCGCGCTCGCCCTCGTAGTAGACGCGCTGATGACCATATCTTCCTCGTGCTTACCGATGAAGTAGAGATTGTTGGGGTCGTAGCGGCGGGTAAGGTCGAGCTCCTCGCGCTCGTAGCTGCCGTCCTGGTAGACGGCAGGAGATAGTCGCCGGTGTCGAAGCCGCCGAGGTACTGGCCGCGGCGTCGAGGTTGAGGCGGCCGCTAACCTCGTCCATCCAGACTTCCATGGCGCCCAGGGTGCTCTTACCGACTTCCTTGAGGGTGATTTTGCGGACGGGGTAGCGGGTCATGATGTTGCCGGCCGCGCCACGCTCTTGATGGCCAGGTCGGCGAAGTCGAAATCCTGATTCTTTTGCCGGGCCTTGGCCGACTGGCTCATCTGGGCGGTGACGGTTTCGGCCTCGCCGTTGGGATTGGCACTGAAGTAAAGCAGCTTGGAGCCTTTGTTTCCCTTGGTGAGGTCGTACTCGCGGTCGCGGGTGATGGCCGTGACGTTGAAGCGCTTAGCCATGGCCCGCCGGGTCTTGCCGTCGAGGTAGACCATATTGTAGGTGGTGCGCTCGTCGCCCTTCTTCCAAATGTTGACGTGGATGATGTCCTTGCCCACGAAGGTCTTGTCGTCGATGCGGGTCACCTGCATGGTGCCGTCGCGCGCGGAAGACGATGATGTCGTCTACGTCCGAGCAGTCGCAGACAAACTCCTCCTTTTTTAAGCGACTGGCCCACAAAGCCCTCCTTACGGTCCACGTAGAGCTTGGTGTTGTTGGCGGCTACGGCGGCTACTTCTACCTTTTCGAAGGTGAAATCTGAGTTTTGCGCTCCCGCCCCTTGCCGTACTTGTCGAGTAGCCCCTGGTACCAGGCGATGGCGTAGTCGGTAAGGGTGCTCCAGGTCGTGACGGACCTGGGCGAGCTCCTCCTCGAGCTTCGCCATCAGCTCGTCAGCTTTAAAGCTGTTGTACTTGGAGATGCGCTTGATGCGGATTTCGGTCAGGCGGGTGATGTCCTCCTCGCTGATGTCGCGCAGGAGCAGTAGGCGCTGATCGTTGCGCTTC
The DNA here is from genome assembly GCA_958295895.1 of Saprospiraceae bacterium. GTDB lineage: Bacteria > Bacteroidota > Bacteroidia > Chitinophagales > Saprospiraceae > Neolewinella. The sequence goes on along the minus strand of CATQHI010000024.1, from coordinate 13,479 downwards.
TTTTTTCCTCCGGCTCGCGACGTACTTCTTCAGGCCCGCCCGGATAATCTCCAGCACCTGCTCGAAGCTCTCGGCCTCCCTCGATGTCGCGGTAGATGCGCTGCTCGATGAAGATCTTCTCCAAATTGGCGAAGTGGATCTTCTCCTCCAGTTCCCGCTGACGGATGAGCAGCTCCTGCCGTAGCAGTTCCTTCGTTTGCTCGGTATTGACCTGTAGAATTTCCTCGACGGTGATGAAGTGCGGCTTATCCCCCTCGATGATCACGCAGGCATTGGGGGAGACCGACAGCTCGCAGCCCGTGAAGGCATAGAGCGCATCGATGGTCACGTCCGGACTGATACCCGGGCCAGTTCGATCAGTAGTTCTACCTCGGCGGCCGTATTGTCGACCACCTTTTTGATCTTGATCTTGCCCTTGTCGTTGGCCTTGATGATACTCTCAATGAGGGTCGTGGTAGTCATGCCGTAGGGCACCTCCCGGATGGCGATGTACTTGCTGTCGATCTTTTCGATCGTAGCGCGGATCTTGACCCGCCCACCCCGCTTGCCGCCCTGGTAGTCGCTCACGTCGATGGTGCCGCCGGTAGGGAAGTCGGGATAGATCTTCACCTTCTTGCCCTCCAGCACCTTGATGCTCGCCTTACAGAGCTCGATGAAGTTGTGGGGCAAAATCTTGGTGCTCAGCCCCACCGCGATGCCCTCCGCCCCCTGCGCCAGCAGCATCGGGAACTTCATGGGCAGGTTGATGGGCTCCTTCTTCCGTCCGTCGTAGCTCAGTTGCCACTCGGTGGTCTGAGGATTGAAGACGACGTCGAGGGCAAACTTCGTCAGCCGGGCCTCGATGTAGCGGCTGGCGGCGCGCTGTCCCCGGTCAGAGGTATTGCCCCAGTTGCCCTGGGGGTCGATCAGTAGGTCTTTCTGACCCCAGGTTAACCAGCGCATCGCCAATGGCGGCATCTCCGTGGGGGTGGTACTGCATGGTCTGACCGATCACGTTGGCCACCTTGTGGTAGCGGCCGTCGTCCATCTCCTTGAGGGCGTGCAGGATGCGGCGCTGTACGGGTTTGAGGCCGTCCTCGATGGCGGGTACGGCCCGTTCCAGGATGACGTAGCTGGCGTAGTCCCAGGAAGTAGTCCTCGTACATCCCCTTGAGGCCGGTGACCTGGTCGTCGGGGGTGGTTTCTATGCCGTGTTGATTTTCCATCTGCTGCTTTATCCGAATTGTACTACACCTGCGTGCGCGCCCCTACTGTGACGCCCTGGCCGCGTGCGAAGATACGGAATGGGGGATTAACTAACAAAATGTTTGAAGTGCGCTAGTCCCCAATAGGCGACCCATCCGGCAGGTCCGGCACCACCACTGGCTCGTAGCTCTCTGGATTGGCCAGGTAGCTGCGCACGAGGTGGTCGATGTACGCCTCATTGGCCGTCAACCTCCGTACCGGAGGGCCTCCGAAGCTCGCGCAGCGCCCCGTGGGCCGCCGCCGTCACCGCCCCGCTGATCTCTTTGTTAGCGGCCAACTGGATCAGGTGGTGGGGCCAGCCTGCGCTCGTTCATCTCGCTGACCGTAGGGCGTAGGGCTCCTTACGGTTATCGCGTGCCTGCTGCTGGATGTAATCGGTGATCTTGCTCAGGTAGGCATCCATATCGAGTAGGTTGACACTGCTGTATAGGGCGTGCTGCTCCACGATGCGGGCCAGCCGGTCGGGGTGGAGGAGGAAGGTGAGGGTGTTGTCGGTGGCCGACTGCGCCATGGCCAGGGGGTCCAGGCCTCCGCCATTCTGGGAGGTGAAGAGCTCGCGGTTACGGTCATAGCCCATGGCGGGGGGCGGGATGAGCTGCTCGATGTCCTGTGGCAGCTCAGGGTTTCGGGAGAGATCGTTTCTAAGAGCTTAGTGACGGCGAGCTGTTGCTGGGTAGGGTTAGTAGGTACGTACTTCGGCGTCTCGCCCGCTACCCGCACTCCGTAGTCATACTCGTAGCCGCCGATCATCTTGGCCACGGCCTCCACCTGGTAGCGGTGCATCAGGTAGACCGGCACCAGTACGCTTTCGAGCTCGGAAAGTGGTGCACCCACTGGGATGTTCTGCTCGCTAAATTTCTCCAACGCCACCTTGCGCAGTTCCAGCAGCCGGTCCATCTCTGCTACGGGGTCGCTGCCGTTGTCCCAGAGGTGGGCCTGGGGCTGGCTGCTGCCCTGGGGCCGACTGTCTGGATCACTGATGTAGCGCAATCCCAGCTGCTCACTCTCGGCGAGTACCCCGGCCAGACCGGCGGTTTCGGCGGCGGCATCGGGGTAATCGGTATAGCCGTACTTGATAGTCTGCTTATCCCAGGCACCGATGCCAACGGTATAGGCCTGGCTGAAGTCCATGTCGCCGGCGTCCGTAAGGATGATGTAGGGATGGGGATAATCCATCACCGAGGAGCGGTCGTTGGTGCTGGCGGCAAAGTTGTGGGCCAGGCCCAGCGTATGGCCGACCTCGTGGGCACTCAGTTGCCGTAAGCGAGCCAGGGCCATTACCTCCAGGCGGGGATCGGGGGTGGTACCGTCCTGTCCGTAGGCGGCGATAAGGCCCTGGGCGATCAGGAAGTCCTGCCGTACCCGCAGGCTACCTAGCAGCACGTGTCCCTTGATGATCTCGCCGGTGCGCGGATCGGTCACCGAGCTACCGTAGCTCCAACCCCGGGTGCTGCGGTGCACCCAGTTGATGACGTTGTAGCGCACGTCGAGGGGGTCGGCGTCTTCGGGTAATACCTCCACGCGGAAGGCGTCCTTATATCCGGCCGCTTCGTAGGCCTCGTTCCACCAGCGGGCCCCTTCGAGTAGGGCGGTCCTGACCGGTTCGGGGGCGCCGCGGTCGAGGTAGTACACGATGGGTTCGACGGGCTCGCTCACGGCGGCCGTGGGATCCTTCTTCTCCAGCCGGTGCCGGGTGATAAAGCGCTTGGTCAGCGGCTGGTCGATCGGCGTGGCGTAGTCGGCGTAGCTCGTGGGGTAGTAGCCCGAGCGGGGGTCGAAGGTGCGGGGCTGGTAGCCATTGTCCGGCAGCTGCACGAAGCTGTGGTGCATCCGCAGGGTGAAGCTCTCGCTATTCGGAGCTACGGTACCGATGTTGCGGCCCGTCGGCTCCCCGGTGAAGGTGATGGTGGCCTCAAATTCGGTGTTTTCGGGGAAGTTCTTAGTCCGCTCGGGGTACAGCGCACTGCGGTCCTCGCTTACCTTATAGGTCCCCTCCTTCGCCTTCTTCAACCGGGCGGCTACCCCGTGGGCATCGCTGAGCAGCAGGGGCGTCAGGTCGATCAGCACCGTATCGCCGCTTTTGGCTACTACCTTGAATCCTTCCACCACCGACTGCGCAAAGGCCTCCTCCACGCTCTGCGCCTCCGCCGGGTTATCGGATACGGCGCGGTAGTCGAGGTTGCGTTGCTGTAGCAGCACCTTCGGCCCCACCCGGGTGAAGAATACGACGCGGGTATTTCCTAGTTGATTACGGTCCAGGCCGATGTCGTTACTGCCCAGTCCGGCGGCCAGGCTATTGACGTAGAGGAAGTCCTCGTCGGTGCGGTCGAGCAACAGGTACACCTTACCTTCCTCGGGGGCGTAGTAGTAGGTGTAGAAGCCGGCTTGGCGGTCCATCCCCTCCGTTTTGCTGGTGATGGTGGGGGTTTCTTTGTCTTTTTCCTGGGCTTGGAGGGGGAGGAGGAGGGAGAGGGTTAGGAGAAGTAACAGGTAGCGCATAGGGGGTGGGGGTTGCTGCGCGTGTAAGGTAAAACCTTGTGGGGATTCAAGTTATATCGGGGGGGCGGGGCCGCAGGTGCGGGGGATCCTAGGGTACGGACTTGGAGAATCAGTGGCTACTAGTATTTTAGGGCCGTGGTAGTGCGGGTAGACGCTGTAGGTACTTTGGGCAAGTGGGTTCGACACTTGGGAGGCGAAGCCGTGGGGTGGAGGCTGCCGGCTATCGGCTATCGGAGGCATGGCGAGTTGCAGGGGCTCGTGATCATGCTACGTGCGACAGTCGGTGTTTGGAAGTGTTGGTGGGTGATATGTGTGTATACGTCAATCGGTGTGTTCGCGTCAACTGGCGCTACGGCTGTCTGATTCATTGCGTAAACACAGCAGGGGGTGGGGGTGTATACGTCAATAATTGCGCGGGGATAGGGGGGGTTAGTGCAATGCGGGTGTGGGGTTGTTGGGCGCAATGCCCTTTAGGGGCACTGCCTTAGCGCGACTATTTTTGGTGGGGCCGGGTGGTGTTTTGTTGGGCGCGAGCCAAGCAAGAACAACCGATCCGCTAGACAGCTTTCAGTGCCAAGGCTACTAAAATGCAAGCGATTACTTTCTATTGGGTGGGGTAGTGCTAAATCCGGTGCGAGTAAAGTAAGAATGGCCAATCTAGGCAAGCTACTGTACAGGTTAGCATAGAGAGTTTATCCACTGTAAAATAAGCCCAATGTTTCGATCAATGCTCGACCTCCAGAACTCGAAAGTAAAGCAGCTATAGCTTAATCGAGAGACAGATTATATCGCTTTAAGCTATCTTGAGTCGTCACTGTAACTAATTGTTGTACTCTGTAATAAGGCTGAGTTTCCAATAAATATTGAATAATATGATTTTCGATAAAGTTCTTATTTTAATCACTTCTGTTGTATTAGCGATCGTGGTTTCATTTGGAGTTTGGCAATTTTACAAGACGAAGAGGGCCCAGTATAGTTCAAAAAATTATCCGATAATATTCATTGTGTCGGCTGCCTTGGGTGGGTTATTATTGATTGTATCAGTGTGGCCAATTTTGTTAAACTTTATCATCAATCTAATAAATGATAATTTTGGCACTGAAATTAGAGGGCAAAGCTATAATGATTTATCATCGTTAGCAGCATACACTTTATTTTGCTGTTTGTTAGGATGGTTGGGTTACAATCACTACAAACATTTTGGAAGACTTGAGTTTTTAGGAACTACATCTCACATTACCGTAAAGGATAAGCAAGAGAGGATTATTGATATTCCTGAATCGACAATCTCAATTAGTAGTGTGTTTAGAGAGCGAGTTCATGACTTCTTTGCACTTAGATACCCTGAAATTGAAATGACTCTCGCTGAGGATCATGAAATGATTATCGGTGAGTACCGTTTTGGTGGACGAAGGTATGTCAAGATAATTTCCCTTATTTCATCAGATGGTCCCAAAGAGATTTCACGCAACCTAACTAAAGAATCCTTTTATAATATAAAAAAGTTTACAAATAGAAACGACTATTATAAAGAATACCTAATCGACAATATCGTAATAGTTGAAAAAGGTTATTACTCACCGGAAAAAGAATTACCTGTTCCGCAAAGAATTGAATCGGAAACGTATACTATAATTCCAGAAGAATATTTAGTAGAAACATATATTGATTTTAGACCGTACTTGCGATCGCTTGTAGACGATTTTGAAAACTCTACACTGCCTTTTAGTTTTAGTTTTAGTGCTGATAATGCTCGATTAGAAACAACATACATACAGCCGAGTTATAATGGAGGAAAAGGACTAATCAAGGAGTATGTTGATACTTGGTTATCAACCAAATCACACGAACAAATTGCGCTACTTGGACAATATGGTACAGGCAAGACCTCATTTGTTAAATTCTACTCCAGAAACCTAGCGAATTCTGTCTTACAGGAGAAATTACATAGTCAAAGAATTCCGGTCTTTATATCTTTAACTTCCACATCTCCAATGCATTCCGGAATTGATAGTTCAATCAAGTCTTTCATAGTCGACTCGAAAATTGATATATCAGTAGAATTATTTAATTACGTAACTGCCCTTGGAAAGTTTGTCTTTTTGCTAGATGGGTTTGACGAGATGGGTTATATTGGTACACACGATCAGCGCTTTTACCAATTGAATGCAATCTGGAAGTTGGCTACAGTAGGAAACAAGATTATAATCACGGGCAGGCAGTCCTATTTCCCCACAGAGTTGGAAGAAAATAATGCACTTAATGTAAAATCTCAAGAAGATTTACTATTTCCTCAGGAAAGAGCCTACACAAAAAAACTTTCAATCGATTTTTTTAACGATGATCAAATTACAGAATCACTTTTACTTTATTACGAAGATAAACACATAGCAGAATCGTATGCTAACTTTATTTTTAGTAATGAGAGTCTGCACGAGTTATGCCGACGGCCATCGCTTATGCACATAGTTAGAGAGATTTTGCCGCAGCTAATTATTGATCAAGTAGATGACCAGAAACAACTTTCGAGTAGTGACTTGATGTCCAGGTATGTGAGTCACTGGATAGAAAGACAACTTGGTAAAAATATTACGAGCAGTTTTGTCCACGGCGATAAGCAAAATATTATAATTGATTTTTATACTCAATTAGCGGGATTTGTTTACGCTGATGCTCGCTTAAACTCAGTGGTGCCGCTTTCACTGGTTAGACTGATGTGTAAATATATTAATGAACAGTACAAAATAAATTCTCCGGAAGCTCAGGACGGTCTTGAAACCGAAATTTTGACTGCTTATTTTCTGGAACGGTTGAACGATGAGTACAAATTTGTCCACAAGTCTTTCTATGAATATTTTGTTGCCAAAAACATAGTTGAAAAACTAGTTAGCGGAGACGTTGATGATTTTATGTTTAAAGGAAGAATCTGGAGTAACGAAATAATAGATTACGTATATGACTCTAAAGAAATAAATTCTAACCGCAAGATAAAAGTTAGTAACGTACCACTTTTGCTAACACTCACCAACAGCAAACTAATTGCATCACTAAAAAGCTATGTATTTAAAGGACTAGCATCATATTATTTTAATGTAAAATACAATTATATTTTGCAGTTATTTCTGTACATTTCTCTAGCGGGGGTTGCTGTCTGGAGTGGGTTTCACGTAAGAGAAATTATAGACAGTATTGTTATGCCAAACTCGCTAAATCTATTATCATTACTGGTAGTAGCAGCAGCCTCATTATTGTTAGTTGTAGCAATGTTTGTATTAGAAGCCACCTGGGTTTTATCAATTATCACACTCGTATTGTTTCTGTTAAATTTGAAGGTTAACTCTGTAGTAGTTACTATGTCAATATCGTTCCTTTGCCTATATTATATGAATGCTTTATATGTCAGAAGCTTTTCGATTATAACCGAGTTGAAAAATCGTGCTGGGGTGTTCCTGTTCCTATTCTCGTTTGTGTTTCACATCGCATTATCAACCCTAGTGTTTCACTATCATTCCCGCAATATATATTCGATATTAAGTATGATTGTATTTTATACATCACTTATGCTTAGTCTGTCCGCTCTCAAAAGGCTACGTGAAAAGATATTTTTTGATGACATTATGATTGAGCGGCTGCCATTAGATTTTGTCCTACAGGCGTTTTACGTATCTATCAAAAAGAATATTGTATACCAAACCTATCCTCTATACATATACCACTTCAACGATGCGATAAACATCCAAAAGGTAGAAACGATTAATGATTCTAATATCGAAGAAAAGTATTCAAGAATAGAGCTAAGTAATGTATCTCTAGATAATGTGCGTATACACGGTGCATCGATAAGCTTAACCAACTGTCAGCTACGAAATGTAAAATTCATCGGTAAACCTCTTGCTGTTAGTTTTGACTCGTGTGTGCTTAACGAGGTTAAATTTGATTTCTCAGTTAATGATAGTAGATATATGGGTTTATTGATAGAAAAAATGAGCCATGTTGATTTAGATGAATCTACTTTAGTCAACCTCAAAGATTTTATCAATAGTAATCCTAATTTGGAATGTCTTAAACATTTACCAGATTGGATAACAGATTTGTCGCCCAACAGTGTCGCCAGCGTCAACCCACCAGATTAAGTTTTAAGACTTCGACAATGTTTTATCGGTGAGCAAAAGCGAGTTCGATCCAGCAAAATTGATGTGTGGTGGCGGGCTGCGTGGCGACGAACGTTGGGCGACAGACCGCTTAAGGCGGTCCGCGAAGACCACTTTAAGAATCATCTCTACCTGCAATGCTAAACAGTACGCCGATAAGACCTGATACATAAAACAATATAAAATTATGGGCAATTATCATAATCAATCGCGGAATAGTTTAATAATATGGCTATACATCACTGGGTTAATACTGCTATTGATTAATGATTTTTATCTGAAGATTAAATTCCACAATATATTCACTGGAAAGCTTAGCGATTTTGCGGGGCTTTTCATACTTCCAATATTTTTTGCTGTAGTACTGAGGACCAAATCAAAACTGGTGTTTATTGCCACCGCAATCTTGTTCATTATTTGGAAAAGTCCACTGCTTGATGGGGGGCTCGCAAATTGGAACGCTAACACATATTTCAAATTACAGAGGGTTACCGATCAATCTGATTATATCGCTCTAATTAGTATATGGATTGGATACCTTTTGATTAAGCGTACCCGAATACAGCGGTTGTATCGGCCCGGGTACATAGGTATCGGCATTCTGAGTGTTTTTGCATTCTGCGCAACTTCCTATATGAATGAACTAGATGTGGATCGGACGTACACCTATAACGTTGGAATTGATCGACTGAGAGAGCAATTGTTGAAAACAGACTCAACTGAGTGGGATTTCGACACCCGCAGAGAGAGAGCAGCTCCTGATACAGTAACGGCGTACGTTGAATATGATTTTTGTTTTGAAGGATTTACGGCTGAGATTATTATTGATGGGGATTCAGCCCGCTCGTCTCTAACAATTGATCGCGTAATACATAATTGCCCGCTGAACAAGGATAAAGTATGGGGACCAGAAGTAAGGGATGACAAAACGATCTTAAGTGGTGTAATTGACCGAAGGATTAAAGATGCTCTAAAAGATTTTTAGATCGCCCAACACCGCGCCCAACGTCAACCGGGGCTAGCTGAGTTTAGGCTGATGGGTGCTATTAAAGCCCGGGTTCGTTCCGTCGTCAATGGCCCGAAAGCTTCCGCTGGTCGGTTTCGGTCCATGCCGCCGCGCCGCCCCCTGGTGGATGGGGTTAAAGTTGGTACCTTCGAATAAGAGAAACCCCGGCTGCGTGGGCGCAATCGTTGTACGAAACTACTACACACCTTCTCGCCAGCCATATTTTACTGCGTAATCCAGGCAGTTGAATCTAATATTACTGAAGGAATGTCAATATGTAAAACTTTAGATCCAAAAGAGCTACCGAAATACATTTTGGATTATGAAACAATCATCGGAGAAAAAATAGAAGTAGATCGATCAATCGATAGCGACTTAGTTGGTTATTGTATGGAGTTAATTCCTCAAAAGTTTGAATCGTATGCCGCCATACTAAATCCTTTTTACATCAGCAACAAAATTATCGATGAATTAAAAATTACCGGAGTTGATAATCGATTTAGGTCTCTCCAGTATGGCCAGAGTTACTACGGTGTAAGTTGGTTCAGGCTTTATACTGCGTTAGGCATTAATTTCAACCCACTAGATATTTTTCAAGTTCAAGAACCAATAGAGTCAAAAGGGAGAGAAACTAACGGCATTCTCTTTCCTGGGGAAGGAGTTATTGAGGATGACCTAATAAAGGTTATCCTTTCCACCAGCAAAGAACATTACATCAATATAACCGAATTCAGAATATTCTTCAACTTTCTTATGACGGTTGGGATGACATCCAACCACTACCTCTCATGTACAGAAGAAGAGATCTTCCATATCAAGCATTCCAAACAATTTCATTCCGGACCCTCGATTATTCATACACCCAACGAAAAATGGTTATTAATGACAGACTATGATTCTGACGTATCCTTCATTGGTGGAGAGACTCAGTTTATAGAAGACTTATGTCGAAAAGAAGATCAATACTTTGTCAAAGTATGAATGAATCGTACAACATTGCGCTAGCGTCCAGGTTCCTATCGTCACCCGGCGCCAGCGCCCCCGTTGTGTGCAACAAAAAATAACAGACTATGCTGTTCAGATTATTGATAGCAGACGAAAAGCCTCATGAGACTTGTAATAGTACACAAGACTTGGTCTTCCTCATTGCTTCTATCGGTTCTTTGTGGAAAGATATCAGAGTAAAGAACTCTACAATATCTGACAGCCAGACGAGCATACGCATAAGTGTCAAGTCAAATTTGGATCAAGCTAGCGAAAATAATCAATTGGAGTATTGCTTTGAAATGTTTATATCTGGAAATTATGATGATTTAGAGCCACTCAGGCTTAATATTTTACAGGTGTTAGCCAACTACGGGTTCTCTAATATTTACGTAGTTACGGATGAAGTGTCACAAAGTATCGCTACAAAGATATATCCAAAGATAAATAAGCTGGAGTCGGCGCTCCGTTCGTATTTACTTGAATTTTTTATACTTCGATTAGGTGTAAAATGGGCTGATGTCACCTTTAATCCAGAAATGAAAATAAAAGTAAACAAAAGAAAAAACAATGAAACCCTTTTTTCCAAGTTTATTGACAACAGGGCGTTTTTAGTTGATTTTCATGAACTGGGTCAAATAATATTCACTTTAAGCTCTGGCGCCGTTGATAAGCAATCTATTTTAAGCAAAATAAAGGAAATGGATCGGACACCTGAAGCCGTTGATAAACTACGAAGAGAAGTTGAACCAAATTATGTAAAATATTTTAGCGAGCACTTTAAAAATCGCAAATTCCAAAACAAATGGGAAAAATTAGAAAAGATTAGGCATAAAGTAGCACATAATAATCTCTTTGTTGATGCTGATTTAAAAGAAGTGACTACACTACATGAAGAATTATCTGAAATCATTATAGATGCCGGAAGTTCTTTAACTGAAGTAGATATCACAAATTCAGACAAGAGGGGATTTGTTAGTGAGGAAGTTGCTAAAATTGATGTAATTGCCGATAGAATAATTGAAAAAATAAAGATCCTTGAAGGAATCGTTATTGACCTTTTACTAGAAATTAATGAGTCGGTAGATGATAGATCTAAAGGATTAAAACTAAATGCCTTATTTCTAAAGTCTAATCAAATCATTGATCAAAAGACTTATGAATTACTATTGTACATCTATCAAATAAGGAATTATATTCTGCATGGTGATGTATATAAGTTTTCCTCAGAAACGCTTGAAGATCAATATACTATGATTGATGAGCTAATCAACAATCTTAGCCTTCTAAAAAACAATAATTAAAATGCACACAACATTGCGCCATCGTCAAGCCGGCAGTGAAGCTTTTGGGTGTCGATTAAGCTTTTAAAGGCTGACATGAAAGTTGGTCGAGGTTCGAATGCTATTTGGTGAAGCCGGCCTGCGTTGGCGCCCCCGTTGGGCGACAGACCGCCATTAAGGGCGGTCCGAATTAGTATCCTTGCCAAATCAAATCTTGAATTACAGCTCCCTGATAAAAAATTTTCCTTAAGATTTTTTGGCGACAGAGACTGAAGAAGGATGAGAAATTCCTGAGATAGATCTAAGATCAAAATCCGTAAATAACTAGTTTGGCGAAAGCGTTCTTCATCAATCAGCAAAAAATTATCCAATTGCCTTCCGTTTCTTATTTAATTCAAACCAAGGAATCGTTATGCTTTGCAATCTAAAATTATGGTGTATATCAATATTTTTTCTTGCCCTCATTCAGACATCTTGTAGTTTTCAAACTTCAGATATTGTATCGAATTCGTTCAACCCTCCGATACTTGAGGAAGATATTTCTCAGTATTATATCTCAAACCTTGACTACCTCAGTAGTCGTCGAAAAGATAGCGCATTGAAGGATACTGTGATAATTGAATACTATGATAATGGAAGCGTGAAATCTCTCGCACGATATGCAATAAGCAAATTCGGAAAACCTACAGAACTAATAATAGGAGAATATATCCTAAAGGATGAAAATGGTACTACAAGGCAAAAGGGGGACTTTAAAATCGGTAGGTATGTTCAATGCTGTGCTGGTGGCCTATGTGCTCAGTATTATAATTATAAGGATGGCCTGTGGCAGTATTATTATGACAATGGCCAGTTATCGGCCGCGGTCAATTTTAAGCCAGTATTAGCATATATTTCTACAAGTTGCGAAGGTGGCGATCGACTATATTTTGGTAAGGCGGATATAGGTTCGTCTATATTTTATGACAAGGGGGGTAATGAAGTCAATCCAACATCAAAGATGATCGAAGAAGTTGAAACAGTTGTAACTGCAGACCAATTCTATCATAGAAGCACTATTGTGAGATCCGATACTGTTAGGACTACGAGTATCGGAAAATTTAAATAGGTTTAATTTATCCACAATTAAGGTAAATTATCGCCCAACATTGCGCCCAGCGTCAACCGGGGCTACGTAATCTAGAACTGGTGACTGGTATTGATATCCGGGGCCGCCACGTCGTCAATGTCCCGAAAGCTCCCGATGGTCGGTTTCGGCCCATGCCGCCGCGCCGCCCCCTAGTGGGTAGGGTAAAGCTTTTACCTTCAAATTATTGAAGCCCCGGCTGCGTGGGCGCATTCGTTGGGCGAGATCGGCTAAGGCCGACCGTTAGCGCGACTATTGATAGTGATGCTGGGTAGCGTTTTATACGGCGCGAGTAAACCAACTACAACCTGCCTACGGGGCAAGGAGTATCACGAAGGAGGAAAAGGACTAACATAATTTTTGTCTAACCGGCTGAATGATGCTAAACCGGCCGTGAAAAAAGTTGAACGTGGCAAACCCACATCAGTCTCTGCATTAAGAGGTAGCAAGATATTATCCGATTCTAGTTGATGACACTGGTCTTTTGGGCGATGTTCGCCCTCCGGTACTCTCTATCGCCCAAAAGACCTAATTTGTAGATGATTGGTGGTTTTATCTTTAGCAGTATTTGTCAGACTCAGGCCGATGTACTACATTGACATATGTATCAATCCGTGACTGTCTTGTTCTGTAGCTACAAGGTAAACCTGGACATTTTACTTTGTGTTAATAAGATCAATAACTTCAAGTTTTATGAATAATCTTTGGGTAGACATTCTTCCTTCGCTAGTGAAAATGCCAATTACGGCATATAGTCACAGGAAAACGTTACAGAAACTGCAGAAAAAACTGCTTGCCCTATCTTGATGTTGGTAATACAAATGTGTTAGTACTCGGACGACCTTCAACAGGGAAAACACTATTTGTCAACACCCTATATGGAGAAACTCATGATCTTTTTTTCAACCTCCCTGGAGCTTCGACCACTGTTGAAACTAAAGACATCACTATGGGGGATTGGTCATATTTGTTTAGAGTATTACCTGGACAAGTTTCACGGGAAAGAGCAGAAGGATATATTTCCTCTACGCATGAGAATAAAGATTTAGAAGGTATTATATATGTTGTAGACTACGGCTATACAGATTTTAGAGACGAAGTTACCGTTAGTAACTTGATAAATCGGAATGGTTTAAAGACAATCGATCAGATAAGAGATTTCAATTTAAATCAAGAAATTGATAA
>CATQHI010000023.1 GCA_958295895.1 Saprospiraceae bacterium | reverse complement strand
GGAGGAATGAAAACTGGTGCACGAGACGCGTAAGATTCTCGGTGACCAGTTATATCGCCCATCACGGCTACGGCGGTCCGCGTACCGGTAGACGGGGGGGCATAGTGAGAGCGTGAATGTCGAGTTCGAACGCCCCTTTACAATGGAGCGGGTACGCGAGTTGCTGGAAGGCCGTATCGGGGCTAGTGCTCCAGGATGACCCGAAAAATAATGTCTACCCCATGCCCCTGCTGGCCAAGCACCGCGATGAGGTATTCGTGGGCCGGCTGCGGCGCGACGAGAGCATTGCTAATGGACTGAACATGTGGGTGGTGTCCGATAACCTCCGTAAGGGAGCGGCTAACCAACGCGGTGCAAATTGCGGAGTACCTACTCGAACATAAATTGATTGGAGAGGGGGTCGCCGTTTAGGTGGGCAACTTCGTTGGGGGCTGGGCCGTTGTTTTAACCGAAACTTAAACTACACTCGTCGGACGAACCGCGCTGCGCGCGGGATTCGGCCGACGAGGTGAGACCATCGCTATGCGAAACCGAATTGCCGTCTGGGGGCGTGATGCCCAGGAAAAACGCCTGCTCATGACCCTTGAGCTGCAGGTAGCCGATAACATCGTCCGGATCGAAACCTTCCCCGAGCGGTGGTCAGTGACGAGGTGTACTCCGCCTTTATGGACAAGTGGCGTAAGAACCAGGAGGCCGAACTGCCCGAGCCCGACCGCGTGATTGCCCGGGAGCTTAGTGTGACGGGAAAGTATTCTGCCCGATGACCTCAGGGCCGAGCAGACCGACATGATCCTGCGCGCCCAGACCGAGTGGCACTTTAACGTCCTGAGCGAGAAGCTGGCGCAGAACTACCGCAGTGAGCTGGCCGAGATTGAGGACCGCATCGAGCGGGCCGGCCTACAGCAGCGACCCTCTGGAACCAGGCCAAGAACTTCTGGCAAAAGGGTGCAGAGCCAGTTACAGGACAAGACGCTGATGCGGGAGCAGAGGCAACGAGCTACGCAAAGCGTTCGGATGCCGTATTTGCCAAGCTAAAGGAACTGCGCGAGGCGGTCAATGCGCAGTACGAGGAGGAGTCCGCCAAGCAGAAGAGCCAAGTTTGCTACCCTGCTTGAGGATGTGGAGAAGCGCATCGTGGAGGGTACCCACCCTGAATAAGGTATTCCAGGAATTACGTGAATTGCTAGCGCAAATTCCACGGCATCAAGTTTACCCAAATCCGACGACCGCGACGAGGTTTACCAGCGCATCGACGACGCGGCCTTTAAGTCCGTCAAGGAGCAGCGGAGGTGGGGTAAGGATAAGGGGGGCTGCTACCACGAGCCGCCGCGCTGGGTCGCAATGAGTCCCGATACCAGGGCCTACTCAAAGCCATGGAGCGGATTGCAGAAGAGTATCGGCCGCGACGAGGAGGACCTCAAGTTCGAACGCCGCCGCATCGAGCGCACCGACGGGCAGCTCGAGGCACAAATTCGTCAGGCAAAGATCGTCATGATCGAGAGCCGCGTGGCCAGCAAAAACGAGAAGCTGGCCGACATGGAAAAGACCAAGACCATGCTCGAGGGCCGTATTGAAAAGGACAAAAAAACGCGCCGAAAAGCAGGTCCGCAAGGCCGCCGAACGCGCCGCCAAGGAAGCGGCCCGGGCCAAGATCGCCGCCGAGATCGGTAGCCGTAACTTCAGCCCCGAAGAGGAGGCCAAACTTGCCGCCGCGGCCGCTAAGATCAAGGCCGGAAAGCGACAGGCTAAAACGGACCGTAAGGAGGTACGTAAGCGCGCCGCCGAGCGATACGGTAGCTACGATGGGTCGCCTACAGCCGCGTGTTAGCGGGCGAGGTCGATCCGCCGAAGAAAGACAAGCCGGCAAAGAAACAGCGCACCGCCGCCCCATCGCTCATCGAGCAGGCTACCGCTGCGGTAGACCTAGGCCGTCGATGCCGCAGCGCACGAGGTACAGGACGTGGTTGACACCGTAAGGGCCACTGCCCAGGTACTCACGGAGGGAGGAATAGGTTCTAAAATTCGAACAGCGTACTGACCGTTCCGGGAGGCGTAGCACCGATGTGGTGGTACGCCTTTTCCGTGGCTTGTCTTCCACGGGGGGGTGCGCATCAGGTAACCCTCCATGATGAGGAAGGGCTCGTGCACTTCTCTCGATGGTGCCCGGTCTCTTCAACCTACCGCCGTAGCAATTGTTGACACGCCCCACCGGGCCGCCCCTTGAACTTATGCACGATGGCGTCGAGGATCTTGTTGTCCATCTCATCGAGACCAGCCCTCATCTACATTTAGGGCGGCCAGGCCATAGTTCGCGATTTCCAGGTCGATGGTGCCGTTGCCCTTTTACCTGGGCAAAATCACGGATGCGGCGTAGCAGCGCAATTCGCAATACGGGGGGGTGCCCCGCGGCTACGGCGGGCAATCTCCTGGGCTCCCCTGTTCGGTGATCGGCACGCTCATGATCTCACAGGAGCGCTTGATGATATTGACCAGCGTCTGGACGTCGTAGTAATCCAGCAGGCAGTTGATGCCAAAGCGTGCCCGCATGGGGGCGGTCAGCAGACCCATTCGTGTAGTGGCACCGACCAGGGTGAAACGGTTCAGGTTGATCTGTACCGACCGGGCGTTGGGCCCGCTATCGATCATGATATCGATGCGGTAGTCCTCCATGGCGGAGTAGAGGTATTCTTCTACTACGTTGTTGAGCCGGTGGATCTCGTCGATGAAGAGTACGTCTCCCTCGTTGAGATTGGTGAGCAGTCCGGCCAGATCGCCCGGTTTTTCGAGCACCGGTCCGCTGGTCAGTTTCAGTTCCGCGCCGAGCTCGTTGGCGATGATATGGCTCAGCGTCGTTTTACCCAGGCCGGGGGGGCCGTGGAGCAGCACGTGGTCCAGCGAATCACCCCGTTGCACCGCCGCCTGGATGAACACCTTCAGGTTCGCCACGATCTTTGGCTGACCGCTAAACTCGCTGAGGCTATCCGGCCGTAGGGCCCGCTCCATCGCTCCGTCATCGGGCGTCAGGTTAGCGGCGGAGGGATCGAGGTGCTTGTTCATCGCCGGCGAAGATACGACACAGTTTGTGGGAAATAGAAAAGGGCCCGGCGAACTCAGTCGCCACGCCCTTGCGTAAAAGTTAACGGTATAGAAAGGTAAGTTGGAGGGTGGCTAAAGCTAGCACAGTTCGTCCTCAAGCATGGGAAGTACGTGTTTTGATGGTTTACGAATGACGGCCACGCAAACTGTTGGGGGCTGGAAACTAGGTCAGGTCGTAAAACATGCTGGAAAACGTAAAAACCTTAAAGCGAGCGCAAGATATGATGTACCACGAATCTATGCAAGTAGTTAGTAGAGTTTTCACCGTGCGTGTATGGTGCGCCTACGGCGCGTTTATCAACCACAGAGTATACAGAGGGCCGCAGAGGCAGGTCAGACATGGAGAAATACCTCTGTGTATCTCTGCGCCCTCTGTGGTCGATCCATATAAAACCACGAAAGGCCAGCCTGCAAGCAGACTGACCTCTCCGTTGTGGTCGGGATGACTGGATTCGAACCAGCGGCCCCACGCCCCCCAGGCGTGTGCGCTACCGGGCTGCGCCACATCCCGCTTTTATCTTCCGTGGTCGATACTGGATTCGAACCAGTGACCTCTGCAATGTCAATGCAACGCTCTAAACCAACTGAGCTAATCGACCGTCCAGGTGACGTAAGCGGCTGCAAATATACAACCCCGGGCCAGAGTGCAAAAGTTCCGCCCGACTATTTCGCCCTGACTTAGGCCTGGGCCGTGGGGGTGAAGGTGGTCGGCGGGAAGTTCGGTCCGTTGTTGCTGCCGCCGTGCTGGGAGATGTTGCCGAATTGCCGCTCGTACTTCTGCACGTTATCGGCCAGGGCAGCCAGTAACCGCTTAGCGTGCTCGGGAGTAAGGATGACCCGGCTCTTCACCTTCGCCTTCGGGGCATTGGGTACAATGCGCACGAAGTCTATGACGAACTCAGAGCTGGAGTGGGTGATGATTGCCAGGTTGGAGTAGACGCCCTCGGCGATGTCCTCCGGTAGGTCGATGCTGAGCTGATTCTGGGCGGGCTTATTCTTGTCGTCTGCCATCTTATTTTTTTGCTGTGGCCTTTTTCTTGGCCGGTGCTTTCTTTTTCGCGGGTGCCTTTTTCTTGGCCGTGCTTGGCGTAGTCTTGCTCTTAGCCTTCTTGTCCTTAAACGCTCCCGGTACCTGTTCCTCCACAATCGCCTTCACCTCCTCCAGCGACAGCTCGGCCACCTGCTCGCGGGTCATCTTTTTGCCGTCCACGGTGGGCAACTTGATCGATTTTTTCTTGAAGCGTATGAAGGGACCCCACCGACCCTGCTCCAGGTCGATCTTTTCGGCCTCAAAGCGCTGAATGTAGCGGAGCCGCTCTTTCTCCTCCTTCGCCTGGATCAACTCGATCATCTCATCCTTGGTCAGTCGTTCCGGGTTGTAGCGCTTCGGGATATTTACGAACATGCCGTTCCACTTCAGGAAGGGACCAAAGCGACCGCTACCCTGGGTAACGGGAAGGTCTTTATAGGACATGACCGGAGCATCCGCCTTTTTCTTCTCCGCCACCAGTTGCTTCGCATCCCTGAGGGTAGTGGAGTGGGGGTCCATATCCTTTGGCAGGCTGATGAAGGACTCCCCCCAGCGGATGTAGGGACCGAAGCGACCGATACCCACGGCGGTCTCTTGTCCGTCGATCTCCCCGAGCACCTTCGGAAGGTCGAACAGGGGGAGGGCGGTCTCCAGGTCGATCTCCTCCATGCTCATGCCGGCGGGCAGGTTAGCGTAGCGGGGCTTTTCGTCGGGCACGAGCTCATCGGGCGCACCGAGCTGAATGACGGGGCCATTACGACTCAGGCGTACCAGGATCGTCTTGCCGGTGGCCGGATCATTTCCCAGGATCCGCTCTCCGGTCACCCGGTCGGCACTTTCGGTTGTCGCCTCTACCGTCTCGTGAAAAGGGTAGTAGAAGTCCTCCAGCATCTGTGTCCAGGTGACCTTGCCGTCGGCTACCTCGTCGAACTTGTCCTCAATGTCAGCCGTAAACTGGTAGGTCATCACGTCCTCAAAGTGCTCGTCGAGGAAGTCACTAACCGCCATGCCGATGTCGGTGGCAAAGAGGCGATTCTTCACCGTACCGGTGATCTCAGTCTTTTGCTCAGAGGTAATGCTACCATCCTTCAGCGTCATGACCGAGTAGGCACGCTCCTCGCCATCACGATTCTCCCGGGTGACGTACCCCCGTTTAGGATCCATGATCTTCGATACGGTGGGTGCGTAGGTGGAGGGTCGACCGATGCCGAGCTCCTCTAATTTTTTCACCAACGAGGCCTCCGTGTAGCGTACCGGCGGGCGTGTGAACCGCTGGGTAGCTGTCATCTCGCTCAGCGGCAGGATTTGCCCCTTCTGCAGCGGCGGTAGAATGCCCTCGGTGGTCTCGTCCTCTTCATCATCATCATTCGACTCGATGTAGAGTTTCAGGAAGCCATCGAACTTGAGCACCTCACCCTGAGCCCGTAGCTGCTCGCCCGGGGCGGTGTCGATGGCAATGTTGACCGTAGTTTTCTCCAGCTCGGCATCAGCCATTTGACTGGCCACGGTACGCTTCCAGATCAGTTCGTACAGCCGCTGCTCGTCGCGGTCACCCTGGTTGATGGTGTGCCGGTCGACGTAGCTGGGGCGGATTGCCTCGTGGGCCTCCTGGGCATCTTTCTTTTTACTCTTGAAGCGGCGGACCTTACTGTACTTCTTGCCATACTCCTTAGTCACCTCTGCCTCAATGGACTGGAGGGCGGTCTCCGAAAGACTAATACTATCGGTACGCATGTATGTAATCAGGCCGGCTTCGTACAGTCGCTGGGCGGTACGCATCGTGCGCTCTACGTTCATGTACAGTTTACGGCTCGCCTCCTGCTGTAGGGTGGACGTAGTAAAGGGGGGAGCGGGCTTGCGCTTGGTCGGTTTGACCTCAATGTCACTGATGCTAAACTCCGCGCCGATGCACTTCTTCAAGAAAGCCTCGGCATCCCCCTGGGTAGCAAAACGCCCCGGGCTCTCGGCCTTCAGGTCTACCTCTTTTCCCTGCTCATTGCGAACACTAAATAGGGCGTTGACGCGGAAGAAGGGCTGGGCCTCAAAGTTCATGATCTCCCGCTCGCGTTCCACGACTAGCTTTACGGTCACGGACTGTACCCGTCCGGCACTTAGACCAAACTTGACTTTCTTCCAGAGCACACCGCTGAGCTCGTAGCCCACTAGGCGGTCCAGCACCCGCCGCGCTTGCTGGGCATTCACCAGGTTTACGTCTACCGTCCGCGGATTATTGATGGCGGCCTTGATGGCCGGTGGGGTAATCTCCCGAAACACGATCCGCTTGGTCGAGTCCACGGGGAGTTTCAGCACCTCACAGAGGTGCCAGCTGATGGCCTCACCCTCGCGGTCTTCGTCCGTCGCGAGCCACACCGTATCCACCTTACCAACGGCCGCCTTCAGTTCCTTGACTACTTTACGCTTCTCCGGCGAGACGACGTAGCGGGTGGCGAAGTCACGCTCCACGTCCACGGCCCCATCGCCCTTATCGAGGTCGCGGATGTGTCCGAAGGACGACTTGACGGTATAATCCTTACCTAGTATCTTCTCAATAGTCTTCGCCTTAGCGGGCGACTCTACGATCAGTAAATTCTTTGACATACACTATTTCCTTGCTCTAGGTGTACGGTTTTACGCCGCAATTAGTTGTTCTGCCTGTTGCCTAAGGCTCTTTTTAGTTCCCGCATCGGTCAGCTCCTCGCCGGTCAGCAGCGCATCTACACGCGAGAGGGGCAGGCGGTTGGGTAGCACCCAGGCGCCCATGTGAGCAAAGACGTCCGCCAGGTGATCGATGCCGCGCAGGTTGCCAGCCCGTCCGGTGCTTACCCCGATCAGCGCCACGTGCTTCCCCCCGAAGTTACCGTCGTAGTCGATCACCGAGATTCCGTCGATGAACAGCTTTAGCACCCCCGGGTAGCTGCCGTTGTACTCGGGCACGAAGACGGCAAGCTTATCGGCCGCCAGGATGTACCGTTGCTGCCACTTCACGAGTTGCGCATCGTTGCCCAGGGGGTCGTACATCTTGCCGGCGAAGTAGCCGTGGTGCAGCTCGGCCATGTCCAGTAGCTCCACCTCCTGCCCGAGCTCCTCCAGCAGCCGCGCGTAGTGACGGGCGAACAGCAGCGTGCGGCTATCGGAGCGGTTCGTTCCGCTGATGACGGTGATCATGGGCTGGGGCGTTGGGCGGGGGCGAACTTACGGCGGGATTTGGGGGCGGGGGCGCGGAGCTAGTCGTGGCGGAACTTTCCAACCCACAGTGCCGTACTTCCTAGTCCTAGGCCGATGCCCAGTAGTAGCGGTGTAGATATCTCTATAGCTGTACTACTACCCCTACCATTGGCTCCAATAATTATGTCATGAGTAAAGCTACTTTTCTGGATTCCAACACCAATTAGTACCACACTAGTTAGTCAGCGGTTCTCAGTTTAGATTTGCATGACGCGTAAGCCGCACATTTCCAGCATCTTACGCCACACCTCGTCTAGGTCATCCATAACCGTAGTCAACATTACCGAGCGCTGCACTTCCCACAACTTGATGCGCGTACGTAGTTTTTTCAGCACCCGGCCAAAAGCGCGATTGCAGCACTCCAGAAGCTGGTCCGCCGTAAAGGCCAGCATCATCAGGTAGGCAAAGTTAGTCGCTAAATTTTCTTTGCCGTGACCGTAATTATGCCCGTAGTTGTATTCCTGATTCTTCAGTGTATTGAACACTTCATTTTCGATCTTCCACCGACTGCGCCCCATTTCCAGTACGGCCATCAGATTGCTGTGGTGCAGTTCGATGTTAGTGAGGTAACTGAAGATAACTTCCTGGTCCGAGGCTTCCTTAACCCGGCAATAAAGGACGTTCACGCGCACCCCCTCGTTTGACTTGTTCAGGGCCACATCGTTGACGTAACCCAACCCATAGCTCCCCCCCTTACGCCCCTTACGTCGCTTTGTTTTCCAGCGCACTTTACCCCGTGCGTTGAGCTCGTCAAACTGCTCAAAAAGGTATTTTGACCCTGACTCCTTGGCGTTGATGAGGTACTTCCACTGCGGGCTGGACTGGGTGATCAGGGTTACAATGGGCGCACAAGCATACAGGGCGTCCAGTACGTAAACCATTGACCGATCGCTATTTACGGTAGCCTGGCGGGCAAAGAAGCGTTTGGCCGCACTACGTTCGCAATCATTTTTAGTCTCGCCGTCCTGGCGCACAATCGGTTCGTTATCCACCACGAAGACCGGGCGCTGCTTAGGGCAGACCAGCGCACCGCTTAGCATCGAAGGGGAAATAGGATACCGTGCCGTTTTGGTGGCGACGTTCCAGACAGTAGGGACACTTCACTTTGTTCGAGCACTGGTGCTGAACACCATCCACGCTGACCACATAGTGATCGTTCCAGTAGCGGTAGGAGGGGGCCACTTGCTGACTTTCCAAAAACGGCAGCACCCGGTGAAACCCTTCGTTTAAGTCCTGAGCGGTTAAGCGGTCTAAGATATCGCGCAAGCCGTTATCGGAAGGAATACGATCAATGCCGTAAACTGAATGCAAATTCTGCTTTTCAATCGCTAGTTTAGGGCGAAAGCCAAACAGAGAGGGTGCCTTGAGGTGGAAGATGGCATAGCCACTTTTGAGCGCATCCAGGGCGGTATAGGAGGCATTTTTGCGCCGCGAGTCGCCCTTGGCGCAGTGCGCCAGGGCGGGTAGTACCAGTTGCTGATAGACCTGTGCGGGCCGGATTTGATTACTTTTTGTGGTAGTTGGCATCCGCGAAAGGTAGCAAACGCTTACCTTTCAGGTGGCTAGCTGGCTAAACTGAGAACTGCTGCTAGTTAGTAGCATACTGATCAACATTGGAGGTCCGCATTTTCGCATAGCTAGAATGTACACAGAAAAAATAAAACGCCCCGCTTCCTGGGGGAGGCGGGGCGTTTATTACCAGCGAGGTTGGCTTAATAACCAGGATTCTGTACCAACTGATCGTTAGCATCCAAATCGCGCTGTGGGATGGGAAAGACCAAGCGATCTGAATCGTAGGGTAGGCCCCGCACGTCACGCATTAGTCGTCTCAAATCATTAAGTCGATTGGGTTCGAAGGCCAGCTCTACGCGGCGCTCCAGGATGATCGCCTCGATTAGTTCATCGGCATCCGAGAAGTCATCGGCCGAAAAACTGAACAACTCAGTATCCATAGACAACGAGCCATCAGCAGCTACACGGCGCAGCGACCGGTTGCGAATAGTATTGAGGCGCTCGATACTTTCGTCGTTTACGCCCTCTATACGAGCTAGTGCTTCAGCGCGCATGAGATAGTACGTAGCTAGCCGGATGACGATAAGGTCATCGCCATTATTGGCAAAATCCTCAAATTTCTCGATGTTTAGAAGATTATTGGACGTGAGCCGAGCGGCCCGTAGGTCAGCCAGAGAATCGCCACCACTAGCGGCAATCTCTTCATCAGTTATGATCGCTAAATAACCGTTGTCTCTAAGGTCCTCGCTGACGACCACGTCACCTCCACGCCCATTTACATGGTGAAAAGTTGCGAGTGAGCCGTTGACGCCAGGGTTATCCTGTGTATTGCTGACGATAGCAAAAATCTCTTCGCTGGAACCCTCGTCAGTAAATGGTATTTGAGGATCAGCCGTCAGAGCGTAGCCAGGAGTCTCAATTACTTCAAGCGCCAGTGCTGCTGCGCGTTCGTAATTGCGTTGTTGAAAGGCAATGTCCGCAAGCACTCCAGTGGCGGCAGTACCATTGGTGAAGCCCGGATCACTTTCAGCGGGAAGCAATTCCGCAGCGGTAGTCAGATCGCTAATGGCTGCATTATATACTT
>CATQHI010000022.1 GCA_958295895.1 Saprospiraceae bacterium | reverse complement strand
ATCTCGTCGATGAAGAGTACGTCTCCCTCGTTGAGATTGGTGAGCAGTCCGGCTAGATCGCCCGGTTTTTCGAGCACCGGTCCGCTGGTCAGTTTCAGTTCCGCGCCGAGCTCGTTGGCGATGATATGGCTCAGCGTCGTTTTACCCAGGCCGGGGGGGCCGTGGAGCAGCACGTGGTCCAGCGAATCACCCCGCTGCACCGCCGCCTGGATGAACACCTTCAGGTTCGCCACGATCTTTGGCTGACCGCTAAACTCGCTGAGGCTATCCGGCCGTAGGGCCCGCTCCATCGCTCCGTCATCGGGCGTCAGGTTAGCGGCGGAGGGATCGAGGTGCTTGTTCATCGCCGGCGAAGATACGACACAGTTTGTGGGAAATAGAAAAGGGCCCGGCGAACTCAGTCGCCACGCCCTTGCGTAAAAGTTAACGGTATAGAAAGGTAAGTTGGAGGGTGGCTAAAGCTAGCACAGTTCGTCCTCAAGCATGGGAAGTACGTGTTTTGATGGTTTACGAATGACGGCCACGCAAACTGTTGGGGGCTGGAAACTAGGTCAGGTCGTAAAATATGCTGGAAAACGTAAAAACCTTAAAGCGAGCGCAATATATGATGTACCACGAATCTATGCAAGTAGTTAGTAGAGTTTTCACCGTGCGTGTATGGTGCGCCTACGGCGCGTTTATCAACCACAGAGTATACAGAGGGCCGCAGAGGCAGGTCAGACATGGAGAAATACCTCTGTGTATCTCTGCGCCCTCTGTGGTCGATCCATATAAAACCACGAAAGGCCAGCCTGCAAGCAGACTGACCTCTCCGTTGTGGTCGGGATGACTGGATTCGAACCAGCGGCCCCACGCCCCCCAGGCGTGTGCGCTACCGGGCTGCGCCACATCCCGCTTTTATCTTCCGTGGTCGATACTGGATTCGAACCAGTGACCTCTGCAATGTCAATGCAACGCTCTAAACCAACTGAGCTAATCGACCGTCCAGGTGACGTAAGCGGCTGCAAATATACAACCCCGGGCCAGAGTGCAAAAGTTCCGCCCGACTATTTCGCCCTGACTTAGGCCTGGGCCGTGGGGGTGAAGGTGGTCGGCGGGAAGTTCGGTCCGTTGTTGCTGCCGCCGTGCTGGGAGATGTTGCCGAATTGCCGCTCGTACTTCTGCACGTTATCGGCCAGGGCAGCCAGTAACCGCTTAGCGTGCTCGGGAGTAAGGATGACCCGGCTCTTCACCTTCGCCTTCGGGGCATTGGGTACAATGCGCACGAAGTCTATGACGAACTCAGAGCTGGAGTGGGTGATGATTGCCAGGTTGGAGTAGACGCCCTCGGCGATGTCCTCCGGTAGGTCGATGCTGAGCTGATTCTGGGCGGGCTTATTCTTGTCGTCTGCCATCTTATTTTTTTGCTGTGGCCTTTTTCTTGGCCGGTGCTTTCTTTTTCGCGGGTGCCTTTTTCTTGGCCGTGCTTGGCGTAGTCTTGCTCTTAGCCTTCTTGTCCTTAAACGCTCCCGGTACCTGTTCCTCCACAATCGCCTTCACCTCCTCCAGCGACAGCTCGGCCGCCTGCTCGCGGGTCATCTTTTTGCCGTCCACGGTGGGCAACTTGATCGATTTTTTCTTGAAGCGTATGAAGGGACCCCACCGACCCTGCTCCAGGTCGATCTTTTCGGCCTCAAAGCGCTGAATGTAGCGGAGCCGCTCTTTCTCCTCCTTCGCCTGGATCAACTCGATCATCTCATCCTTGGTCAGTCGTTCCGGGTTGTAGCGCTTCGGGATATTTACGAACATGCCGTTCCACTTCAGGAAGGGGCCGAAGCGACCGCTACCCTGGGTAACGGGAAGGTCTTTATAGGACATGACCGGAGCATCCGCCTTTTTCTTCTCCGCCACCAGTTGCTTCGCATCCCTGAGGGTAGTGGAGTGGGGGTCCATATCCTTTGGCAGGCTGATGAAGGACTCCCCCCAGCGGATGTAGGGACCGAAGCGACCGATACCCACGGCGGTCTCCTGTCCGTCGATCTCCCCGAGCACCTTCGGAAGGTCGAACAGGGGGAGGGCGGTCTCCAGGTCGATCTCCTCCATGCTCATGCCGGCGGGCAGGTTAGCGTAGCGGGGCTTTTCGTCGGGCACGAGCTCATCGGGCGCACCGAGCTGAATGACGGGGCCATTACGACTCAGGCGTACCAGGATCGTCTTGCCGGTGGCCGGATCATTTCCCAGGATCCGCTCTCCGGTCACCCGGTCGGCACTTTCGGTTGTCGCCTCTACCGTCTCGTGAAAAGGGTAGTAGAAGTCCTCTAGCATCTGCGTCCAGGTCACCTTCCCGTCGGCCACCTCGTCGAATTTATCCTCAATGTCGGCGGTAAACTGGTAGGTCATCACGTCCTCGAAGTGCTCGTCGAGGAAGTCGCTTACGGCCATCCCGATGTCGGTAGCGAATAGCCGGTTCTTTACCGTGCCGGTGATTTCGGTTTTTTCCTCGGAGGTGATGCTACCGTCCTTTAGGGTCATCACTGAGTAGGCGCGCTCTTCGCCGTCGCGGTTCTCGCGGGTGACGTAGCCCCGTTTAGGGTCCATAATTTTTGATACGGTAGGCGCGTAGGTGGAGGGCCGGCCGATACCCAGTTCCTCCAGTTTCTTCACCAGAGAAGCCTCCGTGTACCGTACGGGCGGACGGGTAAAGCGCTGCGTAGCCGTCATCTCACTCAGCGGCAGGATCTGCCCCTTCCGCAGCGGCGGCAGGATGCCCTCAGTGGTTTCATCTTCCTCATCATCGTCGTTCGACTCGATGTAAAGTTTTAAAAAGCCGTCGAACTTGAGTACCTCGCCCTGCGCCCGTAGCTGCTCTCCCGGGGCGGTGTCGATAGCGATGTTGACCGTCGTTTTTTCTAGCTCGGCGTCCGCCATCTGACTGGCCACGGTGCGCTTCCAGATCAGTTCGTACAGTCGCTGCTCGTCGCGGTCGCCCTGATTGATGGTGTGCCGGTCTACGTAGCTGGGCCGGATGGCCTCGTGCGCCTCCTGGGCATCTTTCTTCTTGCTTTTAAACCGGCGCACCTTGCTGTACCGCTTACCGTACTCCTTGGTCACCTCGGCTTCAATGGCTTGGAGGGCGGTCTCGGAAAGACTAATACTATCGGTACGCATGTAGGTAATCAGGCCGGCTTCGTACAGTCGCTGGGCGGTACGCATCGTGCGCTCCACGTTCATGTACAGTTTACGGCTCGCCTCCTGCTGTAGGGTGGACGTAGTAAAGGGGGGAGCGGGCTTGCGCTTGGTCGGTTTGACCTCAATGTCACTGATGCTAAACTCCGCGCCGATGCACTTCTTCAAGAAAGCCTCGGCATCCCCCTGGGTAGCAAAACGCCCCGGGCTCTCGGCCTTCAGGTCTACCTCTTTTCCCTGCTCATTGCGAACACTAAATAGGGCGTTGACGCGGAAGAAGGGCTGGGCCTCAAAGTTCATGATCTCCCGCTCGCGTTCCACGACTAGCTTTACGGTCACGGACTGTACCCGTCCGGCACTTAGACCAAACTTGACTTTCTTCCAGAGCACACCGCTGAGCTCGTAGCCCACTAGGCGGTCCAGCACCCGCCGCGCTTGCTGGGCATTCACCAGGTTTACGTCTACCGTCCGCGGATTATTGATGGCGGCCTTGATGGCCGGTGGGGTAATCTCCCGAAACACGATCCGCTTGGTCGAGTCCACGGGTAGTTTCAGTACCTCACAGAGGTGCCAGCTGATGGCCTCGCCCTCGCGGTCTTCGTCCGTCGCGAGCCACACGGTATCTACCTTACCAACGGCCGCCTTCAGTTCCTTGACTACTTTACGCTTCTCCGGCGAGACGACGTAGCGGGTGGCGAAGTCACGCTCCACGTCCACGGCCCCATCGCCCTTATCGAGGTCGCGGATGTGGCCGAAGGACGACTTGACGGTATAATCCTTACCTAGTATCTTCTCAATAGTCTTCGCCTTAGCGGGCGACTCTACGATCAGTAAATTCTTTGACATACACTATTTCCTTGCTCTAGGTGTACGGTTTTACGCCGCAATTAGTTGTTCTGCCTGTTGCCTAAGGCTCTTTTTAGTTCCCGCATCGGTCAGCTCCTCGCCGGTCAGCAGCGCATCTACACGCGAGAGGGGCAGGCGGTTGGGTAGCACCCAGGCGCCCATGTGAGCAAAGACGTCCGCCAGGTGATCGATGCCGCGCAGGTTGCCAGCCCGTCCGGTGCTTACCCCGATTAACGCCACGTGCTTCCCCCCGAAGTTACCGTCGTAGTCGATCACCGAGATCCCGTCGATGAACAGCTTTAACACCCCCGGGTAGCTGCCGTTGTACTCGGGCACGAAGACGGCCAGCTTGTCGGCCGCCAGGATGTACCGCTGCTGCCACTGCACGAGCTGCGCGTCGTTGCCTAGGGGGTCGTACATCTTGCCGGCGAAGTAGCCGTGGTGGAGGTCGGCCAGGTCGAGCAGTTCTACCTCCTGCCCGAGCTCCCGCAGCAAGCGGGCATAGTGGCGGGCAAACAGCAGCGTACGGCTATCGGAGCGGTTCGTTCCGCTGATGACGGTGATCATGGGCTGGGGGCGTTGGGCGGGGGCGAACTTACGGCGGGATTTGGGGGCGGGGGCGCGGGTGCGGGGTGGGTGAACGTGCAAACGCCCCGCTTCCTGGGGGGGGCGGGGCGTGATACCGACTATGTCGCATCCCAATCTTTCTTATTCAAAAGGAGCAACAAGTGTACTGTTTCTATTTTCAGAAACAATTCTATTCAAGTTGTTTGTGATAGTGACCTGAAACAGTTCAGTGTTATATGTAAAAGCATCAAAGTCAATGTCAACAAGGAATGTTGGTATTTGTGGTTGATTATCATCGGATGTGACATTAGAGTTGGCATCCGACTCGCGTTGACTGACTGGAAATTTGATTCCAAGGTCTACCATCCTACGCCCTTCAGCAATAAAAATCTGCTGGCGTATCCGATACAACTCTTCGTACGCAAAATCTAGGTTGTCGATAGTATTTATATTTTCGACAGTAAGAGAAACGCCCGAGACAGTTGGAACGGTGACAGTAGGTACCTGCCGCGAAAGGACGAGGCCCTCCTCAAACTCACGATCAGGACCAGGCGCAACGACTACAATAGCAGTGTCGGGCCGAGAGCCAGGAGCTAAATCTGTTCGACCTTCTCTTCTATCGTCGAAAGTAGCGGTGGGACGTGATGCCACAAATGCAATAAGGGTGCTCAACCTGCTTTTGCCTTCTTCTAAGTTTCCTTCAGAAAATGCTGCCTCTGCCAATATCAAATGGGCTTCTTCAATCTTAACTACCGGGATTGAGTAGTCGAAAGTTGCATCGCTTCCATTGTACTTGGGATCCAGAAAATCCAGCGCAGGCAAAGGTTGTAGGTCATCAAATGTACCACGATCATACAAAGCATCCTGCATTAGATTGTCATCCGCTCCACTGTCGTTTGTCGGATCGTACCCGGCGCTATATAGAAGATCAGGAGTTGACTCAATTGCTGCTGCCGCGTCACCACTTGCCCCCTCACGATTTCCCAAATTATAAAACGCACGTGCTCTCGCTATGAGTGCAGCCTGTCCATACTGGCTGTCAGCGCCTGTAGCAATAGCTGTGGTGAAATTTTCTACAGCTAATTCAAAATGAACACTACTTGGTTGAGGTACACCACCTGGATCGGCAGGTAGCGTTCTGAACGCTTCCCCACCAATCAGATAAGACACCCCGCGCAGGAAATACAAACCAGCAAGGACATCGTCTGTAGCACTCTCGTCGGCCGGATAGATTACATCTATACCAGTAGTAGTAAGCTCTCTTAGCCTAGCGACGGCAAATTCCAATTCTCGGACGTCTTGATCAGTGAAGTCAATGTCCAAATCATCGAGAAATTGGTTGAAAAATGTTCGAGTGTTCTGGTAGTTATCGGTAACTATCTCAGCTGGCGGCACGAGTTCATTCATAGTTAAACTCAACTGTCGTTCCGCACCGGCCAACGTCCTTTCGGCAGATTGGACAGTCCCAACTACTGCCTCGGTGACCAAATCAGGGTTTATCGGTTCCAGAAACTCGTCCGGGTCTTCGCAATTTCCTAAGGTGAATGCGGCTATGGTCAGAATACTAACTTTTTTACCTATTGACTTAAAATTCATCATTTGAGCTTTTTCTAAAACGTTTATGGAAGATAAATTTAGAACGAGAAGTCGATATTGAACAAGTATTGCTCTGGGGCTGATTCCGTACCGTATCCAAACCCACCAACAGCAAAGCCACCTTGAGTAGCGATACCGGACCCTGTGATCTCAGGATCAAAACTAGAACTGGCAAATACAAGCGGGTTTCGAGCGGTAAAACCAACTCTTAACGATGAGAAGGGTAAGTTTTCAGTGGGAACACGGTACTGTAAGCCTATGTTACGTACTTTGATAAAGTCAGTGTCTTCCACCCAGTAGCCCGCCAGATCGAAAAAGCTGCCGGCCTGCTCAAGCGCGACTTCGGGTATACGACCCTCGTCGCTAATTCCGCCAAAGTAACGTAACACATCGTCAACAGCTACACCCTGAGCACCATATTGAAAATCAGAACTGACCAGTAGAGTAAATCGCTTGTAGTCAATATTCAAGCCAATGGTACCATATCCATCGGGTGTAGGATTACCTAGAACCGCATTCCGTTCCACAGAGAATTCACCAGATTCTGAGACGATGCCTCGTGTTCCACGCAGATACCCAAGTGGCTGCCCCTCCTTGACAAAAGATCCTAAGAACGAGAAGCCACCTGTGCTAAACTCTGGACTTCCCCCTGCATCAACAACTTCGTTCTTGTTAGTAGTTAATGAAGCAGTTAATCCCACGTTAAGATTTGATCGCTCAACGATACCCAAGTCGAGTTGAAACTCAAAACCCTTATTGGAAATTTCTCCTACGTTAGCCTCTTGATTAATTTGGCCAACTGAAGGTGCGGTAGGCGCAGAGAAGATAGCATCTTGGGTAGTTTGATTGTAGTAAGTAACACCAATGCCAATTCTACCACGTACGAAACTGAAGTCACCACCAAACTCAAAGGAATTAACGATCTCCGGTCCTAAATCAGGATTACCTGGATTTCCAAAAGTGTAGGTGGGCGTACCGAGGAACGCGTTTACCGAAAAAAGTCTATCCCGAGCGAATGGTGTGGGGAAGTTTGATGCCTGACCAAAATTGGCGCGGAAGCTAGCTCTACTGACGACGTTGGAGATAGTCCCCTCCTGCATGAATTGTTCATCAGTAAGACTGTAACGTAACCCAACGCGTAACAGGTTAACTAAACCGATATCATCACCAAAAGCAGAGTTAAAGTCCCACCGTGACCCTAGATCGAGGAAAACTTTATTCTGAAAACCAATATTCTCTGCTACATAGAATCCCCCGAAAGCAACCGCGCGGAAAAACTCAGTCGCGTCGCGTTCGGCAGTGTTGTTCAGAATAGTTGAGCCTTCAACTAAGTTTGATCCAGTAATCAACAGTTGTTCGTCTTGATTGCGGAATACTTGTGCGCCTACCGATGTAGTGAAAATAAAATCACTTACTTCTTTCTCATAACCAAGGGCTAAATCGCTAGTAAGGGTAATAAAATCTCGAGTAGCGCGTCCAAAAGAGCCTTGATCAGCAGTGCCTTCTGAGATACTTCCCTTAGCGATGAGTAGCGCATTGCTAGCGATTTCGTCGTTGCGATTTCGTCTGTTGTCTAGTCCAAGAATGAGCCGACCCGTGAAACCTTCAAACGGTTTGTAAGTAAGTTGTTGACTTGTCTGAAAGCGACGGACGGCATCGGTGATATCAGTAAGTTCACCCTCTCTACGGATGTCTTGTCTGACATCATCAATTTCCTGGGAGTCTAGCGTATCAAGAAGTCCATAATTACCGCTTTCAAGATTACCAAAGCGGGCAAAGCTGTTGTTTGCGTTGTAATCACGAGTAAAGAAGTTGCTGGAGAAACTGGCTGATCCAGAGTAGGTAAGTTTATCATTAAGGATAGCTTGTGTGCCGAAGCGAGCATTAATTCTACGTTGGGTGTTAATGTCGTTGAAGCCATCATCATTATAGAAGCTACCACTAAAGTTGTACGTCACTTTCTCATTGCCGCCATCAACACCAAAACGATACTGCTGAACCAGTCCTGGCTCGAAAATAATATCTGCGGTTTCCTCGAAGCGCAGAAACTTTTTCTCACCTACCATAGAGCCCAGTAGGATACCACCAGTTATATTAGCCTTTCCGGCAGTACCCCGCTTAGTAAAAATTTGGAGAACTCCATTAGCGGCGTCAGCACCGTAAAGAGTAGTAGCCGCTCCACCTCGGATGAACTCGACCCGTTCGATACTTTCAACTGGAATGTCAGCCAATGCAGAAGAATTAGCACCTCCTGTGCCGATATTCAAAGAGGGATTTGAATTCAAGTTGTCAACCCTTACACCGTCAATTATTATAACTGGGGTAGAAGAACCATTGGCAGAAAGAGGTCCACGATTACGGATGATAGACGCAGTTCCAGGTTGACCAGAGGAGAGTCTGATTTGAGTGCCGGGGAGTCGACTCTGAAGCAGTTGATCGATCTGAGTAATCGGTGCTAGCTCTAGTTCTTCACTGGAAATAACGTCGACAGTCGTGGTAAGGCGTTTGCGCTCAATACCTACTCCTTGTCCTGAGACAACAATCTCGTTGAGGTTCACCCCTTCAGTTAAGACAATATTGTAAGTGGCTTGCCCAGGCACGATGTCAACCGTCTTGGTATTGAAGCCGGTGTAGGAGACGACCAAAGCATCTGAAGTCTCTGGCACGGAAATGCTGAAATTGCCATCAATGTCCGTAACGGTCCCCGAGACGGTGCCTTGAGCTAAAATGGATGCTCCGATGAGCCCCTCTCCGGTTTCGTCAGTTACTTGACCACTCACGGTAGACTGGGCCTGGAGGACAGTGGCAAAGCAGCCAAGCAGCAAAACCACAAGTAAAAGTCTAATTCGATCCATAATTCGTGATTGTTAGCGGATAATTTGTGAAACTCACCCATTTCACAACTCATAAGCACATGAAGCCCTACCGGTGGTAGTAGAGCAAAAATTGCTACGACAAAGCAGCAAGATCAGAGCGCAATGAAGTGGTGTGGTAAATGAGACAGGTTGATTAAGGCCGCCGGCCTGGGATGCACCGGACGTCACAAAGCTAGCATATTCTTAACGTTTTCAAAACCCCAGGCGCTGCCTGGAGCGTAATTACGCTAACTTTCGTCTACAAAATTTTCAGGCCTCAGAATTTTGTTTGGTGAGTGTCTGGTTTTCCTCGAAGCAAGCCGTAGCCTGTCTTAGGCTGGTCTGGACAGCGCGGTACAACCTTCTGCTCACTGCGGCTAGACTCCCCTCCTAAGTGTTCGCTAGACCGGTTCAGCAATGAGTCCATTTGCTCAGCGGCCGACACTCAGCCACGACGAGAACTCCCCCAACGATAGCGCACTCAGACACCCCCCCGCCGTCAGCCCGCCCTTCCGCGCCGCCAGCACCCCGTACCGGATGTCGTCAATGCCCCCCGTAGCGTGAGCGTCCGGATCAATGGCCACCAGCACCCCCCGCTCCCGGGCATAGGGGATCCAGCTCCAGTCCAGGTCCAGACGGTAGGGATTGGCGTTGAGCTCGATGGCCACCCCGTGCTCGGCGCAGGCATCGATGATGCGCGGGTGGTCGATGGGGTAGCCCTCCCGACTTAGCAGCAGCCGGCCCGTAGGGTGCCCTAGAATGGTGGTGTGCGGGTTGGCAATGGCCGCAAGCAGCCGTTCCGTAGCCCGCTCCTCCGTCATATTAAGGTTGCTGTGCACGGAAGCGATCACGAGGTCGAAGCCGGACAGTAGCTCCTCGGTGTAATCCAGGCTCCCATCGCCCAGGATATCGCACTCGATGCTCTTGAACACACGGAAGGGGGCGAGTTCCTTATTTAGCGCATCGATCTCCGCCCACTGCGCGCGCACCCGCTCTTCGTCCAGTCCGTTAGCATAAAAGGCTGCCCGGGAGTGATCGCTCATCACCAGATACTCGTACCCCCGCTCGATGCACCCCTCGGCCATTTCGCGTACCGAGTGTATTCCGTCGCTATAGGTAGAATGGGTGTGTATCACCCCACGGATGTCGCCTTCCTCAATTAATTTGGGGAGATCATGGGCGATGGCGCGGTCCAGGTAGTGCTCGTCCTCGCGCAGCTCCGGGGGTATGGTC
This sequence comes from Saprospiraceae bacterium, assembly GCA_958295895.1. Lineage (GTDB taxonomy): Bacteria > Bacteroidota > Bacteroidia > Chitinophagales > Saprospiraceae > Neolewinella. Next base: position 121,399 of record CATQHI010000022.1, on the reverse strand, counting down.
TGCACCTGCGTACGCGCCCAAATGTCCCGCTCGGAGGGAAGGTTTTGGAAGTCCTGGTCGGGAAAACGCGCTACGAAGGCCCGCAGGAACTCAGGGCTGCCGGTGTGCCTAAACTGCTTGCTGCCAAAGTTTTGCGCGCTACAGTAGTAGAGGATCACCGGGAAATCATCTACTTCTCCCGTGGTGCACTCGGCGGTCTGTTCTTTCATGGTAAAACCGGCAATACGGGGCGCGTCCGCGGGTGCAAGCGTGGTGAGCAGAGGCAGGGCCGCCAGGGTAGGGCAGCGACGCCGGTAAGCTCCGGTAGGCGCGAACTGGTGATCCGAAAATGCAGTCTCGAGCTGTACCATCAGTGCCTCACAGACCCGCTCCAGGGTCCGGTAGTGATAGCGTCCGCGGCTCCGCTGTAGGAACTCGAGCTTTTGCCGCAGACTCTCCTGGGTCTTGAGCCCGAATCCCTTGAGCTCCACCAGGCGGTTCTCGTTGATGGCGTAGAGGAGCTGGCCGACGGTGGTCACCCCCAGCCCGTCCCACACGGCCTTCACCTTCTTAGGACCGAAGCCACTAATGTGCAGCATCTCGCGGATACCCTCGGGAGTCTGGGCACGCCACTTCTCCAGGGTCTCCATACGGCCCGTAGTAGCGAGCTCGTGGATCTTACCGGCGATGGCCTTGCCGACGCCCTCTAGTTTTTGCAGCTCTGCCTCCGACATACCGGCCAGGTCGCGCTCGTCCTTGCGTAGCTTGTTGTAGGCGTTGGTGTAGCTGCGGATCTTGAAGGGATTATCACCGTGGAGCTCCATGAGCTTGGCGAGCTCGCGGAAGTGGCGGGCGATCTCGGGGTTGGTCATGGCACGAAGGTAGGTGGTCGTCAGCCGACCAAGCATTACGTCAGCATACTCTTCACCGTAGAACAAGCCGTAGGGTACGCCCACAGCAGTCGCTTCAGCACACTCACCTTCGTCTCCTCCTTGATCGCCAGGTAAAACAGATTGATCAGCTCCGGCACGCCGGGGCCTAAGAGGTGCGCGCCAAGTAGCACGTCCTTCTCCTCGTCCACGAAGAGCTTGTAGGCGAAGACGGGGCTGTTGAGATGACGGGCGTGGTACCAATCGGTGGCGTCCTTATAGTATACCTTGATGCTGCGCTCCGCTTTGACCTCCTCGTACTCCTTCGCCGTCATGCCGACGGAGGCCATGCCCGGTAGGCAAAAGGCGACGGTGGGGATGGGGTAGTAGTCGGTCCGCTCCTCCCTGCCGTCGAAGAGGTTATGGCTCACGATGGCGGCCTCGTAGGTGCCCACGGGGGTGAGGGGCAGACCACCATCGCTGCAGTCGCCGACGGCGTAGACGTGCGGTAGGGTAGTGCGTAAGTGATGGTCGACCTTGATCTTCTTTTTGTCGGTGACCCCGATGCCGACCTTACCGAGCGCTAGCTCCTCGGTGTTCGGCACCCGGCCGGCGCAGTGGAGCACCCGGTCGGTGGTTACTTTGGTGATACTGCCATCTTCTCCCTCGACGTCCACTTCAAATCGGCTGCCCTGCTTGCGTACCGCGGTGGCTTTGCTGTTGAGGTGAAAGGTCATGCCACGCTCCTCATCCGACTTACGCAGCAGATCGGCTAAGTCATGATCGAATTTTTCGAGCGGGACGGACTCCGTAACGATCATCGTGACCTTACAGCCCAACGCCGCGGCGACGTGGGCCGACTCCGTACCGATGTAGCCACCGCCGATGATGACCATCTCGGCGGGCAGGTCGTCCATATCCAGGAAATCATCGCTGTGGTAGAGGTGCTCCTTACCGGGGATGTCCAGGGGCGCGGGCTTCATACCGGTGGCCAGCACAATTGTTTTGCCTCTGACCCGGGTATCTCCGAACTGCATGGTGTGGGGGTCCACGAAACTGGCGTAATCACCGTAGACCGCGATGCCGTGCTTCTCCATCTTCTCGCGGGCCTTCTCGGGGATGGGCTCGGTGAAGGTGCGTTTCCAGGCCATGAGGTCCGGCCAACTGAAGCCGGGGGCAGAGGTGAGACCCTTACCGCGCAGGCGCTCGACCTGGTACATGGCCTCGGCCGCAGCGTGGAGGACAAGCTTGGGGTCACACCCGCGTAGGGGGCAGGTGCCGCCGTAATCGCGACCCTCGGTCATGGCGACAGTTTTACCTGCATCGGCGGCCTTGGTGGCTACTAATTGACCGGTCGCGCCGGCCCCCACGACCAGCAGGTCAAATTCTTTTACTGACATACGTTATACGATAGACTTGCTGGGTACAAGCGCTGCGCACCACAAATTGTTGTTAATGCGCTACCGCCTGTTGCTGGATGCCCTCCACGATGATGTCGCCGTGGTCGCGGGTATTTTCGATGAAGAGCTTACTGGTCTGCCGTCCGGCGCAGGCTACCCCGGCCATGTACACATTCGGTAGCGTGGTCTCCAGGGTGTTTGGATGGAAGATGGGTTTGCAGGCATCGCCCTCCTCCACGGGCAGGCCCAGGCGCTCGAACAGCGCGAAATTCGGCTGGTAGCCGGTCATGGCAAGGACAAAGTCATTTTTCAGTTCGAGGGGCCCGGCCGGGGTGCCGAGTAGCACGGTGTCTTCCCGGATCTCCTCCGTCGTGGTATTGAAGTAAGCCGTGATGCTGCCCTCCTCGATGCGGTTTTCGATGTCGGGTTTGATCCAGTACTTGACGCGCTCGTTGATCTCGGGGCCGCGTACGGCCATGGTCACTCGGGCCCCCTTGCGCCAGCACTCCAGGGCGGCGTCGCAGGCGGAGTTGGCCGCGCCGATTACCAACACATCTTGGCCGATATAGGCGTAAGGATCGTCGTAATAGTGGCGCACCTTGGGCAGGTCTTCGCCGGGGATATTCATTTTGCGGGGGGTATCGTAGAAGCCCGTTGCTACCACCACACTGCGGGTGGGGTAGGTGGCCTTCACGGTATCTACGGCGTAGCCATCCGTGATGGGCTGCATCCGCTTCACCTCTTCGTACAGGTGAATGTCCAGATCGAAGTGCTGGATCAACCGCCGGTAGTACTCCAGTGCCTCGGTGCGGGTAGGCTTATCGAGGTGACTGATGAAGGGGGTGTTTTGAATCTCCAGCTTCATGGAGGTGCTGAAGAAGGTCATATTGACCGGGAAGTTGAACAGGCTATTGGCGATCACGCCCTTCTCCAAAATGAGTAACTCAGCCCCGCCTGCTTAGCGCTGATGGCCACGTTGATGCCCGAGGGGCCGCCACCGATGATGATCACGTCGTACATACCGCTAGTAACAATGCGACCTACGGTAGGTTGGCGCCACGGGCCATGACTCTACCCCGACTTCGTATGTTTGCCCCCGCCTAGCCCCCCCCGCCCCCATGCAGCCGTCGACCGCGCGCATTCTTACCGACCTTCGTAACCGCTTCGTAGCGGAGCTGACGGCCGGTGCGGTTCAGGAGCGTAACCCCCGTGGTCTGTACGAGCCCGTTGAGTACATCCTGTCCATTGGAGGTAAGCGCGTACGCCCACTACTAGCTCTACTGGCCGCCCGTATTTGCGGCGATGATGAAGGACTGCGCGCCGGCATGCCCGTAGCCCTGGCCGTGGAGACCTTTCACAACTTCACGCTACTTCATGATGACATCATGGACAATAGTCCCCTACGGCGCGGACAGCCCACCGTGCACGAGCGCTGGGACGTCAACACCGCCATCCTGAGTGGCGACCTGATGCTGATCCAGGCCTACGGTCATTTGTGCCGGGTGCCGGCTACGGAGCGGGTAGCCGAGCTACTGTGCCGGTTCAATCGCGTGGCCACGGCTGTCTGCGAGGGGCAGCAATTCGACGTCGACTTCGAGCTACGCGACGACGTGACTATCGACGATTACCTGCACATGATCGAGCTGAAAACTGCCGTGCTACTGGGCGGTGCCCTGGAGCTGGGTGCGCTGGCGGCGGGCGGCAGTACCGAGGATGCCGATCACCTCTACGCCTTCGGTCGCCTCACCGGTCTGGCCTTCCAGCTCCATGACGACCTCCTGGATACGTTCGGTGACGGGCAGCAGACCGGCAAGCTCACCGGCAACGATATCATCCGCAACAAGAAGACCTTTTTGTACCTCAAGACCCTGGAGGGGCTGGAACGAGAGGACCGGGAGGAATTGCTCCGCTGGTTCGGCCAGTCGCCCGACGATCCTACCGCCAAGGTGGCTCGCGTCACCGCACTCATGCAGCAGGGTAATATTCCCCGCGCAGTGGGCGAGCTCCGCGATAAGTTTCAGGCCCAGGCCTACGCTCACCTCGAACAGGTAGGTGGCGATGCTACTTTCAAAAATATTCTACGGGACCTGACCGAAAATCTTCTCCAGCGCAGCAACTAGCCACTAGCGCACCAGTAGCTTACTCACGGCAAATTTGCCATCGGCCCCGGTGAGCCTAAGCAGGTGCAACCCGGTAGCAAGGTCACCAGCTACGGAGATGAACTGGCCGCTACCTACCTGCCCCCGCTGCACCATCCGACCGTTCAAATCGGTGATCGAGTAGGTATACGCCGTGCCGGTCGGCAGTCCGGTGAGGCGCAGCGTTCCCCCGGCGGCTACCGGATTAGGATGCAGCGAAAGACCCGGAATGCGGACTGGCCCGCCGACGGAGGTGGGGGTCACCGGCGTAGCCACCGCATACTGATCGAAGAAGCCCAGCGTAGCTTGTACCGCCGGTAGCACACAGCCACCGTGTGATAGGGGGCCGCCGGTCATGGTCTGTACCGTAGTACTACCCAACTCGGTCATCACGCTATCGGCCAGCAAAGCGTTTTCAAAGGGCACCTGCTCGTCGCGCGTACAGTAGTAGAGTAGGGTAGGAGCCTCGGGAGCGAAGCGGTAGGTATCGTTGAGCCGGAGCGCCCGGATGATCTGGCTACTCGTGTCGTTGTTTTCGAGTTGCTGCCGGATGGAGTCCTGAAAAATATCCCGGACTAGCTCTCCCCGCTGGGTAAGTAGCGTATCCAGCGCGCGGTTGAAGGAATCCAGGTCGACGGTCTGCCGGCTAAAGTCCTCGATCAGGTCCAAGTACTCCGGTTGAAACACCTCCCCGAGGTTATTGTACAGACCGTAGACCGTATCGTAGCTGATGTACGTATATACGATGTAGCCCGGCAGGGTGGCCGCGGAGTCGGCTAGACTGGCTCGCCGCATCACGTCGCTGATGCTGTAGGGACCGGATAGGTGAGCTCCGGCGGTCACGACCAGGGAATCGGTACCGGGGTTCTCCTGAATGTCTTGGTGCAGCGCCTGCGCGGCGTGGCCCCCCTGGCTATATCCGGTGATGAATAGCTGGTCATTGTAGGCAATGTCCTGCCCGTCCATCCATTCCTTGGCGGCCAGGATCAGATCCCGTCGGCACTAGCCTCGCTGGCCGCGTGTACGTAGGGGTGGAAGCCTTCGCTGTCCCCGAGCCCGATGTAGTCAGGGGCAACGACGATGTAGCCGTTGGTGGCCAGGGCGGCGGTAAGGATCCGTTCGCTAGTAAGTAGCTGTGCCCCGCTTACCGGTCGGCTCGGTACCGCTTCCCGGTTACTCACGGTGCCGTGCATATAGACTCCGATGGGGTACCGCAGGTTCCGGTTAGTGGGTAGCGTAATCAGGCCACTGGCAGTATCGGGGCGCCCCCGGGCATCCACCGTAGCGTATACGATCTTGTAATTTACCACGTCGTAGGTGGCGCCGGGCACGACAAAGCCTAGTGTGCCGGCGGTCTGCGTATCCTGCTCCGTGACGGCAACAACACGCTGGGCGCGCACGCAGGTGCAAACCAAAAGGAGAAGGAGGAGGGTAGATAGGTGCTTCATCGGGGTAATCTATTTACTTCCTTAAAGGCCGGAAAGGGCAAAAGCGTTCGGCCGCCTAGGATACCAATTGCGAATTCCCTACCTTTGCGGCCCCAATTTTGCTTTACCTGATCGGTGCCGCGTCGGTATCGTTTACCAAAGGCTCTCAACTATGCCAATTTACCTCCCCCAGGAGAAGATGGATGAAATCTTCACCGAGTACGGCGGCTCCGCCCAAAACACGGGCAGCACCGAAGGGCAAATCGCCCTCTTCACCTTCCGCATCAAGTCACTCAGCGACCACCTGCGCGAGCACCCCAAGGACCACAGTAGCCGCAAGGCGCTCCTGAGTCTGGTGGGTAGCCGTGGCAAGATGCTCAACTACCTTAAGCGTAAAGACCTGGAAGGTTACCGCTCGCTGATCGCCAAGCTCGGCATCCGCAAGTAAGTCACCGACCGCAAAGATTCTAGTCCGGCCGCTTGCATAAGTTCGGCGGCCGGGCTTACCTTTGCGACGCCTTACAAAAGGCACCCCCAGAGCCCCTAGCTCAGCTGGCTAGAGCACCTCACTTTTAATGAGGGGGTCCAGGGTTCGAGCCCCTGGGGGCTCACTCAGGTCCCATCCGCCACCGTGCGGATGGGACCTTTACATTTGGCCTACCTTGCGCCCGTGATTTTCATCAGCCGTCGCCTCGCCCCCGATAGCCCCCTGCGCCAGTGGGCCGCCGTCCGGGGGGAGTCAATTCACGCCCAGTCCTTACTCACCTTCGCGCCGGTACCCTTCGATCTACCGACGAATGCCCAGTGGTGGTTTTTCTACAGCGCACGCGCGGTGCAGTTCGCCGGTGAGATCCCTACAGAAGTCCGCACGGCCGCCATCGGGACCAGCACGGCCGAACGACTCTACGCCGCCACCCAGCACGTAGACTTTTGCGGCAACGGCCATCCCGACCGGGTCGCCGAGGATTTTCTTGCTGTCGCACAGGGTGACCGCGTCTTTTTCCCCCGTGCCCGCCAGTCTCGTCTGAGCATTCAGACTGCCCTGGCCGACCGTATCAAGGTGCTCGACGCCGTGTGTTACGACAATCAGCCCGTGCCCCCTGCCGCCCCTATATCAGCTGACACCTACATCTTCACCAGTCCGCTCAACGTAGCGGCCTACCTCGATCACTATCCGCTCCCCGAGGGCGCTCGGGTGCTGGCGATGGGGCCGAGCACGGGGGGGGGAGCTGGCGCGCCGGGGGGTGGGGAGTGTGTGGCCTGCGGTGGTGGGGGAGGCGGGGCTGGTGGAGTTGCTGGATTGAGCCTCGTCCGCCGCCGAGTGCCTACCTACACGCCGAGTGCCTTAAGCCGTGAGCTGCTTGATTCCTAACCACTGCTCCGTAAGCGCATAATCACAAAGCCTATTATCCCGCATCCCAGCATGATCCCGTGCAGAGGAAAACAACCAGTCCGTAGGATACTTTACCAGACCATCCTTCACCGGATTCCGGTGGATATAGCGAAAGCATGTTTTCAGATAAGGTGCCAACCGTGTAAAAGGCACTTTCTGATCCAACTCCCAATCCTCCGGCAAAAAGTCACTGTAAGCAGGCTTTCCTTTTGTCTCCGCTCGAATCAGCGCGCCGCGCCGATCGAACCGGTTGTTGTAAGCCTTTACGTAGCTGCTCAACATGATACGGAGTTTATGACTCAGCATCTGCTGATACATCCCCCCAGCACCGGTTTGATCTGTTTTAGCAAACTTGCGACCACGACTCAGTTGACACCCCAACGGAGTGGGCTTAGCCATGATATGGAAGTGGGTCGGCATCAGGCAGTAGCACAGAATGTCAACTACGGGCAAGAGGTGGCAGCGTAGCTTTTCGGTGAAGTACAGGTAGTTTTCTTCGCTGCGGAAGAAAAGTTCGCAGTTGTTGGTGTGATTGATAGATGTGGTAGATGACGTTGGGGTGGTACATGACCGCAGAGGACCTATGCGCCACTCTACTATTTGTGGAGTAGGGTTAAGTTTTTCAGGGGTGCACTCGGTAGGCACTCGGCGGACGAGGCCCGCACAACCATCCCCACCCCCACCCGTTTCCCCTGTATGATCGGCTGGAAATTCTCAAACTACATCCCCGGGCAGGACGACGAGACCCCCTTCGAAAAGCTCCTCAAGCTCTTTCAGGAGCTCCTCACCCACACCTCCGGCAACGTCGGCGAGGCCCTGCAGTGGCTCACCAACCTCGACCGGCAGTACGAGCTCACCGACGACCAGTACGGTATCGGTGACTTCATTCAGGAGCTCATCGACAAGAATTACATCGAGCCCGGTGACGGACCCGGCAGCCCCGGCTACGTGCCCACCGCCAAGATGGAAGGCGAGCTGCGCCAGAAAGCGCTAAAGGATATCTTCGGTGACATCAAAAAGACCAAGCGGGGTAATCACTCTGCCCGCTATACCGGCCGGGGAGACGAGACCACCAGCGAGCGCCGCCCCTTCGAGTTCGGTGATGCGCTGGATAAGATGGCCGTCAGCGAATCCCTACGCAACGCCCAGATCAACAACGGCATCGACGAGTTCCGGCTCACCACGGATGACCTGGAAGTCTACGAGACGCACTATCAGGCCCAGATGTCGACCGTGCTCATGATCGACATCAGCCACTCCATGATCCTCTACGGCGAGGACCGCATCACGCCCGCCAAGAAGGTCGCTATGGCCTTAAGCGAGTACATCACCACCCGCTTCCCCAAGGATACCCTGGACATCATCGTGTTCGGCAACGACGCCTGGCCCGTGGAGATCAAGGACCTGCCCTACCTACAGGTCGGCCCCTACCACACCAATACCGTCGCGGGACTGGAGCTGGCCATGGACATTCTGCGCCGCCGCCGCAATCCCAACAAGCAGATCTTCATGATCACCGACGGTAAGCCCACCTGCATCAAGCGCGGCAAGCGGTACATCAAAAACAGCATGGGCCTGGACCGCACCATCGTCAACCGCACCCTCAACCTTGCCGCTCGCCTGCGTAAGATCAGCATCCCGGTCACCACCTTTATGATCGCGCGCGACCCCTACCTCGTACAGTTCGTGCAGAGCTTCACCGAGACCAATGGCGGTAAGGCCTACTACAGCGGCCTCCAGGGCCTCGGCGACTTCGTCTTCCGCGACTACAAGAACAACAAGAAAAAGTGAGGCAGGCGCTCCCGTTCGTCCTAGTAGTGCTGCTTTCGGGTTCCATCCGGGCCCAGCTGACTACGGGCGGGGGCGCCGGTGCCACGGCTCTCGTGCTGCAGCCTAGTCCATCCTTCGACCCACTCAGCACCCGCGGCCCCGCCCCACTCAGTACTGGTAGGAGCGAACCGCAAGTCCAGCCGTTTGATTTTGCGCAGGCTAAGCCCCATCTCGCCTTTTTCTGCCGGCTGGAACTGGACATCGAGCAGGCCACCCGGTTCCCGGTACGCTTCCGGCTCGGGGAGGTGCGGACGTGGCAGCAGGAGCTCACGAAGCGTGAGTAGATACGCAATTTGCGAACAAAAATGGCAGCAAGGCGTTTACGTCGATAAAGCAATTTTATGTCGACCAACCCCAGCCCCCTATTTGTAGAAGAGAAAAAAGGACAGCATATCTACCATAATGTCTGGGGGGGCGACGATCTGCACATCGGTATTTATCGGCCCAAGAGCCTGAGTCTGTACGAGGCCAACCGGAAGACGACCGAGCGCATGATCAAGCTGCTGCCGAAGATCAAACGCGCCTCGAAGGTGCTCGTGATCCAGAGTGGCTTTGGGGGGGCAGCCCGCTTTATCGCCGAGGAGTACAAGTGCAAGGTCTGGTGCCTCAACGATGACGAGAGCAGAACGAATACAACGAGCGCAAGATCGAGGAGCTTGAACTGAATAAGAAGGTTAAGGTCGCTAAGGGATTTGTGGAGTATATGCCCTATGAGCCCGACTACTTCGACTTCGTGATCGGGCAGGATGCCTTCAGTCTGACTGGGAAAAAGCGGGAGACCTTCCGCGCCATCCACCGGGTGCTCAAGCCCGAGGGACGCCTCATCATCAGTGCCCTAATGCGCAGCGAGACCTGCGAGAACGAGGAGTCCGAAAAGCTCATTAAGAAACTTCCCCTGGAGGAGCTCATCACCGAAGACCAATACGGCAAGGATGCTAAGCGCGGCTTTCTACAGCAAATCTACAGTGTGGAGCTCAGCGACCAGCTTGTGCACCACTACACCAAGGTGCTTTACACGCTGGAGGCCAACAAGGAAAAGCTGGTCGAGCAGAGTAGCGAGCGCTTCGTACAGGACCGCATCAAGACCTATAAGACCTTTATTCGTCTGGCGGAGGATGGATGTCTGGACTGGGGGATTCTAATGTTTCAGAAGATGAATGGGTAGGCTCAAACGGTAGCAGCAATTGTACCCCCTCGCCACCCTCGCGTTCGAGATTACTCACGCTGAGGCCTAGTAGGCGGACTACGGGTACTTCGTCAATATTCTCTTCCAGTAGCTGGTGCGCCACTTCCTTGAGATCGTCGAGCTTGCGTACCTCTCCGCTGAAGCTGCGGCTGCGGGTGTGGATGACGAACTCGGGGCTCTTCATCTTTAGGGTCACGGTGCGGCCGAAGTTGTCGCGTTCGGTGAGGTAGTCGTGGATCTTTTCGGCTAGCCAGTCGGTCTTTTCCTTCATTTCCGCGAGGGTGCTGACGTCCTCGCTGTAGGTGCGTTCGGCCCCCACGCTCTTGCGGTTGCGGTTGGGATTTACGGGGCGATCATCCAGGGCCCGTACGATGCGGTAGTAGTGGCGGCCGACCTTACCGAAGCGCTGGGCCATTTCCACCTCCGAGAGTTGGAGCAGATCGGCACCCGTGCGGTAGCCCATTTTGTGCATGCGGGCGGCGGTGACCTTTCCGATACCGTGGAAGTCCTCGACGGGCAGGGCGGCCAGGAAGGCCGGGGCTTCTTTGGGCATGATCACCTTCATGCCGTTCGGCTTATTGATGTCGCTGGCGACCTTGGCGAGGAACTTGTTAAAGCTTACACCGGCCGACGCCGTCAGTTGGGTAGCCTCATAAATCTCCTGACGTATTGCCTTTGCGATGAGGGTGGCGGAGTCCGGACCGCGTTTGGTTTGTGTTACATCCAGGTAGGCCTCGTCCAGGCTCAGGGGTTCGACCAGGTCGGTATAGGAGTAGAAGATGTCGCGAATCTGGTCGGACACCGCCCGGTACTTATCGAAGCTCGACTTGACGAAAATCAGCTCCGGGCACAGTCGCTTGGCGGTCACGCTCGGCATGGCGCTGCGTACGCCGTAGACGCGTGCCTCATAGCTGGCCGCCGCCACCACCCCCCGCATTTTACTTCCCCCTACCGCGATGGGCTTTCCGCGCAACTCGGGGTTATCCCGCTGCTCCACACTGGCGAAGAAGGCATCCATATCGATGTGGATAATCTTGCGCAGTTCAGTAGGGGGCCGGCGGTTGGCTTTTCGCTTCCATTTCATGCATCAGGTCCTCGGTGTCGGCGGTGAGCTCGCTGAGTTTCTTCTGGTTTGCGGGGGTAAGGTTGTCTTGCCCACTAAGCTTACGCTGTAATTCCTTGCGGCGCTGACTTAGGTCTTCCAGCCGCTGTAGCGTTTCGGAGTCGTGGGCTTCCGCAGCCACGTTCCTCAAATCTACGTACAGGCTTTCCAGTCGGTTGAGGGCGTCGTCGTATTTACCCTCCTGCATTTTCGTGCGCTCGGTCTTGAGCAGTTTCCAGGCCTCGCTCGCCAACTCCTTTGCTTTACCAACGATCTCCCGGCTCTGCGCTTTTTCCTCCGGCGTGCCGAGGAAGTAGTTGTAGGCGAGTAGACCTAGTACTAGTAGGAGAGCTAGTTTGACGAGGGTGCGAATCATAGTAAGGGGGTTGCAGGGTAAAGATAGGGGGGTGGGTTGTTGAGTTTGTGAGTTGTTAAGTCTCGGGCGTGGTAGGCGTGGTAGGCGTGGTAGGCGTGGTAGGTAGGCCGGGCGGGCGGGACCGCAGGTGCGACATTGACACGCAAAGACGAGCGAAGCAAGCATCTCCGCAAACGCAACAACTCCAAAACTCAGTAACGCAACAACGCCCTAGAGTATACGCAAAATAGTAAGACAGCCACTATAACACCTTGGTAGACCGTAAACGTACTGAAAGACTTAACAAAATAATTACAAATTTTTTGTTTTAAACTTGGTTTGTATTCCAACAAGGACTAACTTTGAGGTATCATCAGCAGGTTTAAAATGATGGACTTAACGATTAGAGTAAGCAAGAAGGGTACCCGGGTGGTCAAAGCCTCCGAGCTGCACCAGGCGCTGGAGCTGGCTAACCACCACTACCAGGCCAATGTGCGGGGCTGGATCAAGGACGTGTACCAGTTCGCCGACGGCATCCGTAAGCCGGTGGGGATGCAGGATTACGCCCGCTCGCCCCACACCAAGACCGATGTGGTGCACGAATACTACTTCAACCTGGAGTTTGCCCGTCTGGTGGCGCTCTCTGCCAAGTCGAAGGTTAAGCAGGCCATCGCTACCAAGCTGAGTAAGGAGGAAGCCGTATTTCCCGAGCACGTGCAGCTCACCGCCGAGCAGACGCTGGAGCTGCTCGAGCAGACCAAGGCCATGACCCGCTTCAGCTGCCAGATCGCCGCCGAGGAGCGTCACCTCGCCACCTATACCCGCCGCACCGGCTCGGCCGACTACTGGAACCGCTACCGCGTCACTAACTTCGTCAAGACCACCATGGAGGAACTGCGCGACTGCCTGACCGAACGTGGTGTGCCCTTCAATCGTAGCCACCGTGTGCGTGATCTCCTCTACCGCTACGACCCGGTGGAGTGCATCCGTGTCGGCATCGTCGACCACTACTGCGCTCAGGGCTACAGCATTGCCTACGCCACTCAGCTCGGCAAACTTGCCCGTGAGCTTGCTGCCACCATGCAATTGGAAGTCACCGACGACCGCCAGGGTGAGGGTCTCTTTACCGCCCCCGCCGATAGGGTCTCTTTACCGCCCCCGCCGATATCGAACTGGTGCGCCAGTTGCAGCGCGTTGCTGCATAGCGGCAAGGGTTTCAACACAGAGCTTCCTGCAGAAGCCCACTGAGGAGCACAGAGGATGGTCGTATGGGAGGGAGCGCGGGATTTACTCGGCTTACTCTTCCCAGCACTCCACAAACCTAAAGAACCAGTATACCAGCAGCGCACTTTCTCCCTGGTAGTCCACCTCCCGCAAACTTTCCCGGTAGTTTTCCATCACGGCGTCCTCCTTCTCAAGAAAGGGCCGTAACGTCCGCAACAGCTTCGTGTACCGTGGAAAATCAGCCGCTACGGGAACGTCCCTGGCCCCTAGTTTTTGACACAACTCCGTCTGCAATAGCTCCGTCGAATAGGGAGCATATAGCGTAGGGTACTGCCCCATCAGATACAGCGAGACCATATTGTAGTCGTCGTCGTGGTAGTGGGTAGGGATCCTAGCCTTCGGCTTCGCGTCCCGGTAGCGGTTAAAAAGTTCGTTAGTGTAGAAAACGAAGCGTTGGATACGGCCCTCCAGGTCGCGGTCCTCGCTGAAAAGATCGCGGAAGGCAATCGCGTACGAAGTCTGGTTCCCACTCCATGATCGCCAGCATGCTCCGCTTGGGATCGTAACCCCCGCGCCGGTAATGACGCCGGTTGGTCTTGCTGTCTAGTGCGGCGTCATAGCTACCGGCCAGGTCCTTAGCCTCGACGTTGAAGTGGGTTTGCCAGTTTTGCTGCGTCTCCCAGAGGGGGAGGAGTTCGCGGGCTTCATCGGTCAGCATCCAGGGGGCGAAGGCGGCTACGGCGCGGCGGAGCTTGGGGACTTGCATGGGGGCGAAAGTACGATCTTTGGCGGGTGGCGGAATTAGACATCATAAGCCTCTACCGGCGGTACCGCGACTTCGACCTGGTGGTAGATAGCCGGCAGGTAAGTCGTCCCGCCCGTACGCTGTTTTTCGCCCTGGCGGGTGAACGGAGCGATGGGCACGAGTATATTCCTGCTTTGTTGCAACTGGGCGTTTGCCACTTCGTAGTACGGAGCATGCCGGACGGCAATGTGCCACAGGAGGCCAGTATCGTGCGTGTCACTGATCCCCTCGCAGTTTTACAGCAGCTCGCCCGCCCACCACCGGCGGCAGTTTCCAGATCTTCCCGTAGTGGCGATCACCGGTAGCAACGGTAAAACGATCGTCAAGGACTGGCTCGCACAGTTACTCCGCACTACCTATAGGGTATGCGCCACACCGCGGTCGTATAATTCTCAAATCGGCGTGCCGCTGAGCGTATGGCAGCTCAGGCGGGAACATGAGGTAGCCGTATTCGAGGCCGGCCTCAGTGAGGCGGGCGAGATGGAGCGACTGCGCCGCATTATTCAGCCTACCTGTGGCGTACTGACGAATATCGGCACGGCCCACCTCGCGAACTTTCGCAGTACCACCGAGCACCTACAGGAAAAGCTCCTGCTTTTTGCGGAGGTGGACTGGGTGATCCTGCCACGGGATGAAACGGTCGCGCGGGATGCCTTAAGGCACCTTTATCCCCGCGTGCAGCTCACTGAGGCTTCCACCAAAGAATCCGAACAGTCCGATCTACCCGAAAATACGCCCCTCAGCGGAGTGTATCGCCACAACGCTCAATTAGCCCTCCGGGCCGCCACGGCACTGGGCGTACCTGCCGAAGTGCTCACCGATCAGATTGCGAACCTGCACCCCCTCAGCAACCGTCTCGAACAGCGCGAGGGCCGCGACGGAGGGCCCATCATCAACGACAGCTACAGCAACGATCTGAGTGCGCTGGCCGCCGCCCTACAGTTTGCCGAGACACAGAATCCGTTCGCCGACCTCACCCTCATTCTCGGTACGGTCCAGCCCCTGCCCCAACTGCCCGAACGGCTGCGGGCGCTGATCGGTGACCGGGTGGCGCAGCTCCTGCTTGTCGGTCCTGCCAATCAAAAGCTGCTGACCACCTTTCCCGATGCTGCATACTTTCGCGATACGAGTCAGTTGCTCAAAGAGCTTCCTCAGCGCTCATTTACCCGCCAGACCGTCCTGGTCAAGGGGGCAAGCTACGAGCACTTCGACCGCATTGCCGATGCCCTCAGCCGGCAGCTACACCGCACCCAGCTACGGATCGACCTTACTGCCCTGCGGCACAACTTACGCCTGTACCGCGGCCTACTTTCCCCGGAAAGCAAGCTACTGGTCATGGCCAAAGCCTCTGCCTACGGAAGTGGTGCGTTACCCGTTGCCCAGCTTCTCCAGGAGGCCGGTGCCGACTACCTAGCGGTCGCTTATCCCGAGGAGGGGCACGCACTGCGCCGCGGTGGTATCCACCTGCCGATCATGGTCCTGAATGCTGCCCCGTATACGCTAGCGGGTATGGTAGTAGACCGGCTAGAACCCGTCGTGCATTCTATGGAGCAGTATCGGCTGGCTACCCAGCTCGGATTGAAGATTCACCTGGAAATCGATACGGGCATGGGTCGGTTGGGTTTCTCTCCCCAGGAGTTCTTGCAAAACATCCCACAGCTCCGGTCGCCACTGGTTGTCTCGCTCTTTACCCATCTGGCTGCAAGTGAAGATCCCACCCAGAATGCCTTTACCCTTCAGCAGATCGCCACGTTTAATGATGCGTACCGCGCAGTTCAAGCGGGCGGCGGCGCGCCGGTGCAACGTCATGTGTTGAACAGCAATGGTATTACTCGTTTTCCGGAAGCGACCTATGACATGGTCCGGCTGGGTATCGGCCTGTACGGGATCGGTGATGCAAAGCTAGCCGGCCAGCTGCAACCGGCCCTCTCCCTCACGGCAACGGTAAGTTCTGTTTCCGAACGAGGTGCGGGAGATTCGATTGGATACGGACGACGAGGAGTAGTAAGTCGGGATAATTCACGCATCGCGGTTATCAGCATTGGCTACGCCGACGGGCTGCCGCGGGCGGCGGGGGAGGGGCGGTTCGCGGTACGTATCCACGGGCAGCTAGCCCCAACCATCGGCACCGTATGTATGGATATGTGTATGGTCAACGTGACCGGTATCCCGGAGGTGAGGGTGGGGGATGTAGTGACGGTGTTCGGGCCGGAGCATCCCGTGGAGCTGCTGGCCGGGGCGGTGGGTACGATACCGTACGAGATTCTTACACAGATTGGCTCCCGGGTGCATCGAATCTATGAAGGGGAGTGAAGCGAAGACCAAGGTCGAGCAGCCTCCGGCCGCAACACCTAAACCCACTACCTTGCGCCATATGAAAATCGTCTTCCTAGACAAAGACGCCCACCCCTACCTGCGGGAGGCACTACGGGCGGACGGCCACACCGTCGACCTGCACAGCACCTGCGACCGCGCCCATATGCTCGATCTGCTGCCGGAGTACGACGGACTGATGATCCGCTCGCGCTTCGACGTAGACCGGGAGCTGCTGGATGCCGGTAAGAAACTCAAATTTGTGGCCCGCTGGGGCGTAGGCACCGATCATATCGACCTGAACTACGCCCGGGAGCGGGGCATACGGGTGTTCAACAGTCCGGAGGGGAGTAAGCATACCGTGGCCGAACACACCGTGGGGATGCTGCTGATGCTGCTCAATCACCTCGGGCGGGCCGACCGGCAGGTACGGGCGGGAAAATGGGTCCGGCGCGAGAATACCGGTACGGAACTACAGTACCTCACCGTGGGCATCATTGGGTACGGGAACATGGGGCAGATGACGGCGCGGCGGCTACAGGGATTTGGCTGTCGGGTGATCACCCACGACCGGTTCCGGAAGAACTACGGAGATGACTATGCGGAGGAGGTTAGTCTGGAGCAGCTCCAAAAGGAAGCCGACGTAGCTACCCTACACATTTTCCTGGAGGGCAATCATAATTACGTCAATCGGGAGTGGATCGAGGCATTCGCTAAACCCTTCTACCTGATCAATACCGCCCGCGGACAGGTGGTGGACACCGCCGCCCTGGTCGATGGAATGGAAAGTGGGAAAATCCTGGGGGCTGCCCTGGACGTTAACGAGTACGAGGAGCAAAGCTTTGTAAACTTATCCCCTAACGAACTGCCAGAACCCTACCAGTACCTGCGCCGCAGCGACCGCACGGTGCTCACCCCCCACATCGCCGGCTGGAGTGTGGAGGCCGAGAAGGGCCACGCCCGCACCCTGTACCGTAAAATTACCGAAGCCTTCAACTGACCGATCATGCGCTCACTTCTTCTGATTTTCCTTGGCTTTATCGCTGCCCCATTACTGCTGCGGGCCGGCGGTGGCATGTGGCTCCCTCTACTACTCGAAAACCTCAACGAGGAGGAGATGCGCGCCATGGGTATGGAGCTCACGGCCGAGGATATCTACAGCATCAACGCCGGCAGTCTGAAGGACGCTATCGTGCACTTCGGGGGCTTCTGTACCGGTGAGGTGATTAGCGAGCGGGGGCTGGTGCTGACCAACCACCACTGCGGCTTCGGGGCCATCCAGGACCACTCGACCCTGCAAAATAACTACCTGGAGGAGGGCTTCTGGGCGATGAGTGGGGGGGAAGAGCTGCCCAACCCCGGCCTATTTGTGACCTTCATCGAGCGCATGGAAGACGTTACGGATCAGGTGCTGGCGGGGGTAACGGATAGTCTGAGTATCAAGGACCGGGCACGGCTGGTGCAGATGAATACCGAACGACTGAAGACGGACTACGCACTACAACCCTTCGAGGACCTGCTGATCAAGCCATTCTACGAGGGCAACAAGTACTACGCCTTCGTCACCAAAACCTATAATGATGTGCGCCTAGTAGGTGCTCCGCCCTCCTCGGTGGGTAAGTTCGGTGCCGATACCGATAACTGGGAATGGCCGCGGCATACGGGCGATTTTAGTCTGTTTCGCATCTATACCGCACCCGACGGTAGCCCGGCGGACTATGACGAAGCTAACGTACCCATGGTGCCCAAGCGCCATTTGGAGGTGAGCACCGCCGGCGTAGTTCCGGGTGACTTCTCAATGGTTTTCGGCTTTCCAGGGACCACCGATCAGTACCTGCCCGCCGCGGCCATGCGGCAGCGCACGGAGGTCATCAACCCCATCCGGATCGGGATGCGCGATCTGAGTCTAGCCGTGATCGATAGTGCCATGCGGGCCGACGCCCAGGTGAAGATCGACTACGCCTCCAAGCAGGCACGGATCGCTAATGCCTGGAAGAAGTGGCGCGGCGAGAGCCAGGGCGTGGAGGCCGTAGGGGCGGTGGCGAAGCGGGAGGAAATGGAACGGGAGTTCTTGCAGCGCTTGGAAGCTAAGCCATCGGCCAAGGCGCGCTACGGTAAGTTACTTCCGGAGCTCGACCGGCTCTACGCCGAGCGCGAGCAACTGGAAAAGACACGGGCCTACGTCGGCGAGATCAACTACAATGTCGATCTCTTCCGCATCGCCAACGTATTGGATGCCCAGTTCAAAGTAGCGGATAACAACGGAATGGAGGCCTTCCGGGAGCGGGTGCCCGGTATCATCGACTACCTGGAAGAGTTCTACGCCGGCTACCGCCCCGACATCGACCGTGAAGTGACCCGGGCGCAGTTGCGTGCTTACTACGATGAGGTGCCCCGGGAGCAGCAGGACATGTACGTGGTCGATCAGTTGGCATTCGCCGCATCCTACGACGCGCTAATCGACGACTTATTTGCAGGCAGCTACCTCACGCGGGGCGAGCGCCTCACCGAGCTACTCCGCGAAAATCCGGAGGACTTCATCGAGCGGGTACGGGCCGACCGCGGCTTCCAGTACGTCCGCCAGCTCAATCGCTTTAATGAGCGTGAAGTTGTCGATGTCTACAATGCTTACGCGGAGCGAATTAACGAGCTCCAGCGCAGCTACATGCAGGCCCTACTGGACTTCTTCCCCGAGCGCCGCCTGTACCCCGATGCCAACAGCACCCTGCGCGTGAGCTACGGCAAGTTCGAGGGCTTTACCGGAGTGGATGGCAATACTTACGACTACATGACCTACCTCGACGGAGTGATGGAAAAGTACGTACCCGGAGACTACGAATTCGACGTGCCGGAGAAATTGCGTGAGCTGTACGCCACAAAAGATTATGGTCCCTACGCCACCGAAGACGGTCGGCTACCCGTGTGCGTACTGGGCTCCAACCACACCACTGGAGGCAACAGCGGCAGTCCCGCTCTCAACGGAAAGGGGCAATTGGTGGGTCTCAACTTCGACCGCACCTGGCAGAGCACCATGTCGGACGTCTACTACGACCCCAATATTTGCCGCAACATCGTGGTCGACATCCGCTACGTGCTCTTCCTGATTGACAAACTCGGCGGTGCCCCCCATTTGGTGCAGGAGATGACCCTGGTCGACGCCAAGCGCTAGCGCTCGGGAACGAGCCGGTCGGCCAAATTTGGCTACATTCGCTCCCACACGAAACATAATGCAGCCGCTCCACCTACCAATGGAGTACCCATCTAACCAATCCCTAACCCAATGAGTAAAGTAACCGTCGTCGGCGCCGGAAACGTAGGAGCCACCGTAGCCAATGTACTAGCCCACCAGGATCTCGTCCGCGAGGTCGTTGTACTAGATATCAAGGGTGACATGGCCCGTGGCAAAGCCCTCGACTCCTGGCAGCAGGCCAGCATCGACAACTATAGCACCCGCCTGACCGGCACGGAAAACTACGCCGATACGGCCGATAGCGACATCGTGGTCATCACCGCCGGTATCCCCCGCAAGCCCGGTATGAGCCGCGACGACCTGATCTCCACGAACGCCAAGATCGTGACCATGGTGACCAAGTCCATCATGGAGCACTCCAAGAACCCCATCATCATCGTCGTCTCCAACCCCCTCGACGTGATGACCCACGCGGCCTTTGTCGCCAGCGGTCTACCCCGCAACCGCGTCTTCGGTATGGCCGGTATCCTCGACACCGCCCGTTACCGTGCCTTCCTGGCCACGGCCCTTGACGTCAGCCCCAAGGACATCCAGGCCATGCTCCTCGGCGGCCACGGTGACACCATGGTGCCCCTGCCCCGCTACACCACCGTCAGCGGCATCCCCGTCACGGAGATGATCGGCGAGGACGAACTCACCGCCATCGTCGACCGCACCAAGGGGGGGGGAGGCGAGCTGGTCAAGCTCATGGGCACCTCGGCCTGGTACGCCCCCGGCGCCGCCGCCGCCCAGATGGTAGCCGCCATCGTCCGCGATGAAAACCGCATCTTCCCCTGCTGCGCCCAGCTCCAGGGCGAGTATGGCCTCTCGGACCTCTTCCTGGGTGTACCCGTCAAGCTCGGCAAGGAAGGCATCGCCCAGGTCATCGAGCTCCAGCTCAACGAACAGGAAATGGACCTGCTGCGCACCAGTGCCGATCACGTCCGTGAGGTAATGGAGGTCTTTGAAGGAATGGATATTTAGCGAGAACCTCGAAGGGTCCGCTGGGGCGTAGCCCCTTCGGACCTTTACGCAAGCGTGATCGCTACGCTCGGAGTTAAGCGTTCGGTCGAAGTACCAAACTCAACCCTTCCCCCCCTAAAACGTATATTGGACCTAACGTTACCAAACCGCCCGTCCCCATGCCCGCCGTCAAACCCACCGTTCTCAACCCCCAGGAAGCCGAGAAGCTGGAGCGGATTGCCTTTATCCTCAAGACGGTCGCCCACCCCCTGCGGCTAGGCATCGTGCACCTGTTGGAGCAGCACCCGCGGCTGAGCGTGACGGCCATCACCGAGGCCCTCGAATCGGAGCAGTCCCTAGTCAGCCACCACCTACAGACCATGAAACTGAAGGGAATCCTGAGTGCGAAGCGCGACGGCCGCTCGGTCATGTATAGCCTCAAGGAGCGGGACGTAAGCCTCATCATCGAGTGCCTGGAAAACTGTCAGTGTAATATGTGATTTGGGGTGATCGGGGCAACATGGTGTTATGTGAATAATTAACACACACGGCTGAACAACTATCGATGGGGGGACATCGTGAAGGGAAATTCATACATCATGGAATTCTCCGGCACCTTCCTCCCTACCGCCGCTTCTAGCGGACTGCTGGCCTGCTTCACCTGGTACACTATGGTGGCGACGATGTTCTTTCTCATCGCTAGCACCGTCTTCTCCTGGCTGACGCGCACCCACGTGGCCCCCGAGCACAATACGAGCCGGGTGCTGACTGCCTGTATTTCCATTGTGGCGGCGGTGTCCTACTTTCTCATTCAGGACTACTTCCGCACCTTTCTACAGGCGGCGGAGGGCGTACCCTCCTATACCGAAAACTACGCGGCCTTTTTGGCCATCGGTCAGCTACGGTATATGGACTGGACGATCACCACGCCGCTGCTGCTGATCAAGATGTTTATGATGGTACACGCTACCGACCTGCGGGGCAGCCGCCTGCTGTACTGGGCCATCGTAGCGGACATCTTCATGATCGCTACCGGCTACATCGGCGATCAGCAGTTGGCTATCGATGGCGGCATTTTGGTAGGCCCCCGCCTCATCTGGGGGGCTATTTCAACCATTGGCTACCTGTTTATTGTCTATGCGCTGTACCGGGTATGGCAGCAGTATGCGCCGCTCGCCCTACCCATCGAACGGCGGGCATTCCGGCTTATGGCCGGTACCGTCGTGACGCTCTGGGGCGTGTATCCAATCGGCTATATTCTCATTGCGGTCACTTCCATCAATGCGGATTACCTCCAGATTGCGTATTCGGTAGCCGACGTGGTGAATAAAGTAGGCGTAGGTATCATTGTCTACCTGGCCGGTTCGAGCATTCTTGAGGAGCGAATTAACGTCAAGTCGCCGGAATACGCGATGAGCGTGGGGTAGTCCCGCTAGGAGCCCCGCACCCGCGGCCCCGCCCACCTGGGTGCATACTATATTTGCGCCCATGACGGAAAAGGTGCTCATTCTCGACTTCGGCAGCCAGTATACCCAGCTGATCGCCCGCCGTATTCGGGAGCTGAACGTGTACTCCGAGATCGTGCCCTACGATAAGGTACCGGAACTGGACGAGAGCTACCGGGCCGTAATTTTGAGCGGTAGCCCCTTCAGCGTGCGGGAAGAACGGGCGCTACGGCCGGATCTGGATAAGATCGTAGGCAAGCGACCCGTGCTCGGCATTTGTTACGGCGCACAGTACATCGCCGACTACTACGGCGGCACGGTGAGCCGTAGCCTGAAGCGGGAATATGGTAAGGCCAATTTGGGGCGGGTACGCAGGATGCAGGGTCTGCTGCGGGGCATCGAGACCGGCTCCCAGGTGTGGATGTCGCACGGCGATACCATCGAGCACCTGCCGGAAGGCTTTGAACTGCTGGCCAGCACGGCGGATGTTGAAGTGGCTGCTTTTGCCAGTACAAAAGGGCGCTTCGACCAGCCCGTGTACTGCATCCAGTTTCACCCCGAGGTGTACCATAGCCTGGACGGTAAGCAGCTGCTGCACAACTTCGTGATCGACATCGCGGGCTGTAAGGGAGACTGGACGCCGGCCCACTTCATCGAGCAGACGGTGGAGGCACTGCGGGAGCAGATCGGGGATGACGACCGGGTGTTGCTGGGACTGAGTGGAGGAGTAGATAGCTCGGTAGCCGCCATGCTGCTGCACCGGGCCATTGGCGATCGGCTGTTCTGCTTTTTCATCGACAATGGGTTGCTGCGCAAGGATGAGTTTGCCGAGGTGCAGCAGAGCTACCAGGGGATGGGGCTGAGTGTGACCGGCATTGATGCGAAGCAAGAATTTTATGACGCCCTGGCCGGCGAGTCCGATCCGGAACTGAAGCGTAAGGCCATCGGTCGGGTCTTCATCGAGGTCTTTGAACGGGAGGCTAAGCAGCTTACCGACGTGAAGTACCTGGCGCAGGGTACGATCTACCCCGACGTGATCGAAAGCGTGAGCGTCCACGGGCCCTCGGTGACCATCAAGAGCCACCACAACGTGGGCGGGCTACCGGAGAAGATGGGCCTGAAGATTGTGGAGCCGCTGCGTAACCTATTTAAGGACGAGGTGCGTAAGGTAGGCACCGAGCTGGGTATGCCGGCCCACCTTATCGGACGTCACCCTTTCCCCGGGCCCGGGCTTGCTATCCGAATTTTGGGGGATATTACCCCGGCTAAGGTGCAGCTACTCCAGGAGGCGGACCGCATCTACATCGACAAGTTGCGGGAGTACGGACTCTACGACCAGGTTTGGCAAGCGGGTACGATCCTACTGCCCGTGCAGTCGGTCGGCGTGATGGGGGACGAGCGCACCTACGAGCAGGCCGTGGCACTGCGGGCCGTGAGTAGTACGGATGGCATGACGGCCGAGTGGAGTCACCTACCTTACGAGTTTCTGGCCGCCGTGTCGAGCTCGATCATCAATAACGTAAAAGGAATTAACCGCGTCGTTTATGACATCAGTACCAAGCCGCCGGCTACCATTGAGTGGGAATAACGGCCCCCTGGCCCTACTGCTGCTGGCCCTGCTGGGCATCTCGAGCTGCGAGTTGTTCCGCCCCGTAGATTCTACCCGCCCGGCGACGACCGACCGGGGTAGCCGGGATAAGGAGGACCTCGATCCGGTGCAGAGCCGCCGGGTATTTGATCCCGAGAGCGGGGAGTACGTCAACGTGAATGCGCCGACCCTGCCAATGGATACCGTGGTGTGGACCGAGGTGGTGACGGAAACCGGCCCCATTACTGCCGATACTAGTTACGCTTACGTAGCCCCGGTACCCACGGCCCCGGGTCTGCCCCCGGTGCGGCAGACCGGCACCGGCCGGGAAGGGTCGCGGCTACTGACCGGCTATGGCGTGGACTTCGTGCTGCCCTTTTTGACCGACCGCAATAGCGGGGAGTCGGAGCAGATCGACCCCAACAGTCTCTGGGCACTTCATTTCTACAGTGGGGCCGAGATGGCGATGGACGAGCTCGACAGCGATGGCATCAGTTTTGACGTGCGGGTGCAGGATTCCCGGGCCAATCAGACCAAACTGGAGTCCGTGATCGCCTCGGACGAGTTCGAACGCTCCCAGCTCATCATCGGTCCCTACCTCAAGCAGCAGGTGAGTCAGGTGGCCGAAGCCGTGCGCGGTTTGGAGAAGGTGCTGATCTCCCCGTACAGCGCCGCTACCGGGGTGTCGGAATCAAATACGAACTACATCCAGGTGAACCCCACGCTGGAGACCCACCTGCGCGCGCTGCTCGGCCACGCCTTCCGTACCCAGGGGGCCGACCGCATCGTACTGGTAGCTCCGGCCGGGGAGCGCGACCGGCTGGCCTATTTTCAGGATGAGTACCGGCTGCTAACCGGGGACGACCAGGGCGAACCCCTGGAGGAGCTCATCATCAGCGGGGAGGTACCCGATCTGACGCAGTACCTGAGTGGACGGCGGACCGTATTTATGGTTCCAGTGTACGAGGACGAGGCCTTCGTATCGAATTTTTTGCGGCAGGCCTACCAGAATACGCTAACGGAGGGTGGCGACAACGTGGCCATCTACGGACTGCCCCAGTGGATGAGCTTTGAGCGCCTTAATGGAGACTTCATCGAGGGCACCAATGTGCACATCAGCAGCAGTGTCTTTATTGACCCTCTGAATCCGGAAATCCGGGACTTTCGGCGCAAGTTCTACGACCGGTTTGCCACTCTGCCACGGGATGAGGCCTACATCGGCTACGACGTCACGCGCTACTTCATGAAGATGGCAGCGCGTTACGGAACCCGCTTTCAGTTCGAGCTGGAACGCAATCCGGAAGACCTGCTCCACACCAGCTTCCGGTTCGCTCCGGTCATGGTGCTGCCGGCCACGGCTACGAGCGTGGAAGAAGCGGTGATCGATCGCTTCGAGAATAAGTTCGTCAACATCCTGCGGTACCGCGACTACGCCTACCAGCGGGTCAACTAAGGTGGGGTGCGGGTAGCCTTCAGCCCCATTTACCGGTACGAGCTGCCCCCGAAGCACCGCTTTCCAATGGACAAGTATACTCTGCTACCGGAGCAGCTGCTGTACGAGGGCACCCTCACCGATCAGCAATTCTTCACCGCCGAGCCGCTTAGTGAGGCGGCCATCTTACGGACGCATACGCAGGAATATTGGTCTAAATTACAGGACGGTACGCTCAGTCGTAAAGAAGAACGCGCTATTGGTTTTCCCATGCGGCCCAAGCTGGTGGCCCGGGGGCGGGTCATTGCCCAGGGGACGCTGGACTGTGCGCGCTACGCCCGTGTCGATGGCGTCGCACTGAATGTAGCCGGTGGTACTCATCACTCCTTCGCTGATCGGGGAGAGGGCTTTTGCGTGTTCAATGACATCGCCATTGCCGCCAACGAGCTGCTGTACACGGGCGAGGTTAGTAAGGTACTCGTTGTCGATCTCGATGTGCATCAGGGCAATGGCACTGCCAGGATCTTTGCCAAAGAGCCACGGGTGTTCACCTTTAGTATGCACGGTGCCCGTAACTATCCTACTCGTAAGGAGAAGTCCGATCTCGACATCGGACTACCCGACGGGACGGGGGATGCGATCTACCTCGGTACGCTTTACCGGCACCTGCCCCAGCTACTGGACGGGGTACAGCCCGATCTAGTGTTCTACCTCAGTGGGGTAGACGTACTCCAAACCGATAAACTGGGTCGACTGGCGATGACGCTACAGGGGTGTAAGGAGCGGGACCGCTTCGTGCTCCAATCCTGTTTGGACCGCCAGCTGCCGGTAGCCATCGCCATGGGGGGTGGGTACAGCGAGCGGCTGGCTACGATCATCGAGGCGCACGCAAATACGTACCGGGTGGCGGCTAGTTTATACCACTAGCCCTAGCGCAGGTAAAGCATCAGCGCAATCAGAGCGGCCACCACGACACCCACCGCCAGCAGTGGAAATTGACTGTTGCGGTACTTATCCACCAGTCGCTCCAGGGCCTCGTTCCAGGTAAGCCGCGTGCCGATGGCCTCCCGACAGAAGAAGAGGTAGCGGTGCATCATATTGGCGGCGTTGCCGTGGCGGCGCAGAATAAGGAAGTCCTCGTCGAGGAAGGAGAGCTCGTACAGAAAGCTATCGCGCATGATGCTCTGCCCAATGATGAGGCGCTTCCCACTTTCCTCCACCTCGTAGGCCTGGGCGGTGACCAGTCCGTCGGTGACTACACGGAGTTCGCCGCGCTCGTAGCCCTGGAAGGTGTACATTTCTACGGCGGTGGCGCCGGGGCGGTCGGTCATCTTGACCCAGTTGACGGTGTAGAGGTAGCTCTCTTCTCCCAGTAGGGTAGGCTCGCTGAATTTGGCGACGGCCGGCAGTACGCCATCGATCATATCCTCCAGCGTGGCGTACTCCGGCAGCTGTAGGTTGAAAGGTTCGGCGATTTTGTCGAGTAAGCGGTCTTCCATCCGCCGGGTAAATTACGCCTTTGTTTTGGGCTGGGAGGTCCACTGACTGCGCTTGCCGAAGTATTTTCTGGCGACCACGAGCAGGCCAAAGCTCTCCGCACCATCCTTCTCAATCACAGCATGGTGGTGGCCGTGCGCACGCAGAATACCCCGGCTATAGGGACTATCCAACTGCTTGAACCAGGAGAAGCGACGGTGGATGTACACATCGTGGACCAAAAAGTAGATCGCCCCGTAGATCGAAATGCCAATACCAACGAAGGTGAGCCAGAACCAGCCGTCCACGTTGAGTCCTATTATGTAAGATGCGGCACTCGGGATGGCGAAGACCAAAAAGAACAAATCATTCTTCTCAAAAAAGCCATCCTTATCGTGGTGGGGGCGGTGGTGGTCCGCGTGCCATACCCAGAGTGCCCCGTGCATCAGGTACTTATGGGCGGCCCAGGCGACGAATTCCATACCGGCAACGGTAGCTAGGGTGATGGCGGTGTAGAGAAGGACGTGCATAGATCAAAGGAACGTGGGGTAGGGGGCTTGGTTTACTTCCCACATTTTACCACTACCCATGTCCCTCACTCCCAGTCGCTGCTTTGCTGAAATGAGCCGCTTCTTAGTCCTAGGTGCCTAAACCCCGTACACAAAAGGCGTACTATCTTGCACGTGACAGCAGATCGCGGTCAACATTGCGGGTTACAACACTCACCGGCGGGTTTCTCGACTTATGTAGGGAAAAAAAGTGTCGGAAAGTGGTAAGTTGTGGGACAAGGTGTTACCTTAGCGCTAGCGGTGGGTAAGCGTACCCGCCCGTGATTGTTTTTATGGCACTTCAGTATGACCTGCTCGGCGAATTCTACGTGGCACTCGATGCCAAGGGTCGTTTTCGTCTACCCAGTGGACTACTGAAGGGGCTAGGGGACCGCGACACCCTGAAATTTGTCGTCAACCGTGGTTTCGATCACTGTCTCACGCTCTACCCTAAACCGGTGTGGGACACGATCAAGGCCGAGGTCGACGCACTCAATAAGTTCAACCGGAAGAACCTGCAGTTTACGCGGCTCTTCTACCGCGGTGCCTCGGAGCTTGTTCCCGATTCGGCCGACCGCCTGCTGCTGCCCAAACAGCTGCTGGCCTGGGCCCGGGTCGACAAGAACCTCGTGCTCAACGCCCTAAACGATCGCATTGAAATTTGGGCGGAATCCGAATACGAAGCACTGCTGAACGGCGAGTTGGAAGACTACGCTGCGCTAGCGGAGGACGTACTCGGTGGTTCGAGCACGGGAATAGGGCAGGACGTCTAGATGGCCTACCACGTTCCCGTTCTGGCCGGCGAAAGCGTCGGTTTTCTGGACCTCCGCCCGGGAGGAGTTTACGTTGATGCTACTTTCGGGGGCGGTGGACACAGCCGTTTCATCCTCGAACAGGCCGGGTCACAAGACCTGCGGCTGTTCGGTTTTGACCAGGATGAGGCGGCCCGCGCCAACGCCCTGAAGGATAGCAGATTTACCTTCGTAGCCGCCAACTTCCGTCACCTAAGCAATTTCCTGCGCCTCCACGGCGTAGCGCGTATCGACGGCCTACTCGCTGACCTGGGCGTTTCCAGTCATCAGTTCGATGAGGCCGAGCGGGGCTTCAGCTACCGCTTCGATGCACCGCTGGATATGCGCATGGGTACCGGAGGAGGCACCGACCGCACGGCCGCCGACGTAGTGAACCACTACAGTGCGGAGGACCTGCAGAAAGTGCTCGGCGAGTACGGCGAAGTGCGCAATGCCCGCTCCCTGGCCCTCGCCATCGCGGAGGCCCGGGAGCAAGTACCCATCGCGACCATCCAGGACTTCCTGCAACTGGTCAACCCCTGGGTCCGGGGCAGTCGCCCGCGCTACCTGGCGCAGGTGTTTCAGGCACTACGCATTGAGGTTAACGATGAGATCGGCGCTTTAACTGATTTATTGGCCCAGGCCACCGACTTACTGATACCAACACACGGCCGACTCAGCGTGATCAGCTACCATTCACTGGAGGATCGCATCACCAAAAACTTCCTCAAAACCGGTAAACCGGATGGAACCGTCACCAAGGACTTTTACGGGAATATTGACCGCCCGTACAAGGTCCTGACGAAGAGACCCGTCTTACCCTCCGCTGAAGAAATTCAGCAAAACCCCCGTGCCCGTAGCGCTAAACTACGGGCCGGACTGCGACGCTAGTCGTCCGCCGGTCGTCAGCCGAATCCTTTCCAAGGTGCCTCCCAGCACCTTGGAAAGTTCGTCTGCCGACTTGAGGATGTAACGTCGGCGTGTTCGTCTTAAATGGTGTGATCAAAAATGGCAGCAAAACGCAAGCGTGCGTCCACTATCTCTGTGCCCACGCTCATCCTGGAAAACCTTGGCTTTCTCTCTTTTTTAGGAGTGCTGGTGCTACTCTACATCGGTAACGCCCACTACGCCGAGTACAATGTGCGCCGCATCCAGGAGCTCGAATCTGACATTAAGGAAAAACGCTGGCTCTACATGTCGCTACAGAGCGAGAACATGTACAACGGCCTGCGCTCCGAGATCATGGATCAGGTGCGCCCCGACGGGCTGCGCCTGCACCGCGGTAAACCCAAGAAAATATACGCCCCGGCGGTAGCGAAGTAGACGATGGCGGTAAACTTTAAAGACGAGGTCCTCGTACGCATCTTCGCCATCCTGGCGGTGATTATCGTTCCCGTAGCCGGGTTGCTAGTGTACCGCACCATAGATATCGCCGTAGTGCGGCAGGCGGAGTTTCAGGAGCTGGGCCGCGAGCGCTTTCGGGTCGTAACGGTACAGGCCGAGCGCGGCAATATCTACAGCGCGGGCGATAACCTCCTGGCTACCTCCGTTCCCTACTTCAGCCTGCACTTCGACCCCTACGTGGCCAGCCCCCGCGACTACTACGATAACATCGATAGTCTGGCCCTACTGCTGAGTCGCCACGTCGACCGTGAGCACACCCCCGGGGCCTGGCGCGACAGTCTACTGTTGATGCGCGACAGCCTGAGCGCACCGGCTAATCACTACTTTAAACTGGCCGAGAGCGTGAGCTATAGTCAGCTTTCGCGCATTCGGGAGTTTCCAATTTTCAGCCAGGGGCGGATGGGCGGCGGACTTATCGTCGAAAAACGCGCCGCCCGCAAGCGGCCCTTCGGATGGCTGGCCCGGCGCACCATCGGCTACAGTCGGCCGGGTGGAGCCCGGGTGGGCATTGAGGGAGCATTCGATACCTACCTGGCCGGTACGAGCGGTAGGCAGGAGATGTTCAACATGGGCAACGGCGTCTGGTTGCCCACCGACAACCTGGCCATCGTAGAGCCCACCTCGGGCGATAACATCTACACCACCCTCGACGTCAACATACAGGACATCGCCGAGAACGCCCTGGAGCGGGGCGTGCGCCGGCACCGGGCCGAGTGGGGTACGGCTATCGTTATGGACGTACAGACCGGCGCCATTCGTGCCATGGCTAACCTCGGGGCCGTCAACCAGAGCCGCGATAAGTTTGCCGAGCAGTACAACTACGCCATTTCCCGTTCCAATGAACCCGGCTCCACCTTCAAACTGGCCACGATGATGGCTCTGCTCGAAGATGGCTACGTCGATCTGGATAGCGAGGTAGATATCGAACGGGGGAAGAAAACCTTCTACGATCTCACCATGGAGGACTCCAACCCCCTGAGCAAAAACTGGCGGGTGATCTCGGTACGTGACGCCTTCGAGCAGTCCTCCAACGTGGGCATGGCTAAGCTGGTCGATAGCCTCTACAAAGACAACGAGTTCAGTCAGCGGCTACAGGACTTCCACCTCGACACCGAGAGCGGCATCGAGCTGGAGGGCGAGGGGGCAGCCTTCATCAACGATACCAGCCGCGTAGGCTTTTCGGGCATCTCCCGGGCCTGGATGGCCATCGGCTACGAAAGCCGCCTGACCCCCCTCCAGATGCTCACTTTCTACAATGCGGTCGCCAACGGTGGGCGCATGATGAAGCCCTACCTGGTCACTGACATCAAGCACAACGGCCGTACCGTGGAGGAGTATAAGCCCACGGTGATCGATAAGCACATTGCCAGCGCCGCGACCGTCGAGCAGCTCCAGAGCCTCCTCGAGGGCGTGGTCGACCGCGGTACCGCCAAGCGGCTCAAAACAGATCAGTACCGCTTTGCTGCCAAGACCGGCACCAGCCAGCAAAACTACAGCCACAAGAACCGCAAGCAGAAGTACCAGGCCAGCTTTGCCGGCTACTTTCCGGCCGAGAATCCCACTTACAGCATCATCGTAGTCATCAAGGACCCTACCCAGGGTGCCTACTACGGTGGCGACGTGGCCGGTCCCATTTTTCGCGAGATCGCCGACAACATCTACAACAGCATGATCGAGGTACACGAGCCCATCAACCAGGGCCCCCGCCCGGTGCTCTACGCCAGCGAGCTGCCGAGTCGGGATGCCGGCTACCTGCCCGAGCTGGTGGAGGTACTCGATTACGTGAACGTGGCCGTCGATTCGCTGCCCGACACCGAGCTGGCTACCGTCAACGGCGCCGAGGAGCACGTCGAACTCGCCGCCATCTCGCCGGCCGCCCAGCAGTTTCCCAACGTGCGCGGCATGCGCCTGCGCGATGCCGTTTACGTGCTCGAAAACGAAGGCTACGTAGTCCACCCCCGCGGCGTCGGTCGCGTAGTCAACATGCGCTGGCAAAGCGACGGTCGCGGCCAGCGCGGAAAGGACGTAGAACTCATCCTCCGCTAGAATCATGCAGCTCACCCGCCTCATCCACTCGCTTCAGACCACCTCCCCTACGGAAGGACTGGAGGGTCATGAGGTGCGTGGTATCGCTTTCGACAGCCGTCGGGTGGAGCCCGGATTCCTCTTCGTAGCCATTCGCGGTACCCAGGTTGATGGGCACGCCTACATCCAGCGGGCGGTACACGCCGGTGCCATCGCCGTGGTGGGGGAGGCGAGCGGGCTGGCCGCACTGGCTGAACCTATTGGTGAAGTCCCGGTCATTACGGTGGAGAATAGTGCGGTAGCCCTTGCCGAACTAGCCGACATCTGGTATGAGTCACCCAGCGAGCAGCTTACCCTGGTGGGCGTCACCGGTACCAACGGAAAGACTACGGTCACCACGCTGCTACACGAGCTATTTACCGGCCTGGGGTACCGGGCGGGTCTACTCTCGACCGTAGAGGTGCGGCTGGGCAAGGAAGTACGTCCCGCTACTCACACTACCCCCGATGCCCTATCCATTCAGGCTACGCTGGCCGAGATGCGCGATGCGCGGATCGACTATGTATTTATGGAGGTGAGTAGCCACGCCGTGCACCAGCACCGCATCCATGGACTCACCTTCGCCGGGGGCGTGTTCACTAATCTGAGCCACGATCACCTGGACTACCACGGCACCTTCGCCGCCTACATCGCGGCTAAAAAAGCCTTCTTTGACCAGCTACCCGCCGCCGCCTTCGCCCTAATAAACGCTGATGATAAACGCGGTGGGGTAATGGTACAAAACACCGTAGCCACCGTACACCGGTATAGCCTACGCACAATGGTCGACTTCCACGCGCGGCTACTGGCCAACACGCCACAGGGACTACAGCTTGACATCGCCGGCACGGAAGTCTTTTTTAAGTTGCTAGGTCGCTTCAACGCCTACAATTTGCTGGCTGCCTACGGAGCGGCCGTCCTGCTGGAACAGGATCCCCAGGAGGTACTTGTCACTCTGAGCGGTCTGCGGGGTGCCGAGGGTCGGTTGGAACACGTGCCCGATCCCAGCGGTCGTACCACGGCCCTCGTGGACTACGCCCATACGCCGGACGCGCTGCAGAATGTGCTCCAAACCCTGCGTAGCCTGCTGC
Source organism: Saprospiraceae bacterium (assembly GCA_958295895.1). Lineage (GTDB taxonomy): Bacteria > Bacteroidota > Bacteroidia > Chitinophagales > Saprospiraceae > Neolewinella. Next base: position 89,347 of record CATQHI010000022.1, on the reverse strand, counting down.
CTGACGGCCACCGCCTGGCCTGCGTAGTGGGTGCCGGTGGCGACCGCGACCGCAGTAAGCGCCCCGAGATGGCCCGCATCAGTGTGGAACTGGCCGACCAGACCATCCTGACCGCCGATAACCCCCGCTCCGAATCCCCCGAAGCGATTCTGGACGAAATGGAGGCCGGAGTCCCCGCCGCCCTTACCCACAAGGTGCTGCGCATCACCGATCGCCGCCAGGCCATCCGTACCGCCGTCCGCCTCGGCTACGAAGTGCTGTTGGTAGCCGGTAAGGGCCACGAGACCTACCAGGAAACCGCGGGAGTACGAACTCCCTTTGACGACCGCCAGGAATTAGCTCACGCCCTAAATGCCACCGCCCGTGCTAATTGAGCTGTTCGACTGGCTGCGTGCGACCTTCGGCGACTTTCCCGGCGCTAACCTGCTGCGCTTTTTGAGTGTGCGCACCGGGGTGGCCATCATCGTGTCGCTGGTGCTGAGCATCGTAACGGGCGGACGGATCATCCGCTACCTCCGCCGGCAGCAAATCGGTGAAAGCGTACGGGACCTCGGGCTGGAGGGGCAGCTGGAAAAGAAGGGTACCCCCACCATGGGTGGCCTGATCATCCTACTGGCCGTACTTCTACCCAGTCTACTTTTCGCTAAGCTCGATAACATCTACCTGATCACGATGCTGGTCGCCACCGTATGGATGGGTGCCATCGGCTTCATCGACGACTACCTCAAGATCAAACATAAGAATAAGGATGGCCTGGCCGGAAAATTCAAGGTAGCCGGACAGATCGGACTCGGGCTCCTCATCGCCTGCATCATGCTCCTCAGCGAGCAGGTAGTGGTACGCATGAACGTCGCCCAGGCCGAGGCCGACGGCATCACCGAGGCACAGCGGGTGGGGGAGGTACGCATAGTTACGCTGGAAAGCGGTGCCACCGTAGCGCGGGCCGACTACCGTACTACCCTGACCAACGTACCCTTCCTGAAGAACAGCGTGCTGACCTACGCCAATATACTGGGCATCGGCCGCCAGTTGGCCTGGATCATCTTCGTGCCGCTGATCGTCTTTATCGTCACCGCGGTATCTAATGCAGCCAACCTTACGGACGGCCTCGACGGACTGGCTGCCGGCACCTCCGCCATCATTGCCGGTACGCTAGCTGTATTTGCCTATGTGGGCAGCAACGCCATCGCCGCTAACTACCTCGGCATCCTCTTTTTGCCGGGCACCGAGGAACTGGTCATCTACAGCGGTTGCCTGGTGGGAGCCTGCCTGGGCTTTCTGTGGCACAATAGTTTTCCGGCCTCCGTCTTCATGGGGGATACCGGCTCCCTTGCTCTCGGGGGGGTGATCGCGGCCCTTGCTATCCTGCTGCGTAAGGAACTGCTTATCCCCATTCTCTGCGGCATCTTCGTCATCGAGAATCTTTCGGTGATGGCTCAGGTAAGCTACTTTAAGTACACCAAACGGAAGTACGGTGAAGGCCGCCGCATCCTACGCATGTCTCCCCTACACCACCACTACCAGAAGCTCGGCATGCCGGAGATCAAGATCGTAACTCGCTTCTGGATCGTGGGTATTCTCCTGGCCGTTGCCACTATCCTCACCCTCAAAATCCGCTAACAAAGATGAATCACAGAGTCACACAGATGAGGGTACAGAGTAGCACAAAGTGCTACTCGTTCCTGCTTTCACTTTGTGAAATTCTGTGCCCCACTTTGCGAAACTCTGTGGTTAACCTATGAAACCAAAGCACCTGGTCGTCCTCGGAGCCGGAGAATCCGGAGCAAGTGCCGCCCGCCTGGGGCAGCGCGAGGGCTACACGGTGTTCGTTAGTGATGCCGGAGCGGGTAGTGCTGCTTACCTGGAGGAGTTGCGGGGTGCGGGTATTGCCGTAGAGACCGGTGGGCACACCGAAGCCGAGTTGCTACGCGCCGACCTAGCCGTTAAGAGTCCGGGTATCCCCGATACTGCCGCACCGGTGGTCAAACTGCGTAAGGCCGGCATCCCCATCATCTCCGAGATCGAGTTCGCCTTCCGCTATGTGGACCCGGAGGCGACCATCGTGGGCATCACGGGCAGTAACGGGAAGACCACCACGACGCTGCTCACCCGCCACCTGCTGCAGATGGCCGGTGAACAGGTGATTGCCGGGGGTAACCTAGGAGAAAGCTTTGCCCGTCTACTGCTAGACCACGAGCCACAGGATATCTACGTCCTGGAGCTAAGTAGTTTTCAGCTCGACGGAATCGTACAGTTCCGGCCCGACATCGCCGTCATCCTCAATATTACTCCCGACCACCTGGATCGCTACGGCTACAGCCTGGACGCTTACGCCGACAGCAAGCTGCGCATCGCCCGCAACCAGCACCCGGGGGACCAACTGCTGCTCCTGGCCGACGCCACCACCATTGCACCCGCGCGCCGCCGCAATCCGGTACGTGCTGCAGTTACCGAGCTTGACCCTGCGACGGCCATTACCGGGAGCACGATCGTGGTGGAGGGGCAAACCTTCGAGCTGGGAACGGGCCAACTGCGGGGACGGCACAACGCGATGAATGCGCTCTTTGCCGTGCGTATAGCCCAGCAGCTAGGGGTGAGCGCTGAAGAAATACAACTGGCCCTCAACAGTTTCCGCCCCGCGCCGCACCGTATGGAGGTCATTCCGACCACGGATGGCCGTACCTGGATCAACGACAGCAAGGCCACGAACGTAGACAGTACGTACTTCGCTCTGGAGGCCATGACGGGACCGACCGTATGGATCGCCGGGGGCACCGATAAGGGTAATGAGTATACCCCTCTACACGAAGTTATGGGGGATAAGGTACATACACTCATCTGTTTAGGGCTTGACAACGAGAAACTGAAGGAAGATTTTGAGTGGTTGGAACGGGTGGTGGAATGTCAGAGCGCCGAGGCCGCCGTCCGACTGGCCGATGAACACGCTAAGCCCGGGGATACCGTGCTGCTGAGCCCGGCCTGCGCTAGCTTTGACCTATTTAAGAACTATGTAGACCGGGGCGACCAGTTCCGGGACTGCGTGCAACAACTCATCGGATGAACCTATCTACGCGCATAGCGACCGAACTGCGGGGCGACCGCGTGCTGTGGGCCATCATTATCCTGCTCAGCCTGATCTCCATGGTGGCCGTGTACAGTGCGGTGGCAAACCTAGCTTACCGCAATGCCGGCGGGGCGGTCAATGGTTACATCATCAAGCACGGCATTATCCTGGGCTTCGGTTTAGTGGTGATCTATATCGGCCACCTGCTGGCCTATACGAAATACTCGCGCTGGGCTCCGACGATGCTGGTCATCTCGATCGTGCTGCTGCTACTTACGCAGGTGTTCGGGACGGATATCAACGGGGCCAGGCGCTGGCTGACCATACCGTTCGTGAACCAGACCTTCCAGACCTCGGACTTCGCGAAGCTCTCGCTGATCCTCTTTGTTGCCCGGGCCATCGGCTCGAAGCAGGACGTGATTAAGGACTTCAAGGAGGCCTTCATGCCCATCATTTTACCGGTGCTGGCGGTGTGTCTGCTCATCGCGCTGGCCGACCTTAGCTCGGCCATTATGTTGTTCTTAATCTGCATCCTGATGATGATCGTGGGTCGGGTAGCGATGCAGTACATCGTGATGCTTATTCTACTGGGCGTCAGCGTGTTCAGCATCCTGGTGATGGTGGGCTCTAAGTATCCCAATCTGGTGCCTCGGGCCGCCACCTGGGAAAAGCGCATCGAGACTTACTTTAATCCCGCCGCCGCGAAGGTGGACGATCGCCGTCAGATCACGGGAGCGATGATTGCCATCGCCAACGGGGGGGTGATTGGGGTGGGGCCGGGTAATTCTACGCAGCGGCACACGCTTTACAGTGCCCAGTCCGACTTTATCTACAGCATCATTGTGGAGGAATACGGGGCCGTCGGAGGCATTGCGCTCATCGGTATCTACCTCTTACTCTTCGTCCGGGTGATCCGACTGGTTACACGGAGTAGCAAGGCCTTCGGGGCCATGGTCGCCTTTGGTCTGGGGCTCTCCATCCTCCTACAGGCCTTCCTCAACATTGCCGTCAATCTCGATCTCCTGCCCGTGACCGGGCTTACGCTGCCGCTGGTCAGCATGGGGGGTACGAGCACCCTGTTCACCTGTATCTCGCTGGGCATCCTGATGTCCGTGTCGAAGTACATCGAAGCCGTGACCGCCGATGCGACCTAGACCCCTACGCTTCATCATCAGCGGCGGCGGCACGGGCGGGCACATCTTCCCGGCCATCGCCATCGCCGATGAGCTTAAGCGCCTGCACCCGGACGCGGAATTCCTATTCGTGGGCGCTAAGGGCCGTATGGAGATGGATAAGGTACCCGCCGCCGGCTACCGCATCGAGGGCCTGTGGATCAGCGGCCTCAAGCGTCAGCTCACGCTCGACAACCTGAGCTTTCCGGTCAAGGTGCTCAGTAGCCTGTTCCGCTGCCGGACCATCCTGCGCGACTTCCGTCCGGATGCCGTGGTGGGTACCGGCGGGTACGCGGGTGCACCGGTACTCTATGCCGCCGCACGGATGGGCATTCCTACCCTCATCCAGGAGCCCAACGCCTTTGCCGGACTGGCCAATAAGTGGCTGGGCAGCAAGGTGGATAAAATCTGCGTGGCCTTTGGCGGCATGGCCAAGTTTTTTCCGGCCAACAAACTCATCATCACCGGCAATCCCGTGCGCGAGCAGCTCCTGGATCGGGTCAGAGAACTGGAGCAAAAATCCAGCGATGCGTCGCAGACCGTCCTGCTCATGGGCGGCTCCGGCGGCGCAAGATCACTCAACGAGGCCATGGCCGGCAGCACCGAACTCATCCGGGCGCGGCCGCAGGTGCAGTGGATCTGGCAGTGCGGCCGGTCCTACCTCGCTACGTACGAGGGATGCGCGACCGCCGCACTTCCCAATGTACATCTCTCCGCCTTTCTGGATAAGATGGATGAGGCCTACGCCAGCGCTACCGTAGTCATCGGGCGGGCGGGAAGCACCACCATTGCCGAGATCGAATACTTAGGCAAGCCCGCCATTCTGGTGCCCAGTCCCTGGGTGGCCGAGGATCACCAAACAAAAAATGCGGAGGCCCTGACGAAAGAAAATGCCGCCGTTTTAGTAGCCGATACCCGGGTAAATTCCGACCTTGTACCCACCGTATATACCTTGTTGGACGACCGGGAACGGCGGGATGAACTAAGCCGTAACGCGCGGGCGTTGGCTCGTCCGGGTGCCGTGACCCGTATCGCCGAAGAGGTGCTGGCGCTTCTTCCTTCCCTTACCCCAAAAACCGATGCTTCGCATGCAGCTGTCTGACGTGGAACGGGTCTACTTTATCGGCATCGGCGGTATCGGCATGTCGGCCGTGGCACGCTACTTCCGTAGCCGGGGGGTGGCCGTGGCCGGCTACGACAAGACGCGCACCCTACTGACCGAGACCCTGGAGGGGGAGGGGATGGACATTCACTACACCGCCCGTCCCGAGCTGGTCCCCGATGCTGCCGCCGATCTACTCATCGTCTATACGCCCGCTATTCCCAAAGACTTTCCTGAATTGGTGAAGGTCATGTCGGGGGACTATACCGTCATGAAACGCTCGCAGGTGCTGGGCCTGATTAGCGAGGCCATGCGCTGCGTCGGTGTTGCCGGTACCCACGGTAAGACCACTACGACGACCATCACGACCTACCTGATGATGACCGCCGGGCTCAATCCCTCGGCGTTCCTCGGTGGTATTGCGCGCGACCTCGACGGCAACTACGTGCACGGACAGAGCGACTGGGTCGTGGTGGAAGCCGATGAGTACGACCGCAGCTTTCTGACCCTGCAGCCGGAGATCGCGGTAGTGCTTTCTACCGACCCCGACCATCTCGACATCTACGGTGACCACGACAACATGCTCGAAACGGGCTTTCGGGCCTTTGCGCGGCAGATTAAGCCCGGCGGGCAGCTCATCGTGCGCTACGATGTGGCCGAGCACTTTACTGGACTAGACGAAGTACTAGTGACTACCTTCGGGATCGGGCGGGGGGATTTCTGCGCTTATAACATCCGAGTAGTGGATGGAGCCTTCCAGTTCGATCTACGGGAGCCCGACGGCCACCTGATCCAGAACCTCCGCACGGCGCTGCCCGGACGACATAATATCGAAAACGCCGTGGCCGCCTGCGCCGTGACCCGCCTGGCCGGCGGGGAAGAGGAACACCTGCGCGAGGGCCTGGCCAACTTTCACGGCATTGCCCGCCGCTTCGAGACCGTGCTGCGTACGGATGAACTGGTCATCATCGATGACTACGCTCACCATCCTACGGAGTTAGGGGCGGCCATTGCCGCGGCCCGCGAGCTTTACCCGGATAGACCAATCCGCGGCGTATTTCAGCCCCATCTGTACAGTCGCACCCAGGATTTTGCTCCCGGATTCGCCCGCGCCCTCGATACCCTTGATGAGGCAATCATCATTCCCATTTACCCCGCGCGGGAGGAGCCGATCCCCGGAATCACGAGTCAGCTCGTCTACGGGATGATGAAAAACGAAAAACGCCGGCTGCTCACCGATACCCAGATGCTGGAGGCCACGGCGGAACTTACCGATGGGGTACTCCTGTTGCTCGGCGCGGGCGATATTGATGCCCTGGTGCGCCGCGTAGTAGCCCAGCACCGCAAAACCACCGTACCCCATGGCAAGTAAAGCGACGGCCGCGCTGGGCCAACTACTCGCCAGCGTATTTATCGCTATCCGGCGCTACGGCTGGATCTTCGTCACCCTCTTCGTGGCCGTGCTGGCGATCTCGGCCATCACCGAACGGGAGGCAGCGCACATTCGTGCTGTACAACCTGTGGTCCTCCCGCTTCCCGACAACGCTAACCTGGTCGAACCGGAGGAGCTGCTTGAACTACTCCAGGCCAGTTTTACCAAATCGCTGGACCAACTCACGCTTTCCGATATCGACATCGAGCGCGTGGAAGAGGTACTCGAAGCTCAGCCGTTTGTAGGCGACGCCGAGGCTTACGTCGATGCCGATCTGGTTTTGCACATCACGGCCGAACAGCGTGTGCCCCTGCTGCGTGTAATAGCCGACAACGGTCAGAACTACTACCTTGACCTCGACGGTGTTCGCCTGCCCCTTAGTCCCAACTACACAGTACGCGTACCCGTAGTGACCGGCAAGGTGGTGCCCTGGTCGGACGACTACCGGGACAAGCCGGACCACCAGCTCCGGCAGCTGATGGCGCTGGGCCACTACCTGCGCCGGGATGAATTTCTCCGTGCCCTCGTCGAGCAGATCGATGTGAGCGCCACCGGAGAGCTCGTGCTGGCCCCAAAGCTGGGCGACCAGGTCATCTACCTGGGCCGCTACGATTCTAAAGAAACCCCGCAGCGCCTGGAGCGCCTGAAGATATTTTACCGCGAAGGACTTCCGTACGAGGGTTGGAGGAAGTACCGGAGCTTCGACCTACGCTACGCCGACCAGGTAGTGGCCAAAAAAGCTTAACCAAATTACGGGCAGCGGGGCGATGACCCCGCCCCGCTGCCATACACTCTTTTTCAAACCTTGGGATATAATGACTGATACCACACTACACACCATCGCCGCACTCGACATCGGCACCACCAAAGTCTGCGCCCTGGTGGGTCGTCGCGATAAACACGGGCGGGTGGAGATCCTCGGCACCGGTAAGGTCGAATCGGAGGGCGTCATGCGCGGCGTCGTTTCCAATATCGAAAAGACCGTACGCGCCATTACCGAAGCCCGCCGCCTGGCCGAACAGACTAGTGGCGAAAGTTTCGAGACCGTCCACGTCGGTATCGCCGGCCAGCACATCAAAAGTTTACAGCACCGCGGTATGCTGATGCGCGATAATCCCCACTCCGAGATCGGCCAGCGCGACATCGACCGCTTGATCGGAGATATGCACAAACTCGTACTGCCTCCCGGGGATAAGATCCTGCACGTGATCCCCCAGGAGTACACCGTAGACAATGAACAGGGAATCATCGATCCCATCGGTATGTCGGGCTCCCGCCTGGAGGCCAACTTTCACATCATCACCGGACAGATCACGGCCAGCAACAACATCAACCGCTGCGTAGAGCGCGCCGGCATGCGCATGGCCAACGTCACCCTGGAACCGATCGCCAGTGCCGCCTCCGTACTCTATGACGACGAAAAGCACGCCGGAGTAGCGCTAGTTGATATCGGTGGGGGTACGACCGATATCACCATTTTTCAGGAGGGCATCATTCGCCATACGGCGGTCATTCCCTTCGGTGGACACGTCATCACCAAGGACATCAAGGCGGGCTGCACCGTCATGGAGGAGCACGCCGAAAAACTCAAGGTTAACTACGGCAGCGCGCTGGCCAGCGAGGTGTACGAGAACCGAATGATCGTCATCCCCGGACTACGCGGCCGCGAGCCCAAGGAGATCAGCGAGAAGAACCTGAGCCTCATCATCCAGGCCCGGGCCGAGGAGATCCTCGATCACGTACTCTGGGAAATTCGCCGCTCCGGCTTCGATGGCAACCAGCTCATCGGAGGTATCGTCCTTACCGGCGGTGGTGCCCTGCTCAAGGATTTCGACAAGCTTACCATGCTACACACCGGCATGAATTGCCGCGTCGGCTCCCCAGTTGAGCACCTGGCTCATGGGTACACCGAGCGCCTGACCAGTCCCATCTACGCCACCGGTGTAGGACTGCTCCTACAGGGCTTTGCCGACATAGACGCCGGTCGGGTCAAAATCGCCCCGCCCAAGAAGGAGGAGCCCGCCACGGAGCTCGAGCTCGAGGAGCAGATCAAGGAGGAGGCCAACGCCCCGAGCTGGTTCGATAACGTCTTTAAGCGTACCAAAGAGTGGTTCGAGGCCGAGCCCGATCGGGATTTTTAGCCCTCGTCGGCCGAATTCCCCTCCCTTTGCACCTGCGCACCCGCCTAAGTGCAAACCATTTGCTGAAATGTCAGCGATATCAACTAAATTAGTACCCAACTCGGCGGACGAACTTTTTTCATCAAAGCTGAAAAAAGGATTCGGCCAACGAGTCTAACATATAACCATGATTATCGACTTTCCAACGGGAGAATCTCCCATTATCAAAGTGATCGGCGTAGGCGGCGGTGGCAGCAACGCGGTCAACCATATGTACGAACAGGGCATCGTCGGCGTCGATTTTGCCATCTGTAATACCGACCATCAGGCCATGGAGCTCAGCCCCGTGCCCACCAAGGTGCAGCTCGGTCCCCACCTGACGGAGGGCCGCGGAGCCGGCTCCAAGCCCAACGTCGGTAAACTCGCCTGCGAGGAGAGTATCGAGGAAATCCGTAAGTACCTCGATAACAACTGTCGCATGGTCTTCATCACCGCCGGAATGGGTGGTGGTACCGGTACCGGAGCGGCACCCATCATCGCCCGCACGGCGCGCGAGATGAACATCCTCACCGTCGGCATTGTCACCCTGCCCTTCACCTTCGAGGGGCGGCGGCGGGCCACTAACGGTATGGAAGGACTACAGGAGCTGAAGGACAACGTGGATACGCTGATCGTCATCTCCAACGATAAGCTGCGCCAAATTCACGGTAATCTGAACCTGAGTGACGCATTTTCCAAGGCCGATAATATCCTGACCACGGCGGCCAAGGGCATCGCCGAGATTATCACCGTTGCGGGTTACGTGAACGTCGACTTCGAGGACGTCAATACCGTCATGCGTGATAGTGGAGTAGCCATCATGGGCACCGCCAGCGCCGAGGGTGACGACCGCGCCCGCGTGGCCGTCGATCAGGCCCTGCACTCGCCGCTGCTGGAGGACAACGACATCCGCGGAGCCAACCATATCTTACTCAACATCACCAGTGGTACGCGCGAGGTGACCATGGATGAGATCTTCGAGATCACCGAATTCGTGCAGGAGGAGGCCGGCTACGGCACCGACCTGATCTGGGGTAACTGCTTTGATGAGGCGCTGGGCGACAAGATCAGCGTGACCGTCATCGCTACCGGCTTTGGCGATAAGAAGAAGGCCAACCGGAACGTCGCTCCCGAGCGGCAGGTGGTCCACCTCGAAAAGAAACGCGAGGAAGCCCCCCGCCGCACCAAACTCGAGGAGATTACCGGGGAGGAGGATCCCGTAGGCTACGGCAATAGCAAGACCACCACCTTTGAGTTTGAGGACATGGAGGAGGCCAAGGCCCGCCTGCAGGCCCGTCGCCGTGCGAGTGGTAGTTTCACCCAGAGCTTCATCCAGGAGGAGGAGGAGGCGCGCCGCGCCGCCGAACGCCGGGAGCTCGAGCTGCATGACCAGCAGCGGCGCGAGGCCCTGCGGCAGCGCAGTGAGTTGCCGAAGTTAAGCAACCCCAAGGTGGTCAACGAGCTGGAAAACCAGCCCGCCTACCTGCGCCGCAACATTCAGTTGGATAACAACGGATCGAGCGATCAGCAGGAGCTGAGCCGCTGGACCATCAATGATGATGAGGAGCGGCCGCTGCGCCGCAACAACTCCTTTTTACACGATAACGTCGACTAGTACGACGTCGAGGACTTAGTTATTTATATCACACCGTTTTAGCTTTGGATGCGGGTAGTGGGGGGTCAATCCCGCTGCCCGCTTTTTGCTTCGGCGTGATTGGTGATCTAGTAGCCCGGATTCTGGGGTAGCAGGTTCTGATTGCGGTCGAGTTCGTCCCCCGGCAGGGGAAAGAAATAGTCGCGACTGGCATCGAAATTAGGATGGGGCTCGAGGCTATTAGCGCCCTTGAACACCTCATCCCCAAGCTGCCGACGCTTGATATCGTACCAGCGTCGCCCCTCGAAGGCTAGCTCCAGGCGACGCTCCTCCAGGATGAGATCGCGTACGGCCCCCTGATCCAATCCGGCCTCCAGGTTAGCCGGCACACCAGTCGGCGTGGGGTTACCCTCCCGGGCCCGCGTGCGTACCTGATTGACGAGTTCGATGGCCTCGGCCGTCCCACCTCCATTACCCTCGTTGGCGGCTTCGGCGGCAATGAGTAGTAGATCGGCGTAACGAAGCATCTGATAGTTATTGCCCGTGCTGCTGATGGCCGCGCCCTGACCGAAGAAACGAAAGAACTTAGCGCTGTGCGGCCGCTGTGCGTCGGTGTCACCGAACTGGGTATAGTCGACAATCTCACCATCCTTGAGCATGGTAGTATCGAAACTTACGGACTTGCGGTAGTCACCTCCAGGCCACGTCTCGAACACCCGGAAGCTTGGGACAGCCACGCTCCACCCCTCAGGGGCATCCTTGCCCCGTATTCCGGTAAGGGGTGCCATATAATCAGTGTTGAAGGGTCCATCATTCAGGTTTTCTTTGAAGTCAATAACGAAGATCGGTTCCTGAATACCGTCGGCAATATCGGCGATGAAAAGATCCTGAAAGTCGGGTTCCAGGCGATAGTTGTACGTATCCGCATTGTCAATCACCCACTTAGCCGCCTCGTAGGCTTCGGCGTAGTTGCCCAGGGTTAGGTGCACGTCGGCAAGAAAAGCGGCGGCCGTAGCCCGGGTAGGGCGGGACCGTAGGTCGCTTTCGTAAGATTCGGGCAGGTTCTGCCGGCCGTACTCGAAGTCAGCAATGATCTCGGCGTAGACGTCCGCCGCCGGGGTTTTGCCGATGTCGGTCACCGCGGAAGGATCGTCGATGAACTCCGTGATGTAGGGGATGTCGCCGAACAGGCGCACCAGGTGGAAGTACACCATGGAGCGGACAAAGCGGGCCTCGGCTTCCAGGGGCACGATGCGCTCGGCGGGCTCGGCTACGATGGAGGCGCCATTGATGGCTGCATTGGCCGCGCTGATGGTTTCGTAAGCGGCCGGCCAGAAGGCGGTGACCATACCGTTGTTCGCGTCCATGTCGAAGTTATTGACCTGTACGCGGCGGGCGGGGGTACCTAAATCACCGATATCTACCATGTCACCGCGCAGAAGGATGGGGAGAAACATCTTGCGGCCCCAGGCGTCCTCGGCGGCAAAGCGACCGTAGGACCCCAGTACGGCAGTCTCGACGTCCCGGGGGCTCTGAAATACGGATTCCGGTGCGAGAATGGCTACCGGAGTCTCCTCCAGATCGGTACAGGTATTGAGCAGGGCACCGAGGCAGAGAAGGGTCAGAAAAGAGTATATGCGTTGCATGCTGATCGAAGTTGAGAGATTAAAAGCCGACGTTGATGCCGAGGGTGTACGACTTGACGTTGGGGTAGCTGCCGTAGTCTAGGCCTACGTTGCGGTTGGCATTGGTACTTCCGCCACTCCGGTAGGCGGTTTCGGGGTCTACACCGGGGTAGTCCGTTATGGTCAGGAGGTTTTGTGCGCTGAGGTAGATGCGCAGGCTACTGAGGCGAACCGCACCCAGTACCGAAGCGGGAAGCGTATAGCCTAAGGCTAGGTTCTTTAGCCGTGCGTACCCACCATCGTACACGTACCGGCTGGAAATCTTCTGGGAGCGTCCCCCATTAGCGGCCGGTACGTCCGTGTTAGTGTTGCTAGGCGTCCACCGGTTGAGTGATTCCGTGGTGGCGTTGGTACGTCCGGAAAGCAGGCCTAATTCCAGCAGGGTATAGCTGAGGATATCATTACCGACCGAGCCCTGGAAAAACACATTGAGGTCGAAATTGCGGTAGCCGAAGGTGTTGTTGATACCCCAGATAAAGTCTGGATTGGGATCGCCAATAATGGTCAAGTCGTTGTTATTAAGCATACCGTCTCCGTCGATGTCGGCAAAGCGCTCCCCACCGGCCTGCTGCTCGAAGCCACTACCGGGGATAAAATCATCTCCCTCCTGGTACACGCCCTCGTAGCGAAAGCCCAAAAATGAGCCTACCGGTTCGCCCTCCCGCAGTACCTGGGTGTTGCCGATACCCGCAAGGTGACCGGGAGAGGAGGAATAAAAGACATCCAGATCGTCGGGTAGCTCCTCGACCCGGTTGCGGTTAGCCGAGGCATTCAGGTTGATGTCCCAGCTGAAGTCACCAAAGTCGCTGCGTACGGTCACGGAAGCCTCAACACCCTTATTCGAGGTCGAGCCCAGGTTGCGTAGTTGGCTGCTGAAGCCGGAATATTCGGGAAGGGGTACACTGAAGAGAAGATCCTCGGTGCGCATGTCGTAGTAATCAAAGGTCAGGCTAAGTCGACCCTCGAGCAGATCGATGTCGGTGCCGATGTTGAACTGTTTGGTGGATTCCCAGGTGAGGTCGTTGTTGGCCACCGAGGTAGGCCGGATGGCATTTACCAGCTGACCGTTCTGGATGGCGGCGATGGTACTAAAGGAGGCCAGCGTCTGGTAGGCTCCGATGGCCCGGTTGCCGGTGACCCCGTAGCTTGCCCGCACCTTCCAGTTATCGAGCCAGTTGGCATCGACCAGGAAGGCTTCGCGGCCTAAATTCCAGGCCACGGCGGCGGAGGGGAAGAAGGCATACTTGTTGTTGGCACTGAAGGTGGAGGAGCCGTCGTACCGGGCATTGAAGGTGAGTAGGTAGCGGTCGTTGAGGCGGTAGTTGACCCGGCCGTACCAGCTGACGAGCTCGGTCTCGGTAAGGTTTGAGGCGGGCTGCTGTGGTACGGACCCCCCGCCCAGGTTATAAAACCCGGCGGCGTCGGTGATAAAGCTTTGGGATTCGGCCCGGTAGGATTCAAAGCGTTCCTTCTGGTAGCTGTAGCCCGCTACCAGGTTCAAATTTCCGGTGGCACCCAGGGGCCGGTCGTAGGTGAGGTAGTTCTCGTTGAGGAGGTTGAGGTTACGGCCGGCATTGATGCTACCCGTGCCTCCGCGGCCCTGATCGGCGGCCTGTAGGGTGGTAGGAATGTAACTGCCGCCACGGTAATTGGTCGTGCTCGCCCCGGCGCTCAGTGTGGCCGTCAGGCCTTCAATGATGGTCCAGTTACCCTGCAGGTTAGCCTGGGTAGCGTCACCGACGTTTTCATTAGTGCGTTGCGTGGCCGTGGCTACCGGGTTATTGAAGGGGTCACCGGTGCGGGAGATGCTAAAGTCCCCATTGGCATTGACTATGCCGTAATCGGGTTCGAACAAGTAGGCCCCCATTACTACGCCCGTGCTGGACGCACCGCCGCTTCCCTCCTGGGTGATTACGCCCTGGCTATTAGTCTTTTGCCCATACAGATTGACGCCCAGATCGAGCTTTTCGTTGAGCCGGAAGGTTAAATTGCTACGGAGCGAAAAGCGCTGAAAATCGGAGTTGGTAATAATACCCGTCTGATCGTAGGCCGTAGCGGAAACGTAGTAGTCTAACTGCTCAGACCCCCCACTGAAGCCCAACTGAACGTTAGCAATATTACCGGTCCGAAATATCTCGTCCTGCCAGTCTACCCGATCCGGTCCCTGCACGTAGGCGGAGTCAATCTCCTGGATCAGATCGCCGTACTGATCGGCATCCAGTAGGTCGAGCCGGCCAATCTCATTCTGTAGGGAGTAGGAGGCGTTGAGCGTTACCCGCGCCTTTCCACTTTGCCCGCGGCGGGTGCTCACCAGTACCACCCCATTGGCACCCCGTGAGCCGTAGATGGCGGTGGCCGAGGCGTCCTTTAGAATCTCGATGCTTGCGATCTCCTCGGGCGGGGGCAGTATGCCACCCACGAATCCATCGACTACGTAGAGCGGATCGCTACTAGCGTTGATCGAGGTACCCCCGCGGATCCGCACGATGGGAGTAGAGCCCGGCGCGCCGTTGGTACTCTGTACCTGTACGCCGGCGGCACGCCCCTGTAGCGCCTGGGTAGCCGAGGCGACCGGATAGGCCGATAGCTCCTCTGCACTAACTTGGGCGACGGAGCCGGTAAGATCGCTCTTACGGACCTTACCGTAACCCACAACCACCACTTCTTCCAACGCTACGTTGTCGGCCACCAGGGCAAGGTCAATGACACTCCGCTGCCCCACCGGTTGCTGCTGGCGTAGGTAACCGACGTAACTAAAGTTCAGTACCGCTTCGGGACCGGACACCGTAAGGCTATAGGTTCCATCTACGTCAGTGACCGTACCACTGCTGGTACCGTCTTCCAGGACGGTCACGCCGATGAGTGGATCGCCGCCGTTTTCGTCGGTTACCGTGCCGGTGATTGTACGGGATTGACCGTGCAGTACGCCGGCGATTAGCAGCAGGTAGAGCAGTGCCACGTGGCAGCAGCTCTTTACAGGGGGAAGGTGAAGATTTCGCATGAGTCGAGTAGTTAATTGTGTCACTTTGACGCAGAAGCTGAACGAATGTAAGCTATAATCCTCAATCGGTTGAATCTTGCGCGCATAAATCTTATAATCTCTGGGGTGTACGAACTTTTCGTCGTTTGGATGCTGTACAAACTGTACTAGTACGCTTCGACGGATCCACCAAGACCGGAAGCGGTATAGGGTAGGTGATCCATAGCGGGGGTCAATCCCGCTGCCCGCTTTTTATTGGCGCCAAGCCTTACCTTACCCATTTGCCGTCCGCCGCCCGCCACCACCTATGAAAAAGAAAGCAGTCACCATTTATGACATTGCCCAGCGACTCAACCTTAGCCCCTCCACCGTCTCCCGCGGCCTACGTGACGACGAGCGCATCAACTCCCGCACAAAGGAACTCATCGCCGCCACCGCCGCCGATCTCAACTACCAGCCCAACCGCGTAGCGGCCGGCCTGCGCGGTGGGGCTACCAAGACGATCGGTCTCATCGTCCCGCGTATCAACCGCGACTTCTTCGCCAACGCCATCAGTGGCATTGAGCAGGTAGCCCGCAGCCGCGGTTTTCAGCTCATCATCACCCAGAGTAGCGAGACCCTGGCCGCCGAGCGAGAAAACGTGGCTGCCCTGACCGCCGCCCGCGTCGATGGTATTCTGGCCAGCTGCACCCTGGAGACCGACCGCATGGACCACTTCGTCGAGCTCCAGCGGCGGCAGTTTCCGCTGGTGTTCTTCGACCGGGTGCCGGAGCACTTCGCGGCCCACCGCGTCATCATCGATGATGCGGAGATGTCCTACCAGGCCGTACGCCATCTACTCGATCAGGGGGCCGCCGCATTGCCCACCTGGGCGGGCCGGATAGCGTCAGTATCTACGCCGGTCGCTACGCTGGCTACGCCCGCGCCCTGGGAGGAGGTGGGCTTGCCCCTACGACACGAGTACATCGACCGCGATTGCCTCAACGAGCAGAAGGGGTACCCCGCCGCCGCTCGCCTCTTAGCCCTGTCCGAACCGCCCGACGCCGTCTTTACGGCCTCCGATTGGACCGGACTTGGCATCACGCTCTACTGTAAGGAGCATGGGGTATCGATTCCGGAAGATCTGGCCCTCGTAGCCTTTTCCAACGAGCCCTTTACGCGCATCATCGAGCCGGCCATCAGCAGCGTGGAGCAGTTTAGCGGGCGCATGGGCGCGGCAGCCGCCGAGCTACTGTTTCGGCAGATCGACAATGCGGAGCCGCTACCCACCGAGCGAATCGTACAGACCGGGGAGCTACGGGTGCGGGCCTCCTCGCGCAGGAAATAATAAGCAGCCCCCGCCAACTGCTGTTGACGGGGGCTTCATTTCGTCGCAAAGGGGGATGGCGGTTAGGCCACCGGGTTGCCTACTGTGTGGAGACTGTACTCCAGGGTAATGTTGGCGTTGAGGGCACGCGAGACCGGGCAGTTTTCCTTAGCCTTCTGTACGATCTCGTCGAACTCGTCCTCCTGAATGTCCTTGACCCGGGCTTCCATTTCAGGTGGCTTTCCTTGATCGTTTGGTCCTGAAAATCGATGGCGCAGTCCGTATCGAGCTCGTGCACGGTGTAGCCCGCCTCGCCCAGGGCGTGGGTCACGGCCATCGTGAAGCAGCCGGCGTGGGCGGCGGCGATGAGCTCCTCGGGATTGGTGCCCCTTACCATCTTCGAAGCGGCTTTTGTAGGAGTAGCTGGTTTCTTCGAGTACGCCACTCTTAGTGGATAGGTGGCCGGCGCCATCCTTGAGCGAGCCATTCCAGCGTGCGGTTGCGGTACGTTTCATGTGTGTTGGTTGTTTTTCTTTGGGTACTGTCTACCGCTCGCTTTTGTTCGCGCCGCCCTACCTTTCGGCCCATGAAGACAGCCATCGTGACCGGGGCCAACCGGGGCCTGGGCCTGGAAGTAGTGCGCCAACTCGCGACGGAGCAGGGTATGCGCGTCCTGCTTACCAGCAGAAGCGAGGCAGGAGCCGGGGCCGCCGGTGCCATGCAGGTCGAACGGACCGAGGTCATTTTCCACCAACTCGACGTCGCCGACCCCGAGAGTATCCAGTCATTCGCGGACTACGTGAGGACCGATATTGGTACGGTCGACGTACTGATCAACAACGCCGGTATCCACTACGACACCTTCCAGGATACCCTTACGGCCGACTTCCAAATCGTTGAGGAGGCCTGGCAGGTCAACACCGTGGGTCCCTGGCGACTCGTCCAGGCAACTTTACCCCCAGTTGCGCAAGGGTGGGGGAGGGCGGGTGGTCAACGTCTCCAGTGCCAGCGGCTCCTTCGTCGAGAGCTGGCCCGGCACGCCGGCCTACGCGGTGACCAAAGCCGGTCTCAATATGCTCACGCTGAAGCTATCCGCCGATCTGGCTAGCGATAAGATTCTCGTGAATGCGGTTTGTCCCGGCTGGGTGCGCACCCGTATGGGGGGGCAGGAGGCTCCGCGCAGTGTGGAGGAGGGTGCGCGAAGTATCCTCTGGGCCGCGCTATTACCCGACGATGGCCCAACTGGTGGCTTTTTCCGCGACGGCGAGCGGCTGCCCTGGTAACGTGTAGCGACGGCTTCAGCCGTCGCTACACGTTAGCGATACACCCGGTCGATCAAGAATGCATGCGGCAGCGTGATCAACGATACTAGCATAAACACCACGCCCAAATCAATCCCGGCCCCCGTGCCCCCCGGCTAGCCACAAATACAGCCCCCCTAACGTTCCGACGGCACCTAGGGTAAGTGGTAGTAACTCTCGTAGGTACCCTCGCAGATCTACCACCACTGTACGCCGTTGCAGGTAGCGCCACTGCTCCGCCGCCGCCGGTACACTGTGCCAGAGCAGGGAAAAACAGTCCGAAGCCCAGGAGTAGATCTGTAGACAGATACAGGGCAGTAAGCAGGGCCAGATCGAGTAACCTCCGCGCGATCTCCTGACCCGTCGCGCGTTGCCTGGTCCCTTCCCAGAGGGGCAGCGCCACATTGGCTGCAATTAGCATGCCGCACACAACGATTCGCTCGGGCTCACCGATCGCTAGGGTAACACACCATGCGCTCAATAATCGGGGCGGCCTCCGGGTAGTGCAACATCACCGGGAAGAGCAACACGAAACTGCCCCAGGCCAGCTGCGAGGCCATACCTCCCTCCCCGTACGACTGCCCGAAATGGTACACGCTCACTCCCAAAAAGACCAAAAAAGCGACCGCTGGAAAGGCGTGCCATAACACACCGTAAAGCACAACCAGCAAGGAGTAAAAACCCAGAAACTTCCACCGCTGCCCCCGCCACTGCCGCTCCGGATGCCGGGCCCGAAAGATGAGGTGATCCGCCGCCCCGTGGGGTATACCGAGTACGAGGAGCAGTAGGGCTAGGCCAGTAGTCGAGATCCCCGGCTCGTTACCGATGGCCTGCACCAGGCACAGTACCAGCAGGCTGAGTCCCCGGATGCCCCACGAAAGTCCGCTGCTACCCATACCAAGACTCGTCTGCCGGATAGAAGCCCCACGCTTCCCACGAAGTTCGTTGCACCGGCGGCCCCGCCCACCTGTACTAAAAGCCGAACTGCGCGGGAAGCCAGGTGCTGAGGCCCGGGATCAGGGTGACGATGAGCAGCGCCACCAGCATGGCGATGAAGAAGGGCACGAGCGGCCGCACCACCTTACGAATGGTCGTACCCGCTACGCCCACCCCAATGAAGAGCACCGAGCCCACCGGCGGCGTACAGAGCCCGATGCACAGGTTAAGAATCATAATGATACCGAAGTGGACCGGGTCGATGCCGATCTGTACCGCCACCGGCAGAAAGATGGGGGTGAAGATGAGCACCGCCGGGGTCATGTCCATGAAGACGCCCACGAAGAGCAGGATCAGGTTGATGATGATCATGATCACCACGGGGTTGTCGCTAGTGGCCAGCAGGAAGGTGGTGATGTCCTGCGGGATGTTTTCGAAGGCCATAATCCAGGACATGGAGATGCTGGTGGCGATCAGGATCATGACGATGCTCGTGGTACCGACCGCATTGAGAAACACCTGCGGGAGCTGCGCCACGGTGACCTCCCCGTACACAAAGGAGAGGAGTAAGCAATAGAGTACTGCCGCCGCCGAGGCCTCCGTAGCCGTAAAAATCCCCACCACGATGCCCCCGATGACGATGAGTAGCAGCGCCAGACTGGGTAGGGCCTGCACGAAACTGCGCCCCACCTCCCCGACCGAGAAACTGCCGCTGGTAGTGTAGCCCTTGCGCTTAGCGAGAATGGCAGCCACGATCATGAGCAGAAATCCTACCAGCAGGCCCGGGAGGTAGCCGGCCAGAAATAGCGCGGCAATAGAGACGCCCCCGCTCGCCAGACTGTACACGATGAGGATGTTGCTGGGCGGGATGATGAGCCCCGTGGTGGAGGAGGTGATATTGACCGCCGCGGAGAACTCCTTGCTGTAGCCCTCCTTTTCCATGGCCTTGCCGACCGTACCACCAACTGCCGAGGCTGCCGCGGCCGCCGATCCCGCAATGGCCCCGAAGAGCATAGCGGCAATGATGTTGACGTGCGCCAGTCCACCCGGCAGACTACCGACGAGCGACCGGGCGAAGGCGATGAGGCGCCTAGCAATACCCCCCCGGTTCATGATCTCGCCGGCCAAAATGAAGAAGGGAATGGCCAGTAGTCCGAAACTATCCAGGCCGGTCGCCGTCTGCTGCGCGATGGTGGTCAGCGCCGGCAGGGTAGGAATGCTAAAGAGCATGGTGACCGTGGCACTAATGCCGATACACCAAGCGATGGGCATGCCTAGCCCGATGAGCACGACGAAGGTGAGCACGAGAATGGCAACTTCCATCAGCGGGGGGCGATTAGATCGGGGAGGCGGTAGAAGATGATGAGCAGTCCACTGATGGGTACCACGGCGTAAACCAGCGACATCGGTACGCCCAGGGCCGGGGAGGTCTGGCCGAGCTGGGCCGTGAGTAGGACCAGCTGCGTACCCCCAACTACGAAGACCGCCAGAGCAAATAGGATGATGAGCGCCGCGATGAGGCGAACGGGCTTGTTGGCAAGTAGATCGATCGACAGGTGCATGCGCTGGCCACTGGCGTAGGCCGCCCCGAGCACACCGATCCAGATCAGCAGGAAGCGCGCCAGCTCCTCCGACCAGCTGGCCTGATCGGCCATCACGTAGCGGGTAAACACCCCCCAGAGCACGTCGAGGGTCATCACCGCGAGCATCGTGATGAGTACGGCACCCAGTATGCGATCCACCTTAGTTTTCACCGGGGGCCATGCTTTGGATCTGTTGAATGAGGTCGTAGATGACCGGATCTTCGTGGTAGTCGTCGAGGATGGATCGGGTCTGCTCCATAAAGGGAGCTTTGTCCGGACGGATGATCTCCACCCCGGCGGCCACCACGGCATCCAGCGCCTCCTGCTCGGCCTCCTGCCAGAGCTTGCGCTGAAAGACGACGGCCTCATCGGCCGCCTCCTGTACCCAGCCCTGTTGCTCGGGGGTAAGCCGGTTCCAGGCCTCGGTACCGATGATGAGCACGTCGGGGGTGGCGGTGTGCTCGTCCAGGGTGTAGTACTTACAGACCTCGTAGTGGCGGCTGGTGTAGAAGCTCGGGGGGTTATTCTCGGCCCCATCGACCACCCCCTGCTGCAGGGCGGTGTAGAGCTCGCCGTAGGAGATCGGGGTGGGGGAGCCGCCCAGGGCTTTTACCATATTGATGGCTGTGTTGCTGAGCTGTACGCGGATCTTTTGTCCCCGTAGATCAGCCGGGGTGCGCACAGCTTTGTCCTTGGTGTAGAAGGATCGCTGCCCGGCATCGAAGTAGACCAGTCCACGTAGGCGAAATTGCTCGCTCTCGGTAAGCAGTTGCTTACCGAGGGGGCTATCCTGAAACTTGTACACGTGCTCCCTCCCGGTAAATAGGTAGGGCAGGGAGAGGACCGTGGTGGCGGGGGCAAAATTTTCCAGCACGGCCGCCGATACCTTGGTCATGGCCATGCTGCCGATCTGCACCAGCTCCAGACACTGCCGCTCGCTACCCAGTTGCTGATTGGGGTAGATAGCGATAGTGACCGAACCGTTAGATTTTTCTGCCAGGCGCTCCGCCATGTACTCCATGCCCTGGTGCACGGGGTGGCCGGTATCGAGTCCGTGGCCGAGGTGGAGTACGGTTACACCGCTATCCTTACCACAGGCTGACAGGGCTAATCCTAGGAGTATGATGGCGAGCAATCTCACGCGCGTAGCTGCTTAGCCGTCTCTAGCGCACCGCGGACTGCCTCGGTAAGCCCGTCCATGTCCCGGTTCTTAAGCACGGCACCGCCGATCAGGGATGAGCCTAAACCTACGCAGACCGCCCCGGCCTCAAACCAGCCGGTCAAATTATCGAGCTCCGTAGTCACGCCGCCGGTGGGCATGATGCTGGTCCAGGGCTGGGGACCGCGCACCGCCTTGATGAACTCCGGACCGTAAACGCTACCTGGGAAAAGCTTTACGATCTCGCAGCCCAGTTCCTCCGCCCGGCCAATCTCGGTCAGGCTGGCGCAACCCGGCAGGTAGGGCACCTTGCGCCGATTGCAGATCAGGGCCACGTCCTCGCGCAGAGAGGCCGAGACGATGAAGTCAGCCCCAAGCTGAAGGTAGAGCGCCGCCGTAGCCGCATCGGTGATCGAACCCACCCCAAGCACCATCTCCGGTAGCTCCGTGCGGGCAAAAAGGCGCAGGTCGCGGAAGGTCTCGTGGGCGAAGTCACCCCGGTTAGTGAACTCCAGAAGTCGACCGCCAGCAGTGTAGCAGGCGCGGAGAATGTCCTTACCTAGGTCCACGTCTGTATGATAATACAGAGGCATAATACCTTGCTCATGGATGGCGGTAAGTGTCTGTAGGCGAGTGTGTTGGGCCAATGTAATTTGCTTATTAGTTTAACGACTGACGCGACCGGATCCATCTCCGTCTATGAGTTTGATGACCTCATCGACCGTCACGAGATTGGCATCGCCGTAAATGGTGTGCTTCAAGCAGGAGGCTCCGACGGCAAAATCGAGGGCACGCTGGGTGTCGTCCTTATAGGTGAGCAGTCCGTAGATGAGGGCAGACATAAAGCTATCTCCCCCGCCGACCCGGTCGACGATGTCCGTGATCTGGTAGGTCTCGGCCTCGTACAGTTTGTCGCCGTCGTAGAGTACGCCCGACCAGCTGTTATGGCTCGCACTGACCGACCCCCGCAGGGTGGTGATGGTCATCTTGCAACGCGGGAAGCGCTCCATAATTTCTTTGAGTACGGGAAGGTACTTGGTACCGTCCATCTCGCCGCCCGCCGTGACGTCCACCTCCTCGGGGTGGAGCCCGAAGTGCTTTTCGGCATCTTCCTCGTTACCCAGGATGATGTCGCAGCCCTCCACCAGGGCGGGCATTACGTCCTGGGGGTCCTTGCCGTACTGCCAGAGTTTCTTGCGGTAGTTGAGGTCGGTAGATACGGTGACACCGAGTCGGTTGGCGGCCTGAATGGCTTCCAGACAGGCGTCGGCGGCCCCCTGACTTAGGGCCGGGGTGATGCCCGTCCAGTGGAACCAGTCGGCATCCTTGAGCACCTCGTCCCAGTCGACCATGCCGGGCTCAATGGTCGCCATGCCGGAATGCGCCCGGTCGTAGACCACCTTGCTGCCGCGCTGCACCGCACCCATTTCCAGGAAGTAGATACCGAGACGCTCGCCTCCGCGCACGATGTGTTCGGTATGTACGCCGCGCTTGCGCAGCTCCATTAGGGCGCACTCACCGATGTCATTGTCGGGCAGGCGGGTCACGAAGTGGGCCTCCATGCCGAAGTTAGCCAGGGCTACGGCCACGTTGCTCTCGCCACCCCCGTAGATGACGTCAAACTGCTGGGCCTGGGAAAAGCGCAGGTAACCGGGAGGGGCTAGGCGGAGCATGATCTCTCCGAAGGTGACAATTTTCATTTGGGGAAATTGAAGTAGTTAGCGGCGTTGGTGTAGCTGATGTCCTGAATCACCTTGCCGATGAAGCGACGGTCGTCCGGCACCAGGCCGCGCTTGATGTCGTTGCCGAACATGTTGCACAGCAGGCGGCGGAAGTACTCGTGGCGGGGGAAGGACAGGAAGGACCGAGAATCGGTGAGCATGCCTACGAAGCGGCTGAGCAGCCCCATGTTCGAGAGCACATTCAGCTGTGCCTCCATGCCGTCGAGCTGGTCCAGGAACCACCAGGCGGAACCAAACTGCATCTTGCCGGCCACGCTACCGTCATTAAAGTTACCGACCATGGTGGCCATCACCTCGTTATCGGACGGATTGAGGTTGTACACGATGGTTTTGGCGAGCTGGTCGGTGCGGTCGAGGGTATCAAATAGCCGCTGCAGTCCCGCTGCCTGGGAGTAATCTCCGATGCTATCGACGCCCGCATCCGCGCCTACGGATCTGAGGATGCGACTATTGTTATTGCGCATAGCTCCGAGGTGAAATTGCTGCACCCAACCCCGGGCGTGGTAGGCCTTGCCGAGTTCCACCAGTACCGCGGTCTGAAATACCCGGGCTTCGTGGGGCGATACGTTCTCACCCCCCCGGCGGCGGGCAAATAGCTCGGTCAGTTCGCCCTCGGTGTAGTCCACGTCGTAGAGCTGATTGAGCCCGTGGTCGGCTATCCGCCCGTCGAGCGCGTGGAAGTAGTCGATGCGCTGCATGAGCGCCTCGAGCAGGTCGGTATAGCTGCTGATGTCGCGGTCGGTCACCTCCGCTAGCCGATCCACGTAGTCGTTGTAGTCGGGCCGGTCGATGAACAGCGCCCTGTCCGGCCGGAAGCCCGGGTAAACGCGGATACCGTAGCCCTCCTCCCGTAGCGCCCGGTGATGTTCTAGGCTATCGGTAGGATCGTCGGTGGTGCAGACGGTGCGTACATCCATACCTTCCAACAGGCCCCGCACGCGTAGTTCCGGCTCGTGCAATCGGTTGCTACACTGGTCGTAAACAGCGTCGGCGTTATCCGGACCCAGCAGCTCGCCGATGCCGAAGTAACGGTTCAGCTCCAGGTGCGACCAGTGGTAGAGCGGGTTGCGCAGGGTATAGGGTAGGGTAGCGGCCCAGTTACGATGTTTTTCGCGGTCATCGGCCTCCCCCGTGATGCCCGATTCAGGAATACCGTTAGCGCGCATGGCCCGCCACTTGTAGTGGTCGCCGCGCAGCCAGATGTCGGTCAGGTTGGTGAACTGGTGGTTGCTGGCGATCTGGGCCGGCGACAGGTGGCAGTGGTAGTCGATGATGGGCATACCGGCCGCATAGTCGTGGTACAGCTCCCGGGCGGCATCGGTCTCCAGGAGGAAGTCCGGAGTGACGATAGGGTTAGGTAGGGTAGAGGTCATTGCGCCGACAATATAGTAAACCGAGAGTAGCAAGCCCTCTTTTCCCAGCATCCCGTTAGTCGTCGTCATCTGGACTGGTCAGTTAGCCAAATGCAATATTTCCAAGTAGATTATTTACTCATCCAGTATTTTCTTCAATATTTCTATACTTAGAATCTCAGGTAGTAGCATGCTAGGGCGGGGCCGCGGGTACAAGGTAGATAGGAGGGTCCTGTTGACTTGGCCCCCCCCCCATATGCAACAGCGGAGAGAGTGTTTTCGAAGAAAGTTTAGTAACGTCCATAAGGAGAGGCAACCCTAAAGTAAGGCTCCATCGTCTGACCCGCAAATGAGCAACTACTTGCCACCCCTCCCCGCCCAGACCCCCGCCCTGCTGTGTGCCGCCCACCGGGGGGAGGAACGTGCCCAGCGCTTACTGTACGAGTCACACTACCCCCTAGCCAGGGCCGTGGCACTGCAGTACGCTGACGACGCGGACAGTGCCGAAGACATCGTACAGGAGGCCTTCATCAAGTTGTTCCGTGACCTGCTGGTGCGGGAGTTTCGGGGAGACTTTACTGCCTACCTCCGCCGTATCGTGGTCAATACCGGTATCGACCATTACCGGGCGGGGCGGCGGCGGTTGCGGCTCTTTGATCGGCTACGGTCGGCCCCGCCGCCAGTTCAATATAATGCGGGGGAGCAGCTGCTCGGTGAGCACGATGTGTACCGCCTTCTGCAGCAGCTCACTCCTGCCTACCGGCTGGTCTTCAATCTCTACGTCATCGAGGGCTACCTACACGAGGAGATTGCCGCTAAGCTGGGCATTTCCGTAGGCACCTCGAAATCCAATCTTTCCAAAGCTAAGCGCCGCCTCCGTCAACTAGCCGGCCCCTACTTCCAACTCGAAACCGATACCCACCATGGCTAAGCTCGAAGACCTGTTCCGCCGTAGCCTGTCTGAAACTCCGCCCCCCGCCACGCCGCCGCCGGGTCAGTGGGAGCGAATTCGGCAGGGGGTCGTGGCCCCATCCGCTCCGCCGTCCCCGTGGTGGAGGTTCGCAGCCGGAGTGGTAGTAGGGATGCTCCTCGCGGGTATGGGGGGGTGGTTTGTGGTGGTTGCACCTGCGCTCCGCCGCCCGGATGTGGTGCCTGCCGTTACGCCTGCCGAGGTGGAGCGTGCTGTAGTGGATACGGTGGTGCGTTGGCGGGTGGATACGGTGTATGTAGACAGGTATGCATCTGTAGCTAATGATCAGCCGCCGGCGTGGGTAGCCCGCTCCAGGCCGTTACCGTTAACCTGGATCGCTCCCCGACCGCTGTCAGCTCCAATGATTGCAGATCTGGCGGCACCTAGAAGTATTCTAACTACCGCCACTTTGTGGGAGGGGTCGATAAATCCCGTGGAATGGCAGTACGAATTTAATCACCTGAATGTCCTTCCGGTAAAAGCTGTAGAACCGCAAAGAAGCATAAATACGGTGCCGGCAGATGGTGGGTGGAGGTATTTCACTGTAGTGACGCCCCCGCAGCGCCCCGCCGGTCGGTGGGAGTTTGGGGTGCATTTACGCCCACAACTCATCAGTGGAACTAGGAATGTCGAACTGCTCAGAGCAGACAGTACGCAGGGCTTTGACCGAGGAACCTATACCGTAGCGGGTGAAGAGGTCGATCTGTACGGTATCGACGGCACCCAGGTTAGTAATCCAATTCGACCACGGTTACTAGCTACACATGTTCAATTAGCCCGTCAGTTCTCCAGTGGCTTACGCATCGGGTTGGGACTGATTGTAGCCAGAGCATCAGACGGTCGACCCTCCAGAGGTGTACTAGATGCCGAAGGTGCCGGAGCGGAGTACTTCCTCTACCAAAAAACCACCAAAACCGAGTTTCAGGTGCTACTGAGCCTTGGGTATACTTTCCGCCTACGTCGACGGCTGCAGATTACTCCCGGGTTAACGCTAGGGCCACGCTACCGGGCCAATGAGGTTATCTATGACTACATCTTTAGTACAGCCGACAACAGGCATTACCGGCAAGATATCTTCTCCTCAAGGCGGGGCGTAGGTATCAGCAATTTCGACATCCTGCCCCAACTCTCCCTCCACTATCACCTCAACGACCGCCTGAGCGTAGGCACCGAAATCGTCCCCGGACTGGGCCTGGGTGGCCGCTACAAATTCTAGGGGCTACCTCGGGGAGCCATACAGCTCGCCCAGATCAACATTGCCCGCCTCCGCGCGCCGCTCGACGCTCCGGACACCAAGGAGTTCAACAACTTCATCGCGCCGATCAATCAGCTGGCGGAGGCAAAGGAACGACTAGAGCTGGTCGACGCTGAGGGGCCTACGCAGCATGCTTTTTCTCTGGCTACAACCTTTGCACCTGCGGCCCCGGCAGATTTGCGGGCAACTATTGGGTGGGATGAGTAGGTTAGTCCGGTTATGCTACCCGAACAACTTACTACTGCGCGCCTGCTGCTGAGTCCTCCGGTACTGGCCGATGCGGCTGCGATTATCACACTGGCCAACGATCCGTTGATTGCGGAGATGACTCTTTCGGTGCCCTCGCCCTACGGGGAGGTCAATGCGGTGCAGTTTTTGCAATTGGTCCACATGGGACGTTCAACGGCTACGGCCTTTATCTATGCCATTCGCTCGCCGACCGACCGGGCGTTCATGGGAGCCGTCGGACTGCACCTGATCGAGAAATACGGACACGCCGAGCTCGGGTACTGGCTCGGGGAGCCTTACCGCCGGCGGGGTTACGTCTCCGAGGCGGTGGGGGCACTGCTCACTGCGGGCTTTGAGTATCTTCCCGACCTGGCGCGCATCCAGGCCATCCATAAATTCGGTAACGATGCCTCCGGCAGAGCCCTGCTGGCTAATGGACTGACTCGGGAGGGTACCCTCGATGACTACGTGATCAAGGACGGGGCCCCGCAGACCGTGGTGTCTTACCGCATCCTACGCCGGGAGTGGGCCGCCGGACGTACGCAGGATGCGGATAAAAAATAGTATTCCAACAATTTGTATACAATTTGGGCGACTGCTACCTTGCAACCATTATGACGATCAAACTACTCAGCTGCGACGCGATGCGTCCTGACAAACGCGCCATATCGCGCACCATTGAAGACATCGCCGACGATGTGGATAGCAATCTGGCTACCGAGTACACCGACATCCTGCTGGCCGGCTCGCCCGTTGAGATCGAGGTGTCGTTTAACGAAAGCTCTGCCTACCGTGCCCTGCGCAAGCTCGACATCGACTACGAACTCGTCGAGTGATGGATAAGGTCCGCATCGATAAGTGGCTCTGGGCCGTACGCATCTTCAAGAGCCGTACGCTGGCGACCGACGTCGTCAAGAAGGGCAAGGTGCGCCTGAACGGGGAGCCCGTCAAACCCAGCAGCAACGTCACCGTCGGCGACCGCCTCACCGTGCTCAAGGAGGGCTTTAACTTGGACCTTGAAGTCGTCAAACTCCTCAACAAACGCGTCGGTGCCCCCCTGGCCGTCACCGCCTACGTCGACCACACCACCGAGGAGGAAATGAATAAATTCAAGGATTGGTTCGTGGGAAAAGCTAAGGGCGAACACCGCGAAAAGGGGCTGGGCCGGCCTACGAAGCGGGAGCGGCGGGACTTGGAGGGGTTTAAAGGGGGTGAGGAGTGAGACCCTTGTCCACCGCAGAACCCGTCGGCGTCATCGGAGCCGGTACCTTCGGCACCGCCATGGCTAACCTGCTGGCCTACAACACGGACGTGCTGGTGTATAGCCGTAACGCCGAGCTGGCCGAGCGGCTGAACCGCGACCGCTTTCGCTTCGGGGTGCCGCTGCACGACCGGGTGACGGTGGTACACGACTTTGCGCAGGTGGCCGAGCGGTGTCAGCTGATCTTCCCCATCGTGCCCTCGAATAACTTTCGGGAGATGATGCGCAGCATCACCGACGAGTTGCGGCCGAGTCACGTGCTGATCCATGGCACCAAGGGGCTGGACATCACCGGCATCGACGAGGCGCAGATTCCTAAACGAGGCATCGAGCGCAAGAATGTGCATACGATGACCGACGTGATCCGCCAGGAGAGCGTGGTGGTGCGGGTGGGGGCGCTGACCGGTCCGAACCTGGCGCGGGAGTTGCTGGACGGGCAGCCCTCGGCCTCCGTCATCGCCAGTAAGTTCGACGAGGTGATTGACCGGGCGAAGCTGGTGCTGAAGTCGAGCCAGCTGCACGTCTTCGGCACCCACGATATGCTTGGGGCCGAGCTGGCCGGGGTATTGAAGAACGTCATCGCGCTAGGCTCCGGCATCCTTAAAGGGGTAGGTCTGGGGAAAAACATCCAGGCCATGCTGGTGACCCGGGGGCTGGTAGAAATGGTCCACTTCGGGCAGGCACTAGGGAGTGACAAGCGGGCGTTCTTCGGTACGGCCGGGATCGGTGATCTTATTGCTACTGCGACCTCTAAAAAGAGCCGCAACTATATGTTCGGGTACCGCATCGGTTCCGGGGAGAGTCTGGAGGAGGTTACCGCCACGAGTCAGGAACTGGCCGAGGGCGTGCGTACGCTAATGATTACCCGCCACCTGGCCCGCAGTATGCGCCTACGCGTACCGATCACCGAGATGCTCTACCAGATCGTCTTCGAGCAGTACCCGGTGGCCGAGGCGATGAACTACCTGATCACCTATCCGTACGAGGTCGACGTCGATTTCCTGTAAGTTCGCCCCATGAAGCTGAAGACCTTTCTCCCGCATCTTTTGGCCGTCGGTCTCTTCCTGCTCACGGTGATCGTGCTGTTTTTGCCCCAGTTTCAGGGTAAGAGCCTGCAGCAGGGCGACATC
This sequence comes from Saprospiraceae bacterium, assembly GCA_958295895.1. Taxonomy (GTDB): domain Bacteria; phylum Bacteroidota; class Bacteroidia; order Chitinophagales; family Saprospiraceae; genus Neolewinella. Next base: position 59,936 of record CATQHI010000022.1, on the reverse strand, counting down.
GTGCAGTACCGGGGGGCCAGTGCAGAGCTCAGTGCTTACGCCAGGGAAACCGGCGAGCGGACCAACTGGACCAACGGCATGTTTGGCGGCATGCCCACCTACCAGATCTCTGCGGTGGGCACGGGCAATCAACTGACCATCGCCCGTCGTGCTTTTTTTGGCTTCATGAGCGGTCCGGCCGGCTACGTCTTCTGCGGCATGCTCACCTTCTACCTGATGATGGTGCTACTGGGTGTGAGCCCCTGGCTGGCGATTGCCGGGGCGGTTACGGCGGGGATCGCTACCAACAATATTGTGCTCTACGGGGCCGGGCACGTCAGTAAGGTGGGGGTAATTATGTTCCTGCCGCTCATTGCCGCCGGCGTGGTGTTGGCCTTCCGGGCCCGCTACCTGGTGGGCGGGGCGGTCTTTGCCCTCGGAATGGGACTGGCCATCCTTGCCAACCACCCCCAGATGCTGTATTACTTCGGCCTAACGCTTCCGTTGCTGGGGATTGCCGAGTTGGTGCGTCACCTGCGGGCGGGCACGCTACCGGTATTTGCTAAGGCGATGGGCGCTTTGCTTGTCGGTTTGGGCCTGGCCCTGGGAGCCGGGGCCAGTAACCTGCTTACTACCACCGAGTACCTACCGCAGTCGATCCGCGGTGGGGCCATCCTGACCGGGCAGCAGGCCAAGCGGACGCTCGACGAGGGCACCCGCGAGGGAGGGCTCGACTGGGACTACGCCATGCAGTGGAGTAATGGCTTTAAGGATATGCTGGCTACCTACGCTCCGCTGGCTGCGGGGGGGGGGAAGCGGACAGGAGATCAGTAATAAATCTGCCCTCGGGCAAGCCATGACACGCGCCGGCTTCCGGGTGCCGGCTACCATTCCAGCTCCACTCTATCATGGTAGTCTGCCCTTTACGGAAGGGCCGATCTACCTGGGCGCGGTGGTCTTTGCGCTGTTCGTATTCGGGCTGTTTGCGGCCTCCACACCGGCACGTATCTGGCTGGGTGGGGGTACGCTGCTGATCTTTATCCTGAGCCTTGGTAAAAACGCGGAGTTCATCAATCGGCCGCTCTTCGATCTGCTGCCCCTGCTGAACAACTTTCGTACGCCGAACTCGGCGCTCAGTATCGCCACGTTTTTGATGACGGCTCTGGGCATTCTGGGTGTATACCGCTGGCTGGCCCTGCGTGCGATTGATGCCCCGGCCGCCGGTAAGCAACTGAAGTATGCCGGTCTGGTCAGCGCCGCACTAGGCGTGCTCGTCGTACTATTCGGCCTGGGTCTCGACTTTAATACTCCGCAGGACGCTGCTCAACTCGCCCGCTTCACCGGCGGGCAGGGAGATACCAGCGCCCTGGTCGGCGCCCTGGTCGCCACCCGTTCGGAAGTCTACTTCGATGATGCCTTTCGGAGCCTATTCTTCGTGGGACTTACTTACGGGGCACTATATCTGCTCTGGAGGGGTTCGTTTTCCGTACTACTAGCCGCTGCTGCCCTCACCGTACTGGGTTTTGCAGATTTCGCCGGCATCAACGGCCGTTACCTTAGTCGTGGCGACTGGAAGCCTACTCGGGTGGTTAACAACACCGTGCAGCCCAGTCCCGCCGACCAGCAGATCCTCCAGGACCCAGATCCTAATTATCGGGTGCTGAACCTCTCCCGTGCCCTCGACCAGGATGCCCTCACCAGCTACTTCCACAAGAGTATCGGCGGCTACTCGGCGGTCAAGCTGCGCCGTTACCAGGACCTCATCGACGGCTACCTCGCCCAGCGTGACATTGACGTGCTGAGCATGCTGAACACCAAGTACTTCCTCGTACCGGGCGAGGATGGTACTCTCACCGCCCAGTCCAACCCCCAGGCCTTCGGGAACGCCTGGCTGGTCGATAATATCGAGCTCGTAAACGGCCCCAACGAGGAGTTTGCCGCTCTGGGTACCGTCCCCGATCTAAAGGGCACGGCCATCATCGGACCCGACTACGCTTCCGCCGTATCCGGTCTTAACCCCAGCGGACAGGGTAGCGTCGAGCTCACCTCCTACGCCCCTAATGCCCTCAGCTACCGCTTCAGCTCCCCCAGTGAGCAACTGGTCGTATTCTCCGAGATCTGGTACGGCCCCGATCTGGGCTGGGAAGCTACCATCGATGGCGAGCCGGCCGAGCTGCTCCGGACCAACTACGCGCTACGGGCCCTGCGTGTACCGGCCGGCGAGCATACCATCAGCATGACCTTCGCCCCGCGCAGTTACGCCCTGGGTAGTACCATATCGCTCATCTGTAGCGTTCTGATCTTACTGGTAGTGCTGTTCGCCTTGTTCTATCCGTATGCAACCCCCGTGCACGCCCCCGTATGAAGCTCGCCCCCCTGAACTCCCCACTATACGCCGTTCTCGCCCTGCTCTGCCTGGCTGCCTCCTGTAAGGAGGAAGTTTTTACGCCCGAAGCGCGTCCACTTATCGAGCAGTATTTCCCCCTCGAACTTAATCGTCCGGCCTACTACCAAGTAGATAGCGTGGTGCTCCGGGCCGTAGTGGGTGGCATTGCCTACGACAGTAGCCGCAGCGAGGCCCGTGAGACCTTGGTGGAGACCTTCACCGCCGCCGACGGTACCACCGTATACCGCGGCGAGCGCTGGGTACGGCGCGATGACACCCAGCCCTTTCGTTTCGAGCACACCTTTACCGTGAGTCGGGATGCCCGCACCGCTACCCGGAGTGAGGGCAATTTGACGTTTACAAAACTTACCACACCGTTCCGGGAGGGCAGTAGCTGGGATGGTAATGCGGCCTTCGATGAGAAGCGATCGGTACGCGTGGGCGGTGAATTCCTCGACGTCTACCAGGGCTGGGAGTACCGGTACACCGATCTAGATGGACTGAATACGCTTAGGGCAGGTACCGAGATCGATAGTGTGGTGACCGTCACTCAGGCGGAAATCCTAGACCTTCTCATCGATCTACGGATAGCCTACGAGCGCTATGCTCCAGGTCTAGGCCTGATCGAACGATTCATCGACGCGCGGCACACGCAATGTGTATCGTGCTGTAACAGAAACACGGAAGCCTGTAGTCCCCTTCCCTGGGACGAGAAGGCCGAGAAGGGTTATATCATTCGGGAGGAGCTGATCCGCCGCGACTAGATGCCCGCGGGTACGCCAGACCGACGGGGCCGTCTGACCTATTACTTGGGCGGAGTGGCCATGCTGGCCCTACTGGTCGGCGCGGCGGTCTGCTGGCGGGAGCGCATCCTTTTTACCGATCCCAGCTTCATCCTCTTCCGCATGCTGTTGGAGGGGCAGCCCATTATCTCCGAGCACCGCTACGGGGCGGTGGTGACGCAGGTGTTTCCCCTCGTAGGATTTCGATTGGGACTTCCGTTAGCTGTAGTATGCTGGCTTTACTCCGTCAGCTTTTATCTATTTTATACAACTGTCTACTTGCTGGTCGGTCTGCGCTGGCGGGAGTATGCGTTGGCGCTGCTGCTGCCCCTGTACCTGACCCTGATCGTATCGGACGTCTACTTCTGGCCCAACAACGAAATCCACCAGGCGGTAGGGTGGGGGTTGCTCTTCGTGGGATATTATCTGCACCTGCGGCCCCGCCCCCTGAGTGTGTGGCAGCATATCGTATTACTGATCCTGCTGCTGATCACTACCAGTACGCACCCCCTGGTGGCGGCGCCCCTGGCTTTCGTGTGGGTAACCTTTTTGTGGGCACGGAGCGGCGGATGGAAAGGCCTATTGCCGCGCGACATTGTTTACACCCTAGCGATCGGTTTGGGCATCGGACTACGGTACTACCTCAGTCACGCAAGCTGGTACGATGGGTATAAACTAAAGGGGGTGCGTGGACTGGACTGGGCGGCAGTTACGGCCAGCTTTCGATCCGGGCAGTTGCGTACAATGCTTAGCTACGCGGAGCTGTACTGGCCGCTGGCAGCTGTGGTAGCGGTGGGCTGCTATGCGGCGATCCGTTCCCGGGCCTACGTGGTGCCGGTGCTCACCTTACTGGCGGGAGTAGCCTATACGGTACTGGTCTGTGTGACCTATCCGGGTAGCTTCGGGCGTAAGCAGTTGTACTACTTCGAGAGCGAGTGGATGGGGCTGGGACTCCTTCTGGCGGTGCCGTTCGTGCTGTATACGCTGCCCCGCCTTCCCCGGTACGTGACTCTAGCGATCCTGCTGATGTGTTTTGGGGCGCGGACGCAGGTGCTATGGGCTAGCTACGGCTACTATCACGCTCGTACGCAAAATTTGGAGATCATGACAGAGGTCCTACGCGACTCGAAAACCCCTAAGGCAATTAGCTACCCGTCCACCGACTGGCAACCCTACTTTGGTATCACCTGGGGCCTACCACTAGAAACGCTGTGGGCTAGTGCGCTCCTCGATCGCAACGCGATAAGTTTAAAGGTGGTGGATGGACAGGGGGAGGTTGCAACGGGGGTAACGGACTTCCGCTCCGATTTCCAGCGGGTCCGCATTGCGGAGCTACCAACCGACTACTTTCAGGTAGATACTACGGGGGGCTACCGCCTGCTGACCGCGGAAGAGAGTGAAGGCCTACGCCAGTTGTTGCGACCACTGCCGGATTAAAAAGACTGTACGCTGCAGTGCTTTTGTCCCCTAGAGTGCTTTTTCCTATCTTCGCCAGCGAATTTTCGCTAAAAGATCATGCTATGACCCCCTCCCGCCACATTCGCCGCGTTGCCGTACTTGGATCCGGGGTGATGGGCTCCGGTATCGCCTGCCACTTTGCCAACGTGGGCCTCGACGTGCTGATGCTCGATATCCTGCCCCGTGATATAGACGCTACGGAAGCCAAGCCCGCCGTAAGGAACTCCGTGGCGACTAAGGCCCTACAAGCAGCCATCAAGTCCAAACCGGCACCGCTCTACGAGAAGGACTTCGCCGCGCGCATCACGGTGGGCAACTTCACCGACGATATGGACAAGCTCGGTGAGTATGACTGGATCATCGAGGTGGTGGTGGAGCGCCTTGACATCAAGCAAAAGGTACTCAAGCAGGTCGACGCAGTGCGGCGTAAGGGAAGTCTGGTGACGACTAACACCTCCGGTATTCCCATTCGCATGATTCAGGAGGGAATGAGCGAGGACTTCCGGCAGCACTTTTGCGGCACCCACTTTTTCAACCCCGCGCGGTATCTACGGCTGTTCGAGATCATCCCCGGGCCGGACACGAAGCCAGAGGTGATCGACTTCTTTATGCACTACGGCGACCTCTACCTCGGTAAGACCACCGTACTGGCTAAGGATACACCCGCCTTCATCGGCAACCGCATCGGAGTGTACAGCATGGCCAAGATCTATAGTCTGACCGACGAGCTCGGCCTGAGCATCGATACCGTCGACCGGCTGACCGGTCCTGCGCTCGGTCGCCCCAAAACCGGCACCTTCCGCCTTGGCGACCTGGTGGGCCACGATACGGCCGCCCACGTCATGACCGGTATCCGCGAGAATGCACCGGACGATGAGGCCGCCGCCGTAATGCAAATCCCGGCTTACTACGAGTTTCTGATCGACAAGAACTTTCTGGGTAACAAGACCGGGCAGGGATTTTATAAAAAGATCCTCGACGAGGAGGGTAACCGTCAAATCCTCGGCCTCAACCTGAAGACCCTCGAGTACGAGCCCAGTCAGCGCGCCGACCTCAATAGCCTCAAAACCGCCAAGCAGGTGGATAATCCGAAGCGGCGAGTACAGGCGCTGTTTAAAGAAGACGATAAGGGGGGCGAGCTCATTCGTCGTAGTCTGGCCGGACTATTCGCCTACTCCGCCAACCGCATCCCCGAGATCAGCGACAACCTGTACAGCATTGACGACGCTATGCGCGCCGGCTACGCCTGGAAGATGGGCCCCTTCGAGTACTGGGACGCCGTAGGGCTGCAGACCGGCATCGAGGCCGCCGAGGCTGATGGTAATACCGTCCCCGACTGGGTGCGCGAGATGCAGTCTGCCGGTAATGAGTCGTTCTATAAGCGCGAGGATGGTAAGCTGAAGTACTACGACATCCAGTCAAGGTCTTACAAGATCAAGCCCGGCACCGAGCAGTTCATCATCCTGGATAACCTGCGCGACAACACCCCGGTGTACCAAAATAGCGAGGTGACCCTGCACGACATTGGCGACGGGGTAGCTTGCCTGGAATTCACTAGTGCCTACAACAGCATCGGTGAGGGCGTACTGCGCGGCTACCAGGAGGCCATCACGAAGCTCGAAGAGGAGGGTTGGCGTGGCATGGTGCTAGGTAACAACGCCGATAACTTCAGCGTCGGCGCTAACCTGATGATGATCGCCCAACTGGCTTACCAACAGGAGTTCGAGGAGCTTAATATGGCTGTGAACCTGTTTCAGCAGAGTGTCATGCGGTTGCGCTATTCGTCGATTCCGGTCATTGCTGCTACCCAGGGCTACGTCTTCGGTGGGGGCTGCGAGAGTCTTATGCACTGCGACGGCGGGGCAGTGGCCGCCGAGAGCTATATCGGACTGGTCGAGGCCGGTATCGGCGTCATTCCGGCTGGGGCGGGTACTAAGGAGTTTGCTTTACGGGCCAGCGATAGCTTCTTTGAGGGCGACGTGATGATTCCCACCCTGATCGACCGCTTCAAGGCCATCGCCATGGCTAGCGTATCGACGAGTGCCCACGAAGCCTACGGCCTTGGTTACATGATCGAGGGCCGCGACAAAGTGGTGGTCAACAAAGACCGCAACATCGCTGAGGCCAAGCGCATGGTACTGAAGCTGGCCGACGAGGGCTACACCATGCCGCGCCGCCGCGATGACATTACCGTGCTAGGCCGGGGTGGTCTTGCCGCCCTTTACGCCGCGGCCAATGAACTCAAGCGGGGCCACTTCGCCAGTGCGCACGACATCAAGATCGCCCACAAGGTGGCCTGGGTGCTCTGCGGCGGCGACCTGACCGGTACGCAGCAGGTGAGCGAGCAGTACCTGCTGGACATCGAGCGGGAGGCCTTCCTAAGCCTGTGTGGGGAGCAGAAGACGCTGGAGCGGATACAGCACATGCTGCAGACGAATAAGCCGCTGCGTAACTAAATAATACTGGCATCCGTTTGTCTGTAAAATTATCTGCTGTGAATGCCACTGAAATACTCACGTTACTGAGGGAAAAGCAGCCCGAGATTATCGAACGTTTTAAGGCTCGTATTGTGGGCATTTTCGGAAGTTATGCACGCAATGAGCAGCGTCCGGAAAGCGATCTGGATGTACTGTATGAGCCCGTGCCGAACGCGCTGTTTGGTCTTACGGAGCTTAACGGTCTGGACGAGTATCTGCAGCAGTTAATACAAATTGCGAAGGTGGATCTCGTGAGTCGGAAGTACGTCAATCCCGTCATCGAACTGGAAATTCAAGACGATATTCAGTATGTATGAGCCCGGTAATCTGGCTTCGCTGCTCACGATGTTAGAGGCGATCGAGAAGCTATACATCTACAGCGATGATTTTGAAACTAACGAAGAACTTTATCAGGGCAATGACCAGTTGAACTACAACGCCTGTGTGACCCTGCTAATGGTCCTTGGAGAAGAGTGCCGTAAGCTATCGGAGAATATTAAGGCTAACTTCCCTGACATACCATGGCGCAACATCACCGCAATGCGCAATCGCATCGCTCACGACTACCGGGGCCTAGATCCCATCGTCCCCTTCACCGTTATTAAAACTAATCTCGGCCCTCTTAAAGAGGTCCTCATTAAGGTGGTACAGCGCACAGATTATCCCGAAGAAAAACTAAGGAAAATACTGGACACCGAGTACTACCGACACATCCGCTACTTAATTTCATCGACATGACTGCCTCCCAAGACGCCTACATCATCACCGGCTTACGCTCCGCTGTTGGCAAAGCCGGCCGCGGTGGATTCAAAAACTTCCGCTCCGACGATCTGGCCGTACGTGTCATCAAAGCCATGTTCGAGCGCAACCCGGACATCGACCCCGCTAGCGTAGACGATGTCCTCGTAGGCTGCGCTAACCCCGAGGGCGAGCAAGGCCTACAGGTAGGTCGCCAGATCAGCCTGCGGGCACTGGGTAAGTCCGTACCCGGCGTGACCGTGAACCGCTACTGTGCTAGCGGCCTCGAGACCATCTCCATGGCCGTAGCCAAGGTCAAGGCCGGCATGGGCCACTGTTACGTAGCCGGTGGGGCCGAGAGCATGAGTCATATCCCCATGACGGGCTACAAGCTTGCCCCCAGCTACGAGGTGGCCAGCAATACGCCGGATTACGTCGTCAGTATGGGCATCACCGCCGAAGCCGTGGCCAAGAAATACGAGGTCACCCGCGAGGAGGCCGACGCCTTTGCCGTACGCAGTCACGAGCGCGCCGCCGCCGCCATCGACGCAGGACGTTTTGCGGATCAGATCGTGCCCATCGAGGTAGAGGAGGTATTCGTGAAGGACGGCAAGCGGCAGACGAGCTCCCACACCGTAGCTGTAGACGAGGGCGTACGCCGCGGCACCAATATGGAGGCACTGGGTAAGTTACGCGCCGTCTTTCAGCAGGATGGAGTCGTCACCGCCGGCAACTCCAGCCAGACCAGCGACGGGGTGGCCTTCGTCATCGTGATGAGCGGCGAAATGGTCAAGCAACTGAATTTGGAGCCCGTAGCTCGCCTGGTCAGTTGCGCAGTAGGTGGCGTAGATCCCCTCTACATGGGGATCGGTCCGTGCGTAGCAATACCTAAAGCACTGAAGCAAGCCGGACTACAGCTCAGCGATATCCAACTCGTGGAGCTCAACGAGGCCTTCGCCACCCAGTCGCTGGCGGTCATTAAGGAAGTCGGACTCGACCCCGAGATCGTCAACGTCAACGGTGGGGCCATCGCCCTCGGTCACCCCCTGGGCTGCACCGGTGCTAAGCTCTCCATCCAGCTCCTAGACGAGATGAAACAGCGCGACCTCAAGTACGGCATGGTCACCGCCTGCGTGGGTGGCGGACAGGGCATCGCCGGGATTTACGAACGATTGTAGCCTTTACTGATGGACGCCCACCGCACCCCCGACGACCGCTTTGTGGGTCTACCTGGGTTCCCTTTTGCTCCAAATTACCGGGAGGTGGGGGAGGGCCTGCGCATGCACTACCTCGACGAGGGGCCGCAGGAGGGTCGCGTAGTACTATTGCTCCACGGCGAGCCCAGTTGGTGCTTTCTGTACCGGCACATGATCCCGCCGCTGGTCGATGCTGGTTTCCGTTGCATCGCTCCGGATCTGATCGGCTTCGGCCGCTCCGACAAGCCCCGCCGGCGGGAAGATTACACCTACGCCCGTCACTTGGAGTGGCTTACGGAGCTGGTGCACGAGCTGGAGCTACGTGACGTCAACCTGTTCTGTCAGGACTGGGGCGGACTACTCGGCCTGCGTATGGTAGCCGCCGAGCCCGACCGCTTCGCTACCGTTACGGCTTCCAACACCTTCTTACCGACCGGTGAGGAGACCCCCCCGGAGGTATTCCGGCAGTGGAAGCAATTTGCGGAAACAGCTGAAGAGTTTCCCATCGGCGGTGTCGTACAACTCGGCACCTACACGGAGCTGAGTGATGAAGTAGTAGCTGCTTACGACGCCCCCTTCCCCGACGAGAGCTACAAGGCTGGAGCTCGTGTCTTTCCCGGTCTTGTACCCACCTCACCCGACGATCCCGAGGGGCAGAACAACCGCCGTGCTTGGCGTACGCTGGAGCAGTTTGAACGGCCTTTCTTAACGCTTTTTGGGACCAAGGATCCCATCACGCGCGGCGGGGATACCGTCATGCAGCACCGTATTCAGGGCGCTAAGGGTCAGTCCCACGCTCGTATTGAGGGCGGTGGCCACTTCATTCAGGAGGATAAAGGCGAAGAACTTGCCCGCTACCTAATCCGATTCCTTGGCTGACCTCGAAGCACTCAAGGACCAGCTCCGCCAGCAAGCCAACCACACCTTTCCCGCAGTAGCCCGCCGGGAGGGCTATCCCATCGTCATGAACCATTGCTTCCTGCGGGTGGTCTACGACAATTTATTTGAGCGAAAGTGGCAAGAGGTACTGGATGCCAAAAAGCCGGCCATCCACCAGCTCGACGAAACGCAATTACGCCGGGCCATCGCGCTGGGCAACGAAGTCATCGCCGACCGCGCCACTTGCGAAATCATGAACGCGCGAAGCCTGGCCTGGCGCGGGAAGCCCCGCTCAACCTAGTGGTTGCACCCGCGTTCCCCGCCCTATGCTTGCCTTCTTCTTTGCCACCCTGGGCTCCCTGTTTTCGGTCGTCAACCCCCTCGGCGCGGTACCCATGTACCTGACCCTGACCAATGACTATAACTCCCGCGAACGGGCCGCCACCGCCCGCCGTACCTCGCTGTACTTCATGGTCATTCTGGTGGTCTTCTTTTTCGCCGGCACCCTGATCCTGAATTTCTTCGGCATCTCGCTCAACGCCCTGCGCATCGCCGGCGGCCTCATCATCGTCAACAGCGGCTACGGCCTGCTCAACTCCAAATTCGAGCGCCGCCGTATGACCAGCAAGATGGAGCAGGAGGCCCAGCAGAAGGACGATATCAGCTTCACGCCCATGGCCATGCCAATGCTTTCCGGCCCGGGCAGCATCTCACTCCTCATTGGTTACTCAGCGGCCAATACCGGCTGGGCGAATAGTCTGCTTATCGTCGGGGTAGTGGCCGTGATGGCCCTGCTTATTTTCGTTACCCTACATTTTGCCCCCCTGCTATTTCGCCTTCTGGGGCGTACCGGCCTCTCCGCCCTCAGTCGCATCATGGGCTTCCTGGTCATGGCCATCGGTATCCAGCTACTCATCTACGGACTGGTCAGTCTCATCGGCGACATTTGGCCCCAGGTTGAACTAATGCGTAAGTAAGGTCGTATCTTACAGTGCCTTACGTCCCGCCGATCCATGCACTGTAACGATTACGAAAACCTCCACAGCCGCCGCGATTTTTTGTCCAAGTTCGGACTGGGACTGGGTGCGCTCAGTCTGGCCGGTCTCATCAATCCGTTACAGGCAGGCAGTGGGGCGGGGCCGCAGGTGCAAGGTTTGGGAGGTGGCCCCAGCATCTTCCACGGTGGTCCCCGGCGCGCCAAGCGGGTGATTTATTTGTTTCAGTCCGGTGCACCCTCCCAGCCCGATCTGTTCGACGATAAGCCGATGCTGCGTAAGCTGCACGGGCAGGAACTACCTGCTTCCGTAAGACAAGGACAGCGGCTAACGGGCATGAGTGCCGGACAGGGTACGCTACCGCTGGCCGGATCCGTATTTAACTTCCAGCAGTACGGGGATAGCGGTATGACGCTCAGCGACCGGCTGCCGTATCTCTCTAAGGTAGTCGACGATATCTGCTGGATCAAGTCCATGCACACCGACGCGATCAATCACGACCCGGCGCTGATGTTTATCCAGACCGGCAGCCAGTTTCCCGGCCGGCCCAGCATCGGCAGTTGGGTGAGCTACGGCCTAGGCTCGGAGAACGAAAACCTGCCGAGCTTCGTGGTGCTGACCAGTAAGGGCATTTACGGCGGGGCCCAGCCCATCTACCCCCGCGCCTGGGGGGCCGGCTTCCTGGAGTCCCAGCACCAGGGCGTGCAGTTCCGCTCCGGGGCCGACCCGGTACTCTACCTCAGTAACCCCGGCGGCATCACGGCCGGGGCCCGCCGCAGTCAGCTCGACCACCTCAAGCAACTACAGGAAATCCAGCTGGAGCGCAGCAAGGACCCCGAGATCGATGCCCGCATCGCCCAGTACGAGATGGCCTACCGGATGCAGACCTCGGTGCCGGAACTGATGGACACGGCCGGCGAGCCCGACTACATCTACGATATGTACGGCGAGGACAGCAGGGTGCCCGGCACCTACGCCGCAAACTGCCTGCTGGCCCGCCGGTTGGCGGAAAAGGACGTCCGCTTTATTCAACTCTACCACCGCGGCTGGGATGCCCACGGCAATGCCCCGAAGATCGTGAGCGATCAGGCGAAGGACACCGATCAGGCTACCGCCGCCCTGATCACCGACCTGAAGCAGCGCGGACTGCTGGAGGATACCCTGGTCGTGTGGGGCGGTGAGTTCGGTCGCACGGCCTACAGCCAGGGTCAACTGACGGCGACCAACTACGGCCGCGATCACCATCCCAAGTGCTATACCATCTTTATGGCCGGGGGGGGCGCTAAGGCCGGACTGGTGTACGGGGCTACCGATGACTTTAGCTACAACATCACCGAGAACCCGGTCCACATCCACGACTTCCAGGCCACCATGATGCACCTGCTGGGCATCGACCACGAGGCTTTCACCTTTAAGCACCAAGGCCGTCGCTACCGCCTGACCGATGTGCACGGGGAAGTCAAGCACGATCTAATCGCTTAAGTATGCGCCACCTACTTCCCTTCCTGGCGCTGCTGCTCACGGCCTGTGGTCCGGACGTTCCCGGGGCTGTTGCGGTGGAGCTCGCCGGTTTACCCGAGCGCGTCGATTTTAATCAGCACATCCGGCCCATTCTTAGCGATCGCTGCTGGTCCTGCCACGGCCCCGATGCCAACGCCCGCAAGGCCGGTCTGCGGCTAGACACCGAGGAGGGCGCTTACGCCACCCTGACTGAAACGGGGCACACCGCGATCGTACCGGGCAAGCCGGGTAGTAGTGAGCTCGTACGCCGTATTCTCAGTGAGGAACACGAGGTGATGATGCCAACCCCGGAAAGTAATCTTACCCTCAGTGACCGGGAAAAAGCCCTGCTGGTGCGCTGGATCGAGGACGGCGCCGAGTGGAAAGATCACTGGGCTTTTTTACCCATCGAAGACCCCGACCTGCCGGCTAATCCCGACGGCTATCCGGAGGCACAAACGGCCGTTGATAACTTCGTCAATGCGCGGCTGCACGACGAGCGTATTGCACCTGCGGCCCCGGCGGACCCGGAGACGCTGATTCGTCGCTTATACCAGGACCTGACCGGCCTGCCGCCCACCCTTGCAGAGATCGATGCCTGGCTCGCTGATCCCAGCGATGCGGCCTACCGCGCCAAGGTAGATGAACTGATGAACCGCGATGCATTTGCCGAACGCCTCACCATGGAGTGGCTGGACGTGGCCCGCTACGCCGACTCCCACGGTATGCACGCCGATGGGGCCCGCACGAGTTACCCCTACCGCGACTGGGTGATCTCGGCCTTCCGGCGCAACCTGCCCTACGACGACTTCATCCGCTACCAACTGGCGGGCGACCTGATCGAAGACCCTACCCGCGAATCTCGGCTCGCAACCGCTTTCCTGCGCATGCACCCCATGACTGCCGAGGGGGGAGCTATCGATGAAGAATACCGGCTGAGCTACGTCTTCGATCGGGTCAATACCGTGGCGACCGGTCTACTGGGCCTGACGATGGACTGCGCGCGCTGCCACGACCACAAATTCGATCCGCTGAGTCAGAAGGAGTACTATAGCTTCTCGGCCTTCTTCAATACGATCGAGGAGTTAGGTATGACGGGTGATGATGGCGACTTCGGTCCGGTGATCACCCTGGCGGATGAGGAAACCGAGCAGCTGTTGCAGGATTACCAGCGGCAGATGGGAGAGCTGGATGCACGGCGGGCCGAGGTGGCCATCAGTCCGGAAGAGCTGGCTCGTTTTGCCGGTACCCTTACGGAGGCCCAACCAGACTTCACGCTTGATTTTGATAGTAAAGCAGAAGTGGATGGTAAAGCCTGGTCGAGTGAAAGCTTTACCGTAGCGGACGATCCGCAGCGGGGCAGGGTAGGGGTGTTCGACCACGCTTACGACCTGGTTGAACTGGGACCTTTGGCGCAGACACCGCTGGATCAGCCCATCAGTATGACGCTGTGGATGCGGACCACCGCCCGTGACTCCACCACGGTACAGGCTCTAGTCACTACCACCGGCCGCAAGGACGATGCCTGGCGGGGTATGGAACTGTTCCTGGACCACGCTAACCGGCTGAGCCTACGGCTTACCCATGCCCTACCCGCCGATCAGATCGAGGTAAAAACGAACGATAGCCTGCTGGTGGGGCAGTGGTATCAGGTGGGCTTCACCTACGATGGCTCCGGCCTGGCTAGCGGCGTACAACTTTACGTAGATGGGCGGGTGCCCGCTACCACGGTGTATCATGACGCGCTAACGGGCAACTTCTCGCCCCCGCCCTGTGCCGATTACGAAGGCTGTAAGCTCCGGAGCATGCGTATGGGCCGGGCCTGGCGGGTGTACACCGGCGATGATGGCATCTTCTCGGGGCGGGTGGATGAACTATGCTACTACCAACGGGAGCTTTCTCCGCTGGCGGTCTGGAAGGGCTACGATCCGAAGACGAGTCCGGAGGAGGCCATGGTACGCGCCCACCTACGGCGTAACAGCCAAACCTATATGGAGGCTACCGACGAGCTGCGTGCGGTGCAGGCCCGGCGGGCTTCCTACGCCGACAGCCTACCCAGGCTGATGGTGATGCAGGAGATGGAGCGCCCCCGGGAAACTCACCTATTACTGCGGGGCGCCTACGATGCGCCCGGTGAGGTGGTGCCGGTGGGTACCCCACAGCGCATACTGCCGTGGTCGGCCGAGTACGCTCAGAACCGCGCCGGCCTGGTGGACTGGATGCTAGCGCCGGAGAATCCACTGACCGGGCGGGTAGTGGTCAATCGCTACTGGCAGTTAATCTTTGGGCAGGGCATCGTGGCTACCCCTCATGACTTCGGTAGCCAGGGTTCACTGCCGACCCATCCGCGCCTGCTGGACTACCTGACGAGTCGTTTTCGGGAGCACTGGGACGTGCGGGAACTGATCCGGATGATGGTCCTTTCGGAAACCTACCGCCGTACCTCCTCGCCGACCGACGAACAACTGGCCGACGACCCCGCTAACCTACTGCTTGCCCGCGGGCCCCGCTACCGCCTACCGGCCGAAATGATCCGCGACAACGCCCTGGCCGCCAGTGGGCTACTCAATGACACGGTCGGCGGGGCGAGCGTATTTCCCTACCAGCCGGGGGGACTTTGGCGGGAGAAATCTAACTTCTCCAAGGTCCTGACCGAGTATGCCGCCGACCACGGCAGTAAGCTGTACCGCCGCAGCATGTACACCTTCATCCGCCGCACCTCGCCGCCGCCCTTCATGACCACCTTCGATGCCGGTAGCCGGGACGTTTGCCTGGTAAAGCGATCCGAGACCAACACCCCCCTACAGGCGCTGAACCTGCTCAATGACCCCCAGTTTGTGGAAGCCGCTCGGGTACTGGCCCAGCGCGTGCAGCTTGAGGCGGGTGAGGATGCGGAAGAGCAACTGCGCCGTGCCTTTCGTCTGGTGACGGGGCGCCGCGCCGAGGAGGCCGAACTTCAGGTACTCACTTCTCTCTACCGGGAGGAGTTAACGCGCTTTCGGGACGACCGGGTAGCGGTCGACACTCTCCTCACCGTGGGAGAGTACCCCCGGCCGACGATGCTCGATCCGGTTCATACCGCGGCCCTTACCTCGGTGGCGAATATGCTCTTTAGCACCGATGCCGCCTACGTGAAGTACTAACTTTAGCTCTAGCCCCGCCATATGAAGACCACCCTTATCCTTGGTGCAACCACCAACCCAGACCGCTACGCCTACCTAGCCGCCGAACGGCTTACTCGCCATGGACACGAGATCATCCCCGTAGGAATCAAGCAGGGTAGCGTACAGGGCAGACCGATCCTGAACGGTAAGCCGGACGTGCCGGAGGTAGACACCGTCACCCTTTACGTGGGGCCGCGGCACCAGCCGGAATACTACGACTGGCTACTACGGGTAGCTCCCCGACGTATCATCTTTAACCCCGGTACGGAGAACGTGGAGTTGATGCGGCTGGCCCGTGAGCATGACATCGAGGTAGTTGCCGGGTGCACGCTGGTCATGCTGGCGGCAGGAAGTTATTAGGTTAGGCTATTGAACGGCTTGGGCCAGGCTTGGTTAGGATAGTTCACCGCGTAGCTATCGCTACGGAAACGTGCCCTATGACAACTGATCAACTAATCACTAAACAGCAACAGACAAAACCCTACGGTAAATTTAAGGACATCGAGGTCTGGCCCGGCCGGCCTTATCCCCTGGGCGCCACCTGGTCGCCCGCCGGCGTAAACTTCGCCGTGTTCAGTGAGCATGCCACCCAGGTCGACCTGTGCCTGTTCCGTCGCGAGTCGCCCAACAAGGAGGCTTACCGAATTCAACTCATGGAGCAGACCGACCAGGTCTGGCACTGCTTTGTGCCCCAGCTAGAAACCGGCTGGCGCTACGGCTACCGCGCCCACGGGGAGTGGAACCCCCACGTTGGAAACCTTTATAACCCCAACAAACTGCTGATCGATCCGTACACCAAGGCCATCGACGGCACCATCGACTGGGACCCCGCCGTCTTTCCGTATCCCATCGAAAGCAGCGACCCGGAACGTTACCTTACCATGGACGAGGCGGACTCCGCCCCCTTCATCACCAAGGGCGTGATTATTGACACCTCCTACGACTGGGAGGGCGATACGCTCCTGGAGACCCCCATGCACGATACGGTCATCTACGAAATGCACGTAAAGGGACTCACGGAGCAGCATCCGGAAATCCCTAAGGAGCTACGCGGTACCTACGCCGGTCTGGCCCATCCGGTCACCATCGAGTACCTGAAGAACCTTGGTATCACCGCCGTGGAGCTGATGCCCGTGCACCACTTCGTGCAGGATAGTCACCTGGTCGATAAGGGACTACGCAACTACTGGGGCTACAACTCTCAGAGCTTCTTTGCCCCCCACGCGGACTACGCCGCCGCCGGAAGGGCCGGCAACCAGGTCAATGAGTTCAAGGATATGGTCAAGGCGCTGCACAAGGCCGGGTTGGAGGTTATCCTTGACGTAGTGTACAACCACACCGCTGAGGGCAATCATTACGGCCCCATGCTGGGCATGAAGGGACTGGATAATCAGGCCTACTACCGCTTGGTCGAGGACGACAAGCAGTTCTACATGGACTACACCGGTACGGGAAACACCGTCAACATGGTCCATATTCGCCCCCTGCAGTTGGTGATGGACAGTCTCCGCTACTGGGTCACGGAAATGCACGTCGACGGCTTCCGCTTCGATTTAGCGAGTGCGCTGGCGCGTGGCCTCTACGAAGTGGGCAAGCTGAGTACCTTCCTCGATACCATTCACCAGGACCCCATCATCAGCCAGGTTAAACTCATTGCCGAGCCCTGGGACGTCGGCCCGGGCGGCTACCAGGTGGGGGGCTTTCCGGTGCTCTGGAGCGAATGGAACGGCAAGTACCGCGACAGCGTACGTGAGTTCTGGAAGGGCGATAGCAGCGGCGTGGCCGACCTGGCCTACCGCCTCACCGGCAGCAGCGACCTCTACGAATTGAGCGGTCGTCGGCCCATGGCCAGCATCAACTTCGTCACGGCCCACGACGGTTTCACCCTACGCGATCTCTACAGCTACAACGAAAAGCATAACGAGGCCAACGGAGAAAACAACCGCGACGGCGAGACCCACAACAACAGCTGGAACTGCGGCGTGGAGGGACCCACCGACGACCCCGAAATCAATCGCCTACGCCTGCGCATGCAGCGCAACCAGTTGGCTACGCTACTGCTCAGTCAGGGCGTACCGATGCTCTCCATGGGCGATGAGTACGGTCGCACCCAGAGCGGCAACAATAATGCCTACTGCCAGGACAACGAGATCAGCTGGTTCGACTGGGAGTGGACCGAAGAACAGACCGCCCTACACGCGTTTACCCGTACCCTGATCGAGCTACGCCGGGAGAACCCCGTCTTCCACCGCCGCCGTTTTTTCAACGGACAGAAGGTAACGGAGAAAAGTATCGGCGACATCCTCTGGCTAAACCCCACCGGCCACGAGATGACCGCCGAAAACTGGGCCGACGGCAATCAGCGCAGTATCGGTATGATCCTCAACGGGGAGGGGATGGACGAGTACGACGAGCGCGGCCGCCGTATCAAGGACGACATCTTCCTGCTTATCCTCAACGGCTACTGGGAGGGCGTGGACTTCACTCTGCCGGGGGTCAAGGAGTATACCCGTTGGGAACTGCTGATGGATACCCACACCAGCGAGGTTCCGGTCGATAAGTTATTTCTTGCCGATGACACCTTCTCCCTCGGTGCGCGCAGCGTGTACCTCTTCCGCCTCCAGCTGCGTAAGGCCAACCAGACCCCGGAGGGCAAGCGTAAGGTCACCATCGTGGACCAGGTGCGTAAATTGCTGCAAATGATCCAGGAATAAGCCCCTATGCAGCTACTTACCCATACCCAGATCAACGCCAAGGTCACCCGCCTGGCGATGGAAATTCTTGAGCACAACACGGAAGAGCGCGAGCTCTATATCATCGGCATAAATAATCGTGGTATGGAGCTCGCCCGCCGCCTCATGGATGAGTTGACCGGTCTTTCCGATTCGCCCCTCTACCTCTGGAATCTGCGCATCGACCCCCGTGACCCCCTCGGCAGCGGTGCTAAACTAGATCACGATGTGCTGGAGCTCGACGGCAAACCCATCCTACTAGTCGACGATGTAGCCAACACCGGCCGTACCCTCTTTTACGCCCTGGGCCCCCTCCAGCAGGTACTCCCCAAGAAGATCGAGGTCGCCGTGCTAGTCGATCGCCGCCACAAGGCCTGGCCGATCTACGTCACCTACAGCGGCATGGTCCTCTCCACCACCATTGGCGACAATATCCTCGTTGAGTTCGGCCAGCAGGACGTAGCGGTACTAGAATAGCCTCACTCCCACCGTCAAATAAAACGTCCGCCCCGCACTAGGAATGATCCCCGGCCCCGGATACCCCGTAGCCCGCCTAGTAAAGTACACCGCATCCAGCAGGTTATTCACCCCCGCCTCCACCGTCCACCGCCGGTACCGGTAGCTTAGGCTCAAGTCAGCCACCCCGTAGGCGGGGATACTACCCACGATACCACTCTGATTATCGCTACGGTCCTGCACCGCATTACTGGCATCGGTGAACTGCCGCGAGAGATAGCTATACTGTAGCGACCCCAGCAGGTCGCCGTAGCCAAAGCGCAGCCCGGTCTTTAGGTTCAGGCGGGAAATGAATTCCACCGCATTGCCGGCTACCCCCGGCGTAGCCGAGCTCGTATAGCGCGAATCCGTCACACTCGTATTGGCAAATACAGTCAGGGTATAGGGTGTCTCCCGGTCGGATACCGCATCGAGCGCCCGGTACTCGATTAAAGACTCCAGACCATACAGCAAGGCGGCGCCGATATTGCCGCGCAGTCGCACGATGCGTCCGGTCTCCACCTCCTCCCCGTCTGCGCTGGTGCGTACCTCCGGGGTGAGGACCTCGCCCAGGCGATTACCGTAACGAAGGGCGAACACGTTGGCACTATACGACCACCGCATCCTGCGACCCCGCACGCCTACATCGGCGGTGAACCCCCGCTCGTCGCGGATATTCGGGTCTACCTGAAAACTGGGATTTACGGTACGAATGTCGTTGAAGGTCACCGAGCGGTAGTTTTCGCTGAGGTTGGCAAAAACTTCCAGTTGCTCGCTGCGGCGGTAACTCAGGCCTACGCCGAGCAACAAGAGATTGCGGCGGAATGTCCGATCGTCCGTAAAACGCTCGTCGCGAATGGCGTTGCCCGCCAAGTCGAAATCAAAACGGCGGTAGCTGCCCTCGGAGGCCGTGCGGATATACTCGAATCGGGCCCCCGGCGTGATGCTCAACCGCTCACTGAGGTAGAATATGTGCTCGCCAAACAGGGCTAGGTTGCGATTTGGAAAGACAAAATCGGACTGATTGGGGTAACTTGGGAAGCGGTCGGTCGCCAGGCTGAAATCTGCGTCGCTGCCCGCCGTCCCCGGTCCCTGTACTGCCGAGTTCTGGGCCCGGTAATACTTCATCCCGATCAGGGCAATCGCCTCACGGCCAGCGAGTTGATAGCGCTTTAGCAAGCGTGTCTCTACGCCGTAGTTTCGAAACTTACCGATCAGCAGATCGCGTGGGGCCTCGGTATCATCCACCTGACTCACCCGGTTAGTCCGAAAACCCACCGCCCGGCGGGAGGCGTCTAATCCGAAGGCATTGACACTCAGCGTAGTCCGATCGCTGACCTTGTGGTCCAGACGCAGACTGAACAACTGCCAGCTCACCGCGAACCAGTTCCGGGCCCGGTTGCTGCTGTAAGGGTCGCGGTAGAACTGCGCATCGGTGAGTCCGCCGGCCTGCTGTGCCAGATAGTCCTGGTAGGTATACTCCAGGCTAATCTTGGTACCGGCCGCGGACGCGGGTGCAACGTCCAGGTGCAGAAAGGCCGTATGCGAGTCGAAGCCCGAGTTCGGTCGGAAGCCATCCCCCCGCTTGTAGTTATAGAAGCCGTAGTAGCCCACGGGTCCGAGCTGTCCACTGAGACTATTGAAGGAGGTGAATAGCGCGTTGGAGCCTACGGTCTGCCGGCTTACGAGCTCGCTCTTTTTCGCTCGATTCGGCTCACGAAACACGAAGTTGACCAGGCCGCCAAACTGCGTACCGTACTGTAGGCTAGCCGCCCCCCGTACCACCTCGATGCGGGCCAGGGCCTCGGCCGGGGGGGTGTAGTAACTTTCGGGGTAGCCCAGCACATCGGCGCTGATGTCGTAGCCGTTCTGCCGGGTGTTGAAGCTGGCGGTGCGGTTGGGGTCCAGGCCGCGGCCGCCGATATTGAGCTGCAGGCCGGCGTCGTCGTTTTCGTAGATATTTAGTCCGGACACCTCGCCGTAGATCTGTCTAGCCTGATTGGTTGCTAGGTTGACGGTGAGCGCGTCGAGGGCGACCACCTCCGTCTTGCGGCCAGCGTAAATGGCCGTGCCCTCTACCGCACGTAACCGGGTCAGCGCCTCGCGGCGACGGGCCTCGGCGGTGACGAGCACGGAGCTAAGGTCCAGACTCAGGGGGCGAAGCGTGATGCGGCGCGGACCTTCCCCGCGGCCGAGTCGCAACTGCTCGCTGCTGAGGCCCGGGGCGAAGACGGTCAGGGTAAGGGTGTCCACCCCGGTGGGAAAGCCCAGCGTTGCCGTTCCAGTAGGACCGGTCGTGGTGACCCTAGCGGTTTCGGCAGCAAAGAGTTCTGCTTCGGGAAGTGGGGCGCCACTCGTGTCCACTACCGTTAGCGTTACGGTCGACTGGGCGGAAAGTATGCCCGTCAGTAACGCTAGCCACGCTACCGTACCCCAACTTACGCCTATGCTCCTACAGTTCATAAATCGTATCGTTAAATGGCATGAGCCACTGGGTGACGGGGGTATCGGTGTCCACGGCCGCTAGGTCGATCTTCGGATTTACGTACCGCTGACTCAGCCTCCCGTTCAGGGCCACGTAGCTATCTACGTACACCGCGGGCTCAGCGAAGCCCCGCTGCCGGAAGTGGTCTGCTAGGTAGTGAGCATACTGCAGCAAAAAGTCCGGCTGCGTAGCCATCTGCTTCTCCTGAAAGACGGTCAGAAACTCCCGATTATCGACTACCACCCGCCGCTCGCTCGCCCGATCCCGGACCGTGAAGGTGGCCACCCCCGCCTTTTCCATCAGCATCACCCGCCAGGAGAAACGATAACCTGCCTCGGTCCAGAATACCTCGCCGGAGTGCAGCAGGTGGCGAAGGGGAAACAATAGATGAAAGGCTAGTATGCCGGTAATCGCCACTCGGCCCCCTACTCCTTGCGTAGGTCCCCGTCCCCCATCCCTAAATCGCTGATCCCATCCCCCCCCAATCTGCGCCAACCCCCCCAAAATTCGATCGTGCACCTCCGGCCCAAAGAAGATCAACGCACTCACGATCATGATGTAGGGAAACATACCAATAGGAAACAGTACCCGCGTCAGCACGTGGAACACGACCACGAGTACAAAGGCCAGCACCCGCGTAGGCCGCCACCAGAGCAGAAAGGGGATCGCCAGATCGTAGGCCGCTCCGCCCCAGGCAAAGGCGTAGTGCACCCAGCGTTGCTGTAGCAGATCGCCCAGTAGGGGCACGGAATACTTTGCCGGTAGCCAGATCGCCAGCGGCTGAGCTTCCAATAGCCAGTCCGAATTCAGCTTCGCGAGGCCGGCGTAGCAGTACACGACCGCTACGAATACCTGTAGCACACGGATGTAGCCACGATCAACCTTGCATCCCCGCGCCCCCGCCCAACCTGCCGGTATGGGGATAAAGCAGAGTAGCAAGGAAAACAGGCTAATGAAATAGTAGTGATTGAGATAAGTGGTCTTATCCATCAGCTCGATGTAGGTGAAGCTGAGGAAGAAGGCGACCATTGCCAGCCGGTAGCGGTAGCCGATCATGATGCACAATGCTGCCAGGCCCGCCACCAGGAAGAGCAGGTAGGTAAATTGCCCCAGCGGACGTACCCACTCGAAGTAGCGGTAAGAAAAGTGAAAATCGGGCTGTATATAGAGCTTGTCGATCCAGCCGTACGCCCAGAAGCGGACGATGCCTACAAGCATCATCAGGCCGAAGCCGGTGCGGAAGACGACCAAGGGGCTGGCGCTAGTCTCCGTCTGCATCCACGAAGTCTACGTTGATACCTAGTGCCTGGAGCATGTCGACCTTGATCAGAACGACGTTGGCCTGCAGCGCGTCGTACAGTTGCAGCATGGCGGTATTGTCGGTGCGTACCTGGGTAGCGAAATCGGTAGCGAGCCCAGCTGCCCGATCGCGAGCGGTACGAAACTGTGCGCGGATGCGGCTACTCAGCAGCTCCCCGTCGCGGCGTACCTCGAGCGCGTCGAGGTAGGCGGCCAGGCTGGGATCGGAGGAGAAAAAGTCGTCGGCAGCATCCAGTGCCTCCAAGAACAGGGTTTTACTCAGCCCACCGTGGTAGGGCGCTTCCGCGCGGTCGGGTAGGGGTGTGCTGCCGAAAATGCCGGCGGGGATGCCCACCTTGCCGGCGCGTAGGTTGCGTTCGTACCACTCGAGCCAGACGTTGACGGTGCGGTCCACCGAGGCCGTGGCACTGTTGCCACTATTCGCTACGTAGGTGTCGCGGTAGCCCCCGGTCCAGGCTGCCTCTGCGGCGGCGGACAGCTCCACGATGCGGGCGGTCAGGCGGGACAGCTCGGTAGCAAAGCGGGCGGGGTCGCCGGTGCCGTACAGGTAGTAGTCGAGGGCCGGAAAGCCCTGGACATCGATGTTGGAGGGTAGCGTTAGGTCGTCATTTGCCTGCCCGAGCAGCCGCGCGGTGTCGGTGGGATAAACGTTAATCTGCTCGCGTAGTCGCAACTCCTGCCCCGGGCCTACCATGAAGGGGCTGAGCCGCTGCCAGCTCAGGTAGGCAGTTTCAAACTCCCCCCGTGCCACGGTCAGCGTAGTGGCAGAGGGTGCCGCAGCGTAGGCAGCAACGGAAGCATCCAGCGCGCGGGCCGCAGCGGTAAAGTTCTGGTAAGCAGGCACGATGAGATTATCGGCCCAGTGGGCGAGCATCGCACTACGGTCAAAGGTGGCCTTTTCTTCCGTCGTGGGCTCGTCGCTGGTGCAGGCCAGTAGTAAGAAGGGTAGGAGGTAAAGCAGGCGGGACATAAGCGGGGCTAGTTAGCGGCGGCGGAAAAGGAGAAACCGAAGCGGGAGGCGATCTCCTCGCCTAGTGCACGGACGCTGGCGGCATCGACCCCCCAAAAACCGTCGGCGGAGTCGGTGTACAGCCGGTCGAGCAGGCCGAGTACCTCCTGTCGCGTAAAGTAGGGCGCACCGGTAGCGGGGTCCTGCGTGAACTGTAAGCTGTACACGAAGCCGTAGGCCTCACTCAGGGCATGAAAGGAAGCTTGCGGCCCGGTTGGGGACTCCAGGGCGTCGGCACCCCGTGCTAAGTAAAATGTGCCGCGCACGGCAATCACCTTGCTAAGTTGCGCCTGTAGAATGTCGGTCTGGGCATCGCGCTCGGTGAAGTCGCCAGCCACGATAGCGGCGCGGCCACGTACGAAAGCCCGGAAGACCGTCTCGGCGATCCCGGCAAAGTCGGCATCGCGATCTACCTGCCCGAGGTACTCGTTCAGGAATCTATCGTCCTCACCTACGGTAGCCAGCGGACTGGCCGCGTCCGGCGCGGCTCCGAACACGTAGCCATAGGCCTCATCCCACTCGTGCTCCATGGTGGTATAAGACTGCCCGGCCTCCGGGGTGCCGGCCACCTGGTCCTCGCGGTTTTGGCCCCCGTCGAGTACGGCAGGGCTTAGGTAGTTATTAATCGCCTGGTCGAGCATCAGCGCTCCGATCAGTGACTTAGCGAAGGCCTGGTTGTACTCCAGCCCTCCGGCGTTGACGTAGCGGGTGCTGGTGCCGTCGGCGATCTGACCGGCTTGTCCGGCCTGCGCCAGCGTATTCCAGGCCGGAAACACCTCGGTCACCTGCCGGCTTAGGTGGCTCTCGAGGGTACTGCGGATGGCGGCGGCATCCGTAACGTTAGCCGCGAAGTAGTCCGCGCCGGCTGCCACCTTACTACGGATCGACTTATCGGAGGCGTTCAGCATCTCGGTCGAAAAGGGCGCCACGTCCTCCCCGTTTGGTCCCTCATTGCGGTACATGGCCAGCAACTCGGCCTCCGTGCGGGAGGTATCGCGGAGTGCAGCCACCAGTTCTTCGGCCATCGCGATCCGCGTGGATTGCCCGTCAAAGGCTACGGTCGACTGTCCGCCGCGGCTAAAGGTATAGCTATCGGGCACCTCCACGATGGGAGCCGGCACGTCATCGTCATCTTTACAGCCGGTGAATAGAATGGGAAATAGGAGGAACAAGGCAGGGAAACGGGTCATGGTCATTCACTTATCTATACTAAATCTTAATAAGCGCAAATGTAGGGTAGGGTGCGGCGACAATCCAAACCGGTAACCACTTATTCTTATTTTGTCTAAATAAACTTTACCTACGGTTAACACGGGCCGGGGTCGCGGGTGCAAGCGGAGGGTATTATCTTCCGCCCACCCCACGAACCTCCCCCCACGCTATGCTTGCCCAGGACAAAAGACGCTTTAAGAAAATCCTCGTCGCCAATCGCGGTGAAATCGCCATCCGCGTACTGCGCGCCGCCAGCGAACTGCAGATGCGCACGGTGGCGATTTATACCTACGAAGACCGCTACAGCCTACACCGCTACAAGGCCGACGAGAGCTACCAGATCGGGCCGGACGACGAGCCGCTGCGGCCCTACATCGACATCAAGGCCATCATTAAGTTGGCGCAGGACAAGAAGGTCGACGCCATCCATCCGGGTTACGGCTTTTTGTCGGAGAATGTCGATTTTGCCCGTGCCTGTCTGGCCGCCGGCATCGAGTTTGTCGGTCCCTCACCGGACAGCATGGACCAACTCGGCGACAAGGTGGCCGCCAAGGAGCTAGCCAAGCGGGTGGGCGTGCCCCTCATTCAGGATAGTGACAAAAACATCAGTGACCCGGCCGTGGCCGCCAGTGAGGCCGCCCGTATCGGCTACCCGGTCATCATCAAGGCCGCGGCGGGGGGCGGGGGACGCGGGATGCGCGTCGTTCGTGACGAGGCCCAGCTACGCGCGGAGGTGGTAGAAGCCAGCAGCGAGGCCGAAAAAGCCTTCGGCAACGGTACGATTTTCCTCGAAAAATTCATCGAGAATCCACGCCACATCGAGGTACAACTACTGGGCGACCGGCACGGTAACCTGGTCCACCTCTTCGAGCGGGACTGCTCGGTACAGCGGCGGTTCCAGAAGGTGGTGGAGGTGGCCCCCGCCCCTAATCTTTCCCAGGAGACGAAGGACAAACTATACCACTACGCCCTTCAGCTCGGCCAGGCCGTCAAGTATTACTGCGCGGGCACGGTGGAGTTTTTGGTAGATCAGGACGAGTCGATCTACTTCATTGAGGTCAACCCCCGCATCCAGGTCGAGCATACGATCACGGAGGAGATCACGGGCATTGACCTGGTGCGCACCCAGTTCTTGGTCACGATGGGCTATCCCCTCGATCACCCCACCATCTTCATCAAGAACCAGGCTGACATTCAGGCCAACGGCTTTGCCATTCAGTGCCGGGTGACCACCGAGGACCCGGCCAACAAGTTCAAGCCCGACTACGGCACCCTCATTGCCTACCGCTCGGCCAGTGGTATGGGCATCCGCCTCGACGCCGGCTCGGCCTTCCCCGGGGCTACCATCTCGCCCTACTTCGATAGCCTGCTGGTCAAGGTCACCGGCACCGGGCGTACCCTCAAGGGTGCGGCCGAGCGCCTCCACCGTGCCCTGCGGGAGTTTCGCGTACGTGGCGTCAAGACTAACATCGGCTTCCTGCTCAATCTGCTCGAAAATGAGGACTTCCAGGAGGGGAGGGCTACCGTGCGCTTTATCCCGGACCATCCGGAGCTGATGGAGCTGCGTGGCTTCCGCGACCGGGGCACGCGCCTACTACGGTACGTAGCTGACGTGATTGTTAACTCCAACCCCGACGTGAAGTACGTCGACACCAGCCGGACCTTCCTCAAACCCGTCGTGCCCGCCTACGATGTCTACGCCGATATTCCCAAGGGTAGCCGCGACCGCCTCCGCGAGCTCGGCCGCGACGACTTCGTAGACTGGCTCAAGCAGGAAAAGCGTATTCAGTACACCGACACGACCTACCGCGACGCCCACCAGAGCCTGCTGGCTACCCGCATGCGCATGATCGATATGCTCAACGTATCGCGCAGCTACGCCGTCAATCAGCCCGCCGATCTGTTCAGCATGGAGGTCTGGGGGGGAGCTACCTTTGACGTAGCCCTGCGGTTTCTGAAGGAAGATCCCTGGCGGCGACTGCGTAAGTTGCGTACGGCTATTCCCAACACCATCTTCCAAATGCTGCTACGCGGCAGCAATGCGGTAGGATATAAGGCCTACCCGGACAATCTCATCGTGAAGTTCATTGAGGAGGCCGCCCGCGGCTCCATGCGCTATGACGCCGACGGAGAGGAAATGGGCTACGCCGGGGGCATCGACCTCTTCCGCATCTTCGACTCCCTGAACTGGGTGAAGAACATGGAGGTCAGCATCCGCACCGTGCGCGAGAACACCGATAGTCTCGCCGAAGCCTGCATCTGCTACTCCGGTGACCTCACGAACCCCCGGGAGACGAAATTCACCCTACAATACTACCTCGATCTAGCCAAGCGCCTGGAGAGTGCCGGTGCCCACCTGCTCGCGATCAAGGATATGGCCGGCCTGCTTAAGCCTCTGGCAGCCACCGAGCTCATCACCGCGCTGCGCGAGACCGTGGACTTGCCCATCCACCTGCACACCCACGACACCAGTGGGATCCAGAGTGCTACCTACCTGGAGGCGATCAACGCCGGCGTCGACATCGTGGACGTAGCCATCAACAGCCTCAGCGGCCTCACCTCCCAACCCGGCTACAACAGCATCGCCGCCATGATGCAGGGCCACGAGCGCGAGAACCCCGTCAACCTGCCCCTACTTAATGAGTACGCCGACTACTGGGAAACCGTACGCAGCTACTACTACCCCTTCGAGACCGAACTACGTGCCGGCACCGCTACGATCTATGACACTGAGATCCCCGGCGGACAATACTCCAACCTCCGCCCCCAGGCCCGCGGACTCGGGCTGGAGGACCAGTTTAGCACCATCCGCAAAAATTACGCCGCGGCCAACGCGCTCTTCGGTAACCTCGTCAAGGTGACCCCGAGCTCGAAGGTCGTCGGTGACATGGCTATGTTTATGACCAGCAATGGACTCACGGCGGAGGACATTCGGCAGCGGGGCGGTAAGCTTGATTTCCCTGACAGCGTCAAAAGTCTGATGCGGGGCGACCTCGGACAGATCGAGGGTGGTTTCGATCAGCAGGTCCAGCAGCTGGTGCTCAAGGGGGAGGCACCCTATACGGACCGGCCCAATGCCCACCTTGACCCCATCGACTTCGCCGCCGCCACTGCCCGCTACCAGGAGGAGTTTGGGGAGGAGCCCACCATGATGGATGTACTGAGCTACGAGCTTTACCCCCGGGTATTCGCCGACTATAAGTCCTTTCAGAACGACTACGGGCAGGTGGCCAACATTCCCACCCTGGCCTTCTTTTACGGCCTCAAGCCCAACGAGGAGATCCTGGTCCGACTCAGCGCCGGCAAGCGCATCACCATCAAGTACCTCAACATGACCATGCCCGACGAATTGGGCAACCGGCTGGTCTTTTTCAGTCTCAACGGACAGACGCGCAGCGTGACCGTCCGCGACCGGCAGATCGACAGCAAGGTCAAGGCTAACGTAAAGGCCGGCGGGGAGAACGAGGTGGGTAGTCCGCTACAGGGCAACCTAAGCCGCATCCTCGTCAAGGTGGGCGATCGGGTCGCGGCCGGTGATCCCCTATTTGTCATTGAGGCCATGAAGATGGAATCTACCATTACCAGTCCCGTTGCCGGGGAGGTGACGCTGCTACCCCTAAAGGAAAAGACGCTCGTGGAGGCCGGTGACCTCGTGGTCCGAATTGGGTAACGGACCAAGGTCGAGTGGCCATTTACCTACGTGAATCATTGCTTGCTCGATTCGATCCTCGGCCCGCACCACCACTGCATTTGGCAACAGCTCGCGATACCGCGCAAATAGCCCCCACCTCGCTTCCTCTTTCGGATGCTCGCGCAGCGGATCATACGTCCAGGGCAGATCCGGCGCACAGAGCAGCGTCAGATCGTACGCTCGCCCCGCAGAAGCTGCCAGCACACGCTCTGCACACTGCCCATACTTAACCTCCGACCAAATTTGAATCACCTCCGGTCCGGTGTCACAGATAACAAAGGAGGCGCTGCTATCTCGCGCGTACTGCTCGGCACGTAGCTGCGCCGCCCAAATCTCCGGTAGGTCTTCTTCCCGGTATGGTCTATTTAATCCTGCTAAATAAGGTCTGGCTTGTTCCTCTACGTAGTGGCCATCGAGGCACCAAGCAAGCGCCCGCGCCAGTGTGGTCTTCCCGCTACTCTCAGGCCCCGTAACCCGCACCGTCAACTACCGCTCCAGCTTGATCTTCTCGCGTTGCTTTTCCGCCTTGAGCTTATCGCTGGCGGCCTTCATTTCCTCGCCCATCTGCTGACTGGCTACGAAACTGGCCGTCATATTGGCGAGCATATCGGAGCCGGCAGTAGGGGCATTAGGTAGCATAATCAGGTTCGAGTTCACATTCTCGCCCATGCTCTGGAGCGTATCGTAATGCTGGGTGACTACGATCAGTGCCGAGGCCTCCTGGCTATTGATGCCTACGCTATTAAGGATGTCCACCGATTCTTCAAGTCCTTTAGCGATCTCGCGGCGCTGGTCGGCAATGCCCTGACCCTGGAGGCGCTTCGACTCGGCCTCGGCCCGCGCCTTAGCTACGATGCGAATGCGGTCTGCCTCGCCTTCATACTCGGCGGCCAGCTTTTCGCGCTCTGCGGCATTGATGCGGTTCATGGCTACTTTCACCGTAGCGTCGGGGTCGATGTCGGTCACCAGCGCCTTCACGATATTGAAGCCGTAATTCTTCATCGCGTCCTGCAGCTCGATCTTGATGGCGTTGGCGATGTCGTCTTTGCGCTCGAAGACGTCGTCGAGCTTCATCTTCGGCACCTCGGCGCGTACCACGTCGAAGATGTAGGAGTTGATCTGTTCGTAGGGGTTATCTAGTTTGTAAAAAGCGTCGTAGACACTGTCGGCACCAACGGCAAACTGCACACCGACCTTTAGCTTGACGAACACATTGTCTTTCGTCTTCGTCTCTACATTGACGTCCAACTGCTGCACCTTCAGGCTCACCTTACCGGCCACGTTGTCGACGAAGGGCACCTTGAAGTGGAAACCCGGTCCCCGGATCGCCTGGAAGCGGCCCAAACGCTCCAGCACCGCGGAGCTCTGCTGCTTGACGGTAAAAAAGCTACCGGTGATGACCAGTAGCAGCAGGATAAGGGGAAGAATGAAGACAAGTTCCATGGATATAATTTACGGTAAGATAACGTAATAAACCACAGGCGGTTGTAAATACAATGCTGCCGGAGGCAGCATTGTACTATATTACCTATCTTCGCCGAAATCGCGCGCTCACGGGAGCCGCCCTACCTGGTTCTGCCTTAACTGGCACTACCGGGTTTTCTTTTATTACCGGAAAAACGACCGCCGTCATGTACGAACTAAACGATACCTACAAAGCCCACCTCGATGCCATTGCCGAGGCTATTCAGGCCAGCCCCCACCTGGCCCAGTACCTAGAGGAGGAGGAAGATGAGCAGTACGAGGCCCTGAAGGCCGAATTCGAACCTCAGATCGAGGCGGCCCACGAGCAGATCAACCATTACTCCCCCTTCGAGATCGAGTCCTTCGAGCGCTACCTGCTCGACGACCGCTTCGAGGGGCTCTTTCTGCCCCGTGTGCTGGGCTATAGTGTACTGCGGCCGGAGATTAATGAGCTGTTCTACTACCGGCAGCAAAACGATCACTTCGGCACCGTACTTGGCTACATTGCCGGAAATATGAACTTCGACCAGCTGCGCAGCCGCATCGGGCAGGCCGTGCAGGTAGGGTTTGCGCTGAGTAGCGATATCTACGTGACGGGATTGATCGACGAAATTCCTACTAAACGGGTGCGGCAATTCCTCCTTACCCAGAAGTCGGACGACGCACGTACGCAGCAGGGACGGCAGACGATCTTCAATCGCTACAAGCGGCAGTTTAAAAGCCGTAATTATCACTACGCACCCGCCCCGCAGACGGAGCCCGAACTGATCAGTCACACGAAGCACTTCGTAGATTTCCTGCTCTACCGGGTGTCAAATCCGGAGCTGAATAACGATGCCCTGCCCGGGCCACTCTACCAGTTTGTCACCACCGAAGAGTTTGCCGGCCGGGAGGAACTCATCGAGCCGCTGGTCATCTACAGTGCCTACCTGCCCATCGAGGAAGGGGCGCAGCAGGCCCTCACCGAAGTGCTGAACCGGGAGCGTCAGGCCAATCCGGAGCGGGTAGCCTCGCAGATCCTGACCTTCATCCTCCGGCTGAAGAACGATAGCAGCGTCACTTTCGGACAGGGGGAGGAGGCGAAACTCGGTCAAATCGTAGACCGCAGCCCCACCGACGATCTTACGGCCTACTTCAATCTTACCGACCGCATCCACGGCGAGGGCTATGATAACCCCGAGGTGCAGGAAGCAATCCAGGAGGAAGTGCTGAAGCAGGACGGGCTCAGTGACTTCAACGAAAACATCCGCCGTACCATCCTGGTCTACTTCGACGAGCTAGCCGCCAGCCTTGGTACCGATGACTACAACGAATGGTTTGCCACCACGGGTAAGCTCTTTCCGGTGTACATGAAGGTGTTTGCCAACGAGCAGTTTAACCAGGAACTGCGCCGGCTGGCCATCCGCTACACGAAGCGGCTCATCAAGGTGCACACCAACAAACGCGGCAAGGATTACCGCGACCTCAAGAAGACCACCGTAGCTACCTGGACCGATTACGGCTTCATGAACGACAAGCAGTTAAAGGAATTCTTTAAAACCCCCCGCAAACGGAAGTCGGCGGCTGAGGCCTAGATTGCTATCGCCAATACGTCATTGAAGGTGCGCGCAAAGTGGGCCGTGATTCCCTCCTTGATGTACTCATCGAGGTCCTCGAAGTCCTGCCTATTGTCCTCGGGAAAGATCAGCGTGGAGATGCCCACGCGGCGGGCCCCGATGGTTTTTTCCTTCACCCCACCGATGGGTAGGACCCGTCCGGTCAGCGTCAGCTCGCCGGTCATCGCTAAGTTGTCGATGGGTGTCTGATCGGTGGCAAGGGTGTAGAGCGACAACGCCATCGTGATACCGGCACTCGGTCCATCCTTCGGCGTGGCCCCGGCCGGGACGTGCAGGTGCACCTGGTGCTTATCGAAGTAGTCAGACCGATCGGGTGGCAGGATGCTACGGACGAAGCTCAGGGCAATCTGAGCGCTCTCCTTCATAACGTCCCCGAGCTGTCCGGTAAGTCGGAACCCACCGTTCTCCGCCGGTACGCCCCGGGCTTCGATGTAGAGGGTAGCCCCACCCAGGGAGGTATAGGCCAGTCCGAGTACCACACCCGGTAGCGGCTTGTCGTACAGTTTTTCGGTAGTAAAGCGCGGCCGGCCCAGCATTTCTTCCACTAATTCGGCGGTGACCTCGAAGGTGTGCTGATCGGATTCGGCCTGCTTGAGCACAAGCTTGCGGATGATCTTACGCAGTTGCTTTTCCAGATTGCGTACCCCGGCCTCCCGGGCGTAGCGGTCTACGAGAAAATCCAGCGCCCCATCCGTAAAGGTGACCTCGTCGGCCGCGAAGCCGTGTTCTTTGAGCTGCTTCGGAATGAGGTACTGCTGGGCGATCTTGACTTTTTCTTCCTTGATGTAGCCACTCAGCCGGATCACCTCCATCCGGTCGAGCAGCGGACCCGGGATGGTGTCGAGTTGATTAGCCGTAGTAAGGAAGAGCACGTTCGACAGGTCGAAGGGCACGTCTAGGTAGTGATCGACGAAGGTCTCGTTCTGCTCCGGATCGAGGACCTCCAGGAGCGCCGAGGCAGGATCGCCCTGGCCGCTACCCAGTTTGTCAATCTCGTCGATGAGGATGACCGGATTACTAGTTTTGGAGCGGTCCAGTGCCTGAATAAGCTTACCGGGCAGCGCACCGATGTAGGTGCGCCGGTGGCCCTTGATCTCGGCCTCGTCGCGCATCCCCCCTACGCTAAAGCGGTAGAACTTCCGACCCAGGGCCCGGGCGATACTCTGTCCGATACTTGTTTTACCCACACCGGGCGGGCCCACCAGGCAGATGATGCTACCGGCCACGGAGGCCCGCTTGATGATGGTTGCCAGAAATTCCAGGATATTGTCTTTAACGTCCACCAGCCCGTAGTGGTCCTCGTCCAGGATGCGGCGGGCTTCGGCGATGTCGTTCGTATCCTGGTTAAATATGCCCCAGGGTAGTCCGGCCAGCGTTTCCAGGTAGGTGCGGGTGACGTTGAATTCGGGACTCTGGGTGTTGAGAGATTCGAGCTTGTTCATCTCCCGGTCAAATACTTCGCGGACCTGCTCGGGCAGTTCCTTACCTTTCAGCATACCGAGGATACGCTCCTTAATGGAGTCGCTCTCGTCCTGCTCCTCGCCGAGCTCGCGGCGGATCGCGCTGAGCTGCTCGCGCAGGAAGTATTCCTTCTGTTTGGCATTGACGCCCTCCTCGATCTGCTTATTGATGCGCGACTGAATCTTGGCGACCTGCAGCTCATCCTTGATGATTTCCAGTAGCTTCTTGGCGCGCTCCGAGATATCCCAGGTTTCGAGTAGCTCCTGCAGCTTTTCCTTTTCGGAGCTCACCAGGTTGGAGATCACGTCGATGGTCTGGCCGGGCTTCTCGTAGTTGAGTTGCGTGACGACCATATTCACCTGCTCCTGAAACAGGGGGTTAAGTGCCAGTAGACTCTTGATGTCGGAGCTAATCGCCAGCATGTATGCCTTAAGCTCGGGATCGGGTTTGGCATTGGGCTGCACGTCGTACTGCACACGCCAGCGCAGACTGGGCTCAGTCTGCACGACCCGCTGCAGCCGGAACCGCCGTACGGTACGCCCCAGCACCTGCAGGGCGTCATTTCCCATGGGCATCACCTTGAGGATCTGGTAGACGGTACCGACCTCGTAGTAGTCCGACTCGCGGTAGTCGTCGGCGTCGGCCTCCCGCTGCAACACCGCCCCAATGAAGCCGTCGTGTTGCTCCACCGCAATACGGATGGCCATCAACTTATCGGAACCGGAAAACGTCATCGGCAGGGCCGTACCGGGGAAGATGGGCCGCTGCGAGAGGGGTAGGATCGTGAGCAGCTGGGGCAGGCTGGGGTCGATGAGTTGCATGGCACCATCGGTCATCAGCTCATCGGAATCGTTCGGGGCGTATTCTTCCACGTGGTCGGGGGCTTTTCGTCGGTACAATAGGTTGGGTAGCTCCTTTTGTTCAGCCCGGGGAGCGTAGTCGGTGCAGATGGCGAAAGGCAGCTCCCAGATGGCTTACGAGGTCTTCAGCTAGCAGACTTTCCTGCTCGAGTCGCTCGGCGGCCAGATCGCCAGCCAGTCCGTGGAGGTAAACGCCCAATTGTGCCGCGGTGCCCGGATCGTAGCCCTGGGCAAGTAGCCCCGTAAGTAGTCCGGTAAGTGCATCCCCCGTACCCCCCGTACCCATACCGGGGTTGCCGGTGGTGTTGAAGTATAACTTACCGTCAGGCGTAGCGATACTCGTATGGTTCGTCTTACAGAGGATCACCAGCCCCAGGGAAACGGCCCGCTGCCGCTGCACCTCCCAGCGGGCAAAGTCGTCGGAGGTCTGCCCGAATAGGCGCTCGAACTCCTTAGGGTGGGGCGTAAGGATACTACCCGTCGGTATCCGTTCGAGCCAGCCCTGCGCAGCGATCAAATTAAGGGCATCGGCGTCGATGACCATCGACTTACGGTAGTCGGCCAGCAGCTTCGCCAGCCCCTTAGCGGTAGCTTCATCCTGGCCCAGACCGGGACCGACACCTACCGTAGCGTAGCGGTCCGAGACCTCCACGGAGGTGAAGTGGTATTTGTGTACGTCTACGCTACACATCGCCTCCGGAAAGCTGATCTGCATAATCTGGTAGCCCGACCGCGGAATGTGGGTAGTGACAAGTCCCGCCCCGCCCCGCAACACGCTACGCGCACAAATCACCGCCGCCCCCAGCTTACCGTAGGCCCCGGCCACCAGCAGCGCGTGTCCGAACGTACCCTTATGGTCGCTACTACTCCGCAGGTGGAGCAGCCTGGCGACTTCCGCTGCCCTTAGCATACAGTGTTGCACCTGCGTACCCGCCGCCGCGTAGTCTATTGACAATGAGAATTTTACCAGTTCCCACTTGCCCAGATACTTGGCGTTTGCCGCGGCGAAGAGTGCCAGCTTAGGATAACCTAGGCTTAGGGTACGGTGGGCCCGTACGACAGCACCTTCCGCCGGAGCATCCGTGTAGAGGCCGCTGGGTAGGTCGACGGCCACCCGTGTGAGGGATTCGTCCGTGTTGATCTGCTCGATCAGTTCCGCTACCTTGCCCGTGAGGGGACGGCTCAGCCCGGTGCCGAATAGCGCATCGACGAGGAGGCTGCCAGGGGGAAGCTGGGGGAGGGGATCGCCGGGTGCCCAGCTTCTCAGGGGGACACCAACGTCCCTGGCCCGCCGCTGGTTGGCCAGGTTATCGGGAGAAGCGGGCGCGAGATCGACGTACACGATCCGCACCGAATAGGCCTCAAAGCGAAGCAGCCGCGCAATGACCAGTCCGTCGCCTCCATTATTACCGGGGCCGGCCAGAACCACGACTTCGCGATCCTTCTTAGGAAAGTGTACCATAAAAGCCGTAGCCCAGGCGGTGGCCGCCCGCTCCATAAGCTGAAGGCTCGTAATGCCCTGTTCGGCGAGGGTGGCCGCGTCGAGGGCGCGGTGTTGCTCGGCCGTCAGGACTTCCACCTTAGTTATTTTCTACTTCCGCCGCCGCATCCTTACGGTCGAACTTCAGTACCCGCCGGCGGCTCTTGAAGGGAACGTAGCGGTACGGACGGTCCTGGAGATCGGTCAGCAGCGTATCCGCCGCCAGGCTGGCGCGGTTGAGGCGGTTGTATATCTCATCGTCGGTGAGCAGTTTACCGAGGGTGCCGTTGCCCTGCTGGACGTCGTCGAGTACGTCGGTGACCCCGTTAAGCGCACGGTCGGCATTATCGAGGGTGCCGCGTAGCTGCACGATGCTGGTGTTGACCTCATCGACGGTCTGCTCGAGTTCGAGCTTACTGAGGTTGCCGGATAGGGTATCGGCGTTGGAGATAATGCGGGCGATACTTTCCTCCTGACCGTTGAGCGAGGTGGTGAGGCTGGCCAGGTTTTCGGTGGTGGTACTGATGCTACGGCTGTTGGCATCGAGCAGGGTCTCGAAGCGCTGGGAGGCGGCGCGGAGGTTTTCCATGGTAGCGGCCAGGTCGCGGGACGAGCGGGCGATGGGGTTATTACTTTCCTCGCTGAACAGCGTCCACTGGAGGCTATCGAGGCCCTCGCTGATCTGGGTTTTGATGCCGTCGGCGGGGTCAGCATCCGGATCGGTACCGAGGAAGGAGGCCAGGATCCCCTTGGAGGAACCTTCGAGATAGGTTCCGTTCTCGGCGCAGTCGCCGTCCCCGAAGCAGGGTTTATCGTACTCGAGCTGCACGGCCTTTTCGCCCAGCAGGCTTACGGTGCTGATGTAGGCACGGGTACCCGGCGGCACGTTGACGTTTTTGCGGACCTCCAGAGTGACGACGACTAATTTCTTGACCTGGTCGAGGCGAATTTCGTTGACGGAGCCAACGTTCACGCCGGAGATTTGCACGGGAGTACCTACGGTTAACCCCGCTACGTCTTTATAGTCTACGTAGTAGGTCTGTGCGGATGAAAATAGGTTGCTCCCCTGAATAAATTTGAACCCCCAGAAGGCCAGTAGTATGGCTACTACGGCCAGGATTCCAATCTTTACTTCGTTGCGCATAAGGGGGGAGGCTGGGTGAGCGTGTAGGCACGCAGTGGTTGATTAACTACGCGACTGTAACGCGATGGGCTTTGGTTAGGTTTGTCACTCCGAAATCTCGTACTCCTTGATCTTACGGTACAGCGTGCGCTCACTGATACCCAACTCTCCGGCGGCCTCCTTGCGTCTACTGTTGTGCTTCTTTAACGCCTTGCGGATGAGCTCGCGCTCGGCGTTGGCCAGACTGAGGTCTTCCTCCACGATCTCGCTGCGGTCGTAGGCCCGTTGCATGCTCGAATCTACGATGATGGGGTGGTGTCCCTCCTCCGGTACCTCATCCCCGCCCGCCCGCCGGTCGATCTCCTCGGCCGCCGCCGGATAAGTGGCCGGCAGTTGGAGCGAGCGCACCTTCTGCATATCCGGCACCCGCAGGTCGTTGGAACGAATGAGCTCGAAGATGAGCCCCTTGAGGTCGTTGAGGTCGGACTTCATGTCAAAGAGTACCTTATAGAGGATCTCCCGCTCCTGCATCCCGTCACCGGCCCCGCCGTTGCCGTTCTGCCGCGTGATGGCCGGTAGGTTGCGGTCGCGTAGCTTGGGCATCATCGTCAGCAGATCCACGGCGGTCAACTCCCGCTTTTCGGCGAGGATGGACAATTGCTCGGTCACGTTTTTGAGCTCGCGGATGTTGCCCGGCCACTGGTAGTTTTCCAGTAACCAGCGGGCCTCGTCGTCGATCTGAACGGGCTCGAAGCCCTGCTGCTCGGCGAAGTTGTTGGCGAAGTAGCGAAAGAGCAGGTAGATATCCTCGGAGCGCTCCCGCAGGCTGGGTAGCTCAATGGCCACGGTAGCCAGCCGGTAGTAAAGGTCTTCCCGAAATTTACCGGAGGCGATGCGCTCACTGAGCCGCCGGTTGGTGGCCGCCACGATGCGTACGTCCGTGCGCTGGGTGGTGCTCGACCCCACGCGGATGAACTCCCCGGTCTCTAGCACCCGCAGTAGGTAGGTCTGGGTATCCAGCGGCATCTCACCGATCTCGTCTAGAAAGATGGTACCCCCGTCGTAGGTTTCGAAGTAGCCCTTGCGGTCGCCGGTGGCATTGGTGAAGGCGCCCTTTACGTGGCCGAAGAGCTCGCTGTTGATCGTCCCCTCCGGGATGGCCCCGCAGTTTATCGCAATGAATTTTTCGTGTTTCCGCGGCGAGTTGTCGTGAATAATGCGGCTGAACACTTCCTTGCCCACGCCGCTCTCACCGGTGATGAGGATACTCAGGTCGGTAGGAGCTACCCGCAGGGCGGTATTCAGCGCGTTTTCCAGGGCCGGCGAGCGGCCCACGATGCCGTAACGGCGCTTGACACTTGCTATCGCTGCCATACTGAGTTAGGCTTCTAGCAGTTCACCGAGTAGGGTAGCCGAGGTGGCCTCCGTGATGCGCACGTTGACGTAATTGCCGGGCTGGTGATGGCCGGTCTTGGCGAAGATCACCATCTTATTCTGGCTGTTGCGTCCTTTCCAGTCCATGGCCGAGCGTTTGCTTTCCCCCTCGATCAGCACCCTAAACGTCTTACCGATATCGCACTGGTTGAGTTCGTGACTGATACCGGTTTGTAGGTCGATAATCTCCTGTAGGCGCCGCTTTTTCACCGCAAGGGGCACGTCGTCGGTGAGCTTACGTGCCGCCGGCGTACCCGGCCGCTCCGAGTAGTAGAACATATACGACATGCTATACCTGGCGTAGTCGATCATACTCAGTGTCTCCCGGTGCTCCTCGTCCGTCTCCGTACAAAATCCCGTGATCACGTCCGAGCTAATGGCGCAGTCCGGCAGGATCTCGTAGATGCGGTCGATCTTGCGCAGGTACCACTCCCGGTCGTAGGTCCGGTTCATTAGCTCCAGGATGCGGCTATTACCCGACTGCACGGGCAGGTGAATGTACTTACAGATGTTGCGGTGGTCGCGCATGGCATAGAGCACCTCGTCGGTGATATCCTTCGGATGGCTGGTACTGAAGCGGATACGCAGGTCGGGGTGGACCGCCGCAGTGAGTCGCAGCAGTTCCGCAAAGGTCAATACACCTGCGCTTTCGGGATTGACCCATTTGTAGCTGTCCACGTTCTGCCCCAGCAGCGTCACCTCCCGAAAGCCCCGGTCGAACAGGTCCGTCGCCTCGGCTACGATACTGTACGCACTCCGGCTCCGCTCCCGCCCCCGCGTGTACGGCACTACGCAGAAGGAGCACATATTATCGCAGCCCCGCATAATGGAAATAAAGGCCGTAACCCCATTGCTCTGTAAGCGTAGCGGATTGATGTCAGCGTAGGTCTCCTCGCGGCTCAGGAAGACGTTCACGCCCTTGTCCCCCTCCTCGGCTCCGGCCACCAAGTTCGGCAGGTCGCGGTAGGCATCGGGACCCACCACTAAATCCACCAGCTTTTCCTCCTCCAAAAACTTAGCCTTCAGTCGTTCGGCCATACACCCCAGCACACCCACTAGCGTACCCGGCCGCCGCCGCTTGACCTTATCGAACACCCGCAGGCGCTTACGCACGGTATCCTCCGCTTTTTCGCGGATCGAACAGGTATTGATCAGAATTAGGTCGGCGGCCTCGAGATCGCGTGTAGGCCCATAGCCTGCCTCTCCCAGAATGGAGGCTACGATCTCGGAGTCGCTGAAGTTCATCTGGCAGCCGTAGCTCTCGATGTAGAACTGCCTGGCGGCGGGCCTATCCAGTACTTCCGGTGCCCCGTAAACTTGTCCCTGTAGGGCCTCATTCACCACCTTATCTCCCATCCCCCGTAGCGTCGGATTGTCGTCGTACATCTGCACTCCACTTTAGCCCACAAAGGTACGCTACTGGGCTGACAGATTGGCAGTGTTATTCGACTTTTCTGTACGGACATACGGGCGGGGCCGCGGGTGCAGGCTAGCGCGGCTAAAGCCACACCTACGGAAAAGTCCTTATATTAGGTAATGATGGTGAAGCTCCGGTGGTCGACGCTTATTCTTCTCTTCGGTGGGGCGCTTTGCGCGCAGGCGATCCAAACCGATACGTTGCACTATCCTGAGCTTGGTCTGGTCACGGTAAGCAATTACCGCCTGGTACCGGTAGAGGAGCTGTCACGCGCCGAGCAATTTCAGCGCGGCATTGTGCCAGGAGCAACCGACCAGTTGATCCGTATGGTGGATAGCGTAGAGGTCCGGGACACGGCGGGACAAATTATTCCTCACGTCACCTTCCTAGCACTGCATCAATCACAGATCGACAGTCTAAATGCAGCGCGCCGGCAGGAACGGAAGCCTGCACAAGAACGAGCGAGGTATCTGTCCACCAACATTTACGCATCCCAGGGCAGGACGATCTACTACGGTCGAGTAGGCGAAGAGCTCCGCGATACCCTCACCGTCAATAACTTCGACCGAGCGCCGGTCACCACCTACCTTCACGTTCCGCTGCTAGGCTTTGGTATCGCCGATTCGGTGAGCTTATCGGGGCAAGCAAGCAGGGCCCTGCCCTTCACCTACCGGTTTACCGCGGCCACCGAGCGGACGACCGTACGGGGCAGCTACACCGGTAAGGACACCGCCTTCGTGCTGCCCCTGACGTTCGGGGGCTACCACCTAGATCTGAGCGACTTTCAAGATCGGGTGCCCCCACAACCTGCCGTGCACCTGCGGTCCCGCCCAACTTTACGCCTCTATTTGCCCGGACCGGAGAAATTACTGACCGTACTGCGCGATGGGGTAGTAATGGACCGGATACCCGTAGGTCGAGTGATCGATTCGTTGGATGTAAGTACCTGGGTGCCGGGCGACTATACGCTGAGGTTGAGTGATTTAGGGACGGGTGCGCACACCTTTGCGGTGGTGGGAGTGAAGACAGAATAGTATCTTCCGTCACCAACTACCCAATCATGCGTATCCTATTATTGCTCTTCCTACCCCTCCTAGCGCAAGCGCAGCTGTCCATTCCCGAGCACGAGCTCGATCACCGCATTGATCTGAGCATCAAGCGGCTGACCGATTTGAACATGCAGCCGGCCTACACCGAGGATTTTCTGCTGGCGGACGTGGACCTACACCCCGACGATCCACGCCGCTTTTATAACTTCAGCGGCGACCTTTCGGGACGCTACATCGAGGTGATGAGCCTGGTCGATCCCGAACGGCGGGGTAGTGTTGACCTCGATGTGCTGGTCACGAAACTGATCGCGGAGCAAAAGGAGGACGGGCGGTTTGGCGACCCCACGCTGGTGTACACCGCCGAGGCGATCGGTGGCGAGCATATGGCGCTACTCTGGGGCAACGGCCGCCTGCTGGTGGGACTGATGACCTACTACGAGCGGACGGGAAACGCAGCGGCACTCGCCGCCGCCCGTAAACTGGGCGACTTTTTTATCGGTACGGCAGAGGCCTCCCGGAGCCCTGAAATCGCCGAGCGACTGCGGGGCTTCGGGGCCAAGGGAATCATTTGCTTCACTCAGTACATCGAGGGGCTGGTGCTGCTGGCCCGGGCCACCGGCGAGGCCCAGTACACCCAGGCCGCGGTCGATGCCTATACCGTGCTCCCGGAGCGGGGCGAGGTGCATACCCACGGGTATCTCACCACCCTGCGCGGTGTACTGATGCTGTATGAGCTAACGGGAAATACCGAGCAACTGGCCTACGCCAAAGCAACCTTCGATGACCTCCTGGCTTCGGCCGACTACACCCGCCACGGTGCGGTATACGAGTACTTCGGGGGCCGCGGGGACCGGGATGAAGGCTGCTCCTCGGCCGACTTCGTGCGCCTAGCCTACCACCTGGGGCGGCTGACGGGCGAGGATCGGTACGTAAGCGTCGCTAACCGGGCGCTGCTCAACGCCCTGTTCTACAACCAGTATCCGAGCGGGGACTTCGGCCATCACTACTTTACCGCCGACGGCATGAGCGCTAGCAACCCCCGCCGCTCCTGGTGGTGCTGTACCATGCACGGACTGATGGCACTGCTTACGGTGCAGGAACGGGAAGCAGTAGTGACAACGGCGGGCGTGTCGACCCTACAGCTACTGGTCAGTCAGCGGTATACGCGGGATGGAAAGTCGTTCGACCTGACCTACGCCGGTACGAACGGAGAGCGACAACTGTACCGGCTCCAGGTGACCGCCTGGGAGGACACCCCACTGCGTATACTGCAACCGGAGGGCGTCACCGCAATGGAAATTAATGGCGTAGCCGCGGTCGAGCCGCAGCTGCCGGCGGCAGGAGATACCTGGGAGATCAGCCTAGGGTACGACTTGCGCTTTCACCCCGGGGAGGAACGGACTACAGGTGGCGACCTTCCGGCGGAACCCACAACGGGCTACATAACCTACGGTCCTTTCCTCATGGGCATCAACCAGGAGGATTTTGTAGCCGAGCCCGACTGGGGCAATCAGGTCAGTCTCACCAATGTAGTGCCGGGCGCGCTGCCCAACAGTCTACAGGCTACCTACCGCCACGGTGGCTATCCCGGCGAGCACACCGTACAGCTCATCCCGATCGCTTACCAGTCGTACTTCGGACATCCCTACCTGCGGGTGACGACCTCCTATACCTCCGCCATCGTACCGACATCATCGGACTAGCCCCGGCGACGGACAGCCGACGCTGGAAGGCCAACAATGGACCCCCCCAGTCGTTTTCGTGCAAAGCCCTCTTTTATGCTGCGTGCCCTTTTTGTCGCCTTCATTCTAGTCCTGTTGGCGGGCTGTACCTACACGGCCAAGATCACTGACGGCGCCACCGCCGTAGACCGCAAACAGTACAACGTCGCCGTGCCCATGCTCGAGCGCGAGTACAAGCGGGCAAAGAGCCGGGGGCAGCAGGGGGAGATCGCCAACAACCTGGCCGTCAGTCTGCGGGAGCTCGGGCGTGACGAAGAGGCCGTGGAGTGGTTCCAGACGGCCTACGACAACGGCGTCGGTCCCGATGCCCTACGCGAAAAGGCCGCGGCCCTCAAGCGACTGGAACGCTACGAGGAGGCCATCCAGACCTACACCGACCTGGGCTTCGAGATCGGCAGCCGCTACGAATTCCGCAAGGACATCGCCGGGGCCGAGCTGGCCATGAAACTAAGGGAGCGAGAGGCTAAGCAGGACCGCCAGGAATATGAGGTGAACCCGGTGGCCTTCAATAGCCCGCAGGCCGATTACGCCGCCGTATCCTTCGATAATGCGCTAGTCTTTACCAGCGACCGGGGAGCCGCTACGGGCGATGCGACCTACAACTGGACGGGCCGTCACTTCAGCGATCTCTTCCGGGCCAACCCCGAGGCCAGTAGTGTGGAGGGCTTCACCGCCACGCTCAACACCGACGATAACGAGGGGACACCCGCCTTCAGCGCCGATGGCAATACCATGATCTTCACCCGCTGTAGCCCGCCGGCCAAGCGCACCGATGCCTACTGCGGCCTCTACGTCAGCGAGCGGGTAGGCGATGGTTGGGGGGTAGCCGAGAAGCTGCCCTTCGTTACGCCGGAAGCGAACTATATGCATCCTGCCCTCAGCCCCGATGGAAACACGCTAATATTCTCCGCTAACCTGGTAGAAGGCTGGGGCGGTTACGATCTGTATAAGGTGATTAAGGGTCCAGACGGGGCCTGGGGTACCCCCGACCTGATGAACCGCGCCATCAACACCGCCGGCAACGAGCAATTTCCTACCCTCGACGGTGATACCCTCTACTTTTCTAGCGATGGCCTCGAAAGCCTTGGCGGACTCGACATCTTCCGCACCTGGCCGCTCGACGACGAGCGCTACAACGCGCCCAAAAACCTGGGCCTACCGATCAACAGCGGCGCGGACGACTTCGCCTACACCATCGTGCGCCGCAACGGTACCGGTATCGGCTCCACCACCACCGGCTACTTCAGTAGCGCCCGCCCCGGCGGTTCCGGCAGCGACGATATCTACGCCTACACCAAGACGCAACTGCCCCCGCCGCCGCCCGACACTACGCCCATCGCCTACCGCAACGTGCTCGACGTGACGGTGGTAGAAAAAATCCGCGAGGACCCCAGCAACCCCTCCAGCCGCGTGCTCGGCGTACGCCCCGTCCCCAACGCCACGGTCATTGCCCAGGTAGGTGACCAGAGCCGCACCGTCACCACGAACGAGGAGGGCCAGCTCAGCCTAGTACTAGTCGACGACCAGCGCTACGAGTTCCGCGCCGAGCGCCCCGACTACCTGGCCGCCGAGGGCCGTTTCAGCAGCCGTAACCTACCCCGCGACCCCGACGCTCCCGAGCAGCGCTACGAACTGGAGCTCGAGATCGAAAAGATCTTCCGTAACCAGGAGATCGTGCTGCAGAATATCTACTACGACTACGATGAGAGCTTCATCCGCGAGGACGCCCAGCCCACCCTCAATGAGCTCTCCGACCTGCTGACCCGTAACCCTGGCATCCGCATCGAGCTCGGTAGCCACACGGACTGCCGCGGCCGCGACGACTACAACGAGACCCTCTCCCAGGCCCGCGCCCAGGCCGCCGTCGATTACCTGGTCCAGGCCGGCATCGGCGCCGATCGCCTGTCCGCCAAGGGCTACGGCGAGACCCAGCCGGTCGCCGCGTGTATCTGCGAACGCTGCACGGAGGAGGAGCACCAGCGCAACCGGCGGACGACCTTTCGGATCCTCGAATAGTTAGTCCCCGTCCGCCGGAAGCCGCACCGCCTTGATCATATACCCCTCCGAGCTCTCATAATCGTACAGCTCGATGTGCTCCTGCTCGATGAGGATGTTGACCAGGGAGTAGGTCGTGCCAATAGCGTAGCCCTTATTGGCCAGGTACTGGGTCACGAACCACTTCAGGCCCACGTAGGTAGTGAAGTTGAGGTGCAGGGCATCGTGCAGTTCGTCCAGGATCTCCTCGGCGGTGATGACGCGGTAGCCCGGGGGGGCGGTGTCGCGGTAGCTGTTGGTTTTATGTTCCAGCTTGATCTTGCCGATGACCTTGGGGCCGGTGAGCTTGACGCGGTGGTCGCTGCCGGCATCCGGTCCCTTGGTGGCGGCCAGGGCGGCCTCCTCGGTAGCAGCCTGCTGGGTGCGCTGACCGTTAAGATCGTGCACCTGGTGTACGGCCGCCTCCTCCTGCTCCTCGCGTACCACTTCAGCAGCGGCCTGGT
The DNA here is from genome assembly GCA_958295895.1 of Saprospiraceae bacterium. GTDB lineage: Bacteria > Bacteroidota > Bacteroidia > Chitinophagales > Saprospiraceae > Neolewinella. The sequence goes on along the minus strand of CATQHI010000022.1, from coordinate 15,294 downwards.
GGATGGCCTGCTTCTCCTTAAGGGACAATACGATCTCATCAATGTGGCTTTCGGCCTCCTTGATGATGCTAGTCAGCTCGGCGGAAAGGTCGATGCCCTTGCGCAGCTCGGAGTGAAAGAAGGTCGCCTGGTGGGCCACCTTGTTGCGAATCTTGGACATCTCCTTCCAGAGCCGTTCGAAGTTTTTGTCGCGGAAGAAGGTCTTGAAGTACTTCGTGTAGTTGCCCTCCAGGTTCTCCTTGAGCTCGCGCAGCTCCTCGACGGTTTCGATGTGGGACAGGCGTTCGAGTACTTTTTCCGGCTCGTTGAAGCCCGTAGACTGCTTGTAAATCAGCAGCCCCAGGTCATCAAAGTCCGCAAACTCGATGTCGGAGTTGATGAAGTAGCTAAACTGGTTGGAGCGGTTGCGCTGCCGGGCCTTCACCTTCTCGATCATCTTCGGCGTGGCCGTGACCTCCCACCAGGACATCCCTACGCGCTGGAAGAAAAACTTGATCAGGTAGCGCCGCAGCAGGTTCTCCACGGCATTGATCTTAGGGTAGAGCTGGTTGGCGATCTCGGAGCTGATATCGTCCTGTAGCACCCGCAGGTGGTTAAAGCGCAGCTTGTCGCTCAGGTGCCGCAGCAGCCGCTGGCGAAAGGGCTCCAGGGGTTCGAACATGGGGCTTTCGACGCGAAGCACGAAGGCGGCTTCTACTAGATCGGTAAGGATTTTACTGGTGTCTACGTTGATGACACTAACCGTAAGGCCACTTTCGCCCTTGATAAATTCGAGGCCGTTTTTGTCCTTCGTGATGATGGGCGAGCGGCCGTTCCAGACGTCATTGGAGTAGCTGATGGCGTGGATGAAGCCGCGCTGGTCGTTGATGTCTTCGGGGTCGATACAGAGCAGCTCGAAGATGAAATTGGAGGGCATATCATAGATACTTGATGAGGGGGTAGATAAAATTTTCGTTACCGGGAAATATACCAAATTCAACCGACCCGGCCTCGCCGTCCCCGGTGTCGTACCTTTGCCGGCCCGTATTAAGGAAGCGTTAAAGCCCCGGTTTCGGCGTCGCACGCCCAACGCGTCACTCGTTTTTCGTATCCATTCCGTAGCTCTGTTTTCCAACCACCCGCCCTTGCACCTGCGCGCCGCCGCCCTCCTGTTTTGTCTGCTGAGCCTACCCTTCTGGGCGGGTGCGCAGGTGGATAGTGTGTCGCAGGAAGCGCCATTCCGCGGGTCGACGGCTGACTTTCAGATGAGCCCGGACAGCCTCGATGCCCCCGTAGATTACCAGGCGCGGGACAGTATGGACATCGATCTTGCCAACCAACAAATTCGCCTCTACGGAGCGGCGGAGGTGAAGTACCAGCAAATTAGCCTAAAGGCCGACTTCATTACCCTGGACTACGGCACCAACCTGGTCCGTGCCGCCCCGTACCCCGATAGTGCAGGCGTACTGGTAGGCGACCCGATCTTCAGCGATGGTGGACAAGAATTTAGCGCCAAGAGTCTGGAGTATAACTTCAAGTCGCGAAAGGGCATCGTCAAGGAGACTGTGACCACCCAGGACGATGTCTTTATTCGTGGGGGCAAGTCGAAGTTCGTCAGTGGGGCGATCCAGACCAACGATTCCACGCGCTCGGACGTGATCTACACCGAGGGGGCCATCTTCACCAGTTGCTCGCTGGAGCATCCCCACTATGGCATCCGTACACAGCGGGCCAAGATCGTACCGAACAAGCTGGCCATCATCGGTCCGTCGAACCTGGAGATTATGGGAGTGCCGACGCCCTTATGGCTACCCTTCGGGTTTTTTCCGCTGAAGAGCGGGCGCTCAAGCGGACTGCTCTTTCCGAGCGACTACCAGTACAGTCCGCAGTGGGGGTTCGGCTTTCAGGGCATTGGCTGGTTCTTTCCGCTGGGGGAACACGTGAATCTGACGGCCACTACGGATATTTATCTCAACGGAACCTTCACGGTGAATACGGCCACCAGCTACCGGAAGCGGTATAAATACAGTGGAAATGCCAACGTCAGCTACCGCCGGTTAATCACGGAATCCTCCATCGAGCAGGGGCTCAACGAGGTGGTAGCGAGCGGCATCACCATCGGCTGGACGCACCGGCAGGACCCCCGGGCGCATCCTACCTTTACCTTCGGGGGCAGTGTCAACTTTCAGACCGACCTGGTCGACCAGCGTTTCATCAATACCTACGAGGCGGCCAGCACGAACGTGATCCGCTCGTCGATGAACATCACCAAGACCTTCCCGAAGCTAAAGTCTACTCTTACGGCCGGACTTAACCACAGTCAAAATAACCAGACGCGGCAGATCAGCGTCAACTTCCCCGATGCCCAGTTTCAGACGCAGACGATCTACCCCCTGCGGAGTTTGCCGGGAAGTGCCCGTAAGTGGTACAAGAAACTAGCCGTTCGCTACGGGAGCCAACTCCGTACAGAATTTGCGGGCATTGACAGTACCTTCTTCACACCCCAGACGTTGACCGATGCCCGCTACGGCTTTCAGCAGGATGCCAGCGCCTCCCTAAGTCTGAACGTGCTCAAGTTCTTCAACGTGAGCCCGAATGTGAACTACTCGGAGGTGTACTACGGCAAGACGCTCGATTACTTCCTCGATACCTCTACGATCGAGACGGAGGACGCACTGGACCAGGATGGGAACCTCATTACCGATACCATCAGCTTTGCGTCCATTAATGATGAGCGTTTCAGGCCGGGCGTAGCTTCCTTCCGTAATTTCAATGCCGGCGTGAGCGTGAGCACCCAGCTTTTCGGTAAGGTGCAGTTTGGGCGGGGGGGACTGTTTGGCCTAAAGGGTATCCGTCACGTGCTTAAGCCTACCGTCTCACTGAGTTACCAGCCGGATAACCGTGATGCGGTAGACTTCATCAGTGGACTGCCGTACTTCGTAGCTCAGTCAGAGGTCGATCCGCAGCGGGGCGATCCCACCAGGTTCGTTAGTCCCTTCGCAGGACAAATTTTCGGCCAGCCCACCCGTACGGAGGGTAACCTGGGCATCAACTACAGTCTCAGTAACCTCTTCGAGGCCAAGGTGTACAGCCGCAAGGATAGCGCCGACCAGATCATCAAACTGTTCCAAAATATCGGGGTGACGGGGCGCTACCAGTTGAGCGCGGATAGCCTGCAGTGGAGTCCGATCAACGTGAACGGCAGCACTCGACTCTTCAAGGGCCTTTCCCAGGTTAGTCTGCGTGCACAGTTCGATCCGTACGTTAGTACGTACAACGAGCAGACCCGGCGGGTAAGCCGCATAAACCGTACCACGCTGAGCGAGCGGGGGGTACCCGTACAACTGAGCGATTTTAACGCAACGATATCTACCAGTCTAACGGTGGACAAGTTTCGGGAACTCTTCCAGGGGCAGGAGGAGGAGTTCGTCACCGACGTGGCCGAGGAGCGTAGACAGCGACGGGAGGAACAGGCGACCTTGTTCGAAGAAACGGACTTCCTAAGCCTCTTTGAGAACTTCAGCATCCGCCATACCCTCAACTTTCGGCTCGACCGGGAGGTGGCCCTGGAGGAGGGTGCCCGCGATACGCTACGCTTCAATACTACTGCCAATAGCATCGAGCTCCGCGGTGCACTACAAGTAACCGAAAACTGGAGTGTCAACATCGGGCAGATCGGCTACGACTTCACCAGCAGGCGCATCACGTACCCCTACCTCAGCTTCGCCCGTGACCTGCACTGCTGGGAGATGCGCTTCAGCTGGGCGCCGCAGCGCAACACTTACCAGTTTACCATTGCGGTGAAGCCCGGTACCTTTGATTTTCTGGAGGTGCCTATCAACCAGAATCGCTACGATGGACAGCAGCAGTTCGGGCGATAAAAAACCCGATCTGCCGGGGGCGGATCGGGTGTAATAATGTAATCTTTAAAGAGCTACCGGGGCGTTTTCGTGTAGAAGTCGCTGGTATAGAAGTCGTCATGCAGCGTATCGGCGTTGCGGTACTCGTTGGTCGAGAAGCGGTCGCGCTGGTAGCTGGTGCCGTACTCGTGGAAGTCGGACAGGTAATCGTTGGTATCGATCTCGTAGCGGGTGGTGTAGCCCTTATTTTTTTGAAAGCGGGGATAGTCAACTAAGTGATCGAAGGTCAAACCGAGCAGCGTGGCGGAGTTGCTGGAACTATTAAGGTGCACTAGGCCCACGGGGATGAGCGCATGGCGGTCCTCCTCGCTATACCGGCCTGAGGTGTGGCGCTCGATGACATCGTCATCTATCTCTACCTCAATGTAGCGGACGAGATTTGCACTGGTATCGGCCAGCAGACCTTCGACCTCGCCGATGGTCTCACCAGAACTGAGCTTTACGGTATAGCCCCGGGGGTCGATGTCGTCGTGGTGTACCTTGTAGCCGGAAAGATCTTCTAGGAACTTCAGGCGGGTGTTTTCGGTGTCGTTAATGATGGTACTCATATGGATGTAGTTTTAGTTATGAAAGGAAACGAAGAGAGGGGGTCAAGCCCTAGCTCATTTCATTGAGCACGGTACGGGCCTGACCAAAGAAGCTGCGCACATTCTCTTTTTGATTGAGGGTAAGGGTCTCGGCGGTCATCGCCTGAGCCTCCTGCCGCAGTTTGCTGATAGCATCGCCGGCCTCGTTATTCTTAGCCTGGCTGACGTCCTCTAGCATCTCGACGATCAGCATGGAGGCCATTTTAATCTTGTCGGCGTGATCGCTAGCCATGGGATCGCGAGTGATCTCCTCGGCCAATTGTTTCACGCGTTGAGCCTTTTCGCCCGTATCTGCGGACTCATCGACTCCTGCACTTACGGCCAGGGCAGATGCAGCGTCAGCTAACTCGGTAAGCGCCTTGTGGGTGAACTCGTGGTCGAGGCCCATTTCGCCCTCCATATTAGCGGTAGTGGCGAGGTAGGCTTCCTTAGCGCTAGCGTAATCGGTGTTGACCTCGTAATCGTTGTAGTTGTTATTCTCATCGACGCCCTGAGCAACGGGTGCCACCCCTTCGTCGTTTTCCATGACTTCCTCCGTGACTACTTCGTCGGATTCGTCGAAGGCTTCGGATACTCCCCAGATGATGAGTCCGAGAAGAAGGAGACCAATGATCCAGGGCCAGATGCTGCCCGTGGTTTTCTTTTCTTCAATGCGTATTTCTGCCATGGTGTGGTTGTATTTAAGTAGGTAAAAAACAGCAGCCTAGCCCGCGTGGACTAGGCTGCCGATGGTGTGGATGTCGGGAGGGGACTAGACGAGGTCGCGGTCGGTAGTCCGGTTGCGATCGGTATCGGTACGAACGGTACCGTCGGTGTCACGGAGGGTCTCGCCACCGTCCTGAGAAATGTCCACCTCGGTTTCACGGGCGGTTTCCCGAACGGTTTCGGTGCGGGTATCGACGTCCTTCTTTACGTTGATCTCCTCCACCACACGGGCGGTTTTGGATACGACGGCCTCCTCAGCGGTCTCCTTCATGGAGATGGTCTGGTCGCGGAAGTCAGCGCTATCGGCAGCCCGATCAACGGGGGTACGTGTCACGGTTACCTTCTCGGTACGCAGGCGGATATCCTCCTCTACGGGGCGCTCGACGATGTGGCTACGTACGGTGACGCCTCCGGTTTCTACCTCGCGCTTACCTACCTTGACGTCTTCCTTGATGACTTCAATGGTACCGTCGGTGTCGATATCACCGAAACGTTCATTGAGGCGGTTGCGGTTAGCGCTGGCATCGAAGCTGTCGCTTTCGTACTGCTGGTAACGGTCGTCCATATCGATGGCACCGTAGCGGTCCAGGATGTTGGCAGCTTTCTTGGCTTTTTCCATCCCACTGGTATGTACGGTGACTACGGTACCCCGGCTGGCGACCTCACGGCCTACTGTACGACGGCGCTCGTAGTCGTCATCGTCGTCTCCGAACAAGTTATCGAAGAAACGGCCGATGGAACTGTCGTGATCGTCGTGGTACTCCTCACTGCGGCTACCGTGGCTTCCGTACTGGGATACGTCGATGTCGCTGCCGGTGAATCCCTCCTTGGTGAGGGCTTCCTTGGCGCTGTTGGCCTGTGCTTTGGTGTCAAAAACGCCGATTACTGTCTGGTTATTCATTACTAATGCTAAGTTTGATGATAAAATAAAATGAATGGATGTCTCTCTTGGCTAGTCAGCTAGGGGAGAGGTTGAATGCTTGTCGTGGGGTACGCGGGTGATGATGGCTTCTTCCGTGTGGAGTTCCACGCGCTCGGTATGCTCCTCGCTGTGGGTCTCCTGGATGAGGTGAATCTCTTCTACAAGTACCAGTCGCTTCGTTACCACCTGTTCCTCCCGCACGACGGGGACGATAAGGTTCTTGCCTTCATAACGGGGTTGGGGCATAAGGTCGACCACCCGGTTGATGGGTACTCGCTCCTCGCGGTAGGCGGTATGTACGGTACTAAGGGGGATGGCGACCGTTTCGGTGTGAATCTCTTTGCGCACCTGCACCTCACCGGTCACGATCTCGCGGGTGGAGAGGTGAAGTTGTTCTTTGATCACCGGAATAACGGCCTCCTCAGTGGGTAGGGCGGAGTTAACCACCTGATCTGGTTGCGCTTGCGTAGGGTCTGCCATCACCTACTATATGTTAGATCGAGTGGGGTTTGTTCGGAAATGAAAGAAAAAAGCCCCCGACTGCCGGGGCGGTCGGGGGCTAATTTAGCTAAGGGAGCCGTGAGGCTTCACTTCTGGCGTTGCTACTTAAATATGTAGCGTACTCCAAGCTGCATCGTCCACCGGCTGCTGCGGAGGCCGGAATCCTCTAGGCTGTCATCAAAGATATCATCGGGCTGAACACCATTTAAGATGTCACGATTAACCGAATACGTAGCCACCCCATCGTCGCTGATCTCATTCAGGTTGACTAACGAGTAGGTACCGAAGCCAAGGTTGGTCTGCCGTCCCCACTCCTTATTGAGCAAGTTATTCAGGTTGAAGACATCGACGGAGAACTGGAGGATATTGGACTTAGTACCGGTTTGTAACTTAAATTCCTGAAGGAAACGGGCATCGAAGATAGTCTTGAAGGGCGTCCAATTGGAGTTCCGTTCCGTGTATTCTCCGCGATGGTCGCTGAGGTACTTGTCGTTGCTGATAAACTGGTCGAGAATTTCGTACTGCTCAGCGGGAGAAAAGCCATTGCTTTCCACCAAGTTGATCTCACTAACACTGGCTGGAATGTATGCCACTTCGTTGAAGTCAAAACCACCATCATTGACGAAATTCTGGTTGCGGGCGCCTACTACATAGGTAAAGGGACCGGCATTCTGGCCATTCATGAACAGGGAAAACGTCTGGTTGGTAAGCTCTTGCGTGAAGGTATAGGCAATGTTACCGAACACTCGGCTACCACCGGCGAAAGCAGAGCGCTGTACCGGACCGTCATTGTTACGACCCTCGGGGTTGTAGTATCCGCGCCACTGCGAGCTGTTTTGGCTGGAAGTGCCATCGAACAGGGAATAGGAGTCACCGTAGGAGTACCCCACCGTAGCCTGTAAACCGTTGGTGTAGGGCTTCTGAAACACAATACTAGCGTTGTAGCTGTACCCTTTGTCGGTATTGGTACCCAGGTAGATGCCGTTGTAGTCCGTATCCAGGAAGGACCGGCCACTATAGTACACCCGATTATCGGGCGTGCCGGTAAGCCGGCGCTGGCTCTCGGGGTTTAGGTCCAGTCGCTGGTAGCGCACGTAATTGTTGAACTTGGTATAAAGTCCCTCTACGGTCATGACAATACCAAGGGGCAGCTGGTAGTCTACCGCCAAGTTGATCTTAGTTGTTTGGGGTAGTTTGAAGTTTTCAGCAAACAGATCGATCTGGCCGGAGGGTGCGGGGTTATTTACATCGACTTCTCCAGGTACCTGATTGTTGACGTTCGGACTGAAAACAACGGTGCTATCGATGCGTACCCCTCCCACGTTGAATCCATAGTTGTTGTAAGCGCCACCGGGCCACACTAGTGGAATGCGGCTGGTGAAGATGCCGATACCGCCGCGCAACTGAAGCTGCTGGTCACCGAACACATCATAATTAAAGGCTACACGCGGACTGAATGCCACCTGGGTTTTAATGAATTGACCGGTGCGTGCTCCCTCAAGATTGTAGCCATTGGCCTCCAATTGCGGAATCACCTCATTGTTGAACGAAGCATTTTCGGGGACGTCACTGGGCCAGATGGGTAGATCGATGCGTAGTCCACCTGTGATACGTAGTTGATCACTGACGCTGTACTCATCCTGCACGTAGAAGCCAAGCAGCGTCTGATTGATATTGGCAATGGCTCCACTTTCGTCTCCAGTTACGTTATCTACCTGACTAAAGCTACGCTCGAATCGGGTAGCCGGCAGGCCGAGGTAGAACTGCTGTAGCCCAGTTGTATCACCGATACCGTTGAAGTCGTAGTCGCCGTAGTTCTGCCGGATGAAGAGGTTGCCGGCCTTAAAAAACTCGGCGTTGACTCCGAAAAGCACATTATGCCGGCCACTGTAGATGCTCAAGTCATTACGCACCGTAATTACGTCTTGGTTAAGGAGGTTGGCAGAGCTAAAGGGTTCGCCGCCGAACTGAATGCCCCCGTTGGCACCGTCGCGAATGTTGACTACCGGAAAGGGGGAGCCGAATTGATCGCGGTCATCGCGCACGAAGGTGGCCCCAATGGTCAAATTATTGGCCACGTCCTGCCAGACGCTATTGAGCTCAATGGCGGAACTATTAGTCTTAGAGTTGAAGAACTCCGATCCATTGAGGAAGTTAATGTTTCCGGCATTGGATGCGCGGGCCTCTAGGTTTTCTGCGCGCACATAAGAGTGCCGAATCGAGAGCTTGTGGATTTGGCTCAGGTTGAAGTCCAGCTTAGCGATAATTTTGTCGCTGTTGAGGTAAGCGGTGTTGTTGTCGTAGTTGCCGATGTTGTAGCCAAAACGGTCCTGAACGAAATCGCGCAGTTGTGAGAGACTGTCCGCCGTGGCGTTGCCCCGGTAGTTATTCAGATCGAATACCTGCGGCGTCTCATCACGCTGTAGCTCGGCATTGACGAAGAAGAACACCTTGTCCTTGATGATGGGCCCGCCCAACCGCGCGCCGTAGGTCTTAGCCGTGAAGTCAGTGAGGTTGGGGAAGGTATAGTCCACATCGTTGGTGAAGCCCAGGTCCCGGGTCAAGCCCTGATTGCGGAACAGGTAGTAGGCCGATCCTTCTAAGTCGTTGGTTCCCGAGCGGGTAACGGCACTGATGGAGCCCCCGGCAAAACCACTTTGCCGGATGTCAAAGGGCGCTACTGATACCACGAACTGCTCTACAGCGTCCAGAGAAATGGGAGAAACACCCGTCTGTCCGCCGTTGGTGCCCGAACCGGACAGGCCGAAGGCATCATTGTTGACCGCCCCGTCGATGTAGATAGAGTTAAAACGGTTGTTCTGTCCGGCAATCTGAATGGCAAAGCCGTCGTCGCCTTCTTCGATCTTTGCCAGGGGATTTAGGCGCGCGAAATCGGCTATAGAGCGGCTCACTGTGGGCAGTACGTTGATCTGTTGCTCATTGATTGTCGTCTCCTGCCCCGTACGCTCGCTATCGAATACATCGGACCTGGACCCGACGATAGTTACACTTTCCAGGTCTACCGAAGAGGTGCCGAGGTCAACGGAGAAATTATAGGTCTGTCCCAGTTGCAGACTAATTCCCTCCCGGATCACCGGCTCGTAGCCCACGTAGGTGGCCGTAACGGTGTAGGGCCCCCCAACGCGCATTCCGGGAATGCGGAAGAAGCCCTCTTCGTCCGTCACGTTACCGTACACCGTGCCGGAGGGCTGGTGGACAGCCTGCACGGTCGCACCGATGAGCGCTTCACCGGTAGCAGCGTCGTTCAACTGGCCCGTCATACTGGCCGTAGTAACCCCCTGCGCCACGAGCCCCAGGGGCAGCAGCAGCGCGAGCAACACCGTAAAAAATGAGCTAGAAATTCGCATCGGGAAAGGGTTTGGTTGATCAAGTTTCGGGTGTGAGACCCTAAGTCGCCGCAAAGGTCCGAAGATTCCCGGACCCTTGCGTTAACTCACTGTTAACCTTTTGCCTTTCGACCCGCGTAGCACCCGCGGCCGCGGCCCAAAAGCTACTTGTCCTGCCGGGCGAACACCTTGCGCAGCAGTTCGGTATTGCGCAGGGCGGGGTTGTCACGCAATTCCGTTTCCTTTACCTCGATCAGGCCAAACATTCCATCCAGTGCGCGGGAGGTGACGTAGATGTCGAGCTCCGGCTCGGTGGGCTGTACGAAGGGAATTTTATTGTAGGCAGTAACCACTTTACTCCAAATCTCGTTCGCGTTAACCTCGTCTAGCGCCGCCCGGATCACCGGCTGAAATTCGCCGGTCAGGGCCTGGGAGGTATTGCCCTCCAGGTAGCGGGTGGCTGCGTCGTCCTCGCCCAAGAGCAGATTCATGGCATCCTGAAAGGTGAGGCCCTTGATGGCACCGACGAAGATGGGGGTAGCTTTCTGAGCCGCCAGCTCCGCCGCCCGGTTGATGCGTAGGGTAAGGTCCTGCTCTACGTTGCCGAAGCCCGGCAGCGCACTTACCCGACTCACGATGGCCTGCGCCTCCTCGGGCAGCAGGATTTTGTAAGGGCTCATGAGGTAGCCGTCCTGTGCCGAAAGCGAGGTGACGGCCTTGCCTACGCCCTGGTCGAGGGCTTCCTTGAGGGCGTTGCCTACTTCTTCGTTGCTGAGGGGGGAGTCGCCCTTGAGGACGCTGCCGGCCTTATCGGCTAGTTTGCTGAGCTTGCCTAGCTGGGCGGTGGCGGGTAGGGTGAATATGGTGAGGGTTAGAACGAGGAGTAGGGTGCGGCGCATGGTAGGTACTTTGGCAGTTAACGCCTGGAGGGGAAGGGAAGATTGTTTCCTTTCCGTTAAGGTGTTACTAATGCTCAATCTTTACGCCTGGCGGCGTAGCTCAACACAGAGGACAGGGAGGTAATCACAGAGGGCACGGAGGCTAACACCACTTCTCTGTGTACCTCAGTGCATCCCTCAGCGTCCTCTGTGTTGCGCCCTCCGACGCCTGTGTTGCGCCCTCCAACGCAACGCCTACAAAACAAGATCCTCCCGAGTAACCCCCTCCACCTCCATAATCAGATCCGCCCCGTAAAGCCCAGCCGGCGTCCGGTACCCCGCCTCCACCTGCCCGGCCAGTACCCGCTGCACGATCATCACCGCGGTGATAGCGGTCAGTGTATAGCCCTCCGGCGTGCGCAGCCGGGCGGCGACGGTACGGCCGCTCACGTCCCTCACCTCACCGTATATGTAGGTCTCAGCCTTTTCTCGTTGTGCATCGTCCGGACCGGCGGGCCGCGCCTCGATCTTCTTGCGCAGGTAGGTCTTGACCGGGCCAGCCGCAGCAGTGGACCCAGCCAGTTGCTCCGCTCCATCTGCTTGATTTGTGAAGGTGGCACAGCGAAGTAGGTTTTGATATTTGGGATACCCGTAGTAAAGTAGGCCGTAAACACATCGCCCCAGGGGATGGTCACCGCCCGCAGCGGCACCTCCTCGGTAAAGGGGAAGGTGCGCGTGTCGTAGGCGGCCTTGACCGGTTTGATCTTACCGTGCTCGCGGATGGCTCCACCCGTGCCCAGTCCGCCCAGCATCGTCTTGGCCGTGCCATGACTGAGCATGCCGCCCTTCCAGGCAAAGGCTAACACCAGTTCGGTTGCCTCCGGCATCTTCTCCTTCAGGTAGGCGGCCATGCAGTCGGTCGGTACTACATCGAAGCCTACGCCCGACATCAGCATCACCCCCGCCTTAACCGCCGCCTCTGATCGTTTCGCTCCCATCGCGAAGACCGGTATCTCCCCGGTAATGTCCAGGTAGTGGGTACCGGTGGCCAGACAGGCCTCCATCATTGGCTCGGCCGTTTCGACAAAGGGGCCGGCAGCGTGAAGCACAACTTTTTGGTCTTGCAGTAGATCGTGTAGTTCGGTCGTGTTGCGCAGGTCCACCGCCCGGTACGGGAAGCCGAACTCGCGGTGCATAGCTTCCAACTTTTCGGCGTTGCGACCACTGAGCAGCGGGGTGAGCCCGCGTTCGGCGCAGAGGCGGGTGATGAGGCGGCCGGTATAGCCGTAGGCGCCGTAGAGGAGGAAGTCTGCCATAGTGTAGGTGACAAGGGATGAGGGGGCGGGGCCGCAGGTGCGGAGAAAGGGGTAAGGTGCAAAAAGATTGCCGGTCTACCGAATGCCTGCTATATTTGTGCCATGCAGACCCAAAACCTCATCTGGTGGCCTACCCGTACTCAACCCTGAGCACCTAGGTCCTGCACGTCAATCTAAAAGGCCCGTCGGTAGCTCCGGCGGGCCTTTTTCCGTTCTGCTGGGTGCCGATACTAACTTTACTTCCCCTTGTCTACCGCTATTACTCTTATTGACACCACCACCACGCTGCGTGTGATGACCCGCCGGATCACCGCCGATCAACTGACGCCGGTCTCCCTTTACCTGGCGCTGCGCGACCGCTTTACCGACCCCGTACTGCTGGAATCCAACGAGACACGCCACAATGAGCACTACTTCAGCATCATCGGCCTGGACACCCTAGCTTCCTACCGCGTGGATGGCCAGACCATCACCCGCGGCAGGGTAGGGGAGCCGGCTACGGAGCGGACCGTGACGGATGCCAATACCGTCAGTAAGGACCTGGGAGAGTTCCTGCGATCCTTCCAAATAGACTACGGCGAGGTGACGCCCCTGGTGCGGCAGTTCAACGGACTGATCGGCCACACCAATTTCGAGGGGGTGGCCTACTTCGATACGCTGTCGTTCGATAAGCCTCTGCACCTGCGTTCCCCCGCCCTGAGGTATCACCTGTACCGCTTTGTGCTGGTGTTTCACCATTACCGGGATGAGCTGCTCCTACTGGAGAATCTGCCGGAGGGGCAGGAAAGTAGACTCGATGAGGTGGAGCAGGCCATCCGGGCTGGGGGGACCGTGCACCCCTTTACGAGAGTGGGGGCGGAGCGGAGCAACCTGACCGACGCACAGTTCCGTGAGCTGGTGAGCAAGGGCAAGCACCACTGCCGCATCGGCGATGTGTTCCAGATCGTACTGAGCCGGCAGTTTCAGCAGGACTTCACGGGTGATGAGTTTCAGGTGTACCGGGCGCTGCGTAGTATCAATCCTTCGCCCTACCTCTTCTACTTCGACTACGGCGACTACCGCATTATGGGCAGCAGCCCGGAGGCCCAGCTGGTGATCCGAGATGGCAAGGCCCGCCTCAACCCCATCGCCGGAACCTACCGCCGCACCGGAGATGCTGAGCGTGACCGCCTGGCCACCGAACGCCTGCTGGCTGATCCCAAGGAGAACGCCGAGCACGTCATGCTCGTGGACCTGGCCCGCAACGACCTGAGTCGGCATACTCGTGAGGTGACCGTGCGCAGTCTGCGGGAGGTGCACTACTACAGCCACGTCATCCACCTGGTCAGCACCGTCGATGGGCGCCTCGAACGCGAGGATGAGGCGGTGCGCATCTTTGGCGACACCTTCCCGGCCGGGACCCTCAGTGGGGCCCCGAAGTACCGTGCCCTGGAGCTCATCAACCAGTACGAGAACCAGCAGCGGGGCTTTTACGGCGGGGCCATCGGCTTTATCGACTTCGACGGCGGGATGAACCAGGCCATCCTTATCCGCTCCTTCTTCAGTCAGGACAATACGCTCTACTACCAGGCCGGTGCCGGGGTGGTGGCGGCCAGTGATGAGGAGAGCGAGCTGCAGGAGGTGTACCATAAACTGGGGGCACTGACTAAGGCGTTGGGGAAGGCGGAGGGGCTGTGAGTCGTCGGCCGAGTTCCGGCTTGGCCGGCTCGTCCGCCGACCTTCATTTTGAGAATTCATTTAAATTACTTGCCCCGTGAAAATCCTAATCCTAGACAACTACGACTCCTTCACCTACAACCTCGTGCACTACATCGAGGAGGAGCTCGGTCACGCTATCGACGTATACCGCAACGACGAGATCGACCTCGACGCGGTGGCCGCTTACGACCTGATTGTACTTAGCCCCGGACCCGGACTACCCGCCCAGGCCGGTATCATGCCGGAGCTGATCCAGCGGTACAAGGGGGAGAAGACAATTTTCGGGGTGTGTCTGGGTCACCAGGCGATCGGCGAGGCCTTCGGGGCTAGTCTGCACAACCTAGCCGAGGTGCATCACGGTATCGAGACCGATATGCAGCGGACGCTGGACGACGACGAGCTCTTTGCCAATGTGCCCCGCGACTTCCGCGCCGGCCGCTACCACAGCTGGGTGATCGACCCCGCTACCCTACCTGACGAATTGGAGATAACGGCTACCGACGCCGGCGGGGGCATTATGGCACTGCGTCACCGGGAGTTTCCGATCTTTGGCGTCCAGTTTCACCCCGAGAGCATCATGACGGAGCACGGGCGGCTCATGATTCGTAACCTCCTCAATTACGTAAAGGCGCGCACCGCCACTACCACCGAAGTATGAAACAGATCGCAATCGACGAGCGCGGCTACTACGGCCGCTTTGGCGGGGCCTACATCCCCGAAATGCTCCATGGCAACGTGGAGGAACTGCGCCGTAGCTACCTGAAGATGATGGCCGATCCGGCCTTCCGCGCGGAGTTTGACCTGCTGCTGCGCGATTACGTGGGCCGGCCCAGTCCGCTCTACTACGCCGAGCGCCTCAGTAAGCACTACGGTACCCAGGTGTACCTCAAACGCGAGGACCTCAACCACACCGGGGCCCACAAGATCAACAACACCATCGGGCAGATCCTGCTGGCCGAACGCCTGGGCAAAAAGCGCATCATCGCCGAGACCGGTGCCGGACAGCACGGCGTAGCCACCGCCACCGTCTGTGCCCTCAAGGGCCTACAGTGCATCGTGTACATGGGCGAGGTCGACATCGAGCGCCAGGCCCCGAACGTAGCCCGCATGCGCATGCTCGGCGCCGAGGTACGCCCCGCCCGCAGTGGCAGCCGCACCCTCAAAGATGCCACCAACGAGGCCATCCGCGACTGGATCAACAATCCCGAGGATACCCACTACATCATCGGCTCTGTAGTCGGCCCTCATCCCTACCCAGACATGGTGGCCCGCTTCCAGGCCATCATCAGCGAGGAGACCAAGTGGCAGCTCCAGGAAAAGATCGGCCGCGACTACCCGGATGCCATTGTCGCCTGTGTCGGGGGTGGCAGCAACGCCGCCGGCGCCTACTACCATTACCTCAACGACGAGCGCGTACGCCTCATCGCCGTCGAGGCCGCCG
>CATQHI010000021.1 GCA_958295895.1 Saprospiraceae bacterium | reverse complement strand
GTCCACTATGCCAGAACCCCGTGCTTGCGCTGAACGCTGGATTCAGAGCGATCATCGATTACTGTATAGGGTCGACCGAGCAGTGTGGCCTAGATTTCGTGTCCGACGTCACACTACCTACCCTGAATGGTAAGGAGGGGTTTGACGTTTATCCCAATCCAGTGGATGGGCACGGTGTGTTGCGCGTTGACATCAAGGAGGGTCTCCCCGGGATACTACGATGCGTTGACACCGGTGGGAAACTTGTCTTTACAGAAAGCGTGGCACTGGGAGACAATCATATTTCGCTAAACGGCTATCCCCCCGGGCTCTACACCCTCTATTTTCGGGGAGCTCTGAGGAAGTTGATCGTTCGCTAGAAGTAAGTCCATGTAGTAGCCGCTCGCGTCACCGGTACGCCGCCCTTTCCGGTGACACGCCCTACCTACTTCCCCAACTCCACCCGTAACACATTACTCAGCAAAAAGTACCCATACCCGTTCTCCACGTTGTTGTGCACGGTCACCGGCTCGGCGAAGGGGTTGCCCTGGGCGTCCAGGTAGGCATACTTGGAAACACCGAAGCGGTAGGCGTCTTCGGTAAGGTGGTATACTTCTAATTCTACCTCCCCCTCGCTGTAGTTGTTGAAGGTCATGCGTACGCGGTACCGGTCGTTGGTGAAGGCAGCATCCGTGAGGACGAGGCCGTAGCCCTCGCTCTGTTTGAGGGCGGGATCGGGACTCGCCTGGGAGATGAAACGCAGGTCCTGCTGGTACACCGTGTCGCAGGTCACCACTCCCGTGCTGTCGTTGGCGCAGCCTATGTACCATATACTAGCGGAAGAAGGCGGCAGTACGGTCCGAAAGCCGTAGTAATCTTCGGTGGCCGGATCGTCCATCAGGTCGAACTCTAACTTGTCGACCCGGTCGCCATTGCCGTCGAGTGCCCCCTTCGGCTCGTAAGCGACATTGGTGACGACGGGCACGGTGGGCATGGTCTGCCGCGCCACGACTTCCGCAAACCCCGGCACCCGGAGGCGTGCTTCGTAGCTACCCATCTCGGGAGAAATGGGCGTGGCCAGCAGTCGCTGCCCGTTGAAGGCATCGCTCCTACTGATGTAGGACGAAAAGGAGTCCACCACCGCACCATCGCGCGTCAGACTGAAGTCGGCCGATAATTCTACGGCTTGCGGAAGCTCTAGGATGCCCCGGCTCATCGTAATGCGGTAGTACAGGGTCGTGTCGCCGGCCCGTACATCCAGCGTCAGGGCGGGCAGGGGCTCGTGCTCCGGAAACGGAATCTCCACCGTGGCGCTGAATAGGTCGTCGGCGCAGCTATTCAGCAAGCAGACGGAGGCGGCCAGGGCAGTTAGGAGCAGACGCATGGGACAGAACTTAGGGTGCGATTCGTGTAGGTGAGGGGGCAGCTCATGCGGCTAGAATTTAAATTGATAGGCCACCGAAGGAATGATGGGCAGTAGACTGACCTCCCGAATGCGCCGCTGCTGGGTGCAGCCCTGATTGGAGTTCCCACACTCCAGCTCATCGGTGACGGTAAGGAAGAAGGGGTTACGGTGCCAGTAGGTATTGTATACACCGACCACCCAGGTGCGCAGGTAGCGTTTCTTCTGCTTGCGGAAGGACACGCTGAGGTCGAGCCGGTGGTAGTTCGTCATCCGAAAGCTGTTCTTACTCACGCCAGCTTCCGTGAATTCACCGAAGCTAAATTGACGATCGGTGCGGTTGACGTTCGCGTACCCGAAGGTGGGCAGGGAAACGGCGTTGCCCGTGCCGTACACGAAGGCACCGCTGAGCCAGACCTTGTCGGACAGGTCGTAGTTGCCCACCACGCTCAGGTCGTGCCGCCGGTCGTAGCGGAAGGGAAAGCGCCGGCCGCTGTTGATGGCGTCGAACTGCCGCCAGTTCCAGCTCAGCGTATAGCCCACCCAGCCGGTAAAGCGACCCTGCTTCTTCTGTACGAACAACTCCAGCCCGTAGGCCTCCCCGTCGCCCTGGGTCACCTTGGTTTCCCAGGCGTCCTCCACCCCCTGCAGAAAGGAGGCCCCCTCCCGGTAGCTGATGACGTTCTTCATCCGTTTGTAGTAGGCCTCCGCGCTGATCTCGTACTGCCCCCGGAAGGTCTTCGCCGCTCCCGCCGCTACCTGCCAGCTCTCCTGGGGTCTGACGCTTGCGGTACTGGGTACCCAAAGGTCCGTCGGTAGGCTTAGTGCCTCGCTCGTCAGCAGATTGATGTACTGCTGCATGGTACTGAAACTGGCCTTTAGGCTCAGGTCGTTACCGGCCAGGTAGCGCAGACCCAGGCGGGGTTGGGGTTGGGCGTACAACTTGCCGTCTACGGCGAAGGCGGAAAGGTGGAGTCCGGCATTGATTTTTAAGCGATCCCCCAGCTGAAAGTCATCCTCCACGTAGGCGTAGAACTCATTGCCGTAATCTGTCTGGGAGCCAATGAGCGTATCCAGGTCCACCGCGCCCCCGGTGGTAGATCGCTGGCTCACCGCTCCGGGGCGGTAGGTATGGTTCGTCCAGCCCCCGCCGAAGCGGATGTAGTGGTCGGGGTTAGGAATGAAATCGAAATCCACCTTCCCACCGAAGTCATAGATCCCGGAGACGTACCGCGCCCGGTAGGTGTCCTCGGTACCATCTTCCGACAGCGCATTGATATTAATGTTATAGCGGCTGTAGATCAGCGTAGTGTTCACGAACAGCCTGGAACTGATCTCCCGATTCCAGCGGGCGGAGGTGACCAGATTACCCCAGTCGGTGCCCCCACCAAAGGTCTCCTCGTCGCTCTTGATCAGCGTTTCGAAGACGTCGTCCCCGGTGTAGAAACTGAGGAACAATCGGTTCTTGTCGTCGATCTTGTGCTGTAGTTTACCGTTGAGATCGTAAAAGTATAGGCGCAGTTTGAGGTCCGTGCCCTCGGCCGCCGCCGCGCGCTTCACGAAGGGTTTGGCCAGCAGGTCAGCGTACGTACGGCGGCCCGATAACAGCAGGGCGGTTCTACCCTTTTGCAGTGGTCCACTCACGGTGAGTTTGGACGAGATCAACCCCACCGCACCTTCCCCCTCCCAGCGGTGCAGGTTGCCCTCCTTCATATTGATTTCCAGGACGGAGCTCAGGCGCCCCCCGTACCGGGCTGGAAAGCCCCCCTTGGTGAGCGTGACGTTACGGATCGCATCGGCATTAAATACCGAAAAGATACCCAGCACGTGACTGACATTATAGATCGGCACCCCGTCGAGCAGCACGAGGTTTTGGTCCGGGCTCCCGCCCCGCACGTATAGCCCGGTAGCCCCCTCCGCGCCGGACTGCACCCCCGGCAGCAGTTGCAACGTCTTCAGCACGTCCACCTCCCCCAGCACGGCCGGGATGCGTTTGATCTGGGCAATGGGTACCTCGGTGCGGCTCATCTGCGTCTGCTGCTCGATCCGTTCCCCCCGCTCGGAGGTGACCTCGATGGTCTGCAAGTCCACCGCGGGGGCCAGGCGCACATCGAGACTTTGATCAAGCTCTAGGCGCAGCGTCCTCTCCTCGGTCCGGTACCCCACGTACGAAAACTGTAGGGTGATGTCCTGCGCACTATTGGGGAGGGTAAGGGAGTAAAATCCGTAGGTATTCGCCAGCGCGCCCAGGCCACTTTCTACCTCCAATACGGTAGCGCTCAGGAGGGGCTCTCCGTTCTCGGCATCGGTCAGGTAGCCGGAAAGCGTCACCTGGGCGGCCAGGCCGTGCGCCACCCCGATCAGTAAGCCGATACACAGTAGTTTCATAGCGTAACCGGTGAGTGGGGGTACGGAAGCATACCCGCTAACAGACGTCCAAAAATCGGAAAGGGTTGCCTGGCAAAATTCTTTGCACCTGCGTGCCCGCCTACCTATCCCACCCGTCCGGTCTGACAGGCTAAACCAATAAAGGGGCGGGGCCGCAGGTGCAAGTACCGTTAAACGGCAGAAAGCGCCTATTCGTCCATTATGGTGGTAGGACCACTGTCGGAAGACTACTTTACCCACCACACAGGCAGCAAGCGATGAAGAAGATCCTAAAGTGGCTTCCCATATCTGGGTACTCTTCGGCACCGGCTGCTTCGTGTACACCTTCGCTTGTCGCTACGTGGCACCGACATCTACTAGGCGCAGGATGGGGTACGTTTAGGGTGAATGGGAATGAAGTCACCTGTTCTTGTCCTTTCACGTAACAAAGGGGAGGACCGGCCCGTGCAAAGGGCAGACAAGGAAATTAGTAACTGCCATCATAGTGTAGCATGACAGTTTTTGCAATTTTTGGTAGAAGGCTATTGATCGGTCGGTATCATTGACACTGCTGAGCACTCTGCTAGAATAAGGTAGGATAAGTACAGCAAATAATCTTACAAACGGACACGCCATGAATAAATTCCTATCGATCGTCTTGCTCACCATTGTCGCTTCCTGTCATCAGCCCACCTCGTCATTGGTAGAGCGAGTGGACCCGGGCACGGTTCTGGTACGGGACTCACTCACCGATGAGCTGAATGAAATACACCAACGTGGTTTCATAAACGGGTTTGGTGTGGCTATTGTGGACGAAGACGAGGTCCTTTACACCAAAGGAATCGGGTATTCTAATGTACAAGACGACCAAAGTTATACGGAGGAGACAATTCAAAATATAGGATCGGTCTCGAAAACCTTTATTGGGCTTGCACTGATGAAGGCTCAACAGTTGGGACAGCTAAAATTGGATGATCCCATAGCTAATTACTTGCCCTTCGAGGTTCAAAACCCAGCCTTTCCTGCTGTACCCATCACTATCCGTCATTTAGCTACGCACACTTCAACCATCCTGGACACCGACTACTACGACGAGAAGACGTACTTGCTCAAGGACGACGTGGTGGTTTCGGATTCACTGACTACGCACGGAGAGGTGTTTAATCCTGCTAGTTCAAAGGAGCCTCTATTGAGTTTCTTAGAACGAATGCTTTCCGAAGATGGAGATTTGTACGAGAAAACAGGATTTTTAGAAAACCAACCAGGTGAGATATACGAGTACAGTAACGTAGGAGCTACACTTGCAGCGGCTATTCTGGAAGTCGCTACGGGCAAGCCGTTCAAGGATTTTGCGACCGAGCATATCCTCAAGCCATTGGATATGGGGCACTCGGGTTGGTCTTTTGATGACGTGAATATGGAGTTATACACTACTCTGTACATAAATCCTACGACCGCATTACCGTATTACTCACTCATTACCTACCCCGATGGTGGTCTTATCACCTCTCCTAGCGACCTGGGAAAGTACCTCTCTGAGTTGATCAAGGGACATGCCGGCGAAGGGGTACTGCTGAGTAAAGAAAGCTACGGGGAGCTTTTTGCCGAGCAGCTTAGCGCGGAGCAGTTGCCAGGGAGAAGCACCGAAAGCGCCTACGATGATGAGTACAATAGCGGAATCTTTATGGGTTTCACTCCCGGTGGGTTCGTTGGCCATACTGGAGGTGACCCCGGGGTAGCCACCTATATGTTTTTCAACCCCGCCACCAAAGTCGGCCGACTACTCATGATAAACACCTCGGTTGGAGGCAGTCCCGGTGGGGTTGATGAATTCTATGCTATCTGGAACAAGCTGGGCGAATACGAGGCTAAATTGAGTAGCGCTCAACACGGTAAGTAATTATATCGGACGCGGTGTAAGTTACGCGTTCTATGTTGTACTTTCTGTAGAAATGTAACCCACCTCCCTGGGGGAGCGGAGTTAGTAGCGTTGACTGAACCGCTAGCCTTCCGGTATTGATCGCATTTCTCCTTACTGAGAAACATTCGCACCCGCGTCCCCGCCCCAACCATACACCTCCGCTCCCAATAAACAAGCCGCACACCCCACCTCCCCCACCTCCGTCGATAAAGCCCCTAGCTTGGTAGGTTACCGAATTGCGGGGGCAGCAAAGTCCCCTATATTCAGAAAAACAAATCAACAACCATGACGACGCCCACCCACTACACCCTCCTACTCCTCACCAGCCTATTCACCACCCCCGCCACCGCCTGCACCATCGTAAGCGCCGTAGCCGAAAACGGACAGGTCTGGAACATGAACAACGAGGACGGCCCCCGCGGCGTAGCCAACTACATTAACGTGTTTCGAAAACGGACGCGACCCGCTATGGCTATTACACCCTGTCATACTTCTCTCCAGAATTCGGGGAGGGCGGCGGCACCCAGGGCGGGATGAACGAGGCCGGCCTGACCTACGACTTCAATGCTATGCGCTACGTCGATGATTTCGACCCGGAGAGTCGCGCGGCTACCCCGCGGGCAACGACGCGATCCTGGCGCACATCATGGCGGACATGCGCTCCGTCGATGAGGTCGTAGCCTTTTTCGAGACCTACTGGTTCGCGGGGGGCTTCCGTAGCGCCCAGCTGCACGTGGCGGATCGGGGACGGTAAGTTCGCCCCTCATCAGCGCTTCGGCGTAGTGATCGGTGCACCGGGGGAGCCGCTGGTCTCGACCAATTTTGACATTTGCGGCAAGGAGGACAGTAGTGACTGCTGGCGTTACCCCCTGGCCACCGAGCGACTTGCCGAGCGGGAAGTCGGGCTGGCCACCATGCTCTCCATCGCCCTGGATACCCGGCAGAAGCAACATCAGACCGTCTACTCCAACGTACAGAACCTGACGACCGGCGATATATCTGGTTCTTGTCCTACCACGATGCCCGATAAGCTGGTGCAGGTCAATATTCAGGACTTGCTTGCCCGGGGGCGCACGAGCTATTCCTTCAGTAATCTTGATGGGCTGAAGGGGGATGATTCAACTGCCGGCGAGCAGTCGGACGTAACGCCTACCAATCCCTCCCTGACTACGGAGGACTTAGCCGGCACCTACCACAGTGATTACATCGGTAATATGGTCGTGACTCCGGGCGAAGACAATCTAATGGTAGCATTTGATAATGGTACGGAAGATAACTTCGAGGTGCAGCCTGACGGCACGTACTTTAATGAGGCCGAGGGGTTGACGGTTACCTTTCACGCTAGCGAAGAAAGCGGTGCGCTGAGCGTAGATATGTATGTCGACGGGCGTTGGGCGGTGACGGCGTGGCGGGAAGCAGAGTAGGAGAGGGGCCGCCGCCTTACCAACCCGATGTACCGTAAGCACCTCTTTATGGTATCCGGCCGGGTGCTAAGCCAGTCCGCGGCGGTTTCCCAGTTTAATCGCCTCTATATGAATCCAACTCTACCCCTATTACTTTTCATCCTCTTCCTATCCACCAGTCTCCAGGCCCAAAACGACGGGCTCGACTCCCTGGATTGCCGAGGTAAAATCTGGCTAGACGGCTCACCCGACCTGAACGGCTCCATTGATCAGTTGCGGGCGGGCTACTTTTTTACGGATCGATTACTGGTAGGGTCAAATCTTTCGATCGTCGGGGACGATGACGTCTACCTCACGCCCTTCGCACGCTACTACCTCGGCGGTGCGGGGCGTACGTGGCGTCCGTACGGCGAGGCGGGGCTGCAACTTGCGGTGGGGCGCTTCACCGTCGAGGAGACATACCTTGCCCTGGGACTAGAAAGGGCCTTTAATACGACCACCCTCCTGAACCTGGAACTTCGTTACACTAATGTCAACGGGAGGAGAAGTGATTATACCGCCCGTGGCAGTCTAAATACCCTACTGGGCGGACCTGCCTGGCGACCGGCCGCCGAGCAGCACTTTCGGGCCGGCTCCTTGGTAGTGGGTAGTCAGCTCTTTGAGGCAAGCGTGGGCGGGGCTAACTCCTTTTCCTTCAATTACGTCAACCTTTCTCCTTCGGTCGACTATTTCGTGACGGATCGCCTCGCGGTACAGGCGCGCCTCGACCTGGCCCGTACGTCCTTCGATCAGTCGCTGGGGGGCTTGGATAACGCGTATACTTCACGGTCCGCGGCGGTACGCGGGGGTGCCCGCTACTACCTCACGACCAGATCGCTATTCAATCTATTCGTCGAGGGGGGCATGACCTACGAGAGCCGCTACCTGGACAGTCAGTTGTCGGGCGCGCGGGTGCAGGGTAGGACGAACGAGCTACGGGCCGATCTGGGTGTGGGGGCCAGCGTGTTCATCAACCGGAATACCTCCATCGATTTCGGCGTCAGCTTAGATAAGGAGTTGCTGGAGGGGAGGGATATGTACGCCGATGGCTTCCTACGACTGAAGTTCTGGTTTTAGTGGCAGAAACCCGCTACAGCGTACTATCTTTAGGTAGCAATTGAATTTTAGGTCGAAATACTATTAGCCTATGACCACCACCAAACTGCTAACTGCCCTTTTCATCATATTGCTATACGCTTCCTGCAAGGATGACGAGGATCAGGCAGGGCGTCAACTGCTGGTAAATCCTGATTTCGATTAAGGCTCGTTCGCCCCTAACGGGTGGACTTCGCTGCAGAACGACGGCATTGGATTAGACTTCATCTGGAATGAGGACTTGTACCTTGTTGGTCTCCTGGCGTTCGGTAATCGGGGGTGGTACACTGCTTGAGACCGCAGCGTTGGTGACCGGATCTGGTGTACAGGACAGTAGGGTGAATAGTAGGCTAATGCCAAGGAGCATACCCTGTCGCGTAGGTTCGGCTTGTGTAGATACTGTGTAGCCCTAGGGACTGACCAAACTTAGGAAGGTTGCATACCGAGGACAAGCGCCGCAGACTGAACGCGTAGCCCCGTGGGTTAACTGGGGTAGGGGGCGGGGCCGCAGGTGCGGTAACGGGTACCTCAAACCAATTCACTTCGCGGTGCAGTAATTTACCGATATGAAACTGAAGTTGTATAACTGCGCATTACTCGTAATTCTCGCTACGGTATGGCTGCCCGCTCAGACGAGCAATCAATCCGACCGCATCCACGCCAGCATCACTGCCTACCTGGAACGCCAGCACATCCCCTCCGCGGCAGTAGCTATAGTAGAGCACAGTGGGGCGGTGCACGAATGGACCTTCGGCGAGGCCGACCCAGGTACGCGCTACCCCTTCGCCTCGGTCACGAAATCACTGACTGCCACGCTGATCATGATTTTGGCCGATCGCGGTGAGCTCGATCTGGATACACCAGTCGCTCAATACCTCGACAGTATCATCACCTACCCCGATCCGCGTTGGGAGCGAGTTACCGTCCGTAATCTACTTACCCACACTTCCGGGATGGGGATGTACTACCGCATTTACTACGCGGATGAGTCGGCGGTACCGGCCCCGGTGAGTGAGTTGATCGAACGACACGGCTACCTACTCCACGATCCCGGTACGCATTTCGAGTACTCCAACCTCGGCTATGCCATCCTCGGAGAAGTAGCCGCCCGCGTTACCGGTACATCCTTTCCGGCTGCTTTGCGTACTTACGTGCTTGACCCACTCGAGATGCAGCATACCCGCATCGGGGTGAATACGCAAGAGGATATTCTCTACGCAACGCTCTACGGGATCGAGCGGGAGCAACTTCCCCTGGTATTCACCGACACCCCAGCGGCCGGAGATGGCTACGGCACGGTCGGGGACCTGGCCCGCTTCGGAGCGTATCACCTGGGGCAGGGACCGGAATTGATGTCGGATGAAGCACGATTAGAAATGTACCGGGGTGCCGATACCACCGAAGTTACGTACGCCAACCCCTGCCACCGGTACGGCCTGGGCTTTTATCTGGACCCCTCCGCCGGACCGGAAGCCGTCTACCTCTGGCACGACGGCGGAGTAGACGGGGCGGGGTCAACGCTGCGCTTACTGCCCGGGCAGGGGATCGCGGTGGCTGTACTGACCCCGGTGACCTTTACGGTCGGTGCTTCCGATAGTATCGCAGACATCGTACTGACCGCATTGAGTAGCCAGAAAACCCCCGCAGCCTGCACGCAGGTGGACGGTACGTACACGCCCGCAGACTGGTACGGAGAGTGGTCAGGAGAGGTCGTTACCCCCGAAGGAGGTATCCCGCTCAGTATAGACATTAGGGAGGATAGCATGGTGGTAGCGTCTTTCGTGCAGCCGCAGTCCAGTATGATCTTCACCGGCGGCGCGTCCTTTCCCCTGCGCATCATCGTAGATCAGTTCGGTGGAACGGCTAACCGGATAACCGGCTGGATCCCGACGGGCCTCATCAATACGAGCGAGCTCAAAGACGACTTCCACATCGTCCTCTTCGAACTGACGCGATCCGGGGAGGTACTGCAGGGTACGGCCAAGGCCTTTGCCACGAATACCGGGCGGGAGGGTTTTGGCATCACCTATCCGCTGCGTCTTAGTCGGATGGAGGAAGCGGAGTGAATCCCGCCTTCAACACCGCTGGCAAGACATACAACTCCATAACCTCATCTACCTGACTGTGGGCATAATTCATTCCGTAAGCCGTAGCTGTGACTACCACGACCAGATTTTCTTGAGGAAAGACAAATATCCTGTTCCCACCATTCCCAGCGCAGTAGTAGGTTTCCAGTTCTCGACCCTCCACGACGTAGGTCTTGTTCCAGAACAGGAAGCCATAGTACTCCTTTGCCCGGTCGGTGATGGCTATCTGCTTCGTAAACGATTTCCTAACCCACTCCTGAGGTAGCACCTCCTTTCCATCCCACCGGCCGTTGCGGTTGTAGAGTAGTCCATATTTTGCGAAATCCAGGCTAGTCATCTGGATGCCACCGGCGGTGTTCGCTACGCCCTGGGGGGTATGCTGCCACACCTGTGACGTGATGCCAAGGGGAGTAAATAACCTGCGCTTGGCGTAATCTTCCAACCCATTGGGTACGCGCTGGTGGAGAATATCACCGAGCACGACGACTCCAGCGGTAAAATAGTTCCACTGCCGCTCAGCACTTGATTTTACTGGGACGTTTAGTGCGAAACGTACCCAGTCGTCGGTGGGGTACATCAACTCTTCGTTTCCCGGGGAGTCTGGATCACCGTCATCACCGAGAAAAGCAGAGCTCATTGTCAGTAAATCGTAGAGTGCTACACTGGACTTACGCTCGTCGTAATTGTCATACTCACGGAGCGGATAGAAGGTACCGAGTTGCTGTGATTCTGACTCCAGATAGCCATCAGCAATTGCCATTCCCAGAAGGGTCGAGGTAAAGGTCTTACCTACCGATCGTACATCGTGAAGACTCTCTCTCGTAGCATTATTGTAGTACTCTTCAATGAGAATTGAATCCCTCTGCAACGCTACCACGCTAGTAATATCTCGATAGATCCTTGCCTCTATTTTTGCCCTCAGTTCCTGGAGGAGTCCTCGTGTGGGCAATCGTTCGGACGGGTACAACCCTCCGTAGGGTAGGGGCTTTGCTACGGGTATCGCATCGATGTCCACATCCTCAATCGATGGGGGAATGACGTCTAGCGTTACGTCCCCGGCTGCGATAACCTCACCTACCAGTAGCTGTTCCCGTTCTAAATAGGGACGTATCTCTATCCGAAGATCGTGTTCTCCCGGAGTAAGGGCAGCCAAGCCTCCGTTGCTCATAAAGCGGTTCCAGAGGTAGGCGCTCCACCAATCGGAAAAGGGGTAGCTCAGGAGTGGTTTGTCCAGCCGGGTCTGTCGATGTTTTTCTTCTACGCGGGGAGCTCCCGGGTGAAGGTTGCTGATGTAGATAGTCTCGCCATCGACCAAGAAGGTGAATTGATAATTCCCACTAGTATCTAGCTCGGATATACTTACTTCTGGTGCCAGCCAGTGTAGGTAATTGGTCAGTGAGTTGTCCAGTAAGATAGTTAGGTGAAGCTCGTCTTTAGCCGACAAAGTGAGCAAATTTGGCGTCTCGTACTCCTTCCCAGCAGACGGTTTGCTGGAGAAGAGCACCTTGCCGGCATTTTGGCGGTGGAAATCATTCGTGATACCGTCTGTTTCTACCAAGTCGCTAACCTTAGATACCCCGCAAGAGGAACAATTCATCAACACTAAAAGTAAGGCAATTTTTATAGTTTTCATGTATTGTCCTTTAGCTGAGGCACAAACCTACCGGACAATCAGAGCCTAAAATAGAACCATCTTAACGTGGGAATCAGACAAGACTTTTTCGGTAGCGTAGGGGGGTACGCCGGAACATGGATCGGAAGGTGCGAATGAAGTGACTCTGGTCCGAAAAGCCAGCAGTATGACTGATTTCGGAAAGGCTGAGATTGGAACTTACCATCAGCGTGAGGGCCCGCTCGACTCGGACTGTCCTCAAGTACTGCCCAAGTGTACACCCGAAGTAGCCGGGGAAAGCTCGGCTAAGGTGGTTGGGATGTATGTCAGCCGCTATACTAAGTTCAGTAAGCGTCCACCGACGACCGGGTAGGTCGTGTATGAGCTCGCGAATCAGCATCACCCATTTCGGGGCGACCGACCCCTGGCCGTGGGTATCCCACTCCGTACTCTGTACGAGTGAATTGACCAAACACTCGATTGCCGCCGGCTGGCTGTCATCAAAATTGAGAAACTCCCGAAGCAGCTCAAACGCAATCAGCTTTTTTCGGGGATCAAGAACAGGATAGCTACCTGACTTGGCTCTGCCATCAAAATGCGTAAGCCAGTCCTGACCGAGCTCAACATGGAAACCCCGGGTATACTCTTTCGGCTTTAAGTTGTAGTGCGCTTCCTCAGCGTCGTGGAACAGCAAAGTTCCGGGGGTGCAGTCCAGGCGACCTCTGTGGTCGATCTCCGCCATCTTGCCCGCAAGTAGGAAGGTGAAGTAGGCATTCTCGTGCTGGTGCCAGTCAACCCGCTCGTGGGTGTAAGTAGTAGCGGTCATCGTTACGTAACCCAGTTCGAGCTTTCTGTCCTGGATGCCGAAGAATTCTCCGTTTAGTAAAGTCTTCATAGTCTTCCCATTCGCCGTCGCCACCTCACCGCTCGTGCCTCTGACAAGGTAACCTCTTCAAAATTAGGACCAACGCGGACCATGTACCGCCTCCGGCTAAGCGGCCGAAGCTCCCGCACCGCCGAAATCCGAATGATCGCCGAACGGCTACAACGAAAGAAGTCCTTAGCAGAAAGCCGGTTCTCTAGTTCCTTCAGAGAGAGGCGCAGCAGATCCGTACCCTCCGTGTGATAGAGCCGAACGTAGTGATCGTAAGCTCGGACTAGGTACAGTTGATCGAGCGGAATGAAGCGGCCACCCCGCCTGTCCTCCACATAAAGGGGTACATTCGATGCTGGTGCGTCCACAAGTTCACGCACCCGGTGTAGCGTAGCGGCTAATCGGTCCAGGGTGACGGGCTTGAGTAGGTAGTCAACGGCCTGCACCGCAAAGGCACGCACTGCGTACGTATCGAAGGCTGTAACGAATACCACTAGTGGTGGAGCGTCAAGTGTTTCCAGTAACGAAAAGCCATCTGCACCCGGCATCTGAATGTCGAGGAAGACGACGTCCGGTCGCTGCGCCCGGATACCTTCTATTGCTGTAGCGACTGAGGTAGCCTCGCCAACAATCTGGCAACCGCCCGCTTCCGCAAGTAGCGCAGTAAGCTCTACCCGGGCGAGCCGCTCATCATCAACCAGTAGGCAGCGTAGGAGCTCGGACATCAGTGGGGCAGCTTTAGCGTGGCCCGCACTTGCGGGAAGTTTACATCCATGACTGGCGCCAGAGTGATAGAGGCGCTACCGCCGTAGCGAAGGTCCAGCCGTTGACGAAGGTTGGTTAGCCCCGTTCCCGTCGCGCCGGTGGTATGGCACCCGTCGTTAAGAACCTCTACAGTCCAGTGATCCGAACTCGTACGTACCGTTATACTGATCCGGCCACCCCCCGGCCGGTGGGCAATGCCGTGTTTTACTGCATTCTCTACTAGGGTGTGCAGACTAAGGGGCGGCAGTCGCCACACATCGCTCTGGAGCGGTAGCTTCCAGTCAACCAATAGCCGTTCCTCAAAGCGCAGTTGTTCTAGAGCCAGGTATTCCTTTACGAGACCGACCTCTTCGGCCAGGGTAATATTGTCCTGTTCCCCCTGCCGTAGCGATTGGCGTAAAAGGGCTGCTAGGTGATCGATGGCAGTGCGGGCCCGACGCGGGTCCTCCCGCGTGAGCGCCTTGATGCTATTCAGCGCATTGAAGAGAAAGTGGGGGTTGAGCTCACCGGTCAGCTTAGCCAGCTGCGCCTCGGTAGCCAGTTGAGCCTGCCGGGCGGCCTCCGCGGCGTGCAGCGCACCCTGACGCGCCAGGTGATAGCCATGGAAGGCTAACAACCAAATAGCAAGATAACGTAGGCCTCCACTCAGCGCTCCCGGTACTACATTTAGATATCCTCCATCGCAGTTACAGATGAGCCGGTAGTTGATCCAGCTCATCGCCATGTACTGCAGTAGTAGTACGAGCCAGGCTACGGCCGCGATGGGTAGCAGGCGAGGTAGTGACAGGTCCGTCCACCGTCGGGCTACGGCCGTACGTGCGTACAGATGAGTTGCTCCGATTTGCCACGCTACCTGCATCAGTAGGATTGGGATGGCCCGGTATCCCACACTCCCGATGGAGTAGTACGCCCAGTACAGCCCCACCACGCCCCAGCCGCTGAGCTGGCAGTACCAGTAGACCCGGTGCTCGTGTTTCCTCCACTCGATGCCGTAAAAGTAGCGCCCGCCGCCCCGCCCCAAAAGCCCTTGCACCCGCGTCCGCGCCCACATGACCCGCCTTCACGTCATTTTGGTCCGGAACCTAGGTAGAACCGTGCATCTTGTGACGATGAGACTGCTACTTACCCTACTGCTTCTGTACATCAGCGCCGTTGACGGCACTTCCCAATCCTTGCTGTATAATGCTGAATTTGACGAGCGCACGAATAGTGATCTCATCCCTGGATGGCAACACTACCGCCTGGCGGGCGGCCGGAGTGGTATCGCTGCCCAGGAGGGCCAGGGGGGAACCGACGCGCTAAGAATAGCTAGCCCATTCCCGGATCGTGGCAGTGGGGGAGCCTACCAAACAGTAGTCAGGCAACCGGGGCAATTCCAACGATACCGTATTTCGGCGCGGGTGCGTATCGAAGGAGTGAGCGGAGAAGGTGCGAGCGTGTACGTGTATGGCAGTACCGGAATGGAGGAAGGCAACTATGCCTGGTCCGATGCGCTGGTTGGGGATCAGGGCTGGACTACACTGGAACTCTTCTACGCCGCCGAAGAAGCTATGGACTCACTAACCGTCGGTCTGCTTCTGAGGGGGGAGGGGACCGTCTGGTTCGATGACGTGGAGCTGATCGAAGCCGAAGTGCCGACCACACCAATCAGTACCCGGGCAGTGGCTTACGTCGATGAATTCTTTGCAAAGGTGAGCGCCCGAGCGCTCAATCACGAACAGATCGACTGGACGAAGCTGCGGCAGTTGACACTGTCCTACGCGGCGGGAGCACAGACGGAGGCCGACGTACACTCCACCCTATTGGTGGTATTACGCAAAATCAATAAACACTCCCTTATGACCGTGCCCCTGCCAGAACAGGTCGTCGGAAATGGGGACCGTATACCAAACATTCGTTACGCCGAGGGGCGGCGCATCAACGACCGGATCGCCTACCTGAGTGTCCCCGACGTGAGTGGCCCGCCCTCCGTAACCGTCCCCTTTGCCGATAGTCTACAGGCGCTCATCCGCACACTGGACACCGAAGAAACCGAAGGTTGGATCGTAGATCTACGTGAGGATGGCGGAGGCAACTGCTGGCCCATGCTGGTGGGGTTGGGGCCGCTGTTTACCGGAGATACCCTAGGGTACTTTCAGCAGCGGGACGGGAGCCAACGGGAGAGCTGGAGTTACGCCGATGGTCGGGCGTTCATGGATAGTTACGTACAACTTGCCCTCAGTGGGCCTGCCTATACCCTGCAGCACGACCGGCCGCGGGTAGCCGTGCTGACCGGTCCGCAGACCAGTAGCTCCGGCGAGGTAGTCACCGTAGCCTTCCGGGAACAGCCCAATGCGCGCAGTTTTGGACAACCCACGTATGGCAATTCAACCACCAATGCGGACATACTCCTCTCGGATGGCGCTATCGTACACCTGACCGTCTCCGTGTACGCCGACCGTACCGGCCAGACCTACGGCGAAGCGATCGTACCGGAGGTAGTAACGGATGATGCGATGGCGGCGGCCGAGGAGTGGCTACTGGAGCCACCGCAGTGCAACGACCACCTAACTACCTACGGCACCGCCTTCGTAGACCTAGCCACCACCGATTTTACGTTTCTCGACGGACCACTCGATAGTATCGATCTAGTCGGCTACGGCGAGGACACCCACGGCACCGCGGAGTTTACTCAGTTGGCGGGTGAGCTGTTCTTCTACCTGGTCCGCGAAAAGGGATTTCGGAGCCTTATCATCGAGGACTCTTTCGGGGCGGCGCGCAAGATGGACCGCTTCGTGCAGGGAGAGATCGATGAGGTCCGCGATGTCCTCTATGATGGTAACTGGCGCTACTACACCACGCAGTTCGTCGAACTGCTCACCAAATTGCGGGACTACAACCGGCAGCATCCCGACGATCCCGTCCACCTCTATGGCCCGGAGATGCAGTACGTGAACACCGATGCGGAGTTCCTCCAGGCTTACTTGCGGGAGCAGGGGGCGGCCATCGATTTGAGTCCCATGCTGGAAGCTACTACGATCTGGAACGACCGCACCGAGAGTCAAGTAGCTACGGACGCAGCACTCATCGCACGGGCGGATAGCCTACTCAGCGCCGGCCGGCAAACTTGGCGCATGGCGGACTCTACAGCCTTCGACTATGCCCTCCAGCATCTAACCGTGATTCAACAGTACCTCACCGCGCACCAGCAAACGACGTGGGAACCGAAGCACGAGATTCGGGAGGCAGGGATGTTTGAGAACATCGAGTGGATACGCGCGCACAGTCCGCAGGGGAAAGCCATGTACTGGGCGCACAATGGCCACGTGTACTATGGGGTGGTCAACGGTGATGTCGTGGCAACGGGGCGCCGCCTGCGCAGCCGGTACGGGGATCGCTACTACGCGATCGGTACGGACTTTGGTACGGGGAGTGTGCTGGCCCATGCGGCGGATGCCGAAGAAACGGGCTGGGGCCTAGCGGAGCGGACTATGCCGCAGCTTGACACCACCACCCTTACGGCCTGTCTGGATGGCTGGGGCAATCCCAACTACTTCGTCGATCTGCGGGCTGCCCGTCGGGACCCGGCGCTGCGTGACTATATGCAGCAAGAATTCCGTTCCATGGCCGGGGCGGGGGCGCAGGTGCGGAGTGAACCGGTGGAGGTGGATCGGTACTTGCAGCGTTTTGATGGGCTTGTTTATTTGCGGGCGTCTTCTCCGGTGGTGGAACTGGGTGAGCGATAGTAAAGGCCGATTAGCTGTCTGCTCTGACCTAGCCTTTACTTCTATATCACCGTTCGCTTTGTGGTAGTGACCACTCCAACCCAAAGCGTGCCAGGTAGGATTTAAGTGGCCCTAGCCCTACCTCCGCTCTCCGCTGATCGACGTGTTCTGGATCGGCGATTTTGTATACCTCTAACTCACCAGTCTCCGAATTGCTACGTACCTGCGAGCCATAAATCTGTGGCTCACCACGGCGCATCAGGATGCGGTCTTCTAGCAGGGCTAGGTTGCTGCCGCTACTTTCTCCTGCTGCCACTGAGGTCTGTAGTAAGGGGAGGTACTTCTCCTGTAGTTCCACGTCAGCGTGTTGGATCACGAGCCAAACGGTCCGATTGGCTTTATCCCCAACCAAACTGGTGGCTGGCCAGCCCCTTTCCTCAATAATGCCAATTACGGCTAGCTCATTTATGCTGTCTTGCCGGCCCACGACCTCCCAGAAGTACTTCGTCTCCTCGGTGTCTCTACCGAACCGCTTCTCGGCATCCTCCCAGAGTTGCCGTATTACCTGGTCTTCGAGGTAGATGCGTTCCAGACGATCCTTGAGGGCGTGATCGTAGTCTTTTTCGTACTCAGTGAGGTTAGCTTCGACGGTGGTGACAATAGCGGGCCAGGCGGCAGTAGAGTGAAGGGAGATGAGGTTCGTATCACGTTCGATGTAGTCGGCGTGACGATAGCCGTTGGTGGCAGCCTGCTGAAGGTAATTCAGGGACTGAGTGGTATCGCCAGCTTGCGCCCAGGCACAGGCGGCGGTGTAGTACTGGTAGACGTCACCTTCTTCGTTGTCGAGAACTTCAGTAAAAGCTTCTGCGGATGCCTGGTAGGCCTGAGCTTGGTAAAGGGAATCGGCTCGGTCGAAGGTTTGAGCGGTCAAGGGGAGGGTGAAGAGGCAGAATAGAAGGGTGATGTGTCGCATGATGTCTTAACAGGGGAATAGATGTGAGGTTAGCTACCTTATATGAGCTTAAACTTTTCGTACGGTGCGGCCGGGGGAGTCTTTTCAACCCCTACCTACTGTCCAAACAGCGCGTACTTTCAAGCCATGAAACCGTCCCGTTCACTCCTCCTCCTAGCCCTCCTACTCCTCGTCCTTCCCTGCACCTGCGTCCGCGCCCAAATGGTGCCGTCGGAGATGGTGTATCCCGACACCCTGCGCGCACCCGACGACAGTCTGGGCATCTATTTCTCCACCTCGCAGGAGGAAATTCGGCTCAACCTCAACGAACCTAGCTCCTGGGGGACGGACGCACAACCCGGCCGGCGACTGGAAGTACGTACCCTCCACGACACCCTCTCGGTGGCGCCCGTCAACACCTTTTACAATCAGAACCTGGAGATTCCCGTGGTGGGCCGCACGGACACCTTCCTGTACCGCCTTCGCTTCAACGGCACCCCCCAACCGCACCCGGCCGCCTACCGCACGGCCCACCGCGGTGCTACGACCTTTGCGGTTCCCGAGGTGTTCGAGCTCGCCAATGTGATCCTCTACCTCAGCGCCCTGAGCGACAGCACCGGCAACCACCCCCCCCGGGGGTCGGCCTACACCGACGCCGTAACGGCGCACTTCGCCCCCTTCCGCCGCCATGCCCTGGTGCGGTTGCTCGATAAGCACGCGGCTTCCGACGCTGCCGGCTTCGATCTGTGCTACGGATTTCGGGAAAATAGCTACGGCTTTGCCTTCGACGAGTGGGACCGGCTCACCGCCGTACCCTATCACTTGCCGGTAAGCGCCGACTTCTCCTCGGGTCTAGCTCCTTACACCATGATGACCTTCGTCGACCTCCTCTACCTGGTCCAGGACTTCGCCCAGCAATCCGGGTTCCGCCAATTCTACCGCGATCATGCCGGGGACTACGCCGAGCAGATCGAGCAGCAGCAACGACTCATGCCGGTAGGCCAAATGTGGGAATGGATGGAACGCGAGTTCCCGGAGCGCATGGACCATTACGGCATCGTCTTTTCTCCCCTTATCGGCGGTTCCCACTCCACGCAGCGCTTTGACAAGGATGAGACCGATGGCCCCTACAGTTTTCACGAGAGCATCATGTTCGTCAACGGTCCGGCCGCTGTGCTTACCTCCGCTTACGACACGACCACGCAGGAGGCGCTGCAGTCCGGCATTGTGTTCACCGAGATCGACCACAACTACGTAAACCCCATGACGGCGAAGTACCGCGACGAGGTTACGGCCAATATGGGATCGCTCGCCGATTGGAATGGCCGGGCCGGGTCCGGGTACTACGATTCCCCCGAAGCTACCTTCAATGAGTACCTGACCCACGCCCTGTTTTGTCTCTACGTACAGGAGACGTACCCGGAGGAGGTGGCCGACCTGGTCATCGACGAGCGGGTAGCACTCATGATTCGGCGGGACTTTTCCCGGTTTCCCGCCTTTAATCAAGCGTTGCTGACGCAGTTTGCGAAGGGTAAGCGCAGCCAGCCCCTATCCGAAAGCTACCCCGAAATCGTTGCGCTGCTGGGTACGGACTAGGGGCGGGGACGCGGGTGCAAAGAAGAAGGCCGCCCTGACCTTCACCGCACCTGCGGCCCCGCCCCATAAGCCACCAGCCTACACGTCGAACGGCCTCCCCATCCCACTCCTCCGCCAGATCATACTGCACCCACTCCGCACTAAGGTGAATATCTAACGAGTCCAGCCTGCCGGGCCCCAGGTTTTGGTAGCCATGGGGGATGTTTGCCGGACCGAAAACGACATCCCCCGCCTCCGCATCGATGGTGCGATCGCCGACCGTGAACCGCGCATGACCCTGCTGGATGGTGAACACCTCGTCGTAGGGGTGTACGTGTAGGGCCGGTCCGACGCCGATCTCCTCGGTGATCTAGCGGATAAGGGTGATTTCAGCTCCTATGGTCTTTCCCTGTAGTAGACCGTATAGGGGCAGGTCCGTCGTTTGCCATTCCGCGTCGGTTAGTTTCTTGGGGCGGCGGCCGTTGGGCGTACTGTGGTATACGGTGCTGGTGGATTGATAATTCTGCTCTGGCATGTAGTGGGGGGTTATGCTATGAAATTGATGTAGTAGTCCCTACGCTGCACCCCCCGCGCTAGTTTATGCACATATGTTGAGGCTTTTATGCCGGTAGGGGAAAGGTGGCCATGGGTAGCTCCCCCGTGATGCCGTAGTCCAGGGGGCGGTAGAGGTGTTCTCCTAGGGCGGAGGCCTGTAGCCTGGAGCGTTCCGCGGACCTGTGCTTGCTGTAGTCCAGTAAGGCCCGCACCTGCGTCCCCGCATACCCCTTGCGCCGGTGCTGCTGCGGTACGCCGATGAAGTGCATGCCCGCTACCCGGCCCCCGTGACTGTAGTGCAGACAGCCGGTAGCCACGGCCTGACCCGCGTGGTAGCCTGGGTAGAAGTCCGTGTTTTCGCCGAGTAGTAGCAACTGTCCGGCAGCAATGCGGTAGCCAAATGCTTCTTGGAATACTGTCGCCCACTGCTGGGCTAAGTCTGACGTATCGACCAAAATGACTTCTAATGGCGGCAGTGAGGGAGTACCGCCCGTGGGAAGATCGCCAGGGGGAAGATCCATACACAGTTGACGGGAAGGGTGCACGGAGGGCAGGAGGCGCTCGGCAGTGGCGATGTCCGGTGCGCCGAACAGACTCAGTTGCGGGCGTAGTGGACCGTACTCCTCGTCGCGGAGAGCACGTAATACCTCCGCGGTCAGGGGCACCTTGAGCCATATGCGGTTCGGCCAGTCGGGATTAGTACTGCGGGCTAGGCAGTAGGTAGGCGTTTTTATCGTAGTGCTCTGTGCGTACTTCGGTCAGTAGGTTGGTGAAGCTTTCGTCCGGTAGGGGGCCGCAGCGTTCCAGGTACTGGCGGAAGGCATGTAGGGGGTCTGGGGTGACACAGGGCACCGGCTAATATTACGGAGTTGCGAAGTACGGGTGTACAAGTGTAAACGTCAGTTAGTGTACCTGCCGGTACCGATAGGGTAGTCGGGGCGGGGTCGCGGGATGCGATGTACGCGATGCGCAAGGGACATGCAACTGGTCGAGACTCTTATCAGCTACCAGTCCGGTAAAGCCGCCCTGGTCAGCGGAAGCGAAGGTTAGGGATCGGTGCGGTAGCCACGCCTTCCACCACGGCAGCAGATCGAATCAGAAAAAAATTTTATACTTTCTTGCATGGGAGCTATAAATATATATCTTTGTTTCTACCATCAAAGATCAATTAAAATTCTTTAAATCTATTCATATACCACAGGATGTTTGTAAATTTATGTGGTGCTTAGGTTGTTACCGTACATAACCAACAATACTTATCCGAATGATAGTGATCAACAGGTACCTGCACCTGCTGGGCAATCGCACTGCTTATAGCTACCATTCCGCTACCGGCCCTAGGGTTAGTCAGGGGAAGCAGCTACAGCGTTACCGAATTGGATGAGCAGACCGTCACTGGTTTGGTTACCGATGCCACTGATGGTGCCCCGTTACCGGGGGTGAGCGTGCAGGTTCCCGGTACCGGTTCGGGGACGGTCACCGATCTGGATGGCCGCTTCTCGCTGACCGTGCCGGATGAGGTTAACAGCTTGGTGTTTTCCTACGTTGGTTACGGAGTCAAGAAATTAGCATCAACGGTCGTGGTGTGATCGATGTCGCACTCGGGGCAAGTGCCGAGCAGCTCGGTGAGGTGGTCGTGACCGCGCTGGGCATCCGCAAGGAGCAGAAGAAACTGGGTTACGCTACGTCCACCGTCGCGGCGGAGGAGATAGCCGTTAACCGGTCGCCTAATTTTATGAACGCCCTACAGGGCAAGGTCGCCGGGGTCAACATTTCGGGCTTAGGAACGGGCCCGGCCGGCACTTCGAAAATTCGTATTCGGGGGCAGTCCTCCATCTCCGGACAAAACAGTCCGCTCATCGTGGTCAACGGCATACCCATTGACAACACGAATTTTGGTAGCAAGCTTTGGCAATCAGGGCTCCGATAGTGCGCTGGGCACCCGGGGAGGGGGGGTTACCTCCGATGGTGGTGATGGCCTTTCGAGTATCAATCCGGACGACATCGAAAGCATGACGGTGTTGAAGGGGGGCCGCCGCCGCCGCCCTATACGGATCGCGGGCTAAGGACGGGGTCATTATGATCGTCACCAAATCAGGAGGCGATGGCGAAGGCCTGGGGGTAACGTACAACGTCAATTACACCAACGAGACGCCGCTGGACTTCACCGATTACCAATATGAATACGGACAGGGAGAGAACGGGGTGCGCCCCACCGAGGCCAACCCCACCTCAGGTCAGTGGTCCTTCGGCGAGCGCTTCGAGCCGGGCATGACCCAGGTGCTCTTTGACGGGATCGTACTACCCTACGAGCGGTGCGTGATCGCGTACGGACGTTCTTCCGCAACGGTCAAAACATCACCAACACCATTACGCTGGCTTCCGGCAGCGAAAAGGGTGGCTTTAACCTATCGCTAGCCCAGTTGAATAGCGATGGCATCGTACCCAACAATGAGTACACCCGCCGCACCGTCAACCTGGGCCTGAGCTATGATTTAAGCGACAAGCTGACCATTAGCGGTAATGTCAACTATTCCAACGAGTTCAACGAGAACCCACCAAACATAGCTAACCAGACAATACCATCCCCGTATCGCTCTATAACCTGGCTAACTCCATGCCGCTGGACGTGCTAGAGGCCAACCGATTCAACGCCGAGGGCAATGAGTTTCGTCTATTCCCGGTTCCGCAACCGCACCAACCCCTATTTCACGCTTTCGGAGCAATTCAATACCATTCGGCGCGACCGCATCTTCGGTAACCTCTCGGCCCGCTATGCCCTACTGCCCGGTATCTTCGTTCAGGGTCGTATCGGCCAGGATTACTGGTCGCGCGACCAGGACTACAATAATTTCCCTACCGGCCAGGCGTCTCGCCCTCGGCTCCGGAGGGTTCGTCAATGGCGTGTACACACAGGAAGCCCGCCGCTTTCGCGAAATCAACGCCGATTTTTTGGTATCGGCTACCCGGGAATTCGGTACCATCGGTATCGACGCCACGGTGGGCGGTAACCACATGTATCGCCGTTCGGACGTGAACAGCGTGCAGGTGACCGATTTTGTGGTACGCGACCTGTATACCATACAGAATGGCCGGGTAAAAGACCCCATCTATGGCCTATCCGAGCGGGCGTCAATCGCTCTACGGTTCGCTGGACCTATCCATCAACCGGGTACTGTACCTCAACGGTACGCTGCGCAACGATTGGTTCTCGACGCTTTCTGCCGAAAACCGGAGCATTCTCTACCCGTCCGTTTCGGCCAGTTTCGTTTTCTCCGATGCCTTCGACGAAACTGCCCGACTGGTTGTCCTTCGGCCAAACTACGCGCCGCCTACGCCGAGGTGGGCAGTGACACGGATGTAGGTCCCTATTCAGATGTGCTGTTCTACGGCATCAACGCTAACCTGTTCGCCAACCCGAATGGGGATCTGCAGCCCGTTGGCAACGCTTTAGGGAACACCTTGCCCAATCCCAACTTACGACCCATGCGTACGGGAGAGGTGGAGATCGGCCTGGAGGTACGCCTATTCAACAATCGCTTCACGCTGGATCTGGCGGGATACCGTAAACTGACCAGCGATCAGATCGTCTCCGCGCAAATCTCGA
Organism: Saprospiraceae bacterium; assembly: GCA_958295895.1. Lineage (GTDB taxonomy): Bacteria > Bacteroidota > Bacteroidia > Chitinophagales > Saprospiraceae > Neolewinella. The sequence goes on along the minus strand of CATQHI010000021.1, from coordinate 202 downwards.
CGCCCTCGGGCTTTGTCAATACGCTCATCAATAGTGGCGAGAGCGTGAGCCGGGGTGTAGAAGGCTCTGCTACAATTTACCCCCATCGAAAGCGAACGCTTCGCCTGGACGGCTACCCTCAATGCCTCGTACAACCGCACCGAGGTGCTCAGCCTACTTACCGACGAAGCCGCGCGAGCATCACGGTAGGATCGCACGCCTT
>CATQHI010000020.1 GCA_958295895.1 Saprospiraceae bacterium | reverse complement strand
CGGAGGTGGCGGTCACCGTGATGGGGTAGTCGAATTCGTAGACCCGGTCGATGGTGTCGACGGCGGTGGTGGTCTGACCCGGTAGGAGTCGAACGAGGATCACCAGGGTGGCGATCAGGCGGAGCCGGAGCATAGGCGGTACAAATTTTCCCTTCCCGGCATTACCCGGGCAGGTTCCTGATTGTGGTAATCAAAGGGTATGATCTCAGCTGCGCTCTGGTGTGGGCGCAGCACCCCGTTGTGGACGCAAAGGTAGGCATTCCGTACATTTCCGATTCTAATCCCCGCGTATGTTCCTATCTCGCTTAGCGTCCCTCCTGCTGCTCGCCAGTCTTTGCACCTGCGCCCCCGCCCCACCGCCCCAGCCGGTGGACGTGCCGAAGCTGTCCGAACTCCCCCTCATCCCCCTACCGGCCACGATCTCCGATGGTGATGAGGTGAGCTACTACGAGACCTACAGTGGGGAGATGACGCCCAGCAGTGACGCCACGATCGGCGATGCGCAGCGCTATCTGTCCGAGCGAATGCCAAGCCTTATTCTACCATTACAGTATACCACGAGCGACCGGTTTGCCGAAGGGGCCTACCGCATTGACTTTGCCGACGGGCAGATCGAAATCCAGGCCGGCGAACGGGAGGGGATGCTTAATGCGGTCAAAACGCTGGAGCAGGTGCTGCACTTTTCGGGCGCGGACGCGGGTGCAGTTTACATCGCGGGGGGCACGATCGACGACCAGCCCCGCTTTCCCTACCGGGGGTACATGCTAGACGTAGCGCGGCACTTCTTTCCGGCCGACACGGTAAAGCAGGTCATCGACCGTATCGCCGCCTATAAGATCAATCACCTGCACCTGCACCTGAGCGACGACCAGGGCTGGCGCATCGAGATCAAGGGCTACCCGCGGCTGACGGAGGTGGGCGCGGCTACGGAGGTGGACGGCACGCCGGGCGGCTTCTATACGCAGGAGGAGTACCGCGATCTGGTGGAATATGCCATGCACAAGGGCATCACCGTAATCCCGGAAATTGACATGCCGGGACACACGAATGCGGCGCTTGCTGCCTACCCCATCCTGAACGTGGAGGGTGCGGAGGTAGAGCCGTACATTGGGACCAAGGTGGGTTTCAGTACCTTCGACGTGGACCAGGACTCGGTGTACACCTTCATCGACGATGTCGTGGAGCAGCTCGCGGCCCTGACGCCGGGTCCCTACTTTCACCTGGGGGGAGACGAGAGCAATGCCACCGACCATGAGGACTACGTGCGCTTCGTGAATGAGGTGCAGCAGATTGTGCGCAGCCACGGCAAGTCGCCCATCGGCTGGGATGAGGTAGCCACCTCGGAGCTGGCCGAGGGGACGATCGTCCAGCTCTGGGCGCATTCGGAATATGCACTACGGGCCAAGGAGGCGGGGAACCCGGTGCTGATGTCGCCGGCTACCCGCACCTACCTGGACATGCAGTACGACACGGCCTCGCGCATCGGGCTGCACTGGGCGGCTTACATCCCCCTCGACTCGGCATATCTGTGGGACCCAGCAACCCAGGCTGAGGGGATCACGGACGGCGATATCCTGGGCATCGAGGCCCCGCTGTGGAGCGAGACGGTGCGCACCCTGGAGGATATCGACTACCTGACCTTCCCCCGTCTGCTGGCGCTGGCCGAGGTGGGCTGGACGCCGCAGGAGCGGCGGGAGTGGGAGGACTTTCGGCGGCGGCTGCGGGCGCAGGTGGGGTGGTTGGAGACGCAGGGGGTGGGGGTGTATGAGTCGCGGGTATTGGAATAGAAGTAAACGTGCTACACACGAGGGGTCACCACGGATTTAATCACGGATTACGTGCTGGACCAGCGCTGGAGGCGCTAGATTCTGTGATCAATCCGGGACAATCTCCGGTGAAAATTAGCGCAGCCGGAGGCTGCATTTTGCTGGCGCTGCCGGAGGCAGCATTGTACTGCAGCATTGTACTTTGGGGAAATGAAGCTCATTCCAGTATCTTTCCTGCTGACCACTGTACTCGCTGCACAGTCGGGTGAAACTTGGTACGGAGTGCTGGAGGTGCCCGGTCAGCAACTGTCCTTGAATCTGGAACTGACCGATAGCAGTGGGAGCCTACAGAGTCCCAGGCAGTCCGCCCAGCGTATCCCATTTTCTAGTTTCGAGCGGACTGCGGACTCGCTGACTTTTGCGGTGGATGCACTACGACTGGGGTATGCCGGAGAACACGGTTCCGATAGCATCGTGGGTACTTTCAAGCAGGGCACGTTTACCACCTCGCTTACCTTTTACCGCAAGCCACCGGAGGGTTACCAGGATACCGCCCAGGCCCCACCCGCCGCCCGGCCCCAGGAGCCGACTGACTTTCCCTACACCCGCCAGGCCGTCACCTTCCCGGGTGGGGAGAATGGCGTAACGCTAGCTGGCGAACTGACTATGCCGACCGATACACTACCGAAGGCATTGCTAATCTTTGTGACCGGCTCCGGGCCCCAGGATCGTAACGAGGACCTCGGTCCCACCATCGATCACCGGCCCTTCCTGGTGCTGAGCGACTACCTGACGCGGCGTGGCTACGGGGTGCTGCGCTACGACGACCGGGGCATTGGAGAGAGCACGGGCGATTTCGGGGCGGCTACCTCCGCGGATTTTGCGGAGGATGCTCAGGCTGTGCTACAGTATTTACGTCAGCAACCTCAATTTGTGGGAGTGCCGGTCGGCATACTCGGGCACAGTGAGGGGGGAATGATCGCGCCGATGGTGGCGGTGGAAGACTCGGTAGATTTTCTGGTCCTTTTGGCTGCGCCCGGTATAGCTATCGATAGCCTACTGCTCGATCAGCAGCGGGCGATTAGTGGGACGGTTGCACCCGATGAGCCGGTACGGCGGGCCGCCTACCGCTACGCTAAGTTGCACCCTGCGCAGTCGGATACGGCCTTTGTCGGTGGACTTATGGATACGATTCTACAGCTGATTCCCTCCCTGCCGACGGAGGTACGAAAGAGCATAATTGAGCCGAAAGACTTCGCGGCTGGCTATGTCAGCACCCTGAGCGCTCCCTGGATGCGCTACTTTCTGGCCTTCGATCCAGCATACTACCTCGAACAAGTGACCGTACCGGTGCTGGCCATCAACGGCGAGCTGGACCAGCAGGTGACGATCGGTAACCTTGCGGCGGTGGGTGATGCGCTGGACCGGGCGGGCAATCAGGACGTGACGCTGGTGGCAGTGGCGGGAGTAAATCACTTACTACAGCCGGCGGAGACGGGGTCGCCGGGAGAGTACGGAGAGATCGAGGTTACTATCGATCCAGAGGTGCTGAAGGCGATTGTGAGTTGGTTGGATGCGCGGTACCTGTAGCGACAACTTCAGCCGTCACGCTGCTCAGTCTGGTAGGTAGCATGACGGCTAAAGCCGTCGCTACAGAGTCGGCCGACGAACTTTTCGCCGACAAAGTCGGCCGAAAAGAATTCGGCGGACGACCTTAGCAGCATGGACCGCAGAACCTTCCTCCACACCACGCCCGCCCTTTTCGCCCTACCCTTCACTTCGCACCTGCGACCCCGGCAGACTGTCAGACGGGTGGCGCTTATTGGTTGCGGGTGGTACGGGAAGAGTGACCTGATGCGCCTGCTGCAAGTCGCTGACGTGGACGTGGTGGGTCTGTGTGACGTGGACCAACACATGCTCGAAGGTGCCGCTACCCTACTTCAGGAGCGTAAGCCCGGTGCCAGCCCCAAACTGTACGCCGATTATCAACGGATGCTAAGGGAAACCAAACCCGAGATCGTCCTCATTGCCACCCCCGATCACTGGCACGCCCTCCAGGCCATCGCCGCCCTGGAGGCCGGAGCCCACGTGTACCTGCAAAAACCCGTCGGCGTGGACGTCCGCGAGTGCGAAGCGGTGCTGGATGCGGCACGGAAGTACGACCGGGTGGTACAGGTAGGCCTCCAGCGCCGCAGCACCCCCCACCTCGTACAGGCTAAGAACGAGATCGTCGATGCCGGCCTGCTCGGCGACATCGGCCACGTTGACCTCTGCTGCTACTACTCCATGCGCGATACGGCTATACGCGAGGTAGAGCCCGTGCCCGACTTCTTCGACTACGCCGCCTGGACCGGCCCCGCCCCCCCTCCTACCCTATAAGGGCTTGCCCCACCGCCGCTGGGCGCTCCTTTTGGGCCTACGGTAATGGCATCGTCGGCGACATGTGCGTCCACATGCTCGACACGACCCGCTGGATGCTTGGCCTCGGCTGGCCGGACCGCGTAGCCAGTACCGGTGGCATACGGGTACAGACCGAGGCCGACGCCACCATCACCGATACCCAGACGGTCCTTTTTTCTTACCCCGAGCTCGACTGCGTCTGGCAGCACCGCAGCTACGGCCCGGCGGTCGACGAGGACTTCCCCTGGGCCCTGATGCTCTACGGCAGCAAGGGTACCCTGCGCGCCGATATATTTAAGTACGACTTCACGCCCCACAGGGGGGGAGACCACCGTGTGGAGGCCGTGTACGAGCGCCAGGCCTTCCCCGAAGACGTGACGGAGGAGAACATCGAACTTCACGCCGCCCCGGCTACTCGCGCGCATATGGAAGACTTCCTGCGCGCCATTGACACCGGTAGCCGCCCCATAGCTGACATCGAGGAGGGCTATATATCCACCGCCTCCTGCATCCTCGGTAACCTGGCGCTGGCGGCGGGGGAGCCGCTGGCTTATGATCCGGTGGCGCGTACGGTGACGCCTGAGTATGGGGAGTTGCTGGCACGGGAGTACCGTACTCCTTATGTGCATCCCTGACGTTGGAGGGCTCAACACAGAGGTTCCTAGCGGAACTTCACGGAGGGATGCACAGAGTAACACGGAGATGTAGCGACCGCTCTGTGCAACTCCGTGTATCCCTCCGTGGGACCACTTCAGTGGGCTCTGTGTTGAGCCTACCACGCTCCACCTATCCTATCTTCGCCCCCATGCCCCCACCCCTAGCCAACGCCCTAAAGTTCCTCTTCTTCATCGGCCTAGGCTTCGGCATCCTCTACCTAGTCTACCGCAACCAGCAGGCCGCCTACCTGGCCGACTGCGCCCTCCGTAACATACCGGAAGAAAACTGTAGCCTCCTCGACAAGGTCTGGCGTGACTTCCAGGGGGCCAACTTCTTCTGGCTCTTCATGACCCTGGTGGCCTTCTGCATCAGCAACCTCAGCCGCGCCCTGCGCTGGAACATGCTGCTGCACACCCTCGGTAAGCGCCCCCGGCTCATCAACGCCTTTCTGACCATCAACCTCGGCTACCTGGCCAACCTCGGCTTCCCCCGCCTGGGCGAGCTCGTGCGCCCCGCCGCCATGGCCCGCTACGAGAACATCAAGGTGGAACGGGTGGTCGGTACCGTCGTGGTGGGCCGTACGCTCGATGTAATCACCCTACTCTCGCTCACCGGACTGGCGCTGCTCCTGGCCGGTGACCGCCTCTGGGCCTGGCTGGAGGAAAACGCCTCGGTCAGCGACAAACTCGGCGGACTGGAGTGGTGGCTAGCCAGTGTAGCGGTACTGGGTATCGGCGGACTGGCCCTGGCCTGGTTCCAACGCCGGCGCATCCGTGCCACTAGGGTGGGCGGCAAGCTCTACGGCATCGTGGAGGGCTTTGCGGAGGGGCTCAAGACCATCGCCACGGTCCGGCGGCCCTGGCTTTTCATCCTCCACAGCCTCAACATCTGGTTCATGTACTTCTGCATGACGCTCTGCGTATTTCTGGCCTTTGCGCCCACGGCGGGGCTGGGTCCGGAGGCGGCGCTGGTCACCTTCGTATCGGGCGGCTGGGGTATCGTAGTGCCGAGCCCGGGGGGGATGGGCAGCTACCACTACCTGGCGCAGGCGGCGCTGGGGCTGTACGGGGTGCCGGGCGACGATGCCTTTAGCTGGGCGAATATTTCCTTCTTTTCCATCAATATCGGCTGTAATGTGTTGATCGGGTTACTGGCCCTGCTGTTGCTGCCGCGCATCAACCGCTCGTATCATCCCGCATAACTCCCCTACGTGTTCCGTTCCTGGCGTATCGGCCGCATTTTCGGCGTTCCTACGGAACTACACTGGTCCTTTCTGCTGGTCCCCCTGGCCATCCTGGTATATTCCTACGAAACAGGGATAGGCTTGCGGTGGTCGCAGGTGCAGTGGTGGTCGAGTGTGACCATCTTACTCTTCGGCTTCGTACTCGTGCACGAGCTGGGTCACGCCCTTACGGCCCGGTGGTGTGGCGTACACGCTCAGAAGATCATCCTATTCCCCCTCGGTGGCGGTGCCCTCATCCCCCACGAACCCAAGCGGGTGAGCCAGGAGGTGCTGATCTATGCGGCCGGCCCACTAGCCAACGTGCTACTTGCTCTGCTAGCCCTTCCCGTACTGCTGTACCAACCCGGCGGCGGCTACCTGATCCAGTACTACCTTAACCCCACGGGTAACCTCATCGTACTACCTACGCTAACGGAGCAACTACTCGGTATCACCTTCGCGGTCAATGCCGTGTTAGCCATCGGCAACCTACTGCCCGCTTACCCCCTCGACGGCGGCCGCATCCTACGTGCCCTACTTAAACGGCCCATCGGCGACCGGCGGGCTACGGTAGTGGCCACGCTGCTAGGCATCCTGATTGGAGTCGGACTGATTGGCTTTTCCTGGCACCTGGGTGATCCAGTCCTCTCTCTCAGTGCCCTGTTCATCGTCTCCTTCTCCGCCCTCGAGCTCAACCGCGGTTGGCAGCGCCGGCAACTGGAGCGCACTGAGCTAGTCGACGTGCTGCGCCCCGCCCCCGCCGATCGGATCTACACCACCGACTCCGTGGCACGTGCCCGCGCGTTGTTTGCCAAGACGGACGCCCGGGTGCTGCCCGTGTACGACAACTGGAATCAGCTGAGTGGTTTTGTGGAGCGCGAGGGTCTTACGGCGGGAGGCTCAGCGTGACGAGCCGCTCCTCCCCTACTACGAGGCCGAATACATCACCGGCACCATCGACGACAGCTTGCTGGAACTTACCGAGCGAATCGTAGCGGCCGACGTTTACGGTGCAGCAATCTACCGGGCAGGGCTATAGTGGGCTTCGTATTTACTGAGGACGTAATCGTGCTGCTCGATCGGTCGCCGAGGCGCTTTTACAAGCGGTTTACAAGCCCAGCTTCGTCCTGACCAAGGATTTGATGTCGTCACTGTCCTGCCCATAGAGCACCGTGTTGAAGCGAGAAGTGTCGAAGATGAGCTGGTAGCCGTTCTCCTGCGCTACGGCCTGCACAGCCTCCCTTACCTGCTCGATCACTGGACCAAGTAGTTCCTGGCGCTTTCGTGCCACGTCCACCCCCATCTGCTGCTCGTACTGCACAATCTTGTCTCGTTCGGCGGTGAGTTCTTGCCGTAGTTCTTCTATCCGCACCGGGGGCAACTCTTCTTTTTGGGCCTCCACTTCCGCTACCCGAGCTTTGAGATCCACGACCATCTGCTCCCCCTTTGCCACGGCGGCATCGTTGAAGGCCTTTAGCTCCGCCTCCGCTGCTTCCGTGCCGGGCAGCTCCGAGATGAGGATGGCGAAGTTGAGGTGGCCGTATTTCTGGGCGTGGAGGCTGGTGATGGTGAAGAAGAGCAGGAGACAGAGGGTGGATCGGAGCATGGGGTAAAGGTAGCGCTACGTACTGGACCTCGAAGGGTCCTGGCTACCGGCATTATTAAAACTAAAAGTTTGAAAAATTTTGCAAAAAACACAAAAGTACATACCTTGCAGCCCAAGCAAGCGCCCCCATGAAAGTCAATCTCCCCATCCCCGCCGGCTGGCAACTATTCTTCGAGCAGCTCTACCGGCGGCTGGTACGGCAGTTGACGAGTCCCTGGACCAAACTGGCCGTACTCGTGGTGCTAGCGGTAGTGGTGACGCGTAAGGAGCTGACCTTTACGTTCAGTATCAATGGAGGAAGCTTCTTCGGGAGTCGCGCTTCGGTATTCAGTGACTACGATGGCGGTGCATCGGCGGCTTCCTTCGCCAATTACACCACGACGAAGCGGAACTGGACCGCGAAGGAGATCCAGCAGTTGGCTTACGTAAAGGACTACCGGGACATTGCACTGCGGGAAATGGCCACTCACGGCATCCCCGCCAGCATCACCCTCGCCCAGGGGCTGCTGGAAAGCGGCACCGGCAAGAGCATCCTGGCCACCCGCAACAACAACCACTTCGGCCTCAAATGCTTCAGTAAGAGTTGCAGCAAGGGGCACTGTAGCAACCACAGCGACGATCACCACAAGGACTTCTTCCGCATTTTCGACCGGCCGGAGGAAAGTTACCTAGCCCACAGTAAGCTGCTGCAGAATAACCGCTACCGGGGGCTCTTTGAGCTTGCTCCAACAGACTACAAAGGCTGGGCGCGGGGACTCAGCAAAGCTGGCTACGCTACCGATCCCTCCTACGCCACCAAGCTCATTCGGCTCATCGAGGGCCTCGAGCTCTACCGCCTGGACCGCTAGGCAGAGCTATCCTATCCTATCCTATTAAGGTTTGACGTTTTGAGTGTACTCTCGCCCGCTTCTTCCGGAAGCGGGCTTTTTTATAACCCTAACCAACTCCCCAGTTTTTCCCGTACCTCCCGCTCCTCGGCAGCGGTGATCCGGCCAAGGTCGGTAGGCAGAAAAGCAGCCTTGCCAATCGACTGAATGGCATCCACAGCCACGTACATGCGGGTAAGTAAGCGAGCGCTCCCCTGGGGGCGGGGCACTAGGGGGACGCGGTAGGGATCGTTGTCGGCGTAGCGGCCGGCACCGATGATGGGCAGAAAGGAAATATTGTGTACCTCGTGGCGGTAGTTGGACGCGGTGGTCGAGAGGCAGAGGACGAATTGGAAGGGAAGCTTCACCTCGGGGCGGAGCTCGTAGACTAGGAAACGCTCAAAGGTCAAGGTGGTAAGCGGCATTTGCAGCGTAGAATGCCTGAAAGTCGTTGCAAAGTTCCAGGGAATCCTCGCGGTTCTGGCGGAAGGCCTGTTGCTGTTCTTCCGTAAAGGTCGGGGGTGGGGTTGCTGCCTCATGGTGGGTGGCGGTATAGGCATACGCGGCCTGAGGCAGCGATGCAGAGCCACCGGTGGCGAGGGGGGAGTCAGTACCTGTATTCAATGTGCAACCTTTTATAAGCTGTGGGTCTAACGGCTCACGCCCTATCGGGTTGAGCATTAATCTTGGAACGGGAGTAAGTTAGGGAAATTGTGCAAATATGTAGCGACGGCTTCAGCCGTCGCTACTTGCCGATGCAGAAATTAGAGAAGATATTACCGAGCAGGTCGTCGGTGGTGATCTCGCCGGTGATCTCGCCGAGGTCGCGGAGGGATTGGCGGATATCCATCGCGATAAAATCCTGAGTAAGGCCGGACCGAAGTCCTTCGTCGACACGGGCCAGGGCCTGATCGGCGCGGGTCAGCGCATCATAATGGCGGGCGTTGCTGAGGATGACTTCTTGAACGTCAATCGCACCATGCCCCTGAGTAGCTACGTTCAGCAGGGTGTCCTGCAGGTACTGGAGGTTACTGCGCTCGCTGGCGATCATGGGAATGTAGTGCTCGGGGGGCACGGCCCATTTGCCCGCATAGTCCGCCCCGAAATAGTGGGTGTACTTAGTGTAGGGGTTGAGGTCCATCTTGTTGGCGACGACGATGAGAGCGAGGTCGTTGCGGTGGAGGCGATCGAGGTCGGCGGCGAGGGTGGTCGGGTCGGTTTCGATGATGTCGAAGACGTAGATTAGTAGCTGGCTCCGGGCTACCCGCTGTAGCGTACGCTCCACCCCCATGGCCTCGATGGTATCCGTAGCCTCCCGAATACCGGCGGTATCGATGAAGCGGAAGGTCATGCCGCCGATCACGACGGCCTCCTCGATGGTGTCGCGGGTCGTGCCGGGGATGGGGGAAACGATGGCGCGGTCCTCGTTGAGCAGGGCATTGAGGAGGGTGGATTTACCGGCATTGGGGCGACCGGCGATGACGGTGCTTACGCCTTCCTTGATCGCGTTGCCAAGGCGGAAGGAGGTGGTCAGGGCCTCAACGCGCTGGCGGATGGTAGCGACTAGCTCGGAAAGTTGACTGCGGTCGGCAAACTCCACGTCCTCCTCCCCGAAGTCGAGCTCGAGCTCGATGAGGCTAGCGAAGTCGATGAGCTTAGCTCGCAGTTCCTGGATTTCGTTGCTTACCCCGCCGCGGAGCTGACCGAGGGCAATGCGGTGGGCGGCGGCCGAGCGACTCGCGATCAGATCGGCTACGGCCTCGGCCTGACTGAGATCGAGCTTACCGTTGAGAAAGGCCCGTTGGGAGAACTCGCCCGGTGCGGCGGGCCTTGCACCCGCGGCCCCGCCCAGTTGGAGGATGCGCTGGAGGATGTACGGACTGCCGTGGGCGGTGATCTCGACGGCATCCTCACCGGTATACGAAGCCGGGGCACGGTAGACGGTAATGATGACCTCGTCGATGGGCTGGCCGTCCCCATCCGAGAGCACACCGAAGAGCGCCCGACGGGCGGGAGCTTCCACTAGATCGTGATCCCGGAAGTAGGGATTGAAGAGAGAGATACTACCGGGACCGCTCACGCGTACGATACCCAGGGCACCCTCCCCGGCGGGCGTTGCGATGGCGAGGATGGTATCGGCGGACGGGCTCACGGGGCGGCTTTAGGAAGGGTAATGCGAAAAGTAGTGCCCTTACCGAGCTCGGAGTGGGCTACGGTGATGCGGCCGCTGTGGTACTCCTCGACGATACGGCGCACGAGACTTAGGCCTAGTCCCCAGCCACGCTTCTTGGTGGTGAAGCCGGGGTCGAAGACGCGACGCTGGTTGCGGGAAGAGATCCCCTTGCCGGTATCCGTGATGTCGATGACAACCTTACCGTCGCGCTCGGTGACGGTGCTGCTGATCTGGCCCCGGCCGTCCATGGCGTCGAGGGCGTTGCGCAGCAGGTTCTCAATGACCCAGTCGAAAAGCAGCGGATTGATGGCCACGGGTAGCTGGCCGGTGGCGGCGGTGGGAAAGTCGAAGGTGACGCGGCGGGGCGCGCGCTTTTCCATGTAGGCGCGGCAGCGGTCGAGCTCGGCGTAGATATTGACGGCTTCGAGCTCGGGGGTGGCACCGATCTTGGAGAAGCGGGTGGCGACCATTTCAAGGCGCTGGACATCTTTGTGCAGTTCAGAAGAGACCTCCATCAGGTCGGGGTCCTCGGCGTAGAGCAGATTGAGGTGCTCGACCCAGCCCATGATGGCGCTGATGGGGGTGCCGAGCTGGTGGGCGGTTTCCTTGGCCATACCGACCCAGACGCGGTTTTGCTCGGCGCGGCGGGCCTGGTTGATGCCGAAGATGCCGAAGATGAGGAAGGTACCGATGAGGGCAAACTGGATGTAGGGAAAGAGCCGCAGCTTACGGATAAGGTTGCTGGTGCCGAAGTACATGAGTCCGCCCACGGGCATGACTACCGGGGGCTTACCGTTTGCCTTCAGCTCCTCGAGCTGCTGGAGGATGTAGGCGGTATCGCCCTCGCGGCCGTCCCAGTTGATGGCATCGACGTAGCCGCCGCCGCCGGGCAGGGCCCAGATGGCGGGAATGGTGGTGTTACTCTGGACGATCTCCTGCTGGATGGCCACGTCGCGGTTGAGGGCCTCCAGGTCGAAGGTGCCGACGTCGTCGCCCACGTTGTTGAGATCGCGGATGGAGGCTTCGTAATAGCGCACGTAGTTCTCCTCGATCACCGAGAGCTGGTTGGCCAGGCGGTTGGTGTACCAGACCGAGGCGATCACGATGATCAGGCCGGTGGCGGCCAGGTACAGGGGCCAGCGGGAGGAGAGCAGGCTGCGCATGGGGGCCTAAGGTAGCTACGGCAGCTCCACGCTCAGCCCCAGGTCCTGGAGGGCGCGACGGCTGGCCTGCTGTTCGGCGCTTTTTTTATTGTAGTCTTCACCGACGGCCATGCGGCGGCCGTTGATCATGACGGCGACGCGGAAGCGGTCGCGCTTGTCCTGCTTGAAGCGCTTGAGAATTTCGTAATCGACCTTCTGGCCGTTCTTCTGGCAGTGCTCCAGCAGCTGGCTTTTGTAGTTATCGTCGTAGGTCTCGAGGGTCTCGATGTCGACGTAGTCGCGCAGCATGCGCTGGACGACGAAGTGGGTAGTGCCGGAGTAGCCCTGCTCCACGTAGACGGCTCCGACCAGGGCTTCGACGGCGTTACCGAGCATGGAGCGGGCGATACGGGTGTTATTGTAGGTACTGAGCAGCTCGTCGAGCCCCATGTCGTTGCCAATGGCGTTGAGGCTCTTGCGCTTGACGATTTTGGAGCGCATTTTGGTGAGGAAGCCCTCATCGGCCGTGGGGTACTTTTTGTAGAGGTACTCGGCGACGATGGTGCCCAGTACGGCGTCGCCCAGGTATTCCAGGCGTTCGTTGTTCTGCCCACCGTAGGGCTTGGAGCGGTTGGCCTCGTTGCTACTCTTGTGGGAGAAAGCGAGTTTGAAAACGTTGAGGTAAGCGGGGGTGAAACCCAGTAGTCGACGCAGGCGCAGGACGAACTCCCGTTCCGAAGAAAAATAGCGGTTGTAGATGCGGCGGACGAGCTTGATCACTGCGGGGTACTAGTCGGTAAAGCGCTTGAAGATGGTGGCGGAGTTGTGCCCCCCGAAGCCGAAGGTGTTGCTCAGCGCAATAGTAACGGGCCGGTGCACCGCTTCGTTGTAAGTTAGTTGTAGACGGGGGTCGATACCGGGGTCGTCCGTGAAGTGATTGATGGTGGGGGGGATGAATCCGTGCTGGATGGCCAGGATGCAGGCAATGCTCTCGATGGCCGCTGCCGCACCGAGTAGGTGGCCGGTCATGGACTTAGTGGAGCTAATGTGCAGGTCGTAGGCGGCCTCGCCGAAGGCGAGCTGAATGGCCTTTAGCTCGGCGGTGTCGCCCAGGGGGGTGGAGGTGCCGTGGGTGTTGATGTAATCGATCTGCGCGGGGGTCACGTCGGCGTACTGCATGGCGTTGAGCATGGCGAGCTTAGCACCGGCCCCCTCGGGGTGGGGGGCGGAGATGTGGTAGGCATCGGAGCTGGCGGCGTAGCCGGCCACTTCGGCCAGGATGGTGGCGCCGCGGGCGCGGGCGTGGTCGAGACTTTCCAGGACGATCGCACCGGCTCCCTCGCCGAGCACGAAGCCGTCACGGTCCGCGTCGTAGGGGCGTGAGGCGGTAGCGGGATCGTCGTTACGGGTACTTAGAGCCTTCATGGAATTGAAGCCACCGATGGCGACCTTGGTGATGACGGCTTCGGAGCCACCGGTGACCATAACGTCGGCACGGCCCAGGCGGATGTCGTCGGCGGCGGCGGCCAGGGCGTGGCCCCCGGAGGCGCAGGCACTGACGGTAGCGTAGCTTGGTCCCCGTAGGTTGTAGCGCATGCTGATGTGGCCGGCCCCCATGTTGGCGATCATGCGGGGGATCATGAAGGGATTGTAGCGCGGGGTACCGTCGCCGCCCTCGAATTCCTCGATTTGCTCCTCCAGGGAGCGCAGTCCGCCGATACCGCTGGCCCAGATGCAACCGGCGCGGTCGGGGTCGACGGCGGCGGGATCGACGTTACCCTCAGCGTCGACCAGGCCGGCCATCCGCATGGCCTCGTCGGCGGTGTAGAGGGCCATGAGGGTGTAGCGGTCCTGGCGGCGGACTTCCCGCTTATCGAGGCGGGTACCGGGATCCCAGTCCTTGACCTCGCAGGCGAAGTGGGTTTTAAACTGAGCGGCGTCGAACTGGGTGATGGGCCCGGCGCCGCTACGGCCCTGCTGTAGGCCCTCTAAATAGTCGGGGACGGAGTTGCCGATGGCGGTCAGGGCGCCGATGCCGGTGATTACTACTCTGTTCATCGTGGGGTGCAAGATAAAAAAAAACCGCCGCCCGCTACCCTTTTGAAGGGGTAACCGGGCGGCGATACGGAAAGGGTAGAAAGTGGAGTTTGGGCTTACTTCTCCACGCTACTTTCCAGGTAGGTGACGGCCTGGCCGACGGTCTGGATGTTTTCGGCCTGCTCGTCGGGGATGCTGATGTCGAACTCCTTTTCGAACTCCATGATGAGCTCTACGGTATCGAGCGAGTCGGCCCCCAGGTCGTTCTGGAAGCTGGCGTCGGCCGTTACCTCACTTTCGTCGACGCCGAGTTTGTCGACGATGATCTGCTTTACTTTTTCTTCAATGCTGGCCATGTTCTGAGGTGGCTTTAGTGATTAAATGCGGGCGCAAAGTAAGCCCCAACGATTCACTTGCGCAAGTTAACCGACATTTGAGGGCGCCGGGCGGCAAGGTAACACCGGAATGGGGAACGCAGGCGCAAGGGGGCAGTAGAATGCCTAGAAGCGGGCGCCCAGGGTGAGGGTGAAATCGCCGTTAGGACCGAATGAGTTTTCTGGACTGGAGACGTTCTGTCCGTACTGTAGCCCCAGGGTCACGCTGCCTAGGTAGAAGGTGGCAGCAGCGCGGCCGCGCCAGTCAATGTTGTTTTCGAATAGGATCACCGTCTCGGTACGATCGTCACCTAATGCCAGCCCGGGCGCGATGGCCACGGATAACACCAAGTTGATATCAAAGTCCGCCGCCAGCACCCGGTAAGCCAGTCCCAGAGGCAGACGGAGCCGTCCGTAATCGAAGGAGGCTGCCTGCTTGCTCTCGTAGCTGCTCATCCGGTAGCTGAGCCCGACCAGTGGGGCCAGCTGTCCGGCACCGAAGAGGGCATCGATGCCGAGCTGCCAGCGATCGCCTTCGTAGGTGAATATGTCATCGGTCGGCTGTACCAAGTCGATAGTTCTGTCGCCGGTAATCAGACCTACATATGGATTCAGCTCCACCTGGGCGGAGCCGGTAGCCGTAGCGAATACGATAAATAGGTAGGTAAGTAAAAACTGCCTCATGGTGATAATTTTACCGCTTGGTGTAGGGGGACCAAAAATAAGCGCAGCGGTACGGCCGTTAGATTCATCTGTAACCCTGCCCGCAGTGGAGCGAGGGCAAATTGTTTATGTTCGAGACTAATCAACTATGCAACAACTATTCCGCATCGTACTGGCCCTAACGTTGGTGGGCAGCCTCAGTATACCCGCCGCCGCCCAAATTAAAGCATGTCAAGGAGGACCCGGTCAGAACACCCAGCCCGGCACGGGAGCTCCCTGCGTTAATACCGTCGTTTCCGCCGTACCCTTCCTCCGCATAAATCCCGACGCCCGCGGCGGAGCCATGGGAGATGCCGGTATCGCGCTCAGCCCGGATGCCAATGCCATGCATTATAATGCTAGTCGTTTAGCGTTTACCGATGAGGACCTAGCCCTCGGTGCCACCTACACCCCCTGGCTACAGGCTCTGGGGCTTAACGACGTCTACCTGGCCTACCTTGGTGGCTTCAAAAAGCTGGACGAGAATCAGGTAGTGAGCGCCAGCCTGCGTTACTTTAGTCTGGGGGATATTCAGTACACCGATGACAATAACAATCAACTAGGTACAGGCAAGCCCAATGAGTTTGAGGTGGCCCTGGCCTACAGCCGGAAGCTCACCGAGACGTTCGGTCTTTCGATCACCGCGAAGTACCTCAACTCCAACCTCGCGGCCGGACAACAGGTACAGGGCACCACGCTAAAGGCCGGAAGCGCCTTTGCCGCTGATATCGGTGCTAGCTACCGCAGTCAGCCCCTGGGCCCGAGCGGCAACATCCTGGCCATCGGCGGTGCGATCACCAACATCGGCAACAAGATCAGCTACACCCAGGATACCATCCGCGACTTCCTACCCGCCAACCTCGGAATCGGTGCTGCCTACACCTTCAACCTCGACCAGTATAACCAGATTACCATCACCGGGGATGTTAACAAGCTATTGGTACCTACGCCCTGTGATGGTAGTACTGATTGCAAGCGCACTCAGAATGAGATCGACGACCTTAGCCCGCTAAGCGGAGTGCTCACCAGCTTCAGCGATGCCCCCGACGGTTTCGGCGAGGAGCTGCGCGAGCTCACCTTCAGCGCCGGGGTCGAATACTGGTACGCCCAGCAATTCGCCGTGCGCGCCGGCTACTTTTTCGAGGATCAAACCAAGGGCAACCGCAAGTACCTCACCGCCGGCCTGGGGCTGAAGTACAACATCTTCGGCATCAATTTGAGCTACTTAGTCCCCACCAGCAACCAGCGTAACCCCCTCGACAATACCCTGCGCTTCAGTCTACTCTTCGATTTCGGACAGACCGATACCCAGTAAAAGGTAGTTTAAACCTTACCCCATGGGGTGCAGGGGGGTGAATCATGGGGTTGCGTAGAAAAGATTTTTCACAGTCGGTGCAATATATCCCCTAGACTGCCCGTATATTGCAGCAGACAAGCGGCGCAGTTGTGCCGCCTAAGATTTTTTATAACTGGGGTTTAGTTCAGGAAAGGTGTGGCACTTGTGTCATGCCTTTCTTTTTTCCGGCCGGTAGCCGCTACCTTTCGGCCACCCCCCGGTCCATGCCCAGCCTGCTTCCCTTCCCCCGTTCCTACCAGCCCGCCGCCGGCCCCGTGGCCACGCTGCCCGTCACGCGCTACGGCATCCGTAGTCTTACTCCCTTCCCCTTCGTGGCCCATAAGGAACCACACTTTCCGGCACTCCGCATCGACACTGATGCCGGTCTACCGCGCTGGGGTATTGGCGGCTTGCTGCCGGCAAGTGACTTTACCGACGGTCTGGTGCGCCCCCACGAGGCTACCCTGCTACCTCGCCTGCAACGTCAGCGGGAGCTGGTCCTAGCCGACCGCGGTGCGCTCGGTAAGCCGGTCCTGCTTACCCTCCCCTCGCTTGCACCCCTGCGCGATAGTCTGCCGCTGCCCGCAGGCACACCGATCGTTTACGATACACCCGACTTCCGCTACCGCCTCTATCCCGGCTATGGCAGTACTTCCCCCCTGCGCCTAGATGGCCTCGGCCCCCTAGTAATCGCCGACGGCCACCACCGTGCCTACACCCACGCCGCCCTGGCCGCCGAGGGAGTGCCGGACTTCGCCTACCTCCCCGTAGTGCTCATCGGCGGAGAGGACCTAAGTATTCATGCCTTTATGCGGAGCATTCGCACTACCCAGCAGCCGGCCACCCTGCTCGCTCGCCTGCGCGATGTCTTCCACGTGCAGTCTATCCCCGCCCCCCGGCCGGTGCGTCAGGCCGGGACGTGGCTCTATAGCTACCGGGGGAGGCATTATCACCTCACGCGCCGCGACGCCACGGTGACCGACACCGACCCCGCCTGGCTCAACGACACCGTCCTTCCCTCCCTCTTCGGCATTACGGACGTGCGGACCGACGCGCGCATCAGTTTCCTGATCCCACCTCCCATCGTGGAAGGCGTCTATCAGTTGCCAGAAGGACTACATGAGCAGGTCCTACTACTGGGCAAGCCCATTACGAAGCAGCGCTTCTTCGCCGAGGTCGAGGCAGGTCGGTTGCTGCCGCCGAAGAGTACATATTTTCGGCCGCGGCTGCCTAGTGGGTTATTAGTCTGGATACCAGGTTAGACGCCTGCCGGCTGGTTAGGCCGTCTAACCAGCGCAGCGTCTAACAAGCCGAAGGCGATCTACTTAAACCTAATTGCCTTCACCGGGTCAATCTTAGTCACCAAGTAGGAAGGCAGCACCAAAAACGCCAGCGTCACTACGAAGGTCCCCACGTTGAGGCCCAAAATCGTAAGCCACTCCAGCTTGATCGGGGCCACGTCCAGGTAGTAACTCTCCTCGTCGAGCTTGACAATGCCGAAGGTCTTCTGGAGATAGGCGAGGCCAAGACCAATCACGTTGCCAAGCAGCAGGCCAACGATGACGATGAAGCCGGCGTAGTAGAGGAAAATCTGGCGGATGCTCCAGTTGTCCTGCCCCAAGGCCTTGAGGGTACCGATCATGTTAGTACGCTCGAGGATGAGGATGAGCAGGGCGGTCATCATATTGATCACGGCGACCAGCACCACGAGGATCAGAATGATGATGCCGTTGTAATCCTGAATATCGAGCCAGTTGAAGAGCTCACGCAGCTTGTTGCGGATGCTATCGGCGTAGAGGTGCTGCGGCAGCACGTCGTAGTGGATGTAGTTGGCGAAGGCCTCCAGGTCGTCGATGTCGTCGAGCACCACCTCGAAGCCGCCGACCTCGTCGTCGCGCCAGTTGAGCAGGCGGCGCAACTGCTTGATGTCGACGATGGCAAACTTACTGTCGTATTCTTCCAGGCCGGTCTTGTAGATGCCCTGTACACTGAAGGCGCGTGACTTCTCTTCCCGCAGTCCGCTGAAGTACACGAAATCCACTCGGTCCCCCACCCCGATCTTGAGCCGGCGGGCCGTACTGTTGGAGATCAGGATGCCCCGCGACGTAGAATCGGGCGTGACGCGCAGCTGCTCGCCCTCGACCATGTACTGGGCAAAATCCTCCCAACCAAAGTCCTGGTCGATCCCCTTCAGGATCAGCGGCTCGGTATCCGCCAGTCGTTCACCCTCCTGGAACACCGAGATGATGCCCGGCAGCAGGATGAATGGCTGGATGTGGCGAATACCGCCCGCCGTAGTGCGTTCCTTGGTGCTATTACTACCGAAGGGGTCTTCGAAGTCGCGGTAGGTAATGCGGCCGGTTTCCTCCAGGCTGGGATAGAACGACTGCTGGGTGCTGATGGGGTAGTCCGTGGTCAGCATGATGTCGTTGGCCGCGTTCTCGTCCGTGATGTGTACGTGTCCCCAGAAGCCGAATATCTTGACCGAAATTTCCGTCTTGAAGCCCGAGATCAGCGCGCTGGCCAGCACCATCGTCGCCATGGAGATCGCCACGGCCACCACCGCGATCGCGATGATCGTACGGCTGATGGACTGCGAGCCCCCCTTGGCGACGCCGCGGGCGAGGAAGAGCGGAAGGTTCATGGAGTAAAGATAGATCGCTTCCCTCGTTAGACGCTACGCTGGTTAGGCGCCTTCGGCTGGTTAGATCGCTTTGCTCATTAGATGGGATGGGGCCGGAGTTTGCCTTTTTCGAGTTTCTTTGCACCTGCGGCCCCGCCCCCACTGTCACGCGCGTCACGCCTACGACGACGGCCACGCAATAACCCAAAAACCCCACAACCCACCCCCATGGACTTTCTAGAAGAGCTGGAATGGCGCGGCATGCTCCACCAACTCACCCCCGGTATCCGCGAGCACCTGAGTGAACGGCCGCGGAAGGCCTACATCGGCTTTGACCCCACGGCCCCCTCGCTCACACTCGGAAACTACGTGCAGGTGATGCTGCTGCTGCACTGGCTGCGGGCGGGACACGAGGCGGTGGTACTCTTTGGCGGCGCGACGGGACGCATCGGTGACCCCAGCGGCAAGGACCAGGAAAGGGAACTCAAAACGTATGAGGAACTGGACGGTAACCTAGCCCACCAGCAAGCGCAAATGGAACGGCTGCTGCAACAGGGGGGCGCGCGCGCGGGTGCAAAGGTGCGTGTGGTGAATAACCATGACTTCTACCGGGAGATGAACGTGCTGGACTTCCTGCGCGATGTGGGTAAGACCCTGACCGTCAGCTACATGATGAGCAAGGATAGCGTGCAGAACCGGCTGGAAACTGGGCTGTCATTCACGGAGTTCAGCTACCAACTGCTGCAGGGCTACGACTTTCAGCGGCTGTATGCGGACTACGGGGTGACGGTGCAAATGGGGGGCTCGGACCAGTGGGGAAATATTACCAGCGGCTCGGAGTTCGTGCGGCGCAACCTGGAGGGGAAAGCCTATGCGGTGACCACACCGCTGCTGACGAAGGCCGACGGAAGCAAATTTGGCAAAAGTGCCGAGGGTAACGTGTGGCTGGACGAGGAACTGACCAGTCCGTACGACTTCTACCAGTTTTGGCTGCGGGCCGATGATGCGGACGTGGCGACCTACCTGAAGTACTTTTCGCTGCGGGACAAAGAGGCAATCCTGGCTGACTGCGCTACCGTGGAGGCCCACCTGGGGGGAGAAGACCGCTACCGGGAGGTGACGGAGATCAAAACGGGGCTGGCGGCGGAGCTGACCGAGCGAATCCACGGGGCGGAGGCCCTGCAGACGGCCGAGCGGGTGACCAATCTGCTGTGGGGGCGCGGGGCCACGGCTGAGGACCTACGGGCGCTGGATGCCAGGGCGTTTCGGGCGTTGAGCGGGAACATTCCCACCTTTGGGGTGGAACGGGGGCTGCTACCAATGGGGCTCGTGGAGTTACTGAGCGAGCACAGCGAGGTGGTGAGCAGCAAGAGCGAGGCTAGACGGGCGGTGCAGGGCAATGCGATCGCGATCAATAAGGAGAAAGTGACCAATGTGGAGCGGCAGGTAGATGCCGCTGACCTGCTACACGACCGCTACTTGCTGCTGGAAAACGGGAAAAAGAAACGCTACCTTTTCGAAGTGTTATGAAAACCGATGGGTGTACCTACATCGTATGTGAGCACGTTAGATGAGCATCCGGCTTTGTGGTCGAATTGACAAAATAGCCTTCATTTTTGGGGGTATTGTTGAACACATCGTATAGTTCCACCTATCTTACGACTGATTTTGAAGCTTTATCCGGCCGTTATTCCACCTTTTCAGCTTTGAATAAGGCCCTGGCCTACAGTTATAAAACGGCGAGCTGCCCTGGCCGGTAGCTATTTCTGCCTAGCACACACCTTTTTTCTGACCAGCTAGTCTGTCTCCGTCAGTCGTCCTACTCGCTTCCCCGCCCTTAGGCTGCCCGCAATTTGGACATTAGCCTGGAACCTACGCTTATCCCTGCCGGTCCCCAGCCGGTAAGACACTATAACGACACCTGATGAAAGATTTTTACCTCGCCCTCGGGCTGCTGGTGACCTTATTGTTAACGTCACTTTCCGGCACCGCCCAATCCATTACCCTTCAGGCTGAGCAGCCGTACTACTTCAGTACGTCATTCCAGGTAGACGATATCGAACCCTCCTGGACTGACCGCATCCTCTCGGCCGTGCGCATGGACGATCAGATCGCCGGTGACCAGTGGGTGTATCCCCAGCTCATCGAGCGATCTGAACAGGTGTACGTGCAGGTGCGTGCAACGGACGTAGCCGACAACGGCGTAGAACGCAGAGTGACTCTGGGCCAACCGCAGCAAGTGGTGGTACGCGGTATCTGGGACGGCTTTTTCGGAGTCACCTACAGTTGGACGCTGGCCCCGCAGCCCGAAGCGGCCGCTACTGAGTGGACCGATATCGGTTACCACTTCGTCTGGGGTCAACCTACGCTGAGCTACCTCTACCGCAATACGGTCGATGACCCTAACGTCACCGGTACCCTCGGTGCTGTAGAGGTGACACTGGACTACGCCGAGATCGCTCCTGCCGTACCGCAAGCGGCACCCAATCAAGCCCCCGTGCTAGCACAGATCGGTGAGCTGACGGCTACGGAGGGCGAGGTAACCATAATCATCCTACGCGCTACGGATGATGCTGCCGAGGACGAGTTGACCTTTAGCGCCAGTGCCGAGTTGCCCGCATTTGCTACGCTAACCGACAATGGTGACCGCACCGCTAGCCTGCGTATCGCGTCTGGGGCGGGGGACGCGGGTGCTTACGCGGGAATCCTCGTCACGGTATCCGACGGGGAGCTCAGTAGCAGCGAGACCCTTACCCTTTCGGTGGCCGCCCCCGTCGTAGTGGGCTGCGTGCCCATCAGCATCCTTCCCTGTGAGGAGATTAGCTTGCCCCTACCCGTAAAATTCAGTTTTAACGGCGATGAGAACGGCATCTACGACCGTAACGGACAGGGCATTGGCTTCACGATGGTGGATGCCCCGTCCAACAACCTCTTTCCGGCCACGCCCGCCAACCACAATGTGCCCGGCATGCAGCCCGAGCTACTGACCGTAGTGGGTGGTAAGCTCGTCGTACATAGTACGAAGGGCATCCACTACCAGAAGCCGCCGGCAAGTAGTGAGAATAACTCCCAGGTCAATGCGCTGGGGGTTAGGCATCGCGGCACCCGCTACGTCCTTTGCTCTTTCGGTTGATCTGGACCAGCCCGCCTTCGATGCAAGTGCCGGTAACAACTCCCAGCAGGGGGGACTCTGGTACGGCCTCGGGGAGGATGACTACATCAAACTGGTGGCCATCAAGTCCGGCAGCGGATTACAGCGCATGCAACTGATGGTGGAGACGACCGACCCCGCCGACGGTCAGCGATGACGCCCGGCCGGTCAGTTTCGCGCTTACCGCTGGTGCACACACTATCACCGTAGCCAACCGCGAACCGGGTACCCTGGTGGATAAGGTGCTGCTCTCTAACCTGGATGCCCTTCCTGCAGGTACCGGACCGGCTGCCAGTAATTGTGGAACTGCCAAGGTGTTCGCACAGATGGGTACTATGCAGCAAGTGGAAGTCGCCGCAGATGCCCTACACGTAGCACTCTTTCCCAATCCCGCCCGTACCTACCTCATGGTGGATGTGCGTAGCGGCTTCACCGGCCGGATCAACGTCAGCATCACCGATGCTACCGGTCGACGGGTCAGGGAACTGTTGGTAGATAAGGCCAGCAACCTGCACCGGATGCGTCTGGACGTTAGCGAACTTGCTAGTGGGACCTACCAGTTACAGGTCATCGAGGAGGACCGGCAGGTGATTGAGCAATTCGTGAAACTGCGGTAGAGTAAGTTTGAAACAGCTTATACTGGTGGGGGCACGCGGTCAAACCGGGTGGCCCCGTTTTAATCACGAAATGAGGTAACCTTTTTTGCAAGCGATAAAATGTAAGAAACCTGACAGTTTAGTGTCCCTGGGGATTACGTCATATATCACACTTATTAAGTGCCTATTATAGGTGTCCAAATGCAATAGAAGAAGAATGCCTGTCTTGTTAGCACTACTCACAAAGAGAATGTTACAACTAATGTTTGGTCGGGTATGGTTTTATGCGTACTTTTATAAAACCAAAGCGATGGTTATCGTCGTACGTGGTACTACGGGTGCGCCGGTCCTCCAGCTCTCCCGCTTATTTTGACTATGAACTAAACACAGTGATCCTTCTTCGCCGCTCACCGGCGAACGACGGCCCGCGTAATCTTCGAGGCTATCAACCCGATTAATCATTCCATCTGCCATGCGCACCGGGAAACCGGTAGGCTTGGCTATTGGTGTGTTTCGTATTTACCGCATATCCAGCACAATTAAGACCTTAAACGGCTATTCCTTTTAGACACTATCAAGCTTAAACACTAGGGGCTCCTGCCCGAACAACACAATTCTGATTTATATGAAGAGTCTTTACCCAAAGGCAGCCTCCTGGCTGTTTATGACCCTCTTTTTGTCCATTACCACCCTTTCTGGACAGAACTTCTCCTACATTGAAAATTTCGATACCTACGGTACGGGTAATCTCCACGAGATTGCTCCACAGACGTGGTTACGGGAGAAGAGTACGGATGCCGTTGTTCCAGTGGTCGATCAGGGACTTACGGCGAATACCACCCATTCGCTCAGATTCGATCAGGGAAATCACGCGCACGACTACCTCGTACTGACGAATTCCCCCGCTCAATTATCCGCTGGCGTACCCTTCTATTTCGGCACCTACTACCGGGTTAATGCACTAGGAGGCACTGCGGCCGGTCGAATTCGTGTAGCGATCCGCATCGATGATGATGTAGCCGGCGACCAGTGGGTGCGTCAACAAATTGCCAAAGATGGTAGCAACCTGATCGCTCGCATCGGACTGGGTGGTAGTGCATCTGACAACGGTGTAGCGCCCATCGAAGCGGACAAGACGCTCCAGTTCGTTGTCCGGGGCGAGTATGATGGCAACGGTACCATCACTTACAGTTGGACGATTGATCCGGCGCTCGACGAGGCCGAGACCAACTGGACCTTAGCCGGCACCCATACCGGCATACAGGGTACTCCTACAATTGGCCGGCTATTCATCAGTAGCGCCAACGGCGGAACCCACGACGGCAGCGTCGGCCCCATCCGCCTCAGCACGGACTATAGGGAAGTAGTCACCGAACTGGCCAATCCCCCCGCCCCCCCGGTCTCCTTCCCCTACCTGATCAATTTCCAGGACGAGGGCACCACGCCTCCCGACGGTTACCTCAAAGACTACGGTCTGCCATACGGCCCCAAAGAGGGAGAGATCACCTACGGCTGGACGAAGCTTTCCGACGGCACCCCCATCGACCTCACCACGCCAAGTACCGGTACGGGGCGCAACCGTGGTTCATATTCGGGACTCAGCCTGCTCCAGCAGACCCTCGTACACATGCAGGGCAATGACGTATCCGCCTGGGACGGCAACCGGGCTATCGAAGGTCAGTGGGAGGTAGCGGTTCCCAATGGCTGGTACGAAGTATCCGTCAGTGTGGGTGACCCCCAACAGGACGGTACCCTTTCGGAAACTCCCGATCACTTCATCCAGGTGGAGGGAGTCACCGCTATTCCGGTCTTCGACGTCGATAACACCTTGCCCGACGGCGACCCCGGCCGCTTCATGACCGGCACAGTAACCGTGGAGGTCCTCGACGGTCAGCTTACCATCAACGCCGACGATCCAGCCGCCAACAACACCAAGATCAATTTTGCCACCGTAACCCCTACCGACGCGCCCGACGCACCCAACGCGCCCCCGGCTATTGCTGACCAGAGCTTCGACACAGACGAGGGCAGGGAGGCAGGTGCAACGGTCGGTACCGTAACGGCCAGCGACGAGGACTCCGACACACTGACCTTCACCATTACTGCGGGCAACGACGAAAATCAGTTTGCCCTTGATGAAGCCACCGGCGCGCTTACCGCGACCGGATCATTTGATTTTGAAGACGTAGCTACCTACACCCTTACCGTAGTGGTCAGCGACGGCGGGGCCACTAATGAGGCTACCATTACTGTCAACGTTACGGACGTCAACGAGGCGCCCACGGCCAACTTCAGCGCTACCCCCACTTCGGGCGATGCTCCCTTACTTGTTGCCTTTGACGGTAGCGAATCAACCGACCCCGAGTCGGGCGAACTGAGCTACGCCTGGGACTTCGGCGACGGAACCACGGGCGAGGGCCAGACCGTTGACCACGAGTACACCACCTCGGGTACCTTCACCGCTACCCTTACCGTGACCGATACGGGTGGCCTAAGTAGCGAACCGGTAGCGACCGACATTGCAGTTGGCACGGTCAACGTTGCACCTACGCTCGCGGCAATTGGTGATCTGAGTGCTACAGAAGGGGAAACGACCACCTTTACGCTGACGGCCACGGATGAGAATGAGGGGGATGCACTGAGCTTTTCGGCCAGTGAGCTTCCCGATTTTGCTACACTCACAGACAATGGTGACCGTACCGCGACGCTGACCCTTGCCCCCGCTGCCGGCACCGCCGGAACCTACGCCGGTATCACCTTTACCGTGACGGACGGTAGCCTGATGGACGAGGAGAGCGTAAGTATCGTAGTAGAAGCCGGTACGTCCCCGGCCTGTAATCCTGTGAGCTTCCTTCCCTGTGACGAACTCGAAGTGGCCCTGCCCTTCGGCCTGGATTTCACCGGCACCGAACGGGGACTGGAGGATGCCGACGGCGAGCTAACTGGCTTTACCCTGGTCGACAACCACAGTGAGGCCCGTATGGCGGAGGACGGCCCGGCCACCTTCCCCGAAGTAAATGGCTACGAGCCCGGCCTGCTGAACGTCACCGGGGGTAACCTCGTGCTTACCGCAAGCAAGGGCATTGCCTTCCGTAACCCCAACCTGGAGGACGGAAGTAGTAACAACAACAACCAGATCAACACCCTCGGGGTGGGCCTGCGCAACCTGAGCGAGCCCTTTGATATCGAAACGACGCTGCTAAGCATCAACACCGGAGGCAGCTCGGCCCAGGCCGGTATTTGGTTCGGCATCGACGAAGACAACTTCGTTAAGCTCGATATGAATACCAACCGGCAACTAGAGATTCGCCGCGAGATCGACGGGCAGAGCCCCAACACCACCGATTTCGTACTCGCAAATTCGGGTGCCAACAGTCTGCGGGGTAGCAATATCACGCTGCGCCTGCGAATCGATCCCGTCAATGAAACAACGATGGAGGCCTTTTACCGTGTCGACAGCGGTGCAGAAATCCAGGTGATGGACGCCACCAGCGGAGTCAGCTCCCTGGCCCTACCCGCTGGCTACCTCGCCGGACGTAGCCTAAGTAGCACGGAGGCTCCCCTGACCTTTGCCGGCGTATTCGCCAGCTATCGAGGTGCTGCCAGCAGCTTCAACGCCGTTTATGACAACTTCACCATCACGCCGGCCGCTCCGCCCGCCAACGAGGCACCCACGGCTAGCTTCACCGCAACCCCTGAAAGTGGTACCGCACCGCTGACCGTGAGCTTTGACGGTTCGGCCTCATCGGACCCGGAGGACGGAGAGCTTACCTATGTGTACGACTTCGGCGACGGTAGCACGGCTACCGAAGCGGTCACGACCCACGAATACACGGAGGCCGGAACCTTTACGGCTAGCCTTGTGGTCACCGATGACCAGGGCCAGAGCAGTGAGTCCGTAGAGACAACCATCACGGTCACCGTACCCAACGGTGCCCCCACCCTGGCCGCTATCGGCGATCAGACCGTGACGGAGGAAGAGACCACTACGGTAAGTCTTTCGGCTACGGACGATGAGGATGATACACTGACCTTCAGCGCGACCGACCTGCCTTCTTTTGCCGTCCTTAATGACAATGGTGACGGCACGGCATCCGTGTCGATCAGTCCCCTAGCCGGTGATGCGGGCACCTACGCCGATATTACCATTACGGTATCCGACGGCCAGCAGGACGACACGGAGGCCTTCACCCTGACGGTAGAAGCTGCTCCCGCTGAGCCCTGTACCCCCGTGAGCCTGCTGGAATGTGAGGAGATCCCCGTAGCCATTCCTTATGTGCTAAACTTCACCGGTACGGAGCGCGGACTGGAAGATGCTGACGGCGAACTGACCGGTTTCACCATGGTGGATAACCACAGTGAGGCCCGCCTGGCGGAAGATGGCCCTGCTACCTTCCCCAGTGTGAATGGTTATGAGCCCAGCCGACTCAATGTAACTGGAGGTAATCTGGTCATTGCCGCAAACAAAGGAATTGCCTTCCTGGACCCGCCGACTAGTAGCCGCAACAACAATCAAATCAACACCCTAGGGGTAGGATTGCGTGGGCTGACTGAGGTATTTACCATCGAAACCAAGCTGCTTAATCTTACTACCGGAAGTGGTTCTGCCCAGGCCGGTATCTGGTTCGGCATCGACGAAGATAACTTCGTGAAACTCGATGTAAACAACGACGGTCAGATTGAGCTGCGCCGGGAGATCGGCGGAGTAAGTTCTACCGACCAGACCAACAATCCAGACGAACTTCAGGCCAACGTTTCTACCGCCGGTAGTGACATTATGCTTCGCATGGTGGTCGATCCGGTAGCGGGTACCGTCTATGCCTTCTACGCCATCGACGGTGGTGCGGAGGTGCGCTTGGTCGATCGAGCCGACAACACCACGACCCTGGACCTGCCACAGGTATACCTCGACGGTCGCGTTCTGGGTGCGGAGGCTCCTATGAGTTTTGCCGGTGCCTTCACGACCTACCGCAACGGTAGCACCTTCGATGCCACCTTCGACTACTTCAGTGTGACTACGCAGCCAAACACCGCCCCTGCGGTGGCCGACCAGGCCTTTGACGTACCCGAGGATGCTGAGATCGGTGCCGAGGTAGGTACCGTGGTAACTACGGACGACGAGAGTGATCCCCTCACCTTCACCTTCGTAACTGGTAACGAGGCCGGTGCCTTTGCCGTGGACGATAATGGACTGATCACCGTGACCGGTGACCTTGATTTCGACCAGCAGTCGGAATACCTACTTGACGTAGCTGTAAGTGATGGAGAGCTGGCCGACACGGCCTCCGTGACCATCACGGTGACCGAAGTAGGGGAGCCGGAGATGGCTTGCTCGCCGCTCTCTACCCTAACCTGCGACCGTATTGGTGTTGAGCTTCCCTTCTCGCTTTCCTTCAACGGGCCGGCGGGTGGTGTGGCGAGCACCGGATTTACGATGGTGGACCCACCCTCGAACAATCTGTTCCCCGCTACGCCCTCTAACCCCGACGTACCCGGACTGGAAGAATCGCTGATTCAGCTTACCGATGGGCAATTGGTGATCACCAGTACTAAAGGAATCAACTTCCAGGAGCCTAACGCCAGCAGCGAGACCAACACACAGGTCAACGCCCTCGGTGTAGGATTCGTGGTACCGCCTACCAATGTATTCAATGTCTCAGTAGACTTGGACCAGCCCAACTTCTCGGGCAGCACTGGGGCTAATTCGCAGCAGGCAAGCCTTTACTTCGGGCTCAACGAGGATAACTTCCTTAAACTGGCACTAGTCAAACAGGGCGGTAACCAGCAGAAGATTCAGCTTGCCGTAGAGCATCCCAATCCTACGGGTGAGACTAAACTACTGGTCACCGAACTCAATGGAGGCAGCTTCCCACAGTCTGCCGGTACCATCAGCCTGCGCATGGAGATCAACCCAAGTACCGGCCGCGCCAGTGGATTCTACCGGGTCGACGGGGGTGCTGAGATTCAGGTAGCCGAAGATGGTGATACCGAGCTTACCCTGCCCGAGTCTTTCTTCGAGGGAGCAGACCATGACGGTCAACCCGGCACCGCCGCGCTGACGTACGCCGGTGTGTTCACCAGCCACCGCCGGGCCGCCGAGAACCAGTCGATCGACTTTGCTTTCGACAACTTCTCCATCGAACTAGATGAGGTTACGCCCATGCTTTCGTTCTCCCCCGAGCGCATCGACGTGACCGCCCGTGAGGGGGTCGCCGTTGCCGACCAAACCGTCACGCTGAGCAGCAGCGACGATGAGACCTTCGCCGTGACGCTGTCGGAAGACCCCGATGCCAGTGAGTGGTTGATTCTGCCTACGGACCCCGAGACAGGCCAGTTGGTCTTCGGCATCCAGGAAGGCCTGGCCGAGGGCGTTTACTCAACCTCTGTCTTTGCTAGTGCCGAGGGGTACACCAGCGCTCAGCTCGACATTACGGTGACCATCAACTCCGATGAGCCGATTATTTCGCTTAACCCTACCAGACTCATCCTCGACGATGTAGCCGGAGGGGGACCCGGTCGGGACACGACCGTACTGGTGGCCAATACCGGTAACGTTGCCCTGACTAATCCTACCGCTACCCTGAGCGGCCCCGATGCCGACTTCTTCGAAGTCGATGCCTCAATGCTACCCGCTAGCATCCCGGCTAACGGTTCTTCCTCGGTCATCGTGCGCTTCGACCCCGAGCGGGAGGGCGTACACACCGCTACCCTGACGGTGAGTGGCGATAACGCTACCTCCGCTACCGTAGCTCTACGTGGACTCGGTAAGGATGGGCTGGGTGCCGAGCGCGAGCCCTCCCTGCAGTACATCTTCGATACTTATGGCCTACCCATCAACGTGGGCGACCAGGATGCAACGACCAATCTGATCAACCTGCCCAGTGGCACTAGCTACAATGATCTGCTAGGAGATGAGATCGCTGCTCAGCGCTTCCGGCGGGCCACGGCCGATGCTCAGGTGGAACTTGAGATCCTTTCCGTCTACGGACCTGAGGCCAACGATCCCATCGTAGCCTTTGGGTACTACGCCAGTGGTGATAAAGCTTCGGCTACCGAGGTCTTCACCGTACGCAACACAACGGCCGGTAACGGTCAGACGCTGAATCCCCGCTTTTCGGGTAATCTCTCTTTCGACCCCGGTGCGGGCAGCTTTGGCTTCTACAGCCGCTGGCCGTTCTTCAACAACCGCGTGTTGTACAGTGAGGACGCCCTGAACACCTTCAGCGGTGCCATCCCTCACCACGTGCGGGTCTACGAACTGCCGGGTGAAGAGAACGCCTACGTGGTGGCTACCGAGGAGCACACCAGTGGCTTCGACTACCAGGACGTAGTAGTGATCGTACGAAACGTCGTACTCGCCCCCGATGAGCCCATCGCGGCGACCCTGCGGATCAACTTCTCCGACCAGGAAACCACCGCCCCGGATGGTTACCTGAAAGACTTCGGCCAGTCGTACGGCAGCCGCGGCGAGCGGACTTATGGTTGGGTAGTACCCGGTACCAATACTCCCCTTAGCTTGGTAGGAAACGGTCGTAACCGCAGGCCTAACCCCGATGTGAATACACTGACGGAGACGATCATGCACATGCAGTACGGTGATGCTGAGGGCACCAATGGCATCGCGAACGAAGGTGCCTGGGAAATCGCTATTGCCAACGGCACCTATCGGGTTACGGTACAGGCCGGCGATCCCGACGCGGAAGGCATCATCGGTACCCGCCACGTGGTAAACGCCGAGGGCGTCACGGTAGTCGATCAGCCAGTCGCAGAGGATGCCAGCGGCACCTTTACCGGCACTACCGTCGTAACGGTAGCCGATGGTAAGCTTACCCTCGATGCCGAGGGCGGATTCAATACCAAGATTGCTACGGTAACGATCACGCCCACCGAGGCCGATCCCGAAGCCTTCTTCTCCGACGTCAACCCTGAGAACGGTGCTACCAACGTAGCCGTCAACGGCTTTCAGATTGCCGTGGCCGTCAATACGCCATCCGGCTTCGAACTCGATAATACCACGCTGACGGGTAATGTAAAGCTCTTCGAGCTAACGGCCCAGGGCCCGGTAGAGGTCGATGCTAACTTCAACGATACCGGTGGTGGCGATGCAGTCATCCTGACTCCGATCAACGAGCTCAAATTCAGCGCTGACTACCGCTTCCAGCTTACTGGCGTCGTAGCTAATCGGATTGGTGACCGCAGCGACCGCATCACGTTCCAAACCTTTACTTCGACGTTCACTACAGCCTCAGAAGAGGATTCTACCGAACCGGCCGACCTGACGGGTGTAAGCTTCACCCAGGTAAGGGGTGCAGCCCTAGGTGAGGGTGTAGCCGACCGCTTCACCAGTCTGGTCATCGGACCCGACGGTAAGCTCTACGGTTCCACTACGGGTGAGATCATCAAGCGCTGGACCATCCAGCCCAATGGTACCCTGACCGACCTGGAAGAACTGACGGTCGACCTTGAGGGTGCCGACCACCCTGTGACCGGCGAGCCCCTGGGCGATGACCGCCTGATTATCGGATTCACCTTTGCCCCCGAGGCAACGGCCGACAACCTGGTAGCCTATATCACCCACAGCGCACTGACCCTCTCCGACGGCCCCGAATGGGACGGTGTACTTACCCGTCTCAGTGGCCCCAACCTGCAGACTGTAGAGGATGTACTAATCCACCTGCCCCGTTCGAAGAAGGACCACCTGACCAACAGCGTCGTGGTGGGCCGTGACAACGACCTGTTCATCGTGCAGGGCTCCAACTCCGCCGGTGGTGATCCCGATGCTTCCTGGGGCTTCCGTCCCGAGCGTCTGCTGGCCGCCGCCGTACTACGCGTAGAGGTTGACAAACTGCCCGCCCAGCTTCCGCTGGACCTGTTTACCACCGACGATATCTCGGTGATCAACAACGCCCCGGCTACCGGACTGACGATGTCCAACGGTACCTACAACCCCTACTCGGCCGACTCACCGGTGACGCTCTACGCTACCGGTATTCGGAATGCCTACGACATGGTATTCCACACCAACGGCTGGATGTACACACCTACCAACGGTACGGCCGGCAACAACCGGACCTCCCCCGTCACGCCAGCCTCGGCTGACTACGTAAACCGGGATCCTAGTGGTAAGGGTGTACGCCGTCCCAACGGCACCTTCTTCGTCGACCCCTCCATCCCCCAGGTGATGGGTGGTGAGACCCAGAAGGACTGGCTCTTCAAGTCGAAGGGCGGAAGCTACCACGGTCACCCCAACCCATACCGCGGTGAGTTCGTACTCAACCACGGTGGCCGGCCCTATTCCGGCCTACCCGGTCAGGCGGATGGCTCCTACACGGATGTACGTAAGTACCCCGACAATCTCGGTCCCGATGCCAACTACCTCGAAGTAGCCTACGACTATGGCCTGAATAAATCGCCCAACGGAGCCATCGAGTACCGCTCGAATGCATTCGGAGGTAAGCTCAAGGGCCTACTGATGGTAGTGCGCTTCAGTGGCCAGGATGACATCATGGTCATGCAGCCCAGCAACACCAGCGGAGACATCGTACAGGTATACCAGGACGTTCCCGGCTTACAGGAACTCGACGACCCCCTCGATATCATCGAGGACACCCGCACCGGTAACATGTACCTCTCGCAGTACGACCGCGACGGTAACGTCAACCAGCAACTGATCCTGATGCGGGCCGACGATCCGGCTCAGGTAGTAGCTTCTATCACCGCCGAGCCCGAAGAGCTGATCTTCGAGGTGACTGCCAACAACGACGGTGAGCAAACGGACACTAAGACCGTGACTATTACCAACGAAGGCACGACGGCACTTGACATCTCCGCGGTGTCCGTGACCGGTCCGTTTGCGGGGTCGTACCGCTTCACCGGTCCCACTTCGACTAGCCTGGCACCTGCGGCCGCGCAAACCTATACCGTGACCTTTGCCCCGGTTACCAACAACACTGACCTGGGCTACCAGCAAGCAGCGCTGACCTTCACCAGCAATGGCAATGAGGGAGAAGACTTCTCCGTCGGCCTGCACGGTCTGAAGAAACGCGGCTACGAGGGTGGCAGCGAGCCTCCCCTACAGGATGTAGTCAATACGCTCGGTATCGGTATCGACGTAGGCTGGACGACGCTGACCAGTTCCACCAGCCCCGAGCCTAAGGGTGAGGAAGTGGGTGTACCCCTGTTCGAGGCCGCCGGCCCCGGTAACATAGGTATCCAACCCGTAGCGCGCTACTCCCCTGCGGAGCGCCTGCCCTTCGGTTGGTACACCAATGTAGGTGGCCAGGTCGAGCTCAACCAGGTCGGCGTACAGTCGGCCAGTCTAGACCAGGCGCAGACCCTGTTCCCGACACTGGAAAGTGGCGCAACTTCCTTCGATCCCCAGGGTGCCTTCTTCGGCATCTACGTATCCTCCCAGACCTTCGGCCGTGTCAACTACACGGAAGACGATCTGAACACCGGAGGCGTAGCTCACCGTACTCGTATCTATCCCGTACGGGACCGTCAGGGCAACCTAGTAGCCGATAGCTACCTGGTCACCTACGAGGATGCTACCAATGGTGACTACCAGGATTACGTGTACGTACTTACCAACGTCAAGCCCTACGAGGCGGGGTCGCAGGTGCTGAGCTTTAGCCCCGACGCCCTGGACTTTTCGGTACAGACCGGTAACACGTCCATGACGATGACCAGCGTACTGTCGACGAGTTCGGCGCTGAGTGCGAACCAGGTAAGCCTCACCGCAAGTGAGACCTGGGTAGTACTGCCCGAGCAGGTGGCCTTTAACACGCCCCTGGATTTCGCCGTCGATGCCGCCCAACTGCGCAACGGTACCTACGAGGCTACCGTGACCGCTACGGCTCCCGGTTTCGCACCGGCTACCCTTACGATCACCGCCACGGTGACCGATGAGGCTACTACCGTGACGCGGATCAACTTCCAGGACGACAGTTTCACACCTCCTACTGACTACATCGCCGATGTAGGTCTGGGCTACGGCAACCGGGGTAACGGACTGGTCTACGGCTGGATCAACCCCGGCACGAAGGCTCCGCAGAGCAACGTCGACCAGGCCCGTGGGGCCGCCCGTGGCATTAACGACAGTAGCTCCGACTCGGACAAGCTGCTGCGTTCGCTCAACATGTTCGATAAAACGAACAGTGACCCGCCCGTGCCCCGTGACTGGGAGATTGCCGTACCCAATGGCACCTACCGGGTGGAGTTGGCGGCCGGTGACCCACAGTTCTACGACAGCCGGCATACGATCCGGGCCGAGGGCGTGACCATCATCGATGGATTCGTGCCCAGCGCCTCCGATTACTTCCGCACCGGCAGTGCCGAGGTAGAAGTACTGGACGGTAAACTGACCCTCGACGACGTAGGTGCCAGCGGCGCCAGCAACTCGAAGATCATCTACGTGACCATCACTCCGATCCGGACGCAGGATCCTGCCCCGACCGTGGTAGCCACCGTAGACGGAACCCAGGATGGTAATGGCAACTACCGCGGAACGGTGAGCGTGACGCTCAGCGCTACCGACGTAGCTAACAGTGGCGGCATTGAGTCGCTGGAGTACAGCCTGGACGGCCGGGAGTACTTCGACTACACCGAGCCGGTGCAGTTGTCGCTACCGCCCATGTTCACGGTGTTTGACTACAACGTACGGGCCCGGGCTACGGACGGCAACGGCACGGTAGGTACTACCTCAGTGGCCTTCCGCCTGGTGGAAGCCAGCAACGCGATCGCCCGCCTGGAGAACCTGACTAAGGTGCCCGGTAGCCAGCGCAGCTTCCCTGCGACGGACTACTTCACCTTCCACCGGAACAACAATCCGACCAACAGCGCAGGTCAGACGGCACTCGCCCACGAGCAGAACCGCGTGCGCATCTTCAACGATGGTAGCGAACCGTTGGTGATTAATAACCTGACGACCACCAACACGGCCAACTTCACCGTCAGTGGGCTGGACATCCCCGCAGAGGGGCTGTCGGTAGCTCCGGGTGAGTCCGTAGTGGCTACGATCACCTTCGTAACTTCCGGCGGTGCCGGTAAGCGCCTGGTGACTGAGTCGCTCGTGCTGACCAGTAATGCGGATAATGCCATAACGGCTACCCTACGTGGTGCCTACATGACCCGGCCCGAGGGCAACAACGAGGTTACGGCTCAGCAGGTCTTCAATGCCTTCGGTTTCACTACTGAAATGGGACGCGATGCCAACGGAAACATCGTGACCCGCCCCAGCTCTGATTACCCCTCGGAAGAGCGGGTGAATAGCGGCCAGGAAGGTGATATGATCCTGTCTGACCTCTTCGTGCAGGCCGATCCAGGCCAACCGTTGCGGATGATTCAGATGTCGGCCCTTCACGGACCGGGTGGTGCACCCACCGAACTGCGCGGCACCAACGGCCAGGTCGTAGCTGGTATGAAGTACAACCACAACGAGCTGTACCACCAGTCGCTCCTACCGACTGCGCCTAACTCGACCACCGTGCAGGCCGGTCGTAGCGTAGCCCGCATCGAAGTGCCCTTCGAGATCATGATCGCCGGTTACCGGACCTCCGGTGGAACTAGCCAGAATCAGCGCAAGGATGAAGTCCTCGGTGTGCGGGTGTACCGGGCCATCGACCGCGATGGAAACGTGATCCCGAATGAGTACATCCTCAACCAGGATTATATCGCCAACGGCTGTGGCGAAGGCTCGGCCAACTGTGACTGGAATGACAATACCTCCTACATCATCAACGCCCGGCCACTTGCGGTTCCGACCTCCACGGCCATCAGCGACCTGGTGGTGCAGATTGAGGAGACCGAGACCTACCGCGTGGATACGGCCTTCAACCAGGGCTACCCCGGTAACCGCCTGCTCTACTCCGCTACGCTGGCCGATGGTTCGGCCCTGCCGAACTGGATCGCGCTGGATGACCTCACCGCTACCTTCACGATCAACGCGCCCTTCGAGGCCTTCGACGAGGAGTACGACATCACGGTGACGGCCACAGACTACAATCTGCTGACCACATCGTCTACCTTCGAACTAACGGTCTCCGGTGACAATATTGACTGTACGGTCGATGCCAATGCCGACGATGCACCGAAGACAATCGACTGTACCACGGGTAACGTAACCCTGAGTGGAATGACCTCTACGGCTACCTACAGCTGGACCGGACCGGAGGGCTTCACCTCTTCGCAGCAGAACCCCACCGTAACCGTGGCCGGTACCTACACCCTGGCTGCTGGTACAAGTGAGTGCCCGCTAACCGATGAGGTGACCGTAACCGAAGCTGACGCGACGCAGACCTACTACGCCGACGCTGATGGGGACAACCTTGGTGACCCCAACGAATCGGTACAGGCCTGCGAGCAGCCGGATGGCTTTGTCGCCAATGACGACGATAACTGTCCCACGGTAGCTAACCCCGACCAGACCGATACCAACGGTGATGGGGAGGGAGATGCCTGCGACACCGATGACGACGGCGACGGCGTAGCCGATGCTGACGACTGTGCCCCGCTCGATGCTTCGATCGGAGCCGCCCAGACCTACTACGCCGACAGTGACGGTGACGGTTTCGGCAATCCCGCCTCCAGCACCCAACTGTGTGCTGCGCAGGATGGCTTTGTGACCGACAACACCGACTGTGACGACACCAATGCGGCAGTCAACCCCGGAGCGACGGAAGTCTGCGACGGCATCGACAACGACTGTGACGGTGAGATCGACGAAGGATTGAACTGCGGCAGCGACCCGCTGGCCGTACGGATCAACGCCGGTGGCCCTGCCATCACCTTCAACGGTGACTTCTTTGCTGCCGACGCTGCCTTCACCGGTGGTAAGACGTACACCAATGGCCGTGCCCGGGTACCCCAACTGTACCGCTCCGAGCGTAGCGCCGGACCTCCTTTCACCTTCTCCTACGATGTTCCCGTAGAGGACGGCAACTACCGCGTGCGGTTGCACTTTGCCGAAATCTTCCAGGGTGCACAGGGTGGCGGTGCCGGTGGCGTAGGCTCGCGCATCTTCGACGTGACCCTAGAGGATGACCTGGTACTCGACAACTTCGACATCTTCGCTGAGGTCGGTGCCGAGACGCCAATCATCCGCGAGTACGTGATACGGGTTACCGACGGTGAGGTCAACGTATTCTTCGATTCCTCCCCGGAGGTAGGAGGTGCTAACCAGCCTAAGCTCTCGGCCATCGAGGTACTATTCGATAGCGAGCTTGCTCCCGATAGCGACGGCGACGGCGTAGCCGATGATGAGGACAACTGTCCCACCATCTTCAACCCCGAGCAGAACCTGAGCACTTTCTACGCCGATCAGGACGGAGATGAACTCGGAGACGCAAGCAACAGCGTGGAGGCCTGTGAGGCTCCCGAGGGCTTCGTCGCCAACGACGACGACAACTGCCCCACGGTAGCCAACGCCGATCAGACCGACACCGATGGTGACGGCCAGGGCGATGCCTGCGATACCGATGACGATGGAGACAACGTACCCGATGTAGAAGATTGTGATCCGCTCGACCCCAGCGTCGGACGCGCCCAGACCTACTACGCCGATGCGGATGGTGATGGCTTCGGCGATCCCAGCTCCAGCACCCAACTCTGTGCCCCCGCAGCTGGCTTCGTGACCAATGCAGCCGACTGTAACGACGCCAATGCCGCGGTCAACCCTAACGCAACGGAAGTCTGTGACGGCATCGACAATAACTGCGACGGCCGCGTCGACGAAGGACTTAACTGTGGTAGCGAAACGGCCATCCGGATCAACGCCGGTGGACCCACCATGACCTACCAGGGCAACACCTTCAGCGCCGATGCTTCGTTCACGGGTGGAAAGTCCTACACCAATGGCCAGGCCCGGGTACCGCAGCTGTACCGCAGTGAGCGCAGCGCCGGATCACCCTTCACCTTTGCCTACAATGTTCCCGTAGCGGACGGCAACTACCGGGTGCGACTGCACTTCGCCGAAATCTACCAGGGTGCACAGGGCGGCGGTGCCGGTGGCGTGGGCTCACGCATCTTCGACGTGACGCTGGAAGACCGACTGGTCCTCGACAACTTCGACATCTTCGCCGAAGTGGGTGCCGAGACGGTGACCGTACGGGAATACACCGTAAGTGTTACTGATGGTCAGGTCAACCTGTTCTTCGATTCTTCTCCGGAGGTCGGCGGTTCTGACCAGCCGAAACTCTCCGCCCTGGAGATCATCTACCAGGGTCCGATCGGCAACACCCAGCAGACAGCCTTCTGGCTCGAAGCAGAGTGTGCGACCGTAGGCAGTGGCTGGCGTACCGTAACCAGTAGTAACGCCTCGAACGGCAGCTACGTGGTCTTCCCCGCGGGGAATGCCTACGGCACCCCGCCCGCTGACGTACCCGCCAACCGCATCCGCTTCACCGTACCGAACGCCGAGGCGGGTAACTACACCCTGTTCGCCCGCGCCGGTGCGCCCTCCAGCGCTGATGACTCCTTCTGGGTACGCGTCAATGGCGGGCAGTGGTACGAATGGAACAGTGGCATCACCCGCACGACCGGTACCGAATTTGCCTGGACGCGCTACCCCGGACCGCAAATCACGCTGCCCGCGGGAGCCAGTACGGTCGACTTCGCTTACCGCGAGGACGGTACCCTGCTCGACAAGTTGTACATTGCTAAGGGCGCTACCCTACCCTCGGGTCAGGGTCAGGCCGCCAGCAACTGTACGCCTGTCGACGTGACCGCCTCCACCTTCTGGCTGGAAGCCGAGTGTGCAACGGTCGGCAGTGGCTGGAATACGGTAGCTAGCAGCAGTGCCGCCAACGGTAGCTATGTGGTCTTCCCGCAGGGTAACTCCTACGGCAACCCACCGGCTGATGTACCGGCCAACCGCGTCCGCTTCACCGTAACCAATGCCGAGCCCGGAGCCTACAAGCTCTTTGCCCGCGTGGATGCCCCAAGCGGCCTCGATGACTCCTACTACGTACGTGTCAACGGCGGAGCCTGGTACACCTGGAATGGTAACCTCAACACCGGTACGGGCTTCCAGTGGAATGCCTACCCCGGACCGCAGGTGAACCTAACCACCGGTACCAACACCGTAGACTTCGCCTACCGCGAAGACGGCACCCGACTCGATAAGCTGTACCTAACCAAGGGCAACACCCAGCCCAGTGGTACAGGAAGCATGGCCTCGAACTGCGGTGGCGTACCGGCCAACCAGGCTCCGGTAGCCGTAGCTCGCGCTACGCCTAATAGCGGTACCGCTCCCCTGAGCGTACAGCTCGACGGCAGCGGCTCCTCCGACCCTGATGGCACGATCGCCAGCTACGCCTGGGCCTGGAACGGTGGTACTGCCACCGGTGTCCGTCCCCGCGCCACCTTCGCCGCCGGCACCTACGCCGTGACACTGACGGTAACCGACAACCGCGGCGCCCGCGCTACGGATGTCGTCAACGTGACCGCCACCGCAGCGCCCACTACTGCTAACAGCTTCTGGCTCGAGGCAGAGTGTGCAACGGTAGGAAGCTTCTGGAGCACCGTGGCGGATGCCGCGGCGACCAACGGCCAGTATGTAGTCGTACGCAGCGGCAACAGTATTGCTAACCCACCCGCCGATGTACCCGCTAACCGTGTGCGTTTCACGGTCAGCAACGCTACGGCCGGTAACTACTCGCTCTTCGCGCGCATCGGGGCCCCTTCCGGTAACGACGACTCCTACTGGGTACGCGTCAACGGCGGAGCATGGTACCAGTGGTTCAGTGGCATCACCCGCACTTCCGGCTTTGCCTGGAACCGCTACCCCGGTCCCCAGGTAAGCCTGACCTCAGGCACCAACACGATCGACTTTGCCTACCGTGAGGACGGCACTAGGCTCGATAAGCTGCACCTGAACCAGACGGGCACCCAGCCCACCGGCAACGGACAGGCCGCTACCAATTGTGGTAGCACACCGCCGCCTACAGGACCGACCGCTCGCTGGCTCGAAGCCGAATGTGCCACCGTAGGCAGTGGTTGGAGTATCACTTCCAACTCCAATGCCTCACGCGGCCTACAGACGGTCTTCTCCGGAGCCAGCCGTACGGCTGCCCCGCCGACCAATGAGCCTAGCCAGGAGGTACGCTTCAACGTATCGCTGACTACGGCTGCTACCTACCATCTATACTTCCGTATGAATGCTCCTGACCTGGGTCGCAACTCCTTCTGGGTACGCGTCGACCAGGGTCCCTGGCTGAAGTTCTGGAAAGAGGTAGGCGGTGCCGATCTGCTCACCAGCGGACTGGAGTGGCGCAAGGTCAACGACGATGCCGTCGACCGCAGCTTCCAACTCAGCGCCGGTAGCCACACGATCACGGTCGCGAACCGCGAGGCCGGTACCATTCTCGATAAGGTGTACCTGAGCCCCACGGCTACGGCACCGACCGGAACGGGTCAGGCAGCTACCAACTGTGGCAGCACGACCAGCCGCGAAATGAGTGGCTTCGGCTTCGTTGAGCAGGCCCCGGAAGTGGCAGCAGTCCCTACCCTGGAGCTGTTCCCGAACCCCGTGGCCGATCAACTCAACCTGCTGCTGACCAGTGACTTCACCGGCTCGGTCGACGTACTGATCACCGATGCTACCGGACGTACGGTACGCAATCTGCGCCTGGACAAAGCCGCTGGCCAGTTACAGTATGAACTGGAGGTGGGTACGCTACCGCCCGGTGTGTACCGCTTACGGACCATTGAGGAGGACCGACAGACCGTCGCACCCTTCGTTAAGCTGTAACAATTTCCTTAACCGGAATCTTTGTTGCGATGGGGTCACGCCGAGAGGTAGTGGCCCCATTTTTTATTTGCGGGCGGGGCCGCGGGTGCCAGACTGGAAAAGGGGCGAGGCCTCCATTCCTCGCACATATGGTAACTTTAGGACTTTCGCTATAGAGGCTAGGCCCCCCAACACACGCTTTTTTATGCAACCAACCTTTACCTCCAATCCGTTGGCCGCTACTCCCTTGCACGGGCTGATCGGTCTGCTCCTCTTTCTCTTCACCCCCGACCTCTTTGCGGAATCTTCCCCCTCGGTAGAGGCTAGCGGGGCCATCGCACGTATTGAGAACCTAACTAAGCTACCGGGTAGTAGCCGGGCCTTCCCCGCCAACGACTACTTTACGCTGCACCGCTCGGACCGGACCTTCAACAATTCCAAACAGCCCATCAAGTACACCGATCGCAGTAAAATGCGTATCCACAACGACGGCACGAATAAACTGGTGATCACCCGGCTCACCACCACGAACACCAGCAACTTTCGCATCAACGGGGCTCCCTCGGGTACCTTCGAGATCGCTCCGAAATCGTACCGCGACGTGGAAGTGCTTTTCGTGACCACCGGTGGCGAAACCCGCCGCCTCGTCACCGAATCACTCATCATGGAAAGCAACGCCGACAATGCCTCCAACGTGCGGGCCACCTTTCGGGGTGCCTACATGAAGGATGTCGAGGGCGGTAGTGAAATCAATGTGCAACAGGT
Source organism: Saprospiraceae bacterium (assembly GCA_958295895.1). GTDB lineage: Bacteria > Bacteroidota > Bacteroidia > Chitinophagales > Saprospiraceae > Neolewinella. Next base: position 34,195 of record CATQHI010000020.1, on the reverse strand, counting down.
CATCGAGGCGTTCGGACTCAAGACCAGACTGGGAGTAGATGACAAGGGCAATTTGCAGGTGCGTCCAAGTTCCTATTACCCTAGCGCAAGCCGGGTGAACAGTGGCCTGGAGGGCGACCTAATTCTTGCCGGCCTCTTCGAGCAGGCAGACGGTAGCAAGCCGGTACAAATGGTTCAGCTAGCCGCCTTTCACGGTCCTGGTGGATCGCCCAGCGAGCTCCGTAATGAGGCCAGCACGAGCATTGTGGGTGATATAAAGTACAACCACGGCAATCAGTACCACCAGACGCTGCTGCCGCGCCTGACCGACAGCTCCGATAAACCGGCCGGTGACTTCACCAGTAGAACCGGACAGCCCTTTCAGATTCTACTGGCCGGCTACCGGAGCACCGGAGGAGGTTACGCTAATGAGCGTAAGAATGAGCTACTGGCCGTGCGCACCTATAAAGTCATTGATCGCACTGGAAGGGTCGTACCGAACGAGTACATCGTAGCCATGGACTACGTAGGGAACGGTTGCGGTGCCGGAAACAACAACTGTGACTGGAACGATAACGTAGCCTACATCACCAACGTACGGCCCCGGGCCAAGCCCACGGCAAAAGCAATTGCCAGTATCACAACCAAGACGGGGGAAACCAAAACCGTGAATCTCAGCACCTCCTTCGACCGGGGCTACGCCGGCAACCAGTTTAGCTATTCGGCGCGTATCTCCGGAGGCGGCAGCCTGCCCAGCTGGATCACCATCAACAGCAGTACCGGCACGCTACTCATCAAAGCACCTAGTTCAGCCGGCGGCCAGAGCTACCGGATCGACGTGACGGCCACCGACCTTAATCGCATTAACGTCACCTCCACCCTCACCCTGAGCGTACAGGGGACCAGCACGCCTCCACCCCCGCCCCCTACTAATCCTACCCCCCCCACGGGAGCAGGCTCCTACTGGCTCGAAGCCGAATGCGCACAGGTAGGTAGTAGCTTCAAGTTGAGTGGTAGCTCGGTAATTGCCGAAAAACGCTCCATGTCCTCCCCCAGCGAAGGTTCCGGTAATCGAATCCGCTTTATCTTCAACGTCAGTAAATCCGGCAGCTATAATCTCTTCGCCCGCATCCGGGCCCGTAACGGGGACAGCGATTCTTACTGGGTGCGTACGAATGGCGGCAGCTGGTATAGGTGGTCCTCGGGCATCGAGCAGAGCGGAGATTTCAAATGGAACCGCCTCCCTAGCTCCCTCAACCTAAGTGCCGGCACCAATACGGTCGACTTCGCCTACCGCGAACCGCTCGCAGAACTCGACAAAATTTACGTGAGCGCTTCGGGCAGCACCCCCTCCGGCTCGGGCAGCCCCGGATCGAATTGCGCCACTACACCCAGCAGCGCGGTATACTGGCTAGAAGCCGAGTGCGCCGAAGTAGGATCACGCTGGCAGAAGGTCTCCACCGGATCGGCCTCTAACAGTACCTACGTAGTGATGGCAGGCCGCAACGCCATGGATGCTCCACCGAGTGACGAGGCCGCCAATCGCATCCGGTTCACCCTCCGCGGCACCTCCGGCGGGAGCTATAAGCTGTTTGCACGGATCGACGCAAAAAATGGCCTAGATGACTCGTTCTGGGTACGGGCCAACGGCGGACCCTGGTACAAGTGGTTCATGGGCATCAATCAGGGCGTCGGGTTCGACTGGAACCGCCTGCCACAAGCTCTTAACCTACGCGAGGGGAACAATACTATTGACTTTGCCTACCGGGAGGACGGCACGAAGCTCGACAAGCTGTTTCTCACCAAGGGCAGTACCCGACCGGGTGGGCTGGGTGAACCGGCCGGCAACTGTGGCTCCGCGGCCACGCAGACCGCTTCCGTAAACAGTAAGGCACCGGTAGACCAGCTTGACCTAGCGACTACCCCTACCGAGCTGAGCCTGTTTCCGAATCCAGTTAGCACCCACCTTCAGCTACGCCTCCGCGCTGAGTATCTGGGTGAGACCGAAGTGATTATAACCGATCTGCACGGCCGTCGGGTAAGCCAGCGGACTTATGCTAAGCCCGCCAATTCCTTACAATTGGAACTGGACGTAGCGGAGCTTCCGGCCGGACTTTATCACCTCCAAGTGTTCATGGGCGGCACCCGCGAGCTGCGGTCTTTCGTCAAGCAGTAAGTAGCTTGCTCCACGCAAAGAGGGGGTCACACACTAGCGTGTGTGGCCCCTTTTTTGTTAAATTTTTCTAAAAACTCGCTGCGACGAGTAACCAACTTACGGGCTGAAGTCATATACGAGCAACACGCCAGTAGAGCTACCGGAGTCAGTCACCAATGGGTGCTGGGCCGGATGGATTAGCTTTGTACACTGGCTTACGCAAAGCTTGGAAGCGTTACGGAAAGGCTGGATTAGCTGTCCACCTCCATTCCGTTAGCAGAACAAGTGTTTTGCTTTCACTCTTTTAGTGAAGAATATCAGACCTGATTTAAGACCCCGGCCCGCGGTTCGCCCGTATGTACCGGTAGTGTCCCCTAATCCCCGGGCACCCTTACACTTGAACAACACAAATGAACTACTTTACCCCTACAGCAGTAGCGCTGATTCTTGCATTCTGTTGCCCCCTTGGTTTATTCGGTCAGTTGACCGGTGATACCGTACGGGTCAATTTCTCGGATGCAGCTACCCCCGCTCCCGCTACCTATCTCCGCGATCATGGCCTACCCTTTCAGGCCCAGAATGGTCGCACCTACGGCTGGGTGACTCCCGGCACGTCTACCCCCCTCAGCCTGGACGGCAACGGCCGTAACCGTAGGCCTGATCCGGACCAGGATGTACTGATCGAAACCCTAATGCATATGCAGTACGGCGATGCGGGGGGGGACCGGGGCCCCACTGCTCCCGGTGCCTGGGAGATCGAAGTACCCAATGGTACCTACCGGGTGACGGTGATGGCCGGAGACCTCTTTCCCGAGGGGCGGCCCGGCACCAATCATGTGATCAACGCCGAAGGCTACAACCTCGTCTATCAACCCACGGTATACGGAGAAGTCAACCAGTTTACGGGTAGCGCGGTAGTGCGGGTGAACGACGGTCGCCTCACCCTGGATGCCAACGGGGGATACAACACAAAGATCTGTCACGTCACTATCGCCGCGGCAGCTCCCGAGCCGGTGGCCTTCTTTGCCGACGTAGTGCCTGCCAACGGTGCCGTAGATGTCTCTCCCCACTCGTTCCAGATGACAGTGTCGGTGAACACCCCCCCAAATTACGAGCTCGACAAGGCCAGTATCGTGGGGCGTATCCGCCTGTTCGAGCAGACGGATGCCGGACTCTTCGAAGTACCCTCCAACACCAACGATACCGGGGGTGGCGATGCCGTCACCCTAACTACGCGGGATGGCCTAAAACCGGCCACCACCTACGTCTTTAATATCGAGGGCGTACAGGCTAACCGCATCGGACACCTGAACGATCGGATTACCTTTCGCACCTTCACCTCTCAGTTTACTACTGCCGCCGAGGACGATACCAACCGTCCGGCCGACCTGGAAGGGGTAAGCTTCACGCAGATCAGTGGAACTAACCTGGGCGCGGGTACGGCAGACCGCTTCACCACCCTGACCATCGGCCCCGACGGCAAGCTATATGCTTCTACCCTGGGTGAGACAATCAAGCGGTGGACTATCCGCCCCGACGGCACCCTCAGCGACCTCGAAGAGCTTACCATAGACCTGACGGGTAGCGATCATCCCCTCAACCCCAGTGTGCACAATTCTGACGTGCGTTTCATCATCGGACTGGCGTTTGCACCGGAATCTACCGCCGACAACCTTGTTGCTTACGTCACCCATAGCGCCGTCACCCTTACCGACGGACCGGAGTGGGATGGTAAACTGACCCGCCTCAGCGGCCCTAACCTACAGACGGTACAGGACGTGCTGATCCACCTACCCCGCTCCAAGAAGGATCACCTGACCAATAGCATTGTCTTTGGCCCGGGTGGTGACCTATTCTTTCTCCAGGGTAGCAACACCGCCGGTGGGGAGCCCGACCCCTCCTGGGGGATGCGGAAGGAAAGTCTGCTGGCAGCCGCGGTACTCCGTCTCAATCTGGCCAAGCTACCCACCCAACTCCCGCTGAGCGTATTTACGACGGAGGACATCACAGTGATCAATACCGCACCGACGAACAGCATCACCATGAGCGATGGCACGTACAACCCGTACGCCCAGAATTCCCCCCTTACGCTCTATGCTACGGGCATCCGCAACGCCTACGATATGGTCTTCCACTCCAATGGGTGGACCTACGTACCCACTAACGGCACGGCGGGTAATAACAGCACTTCTCCCATCACTCCGGCATCCATCGCCTACCTGGCTCAGGATACGGCCAACCCCGGGGTACGCCGACCCAACGGTACCTTTTTTACCGATCCTACTATTCCGACCATGGTGGGTGGAGAAACGCAGAAAGACTGGCTGTTTAAGACCAAGGGCGGCAGCTACCACGGACATCCAAATCCCTACCGGGGAGAGTTTGTCCTAAATCACGGTGGCCTGGCCTACCGGGGGCTACCCGGTCAACTGGAGAGCAGCTACCGCGACGTGGCTAAATACCCCGAGGATCTAGGTCCCGACGCAAACTACCTGGAAGTGGCCTATGACTTCGGTATGAATAAGTCGCCTAACGGTGTGGTCGAATACAAATCCGATGCCTTCAACGGTAAATTGAAGGGTATGCTCCTGGTTGCCCGCTTTAGCGGTCAAGACGACATCATTGTCCTACAGCCAGGCAATAATTCCGGTGACATCATCCACGCCTTCCCCGACGTGCCCGGTCTTCAGAGCCTCGATGACCCCCTGGAACTTGTAGAGGACGAAAACAATGGCAACCTCTACGTGGCCCAGTACGACCGTGACGGCGGTGGTAAGCAAAAGATCTTGCTGCTACGGGTAAGCGATGCCACCATACCTACGCCCCGGATCGTAGCTACTCCGCAGGAAACTGTCCTACAGGCTACGGTACATAGTGCCAATGCTACTACGGACACCAAGACCTTCACGATTACCAATGAGGGTGCCGTAGACCTACACATTAACGCACGGTACTTCACGGGCCCGTACGCCAGCCAGTTCCGCGTAAGTGGTCCCTCTCGCCTAACCCTTGCACCTGCGGCCGCGCAAACCTATACTATAACGTATGCGCCCGTACTGGACGAAAACGCACTAGGCTACCAGCACGCCGAGTTGGTGTTTGAGAGTGACGGTAACCAGGGAGCACCCTACCGCGTGAACATCCATGCGCTGAAGTCAGCCGGTTATGGAGGTAGTAGCGAGCCTCCGTTACAGGCCGTCGTCACCACCCTGGGCTACGACATTAACGTGGGCTGGAAAAATCTGGCAGATGGTGTTTCCGCGATCCTAAAGGGTGATGAGGTAGCAGTGAGCTACTTCACGGCAGCAGGACCCGGTCCCGTGACCATGACACCAGTCGCACGCTACTCCCCCACCGAGGCCCTGCCCTTTGGTTTCTACACTCGGGCGGGTACGACGCTGAATCACCGCACGATCGGTACCGCCGCAACCGGTCTGGAGAACGCCCAACGTCTCTACCCCCCGCTAGCTAGCGGCGGCACTGAGTTTCAAGCTCCGGAAGGTGGCTTCGGACTCTTCATTCAGTCCGAATACTTCGGGCGGAAGAGCTACACCCAGGATGGGTTGAATACCGATGTGCCCCACCGGGTGCGGGTGTACCCCCTGCGGGACCGCGCAAGCCGCCCCCTGGAAGATAGCTACCTGGTCGCTTTCGAAGATGCTAGCAACGGAGACTACCAGGACTACGTCTTTGTAGTAAACAATGTCAAGCCCTACACCGCTGCTGCGGAACAGACCGTTGCCTTCAATACCCAGATTAACTTCCAGGACGGTAGCTTCACCCCCCCTAGTGGCTACGTAGCCGATATGGGCAAGCCATTCGGCGCCCACAGTGATGGGATGATTTATGGCTGGATCGATGCCTACTCCCGGCAACCCTTGAACCGTGAGGCGCTAGCCTTTGGTGCCACCCGTGGTGTGAGTAACGCGACCAGCGACCAGGACAAACTGCGCCGCTCGGGTAACGCCCTCGACCCCCTTTACGGTCAGCAAGCCGACTGGGAAATCGCCGTACCTAACGGTCTGTACCGTGTAGAGCTCGGCGTAGGAGACCCCGACAACACCAACAGCTCGCACACGCTGCGGGCGGAGGGCGTGACCATTATCGACAACTTCAACCCCGCCAGCCGCTTCTACGATACCCAGTCTGGCGTGGTAGAGGTAAAGGACGGCAAGCTGACCATCGACGATGGGGGTGCCTTTGGCAAGAGCAACACCAAGATCACCTACATCAAGGTGAACAGCGTGGAGCGGCCCGCGCCCAGTGGTGCCCTAGTACGTATCGAGAATATGCTGAAGGTGCCGGGTACCAACCGGGGCTTCCCCTACGAGGACTTCTTTACCTTCCACCGCAACGACGAGCTGGTAACCAGCAAGGGGTACCCCATCAAGGTGCGCGACAATAGCGTGATGCGCATCCACAATGAGGGAACCTCGCCGCTGGTGATTACCGAGTTGACGACCACGGACACGCGCGACTTCGTGATCGAGGGAGTGACCATCCCCGCCGGCGGACTCATCGTCGAGCCCGGTGCCTACGTCGACGCTACGGTGCGCTTCGTGACCTCGGGTGGGCAGAACGGCCGCCTCATCACCGAGACCCTGAAGATGACCTCCAATGCCGACAACGGCATGCTGCCGCTGGCCACCTTCCGCGGTGGGTATATGTCACTCATTGGTGGCAACGCCGAGATTGACGCCCAGCAGGTGATGAATGCATTCGACTTCAATACCCGTATGGGCCGCGACGCCCAGGGCAACGTCATCGTGCGCCCCTCCTCCGACTACCCCCGGGCGGAGCAGGTAAGCAGTGGTAAGGAGGGCGATATGATCCTGAGTCAGTTCTTCGTGCAGGCCGACCCCAGTAAGCCCCTACGGATGCTTTCTCTATCCGCCCTGCACGGTGAGGGCGGCTCGCCCACGGAGCTTCGTGACCAGAGCTACCGCGTGGTGGACAACTTCCGCTTCAACCACGACGGTTACTACTTCCAAACGCTACTCCCCCCCACGGACGTGGCGGGCTCTAATGCCGTGGCCGGTAAGTCAATTGCCAATATCAATGTTCCCTTCCAGATCATGGTAGGCGGCTACAGCACCTACGGGGGCAGCAAGACCAATCTACAGGCCCCCGTCCTGGGCGTACGGGTGTACCGGGCCATCGACCGCAACGGCCGGGTGATCCCGAACGAGTACATCATCAACCAGGATTTTGTGGAAAATGGTTGTGGCGTCGGTACCGCTAACTGCGATTGGAACGACAATACCAGCTACATCATCAATGCCCGCCCCCTTGGTGTACCCTCCGCTAACAAGGTTCCCGACGTGACGGTAGCGGTACAGCAGGGCACTGACTACAAGGTGACCGGCTATTTTGCGCCCGGCTACCCCGGCAACGTACTACGGTACACGGCCAAGACGGCAACCGGGGGGACTCTACCAAACTGGATCGTCCTCAACGAATACGCGGGCACCTTCCGCATAACGGCCCCCGCCGGGTCTAGCGGTACCATAGTGAACGTGCAGGTAACCGGCACGGACTACAACGGTCTGACCGCCAGCTCCACCTTCCGGGTGATCGTGAGCGGTACGCCAGTGGAAAACGAAGCTCCGATAGCGGTAGCCTCGGCTAGTCCGACTTCCGGCACCGCTCCCCTCGCCGTTCAGTTAGACGGTACGGCCTCCCAGGACTTCGACGGTAGCATCGTAACCTACGCCTGGGCCTGGCCCGGTGGAACTGCTACGGGGTCGACACCCAGCGTAGTTTTCCCGCAGGGCAGTTACGCCGTTACCCTTACCGTAACCGACGATCGTGGTGCTACCGACAGCGATGTCATCAGCATCCGGGCCACCGAGCCGGCCCCCGTCGATCCGCCCCCTACCGGTGGTGGAGACCTACCTACTACCGCCTGGCTGGAGGCGGAGTGCGCGGCGGTAGGAGCTAGCTGGTCGGTGATCAGCGATCCGGCGGCGGCTAACGGCAAGTATGCCGTCGTGCAGTCCGGAAACTCCTACGACGTCTCCCCGGGAGACAATCCCGCCAACCGCATCCGCTTTACGGCCACCGTGGCCGGCGGTAGCTACCGGTTGTTCGCCCGCATAAGTGCCCTCGGTGGAGGGGACGATTCCTTCTGGGTCCGGGTCAACGCAGGGGCATGGTACAAGTGGAGCAGTGGAATCACCCAGGGCGGCACCTTCACGTGGAACCGGCTTCCCGTGGCCCTCAATCTCACGAAAGGTGTCAACACCATCGACATAGCCTACCGCGAAGACGGAGCGAAGCTCGATAAGCTACACCTCACCCAGTCTACCACCCCTCCCAGCGGCGTAGGTGCCGCGGACGCAGGGTGCGACACTGGTGGAACCGACCCCGAGCCCCCCGTGGCCGGCACCAAAACCTCGTTCTCCCTCGAAGCAGAGTGTGCCGTAGTCGGCAGCCAGTGGACTACCCTCACCAGTGCCAACGCCAGTAATAGTCGCTACGCCGTAGTGCTGAATGGCAACTCCACGGATGTGGCTCCCGCTGACGTCGCCGCTAATCGGATCCGGTTCACGCTAGAGGATGCTAAGGCCGGCCTTTACCATCTGTACGCCCGTGTGGACGCTGCGAACGGAGGGGACGATTCCTTCTGGGTACGCATCAACAACGGAGGCTGGTACCAGTGGAACGGAAGCATCCGCCAGGGGGTAGGCTTCTCCTGGAACGAGATCACCGGTGACCGCCCGGTACTAACTCAGGGGACAAACACCATCGACTTTGCCTTCCGCGAGGACGGTACCAAGTTGGATAAGGTGTACCTAAGCCAGGTGGCCGGTGTGCCCACGGGCACGGGTACTGCCGGCGAAAACTGTGGTGGTGACACCCCGCCCACAGAACCGCCGGTAGCCGACGCCTCCGCGACCTTCTGGCTGGAAGCTGAGTGCGGCCTGGTGGGCGGTACTTGGAAAACGGAATCCGATCCCGCTGCGACCCACGGCTCCTATGTAGTAGTTCGCACCGCCAGTTCCACCAGTGCTGCACCTGCTGACCTGCCCGCCAACCGGGTCCGGTTCACGCTGGAGAATGCGGTAAACGGCAACTACACGCTCTTTGCACGTATCAGTGCGGCTTCCAACCTAGATGATTCGTACTGGGTGCGCGTCAACAACGGTGATTGGTACAAGTGGAGCAGCGGAATCCGTCACGACGGCACCTTCCAGTGGAATAAGCTTCCCGTAGGTCTTATTCTTACGGCGGGTAGTAATACCATTGACTTTGCCTACCGGGAAGCCGGGGCCAAGCTCGACAAGCTGCACCTGAACCGGACCGGCGCAAGCCCAGTGGGCAACGGAGAGCCGGGAACTAACTGCGGTGGTACGCCGACACCGCCAACGCCGCCGGCCTCCACCGATCTTGCGCTGGAAGCAGAATGTGCTCTGACCGGTAGTGGCTGGGCGCGGCAGAATAGCACGACCGCCTCAGCTGGGACTTACCTGGTCTTCAACGGTGCCAGCCGGACCGCGGTACCAACTACGGACGAACCCAGTCAGGAGGTGAAGTTCAGCGTAAACGTGACCACTGCCGGTCTGTACCACCTGTTTACCCGAATTGACGCACCGGACGTGGCGCGTAACTCCCTCTGGGTGCGGATCGACAACGGAGCGTGGATCAAGTTTTGGCAGGAGCTCGGCGGTGCGCAGCTGCTCACCACCGGCTTTGAATGGCGCGAACTCACCGATGATGGCAAGGCAACCAGCTTTAACCTTACGGCGGGTGTGCATACCGTTACCGTGGCTAATCGGGAGGCAGGCACGAGACTCGATAAGCTGCTGCTGAAACCCTCCACTACCCTGCCAACCGGCTTCGGTACAACGGCCAGCAACTGCGGTACGACTACGAGTCGTGAGATGAGCCAGTTCGTCTTCACCAAACGAGAAGCAGCAGGTGTGGAGACGGAGCTGGAGGTGTTCCCCAACCCCGCACAGCTACGAGCTACCCTGGAGCTACGCAGCAACCACCTGGGCCAGGTACGGGTCCTCCTTACCGATATGAACGGCAGGACCGTGAGTGAGCAGACGTACGACAAATCGTTCACTGAGCTACGGACAGACATCGAAGTAGCTAGCCTACCCGCCGGTGTATACCGCCTGCGCGTGATCGAGGGTGATCGCCAGACCGTACGTTCCTTCGTGAAAATGTAGGCGGACTAACCGTATACTGACAGGGGCCGCACCATGGTGCGGCCCCTTTTTTTGAACATCCTTTCACTTAGCAGCTTGTATCCACTAGCAGTGCTGAACCCCACAACTGAATTACCTTCTATGCGCTGTACTTCTACCCTTCGCGCGCACTTGTCGCTCACCTTAGTTTTACTTTCGTTCGCCTTCTCGGCCGCAACCTCTCTGAACGCTCAGGCCGTCGTACGGATTGAGAACCTCACCAAGGTGCCCGGTTCCGACCGGGGCTTTCCGGCGGAGGACTTCTTTACCCTTCAGCGTACCCTCGATCCGGTAAATAGTATCAATCAGGTTACGCTGCATACGGAGCAGACCGGCATGCGCATCCACAACGACGGCCGGTCGCCGTTGGTAATCACCCGCCTGACTACTACCGATACTACCGACTTCACGATCACGGGAGTCAGTGTGCCGGAGGCCGGTCTAACGGTAGCCCCCGGGGGCTCCGTGGACGTACAGGTTAATTTCGTCACGGACGATGGAGAAGCTAAGCGAGTAGTTACCGCCTCGCTGGTGTTGGAAAGTAACGCTAGTAATCCTGCCGGCGCAGCGGCAACCTTCCGCGGTGCTTACCACACCAAAACGGAGGGCAACAATGAAGTAAGCGCCCAGCAGGTCTTCGAATCCTTTGGGTTTACCACCATGTTTGGGCGGGACGAGAACGGTCAGTTGGTGACGCGCCCTAGTTCCGACTATCCCAGCGCCCAGGATGTGGACGCCGGCCGGGAGGGCGATATGATCCTGTCGCGCTTCTTCGTACAGGCCGATCCGACGCGGCCCATCCAGATGATTCAGATGTCGGCCCTACACGCACCGAGTGGCGCACCCACCGAACTGCGGGATACCTTTAGCGGCCGGGTAGTGGGAGAGATGCTCTACAACCACGGAGAGCTCTACCACCAGACGCTGCTGCCGCGGGAAACGAACACCTCGGCCCAGGTAGCGGGTGATTTCACCGACCGTATCGAGCAGCCATTCCAGGTGCTCATCGCCGGCTACCGTACTTCGGGCGGGGGGCTGGACAATCAGAATAAGAGTCGCCTGCTGGGGGTGCGCGTCTACCTGGCCAAGGATCGCAACGGCCGCGTCATTCCCAACGAGTACATCCTCAACCAGGATTACATTGGCAACAAGGGCTGTGGCCAGGAGGGTTCGGCCAACTGTGACTGGAACGACAATACCTCCTACATCATCAACGCCCGGCCCCTGGCCGAGCCCTCCGCACGCCGGATCGAGAACGTTACGGCTAGTGTAGGACAGCCCCTATCGTACGCCATAAACGGCTCCTTTGATAAGGGGTACCCCGGAAATCGTCTGACTTATTCGGCAAGCGGAAGCAACGGACAGCAGTTGCCGGACTGGATCACGCTGGACTCCCTTACCGGTACGTTCCTTATCGACGCCCCGGCAGCGGCACTCGGGCAGGTGTACCAGATCGACGTCACGGCTACCGACTACAATCTGCTCACCGTCAGTTCCACTTTTACGCTGCTCATCGACGGTCAGAGTGCCTGCACCGTTACCGCTAACGTGGGCGATAGCACCCGGGTGCTGGACTGTAGCAGTGGCAGCGTACAACTGAATGGTCGCACCTCTACGGGTGCCTATTCCTGGACCGGCCCCGATGGGTTTACCTCCAGTCAGGCCAATCCTACGGTGAGGGTAGCGGGCACCTATGTACTGCGGGGAGGAACCGACTGCGATGCCAGTAGTACGGTGGAGGTGTTCGCAGCCACCGGTTGTGATACCGGGGCCGGAGCTAACCAGGCACCCATCGCGGATGCACGGGCCAATCCCTCCACCGGTCAGGCACCGCTCACGGTACAATTGCGGGGAGGTAACTCCGTGGATCCAGACGGTCAGATCGTCTCCTACAGCTGGCGGTGGAGTGAAGGAGCTGCCTCCGGCCAGAATGCCGAGGCTGTTTTTGCGGCGGGAGACTACTGCATCGTACTTACCGTGACCGACGATCGGGGAGCTACCGGAATGGATACCGTCTGTATCCGGGTCGGAGCCTCGGCCGTTACCCGGGTAGATAGTGTCTTCCTAGAGGCTGAGTGTGCCACGGTCGGTGCCCTGTGGACTACAGCGGAAACGGACAGCACTACGGCATCCGGAGGAGCCTACAGCAGTCCGCAGGTGGACGGTCCGTTCGAGACGCCCCCGGCTGACGTAGCCGAAAACCGGATTCGTTTTGAGGCTAAGAACATGGCGGAAGGCTTCTACCGGATCTTCGGCCGTATCGCCGTTCCCGCCGATGGGGGTGACTCGTACTGGGTACGTGTAAACGACGGAAGTTGGTACAAGTGGAGTAACGGAATCACTCCGGGTGGTGACTTTCAGTGGAATTTACGCCCCGGTGAGGAATTTTTCTTCGAGGGAACCAACACCATCGATTTTGCCCTGCGGGAGGCCAACACGCAACTGGATAAGATCTATGTGAGCAAGAGTGATCGACTACCTGCGGGGCTGGGTGCTTTGGGCATAAATTGCGCAGATACGATCAGTACGGACACCACTACCACCCCGATTGATACGACCACCATGCCGGTGGACACGACCACTACTCCGGTGGATACCACCACTACCGCGCTATTCAACCCCCAATCTGGGCTGGAACTCCAGGTTTTCCCCAATCCTGTTACGGTAGATCTTACGGTAGGTTATAGTAGCCCGTGGACCGGCACCCTTACCATTTTTGTGATTGATATGCACGGAAGGCGGCTGCGTGAGGAGCGGTTTGTCAAAACGGCTGGTAGCTTCAACACGGTGCTGTCGGTGGCTGATTTGCCGCGGGGCACCTATCGGTTACAGGTCGTGGAGGGCGCGCGCGCTGGGATAATTCCCTTCTTGCGATTATAATATTTCAGGGATCGTGTAAGTTTGCACCACATCGTCCACCCCATGCATGGGGTGGACTACCATAATAAGCACGCTGAGTTCGACATAAGCATCAACGTTTTCCGCGGCCCTGGCCTTGCGGAAGGCATCACTTCATTGGCTTTACCAAAGAATTGTACATGCTGCCACTTTTACACTATCTCCGTTTTGTCTCTCCCCTACATCCATCCCCTACCGCCGCTTTCCCACCTCACCCCGCTGCATCGTTCGGCCGGTCGGGGAGGAGTATGAGCCTATTTTGCTGCTTGTGTAGCGGCCTGATTCTTCTCTCATTTAAGTAAACCGTAAACTTCTGGGTATTCCACCGCCCGGGCATCTTGTCATCCCGCGCATAATTGGTTGATTACTAGGTTAAGTAATCAATATTGCCGATCTTTGGGCCGTTGTCTCAACCACGCGTAGGACCCTTGCACCGGTTCTATGGGTAGATGTTCGTTTTTGTTTTAGGCTTTTTGGAATAACCAACAAAGGAATTTAGAGTATGGTAATAGGATTTACGACTAGCGCCCCCCGGGCGCTATGGGTCCGTGCTGTTTGCTGTGCGATGCTGTTAGCGTCCACGCTTACCACCACCCCCCTCGCTGCGGCTGCCGGCCAGCCCATTGCTCCCTTCACTGCCTTCGCCAACACCACCCAGACCTTTGTGGTCAACGGTGCATTTGGCGGCAGTGAATCCCTAGCTTACGAAGCGACCCAGTACGACGGCAAGGCCCTGCCCTCGTGGATCAGATTCGATAGCGGCACGGGAGAATTTACCCTCCGACCGCCCTCCTCCGAGGTGGGCAAGGTGTACCGCATCACCGTGCGGGCCACCGACGATACGGACTCTTCCTTTTATCTACTGGTCGACGATGATAGCGAGGGCTGCTCCGTCGAGGCCAACGCCGATCAGCGGGGGATGCTGCTCAACTGTAGTAAGGGGACCGTGCGGCTACACGGTAAGTCCTCCACCGGCCGCTTTCGGTGGACCGGTCCGGGAGGATTTTCCTCCTCCGAAAGTGATCCACGGGTCAGCGAGCCCGGGCTCTACCAGCTCAGCGCGGATGGTGGAAGCGCCTGCTCTCGCATTAGCATCGTGGAGGTGATGAATAGCAACTACGGCTGCTCGGAAAAAAGTGCTAAAAACGAGATTCCCGTCGGCCGTATCGCGGCTAACCGGACCAGCGGTTCCGCCCCCCTACGCGTGCGTTTAGATGGTAGCGGCTCCAGCGATGCGGACGGTAGGGTGATCGCCTACAGTTGGTACTGGGACGGTGGCGATGCCGTCGGTTCTAACCCCTACGTCACCTTTCCCGAGGGCACGCACGAAGTTATTCTGGTAGTTACGGACGACACGGGTGCCCGGTCTACCGACCGCATCACCATCACGGCCGGCAAGGCCGCGCCTGCTCCCGACGCGGTCTCTTACTGGTTGGAAGCCGAGTGTGCGGACTACGGTAGCCAGTGGAAGAAAGCTAGCAGTGGATCGGCTGCCGGCGGCGCCTACGTCGTTTCTCAGTCCACCGCAATGTCGTCCGCTCCTTCCGACAACGCCGACAACCAACTGCGTTTTACGGTGGATGTGGCCAAAGCTGACGACTATCACCTTTTTGCGCGGGTGGACGCGCCCAACGAAAGCAGTGACTCCTACTGGGTGCGTATCAATGGCAGTCCGTGGATCAAATGGTTCAGTGGCTTTGCTACCGGCCGTGGCTTCCAGTGGAACGCCGTGCCCAACGCACTCCCCCTAAAGGCCGGCAGCAATCGTATCGACTTTGCCTACCGCGAGCCTAACACCAAACTGGATAAGATTGTACTGTCTACCAGTGGTGAGGCACCAGATGGGCAGGGAGAAGCCGATCCCAGCTGTGGGAACTCCGGTACTGGAACTACGACAGCCTCCCAGGAAGATTTTTGGCTGGAAGCAGAGTGTGCCTCCGTAGGCCGGCGGTGGTCGACCCAGTCGGCCTCCGGCGCTTCGAGCGGTGAGTACGTCGTTGTGCGCAGCGGCAATGCGATGAACTCGGCCCCCTCCGATATTCCCGACAACCGCATTCGCTTCTCCCTCAGCTCCGTAAAGGGGGGTAGTTACAAGCTTTTTGCCCGTGTCGACGCTCCCTCCAATACGGATGATTCTTTCTGGGTACGGATCAATGGCGGTAGCTGGTACAAATGGGCCAGTGGGATCGAGCAGCGGCGAGGCTTCTACTGGAATAAACTACCCCGCTCGGTAGACTTAGCCAACGGCAACAATACGATCGACTTCGCCTTCCGTGAGGATGGTAGCAGACTCGATAAGCTGTTCCTGACGCGCAGTAGTACTACACCCAGTGGTATGGGCAGTCAGGCAACCAACTGTGGCAATGACACCTCGTCGGACGATACGCCTAGCAGTGGAGTCACCAACATCTGGATGGAAGCAGAATGCGGTCGGGTGGGTAGCGCCTGGACAAAGTATCAGTCCAACGGTACCGGCCTCTACATAGACGGGCAAAGCAGCGCCTCGGCCCCGAGCAGCACTTCCTCGGAGCGCATCGACATTCCCGTGACCGTGACCAAAGCCGGCACCTACCACCTCTTCCTTCGTATGGACGCGCCGGACCTCAACTCGAATTCCTTCTGGGTACGCGTAGACGATGGCAGCTGGATGGAATTCTGGAAGGCCGTCGGCGGGGGTGACCTCCTCACTCAGGGCACCCAGTGGCGCAAAGTCGGCCACGATGGTAAGGATGCTTCCTTTCAGTTGAGCACGGGCACCCATACGATCACGATCTCTCTGCGCGAGTCGGGTACTCGCCTGGATCGTCTATTACTCTCCACCTCAACCGCCCTACCCTCCGGCGTAGGCGGTAGTGCCACGAACTGTAGCTCGGGCACCTCGGTGGAAATGATGGGCATGGCTACTTCGCCGGCTGACGACGCCGCGCCGCTGGCAGAGGATGCGGAGACTGCCCTGAGTCTTTACCCCAACCCCACGTCCTCTGATCTAACCGTGGAGCTCACCAGCGGCTACGCTGGTCGGGTGGATGTGGTAGTCACCGACGTTACCGGCCGTCGGGTCCGACAGCTGTACTTCGATAAGGCGGGCGATCAGCTACGTACGCAGATTGACGTAGGTGACTTACCCAACGGTATGTACCACCTGCGCACGCTGGAGGGCGACCGGCAGACCATGAAGCCCTTCGTCAAGCAGTAAGGATGAGCATGGAATAAGTGAGCCTCGGGGCCGTGCAGTACTGCACGGCCCCGAGTGCATTGGGGGGGTCGCATTCCTTAAATGTTATAATTACACCTTACTCACTATTTTATTCCGAGCCCCCGTTACTTGTGTATCCAGGTACTTTATGTACCGGATTTTTGTCTGCGTTTTACCGTCTCTCATAAAGAAACCTTGACTAAACATGGCATTTGTATGCTCACCCGGCTACGCCCGGCCTACTCCGGCGTATGTCTTATCGTACCTACTTCTCCTGTTGTTCCTTATCCCCAATTCCCCGGTACTGGCCAACGGGGAGGGGCCAGTGGCAGGACCTACCGCCCGGCGCATCGCGCCACAGACCGTAATGGCCGAGCGGACCCATAAGATGGCCGTCAATGGGTCCTTTACCAATACCTTACTGACGTATACCGCCAGTGCGAGCGACGGTAGCTCGCTACCTAGCTGGATCAAACTCGACCCACTTACCGGAGTCTTCACCATCACCCCCCCCGCTGCCGCGGTCGGCCAACTGCACCACCTTACGGTCACCGGCACGGATACCCAGCAGCGTAGCAGCAAGACCGGCTTTTACCTACTCGTAGATTATAACCGCTACGTTTGTAATCTGGATGCTAATACGGACCGCCTGGGGCGTATCCTTGACTGCACCACCGGTACCGCTACCCTGCGGGGCCATACCTCGACGGGCACCTACCGCTGGACGGGACCGAACGGATTTACGTCCAGTGAGGCGGAACCAACGGTGTACGTACCCGGACTCTACCAACTCACGACTACCACCCGGGACGGCAGCAACTGTCCGCGCCGTTCCATCGTCGAAGTACGCAACCACCATAACAACTGTGTAGTCGAGAATAACCGGCTACCGAAGGGACACATCATCACCGATCGCACCATCTACAAAACCAACCAGAATATCCACCTGCGCGCAGATGGGTCTACCGATGCCGATGGCGACGTGCTGTCCTACCGCTGGTCCTGGAACGGCGGCGGGGCTACCGGTCCTACGCCCACCATCCGCTTACCGGAGGGCAAGCACGAGGTGATCCTTACGGTAATGGATAACGAGGGGGCAAAATCTACGGACCGCATCGTGCTACAGGTAGAGGAAGTACCCCTGGTGGAGCACTACTGGCTCGAAGCCGAATGCGCTACGGTAGGTGACAACTGGACCGTCCGGGAAAGCCGCTCGGCCGCCGCGGGGAGCTACGTCATGTCTTCGCTCACTTCCATGCGGGCTGCACCGGCGGACGCGCCCGAAAATTACGTGCGCTTCAGCGCCTTTGCCGAACGGGGGGGCGCTACCTACCACCTCATGGCCCGGGTGGCCGCACGGTCCAATGAGCACGACTCGTACTGGGTGCGCATCAACGGCGGGGCGTGGATCAAGTGGAACAATGGGTTTAAGCTCAACGCCGGCTTTCAGTGGGTAGCCCACCCGACCCCGATCCAGCTGCGGGAGGGCAATAATACCGTAGACTTCGCCTACCGGGAGCCCGATACCCGTCTGGATAAGCTACTGATTTCTCTTTCGGATAAGCTGCCTACCGGTGAGGGTGAACCCATCGTAGGGTGCCAGCGCAACGCACCGCCCGTAGCCAAAGCCGCCGCCAGTAGCTACCTCGGCGTGGCTCCCCTGGCCGTGACCCTGGACGCCTCGGGATCCACTGACCCGAACGACAATATCTATACCTACCATTGGGCCTGGAATGGCGGCTCGGCCGAAGGCATCGTGGCCCAGCGCAACCTAGGCGTAGGAAACTACGACGTCACCCTGACGGTGACCGACACCAAGGGGGCCTCGGATACCGACGTGATCGCCGTCCAGGTCGACGCACCGCCGCCGAGTGCCGAAAACGGTCCTGAGTTCTGGCTGGAGGCCGAATGCGCCGCCGTAGGGGATCAGTGGACCACCAGCCTGTCTTCCACCGCCTCCAACGGCAAGTACGTAGTGGTACGCAAGGGAAACTCCTATAATTCCGCGCCGGCCGACATCGAGGCCAACTACGTACGCTTCGTACTCTCCTCGCCCCAGGCCAACATGTACCGGCTGTTTGCCCGCATCGGGGCACCCAGCAATCTAGATGATTCCTACTACGTGCGTCTAAACGACGGCGACTGGAGGCCCTGGAAAAATGGTATCGAACAAAGCGGGGGCTTCCGCTGGAACCGCCTGCCCGGTGAGCTCGCCCTACGGGCCGGGGCTAATACCGTAGACTTCGCCTACCGGGAGGATGGCACGCGCCTGGATAAAATCTTCCTCAGCCCGGTCAAAAACGGAACCACGCCCGGCGGTCTCGGTGAGAGCGGTACCAACTGTGGTACGCCGGCCGATATATGGATGGAAGCCGAATGCGCCACCGTGGCCGGCAACTGGGTCACTTACGAGACCACGGCCGCCTCCCGCAACCTCGGGGTAGCATTTGCTGGGCAAAGCAATATGACGCCCCCCACCGCGACCGACCGACAGATCAGTTTTCCGGTATACCTGGAGCAGAGTTCCACGTATCACCTCTTCCTGCGCCTGGATGCTTTCGACCGCGGGCACAACTCGTTGTGGGTGAAGGTGGACAACGGTAGTTGGATTAAGTTCTGGCAGGAGATCGGTGGTGCCGAGCTGCTCACCAAGGGACACGAATGGCGCAAGGTCAACCACGACGGTAAGGACCTAAGCTTCAAGCTCGCGGCCGGTCAGCATACCATCACCATCGCCAACCGCGAGGCCGGCACGAGGATCGACAAACTGTATCTCTCCCCCTCCAGCACCCGACCTATCGGCTACGGTAGCGCGGCTACCAACTGTGGCTCGGGTACCTCCCGCGAGATGGGCATGATGAGCTTTGCTACTACCGCGCCGGAAGACGAGCTCGACCGTACCCTGGCCCCGGAACTTAGCATCTTCCCCAACCCGGCCACCGCCGCCGTGACCCTCACCCTGCACAACGACTACGAGGGCCGCGTACGGGTCATCCTCACGGATGCCACCGGGCGCAACATCCGCACCCTGCGCTACCAGAAGCAGGGCGAGCAGCTGCGGCAGCAGATCCAGGTAGACAGACTGCCCGCCGGCATGTACCACCTGACCATCCTCCAGGGCGACCGGCAAACCGCCCAGACCTTCATCAAGCAGTAGGGTCAAGCCTTCACGCCGTAGTTTTACCCCACCGTCGGGGCCACGCCACTGAGTCGGCGCTGGCCCCGACGGTCATTCTACCCCCGCTATGCCGCACGACCGTATCCGGGCTGCCATCGCCGTCAAGCAGGCCATCCTGGCCGATACCGCCCTGCTGGAGCGGCTGAGCCAGGCTACCACCGCCTGCGTAAAGACCTTCCGGGCCGGCGGCAAGGCCCTGTTCTGCGGCAACGGCGGTTCGGCGGCCGATGCCCAGCACCTCGCGGCCGAGCTCAGTGGGCGCTTCTACCTCGACCGCCCGCCGCTCTTCGCCGAGGCCATGCACGTCAACACCAGCTTCCTGACCGCCGTGGCCAACGACTATGGCTACGACCACGCCTTCAGCCGGCTCACTACCGGCATGGCCCGGGCCGGAGATGTCCTGTTCCTGCTCAGCACCAGCGGCAACAGCCGCAACATCCTGGCCGCCGCCGTGGCCGGGAAGAAAGCCGGGTGTACCCTGATCGCCCTGACCGGTAGCAGCGGCGGCGAGCTCGGCCACCTCGTAGACATCCTCATCAACATCCCCAGCACCGACACCCCGCGCATTCAGGAGGGCCACATGCTCCTGGGCCACATCCTGTGCGAGGACGTCGAGCAACAACTCTTCGGTACCCCCTCCTAACTATGCGCATTCCGCCCCAGCTTTCCCTGATTCTGGCCAGCAAGTCGCCCCGCCGCAGTCAGCTCCTGGAGCAGGCTGGGATCCCCTTTACCATCCGCACGGTGGAGGTGGAGGAAATATACCCCCCCGAGCTACCCACTCTGGAGGTGGCTCCGTACCTGGCCCGCCTTAAGGCACAGGCTGCCGCCCCGCTTTTACAGTCCGCCGATGAGGTGCTACTGACCGCCGACAGTGTCGTCATTCTCGACGATGAGATCTTCGGAAAGCCCCGTGATCGGGAACATGCCATAACCACCCTGCGTAGGCTTTCGGGACGCACCCATACCGTCATTACCGGCTGCTGCCTTAAATCCTACACCCGCGAAGAAGTCTTTTGCGGCGGCGCGCAGGTGCAACTCAACGTGGTGGAGGAAGACGAGATCGCCTGGTACGTCGATACCTACCGCCCCTTTGACAAAGCGGGTGCCTACGCGATTCAGGAATGGATCGGGCTGGCCAAGATTCGGCGCATCGAGGGCACCTACCCCACCGTGATGGGCCTGCCGGTAGATTTGGTATACGAACGACTGATCCACTTCGGTAGGGACCCCACTGCGGCCAAGTTGTAGTATCTTCGCGCCCCCAAGCCCCCCGGGCGGGGCAAAATAAGACGTATAGCGTATGGCACTGATTGGTAAGATTCGGAAAAACCCCCTGCTGGTCCTCCTCTTCATTGGCGGCGGCATCGCCCTGTTCGTTCTGTCGGACATCATGAACAGCGGTACCCGCGGCCCCATCGGCCCGGCCGAAGCCATGCTGGCCCGCGTGGGCGAGGTCGAGATCGAGCGCAACGAGTTCGAGCGCACGCTCCAGGTAGCCGGCACCAGCAACGATGCCTACCAGAGCCGCGACAACCTCTGGAACTTTTACCTCAGCGAGGGCCTGATCCGCAACGAAACCGATAAACTGGGCCTAGCCGTAACCAAAAACGAGCTCGACGAGCTCACCTACGGCCCCCGCTACAGCCCGGTGATTCGCCAGACCTACGGCGACCGGCAGACCGGTCAGGTGGACCCTACCTTTCTGAACCAAGTGCGCGGACAAATCGAGTCCGGTGACATCTCGGACCTGCAGCAGCGCTACCCCAACTTTGCCGATATCTGGACCTACCAGAACCGGCAGGTACGCACCCAGCGGCTGCAGGAAAAACTCAGCGCCCTGGTCTCCAAGGCCATGTACGCCCCGAGCTGGATGGCCCAGGACTACGCCGATGCCCAAACCGCTACCCGCGACGTGGCCGTAGTGCGTATCCCCTTCGACGAACTCGATAATGATGAGGTAGAAGTCACGGACGCCGATCTACAGGAGTACGTAAATGAGTACCGTAGCCGCTACGACAACCTGGAGGAGACCCGCCAACTGGCCTACGTGAACTTCCCCGTGGAGGCTACCCCCGAGGACAGTGCCGCGGTACGTGCTACGATGCAGGACCTTGCCGCCCGCTGGCGTGATACCCCCGCGCGCGAGGACAGCCTCTTTGCCATCACCAACGACGGCTCCTACACCGGCTCCTACGTGGCCGAAGACCAAATAGCTCCCTCCATCGCCAGCACGCTGATGAATGAGGTGGAGGTAGGTGAGATATACGGTCCCTTCGTGGAAGGTCAGCTCATGGCCCTGGCCAAGCTCATCGACCGGCGGGAGGTGCCCGATAGCGTCACCCTACGGCGTATCGTACGCAACGCCAACATCCCCACTCAACTGACGGAAGCCAATCGGCTGGTCGACAGCCTACAGACCGTACTTGAGGCCGACCCCGGTAAATTCGATGAGCTCGCCGGTGAGTTCAACCGCGACTCGCGTAGCGTTGCTACCAACGGCCTCCTAGAAAACATCGAGCCCGGTCAGCTTGATCCCGCCGTAGACCGCCTGGCCTTCATCACCGCCGAGCCGGGCCGGCTGTATAAGATCAGCACGGCTACCGGCGTACAGCTCATCGAGGTCATCCGGCGCAGCAGCAGTACTACCCCCCGGGTAAACGTAGCCTACGTAACCGAGCAGATGATCCCCAGCAGCGATACCGAGGACGCCGTACGTGTACGTGCTGAGGAATTCCTGACCGGAAAGAATAATCTGGCCGAGTTACGCTCCGCCGCCGAGGCCGAAGGCCTTACCGTAGAGGTGACCCAGCCGCTCAACATCGGCACCTACTACATCGAAAACCTCGGCAACGGGCAGGACGTACGGGATATGGTCTGCTGGGCATTCGGAGCCGGACAGGGGGATGTCAGTGGCTTCGTGTACACCTTTACCGATCCTAACTTTTTCTACGAGGATAAGTACGTAGTAGTGGGGGTAGATAACACGCTACCCGTAGGCGAGGCGCCGGTGGCAGCCCTCCGCAGCAGCATCGAGGGTCCGGTACGCGACCGCCTCAAGGGCCGCAAACTGGCCGACGCGCTCCGGGGCATGGACCTGGCCCAGGCGGCCCAGCAGTACGACGCGGTGATCGATACGCTTTCTTCCGTTAGTTTCACGCAGAATAACCTTCCCCAGGGTATCGGTGCCGAACCCAGGGTAGTCGCCGCGGCGGCCACCGGAGCCACGAATCAGGTCACCGGCCCCATCGTAGGAGCTAACGGTGTGTACCTGATCAAGCCCCTGACGGATGCACCCAGCGGTAGCAGCGGAAGCCTGCCCAGTGCGCGCGTGGCCATGAACCTCAACAGCCGCACCCGGGTACCCCAGCAACTACTGAACGGACTGCGTGCCGAGGTGGAGGTAGAGGACCAGCGCATGAACACCGAATGCAGTAACCGGCGTTAAAAAGAAAGGGACGCGACAAGCGCTCAAAAGCGAAGCAAGATGTCTGAAATAAGAAATGCCGGAATCAAGGGCTACGTACTGATGGGTGGCGTAATCGCCTTCCTTCTTTTTGTCCTGCTGTGTATCTACATCTATAAAGCGAATCAGGCCTTCGTGCCCGAAAAACCGGAGCTCTACGGCCTCCTACTCCCCCAGTTTACCCCCTGGGCGTAATGTACCGGCGGGCCGGTGCTGCCATGCTGGCACTAATGCTACCCCCGCTGCTGACCGCCTGTGTCAATGACCCCGCCGATGTGGCCCGTCTGGAGGAGCGCTTGGACGATCAGGTCGAAATAGCCCGCGAAGTACAGATTCTATACAGTGACTCGGCCCGCATCCGCCTTATCCTCCGGGCCCCCACGATGTATAATTACCTGACCCCGGCCGACCCCCGGCAGGAATTTCCGGACGGGATCATTGCCTACTTTCTCGACGAGAACCAGGATACGACCAGCACCCTCGTCGCCCACCAGGGCATTTACCGCCGCAGGAATAATCTGATCACCGTGCGGGATAGCGTGGTGTGGGAGTCCGTAGACCGGCAGCGGCTCGAAACCGAGGAGCTCAACTGGGACGAGCAACGGGAGTTGATCTACACGAATAAGTTCGTCGTGCTTACCCAGCCGGACTACATCATTACGGGGTACGGCCTGGAGAGCGATCCGTCGTTTACCAATGCACGGGTCCTACAGGTGGACGGCCGCATCCCGGTAAGTCGGCCCGCGGAATAAAGTCGGGGGTTTCGTAGTTTTGGTGACGTACCCCTTACCGATCCACGCTATGCTCCTGAACGCCGTAATCATCGAAGACGAACGCAAAGGCCTCGTCAACCTCAAAAATATGCTCCAGCTCCACTGCCCCGACCTAGAGGTAGTGGGGGAAGCCGACGGGGTAGCCACCGGCGTGGCCTTGTTTGCCCAGCCGGACCTTCACGTTGACGTAGCCTTCATGGACATCAACCTGAGTGACGGGAAGGTTTTTCGGCTGCTGGATGAGATACGGCCCATCGACTTCGACGTCATCTTCGTGACGGCCTACGACCAGTTCGCGATGAAGGCCTTTGATTACTCGGGCATCGGCTACATCCTTAAACCCATCGATCCCGATCGCCTCGTGGAGGCCGTGGGCCGCGTCAAGCCCCGGCAGCAGGCCCGGACCGACGAGCGCATCGCCGCCATGCGGCAGTACCAGGGTAATCCCAACACCTTTAAGAAACTGCCCATCGGAGCCGTCGACGGTATGCGCTTCGAGGAGATCAGCAACATCGTGCGCTTCGAGGCCGACGATAACTATACCCACATCCACCTACGGGACGGACAGCGCATCACCGCCTCGCGCACCATCAAGCACTACGAGGACCTGCTGGCGCACTGCAATTTTTACCGCGTGCACAAGGGCCACGTCATCAACATGAACTACATGAAACGCTTTATAAAGGGTGAAGGGGGGTACCTCATCATGGAGGATGGCAAGCGCATCGACGTAAGTCGGCGTCGCAGGCCCGCCTTTTTAACACGTTTACGGGCGCTACAGGAGCTAAATTAACCGTTACCTAGATAGTACCTACCTTTAAAGCTAGGGTAGTAACCGGTTCCGACGGTTAACGTACCCCCACCACTTACTGAACACCAACTACTACATTACGCCACTCATGGCTAAGAACGGGAAAAAAACAATCGAAGAGCTGAAACAGGACCAGACGATCAAACCGCTGGACCGCGACACCATGGATCAGGTCACCGGTGGCAAGCGCCGCGGCTACTGGTTCCGGCGGGTCTGCGGTGGCATCATGCCCCAGTAAGCCTCCCCTATGGTGCCCGCCTCCCCGCAAGCGACGACGGCGGCCCTCACCCGTGTCGAGATCATCCGTGATCTCCTGCATGACTGTGTCTATACCGATCCCGTTCGTGCCCGCCTACTACTTAACGAACTACACGAGCACCTAACTACCCTGGGGGCCACTGTAAGCAGTCTCGAAGATCGTACGGGGTATGATTATACGTTCGACCACGCCCGTTACCTAGCCAGTCTGGAGAGTCAGGAATACCGCCATGAAGCCGCAGTAGCTCCCTTCGCGACCGCCATTGCCATTGCCGAGAGCCGGGGCGACATTGCCGATAAACTCGAAATTTATCTGGACTACATCGGTCACCTCGCCAATCTAGGCCAAACCGAGGCGGCCAGTGACTACCTCGACACCTGTTACCGGTTACTGGAGGCGTATCCTAGCGATCAGCTCCACGCCCGCGCTGCCAGCCGCCACGGCTACCTATACCTTCTCTACTTTGGTTACCCCAAGGCCACCCGCAAATTTATGGAGGCCGAAACCCTACTAGAGGGCCAAACCTTTACCCTCACCCCGAAGGATCACTACTTCTACGCCCTCACCCAGGCCGGTCTCGGGGCCGTCTACCAGGGAAGCGGCGAGCGGGGGGGGGCCATTGCTGCCTTTCAAAAGGCTATCGTGCGCTGCGAGGCCATCGGACTCCGGGCCCGCCTGCCCTGGCACCAACTGAACCTCGGCAAGGAACTTCTGGCCAGTGGGGCCTACGAGCAAGCACTTACCTATTTCCGTGCCGTGGTGGATAGTAACGCCAACGGATCTACCCAAGCCCTGGCCGCCACCTATGCCAACATGGGCTACTGCTACCACCATCTGGAGCAGCCCGAACGCGCCGGCCGCTACCTGGCCCGTGCCGAAGAACTTTACCGTAGCGAGCACTCCCCGGATCAGGTGCAACTCGCCATCGTAGGTTCCATGCGGGCTACTCTGCTAATGGACGGCAGCCGGTGGACCGAGGCCATCGACCAGCTCCAGCACATTCTCGAAGCGGTGCCCGTCGACGATGCCACCAGCGATCCTCAGCTCCTGAGCCTTACGGCCGATGCGTACCTCTACCTCAGCGTGGCGTACGAGGAGACCGACGATTACCGCGCCGCCTATACTCACCACCGCACCTACGACCACTACAACCAGCGCTACCACACTCAGATCGACCTGCTGCGGCAGCAGCAGTTCGCCGCCCAGTTCCGCGCCGAGGAGCGGGAGCAGGAGAATCGGCAGCTTAAACTGCGGGCCAGCCAGCTGCAGCTACGGGCACTACGGGCGCAGATGAATCCTCACTTTCTCTACAATGCCCTAAATAGCATACAATCCTTCATCTCGGACAATGAAGCGGCCACTGCCAGCAAATACCTGGCTAAATTTGCCATGCTGATGCGCCGTAGCCTGGAGTACAGCAACTACGAGGCCATCAGCCTGGAGGAGGAGCGACAATTTCTGACCGACTACCTGGAGATCAACCGCCACCTGCGCTTCGAGGGGCAGTTAACCTACGACATCACCCTAAGCCCAGAACTAGAGGAAGACATCATAGGTGTGCCGACTATGATCCTGCAGCCCTACGTAGAGAACGCCATCGAGCACGGTCTGCGGGGGCAGGCCCGGGGCCACATCGCGGTTACCTTTGCTACTGCCGACGATGACTACCTCCTGGCCACCGTCACGGATGATGGTATCGGCCGGGTGCGGGTACGCGAGATGCAGGCGCTCGATCCCAGTCGCCAGCACCAAAGTCGTGGCACGGAAATCACCGAAAGTCGCCTCCAGCTGTTGTCCGATGCCCAGGGTAAGTGGGTCACCATCACCGATTTGTACCATCCCTCAGGAGCAGCGGCGGGTACGCGGGTAGAGGTGCGCATACCGGTCAGTGACGTGCCACCACGGCTCTACCAGCAGCGGTAGATATACTCTGCGCCGACTAAGCTACCTTTGGCCGGCATGGCGCAACGATCGATCCGCGACCGGGTACACGAGATCATCTTCGAGGCAGATACGCCGGAGGGAAAGGCCTTTGACGTCAGTTTATTGCTGCTGATCTGCTTCTCGATCCTGGTGGTGATGCTGGAGTCGTCGGAGGACTGGAACCAGACCTACGGAACGGCCTTTTACTACATCGAGTGGTTGCTCACTATCATTTTTACTGTTGAGTATGTTTTGCGGCTGTGGGTCACGATCCGGCCCTGGAGCTACGCGCTTAGTTTTTACGGTATCGTTGATATCCTGGCGATTTTGCCTTCCTACCTCAGTCTGCTGGTGCCCAATAGCCAGTATTTTCTGATCATCCGCATCCTACGGCTGATGCGCATCTTTCGCATCTTTAAGCTCGGGCAGTACCTTAGCGAGGGCGATCAGCTGGGGCGGGCCATCATCTCCAGCCGAAACAAAATTCTGGTATTTCTCTTTGCCGTCACCATTTTGGTGATCATTATTGGCTCGGTGATGTACCTGATCGAGGGGGGGAGTAACGACGGCTTCTCCTCCATCCCGCGGGCGGTGTACTGGGCCATCGTTACCATTACTACGGTAGGCTACGGAGATATTACGCCGCAGACCAAAATCGGGCAATTTCTTTCCGCCGTCGTGATGATACTCGGTTACGCCATTATCGCCGTGCCTACCGGTATCGTGACCAGTGAGATGGTCGCGGGGAAGGACAAAAGCCATCAGCTCTCCACCCAGTCCTGCCGCTACTGCTCCCGGGAGGGCCATTCGGCGGACGCGGTGTTCTGTAAGTACTGTGGGGGGCGGCTGAATGAGTGATGCTAATAACAAGCACTCACCACCGCCCGTGCCAACAATCGGTACCCCTCCGCATCAAAGTGGATCCCATCCCGCGAGTAGATCAGTACCTTATCCCCGGGTTTGGTCTGTAGGTCTACCAGGCAGTAGCCTTCGCGGGCGGCGAGGGCACGGAGCTCGGCGCTGAAATCGGCCGTGCACTGCTTCACCCCCTGGAACTCTGCGCTCACTACCTCATCCGCCCCGGCCGGTGGCGGGGTGAGCAGTACGATGCGCGGCATTTCCTGTCCTCGGTCAGTGAAGAAGGCCTGTGTACGACCGAGTAGCGTCTCCAGGTTCGTAATGATCTCATCGTGGCGGTCGCTGAACTTCTGCTTACAGTCGTTGGTGCCCAGCGCGATGAGAATCTCGTCGATACCGCCCAGCTCCGCATAGCCCCGCCGCAGGTACGGCGTGAGATTTTCCAGGGTATTCCGGCCCATGTCGCCGTCGTCGGTAAAGCCAATGGTATTGCCACTCAGGGAGGTATTGACCAGGGGGCCACCGCCGCGGATGTTCTGCAGTTGCACCACCCAACCCTCGCGGGCCGCACCGTTGCTATCGCCGATAACTAGGATATTGCGCTTCTTGAGGGGTGTGGTGCAGGTCATCAGTAGGCTCGCGACCAGGAGCAGGAGGGTGGTACGGAACGGCATAGTGGCATTACGATTTCGATGCACCGGCGGCCCCGCCCCCCCGAAACGTACGGAGAAGCCAGGAACGCTCCAGCAGGCCGAAGGTAAGCAGCAGGGTCAGGATCAATGCGGCGCGGTACCACATGGCGGCCGAGAACTCCCCAAGCCAAATAGCTCCGGCGGCAAGTACCGTGTAGACCAGCAACCGCCCAAAGGGATAGTCGACCGGAAAGTACCGCTGGGAAACCCGGTAAGCCAGCACGCACATCACCAGGAAGCAGGCCAGCATACCCAGGGCGGGGGCGTAGATGCCATACTGATGGGTAAAGAGCAGCGGTCCACCCACCGCGAAGATCGAGCCTATCAGCGCAATGCCTCCCCCCAGAAAGGTCTGATCGGTAAGCTTGTAGGCGATGCTGAGATTGGAGTAGATGCCGAAGAGAAAATTGGCGGCCAGCAGAATGGGCAGGACCACAAGGCCCGGACGTACATCAGGGCCGATGAAGAACTGCAGCCAGGGCAGGGACAGTAGAATACCGGCGCAGGCCAGGGTGCCCACCAGCCCGTAGGCCCGCATCGCATCGGCGTAGATGCGGCGATCGGCCGTGGCCAGGTCCTTACTCGACTGGCGGAAGAAGAAGGGCTCGGCGGCGTACTGGTAGGCGGTGACGAAAAGGTTCAGAAAGACGGCCATGCGTAGGGCAGCGGTGAAGTAGCCGGAAGCCGCCGCATCGTAGGCTAGGAGCACGCTAGGACCCACCAGTCCGTTGGCAATACCGGCGACGGAAACCACCGTGAGCGGTAGGCTGTACCGCAGCAGGCGGCGGAAGGAAGGTGCCCTCAACTCGCCGTGCTCGTACAGGGGTACGGCGGGCTGCTGTATACCGTCTCCCAGCAAAATCACGTAGCGGAGACCGGCCGCGGCGGCAATGGCCACCAGGTAGTAGCCCACGCGAAAATCGGGGACGAATCGCTCGGGAAGGTAAGCAGGTAATGCGTACAGCAGCAGGTAGATCAGCACGATGTTAAGCGCTACGTTGATCAGATTGACAGTTACGAAGTACCAGGCGCGCTGCTGTAGGCGTAGGCGGGCCAGGGGCACGGCGCTGAGCGCGTCGAAGGCTACGGTAAGCAGTACCAACTGCACGTAGGTAGCGGCGGCGGGGACATCGAGTAGCTGCGCGATGTAGGGCGAGAGCAGCAGTAGCGGCACGATCAGGCCACCCACCAGCACCCACACCAACCGCTGGGCCCGCCGAAACACCAGGGCCGGCGCGTAATCCCCCCGACTCGCGAAGCGGAATACCGCCGTGTCCATACGAAACACCAGCAGGGCAATGAGCAGGGCGGTCCAGAACATGAGGTTGCCGACCTGGCCGACCTCGCCGTCGGTAAGCACCCGCGTGATGAAGGGCGTGACCAGGGCGAAGTTGAGCAGGCGCCCCAGGATGCTCGACAGGCCGTAGACGAGGGTTTCACCGCTGAGTTTTCGCAGAGACACACCGCAAGGTAGGGCTACAATAAGGAGCCGCACAAAATGGTTACTTTTGCGCCCTACCGGGTACCGTTTTCCACTACGCGTACGAACCAACCAAGGTATGATCAAGTGTATTTTCGGGCTCGCGCTTACCCTGTTGTGTGCCCTACCCCTCACCGCCCAGGAGGACAGTGAGGTCCTCTTCACCGTCGACGATACGCCCGTCACCGTCGGGGAATTCCGCTACATCTACACCAAGACCAACGGCGAGGAGGCCACCTTCAGCCGCGAGAGCATCATGGAGTACCTCGAGCTCTACGAGCGCTTCAAACTCAAGGTGGCCCGCGCCCACGACATGGGCCTAGATACCGTCGTCGCCCTCCAAAACGAACTCGAGGGCTACCGTAAGCAACTAGCCGACAACTACCTCATCGACCGCGAGGTCACCGACCCGCTCGTGGACGAGCTCTACGCCCGCCAGCAGGAGGACGTCGACTTCAGCCACATCCTCTTCACCCTACCCAGTGACCGGCCCGAGGATACCCTGGCCGTCTACCAGCGCGCCGAGCAGATCAAAGACCAGCTCACGGTGGCCAACTTCGCCCAGCAGGCGCAGCAGCTCAGTGAAGACACCTACAGTAAGGAGCAGGGCGGCCGCATTGGCTACGTTAGCGCTCCCCTACCCCCGGGTATGCACCGGTTGGAGGAGGCGCTGTGGTCGGCCGTGGAGGGTAAGGTCTACGGTCCGGTACGCACGGCGGCCGGCTACCACCTCTTCGTGCGTCACGGTAGCCGCCCGGCCTACGGGCAGGTAGAGATCGCCCACATCCTGGTGCGCAAAGATCCGGAGGGCGGGGCCGCGGGTGCGGAGCAGGCGCGAGCGAAGGCAGCGCAGGCTACCGCCGCGTTGGCGTCCGGCCGTAGCTTCGAGGAGGTGGCCGCGGAGTTCAGCGAAGACGATAAGACCAAAAATCAGGGGGGATACATCGGCTTCTTCGGCATCAACCGCTACAATAAGGACTTTGAGGAAGCGGCCTTTGCCCTGGTGGAAGACGGGCAGGTCAGCGAAGTGATCGAAAGCCCCGTAGGGTTTCATATCCTCAAGCGGATTTCCCGCCCGGGGGTACAACCCCTGGAGGAGCAACGCCCTCTTTTGGAGGCCGCCGTACGGCAGGACCCGCGCTTCGCCGAGGCCCAGCGGGCGCTGCTGCAGGAGCTACGCCGCCAGTACGGCACCGACGTCATGGACCAAAACTTCGCCACCTATACCGCCACCCTGGACTCGAGCTTCTTCGATGTGCGTAAAACCTTCACGGTGGAGGACGATCTGCCGCTGATGCGCATCGGCGATAAGACCCTGAAGGTGAGCGACTTTAGTGC
The DNA here is from genome assembly GCA_958295895.1 of Saprospiraceae bacterium. Classification (GTDB taxonomy): domain Bacteria; phylum Bacteroidota; class Bacteroidia; order Chitinophagales; family Saprospiraceae; genus Neolewinella. Next base: position 2,994 of record CATQHI010000020.1, on the reverse strand, counting down.
CTACCTGACCCGCAACGCCCGTCAGCGTGCCGGTATGCAGCGCGGCCTGGACGTGGGCGAGGCCGCGCGTAGCCTCTTCGATACCTGGGTCGAGCAGCAGGTACAGGCCTACGCCGAGGAACAACTGGAGGTGAAGTTCCCCGACTTCCGTGCGCTGATGCGTGAGTACCGGGAGGGTATCCTCCTCTTCGAGGCGACTAAGCTGGAGGTCTGGGATAAGGCCGGTACCGATACCACGGGGCTGGAGGCGTACTTCACCGCCCACCGCGATCAGTACCAGTACGCTCCCCGGGCCCGGGTGCAGTTTTTCCGCATCCGGCCCAGCGATTCCCTCACCGTAGAGGATGTGCTGACCTACGCCGCCGACCACGACGCCGAGGAGACCATGGAGTACTTCGGCCGCCAGGACGTGGCCGTAGAGGAGGAGCTCTACGAGGCCGACCGCCTGCCCGAGGGGCTGGCGATGGAGGTGGGCAGTCAGACGGCCGCGGAGGAAGACCCCAGCGGTACGGTGCAACTCTACCGCGTGGTGGCCACGGAGCCCGCCCGGCCCAAGGAGCTGCAGGAGGCGCGCGGCTACGTCATTGCCGACTACCAGGACCAACTGGAGCGGGAGTGGGTCGAGCAACTGCGGCAGACCTACGCGGTAAAGGTGAACAAGAAGGTGCTGAACAAACTCATCGCATCTTGAAGCTAGCCTGCTGGGTAGCAACGGCTGCCCTGATTTGTCTTTATGGATGTAACGAGCCAGAGCCGGTGCCAACCGATGATCCGGTACTGGCCCGGGTGCACCAGCGCGAACTACGGCTCTCCGAAATGGAGGGTATGTTCCCGGAGCGTGCTACGGCGGCCGATAGCACCGTCATCATCGAGGCCTTCGCCAACCGCTGGGCCCGCGATGCGGTGCTGCTGTGGGAGAGTGAACAGCACGCGCCGAGCGATCTGAACCTTGACCGGCTGGTACGCGATTACCGGGCCAGTCTGGTCCGCAGTAGCTACGAGGAGCAACTGGTGAGTGCCAAGCTCGACAGTACCATCAGTCAGGAAGAACTCGAGGCCTACTACGAGGCCACCAAGGAGCAATACCAACTGGAGGTGCCCATCGTGCGTTGTCTGTTCGTTCGGGTACCCTACCCTACCCCGGAGGAGGCCTCGCTACAGGATCTGTGGAACAACGGTAACCCCCAGGATACCGCCGCCCTGGCCGACTATACCCGCAGCTACGCCGAGGTGGCTTTACTCAACGATTCGGCCTGGTACAGCCTGGACGAGATCGCCCAACAACTACCCGAGGGCACGCTGACGGCCGATAATGTGAATTCCAAACGGGAGTTCAGTCAGCAGGACGGGACGCACCGCTACTACTTCCGGCTCTTCGAGCTGAAGCCGCGTAAGGAGATTGCTCCCCTAAGCTACGTCGTAGAGCAGGCCCGCCGTGCCATCCTCCATACCCGCAAGCGGGAAGTACTGGAACGTACGCGGGAAGAAATTTTCGAGCGGGAGGCCCGCCGCAGTAATATTGAGTTTTACCCCCCCAATAACCGGGACACATGAATAAGATCATTCTTCTTTTCCTTCTTGCCACTGCCGGCTCCGCCTTCGGTCAGAAGCGTGCCGTAATCGACGAGGTCATCGCCCGCGTGGGGGGGGAGTACATCCTCCTCTCCGAGCTTGAGGAGCGCTACGCCCTGGAGCAGTCACAGACCAACGACTCCCTCCCCCCGGATATCCGCTGCGCCATCCTGGACCAGAGTTTAGTGGGCAAACTGCTCTATAACCAATCGAAGCTCGACAGTATCGAGGTCAACGACGCCGAGGTCGAGCAGCAGCTCAACGCCCGCATCGACCGTATCCTGAGCTACATGGGCGGTGACGTGAACCAGTTTGAGGATTACTACGGACAGAGCATCACCGCCACTAAGGAACAGTTCCGCGAGGACCTGCGCGAGCAACTCGCCGTTGACCGCATGCGGGCCTCCGTAGTGCAGGAGGTAAAGGTGACCCCGGCGGAGGTCAAAACCTTCTTTGCCCAAATCCCCTACGATAGCCTACCCTACTTCAACTCCGAGGTCGAGGTGGGAGAGTTGGTCATCAAGCCCGAAGCCAACGATTCTACTAAGCAGGCTGTCGTGGCCCGCCTCGATACCCTACGCGAGCAGATACTGGCCGGTGCGATCACCTTTGAGGATGCCGCCCGCCAGAACAGCGCCGACGGGAGCGCCCGGGGCGGGGGCGATCTGGGCTGGACGAAGCGCGGTAAGTTCGTCGCCGAGTTTGAGGCTGCGGCCTATAATCTCGATCCGGGGGAGATTAGTCAGGTCGTGGAAACCGAGTTCGGCTACCACCTCATCCGGCTCGACGGCAGGCGGGGCAACTCCATTCGCGTGAGCCACATCCTGCTCCAACCCGAGATCACGGAAAACGACCTGGAAAAGTCGCGCCGCTATCTCGACAGCATTACCAACCTGATCCGGGTCGACACCTTCAGTTTTAGCTACGCCGTCAAGCGCTTCGGCTACGATAAGGTGCAGAGCTACAACAACGACGGGCGCATGAGCAACCCGGCCAGCGGCAACACCTTCTTCGAGATCGGCGATCTGGACCCCGACGTATACTTCGCCATCGATGAGCTTAAGATCGACTCGCTGAGTGAGGTCATGGAATTTCGCGGTCCTACGGGCGACCCCCTCCTCCGTATCGTCCAACTCCGTAGCCGTAGCTCCCCCCACCGGGCTACCCTGAGTCAGGACTACGCCAAGATCCAGGACGCCACCAAGAACGCTAAGCAGCAGGAGTACCTCAGTGACTGGATCGAGCGGCGGGTGGGCTCTACTTTTGTAGAGATCGACGACCGTTACCACACCTGCCCGCAGATCAAGATCTGGTTGGAGGACAGTCGCAAGATTACGGTGGGCGGGGAAAATGGCACGATCGTTACCGGTAAATAATATGAGCGGTCCGAATGGTCGACGTGCCATCGGTCGGAACACTTTC
>CATQHI010000019.1 GCA_958295895.1 Saprospiraceae bacterium | reverse complement strand
CCATAAATCCAAACATCCTGTTCGGCAAGCCCTCGATCAGGAACATGCGCTACCCAGTCACCCTAATCCTTGATCTACTCTCGTCGGGTATGTCTAACGAGGAAATCTTGACCGATTATGAAGATTTGGAGCAGGAAGACATCATGGCCTGCCTAGTGTTTGCCTCTAAGCTGGCTGAGGTGAAGTCCACCCGCTTAACCAAAGCAGCATAATGCGGTATCTGGTCGATGCCCAACTTCCACGACGAGTGAAGACTTGGTTGATTAACTACGGAATTTCGGCTTTATAGATTCTTGGTCAGCCACGCCCCCCAAAACCCTCCCCATCACCCACCCCGTATGCAACCCCGTCCGCCCCGTACTCGGATGCCGGTACCCCTCACCCCCCAGCAACTCCCGCCGCATATTCTCCACGTGCGGCAGCTGCACATGCTTCGGGTGCTCGATAAAAAACTCCCGCTCCCCCGCGCCATTGCTAAGGCGTAGCGGCGCTTCCGCAAACACCGAGAAGGTGATACACCCCCGCACTACCCAGCAGCTCCACCCGATCCAGGGACGTACCGCTACCAAAGTTCCAGCTCCCCGCCCCGGTCACACCGCCCACGTGCTGCCAGCAAGCGGTAAAGGCGTCCTTTGCGCCGTAGCGCCCCTGCTGGTTGAGGCTGATGCCGTGGACGGTCTCCATATCACCCAGGAGGAAGGTAAACAGATCGAGTCCGTGACTAGCCAGATCGTCGAAGTAGCCGCCCGGCGCGACCGCGGGGTCCGTCCGCCAGATTGGATCGCCGGCCAGATCGGTATCGCTCGGCGGTTTGGCCAGCAGCCAGTTCACGTGGCGGATCGCCCCGATCTCCCCCTCGTCCAGCCACTGCTTCACCCGGGTAAAGCGGGGCAGGGAGCGCCGGTAGTAGGCCACGAAGAGCGGCACATTCTTTTGCGCAAAGGCCTCCACGATCGCACGGCCGTCGGCATACGCTGGGGCCAGGGGCTTCTCCACGCAGCAGGGTTTACCCGCCGCGGCCACCCGCAGCGCGTACTCCCGGTGGCTATCGGGCGGGGGTGGCGATGTACACCGCATCTACGTCCGCGTCCTGGATCAACTGGTCCGCGTCCGTATAGTACTTCGGCACCCCGTGTCGCTCGGCGTAGTCCTTCGCCTTAGCGGCGTCCCGTCGCATCACCGCCGTCAGTTCGAAGCCCTCCGTGAGCTGGTAGGCGGGGCCGCTCTTCACCTCGGTCACGTCGCCGCAGCCGATGATGCCCCAGCGGAGGGGCGGGTGATAAATAGGGTGGTCAGTCATGGCCGTAATTTCCTTACAAAGCGAGTCCGGACAATATAGCGGATGGGACACAGTAGATGTGGGCGGGGCCGCAGGTGCAACGAATACCCAACGCTATCTTAGCCCACTATGCAAGGAACACTTGACCGCCAAGGCTACTACCTGGTACCTGGCATCTTCTCGCAGACTGAAGTGAATGCACTACGGCAGCTCGTCAGTGAGGGCGGGTAGTAGAGAGGCAAACCCACGCCGCATCATCCACCTCTAGGTGATAGAAAAGGCAACTACTACCGGATTACCCCTGCGAGAGTATTTTGCCCTTGACTAAGATTCTTTGCACCCGCGGCCGCGGCCCCTCTGCCCCCTGCTCAATAACTCCGCTAGAATGAATCTTCCACCCGCACATACCGTAGCGTATTGCCCCGGCCTACGTAGCTCATGTCCAGTTCATTTTCGGTCAACCGCAGGATGTAGTAGCAGCGTGCGGCATCCGGGACGATCAGGTACTTACCCTGTTCCGTCGGCGCGTCCTCGGGTGCATCCGCACAGCTGCGGGCTATGACGAAATGCTCACCTTCGTCTTCCTCACCGGAATAGCTGGATATCATGAGGTTACCCTCAAAGCGTAGGGTAGCTCGATCGTCGTCCAGACTGCGCCAGGTGCCCTGTAGCTCCCCCGTGGAATCGGTGGAGGAGTCGGGTGTGGGGGTTGCGGTGGGGGTGGGCGCCTCCCCGCAGGCCGTAGTGACGAGCAAGCAGAACATAATCGGGAAATAGCGCATACACCTAAGAATTTGCGGTAGAACCTCTCCGCTCCCATTTTGTCAACGCTTTTGGCCACCGGATGCACTAGGTTAGCTCTCAACACCCCTGGGGGCTGTAGCTAGGCACCGGGGCATCCTCTAAAGTTTTCCTATGCGACGCCTTCTGATGTTTGCCCCTCTGCTCCTACTTATAGCCGCCGCCGGTTGTATGAGAAAGACTTCCTCCGGCACCTCCGACGTACCCCGTATACCGGGCCGGGAGCTGGTCTGGTCGGACGAGTTCGGGGACGAGCGCCTCGATACCACCACCTGGAATTTTCAGCTTGGCGACGGCTGCCCCAGCAACTGTGGGTGGGGTAATAATGAGCGCCAGCGCTACACGAAAACCAACCACCGGGTAGCGGACGGCTACCTCACCATCATGGTGCGCAAAGAAAACGATGGGTATACCTCTACCCGCATCACTACCCGTGGTACGGAAGAATTCAGGTACGGTCGGATCGAAGCCCGCGCCAAGCTACCCACCGGAGAGGGCATCTGGCCGGCCTTCTGGATGCTCGGCAGCAATATCGGCCAGGTAGGCTGGCCGCTGAGTGGCGAGATCGACATCCTGGAATACGTGGGGCGGGAGCCGGGAATGGTCTACACCACCCTCCACACGGCCGCCAACCACGGCGGCAACGCGAGCTCCAAGAAAACCCCGTTCCCCGACATCGAACAGGGGTTTCACCGCTACGCCACCGAGTGGACGGCCGAGGCTATCTCCCTTCTACGTCGACGATCAACTGGTCTATACCTTCGCCCCGGAGTCGCGCACCGAGGAGGTCTGGCCCTTTGACCAGCCCTTCTATATCCTACTCAACGCAGCGGTGGGTGGCAACTTCGGTGGCCCGGCGGTGGACGATTCCATCTTTCCCCAGGAGTACGTGATCGACTACGTGCGAGTGTACGCGCCGGAATGATGCCCACTACCCCAGACATCGTGGCCGCCCACCGCGCCGCCGGCCGCACCATCACCGTCGATGGCCTAAACACCTTCGTACTAGAACAGGGCCAGGGCGAGCCCGTCCTCTGCCTCCACGGCGTACCCACCTCCTCCTACCTGTACCGTAAGGTCATCGCCGAACTAGCCGGGCGGGGCCTGCGCGGCATCTCCTTCGATCTGCCGGGGCTGGGGTTCACCGACCGGCCCGCCGACTTCGACTACAGTTTTGCTAACCTCGCCCGCTTCACCGCCCGGGTGACGGAGGAACTGGGCCTGGAACGCTTTCACCTCGTGGTACACGACGTGGGCGGGCCCGTCGGTTTCGCTATGGCGGCCGCCCACCCGGAGCGCATTCGTTCCCTTACCATCCTCAATACCTGGATCGATGTGGTCCACTTCACCAAGCCGCTGCCGATGCGCCCCTTCGAGCTGCCCCTGGTGGGGGAGGCCGAGCTGGCCACCATCAACCACCTCACCTGGCAGCTCATGTGGAAGGGGCTGGGCGTAAAGGATAACGACCGCATACCTACAGCGGAGAGCAACGCCTACGTCGACCTGCTGAAGCGGGACGATGGCGGCGCGGCCTTCCTGAAGATCATGCGCAGCTTCCCGGATTCGGAGGCGTTCCGGGACCTTTGCTACCGGGCCGTGCAGGACGTACTCTATCCGGTGCAGGCTATTTGGGGCATGGACGATCCGGGGCTGACCTACGACCGCTACGGGGAGGAAATTAAGCGAGTAGCCGGGCTGGAAGAGGTATACGGGGTGCGGGCCAAGCACTTCGTGCCGGAGGAGCGGGCGGGGGAGATTGCGGAGCGGGTGGCGGGGTTGACATAATAATTTATGAAAACGACACCGGTCACCTGTGGGAAAACTTTCTCCTAGCGGAAAGGATAAAACAGATCGAATACAAAATGACCCTCGCCAGGTCGTACTTCTGGCGAACCACTCAGCAGCAGGAAATTGATTACGTCGAGGATGTCGGCACCGAACTTACCGCCTACGAATTTAAGTGGAGCCCAAGTAAAAAGACGAAGCTACCGGAGACGTTTACGGCAGGGTACGGTGCGCAAGGTAAAGTCATTAGCCGGAATAACTTCAGGGACTTTGTTATTGTCAATTGAGCCGCGTCAGGTCAGAGGATACCTCCACCCCCGCCACCATCAACTACCAGTTTGGCAAGTTACGCCCTAATCCCGCCACGCCATGTACGCTCCCCGCATCCCCCGCTCCACCATGCTACGCAAGCTGCTCACGCTGGCGCGGCACCCCATTCCTACCTTCACGAGCTTCGCGGAGCGGTACGGTGATAACTTCATCCTGAACGTAGGGGCAAGCGCGTTACCCACTTTACCACCGATGCCGAGGTAGCCCGCCACGTGCTGCAGCGCAACCACCGCAACTACGAGAAAAGCGAGATCCAGACCGGACAGATGGGTAAGTACCTCGGCTTCGGTCTGCTCACTAACACCGGCGACGACTGGCTCCGACAGCGGCGACTCATCCAGCCCGGCTTCCACCGGCAGCGGCTACAGGCCCTGACGCGGGAAATGCAGGCGGTGATCGAAGAGGAGTGCGCACGGGCGGCCGGGGAGGCTGATTTCGACCTCTTCAAATTCACGCGGCAGATCGCCTTCGGTATTATTGTACGGGCGCTGTTTACCAATGGCTTCGGGGAGCGGGAGACGCGGCGGTTACATACCATTTTAGATAAGCTGCAGGCCTACGTCATCTACCCCATCCGCCTACCCTTCCTGCGTACGCCCCTCCGCCTGACCGGTATCGAGCGCCGGCACCTGGCCCTAGCCCGGGAGAGTCGGGAGCTCGTGCAGCGGCAAATCACCCAGCGCAAGGCATGTTGCACCCGCGACCCCGCCCAGTCGCCGGACGACCTGCTGCAGATGCTGCTCGACAGCCGCTACGAAGATACGGGAGAGCCCATGGAAGACCGCCAGCTGATCGACGAGATCCTCATCCTCTTTGCCGCCGGCTATGAGACGACCGCCAATGCCCTGGCCTGGACCCTCTGGCTGCTGCTCAAACATCCGGAAGAGCTCGCCCGCCTGCGCACGGATGCCGATCCCGACTACCTCACCCAAGTCATCGAGGAGAGTCTGCGGCTCTACCCCCCGGCCTGGATCACCGACCGCGTGGCGCTGGGCCCGGATACGGCGGCGGGCTTTACGATCGACCCAGGCTACACCATCGGGTTGTTCATCTACGGCATTCATCACTCGCCGCGCTACTACGCCGAGCCGGAGGTCTTTCGGCCCGCCCGCATGCACCCCGACCGGAAGAAGGAGCGCCATCCCTTCAGCTTCCTCCCCTTCGGCGGCGGGCCTCGGCTCTGTATCGGCAACCACTTTGCGCTGCTGGAGATGCAGCTGGCGCTGCGGCATTTGGTAGATCACTATACGGTGGAAGGTGTAGGAACACTGCCGGAACCAGTACCGAAGCCCTACATTACCCTGCACCAGGACCGGCCGCTGCGAGTACGGCTCGTCGAGTACCTTTAGCCCATGCGCTACCTCCTCCTGCTACTCCTCTACGCCGGCTCCCTCCCCGCCCAGACCCGCTTCATCCTCGACGCCGATACCGCCAATGAGATCGATGACCTCTACGCCATCGCCTACCTCTTCGCCGAGGAGGGCATCACCTGGGAGGGGCTCAACTCGGCCCAGTGGTACCACTACAAGTCGGGCGACAGCACCGTCTACCAGAGCCAACACCTCAACGAGGAGCTGCTCGCACTGGCCGGCCGTACGGACCTGCCCCATCCCCTCGGCGCCGATACCATCATGGGCGAGCCCTGGGGCGGCTACCAACCCCGCAATTCTCCGGCGGCACAGTTCATCATCGAGCAGGCACGGCAGGGGGGCGGGGCCGCAGGTGCGGAGAAGGTAGTAGTCATGTGCATCGGCGCCAGCACGAACCTGGCCTCCGCCATCGCCCTGGCCCCCGACATCAAGGAGCGGATCGTAGCCTACGTGCTGGGCTTTCAGTACGACACGGCCGGCGGCTACTGGAACAAGGACGAGTTCAACATTCGCCGCGACCTCAACGCGGCCAACTACCTGCTCAACGCCGAGGGGCTAGAACTCCACGTCATGCCCACCACCACGGCCATCCAGTACACCTGGCAACGGGACTCCACCTTCGCCCGCCTCGACCGCAGCGGACCCATCGGTGAGTACCTCAAACGTCGCTGGCAGACCAACGCCGCCGGGAACAGCGAGCGGGTGATGTGGGACGTGGCCGCCCTCCAGGCCTTCCTGAAGCCCGGTCAGGCCACCGAAATCGAAGTCGATACGCCCCCCGAGAACACCCGCCGTAAGGTGTGGGTGTACACCGACATCGACGAGGCGGCCATGCAGCGCGACTTCTGGGACCGGCTAACTACCTACCGATGATCCTGACCCGTACCACCCCGGCAGATACGGGCTACCAGGAGCTGATTACCGCCCTGGACTAAGGGACTGGCGGGGGAGGTCCTCTCCGCTCTGGAAGCATGGGCCCATGAACTGGGCTACCGTCGTTTTATTCTGGAAACCGGCAGGCGACAGACGGCGGCCATCCGGCTCTACCAAAAGCACGGTTATCTACGCCTGGCGGAGAATTACGGGCAGTACCGGGGGGTAACGAATAGTGTGTGTATGGAAAAGATGCTGCCGTAGTTGTGGCTCTAGCCGCACCGGTGCCTTACGTAGCACGTTGCGCCTAGTACAATTCAAGACACCCACCATGAAGACCCGCACCCTAGGCTCCGACCACCTCGAAGTATCCGCCATCGGCCTCGGCTGCATGGGTATGAGCTACGGCTACGGCCCGGCGAAGGACGAGCAGGAAATGACCCGCGTACTACAGGGAGCCGTAGAGGAGGGCGTAACCTTTTTCGATACCGCCGAGGCCTACGGTCCGTTTGCGAACGAGGAGTTGGTAGGAAAGGCACTGGCACCTTACCGCGACCGGGTGGTGATCGCCACCAAGTTCGGCTTCACGTTCGAGGAGGGGAAGGGTAAGATCGACGGCGTAGATAGCCGCCCCCGGCACATCCGGGAGGTATGCGAGGCGTCACTGCGCCGACTGGGGGTGGAGGCGATCGATCTATTTTACCAGCACCGGGTCGACCCCAGGGTACCCATCGAGGAGGTGGCCGGTACGGTGGGTGACCTGATTCGGGAGGGTAAAGTGAAGCACTTCGGACTCTCGGAGGCCGGGACCGAGACCATCCGCAGGGCACACCGGGAGCAGTCCGTAACGGCGCTACAGAGTGAATATTCCCTCTGGACGCGCAAGCACGAGGCGGAGATTATTCCCACGATCGAAGAACTAGGCATCGGCTTGGTGGCCTACAGCCCACTGGGCCGCGGCTTCCTGACCGGTAAGGTGACCGATGATATGGTATTCGAGGAGGGTGATATCCGCCGTACGCTACCACGCTTCCGCCAGGAGGCCATGCAGGCCAATCAGGCGCTGGTCGATGTCGTAAAGCGCTTTGCGGAGGCCCGGGAGGCTACCCCGGCACAGATCGCGCTGGCCTGGGTGCTGGCCCAGAAACCCTGGATCGTACCCATCCCCGGTACTACGAAGCTCGAACGGGTGAAGGAGAACAACGGGGCGGCCGAGATCGAGTTGACGGCCGCCGAGCTCAAGGACATCGAGGAAGCCTCCGCCCAGGTCAGAATCGTGGGGGAGCGGTATCCGGAGCAGATGGAGCAGGCTACCGGTCTGTGATATGAGTCCCAAACATTGTGTTTCCGCGGGCAGTTGAGCAACTATGGGAACACTCCGGACGATCCTCTACTATATCGTCATATTCGTCAGCACCATAGTCATTGTAGCTAGCCTGTTTTCCCTAGTCTACGACGTTTCCTACTGGTACTCCAAGGTGCTCGATTTTCCGCGCACCCAGTACCTGATCGCCGGGGTAGCCTGCCTATCGCTCTTCGGCCTGGTGAACCGGAAGTGGAATAAAGCCTCCGTAGCGCTTACCCTGGGACTACTCGCCGCTATCCTGATCCAGTCTATTCTGGTACTGCCCTACTTGGTGGGAGAGCGCCCCGTACCGGAGGCCGCCGCCGACACCGTGGACCAGCAAAGCACCGTCGGTATCTTGATCGCCAACGTGCTGATCATCAATGAGCAAGCGGCGACCTTTCTCAACATCGTGCGCCAGCGCGACCCCGATATGGTCCTGGTCATGGAGGTTAACGACCGCTGGATGCGCCAATTGCAGCCCCTGGAGGAAACGTATACCCACACCGTCAAATACCCTACCGACAATTCCTACGGGATGACGCTGTACTCCAAATTTCCGTTGGAGGAGTCCGAAGTGATGTTTTTCAACCACGACGACGTGCCCTCCATCCACACCCAGGTACAACTGCCGTCCGGCAAATCCTTCTGGTTTCACGGGGTCCACCCGGTAGCCCCGGTGCCCAAAAAGAAGTACCCCGACAACCGGGGAGAGAAGGAGGTAGCACTGGGCGATGTCGCCAAACTGGTAGCCGCGGAGACCCTGCCCGCCATCGTAGCCGGCGACTTCAACGACGTCTCCTGGTCCCGCACCGCCCGGCTGTTCGAACACCAAGCCGACCTGCGTAACGTGCGCCTGGGCCGGGGACTCTACAGTACCTTCGATGCCAATTCCTGGATCATGCGCTGGCCGCTGGATCACTACTTTGTTACCGATTCCATTCGCTTACTGGAACTCGAGCGGCTACCGGCCTTCGGATCGGACCACTTCCCGATGTACGCACGGTTCGTCCTCCCCTAATCGTTGCACCTGCGGCCCCGCAACTACCACTGCCTCACTACGTTTACCCGGGTACAAGCCCCGACCATGCCCGCCACCGCCGCCCCGACCGACCAGTTAGCGTACCTGCTCGAAGAGCAACGGGCCTACGCTCCCACCCTGGCTAAAACAACGGCCCGGGAACGGAGCGAAAAGATCTCTCGGATTCTTGATCATTTGGACAACGAAACCAATAAGGAGCGCCTGCTCGACGCCCTGCGCCAGGACCTCCATAAACACCCGGTAGAGACCCTGCTCTCCGAGATCGGCGTGGTGTACAGCAACGCCAAGTACCTGCGCCGCCACCTGAAGCGCTGGATGGAGCCCCGCCGCGTGAGCACCCCCCTGAGCCTGATGGGTACGCGCAGCTACGTATACTATGAGCCCAAGGGTAGCGTGCTGATCCTCTCGCCCTGGAATTACCCCTTTAACCTGGCCGTCATACCGGTACTCTACGCTATCGCGGCGGGTTGTACGGTGGTACTGAAGCCCTCGGAGTACAGTCCGGCGACCTCGGCCTATATGCAGGAGATGTTCGGCACGCTATTCGCAGAAAATGAGGTGAAGGTGGTGCTGGGGGAGGCCGATACGGCGGCGGCGCTGACCGCCCTGCCCTTCGATCACATCTACTTTACGGGCAGCCCCGCCACCGGTAAGAAGGTGATGGCCGCCGCGGCGCCTAACCTAGCCAGTGTGACCCTGGAGCTCGGTGGAAAGTCACCCTGCGTAGTCGGGGGGAATGTCAACATTAAGAAGTCAGCTTGCAGCCTGGCCTGGGGCAAGTTTTTTAATGCCGGACAGACCTGCATCGCCCCCGATTACGCCCTGGTGCACGAAAAGATCGTCACGGAGTACGTAGCCCAGCTCGGCGGGGCGGTTCGCCACGCTTACGGTGAGGACCCTCAGCAGTCCGAGAGCCTGGCCCGTATCGTGAACGAAAAGCAGTTCGATCACCTGACGGCACTGCTTGAGGATGCTCTGGAAAAGGGGGCTAAGGTCGCCCACGGCGGTCGCCACGACCGTACCAGCCTGTACTTCGAGCCCACCGTACTGAGCGGCGTAACCGGTGAAATGCGCGTGATGCAGGAAGAGATCTTCGGCCCCCTGCTACCGGTGCTCGACTATGCCAATCTCAATGAAGCCCTCAGCGTCATCAATGGCCTACCGAAGCCGCTAGCGTTTTACATTCAAACCGAAGATCGGTCTGTCATCAAACGTCTTCTGGCCGAGACGAGCGCCGGTGGTACCCTGGTCAACGAGTTCCTGCTCGGTACGGCCAACCCCGCCCTCCCCTTCGGCGGTGTGGGTAACAGTGGTATCGGACGCAGCTACGGCCGCCACGGCTGGCTGGAGTTCACCAACGAGCGGGCGGTGATGGAGCGGCGCTTCTTCGATCTTTCCATGGCCTACCCGCCCTACACCGATAAGGTGCGGCAGTTGGTGGAGCGCATCTATAAGTGGGCCTAGCCCTTCGTACCTTTACCCCATGTTCGACCTCCTCCTGACCATTGCCCTGATCTACTTCGCCTACCGCGGCTACCAGTGGTATACCCACATGAAGCAACAGGTCAAGGGTGGCCCGCCCCCGCCGCATAACATCGACCACAGCGAGCCCGAGGAGCGCGATGACTACATCGACTACGAAGAGGTCAAGTAAAGATGGCCACCCCCGAAGAAGAGACTTCCCAACGCTTCCCCGGCCGGCCCGGTGATTGGGTCCTGTACAAAGACAACCAGCTCATCGCCTTCAACAAGCCCGCCGGCCTGGCCGTCGTACCCGATAAGAAGAAGAGCCCCAATCTGCTTCAGCTTGGTGCCGCTTACGTCCGGCAGGACCTCTACCCCATCCACCGGCTCGATCGGCCCGTCTCCGGCGTCGTACTGTTTGCCAAGAAGACCTCGGCCCAGACCCGGGTCACCGAGCAGTTCCAGGCCCGCACCGTAGCCAAGACTTATCTGGCCGTGGTGGGCGAGCGCCCCGCCGAGGACGAAGCCACCCTGGTCCATTACATCCGCGAGGGGCGGGGCAACGTATCGGAGGTCACTGACCAATCGGACAAGACCGCCAAGCGGGCCGAGCTTCACTATCGCTATTTGGCCAGCAGCGTCCGCTACCACCTGCTGGAAATCACGCTGGTGACCGGCCGCAAGCATCAAATCCGCGCCCAACTCGGAGCTATCGGCAGTCCGCTACGGGGCGATACCAAGTACGGTTTCAAACGCTCCAGTGAGGGTGGGTTGATCGATCTGCACGCCTACACCCTGGCCTTCGACCACCCGGTGAGTGGGGCGCGGGTGGAACTGCGGGCGCCGGTGCCGGAGGGGGCAGTTTGGGAGGGGTTGCTACCGCAGGGCATAGCCGAGAATCGAGAATAGTGTATGGATGCTGCGTTGATCTACTCCTATTTTCCGGGCCTGACCGAGCGGCAGCGCGAGCAGTTCGCGGCCCTCGATGGATTGTACCGCGACTGGAACGCCAAGATCAACGTCATCAGCCGTAAGGACATCGACAACCTGTACGTCCACCACGTGCTTCATTCCCTGGCTATTGCCAAAGTGCTCACCTTTCGGGCGGGGACGCAGGTGCTGGACCTTGGTACGGGCGGGGGCTTCCCCGGTATCCCCCTGGCCATCCTCTTCCCGGAGTCTCACTTTCACCTCATCGACGGCACCGCCAAGAAGATCCGGGTCTGTGAGGAGGTGATCACCGCCCTCGGACTTACCAACTGCCGGGCGGAGCAAAAGCGCGCCGAGGAGATCAAGCGGCCGGGCTATGAGTTCGTCGTCACCCGGGCGGTAGCTAAGATTGATAAGCTGGCGGAGTGGAGTCTGCGGCTTATTACGGGCAAGCAGCGTAATAGCCTGCCCAACGGCATTCTGGCATTAAAGGGGAGGGGGCTGAAGGAGGAGCTGGCGCTGCTGCCGAAGGGGGCTTACGTGGAGGAGTTTCCGATCTCTGCCTGGTTTGGGGAGGACTTCTTTGCGGCTAAGGAGGTGATGTACTTGCAGTACTGACAACATTCTCCTCGCCGCTGAAGCGGCTCGCGCGGCCGGAGGCCGCGTTTTACTGCCGCTGCCGGAGGCAGCATTGTACTGGCTACATATACCCCAGCGCCATCACCAGGAAGGTGAGCATAAAGGGCATCGACACCCAGAACCACTGGTTCATGAAGATCAGCATCAGAATGAAGATGATCAGGGAGATCAGGAAGAAGATCCAGTAATTGCGGCGCGTGGTGTGCGGCTGGGTCTCGGCGGAAACGGCGTCTTTGGAGGTCATGGGGCTAACGTTAGGAAGGGCAAAGATAGGGGCTAGTAACCTACTTCGGAAGCGGCGGCCCGATCCAGGAACCAGTGCAATCTACCGGAGGTAGGGTTGATGTGGGCGGCAGGGAAGGTAGTGGCCAGTTGCTCACGGTTGATGATCTGAGCCACGCGCAGGGTCTTGGAGCCACCGGTGATGAGAAAGTCGACCTCATCCGAGGCGTTGATGACCGGTCCGGTGAGGGTAACGCGGAGCTGGCCGTTTTCGGGGTGCTTGGCTACGGCGCAGATGCGCGAGTCGGTGAGCAGCTCCATCTGGTCGGGGAAGATGGAGGCCGTATGCCCGTCGCCCCCCATGCCGAGCATATTAATGTCGAAGATGGGCATCCCGTCCGAGTTCTGCGGTAAGAGACTGCTGATGGTGGTGGCGTAGGCCTCGGCGGCTTCCTCAGCCTCCAGGTCGGTGGGCACGGGGTGAATTTGCTCGCCGATGACGGGCACGTGGTCGAAGAGCAGCTTCTTCACCTCTCCGTAGTTGCTTTCGGGGTCGTCGTAGGGGACCATGCGGTCGTCTCCCCAGAAAAAGTGGAGGCGGCTCCAGTCGATCTTGTCCTTGTATTCCTCGGCCAGTAGCTGAAATAGGAGCTTGGGTGTCGAGCCCCCGGAGAGGGCCCAGAAGAGGGGGCCGTCCTCCGCTTCTCCCAGTTTTTCGATCAGGTGATCGGCGAAGGCACGGGCCACGGCGGGGCCATCGGGATAGATATGGAGGTTGGGGCTGTAAATCGACTTATCCATTCTTGATCAGGTCTAGCAGGTCATCGGCGGTGAGGCTGGCGCTCTGTTCGGTACCGGCCAGGAGGCTATCGGCCAGGTCGCGCTTCTCGGCGTGCAATTTGACGATTTTTTCCTCAATGGTGTTCTCCGACACGAAGCGGTACACGGTCACGGGGCGCTGCTGCCCGATGCGATGGGCCCGGTCGCTGGCCTGGTCCTCCACGGCGGGATTCCACCAGGGGTCGAGGTGTAGCACGTAGTCGGCGGCGGTAAGGGTGAGTCCCGTGCCGCCGGCCTTGAGACTGATCAGGAAGATGTCGCCCTCTCCACGCTGAAAGGCCTGCACGGCCTCGTCACGCTTAGGACCAGGGGTGCTACCGTCGAGGTACTGGTAGGGTACGTCGTTGTCCTTAGCCCACTCTTCGACGATCTTCAGGTGTCTTACAAACTGACTGAAAATCAGTGCCTTATGGCCGTTTTCTCGCAATTCCTGCACGGTTTCGGCCAGTAGTTCGAGTTTGCTGCTGGGGATGTCGACGCTGGCATCCACCAGCTTCGGGTTGCAGGCGGCCTGGCGCAGTTTCATCAGCTCGGCCAGGATCTGGAAGCGGCGGTTCGGTCCCTCGCTCTCGTCGATGCTCTCCAGGGCGTGCTGGCGCAGGGCCTCGTAGAAGGCGCGCTCGGGCTGGCTCAGTTCGACGGTGAGGGTGACCTCAGTCTTTGGTGGCAATTCCTCGAGGACCTCCTCCTTACGGCGGCGCAGGATAAAGGGCTGGATCAGGCGGCGCAACTGCTGGCGGCGCTCGTTGTCGTTATTGCGGCTGATCGGTACGGTGTACTTCTCGTTGAAGCGATTGTAATTACCAAGTAAACCAGGATTGAGAAAGGTAAATAGGTTCCAGAGCTCCCCCAGGTGGTTCTCGATGGGCGTACCGGTGGTGACGATGCGAAAGTCGCCCTGGAGGCGCATGGCGATCTGGCTGCGCTTCGTACCGCGGTTCTTGATGGCCTGGGCCTCATCCAGAATGATGGAACTAAACCGCTTTTCGGCCAGCGCGTCGCCCTCGAAGGGCAGCAGGCCGTAGCTCACGATGAGCATATCGTAGGGGCCTACGCGGTCGATGATCTCCTGGCGGTCGCTGCCCTCCAGCAGAATGGGATTGAGGGTAGGGGCGAACTTGGCGGCCTCCCGCAGCCAGTTACGGGTTACGGAGGCGGGGGCAATGACCAGGGCAGGTCCTTCTTCAGCACGCGCCTGTAGCATGGCCAGGCCCTGAATGGTCTTACCCAGGCCCATATCGTCGGCCAGACAGGCCCCTACACCCCAGTCGGCCAGCCGCATTAGCCAGCGGAAGCCGTCGAGTTGGTAGGGCCGTAGCTCAGCGCGGAAGGTCGAAGGGACACGGGCCATGGTCTGGTTAACCGTCTGAATCCGCTGTAGGCTATCGCGCCAGGCGATATCGGCCTCGAAGGCCCCCAGTTGGTCGACGATGTCGTCGAGCATGCCACCGGCCAGGGGGTGAAGCTGCATGCCGTCGGCGGTGGTGGTCATCAGACCCTCCATCTCCCGCAGTTTACGGCGTAGCTGTTCAGTGAGGGCGACGTACTGCCCCTCGCTGAGCTGGATGAAGTTGCTCTGTTCGTTCTCGCTCACCTTATCGATGAGCTCGCGGAAGCTGATCACCTGCTGATCGTCGACGGCCAGGGTGCCCTCTACGTCGAACCAGCCCGCCTTTTCCCTGACGCCCAGGCTGAGGTCACCGAAATCGACGCTGCCGATGAGCTTGATGCGCTCGCCGCGGGGGTGCTCCAGGACGATGCGGTCCAGGGCACGCAGCGGCTGTAGTTCGAGTAGGATGTTGAGGCAGTCCTCCACCTCGTCGATCTGCCACTCGTAGTCACGGTGCACGATCTTCTGTAGGGTAGGGCAGTCGATGATAACTCCCTCGGCCCGTTCGATCTCCTGGGCTAGGTTGCGCTCGGCGAGGAGGCGCTGGCCGTCTACCTCACTGATCACCTTATTGCGGCCGCGTCCGGGCTTGAAGTACTGATCTTCCTGGCGCAGGGGGCGGACGAAGAACTCTACCTTGAAGGTCTCACCGACGGGTAATAGGTGCACGTAGGTGCGTGGATCGGCCTTGGTCTCGTCGAGGTCGTCGATCACTCCCGTAAGGGTATTCTGCACCTCGGTAAACTTGCTCAGGTTACGGGCTACTTCAAGTAGGCGGTGGCGGGCACGTTTGGGTATTTCTAAGCCTTCGCCGATCTGCCGGTGGATCTGGTCGTGACCCTCGTTGACCTCGATGACCTGGTAGCGGGTGGGGGTTTCCTTGACGACCTGCACACCGGTACCCGCAAAATCCTGGGCGAAACGCAGGTGCAGCCGGCTAGCGGTCTCCTCGATCAGCAACTGCGGATTACGGCGGACTAGCTCCACCCCAATCGCCGAATTCTTGATCAGGTACAGATTGGGATGGCCCACTAGGGCAAGTAAGGCCTCCTCGTAGTTAATGGCATAGCTTCCATTAGGGTGGTAGCGGCTGTAGTCTTCATCAATGGCCTTAGCTACCGCCACATCCTGAGGGGTCATCCCCTCTACGTCCCCCTGCTTAACGCGCTTGAGGGCCACCTTGCGCCCCTTCGACCAGTTGCCCCCCTTACTTAGGGTTTGCTCCCGGGGTTCGAGTTCACGCTTTTCGAAGTCGACGAACCAAACGAAGCGACTGGTTTTCTTGCTCCGTTTTTCTCCGTTACGATCGGGAGTACCCATACCGACCAGCACCTCCAGAGCACGCTCCCAGGGCTCGATGCGGGGCATGGCGTCCGTCAGGGAGTGGATGCGTAGTTGCTCGCTGAGCTGCTGGGCACGGGTGGCGTAGGCTTCCCGGGCTTTGGGTTCAGGGTGCCGTAGCGACAGGACCCGCGTGATTTCCATTTCCACCCACTGGTAGCTGCTATCCTGTGCCTGTTCGCGCAGCTGCTCCAGCTCGGCGAGGTATTGTGGCTCGGGGTGCTCGGTGGGGTCGGTCCACAGTCGGTACAGAGCGTAGAAGGTGAGGGCGAAGGCGTTGGCCTCCATCCGCTCCAGCGCCTGCTGGGCTACGATCTGGGCGTCCTCGTCGTTACGCAAGTAAGCGTGTAAAGCCTTGAAAACCAGGTAGGTACCTCCCAAACGCAGATTCTGTACCGGATCGATGTTATCGAGATAGTGACCGATGATCTCGGCGCTTTTCACCCCACCGTTGCGCAGCAGGGAGAGTAAGTAAAGGTATCCGGCTAGATGGGCGGGAAATTTGTTTTCGTACTCGCGCCGGTAGCCTTTGCGTACCTCTTCGATGAGCTCCTGGGCGATATCGTCCTCGTCCCGGAGAATGTGGTAAATAAGGTGATTGGCGCTACTGCGCCACTCGACGGTTTCCAGGTCGGCCCAGAGCTGTAGCCTACTCCAGGCACCCTGTAGGACAAAGGCCTCGGCCAGTAGCTCGCGTAGGGGTCCGGACTCCGGCTCACGGATACGCTCGTGTTGCTCCAGGAATTCAATTAGGGGGTCAAGGGGCTCCATGGCCACCAGGGCCCGCCGGAAGGCTTTGCGCAGGTTGATTTCCTGCCACTCCGGCAGCAAACGCTCGACCCAGCGGGGATCGAACTCGGCAAAAAGGGGGTCGATGAATACGCCGGTCCTCGCCTGATCGGGGTAAAAGCTCTCCGTCTCCCGCTGTAGCCGGTCGAAGCCGGCCTGATTCTGTAGGTAAAAGGCAATGCGAATCTCCCGCATCAGAGCGTGGGGGCTACTGGGCTGCCAGTACGTCTTATAGGGCAGCTCGCGACGAATATCGTTGAGTAGCGCGCTAAAATCGGGGCGGCGATTGGCCTGTCGCATAATCGCCTCGCTGAGGTCAGGGTTGATGCGCCAGCCGTGGTCGCTCGACTTAGTGACTACCCCGGCTGCGTGGAGGCGGTGCACGATCTCTTCGGTGGCCGCATGGGTGAAGCGGGACTCGCCGGCCGGGGGGGGCATGGCGATTTTGTTTAGTAGCCGGGAGAGATCGAGGACGGAGCGCTCCTCGAAAACAATGCTCAGTGCGATGGCTACGTCACGCTCGGTAGCGCTTAAGGATTTCCAGGTGGTGCGGAAGGCTCCGTTCATTCAGTTTCAATCAGGGTCAACTAGTCTTAAAGGGTTGAATACCTCCTTAAGTTGCCCTACCACTCGCCTTTTTTCGGTTGCACCCGCGCGCCCGCCCTAGCCTTTGTACCCCGGAGTTTAGGCCGGAGCGGGAGTACTCGCTAGCTCCTCTACCATATCTCCGATCAGCAGGCGTAGCTTGGGCTCGACGGCCTGTACGGTGGCAATGACGTCCTCTACCGTGGTGGGCTGAATGTCGGCGATGGGGAAGCATTTGTTGGATACCACGGAGGCCACGAAGACGGGCAGGCCCGCGTGGCGTGCTACCAGCACCTCCGGCACGGTGGACATACCGATGAGATCGGCCCCCATGATGTTGGCCATGCGGTACTCGGCCGGGGTTTCCAGGTTCGGACCGGCCAGGGCCAGGTAAATCCCCTCGTGGGCGTTCAGGCCGTGCTTCTGGGCTAGCTCAATGGCACGTGCGTTGAGCTGGCGGTCGTAGGTGTGCAGCATATCGGGGAAGCGGGGGCCGAGACGGTCATCGTTTATTCCCCGGAGCGGATTGTCGGGCTGTAGGTTGATGTGGTCGCGGACAAAGACGATGTCGCCGGCGCAGATGTCGGCGTTGACGCTACCCGAAGCATTGGAGATGATGAGGTGCTCGACGCCCAGTGCGTGCAGTACCCGCACCGGGAAGGTGAGCTCCTGCATGCTGTAGCCTTCGTAGTAGTGGAGCCGACCGGCCATGGCCACGACTGGGATGCCGCGCAGTTTCCCCAGCACCAACTTGCCGCGGTGGGTAGCCACGGTGGAAACTGAAAAGTAGGGAAGTAGACCGTATACAAACTCCCGCTCTACCTCGATCTCCTCCACCAGCGAGCTTAATCCCGTGCCGAGGATAATGCCCACCCGGGGCTCCGTCTTAGCGCGCTGGCGGATGAAGGCAACGCATTCCTGTATCTGCTGGTAGAGACTCATAATTTAGTAAACTTTGGTCCCGAGGGTGTCGGGAATGAAGCGGCCCCACTTATGGTTGTAGGTGTGAATAGTAGTGGTAGGTCCGGCCGCATCGACGAGGGGCAGGCCCGCCAGCCGCCAGGCGTAGATGCTACCGTACAGATTGTAGACGCGCCCAAAACCGGCCCGCCGTAACTCCCGGGCCAGACGGGCGCTTCGATACCCCACCGTACAGTACACTACCAGGGGCGTATTTCGGGGAAGAGAGTCTACCGCGCTAGTATTCGGCTCGCTGAAGCCAAGGTAGCGGGCACCGGGTAGGTGGCTCACCTCGTACTCCTGCCGCTCACGGGCATCGAGGAAGACGGCCTCCGGAAGCTGGCGGGCCTCCGCAGCACTGATGGTGAAGGAGTCAATCGGTACCAGTTTACGCAGTTTCCGATCAAGCGGTGCGTAGGAGGTCCGAAGTCGGTCCGGGGCTTGGGTAGCCGTCGACCGACACCCATAGAGTAGGAACAGTCCTATAGCCGATAGCGAAAGGGCGAGGTAGCGCATCCCGTTCATAACACGCCTAGGCCGGGGTCGTTTGATTTACCTCCAGTTGCTCGGGCCCCGTGCCGACACGGTCGGCGAGGTACATACGGTCTTCACAGTAGGGCAGCAGGTGCTCGCGGATGAACCGTCTGGTGGGCTCGGCAACGGCCTCCGGGTAGAGCAGGTGCACATTGGGACCGGCGTCCAGCGTGAAATAGATGGGATGGCCCGTTTCGCTGCGAAATTGCCGCAGGAGATTTATCACGTGCAGCGTATTCGGCTCGATGAGGGTATAGGAGGGTTGACTACTCATCATCAGCGCGTGTAGGGTAAGTGCCTCACTCTCAAGAAGTTGCCCAAACCGTTCCGTGTCTCCCCGCTGTAGTACACCGAGTATTTCCCGGCTACGGGCGTTAGCCTGAGCATACCGGGGCGGAGCGTAGGGATTTTGGTCCATCAGTCCGTGACCGGCGCGGCTGCTTACCGCCTTTTCGCTGCGGGATACGAGAAGGATATCGTCGTGGTAGGACTGAAAGGTGGGATGTAGCTGCTCCGCTATACTTACAGCGTAGGCCCCCGAACTATCGCTAAGCTCCGGTACCTGTCCCCACACCGCCGCCCCCCCGTACACCGAGCGACACGCACTACCGGAACCCAGCCGGGCCAGGTAACTTGCTTTGCGTAGGAAAGCTGCGCGGTCCGGTAGCGGCTCGAAGAGCTGCTCCTCCAGACTCACCAGGCAGAGGGCGAGCGCACTCATACCGGAAGCCGAACTGGCGATACCGGCGGAATGCGGAAAGCTATTCTGCGTCTCTATCCGAAGCTCCAGTTGTCGAAGAAAGGGATAGACCGGCAACAGGCGCTTTAGGTAGGTTTGTGTCCGGGCGGTGAATTTTGGTTCCGGGGTGCCGGCAAGCTGGAGTTGCACGTCCACCCCCCCCGTGACGGACTCCCTACGCGGGGCGTAATGGAGGGTGGTATCCGTAGCTGCGTTCTGTAGGGTAAAACTCACCGAAGCGTTTCTGGGTAGCTGATCACCGTGCTTCCCCCAGTACTTGACCAGGGCAATATTGGAGGGGCTACGCCAGCGCAGCGCACCGGGTGGTACCTCCTCGGTGACGACGGTAAGCGAGGGATTATCGTAGGCCATACGGTCCGCCGGCTACTTACGCTGCGATCCGGTACCCGTACCCTGTTGTTGCCGGGCGCGGGCACGGGCGCTACGCTGCATGGGGTTCTCCCCCTCCTGCTCACCGCGCTGAAAGAGATCGAAGCGGCTGACGGTATTGCGGGAAGGGTAGTAATTATTGCTGGTATCTACATCGGCGGTTTCCAGGTAGGGGTCTAACACGACACCGACTACTTCCTTCGTAAAGGGGAAGACCTTGGTCACCTCCTCCGTACCCATACGCCAAATCTCGGCCGGAATACGCCTTACCTCCGTGGTACCATCGGTAAAGGTGAACTCCAGAATGATGGGCATGACCAGTCCACCGATGTTTTCAAAGCTAAGTTCGTAGTAGTACTTATCAGCTTCCAACGTAGCGCGCTCCTGCTCGCTCAGACCGTTGAGGTAGCCCTGGTACTCTTCCTCGTCCAGGATGGTAGCGTCGAGCGGATCGTACTCGGTGTAGTAGTCACGCAGTGTGGTATCGATCTCGTCGTACGTCTGAGTAATTGCCTCCTCGTTGCGGATGCTACTGATGTTACGCGGCTCCTCGGCCCGTAGTTTGCGTAAACTTTCGTTCTCCGCTACGGGATTCTGCGTGTTGATCCGGAACGGCCGTACCGAGGTTAGCGCGATGTCCACGTTATCCGTCGTATAGAACCAGCCCCGCCAGAACCAGTCCAGGTCGATGGCCGAGGCGTCCTCCATGGTACGGAAAAGATCGGCCGGTGCGGGGTGCTTAAATTTCCAGCGGTTGGCGTACGTCTTGAAGGCGTAATCAAACTGCTCGCGGCCCATCACGGTCTCGCGGAGGATATTCAAGGCCGTAGCCGGCTTACCGTAGGCGTTGTTACCGAATTGCCAGATCGACTCGGAGTTGGTCATGATCGGCGAGATGTACTGCTTATCGCCCTTCATGTAGTCAACAATCTTATTGGCGGGGCCGCGGCGGCTAGGGAAGTTCCGCTCCCACTGCTGCTCGGCAAGGTACTGTAGGAAGGTATTGAGCCCCTCATCCATCCAGGTCCACTGCCGCTCGTCACTGTTGACGATCATCGGGAAGTAGTTGTGGCCCACCTCGTGGATGATCACGCCGATCATGCCGTACTTAACGCGGTCGCTGTAGGTACCGTCGGCCTCCGTACGCCCGAAATTGAAGCAGATCATGGGGTACTCCATCCCGATATCGGCCGCATTGATGGACCAGGCGGCGGGGTAGGGATAGTCAAATGTGTAGTGAGTGTACCACTTCAGCGTGTGGGCTACGGCCTTGGTCGAGAAGCGCTCCCACAGGGGGTTACCTTCCTTGGGGTACATCGACATCGCCATCACTACGCTACCGTCGCCCTGCTCTACGCCCATTGCGTCCCAGATGAACTTACGGGAACTGGCGAAGGCAAAGTCGCGCACGTTCTCGGCGGTAAAGTGCCAGGTCTTTTCCTCCTTCACCTTAGTTTTCTCCCGCTCGACGGCTTCCTCCTGGCTCGCGATGATCACGGGCTGCACCCGTTCCTTACGGGCCTCTTCCAGTCGTTGCCGCTGCTGGCGGGTGAGCACTTCGCCGTCATTTTGTAGCGTACCGGTGGCTGCTACCAGGTGATCGGCGGGTACCGTGATCTTCACGTCGAAGTCACCGAAGGTCAGTGCGAACTCCCCGCGACCCAGGAACTGTTTGTTCTGCCAGCCCTCGTTATCCGTATAGAGCGCCATACGGGGGTAGAACTGAGCGATCGTATACAAGAAGTTATCGTCCTCTTCAAAGTACTCCGAGCCGGAGCGGCCGCCACCATCGACCAGGCGATTATTGATGTTGTACCAGTACGCGATTTCAAATTCCACTTCCTCACCCGGAGCAAGTGGGCCGGGCAGTTCCACCCGCATCATCGTTTTTTGGATGTAGTGGGGCATATCCGCACCCCCTGCATTCTTGACGTGCTCGATGTGAAAGCCCCCCTGGAAGCTGGGCTCCAGTCCGGTCAGTTGATTTAGCGTCATTTGCTCCCCCATTTCGTCGGTCTCCGTCGAGTAGGTATCGGAGTCGGGAGCCCGCACGTTCTGATCCAGTTGCACCCAGAGGTACTCCAGTGGGTCCGGCGAGTTATTATGGTAGGTGATGCGCTCCGTACCGTCGATACGCTGTTTTTCATCATCCAAGCGCACTTCCATTTCGTAATCCGCTTTCTGCTGCCAGTACTGGTGACCGGGTGCACCGGCGGCGTTACGGTACACATTAGGGGTCGGTAGCTCGGTCCCGAGTTGACGGAAAGGGTTCTGGGTGTTGTCCTGCTGTCCGTACAGAAACGAGCTTGCACACAATAGCAGAGTGAGTAGACGATAATTCATTTTGCTGGTTTTATCCGGCTAAGATACGGAATCGTAGGAGTGGTGGGGGGCGGGACCGCAGGTGCACTAGATGTGGAGCGGTACTATGTTCCACGTGGAACACTATCTTGCGTCCAGTTACGATGTTCCACGTGGAACGTGAGGTTAGAGAGTTTAGACCCCCGGACTGCGTCCGGAGTCAGGGGGGGAAACAGCTACACGGTTACGTAAAAAATTCCTTGAGTAACCATTGTCTAATGGGGGCATAGTCTATTCCAAAGCTGTAGGCTACTTTATTCTTACCAGCCAGTTCGGCAAGGCGGCGGGGTACTTCTATTGGGTGACCGAGGATTCGTTCTACGTCCGGCTTGAATTTACTGGGGTGAGCAGTTTCTAGAATAATGCCGCGGGTATGGGGATTGTCCTGTTGCCATTCCTTTAGAGCTAGATAGCCTACCGCTCCATGGGGATCGAGGGTATAGCCATAGCGTCGTTCTACCTCGCGCATAGCATTTTCGGTCACGCCGTCATCGTAGGCAAATCCAGACAGCGTATCACGTAAATTAGTATGAGTTACGGTGTGGATGTCCTGGAGTCCATCGAGTTGCCCGTGGAGATTGGCCATGCGAGCGAAGTTGCTGGGGGCACCTACGTCCATGGCGTTGGATAGGGTAACTACGGAGGGGCGCCGCTCATACCGGCCGGTAGTGAGAAAGCGGGGTACCACGTCATTGCGGTTGGTGGCGGCAATGAAGTGGTGGATGGACAGGCCAAGCTTGCGCGCAATGAGCCCTGCGGTGAGGTTACCGAAATTGCCGCTGGGTACAGAAAAGGCGATAGGGTCTCCTGTACGTCCTAACTGCTTTACGGCCTCAAAGTAGTAGAAAGTCTGAGGAATAAGGCGAGAGATGTTGATGCTATTGGCTGAGCTAAGGCGCAGTTGCTGCCGTAGCCTTATATCAAGAAACGCCTGCTTCACAATTGCCTGACAGTCATCGAAGCTGCCTTTGATCTCGAGGGCATGGATGTTTTTGCCGAGCGTAGTCAGTTGTTTTTCCTGTAGTGCGCTGACTTTGCCGCTAGGGTAAAGGATGACTACCTGAATACCAGGGGTATCGTAAAACCCCGCAGCTACCGCGCCACCGGTGTCTCCGGAGGTAGCTACGAGGATGATGAGTTCCTGGTCCTTACCCCGATTGTAGTAGCCCATTAGCCGCGACATGAACCGGGCTCCGAAGTCTTTAAACGCGAGGGAGGGTCCGTGAAAGAGCTCCAGGACGTACTTCTGTTCGTCGAGCTTTACCACGGGGGCAGGAAAGTTAATGGCCTCCTCAACGATCTGGCGGAGGTCTTCGTCACTGATTTCGTTCCCCAGCAGTTGCCGACTGACACGCACACCAATTTCAGCAAAAGACAGTTGGGGAAGCTCCGAGAAAAAAGCATCGGGAAGGGGATCGATCCGCGCCGGCATGTAGAGTCCACTATCAGCCGGTAGGCCCCGGAAGATGGCTTCCTCCGCGCTCACGCGGTGGGTAGCGTCGTTGGTACTGTAGAATTGCATAGTCGTTGTTCCTCGTTACCTCCGGTATACAATACACCGCCCTACTCGGTCGTGCTTAACACCTCCACTCCCCGTTGATTGATGGGCGAGACGTAAAGCTGACTATCGACTCCCTCCTGCTGAAAAGCAGCTTGCATGGCCTGCCCCACTGCCTGTGCAAGGTAGCCGCTATCGCATAGGGCAAACATACTCGGTCCGGCACCACTAATGCTGCAGCCCAATGCACCCCGTTCCAGGGCGGCGGCCTGTACGGCATCGAATCCGGTAATGAGCGTCTTCCGCTGCGGTTCGATGATATGATCCTGTAAGGACCGGCTTAGTAGCGGAAGATCGTTCGTATAGAGGGCGGTGATGAAACTGGCCAGACTCCCCAATTGTCGAATCGCCGTCTTTAGGGACACCGAATCACTGAGCACGGCACGGGCGTCCCGGGTAAGGATTTCGATTTCGGGGTGGACTACGGCAACGTGTAAACTAGGTGGGACGGGCAGGTGGTGAATGTCCAACGACTCATTTGAGCGAATCAGCGTAATACCGCCTACCAGACAGGGTGCCACGTTATCCGCGTGAAAGCTTCCATCCGCTACCTCTTCTCCCAGCACGGTAAAGTAGAGCAGCGATTCCCGAGTGAGGGGCTCCCCCAGTAAGACGTTGACCGCTACCGTAGCACCCGCTGCACTGGCCGCCGAGGAGCCCAGCCCGGAGCCGAAGGGCATTTTCTTGTGTATCTCAAGCTCGATACCTACCTCGTGCTGTAGTCCCAGGTGCTCGAGTAAACGCAGCACCGCCATACCCGCCGTGTTATGCTCCACCTCGGTGGGTAGGCTTTTTGTACCCGTCCCCGTAATAGCCGTAATACGAACTCCCGCAAAGGCGGTACTTCGGCGGGCCACGATCTCATCTCCCGGCCGCTGAATGGCGAAGCCAAGGATATCGAAGCCCACGGCGACGTTAGCAACGGTGGCCGGAGCAAATACGCGTACTTCCTGCATCAGCTGAGGTTTCCGATTTGAATGATTTCGGCGAAGACCCCCGCTGCGGTCACCTCCGCCCCCGCCCCCGGGCCCCGCACCACCAGGGGGCGGGTGCGGTACCGATCGGTCGTAAAGACAATCATGTTGTCGCTACCACTGAGTGTATAGAATGGATTATCCGGTCCGATGGCTTGTACACCGATCGTAGCGCGCTCCCCCTCGAGCGTAGCTACCATACGGAGTACCCGGCCGTCCTGCGCCGCGCGACGTTGCAACTGAGTAAAGTAATCTTCGTTGTGTTCGAGCACCCGCAGGAAATCCTCCACCGACCCGGCTTCCATGGCCCCCTCGGGGAGGAAGCCGTCAATCCTTACCTGCTCGGCGTCTAGTGCCACACCGATCTCCCGGGCAAGGATAAGGATCTTGCGGGCTACATCCTTTCCCGAAAGGTCGATGCGGGGATCTGGCTCGGTAAAACCTTTGTCCTTTGCCTCCGCTACTACCGTGGCAAAGGGACGATTGCCGTCGAAGGTATTAAAGATATAACTGAGCGATCCACTGAGTACCCCCTCGATTTTAGCAATCCGGTCTCCACTGTCGATCAGGTCCCGCAGAGTGGAGATGACCGGCAGACCCGCCCCCACGTTCGTCTCGTAGCGAAACTGTACCCCGCGTTTATCGGCAATGTGCTTCAGCCGCTGGTACTGTAGGTAACTCGAAGAAGTAGCAATTTTATTGGGCGTGGAGATACTGATACTTTCGTCGAGTATAGTCTCGTAGTAGCCCGCAATTTCGCTATCGGCCGTGTTGTCGACAAAGATGCTGTTGCTTAAGTTCATATCCCGCATACGCCCTACGAATACCGCCAGGTCAACGAGCGTCTCTGCGGCGTGCAGCGACTCTTTCCAGTCCGTCAGCTCAATGCCCTCGCCGTCGAACAGCATCCTTTTTGAATTTGCTAGCCCAACGACCTTTACCTCCATGCCCCTACGTTCACGCAGGTAGTCGTTCTGCTTACGAATCTGCTCGATCAGGGTGCCACCGATCAGGCCAACGCCAACGACGAAAAGGTGCAGGGTCTTGTGGTCGGATAGGAAAAAGGACTCGTGTAGTGCGTTCAGCGCCTTCGTCTCGTCTTCCTTGGCGATGACCACCGACACATTGAGCTCACTGGAGCCCTGTGCGATAGCAATGGCGTTGATGCCGTTCTGACCAAGCGCCCGAAACAAGCGACCGGAGATACCCGGTTGGTAGCGCATATTTTCCCCGATGATCGCCACCACACTGAGCTCCCGCTCCACCTTCACCGCGTTCACTACCCCACGCTCGATCTCGAGGGCAAAAGCATCCTCTACCGCACGTTTGGCTTCCTCGGCGGCGGCGGGCTGGACGGCAAAACTGATGGCGTGCTCGCTCGACCCCTGGGTAATCAGTATGATATTTATTCCCCCTGCGGCTAATGCTCCGAAAATACGCGCCGCAATACCGGGTACCCCGAACATACCGGTACCGGATACCGTGCATAATGCGACGTTGTTAATCGAGCTAATACCCCGTACCGCCGCTCCCCCGGGGTTGCCTTCCTCACTGACCCTGGTACCCCCCAAATTCCGGAGCGAATGTATTTTTAATGTACAGCGGAATACGGCGCTGCAGGGCCGGCATCAGCGTAGGGGGATAGATCACCTTCGCCCCAAAGTGCGACATCTCCATAGCCTCGGCGTAGGTCATGGTGGGAATGGTAAAGGCCTTCTTCACCCGTCGGGGATCGGCGGTGAGTACCCCGTTCACGTCGGTCCAGATCTCGATGGCCGTAGCGTCCAGACCGGCGGCTAGCAGGGAAGCCGTATAGTCCGATCCGCCCCGCCCCAGGGTAGTCGTAAGCCCCCCCTTAGCGGAGGCAATAAAGCCGGTAACTACCTGAACCTTAGGGTGTTGCGTGAAGTGTTCCTGGATTTTTTGGTAGGTCTTCTCGAAGTTTACCTTGGCGTTACCGAAGGTCTTGTCGGTCTTTACGACCCGGCGGGCATCGAGAAACTCGGTCGGTATACCGGCCTGCTGCAGGGCCTGGGAGATGATGTAGGCGGAGGAGCGCTCGCCAAAGCTCAGCACATAATCCATCGTACGCGGCGAGGCCTCCCGGACCAGAAAAATGCCGTACAGTAGATTCTTTAGTACCTCGTGCGAGCGACGCAGTTGCTGGCTTGTCTCGGTATAGCCACCGGTGCCGTCGAGAAGGGCAGTGATGGCCGATTGGTGCCGGTCCGAAAACTCCTCGAATAGCTGCCCGTAGCGGTCATTGCCCTGGGCGGCAAGCTGGCTCATCTCGATGAGCTGGTCGGTTACTCCCCCAAAGGCTGAAAATACTACGGTGAAGTGATCGCCGGCGGCGTAATAACGCTTGAGAATATCTACAATGCCCCGGATTCGGTCGGGATGCCCCACCGATGACCCCCCAAATTTAAGCACTTTCATGGGGTAAAGATGCGCATTTACGCCTTAGGCTGCACCTGCGGACGCGCCCTCTTTTAGCACCGTTGTACGGAGGGAAAGTGCCCACTGCTCGGCCTGACGCATAGCCGCTGCATCCGCTGCCGATTTATCCCCCTGCCCCAGTAGGTGGAGGACGCCGTGGATCATAACGCGGTGAAGTTCGTCGGTATAGGCTTCCCCAACCTCCGTCGCGTTGTCGGCCACACGCTCGGTAGAAATGAACAGGTCGCCGGATACGAGGGGGAACTCTGCATAGGGAAACGTCACGATATCGGTGAGGGTATCGTGCTGGAGGTACTCCAGGTTGATCGCGTGGAGGTATTCGTCGGAACAAAAGATGTAGTTCAGCTCACCGAGCTGTCCGCCGTGGAGCGTAATGACGTGCGTGATCCAGTCCGTAAGTGACGCCTCCGGTGCGGTAGGAAGGTTCCCCCCCTCCAGGTGGTACGCGATACTGGAGGTAGGGCTCAGAGACGAAACTGCATTTCTACGGTAGACCCTCCGTTGGTGTAGCGCATACCATCGCAGAGCTGGTGCATGAGGAAGACGCCGCGGCCGCCGCATTCGCAGATCCGCTCGGGGCTGGTAGGATCGGGGAGGCTGTCGAAATTGAAGCCATGGCCCTGATCGGAGACCCGGATGGCCAGACCGTCGGTAATCTGAGCGTAACGGATGCAGACGGTTTTGGAACGGTCCTGTTTATTACCGTGGATGATGGCGTTGCTGACAGCTTCGGTGAGACTGATGAGCACGCTGTCGTGCGTCTCCTGATTGAGGTGGTAGCGGCTGGCGAGTTGCTCGACCAGCTGCTCGACCTGTACGATATTATGGGGATCCGAGGCGAGTGTGAGCATTAAGGTTGTGTTAAAAGCGTAACGTTTGCGTAGAGACTCGAATAGAACAGTTCGTCACCGCCTTTGGGTTCAAATCCATAAATCACTTACTGCCCAGCGCCCGGAAGTACTCATCGACCAGCGTGCGGTAGTAGGGGCGCAACTGGGGAGTCACGCGCTGGAAGCGCTCTACCTCGGCGCGGCGCTGCTTGATGTACTCCTCCAGGTTAGGGGGAAGCTCGCGGCGCTGCTGCTCGGCGGTTTCCGACTTACGCTGCTCGTCCATCTTTTGTTCGCGCTCGGCGCGCTCGTGCTCGAGCATCTTGGTGAGGATATCTTGCTGTCGAAGCAGGGTTTCCTCGGTGAGCCGCTTGTTGACTAGGTCCTCCTCGGCGGCGTTCATCTCATCGATGAGCTGCTCCAGGAGGCCATCCTTGCCCTCTCCATTTTGCTGGCGTTCCTGCTGCTTTTCCTCCAGGGCGCGGCGTAGGGCAGCCTGGCGGGCGGCCATCTTGGCGAACTCCTCCGCGCTACCGCCGCCGCCGGCACCCCCTTCTCCTTTTTTGAGTCCTTCCTTGAGGCCCTCCATGTCCTCACCGATACCCTCCTGCTCCTGACTGCCGGGCTTGCCGTCACTACCGGGATTATCGCTGGGCTTACCGCCCTGCTTGCCCTGCCCCTGGTTTTTGGGGGCCTGGCACTGCTGCTGGCCCTGCATCTGTCCGGCCATCTGCTGCTGCATCTGCTCCATGCTTTCGCTGAGCATGAGAGCTAGGTCGTTCAGTCCCGTCATGGTGCGCTGCTGTAGGTTGGCGGCCTGGGGGGTGTGGCGCTCTTCGAGCTCGGAGACGGTCTCGGAGAGATTGCCGCGGATCTCGGTGACCTTTTCGGTGACGAAACTTTCAATCTGAAAATTGCGCTTAGCTAGGGCCTGTAGGGAGTCGCGCACGAGTTCGAAGTCGCCGTTGATCTGGAACTGCTGCTGTACGAGCTCCACGTAGCGGGGCGTATTGATGGTAGTCTGATTGAGCTGGTCCATATTTTCCTCCTGGTCGAAGCTCAGATCGACGATGTTCTCGAGGAGCTGGCGGATGGCGGCCATGTCTTCCTGATTCTGCTCCTGCTGCATGCTCTGCATGTCCTGCTGCATCTGCTGAGCCATCTTTTTCATTTTCTGGCCGGCCTCCTGCTGCTTTTTTGCGGCGTCCTGGGGTTTTTGCTCCTGGAGTTGCTGCTGGGCCTCCTGCATATCCTGCTCCACCTGCTCCTGTTCTTCGGGCTTGGTGTCGAGGGGCATGGGTTGGTCGAGGGCCTCGTTCTTCTGCTCGGCCTGCTCGAGCTTTTCCTTTAGGTCCTGAAATTCTTCCTGGAGCTTTTCTTGGTCCTGCTGGAGTTCCTCATTGGACTTTTCTTCCTGCTCGGTTTCTTCGGAGAGTTGTTGCTGCTGCTCGGCGAGCTCGTCCATCTTTTCGATGGCGTCCTGCATCTCTTTTTCTACCTCCAGCTGCTTGAAGAGCTCGAGCATGCGTTCGAGCTCGGCCTCGGCCTCCTCGTCGGAGAGCTCCATGTCTTCCATTTTCTCGAGGGTCTGGTCTTTATTGAGTTCCTCCATCAGCTTCTGGATTTCCTCCATTAGCTCCTGCATCTCCTCGTTGACGGCCTTTTCGAACATCTCCTGGAGTTTCTGCTCCTTTTCCTGCACCTGCTCGTTTTCCTGGGGCTGCTGCTCGAGATTCTCCTCGAAGGCTTGCTGGGCCTCCTCGATTTGTTCCTGAATGTTCTGCTGGCGCTCGGCGAGCTTTTCGACCTCTTTTTTGAGTTTCCAGTCTACCTCCTTTTCCTGTAGCATTTTTTCACGCAGGTCCTTGGTGTCTTCCTGGAGCTCGCGGGTAGCATCGAGGGCCTCCCTGAGCTGGTCCTTCACCTTGCTGTCGTTTTGCTCGGCCTGGCGGTCCATCTCCTCCTCGGTGGGCATGCGGTAGGCCATGACGGATGTTTTGGCGCGCTTGCTGCCGTTGACGCCGTCGTTGTCGAAGACCTCGAAGTAATAGGTCAGCTCGTCGCCGGGTGCCAGGTCGAGGTCGCTACGCAGATCGAGGACATAATCGTAGCGCGCCTGTTTGCCGCTGCGGCCCGTGACCGGGATGCGTACCTCCTCGGCGTCGGCGCCGCCACGCTGGAGGCGGTAGACGAAGTCAAGCTTCCGGATGCCGTAGTCATCGGAGGCCTCGCCGACGAAGAACAGCAGTTTTTCGTCCGTACTGTCCTGAAAGCTCTCCACGCTGATCTGCGGAAACTGATCGGGGATGACCGACAGCGCGTAGCTCACCGAGTCGGCCAGCGGCAGGCGGTCGTTACCAATGTAGAGGGTGTAACGATCATTGCGCAGCGCGCGATGGTCAAAGCTATAGAGGTCGCTGCCGTCGCGCCGCAACTGACTCAGCGTATCGGCACTGGCGAAGCGCAGGTCGACGGCGGCGGTATGCTCCGTATCGAAGGACCAGCGTAGGCGGGTACCCACGGGTACGGTCAGGTCACCGATGTTGGTCAGCTCCTCGTCCGTACGTCCCAGGTAGTCGGGGTAGTCAGCCGCTACGGTAAAGCCGGCGATAGTGGGTTTAGGAAGTACATCGAGCGTATAGTCGGCGCTAGTGACCTCCTCGGTGGTAAGTCGGAAGGCGGTAGACTCCTGGACGTTGTGGAAGGCGTAGGTAAACGTATTGGCATTTTGCCGCTCGAGGCGGTAGCGGTAGCCGTCTACCTCGATGTAGGCCTCGGCGGGTAACACGTCGCCCGTCACCTGAGTGGTGAGTAGGTAGGTGCCGTACTGTACGACCTCCAGCTGGTCGGGAACCGTAAAGGTGAAGGGGGCGGGGCGGCTGAAGGCCTCGGAATTGCGGATCAGGCGGCTGGTGCTGTCGGTGATCAGACTAGGGGCGGCCAGAAGCAGTACGATGAGAAGCGCCAGGGGTGGTAGGGCGTACCTGACCAGGTGGCTCCGGTTGTTGCGTAGGTCGATGGCAGAGCGAAAGGGCACGGGGCTAATCTCGGCTGATTTCTGGTCGATGGAGGCCAACAGCAGGCCATTATCGCCCACGGTACCCGCCTGCCGCCGCAACTGCAGCACATTGAGGAGTTTGTCTTTTACGTTACTAAAATGATCGCCGATGATCTCGGCGGCCCGCTCGTGGCTGATAGTGGCCCCCAGCCGGAAGTAACGTGCCAGGGGTAGTACGACCCAGCCGGCAACCGCTCCGATACTGATGGCCAGAAAGCTATACCAAAGTACCTTGCGGGTAAGGGGAGAAAAATAAAACTGGGCCTCCAGCAGACTGACCGCCAGGAAAAGTACGAGCACGAGGCCCATACTATACAGCAAGCCCCGAATAGCACTGTTGATGTAGTACTTACGGATGAACTCGTCCAGCTTAGATATAAGCAGCTCGTAGCTGCGGTGGGAAGATGCCATAGCGAACAAATTACGCAATCCGAAGTGGACACGGAAGTAATACAACGCAGAGTAGGGAAAATGTATTGACCGCGCCGCGGATCCTTGGTATGTACAAACACATACATTTGCCGCCAAGACCCGCCGGTATTTGTCCAAACATCTGCCTCGGCGATATGGTTCCAATTTTACTACCTTCCGGAGTTAATCCGGATTGGCCGATCCACGTAGCTTGGCTACCGGTTGGCTAACTTAAGTACAATTTTTATGCAACCCCTTACCCCGCCACAAATTCTGGCCCTCGCAAACAAGGTGGTTAGCGTAGACGACTCCGAAAATTTGCTGTGTGCCAATCTTGCGGGCTATCTGCGCTACGCCAACACCTCGGCCTGCGACAAACTGGGGTACTCCTTCACCGACATGATGAGTAAGTGCATCGCCGATTACTCCCCCACCTACTCCGAAGATAGCTGGAACCGCCACTGCCAGCGCACCATCGCCAACGGTAGCGACCAGATGTACACCTACCACCAAAACTGTGCGGGAAGGCGCTACCCGGTGGTCATCACCAGCGTACCCCACATCATCGACGAGACCAGCGAGCAGCTCATCTGTAGTCTGGTAAAGGACGCCCAGAACAGTGTGCGCTACAAGCGGATGCTCGAATCCATCAGTATCTCCAAACGCACCGGCAGCTTCGATTTCAACCTCAGCAATCAGAGCATCCTGGTAAGCGATAACCTACTGGCCATCATGGGCACGGATAACCCCGAAGCCCTCAAGCCCTCCCTGATCGTCGACCGGCTAAGCCGCGAGGATGTGTCCCGCTGGAATGCCGAGATGATCCACTTCATCAGCGGATTCCACCGCATGGACGAGCAGTTCGTCATGCGGGTAGCCGCCGACCGCCAGGCCATCGTGCGGGTGATCATCTGGTCGGTGCTGGAAGAAGGTAAGGTCACCGGTATGACGGGCCACTACGAAATCATCGACGAGGAAAGCAAGGAGCGCCTCGTAAGCCTGGAGGAAAACCAGCGCCGCCACATCATCAAGGCCCTGCGCTACACCAACGGCCGGGTGACCGGACCAAATGGAGCCGGAAAACTGCTCCACATCAACGGCAAGACACTCTTCGCCCGCATGAAAAAGCTCAACATCAACCGCGAGGACTATACCCAGCGCTAAGCTCACAGCAGATTCCAGAAGAACTGCCCCGCTTTATAGAATACGAAGGCTAAGACGGCTACCCCCACCACGTTCTGCCACCAGTGATTGGTGTGCTTCCCCAGCAGGCCGCGCCGATTGGCCAGCACGAATACCACCAGGGCAATGAAGGGCAGTAGCAGGCCATTGATCACCTGGGCCGCTACGATCACCCCCACCATATTCCAACCGGTGAGCCCCACGGTGAGGCCGCAGAGGAGCACCGCGATCCAGGTCGTCCGAAACTTCGCTTCGCCCGCTTCGAAGCCGAGCAGCTGCCGCCCGGCCAGCGCAGCGGCCAGAGGAGCGGTAGTCGCCGAACTAAAGCCC
Source organism: Saprospiraceae bacterium (assembly GCA_958295895.1). Classification (GTDB taxonomy): domain Bacteria; phylum Bacteroidota; class Bacteroidia; order Chitinophagales; family Saprospiraceae; genus Neolewinella. The sequence continues at coordinate 36,581 of CATQHI010000019.1, read as the reverse complement.
GCGGCAAAGAGCCCCACCCCGAGCACCAGCCGGCCGTAGTCGCCCAGCACCCCCTGCAGCGTCGCGCTGAGGTCACCAAAGGAAATAAAATTCTCGGCCGCACTACCCACCACCACGATACAGCCCGTAATGAGGGCACCCACTCCAAAAGATAGCCCTAACCCCCGCCGCATATCCGGTAGTTCGGCGCCAGTACCCAGTCCCGCCGCCAGGAAAAAATTGTAGGGCACGATCGTTGTACCGAGGAGGGCCAACAGCGTACCGGTATCGATGCCGCCCCCATCCACCGAGACTATGTCCGTGCCGGTGGCGATGCGTACCGCGGCGACCACGAACAGCAGCCCCATGCCCACGACCAGCACGGTCATCACCCGGCCGATCGACCGGGTACTACCCCACCACAGCAGTACGGCCACCCCCGTCGCCAGGGGTAGCAGCCAGTACCGTGACACGGGCAGCAACAGGCCCAGCCCCCCCAGGGCGCCCAGTAGGTTGCCCGCCTGATAGGCCGCACAGCCGAACGCTACGGCTAGGTAGAGGATCGGGGGCAACACCCCGCTGTACCTGCGCCCCCGCAAGAGTTCACCGAGCGGCCGCTGACTCACGATCGTCACCCGTGCGGCCATCTCCATGAATACGTAGCCGGCCAGCGCCGCCAGGGCCACCACCGGTAGGTACCCGTACCCGCCCAGCGTGCCCGCCCGCGTGGCCGTGGCTACCGTGCCCGGACCGATGAAGGCCGCCGCGATGAGCGACCAGACCAGCGCCCGGCCCCAGGATGATGTAGCGATAGCTTTAGCGTATTGGTAAAGGTCACAGTTTACAACAAATTGCAACCCCCGGCCCCGGTGGGTAGTTGCCCCCCTATGATCCTGCTGTTGCATACCCTCGTGGAGGCCCTGATCGGGTTGCTTTTCCTCTTCTACCCCGGTGTCGGACAGCTCGTGCCCGGCTTCGGTACCTCCGAGGGGCCCACCTTCGAGCTGCTGATGAAGATGTACGGACTGGCCGCCCTGTTCCTGGCCGGACTTTCGCTCTACGCCTACCTGCGGCGCGACGATACCCGGGTATTCCTACTGCTTACCGCGGCGCTGGCGGCCTATCACTACGCGATGATCCTGGTGCAGACCCTGTATAACCCCGATCAACGGGCCGCGCTACTACACTTTCTGCTGGCAATCTTCCTTACGGGTCAGTTCCTGGGGCGCCGCAAGCTGGGCTGGGACCACGATCGTTCACGGCTCAACTAAATCTACCGGCTTTTTCACCCCGTTTTCCACCGGCTTCTCCACAGGGCGCAATACCCGACCGGGACGGAACAGGTAGTTGACGTATACCACCGTGGCAACCAGGGCGATTGCGGTAAACTGGTGGGCCACGCCCCAGCCCACGGGTACCTGTCCGATACTGTTAGTCACCGTCAGGATACCGAGCAGCACCTGAGTTATCAACAGGCTTATCAACAGGGTGTTAGCCCGGCGCAGATTGTGACTATGGATGCTCTTCCAGCAGCGGTAGACAAAGTATAACACCATGATTGTCAGCGCATAGGCCGTAGTACGGTGCAGCAACTGAAAGAGCGCAGGCTGGAACAAACTGGACTCGTAATTCACCAAGTTTTCCACCGTCCAGGCGCTGGCGTCGGTGAGGACGTTAGGAATTAATTTACCGTTCATATCCGGCCAGGTGGGATAAGGCAGAGCCGCCTTGGCCCCACTCATGACACCACCCAGCAGCAGCTGCACCCCGAGCAGGATATTGAGGGGCCAGCGCAGTTTTTCTACCCCCGACTGTGGAAAACCTACGAGCCGGGGCTGAATAAGTTTCAGCGTCACCCACAGTAGGTAGCCGAAGAGCGTAATGCCCAGTGCCAGGTGCAGTGTGAGCTTGTAGGCATTGACCCAGGGACGGTCGATGAGTCCGCTGGCCACCATGATCCAGCCAAAGCTGGCCGCCAGGGCCGCCAGGAGCACCACCACGCCCAACCGGCGCATCAGCGGGCGGTCGAGGTAGCCCCTGCGCCAGAAGACCAGGAATCCTACCGCGAAGACCAGGCCCATGGTACGGGCCCATTGCCGATGAAACCACTCCCAGAAGTAGATGAACTTGAAGTCGCCCATCGAGATATCAGCAAACACCTTGGCGTACTGCGGTGACGCCTGGTATTTCGCGAACTCCAGCTGCCAGGCGGCGGCGTTAAGCGGCGGCATGGCCCCACTGAGGGGCTTCCACTCCGTGATCGAGAGCCCCGACTCGGTGAGCCGCGTGATGCCGCCGATGACGATCTGGCCTACGACCATGATCAGGCCCACGATCAGCCACAGGCGCACGGCCCGGGCGTAGCGGCCCCCCCGGCGGGTGTTGGGGTAATTTTCGCTTGTCTGCACCGGTCCTCCCATCTCCTTAATAGTTATTATTCTTTTTTAAAATTCAGATCCCATCATCATTATTAGGCCTGTGGAAAGCGGGAGAAAACTGCGTGAAAAAACTTTGCCATTTCACTTTCCACCGCCACCGGCCCCCTTCTCCACACTACAACACCGCTTAAAACAAAGGGATGCCGGCACTTTCCACAATGTGTGCACCCAGCCTGCGGGGAGAAGTATTTTGACACTCCGCTGGGGAAAGGACCCTCGCCGTGGCGGAAAGCGCGTGGAGAGCAAATGTTAGGAGCTGTGGAAATGTGGATAAAGTGGGCTTCTCCACCACTTCCGGCCCCCGCCCTGTGGAGAACCGCCCCCTTTCCCACACTTATCCACAGGCTGGCCGTGGAAATAGCATTTGCGTAACCACCTAATTTACAGGGCCTTTACGAGGACTTCAATTTGGCCTGTGGAAAACATTCCAGTTCGGCTTAGTCCTCCACTAGCTCCATCCATTCGAGTTCCTTTTCCTCGATGGCCTCGTTCACCTCGGCCAGTTCGCGGCCTAGCTCAGCGATTCGTTCGGGCGTCAGCGCGGCCATGTCGGCGAACTGCCGGTTGATGTCGGCCTTGCGGGCCTCCAGCTTACCGATCTGTCCCTCCACGCGGCGGATGGCCTTGCGCTGTTCCTGACTCAGGGGGGCGTCTTCGGTGGTGGGAGTAGGCGCTGGCTTCGTGGTAGCGGGTACGGCGGCGGCGGGACTGCCTTCGCGCAGTTCTTCCCGGCGCTGCTCCCGGTACTCCGTGTAGAGTCCGTTCCAGTCGCGGATCTGCCCCTCGCCCTCGAAAATGAACAGGTGGTGGGCCAGCTTATCCAGGAAGAAGCGGTCGTGACTCACGATGAGCACACAGCCGGGGAAGTCCAGCAGGAAGTCCTCCAGCACGTTCAGCGTCATGATGTCCAGGTCGTTGGTCGGCTCGTCGAGGATGAGGAAGTTGGGGTTCTTCATCAGTACGGTGAGTAAGTACAATCGCCGCTTCTCGCCGCCGCTGAGCTGGCTGACGTACACCTGCTGCTGCTTGGAGCTGAACATGAAGCGCTCCAGCAGGCCGCGGGCGGTCAGCTTCAGGCCCTTTTCCAGGGGGATGAACTCGGCAATCTCGCGCACCACCTCGATTACCCGCATGTCGTTGGCCAGGTTGATGCCGTCCTGGGTGTAGTAGCCGAAGACGGTATTGCTGCCGTGTACCACCTTACCCGTATCCGGCTCCAACTCCTTGGTGAGCATGTGCAGCAGGGTCGACTTACCCGCCCCGTTACGCCCTACGATGCCGGCCCGCTCCCCCTTTTGGAACTTATAGCTGAAGCCTCTGACCAGTTCCTTTTCCCCGTACGACTTCGAGATGTTATGCGCCTCCAGGATCTTGCTGCCCAGCCGCTGCCCCTTGATTTCTAGGGTGAGTTCATCTTCTTTACGGAAGCTGCCCACCTTATTCTTAAGCTCGCTGAAGGCCGTAAGCCGGCTCTTCGCCTTCGTACCCCGTCCGCTGGGCATACGCCGTACCCACTCCAGCTCCTGCTTCATGCGCTTGCGGTCCTTGTCGAGCTCGGCGCTTGCGGTCTCTTCCCGACTGGCTTTTTTGTTCAGGAAGTCGGAGTAGTTGCCGGTGTAGTGGTATACGTTACCGCCATCGAGCTCGATGATGCGGTTGCAGACCCGCTCCAGGAAGTAACGGTCGTGGGTGACCATCAGCAGCGTCAGGTTGGGCGACTGTAGCCACTCCTCCAGCCACTCGATCATGTCCAGGTCCAGGTGGTTGGTGGGCTCATCCAGGATGATCAGGTCGGGCTCGTCGATAATCAGTTTGGCCAGAGCCACCCGCTTGCGCTGTCCGCCCGAGAGCGTATCCACCCGCTGGTCGACGTTGTCGATATTGAGTCTGCTGAGTACCTCCTTGATGCGCGCCTCGATGTCCCAGGCCCGCAGGCGGTCCATACGGCTCAGCGCGTCCTGTAACAGTTTCGGCCTATCGGTTCGCGACAGCGCCTCCCCGTAGTCACGCACGGCCTGCACCACCTCGTTGTCGCTATCGAATACGGCGTCCATCACCGTGGCGTTCGCGCCGAACTCCGGCTCCTGCGGTAGGTAGGCCATGCGCGCCTCCTTGTGTACGTACACGCTAGAACCCACGCCCTCCGGCTGGTCGATGCCGGCGGCTACCCGCAGCAGGGTTGACTTACCCGTACCGTTCTTGGCCACCAGGGCCACCTTCGTGTACTGGGCCACCTGCAGGTCGACCCGGTCAAAGAGCACCTTTTCTCCGTAAATTTTCGACACCTGCTCCAGTTCCAAGTACACCATCGTACGCTAATTTCCCGCAAAGATGCCACTAAAGCGCCTCGTACACCCAGCCCAGCACCCGCTCCATCTCGCGGTAGTAGTCGCTGGTACTGCCCATCACGTTATTGTGTAGGAAACTGAAGGCCAGGTAGCGCCCCCGCCGCGTCCGTACCAGTCCGGAGATACACATCACCCCGCTCAGCGAGCCCGTTTTGGCCCACACGTAGGGCTCGGCCGCCCCGTCGAAGCGCCGTTTGAGGGTACCGTTCTTCCCCCCGGTGGGCAGTAGGGACTGTAAGCGTTCGCGCCCCACCTCCCGGTCCAGTGCCGCCACTACCTGCACGAACTGGTTTGGCGTCACCAAATTATACCGGCTCAGTCCACTGCCATCGGCGTACCGCATCCGCCCCAGCCGCAGTCCGGCAAAGAGTGTATCGGTAGCGTACTCAAATAGCGTCTCCTCGTCCAGTGTACCGTAGCGGGCCGCCGCGGCCTGTAGGATCAGCTGTTCGGCTAGGAAGTTATCGCTATCCTGCAGCAGCCGGCGGTACACCGTATCCGGCAGGGCCACGCTCAGCACGTTCAGCTGGCTAAGGGGGGGGGCGGGGCCGCAGGTGCCCACCGATCGTAAGGGCGGGAAAGGCCTCCCGGAGCTGCCGCAGTGTAAAGTCGCCACTCGTATGCAGCGCGCGTTGGAGGGGCGAATCCCCTAGCTTGTAAATATTCTCATTGACCGTAAAGACGTTCTCTTCCTCGCCCCGCCGGATGGTGTAGGGCTGGTCTGCGTCCATGACCAGGGCACCGGCTACTTCCGGCGGGGAGCCCAGCAGCGCGCTACCCAGAAGTCCGGGGTCCGGATCGCGCTCCAGGTGCAGCCGGTTGCCATAGATCGGTAGGGCTGTGCGCTCGTACACGTAGCCGTAGTTGAAGTCGTCCCAGCTCCAGCCGGCTCCGTAGCGCGGTGGCGTCTCGGCTTCGGGCTGGTGGAGCACGATCGGTACCACCTGTTGCCGTAGCCAGGGGGCGAGCTCATCGTATCCCCGAAAACTGGGGTGTAGCAGCAGGGGGTAGCCCGTACCCCAGATGTCGAGTCGGTCCGCCCCGCGTTGGTAGTACAGGGCCGGTACCGACTGGCCCAGCACCCGGTGGGCCACCAAAAAGGTAAGCAGCTTGACGTTGCTGGCCGGCACGAAGTAGTGGTCGGCCTGGTAGCCGTACACCGGCTGTTCGCGGTCGATGTCGTAGAGGCTGAATCCGGTGTGGCCACCGGCGAAGACGGGATTCTGGGCTACGAGGCGGTCGAGCTGTGCGCGGGGGGTGGTGGCCTGGGCGTGGAGGGCCAGGGTAAGGGAGAGTAAAGCAAAGAAGAAGATTATACGCGGCATTTCTAACAGGATAAGTAATCCGAGACGAGTTACCAAAGTGTTTAAGTTCACCACAGAAAGGGTTTGCGCCCTTCCACAGAGGGATTCTCAGAGGTTTCACAGAGCCGTCGGGATGAAAGGTAAACAGAGGCCATCACCTGACGGTGATGCGGGAGGGCAATACAGCAGCGTAGCTGCATCTCTGTGCAACCCTCTGATTCCTCCGTGGTGAACCTGTCTAGCTGAGAACGCCCATAGCAACAAAACAGCTACAACGAAAAAAGCCGAAGCACGGTGGCTTCGGCGCAAAAATTATAATCCCAAAAACTAAAACATCGGGCGCCGGGGACCGTCGCCGGGCATCCGATCGGGGCGATGAGTGCCACTTAAAGGTGGACAACCGCCCGTTATGCGGATACTTGAACTCTTAAACCGCCGGGGCGGGCCGTATTGTATGGGGGGATGGGGCTTTAACCTTCCTGCTCGCTAGTTACCAGCAGTTGAAAGCCGTTGCCGTGGATGTTGACGATCTCGATGGCCGAATCGAGCTTGAGGTACTTGCGCAGCTTGGTCACAAAGACGTCCATGGAGCGGGCCGTAAAGTAGTTGTCCTCGCCCCAGATCTTGGTCAGGGCCTCGCTGCGGCTCAGGACGTTGTTCTTGCGAATGGCGAAGAGTTGCATGAGCTGTGCTTCCTTCGGGCTGAGCTTTTCCTTCGTTTTTTCGCCCCTGTCACTAGTATGGGTAAGGATGCGTAGCGGAAAGTTGAAGTGAAACTGCCCGAACTCGAAGTCGGTCTGTTCTTCCTTGGGGTCAACGGGGACCTGGCTACGGCGGAGGATCACGTTCATGCGGGCCAGCAGCTCCTCACTGTTGAAGGGCTTGGTGATGTAGTCATCGGCTCCGAGCTCGAAGCCGTTGAGTACGTCTTCCTTCATGGCCTTAGCGGTGAGAAAGATGATGGGGGTCTGGGAGTCCGTCTCGCGTACTTTCTTGGCCAGCTCGAAGCCGCTCAGGCGGGGCATCATGACGTCGAAAATACACAGGTCCCACTTGCTGCGGCGGTAGGCCTCCAGGCCGGCTAGGCCGTCCTGGGCCAGGGTGACGTCGTAGTCGTGCACCTCGAGGAATGAGCGCAGGACATCGCCGAAGTTCTGGTCGTCCTCCACCAGGAGGATTTTGGCGTCGGGGGTAGCGGTTTCGCTCATGGGTTGTAGGATTGTAGCGGGTAGGGGAGTTTTCGTATGGGGTGGCATCAGTCGGGCTGCCGGTAGGGGAAGGTGACGATGAAGCTGCTGCCCTTACCGAGCTCGCTTTTCACCTCGATGGTGCCGTTGTGTACCTCCGTAATCGTCTTGACGTAGGAAAGCCCCAGGCCAAAGCCCTTCACGTCGTGGCGATCGCCGGTGTGCACCCGATAAAAACGGTCAAAAATGTTTTTTCGTGCTTCGCGGCTCATTCCCAGTCCTTGGTCGGTGACGTTGACCTCCACCCCCCGGGCCACGTTGCGGGTACAGACGCGTATTTCCGGGGGGTCGGGCGAGTACTTGTTGGCGTTGTCGAGCAGGTTATTGATCAGGCTCGACAGGTGGGTCATATCGCCCTCGACCACGGAGGGCTCGGCCGCCAGGTCAGTCGTGACGGTGCCGCCGCGGGGCTCTACCTGCAGGCAGATGTACTCTACCGCGCTCTGCACTACGGCGTTGAGGTCTACGGCGGTGAGGTTTAGGTTGAGGCGCGACTTATCGAGCTTGGCCATCTGCAGCACCTTCTCGACCTGGTCATTCATGCGCTTGTTTTCCTGCTTAATGATGCGGGCAAAGCGCTGCACCTTTTCCGGATCGTTGCTCACCCGGGGGCTGACGATGCTGTCCGTGGCCAGGGAGATCGTCGCGATGGGCGTTTTGAACTCGTGAGTCATGTTGTTGATGAAGTCGGTTTTCATCTCCGAGACCTTCTTCTGCCGCAGGATCACGTAGATGGTGTACACGAAGCAGCCCAGAATGATGAGCACGAAGAGCAGGCTGATCGCAAAGTTGCCGTAGAGCGAGCTGTACACCACGCTGTCCTTATCGGGGCTGTAGGCGCGGATCTCCCCCGGAATGGAGGGATCGTTGTCGAACAGGCTCACCACGTAGTCACCGTGCATCAGGTCCTCGTGGCGGCTGGTGTCGGAGCCGGCCACCGAGAGCAGGCGGCCGTTGCGGGAGATGAAGCGCTGCTGGCGAGTGTCGTAGATGCCGTACTCCAGCTCGTCCTCGATGCCAGCGTTCTTCAGCTCCTTGATCATCTTTTTTTGGATCGCCTCCCGGTCAATGCGTTCCTCCAGGTTGCGGTTGGCGAACTGGGCGCGTAGGCGCAGCGAGTTGGGGTAGGTGCGGATGGTGCGGCCCGAGAGCAGCCCCGAAGTAGGCTTGCCGATATAGACCTCGCCGTATACGGTGCTGCCTCCGGGCACGCCACCGGCGTAGCCATTATTCAGCGTCAGGTTGATCTCGGCCTCCTCGTTGTCCTCCACCTCGTCGGCCACCTGCTTGAGTACGCTCTGGACGGCGCGGTCGTAGCGCTCCTTGTTCACCTCCAGGCCGGTCTGGATGAGTCGTAGCTGCAGGATGATCAGCCCCACAATGGAGGTCAGGATCAGACCGATGATCAGGTAGATAGATTTTTTGCTCATGCCACGGAGAAGCTACAACGGCGGGGCCTCTGCACAAGTGTACACCGCCGGGGCCTTTAAGGGTTTAGTAACTTCGCCCCGCCCATGGCCGCCGTTACGATCCACACCACCCAGAACGTCCGTATTGACTACGAGACGGCCTCGCTAGGCTCGCGCATCGGTGCCTTTCTGATCGACCTGATCGTCATTACCGTCACCTACCTGCTACTGGTCTTTTTTGTCGAGTCGGTCGGATTACTACCGTACAGCGATGCCGTGTTCTTCGTATTCGGTCCGCTCTTCTTTACTCTGCTGTACTTCTTTTTTTGGGAGATGCTGAGCCGGGGGCAGACGGCGGGCAAAAAACTGTTGCGGCTCCGGGTCATCCGGCTCGACGGGCGCGACCCCACGCCGGCCGACTTTCTGGTGCGGGCGGTGTTCCTGATCCCGGATGCCATCTTTACGCTGGGTATGCTAGCCATTCTGTTCATCCTCACCGGGCGGCGCAATCAGCGGCTGGGCGACCTCATCGCCGGTACCGTGGTGATCAATACCGTGGGTTTTGGGGGGGTGACGCTGGCCGACATCCTCACCATTCGCAACCGCGAGCAGCACGCGGCCCGCTATCCGGCCGTGCAGCGGATGACGGATGAGGACATGCTGGTCGTCAAGCAGTGCATCCTGCGGTACCGCCGCTACCGCAATGCCGCCCACCGGCAGGCACTCTCCGAGCTGGCCGCAAAGATGATGCAGTTGTTGGAGCTCGATGCGCAGGACGTCAAGGGCTCGACGGAGGATTTTCTCGAGGCGCTCCTCCTGGACTACATCGTACTCACCCGCTGATGGTAGCCTACCTCATTGCCCTCCTGGGCGCCACCCTGGCCGGGGCCATCAACACTCTGGCGGGTAACGGCTCGGCCATTACGCTGACGATCCTGATGGAAGTACTTGGCCTACCCGCCGACGTAGCCAACGCCACCAACCGGGTGGGTATCGTGACCCAGGGGGCGGCCGGCACCTGGGCCTTTTACCGGGCGGGCCGGCTGCGGGTGACCGCCGGGCGGCAGCGGGAGATGTGGCTGATCGTGGTACTGACCAGTCTGGGCGCCATCCTCGGCATCTGGCTGAGCCTGATCGTCGATAACGCCACTTTCCGCACCATCTTCCGCTACCTGCTCGTGGTGATGCTGGCCGTAGTGCTGGTCAATCCGAAGCGCTGGCTGGTGGCGACCCACCCGGAAGCGTCCCTCTCCCTCTGGGTGGCCGTGCCCGCCTTCTTTGCGATGGGAGTTTACGGGGGCTTCATCCAGATGGGCATGGGCATTTTTTTCCTGGCCCTGATGGTGCTGGTGGCCAAGTACGAGATCATCCAGGCCAACGTGGTGAAGGGGATCGTGGTGACGATCTACACCGGCATTGCCGTAGCCATCTTTGCCTGGCGGGGTATCATCGATTGGCCGATGGGCCTGCTGATGGCGGTGGGGCAGACGGTGGGGGGGTACCTGACGGCCAGGTACGCGGCCAATCACCCGCGGGCGGGGGTGTGGGCCTACCGGCTGCTGGTGATAGTGATTTTGGGGGCTATTGCTAAGGCGTTTTTGTAGGCCAGCGCGGCCGGAAGCCGCGTTGTACTGACAGTGCACCTGCGGCCCCGCCCACTGTATCTTTAGCCTGCCGCGGGGGTGTCGCAACCGTACGTGGATTGGGCGGTTTGGTTTTCTGTTTGCCAAAGACTCAGCATGAAACGTAGTACGATTAATAACATTCTCAAGGCGTTGCTGGGTCTCGGCATTGTCTGCCTCGGATTTTTCGGTATGCAGTACCTCGCTTCGCTTAAGGAGGAGGCGCCCAAAAAGGAGGTCGTCAAGCGCGTGAAGGCCGTAGAGACCCGCCGGGTAACGAACGCCGATCTGGCGACGACGCTGGACGTGCAGGGGCGGCTACAGGCCTATAACAAGATCGAACTCTACAGCGAGGTGGGCGGTGCGGTAGAGGAGACCGGCCGGCCGCTTAAGGAGGGCACCTACTTCGGGAAGGGTAGTGTGATTCTACGCATCGACGACGACGAGCCGCGGCTGAACCTACAGTCGCAGAAGGCCAGTCTGCTCAACAGTATCGCCCAGATCATGCCCGATCTAAAGATCGACTATCCCCAGAGCTTCGCGGCCTGGGAGGCCTACCTGGCGGACTTCGACGTAGATAAGCCACTGCCCGAACTGCCCACGGCGGTGGATCGGCAGGAAAAACTCTTCGTGGCCGGGCGCAACCTGTACAGTCAGTATTACACCATCAAGAGTGCCGAGGAGCGGCTGAGCAAGTACGTCATCTACGCCCCCTTCTCGGGTGTACTGACCGCCGTCAATATTGACGAGGGGGCCGTGGTGCGCCCCGGGCAGATCCTGGGCGAGCTGATGGCCACAGGCTACTACGAGCTAGTGGCCACCGTGCCGCTCTCCGACCTGAACTACCTCAAGGTGGGCGGTCAGGTGAGTATGTATAGTGAGGACATTACGGGGGAATGGACCGGGGAGATACGCCGCATTGGCAACCAGATCGACGCCGGCTCTCAGACCGTGGAGGTCTTCGTGGGCGTGAGCGGCAAGGAGCTGCGTGAGGGGATGTATATGCGCGGAGAAGCCGCTGCTCGCGTCCTGGAGGGCGTAGTCGAAATCGACCGCAACCTACTCATCGACGAGCGCGAGGTGTACGTAGTGCGCGACGATACGCTGCTGAATCTACAGCCCGTGATGGTGCGTAAATCAAACCGCAGCACGGTGCTCGTAAGTGGACTGCCCGACGGTACCGAGCTGGTCACCGGCACGGTGGCCGGAGCCTTCGAGGGCATGCGGGTAAAGATCGATAACCCTACCGTGGAGGTAGATACCGAAACCGCCAGCGAGTCCACCACTTCCACTACCGGTAGCCTGAAGTAAGCAGTCGTTATGAAAGGATTTATTCAGTACTTCGTCAAGTACCCCGTAGCGGCCAACCTGCTAATGTTTGGCCTGCTCGTGATGGGGGGGCTAAGCCTGTGGCAGATGAAGTCGACCTTTTTTCCGGAGTTTCCGAGCCGGGTGATCAACATCCAGGTGATCTACCCCGGCGCCAGCCCCGAGGAGGTCGAAGAAGGCATCGTCAATAAGATCGAGGAGAATCTGAAGGGTCTGACCGGCGTGGAGCGCTATACCAGCGTAAGCTCCGAAAATAGCGGACGGGTGACTGTAGAGGTGCTCAAGGGTTACGATACCGACCTAATCCTACAGGACGTAAAGAACGAGGTAGACCGCATCAACAGCTTCCCGGTGGGCATGGAGCCGCCGGTAATCTTTAAGCAGGAGCAGCTGGGGCGAGCCATCACCTTCGCGTTAGCCGGCGAGGGGGTGAACCTAGGCGCGCTCAAGACGGCGGCCCGACAGGTGGAGGATGACCTGTTGGCCATCGACGGCCTCTCCAAGGTGGAGCTCTCGGGTTTTCCGGATGAGGAGATCGAGATTGCCTTTCGCGAAGAGGACCTACAGGCCTACGGGCTCACCTTCCAGGAGGCAGCCGATGCAGTGCGCCGCACCAACGTAGACATTACCGGGGGCACGGTGAAGGGTACCGAGGAGGAGCTACTGCTCCGGGCTCGTAACAAGGAATACTACGCCGACGGGCTCAAGGACATCGTGGTAAAAACCACGCCGGCGGGTGGTACCGTACGCCTGAGTCAAGTAGCTACCGTGCGTGACCGCTGGGCCGATCAGCCCGACCGGGCCTACCTCGACGGCACCCCAAGCGTGAGTGTGGAGGTGCAGAACACCCTGGAGGAGGACATGCTCTTCATCACAGATGCGGTAAAGGAATACCTGGAGGAATTCAACACGGAAAATACCAACATCCAGGCCACGGTGATCAGCGACGCTAGCGTAACGCTGCGGCAGCGGATGCATACCCTACAGACCAACGGCATTCAGGGCTTTTTCATCGTCGCCATACTGCTGGCGGTGTTTCTACACTGGCGACTGGCCTTCTGGGTGGCCCTGTCCATTCCGATCAGTTTCGCCGGCATGTTTATTATCGCCAATGCGCTAGACGTGACCCTGAACGTTATTTCCCTCTTCGGGATGATCATCGTGATCGGTATCCTGGTCGACGACGGTATCGTGATCGGGGAGAATATCTACAGCTACCACGAAAAGGGGATACCGCGCATCAAGGCTGCCATCACCGGCACGACGGATGTGCTCAGTGCGGTCTTCGCGGCCATCCTTACCACCGTCATCGCCTTTTCCAGTTTCTTTTTTATCGACGGCACACTGGGTGATTTCTTTCGCGAGATGGCCATCGTGGTCATTTTCTCGCTGATCTTTTCGCTGATCGAGGGCGCGGTGATCCTGCCCACTCACGTGGCCCACTCCCACGCGTTGGACAAAGGCGTGGAGCCCAACTGGATCCAGCGCAAATTCGATGGGCTGATGAACTTCCTGCGCGATACGCTCTACGCGCCGGTGCTGGCCTGGACGATGCGGTATAAGTTCATTACGCTGTCGCTCTGTCTGGCCGTGCTTTTTCTGAGCATCGGCGTCGTGCGGGCCGGTATTGTAAAGACGACCTTTTTTCCCATCATCGAGGGCGATGACGTATCGGTCACCCTGCAACTCCCCGCCGGTACGCCGGAGGAGAAGACCCAGGCCATCCTGGAGCGCATCGCCGCGGCCGCCGAGCGGGTCAACGAGCGCATGAGCTCCGAGGTCTTTGACGACGGGCGTGAGCTAGTAGAGCGTATCGAGGTCAAGGTAGGCCCTACCACCTACCAAGGCTCGGCTACCGTAGCCCTCCTGCCCGGGGAGGAGCGGGGAGACGTGGCCCTTCGCGACGTGCAGAACGCCATTCGCGACGAGGTGGGGCAGATTGACGAAGCAGAGATCCTGAGCTACGGCGGCCGCTCCTTCTTTGGTAAGCCCGTGAGCGTAAGCCTGGTGGGTAGCGACATCGAAGAACTGGAGAAAGCTACCGCCGAGGTCAAATCCGAACTGGAACAGATGGCCGAGCTCACCGATGTGGTCGACAACGACCAGGCGGGGTTGCGGGAGATCAACATCACGTTGAAGGAAAAAGCCCGTTATCTAGGACTTGACCTACAGGACATCGTCGGACAGGTACGCGCCGCCTTTTTCGGCGCCGAGGCCCAGCGGTTGCAGCGTGGCGAGGACGAGGTACGTGTGTGGCTGCGCTACGGCGAGGACAGCCGCCGCAGCATCGCCGACCTGAACAACATGCGCATCCGCCTACCGGGCGGCGGCGAGTATCCCATCAGCGAGATCGTCAATCTGGAACCCCAGCGCGGCGTGATTGCCATTAACCATACTGACGGTAAGCGGGAGGTGAAAGTAGAGGCCGACGTAGCCAATAACGCTGTCTCGGTCACGGACGTCAATGCGCTGGTGAGTGAGGAGATCATTCCCCGCGTACTGGCCGACTTCCCCGGTGTATCCACCGTTTCCGATGGGCAGGTGCGTAATCAGGAGAAGACGGCCGCTTCGGTGTCGATCGTACTGCCGGTAGTGCTAGCACTGATGTTCTTCGTGGTGGCCCTGACCTTCCGCTCCATCGGGCAGGCCTCGGTGCTGTTCTTTCTACTGCCCCTTCGGCATCATCGGGGTGGTCTTCGGCCACTGGCTGATGGGCAAGCCGATCTCGCTGTTCTCCTTTCTGGGTATTATTGCCCTGGTGGGTATCATCGTCAACGACGGACTGGTCTTCATCGCCACCTACAACGACAACATCCGCAGCGGCATGAGCATGATGGATGCGCTCAACGATGCGGGCCACAGCCGCTTCCGGCCTATCCTACTGACCTCCGTAACGACCTTTGCCGGTCTGGCCCCGCTGCTGCTGGAAAAGAGCCGGCAGGCGCAGTTCCTCATCCCCATGGCAGTGTCGGTGGCCTTCGGTCTGCTGGCCTCTACGCTGGTCTTGCTGCTTCTGCTGCCCTCGCTGATGGTGCTCCTCAATCGGGCCCGCGTGGCCTGGCACCGATCCACCAGGGGGGGCACGCCCGATTACCACGAAGTAGAACCCGCCTACAAGGAGCTGGAGGACGAAGGCTACGGAAGCGAAGGCAGTAAAGGAATCGTGTAATGCGTATTTGTATCGACATGGACGAGGTGATGGTAGATAACTACCAGCGCTACCACGAACTGTACGAAACCCGCTACGGTAAGTCCATCGACCCGGCCACCTATGCCGGCAAGCGCATCTACGATCTTCCGGGCGTGGAGGGCATTCGCGAGGCACTACACGAGCCGGGTTTTTTTTCGTCATCTACCGATGATGAAGGGCGCCGGTGAGGTGGTGCAGGAGTTGTACGAGCGCTACGAGGTGTATATCGTCACGGCGGCTACCGAGTTCAAGCACAGCTTTACCGACAAATGGGAATGGCTGGAGGAGCACATGCCCTTCGTGCACTGGGAGCGTATCGTCTTTTGTGGCAACAAGAGTATTGTGCACGGCGACTACATGATCGACGATAAGGTGACCAATCTGGCCGGCTTCAACGGGCAGGGGCTGCTCTTCACCGCGAGCCACAACGCCCTACTCGACACTGACTACCCGCGGTTTGACACCTGGCTCGAGATCCGCGACTACTTCCGCGAGTTACACCGGGCGCAGCTCGCGCAGGAAGGGTGAGAAAATACGCCCTGACCGGACTCATTGCCACGGCCATCAACTACGGCCTGTACCTGCTGCTGGTCGACCGCTTCCTGCCCCCGGTGCCCGCCACGGTCGTTGCGTACTCTAGCAGTGTGGTGCTCAACTTTTTTCTGCAACGCTACTTCGTCTTCGAACTACGCCGCTCGCTACGCTCCGCCTTTTTACTTAGCATGGTGGTCAGCATAGGCGGTCTGTTACTGGATGCAGCCATCGTGTACGGGCTTCACTTCTTCCCGCTGCTTGGGGATCGAGAATGGGGCATTAAGCTGGTGGCTACGGGGGTGGTGTTTTTTTATAATTATTATGGGAAGCGGCGGGTGTTTGAAGGGGAGTAAGGATATGCGATACTCGATATGCGCTGCCTGATATGCGAGCAGACAACAGCGGTAGCTACCTCAGACCTCGCATATCGAGAATCGCATATCGCATATCTCACACCTGCTCCTTAAAAAACTCGACAAACTCCCCCCACCGACATCCCCCCCCCGGTCGCCTTCCCCCTGCACCCGCACGGCCACCTGCCCGGACTCGGCCTCCTTCTCCCCGACGATCAGCATGAAGGGCACCCGCCGCAGTTCGGTATCGCGAATCTTGCGGCCGATGGTCTCGTTGCGGTCGTCGACGGAGCCGCGGATGTCGTGCTGCGCCAGCTCGGCGAGTACCTCGGCGCTGTAGGCGTTGAACTTCTCGCTGATGGGTAGGATGGCGATCTGCTCCGGAGCCAGCCAGAGCGGAAACTTGCCGCCGGTGTGCTCGATCAGAATGCTGGTGAAGCGTTCCAGGGAGCCGAAGGGGGCGCGGTGAATCATCACCGGCCGGTGCGGCTGGTTGTCGGGGCCGATGTACTCCAGCTCGAATTTATCGGGAAGGTTGTAGTCCACCTGTACCGTACCGAGCTGCCACTGCCGGCCCAGCGCGTCGCGGACCATGAAGTCGAGCTTAGGACCGTAGAAGGCCGCCTCGCCGTAGACCTTTACCGTCTGCATGTCAATCTCCTTACAGGCGTCAATGATGGCCTGCTCGGCGGCATCCCAGTTGGCCTCGGAGCCGATGTACTTATCGGGGGTCTCGGGATCGCGCAGGGAGATCTGGGCGGTGACGTCGTCGAAGCCGATCATGCCGAGCACCTCGCGCACGATGTCGACCACGGCCAGGAATTCCCCCTTTACCTGGGAGGGCATGCAGAAGATGTGGGCATCATCCTGGGTGAAGCCCCGCACCCGGCTCAGTCCGTGCAGCTCGCCGGTTTGCTCGTAGCGGTATACGGTGCCGAACTCGGCCAGCCGCAGGGGCAGCTCCCGGTAGCTCCGGGGGCGAAATTTATACATCTCGCAGTGGTGGGGGCAGTTCATGGGTTTGAGCATGAACTCCTCGCCCTCCCGGGGGGTCTTGATGGGCTGAAAGCTGTCCGCGCCGTACTTCTCCCAGTGGCCGCTGGTCACGTAGAGCTCCTTCTTACCGATGTGGGGGGTGACGACCTGCTGGTAGCCAGCGCTTTCCTGCCGCTCTTTGAGGTAGTTGACGAGCCGCTCGCGCAGTTGGGCTCCCTTAGGCAGCCACATGGGTAGGCCGGCCCCGACCTTTTCGCTGAACATGAAGAGCTCCAACTCCTGGCCCAGCTTACGGTGGTCGCGCTTCCTGGCCTCCTCCAGCATATCTAGGTATTCCTTGAGCTCCTTAGCTTTAGGAAAGGAAATACCGTAGATACGGGTAAGCTGCGGCCGTTTCTCGTCACCCAGCCAGTAGGCCCCGGCCACCTTCATCAGTTTGATGGCCTTGATGGCCCCGGTGTTGGCAATGTGGGGTCCCCGGCAGAGGTCGGTGAAATTGCCCTGGGTGTAGAAGGTGATACTGCCGTCGCTGAGCCGCTCCAGTAATTCCAGTTTGTAGGGGTCCTGCTTTTCCTCGAAGTAGGCTACGGCCTCGGCCTTACTCACGTCCCTGCGCACGTAGTCGACCTTGCGGCGGGCCAGCTCCAGCATCTTTTCCTCGATCCGCGGTAGGTCCTCGGAGCTGATGGACCGGTCGCCGGTGTCAATGTCGTAGTAAAAGCCGTTCTCCACGGCCGGTCCGATGCCTAATTTCACGCCCGGGTAGAGCTCCTCCAGGGCCTCGGCCATCAGGTGAGCGGTGCTGTGCCAGAAGGTTTCTTTACCCCCCTGATCGTTCCAGGTCAGCAGTTCCACGCGCGCATCCTGCTCGATGGGCCGGTCGGCGTCAATGATGGTGCCGTTGACGCGGGCACTGAGTACGTTGCGGGCCAGGCCGGAGGAGATGCTCTGAGCCACGTCCATGGCGCTACTACCGGCTTCGAATTGGCGGACGCTGCCGTCGGGGAGGGTGATGTCGATCATCGAAAGTTCAGTTTGCACCTGCCTACGAGCGCAGGATGGAAGCGCAAAAGTACGAACCGCCCGATCATAGGCCACCGACTACTCAGCCGTCTGCCGGAGGTCACAAAGCCCGCCCCCGATTCGTTATCTTGAGACGTTCGATCAAGCAATACCTTTACTATGCGACTTTCACTCTACCTCGCGCTGCTAGTTGTAGGCCTCACCGCCTGTACCCCTACCGCCCCCCGTACCACCCAGCAGCGGGACGATGCCCGCGCCCGCCGGGCCATCGAAACCTCCCGGGGCAGTAACACCGTGGAGGTCAACGCGGCCGAATCCGGAGTAGACCTCACTTCTTACCTGCGGCGGGTATCGGGGGTCTCCGTGCGCGGCAGCGGACCCGAAGCAGTAATCCGCATCCGTGGCGACGTCAACTTCCAGGCCGACGCCACCCCGCTCTTCGTCGTAAATGGCACAATTCTAGGGAGCAACTTCGGCGCGGTATACTCCACCATCGATGTCAATGAGATTGCCCGCGTACGGGTGCTTAAGAACGTGAGCGATACGAACCTGTACGGTATGCAGGGGGCTAATGGGGTGATTGAGATTAAGCTGCGTAAGTAGGCGTGGATAAGGACTACCACAGAGAACACAGAGACGTATCCGAAGTAAAGCTCTGTGGCCCTCTGCGTCCTCTGCGGTTCAAAAATTCAGCAGCGGAGCTGCCCTACTCTATAGGCCGCAGGCCGCCACCCCCCTCCACCACCACCGCATACCCAGCACTCCGCGCCAAATACTCGATCCCCGCGATCACCCCACTCCCCTGCTCCCGCGCCCGCTCCAGCAGATTACTCGCCAGGGCCTCATCCCGCAGCCGCTCCTTCGCCCGCCGGTTGAGCCGGCTGTAGTCCCCGGCACTGAAGGTATTGAACCAGCTTTCGTCCAGGTCGCGGTAGATGAGCTCGTGGTCGATGGCCAGGATCTCCGGCTCCGGCAAATTACGCAGGGTGAGTACCCGCCGGTCGGGGTCGATCGCGATATCCAATCGCTCCAGGTCGTAACCCACCAGCACCGTACCGCGCACCTCCACCGTAGCCTTCTTATCGAAGGAGAAGCGGGAGGGCAGCGGCAGGTACAGCGTCACGTTGCGCGAAGAGGTCGAGCTGAATAGCTCGCTCACGTCACCCTCCACGGTCACCATTTTCATCACGTTGCGGACCCGCTCGAGCAGCACGGTGGCCTCCTCGTGTACCTGCTGCTCCCGCTCGTGTGACTGCCACAGCGACAGCGCCGCCATACCGAGCACGAAGGCCAGTACCATACCGAGCAGCAGGAGTAGGGTGCGGTTCATTTAGTCGAGTTTGGCCTCCATGGGGTAGCGTAGGCCCTTGTAGGAGTGTAGCACGGCCTTGACGCTGCCCACCGAGACGGGCGATTCGATCAGCAGGGGAATCTTGTTGGCGTCGTCGCTCACGTAGATCTTCATCTCATCCCCCTCCTTGAAGAGGTCCCCGGTGATCAGTTGCGGACTGAACCGTAGCGTATTGTACCGCCCGCTCCCCTTGATCTTCACGTTCTCCTCGGGGCCGAGGTAGCGGATCTTGAGGGGGTGCATCTCCTGGTCCATAAGGACTTTGATGGGGATCTCCTGCCCGCGGTCTAGTCTGTCGTAGTCGAGGTTGCGCGCAAAGTAGATGATCGAGATCAGGTCGTGCATGCAGGGGTCCACGTCCATGTACTTGGCCTTAGTATCCTGCTGGGTCTTACCGCGGTAGCTCACGATGCGCCGCTCGTCCTGGTAGAACTTCGTGCGGTCGTACTTCTGGTAGCCGCCCTCGTGGATATCCTTGATGTGCAGTTGCGGCAGCAACGTTTTCTTGTCCAGGTAGCTGGTATAATTGTCCTTCACCTGGTAAAACCACTCGTAGCTCGGGTAGGTCTGCCCGGTTACGTTCACGCGGTACTGGTTGGGTAGGTCGTGCACGTTGAAGGTCACCTCGCCGGCAGCTAGCCACACGAAATTCCAGTTGTAGTACAGCTTGTACACGATCTGCTCCCCGGCCTGGAAGGTGGTGTTGCGGATCGAGCACACACTCTGCGTCTCCGTAGACAAGTCCGTGGGCGCGGCCGCCGGTGCATCGTCAGTCGAACGAGCAGGATCATCCCCCCAGCCCGCCGGTAGCGCCAGCAGAAAGAGCATACAGTATTTAAGCAGGACCGAATTCATCTTTTTCTGTTTTTCCGCACGATCAGCCAGTAGCCGGGTAGCGAGGGCAGTAACACGTTAACGCTAAACAGGGCGGTATATGCGGCCAGTACCGCCACGCCATCCGCCGCATCCACCTGCCAGAGTAGCAGCCCCAGCTCGGTGCGGGTCACAAAGTTCAGCCCCGGGGGTAGCGGAATGCCCGCCTGCACCAGGTAGATCGCCGCGATCCCGGCCAGCCCTACCCCCAGCGGCAGCTCTAGCCCAAAGAACCACAGCAGCAGGTAAAGTTGTACGCAGTAAACGCTAAAGCGCAGGCAAGCGTAGACGCAGGATCGCGCCATTAGCTTAAACTTAACGTTCGTAAGCGCCGTGCGGATCGCTGCCGTAGACCGCCCGCTGCGCTGCTCCACCCAGCGCAACACCCTTAGTACGAGTGGCTTACCCCCGAGCAACACCGCCACGACTACCCCGGGGCCCAGTAGCGTCAACGACCGGCCCAGCCCCTCCCCCAGCGGTTGCACCTGCGTGAAACGGCCCACGGTAAAGACGAGCGCCGGCCAGGCCAGCAGTAAAAAGGCCACCCACTGGCACACGCTACCCAGTAGGGAAGAAGTCACCACCCCCCCGTATTCGCCGCGCCGCGCCAGGAGCAGCCGCCCCCCAATCTCCCCGATGCGGTTTGGCGTGGCCGCACTCACGCTCACCCCCGCCAGGGTAGCGCGTAGCACCTTCGGGAACGGCCAGGTCAGAAAGGGGGCAAGTAGCAGCTGCCACTTGCGCGCCTCCAGGAGCCAGTTCACCGGCATCAGCGCCACGGCCAGCGCCAGGTACCGCCAGTTGCCCGGCCGGCCCAGGGCACGTACGAAGGCCTGCCAGTCCAGCCGCTGCCCCACCCGCACGCACTGGTAGGCGAATACACCCAGTACCACTACGGCCAGGCAGCGTAGTAGCCAGTGGGTATAGACGGAGCGGAGCACGCCCGAAGGTATCGCGGGAAGACCGATGCGACGCAGTGAACTACCCCTCCGGAACCGGAAGCCCGTGGTGCTCGCGCAGGAGCTGGAAGAGGTGGTCCGGGCGGACTACTCGGTACTCCGGCCCCAGACTCTCCACGACGCGCCGGAACACGGCGGGGCGGGCACCCTTCCAGGGCTGGGATTGAATGAGGAGAAACAGGGGTTCGTCGCCGCCCCAATCTTCGGACGCCCGGGCGATGTGGCCGCTTATATTCTCCTCGTTCCAGCAGTAGTTGCAAGTCAGGGGTTTGCCCGGCAGACTGTCGCGGTACACGGAAAGCGGGCCGCCGGTATTCTGGGCGGTGAGCCCCAGCAGGGAGGGGGCGTAGCGGGCGTACACCTCGCCTACGTTCTGGTCGATGCCCCCGGTGATGGTGTTCCAGATGGTGGTGACGCGGATGCCGGTGGCATTGTTGTAGGCCTCCATGCGCTGCACATACTGCGCCAGGCGATCGTCGTCCGGGTAGAAATTGGGGTAGATGTAGCCGAGTCCGGAAGGGCCCGAGATGATGTTGTCGTTGTCGGTCGCACTATCGTAGTAGTAGTTCAGTGCACCCGGCATGGCATCCTTCATGGCGGGAGACATCGTCCAGCCCAGGGGTACGGACCCCCGTTCCGGATCGGACCAGATCTTGCGCAGCGCATGCTCAACAAACTGCAGATTATCGCCATCGCTGAGGATAAAGGCTACGTATATCTTATTCTCCAGCTCTGGAGTGGGTGGCGGCGGCTTGATCCGTATCTCGCGATCGAAGCCGCCGTGTACGGTCAGATTCGTGCTGAAGTCACTGGGAATGGTAGGGATACCGAACCGGGAGGCCCGCGTAATGCCCGCTGCCTCGTCGGGCCACCAGCCCATGTAGTGCCCGTCGGTCGGCATCGACGATAAAAACTTATCCAGTAGCTCGCTTTCCTCCGCTACCTCCGGGTCGAGCCAGATGGTCGGCAGGCCCAGGGCGACCGCGTATTCTCTTACCCCCGCCTTGATGATCCTGGGGCTGATGCCCATCAGTATCCGGCGATCGGTTTCTGTCCAGTGGTTGTCGTAGATCGACCGGTATACTGCCAGCTTATCGCTAAACTGGCCCCGTAAGTCCTCTAGCACCGCGAAATTATACGGGGCGCTAGTAAGCCGATCGACCAGGCGGGGAGACGCGATGAGCGCACGCCGGTCGCCGGCGATGGTGGTAGCAAGGTTTACCGTGTGGAGTTGTAGGGAGTCATAGACGATGATGCCGGCCACCTCCTCGCGGTATTTGGTTATCAGCTCCCAGGGATCGTCGTATTCCACGTAGTCGAGCCCCAGGGAATTCAACCACGTATACCGCCCCTCCGCATTGTCGTTGCCGTCGTAGGCGAAGATGCGGGGCTGGGTGCGGTTGACGATACCCTTAAGGGAGGAGAAAAGATAGAGCTCATCCTCCTGGTCTACCGCGTCTTTGCGCAGTAAGATCAGGTCCTGGGTCGGGGCGGGAGTGGCGAAGGAGGGGAGTACCTGCCCGGCGGGCCAGGATACCTGCGCCACTGCGGGTGCTGGCGTAAAGGGTAGAAGTAGATATAGGAATAGGAAAGTAAGGAGGCCGCGGAAAGCTATCATTTGCCTAAAGTACGGATTTTCCCCCTCGTTTCTGCTGCCCTCCTACACGCCAGTGCTTTGGTATTCTTCATTCCTCCAAATAGTTTTATCTACCGGGCAAAACCAAAAAATTTGTTCCCCTCCCAAAATTCCCGCTACCTTACGGCGGCGAAATGTACCTTCGGCTGCGGCGAATGCGTTGCAATCCTCGTTCTTACTCACTCAAAAAACCCCCGGCCCCCGTGGCTACGAAACCTGCTCCCGAACCGGCCGTGTACCGCATCCTGGGTGTCGACCCCGGCACCGTGGTACTGGGCTTCGCCGTGGTCGAGGTACATCCCCGCAGCCGCCGCATCGTCGAGCTCGGCGTGCTCAAACTGGCCCAATTTAAGGATCACAGCCGCCGGCTGGAGACCATTCACCGCCGCCTCACCCAGGTGATCGGCGAGCACAAGCCCACGATCATGGCCATCGAGGCCCCCTTCTTCGGCAAGAACCCCCAGTCGATGCTCAAGCTCGGCCGCGCCCAGGGCGTGTGCATGGCCGCCGCCATCGGACAGGGGCTGGAGGTCACCGAGTACGCCCCCCGCAAGATCAAGCAGAGCGTAACCGGCAACGGCAACGCCAGCAAGGAACAGGTCGCCGCCATGCTCGAAAACGAGTTCGCGCTCGATAGCAGCCGCCACATGGCCGACGCCACCGATGCCCTCGGCGCCGCCATGTGCCACTACTACCAAAACCGCACCGCCATCCCCGGTGGCAAGCGCTTCAGCGGCTGGGAGGGCTTTCTAGCCGTTAACGCCGACCGCGTTCGTTGATTGGGGCTGCAGGGAAGGCCCCGCCCGACCCAGCAGAAAAGAAAGCAGGAAGATCACGAACACCAGCCCCCCCGCGAAGTAAAACACCTGCGGCCCCAGCGAGGCGTACAGCGTGCCCCCACCGATCAGCCCCAGGATACTCGCCAGACTTCCCATACTGTTTGCGTAGCCCTGTACCGCCCCCTGCCGGTTCCTCGGTCCGGTACGGCCCAGGATCGAAAGAAAGCTCGGCCACATGGTGCCATTCCCCAGGGCCAGGATGATGCCGCCCGCATACACCCAGAAGCTCTCCGCCCGCGGAAAAAATAGGAAGCTCACCGCCAGCAGAAATGCTCCAGCGATGACCAGCGTCTTATCCTCCGTGCGCGCCGAGAGGTACGACAGCACCGGCCCCTGGGTGAGCACCATCACTCCACTAGTCACGGCAAAGAAAATGCCCAACTGCCCCGAGTCCCACCCCAGCTGCCCCGAGGCCAGAATTGGCAGCCCCGAATAGAAAAAGCTGAAGCCGAAGAAGGTCAGGAAATAGATCAGAAACAGCAGCGGCACCCCGTCGATGCCGAGGATGGCGCGCAATCCTCCGGCCGGCTGCTTTTCCTCCCGGTCGTAGCAGTCCTTGTGCTCTACGCCGGCTGATTTTTGTAGCCAGCGCGGATTATCCTCCTGGTACTCCTGCTCTACCGGCTTCGGATTACTCTCCGGCAGGTAGAAGTAAATGGCGAACACCGCCACCAGCGATACCAGGGCCGCTACGATCACCGGCAGGAGCTCCCCCATAGCCGTAGCCCCCAGCAGCCCCGCCGCCGCCGGCCCGATCACGAAGCCCAGACTCGTGCTCGACCCCAGCTTCCCAAAATTTGCCTTGCGGGTGCTGTCGTCACTGATGTCGGACATGTAGGCGTTAGCCACCGAAACATTGCCGCCCGTGAGCCCGTCCAGCGCTCTGGCTATCAGCAGCAGTACCAGCGGTAGACTAATCGAAAACGCCCCCAGCACCGCGCTATCTACCGCCACCAATTCCCGCACCGGCAGTAGCAGGCTCACGATGAACAGACACCACGCCAGGAAGGTGCCGATCTGCGACACCAGCAGCGCTCGCCGCCGGCCCACCGTATCGCTCCACCGCCCCAGGAGTGGTGCCCCGATGAGCTGAAAAGCCGGATAGATCGCCCCCACGATGCCATACACAAAGGCGTTGCCCCCAAACCGCTCCACCAGAAATACCAGGATCGGGATGATCAGACTATACCCCAGAAAGCCAATGAAGTTGACCAGTAGTACGGGAAAGACGGGAACACTCTGCTGCTTAGCCATACCCCCCTAACCGCGCATCTTTCTACTTCGTTCCGCCCGCACCCGCGTCCCCGCCCGGCAAACTTAGGCTGCTAGGAGTTGCGCGGCGTGGTCTTTGGTGTTGACCCTGGTGATCACGCGCTCGATCTTACCCCCGGCGTCGATGACGAAGGTGGTGCGGTGCACGCCATCGTACTCCCGGCCCATGAACTTCTTCGGTCCCCAGACCCCGTAGGCCTTCAGGATATTGTGATCCTCATCGGCGATAAGCGGCATCGGCAGGCCGTACTTCTCAATGAATTTCTGGTGTTTTTTGGGGCTGTCCGGACTCACGCCCAGCAGCACGAAGCCCTCCTCCTTTAGGGTATGAAACTCATCGCGTAGGCTACACGCCGCAGCCGTACAGCCCGGCGTATCGTCCTTGGGGTAGAAAAACAGCACCAGCCGCCGTCCGGCATAGTCGGCCAGGGAGGTGGTCGATCCATCCTGGAGGGTTCCGGTAAAGTCCGGCGCCCGGTCGCCCGCTTGCAGTGTCGTCATGCTTGCTGAAACAAGCCCCCCCACACGGGGTTCAGAAGGGCAAAGGCTCCCGCCATGCCCACCAGAACCCTGCTCTTCGGTATCGCCGTCATCATCCTGGCCGTGCTCATCTACCGGCCCATCTTGCGCATTGCCCGCGAGGATATGGCGGCCCGCAAGCGGGCGGGGTACAGCAATTCGTATGTGTACGCCATCCTGCTCTTTCCTATTCTGGGGCCGCTCGTCTACCTGCTGGTACGTCGGCTGATGTTACCGCAAGCGTAATCCGGGGGCGGGGACGCGGGTGCAAGCTGAATCGGGAAGAGGCAACGTACTTTACCCGCAAATCAAGGCAAGTATGAAATTCGGTATCGACCTCGGGGGCACCAAGATCGAGGGGGCCGTCCTGGACGACAACGGTAAGGTCCTGGAACGCCGCCGCATCCCCACCGAGCGGGAGGGAGGCTACGACCACATCATTAACCGGATCGCACGGGTAGTGACCGAGTTGGAGGAGGCCACCGGCGTGACGGCCGAGCACATCGGCATGGGTACCCCCGGTACCATCGATCCGCCCACCGGACTGATGAAGAACAGTAACACCGTGGTCCTCAACGGCAACCCCCTCGGCCGCGACCTGGAGCGCCTCACCGGCAAGCGCTTCACCCTGGCCAACGACGCCAACTGTCTGGCCATCGCCGAGGCCCTGCTCGGGGCCGTACCCGCGGAGGTACCCAATGCGCGGGTGGTCTTCGGCGTGATTCTGGGCACCGGCACCGGCGGCGGCGTGGTAGTCGACGGCCGCGTCATCGGCGGGGCCCAGGGCATCGGCGGCGAGTGGGGCCACACCTTTCTCGACCACTCCGGTGGCTACTGCTACTGCGGCCGCGTGGGCTGCACGGAGCAGATCCTGGCCGGCCCCGCCCTGGAGCGCTACTACCTGCGCATGAGCGGCGTATCTCGGAGTATGCGCGAGATCGTCCCTCGCTACCGCGCCGGCGATGATCCGGCCGCCACCCGCACCCTGGAGCGTTTTTTCCACTTCTTCGCCAAGGGTCTGGCTAATATCATCAATGTGCTCGACCCCGATGCCGTCGTCCTCGGTGGCGGTCTCAGTAATATCGAGGAGGTGTACACCGAGGGTGTGGACCGGATTGCCGAGCACCTCTTTAATCCACGACGGGATACGCCGATCCTTCGGCCGCGGCTGGGGGACTCGGCGGGGGTGTTTGGGGCGGCGTTGCTGTGAAGGTCGCGGAGGACAGATCGCGGAGGGCTAGCACCCTCCGCTCGGTTAGGGCGCCCCTTCCAGGGACGGTAGGCACGGCACTTCCCTGGAAGGGGAGCCCTGGCTAGGGATGCCTGTAGACCGCCGCTAGGCGGACATAGGGCTTCCCGCTAAATCTACTAATTAAAATCGCACACCCCCCGTCCGATTCCGAACACATAGAAAGATAATACATATTTAAAATGCTGATAGTCAACGCCTGAATTTCCTGGCACGATTCCTGTTTCTCTCCTCGGCATGGATCGTACCCTCGACACCAAGACCGTCACCCGCCGCCGCCAGAGAAGGCTACTGAGCTGGCTGGCCGCCATCGTGCTACTGGGTGCCGCCGTATGGTACGGCCTACGCCTACTGCGCCCCTCGGCCGATGAGGATACCCTGCGCTTCGCCACCGTAGAGCGCGGCGAGGTGGTCAATACCGTTAACGCCACCGCCCTGGTCCTGCCGGCCTTCGAGGAGCAACTTAATAGCCCTGTCGCTACTACCATTAACGAGGTGCTACTTACGGCGGGAACGCAGGTGCAGGCGGATGCCCTGATCATGCGGCTCGACCGCAACTACGTCCAACTACAACTCGATGGCCGTCGCGACCAGCTAGCCGTGAAGGAGAACAGCATCGGACTTCTCGGCCTCGAATACGAACGCGACCTCCAGGAGCTCACCTACGACACCGAGATCAAAAAGCTCGAGCTGGCCGCCGCCCGCGCCCAGCTCGCCGATGCCCGCCGTCTACTCGAGATCGGCGGGGCTACGCAGGAGGAGGTGGAATCCGCCGAACTGGCCGTCAAGATCAGTGAGCTGGAGGCCAAGAAACTCGGCAACCAACTCGCCTACAGCCAGAATAGCCTGGCCGGTCGTAAGCGTGCCCTCCAGCTCGAGGTAGGTATGGAAGAAAAGGAAGTGAGCCAGCTCAGCCGTCGCCTGCGCGAAACCGAGGTGCGTGCCCCCCGCGCCGGCGTTGTCACCTGGGTGAACGAGAACATCGGACAGCAGGTTACTGAGGGCACCGCCCTGGCCCGCATCGCTGATCTCGGCCGCTACAAGGTGGAGGGCAGCGCCTCCGACCGCTATGCCGACCAGCTCGCCGTGGGTCTGCCGGTAGAGTTGCGGACCGCCACCGCCCGACTATCGGGTACCGTAACCGCTATCCTACCCGAGGTCACCGACAACCTCGTCCGCTTCCGCGTGGAGCTCGATGACCCCAGCCATGAGGAGCTCAGGCCCAATCTGCGCGCCGAGCTCTACGTCATTACCAACAAGGTAGAGGACGTGCTGCGCGTCAAGAACGGTCCGGCCTTCCGTGGCGGACGCCTGCAATCCGTCTTCGTAGTTAATGGCGAGGAGGCTACCCGCCGCGAGGTAGGCGTGGGTATGCGCAACGGCGACTTCGTAGAGATCACCAGTGGGCTCACCGCCGGCGACCGCATCATCATTTCCGACAGCGAGGAGCTGGAACGGGTCACCGCCTTCAAACTGGAAGAATGAGCTGGGCCCGATTGACCACATTGCTGTTCTTCGTAGTGCTCTGCACCAACTGTTGGTCACAGGACCCTGCACCCGTGCCCACAGTAGGCGCCCAGACGATCACCCTGGGAGAGCTGCAGCAACGGGCCGCCGAGCAAGCCGAAAACGTACTCGTCGCTACCCAGCAAGCCGAGGCCGCGGAACTGGAACTAGACGCCTACCGCGCCGGACTCAAACCCCGCCTGGAGCTGGCCGCCACCCTACCCAACTACTTCCGCACCTCGACGCAGGTAACGTTGGATGATGGGTCGATCGCCTTCCGCGAGATCGAGCTCAACAACTCTTCCGTATCGCTGCTAGCCAACCAACGTATTGCCGCTACGGGCGGACTCATCGGACTGGAAACGGCCCTGCAACGCACGGATAATTTCGCCCAATCCTCGAAGAGCTACAATGGGGCCCCGGTGCGCCTGAGCTTCCGCCAGCCGATCTTGGCCTTCAACCCCTGGCGGTGGGATCGTCGCCTGCTGCCCCTACAGGCCCAACTCACCGACCGCGCCCGCGACGCCGCCCGCGCCGATGCCGCCCTGGATGCTACCGATCTCTTTTTCGACCTGGTGAGTGCCGACCAGGAGCGCCGCATCGCCGAGACCAACCGGGAGGCCAATCAGACGCTGTACACCATCGCCCAGGAACGCTACGAACTAGGACAGATCAACCGCGGTGACCTGGTCCAGCTGCAACTCGAACTAGCTAGCGCCGAGCAGAACCTGCTGCGGGCCGAACGCCTGGTAGGGTCAGCCTCCGCCGCCATCCTGCAATACCTTGGAGAAGCCTATACCGGTCAACTCCTGGAACCCGAAACACCCACAGCCACCGCCGCCCTCACCGACCTGGACGTAGCCGCCACCCGCGCCACTACCCTACTAGCCGAGCGCCCCGAACTGCTCGACATCGCCCGCCGCACCCTCGAAGCTGAGCGCGACGCCGACCGCATCAGGCGCGACCTGGGCCCCCGCCTCGACCTCGACGCCAGCATCGGCCTGATCCGCAACGCCGACGCCCTCGATCCCATCTACAGCGACCCGCAGAACGAGCGCATCGTGAGCCTGACCTTCGCCGTGCCACTCGTAGACTGGGGCCAGCGCCGCAGCCTCAACAAACGCGCCGCTACCGAGCTCGCTCTGGCCCGTCAGCTCGGCGAGCGTACCGAACTGAACCTCCAAAGTCAGCTCACCCAGCTGCTGGACCAGTGGCGTACCGTGCGCCAAGAACTCGTGCTGGCCACCCAGATCCGCGACCTAGCCGAAGAACGCTTCCGCATCAGTCAGGAGAGCTACACCCTGGGGGCCATCCCGCTCACCGACCTCACCTTCGCCCAGCAGAACCGCGACCAGAACACCCGCGCCTACGCCGAGACCCTGCGCGCCTACTGGCTCACCTACACGAATCTGGAACGGCTTACGCTGTACGATTTCATCAACGACAAACCGCTTTACCAATGATCGAGCTAACGAACGTCTCCAAATCCTACCGCACCGACACCATCGAGACGCTGGCCCTACAGCGTATGAACCTGAGCGTACCGGACGGCGAGTTCCTGAGCATCATGGGCCCCTCGGGCTGCGGGAAATCGACCCTGCTCAACATCATGGGACTGATCGACGAGCCCAGTGAGGGCAGCGTAGTACTGGCCGGTCAGGAGGTGACACGCTACAACGGCAGCAAGGTGGCCCGCTTTCGCAACGAGCAGCTGGGCTTCATCTTCCAGAGCTTCCACCTCATCAACGACCTCTCGGTAGTAGACAACGTGGAGCTGCCCCTGCTGTACCGCAGAACGAGCGGTAAGGAACGCCGCCGCCTGGCCCTCGCCGCCCTCGAACGCGTAGGCCTCAGCAACCGCGCGACCCACTTCCCCAACCAGCTTAGCGGCGGACAAAAACAGCGCGTCGCCATCGCCCGTGCCATCGTCGGCCGCCCCAACATCATCCTGGCCGACGAGCCCACCGGCAACCTCGACAGCCACATGGGCGATGAGATCATGGACATCCTTACGCGACTAAATACCGACCTCAGTACGACGATCGTGATGGTAACCCACGATGAGCGGATGGCGCGGAAGACGCACCGGTTGGTGCGGCTTTCGGATGGAGAAAGAGTAAGTTGATATGCGATATGCGATTCTCGATATGCGAGGTATGAGGTGGCTACCGCTGTTGCCTGCTCGCATATCGAGACCGCCGAAGGCAGCAGCGCAGCTAATCAAGAATCGCATATCAAAAACTAATAAGCATTAAATCATGATAAAAAATTACCTCACCCTAGCGCTAAAGGTCCTGCGGCGGCGGCCGTTCTACACCTTCGTGAGCTTGTTCGGGATCAGCTTTACGCTGATGATTTTGATGTTGATCACGTCGATGGGGGATGCGCTATTCGGGGCGAACAAGCCAATGACGGAAGTGGATCGGATGGTGTTTTTGCCGCAGTTGCAGCGGTATACCGAGTTTTTCGATACTACCTATACCGTGGATACCATCGTAATGGACGACGGGGCTACCCGATTTGATAGCACGCAGCGCGTGGAGCCGAATGGGAATATGAATAATTCCAACGGGCCGATGAGTTATTCTTTTCTCGATAAGAATATGCGCGATTTTACGGATGTGGATGATTATACCTTTTTATCGAATAATGGATTCATCGACGCCTACCTTGACGGGCGCAAGGTGACGCTGGCCACTTACTACGTAGACGCGAATTACTGGAACGTTTTCGATTTCAACTTCCTTTACGGACTTCCCTTCGGAACGGACGACGTGGCAGGGGCCAATAAGGTGGTGGTACTTACGGAGCGGGCCGCAACCAACTATTTCGGCGAGGTATCGGCGGGGGTTATCGGTCGGGAAATGGACCTGGGCGACCAGAAGTATCGCGTCGTAGGGATCGTGCAGCGACCGCTTAAGGACGACGACAATATTGCCGGGGATGTCTTTCTTCCCCTGACCACTATCGACCCTCGTCAGTACGGTAACCAGGAGCTACAGGGACCCTTTCAGGCCGTGTTTCTGGCGAGCAGTCCGGGAAAGCGGGAGTCCGTGAAGAAGCAGCTGGAATTTTTCGCGACGAACTTCGTGATGCCACCGGGGTCCGACTTCGAGCATATTCGGCTTTATTCAGGGACCGCGATGGATGCGTTTGCGGCGAGAACCATGCAGACCAACGACACGGGGAAGGCGAAGCTGATGGTTTTTATCCCCCTGCTGACGCTGCTGGCCCTTTTTCTGGCCCTACCGCTCATCAATTTGATCAATCTTAACGTGAGCCGGGTCTTTGAGCGTAAGTCGGAGATCGCGGTGCGCAAGGCTTTCGGAGCGGACAGCAGTGATATTCTTTCCCAGTTTCTCTTCGAAAACCTGGTGCTTACCATTATCGGAGGCGTGATCGGGTTCGTGCTGGCCGTGCTAGTCATCCGCTACGTCAACGCCAATGACCTAATTGGTACCGTCCGTCTCGCCTTCTCCCTCAAGGTCTTACTTTATTTCATCATCGTGGTATTACTCTTCGGTATGCTCTCCGGCATCCTGCCCGCCTACCGGATGAGCCGTACCAACATCGGAACTGCACTCCGCTAAATCCTGACCGCCATGTTTAATCACCTGCTCAAGTTAATGTGGAACAAGCGCCGCTCTAATGGCCTGATCTTTCTCGAAATACTGCTGGCCTTCGTGGTACTTTTTGGGGTATACGCATTTGGATTCTACAATCTCGACCGGTATAGTTCGCCCCTGGGCTTCAGCTACGAAAATAGTGTAGGAGTCAGGGTAGATATTGCCGACGATATGGACTCCCTGGAAGTCCAAAGATTACAGCGGCGGATGTTGCAGGAAGTAGCGGAGATTCCCGGTGTAGCATCGGCCTGCTTCCTGGGGCCCATCAACCCATTCGGCGGAAGCACCTGGAACACGGGTAGCGATGACAATGGTATCCACATCAATACGATGATGGTCTTTGCCGGCATCAACTTTGCGGAAACCATGGAGCTCCGTTTTCGCCAGGGCCACTGGTTTACGCAGGCCGATTTGGCCGGAAAGTACGACCCCATCGTAGTGAATGGGAAATTCATCGATGAATACTATGCCGACCGGGAATCAATGATCGACTCGGTCATCCTGATCAATGGAGAGAAAAAGATCATCGGAGTAGTCGAGGACTATAAGTACCACAGCAACTTCGCGGAGAACCTTCCGCTCACCTTTTTTTCGGAGAGAAACTGGCAGAGTATGGATAATGGTCCCTTCGAACAGCTCATTGTGCGTGCCGAGCCCGGTCGGACCGCCGAGATCGAAGAACCTATCTACAACCTCCTTACCTCCCTCACAAAAAACACCGATGTTGTTATTTGGAACATGGCACAGGACCGCATCAAGGCCAACCGGCCCACCACCCTCCCCCTCGTCATCCTCACCACCATATCCGCCTTCCTCCTCATCAACATCGCCCTCGGCCTCTTCGGCGTCCTCTTCACCCAGATCAACCGCCGCCGCGCCGAGATCGGCCTGCGCAAGGCTATGGGGGCCACGCCCGGCCAGGTCACCGCCCAGTTTGTGGGGGAAATCCTGATCGTTACCGTCGCCGGGCTGCTGCTCGGCACCTTCTTCGCCGTGCAGGTGCCACTGCTGGAATTGCTGCCCATTCCCGGCAAATACTTCTACTTCGGCATCGGGGCGGCCATCGCCACTATCTTGCTCATCGTCACCCTCTGCGCCCTTCTCCCCAGCCGACAAGCCGCGCGGCTCCACCCCGCCGATGTCCTCCACGAGGAATGACCCTCGTCGGCCCTCTCGTCGTCCGCCGAGTCTTTACCAATCCATCCCACCACAAAAACCACCCGACCATGCCCCGCCTACTGCTCCCTCTCCTCCTACTACACGGAAGACGGCACTCACTACGCTTATTCCCTACGCACCACCGACGTAGAGCGCGAGGACCTCGTACAGGCCTTTGCTAAAGCCGCTGGCATCACCGTTAATATTCGCTTCACCGGCGACTGGACGACCTCGGACGACGACGGTATCGAGTACAGCCTCAACACCCGCCGCAACTACGTTTCTATCAACTACCAGGGTGACGATGCCGCAGCAATGGAACGCGCTAAGGAAAAAGCCGCCGCCCTCCGTACCCGCCTCCACCTTACATCCGACACTCCCAAAACACCAGACGCGCCCCGCTAACCATTAAATTCTAACTCCCCATCCCCTCCCTCCTAATCATCGACGACGACCGCACCGTCTGCACCAGCCTCGAGCTCCTGCTCCGCCGGGCCGGCTACACGGTGCGTAGTATCCACTATCCGGCCGAGGCGCTGGCGGCGGTAGAGGAGTTCAGACCTGATGTAGTCCTCCTCGACCTCAACTTCACCATCGAGACCAGCGGCCGCGGCGGCATGAAACTCCTACGCGAGCTACTGGCGGCTCACCCCGAGCTACCCGTCATCCAGATGACCGGCTGGGCCACCGTGCAACTGGCCGTGGAGGGTATGAAGGCGGGTGCCAGAGACTTCATCGCCAAACCCTGGGATAATCACGAACTGCTGAACGCTATACAAGCGCAACTTAACAAGGGGGGCGGGGCCGCGGGTGCATCGCGATCGCAAAAGGAAGCAGACCCCTTTGACTCCATCACCGGTACCTCCCAGGGACTAAAGCAGGTTGTCGAACAGGCCCGGCGGGTAGCCCCCACCCAGGCCTCCGTCCTTATCACCGGCGAGAGCGGCACCGGTAAGGAGCTCATCGCCGAGGCCATCCATGCGGCCAGCAAGCGTGCTCGCGGTCCCTTCGTAGCCGTGAATCTAGGCGGGGTACCGGAGGGGCTCTTCGAGTCCGAGCTCTTCGGCCACAAAGCCGGGGCCTTTACCGATGCGCGCGCTGACCGCAAGGGGCGCTTCGAGCTGGCGGAGGGCGGTACCCTGTTTCTGGACGAGGTAGGTGATCTGGCCCCCGCCGCTCAGGTAAAGTTGCTACGGGTGCTCCAGGAGCGGCAGTACGAGCGACTCGGAGAAAGCAAGCCACGCCCTACCGACGTACGCATCCTCAGCGCTACCAGCCGCAACCTGGATGCGATGGTGGCCGCCGGGACCTTTCGCGAGGACCTGCTCTACCGCATCAACCTCATCCACCTCCACCTACCCGCCCTGCGCGAGCGGCCCGAGGACATTGCCCCCCTAGCCGAGCACTTCCTGGCCAGTGCCCGCCGCCGCTACGAGCGCCCGAAGCTCAACCTCACTAACGAGGCGGTAGCCTGGCTACGCCGTCAGCCCTTCCCCGGCAACGTGCGCCAACTGCAGAACCTGATCGAGCGCACCGCCATCCTGAGTACCGAAGATACCCTGAGCGTAGAGCAACTCGAACGGCAGTCGGGCGACCGGCCCGCGGCTACCAACTTCGCCCCCTCGGGCGTTACCCTGGAGCAGATGGAAATACGGATGATTCGCGCGGCACTGGGTAGGAACGGCGGCGAGATCACCGCTACGGCCCGGGAGCTGGGGCTGACGCGCGCGGCGCTTTACCGGCGGGTGGAGAAGTATGGGATTGAAACTTAGGGGCTTACTCTTCGTAGGCAAAGATCGTAGCTAAGTCGAGACTCAAGTCGGGAAAGATTGTACTGATAAGGTTATCCTGCGAAGTCCGGGGCTGGAGGCCGATGAAGGTACTTTTGTCATTCAGGATGTAGGGAATAACAGTTTTGTATGCCGGCAGAATCAACCAGTACTCCCGTACGCCGGCAACTCGTAAAGCGTAAATTTTTCCCGCACCTCATAGGGTACGACGTTGCCGGGGGAAAGAATCTCGACTACTAGATCGGGAGTACCGTGGCAGCCCTGCTCATCTAGCTTAGCTTTATCGCAGATTATGCAGATATCGGGTTGTACAACGGTGTCAACCTCGCCGATCTTCGAACTTACGGGGAGGCGGACGTCAAAAGGAGCGAAGAACAGATAGTGACCAGACTTTTGGAAATAAGGAAACATGTTGCCGCAGAAGTTGCTAGAAATGGTCTGATGCTGCCGGTTTGGATTAGGACCGATAGGGCGGAGTTTACCCATCAGAAGCTCTACACGTTCTGGGAAAGTCCAGCTCATGTAGTCGCTGTAGGTGTAGTACCTGTCTGGGTCTAACTGCTCAAGTGTAGTAGGATCGGGCATACGAGAAGGTTATATAGCGCGGCGCCTGATTTTTCTAGCTGTAATCGTAATAAACTCGTGTTCTAAAGCGGCTCCTTCCAGATCTGTGAGAACTACTTTTAGGGCCTGCAAGATCTCTTCATACTCTTCTTTCCTGTAGCGCAAAAAGATGATTGTCAGCCCAGTAACATGGTGGGAGAAGACCCATTCGCCAAAATCTTTATCCTCTGAAATTAAAATGGTCTGACTTGCTTTAGCAAACTCAATAACCTTCTCGTCTTTGATGCTTGGTGCATCCTCGAGTATCCACTGAAGGTCGTATCCGGCCTCACGTAAATCCCTAACTATAAACCCATTCAGACATTCGTCCCCTAAAAACCTCATATATCCTACGCCGCCTTGATCATTGTCTCACTTGCAATCACCGCCGCCGCATACTGCAACACAGCATCCACATCTTCCGTAGTAATATTCGGATACATAGCCGGCACGTCCTGCAAAGTGTACCCATCGGCAAGTTTTTGAAGGATTAGCTCCACGGTTATTCGAGTACCCTTGATGACCGGCTTACCAAGCATCACGTCAGGCGAAGAGGTAATCCTAGCTTCGTAGCTCATACAGGTTTAATTTGCTGATTCAACGGAAACTCGTTAAAGATAGTTCCCCCTCACCATACCACGGTCCCGTGCCCACCCCCCTAAAGTACATCGCCTACCTCACCACCCTCCACCTACTGCTGGGCGTGCTGGCCTACTACGCCATCGGCGGCGGACCGGTACTCTTACTCGTGGAGATGATCCTACTCCTAAGCGCCTACCTCGGCTACCGCCTCTACCAGGTGCTGGTAGCCCCCCTCGACCTGCTGAGCCGTGGAGTAGGGGCCCTGGCCGATCAGGACTTCTCCGTCAAAATGACCCCCACCGGCAGCCCCGAAATGGACCGTCTCGGCACCGTCTACAACCGCATGATCGACCAACTCCGCAACGAGCGGGTAACCGGCCGGCAGCGGGAACAGTTCCTGGACCAACTGGTGAGCGCCGCGGAGGTAGGCATCCTGATCCTGGACTTCGACGGCGGGGTGCAGTCGGAGAACCCCTGGGTGACCCGCCGCCGGGAGCTGCCGGAGTTCGCCACCAAAGTGCTTGCACCTGCGTCCGCGCAAAAGCCCAACGAAAAACGTGTCTACACCACGGCCGACAACCGCCGCATCCACGCCGAGTACGCCACCTTCATCGACCGCGGCTTTGAGCGCGGCTTCGTGGTGCTGCAGGACGTGACGGCCGACCTGCTCGAAGCCGAAAAGGAGGCCTACGGCAAGGTGATCCGCATGATGGCCCACGAGGTCAATAACTCGAACGCGGCCATCGTATCGCTACTACGCTCCTTGTTGGAGATTGCCGGCGAGGCCGACCCCCAACTGCCCGAATTGACGCGCGAGTACCTGCCCCCGGTCATTCAGCGAGCGGA
>CATQHI010000018.1 GCA_958295895.1 Saprospiraceae bacterium | reverse complement strand
TCACGCAGGCGGCGGAGGTCATGAAGGCACCATCGGTCATGTAGACGTTCGGCGCGGCCCAGAGCCGGTTGTGCTTATCGACCACGCTGTTCTTGGGGCTACTGCCCATTACGCGACATGCCCATTTCGTGGATGCCGAGTCCGGGATAGGAGTGTGCGTTGTAGGTGCTCACGTTCTTAATGCCGGCGGCTTCGAGCATCTCGGCCGCGTCGTTCATCATATCGTCGACCATGGCGTACTCGTTCTCGCCCCACTTGGCGTTGAAGGTCAGGGTAGGTAGGCCGTCCTTATCCTTCACGTCGCGGTTCAGCGTCATGCGGTTGTTGGTGTCGGGCAGGGTCTCGGCGAAGGCGGTCATGCCCATGGTCCACTTGCCCGGGCGGATCAGTGCCTCCTTCAGTTCGGGCCCAATCTTGACGTTCATTTCGCGCACGTTCTGCGACCAGCCGCCGCGTCGGCACCGCCCTGTAGCCCCAGCCGCGGAGGTAGTCCTTCTTGCTGGCCCGGTCTCCGAGGTTCTGGTAGCGGGGATGTAGATGCCATTGGTTTGCGGCCCTTTTCGATGCGGTCGCCGAACTCATCGGTATCGCCCGAGGCACCCACGCGGAAGTGGTGGTCCATGACGTTGCCGCCGAGCTCGCCGCTGGTGTCGAGCACGACTTCTTCCTCGTGCTCCGTATTCATCACGATGTAGGAGCTCGGGATGGCCGAGGCACACAGGAAGATCACCTTGGCGTAGGCCTCGTGGTCCTCGCCGGTCTCGGGAGTCGCGGAAGCGCACGCCCTTGGCCCGCTTGTTTTCCTTGTCGTAAATCAGGGAGTAGACCGAGCTGTTGGGCCGCAGCGTCATGTTACCCGTCTCCTGCGCCACCGGGATGGTCGAAGACAGGCTACAGAAATAGCCAACCGTAGGGACAGCCCCGGATGCAGCGGTTGCGGAACTGACACTGTCCGCGCGTACCCTTATGTACTTCGGGGTTATAGGCGGTGAGGTGGGCGACGCGGCCGGCGGTGATAACGCGTCCGTTCATGTTTTCGGCCACCCCCTGGCGGACTTTATCCTCCACGCAGTTGAGCGGCATCATGGGCAGAAACTTGCCGTCGGGCAACTGGGCCAGGCCGAGCTTTTCACCACTGACGCCAGCGAAGGTTTCCACGTAATCGTACCAGGGTTCGATCTCGGCGTAGCCTACCGGCCAGGGGGTAGCGATACCATCCTTGGCATTGGCCTGGAAGTCCATATCGCTCCAGCGGTAACTGTGCCGGCCCCACATGATGGAGCGGCCACCCACGTGGTAGCCGCGCATCCAGTCGAAGCGCTCGGTCTCGCTGTAGGGGTGCTCGTCGTCCTTGACGAACCAGTGCTTACTGGCCCTCCTGTACGTGTAGCCCCGTGCGGTTCTGCTTGGTGGTAATGCGTTTGAATTTCCTCGGCAGGTACCCGGCCCATGGTTTCGAAGTCCCCAGGTGGGTCCAGGTTGGCCGTAGGATAATCATTGTGCTTGACCATGCGGCCCTTTTCCAGGACTAGAGTCCTGAGGCCTTTTTCGCACAATTCTTTTGTAGCCCAGCCGCCGCTGATGCCGGTACCCACTACGATGGCGTCGTAGGTGACCTCTGCGTCCACCCTGTGAATTGAATTTCATGCAATCGATTGGCTAAGTTCCCCCAATTTGGGGCGGTAAAGTAAGAATAAAGTGGCAGCTTCGGAGTTGCCGCTCATCCTTTTATCCGTCAACGCGCTTGCCAACAAAATTACTTCTTAAATAACTGCCCACCCAGCGCCGTTCATCCCCCGGCTCGGCGTAGGTCGGCTCGGGGAGGGTAGCAAAGTATTGCTGTAGGGATTTGCGCACCCGGGCTGTCCGTAGGCTACCAGCTGCGGTGCCGGCGGCGGCACGTCGCGGCTGCGGGTATCGTAGGGCTGGTACACGTCTCCACATCGTAGTAGTGGAAAGCCTCTCCCAAGGTCACTGAGTCCTGCTCACACCCGCTCACTCCACACCAGGAGCCGATCTACCGCCTGATCGTACCGCTCGGCTACCTGCCGGATCGTCGTATCCCCCGCCTCGGCGTAAACTTCCGGCGCACGTAGTAGCGGTCGGCGTTGGTCTCGCCCTCGGCCAGTAGGGGGTGGGACCAGGGTATCTCCGCGCTGTCCTCGCGATCCTTCACGGGGTAGAGGGCCAGGTACTCCAACATAGCCGGCACTACCCGCTGGGGCAATTGTAGGAGGTGACCGCCCCGGAGCCCGGTAGGTAGCCGCGTACGTACTGTGGGTTCATCTCGATGACGACCTCGGGGCGTAGGCCCGTTACCTGAGCTACACGTACAGACTGATTCTGCGGTGCACCCAGGAGGCGCTCCGTAAGCTGATCGTCGAGTGAGATCTGGGTGGCGGGCAACCCAAAATCGTGGTGGTAGCTCATCAAAAACACCGCCGCGATGAAACTTGGCACGTAGGCCCGCGTCTCCCGCGGAAGAAAGCGGCGCAGTTTCCAGTAGTTGCGACTGCCCGAGCGGCGGATGGCCCGATTTACGTTGCCCCGGCCCGGAGTTGTAGGCGGCCAGCGCCAGTGCCCAGTCGCCGTAGCGGTCGTACTGCATACGCAGGTAGTTCCAGGCCGGCGGCACAGCCCAGGGTGGGGTCGAGCCGCCTCGTCCAGTTCGTCGCTGACGATCAGGCCAGCTCGCGGGCCGTACCCGGCATGAGCTGCCAGAGCCCCCCGGCCCCGACGCGGCTGATCGCCCACGACCGCAGCGCGCTCTCTACAATGCTCAGGTGCTTGAGTTCCAGCGTAGGTTAGCCTGTTCCAACTGCTCCTCGAAATAGGGTAGAAGCGCGCCGACCGTGCCAGCATTCGCCCGCTCGATACCGGCCAGTCCTGGAGGTAATTGACGATCCGACGGTAAACGGCGTCGTCCATCCGGTAGTCAAGCAGCGACTGATCCATAGCGCCAGCCGGCGTTCCACCTCCTCCTGCTCAGTTCCATAATTTGCCGGGCCTGTCGCTCGGCGGCCGCCTCGTCCATCGCACCGAGCAATGCAGGTAGGCAGAGGCTTACACAGAGGAAAAAATAGGAGCGGAGGGACAAGGGCGTGGAACTGTGTGATGTCATAGTGGAACGCCGCAATATAAAAAATTCTGCTGTTCCTTAGCCATCGGCGAAGAATAACCACTCGATCGCCTTGGGAAACTCCCGCCCCCAGCGCGCCTCGTTGTGCTGCCCCAGGGGATCGACGGCCATGTTCAATTCTACCTGCGTCGTACCGGTCTGCGCGCAGCAGTTGCTCGCGAAAAGCGCTCCATATTCGGCACCATGTTCTTACTCTCCGCCTCCCCGCCGTAGAGGTAGATACGGCCCCGGTAGCGGTGGGTGAGTCGCATCAGGTTGAAGGGAATCTCGGGCGTCACCCACAGCTGGGGCTGAACACCATGATCCGCTCGTACACATTGGGGTATAGAATACCGGCATAGAGACTGATCAGCCCCCCCAGGAGCTCCCCCCGATGCCCGTATGCTCCGCCTCCGGCCGCGTACGGAAGTGCTCATCGACGTAGGGCTTGAGCCGCTCGGCTAGGAAGCGGGTGTAGGCGCGTCCGTCTCCCTTGCCCAGCCGGTTGCGAAACGAGGGCGTGAACTCACTCATGCGCTGCGCTCGGCGTGGTCGATGGCGATGATGATCAGATCACCCATCCCCCGCTCCGCCAGGCTCGCCAGCCGCTTATCCACCCCCAGCTGCCGTAGGCGCGTAGTCGTCGAAGAGGTTTCTGCCCGTCCTGGAGGTACAGCACGGGGTAGCGCTTATCGGTCTCGTAGTAGTCATGGGGCAGCAGTGCGGCCACCCCGCCGCGTCCGGATCAGCTCCGGTATCTCGAACTCATGGCTGATCACCTCGATGCGGGGTAGGAGCTCGCTCTGATATTCAAGTCCGGGGCTGGCCCAGTTCTCCACCCGGTCGGGAACGCTCCAGGGTTTTCCGGTGTGGCGCAGGTGGTTGAGCGTACTCTCGCCGTGGGGGCCCAGTTCTACGCCCCTCCCAGCCGCCGCGGGTATACTTATACTCCACCTTTTCGTCCCTGTCAAAGTGAAAGGAGCGGCGGTAGGTGCCGGGTTTTTCGTCGGCCTCCATGCGGTAGGTGGCAATCGCCGGCCGTCCAGTTATTGAAGGTGCCGGCTACGTAGACGGGCCGGTCGTGCGTCGGTGGTGGTGATGAGTTTGAGGGTGGCGTTGGGGCATGGGGGCAAAAGTAGGGTAGGGGGGCGGTGCGCTGGTGCGGTAGACGTAGAGATGCGTTGGAGGGCTCAACACAGAGGACGCAGAGGAAAACGCAGAGGCACACAGAGTCATCATTGGAATTGAGGGAACAGCGGCTCGCACCTGGCGGTGCTTATGTTGCTTAGTTATCTAATTATTCTTCCCACATAACGCCGCTAGGCGTTGGCCTCCGTACACCTATATATACCACCAGCCTCCGTGACCTCTGTGCTTCCCTCCCTGTCCTCTGTGTTAAGCCCCTTCCTGCTCCTCCTAATGCTCACGAGCCCTGTCACCCCACCGCCCCCGCCGCAAGTTCCCCCTCCCCGCCCGCATCAACGAAGCCTCCGGCCTGGTCATCGACGGCAATGACCTCATCTGGCACAACGACAGCGGCGACGGGCCCTACCTCTACACCACCGACCGCGCCGGGAAGCTGCTGCACGTAGACACCCTCGACGCCCGCGCCTCCGACTACGAAGACATCGATCCCGCCGACGAAAACGACTACTCTACGTGGGGCGACTTCGGTAATAACACCGGCCGGCGCACGGAGCAGACGATCTACCGTTACGACCGCACTACCCCAGCGCACCGACTCCATCGTGTATCTACCTACCCCGGCGAGGACGGGCAGGGCCGCCCTTACCCCCGGCAACTACGACTGCGAGGCCATGGTGGTGGCTGACGGCCGGGTGCATCTGTTTACTAAGGATATACTCTTCGGGGCGCGGCCGTTCTACATCAAGCACTTTACGCTACCGGCTGAGCCGGGCACCTATGTAGTGGAGCTAGTCGATAGTCTTTACCTGCCCCGCCGGGTGGTGACGGGCGCCCGCCCTGGACCGCGAACGGCAGCAGCTTTACCTGGTGGCCTATAACTTTCGTATGCTGCTGGGCTTTTTGCCGTCGAGCTCGGCCTCCCTGATCACGCTGAGTGACTATCCGGAGGGGCGTTTTTGTTGGAGGGAAAGATGAAGCGTAGGAACATCGCCTGGGCCCTACCGACGCACGCACGAGGCGGTGGCGGTGTATGATGACGAGTATATCTACGTAGGGGCGGAGGCTACGCGGCTGCGGCGGCACGCGGTGGGGCGGCGGCTTAGGCGGTAAAACTTTAACAAGGTGCCGCTAAAAATCGGTGGCTAGCTATAGGATGGTACTGGACCGGGTGGTAGGTTTAATAATGCCGCTAATTAGTTCGACATGCCGTGTGTCCGGTGAGTACTACGCCGCTATGGACGGGTGCGTAGTAGACATCGGAATGATCATCCGATTGGATGACTCGCTAGAGCAAGCAACTGAGAATATCTTTTATACTAAGCTATATACGGAAGACCCAGATAGTATACCATCCACTAGCATTGGGGGGCGAACGGCCAGACCTATCGTCAGCCTTGTTGCAGTTGACAAAACTTCCCGATGGACGAGATAGCCTCCAGTGGCTCATCGGCGTAGCAGAATACAGATATGAGAGGTACTATCTGACCCCGAGGGTAAATCCTCCTGGTTCGAGGGGTACATCCAGGGGCCCGATACTATCATCGGTACTATACACTGGGGTAATACGGTGAACTACATCCCCATTACCAGAACTAGACTGCCCCGTCACCCTTTGTCCGCCAGCCCTAATCGGTCGCGCTATCCACGTCCCCCGCACCTGCGGCCCCGCCCCACTGCCTACTGCCCGCCCGGTAGAAGATTACCCGCTTACTCCCCGCTGTAGCCACCTGCGGCCACAACCGCTTCGCCAGCGCAAACGCGCCCGTCCGATCCGCCACCTCCTGCCGCAGCAAATCCCCCCGGTACAGGTACAGCCCCCCGTAGTAGGTCGACGCCTTCACCCGGTACCGCAGTGGTGCAGTTGCGTAAACCGACTCGTATCCCCCAGCCCCACTAGCTCCGGCTCATTGATCAGGTACGCCAGCTGCCCCCGCCGGTACACCGCCGCCCAGTCGTAAACGGCCACGGCCAGATCGAGCGGGAGGGGGTAGGGGGGCTGCCCCGCAGTATAAGCCTCAATCGCC
This sequence comes from Saprospiraceae bacterium, assembly GCA_958295895.1. Classification (GTDB taxonomy): domain Bacteria; phylum Bacteroidota; class Bacteroidia; order Chitinophagales; family Saprospiraceae; genus Neolewinella. The sequence continues at coordinate 36,801 of CATQHI010000018.1, read as the reverse complement.
GCTGAGTCGACGATGGAGTTTTCCGTTTCCCAACTGCCGAGCTCACCCGTATTGTAGGCCATAAGCACAGCCCGGTCCACGGGGGGCACGCCCTGCACCACCCGGTCCCGGTACTGGTGTAGCCGCACGGTGCAACTGATGACCTTGCCCGGAAGCCGCTCCCTGAGCTGCTGCAGAAAATTGAAGTACGCATCCCGCGTCCCCGCCGTCCAGTCGCAGTCGAGCTGGAGCTCCGCGAAGGGGTAGGGGAAGCTGCGGGTAAGTAGCTCGGTCACGTCCTCTACTAGATTGCCCAGTGGATGCTGAAAGACCTCGTTGGTGAGAAACACGACCGGCACGACCTCCACCGGCAACGTATCCCGAGCCTGCAGGATGGCCGCCGGCTGCGCCCGCCCGTTCTCCCAGCTTACGTCAAAGGCTTTTATGTATAGGCGATCGGCATGGTGGGCTTCTAGGAGCGCGTCCGGTACGCTCAGCTCGGTCTGCCAGTGGTAGAAGGCGTAGCTGGGTGGGGGCACCTCCTGACCACAAGCAGTGAACAAGACAGCTAGTGCTACAAGTCGTCGGACGAGCCGGCTCCGCCGGTACTCGTCCGACGACACCCCGCCTCCGTGCCCTCCCCCCTGCCGCAGGCAGCCCTTCCCCCCACACTCCGTGTACCTCTGTGAGCTTACACCAGGGGCCCCCACCCCTGCTGACGCGAGTGTCCTCTGTGTTGAGCCCTCCAACAACAACCCCCTAAAGCCCCACCACATCCCCCAGCTCCGGCGCCACCACCTCCCGAAACCCCGCCCGGTCCAGGCTCGCCCCGAAGACCTCCATCCGGTCCAGCGTCCCGTGCACCAGGAAGACCTTTCGGCACGTATCCTGCTGCCCATTCAGAAAAAAGATCAGCTCCGAGCGATCCGCGTGGGCACTGAAACTATCCATCACCACCACCTCGGCCCGCAGGTCGTGGTAGCGGCCGTAGAGCCTCATACCCTCCACCCCATCACGCAACTTACCGCCCGGGGTGCCCGGAGCACAGTAGCCGACAATGAAGATGGTGTTGCGAGGATCGCCCATCAGATTAGCCAGGTGGTGCTTGCTCCGCCCGGCGTTCATCATGCCGCTGGCGCTGATGATGATGGCCGGCCCCTCCAGGTGGTTGAGTGCCTTGCTCTCCTCCACGCTCTGGGTGTAGGTCAGGTCGTTGAAGCCGAAAGGGTTCTCATCGGTCAGCATGTAGCTCTGTAGCTCACTGTCGTAGCACTCCGGGTGAGCTCCGAAGACGGTGGTCGCGTTCACCGCCAGTGGACTATCCACGAACACCGGGATGCGCGGCAGTTTCCCACTACTCTCCAGCTGGTCCAGCATATACACGATCTCCTGCGTCCGCCCATACGCTGAAGGCCGGGATGAGTAGCTTGCCGCTCCGGGCCACGGTGTCCTTGATGATCTTTAAGAATCGCGCCAGCTCGTTCGGTGGCAGCTCGTGCTCGCGGTCCGCCATAGGTAGATTCACTGATGATATAGTCCGCAGTCCGGCAGCTTCACCGGGTCGCGCAGGATGGGCCGGTTCGGTCGCCCCACATCACCGGTAAAGCCGATCGTGGTGATCTTGCCCGCTCTCCGTCACCCGCAGCGTCACACTCGCACTACCTAGGATGTGCCCCGCGTCGCGAAACTGCACTTCCACCCCCGGCCGCAGCTCCTGCCAGCGGTCGTAGGGCAGGCCCACGAAGCGTTCCATGGTGGGCTTCACGTCGCGGCGTTCGTAGAGCGGCTCGCGCCGGTCATCGTTCTTCCGGTTATAGTACTCAGCGTCCTTTTCCTGAATGTAGGCCGAGTCCAGTAGCAGGATCGCGCACAGGCTCCGCGTGGCGTGGGTGGCGTAAATCTTGCCCCGAAAGCCCCTCCTTGACCAGCTTCGGCACCCGTCCGCTGTGGTCGATGTGGGCGTGACTCAGCAGCAGCACGTCGATTTCCGCCGGGTCGAAAGCGAAGGTCTGGTTGAAGTGCTCCATCTCCTGGTTCCGTCCCTGGTAGAGCACGCAGTCCATTAGGATCTTACACCCATCATCGAGGGTCAGCAGGTGGGCCGAGCCGGTGACTTCTTGGGCGGCTCCGTGGAAGGTGAGGGTCAAGGGATTTACGATTTACGAGGTACGATTTAGCTACCGCATGTAATAGGCGTGATTAGGGGTGGGCGCGTTCGCAGGTGCAAGGTAGGCCGAACGGCAAAATACGACCACGTACGAGAACCTCGAAGGGTTTCTTGGAGCATGCGTTATTGGGGGAGGGCCCTGGTGTAAGCCTTGGAACCTTTATGCAAGCGTGATCGCTTCGCTCGGAGTTGAGCGTTCGGTCGAGCCCCCACGCCCCTTAACTGTCAATAATTTTAACACTCATCCAACCTACTCCCTCCCAATTCAGGGTGATAACATTGATATTCCGGGGGTTTAAAAAATATAACGCAAGCAAACAATAAAAACCGTAGAACTTAGTTTGGTTTTTTCCCGTACCTCACCCTTGCAGACAGTATATTTTCTTTAACTACCAAACGCACTATGGCACACACACCTACCCTTTACGCCTCTGCCTCTACCTGGCAGTGAGCTTTTTTACCCTCCCCTTCGCCGCCTCCGCGGCGACCATTACGGTGACCTCCACGGCCGACGACGGCACGGGCACCTTACGGCAATCCGTCCGCACGGCCATGGCCGGTGATACGATCGCCTTCGCTGGCTCGACCGACCGCAAAGCGATCACGCTACTTACGGTGATCAACATCGAAAAAGACCTCACCGTACTAGGCAACGGCATGCGTACGACGCTGCTGAGCGGCAACAAAACCAACCGGGCCTTCTCCGTCCGGAAGGGCGCCACGGTCACGATCAAAGACCTGGCCATTTACAACGGTGTTGAGCGTATCGGTGGCGGACTCCGCGTACGCGCCACCAGTACCCTCATGGCTGAGCGCATCTACGTCTACGACTGTATCGCTAACGGGCCGGTAGCTACCCAGGGCGGTGGTGCTATCTTTAACGAGGGCACGCTGATGCTCACGGATGCAATCCTGATGGGCAATGCCGCCACCGGACCCTCCGGTAGTGGAGGAGCTATTCTTAACGCCCCCGGCGGTGCCCTCACCATTATAGGCGGGCGTATCGAGCGCAACGTGGCCAACCGTGCCGAAGAGGCCTCCGGCAGCGGTACCATGGTCATGCTCACCAACCTACGCCTTAACCGCAACGTCGTCAACACGGCTCCGGGTAATGGCGGCGGCATGCACGTCGGCAGCGATGGCGATGTGACTATCACGGGCGGCACCGTAGACCTCAACGAGGCCGGTCAGGAAGGCGGTGGCCTCTGGAACGGTGCCGGTACCATGACCGTAAAGGGCACCCTGATCCGCCAGAACGTGGGTAAGGGAAACGACGCCGACGATGGCGGCGGCGGACTATTCAACAACGGCATGGGCACGATCGTCCTGAGCGACAACGCCCGTGTACTGAATAATAAGGCTACCGGTACCTCCGGTAGCGGTGGTGGTATCCTCAATAATGTAGGGGCCACCCTGTACGTGACCGATTCCTGGGTATCCGGCAACGAAGCCAACCGCGCCGGTGGTGGTATCGAGGATGCTTCGGGCAGCGGCACCGAATTTTTCGTCACCAATTCCAAGATCGACGACAACGTAGTGAATAACGCACCCGGTAACGGCGGCGGCATCCACATTGGTGGCGACGGTAGCCTCACCGTCACGGGTGGTACCGTTTCCGGTAACTCGGCCGGAGCCGAGGGCGGTGGTATCTGGAATAACCTCGGCACGCTTACCGTCACCGATGGTGCCCGCATCCGCAATAACGTAGCCATGGGCGATGATGCCGATATGGGCGGCGGCGGACTGTACAACAACGGCGGTGGTACCATCATCGTCAGCAACAACGTCAGCATCCGTGGTAACAAAGCCACCGGGATGTCCGGCAGCGGCGGCGGTATCCTTAATAACATAGGAGCCACACTCACCATCACGGGTAGCCGCATCGAGGCCAATGAAGCCAACCGCGCCGGCGGTGGTATCGAGGACGCTTCCGGGGCCGGCTCCGAAGTGACCATCACCAACACCAAGATCGACCGCAACGTAGTCAATAATGCCCCCGGCAACGGCGGCGGTATCCACGTCGGCAGCGACGGCGATCTAAGCATCACCAACTCAAAGGTTATCGCCAACATGGCCGGAGCTGAGGGCGGTGGTCTCTGGAACGGTGCCGGAACCATGACCGTCTCCGCTACCGAAATTACCGATAACGTCGCTATGGGCGACGATGCCGATATGGGCGGCGGCGGACTGTACAACAACGGCATGGGCACGATCATCGTCAGCGATGGTACGGTCATCATGCGTAACAAGGCCACCGGGATGTCCGGCAGCGGCGGCGGTATCCTGAATAACGAAGGGGCTACGCTGACCATTTCCGACAGCCGCATCGAGCGCAACGAGGCCAACCGGGCCGGTGGTGGCATCGAAGATGCCTCCGGTAGCAGTACCGTGGTCATGATCACTAACACCCGCATCAACCGCAATGTCGTCAACATGGCCCCCGGCAATGGTGGCGGCATCCACGTCGGTAGCGATGGCGACCTGATGCTTACCGGCGGTACGGTCGACCTCAATATGGCCGGCGCGGAAGGCGGCGGACTCTGGAATGGTGCCGGTACGATGACCGTAAGCGGCACCCTGATCCGTCAGAACGTAGCCAAGGGTGACGATGCCGACATGGGCGGCGGCGGTATTTACAATAACGGTATGGGCACCGTGGTACTGAGCGACAACGTCCGCGTGCTTGATAATAAGGCCACGGGCATGTCGGGCAGCGGCGGCGGTGTCCTCAATAACGAGGGCGCTACGCTGAAGATTTCTGATTCCCAAATCTCCGGCAACGAAGCTAACCGCGCCGGTGGCGGCATCGAGGATGCCTCGGGCGCGGCTACCGAGTTCACGGTCATCAACACCTCGATCGAACGCAACGTAGTTAACACGGCCCCCGGCAACGGCGGCGGTATCCACGTGGGCGGCGACGGCCACCTAGCAATCACCGGCGGCCTAGTCAATAACAATATGGCCGGCCAGGAGGGCGGCGGCCTCTGGAACGGTGCCGGTACCATGACGGTCGCCACCGTACTGCTGCGTGACAACGTAGCCATGGGCAACGATGCCGACGACGGTGGTGGAGCCCTGTTCAACCTCGCCGGAACGCTAATCGTCGATAACTCCCGACTGCACGGCAACAAAGCCACTGGTACCTCGGGTTCGGGTGGCGGACTGCTTAGCATCGCCGGTTCGGTCACTGTCAACGGGGGCACCATCCGCGGCAATATGGCCAACCGCGCCGGCGGGGGCGTCGAGGTGGTGGACGGAAGTTACGCCTCCACCGACGTCACCTACGACGGCAACGACGCCGGCAGCAACCCCGGTAATGGCGGTGCCTTCCACGTGACCGGTATGATGAGCACGGTAGACATCACCGGCGGTAAGGTCACCAACAACACCGCAGCCAACGAGGGCGGCGGCGTCTGGAACCAGTCCGGCACCATGATGATGATCTCGAAAGTCAGCATCCTGAGCAACACGGTTACCGACGAGGGCTCCGTCGACAAGCGCGTAGCGGGCGGCGGCGTATTCAACAACGGCGGTATCCTGGACATCGAGTCCTCCACCATCGCCAAGAACCGCATGACCGGCACCATTACCGCAGGTGGTGGTATCGCGAACAATACCGGTGGCACCCTTACCTTGACGACCTCGACTGTTTCGGGTAACCAGGGCGGCCTAGCCGGTGGCGGTGTGGCCAACGACGGTATGATGGAGATCACCAACTCCACCATCGCCATGAACGATGCCAAAGGCGGTGGGGGTTTTGCCCAGGCTACCCAGGCAGCTAGTCTCACCATCACGGGGACTATCATCGCCCAAAACTCCGCTAACCTGGCCCGCGACTTCGCTACCGTAGCCGGTATGGTGACTTCCGGCGGCTATAACCTGATCGGCGAGGACCTCTTCGATCAGTTCCCCGCCACCGCCACGGATAAGGAGAACGTAGCGGCTAATCTGCTACCGCTGGCCGACAACGGCGGCATGACCATGACCCACGCCCCTAGCTGTGAGAGCCCTGCCATCGACATGGGCGATCCCAACGATCAGTCGCCGGACCAGATCGGCCAGCCGGTCTTCGGTGGCCAGCGTGATATCGGTTCCTTCGAACGGCAGGGCCCCTGTTCGATCGTTGCACCTGCTATCGTGGCTGATTCAGACGTTGCTCCCGCTAGTAAGGTAGGCACTGAGCTACTTAGCGTATTCCCCAACCCGGCCGCCAGTGAGTACCTGATGGTTAGTCTGCCCGCTCGCTTCAGCGGCGACATCACGCTCCGTATCACGGGGATGGACGGTCGCACGCGCAGCGTAGGTAGTATCCAGACGGCGCAGTACCGCCTTGACCTGAGCGACTACGCTCCGGGTACCTACACCTTACAGGCCGTGAGCGGCGCGGAGGTGGAGAGTATTCGCTTCGTGGTGGCTCGGTAGGGCCTTCCTTCCTATCTAATTTGACGCTAGAGTGCCCCGATTCCTGATGGAGGCGGGGCACTTTTACGTGTGTCTGGGGCTACCTAATGGCGTGCCAGGCGAGGTCCCGTTCGGAAAGTTGGTACCCACCGGGTACTTCGGGCCACTCGATTCCGATGGTGAGATCATCGTAGCAGAGCCCCCCCTCTGCCTGCGGGGCGTAGAAGTTGTCGCACTTGTAGGTGAATACCGCTCGCTCGGAGGTCACCAGGTAGCCGTGGGCAAAGCCTCGCGGAATAAATAGCTGCCGGTGGTTGCTATCGTTCAGGTACACGCCGTACCACTGTAGGTAGGTCGGCGAATCGGGTCGGATGTCTACCGTGACGTCGTAAACTTCTCCCACCACGACGCGCACAAGTTTGGCCTGGGCGTAGTCATCCCGTTGAAAATGGAGCCCGCGCAGTACGCCGCGTGTGCTAGCCGCTTGGTTATCCTGTACGAACTGGGTTTTGATGCCCGCCTCCAGAAAAGTAACCTCATTGTAGGATTCAAAAAAATAACCTCTGGGGTCCTCGTACACGCGAGGTTCGAACAATTGTACGCCCGGCAGGGGGGTAGGAAGGAAGGGCATAGGGGTAGGGTAGCTAACGAAGGCAGACAACCGAGGGGTTGACCTCGTGTGTTCAGTACATAGTCACTCGCTAATGTACTTCCTTCACCGCTCAATCCGCTGCCAATGACCGACTGGGAACAAGACTTCGCCTACCAACGCGTCCGTCATTTAGTTAAGGATCGTTTCCGCCGGGACGCGCTTCCGGACCTCAACGCCCTGCTCTTCCTCATCGGCGTGCAGGAGCTCGGCCGCTGGCAGAGTGATTTTTCTAAAGAGGAAAAGCGCGACCTGATGCACGTGGCCGTCTGCCGCCTGCTGGCCGATGACGGTCACTACCGTTTCGTAGGCCGCGATGCGGATGGCTGGCCGCACTACGAGCTGACGAGTAAGATCGCGCCTACTGATCTGAAGGGGCAGGAGGAGTTACTGAAGGCCAGGATCATTGGCTACTTTGAGGAGCTGGAAACTACAGAGGGCCGCATCGACGGGTGAGGCAGTACCTTCGCATTATGCGTCAGTTGTTACTCCTCTTCGGTCTTACTACCCTTGCCGCCTGCCAGCCCTCAGGCCCTACCCACGCCATCATTTCCACTACCCTGGGCGACGTCGAGGTCCTGCTCTACCCCGAAACCCCCGGCCACACCCAGAACTTCATCAAACTAGCCGAGGAGGGTTTTTTCGATAGCACCCTGTTCCACCGCGTCATCCCCGGCTTCATGATCCAGGGCGGTGACCCACTGAGTAAGGGAGCAGCGCCCGGAAAGACGCTCGGCATGGGGGGACCCGGCTATATGCTCGATGCCGAGATCGGTGCCCCCCACATCTACGGAGCCCTCGCCGCCGCACGGCCGCCGGGTGATCCGGAAAAGAAAAGCAATGGCTCTCAGTTCTACATCGTCACCGGCACGTTGGTCGACGATGCGACCCTCGATCAGTTGGAGCGGATCAAAAATATTAAGTACAGCGAGGCGCAGCGGCAGGCCTACCGGGAGCTGGGGGGCAGCCCGAGCCTGGATCAGGATTATACCGTTTTTGGGGAGGTAGTTAGTGGCATGGAGGTGGTGGAGGCAGTCGCGGAGGTAGAGACGGGAGCCTACGACCGGCCGGCCCAGGATGTGGTCATTCGTAGCGTGACGATTAAGTAAAGAATAAAGGTTGAGTGGCCTCTGATTGTGGGGACCCTGCCACGTTCTCTGCACCCGCGGCCCCGCCCTGAATTACGACAGCCCCAACGAACAGCTATACACGAAGGCCGGCGGCAGGTTAGCTAGGGTGAAACTGACGTTGACGCGGTTGAAACTGTCCTTGAGTAGACCGTAATCCTGGAGGGCATACTGGTACTGGAGGAATTGCCCGCCGGGCCGGAGTACGCGCTGGGACTGCCGGATGATCTCCTCCTTCACCTCCTGGGGGATCATGCTGAGGGGCAGACTGGAAACGACAAAATCAATGCTTTGGGGAGCGAAGTGCTCCGACAACCGCTCAGCCCCAACCGAATGCACGTGCAGCCGGGAATCGGGTAGCTGCTGCAGGCGGCGGACGAAGACGGGGTTGATCTCAAAGGCCGTGAGGGTACTGCCGGGGTGGAGCCGGTCGAGTAGGGCGGTAGTGATACAGCCGTCACCGGGGCCGAGCTCGATCACGCGTAGGGGACGATGGGAGGGGACTGCCTCAATGAGCCGTTTGATGAGCAGGGGGGAGGCGCGGGCGATCGCTCCGGTGGAACGAAAATTTCGCACGGCTTCCCGAAAGAAAGTCCAGTTGTTCATGTAGGCGGTAGTCGAAAGTAGGACAAAGAACGGCCAAAAAGGTTACTTGCCGTACTTGACCAGCAGTTGCATGCCCGGCCACTGTACCTCCATGCCGTGCACCATCTGTCCGCGAAACAGGGGGGTGAGGGCGGTGGAAATGATGTTCTCGTCCTGCTGCAGGTAGCTCACGTCGTGGTCGTGGTACTCCGGCGAGTGGGTAGCAAAGGTGTAGCATTCATCCGTACGGTCCCAGATCAGGTGGCCGTTGAGAAACACGCCGTTGCTGTAGCAGGGCGACCAGCTGACCCAGTTCACCCGAAAGGCGGTAGCCCGGTCGATGCTATCGCTGACCGCGATCGACTGCTCGAAGGCACCGGAGCGGGTGACCCAGTTGCGGGGCGCCTCCCCGCCGTATACGGCCACCGTGTAGGGACGGGGGGCCAGGGTGAGTTTTTCGAGGGGGGCACTGACGCGGTACTTGCCGTCGGCCCCGAGTACCCGGGCCTGTACGCCAAAGTCTTGCTGGGTGGGGAGCCACTCAGTGTCCCAAGCCTGGGCGAAATTGCTAACTCCATTCTCACTACGACCGATAGTATGCAGCGGCTCCCCCCGGTGGCTCTGCCAGTGCTTGCGCTGCTGCACGCCGCGGCCCGACCAGTCTACGTCGCGCCCGATGAGGATGTAATCGGCCAGCCGGTCGTCCGGTTTTGTATCCTTTATATATAGGTAGCTGGTGGGGGGTACGCTGCGGTCCTGCGGATAGTCAATCTCGGGGCCGGCCTCGTCGGGGTAGTACACGCGCAGGATGACGGCGTAGAACAAGTTTTGCGGCCAGCCCCAGCGCTGGGCGGTATCGAGGGTGAGGGTGAAGCGGTTATCGTGACCCTCGTGCAGCTGGTCGAGGGGAACGTCTACGGAGACATCGGTGTGGTACATGTACTCGGTCTGCGGTTTGGGCACATCGGCGGGCTCGGGTACCGAGATCGGCGTATGGCCGTTGATGGCTACGCGTAGATCGCGGCTGTCTTCATGGCCCAGCACCTTCTCGAGGGTGAGCGTGGCGCGGGTGGCCCCGGCCAGGTCCAGCGACTGGGGGAACAGCAGGACGTCATCTTGTTGTAAAGAATCGGGCAGCTTACCGGGCTGGGCGGCGTAGCCGAAGCGGCCGCCTACGCGTAGGAAGGCCTCGCCTAATTCGGGGGGGGTGACCCAGAGGTATTCGCGGTATACTTGGTCGGGGGTCCACTGGGCGGCTAGGGGGGTGGTAAGGAGTAGGAGTAAGAATAGACGGAACATATACTGATATGGTAAGTCGGATCAAGGTAAGTCGTCTGCCACAACCTTTCCCCAAACCCCGTTGTACCAACACCCAAACCCCCCAGCCCCCATGCTCCGCATCCTCCTGGTCGAAGACGAAGAGAATATCCGTGACACCGTCAAGCTCAACTTCGAGCTGGAGGGCTTCGAGGTCGTCACCGCCGAGGATGGGCGCAAGGCACTTAAGCATGCCGACGGACAGCACTTCGACGTGATGGTGGTCGATGTGATGCTGCCCGAGGTTAGTGGTTTCCAGGTCGTGGAGCAGATCCGACTCACGAACCGTGATACACCCATCATCTTCCTGACCGCCAAGGACCAGGCGCAGGACCGTATCCAGGGACTTAAGAAAGGTGCCGACGATTACCTCACCAAGCCTTTCGTATTCGAGGAATTGCTGCTGCGGGTCAATCGCCTCATTGAGCGCACCAGTAAATCGCCCGAAGTACAGCCCGAGCTATTCACCTTCGGCGACAACCGCGTCAACTTCGCCACCTACGAGGCTACCGGCAACCAGGGCACCTTTACGCTGACTAAGAAGGAGGCCATGCTGCTGAAGCTACTGACCGAACGGCGTGGGGAAGTAGTTAGCCGTCAGCAGATCCTCCAGTCGGTGTGGGGCTACGACGTCTACCCTAGCACCCGCACCATCGACAACTTCATTCTGTCGTTCCGCAAATACTTCGAGCGCGACCCGAAGAACCCCACACACTTCCTGAGCGTACGGGGCGTTGGCTATAAGTTCGTGGAGTAGATTCGCCGCCAGCCCCCATTATGCAAGCGCTCACCTTTGAATATCCCATCTGGTACCTTGTGCTCTGTGCACTGGCCGGGCTGGGGGTGGCCCTGCTGCTGTACTTCCGCGCCGGTAGCCCCGCGCCGCGTGCGCTAGTGTGGACCATGGCCGTGCTGCGCTTTTTGGGTTACAGCCTGCTGGCCACCCTGCTACTCTCCCCCCTCCTGCGCTTCGTACAGACCGATCAGCAGGACCCCATCGTGGTGCTGGCTCAGGACGTGAGCGAGTCCGTCGGATTGGAAATCGACACCACCGATTACACCGCCCGCTGGAATGCCCTGCGCGACGAGCTTGCTGAATCGTACGATGTGGTCACCTATACCTTCGGCAGCGGCACCACCCAGGACGGCCCCCTCACCTTTACCGACAAGCAGACCAACCTCGACGCCGTCCTCTCCCAAATTAGCGACGTTTATGGTAACCAGAACCTCGGCGCCGTCGTACTGGCCACCGACGGCATCTACAACGAGGGCAGTAATCCGGCCTACCGCGACTTCGGCCTGCAGGCTCCCGTGTACACTATAGGTCTCGGCGATACAACCCAACGCCGCGACCTACGCGTGAGCCGGGTGTTCCACAACCGCATTGCCTACCTCGGCGACCAGTTCTCGATCCAGATCGACGTCAACGCCCGCAACGCCAGCGCCGAGGCCACCACGCTTACCGTCACCCGCATCGGGGAGGGCGGCAACGAGGAGCTGCACACCGAGCGCATCGCCATCGATCAGCCCGACTTTTTCACCACCCGCGAGGTAGTGCTGGACGCCGATGAGGCCGGGGTGCAGCGCTACCGTATCGCCGTATCTACCCTAGCCGGCGAGCTCGTCACCGCCAACAACCAGCGCGATATTTTCGTCGACGTACTCGACGCACGGCAGAAGATCCTGGTCCTGGCCGCTTCTCCCCATCCCGATCTTTCAGCCCTCCGGCAGTCGCTCCGCACCGGGCAGAACAACGAGGTCGACATCGCCTACGCCGACCGCTTTACCGGCCGGGTGCAGGACTACGATCTGGTTATCCTGCACCAGCTTCCCTCGGCGACCCAGCGGCTCTCCGGCCTGTTCGAAACCATGCGGCAGGAGGCCGTTCCAACCTGGTATATCACCGGGCCCACCGTGCCGGCTCCCCTTTTCAATGCGGCACAGGAACTCGTCAGCCTAGGGGGCGGCGGCGCGCAGGTGCAGGGCAACGAGGTAAGTGTCACGCTGGCAAACCCCTTCACTACTTTCACGCTGAGTGACGCGCTCCGTGACTTTTTACCCTCCTTCCCCCCCCTTACGGCGGCCTTTGGCAACTTTGCGGCGGGGCCCGGGGCAAATGTGGTGCTGCGGCAGCGCATCGGTCGGGTAGACACGGAGTATCCGCTGCTCGTGGTGGGGGAGAGTCAGGGCGCACGGACCGGCATACTGATTGGTACAGGCCTCTGGCAGTGGCGGCTCTACGACTACTTGGACGGCGGTACCCACGATCGCTTTGACGAGCTGGTCAGTCAGCTTACCCAGTACCTCACCGTACAGGAGGACAAGCGCCGCTTTCGCGTCAGTCTGCCCGAGAACGTCTTCGCCGAGAATGAGCCCGTACGCCTCGATGCCGAGTTATACAACAGCAGCTACGAACTCGTGAATGAGCCCGAGGCCCGCGTGGTGATCACCGGTCCGGGTGGGCAGGAGTATCCCTACACCTTCACCCGTACCACCAACGCTTATACCCTCAATGCCGGCACCCTGCCCGTGGGGAGTTACGCCTACCGCGCCACGACCAGTGACGGCGGGGAGGAACTCGTCAGCGCCGGCCGCTTCAGTGTACAGGCCGTAGAGGTAGAGCGCTACAGCCTAGAGGCAGACCACGGGCTGCTGCGGCAGTTGAGCGAGCGCTACGGCGGCGATTTCCTCCTGCCCACTCAGCTCGAAGAGCTCCCCGACCGCCTTGCTGCGGGGGGGAGTGTCAAACCGTTGTTGTTTGAGACGGTGAATACGCGCACAATCCTTAACTTGCGCAGTATCTTCTTCCTCCTGCTCCTGCTGTTTACCGGGGAGTGGGTGCTAAGGCGGTACACCGGCGGCTACTGAATTCTCAATTAGGGAATGAACATATGCAACCGGATTGCTTTATGCCCTTCAACTGCCGGATTGGCCTAAGTGCCCATCCGATCTATCTCATGAAAAAGCCTTTTGGGCCGATACGCGCCAGCGCAGTCAGCCGCAAGAAGCACATTATATTGTGTCTTAGCTTGAAAAACTTCCCTAAATCTAATTTTTCGCCGTAACGGGCGAAACTGTGTGTCGTTTCGGCACCGTACTTACAATAGTTGCTCTCCCTGTGTGAGGGTAGCCATCATCCTTAACTTGATCTTTAAACCCAGTTTTTATGACAAAGCTTTACCCCTTACGGTGGCTGTTTACGCTGCTGTTATTCTTTTCTCTGGTGCCTCTACTGACGGCGGCCACCATTACGGTTACCAATACTAGCGATAGTGCAGATTCTCCGGCTGCAGGCAGTTTACGGAATGCTATTCGTACGGCGGCTTCCGGTGATTCCATCGTGTTTGCAGCAAGTACCAATGGTTCGACTTTTACGCTTGAAGAGGCGCTCGTCATCTTAAACAAGAACCTTACGATTGTCGGCAATGGCATGGACCAAACGGTGCTTAGTGGTGATAGCGATAGCCGGATCTTCCGGATCCTCGGTACTTCTCAGGTAAGGATTACCCGGCTGTATATTCGGGATGGCTTTGCGGCCGTCGGCGGAGGAATTCGCGTTCGTGACGTGGCCAGCCTTACGCTCCACACCGTTACGATCAGTGACTGTGCGGCTGCTGGAAATGCGGCTAACCAGGGTGGAGGAGCTATCTCTTCCGAGGGTACGCTAATTCTCAACCGTGTCCTGATCACCAACAACACGGCACTGGGCACCTCCGGCTCCGGTGGCGGCATCATCAATCAACCCGGTGGCACCCTGATCGTGAAAAATTCCATGATCAGTAACAACCAAGCTAATCGCGCCGGTGGCGGTATCGAGGATGCCTCGGGAGAAGGAGAAGATAGTGCCACGGCCTTTGAGGTAGTGGCTACTACGATCACCGGCAATACAGTAAACACGAGCCCCGGCAACGGCGGTGGTATCCACGTAGGGGGCAACGGCGACGTAATGGTCTACCGTGGCGAGGTTAGTAACAACGCGGCCGGTAACGAAGGGGGTGGTATCTGGCTTGGCTCCGGAATGCTTACCATTCGCTCCACCCTGGTCGACAATAACGAGGCACAGGGCGACGCCAGCACCACGGGCGGTGGCGGCCTCTTCAACCTAGCGGGTACCATGATCGTCAACCCCAATACCCGCGTGACCAACAACCGGGCTACCGGTGAGGCAGGTAGCGGCGGCGGTATTCTCAACCTAGGGGGTAGCCTACGGGTCAACGATGCTACCGTGAGTAGCAACACGGCCAACCGCGCCGGCGGCGGTATCGAGGACGCATCCGGCCCGGAGACTTCCTTTCTCATCTTTAACGCCCGGATCGATAGCAATACCGTGGCCACCAATCCCGGCAACGGCGGTGGCATCCACGTGGGCTCCGGCGGTCGCTTCTACATGCGCGGTGGATCGGTAAGCTTCAACGTTGCCGGTTCCGAAGGCGGCGGCCTTTGGAACGATGTAGGTCGTATGTCGATCCGCTCCGTGCTGGTAGCTAACAACGAAGCACAGGGTGCCACTGCTACCGAAGGCGGCGGCGGTGTATACAATAACGGAGGTATGCTAGTGGTCAACCCCAACACCCGTATCCTCGATAACTCGGCTACCGGAGAGTCCGGTAGTGGCGGTGGAATTTTTCACGGCATGGGCGGTACCGAAGACGCTCCGGTGCCCGGTATGCTACGTATCAACGACGCGACCATCGCGGGTAATACCGCCAATCGTGCCGGTGGTGGATTGGAAGACGCTTCCGGCCCTACCTTTATCAGCCGAATCGTAAGCTCCCGGATCAACAACAATACTGCCAGCAGCGCCCCCGGCAACGGTGGCGGTATCCACGTGGGTGCCGCAGGTAACCTCAATATCCTGCGTAGTGTCGTCAACGGAAACATCGCAGCCTCAGAAGGTGGCGGACTCTGGAACGACCTGGGAGAGATGAACGTGCGCGAAGTCATAGTCAGTGGTAACACCGCCTCAGGTGATGATGCCACGATGGGCGGCGGCGGCATCTACAATAACGGTGGAACGCTGAATGTCAACGAAGACACGGAGATTAGGGGTAACGTCGCCGATGGTGCCGCTGGTAGCGGCGGTGGTGTGCTCAACGCAGAGGGCGGTATCCTGACCGTCACCGAGGCCATTATAAATGCCAACGAAGCCGAACGCGCCGGTGGCGGAGTCGAGGACGCATCCGGGGAGCTGGGTGGATTATTCGTCGTGCGCTCCACTATTGATAGCAACGAGGTCATGACCAGCCCCGGTAACGGCGGCGGTATTCACGTCGGCGGAGCCGGTGATGCTTCCATCCAGACCTCTTCCGTGAGCAACAACACCGCCGGTGCCGAAGGTGGTGGCCTCTGGAACGGCCAGGGCAACATGTCCGTGTTCAGCACAGTGATCGACGGAAACGTAGCGGCCGGTGACGGTGCCCCGGATAATATCCAGGGTGGTGGCGGA
The DNA here is from genome assembly GCA_958295895.1 of Saprospiraceae bacterium. Lineage (GTDB taxonomy): Bacteria > Bacteroidota > Bacteroidia > Chitinophagales > Saprospiraceae > Neolewinella. The sequence continues at coordinate 21,130 of CATQHI010000018.1, read as the reverse complement.
ATTTACAACGACGGCGGTACGGTCGAGGTGTCCGGTAGTACCCAGATAACCAACAACAGTGCCACTGGTACGTCCGGCAGCGGTGGGGGTATCCTGAGTGGCGGTGATGTCACCGATCCACTCCTCACCTCCCAAGTGATTGTTATCGAGTCTGTCATATCCTCCAATACGGCCAACCGGGCCGGAGGTGGCGTAGAAGTGGCCGTAGGCAGCTACTCATCATTCGATGTCGACTACGACGGTAATGATGCCGGTGCCAACCCCGGCAATGGTGGCGCACTCCACGTTTCGGATCCGGAAGGTTCCGTCGATTTCAACGGCGGCTCGGTAACCAATAATGTTGCCTTCAGCCAGGGCGGTGGACTGTGGAACCAGACCGATGCCCTCATGGAAGTGACCGGCGTGTCTATCACGGGTAACTCCGTGCTTTCCGCCGGCGCCGGCACGGGTGAGCGCGTCGCCGGAGGCGGTATCTACAACAACGGTGGCGATCTGAACGTGTCGTCTAGTACCATCGCGGACAACGTATTACAGACCAGCGCTGTAGCCGGAGCCGCCGCCACCACCGCCGGTGGTGGTATTGCCAATGACGACGGAGGTTCGCTCTCCGTGCTGGCTTCTACCGTCAGCGGCAACACCGCGGAATCGGGAGGAGGCATCGCAAACGTGGCTAGTGCCAGCATCATCAACACGACCATCGTGGACAATACGGCTGCTGCCGGTGGCGGTATTGCTCAATCCGTCGACTTAGTAAGTAGCACGGGTGGAGTGGCTAGTCTGAGTATTCAGGGAAGCATCCTGAGCGATAACGACGCGGCCGAAGACCCCAACTTTAGTCGCGGAGGCGGCGATGCAAACTCCGGGGGATACAACTTCCTGGGCAACATCGACGGGAGTGACCTGGCAGCCGACGGCAACGACGTCTCCGGCCCGACCGCTGAACTTGGCATGCTGATGGATAACGGTGGCATGACCTTCACCTACATGCCTAATTGCGGTAGCCCCGTAGTCGGCGCCGGTAACCCTAACGACGACCGGCCCGATCAGATCGGCCAGTCTGTAGTCGGTACTCGTGACATCGGTTCCTTCGAGTTACAGGCCGCCTGTGCAAGCGTAGCGGGTGGATCAATTCCCCAGGCTTCGGCCCGGACGGCTCCCCAGCGCGATGAAGTAGGGGTATATCCCAATCCAAGCCGCGGCAGTGACGTGCGGGTCACTATTCCCGAATCGTTCAAGGGCGAGGTCACGATGCGCATCTATGATGCTGCCGGTCGCGTTCATGAGATGACTACCCGGGCTAGTATCGGTACTTACCGGCTTGAGCTGGACGGATACCGGGCCGGCTCCTACATCCTACAGGTCGTAAATGGAGACGATCTGCACAGCGTTCGTTTCGTGATTACGGAGTAAGCTCAACGGCATCGGCGTTCTGCCGCTCATACCGCCGCCCCGGAACCGTCAGGTCCGGGGCGGTAATATTTTGTGCAAATTTGCTTTATCTTTGCACACTCTTAGAAAGTTAAACCGCCCTAAATTCACAGTTTAAGTGTTTATAGCCGCTAGACCTAGTCTGCTTAAACCGTTACGGTCTACTGCTACGGATGATTTGCATCCTACGGAGGCTCGGTGGTTTGCGCTCCGGGTAGGGTACCGTAAAGAGAAGGTAGTAGCGAAACTGCTTTGCCAGCAGGAGATCAACTGCTTTTTGCCGTTACGCGAGCGTCCTTACCACTACAAATCTAAAACCGGAGTACGACAAATTCCCCTCCTAGGCGGCTACGTGTTTGTGAAAATCATCAGTTGCGAGGCTGCCGCTGTCCATGCCGCACCGTTCGTTTTCGGCTTTGTCCGCATCGGCAGGGTACGAAAGCAGGTCACCGAGCAGGAGATCGAGGTGCTGCGTCGCATCTCTTGTGACCTTTCGCTGAGCTGGGCCGTAGAGGATGCAGTCCTGCCCCTCCGACGCGGTTGTCGGGTAGAGATTGCGCGTGGGCCGCTGGCCGGCGTGCGCGGTCACTACGTCGAAGCAAAGAGTAAAAAGGCCTTCATCATTTCTTTCGATGGGCTCGACGCGCGCCTGATGACCTGTGAGGTTTCTCCCGCCGACATCATTTTACTCGCCGAGACCAAAACGTCGTGATTCTTTCGGTTCTACCGGTTACAGTATTGCCGCAGGCGTGGCTTGGACCAAGTGCTGGCGACACATGGACGGCGAAGCCGTGTTGAAGCGGGTCCTTATCATTTCGTACTACTGGCCACCATCCGGTGGTATAGCCGTGCTTCGCTGCCTGAAGTTTGCTAAGTATTTACGGCAGTATGGCTGGGAACCCGTGGTGTTTACCGCCCGAAATGCGCACTATCCTACCATTGACAATTCCAATGACGTGGACATTCCGGCGGGGATCGAGATCATTCGGCAACCTATTTGGGAGCCCTACGGCTGGTACAAAAAGTTTCTGGGTAAACCACCGGAAGAGAATGTCAACAACGTCTTCTACACTAGTGAGGAAGATGGTGGTTGGAAATACCGGCTCGCCGTTTGGGTCAGAAGCAACTTTTTCATTCCCGATGCACGTGCCTTCTGGATTCGGGGGGCCGTCAGCCGGTTACTCGATTACCTCCAACGGCACCCGGTCGATGCCATCCTGTCCGATGGGCCCCCCCACAGCAATACGCGGATTGCCACCCTAGTAAGTCGGCAGACCGGCCTACCGTGGTTAGCGGATTTTCAGGATCCGTGGACGCAGGTGGATTACTACCAACTATTACACCTCACCCGCTGGGGCAGACAGCGGCACGAACGAATGGAGGCCGAGGCCTTTGCCCAGGCGAGCCTTACTACCATAGTAAGCCCCAGCTGGAAAGCTAAGCTAGAGGATATTGGTGCCAGGAATGTCAGGGTACTGTACTGGGGATACGATCCGGAAGACTTTGCGGGCATCGAACGCGTGCCGCACAAGAAGTTTACCCTGTCTCACCTTGGCATCATGGGGTATGACCGCAAGCCGGAAGTCCTCTTTGCGGCAATCCAGCAACTTAACTACGAAGAGGAGGGCTTTGCCAGTGCCTTTGAGCTTAGACTCTATGGACAGGTGGACCACCGGGTGCGGCAACAGATTGAGGCCTACGGACTACTCGAACAAACCAGGTTTATGGGGTCGGTAAGCAGGGCGGAAGCCCTACAGGAGACGGTGAACAGTCACGTTCTGCTCCTACTCCTGAACCAACAGGATAACGCCGTGGGAAGGATCCCCGGTAAGTTATTTGAATATCTTGCCGCCCGCCGCCCGATGCTGAATTTTGGCCCTGCCGACAGTGACGTGGCTGGTATAATCGAGCGGGTGGGGGCTGGACGGAGCTTTACCTATACCACTGCACCTGCGCTACCCGCCCAAACCTTAGGCAGCTGGTACCGCAATTACCGGCGGGGCGATGAAATAACGCAGGGTAACGGAGCGATAGACCAGTACAGCCATCCCGAATTAGTAAAAAAACTAGCCAGCTGGCTGGACACCATTACCACATGATAAACAAAACGGTCTTAGTCACGGGGGGGGCGGGCTTCATCGGCTCCCACTTGGTACGCCACCTGGCCACTAAGTACCCGCACTACCTGGTGATCAACCTGGACCTACTGACCTACGCCGGCAACCTCACCAATTTGGTGGATGTAGCTGATAGGGACAACTACCGCTTCGTGCGGGCTGACATTCGGGATGCGGAGGCGCTACGACAGGTCTTCGCCGGCTTTCCCATCGACACCGTTGTGCACCTGGCGGCCGAGAGCCATGTGGACCGGAGCATTGAAGAACCGCTCACCTTCGTGCAGACCAACCTGATCGGTACGGCACAGCTGTTGCAGGTGGCCCGGGAGGTCTGGCACGAAAATTTTGCCGGTAAGCTGTTCTACCACATCAGCACCGACGAGGTGTATGGTTCCCTGGACGCTACCGGGCTATTTACCGAGACGACTGGCTACGCCCCCCGAAGCCCCTACGCGGCCTCTAAGGCGGGAAGCGATCACCTGGTGCGGGCCTGGCATCATACTTACAGCATGCCGGTAGTGCTAAGTAACTGCTCGAATAATTACGGGCCGAACCAGTTTCCCGAAAAACTGATTCCCCTGTGCATCAACAACATCCTACACCAGCAACCGCTGCCGGTCTACGGTAAGGGCGTCAATGTGCGCGACTGGCTCTACGTAGAAGACCATGTGCGGGCAATCGATCTGATCCTGCACCGTGGGCGCAGTGGCGAGACCTACAACATCGGTGGGCACAACGAGTGGCGCAACATCGACCTCGTGCACCTGCTTTGTCAAACCATGGACCGAAAGTTGGGCCGTGCGCCGGGCAGCAGTGAGCGGCTGATTACCTACGTCACCGACCGGGCAGGACATGACCTGCGGTACGCCATTGATGCGACGAAGTTGGAGCGGGAATTGGGTTGGGTGCCCGACGTGCGATTTGAGGAGGGCATCGTGCGTACCGTGGACTGGTACCTGAGCAATGCGGCGTGGGTAGCCGGGGTAACTAGTGGAGCCTACCGCGATTACTACGCCGCGATGTATGCCCACCGCTAAGACTTACTTGTCATGAAAGGAATAATACTAGCGGGGGGGTCGGGCACACGGCTCTACCCCATTACCAAGGGGGTGTGCAAACAGCTCATGCCGGTGTACGACAAGCCGATGATCTACTACCCGCTGTCGATACTGATGCTAGCCGGGATCCGTGAGATACTTATCATCTCCACCCCCCGCGACCGGGCTGCCTTTGAGTACCTACTGGGCGATGGGTCCGAACTAGGATGCTCCTTTAGCTACACCGTTCAGGAGGAGCCTAATGGACTGGCCCAGGCGTTCGTGCTGGGGGAAGAGTTCATTGCCGGCGACTCCTGTGCGCTGGTGCTGGGCGATAATATATTTCACGGAGCCGGGCTGACGCAACTGCTCCAGGAAAGTACGCAACTAGAAGCCGGGGCGCGGGTCTTTGCCTATCCCGTACAGGATCCGGAGCGCTACGGCGTGGTGGAATTCGACGCGGCCAATAATGTGATCAGCATCGAGGAGAAACCCCAGGCACCCAAGAGCAAATATGCCGTGCCGGGATTATACTTCTACGACGAGCGGGTGGTAGAGGTGGCCAAGGGCATCCGGCCTAGCGCACGGGGGGAGTACGAAATTACGGACGTCAACCGCTTTTACCTGGAAGAGGGCACGCTACAGGTAGGCGTCATGGGGCGGGGCACCGCCTGGTTGGATACGGGTACCTTTGAGAGCCTACACGATGCGGCGGAGTTCGTACGGGTCATTGAAAAGCGGCAGGACTATAAGATCGGTTGCATTGAAGAGGTAGCTTACCGGATGGGTTACATCGACCGTGAGCGGTTGCAGGCCATCGCGGTACCGCTGCGCAAGAGCGGCTACGGCAGTTACCTCGAAAATCTATTGTGAGTATGCGAGTCAGGCTACCGGAGCCAAAGCTGCTGTACTACTTCCGCTTTTACTACCGGTACTTAGGAGGGTGGATCTGGCTTACCCTGCTGAGCAGTCTGCTGGTAGCATTGCTAGACGGCTTCGGACTGGCGATGTTTCTTCCCCTGCTACAGGTTGCCGCCGGCCCCGCCGATGCCGCGGCCGGCACCCAGGCGGAGATGTTCTTCGTACTGGAGGGGCTACGGAAACTGGGACTGACCGTCGATCTTCCTACGGTACTCTGGGCTATACTGTCCTTCTTCGTGCTCAAGGGGATAGCTCGCTTCGCCATGGACTTTTTTCGGGTGGTGCTGCAGCAACGCTTCGCCGATACCATTCGCCTGCGCAATCTTAAGCTACTATTGGAATGTAATTTTGCGTACTTCTCCCGCGCGCACTCCGGCAAGATTCAGAATATATTAAGTGGGGAAGTGCAGCGGCTGAGGCATGCCTACCTGAACTACTTCCAACTGCTCCAGTACTTCATCATGACGGTGGTGTATGCCGGCCTGGCCTACCTGGCCAACCCCGGATTTGCCGCTATCGTAGTGGTGGGGGGGCTGCTATCCAACCTGACGTTCGTGTGGATTAACCGGGCTACCGAGGACGCCTCCCGGCGCATCAGCCAGGGCATGAATAGCTACCAGGGCTTCCTGATCGAAAGCGTGGCGTCCTTCAAATTCCTGAAGGCAACGGGGCTGATAAACCGGTACCGGGCCAAGATCGAAACCAGCATGCGCGAGGTTGAACGGCAGCAACGCCGTATCGGCGTATTCAACGGACTGGCTACCGCCGTGCGGGAACCGCTCGTGGTACTGGTCGTGGTGAGCGCCATCGTCGTCCACACCCTCGTTTTTGATCAGCCGCTTAGCCTCATAATTCTTAGTCTGTTATTCTTCTACCGGGCGCTCACCTCGGTGATCGCGGTACAAAACTGCTACAATGCCTTTCTCGGGGTAGCCGGAGCGATCACTAATGTGGAGTCCTTTACGCAGCAAATGCAGGCGGCACAGGAGCCACCGGGTCGTTGCCCCTTTACCGGAATTCAGCAGGTAATTCGACTGGATCGCCTGAGTTATGCCTACGGGGAGCAGCAGGTGTTACGCGATCTTTCGCTCACCATCGACAAGTATGAAACGGTCGGCATTGTGGGTCAGAGTGGTAGCGGCAAAACTACACTGGTAAACCTATTGTGTGGGTTACTCCAGGCCGCACCCGGTATGGTTCGGGTGGACGACACGGACCTGAATGAGATTGCAAAGGCTGACTACCGCAAGCGGATCGGCTACGTCACCCAGGAAGCTCAGGTGTTTAGCGATACGATCCGCAATAACGTCACGTTCTGGGATCCGCAGGCCACGCAAGATGAGCCGGTCTGGGAGGCGCTTCGCTTGGCGCACGCCGCCGATTTCGTCCATGCCTTACCACTGGGCCTGGACACTCCGGTAGGACTTAACGGTCTGACCCTAAGTGGGGGGCAGCGGCAGCGCCTCTCCATTGCCCGAGAGCTGTACCGCCGGGTTGATTTGCTGATCCTGGACGAGGCCACCTCGGCCCTTGATTCGGAAAGCGAACAGTCGATTCGGCAAAACATCGAATCATTAGCCGGTAGCCTCACGCTGGTGGTCATCGCACACCGCTTGTCTACCATCCGTCAGGCTGACCAGATCGTCCTACTACAGCCCGGCGGTGCGTACGAGATAGGTACTTTTGCCTCCTTGCAACAAAGCTCGCGCACCTTCCGCACCATGGTCGAACTTCAAGCCGTTTGACCATTCCCAATCTATTCATCTCATGCCACCCCCAGTGAAATTAAACGGAACTTCTACCCAGTTACGGGCCAAACAGGAACTGTCTGCCTACCGCAGCAAGGACAAAGCGATTTCTGTGGTAGGTCTTGGCTACGTGGGTCTTCCCCTGGCCCTGGAACTAGCTAAAAAATTTCGCGTCATCGGTTTCGACATCAGCGCCTCCCGAATCGATATGATGCGTAGCGGGCACGACCCTAGCGGAGAGCTTGAACCGGACTCGTTTAACGACAAGGACATCACCTTTACCGCCGATGCCGCCGACCTGGCCGGTGCATCTTTTCACATCGTCGCGGTGCCCACCCCCGTGGATGAAAGTCGCACCCCTAATCTTAAACCACTACTTGGTGCATCCCACTCCGTCGGCAAGTCCCTACAGGCGGGCGACATCGTGGTCTTCGAATCCACCGTTTATCCCGGCTGTACTGAGGAAGACTGCGTGCCGATCCTAGAGGCGGAAAGCGGCCTTACCTACGGCCAAGATTTCACGGTGGGCTATTCTCCCGAGCGCATCAACCCCGGTGATAGGGAGCACACGGTGGACAAAATACTGAAGATTGTCAGTGGCAGCGACCGCGAAACATTGGAGATCGTGTCCGGCATCTACGGTGATATCATCACCGCCGGTATCTACGAGGCGGCCAGCATCAAAGTGGCTGAGGCCGCCAAAGTGATCGAGAACAGCCAGCGCGACGTCAATATTAGCTTCGTCAATGAGCTAAGTATCATCTTCCGCCAGATGGGCATCGACACCCAGGACGTGCTGGAGGCCGCCGGTACCAAATGGAACTTTTTACCCTTCCGTCCGGGCCTGGTCGGCGGGCACTGCATTAGCGTCGACCCCTACTACCTGCTGCACAAGAGCATTAAACTGGGCTACGACCCCCTCGTAATTGCCAGCGGCCGGCGTATTAACGACCGCATGCCGGCCTTTATCGCTAAGGAGCTCGTGCAAGCGCTCCTGAAGGCCGATAAGAACCCCAAGCGGAGCAAGGTATTGGTGCTCGGCGTCACCTTCAAGGAGAACGTAGCCGACATTCGCAATTCCAAGGTGGTCGACGTAGTCCGCGAGTTGATGGACTTCGGGGTCAACGTCCAACTCTATGACCCCCATGCCAGCCCCAACGAAATCGCACACGAGTATGGCCTGACCATGGTAGAGGCCATCGGTACGGGCTATGATGCCATTGTGGTGGCCGTGGCTCACCAGGAGTTCAAATCTTTCACCCTAGCTAAATTCCGGTCCATTAGCAGGGACACCCTCCTGCTATTCGACCTCAAGGGAATCTACGACCGCAAGGCACTGCAGCCTGATGAGGTCATCTGGCGCCTCTAAAGCGACCCTTCTTTTACCCCCTAATCTTCGCTCATGATTCTTGTTACCGGTACTGCGGGTTTCATCGGTTTTCACCTGGCGCAGCGCCTTGTCCACGACGGGCAGCAGGTAGTCGGCCTCGATATCATCAACGATTACTACGACGTGAACGTCAAGTACGACCGTCTGGCCAAGGCGGGCATTACTCGCGAAGCGATTGCCTATGGCCGGGTCGTGCAGAGTACCACCCAGCCAAACTACCGCTTCGTAAAGCTTGATCTGACGGATCGTGATGGCCTCGATGCACTGTTCGAAGCCGAAGGCTTCACCACCGTAGTCAATCTGGCCGCTCAGGCCGGAGTGCGGTACAGTCTGGTAAATCCTCAGGCCTACATCGACAGCAATATTATCGGGTTTACCAACATCCTGGAATGCTGCCGCCACCACGGCGTGAAGCACCTGGCTTACGCCTCCAGCTCCAGTGTCTATGGGCTCAATGAGCGCATGCCACTTGCTACGAGCGACAACGTAGACCACCCCATCTCCCTCTACGCGGCCAGTAAGAAGAGCAACGAGCTCATGGCGCACACCTACAGCCACCTGTTTGGGCTTCCGACTACCGGCCTGCGCTTCTTCACGGTATACGGCCCCTGGGGGCGGCCCGATATGGCACTCTTCCTGTTCACCGAGGCCATACTGAGGGGCCAGCCCATCAAGGTATTCAACCACGGCAACATGGTGCGCGATTTTACCTACGTCGACGATATCGTCGAGGGCATCACACGCGTCATCGCCCGCCCCCCGGCGGGCAACCCGCAGTGGTCGGGCATGCAACCCGACCCGGCCAGCTCTCGGGCGCCCTACAAGATCTATAACATCGGTAACAACAACCCCGTTAAGTTGATGCAATTCATCGCCGCCATTGAGGACGAGCTTGGGCAAACCGCAGAAAAGGTGATGATGGACCTACAGCCCGGAGATGTACCCGCCACTTATGCTAACGTACAGGACCTCATGGACCAACTCGACTACAAGCCGCAGACTGATATTCGCCAGGGCATCCGCGCTTTCCTTGCTTGGTACAGAAGCTACTATGCGCACACACTGGGCGCGGCCGCAGGTGCAACCCAAAAGGTAAAGCTGTAATGTTTGACTTCCTGCGATCACGCAAGCGGCCCCCCGCTGACTTTACCGGGCTGAGCCTCGATATGCATGCGCACTGGCTGCCGGGGCTTGACGATGGGGCTAAGACTATGGCCGACAGCCTGCGGCTCATCGGGCAACTGGTCGATATGGGCTACACTAAGCTCATTGCCACCCCCCACGTGATGGCTGACTTCTATCCTAATACGCCACAAACCATCCGAGCCGCCCTGGCTCGCGTCCGGGAGGCGGTGGCCAACGCCGAACTGGTGGTGGAACTAGACGCGGCCGCAGAGTACCTCATCGACGAGGGCTTCGTGCACCACATGGAGGCCAACGAGCTGCTCACCCTACCCGGTAAGCACGTACTGGTCGAGTTTGCCTTTGTAGCAGCCCCCGCCAACCGGGACACCCTCTTCTTTGAACTAATGACCAAGGGCTATCAACCTATTTTAGCTCACCCCGAGCGCTACCGCTTCTACCACAATAGCTTCGAAGAATATCGCCATATGGTCGCGCGTGGCGTGAAGTTACAGGTCAACATCCTTTCGCTGATGGGGCACTACGGGCGCACGGAACAAAAGATTGCCGAGCAGCTGATCGACCAAAAATTGGTTCATCTGCTGGGTACTGATGCACACCACGAGGGGCATCTCGAAGGCCTGCGTAAGTTTCTGAATACTTCGAGATACAGCAAATTACTCACCGCTTTACCCTGGCAAAATCGGGAATGGGTCACGTAAACTGGCCGGCCATTAATCCTTATGAGTATGCTTCGATTCGCGTTATGGTTACTGGTACTAGCGACCGTTTCTTCCTGTGTATCGCACCGAGAACTGGTCAACTTTAATCCCCTGGACCCCACCACCCTCAGTCCCCAGGAGATCGACAACCGTATCGATCTTACGGTGCAACCCGAGGACCTGCTTCGCATCACCGTTAGTAGCCTAAATCCTGATGCCGCCGCCCCCTTTAATCCCCCCCTGGAGGGCACGGAACGCCTACAGAACACGGGTGGAGGGACTACCGGCTCGCTACAACTGGAACTTACCACGGGGTATTTCGTAGATGATGCCGGCTACATCGACTTTCCCGTGCTAGGCGCTATTTACGTAGAGGGGCTGACGCTGTCGGAGATTAAACGCAAGGTAGTCGAGCAGCTAGCTGCGGGCTATTTGAAGGATCCCGTAGTGAACATCCGGTTCCTCAATTTCAAGGTTACCGTACTGGGCGAGGTGAACGCTCCGGGGCTACTGCGGCTATCCAACAAGCGGGTTACCCTACTCGAGGCGCTCGGAATTGCCGGCGATCTGACGACCTATGCTAACCGAACCAATGTTTTAGTGATGCGCGAGGACGGTGGGGTGCGTACCTTTGCGCGGCTTAACTTACAGAGCCAGGACATCTTTTCCTCGCCTTACTACTACTTGGAGCAAAACGACGTCATCTACGTGGAACCTATCGAGGCACGGGTAGCCACCGTGGCCGACCCCCTACAGCGTATTGTGGGGTACGCCTCGGCTACCCTGTCGCTGGTCTCTCTCATCGTAGCTTTCACCCGCTAGTCTCTCCCGCTCACCGATATACCACAATCTTGGAGCTACTCAACCCACAACCTGATCTGATGACGGCCCCCCCTCCTGCCACCGGTAGCTCTACTGCCTCTACCGGCAAGGGGGGTACCGGCCTGGATGTACGGGCAGTGATCGGACGTGCCATCCGGCAGTGGTATTGGTTCCTGCTCTTTCCTCTACTCACCTGTATTCTGGCCTACCTGTACCTGCGCTATGACGTGCCGGAATACGAGGTAAGGGGCACTATTCTGATCAAGGAAAGTGCGCAGGATCGGGCATTAGCTCAGGCAGTCAGCGGAGTCGACAATCCCCTCTTTTCGGAAGGTAATACGAACCTTACCAACCAGATTGAGATTCTGGGCTCGTTTTCCCTCATCAAATCGGTGATCGATAGCCTCGGCTTAGATGTGGAGTACCTGGCCCAGGGTCGCGTCAAGAACACCATCCTGTATGACGATGAGGAACGCCCCTTTCTGGTAGCTGACTACGACGACGATGGGGGTAGCCTGTACAACAAGCCGATTCTGGTGACGCTGCTCGATGAGGACGCATTTCGTATCAAGTACGGCGAAGAAGGAGAGGTCGAAGGTGTACTTGGCCAATCGGTTACCCTGCCCATCGGCCGGCTCCTACTGGCCGTAAATCCGGCTTCCAGCACGACCAAGAACTCGGCTACCGTACTAATCAAAGATCCCATCACTTTGGCCCGTAGCTACGGTAGCCGCCTACGCATCAGTACACTGCGCAACTCCGAACTGCTCGAAATTAGCCTCGTTGACGAGGTGCCAGCCCGGGCCATTGACCTCATCAATGGGGTGATCAATGAGTATAATCGAATTACGGTACTGGAAAAGAATGAGGTAGCCCTGCGTACCACCCAGTTCGTCAACGAACGCCTGGATTACCTTACCCAGGAGCTCGATGAGGTGGAGGTTGCGGCCGAAGATTACATCATCAATAACGACATCGTCGGAGGTACGGAGCGTGAGCTTCAGGAAGCCTTCACTCAGCTCAGCGAGAACCAGGCACAACTCATTAACATTGCCCTCAAGGAAGAAGCCCTGAATCGAATCGAACGGCTACTGGCCACTGGGGGCGCCGATTCCCTGAGTTATCTGCCCTACGACCTTTCACTGGATAACCTCAACCTCACTCCCCTCATCACCCAGTACAACACGCTCCTAGTGGAGCGGGAAGAGCTACTAACCTCGGCGAAGGCAAATAACCCTACACTCCGGCCCGTCGAAGAACAGATTGCCCAGATTGCCCAGATTATCCTACAGGCGCTCGTGGAAACGCGCAGTAGCCTAGTCCAACGTACCGAAGCCATCAAACAGAGTACGGATAAGCGTTACCGGGATATTCGTAAGATTCCGGGTAAGCAGCGGGGGCTGTTAGCGATCGAACGGCAGCAGGATATTCGGGAGCAATTGTACCTCTTTCTGTTGCAGCGTCGGGAGGAAACGGCGCTGTCCAGCGCCGCCGCCGTGTCTAACGTACGCATCTTCGAGGCTCCCATGCGGCGTGGTAGCACCTCACCGGACGCCATACCAGTCTACGGTATTGCACTACTTATAGGATTTCTCCTACCGGCCGGTTTGGTTGCCGCCCAGGAATTGCTCGATGATACCATTGTGAGTCCCGAACAGATTAAGGCACTTAGCGACATTCCTTTCCTGGGAGCAATCGCTTACGAACCCCAACAGAACAAGATTGTAGTCTCTAAAACCAGCCGATCGCCGATCGCTGAGATGTTCCGGATGCTGCGCACCAACCTTCAATTCATGGGGGCGGGGAGACGGCAGCAGGTAGTGCTGGTCACCTCCAGTATGGGGGGAGAGGGTAAGACGTTCGTCTGTATGAATCTCGGGATGAGTCTGGCGATAAGTGGGCAGCGGGTCATCATGCTGGGGATGGACCTGCGTAAACCCAAGCTTGGCCGGTACTTACTCGGCGACGATGCCCCACTGCACGAAGGCCTCACTACCTACCTCACGGGAAATGCTTCACTGCAGGATATCATCCACGTATCCGAGACTCAGCCCAACCTGCACTACGTAACCAGTGGTGCCATACCCCCCAACCCCGCCGAGCTTCTACTGCTACCTAAGGTGACTGACCTCATTAATACTTTCCGTAAACAATACGACATCATCATGATCGATATGCCCCCGGTGGGGCTGGTCACCGACGCACTGGTGATGAGCGAACGGGCCGATGCTTCTATCTACGTTACCCGCTTCGGAGAGACTAAAAAGGGGCAGCTGGAAATTGCCAACGAGATCTACCGGACGGCCAAACTGCCTAACTTATCTATCGTACTCAATGGTGTCAAATCTGGTCGGGGTTACGGCTACGGTTATGGTTACGGCTACGGTTATGGTTACGGCTACGGTTACGGCTACTACGAATCAGCCGATTAACAGGTTCGGAGTACTACCTGCGCCCGCCTTCAGCCCAATCACAACATGAAAAGTATCCTCAAAAAGCTTAGACGTAAGCAACGCCGTTTTGTAGGTAGTGACCTTCCTCGCCTGCTGAGCAAGAATGTACTGCTGGCCAAGCTCTATTACCTCTTGTTCTCCCGCGCCTTCGACCGCGAGCTTAGATCGGTACTGGCCGGGCGGGATGCTTACATCACTCAATTAAGCAGTGAGGCCGCCAATGCCACGCTGCTCACCAGAAATATCCATCGCCTGGAGAAGGGACTGCTCATGCGACCCCGCAGGGATACGTTTGCCGCAGGTTTCATTACCGAGACGGTCACTGCATTTAGCAAACTGGTCAAACGCCCACAAACTTGCACGCCTGATCAGTTGCGGTGGTTTGCTGACGTTCTGCGGGAATACTTTACCGCAACGGCACAGTCACAGCATCCGGTCATTGAGCGACAGAGACAGCGCTTTGTTACCCTAGTAGTCGAGGAAGAACTTGATGAGGTCAGAAAAGTGCCCTATAAGCGAACGCAGCGGGTGAATATCTCCTTTGAGGACTTTGCGAAATTAAGCTATCAACGCCGCTCGGTGCGGTGGTTTCTTGAACAACCGGTTCCCCGCACTCTGATCGATCGAGCCATCAGCGTGGCTAGCCAATCGCCCAGCGCCTGTAACCGCCAGCCCTTTCGCTATGTCATCATTGACGATCCGGCTAAGATTGCCAAGGCCGTCGAATTACCCATGGGGACGCGGGGCTACGCCCATTCTATCCAGAGTTTCATTGTCTGCGTAGGTAATCTATCCGCCTACTTCCACGAGCGCGATCGGCACCTGATCTATATCGACGCCTCCCTGGCGAATATGGCCCTAATGTACTCCCTGGAAGTCTTAGGTCTAAGCAGCGTGCCGATCAACTGGCCCGACATCGAGCCCCGTGAGCGCATGATGCAGGACTTCCTGGGGTTGAAAGATTACGAGCGGCCCATCATGTGCATGGGCGTCGGTTACCCCGACCCGGAGGGTATGGTGGCCTACAGCCAGAAGAAAGACCTGGACCAACTACGCGTCTATGCCTAGTCGGTACGGGGTGTATAGTGAGTATACGGCATGAATAAGCGACTGATACTGGGGGGCGTCGTTTGGAAAGGCATCGAGACGGTGATCAACAAGGGCTTTGCCATGATCATTAAGCTGGTGCTGGCCAGGATCCTGTTCCCCGCCGACTTTGGTGTTATCGGCATGGCCGCCGTGTTCATCAGTTTCGTACAGGTATTTCAGGATATGGGCTTGAGTGCGGCGCTGATTCAGCGTAAGGATGCCAAGTTGCGGGAAAGTCACTTTCATACCTCCTTCTGGGCAGGGCTGATGTGGGGCTTACTGATCTACCTCATTGTAGCGTTTGTCGTGGCACCCATTGCGGCCTCGTTCTACGACGAGCCGATCCTGCGGTCGATCATTCCCGTGCTTAGCTTAGGAATTATTCTGTCCCCCATTAACTTGGTGCATAAGGCGCAGTTGGTCAGAGGCATGGAGTTTAAGCGCTTGGCCTTCATCAGTAATGTGTCGAGTATTTCGGCCGGCGTGCTCTCCCTAATTCTGGCGCTACTGGGCTTCGGGGTATGGTCATTGGTGTTCAATTCGGTGACCAGTACCCTGATCGCTCTCCCCCTTTTTTTTCTGGCTACGCGCTACGTACCGAAGTGGGAGTGGGACCCGGTAGCGTTTAAGGACATCTTTGGATTCGGAGTATACACTACCGGGACAAGCGTGTTCAACAATCTGACCAGTAAGATTGACTACCTCATCATCGGCAAGGTGGTATCGGCCAGCGCCCTGGGAGCGTACTCGTTTGCCTTTGTGCTCACCGAGATTGCCCGCAGCCAGATCATGTCCGTTATGTCGGAGGTGATGTATCCCGTGTACGGTCAAAAACAGGGCAATCTAAAAGCCATCCGCAATTATTACCTCAACGTAGTAAAGTACAACTGTCTGGTGATCTACCCCATCATGCTCGTGATGTTGTTGTTTGCCGGGCCCATCATTCTCACCTTTTTCGGCGACAAGTGGGAGGCTAGTGTACCCATCACTCAGATTCTGTCGCTTTCGGTCATGGTACACCTGCTGGTCAACAGCAATACCGTACTACTGCGTGGCCTGGGTTACGTGAGCCTGGAGTTCAAACTACAGATGTTCAAATCTTTACTAATTTATATTCCTTCGATCTTCGTGGGGGTATACTTTTTGGAGGAAGTGGGCGTAGCTTTAGCGGTACTATTCAGTAAGGTAATGAGCGTGATTATTGCGCAGTACTATTTGTGGAAGATCGTCCGTATTTCGAACCGAAACCTTTGGGACGCTAGCGGAACGCCCATCATCGCCAGCCTCGTAGCCGGGGGAGTGGGGTATACGGCTCACTTCGTGTTGGGCCTACCCACAGTGCCAGCTGGCATACTGGTCATCCTGACCTACGGCGCTATCATTTGGTGGAGGATGCAGGCCGAGGTGCTCAAAATGTGGAATGCAGCCACTTCCCTGAGGAGAAAGAAATTGGCAAGCACCTGATTGCTGCCTGTCACCAATTTGACAACTAGCTAGTATGATTATTGAATTGAAGGGTATGGGTACGACCAATAAGGGAGGGTACCTGATGCTGAAGTCAGTGCTACAGGTACTGCGGCAGCACCAACTGGCCAGGGAGCTGTGTGCCGAGACTGGCGGGGGCAAGAACTACTTCACCTTAGCCCAGAATGGCCTGTTCCAAAAACCTGCGGTACACGTACGCAACTACGTCTGGCATGCGGTACTACTCAGCCTGATACCGAAAAAGCTGCGCCGTAGGTTCGGCATTGTTCTGGAATCGGAAGTGGAGGTCATTCTCGACGGATCGGGTTTCGGCTACGGCGATTTCTGGAAGCGCTCCGACAACAAGCGGTACATCCGGCGTATCGGGGCCGTAAAGCGTAAGGGCGGTCACGTCATTCTGCTGCCCCAGGCCCTAGGGCCCTTCACCAAACCGGACGTAAGGGAGGAGTTCGGCCAAATTGTGGATCAGGCCGATCTGATTTTTGCGCGTGACCGTCTCTCCTACCAGTACCTGATCGATGCCTACGGCGAGCGTGACTGCTTTCGGAGTGCTCCTGATTTTACCAATAAACTGGTCATTGAAGCGCCCCGGGCCTATGCCGACGGCAACGTCTGCGTGATTCCCAACAGCAAGATGACTACGGTGGAGAAGTACGCGGGCGAGTACGTTGACTTTTTGCTCCGCTCCGTCCATCAAATTCAGCAGCACGAGCGTTTCAACCCCTATTTTCTCGTGCACGAGGGCCAGAAGGACTTTGCCATCTGCGAGCAACTGAATACCCAGTTGGAAAAGCCGCTGGCTATTGTCTGGCCGGCAGACCCCGTAGAAGTTAAGGATCGCATCCGCTCGGTCCACTTCACCCTGGTGTCTCGTTTTCATGGGTTGGTATCCAGTTTGTCGCAGGGGGTGCCGGCCATTGCGACTTCCTGGAGTCATAAATACCAGATGTTGATGGAGGACTACCACTGCGAAGATTTTTTGGTGCATATTGGTCCTTCGGAGGAGGAGAAAGTCGCTTCGTTGATCGACTCCTTAGCGGATGATTCGCAGTACAGTGTATTAAAAAATAAGCTCGGTGCCCATTCGCTAGAACAGAAGCAGCGCACCGATGCAATGTGGACGGAGGTATTGGCGTTGATCGAGCGTGCGTAGAATATTTTTCTCACGGCCTAAGTACTTTAATCCCCCACAGTTATAAAAAACGTTTACTCTTGGTTCCGGAAAATGCTGCCCGTATAAGGGTTGGATTTGGACTCCTCATTTTGGTTCTGATCGGTCAGTTTATCATCGCCACGAAGGTTGTCCAACCCTATCCTGCTCTGGTGCTCCCTAGTTTCGGTCATGTGCCGAAGGGGACAATGACTAGCACCGTCAACAATTTCGATATTACTGCTTACCGGGCCAGTGGCCAAACGGTTGAGCTCCAACCCTGGGAACTGATGTCCGACGTGATTCCACGGCACGCCCGCTTTGCGGTGGCTCGGCTAAAAAGCCCGACTACGGCAGGGGTAAAGAAGAAGGTACAGCTTGCCGGACATACCCTAGACGTGCGCCTGGGAAAGCGCGACCGTAAGGCGGACTATGGAGACTTTAGCGCTACGGTGCTGCACCGGTTATCGGATCAATTAGGGACTGAAGACCCGGTGAACCGGGTAGTCGTCACCTACTACACGGAGCGCTTCGACTATGCCCGCCGGCAGTTTTCGGGACGTCGGCAGACCGATTCTTTCGTCATTGCAAAATCGACCGATGAGCTGGTTAAGTAAACGGTTCGACCACTTGCTATTTGAGGAGTACCGGGTCAGTGTACACTTTCTAGGGGTATTCCGTATTCTGTTCTGCCTGGGCATCCTACTGGTGACGGGGCTACGCAATTCGGCCTGGATGAGCGGCAGTTCCAACTACCTGTTCATCCCTCCCTTTAGTGTTGCCATCTTCTTCGATCACATTCCTTCCCTACCCTGGCTGGTGGGGCTGGATGCGCTGACCTGGATAAGCATACTGTGTTTGCTCTTCGGATTTAAGACGGCCTACGCATCCGTTGCTACTAGTATACTGCTGATTGTGCAGGGTTCCTTCCTGTACTCCCTGGGAAAGGTGGACCACGACATCCTGTACGTGTTGCTGCCCCTGGCGCTGGCGGGGTCGAAGTGGGGCACCGTATATTCTATTGATGCCAGCCTAGTCGGTAGCGGAGATAAATCCCACCGCCAGGAATACCAAAGCTGGCCCGTAGCGATCGTGAGCCTACTACTATGCTTTGGAATGTTTACCTCGGGCTTTCAGAAGTTAACGGGGGGGTGGCTGATGCTTGACAGCCCGGCGGTGCATGCCCACCTGGTCAAGAATTTTTTCGTAGGGCGGAGAACCGATTTCCTTGCCGAAACCAGCCTGTACCTCAACAGTGCTACGCTGTGGGAAATTGGAGATTGGGTGACGGTGTTTTTTGAGCTAGGTTTTTCAACCGCTTTTTTCCACCGCAGACTCCTCCGGTTCTTCCTGCTAGCGGCGGTGTTCTTCCACCTCGCTAACTTTTTGATGTTAAATATCCTTTACGAGACCAATTTCCTGGTTTACCTTCTCTTCGTTCCCGCTACCGTGCTGACCTGTAAGGGTCCGATTACGGAGCGGCTACTGTCGTGGTTCGGGAGTAAGACAAAGCTAGTAGTAACGGTGCTAGTGATGGGGCTATGGTACATCTTAGTGCAGTATATCGGGGATACGGAGCTACGCGCTTATCCATCGCTGACTAATTTCGTCGGCTACCTCACCGATCACAGCGGTCGGTATGTCACGGCTTACACCGTAATCGCACTTACTACCTTTGTGCTGTTCCGGGTGGCCGGTCAAGCGATCGGCCCTACCAGTGGCACTTTACGGCAGGCAACTACCTAGCGTAGCGTGTCGGCCGGCCTAAAATCCGCAGTAACAGACGCCCTTTATTATGGCTTTCCAACCGGAAGTTTCTATTGTTATCCCGACCTATAACCGTGCTCACACTGTGGGGGAATCCATAGCTAGCGTACTGCAGCAGACCTTTAAGCAGTGGGAGTTGATCGTTGTCGATGACGGGTCAACCGACGCCACCTATACCAAACTCCGGAAGGCGTACTCCGATCACCCCCAGATTAAGATTATCCGCATTGAGAACTCCGGTGCCGCCTTCGCGCGTAACGCGGGGGTAGGCCTGAGCAGCAGTTCTATCATTACCTTTTTGGACAGCGACGATACCGTTGTACCCCACTGGTTGGAGACCATGCTACCCATCATGAACGAACAGCGGGCTGACGTGATGAGCTGCGCGACCACTCACTACCGCGCCAATGGGGAGATCATCGTTACCGTACCCCAGATCAAACCGGGCGCACTCTTCAGCTACCGCCTCAAGATGACCAACGGTGGTTCCTTTTTTTTACGTAAGGTGATCTTTGACGCCGTGGGCGGCTACGACGGTCAGTTGCGGGCCGGTCAGCACAGCGAACTAGCGATCCGTATCGCACGGTACCTGAGGGAGAACAATGGTAGGGTGGCCTACACCGATGAGCCGCTGGTCAACGTAATCGACCGCGGGGGAAAAAGCATCCGCAAAAACGACCGGGCCGTGTTCGAAGGAATGCGCCGCTGCGTCGAGGTTCACCGTGACTATCTCCGCCGCGTAGACACCAATCTACTGCACCACTACCTTTCGGCGGCCGGGGCCCGGGGGCTACGCGTGGCGGAAGTCAGTGAGGCCAGGGCATATTTACGCGAAGCGGTAGCCATCAAGCCTCTCCACCTCAAGGGCATCGCCAGGTTACTCCGGTCTTATCTGCCGCGTTGATCCGGTCAGGCCGTACGGGCGCATCCAATGCGATCAACCGCAAGTTTCCAACCCACCATGAAGCAGACCGGCACAGTAGGAGTTCGTAAGAACTATCAGCATTTAGCTATCCTGAATAGCCACGTGTTTCATTTCGTCACCCTGCTGGAGTATATCCGCACGAATAAGCAGGACCCCACCGATTGGTTCCTCTTTGTCTACTACGAGAGTGACCGCCGGGATCTGCTGCGGGTTTATACCAATTACCTCCGGCAGGAAGGGTTTGGTAACTACCGCTTCTTTCCCATGCGGGTGGTAGAGGGGAAAATCTCCCGCCTAAATCGGCTTCGCACGATTGCGGCAATGGCGGCCGCAGTGTTGGTGGGGTGGGGGACCATAACGGTAGGCACCCTACTGATCGGGAACTACAAAAGTCAGCTGGTACGGATCTTTCCCCACCTCCTCCGGTACCGTGAACTGATCTACCTTGATGAGGGCGACAGCACGCTGACCGTAGCGCGAGAACGTAGCCTGGCCAACTGGCGTAACCGATTCGATTTTACCGGTTTTCCCCGGGTGGCCACCTTCTTTACCCGGTATCCCGAGTTGCAGTTCGGGCCGCTTGACCGGGTGATTCCGTGTGACTATACCCATACGCTCAGACGGGCGCGGGGGCCGGTCGATACGCAGAAGGTGATTTTCCTGGGTACTGCCCTGCCGCGGTATAAGTATATGACCGAAGAGACGTACACCGGTCTGGTGCTGGCCATTGCCCGCTCGTACGCCGAACGGGGCATTGCCTTTCTCTACAAGGCCCACCGCATGGAGGGCAAATCGCTGCTGACTACCCTGAAGGCTGGCGGCGTAGAGCTAGTGCAAGACGACGGCCCGTAGAACTGTATCTCGGAGCAATGGATAAACTACCTCTGCACATTGCCTCCTTCGTCACTACGGCTTTTTCCACTCTGTCTTCCATATTTGGCGGCGATCTGCGGA
>CATQHI010000017.1 GCA_958295895.1 Saprospiraceae bacterium | reverse complement strand
GATCGGGGAACTCGATCAGTGGGGTGGCCACTGTGGCCGGGCTGACGATTACCACTATCACCTGCCGCCCACCCACCTACAGGCGACCGTTGGCGACGAGATGCCCATCGCGTACGCGGTGGATGGGTTTCCGGTTTACGGAGAGACCAGTGAAGCGCTGGACCAGTACTTAGGCCGGTTCAATGCGGACAGCTCCTATCAGTACCACGCCATCGCCGAATATCCGTACCTAATTGCCGGTATGCGCGGCGAGGTAACCCTCGATCCACGCACCTCGGCCCCAGAGAACCAAGTTATTCCCCAGGCGATGACTAGGGAAACGCGGCCCGCCCTCACTCCTCTGCGGGGTGCTGAGATCACCGCCTTCGACGCCACTGGCCCCAACAGTTACTCCCTCACCTACGTGTTGAATGCGGAGACCCATGTGGTCAACTATAGCTGGAACGACATTGGCCTGTACACCTTCCAATTTATCAGTCCCGACGGGGTAACCCGCACCGAAACCTACCAGAAATGAATGCCATCTATCAACTAGCCACGTTGTTCGTTCTGTCCGCCCTAGGGTGTAGCGCCGGCTCCACCAGTGAAGGGGCTGTGGCAAGTGAGCCTTATACCGGCACGGCATCGGTTACCCAGGGGCCGGCCACTACGACCGTCGACAACCTCTTCCCCCCGGGTATCCGAATAGCGGGCCTGGGGGAAATACGGGCTACGGATGGAACGGAGTGGACAGTGCCCGCCAGTGTCGCCTTCACCGATGATGCCTATCCATTCGCTTCCGATCTACACAATGTGTACGGGGAGGCCTATCCCTCGGCGGCGGTAGCGGTCGCAGCACTTGATGGTAGCGACATTGTCGAGGTCGAGGCGGACGGCGAAGTGATCACCGGCTACCTATTCGGCGACAACTACTTCGAGCTCTACGTGAATGGCGTGGCGGTCGGTAAGGATAGGGTGCCCTTTACGGAATTCAATTCCAGCATCGTACGCTTCCGGGTTTCCCGGCCCTTTACGATCGCCATGAAGTTGGTGGATTGGGAGGAAAACCTGGGCCTGGGTCTAGAAAGCAACCGGGGGTCTGCCTATCACCCCGGAGATGGTGGCGTGGTCGCGGTATTTAAGGATACATCCGATGACGTAGTAGCGGTGACCGGAAGCAACTGGAAGGCCCAGACCTTCTACACCGCTCCAATTCGGGACCTTTCCTGTCCGACAGAGACCGGTAGCACTAGGAGCTCGAACGACTGCAGTACGGTGGACTCCGATAATGGCGAGAATTACTACGGCCTCCACTGGGAACTGGACACTGGCTGGGAGCGGGAGGACTTTGACGACACGAGTTGGCCGGACGCGACGACCTACACGAATGAGCAAATAGGGATAGACAACAAACCTTCTTACACCGATTTCACGGATGTATTCGATGATACTGCGAACGACGCCATGTTCATCTGGAGTACTAACGTGATCCTGGATAATCTGGTGATTGCAAGGTATACGGTAGAGTAAGTAACTCCTACTAAGAAGCATTGTAGGTCCTATACTATCGTATGCTTCTCTTGCTTGCTGGCGCGGATGGTCGGTACGTTACTGTCGATGCTGACCTCTACCTGGTCGCGTGCAATGCCAGGGTTACTAAGTAACAGCGACGATCCTAGTGGTAGGTCTGTGTATCCGGTATTTCTCCGCACCTGCGCGCCGCCGCCCCCTGTCTGACATAGATCCCGGCAAAACTTGTACATTCATAGCTAAATAGCTATATTTGTAAGAAACAATAGTACCATGCGCCTCAGCGAACTAACGACTTACCTATCCGACCGCCAATCCCTCACCTTCCTACTACCCGGTGGGCAGCGGGTGCCCGACCACTTTCACGTCACGGAGGTGGGGGAAACGACGAAACGGTTTATCGACTGTGGGGGCACGGTACGCAGCAAGCGGGTCGCCTCTCTGCAACTGTGGAGTGCCACGGACTACGACCACCGGCTGGCGGGGGAAAACTAGCGGGCATCATCCGCCTGGCCCAGGATCAACTAGGGCTGGGTGACCTACCAGTCGAGGTGGAATACCAGGGCGGGCAGACCATCGAAACGTATGAGCTAGAGATGACCAACGGCAGCCTGCAGCTCACCGCTCAACAGACCGACTGCCTGGCCAAGGACAAGTGCGGTATTCCGACGATCCCCAAAGTATCC
Organism: Saprospiraceae bacterium; assembly: GCA_958295895.1. Classification (GTDB taxonomy): domain Bacteria; phylum Bacteroidota; class Bacteroidia; order Chitinophagales; family Saprospiraceae; genus Neolewinella. The sequence goes on along the minus strand of CATQHI010000017.1, from coordinate 63,939 downwards.
TTGGATGCCTTCGTATCCACCACTTGTACGCCCGGAGGTGGTTGCTGCTAAACCCAACCTGCGATGGGACTGACGAAACACGAAAACTACACGCGCCAGCAGAACGACCTAGCTGCCGTATACAAAGCGCTCGGGCACCCGGCACGAATCGCCATCATCCAGCAACTGCTGGATCTCGGGACGTGCATCTGTGGAGACTTCGCCCGGGAGATCGAGCTGGCCCAGCCCACGATTTCCAAACACTTGAAGGAACTGAAGTCCATCGGCATCATTCAGGGCACCATTGAGGGTACGAGCGTCAACTACTGCATCGATGCCGGGCGGTGGCGGGAGATACAGGTGGCAATGAATGGGCTATTCGATACGTATGTAGCGGGGCGGGACTGTGCGTGCTGACCACTACCGCGCCAGAATCCGCACCATACGGTCATACACTATTTCCGAGATAGTCCATTCGTAGCCTTCAAAGTCGGTCGTACTCGTAAATTGGACGATCACAGCATCCAGCTCCGGGTGGTAACGGGCGATACTCTGGTAGCCGGCCACTAGTCCGGTGTGCCCGAATTCGTAGAGTGAAGTATACAGCTGCTGCTCCGCTTCCGTAAGCAGGGAGCCGTCATTGAGCGCCCGCAGGAAGATACCCACATTCTCAGCCGTAGCAACCATAGAGCCGTAATCGGTCAGTTTAATGTCCTCCGCCACCCCGACGTAGTAGCCGCTCATCAGCTCCTCCAGGTCGACCGCGTGAATCGACGCATAGGTCCGTTCCAGCCCCAGCGGTTCGAGGATTACTTCCCCGATGTACGTAAACTGACTGTATCCAAGCACGCGTTCCGTAATTAGGGACAGTAAAAGGTAATTGGTATTGGAATAGCCGTAATCACTGCCGGGGGCAAAATCGGCTGGTTGGTCGAGCACAAGGTCCAGTGCTTCCTGTGGAGTCGCTGGGGGATCGGTCCAGTAACCGGGCGCATCGGTCAGGTTGGGGATGCCGCTGCGGTGGCGGACCAGCATGGCGAGGGTGATCTGATCGGCCTGGTCGATGCGATCGTCCAGTTCGGGTAGGTAGTCGGCCACCGTGCTGTCCAGTGAAAGTTTGCCACTACTGACCAGCTTTGTAATCGCTACGGCATCGTAGAGTTTCCCAACACTAGCGATCTTAAATAGGGCGTGAGGGTCAGCCGGCGTTCGTACATCCCGATCGTGGTAACCCGCCGCGTAGTGGGCTGGGGGTGCGCCGGCCTGGTCGACGTAGACGATAATCCCGGCGAAGCCGTAGCCGTAGGCATCCGCTACCTGCTCCGCTACGGTCTCGGGTAGGGGTGTCAGGCGGATCCGCAGTAGCTTCCAGGGCACGAAGTAGAGGGCCGTAAGGGTGCCGACCAGGAGGAGGATACGGATGAGTTGCTGGGTCCGCGTGGTGCCGCTCATTTTAAAGACGCCATTCAGTTTAGTAGTCAACTTATCAATATACCACAACACCCGTCTCGAATACCGAAGCAAGAAACGAATGCGGTGCTTCCCGTAGCTCATTCACCTCCTCTCGCGAATAGATGTGTACGTCTACACCCGCCAGCACCCCACTCAGGTAAGGTTCCACTAAACTACGCCGTGCACCGTAAGGCAGGGCAGTTTCCAGAACGATCAGCAGGTCTACATCGCTACCGGTAGTAGCTGTCCCCTTGGCGTGAGAGCCAAACAGGATGATCCGGGCTGCGGGTAGGCGCTGACCGATCCGATCGGCTAGCGTGCAAATTTCAGGTAGCGTATACATATCAGCTGATGGCGTACTGGACGATTAGGAATAGGTCGGTCAGCGTATCGATGGGTAGCGATTGGTAATCACCGGCCCCGTTCTCGCGGATGCGGATCGTCCAGGTATCCAGCGGCACCTCGGCCCCCGCTAGATCGGTCAGATGGTGCTGCAAACCGCCGAAGGTTCCGTCGGCTGCTAGGGCTACCTCGTCACCCGGTTCGGTTCCCAGCGAAGAGACGAGCGCCTCGTAGGCCATCCCCTCCGCGCCCCTGGCCACCAGCTCGATGCGGCTGACTTCTTTAGTCGGGAAGGCACGGGTGAAGTAGGGCAGACGTGCAGCTAGATCCGGTAGGGTAAGTACCTGGTCCGCACCGGCGACGCCGGGATGCAGAAACTGGTGCCAGGCCGTAGCGAACTCCCGCCGAATGTCGTAAACCCGGAAAAGGCCGTGCTTTGCCTCGGCCGCCGCTACCTCCGAGAAGTGATCGCGCAGGTTAGCTACTGCCGCGGTCCGCAGGGCATCTCCACCTTCCCGGGCGGTGTAGTCCAGGTGGATTACAGCGTCCGTGATGCTACTCAGATCGAACTGGGGAATCTCTCCATTGAGCCGGATGCGCCAGCTACTGATTGCCCCGGCCCCCTCGAAGGGCAGGTAGCGCTCGTCCCGGAAGGAGAACTCGAACAGCCCCGCATCCTGCCGGCCGCTGCTGGTCGCGATGGACTGTATGGCGGCCAACTCGTCCCGGAACCGGGGGTCAGGTCCCGCAAGGTCACGGGCGTAGTCTCCACCGCCTACCGTACCGCTGGTCCGCAGGCTATTCGCGGTCATGGTGAGGGTACAGGCGATGGTGGTGTAGGGACCGGTGATGGCGGGCAGCGATAGGCGCACCGATTTAAGCCGCCGGTGGTAGTGACCAGGGAAGTCCATGTCGAACCATACCTCGGGGATATCCACGAAGCAGTCGCCCTCGGTACGCAGACGTAGTAGTGCCACGGGATCGAGATTGGAGAGCGCTACGTGCTTGGTCAGTTCGTACTCCCGCCGGTTGCCCTCGCGGTAGGCGGCCTCGAGTCGGTGCAGATCGTGCAGCAGTTTCTCACCGGCCAGTAGTCCCTTGCGGCGGCTGTCCCAGTAGCCGAAGGAGAGGTAGTTGCTGGTGGTCAGGCCCATTTCATAGCGGAAACAGCGCTCGGCACGCTGGGCCACGTCGTAGGCTAGCTTGTAGGCCTGGAAATAGAGCCCACTGAGTTGGTCGGTCATCCAGGCGTACAGTTGCTCGTTCGTGAACTTGGTCTGTAGGTATTCCAGTTCCTTGGTCAGGTTTTCCCGGCGAACGTCGTGACTACTCAGGTTGGCCTCCGCGATGCGCTGCACGACCCCGGCTACCTCGAGCTCCCGTTCGATACGCGGTAGCTCTGCCTCCGCTAGCCGCTTCTGGTGTTCCCACCCGTGGGCCCTGCGACCGAAATCCGAGGCGGTGCTGATCAGGCCGGCCGTCTTGACCATCGTCGAGGCGATTGAGGCCAGCGTCTTGACGGCCATCTCGGCACTGTTGCCGATCGTGGAACCCCCCATGGTCGCGTTCACCGTCGGGGAGCCCCCGAAGCCGGCCGCCCCGGCCAGGAAATCGGGCACTAGCTTGAGCCCACCGGAAAGAATATACCCAAAGGCCACCGCCGCGTCGATCACGGTCGATCCCGTATTCAGGGTGAAGGCCAGCTGCTCGCCAATGGTCCAGCCCTCGTCGATCAGCCCCTCGTAGTAGGTAATCCGCTCCTGGCTCGTCAGCGCCGTGGCGTTGATGACCGCCAGATTGCCCTTCGCCTCCTCGATGGCCTGTACGCGTGCCTCCCGCTCGGCATCGTGTAGCATACTTTCGTGCAGGTTGCGCAGGGTAGCGAATGCCTCGGCGTCTCTCTTCTCTAGCGCTGACAGTAAAGCTCCACCCAGTTGCTGCACCGTGCCGGTCAGTTCCAGGGCACGGTTGATCATGTAGGTGAAGCGGTAGTTCGGCAGGGGGGCACTCAGCCCCGCAAGCACCCCACCGATGCCCCCGCCGCCAGCCATGGCCGAGACCAGGGCCCCCGGGTCGATGGCCGTGCCGAAGAGCGAGAGCTCCTGCACCACGCCCTCAATGTTCATACAGTGGCGGATCTTGAAGAGCCGGTCGTCCACGGTATCCCATAGCTCCAGCAGTTTGTCGTTGTTAGGAATGCAGAAATAGAGTACGTTCAGGCGGGGCAGTTCCGGTCCCTCTACCCCCAGCGTAGTGGTCGGGGAGCCGCCTCCGATCAGGTTCTCGATCTCCCAGGTCGCGTTGCCGAAGTCACCGATCCCGTCCGCCTGGAGCTGGTAGTAGGTCTTGACCGGATTGGGGGTAGCCTTCGGGATTTGCACCGGACGGGGACCGAGAATAGTGCGCGCCAGTACGTAAAGCTGCGAGGCCTCGTCGATGGTCTCCATCGTGTTGGAGCGGAACAGGTAGTCGCCCCAGGCGATCAGCGTCTTTACGTATTTGATCAGGACGCTTTTCTGGTAGGCCACCGTACGCATCCGCGCGATGAGGTGGGGATTGAAGGGGTTATCCCGCCACTCTTCCACCTGCGCCCGGAGCCCGGCATCCCCCTGGGCTATCGCGAGCAGTAAGTTCTCAATTTTCTGTGCGTAGTAGTCGGCCTTCGTGGTTTCGTAGAAAGGTTTGGTCACCCAGTACTGCTGCTGGGGAGTCTCGGGATCGCTGAGCGTCGCGTCCGTACTCGTAGGATTGAATATGTAATGGTACCATTCCAGAGCTTCGGCGAAGCGTTGGTTGGACGACAGCCGGTTGGCGATCAGGAAGGGGACGTGAAAGAACAGCTCCCAGTTGTAGCCGGCGTAGGCCCCCCCGAAGGAGAAATCCACGTCCTCGACCGGGTACGACATAGTCTTATCCGCCAACTGGTAAGTTTTCTTCACCAGGCTGGTGGGCTGGTAGTCCGTAAAGTCGAAGGTTACCGGCGCACCCGCTACCGAAGTTGGGTCTACCTGTATCCGCCGGTTAAGTAGACCGGGTATGCCCCAGATATTCAACTCTTTGGTAAATAGCTCCACGAAGGGATGGTAATGCACGGCGTAGGAAAAATCCTTCCTTACGTGGATCACCAACCCGCGGGAGGTAGACTGCCCGATCTGGTACCTCCGGTAATCTACCGAGTAGCTGCGCGCAGTGTCGAAGAAAAAGAAGGAGCCCTCGTTCGACCACCCCTCACTGACCGAATCCAGCAGGGTGAAGGAACGGCCCGCCTCGATGTTCTGTAGTAGCAGCATCGTCAGGGCGTTTTCCGTAGTGTCCCGGTAATGGATCTTGTCCGAATCATTGATCCGGTTGAAGTAGAAGTACGCACGGGGGTTCGTATGCTTCAGTAAGCCATAGTAGTACCGACTCTCCGGCGCGGCGATCAAGTGCTCGAAATGACTAGTATAACTCGTTTGGACCGCCACCGCGGGCCCGATCTTCTGAAATCGGTCGCGGCGGGAGTCGGGAGCCCGCGTAGTACGGTCGGTAGCAAATACTTCGATCTGGGGAAATGGCATGGGATGCACCCGTAGCGCAATGTTCTCCGCCTTATTGCCGCCCGTCTGCGCGTGGTACACACGCGTGTAAGTGTCAGAAAGAATCTTCGGCGACCAGTTCCCACCCTTGTACTCGCTCCAGAACAGCCGCATCTCCCAGTACCGGATGGGTGCAACATCGACCGGGGTACCCGGGGCAGAACCGGGTATAACGCTAACGGTGGGTTCGGTCGCTTTTTCCAGCATCTGCGGCCAGAAGAGGAATAACCGCTTATTGTGCATACCTACTAGCAGCTGCTTGCCGGTGACCTCCAGGTTGGTATTTTCCCAGGCCGTCCACCGCCCGCCGTTAATGCGCTTGCGGTAGTAGGTTTCGGGGGCTAGGCTACCGCGTGTGCGGCCGAACACGTGCCATACGTCGCCACCGCCGGGTATATACTCGCGGTGGGTCGCGCATATCTCCAAATTGGCGACTTTGTCGAGTTTATCCAGATATTCCCGGTAGGCTATTTCAACGGTGTCCTGACGCACCTCGTCCTTCAGTAATGCCTCCTCCAATTCGAGGAAGTAGGGGCTCTTGTCGTCGCGTAGTTCCGGCTCAATCCAGTTTTCGGGGTACAAGAACACCTTCCGGTTGGCCTCCCAGACGCGGTAGTACTTCATCCACTGCCACTGCTTCCACTTGCCGTCGGCAATGGTATCGGCGGCGTCGATCTTTTCCGAGCGTATGGTCAGGTCGGCCTCGATGTTGAGCTGGCAGCGCTGCACGAACAGCTGAGCTGCCGCCGTGGCCTGCCGCAGGCGTGAGGTGAGCATGCAGGCACTCATCTCCACGTCGATCAGGAAGTAGCCGTACAGGGCACTGGCATCCAGCCACCGGGCGTTCGCACCGGCGGTCAGGTAAGCTACCAGGGCATCGCGCTTCTCCTCGCGCAGCCGGTCCTCCAGGGGTCGGATCACGGCCTGCCAGGTGGGGATATCGTACTTCGCCTTGAAGGTCTGCCGCATAGCCTCCGCGGTACTATCATCGATCTCGGCTCCCGCCCAGGCGATGGCCCGCTCGGCCTGCACGCCCAACCGATCGAGGGCATCCACCGCCGCGTCCAGCTGCAGTAGGTGCTGACCGCTCAGTAAGTCGGCCACCGTACCCCATCCATAGCTACCGGCCAGGGCCGTTAGTTCCGCCTCGTCGATTGCGGTGAGTTCCGCCAGCGCCGTTGCCGTTTCCGCGAACGTTGCACCTGCGTCCACCGCCCCCTGTAGGTAGTCGAGCAGCACGTCCGAATCGGGTGACAAGCCTACTTTCCAGGTATGGAAATACAGCCAGTCGCGCAACAATTTGGGCGCGGACGCAGGTGCAGGGCTAAGTGAGAAGGCGGTCAATCTGGGCCACCCCACGGCATCCGCCTGCGCATCGACGGACCACCATTCCAGCTCGGCATCGGTCAGTGCAAAGCCATTTAACACCAGGGCCAGCTTGTGCAGTAGGGCCACCGAGTCGTAGGCCTCCGGGAAGTTCGCCGGCTCGACTTCGGTGACGAAGCCCTCCTCGTCGACCTCCGTCAGTGCCGGGGCGGCCAGGTGATCACGTACCGGCAGTGGCGAACCGGCAACGCGTAGCAGATCCAGTAGTAGGGATGCGGTGGCTGCCTCCAGCCCCAGCTCGGCCATGACGAACTGCACGATCAACTCCTGCTTGGCAACCCCGATGAGGTGCTGCTGGAGCAGCGGCTGAACGTAGGCGAATCGCTCCGCTCCGGCAAGGCCCGCCGCGGCGAGTTGCACCTTGGCGTCGGCCAGGTCGAGCACGCCGGTAAAGTACTTATCGATGAGCCCGTCGCGGTCTAACCCCGCTGTATCGACCTGGGTGTTGTTGATCACGGAGAGCGCCTCGTTAACCTCCGCATCCTCCGTAACGGTGGCGAGCAGGCCGATGCGTGCCGTCACGTAATCCTCGGCGGACTGCTCCGCGCCGAGCGTCAGGTCCGACTGGCTCTGGAGCAGACCGGTCCGCAGGGCGGTCAGAAAGGACGTCTGGTCGCGCTCGCTCATGCCCACCGTGTCGAGTTGCTGGTGGCGTAGTAGGTAGTCCAGTTCGGTGGGGGAGAACGGCCCGGCCTGTACCATCCGAACGTAGCTGACAAACTGCAGCGTACTACCCGGGTCGGCGAATGGATCTCCGTCGAAAAGACCGTCCAGGATTAGGTACTCCGCAACACTGAGGCGTAGGGCCCGCGCCACCGAAGTGATGCGGTACAGCTCGCTGAGCCGTGCGTGGTTAAGTATATCCGGATCGCCTAGGCCAAGGTGAGTAAGGACCTGCGTCAGGTCGTCCTCCTTCACGCGCAGGACCGCCAGCAGGCCGGGCACCCAGGTGTCCAGCGAGCCGGTCAGGTCAGCCGGGAGTGGGGGAAATACCGTCGGTGTATCCACCAGGCGATTGCGGAACAGTTGCTCGTAGAGCGCGGGTACCGGCGGAGCCCCATCCTTGCTGTGGTCACGGTGGGTGCGGGCGGGGATGTCTACGTACAGGGCACGGGTTTCGGGCCAGGTTAGTCCCAGGCGCTTGCGCACTTCCTGCTTTGCCGCGATCTCGTCCAGGACGGCGTCGTCGAGCGTGCCGCCGCCGTCGCGGATCAGGTCGTCCACGACGTACACCGGTAGGGACAACTTACGCCACAGGCGCAGAAAACGGTGGAAGCGGTCGAGCAGGTCCGCCGACAGGCCCATCATCCGGTACGTACTCACATCGCAGGCGGCTGCATTGGTATCGGCCCCGTCATTGATGCGTGCATCGCTACCGGGGTTGACGAACTCGGTATCCAGTAGTTGGAGTAGCTCCTGGTAGCTAAGTCCGGAGCGGTGCAGCAGCATCGGCACGTCCCGCAGCACGGTCTGCCAGGGTCCGGTAACGTTCGTCGTCGGGTCCGTCGGAGTGCGGGGATGGGGAAGGTTATTGCCATTTTCTTGTAGCCCCCAGAACTCCCACGGATCGAGTCCCCCCAGTGAGCCGGTGATGATGGCGCGTTCGCGGGTGCTGAGGTTCAACTGACTGCTAGCGATGCGCCGCTGGTCGTTCTGGAACCGTTCGAGGAATTCGGGTTCGGGAAGACCCATGCCCGCCAGGTAGGCCCGCCCGCGCCGCTGCGCTAAGTTGTAGGGGAGTCCCAGGGGAAAGACGGCCTGCTCCAGGCGGTCGTAGGCTGCCGGGTTAATGTACTCGGGGGTGGCCCGTAGTTCTTCGGCCGAGAGGTGCGTCTGTCGGGTCAGGCGTACCTGCAGTACCCCGCCGGCCGACCGCAGGCGGTAGGAGCGTAGCTCGTCCCGCACGATCCATTCCCCCCGGCTGTCGGGATCGTAGGCAGTAGCGGTATCGTCTACGTCCAGCCCGACCGCCCGGATGGCATCCCGGACGCTCACCGCCACGGGCCCTGCCCCCAGCGAGGCGGCCAGTGCTCCGGGGATAGTGGGTACGGGTGGGGTAGCGACGATATCCTCCAGGATCTCGTTGACCAGGTCGATGTAGGGCAGGGGCGTATTGGTGTTCTGGCAACTGAGCTCGACGTCTCCGAGGTCCGGGCGGCGGGCAAAGAGGGCCTCGCGAACGCTGCGGCCGAGGTTACCCCCGAGGTTGGTGGCCACCGTACCGTTGGCGTCCCGTTCCTCGAGAAAGCGAAGTACGTCCACGAAGTGCGCCGCCGGGCCGTAGACCGACCGACAGTGACGGCAACTACAGTAGTCGAGGGAGCCGAATAAGGCACTCAGGTTCGGTAGGGTTTTAATCAGCGCCTCGGCATCGGGTGCGAGCAGGTCGCCCGGTAAGCCATAGGGTCGGATGCCTGCCAGGGGGCGGTTGAACTCGCCGTAGAGGGCCAGCACGGTAGCGTAAGCACCCTCCGCGCGCTGGTAGGTGCGCTTCGCCTCCAGGCTGGTGATGCCCCCGGCCTTCATCTTGGTCGTGAACTGCTCCCGGCCCAGGAAGTAGATCTGCTGGGCGGACTGTAGGCCGTTGGTCAGCATCGCATTGACCGCCGCGTAGTTGGTATTAAGTTTGAATACACGCTGGACGGCCTTTAGCTGCGCCACCGTGGTTTTCTCCTCCCGGATCCCTTCCAGGGCAGCGGGGTTCTCGTGTAGGTAGTGGTCGATCCGGTAGCGATCTAGGTGGAACCCCGGGTTATTTTCCAGGAACTGCACTACGGCCTCCTGCTGGGTGATGGGTTCGATGCCGTGGGCGGCAATGCGGGCTGAGAGGGCGGCGGTGGGGTACGCCCGCTGAAACTGCTTTTCCAGGATAGCCCCGAATTCGGTGAAGCGTTCCTCCTCCGTTTCACCATCGATATTGGCGGGGATACCGATGGGTTGTCCGTCCGTTCCCTCCTTTCTGAATAGCTCTACCCATTCCCGCTTATCCAGCTGGGCAAGCTTACGCTTCGGTACCTGGGTCTTATGCAGGTAGGCGACCAGGGGGATGTGGTTACGGGTCAGCCCCGCCAGTTCGAAGGTGGAGCGGACGGCGCTGACCTGCTCGGGTTCGAGGGTACCTTCTTCCTCCAGCTTTTTCCAGAGTTCTGACTGACTACCGGAGTGATCGAGTAGTGCGGCCAGGACCGGCGTTTGCGCCCGTTCGGGCAGGCCGGTGACTGAGAACAGCTCGCGGAGCGTTCCCTTGCCCGCCCCGTGGGTAGCTTCACCGGCAAAGCGGATGCGTAATTCTGCTAGGGTCCGGTAGTAAAGCTCCGCCTTTTCCCGTAGGACGGCCGGTACGAGATTAGCCTCCACCGCCTGCTCGAGCAGGCTGCGCTGCCGCGGTTCCTCGAGCTCGGTCAGCTGGCGCATAATCTTTTCGAGCAGTACCGGAACGCGCTCCGGATGCTTCAGGTCGGCCAGTAGATCATTGTAAAACAGGGCGGGTTGGCCCTGCCGCAGGTAAGCGTACAGGAAGGCGGGGGGAAGGTCTAACTTGCGCTCCTCGGCCCAGGCCGCGAGGTGGAAACACGTCAGCCAGGTACCGATGGCCAGCTCACTGCGTGCAGACTCACCGGAAAGGAAGGATACGTCCTGAAACTGATCGTCCTCCCGAAGATCCCGCGGATCGAGACCATCCAGCAATGGGGTAAGGGTACCCGTCAGCATCTCCCAGTCCGAGGGCCCCCGGTAGGTTTCACCATCTAGGTTTACGTCGAGCAGCAGCTTGGCCGGGGCATTAAAGTGGATCTCGGAGGTGAAGTCAGGCTCTTCGGAGTTGCCCACTACGAGCACCAGATCGGCAAACTTTTTCTCCGCCTTGGCAAACTGCTTACGGGTGTACTCGATGACGTACGCTCCTTCCTTGTCCGTCTCCGAGGACCCCAGTCGTTCGAGGTTCCGTAGATCGCGGTCGTAGGCCCTGACAGTGGTACCCGGCAGCGGACGGGCGTAGTGGTCGCGGACGGTGCCGTAGACCCTGAAAACATCATTGTTGCTCGAAGCTTGATCGGTGGTAGACATGATAGACAAATTTTAAGGGTGATAACTAGGAAGGACTTACCAGAAGGAGCCGATAAAGGCGGCGGCACCGCCGACGACGGCCCCCACCGCCGCGCCGGGGCCAGCACCGACGCCGAAGAACCATACCCCTACGCCGGCCCCGATGGCCGCCCCCACGCCGGCCCCGGCCGCGGTGGCCGTGCCGACGCCCACGGCTCGACTACCCGTAGCTGCCGTGACGTTTCGTCCGATCCAGTCCCCCCCGTAGTTTGTGAGTGTGATGCCACCGGCGATCAGCGTGACCGGACCGGAAGCGGCCAGGATGCCGAAGCCGGTGACGATGCCGGCCGTGTCCCCGAGGGTGACGCCGTAGTTGCCCGTACTGAGGTTCTGCCCGAGGTTGTAGGTAGACATGATGATGGTACCCACCCCACCAAAGGTCCGCATCGCCAGCGCTCCGCTCGACATCGCGGCCCCACTGCCCGCCGTCCACTGGCTGAGCATGTACAGGCCCCGGGTGTACTGTGCCGCTCCGGCCAGCTCGCCGGCACCGGAGACGTAGCCCACTGCCTGCATGGCCGGATTATCGTACTGACTGCCGGCCCAGATCGTGAGGATGCCGCTTAGTGCCCCCAGGCCGGAGGTGACACTGCCCCAACGGACGGCGGTCGGAATCTCTACCATAGCCTGGGTGGTGGCCTGTGGGGTAGCTCCGGGACGGGGACTACTGTAATTTCTGAGGCCGTGTGACTCAACACCCCGACCGGCCAGGGCCCCCTCTCTGGCCAGCGCCTCCGAGGCCGGGTCCCATACCTGGGGGCGGGACTCGGTGGGGTAATCCAGGGGCCTGCCCGCCCTGGCTTGCAGCCTACGTTCGAGCCGCTCTGCCCGCCCCTGGTGGGGCGTCTGGCCGAGGATGTATCCGTTGCCGCCATTCGTAGCTGCCGTTGCGCTAGCCCTCCCGCTGTCGGTAGACCAGAGTTGCAGGTTCCCAGGGGCCGTGCCTCCACCGGTGAGCTGGGGTTGATTTGCTGCGTTGATGCCTACGCGGGCCACGTCCGCCGGGTCGACCGGCACCGGGGGGTGTTCGTCCGCAGGGGCTCCGTCGTTTTCGTCCGTTGTGGGAGTTTCGGCGGCGTCGTTCTCTGAGGGTTCGGAAGCGGCCTCGCCGCCGCCGTCTCCGTTGTCGCTGACGTGCTCCCCTTCGCCCGCTGACGCTACGGGCGTAAACACCAAATCCGTCATGGACCAATGACGACCGTTCCAGACGGGGCGGCCCCCCGAAACGGTATTGGGCACGCCATCTACGGTGATGACCTGTTGTCGGGTCCAGGCCGCGATGATCTCCCCACTCGCGGCGGATGAGTCCCTGAAGGCAGCCTTGACGTCGGCGGGTGCCTCATCGAGGGAAGCTGTTGTGTTTATCGGATTCGTACCGCGCGGGTCGTTGTAATTCGTAGGATTATTCCGGCAGTACCGGTACAGGTTGAACCCATCGACGAACCCACCGGTGTCGGTACTCGTCCAGCGCCCGAGCCAGGAGGCGTAGTACCTCGTTCCACAGTGATCGAGCCCCGTTTCGTCGTCGCGCTCCTTTCCACCGAACCGGTAGCGTTTCCGACTGGTATCGTCCGCCGAACGAGCCACACGGTAGGATGAGGTACCGTAGGGGTGGTATTCCTCGTAGGAAATTACCTGCCCGTTCTCATTCGTTTCGAGTGTAGCCGAGCCCTGATGGTTGCCGTACTGGTAGCGGATCAGGGGTTGGCCGAGCGGATTGGCCGGGTCCGCCCCGTTAGTATCGATGGTTTTGGTATCGACGCGGGCGATCCGTCCGGCGTTGTCGCTTACGTGCAGCGTCCACCGTTCCAGGGTCGGTGCCCCTCCGTTTGCCGGCCGTTCGCGGTAGCATTCCAGATTGCCGAGGTAGATACGTTCGCGCAGGGCCGTGCCCGGCCGTTCTACGACTTTTCGCATCCGAGTCCCGCCACCGCCGTAGCAGTAGTAGGCCTCCCCGCCGCCGCCCAGATCGACCCGGCGCAGGCGGTCCGCATAGTCCCAGTCCAGACTGGCCAGGTGGGGCATGGCGGTCATGTTGCCGTGCCCGTCGTAGGCGTAGGCCGTGTCGTTGATGGCCCCGGACTGGTCGTTCGGCCGGTTGGTGCCGATGAGGCGGTTGGTGAACTCGGTCGGGTCCGCTTCGTGGGCGTAGCGGTAGAGCCGGGTCCAGTTGCCTACGCCTCCGGGGGTGACGTGGCGCATCCGGGTCAGGTTACCCAGGTCGTCGTAGGTGTAGGTTTGGGTATACCGGCGTAGGGCGGTGGTGTCATTGGCGTGGGGGAGGCGCGCGAACGCAGGAATGCCGAGGTGATTAGGTTGGGCGGGATTGCGGCCCGCGCTTTCTCGCCCGGTTGCCTGGGTGAGCCGGTAGAGCGCATCGTAGGTGAAGCGTTGGTGGGCGTCCACGGCAGTATTACGGTAGTAGTGGGTGGTCTGCGCCCGATCTAGTACCTCAGTGAGGTTACCGACGGGATCGTAGGTGTACCGCAGGTCCTGGAGGGCCGCCGTTGCGGGATCGTCCCCACTCCTGAAGGTCAGTAGGTTCTGAAGACGAAAATTTAGGGGGTCGTAGAAGTAGCGGGTGATCACGTCGTTACCGTAGCGGGCGGACAGGCGCATCCCCCGAGCATCGTACTCCTGGTGTTGCAGGAAGGTGATAAAGTTGCCGTTGCCTCGGGGTTGGGCCTCCAGGCTGGCCAGCCCACCCCCGTTATTGTATGCCGGTCGTATGATGGTGCCGTCTGGCAGGGTAGTGGTGATGGGTCGCCCGAGTGCGTCGAGCTCGGCTACGACCATAAAGACCTCAGGGTCGAGGAGCGCAGTAGCTGCTGCCGCGATGTTTGCCGGTACCGAGGTAGCCGTGAGTGGCGTCCAGTCCGGATCGCTACGGTGGTCACGTGCTAGTTGGCGATTAAGGGCCGTGGGGTTCCCCTTAAAATCGCGGCCAGTGATCTCCATGAGGCCGGCTGAATCGTAGATGCGAAACGGCACCCCGACTAGATTGCGGTCCCGTGCTTCGGCAGCGGGTAGCTGATCGCCGTATACCGTTACCTGCGTGGTGGTCGCCACCCCGCTGGTCACGACGTGACTGGCTACCGGCCGGTGGGCACTGTCGTAGCTCGTGAAGTACTCCCGCTCGTCGTTGTCCCAGATTCGCACCAGCCGTCCGATCACGTCGACGAGGACCCAGCGTTCGCCTTTTTCGGCAGTTTTGCCGTAGGCCGTCAGCCCACTTAGGGAGAGCCAACTGCTGCCCACCAGTCGATCGGCCTGATCGTAGAGCTCGGTGAAGCGGCCGAAGGGATCGGTCTCGGTACGGACTGAGGTGCTCGCCCCGCCGCCCAGATCGTTGATCACGCAGCTGAGTCGGCCCAGGCTATCGCCGTGTACGGTGGTCGGTGTACCGTGGTGTCTGGCGGCTAACCAGGCGGCCCGGGTTTCGGGGTCGCTGGGTTCGGGGGCAGCAGGATCGGGAGCGCTTCGGTGCGTGTACCAGGAGCTGTCCCGTACGGTATCGTTCTTATCCCAGGCGATGGTTCTCCAGGGGGAGAAGTCAGACCGGGTGAGCGTGCCGTCGGGGTACCTGGTCAGGTGGTTGCGGGCGGCCGCATCGTAGTATAGGACCGGGGAGATCCCGATGCGGACCAGGGCGCTCTCCTCCTCAAACTCTGGCGTCGGACTGAAGTAGGGTTCGTATGATTTGATGGGCGCGCCGACGTTATTCACCACTGTACGTCCGTTGCCGATCCACCGGGGAGACTGGTCGTTGCCTACCGTCTCGAGCTGTCCGCTCACCTCATTCCACCGTAGGGCCGGGCCGGCGGGGGCCATCGCCTTGGTCATGATGACGCTGCCACTACCGTCGGAGTAGGTGTAGCTTTCCATAAAGCCGGGGTTAGCCGGCCCGTGGTGGATACGCTGGCGGGTGCGGACGAAATTCGGCTTCCCGTTATCCATCCAGTTGAATAGCTCGTATTCCATGGTGGCGGTGGGGTCGGCCAGGGTGTCGCCCTCGCCCGCTCCCGCCTTGCCCATTGTAGCCGAAGCGGTGACCGCCCCCAGTTCATCGGTAGTTACTCCGGAGCGATTCCTGTTAGCATCCGTAATGAGGCGGGCACCGAGCAGGCGGTAGTCCACCTCCGCGGTGATGGAGTGCCCCAGTGAATCCGTGGTCGCGACCACCGCCAGATTGAGGCCGTCACGAACGACCGATCCGCCCACGCCGAAGGGGTCCCGGGCACCGGAAGCGAGGAAGAAATGATCCGCTGCATCCGCCGCGTAGACAGCCGTCCCGCTAGGGACCCACCAGTTGGCGTCCCCCTGGTCGTGGAGGTAACCGGCAGCGGTCAGCATCGCCGGGGTAACCTTGTCGCCGTACAACTTTGTGACCAGGGCCGGGGTAAAGGCCAGGGCCAGGGAACGCTGACCGATACCTAAGCGACCGATCTGCCCGAAGGGAAGCGGGCCGGAGAGGTCGTCCCGCAGGAAGTAAACCCGGGAGTGGGCTACGCGCATATTCTGTAGGCTGCCGTCCTCGTCTACGGCGTAGTCCAGCTCCGCGGCGGTCTTGAAGGCCCCCAGGAGTTCGGCGCGAGCCAGGAACGTTCCGGCCGGAGGCGCCAGTCCGAGGAGTTGAAAGCGTCGTTGTTCGGCCGTGCCCCGTAGGCGCAGGTCATCCGGCCCCGCTACGTCATTGGTGTGGGTAGCGGTATTGATCACAATGTGGGTCGCATCCTGAGCGGACCAGACCTCATCGGGAATAGCCTCCGATCCGGAGGGGCGGGCGGTGCGGGGGTATACGACCGCCGCGGTTGTAACTGCCTGCCCTAGGTCGTCACTCTCCAGGACCAGATTATGCGTGATCCGTGGATCGGCCGGCTGGCGGTCGTAACTGTAGCTGATGGCCTCGCCACCAAATACCTGGAAGCTCGCAAAGCGATTATCCGCCCGGGGTTGGACCCGTTGCAGTTCGTAGGTCGAGCGGCTCGTCGTGAAGGGGAACGGACTAAGCTCGCTTTCATCGTCGGCGTACATTTCGGACCGGATGGGTAGCCCCCTGAATGCCCGAATCGCCTGGCGGTGTTCCTCCGCCGTGAGCCCCGCGGGGAGTTGTGGTTCAGGAAGCTGGTGCTCTGGCCGTACCTCGTTACGGTAATACTCTTCCTCGAAGCGTGCCAGGGGGCGGTCGCCGGAGTTACCCGTGCCGGTATGGTACCAGGTAACGGTCCGTAGCGGTGGCTGGTGGTGGTCTTCGGTCAGCACGTTTTCGCCGTCCCGTCGGCTGAAGGTTTGGAAGTCTTCGGTGGAGTAGCGTTCCACGCAGCCGAAGCCCCGAAACTCGCGCTCCGCAAAGTCATAGCAGCCGTGGTGGTAGCTGTAGCGATTGGCGAAAATGGTACCCCGTACGTGATCCTCCACCACCGTACGCGCCACGCAGTGCACCGGGAACGGCAACTGCGTTTTCCACGGCCGCCCCTCCCGCCGGTCCTTAAGATAGTGGGCGGTAGAGGTGGTATATTCCGTGGAGGCGGTGACCCCCATATTATTCGTGTAAGATTTGAGGAGCAGGGGTTTTTGCCCCGCCATTATATCCAAGTATTGCACCTGCGGCCCCGCCAGATCGCCCCCGCTGGTCGACCACACGATGCAGCTCGTACCCTGCCCCAGCAAGTCGGTAACCCGGATAAAACTGGCATCCTCAAGTTGTGGTATAGCGAAGGAGCGGACCACGGGCGACCAGCCATTCCCGGCCAGGTTAAGCCAACAGTCTACGGCTTCCTGGCGAATGTACAGCAGGTCTGCCGGGCCGGAACCGTCGAGATCAGCTAAGCGAACGTTATTGGGTTTGAAGCGATCGGGCCGGTCGAATACCGGGGCGTTGTCCATATCGACGCGGTGCCCGAAGCGGCCGTAGCCCAGATTGGGCCAGTAGCTGATCGATCCGTTGCGGATACGGACCAGATCGGTGAGGCCGTCGCCACTAAAGTCAGCCAGGAACACGGTAGAATCGCTGTCGGAAAAGGCCAGTATGGGACCGTCCAGATCATCCAGGGGGAGCGCAGTGTGCTCGCCCTCCGCAAAGCCGTCGGGGCCGAGCCCCTCGTACCAGGTGAAGGCCTCCGCTTCGGTGAGGAGGATATCGGGCCGCCCGTCGCCGGTCACGTCGATGAACCGGAGGGCGGGGTCCATGAGGTCGACGTTCGGAACGTTTGGCAGCGATCGGTGGGCCGTCAGTTCGGGGCCCTCGTCGTAGCGGAAGTAGCCCGTTGTCTGTGAGTCGGTGGTGACGAATGCCTTGCGTCCGTCGCCGGCCAGGTCGAGCAGGTGCAGGCGTCCGGAGGAGGGGCCGGGGAAGGAGGGTTGCTCGGCGAGCAGCTTGGCCGGACCGACGGTTCCTTCCCCCAGATTGGGTTGGTAGCTGATGGCGCCGCCCTCGTCGCGGAGTACACCCGGCAGGCCTTCGCCGAACAGGTCTACGAGGGTAACGGCCGGGTCGGTGAAGTCCGAGGTAATATCGTCCTTGTTTTCCTCCCGGAGGGTGTGCGGAGTGTCGTCCCAGGCGTGCTCCTGGTACGTGAAGGCGAGGGGCGGGGCGGCCTTGTTGGTATAGGACCCGTCCGCGTGGCGCAGGTAACCTACCGTTCGGGCTGCCTGGAGCTGGCTGTAGGTCGTGGTACCGTCCGGGGCGTAGGTGAGCTCCACCGTGGAGACCAGTCCGTCGTAGCCGGCCGTGGGGCCGAGGTCCGGGATACGGTGAAAAAGCAGGACCCTCTCCAGGCGACGGCAGGTGCGTAGGTCGAAGCCGGGGCGGTAGGTGGAAAAGGCATCGTAGCGGTAGGGCCAGGGGCGGGCCTCCGGTAGCCAGGGGCTAGCTTCGTCCAGCTCACCGTAATCGAAGACAGTCTCGAAGAGGAAATCGCCGGTGTAGGCTCCCTGGTTGGCTCTTTCCGGCGCGAAGGTGGTGGCGTTGCCGTAGCGGACCCGCTTCAGGTGGGTATTAGCGAAGGTGAGCTGGCCGTCCTTTAGTTTTGCGGCGGCGTGCGGTTGACCGGTGGGAAGGCCCGCCCCGTCCTCCGCCCTGTACTCGTATTCCACCAGGTGTCCCTTGTCGTCGTAGCTTCTTTCCAGGAGCCAGCTGTAGATGCGGCTGGGATCACTGGGGTCGGCAATGCGAGCAGCGGCCGATCGGCCGTATACGGAGGTAAGATTCGTGCCGGTGATGACGCGCCAGTGGACGCTTCCGGTGGCCTGGTTGCGCCAGCGTTCGATGCGCGAGAAGGACCGTTCGGTGCGGGGGCGGTAGTGGAACACGTCGTAGGGTTCACCCTGTAGTTGACGGGTCTCGGTCCTTCTGACCCAGTTACCTCCGATGTTCTCTAAATAAGGAACGAGGTCTTCCTCGCCGGAGAGGGTGAAGATGTCAGCATCGGTCTCATCCCGGTAGCGAGGCAGCCCCTTGTCCGTACGACGGGTGATGGACGGTAGGGCGAGCGTCCAGCCCATACCACAGATTCCGTTGCCCTGACCGGAGCCATACTCAAGGCTAAGGGAGGGGGCGAAGCCGCGTGCGGGGGCTACGGGGAGCGGGATGGAAAATGAGAGCGTTCCGTTGGCAGGATTAACCGTGTACTGCTCGTCGATCCCGCGAATGGCCCCGCCGCCTTTCGGCAGTTCGAGGGCCGGGGTTTGGATGCCCTGTCTATCAGCTACGGACCGATCGGTACGAAATGCGTGGGTAGTGGAGGTACGCAAGGTGGGTGAGGTTTAGTGTACGCGGGACGGGGGGGGGGCACCGGCATAAGCTTGGACAGACCTGCCGATCTATGCCGGTTTATACTGGAACGGTAAAGCATGTTACGCCTTAAAGCATAAATGTTTTACATACTCAAAGTGAAGGTTAGTAAACTAGCTATGTATGATTAGAATCATTGGGAGCATTGATATATATCAATGGCTATTCTTCTGATCTTCTGAATATTCGCCCGCGCGTAAGATGATGTAAGTCCACACTACTGCCAGTCAACATCACCTTCTACCATACCATTAAGGTGTAGTTTACATTTAAGGCGCGGTAACACCTATTCAAATATTTATCGTGGAAAGAGAAATACTCCTTTCAAGGATGATCTGATGGCGTGCTAGAAGTAATAGTGGGTGGCCAGGTTTTGCTGCCAGATCGAATAGCCAGTGGCCGCAACGTGATTTGGTTAGCATCCTAGAGGCGGGGTCAGGACACAGAGTGGGGCTAGGAGATCGCTTAGACGCTTCAATTATATAAAGTCCTCATTCTTCAACGGCCGCTCGACCGGCTCCTTCAAATCCAGCCGCTCGGATTTGTCCAGCAAGCTGTGCTCTTTTTCAATTTGCTCCCGCAGCTCTCTCTTGCGGATTAGGCGGTCCAGTTCTTTTTCTAATTCCTCCTCCTCCCAGTCGGAGCTGACGCCGAAATCTTCTAGGTTCTCCGTTCCGAAGGCGTAGAAGTAATGAGCCGCCAAGCCTATGCCCCAACTCAGGCCTACTATGAGCACGGGAAGTAGCTCGCCATCGTTTTCGAAGTACATGATGGCGTACAGCAGGGCCAGGGTAAGGACGTACGCCAACAGGTGATAGATAAAGCCCTTTTTTGCTTTCACCCTGCTGGCGGCCTTTTCGTAGAGTTGATCGTGATTCATACCGTGCTATTGTGGTGGCGCTGTAGTCCTGACCGCTAATATCGGGATTACGTGATAAACATGACTTTGCTCGCCTGCCTTCTTCTTCCTAGCTCATCCTTGGTTAAAGACCATATAGTACCCGCCCCAGCGTAACCACTCCAGTACCCAAAATGAGCAGTAAAGCAATTTTGCAAAATGCTGACTGGGGGATACGCTTCAGTATCGACTTGCCCAACCAGGTACCCAACAATCCGATAGTAAATAGGTAGGGCAGGTGCCGCCAGGCTTCCTGGCCGATGTATCCCTCTCGATAGTATACCACCCACGGTGCGGGTCGCGTCGATAGCAAAATCGATGGCCGGCGACGTAGCGATGAAGGTGCTCTTCTCCGGGTTGAAAAAGTTACACCGATGATACTGCGCAAAATCAACCATACTGCTGACGGATATCAACGATAGCGCGCCGGTGCGCACCCACCTTTGTGGCGTAGCCAAACCGGTAACCATGCCCAAGCTGATCGTCCCCGTCGACTTTTCCCCCACCTCCGCCGCCGCCCTGCAGTACGGGGTGTTTCTGGCCGATGTGACCGGCTATGATCTGAAGGTAATCCACGTCTACGACGGCTTCGGCCAGCCGGATCGCCTGATCGAGGTATGGGAAGGGGGCGTGAAGGTGCAGGAGCAGGTACAGCTACGGCTGCAGCAATTCGTGCGCGAGCACGCCTCGCCCCTGGCCTTTACGGGGAGCCGCGACGGGGAGGAGCTTCCCCTGATCCAGACCCACGCCATCATGGGCGCACCTCCCGCGGCGATCGTGAAGTTTAGTCAGGACCCCGAGGTCAAGCTCATCGTCATGGGGGGCGTGGGTGCCGGCGATCCCGACAGTAAGGAAACATTCTACTACGGTAGCATCGCCTGGGCCGTCGCGCTTCGGGTGGCCTGCCCCGTGCTGCTGATTCCGAAGGGCTACGGGGTGCCGCGGATCGAACAGATCGCCTTCGCCTTTGCTGAGGTGGACCCGCTGCGGGCCATTGTTGATGAGGCGGAGTTCCTGCGCCACGCCCTGGGGGCGGAGGCACGCATGGTCCACCTTATGGACACCAATCCCCGCCGTGAGGAGCGTAAGCAGTATGAACTCACGCTAGCCGTACTGGAGACGGCCTTTCCCGGCTATCCCACTGTCCTCGACCTGCTTCCGCCCGGCAATGTGGCCGATACGCTAGCCGAATACACCCTCGAACAGGACATCGACCTCCTGGTGGTCGGCCGGCGTACCACCGGCCTGTGGCGGCATCTCTTCGTGTCGAAGGCACAGCCCCTGCTTACCCGCTGCCCGGTTCCCCTACTCATCGTACCCATCACGCCCGCTAACCATTGATCCCGTGAGACATATACTCGTCCCTACCGATTTTAGCTCCGCCGCCACCAACGCCCTGGAGTACGCCCGCCTACTCGCCACCGAGTTCGGAGCGGCCATGACGCTGGCCTACATTCACTCCCTACCCATGGACCCCATGCGCATCGGCGAGATCAGCGAAGAACTCTACGCCGACGGGGAGGCCTCCCTGACGCACCTGGCCGAAGAATTGCGGGACCAGGGTTTAGTTGTCTACACCGAAGTGCAGCTCGGCTTCCCGGTCGACCGCCTCAAGAGTATCATCCAAAAGCAGCCGATCGATCTGATTGTTATGGGCTGCCAGGGTGAGCACTTCCTGCCGGAAAAGGTCTTCGGTAGTACCACCACCGGTATGCTGGAGGAGGTCACCATTCCCATCCTGGCCGTACCGAACGGCTACAGTCCGAGTTTTCCGCAGCACATCATGTGGGCCACCGACCGCCGACCGGTAGTCAGTGCCGAGACCATGTATCCACTCTTCGAGCTGGTCGATCGCGCAACGACTAAACTACTGGTCTTTCACTACCAGCAAAACGGTCAGGCTCTGCCCGAAAAGCGTTTCCGGGAGCTGCTAGCCGACGTACGGTATGACTTCTTTACTCAGCTCAAGGATGGCGACTCCGTCGACGGCGCCATTCGTGAGTTTGTCCGTACCACGGGAGCCGACCTGATCGCACTCATTCATCGCCGCTCCACCTGGCTGAGCAAAATGATCGTCCCCTCCACCGCCCGCCGCACCGTGTGGACCTCCCCGGTCCCCGTGCTGGTGCTCCAGGAAAAACAATCTCTCTGACCCAGTATCCGCGCAAAGTCCGCTCTGCTCATTTCCCGTTCGCCATGCAAAAAATCATTGTTCCCGTCGACTTTTCCGACACCGCTGCCGCCGCCCTACGTTTTGGCACCTACCTGGCCGAAACTATGAACATGGACCTGACCGTAATACACGTGTTCGACACCATGCTCAGTACCTCCCAGACCATTTCTAGCCGGGCCAGGGAAATGGAGCAGGCTCGGCTCGGAGAGCAGCTCAAGCAATTCGCCCAGCGCAACGTCGAGCCGGTACTGGCCACCTTCCAGGGTCGGCTGGATACCCTACCCGTCGTTCGGACCGTAGCGCTCGAAGGCGTAGCGGCCCAAACCATCCTCTGGCAAAGTGCGCAGGACGAGGTAGGCCTCATCGTAGTGGGCGGCGTCGGGGCGGGGGCCGGCCTGCACCCCCCGGGTATCTTCGGCGGGGTAGCACGGACCGTAGCTTTGAAGGGGGCCTGCCCGGTCATTCTGATCCCGAAGGAGTACGGCTACCCCCGGGTGGAGCGCCTATCTATTGCATTCGCTAGCGTGGAGGATATTCGTAAGATCAGTGCTTTTACCCGCCGTATCATCCAGGCCCTTCACCCGGAGGTCCACTTCGTGCACGTCCGTGATGCGGACGACCACACCGAGGCGCTGCGCGAGGAGGAATTCCTCGAACTGGCCTGCGGCCCCGGCTTTCCCAGCTATACCTACCGCTTTGATGCCCTTCCGCGCGGTAAGGTTGTGGAGCAACTACTGGATTACGTGCACCGGGAGCATATCAACCTCCTGGTACTGGGCGGCGAGCGCCGCACTTTTCTTGAGCGACTCTTCACCTCCGGACACCTACGCCCGCTCATCAAGCGTAGTGGAGTACCCCTGCTCGTCGTTCCCTTCAACCGTTAGGACCATGAAAGATCATCCCGCATACTACCGCGAGCTCAAGAAGAGCATGCGGAAGCTGGGAAGAAATTGATCGCCCTAGCCATCGCCATCAGCGTACGTTGCGAGGGCTGCGTGGCCTACCACGTGCACGACGCCCTGAAGGCGGTGGAGCAGTTCCGCAATCCTAGTAAGGTCAGGGATCTAGGCTGACCGTGATTCAATACGGCCGAACATACGTAACATCAGCACCGGCAGTAGGCCGAAAGCGGCGGCCAGCAGAAACACCCAGGGCTCCTCGCTGACCTCCAGCTGGAGTGCCACCCGCACGGGGGTGACCACGTTTGCCACCACGATCAGCAGCACGCACAGTACCACGGCCGCCCCCAGGTAGGGGTTGCGGACCACGGGGTTATTAAACAGCTTACTGCGTGGGCCCTCCAGGCTTAGCACGTGCCACAGTTGCGCACTGGCCAGGGTGTAGAACAGCAGGTCGTCCTGCTGCGCCTCCGTCGCCGAGAACCATCGTAACCCCGCCGCCGCACTGCCCATTACTGCTACCGTTATGGCCAGGGCATAGACCCCGATCGCCCACCAGTGCCGGGGAGTAAGAATAGCCTCCGACCGGGCCCGCGGTGGCCGCTTCAGGACATCGGACTCCGTCGCGGTAAAGCCCAGGGCCAGGGCGGGAAACACATCGGTCAGCAGGTTCAGAAACAGGATCTGTAGCGGTGTCAGCGGATTAGTAAACCCTACTAGGAAGGAGGACCCCACCACCATCAACTCCGCCAGGTTACAGCTCAGCAGGTAGATGGTGAATAGGCGAATGTTAGCGAAGATGCCCCGGCCCTGGCGCACGGCCTCCACGACGTTGGCCAGAGAGTTATCCCGCAGCACGATGTCGGCCGCCTCCTTGGCTGCCTCCGATCCGCCCTCCCCCATAGCAATGCCGATATCGGCCTGCCGCAGTGCCGGGGCGTCGTTGACCCCGTCGCCCACCATGGCCGCCACGTAGCCCCGCGACTGGTAACTGCGGAGGACCTGTAATTTCTGGGCCGGCGTGACCCGGGCAAATACCGCAGTATCAAAGACCCCCTCGGGCACCTCGCTATCGGCAAATGCCTTTTCTACCGCTCCCCCCTCCAGCACCCCCGCGTCGGCATCCTCGATTACCCCGGTCGCCAGGGCAATGCTCCGAGCGGTGCCGGCATGGTCGCCGGTAGCCATCACCAACTGGATGCCGGCTGATCGGAACTGCGCGATGGCCCCGTATACGTCCTGCCGCGGCGGGTCGTTGAGCCACACCAGCCCCAGTAGGCTCAGACCGGTGGCGTAATCCGCTACCTCCTTATCCCGCTCCCAGTAGGCTAGTGCCAGGCACTTCAGGCCCTCATTGGACCGGGCGTCTACCTGCCGGCGCCACCAGTCCGCATCCAGGGGTACTGACTTACCGTTTTCGTCTACGCAGTCCGTACAGTGGTCCAGTACCACTCCGGGTGCCCCCTTCATGCTGGTCACGACTACCTGGGTAGTATCCTCCTTCAGGCGATGCACGGTGGTCATCGAGCGGGACTCACTGGAAAACGGCAGCTCGGCGAGCAACGTAGCCGACCGACGGATGTCCGCTACCTCGGTGCCCTGATCCTGGGCGTACCGCAGCATGGCCACTTCCACCGGGTCGCCCGCACCCTCCACGGAGGCGTTGTTGCACAGCACGGCCGTACGCAGTAGCTTCCGCAGGCCCGCACCGCCGGCGCTGATGGTTCCAGTCTGGGTGAGGCTTTCGACCGTCAGCTTGTTCTCGGTGAGCGTACCGGTCTTATCCACGAAGAGGACCTGCGTTTCCCCCAGGGTTTCCACCGCCCGCAGTTCCCGGATCACGATGTGGTGGCGGCTCAGCCGGCTCATCCCGATTGCCAGCGTGATGGTGGCCACCACCGGCAGGCCCTCGGGGATGGCCGCTACGGTCAGGGCGATGGCCGTTTCCACCACCTCGTATACGGGCATGCCCCGGTAGAGTCCCAGGCCCACCAGTAGTAGGGCCAGCAGCGCAGTAAACCCGATGAGCCGGTGCGTCAGGCGCGCTAGCTTTTGCTCCAGGGGAGTAGTCCGCTCAGTTACCGTGTGCAGCAGGTGCAGGCCGCGACCCAGCTCGGTGTTCGTCCCGGTCTGCGTCACCAGGGCAGTAGCGTTGCCCCGGGTCACGATGGTGCCGGCGTGTAGCATATCGCGCCGGTCGGCCAGTAGGGTAGGGCCGCTTAGGGGCTCGGTCTGTTTAGTCACGATGCCGCTCTCTCCGGTCAGGCTGCTCTCGTCTACCCCCAGGTTCACCTGGCTGACCACGCGGGCGTCGGCCGGTACCCGCTGCCCGGCTTCCAGGCGCAGCAGATCTCCCGGTACGACGGACCTGGCGGGCACGTCCAGCAGTTTACCCCCCCGCAGTACCGTCGCCGAGGGCGTCTCCAGCTGCTGCAACGACCGGATCGTACGCCGCGCCTGCCAGTCCATATAGAAGCCAATTCCGGCGTTGAGTAGCAGCACCAGCAGAATGGCGTAGGCGTTCAGGGGGTCGTGGTACACGTAGGCCAGCACCGCACCGATGGCCAGTACGGCCACCAGCGGGCTCCAGAATTGCCGCAACAGAATACGCCACCAGGGCACACCGGCGGGCAGGGGTACCTCATTGGGCCCGACCTGCTCCAGGCACCGGTCTGCGGTCGTCGGGTCCAGGCCCTCGTGCAGGTCAGTATGTAGGAGGTCAGCCACCCGCCCGGTATCGAGCTGGTAGGCCATGCGTAGATCATCCATCGGTTAGGACAGTTGGGCGGGGACGCAGGTGCAAGGTGAATCAGAAGAGGTCGACGAGCTGGCGGGGCATACCCTGCCTGATGTCCTCGATCTCCCCCTCGCTTACGTGCCGCTTCAGTACGTTGAATACGGCGGTCACCGCGTGGCGTATGTCGACCTCGTTGTAGAAGTCCCGGTCGGTAGCCCCCGCGCCACGCCGGTCCACTAGGGCCAGGAAGTCCGCTAGGTTACGCACCTTGGTGTGGCGGTCGGTGATCCGCCAGCCGTCTACGTAGAGGGCCTTGATGTAGAGGGGGAGTTGGGCAATGAGCTGTACGGACTCGGCCGGACTGATGCGGTCGCGCAGGGCGTGCAGGACGGCCTTGGTCACGCGGACCGCCCGGCTCAGGTCATCGGGGTAGCCTAGTTCGGTGGCTACCTCCTTGATGAAGGCCGATCCTTTCTGAGCAAACTTGTGGAAGTACATAGTGGATTAGGTTTTTATGCGGCCCCGCCCTACAGTATGGTTATGACACTCAGGCCATCGTAGAGTGGGGGGTGAGCGGCCAGGTCCAGTGGCGTACCTCGGGCAGATCGACCCCGCTGCTGCGGATGTGGCGGCGGTGCTGGACGAGTTTTTCGGTCATGCGCAGGGAAAGCTCCTCACCGGCCGTGCATAGCTGGGGTAGGCGGCGCAGGGCAGCACGGACGAGGTTGAAGCGGTCCAGCTGGTTGAGCACTGTCATGTCGAAGGCTGTAGTGATGGTACCCTCCTCGCGGTAGCCGTGTACGTGTAGGTTAGCGTGGTTGCTGCGGCGGTAGGTCAGGCGGTGGATCAGGAAGGGATAGCCGTGGAAGGCGAAGATGATGGGCTTGTTGGTGGTGAACAGGGCGTCGAAGGCAGCATCCGGGAGACCGTGGGGGTGGTCGTCCTTGGGCTGTAATTTCATCAGGTCGACCACGTTGACGACCCGCACGCGCAGCTCCGGCAGGGCCTCCCGGAGGATGCTGACCGCGGCCAGCGTCTCCAGGGTGGGCACGTCACCGCAGCAGGCCATCACCAGATCGGGCTCCAGGCCGGGGGGGCAGTTACCGGCCCACTCCCAGATCCCGATGCCCCGGGCGCAGTGGGCGGCCGCCTCCGGCATACTGAGCCACTGCGGGGCCTGGTACTTGCCGGCGACGACTACGTTGACGTAGTTCATACTGCGCTGGCAGTGGTCCCAGACCGAGAGCAGGCAGTTGGCATCGGGGGGCAGGTACACCCTTACTACGGAGGCTTTCTTGTTGACCACGTGGTCGATGAAGCCCGGGTCCTGGTGGGTGAAGCCATTGTGGGCCTGCTGCCAGACGTGGGAGGCCAGCAGGTAGTTGAGCGAGGCGATGGGCTGGCGCCAGGGGAGCTCGGCACATACCTTGAGCCACTTGGCGTGCTGGTTGAACATAGAATCCACGATGTGGATAAAGGCCTCGTAGCTGTTGAACAGGCCGTGGCGACCGGTGAGCAGGTAGCCCTCGAGCCAACCCTGGCACTGGTGCTCGCTGAGCATCTCCACGACGCGGCCGGTGGGGGCGAGGTTCTGGTCTCCCGGCTCGATGGGCAGCATCCACTGGCGGTTGGTAGCTTCAAAGACAGGACCCAGACGGTTGGAAAGCGTTTCGTCGGGGCCGAAGATGCGGAAGTTGCGCTGCTCCTCATTTAGCGTAATGATGTCACGCAGGAAGGTGCCCAGGACGTGGGTATCGGCGGCCTTCACGGCCCCGGGTGCAGGTACCTCGACGGCGTACTGCCGGTAGTCCGGAAGCTGCAGGGGGCGGAGTAGCCAGCCGCCGTTGGCGTGGGGGTTGGCACTCATGCGGCGATCACCCGCCGGGGCCAGGGCGGCGAGCTCCGGGCGGAGCTTACCGCTGCGGTCGAAAAGCTCCTGGGGGCGGTAGCTGCGGAGCCACTCCTCGAGCTGGTTCAGGGCATCGTAGTCCGCCGGGCCGACCTGAATGGGAACCTGGTGGGAGCGGAAATTGCCGGCACTGGGTTGGCCCCCGACCGTGGCCGGGCCGGTCCAGCCCTTCGGGGTACGCAGTACGATCATGGGCCAGGGTGGGCGGCTGGAGTCGTTGTTGGTGCGTGCGTAGTGCTGGATGGACTGGATCTGGTAGATGACGCTATCCAGGGTATCTGCCATCTGCTGGTGCATAGTTTTAGCATCGTGCCCCTCGACGAAGTAGGGCATGTAGCCGTAGCCCCGCAGCAGATCGCGGAGTTCCTGTTCCGAGACGCGGGCCAGCAGGCTGGGGTTGGCGATCTTGTAACCGTTGAGGTGGAGGACGGGCAGGACGGCTCCGTCGGTGATGGGGTTGAGGAACTTATTGCCGTGCCAGGAGGTAGCCAGGGGCCCGGTCTCGGCCTCGCCGTCGCCGATGACGCAGGCTACGATCAGGTCCGGGTTATCGAAGGCAGCCCCGTAGGCGTGACTGAGGGAGTAGCCCAGCTCGCCGCCCTCGTGGATGGATCCCGGGCACTCCGGGGAAACGTGGGAGGGGATGCCACCGGGGTAGGCGTACTGCGTGAAGAGGCGTTTGAGGCCGGCCTCGTTCTGCTCAATTTTGGGATACACCTCGGAGTAGGTACCCTCCAGGTAGGCGCAGGCCACCATGGCCTGCCCACCGTGACCGGGCCCGGAGATGTACATCATGTCGAGGTCGTACTCCCGAATGACGCGGTTGAGGTGTACGTAGGTAAACGTCTGACCGGGCACCGTGCCCCAGTGGCCCAGTAGCGTGGGTTTGAGGTCGGTGTACTGTAGGTTGCGGAGCAGCAGGGGATTGTCGCGCAGGTACATCTGCCCGACGGACAGGTAGTTAGCGGCACGCCAGTAGGCGTCCATCCGCTGGAGGTGATCGGGGGTGATAGCCATGATAGGGGGAGGGTTTAGGCCTGGGCGGTGACCCCGGCGGCGGATTTGGCGTCGGCGGCGACGAGGTCTCCCTCGTTGAGGATGAGCAGGGGTAGGCGCGCGCGCAGTACGGCCTCGCTGGTGGTGCTTTTCCTAAGCAGGCGGTGGAACCAGGGCCGGGCCGGGCGGTGCATGACCACCAGATCGCAGTGGTGTTCGGAGGCGTAGGCGAATACGGCACCTACGAGGTCCTCCGCCTGCCGGTCGGTGAAGCTGGCCTGCACCCCGGTATCGGGGTGGTCGAATACCTCACGCAGTAGCCCGAGGTCGTATTCGGTGACCTCCTTGTCGTCGGTCCGTACGTGCAGGAAGTCGATGGCGGGTTGGAAGGGGCGCAGCGCACGGAGCAGTTTGCCGGCCTGAAAGGTGCTGATATCGCGTAGGTCGGTGGCAAAGCACAGCCGGTTGATGGGCTGGAAGGTAGCATTACGGGGTATGACCAGCACCGGGCAGGGAGCGCCCTTGATGAGTACCGAGGCATTGGTGCCCAAAAAATCATCCCAGCCATCGCGGCGGCCGGCCGTGCCGATCACCAGGAGCTGGTTGCCCCGCTCACTCACCTGATGGTCGATGCGGCTGCGCAGATCTCCGATTTCGACAAAAGAGTCAATACGCGGCGGAAACTCGATGAAGCGACTCGTTGCGCTCAGCCCCTGACGGATGAAGGTGTTCATGTCGCGGCGGCCCTCGTCGCAGACGGCGGTACTCAGACTGGAGGTAAAGGCACCGTACCCGGGGTTGGCTACAGAAAGAGGAATACAGTGCAGCAGGTCAACGCTGGCATCTAGGGCATCGGCCAGGCGCAGGGCATACTTAAATGCATTGCGGGCAACGGCGGAAAAATCGGTGGGGACCAGGATGGATGTTATCGTCTTCATAGGGGGTGTAGATTGGTTTGTACCCCAAAGGTGAGGGTCCGTGCCCCGTGATGCGCTGACTTAAATCATCGGCTGGATTGATATTTCCCACCGTTGCGGCCGGGCAGCGGCCTGACCTTTGGGGTACTACCAACACCTACTGATTTATGTCACGTATCCTCATTCCCATAGACTACAGTACCGCCTGCCATAACGCCTACCGCTACGCCCTTCACCTGGCGGAGGAGATGAGGCTCGATGTGGTCCTGGCCCACTACTATAGTGGCTCCATCGATCCCCGTACCTCCCTGTACATCGGAGGCGACGGTACCATTCGGGGTAGCCACATAGAGCGGATGCGTCAGTTTGCCTACTCTACCGCCGAGGGAGTGACCTATCCACTCTGCGAGCCGCCGACCGGTGTGACGGTCACCTACGAAACCGACGTGAGCATGGTTCCCTCGGCGGCTATCATCCGCCGGGCGGGGCAACCCGATATCAGCATGATTGTCATGCCGCCCCGCACCACGGAAGCCGCACTCGGCAAGTGGCTCGGCAGTACGGCCACTACGGTGAGCGAAGCCTGCGAGCGACCCGTCTTTCTGGTACCTCCCCAAGCCCGCTTTCGTCCCTTTCTCCACCTGGTGGTGGCGAACAACCGGGCTACGGCCGACCCGTACCCCCTCTGGCAGATCCAGGAGCTAGCCGGTCGCTATCAGTCTAAGGTGCATTTCGTGCACGTGGAGCAACCCCGCAAGGACCTACCCCTACGCTTCGTACCTTGGGAAATGGAGGAGCTGATTGAGGATGGTGGAGGTGCCGGATACGACTTCGAAGTCGTCACGGTAGAAGATACGGACGTCAGCCGCGGGCTGATGGGCTACGCCGAAGACATCCAGGCCGATCTACTCGTCATGGTCAATCAAACGCGCCGCCGCTGGCAGGCAGTGCTACGAGCTACCCTGACCCAGGACCTGGCCCTACGCTCCCACCTGCCGGTACTCGTGTTACACACCGGTAATTACGCGGTGGAGGGAGAGCATGCCACAACGCCCGTATTCGCCCAAAGTCCCGAAGCATGAGTTCCACTAAGTGGATGTTCAGGCTACTTCTGCTAGGCCTTCTGCCGCTGCCGTTCGTAAGCTGCTCCGAGCAACAACAGAACCCCTGGGGCTCGAAGCCGAGCGTACGTACGTAGACCTCCTCTACGCCCTGCAGACCGAGAACCCGGAAGAAAGCCAGACCGCCGCGTATGCCTTCGACGAGCAGATAAGGCAGCTGCGCCACCACTGGTACCGGCCCCTTTCGGACAACGAGCGGGACGATGTGCGCTACCACGTCGACCAGGCCGAGTGTGCCTACGAGGATGCGCGGGAGAGTATCGAGGCGGGCCAGCTCGACCGGGCCATGGTACAACTCGACCGCGCAGTCTTCGAGCTAAACGCGGGTGACCCGGCCTCCCTGCACGAGCTTTACATCGGTAGTATCTACGACTTCGTGGCCAGCTGGCTCGAGGTGGACTACCTGGTGCGTGAAGATGGCTGTGAGGTCCCCTGGGAAGTACTGATCGACTGCGCGCAGGACGCGCGCAGTGCCTGGCGGCAGGTGAGGGGCTACCAGCCCGCTGACTACCTCTATTTCGATCGGCAGGTTGATCCCGGGGCCTTTACCGCCGCCCACATCGCTCTCGACCGGCAGGTGGAGGCCTTCTACGGAGCGATCAAGTACCGCGATCCGGTGCAGCTCTGCGACCGCGTTAATGAGGTAAGCGAGAAGCTCTGGAACCTGGTGCTGCTATTCGGTAGCCCGCCGGTCCCCCCGGATGCCCCGATGTAGCATTATACGAGCAGACTACGCAGCGTATCGGGTTGGAGCAGGCTGATCCTGCGCCCCTGGGTCTGTAGCAGATGGTCGCGTTTAAAATCAGAGATGGCCCGGGTTACGCTTTCCTTAGTGGAGCCTACCATCTGGGCGAGCTCCTCGCGGGAGAGGTCGATCGGTTCGGCGTGGCGCTGGTAAAGGTCACAAAGTACGAGCGCGGTACGCCGGCGCACACTATCGTAGGCCTGGTGGACCAGGTGCTCGCTGCGGTCTACGACCTGTCCGGCCAGTAGGTGCATTAGCGCTTCGGCAACCGTGCGGTCGGTATTCAGCAGTTCCATCACCCTGCCGGAGGGTAGTAATTGACAGTCGACGGGACCGCCGGCCGCCCGCGCCGTGTAGTGGAAGGCGCTACGCTCCAGCAGGGAGGGAACCCCGAAGATGTCGCCCGCACCCTGCGCGGCGATGATGTAGTCCCGGCCGTATTCGTGCGTACGGATCAGGTGTACATGACCCCTCGCCACACGGTAGATGAAGTGGGGGTACTCTCCCTCCCGCACGATGGCCGACCCGGCATCGAAGGTGCGTTGCCGACCGTCGGCGGCGAAGGCCCTGGTGAGCCGGGTGAGCCCCCGCTCTGGGTTGCTCAGGTGAATCTTTGCCCCCGGTGACTGGGGGTGGGTACCTCGGGCGGCGGCTTTCCTTAGCCGGGTGCGGATGACGTGCAGGAGTTCGTCCTTGTAGAAGGGTTTGGTGATGTAGTCGTCGGCCCCCAGGTTCATGCCCCGGCGCACGTCCTCCGCCTCGGAGCGGGCGGTGATGAATACGAAGGGAATACCGGCGGTCCGCTCGTTCTCCGATAGTAGGTTCAGCACACCGAACCCATCGAGCTCGGGCATCATGACATCGCACAGGATAATGTCCGGTAGTAGCTCGATGCTGAGTCTGGCACCCTCCAGTCCGTTAGGTGCCGTGGTAGTACGGTAGCCATAGAGGTCGAGGATTTCGGCGAGATTTTCGCGCACCTCCCGGTTGTCTTCGATGATGAGGACGCTGATCTGCTTCTCGGTGTCTTGCATAGCGAAGCCTATTGGTAAGGAGGGAGTTCGAGTGTAAAGGTTGTGCCACGTCCCAGGGCACTCTCAAAGGAGATATCTCCGTCCATGAGCCTGAGGTAGTGTGCCACGATGGTGAGGCCCAGGCCGGTGCCCTTGGTATTTTCTACGTTGCTGCCCCGCACGAATCGATCGAATAGGTGCCCACGGTCTTCCGGCGGTATACCGATCCCGTAATCCCTAATCTTGACGACGAACCTTGCTTTCTGCCGTTCGATGGAGATCTCTATCGTCTGGTTCTCCAGAGAATATTTACCGGCGTTTGACGGGAGGTTCATGAGCACGTGTCGCAGGAGTTTGGGGTCTGCGCGTACGTCACACTGGGCAACCTTCGAGGTATCCAGGTTGACCCGCTGACCGGCCTTTAACTGTCCCTGGCTACTCTCCACCGCGGAGGTCAGTGCCTGGCACAGATCGACCGACTGTAGTACACACTTTACCTCCCCCTGCTCTACCTGGCTAATGGAAAGAAAATCATCCAGTACTTCGGTGAGTTGTTCTACCGCGATCTTGATGCGCTCGAGATGATGGTCCCGTTTGGCTTGCTGATCGGTTTCGGTATACAGCCCAATGAGTTCAGTGGAGCTGAGAATAGTGCTGAGTGGGGTTTTGAACTCGTGGCTGGCCATGCTTAGGAAGCGACTTTTCAGTGCATTCAGTTCCCGTTCCTTACCGAGGGCTTCACGGAGCTCCGATTCACGCTTTCGTAATGTAGCAGTGCGTTCGATGACTTTAGCTTCTAGATTTTTGTTGAGGTCCTCGATGCGCTTTCGCGCCAGGTGAAACTCGCTGAGGTCGTGTAGTATACCGGTGTAGACGATCCCTTCCCGGAGCCTGACCTCACTGACTGCGAGGCGTAGGGGGAATTCCCGCCCATCCTTACAGCGGCCGGTAACCTCCCGCGCGCTCCCAATGATGTGAGCTACCCGGGTACGCTGGTACCGCCTCAGATACTCGTCGTGGTGCTCCCGATCGTGACGGGTCATGAGGATTTTTACGTTCCTCCCCTCTAACTCTCCGCATTCATAACCAAATAGTTCGCAGGCGGCGCGGTTGACCGTTTCCATTATACCCTGCTCGTTCATGGTGATAATGCCATCGGTGGCCATATCGAAAAGTGCCTGTAAGCGTCGTGCGTTGTCCTGACCCATAATTGGACGTCAATATAACCAATCAACGCCCTAATCACCCATTAGGTCGCATAGCAAAACGCCCCCCGATCCGAAGATCAGAAGGCGTGATAAAAACCCCCATAATGCCTCTCATCAAAAAAAACCGGGGTAAGAGGTGGGCAACCCGATCGCATGTACGGGTCGCGCTGGTACTTGCCGGTGTATCCAAAGCGGACAAAATGGTTAGGGTTTCGGTACGGAGCAAAGGTCAGCGCGGTCTGCGCAAAAAGGACTGACATAAATCAGTGCGCCCCCTGATATATGTCAGTGGCCACCCCCGGGAGGTTCCCTAATTTTAGTAAATCCTAAACCGACACCCCGTGAAGAAGATAATTATACCGGTAGATTTTTCCGCATCTGCCGCCGCCGCCCTGCGCTTTGCAACCTACTTATCGCAGGCAACACAGTTTCAGCTGTCGGTCATCTTCGTGTACGACCCGATGATCGTGAGCAACCGCCCGGATACCGCCCGGGAGCGGCAGGAAGAACGCGAGCGCCTCCAACAACAGCTCGAGTCCTTCACGCACAAGAACGTACGTGCAGGCGATCACCTTCCCCCCCCGGAAATTATCGTAGCCGAGGGAGTACCCCCTACCTACATCAAATGGCGGAGTCTGGACGATGAGGCCGCACTCATCATCATGGGGGGCATAGGCACCAGTGCGGGGGGTAGCCTCGACGTGTTCGGCGGTATTGCCCGCGAGGTCTGGCAGGAGGGCGGCTGCCCGGTTATTCTCATCCCCCGCAACTTCACCGACGAGATGATGGAGCGTACCGCCAACGTCTGGTACGGAGTGGAGCGGACCATTGCATCCATCGATGGTTGAGCTACGGTGGTAGAAGTATGTTGCCAGTGGCTGGGCGTACCACTTACTTGTAGTTCGTAACCTAAATAAAGTAGAACTCAATATAAAATGGCCCTCTTATCTCCGCAACGTAGGCGGATGGTGGTACAGCTCATCCCGTTCGGCCTGCTCTTCTTCGCATCCAGCATGGTTTCCCTCACCGTAGAGGCGGCGGTCCTGGGGGGCTACGGGGGTGCGAGACTCGCCACGGCCATCACGCCCACCTTCGCTATCACGCTCTTTGCCAGTCTGCTGATGCTGGTACTTGGTTTCTTAGTGGGCTACTTCGAGCTCTATGTATTTGATCGCCTATTTACCCGCTGCTCCTTCGGGCGCAAGGTGGTGTATAAATTGTTACTGTACCTCGTGTTTATCCACCTGGTGGTCATACTGAGCTTCCCGGTAGCCGCCGGTATGGAGCTACACACCACTGTGTGGGATCGACAGGTATGGAGCAAAATGGGCGTATACTTGGCCAGTGCGGCCCACCTAGGTACCTGCGTGGAACTGGGGGCAACGATTGGCCTGGCCATCATTTATGCACAACTGAGCGAGCATATCGGCCACGCCACGCTGCTCAACTACCTGAGCGGCAAGTATCACCGACCGAGTACGGAACGGCGCATTTTTCTGTTTGCCGATATGAAGTCGTCCACAACCATTGCCGAGCGCTTGGGCCACCAGCGCTACTTCGAACTCCTGCAGGCCTACTACACCGATCTGGGCTCCGTCATTCCTGCGTGTGCGGGGGAGGTGCACGAGTATATCGGGGATGAACTGGTCGTCACCTGGCCCCACGCCGAGGGGGTATACGCCAACAACTGCCTACGGTGCTTTTTCGCCATGCGTGACCGGCTAGCCGACCGGGCCGCTTACTACCAAAAGCACTTCGGGCTGGTCCCCTCCTTTAAGGCGGGCTTACACTGTGGGGCGGTGACTACGGGCGAGATCGGCGTGAGTAAAAAGCAGATCGTCTACACCGGTGATGTACTCAACGCTACGGCACGCATTCAGGGCCTGTGTAACGGCTACGGTGTAGACCTACTCGTGTCCGGCGCGCTACTTCGCGACTTATCCATAGGCCCTCTGACCGCAACTGCCCTCGGTACCCACGAGCTACGTGGCCGCCAGCAGACGGTCGACTTATTCACCGTATCGCGTACCCCGGCCGCCCGTACCACCTCCCAACAGTTGACCCAAACCGCTACGTTATGACCTCAGTACCACACCTATCTCCCGCCCGTTACCGGAGCTACGCACGGCTCTACGGTCTCGCCTTTCTGCTCATCGGGGTGGGGTTGATTGTATACCATGTGATTGCCTACTTTCCGTACACCCCGGGCGAGTATACCGATCCGAACGTGTACTTTGACCGTAGTCTCTGGGTGGCCAGCATACCCCTGGTGTACTACGGAAGCCTGGTTGCCGCCGGGGTAGGACTTTTACTGCGTGCCCGCTGGACGGTCTTCGAACTGGCCTTTTTCGGTTTCATGGTCCTGGAAAGCTTTATCTCGGCCATGCTGGG
Organism: Saprospiraceae bacterium; assembly: GCA_958295895.1. Taxonomy (GTDB): domain Bacteria; phylum Bacteroidota; class Bacteroidia; order Chitinophagales; family Saprospiraceae; genus Neolewinella. The sequence goes on along the minus strand of CATQHI010000017.1, from coordinate 28,302 downwards.
CTGGTCTGACTTACCCTTCGCCCTGGTGCCCGGCCTGCTGATGGCGGCCTGTCTGCTCGCCGCGGCCTGGCTCCTCTACGTAGATTACAGCAGGGAGTTTCGCATGGAGCAGCTGACCCTGGGGACGCTATTCGGACTGGTGGTCAATCTGTTGATCTCTTAGCTAATGAGAGATCAGTGCCGAATTACCACCTTAGTCCCGTAAACACCCTGCCCATCCGTGACTACCAGAAAGTACAGCGCACTGGGTACGGCGCTTACGTCCAGCGAGGCAACCTGATCCATTCGCGGTAGCGTTGAGCGCAGCACCTCCCGCCCATCGGCGGAGACCAGCCGGAGTTGATAGTCCCGGTCACGTACTACCGCTCCATCCGGGAAGCGGATCAACAGCGACTCTGCGGCCGGATTGGGCGAAACCGTCAGCCCTAGTTCCATCCAGGCAGGGCTACTGGTTGCCGTGGTACCCTCCGTATTCTCCGCGCTAAAGGTCGGGGTCATGGTCTGGAAGTCACCCGTACCGTTGGGGAAGCGGCCGTAGGAGATGTCATCGGTCTGCTCGCCGTAGGTGATTTGGTCCAGCACGGTACCGTCGGCGTTGGAGAGCACGATAGTTTCCCCATCACCGGAGAGTCTGAAGTTGGCGTGTAGCCCCTCCTGGTCCTCGTCCTCATCGGCCCAGACGATTAGGTAGCCGCCCGCCCCAATGATAGTGTCGGGGAACGTCCACTGCATGGGCTCGTCCGTGTCGTCGGTCAGAAAGTAACCGGTCAGGTCAATGGCCTCGTCGGAATTATTGTATAGTTCGATCCAGTCATCGTACTCCCCGTCCTGGTCGGTCTGTGTGCTGTCGTTGCCGGCCAGGAACTCGTTGATCACCAGGTCGCCGGCTGCCGTGGTCAGAGTCTGGGTGGTAAGGGTATAGTACTCGTGCGCGGCCCGGGCGGGGGAGAACTTCCCGATATCGGCGTTCTCGGCGTAGACGTAGTACTGGGTTTCTTCTCCGGTCACCTCAAGGGTGGTTCCGTACACGCCATCACCGGCCGCACCGTCCCCCTGCGTCCCATCGTCGAGGAGTTCGACGGTAGTGAATACATCGTACTCGCCCGTGCGGTAGTTGAGGTATACGGCATTGGCGGTGGTGACTGCGGCGGTGAGGGTGACGGTCTGGCCGATCTCGGGGCTAGTTTCCGACACGGTCACGTCGCTGATGGCCGGTTCGGTGGCGCTCAGGTCACTCAGGGCGAGTAGGTAGGTAGCGCGCGCGTTCATCAGGTTCGTGATGCCGGGACTGGTGCTGCCCCCACCGCCTCCGCCTCCTGGGCCACCGGGACCGGTCCGGCCACCTACGTCCTCAGTCAGGTTGTTCAGAAAGTCTTCGTAGGTATAGAACTTGTTATCATCCGCCTGTACCGAAGCGTCGATCAGCGCCTGTAGCTCGAGCCCGGTCTCCTCGTAGTCTCCGTCGGCGAAATTTTCCTCGACGATCGTCTTCATGTGGGCGAGGTACCGCTTGCGGTAGGTGGGTACGTCGAGCAGCTCCTGAATCAGCGGTCGGGTGGGATCATCCTCGTGCAGCAGGTGGTCCAGTTGCTGCTTGGCGGCGGTGCTGTTAAGGTTACCCAACCCCGTCATGGAGAACTGACCAAAGGATTCATTCAAATCCCAGACCACCGGCAAAAAGCGGCCGTTGTCGCTGCGGTAGAGGTAGTAATTCTGGGAGAAGCCGCCGGTGTAGCTATCCAGATTCACCAGTACGTTATTGAAGGCCAGCATCCACAGCGCCCGGTCGACGTCGAGAATTTCTTCGATGGCGTCGGTGGCGTTGGCCAGCGTATCGCAGAGGTCGATCAGCTCGGCCCAGCCCGCGTCCGACTTCAGTTCATAGGCGTCGTAGTAGTCCGTGCTGTCCTCTCCCAGGTACACCAGGTTGGGCAGGTCGGTAGACTGCTGCCCCGCACCATCCGGCGGACTGCACTCAAAAAACGCATTCTCCTTCGAGCCAAACCGGCTATCGACAAATTTGCGGGAGATGGATTCGACGTTGCTGTATAGTCCCAGCAGCGTACCGTTAACGTACACGTTGGCGTAGTTAGACAGCGGCGCATCCATATACTGCCGCAGGATCTGGTAAGAAAGCACCTCCCGCAGGAAGCTGGGGTCGTTGGTGCCGTTGCTGAGCTTGATGTCCGTGTACCCCTCGTACTCGTGGTCCTTATAGGTATCCAATTCGATGTGGAAAGGGTTTTTCGTCTGATCGGCCCGGTAGGAGCTGTTGCCCTTATACTTCACGCCGACGCTGTCCAAGGTGGTTCCATTCACCGTCACGCTCTCCGCGAGAATGTAATCGCTGGTGGTCGCATAGGCGGCATCGAGTAGCTCGTCCCAGTTACTTTCCGCAAAGGTGATTTCGATGGTTTGAATGGTATTCAGGTCGTAAAGGCCCTGGGCACGGAGCTGGGCGGCCAGCAGGGAAAGGGAAAGGGTAAGGAGTAGTAGCTGCTTCATGGCGAATTCTTGTAGGTAGTTTACCTAAAGACCGGGCGCAGCGGGAAATCCTCCGCAACAGTGCAATTAATTTTCACGGCACGCAGTAAGGGGCGGGGTCGCAGGTGCAAGGCTTTGGGGAAGCGGCAACACTGTACCTGCCTTCCCGCCGCCGCCCCGTACGGCAAAAAAATACTGGTGCCTCCAAAGGATAAAAGGGAAATACGGGTCTAAGGGAAAAACCAAACCACCATGATACCTACGTTCAAGTTATTCGCACTCGGAGCACTTACCTGCCTCGTACTGGGGTGTTCATCCCAACGGAACCAGACGGGTAACGACAGCCAGCGTACCGACGGTCAGCCGGGCAAGCCGCCGAGTTTTGCCCAGCTATTAGAAGAGATGGATTCCGACCATGACGGCAAACTCTCCCAGGCCGAGGTCAGTGGACCCCTACAGCGTGATTTTGTGAAGATTGACAGCAATGCGGACGGATTCATTTCGCAGGCTGAGCTGGACAGTGCGCCCCGGCCGCAGCGGGAGCAGTCGCGGAGGTTGTAAGTGGCTATGTCATAACGCCAGTGGGTTCTTTGCTTTTCAACCAGGAATACGCAGTTTTAGGCGATTTTTAAAGCGAAGACCAATCGCCCATGAAGAACCCCCAAACCTTCGCCCAACTCGCAGAAACGCAGGCGGAGCAACTCCCCATCCCCCGCTACCAACTGCACGGCTGGACCCACTTCGCCGGCCTCTACGCCGCCGAGCACGTCGCCGCCACCGAGTTCGTGATCGGAGCAACCTTCGTGGCCCTGGGCGCGACTACGATGGACATTATCGTCGGCCTACTGATCGGCAACATCCTGGCGGTGCTGAGTTGGACGCTGATCACCGCCCCGATCGCCGTCGATACCCGCCTGAGTCTCTACACGTACCTGAAGAAGATCGCGGGCAACCAGATGTCCAAATTGTACGACTGGGCGAACGTGGTCATCTTCACGGTCATCTCAGCGGCAATGGTGACGGTGTCCGCCACCGCCGTACGCTTTGCCTTCGACATCCCCGCCCAGCTGGACTGGTACCCTACCAACCTGTGGTTCGTCCTAATTGTGATTCTCGTGGGCCTGTTTGCAGTGTTTGTAGCGATTTACGGTTTTGATGCCGTATCGGAGTTCTCGGGGATCTGTGCGCCGTGGCTATTCGTCATGTTTACCAGCGGGGCTATGGTGTTGCTGCCGGAGCTGACGCTTAGCGTGGTGGGTAAGACCCTACCGGGAAGCTGGGGGGAGCTCATCGATATCGGCAACCAGTCGATCTATACGGGCATCAACAGCAACGGGGAGCCCGGCATCGGACTGGCGGAGGTAATCGGCTTCGGCTGGGCCGCCAATACCATTACGCACTTTGGCCTGATCGACATGGCCCTGCTGCGGTTTGCGAAGAAGAAATCCTACGGACTGGCCACCAGCACGGGGATGCTCTTCGGGCACTACATCGCCTGGATCGCGGCGGGCATCATGGGGGCCGGCGCGGCCGTCATACTTGGTCAGTCCATCGTCGAGCTGGATCCCGGTGACGTGGCCTACTACGCCCTCGGGTGGTCGGGTTTCGTGATCGTGATTGTAGCGGGCTGGACCACGGCAATCACCAACCTCTACCGGGCGGGCCTGGCGGCACAGGGCGTGTTCTCGAACTACTCCCGCCGAAATACCACGCTGGCGGTCGGTGTGGCGATGGTCATCATCGCCTGCTTTCCCTTCGTCTTTTCCCAGATCTTGCCCCTACTCACGTACGCGGGCCTGCTGGTGGTACCCGTCGGCGCGATCGTATTTGCGGAGCACCAGATCTTCCCCCGCATCGGCTACACCCGCTACTGGGCTAAGTTCCAGGATTACGCGCACAGCCTTCCGGCGGTCGCTTCCTGGGGGCTGGGGTTAGCATTTGGGTTCGGCCTGAATTTCCTGAACGTAATGTCCTTCTACTACCTCTTCATCCCGACCTGGTTTTTCACCATCATCGTCTACACCTTGCTGGCGGGTCGGTACGGAGCTAAGGAGACGTATCCCGAAGCAGCAGCCCGGGAGGAGCAATACGACGAACTGGTGGACGCCTACCACCTACAGCTAGCCGCGGAAGAACCCGTGGTGTACGAGGATCACTCAGTATTCTCCAAAGTGCTGATGGCTATTGGCTACCTCGCTTTGGCCGTTACGTTGACGCTGGCCGCTATCGTCTTATTCGGTAGCGCGGACGCAGGTGCGTATATCGCCAACCGAGAAACCTTCTACCGCTACGGCTTCATCTGCACCATCCTGTACTTTGTGACTGCCTACTGGGCCATGCAACGGAGCAAAGGCGCGACTGCTACACTAGCGTAACCATACTTAGTAATGAACCTAAACCAACAGCACCTGCCCGAAATAGCCCAGCGCATCCCCGGTCCGACCTACGACCGGCAGCAACTGAAGACTGGCATCGTACACGTTGGGGTCGGCGGTTTTCACCGCTCCCACCAGGCGTACTACGTGCACCAACTGCTGAACGCCCAGGACGCCCTAGAGTGGGGGATATGCGGGGTCGGCCTGCGGGAGGCGGACCGGATGATGAACGACATCATGCAGCGGCAGGATTGCCTGTACACCCTGGTGACGCAGTATCCCGACGGGACGGCCAAAAGCGAAGTCATCGGCTCCATCCACGAGTACCTGCTGGCGGTGGATGCGCCCGACGCGGTGATCGACCGGATGGCAGATCCCGATACCAAGATCGTCTCGCTTACCATCACCGAGGGCGGCTACAACCTCAACTCGACGACGGGCGAATTCAACCTCGACAACCCGGACGTACAGTACGAACTAGCGCACCCGAACGAGCCCCGCACGGTATTCGGATACCTGACGGCGGCCCTGAAGAAACGGCGGGCAAACGGCCTACTGCCCTTCACCATCTTATCCTGCGATAACATTCAGCACAACGGGGCGGTGACCCGCAAGATGTTACTGACTTTCGCCGGAAACCAGGATGCGGACCTCGCCGAGTGGATCGCCAGCGAAGTCACCTTCCCTAACTCCATGGTCGACCGGATCACCCCCGTCACCACCGCCGAAGTCACCGATTACCTACAGCGCGAATACGATATTACGGACGAGTGGTGCGTCGTCTGCGAACCCTTTATCCAGTGGGTAATCGAAGACAAATTCGCCAACGGAAGACCCCCGCTGGAAACCCTGGGTGTACAGTTCGTGCCGGACGTTACGCCGTACGAGAAAATGAAGATCCGCCTGCTCAATGCCGGCCATTCCGTACTGGGCATCCCGGGGGCAATCCACGGCCACCCGACCATCGACGCCTGCATGGACGATGCGGTTTTCGCGCGGTTCATGCGCCGGTTTATGGATGCGGAAGTCACGCCCATTCTGGATCCGGTGGAAGGCATCGACATCGACGAGTATAAAGACACCGTGGCAGCACGCTTCGCCAATCCAAACATCAAGGACAGCGTGAGTCGTATCTGCTCGGAAAGCTCCGCCAAGCTGCCCAAGTTTTTGATCCCTACCATCCGGGAAAACTTGGACCGGGGCGGTGATATCCGGCTAGGCACCTTCATCCTGGCGGCCTGGTGCTACTACTCCGATAAACAGGTAGATGAACACAACCAGGCGCTCCAGATCATAGACGAGCAAAAGGAGCAGCTACACCGCGCCGCGCAGGGCACCCCAACCGACTGGACTTCCTTCCTACAGCAGCCAGAGTTATTCGGCGACTTACCCGAAAACCAGCGATTCGTAGAAGAATATACCCGGGCCGTTCAGTCGGTGTACCGGGAGGGGGATATTAGGCAATTGATGCAGGGATTACTGAGCGATAGGTAGGCCTGTCGGTTTGCGGGCGGGGCCGCAGGTGCAAGGCCTTTTCCCACGAACTCCGCACCCGCGTCCCCGCCCCCTTGGTATTCCCGTGGCGTAAAATAATTTCGGCTTCCACCAAAGGATATCGCTCCTGAGTAGGTCTAAGGAGCAAATGGAAAGCATGAAATACCTGATTTTGCTCCTCGCCGGTCTGAGCGTGGGAGCGTGCCGGGACGATGGAACCGACGATTTTAGCGAAATCCCTGCGGGGGATGTAGATATCACCGAGGTGGTGCGGGCCAACTTCCAAAACGCGTACACGGACGGGGTGAGCGTGCAGGCCGATGGGGAGAATGTATCGATCAGCAGCACGGGGCTACCCGACCACAAGACTCCGTACTGGGGCGTGGGCCACGAGATGTACGAGGACTTTCCGGGCACTAATCACGCGAATATGAATACGACGATGAGCGGCTTCAATTACGTGATGACGATACCCGCCCATCCCGCCGAAGCAGCCTCTAAGGAGCAAACCGAGCTGGGCCCGGTCGGTATGGCCCTGAATGGCGTGCCGATCTACAACGATTACGAGGGTGGGGGAGTGCTGTCGGAAAATGCCTGGGGCACCTTCGATGCCGCCGGTGCGCACCCGGGGCCGCGGGAGGACTACCACTACCACTGCGAGGGCGACTACCTTACTACGGACGATGCTAAGCTGATCGGCTTTCTCCGCGACGGCTTTCCCGTATACGGCCGTAAGGATATGGATGGCTCCTACCCGGGCGACCTGGACGATAACGGCGGGCATATCGGGACTACTGCCGATTTTCCCGACTCGATTTATCACTACCACGTGAGCAATGAGGTGTACTCCACCTCCGGGCTGTACGTCATCAAGTCCGGTGCCTACCACGGGACGAAGGGCACCTTTACCCAGTAGGTGGAGGCCCTCCGGGCCGACCCTGCTCGACGGGGGGGTGTTAGGGGTCGGCCTAGAAGGCCTCAACCTATGAGATTGGCCCCTAAAAACCAATACACCAAAGTATCCCTAATGCGAGCAAAAAGGTGGAGGCCCTCCGGGCCGACCCTGCTTGACGGGGGGGGTGGTACGGGGTCGGCCTAGAAGGCCTCAACCTATGAGGCCGGTAAACGGACAAATGATGAATATGAGGCGTATAACACATTGGCTAGGAAGCATGGCGTGTATCATGCTACTGATGGGCTGCGTAGGCTCTAATACAGCCACTCCTTTGGATAGTACTCAGGTCACACCCACCGATACCATAGCGTACACCAACCCTGATCTCACCTACAAAAACGGAGCATACCAGTACGACGGCGAGCCCTTTTCCGGGGTAGTGCATAGGGTGCTGAAGGGGTACGCGATTGAAAGCTACAGCTCCGTGCTGCAGGGGCGCCTGCACGGTGCGTACAGCAGTTACTACGCCAGCGGCAAGCCCTACGAGATACGCACCTACCACAACGGCCTGTCCACCGGAACGCACACTGGCTACTGGGAAGACAGCGGACTGAAGAAATTCGAATACAACTACCAGAACCAGAAGAAGGAGGGCAGGCAGCGGAGCTGGTACGCCAACGGTGATCCGGCCGAGGCGTATACCTACCACGACGATCGGCTGGACGGCCTGCAGCAGGCCTGGCGCGGAAACGGTAGCCTCTACCGGAATTTTGTCGTCCGGGACGGGATTCGCTATGGACTGCAAAAGTCTAAAACCTGCTACGAGGTCAGCGACGAACGGGTAGTGCTACAGGCGGAAAAGGTAGCCGCTAAATAAATACCGTAACTATGAACCTATCAATGATTTTTCAGCGCATGCTACTTATAGTCTTTGCCGGCTTACTACTTGGCGCGAGCGGCTGTAGTGTAGAACCGGAAAACTCAGAAACCGCACCTCAGCAACTGCCGTACTACGGGGAAGCCACCTTTACTCCCCAGTGGTTCGACGGCGGGGCGGTGCCGGACAGTTTCCACCAAATCCCACCCTTCGCCCTCCAGAATCAGCTGGGCGATACGGTGACCGAGGCGACGGTGGCCGGTAAGATCTTCGTCGTGGACTTCTTCTTCACCGCCTGCCCGGGTATCTGCCCGAAAATGACCGGCAACATGGCCGTAGTGCAGGAGGCCTTTGCGGACGATGACGGGGTGCTGCTACTCTCTTACTCCGTCACGCCGGATTACGACAGCGTGGCGGTGCTGCTGGACTACGCCCGCCAGAAGGGCGTGATCGACGGCAAATGGCACCTGCTGACCGGTGACCGCGATGAGATTTACGCGCTGGGCAGAAACGATTATTTCGTGGAGGAAGACCTGGGACTGGACAAGTCTCCCGATGACTTCATCCACACGGAGAACTTTGTTTTGGTGGACCAGCACCGGCACATCCGGGGCATTTACAACGGATTGGACAAAGCAGCGGTCGATCAGCTTATCGCGGACGTGCATACCCTGAGCACCCCCCACCCATGACCCCCTTCGAATACATCCTGCCCCTGGTCTCCGTGATCGTCGGTCTAGCGATCGCCGATCTGGCGGTAAGCTTCAACCGCCTACTGCGGGCGCGTAAGCGGGTGACCTGGGACTGGCTTGCTCTGCTAGCGGCCTTCGCGGCTTTGCTGAGCGTACTGGATATGTGGTGGATGTTTTACGGCGTACAGGAATCGACCTTTTACTACACCCTGACGGGCTTCCTGCCGCTGGCCTTCCAGTTGATCCTACTGTTCCTGATCAACGCCGCTGCCCTGCCCGATGATGTACCCAAAGTAGGGATGAACTTAAAGCAGTTTTACGTGGGCAACAGCAACTACCTCTGGGGGCTATTTACGGTATATTTCCTTTCCATCTTCGCGACCCGGGCCGTCACCTTACTGATCGAGCAGGGCAGTGTAGTCGGCATGTTCAAAAATACGGTCTGGAACCTGGTGATGCTAGCCGCCTTCGGGAGTTTGATGGTCATTCACCGCCGGTGGTACCACGGGCTGGTTTTGATCGTGTTTCTAGGAACTTACTTTTTCCGCTGGTCCTTGCGGAGTTTGGGGTAGGGTAGGATAGTCGCCCCATCAATCATACTCTACCCCAAAGAAGCTAAAGGCTCCCTGCCGGTCAGCAGCACCAGTAGTTCCCTTAACCAACACGCCAGCTTTGACGCCCCACGACCACCAGGCAAGGTGATCGCCCGTGACGGTTGCCGTATTATCCGTTTCATTAAATATAGGCTGCCAATTTTCACCATCCTCACTGTACTGAAATTCAGCTAGGTGGGCGTCGCGAACCGTGCCCCGTAAGCGCACACTTCCGTGATAATTACGCTCCTGGACCGCTAATTCCTCGAATTGCCCGTCCTCGACTTTCCATAGTATCAGGCTGTCTCCCCGTACGCCGAAGCCCAGGCTGTTGTCCTTGGTGGCGTACAGGACGAGACCTTTGAGTGCATCGTTATACCCGGTGATCTCGGTGGACATGGTGAAATTGGCGGATTCAGGATTAATGCCGAGCATTGCTCCGGACTGGTTGTCCGTACTGCGGTCCTGCTCGGTGAGCAACAGCCCCGTATCCAAATCAGCAGTGAAGCTATAGCTGGCCACATCATACCGCCAGTGGTCACTTAGCTGGGTACCGCTGAAATCGTCGTAAAAATTAGCCGGCAATAGGGTGGAAGCGTCTTGGTCCCCTGCGGGTTTGAACTGCGGCCACCCGCTGGCTTCATCCCACACTAGCTCGCTCAGCAGGGCCGTCCTGCCCAGGTAGGGAAACCCTTCGGCGGGATAAGCGTGGTAGAGGTAGAACCAATCGGCGTATACCTGCACCGTAGTGCCGTGACCGGGACACTTCCAGCGGTCGTTGCCCGTCAGGAGCGGGTTCTGCGTAAATTTTTCCCACCGCCCCTCCATGCCCGCCGCCCGGGCTACCCCGACCTGGTAGTCACAGCCCCCGCCACAGCAGGCGTTGCCGGAGTAGAGCAGGTATAGGTAGTCGCCGTGCCGGAAAATGGCCTGGCCTTCGATGCCTCCTTTTTCCCAGGTATCGGTATCGGCGGTGAGTAGGGTAAAGGCATCGCCCGTTACGGTGAGTCCGTCGTCGCTTAGTTGGGCGCCGAGCAGCTGGATTAGTGTATCCTGGTCGAGACCGTAGGCTTTCCAGGTAAGATACAGCTTGCCGTTATCGCGAACCACAAAGGCGTCGATAGCCTCGCTGCCCCACTCCAGCAACTGGCCGTGGTCGGTGAAGCCCCCGCTTATATCCTTCGTGGTGGCTACCCCTAGCAGGGAGGTACCGTCCGTCCGTTTAGCGGTATAGTAGCAGTAAAAGGTGCTATCCTGGTAGAATAACTCGGGTGCCCAGTAGCTGGATACCGTCCAGTCGGGTTGCTCCTGGAATACGTAGCCGCTCGGCGTCCAATCCTGAAGGTCGGGGGAGCTATAGATCGGATAGATGGGCCCCCAGTCGTTGGAAGAACCGGCGGCATAGAAAGTAGCTCCGACTCTAATCACCGAGGGATCGGGAAACTCGCCCGGAATGACTTGCTGCTGCTGGACCTGCGCATACACTGCCCCCGGGGTCAATGCCGCGAGGAGGAATGCTAAGGATATAATTTGGTGCTTCAATATTACGGGACTTACCGGATGGCTGCTTGTATCGGACCGCCGTGCATTTCTCAATATCAGGCTGCCAGTTTCACCGAAACCGCCACTGGCCCCTTAGGGCCCTTGCCCGTCTCGAAGCTCACCCGGTCGCCCTCCTTGATAGGGCTTTCCAGGTTATCGACGTGGACGAAAAAGCTCTCTCTAGTGGTGCTCTCCTCAATAAAACCATAGCCCTTCTCGGTATTGAAGAACTTCACGGTACCGGACTTGGCAAACTTCGAGGCGTCAGACTTTACTGACGAGGGCGTACTGATGTCGATGTCTTCGATGTCGACCGACTTACGCAGGGCGGGATCGGGGGGCTGAGTGGTCAGGTTGCCGTCCAGACCGACGTACATGAATTCGGGTGGGTTGAGGGGATTATCTTTCTTCTGTTCGCGCGCGTACTGCTTGTCGCGCTTCTTCTTTTGCCGCTTCTTTTCGCGTTCTTTCTTATTAAAGCTAATAGCCATAGAGTGGATTTAGGGTATAACCGGTGGGAATGGGGTTAGTTGCGCGCACCGCCGCCCTACTTATTCTGCACAGTAGGAAGTACCGACGGCACTTTGGTTGGAGAAATCCTTAGCTTAAGACCCTAATTACTACTCGCCTATGTTCCCTATCTCCCGTCGGTGGCTGATAGTTCCGACCCTGTTGTTGCTGCTGCTCTCGATCGCTTCCTGCTCCACCTCCGGCTCGCGCGATGCTGGGGTAGACCCCACCCCGGATGAAAGGGAACGGCCCAACGTACTCCTCATTCTCGCCGACGATGCCGGCTGGGGGGATTTCGGCTTCATGGGGGCCGCCGACCTCGAAACGCCCCACCTCGATGCCCTGGCCGCCGACGGTACGGTCTTTACCCAGGCTTACGTTTCGGCCAGCGTCTGTAGTCCCAGTCGGGCGGGGCTGCTCACCGGCCGCTACCAACAGCGCTTCGGCCACGAATGCAACCTGGCGCCGCATCCGGAGGCCTTTGATTCCAGTCAGGTCACCATTGCCGAAGCACTACGGGCGGAGGGCTACCATACGGCGATCTTCGGCAAGTGGCATCTGGGCCAGGCACCGCACCAGCACCCGCTGGAGAATGGATTCGATCACTTTTACGGCTTCATCGCCGGTAGCCGCAGCTACTTCCCCTATGATTATACCACTAAGGAGTACGACACCCGCACCCTGGTGAACGACTACGAGCCGCAGGAGTGGACGGGCTACATGACCGACGAGCTGGGTGATGCCGCCGTGCGCTACGTCACCGAGCGAGGCCGTGACTCCCTGCCCTTTTTCGCCTACCTGGCGTTCAACGCCCCCCATACCCCAATGGAAGCCAAGGAAGAAGACCTGGCACGCTACCCGGACCACCCACGGCCAGTCTACGCCGCGATGGTCTACGCCATGGACCGCGCCATCGGCAGGGTTGTGGAAGCCCTGAAGGCGAGCGGTGACTACGAGAACACCCTGATCGTCTTCCTCAGCGATAATGGTGGGGCCCACAACAACAATAGCTCCGTCGGTCCGCTCAAGGGCTGGAAGGGCAACCAGTTCGAGGGGGGTATCCGGGTACCCTTCCTGGTGACCTGGCCCGGACATACCCCCGCGGGAGCGACGCATACCGGAATGATCTCCTCCCTGGATATTTACGCCACCGCCATGGATGCTGCCGGGAGTAGTCCTGCCGCGGCACTGGACGGCGTGAGCCTGCTGCCCCTACTGGGCGCCGACGACCGGACGGCCAACGCCCACGAGCTGCTGTTCTGGCGCAAGGATCTGATGTCTACGGTACGCCACGGCAGCCACAAGCTCATTCACCTCGACGACTTCGGAGAGGTTGTGTACGGTACCGCCGCCGACGGCATGGTCGACGAAACGAACGACCTGGACGCCCCCGAAGATCAACCCCTGCGCGATAGCCTGATCGACGAGCTCGCCCGCTGGGAGTCCGAACTCCGCCCCCCGCTGTGGACCGAGGGCGCTGCCTGGAACGAGGTGACCGGCTACGCCTACAGAATGATGATGACCAACCAGCCCGTACTCGCCAAGGACCCCCGGAGCATGAAAAACCTCAAGTCGAAATGACCAATTACCTCTTACTGCTGTGCACCCTCTCGGCACTGACCCTGACCGCCCAGCAGACCCATACCGCCTTCACCCCCGCCGACGAGGTCTGGACGGATACCGACGGCAACCACATCAATGCCCACGGCGGCGGTATCCTGCTGGACGGCGATACCTACTACTGGTTCGGCGAGCACAAGGTGGCCGGGTCAGGCGGCAACAAGGCCATGGTGGGGGTAGGGGTGTATTCCTCCACCGATCTGTATAACTGGAAAAACGAGGGCATTGCCCTGAAGATGCTGGAAGACACGAGCAGTATGCTGCAGGTCGGCAGCGTGGTCGAGCGCCCGAAGGTCATCTACAACGACAGCTCCGGCAAGTACGTCATGTGGTTCCACCACGAGTTGAAGGGACAGGGCTACAAGGCGGCCCTCGTCGGCACGGCCACCGCCGACCGTGTGACCGGGCCCTATACGTATCATACTAGCGTGCGAATCAATCCGGGCGTACACCCCCGCAATCTGCCCCACTGGCGGCTGCGCGCCCTCGGGGTGCTCCTCGACCAGGCGGAGGAGGAAAAGCTGGGGCACAAGGAGCTCGGGGAGATCGGCGCCTTCAGCCTACGGGATCACGAGCGGGGGCAGATGTCGCGCGACATGACCTTGTTCAAGGACGACGACGGCACGGCCTACCACATCACCTCCTCCGAAGAGAACCAGACCCTGCTGGTCTCGAGACTCAGCGACGACTACCTCACCCTCACCGACGAATACTACCGCGTACTGCCCGGCGAACGCAACGAGGCCCCCGCCATCTTCAAGCAGGACGGCAGGTACTACATGATCTCCTCCGGCCTCACGGGGTGGGCACCTAATCCGGCACGCTCTGCCGTAGCCGACAGCCTATTCGGCCCGTGGACCGATCTTGGCAACCCCGTCAGAGGCAGCGAGGAGGAGACTGAGACCACCTTTCACAGTCAGAGCACCTACATCCTGCCCGTAGCCGGCCAGCCGGACGCCTTCATCTTCCTAGCCGACCGCTGGAAGCCCAAGAACCCCATCGACGGTGCCTACATCTGGCTGCCCCTGGAGTTTGAGGAGGGTAAGCCGGTGCTGCGGTGGCGGGATCGGTGGGATTTGGGGGTGTTTGCTGGGGGGGTGGGGGAGTAGGGCGGGTGCGCTGGTGCGGGGTGAGCCCTACTTTTGCGCCATGCGTATCACGCTATCCGCCAACCAAAACCCCCTAGCCGAGCTCTCCCGCATCGCCGAAGGAGCCATGGACGACTACTTTGCGGACCGCATTCTGGACCGCGCCGAGAGCTATTACGACGAGGAAGGGTGGACGCTGGGTGAGGTAAGTCCCGGCAAACTGAGCGCCAAAGTGCGGGGCACCCGCTGGTACGAGCTAATCCTGTACGTCGTGCCGGGCGGGCTGGAACTCAGTTGTAGCTGCCCCTACGACGACCTGGGTAACTGTAAGCACCTGGCGGCTTTCATCTGGCTACTGACCGAGGAGTGGCGCACGGAGACCGGCGAGGCCCTCGCCACCAAGCAGGTTACGGGCGACGCATTCGGGGAGTACCTGCAGGGGCTCACGCGGGAGGAGCTGATCGAGCTGTTGGAACACTACGCGCCCGCCGCCTTGCGACGCGAGGTAGAGTTGCGGGCGGCACCGGCCAGTTCCGTAAACCGCGATTTCGAGCGGGTAGCCGACCGGCTGCGACGCATGTTCGGAGGCGGGGAGTACTATGAGGCTACCCCCTACCAGGAAGAACTTGTGGCACGGTTGGAGGAACTGCGCCCCTTTATGGCCCTATGTGGAAAGGCGCTGATCGATCTCCTGGGGGAGGTCTGGCGCGACATCAACGAACGGATGGCCGAGGGGCAACTGTACGATCACTACCACGATGATTACATCGACAACGGGGCGTTACTCGATTTTGCGGGGACGCTGGTGCTGAGTCAATTGCCGAAGGAACGGCCAGACTACCTGCGCGCGCTGTACCGCCTGCGGGAGGAGGAAGAACAGTTCGGTACCTTTAGTGGCCTGCTCACCGCTGTCCTCGACGCTGCTACGGACGAAGCAGCATTACGAAGCATCCTCCCGGCATTACTGGAAGAAGACACCCTACGCTTAGCGGACCGGTCCGAACGGCGGCTGCTCTACGAGCGGTTGGAGCCTCTACTGGACCGTCAGCGACAAATCGCTTGGCTGGAGCAACTGGGGGAGGGGAGTGGTGACCTAAGCTTTGCCGTAGCGCGTGCTCGACTGCTTGTGGAGGAGGGAAAAATAGTGAGAGCGTATCACGATCTGGGCGTAGAGGTAGCTGCTGCCTCCGTATACAACTGGGAGGTGGGGGCGGCCTATGGCTACCTGGCCGAATTGGCACTGAGCGTGGAGGCCCTACAGCTGGCCGTAGCCCGCCGTCCGGAACTGGACGAAGACTTTCGGAAGGGCATGGAGAAGAACAACGTGCTCGTCCTGCTCCAGTACTTGGAAGCGACCGATCGACACACTTTAGGTACGGCGCTGCTCGACCGCCACCCCAAACTACTCACTGCCGCACCGGCCTACGATCTCCTACTGCGCCACGCCGACCGCTACCCGGAGCTTGCTCGCCGGCTCGCCTACACACTGCTGGACGAACACCTCCCCCAGGCACAAGCACGCAGTTATAGGGAGGTCGTGCGGGCGGTGCAGTTGCTGCGCGCTACGGGGGCGGTGGAGGAATTTGCGCGGGTAATGCACGATATTCGGACGAACTACCGGCGGCGGAGTAAGCTGCTGGGGATGCTGGCGGGGGTGTGATACCTTCATTGCTCCTATTTTTGTGCAAAAAAGATGGCGGCAGAAACTGAATTCAAGGTCGGCGACTACGTACGCGCCCGCCCGGGCTTTCTCGGTAAGTTGGACCACGACCTCCACGAGCCCATGGCCGAACACTTTGGGGGAAGGGTGCTCGCCGTAGAGCCGCAAAATGACTATATACTCATCCGTCTGGACGCAGATTCGCTCGCCCACCGCACGGCCGAGGATGTACGACTCATGGACGAGGAAGGGCTCGATCCGTACGAATACGCCTTCGGATTGGACCAGCTCGCACCCGCGCCCCGCCGCGATACGGAAGCGAGCTACCAGGCCGCGGTAGCCCGTATCGAGCAGCTTATTGATGAGCAGCTAGCCGAAACCGAAGGAGAGTACGAGGCTACCTTTGAACGCCAGAAGCAGGAACTTTTAGACGCATTTGCCGCTCACCTGCGGCAGTCCGGTACGGAGAATGATGCTGTTAGCCGGCAGGTCAGCAGCATCGAATTATTCCTGGACATGGCCTTCAACTACGCCGACGTAACCACCCCGGAGGAGTACACCCCCTACGCCATCGAGGAGGTGATGCTGGACGTCATGCCCCGTAAGCTGAGCGCGGATCGGGAATATTATGTCCGGCTGGCCGATACCTGTGTTACCTACCTCGACTGGCTGGGCCAGTCCGGCCGCCTGCGCGATGCGCCTAAGGTGCTACGCGCCGCCCGCGCCGCGGCGAAGAAGTTACCCGCCCGGGCCATGGACCCCAGCCGTTGGGGCATCAGCAAAACGCTAATGATGGGCATGCAGGACGAGGGCATCGACCCCACCGATCGGCAACAGCTCGATGCCTACATCGCTCGCTATAACACGGGGCTCGACCTGCCCCGGCCCGCTTCTACTCCTCCGCCGCCCAGCCCACCACCGCGTGAGCGCTTTGCTTACGGTCGTAATGATCGCATCACGGTGGAGTATGGGGATGGCAGCCGCAAGGAAAACACGAAGTTCAAATTTGTCGAGAGTGACTTGCGGGAGGGGCGGTGTAGGGTGGTGGATTAATCTTCCAACTCCCCCACCAACGCCCGTAATTGCTCTTCAAGATGACGAAAAGACTCCTGAATGCGTAGCGGTGAAAAGTCCTTGATCCTTTGCGCCTGGCTCAAATAAATTTCCCTGAATGATCTCCTGCATATCCCGGCGATCCCTAACCTTCTGATGCGCAGTACTATTATTGCTATTCGTACGCTTTCCGGAATTCGACCGGATAGGGTCCAGGTAGGCAATAACCTTGCCCCGTTGCACGGTACTCATTCCCGTTTTGACGGCCCGCCATGTTCCCGCTAGTGCAGACATTTTGGTGCCGATAAATTTGGTCCCATTCTTGATGTACGGCTGAGAATCTACGTACACCAGGTCGTCCTCGTCGATCTCACCGATCACCCCGGGCGAGTGCGTATTGATGATGACCTGCCGCAGGGAAGTCTCTTCGGGGTCAGTGGGATCCACGACAATGTCTTTCAGGAGTTGAATGATGGAGGGGATGCGGGCGGGGTGGGTGCCGTTCTCTGGTTCTTCCAGGCAGATCAGTCCGTTCTCGGTATAATCGGTCTCTAGAATAGATAGGGCTAGAAAGCGCAGCGTACCATCCGAGAGTGAGCGGGCGGGGAAAACGGTTCCGTCGTGGGTGACTACCTCCGGGGTCAACAGTCGCCGCTTCTCGTCCTTATCTACTCTCAGCTGGGCTACGTTTGGGATAAGCTCGGAGAGTTTGCTTGCTAGCGTAGCGTAAAGACCTTCCGGACCGTTGAACTCATCACGCACATCTTTATCCCGGGAGAGCCGGTACACCGTAGCGGCTAGGTATGCCCCGTCGGAACCCACGCTGACATCTGCCTTGACCTTATCGAGATCGTCGGGTCGGCGCAGCGCGGTGGGTTCCAACTGGAGAAATTTCCAGCTTTGCATTTCTCTGCGCGCAAGTAACACGGTAGGCGTCTCCGAGGCGTAGCGGGCCGTAGAAAGCACCGTGCGGGGCAGCTTTTCGGCCAGGAAGGGATTTGGCTTACCGGCGCTGCCCCCATCCTGGTGGAGATTGATGTGAACGGTCTCACCGACCTCCTGCTCCTGGGTAGAGATGTAGGGGGCCTTCCTTCGCCGGTTGTAGATGACTGCGTTGCGCCACTTAGTAGCATGGTCGAAGGGAAGCTGTTTGCCCGCATCGCCTTTCGTGATGGGAAAGAGTTCCTCGCGGGTAATGACCACCCGCTTACTTCCGTCGGGATCGGTAGTAAGCTGGAGTTCCAGCCCGTAGCGCAAAAAGTTTCCCGTAGCGCGTGTTGGTTGCCCCAGCTCGTCGATCCCACCCGAGTCTACGATGAGGTCCACCTCCACAGCGATATGATCGGTCAACTTACCGTTCACGGTCCGGAAGATGTCGGTGACGGTCTTGTTGCTAAACGTGCCATTCCCTTCCCCTCTCACCTTTTCGATAGCTTCGATGACCGGGTAGTCCGCCAGGTAAGACAAAAATTCCAGCACGTCGAAGACATTTGACTTGCCGACCCCATTCTTCCCCGCAAAACAGGTGAACGGCCCGAAGTGGACCTCCAGGTCCACCAGGTTTTTGAAGCCGTCTACTCGGAGTCGGGTGATCATCGGTGCTGGTTTCAGGGCAAGGTAACGACTCCGCTATAGACGGCGGAGGTAGTGCAGCGGGCGGGGCCGCGGGTGCGGTGCATGTGGTGGGCATGGGGTGTTTAAACAGTCAACTATTTCATTACTTGGGCACCCGATGCCTACCCCGACTACCAATGCCGTCCGCCTGCTATTGCGCTTGCTGGCGGCACCGGGGCGGTTGCAACGAAAGGACCTGGCCGACTACCTCGGGGTGCCGAAACTGGATACCGTCACCGGCTACATGCACAACCTACGGGAAGCGGGTATCGACATCCAGTACGACCAGCACCACCGCTACTACGTAGTGCCCCGGCGGGGCTTCAAGGAACTGGACTACCTCGCCCCGCTCTCGGGAGACGATAAAACGCGACTGAAGAACTTGCTCGGTCAGCTCCCCACCGCGGAAGCTACCCAGCTGTACAACAAGCTCGAATCACTCTACGACTATCAGCAGCTCGGCCTCGAAGCCCTCCGCGAACCGGAGCTCGAAAAGATCAACGACATCGAGCGGGCCTGCCGGGAAAAGAAGCGCGTGGTGCTCGTGGGCTACCGGAGCCGCTCGGGCAACGACGTACGCGACCGTAAGGTGGAGGCCTTCGACCTGGAACCGGAGCGCGGCATGATCCGCGCCTACGACGTAGCCCCCGACAAGCGCCGCACCTCCTTCTTCATGCTCTCCCGCATCGAGCGGGTTACGATTCTCGATGAGCCCTGGATGTGCGAGCAGGAACACTACTACCGCCAGGCCGACGCCTTCAACATCGTGATGGACAAGACTGAGCTGGTACACCTCACCCTCCGAGTCAGCGCCTACAACGACCTGGTCGAGCGCCACCCCCAGGCCCGCCAGCACATCGTCGCCGGCAAAACGGTCAACACCTACGACTTTCAGGGGCGGGTGAACGCGAAGTATATCGGTCTGCTGCCCTTCCTGCTGGCGAACTGGCGGCACGTGGAGGTGCGGGGGCCGGCTGATTTGCTGGAGCGACTGGGGGAGGAAATCGGGGCGTTGCGGGACCGGTGGGGTGGGGGAGTTCGGGGGTCACCCTGATTTTTGGGGTGGGTTTGGGAGTAGGTTTGTGGTAGAATTAAGGAACAGGCAGCAGTGAAAGCTACAATGATCAAAATTTATAAAAACTCTTCAGGTAACTCAGTCAGTTTGAGGCCTAGGTTACGAAGTATGTCATTTAGCTGCTGTATAAAGTCTCGCCTTATAGTTTCGTACTGCTCGCGCATAAAAGCATCATCTACATGTAGGTCGATCATGCGGGTGGTGCGGATGATTTGCTTGATGAGTTCAGATAGTTGGAGTTCTGAGAAGGTATTCACTGGGCTAAGATTAAAAAAACTGTAACTGTATAATAGGATTTAATTGCGGAGAGTTGCAGATAAATGTTTTATCGAACGATTCCCAAAGCACGATAAGTTGAGTGGTATGAAAATTGAATTTAGAAGAAAGGGGAACATTTACTTCAACGCGGGGGTCGTGGGAATTGCGGTAATCCTAGATAACTACGAGTTGTGGAGCGCCGATATGAGATCGGCCCCACGAGAGCGAACGTCTGTGACAGGGGAGGGCTTCCAGACTTAGTCTACAGGCGCGGGCACAGGTGGATGGTGAAACTCATCAGAGACTTGCGTGGTAGTTGCACATGACCTTATCTAACTTTACAGTAATATATTTCAAATGGACATCACCTTTCACCGTAGCGGTCATCCTTATATTAATGCCGGTATCATCGGTGTACATGCATACCTGCAACAGGCAAAACGAGCACAACAGAATGCGGAGTATAATGGTAAGTACACCCTAGAAGATAAATGGGTAGAACTGCTCCCTAAACATACCTACGAGCTACAAGCCGATCGACTAAGCATCAGTACCGATGAACCGATAAAACTACTAGAAGAGTTGTACTACGCAATGGGTCGAGATCACTACGGCACTTCGACTAGAAAGGCATTACAGAAACTTGAGAATGCTTACTACGATGAAAAAGAAAACGCCTTTAGAAGGTTCCCTGCTAAATCGACGTATGGTTTTGGACATTTACTGACAAACAATGCTGCGCCAAAAATGCGGTATGATAGTAACCTATTCTCTCGTAGCAAGCCCGAAAAGCTAAGTATAGAACAAATACAAGTCGTAGAAAAGGCAGAGCAATACTTTGAAGAACAGGATATCAAACTTCAAAAGCAGATATACCTCAACGAGCCGTACATCAAAATCACCCGCCTCGGACTTATAGAAGCGGACCTGCTTCCAGGTAAGAAGTATTGCCCCGTGACCGGTGAAGGTTTTAAGAAATTACAAAGGGCCAACAATGTCAGTCCCTCCGCCAGCGGCCTGATAAACTTTATGTCTGGCATCGGTACGAAGGCCGAAAAGGTAGGCTGGAAGGCACTATATCTCGTCCGCTTCGTACCGGTGTTGGCCTTCTACCGTTACACGAACGGGCTAGATAAGCTCTTTACCTACGTATACGATACGGGTGACCTCGTTAGCCTGAACAGACTCTTCGAAAATTGGAATAGAGTCATCAAACTGCAGCCTTCCGTAAAGCAGCAAATTGACCATCTGGCTAATTTTAAGTTAACGCCGATATACGAGAAGAACGCCGATGCTGCGGGCGGGTCCACCGACTTCGTACTACCCAACGAATTGCTATTTCATCTGATCTACACGATCAATTATCAAGCTACTGGGCGGGGGAGTGCAACGGATACGGATACCGGACTTCTTATGGATAACCGCGCCCAACAAATCAATTTCTACCTTATTCAGGCTAATAAGTTCTCCAACACAATCCGGCCTGTTCTCATCGAACGCTTCACCCACTTCGACCGTACGCAGCGCATTATCCGACTCGGACGCCAGATCGAAGGCTTTGACTGGAAAAAGCTGCTAGGTACGCTACCGCTGCGTAAGCCCAATTACAGCAAGCAGAATGCCTTTGAGATGAGTCGGGTAACCCGCGACACGGTACTGCATAAGCTGATGTACGGTCAGGACTTTACCGCTGAGCTAGCCCGCTTTGCTTACGACTGCTATGGCCTGCGGCTGGCCGGAGAAAACATCGGCTACAAATCGTTCAAACAACTCGCGCTCTTCATCGAGCACTTCATTCTTAAACCCAATTCAACCATTACTATGGAACAACAGCATAAGCTTACGCCCGAAACACGGGTGAAGGCCTACAACCTCGGAACGTCTATTGGCGAGCAGATTATGAGGCACGGGGACAGTACCGATACTCCCACCACTCGCGCGAAAGCAGGACGTAAGTACACCGTTCAGCTCAACAAGGCCCGGAACTACAATGACTTCTTGGCTGCCATCGTCCGGCTTACCATCCGGTTTGACGGCTTGGTACCTAGTAAAGACCTACTACAATCAATGCTGACCGAAGACAACTACGAGTCTATTAAGTACCTAACAGTCCTGGGTGCAATGACTCGCATCAATAGCAAGTTGAGCCGCGAATTCGCAGATAAGAAGACTGAAACACAAAACGCATAAACTCTACCTTACCATGGCTGATAATCACAGCATTACCCTCACCTTCCTTTCCAAAGTCACCTTCGGCTCCCTAAATGGTTCCGATAACGATGTCGACAACATCAACTCCATTAAGAAAATTACCCTACCGAACGGGAAGCAACTACCCTACATGAGCAGTCAGGCTCTGCGTCGTGCGCTGCGGGATCGTATTGTCGAGATGGGCGAAACCCCCAGCGAGGTCAACTATGACGAAAAGAACAAGGGGGATAAGTCACCTGCTACCACCCAGTCCAATCCTGAGAAGTACATCGACGACGATTTATTTGGCTATATGGACGCTAGCGCCCGAAAGCAACGCACCAGCCCCGTACGGGTCGATGCTCTCGTGGCCCTGACTCCTTACCAGGGGGACTTAGATTTCGGCACCAACTACCAGGGCCGCGATAAGGGCAAAGAACCTAACATCTTCGAGTCGGAAATTCATAACGGACTATACCGGGCCACCATACTCATCGAGCTCGATCGGGTAGGAAAGGGGTATACCGACGGAAGTAATAAGCTGGTTGAAAAAGATTATATCGACAACGCTACCAAAGCCGAGCGCGTCAAAAAGCTTCTCACTGCGGTACAAACGCTATGGAGTAGTGGGCGGCAGAGTCGCTTCCTGGCGGACATCAGTCCGAAGTTCGTGGCCGCCGCCTGGATGTCGGCTAAGGCACCGGTCTTCCTGGAGGCTGTCCAGCCCAGCGGAGAGGGCGTCAATTTGGACGCACTGCGAAGCGTGACGGAAGATTACGCCGACTTCATCAGCGAGCACGTCTACGGAGCACAGGCCGCCGTGGTTGCTCCCAGTGACGGCGTGGGTTCGATGAAGGAAGCTTTCGATACCATGCGGGGTTGGGTAGATCAATACTACCATTGATGCACTACTTGCTCATCACGCTACGTTCCCGGCTGGCTAGCTTCCGCGATCCAGAAACGCAGAATTACCACCGCACCCTTCCCCTGCCACCGCCGTCAACCTGCATCGGAATGGCGGGGGCTGCCCTAGGGCTGGGTGGGCCAGAAGCCCAGGCCTTCTTTCAAGAGGGGGAGTGGCAGCTTGGCGTAGCTGGTACCTCCGGCGGGTCTTTCCGCGACCTGTGGAAATTTGACGACTTCAAGGAAGGCAACATCGTCTGGCGGGAATACCTCTACGATAATCAGTTCCGACTTGTGTTCAGTCACGCAGATATAGCTCTCGTACGTCAGTTAGAAAAAGCTTTCCGGCGGCCGGTCTACGCCCTTACTTGTGGGAATAGCGACAATGTTTGCCTAATCGACTGGCGGCACTCGGGCGTAAGGGAGGGCGGGGACGCAGGTGCTAAGAATTTCAGGGACGACGCCACACCTGCGTCCGCGCCCACCGTGACCTACGGCCCCTGCTACCTACCTGGTGATCAGCTCAGTCAGGCGCTGGCGGATATTCCCCCCGATGGACACCTCAGCGTCATTACCGGCAGCGGACCTACTACGCTCGAACTACCTGTTCGCTACACTTACCTCAAGGGGGGTGAACGCATGACGCGTGAGCGCCGCCGCCTTACTTACGTCAAGTACCTCACCCTGCCCCAAACCCACGCTTTTCATGCCTTTACCCACCCCGAAGCAACCATACCGCTCTTTCCCCTCTGAGCAGGACTTAGCGAAGGATATTGCGCACCTGCTGGCGAAGTTTAGGGATCCGAAGAAAGTCCATTCCCACCGGGAAAGTTGGCTGGATCACACCAAATGTACCCTGGACATCTGGGCACAAGCCCACGATCGATATGCTGTACAAGTGGGTGCGGACGAACGGTTGTGGCGTGACCTGTATTTAGCGCTTCTATTTCATGATAGTGGAAAATTCATTCAAAATTTTCAGTTGGAAAACCGCAAGACGGAGGAGGGCGGCCGGCCAGACTGGGAGCAGTATTTACGCCATGAACTCTATAGCGTCTGTCTGTTGAGTGCCTACGTAGAGGACAAGGAAGACCCCAATGCCGCACGGTTGCTGCTAGCAGTTGCTGGCCACCACAAAGCGTTGAATGATGACCTATTTCGAAATTCTAGTAATAGTATCAAGCTACGCTACGCGATTGATGACCTAGATAAGCTAGAACGATACCTAGCTCACTTTCTACCATATCACGGTTACCGAAAGAACTACCACGTAGCGGATAACGTCCGAACGCTGTTCCAGAAGGCAACCAACGACGGTAGCGACGTAGTTACCGACTACTTCCGCCATGATCTGATGGAAGAAACGGAGATATGGAGCGATTTTAGCATTCCTGAAGGATTCGAGCACCGCCGACGCTTCGCGCTGCTGATGGGGCTACTACACCTGTGCGATTGGCACGGTAGCGGCCACAGAAATTTGCCGCCACCCCTGCGCGGCACGGCGGACGATCTACGGGAAACGGTGCGGAGACAATTAATCGCCAAGAAAAAGATCGGACCTAAAGCACCGTTCAACTGGCACCGCTTTCAAAATGATAGTGACCGTGTGGGAAACATGCTCGTGATGGCTCCCACAGGTTCGGGCAAGACTGAAGCCGCTCTGCTCTGGGCGCTGAACCGTAAACAAGGAACAAAGGTAATTTACTGCCTACCGACTCAGGTGACATCGAATGCCATCTTCGAGCGGCTCAGAGGTATTTACCCTGACGAAAAGGATGGGGGGAAGACGGTCCACCGCACGGCACTAGTCCACGGCCGGGCAAAAGACTACCGAAGTAGCCAACAGCAGGACAAGTCGGCCAACCGCGACCCGGAGGATGGACAGACTACAGATTGGAATCAGTTCGACTATCTACTGGACCGTACTTTCCTAAGGGACTATACTGTCTGTACGGTCGACCAATTGCTCACCACCGGTTTTAACCTCCGGCACTGGGAACTAAAGACTTTGCACTTGCACAGGGCGAAGGTCATTATCGACGAGATTCACCTATTCCAGCCCTATACCCTGGGTCTGATTGTGGCTACGATCAAGTACCTGACCGAGCACTGTGGGACAGAGTTCTATATTATGACGGCAACCATGCCAAAGGGACTGCGCGACCTACTGTGTGGGGTACTGAAGATCGAGAAGCCTTTAATCGATGGCAGTAAGGATAACCAAGCCCGCAACGAGTGGCGGGTGCGGGATGAAGGCATGACCGACGGGGCGGTATTGGCAGAGATTGGCCGCGCACTTGAGGCCGGCAAAAAGGTCCTTGTGGTACGTAATACCGTGAATGACTGTATTACTACTTATGAGGCTTTACGGAAATACGCTTCGACCGTAGATAGACTTTGCCTGCACAGTCGGATGGCAGGCATACATCGGCGGGAAAAAGAGCAGAAAGTAGTACACGAGCTACCCCCTAATAAAGGATTTCTGCTAGTCGCCACCCAGGTCGTCGAGGTAAGTCTTGATATCGACTTCGACCTACTGTACACTGAGAACGCACCGATGGACGCTCTAAGCCAGCGAGCCGGACGGGTGAACCGAAAGCGCGAAAAAGAGGATACCTACGTGTATGTATTCCCCCACACTGAAGTCGCTGAAAAATATGTCTACGCTGATACCAATGAACATGATAGTAAGGGTAAATACCTACGGCGAACCTGGAAATCACTTCAGAATGTAGACCGAATACGAATCACCGAGGGTAGACTGAAGGAACTGATCGAGCAGCTCTATGAGGGCGCAAATCCTACCGATACCGAGAGCTACACCTTGGGATTGCACATGTATTACAAAACGGTTCGGCAAGCTCACTTCCCCTGGGTAGGCGAATTTTCAGGAGCCTTCGAGGATGCCTTCACCCGGGAGGGACTGGACGCTCAGACGGTCATGCCGCTAACCCTGTGGGAAGACGAAGCACGGGACAAGCCATCTAATCGGTGGTCAGACTATACGCTGAGCTTACGGACCAGCTACGTGAAGCAGTTCGCGCATAAGGAAGTGACGGACGAAAGTGGAAGGTCACCCTTCTTTACTGTGATCGATGATAAAGCCAAGCGCTACACCCAAGAATTAGGCCTACCACTTCCAGACAAGGAAAAACTATCTACTACTGAAACTTTTTGCGCATGACCCCCCGTCAAACCACCCTCCGCTTCCCCGAACTCCGCCTGCCCCCCCACGAAGGCCACCGGCTACGTGGCTACTTCGGTAGCGCATTCAGGGAGCATAGCCCACTACTACATAATCATCTCGAAGATGGCAGCCTCCGCAACGGCTATCCCCTCACGCAGTATAAGATGGTCGACCGGGTGCCCACGATCCTGGGGTTCAACGAGGCAGCGGATGTACTCATTCAGATTTTTGCCGACATCGAGGAGATCCGCATTGCCGACCAGGTGCTCGACGCGCGGGCCAAGGAACTGACTCACGATACGATCGCACCTACCTTTCTTTCCGATACTTTAGTCCGCTACCATCTCGATGCACCGTACCGCGGAGTAAGCCAGGAACAATACCAGCAATGGAAGGAACTTAGTGCTGATGAAGACCGCTTCGCGTTTATCCAGCGCGCGCTGGTGGGTCACCTCCTAATGGTGTTTAAGGGACTTGACGTATGGCTAGAGGATCATCAGCGCATAGTTGCGTATCCCAATTTCCGGACTACGCTGGTGAGGATGAAGGGATATAAAATGACGGCATTCTCCGGCGACTTTATCACGAATGTAGCTCTGCCGGATTATATAGGTATCGGAAAGGGCACGAGTAGAGGATTTGGAATAATTCGTCGCCAGCCCGGAAGACTTGCACCTGCGTTCCCGCCCACCACCGGAAGCCGCAACGCAGCTAAAAGTACGTCGTATGCAGACCAAAACCGGTAGCCTACAGCTGTATATTACTTCTTACGGGGCGTACCTGCACGTTAAGGATGCGCTGTTCGAGTTACGGCTGAAGGAGGAGGATGGTAGTACCCGAAAGCTACACTACGCGGCGCGTAAGGTGAAATCCATAATTTTCACCGTGGCGGGTGCGCTGAGTACCGAGGCGGTAAAGTTGGCGCTGGAACATAATGTGGATATTTTATTTTCTGAGTACGATGGGCAGCCGCTGGGCCGCGTGTGGCATTCTCGCCTCGGCAGCACCACACGTATTCGCAAACAACAGTTGAGAGCCAGCGTACAACCGGCCGCCCTACGGTATACGGTAGAGTGGCTGACCCGCAAGTTGGAGCAACAAGCCACGCTACTGACCACCCTGCGTAAACACCGCAAACGGCAGGCGGACCTCCTGGATGAACGGCGGGAACGGATTACTGCCCTCGGTGAGAGTATGACCGCCCTGGTCGATCCCCAACGCTGCATCAGCGAGGTCGCCGATGTGTTGCGTGGCTTGGAAGGAACAGCGGGACGGCTCTATTTCCAGACCCTTAGTGCCGTACTACCACCTAATTATTCATTCGAGGGACGCAGTTTTAGGCCAGCGGTCGATCCCTTCAACGCCTTCCTGAATTATGCCTACGGGGTACTGTACGGGCGGATCGAAAAGGCATTGATGATCGCGGGGCTGGACCCATTTGTCGGGTTTTTGCACCGCGACGATTACAATCAGAAAAGTATGGTATTCGACTTTATCGAGCCTTACCGGGTCCATGCAGACTACACCGTATTTCGCCTATTTAGTGGCAAGTTCGTCACCCCGGACCACTACTTCGATTTGACTAACGGGGTCGGTCTGTCCAAAGAGGGGAAGGAGTTACTAATTGGGCGCTTTACAAAGTACTTAGATGAGGACAAGATTCGCCACCGCGGCCGTAACCTTACGCGCAGTCATGCGCTCCAACTCGAGGCTCACCGATTCGCCAACGACTTACTCGGTGAAGAACTTACGGAATTAGTCATTCAAACAGCCTGAACAAACCGGGGGCGGGGCCGCAGGTGCAAAGTAAATCAAAAAGCAAGCCATGTTACGTTGGATTATGTACGATATAGTAGACGACCGATCACGGACGAAAGTGGCGAAGCTATGTAAACGAGCTGGGCTGTACCGGGTGCAGCTTTCCGTATTCCTGGGTAGCCTTTCTCCGACAGAATTCGATGAATTGAGGCTTGAAATCGAAGACCACGTTGATCAAGATCAGGATAAGGTTTACCTATTCACCATGTCCAGGCGGGAGTTGAAGCGTACTGTGCTACTAGGTCAGGCCTTTGATCGAAAGCTCGTGACGGATGAAGTCCGCGCATTATTCATATAGCCATGGTAAGTCTCACGCCCAGTCACCTGATCGAGCATCAGTACTGTCCACGCTACACGTACTTCGAGCACGTGCT
>CATQHI010000016.1 GCA_958295895.1 Saprospiraceae bacterium | reverse complement strand
CCTATGTCACGAGTGATGATCATCGGCGCCGGCGGCGTCGGACGCGTAGTAGCCTATAAGTGTGCCGAATACCCCGAGGTGTTTACCGAGTTTATGCTGGCTAGCCGGACGCAGCGCAAGTGCGACGAGATTGCCGCCGACATCAAGGCCGACCTGGGGTACGACAGTATTACTACCGCCGCCGTTGATGCCGAGGACGTGCCCGCCCTGACCAAACTCATCCAGGACTACGACCCCTTCATGGTCATTCACGTGGCGCTGCCGTACCAGGACCTCACCATCATGGATGCCTGTCTGGAAGCCGGCGTGCACTACCTAGATACGGCCAACTACGAGCCCAAGGATGAGGCCAAATTTGAGTACAGCCACCAGTGGGCCTACCAGGAGAAGTTCAAGTCGGCCGGACTGACGGCGGTACTAGGCTGTGGCTTCGACCCCGGGGTGACGAGCATCTTCACCGCCCGGGCGGCTACCCACTTTTTCGACGAGATGCACTACCTCGACATCGTCGACGCCAATGCCGGCGACCACGGCAAGGCCTTTGCCACTAACTTCAATCCCGAGATCAACATCCGCGAGATTACCCAGCCGGGCAAGTACTACGAGAACGGCAAGTGGGTAGAGATCGAGCCCTTCAGCATCCGCAAGGACCTGACCTACCCCGACATCGGCCCCAAACCCAGCTACGTCTTGTACCACGAGGAGCTAGAAAGCCTCGTCAAGCACTTCCCGACCCTCAAGCGCGCCCGCTTCTGGATGACCTTCGGCGAGGAGTACCTGACCCACCTGCGCGTGATTCAGAACATCGGCATGGCCAGCATCGAGCCGGTGGTACACAACGGTGTAGAGATCATCCCCCTGGAGTTCCTTAAGACCGTGCTGCCCGATCCCGGTGGCCTCGGCGAAGGTTACAGCGGCCAGACCAGCATCGGCTGCCGCATCCGCGGTCTCGACAAGGACGGCAAGGAGCAGACCTACTACATCTGGAACAACTGCAGCCACGAGCAGGCCTTTAAAGAAACCCGCGCTCAGGGCGTCAGCTACACCACCGGCGTGCCGGCCATGACGGGGGCCATGATGCTCATCCAGGGCAAGTGGGAGGGCGCCGGGGTGTTCAACGTGGAGCAGTTCAATCCGGATCCCTTCCTGGAGGTACTGGGTAAGCACGGGCTGGCGTGGCACGAGCGGGTGGGGGTGGAGTTGGAGGTGTAGAACTACCTACTACATAACTTCTATACTATCCCAACTTTCACTACCTTTGCGGCTCATTTCAGGGACTGTCCAAACCCCACCCCGTATGACGCTGCGCGCCCGTTTCCTTCTTTTATGTCTATGCTGCTGGAGTTTCGTGGCCTTCGGTCAGGAGCTCAACGACCGCGGAATGGCCGGTGACCACGGGGCGGAGGGCGATGCGACGGAGGTGCACATGAGCTGCGATAGCCACGGCGAGGAGGAGTACGATCCGGCCGGGGTGATTCTGCACCACATTTCGGATGCTAACGAATTCCACTTTTTTGGTGACCTGACGATTCCGCTACCGGTTATCTTGTATGCCCCCGGTCACGGCTTTACCACTGGTCTGAGTAGCATGTTCGACCACGGCCACGAGGCGGTGGACGGCTACATCATGAACCACGGCCGCATCAACCGCCTAGCTGAGGCTCCCGCTGCGCTTATGGAAGGCGAGCACTACGTGGAGTGTATCAAGCACGAGATAGTGACCGCGGACGATGGTAAGTCGAGCGATATCTATTCAGCGCGGATTGACGGGGAGCAATATATCCTGGATGCCCCCTCGGTAGGTGACGGAGGCCTACTCGGTGGCGGTATCACGAGTTTCTACGACTTCAGTATCACGAAGAACGTGTTTACGATGCTGCTGGCCGCCCTGCTACTCATTCTCCTCTGGGGTGCCGTAGCCGCCAAGTACAAGAAAAACGAGGGCCGTGCCCCCTCCGGCATCCAGAGTTTAATGGAACCATTTTTCGTCTTCCTCCGCGACGAGATTACGATCCCGATGATCGGCGAGAAGCACTACGAGCGCTTTCAGCCCTTCATTATGACGGTGTTCTTCTTCGTACTGTTCTGTAACCTGTTCGGCCTCTTCCCCATCTTTCCCGGTAGCTCTAATGTGACCGGCAATATCGCGGTCACCATGACGCTGGCCGTCATCGCTGCCGTAGTGGCCTACGTACACGGCAACGCCCATTTCTGGAAGCACACGCTGTGGATGCCCGGTGTACCTACGGCCGTTAAGCCGCTGCTTACCGTGGTCGAGGTGCTGGGGCTGGTAATCAAGCCCTTCTCGCTCATGGTGCGTCTGTTTGCCAACATCACGGCGGGTCACATCATTATCCTGAGTCTGATCAGTCTGATTTTCATTTTCGGACAGAACGGGGAGAACTACCTGGGCGCGGGCGCGGGTGCAGTGGTTAGTATCGCGTTCACCATGTTCATGAATTGCATCGAACTGCTGGTCGCCTTCGTGCAGGCCTTCATCTTTGCCATCCTCAGTGCCAGCTACATCGGCGCGGCCGTAGAGGATGCCCACCACCACGACGAGGCCGGCCACCACGGCGAGGAGAAAGTTGCCGAGGGGGGCGCCATGGGAGGGGCCGTGGTCGGTATGCATACCCCGGCTACCTAAGAACTACACTAAAGACCTTTTTTCATTTTTTAAATCCATATCTTATGGGAGCTCTTGGAGCAGGTATCGCCGCCCTCGGCGCTGGACTCGGAATCGGACTTATCGGTAGCAAAGCCACCGAAAGCATCGCCCGCCAGCCCGAAGCCGCCGCCGATATTCGTAGTGCCATGATCCTTACCGCCGCCTTCGTCGAGGGTGCGGCGCTGTTTGCGATCATCGTAGGTCTGCTGGACAAGCTGCTCTAGTAGCGGCTTGGCCCCGGCCAGCCTCACCCGGACCGGCCCCGAACTACGCTTGGTAGCGGTGTCGGTCGTCAGCCGAATCCTTCTGCTTCCGCTCCGGCGGAAGCAGAAGTTCGTCTGCCGACTTTTCGAAGCTCACTAATTTTCCTCTTATGTCCACCGTGTTCCTAGTAGATTTCAACGTCCTCAAGCCCGACCTCGGCCTGATCTTCTGGACGCTCGTCATCTTTCTGCTGCTCTACTTCATCCTGGCCCGAATGGCCTGGGAGCCCATCCAGCGTGCTCTGCGCAAGCGTGACGGTGAGATCCAGACCGCCCTTGACGAGGCCGCCACCGCCCGTGCCGAAATGCAGGCCAAAGCCGAAGAGAATCAACGCCTCCTGATCGAGGCCCGCGAGGAACGTACCCGCATTATCACCGACGCCGAAAAGCAGGGCAAGGAGATGGTAGCCGCCGCGAGGAACGAAGCCCGCGAAGCCGCCCAAAAGGTAGCCACCGATGCCAAGCGCGACATCGAAAATATGCGCAAGGCCGCCATGGTCGACCTCAAGAAGGAAGTCGGTACCATGGCCATCGAGATCGCCGAGAAGATCATGCAAAAAGACCTCAAAAGTGACGCCAACCAGGAGGCCTTCGTCAAGGCGCTCGTAAGCGACCTAAACTAATCCCCGCATGACCAACCCCCGAGTAGCCGCCCGCTACGCCCAGTCCCTGATCGAACTGGCGCAGGAACGCGGACAGCTGGAAAAAATCAAAGCCGACGTAGATACCCTGCTCGCCATGGGCAAGAACCGCGACTTCGCCCTGCTGCTTAGCAGTCCGGTCGTAAGCCCCGCAAAAAAGCGTGCTATCCTGACCCAGCTGCTTGAGAAGGCAAACGCCGACCAGTTGACCCGCCTCTACGTCAAGCTCCTCATCGACAAGGGCCGCGAGGTAGACATGCTCGGTATCCTGCGCGAGTTCAACGCGCAGTACAAGACCATTCGCCACATCTCTACGGTCAAGTTGACCAGCGCTGCCCCCCTCACCGCAGCCACCCTAGACGGGGTGAAAAAACAACTGGTAGCCAGTGGTAAGACCGAAGACAGTATCGACCTGGAAACTCAGATTGATCCCGAGCTCATCGGTGGTTTCATCCTGGAGTTTGACGGCCAGGTGTACGATGCCAGCGTAGCGCACAAGCTTAAAGAAATGCGCCGCGAGCTACGCAAACCCAACGTCTACGTAAATCAAATCGACTAAAATCTATCCCCCATGGCTGACGTAAAGCCCGACGAAATCTCCGCAATCCTCAAACAACAGCTCTCCGGCTTCGATACCGCCACCGAGCTCGAGGAGTACGGCACCGTGCTGCAGGTCGGTGACGGTATCGCCCGTGTCTACGGTCTCAACAACGCCCAGGCCGGTGAGCTCGTCACCTTCGAGACCGGCACCGAGGCCATCGTTCTTAATCTAGAAGAGGATAACGTCGGTGTCGTACTCATGGGTAGCGCTACCGGTATCCACGAGGGTAGCCGCGTATCCCGCACCGGACGTATCGCCTCCATCCAGGTAGGGGAGGGCATGGTGGGCCGCGTAGTCAACTCCCTCGGCCAGCCCATCGACGGCAAGGGTGATATCGCCGGTACCACCTACAATATGCCCCTGGAGCGCAAGGCCCCCGGTGTTATCTACCGCCAGCCGGTGAATGAGCCCCTACAGACGGGTGTGAAGGCCATTGATGCTATGATCCCCATCGGCCGCGGCCAGCGGGAGCTCATCATCGGTGACCGCCAGACCGGTAAGTCGGCCATCGCCATCGATACCATCCTCAACCAGCGCGAGTTTTACGAGCGCGGTGAGCCCGTATACTGTATTTACGTAGCCTGCGGTCAGAAAGCCTCCACCGTAGCCCAGGTCGCCAAGACCCTGGAGGACAATGGTGCCATGGACTACTCCATCATCGTAGCCGCCTCCGCATCCGAACCCGCCCCGTTACAGTTCTACGCCCCCTTTGCCGGTGCGGCCATCGGTGAATACTTCCGGGACACTGGCCGGCCCGCCCTGATTATTTACGACGACCTCTCCAAGCAGGCCGTCGCCTACCGTGAGGTTTCCCTGCTCCTGCGCCGCCCGCCCGGACGCGAGGCCTACCCCGGCGACGTATTCTACCTCCACAGCCGCCTGCTGGAGCGTGCCGCCAAAATCATTAACAATGACACCATCGCTCAGAGCATGAACGACCTGCCTCCCTCCCTAAGCGAGGCCGGTATCGTCAAGGGCGGTGGTTCGCTGACGGCCCTACCCATCATCGAAACCCAGGCCGGTGACGTATCCGCCTACATCCCTACGAACGTGATCTCGATCACCGACGGGCAGATCTTCCTCGAATCCAGCCTATTTAACAACGGTATCCGCCCGGCGATCAACGTAGGTGTATCGGTATCGCGGGTAGGTGGATCGGCGCAGATCAAGCCCATGAAGAAGGTTTCCGGTACGCTCAAACTCGACCAGGCCTCCTACCGTGAGCTGGAAGCCTTCGCCAAGTTCGGCTCCGACCTTGATGCCTCTACGATGAACATCCTCGAAAAGGGCAAGCGTAACGTGGAGATCCTCAAGCAGCCGCAGTATAGCCCCGTAGCCGTTGAAAAGCAAACGGCGATCATCTATCTTGGTACCAAGAACCTCATGCGTGCCGTCCCCGTAGAGCGCATCAAGGAGTTCGAAAAGCTCTTTCTCGGTGAGCTCGGCCGCAAGTACCCCGAAGTCCTCGAGAACTTCCGCGCCAAGAAGTACCAGGACGAGGACCTGGCGAAGCTGGAGTCGCTAGCTGGTGAGTTGACTCCACAGTTCAAGTAGTCCCTTCGTCCCCCGTCCCTCCATCTCTAATCCCTAACCCCCATGGCAAACCTAAAGGAAGTACGCGAACGCATCCGCTCGGTCAAGAACACCCAGCAGATCACCAGCGCGATGAAGATGGTCTCGGCGGCAAAGCTGCGGCGGGCCCAGCAGGCGATTACGGAGCTGCGGCCCTACGCCGATAAGCTCGATGAGATGCTGCGCAATATTCTGGGGGCGCTGGAGGGGGATGCTACCACCGTTTTCAATAAGGTACGCCCGGTAACCGGCGCCTGTGTGGTAGTGGTTACCTCTAGTCGTGGACTAGCCGGTGCCTTCAATTCCAATGTCATCAAGGCGGCGGAGGCTTCCATCAAGCAGTTGGGGGCGCTGTCGGGTCCGCTAGATATTATCTGCATCGGCCGCAAGGGATCGGAGTACTTCCGTAAGCATTACGGCAAGCGCGCCAACGTCAAGGTGGTCACCGATTACGTCAACCTGTTCGATAACCTGGCCTTCGACTACACTAAGGAGGTGCCCGATCTGCTCATGGCCCGCTTTAGGAGCGGCCGCTACGACCGGGTCTACGTAGCCTACGCACGCTTCAAGAATGCCGCGGTGCAGTACGCGACCAGCGAGCAGTTCCTGCCCGTTGAGGAAGTGTTATTAGATGGCGAGGAGACTACCCTGACTAATGCCAACCGCTATAGGGCCGACTACATCTTCGAGCCCGGTAAGGAGGAGTTACTGGCTTACCTGGTACCCAGTATCCTGCAGACCAAATTTCAGGCCGCCCTCCTCGACACCCACGCCTCCGAGCACGGAGCCCGCATGACGGCCATGGACAAGGCCACGGAAAACGCCCAGGACCTCCTGCGCGATCTTAAGATCAGCTATAACAAGGCACGTCAGGAAGCGATCACCAACGAAATTCTCGAAATCGTCGGTGGTGCCGCCGCTCTCGAATCCGCCTAAATCGACCGCCACCGCGGCCGCCGGAAGTAGCGAAAGCTGAGTACGAACATCAGCATCCAGTAGACGATCTCGATACTCCAGGCCAGTGTAAGGTTGCCCCATCCGGTGCGGACCACCACGAAGATCAGCAGCATGTACACCGCCGCGCATACCGTCTGGTAAATCAGTGCCAACTTGGTGCGACCGGCCCCGATCAGCCCGTTAAAAAAGATGCTGCCAAAGCTGAAGGTGACCAGTATGCCTAAAAGCACCCAGAAGACCGGGTAGGCCGCTTTGATCAGGTAAGCGCGTTCATCTCCCAGGATGGGGTAGAGCACCTCCCGCGGAAACAGAATGATGGGTAGGCCCATCAGCAGTGTGATCCCCAGGCACAGGAATACCGTACGCCACAGTGCTACCTTTACGTTTCGCCGTTCCTCGCGGCCCACAAAGTAGCTCGCCAGCGTATTCACTCCCGTGCAAAAGCCCCAGGCCGGAATGCTCAGGATGAGGTAGGCGATGCGGATGATGTTATTGACCGCCAGCGCACGGGGACCGAAGTTCTCGATCAGCCCCGTGAAGAAGAAGTAACTACCCAGCCCGACTACGGACATCGTCACGATTGGTACGGAAAGTCCGACGATCTCCCGGATCAGCACGGGATTATACTTTGGCAGCGGGATGCTGAGGTACTGCCGGTTTTCTCTATCTACCACCATGTAGACCAGGAAGACACCCAGGGCCACGTATTCCGCAATTGTACTAGCTAGCCCCGCCCCGGCGATCCCTAGTTCCGGGAAGCCGTAGCGACCGAAAATCAGCGCCTCGTCGAGAAATATATTCGTTACGGCCAGAATCACGGTATCTACGACAATAAAGACCGGCCGCGCGATACCCGTGTAAAGCGCAATACACGCCACACCGAGGTAACTGGCGAACACCCCCCACTTCCGTGTATCCAGGTACTCCAGCGATTTATAAAAGATTACGTCCGAGTCCACCAGGGAGGCAAAAAGCCAGTAGGCCCCGACGGTCATAAACAGGAACACCGCCCCGGCCAGCGCCAACTCGAAGTACACCGTACTGTAAAAGGCCCTACCTACCTCCGCCGGCTCCCCCTTGCCCGCGTAGAGTGCCATAAGAATCTGCCCACCCCGACTGAACCCAAAGCCGACGGCGGCTACGATGATGTAAAAGGCCGCCACGAATCCGATGGCCGCAAAATCATCCTCGCTACGGTAGTATAGAAACACCGAGTCGGTCATCGCTACCACGTTCTGCGCGGCGCTGCCGATGATGATCGGAATACTAACCTTCCAGATGCTCCGGTATGAGGTGGTGAGTTCCAATCCCTACTCCGCGCTAATCTCAAAGGGCGTCACCGGTAGCCCCTCCCGGCTAAAGAGGTTGGCATCGTCGGGGTTATTGAACCAGGCATAGCGTACCTTCCGGATGGGCGTACCGGCGGGATTGATGACCTCCAGCTTGGTCCCCTCCGCATCGAGCAGACCCACCGCCCAGTGCCACTCACCTGCCGCATCCTGCACGCTGAGTGATTTGACGACCGGGTACCGCTCTCCCTCGCCGAGCTTCACCACCAAGCCCTTGCCTAGCTCCTTAAAGCTAAGTTCGGCACGGTAGCCGTCGACGGACATACCCCCAACTACCGGGCTACTCGCCTGCACCTCCTTTCCGTAAATGTCCCGCAGCGCATGCAGCGATAGCCTACGGCCTACCTCCCACTTGTTCTTGGGGTGGATGTCGTCGGCTTCCCCGATATCGGTGATCACGGCCTGGCCGGTAAGCGGTAGATCGAGCGCCGCGGTCTGACTGGCGCGCAGGATCGCCCAACCCGGATCGTCCGGCCTATCGGAGGGTGCCTGGAAGTTGGCCAGTTGTACCCAGTAGAAGGGAAGTTTCGCGTTGCCAAACCGCTGCCGCCAAAAGTTGATCAGGGTGCGCATCCGGTCGGCATAAGCCTCGGCATCGCCCGGTCCGGCGTTAGATTCGCCCTGGTACCAGAGCACGCCCGTGAGCGGCCAGGCCCGGAGGGGAGCGATCATGGCGTTGTACAGTACGGTTGGCACCTGATTCGGATTACCCTGCCCGGTGCGGAACTCCCCGATACGGTAGTAGTACTCGCCGGCCAGCGGTACATCACCGGCTGCCGTACGCAGGTACATGCTCTCCGGACCGCTCATGAAGCCACCACCTCCCGTGCCGTCGAATACCCGGAAGGCTATAGTGTTCGTACCGGCGCGCAGTACGTCCCCGGGTACCGGATACTCCCGCTCTTCACTGTAGGCGTTGGGTGTATCTCCTACCTGTACGCCGTTGATGTAGGTCTGGTCTCCATCGTCGATCGTTCCCAGGAACAGCATCGCATCTCCCGCAGCCTGTGCCTCGGTGAGCTCGAAGGAACGGCGGTAGTAGAAGTAGCCATCTACATTGGTGTATCCCTTAGGTTCCCAGGCCCCGGGCAGTTCCATGGTCGACCAGGTGGATAGGTCCACCTCGTCATCGAGGTAGCCCAGTTCTTCGCCGCGGTCTTCGGTGGGAGGTTCTTCTCCGTTGAACTCCGACCGGTAGAAGGCCAGCACCTTTTCCTGAATCTGCTCAGCTACGGACTGATTATCCTCCTTCACCGACATCGCGTCCACATCCAGCACCTCGGCGCTCATCCAGGGCTCGATGCGGCTGCCCCCCCAGCTGGAATGCACCAACCCAATGGGTACATCTACCCCCGCCTCCCGCAGGTAATGCGCGAAGTAGGCACCCACGCCACTGAAGTTGGCTATCTCTCCAGCTGTGCCCGGCTTCCAGGGTTCATCCAGGGTAATGTGCTCCTCCGGTGTATCGGCGCTCGTCTTAGCTACCAGCACCTGGCGGATCAGCGGATCGGCGATCGAACGCGCCCGTACGCTATCGGGATCGGACTGCGCCAGCTGCCACTCCATGTTGCTTTGCCCCGACAGTAGATACACGTCTCCGAAGTAGACGTCTGCTAAGCTGATTGTTTGCTTTCCATCACTGATGGCGATCAGGTGCGGACCGCCTGCCCCGGTAGCCGGCAGCTTGGTTTTCCACTTGCCCTCCCCATCGGTTTTTGTGCGCACTTCCTGCCCGTCAAGACTCACCGTTACGCTCCGACCCGGTCGGTCCCAGCCCCAAATGGGGTGGGCTACGTCGCGCTGTAGCACGGCATGATCGGTGAATACCTCAAATACGCTCAGGTCCTGTCCGGATACTACGCAGGCAACTAGGAGAAGGATGGGAAGGAACAACTTGTGCACGATCGGTCGCTTTGGTCCGCGTCAAGATCGCAATTATTCCCCGGTCCAGATGGCCCAGCTCGCCTCCGCCTGCTGGTGTAGCATTCCCAGGCCGTTTGCAGCCTGCGCCCCCGCCCCCCTGGCCCGCCGCATGAAGGTGGTCTCGGCCGGATTATAGATCAGATCATAACAGAAGTGCGCCGGCCCGAGCAGATTATAGTCGATATCCGGCGCAGCGTCGACGCGGGGATACATTCCCAGTGGGGTCGTATTGACTAAAATCGTGTGAGTGGCTAGCACCTCAGCCGTAACCGCCGCGTAGCTGAGCTGACCCACCGCCGGCTCCCGACTCACGAAGGTGTACGGTACCCCTAGCGACCGGAGCGCCTCCGCCACCGCTAAGGAAGCACCCCCGGTGCCGAGAATCAGTGCCGCACGACCCTCCGTGAGACTAACCCCCCGCTCGGCCATCCGCTCGACCAGATCGTCCCGAAAGCCAAGGTAGTCGGTGTTGTAGCCGTAGGTTCTCCCCCCCCGTACTAAAATAGTATTTACGGCCCCGATGCGCTCGGCTACCGGATCCAGTTCGTCCAGCACCGCTATGATCGCCCGTTTATGTGGGATGGTGACGTTACATCCTAACAGGTCAGGGTACTCATCCAAAATTTTCTTAAATTGGTTTACCCCCACCAGTTCAAAGTTCAGGTACTTGTGGGTGTCACTCAGACCAAGCCTCCGAAATTTCTCCGTGAAGTAGCCCTGACTGAAGGAGTGCGACAGCGGGTAGCCGATCAGTCCGAACGTAGCCATGAGTTATGCGACGTCAGCTTCCGGCTCCTTCTTCGAGGCACTGGCTTCTAGTGCAAACACTACGGCGAGGCCCGCCAATACCGCCAGAATCACTGCCAGCACGTAGGGCTCTCCCCCGAGGTAATGCCCGGGTAGCACGTTGACCTCCAGCACCGGCACCTCCTCCCCGCTACTGTTCATCCGCGTAGTGATGGCGTTACGCCACGGCCAGAGCTTGTTGAGCGAGCCAATCATGAAGCCGGTCAGTAGGGCAAAGGTGCGGTTCGGATAGGTCTTGAAGGTCCAGGTAAGCAATTTGGCGAATAGAGCAAGCCCCACCAGACAGCCTACCGCGAAGCAGGCCACGATCAGTAAAGCCCCGTCCTCGCCGGTAGTAACCCCCCTTACCGCGCCAAAGACCACCGTATACATACCCAGCAGCACCAAAATAAAACTCCCCGACACTCCCGGCAGGATGAGCGCCGAGATGGCGATCATGCCCGAGAAAAACACGAGTACCGGCGAGGTACTGCCCCCCAGTGGATTGATCGTCGTGAGCAGGTAGGCCACCACCGCCCCACCGATTAGGAAACTCACCACCCCCGGTCCCCAGCCCCTGATCTGCCGCCCCACGTAGATGGCCGAGCTCACGATCAGCCCGAAGAAGAAGCCCCACACCACGGTAGGGTAGTGCTCCAGTAGGTAGGTGATCAACTTTATCGCGATGCCCAACCCGATGACCATGCCCCCACCGAGTTGCAGCAAGAAGGCCCCGTCTGCTTCCCGCCACGCCGGCCGGAAGCCCTCCCGCCGAAACGTTCCCGCTACTTTGGTGCCCAGTATAGCCCCGATGGCCCGCAGCAGCCGCTCGTAGATGCCGGTGATGAAGGCAATCGTGCCCCCGCTTACCCCCGGTATCGCCTCGGCGATCCCCATGGCCATCCCCTTTAAGATCAGTGTTACGTCCATCTACTTACCGGGTTTTACACTTGCGTACATAGCCTCTACCTCCGGCAGCGTATACACGCCGTCGAAGGTGTTCTGAAACACGATCTCCCGGTCCCCCTGGTACACGATGTACCGAAAGCCATAGGCCGGAGTGGTATCGATCTTATTCTCGAAGATGAAGCCCTCCGGCTCCTCGCTCACGATCCGCTCGAAGTACCGGTTGTCCCGCACCGCCTCTAGCTCATCGGCCTTAAGGCGCGCCATATCGCTGGTCCGTGCGCCACTGGCCAGGATCTGCACTGCGTAGCGATCCGCCGCACTGCGTACCGTCACGTCCTCGATGTTTCCCCCGAGTTTACCGGCCACAACCTGCGCACTGTCCGGCGCCTGTATCGTCACCGGGATATTGTAAGCCGTCAGGTCGAGGTCGCGGTACGCCGTAGCCGTTTCTCCCCCACAGGCCAGCAGCGTCAATAGTAAAAAAACTATAGCAAGCAGTCTAGGCATATCCTTCTTTTGGCGGGCGAAGATAGGAGAGTTGTCGGGTTGTTGCGGGGCCGCAGGTGCAACGTCTAACGAGGGAAGCGATTTAATCCGGAGGGTCTACCCGGCGACCGCCGGTCTACCTGCCGAAGGCAGTCTACGTCGCCTTCGGCGCTCTTGCTTTGACAACATTTTGCGAATCCAACCCCATACCCTAGCTTTGTCCTACCATGATGACGCAGTCCTTCTTTTGGTTTAGCTTTTACTACCTCCGTGAGTAGGGGACCGACTGCGCGCACCACGATGACAGATAACGGCGGTCCCCCACACTCGGGCACCGCTTTTTTTATTTTACCCCACCTACCAGATGACCCCTCCACCGCTCACCCTTCCCCAGCTTCGCGTTAGCATTCAGGGATACGCCGGTGCCTTCCACGAGGCGGCCGCCCGGGCCCACTTCAGCGAGCACGAGGTTGTTACCGTGCCCGGACACACCTTCGCCGAGGTCCTCGCCCAGGTAGAGTCCGGCGAAAGCCAGACGGCCCTCATGGCCATCGAAAATACCCTGGCCGGTAGCCTCATGGCCAACTACGATCTGCTGCAGCGGTCGAACTTGCGCATCACCGCCGAGGCCTACCTGCGCATCCGCCAGAACCTCATGGCCCTGCCCGGGGTGTCAATCGGGGAGCTGCGCGAGGTGTATTCCCATCCCATCGCCCTGATGCAGGTGCGGGAGTTTTTTCAGGCCTGGCCGAAGATAAAACTGGTGGAGTCCGCCGATACTGCCCTCAGCGCTCTACACGTGCGGGAGAGCGGTGACCGTGCCCGCGGTGCCGTAGCCCACAGCCTGGCCGCCCGCCTCTATGGCCTCGACATCCTCGCCGAGGGCATTGAGACCAATAAGCTCAATCATACCCGTTTTCTGGTGCTGGAACGGGGCCGGGATGCGAGTCAGGATGTAGGCGATAAGGTGAGCCTCAGTTTCAGCGTCAGCCACGAGTCCGGCAGCCTCTCCCGGGTACTTATGGTACTTGACGCCTACAAGATTAACCTTACCAAGATTCAAAGTACTCCCATCATCGGCCGGCCCTGGCAGTACCGCTTCTACATCGACTTCGAGCTCAACGGTACGGTCTCCGTGACCGAAGCCCTGGCCGGCATCCAACCCATCACCCAGGAACTGCGCATCCTGGGCATCTACCCCGCCGGTGAGAAACCCTGATGCCATGACGACGATCACCCAGCATGCCCCCGTCACTCCGATCCTACCCGTCAGCGATCGGCTGGGAGAAACACAGGAATATTACTTCAGCAGCAAACTCCGCGAGATTGCCACCCTCCGCGCCCAGGGCAGGGACATCCTGAACCTCGGTATCGGCAGTCCCGACCTGCCCCCCGCCCCGGAGGTCATCGCCGCGCTCACCGCCAGCGCGGAGCGTCCCGACGCCCACGGCTACCAGCCCTACACCGGCCGGCCCGAGCTGCGGGAGGCATTCGCAAGTTGGTACCGTCGCTTCTTCGACGTGGAGCTCGATCCGGCCACCGAGCTCCTTCCCCTCATGGGCAGCAAGGAAGGTATCATGCACATCAGCATGGCCTTCCTCAATCCGGGCGACGAGGTGCTCATTCCCAACCCCGGTTACCCCACCTACCGCTCCGCTACCGAGCTGGCCGGCGGCACCGTACGCACCTATGACCTCAGCGAAGACACCGGCTGGCTACCCGACCTGGATGCCCTCAGTGACCAGGGACTGGACGGGGTCAAAATCATGTGGATTAACTACCCCCACATGCCCACCGGCGCGGCCGCCCCGCCCGACTTCTTCCCCCGCCTGGTGGATTTTGCCCGCCACCACCGCATCCTGCTGGTCAACGACAATCCCTACGCCTTCATCCTCACCGATACGGTGCAAAGTCTTCTGTGCATACCTGGCGCAAAGGAGGTAGCCCTCGAACTTTCCAGCCTCAGTAAGGCCCAGAACATGGCCGGCTGGCGCGTAGGCGTACTGGCCGGAGCCGCCCCCTACCTCCAAACCGTACTCCGCTTTAAGTCAAATATGGACAGCGGTATGTTCTTACCAGTCCAACAGGCGGCTACCGTAGCGCTTAGTTTAGGTCAGGACTGGTACGACCGGCTTAACGCCACCTACCGGGAGCGTCGCACAATCGCCCTACAGATCATGGATGCCCTCGACTGTAGTTACCAGCGCGACCAGGTGGGCCTGTTCGTCTGGGCGAAAACCCCGCCCGGCACCGACGGATACAGGACCTGCGACCGCGCCCTCTACGATCATGACGTGTTCATCACCCCCGGAGGGATCTTCGGTTCGGCGGGGGAGGACTACGTACGCATCAGCCTGTGTAGCTCAGTAGAGGTGTTACGGCAGGCACTCGTTCGTCTGGGCGGTAGAACGCAGGTGCAGACAAAATCGCAGGAGCAATGACCGTAGCCATCGTCGGTATCGGACTGATTGGTGGCTCCCTGGCCATCAGTCTCAAGGAAAGTGGTCTGGCTACGCGGGTGATCGGTATCGACGCCAGTCAGGCTAATCTGGATAAGGCCGTCCGTCGCCGCCTCATCGACGAGGACCTGTCGCTTGCCGAGGGACTAAGCCACGCCGACACCATCGTACTAGCCACCCCAATGGATGCGATGCTTAACCTACTACCCAAGATTCTGGACGCTATCCGGCCCGACCAGACACTGGTCGACGTAGGCTCCACCAAGGAGAAGATGCTGGATAAGGTAAAGCACCACCCCAACCGGAGCCGCTTCGTGGCCTGCCACCCTATGGCCGGCACCGAGTTCAGTGGTCCCGAAGCTGCCGTGCCGAACCTCTTT
Organism: Saprospiraceae bacterium; assembly: GCA_958295895.1. GTDB lineage: Bacteria > Bacteroidota > Bacteroidia > Chitinophagales > Saprospiraceae > Neolewinella. The sequence continues at coordinate 28,936 of CATQHI010000016.1, read as the reverse complement.
GCCGGCAAGACCTGCGTCATCGTGGATGCCGAGGACAGCGCCCCCGACGCCGTCGATACGGCCAAGCGCATCTTCGGCAGCGCCGGCATGAAATTTACCCACCTGGGGCGCAGCGCCCACGACCTACACTGTGCCTACGTCAGCCATATCTCCCACATCGCTAGCTTTGCCCTGGCGCTCACGGTGCTCGAAAAGGAAAAGGATGAGCAGCGGATCTTCGAGTTAGCGAGCTCCGGCTTCGGGTCTACCGTGCGGCTGGCCAAGAGCTCCGCAGACATGTGGGTACCAATCTTCCGGCAGAACCGCGACCACGTGCTGGACGTCCTCGACGAGCACATCGAGCAGCTCTCCCGCTTCCGCACCCAACTCATCAAGCACGACTTTGCCGGCTTCCACGCCCGCATCGAGCGCGCCAATCAAATCGAAAAAATACTAAAGTAGCTCACCATGGAAATGCACATCAATAAGGTCATCGCGCCCACCCCGGGCCGCGGCGTCGTCATTGCCGGTCCCTGTAGCGCCGAGACCGAGGGACAGGTCATGCAGTGCGCCAAGGACCTCGCCAAGCTCAATCAGGTCGACCTTTTTCGCTCCGGCATCTGGAAACCCCGTACCCGCCCCGGAAGCTTCGAGGGCGTCGGTAAGGAGGGGCTAAGCTGGCTAAAGCGCGTAAAGGAGGAAACGGGCCTCAAGACTACCACCGAGGTAGCTAAGGCCAGCCACGTCTACGACTGCCTCAAGGCTGGCATCGACGTACTCTGGCTCGGTGCCCGCACCACCGTAAACCCCTTCAGCGTACAGGAGGTCGCCGATGCCCTGAGCGGTGCCGACGTACCCGTGCTGATCAAAAACCCCATCAACCCCGACCTCGGACTCTGGATCGGTGCCGTCGAGCGTATCTATAAAGCCGGCATAACCCGTATCGGCCTGATCCACCGCGGCTTCAGCTACCACGGCGAGACCGTCTACCGCAACGTCCCCCGCTGGCAGATGGCCATCGAGATGAAGCGCCGCTTCCCCGACCTCCAGATGGTCGTCGACAACAGCCACATCTGCGGCAACCGCCACATGCTCGCCGAGGTCGCCCAGGAGGCCCTCAACCTCAACTACGACGGCCTCATGACCGAGGTGCACCCCCGCCCCGACGAGGCCTGGTCCGACGCCGCCCAGCAAATCACGCCCAGCGTGTTCGGCGATATGCTCGAGAACCTACGGCTTCGCAAGCCCACCGTCGACGAAGTTGAGATGGAGCCCCTCACCGAGCTCCGCCGCCAGATCGACGAGATTGATGCCGACCTCATCGGTATGATCGGCCAGCGCATGAAGCTCGCCGATCAGATCGGAGACTTTAAGGCGGAGCGTAATATTGCCGTGCTGCAGGAGAGCCGCTGGGAGGTAGTGCTCCAGCAAGCCAGCGAGAAGGGCAGGGCCCACGGACTCAGTGAGGAGTTTATGAAGACGTACCTGCGAGCGGTGCACCAGGAGAGTATCGACCACCAGGATGCTATTGTGAATCGGAAGTGAGAGGTTGCCTTCGGCAGCGCTGTGCAACGCGACTTGCAGTCGCGCCGTCGCAGTCGTAGACTGTGCGGAACGGCGCTGCCATAGGCAGCGTCGTACTACTCCATCCCCGACACCAAGTCACACTCCATCACATCGGGTTCGTGTTTCCAGTACTCCTTAATCTTGGCGTGAAACTTCATGTGCTCATCATCCGCCGTGTGCTGCTCGAAGTAGTCGTAGTTCTCCCAGCACTCCATGGTGGCGAACTTGGCCGAATTATCGCGATCGCGAATGAGGTAGAAGAATAGACAGCCCGGCTTAGCCCGACTGGCCTTTGCATGCTCCGAAAAAGTAGGTGCGAATTCATCCGGCTTATTCAGCTCGAAGTGGGCCATTAGGTAAAGTTGCTTTGCCATGGTAGGTAAGTTTTCCCCCCTAACCCCGGCACATCGACCCGGTTCAGTCGCTACACATTGAAGCGAAAATGCATGACGTCGCCGTCTTCTACTATGTACTCCTTCCCCTCCACGTTCAGCTTGCCGTTATCGCGGGCGCCGGCTTCGGAGCCGTACGCGATGTAGTCGGCGTAGTGGATCACCTCGGCGCGGATAAAGCCCTTCTCAAAGTCGGTGTGAATCACCCCGGCTGCACCCGGCGCCTTGGTTCCCTTACGGATCGTCCAGGCACGTACCTCCTTTTCTCCGGCGGTGAAGTAGGTGACGAGGTCGAGTAGGGAGTAGCTGGCGCGGATTACCTTGTTTACGCCGGGCTCGGTTAGGCCCATTTCTTCGATAAACTCCGTGCGCTCTTCCTTCGTCTCCAGCTCAGCGATATCAGCTTCGATACCGGCTGAGATCAGGATGACCTCAGCGTCTTCCTCCGCAACGGCGGCGCGGAAGGCCCGGGTGTGGGCGTTGCCGTCGTCGATGCTGTCGATATCGACGTTGCAGACGTAGAGGATGGGTTTGCCGGTGAGGAGCATCAACTCCTGCACTACTTCCTGTCCGTCCTCCGAGGTTTCAAAGCTGCGGGCGGGCTTCTCACTTTCCAGGTGGGCTAACAGCGCCTCGCCGATCTCTACTACCTGCTTAGATTGCTTATCGCCACTCTTAGCGGTGCGGCGAAACTTATCCACCTTCTTCTCGACGGTCTCGATGTCCTTCAGGATGAGCTCGGTGTCGATGATCATTTTATCGCGCACCGGATCGACGCTACCGTCTACGTGCACCACGTTGTCGTCCTCAAAGCAGCGCACGACGTGGAGGATGGCATCGGTCTCGCGGATGTTGCCGAGGAACTGATTGCCCAAGCCCTCGCCCTTGCTGGCTCCTTTAATGAGACCGGCGATGTCGACGATATCTACCGTAGTGGGTAGGATGCGCTGCGGATTGACCAGCTCAGCCAGTTTATCCAATCGCTCATCGGGCACGGTAATGACGCCCAGGTTGGGGTCCTTGGTGGCGAAGGGGTAGTTGGCGGCCAGGGCCTTAGCCGAGGTTAGGGCGTTAAAAAGGGTGGATTTACCGACGTTCGGGAGGCCTACGATGCCACACTTGAGTCCCATGGGTGCTGAGGTTTGCGTAAAGGGCGGCGAAGGTACGAGTTAGCTTGCACCTGCGACCCCGCCCGCTTAGAAGTTAGGCCCCCGCGGAGTCATCAGCTCCTGCAAGAAATACTGCATCAGCGCCGGTTCGAAGGCTAGTACCAGTACGGAATAGGCGACCAGGCCAAAAATAGCTCCCCACAGGTGCGCGTTATGTCCCACATTACTCTGCCCTTTCTTATCGGCGTAGTGAGAGTAGGCGATATAGCCAATGCCGAGCAGGATAGCCGGTAGGGGAGGGAAGATGAACCAGTTCCAGGGATCGAGCATCACGTAGGGCCAGATGATGGCCGCCACACCCCCGGAAGCGCCCAGACTGGCGTACATACGGTTATCCTGGTGGCGTAGATAGTCGGGGATGCTAGCCGCGACGATCGCAATGAGGTAGAAGAGCAGGTAGGCCACCTTACCGATTATCGGACCGAAGAGAAACTGCGAAAACACGAACTCTACCGAAGTGCCGAAAATGTAGAGGGCGTACATATTGAAGAGCAGGTGCTGGAAGTCGGCATGGATGAAGCCATGCGTCAAAAAGCGGTAGTACTCCCCGCGCTCCTTCACCGCCGAGGGGATGAAGAGCAGCTTACCCTTCAGCTCCGGATTATTGAAGGCCTGCCAGCTGACGAGCACGGTGAGGATAATGATGATGACGGTCATGGCGGCAGGGTTACGGGTGGGGCGGGCTATCTTGGCCGGCGCTAAATTACACCAATGCACGTTCGCCTCCACAGTTTCACCCTACTGGTCTGTACCGTCCTGCTTTTGGGTGGCTGTCAGACTAGCGCTCCCACAACTACTACTCCTATGGCATCAACCACCACTCCCGGCATGGCCCACACCGTTTACTTCTGGCTCAAGGACGGTCTTACGGATGCCGACCGCAAGAGCTTCGAAGCCGGCATGAAGAGCCTAGCCGGTGCGCCTACCGTACGCCGCGTATTTACCGGTACGCCGGCGGCCACGCCCTCGCGGGGGGTGGTCGATAACAGCTTCGACTACAATCTGGTGCTGTGGTTCGATGACGTGGCGGGGCACGATGCCTACCAGGTGTCGGATACCCACCTGAAATTCGTGGCAGACCACAAGGCGAAGTTTGACGTCGTAAAGGTGTTCGACAACGAGGTGCTAGAGTAAGTCCTGCCGTATAGCTAGCAGCTCCGACCGTAGTTCCGGATCGAGCTGCTGCGCCCGTCGCCGGCCCCGCCAGTGCCACCAGGCTTCCAGCTGACGCAGCGACCAGTTGGTCAGGAGTAGCGATAGGGCCAGGCAGAGCTTCCCCTCCCAGGGCAGGAACAGTAGTGCCAGTAAGTACCCTACCGTACCCACCGCCACCGCCGCAAAGCGCACCGGACTGTAAAACTCCACGGTACGTGGCCCCCGCAGCGCGATGACCTCCGCAATCAGCCAGAGCGGTAGTTGGGCAAGCAGTAACAGCAGTGCGGGTGAGGTAGACCACGGCATATGTGCAGACTCCGTAATCTTGATGAGATCTTGATCGGAGATTCCAAGTTGCCGTAGTCGCTGTGTGTAGGTGAGCACCCGCTCATCCGGTCGGCCGCTAGCCACTACGGCGAGTTCCGTAGCCAGTTGTACGCCGCCGTGGGTGACCGAGCGGGAAACTTCAGGTAGCTCGTTGCGCACCAGTTGCAAGTGGGCTTCGTAGAGGGCATCATCCGCCGCTACCGGGAGTTGTAGGACATGCTTGGAAAGAGCTTCCCGCAAGTCCTCGGTGAGCGTCCGCAGTCCGGTCGCCTCGTTTTCCCGGTAGGCGTTTAGGTACCGACTGGCGAGTAGTGGCTTGCCGCAGCGGATCATCACCGTGCTCCGTAGCTGCTCGGCCGCTACGAAATTGACCCCGACAGGCACGATGTAGACTTCTGGTAGGGTAGTATCGCGGTCTAGTGCCCCCAGCGCGATGCGGGCCGTCCCCTTCTTTAGCGGCCGTAACCGCTTCTCGTGAATGCAGCGCCCCTCGGCCAGGATCATCAGCGCCCGGCGCCGGCTGAGGACATTGTAGCAGGCTTCGAACGTAGCGTAGTTTTCCGTTAGCTTGCCGTAGCCGCCGTCCTGCATGCGGTAGACCGGTAGGATGTGCAGGGCCCGTAGCACCCAGGTGGCCAGTTGATTCTTGTACAAATCACCCCTGGCTAAAAAGTGCAGCCCCCGCGACTGAAAGCACGCCAGGATACACGGCTCGATGAAGGCCGTGGGATGATTAGAAGCTAGGATGACCGCTGCATCCGAAGGGATATGCTCCAATCCCGCCAGGTCGATGTGCCGGTAGTAGTAGCGCAGCACGTAACGCGCCACGGGGCGGACCAGGTAGTACAGCATTTTAGGCCTCGTTGCGCCGCGCCGCCAGTAGGTAAAGCACCGCCATGCGTACCGCCACCCCGTTTTCGACCTGCTGCAGAATGATGCTGTGCTCCGAATCCGCCACCGCCGTATCGATCTCCACCCCCCGGTTGATGGGCCCCGGGTGCATGATGACAATCTGCTTGTCCAGCCGGTCCATGCGCTCCTGCGTAATGCCGAAGTGGCGGTTGTACTCCCGCAGACTGGGGATAAACTTGGTATCCTGCCGCTCCAGCTGAATGCGTAGCACATTGGCCACCTCGCACCACTGTAGGCTATCCTGCACGTCGTAGCTTACCTCCACGCCCAGGGTACCGATCGGCTTCGGGATCAGCGTCGGCGGACCGCACACCCGCACCTTCGCCCCCAGCTTTTGCAAGCAGAATATATTCGACAGTGCCACCCGCGAGTGGGTGATGTCGCCAAAGATGCATACCCGTCTACCCACCAGACTGCCTCCCAGCGCATCGCGCATCGAGTAAGCATCCAGCAGGGCCTGGGTGGGGTGCTCGTGGGTCCCGTCGCCGGCGTTGACGATACTGGCGTCGATCTTGCCGGCCAGGAAGTGGTGGGCCCCGGGGGCGGGGTGGCGCATCACAACCATGTCCACCTTCATGGCCAGAATGTTATTGACCGTATCCAGCAGCGTTTCCCCCTTCTTCACCGAAGAGCTCGACGCACTGAAATTCACCGTATCGGCACTCAACCGCTTTTCGGCCAGCTCGAAGCTGATGCGGGTACGGGTAGAGTTCTCAAAAAACAGATTCGCAATCGTGATATCCCGCAGGCTCGGCACCTTCTTGATCGGCCGGTTGATTACCTCCTTAAATTCCCGCGCCGTGTCCAGGATAAGCTCCACGTCCCCGGCCGTGAGGTACTTAATGCCCAGAACATGCTTGGTAGAAAGTTGCTGTACGGAGGCCATCGCGCAGTTTAGGAGCCGGTGAGTAAGATCTGGTCGCCGCCGTGGGTCTCGGCCCACTGCACGTCCACGTATTCGTCGGTCAGCGTGTCCACCACCAGCCCCCGGTAGTTGGCCTGTACGGGTAGCGTACGCCGGAAGCGCCGGTCGACCATCACGAGCAGCTCCACCGCCGCCGGCCGGCCGTAGTGGTTTAGGGCCGTCATCGCACTCAGTACGGTGCGCCCGCTGAAGAGCACATCATCCACCAGGATCACCCGTCGATCCTCCACCAGAAAGTCGATCTCAGTGGGGTGGGCGGTCAGCGGTCCGGCCTTAGTGCGAAAGTCATCGCGGTAAAAGGTAATGTCTAGCTTGCCGAAGGGTAGGCCCGTCACCCCCAGCTCCCCGAGCCGGTCGTAGAGTCGCTGGGCCAGTTGCACCCCCCCGGTCTGGATCCCGATTAGGCAGCTCTGTGCGAAGTCGCCGTGCTCCTCCACCAGGTGCCGGCAGAGCCGCTCGATGGTCAGGGCGAAGCGGGCGGCATCGTGTATGGTGCGGGTGTTGGGCACGGGGCGAAGGTAGAGATTTGGCAGTTATGACGGGCGGGGCCGCAGGTGCGAAGCGTTAAACAAGATGCAACGCTCACGGGTACTTACCAACGGAGCCACCACAACAATCCTCATGACTACCCGTCCCGGCCAGGAAAGCGACTTCACCCACCTGGAAACCTTCGTCTGGCAGGCCATCTTTCCGGCCTTCGACGTGCCGGGACTGACCGACGAGCAGCGGCGCGAGAACGATACAATGGTGGAGCAGGCACGCACGCGGGTGCTAGAGGCTTTGGAGCAGCCGGAGTACAGTGTCTTCACCGCGTGGGATGAGCGGCGGCGGGCACTGGCCGGCTACCTGGTACTGGAGGGGAGTCCGGGGGAGTACTCAACCATTACGCAACTCATCGTGCGGCGCAGCGACTGGGGCAAGGGGGTAGGGGAGGCGCTGCTAAAGGAGGCTGTCCGGGAGGTGGGGCCGTACCAGGGGGTTCAGCTGGCGGTGCGGGGGTATAATGCGCGGGCGATCGCCTTCTTTGGTAAGCATGGCTTCGTGGATAGTGGAGAATCGGTAGGAGACTTTGCCATCGATCGGGTGCTGATGCTGCGGGAGGCCGAGGAGGTGCCGGAGGTAGAAGTGATGCCAATGGAAGAAACCCCTCGGCAGACGAGCGAAGCTGCGCTTACGAAAGCGGGGGTAGGGGGACCCCGCTTGAAGTCGGCGGACGAAGATCTACCAGATTATACCCTGACCGTTGAGGACTCCGATCCTATTATAGATCCCGCAGAGTCTACCCTCGATGCCGAGCAGCGGTCCGAACTAGATGCCTTTATCGCCATGGCTAAAGCTAAAAAGCAGGAAAAAAAAACGCCGGTCGTGACTGACCTCTTCTCCGAGCCGGTGCCGGAGGAGACGCCTCGCCACCCCGAGATTGAGTTTGAGGTGGACTTTGGGGATGCTCCTCGGCAGACGAGCGAAGCTGCACAACGCTCGGCGGAAGAGGAGTCACCTTTTGCCTTTGAGTTTGCTTTTGGCCCCGCTTCAACCCCCGCACCCGGCTTACATCTAGGGCCCCAACCCCAGATGACGCAGCCCCCTCCTGCCCTGATTTGCCCGAATTGTGGAGAGACCGTACCCGAGACCGCCCGCTTCTGCCCCAACTGTGGTCACCGCCTGGAAGAAGACGTGATGGAGCTTCAAGACGTAGCCCCGGACCCGCCGACCGAGCAGGAGCCTGAACCACCGCCCCCTACGCTAACGGTAGCCGACCTGCGCACTGCCTTCGAGGACCGACTGGGGGAACGCCTGACTGCCTACTTTGAAGCCGACCGGCTGCCGGACTACCTGGCCGTTTACCGTAACGATGAGACGTTCCGGCAGATCAGGGACGTGAGTCTGCGCAGCCTGACCGACTACCTCAACCGCGAGCTGGTGCCGAGTAGGGCACAGCGCCGCCGGGATAATGTGCTGGCCGGACTGGTCGAGTACTTCGTGGTGGAAACGGCCGGCGAACTGCACCCCGGAATGCTACCCCAACACCTACTGCGCTACCAGAGTGTGGACTGGAAAACGGTCGATCTCTTTAAGTTGGTGATGGACTACCTGGACCTCGACCAGACGACTGAAACTGTTTATACCGATTTCATCACCACCCCCGCCAAAGTGCTACGCAACGCCACCCGCAGCTACCTGGGGGCCGGAAAGGACGAGCGGCTACTCCTGATTTGCGATCAGAGTCTGCTGGGCTCCGGTAAGCAGGGCTTTGCCCTAACGGATAGTGCGCTGTACTGGAAAAACGTGCTGCAGCCCGCCGGTGTGGTGACCTATACGACCCTGCAGAGAGTGGAGGTGCGGGGCGCGCACCTGCTGCTTGACTCCCAGTACTTCGACGCCGGACCGCGGCTCAACCTGCGCGTTGCCGTGTTGTTGGATAAACTTCGCCGCATGGACCTGCGCGGTGAATAACTACCTTTGCGCCCCCAATCGGCCGACCCATGCATTACCTGACCCGCCGCGAGACCTTCAATGCCGCCCACAAGCTAGCCATCGCTGGCTGGACCGATGAGCGTAACCGCGAGGTGTTCGGTAAATGCGCCAACCACAACTGGCACGGTCATAACTACGATCTGCGGGTGACGGTAAGTGGTATGCCCGATCCGATCACCGGCTTCGTAATGGATGCTAAGGTGCTGTCGACCATCATCAAGCAAGAGGTCGCGGATCAACTCGACCACTCGAACCTTAACCTGGACGTCGACTGGTTTAACGGCATCCTACCCACCACCGAGAACCTTACGCTAAAAATCTGGGAGCACCTGGAGGGAGCCATCGCTACGGCCGGTTCCACCCTTTACCGCGTACGCCTTTACGAGACCGAAAACATCTACGCCGACTACTACGGTCCGGCGGGAAGAATCTAGCCTATGCCCTTTCAGAACGTCGTTAAGTACGAGGAGGCCACCACCGAGCTCCTCAGCGAGCACTTCGCCCAAATCATCGAAGGCATCCAGGAGGACCCCTCCCGGGACGGCCTGCTTAAAACCCCCGTGCGTGCCGCCAAGGCCATGCAGTTCCTAACGCAGGGCTACGCGATGGACGCCGAGCGCATCCTACGCTCCGCCATGTTTGCCGAGGACTACTCGGAGATGGTGATCGTCAAGAACATCGAGCTTTACTCGCTGTGCGAGCACCACCTGCTACCGTTCTTCGGGAAAGCACACGTAGCTTATATTCCTGACGGTTACATCGTCGGACTGAGCAAGATCCCCCGCGTCATCGAGGTGTTCAGTCGCCGCCTGCAGGTACAGGAACGGCTGACCGATCAAATCCTACAGTCCATACACAACACCCTCAACCCCCTCGGCGTCGCTGTGGTCATTGAGGCCCGCCACATGTGCATGATGATGCGCGGGGTGCAGAAGCAGAGTAGCGCAACGACCACTTCGGCCTTCACCGGGGCGTTTAAGGCGGAGCGGACGCGGAATGAGTTTTTGAAGTTGATTACTAGTGATCTGGGGTAGTTCGGTAGTTCTGTAGTGCGGGCGTTGGAGGCGTTGCTTGCTGCACTACCGCACTACTCACTCCTTCCTCCGCACCACCGGTACATCCTTCACCACCATCTGTAGCGTCAGCGGCAGCCGTCCTTCCAGCAAGTTCATCTTACCGCGCCGCATGCTCTCTACTACTTCGGCGGTGTAGTGGCGCACGGTGATAAGTTCCAGGTTGCGGTCTACGGTGGTTTTGAACTCGCGGTCTACCAGGGCGCAGAAGCGCTCCACCCGGTCGTCGATGTCGTTGACCACCACGTTGAAGCTGATGGCCGTGTTTTGCATCATGTTTACCTGGAGGCGGGTGGTGGTGATGTGCTCGAAGAGCTGCTTGATGTGGTGCTCGGCCACGAAGCTGAAGTCGCGGGTGCTGATGTTGATCAGGGCCTGCTCGCGCTCTACGGCGACCATGGGGGGGTAGGTGTCGCCGGCATCGTCGCTGACGTAGGTGCCCTCCAGCTCCGGCTCGATGAAGGAGCGGACGTAGAGGGGGATGCTTTTATTCTGAAGCGGCTTGATGGTCTTGGGGTGGATCACCTTGGCACCGTAGTAGGTCATCTCGATGGCCTCCTTATAGCTTAGGCGGTCGATCTTGGTGACGTTTTCGAAGATGCGGGGGTCGGCGGTGAGTACGCCCGGTACGTCCTTCCAGATGCTCATGGCCTCGGCGTCGAGGCAGTAGCTGAACACGGCGGCCGAGTAGTCGGAGCCCTCGCGGCCCAGGGTGGTGGTGTAGTTCTCACTTGTATTGCCGATGAAGCCCTGGGTGACGACGAAGGGGGTTTGGGCGAGTAGCGGCGGCAGAAGACGCTCGGCGCGTTCGGTGGTCTCGGGCCACTTAACCCAACCCTCGCGGTAGGTGTTGTCGGTTTGGATCACATCGCGGGCATCGAGCCAGCTAGAGGACAGGCCGATCCGGTTAAGGTAGCCAGCGACAATGTGGCTACTGAGTAGCTCGCCGAGGGAGACGATCTGGTCGTAGTCAAAGTCGTACTCTTCGTTGGGTGCTTCGTCCAGAGCCCATTCTACGGAAACGAAGAGGTCGTTCACAGCCGCCGTTAGTTCTTCCGGTACCTCACTAAATAGCTCGTCGATGATGGTCGTGGTCTGGTTGTGGATCACGTTGAGCTTGCGGCGGGCCTCCTGCGGCTTGCCGTGCCAGTAGGCGTAGGCTACCTCCTCCAGCGCATTGGTGGTTTTACCCATCGCCGAAACCACGATTACTATTGCCTGTCCCGCATAGCCCTGGAGAATCTCCCCTACGTGGCGGATTGCCGCGGCGTCCCTGAGCGATGCTCCCCCAAACTTGAATACATTTACCTTCTGCTGCATAATCGCGCAAAGGTAAGTTGACCCACTAGTTATGGACACTACGCATACTCAGTTTACCCAGGCCGCGGTACATTTTCTACGTTGGAATCTGGAACGTATCACGGTCTGTCTCGGTGAGCTCACGGAGCAGGAGGTCTGGCAGCGTCCTAACGGCAGCTCCAACAGCGTCGGAAACCAACTTTTACATCTAAGCGGCAACATTCGGCAGTGGATCCACAACGGCATCGGGCAGTTGCCGGACGTACGCGAGCGCGACACTGAGTTTGCCGCTACCAATGGGCCTACCGGGCAAGAATTACTTGCCGAGCTGGCGGAGGTCATCGGTACCGCGGTAGCAATCATCGAGCAGCAAGAAGCGTCCTCTCTACACCCCGAGCGCCCCGTACAGGCCTACGTGCACGACGGTAATTATATTATTTTGCACGTCGTCGAGCACTTCAGCTACCACACCGGTCAAATCATCTTCTGGACCAAGCTTCTACGCGACAGGGACCTCCACCTCTACGGCACCGAAAACCTAAACCAAACGAACTAAGGGGCCGTCCCGATAGTTATCGGGAGCAGGTGCGGCAACCGACGAACTAGCGAATTTTCGCTGGCGATCCTTGGACAGCCCACCCGCCTCCGGTACCTTTACGACTATGCTACAGTCGATCGTCTTTGCGGTAGTTGCCCTGCTGGCACTCGGGTTTGCGTACTTCCAATTTAGTAAGGTGCGGGCTAACATCCTGCTGGGAAAGGACGAGGAAGTAACCGGTCCTACCGCTCCGCGCTGGAAGAATATGCTGCTGGTAGCCTTCGGGCAGAAGAAGATGTTCAAGCGTCCTATTCCGGCCATCCTGCACCTCATGCTCTACGTGGCGTTCGTTTTTACGCAGATCGAGCTGATCGAGATATTCATCGACGGCATCTTCGGCATACACCGCTGGTTTTTGGGGCCATTGGGGGGGATGTATAACTTCGTAATTAGTACGATCGAACTACTCAGTATCCTCGCTTTTGTGGCAACGGTAATTTTCCTTGTGCGGCGTAACGTGCTGTTCATTCCCCGCTTTCACAAGCCGGAAATGCAGGGCTGGCCGAAGCTGGATGCTAACCTGATCCTCGTCTTCGAGCTCATTCTACTGGCCTGTATCTTCACGATGAACGGTACGGACGTGGTGCTACAGGACCTGGACCCCAGTCACTACCGGACCACCAACTTCGCTGTTAGCGGCTTTTTGGGTCCGGTACTCTTTGGCGGACTGGACGCAGCGACCCTTCACACCCTCGAACGGATAGGCTGGTGGGGCCACATCCTCATGGTCTTCGTTTTCCTGAACTACCTCCCGAAGTCGAAGCATCTGCACATCCTGCTGGCCTTCCCCAACACCTACTTCGCCCGCCTCAAGCCCCAGGGTCAGATGCTCAATATGCCCGAGGTCATGAACGAGGTCAGGACCATGATGGGCCTCGGTGACCCCGATGCCCCCGAGCCCGACATGAATGCCCCGCTGCCCGAGTTCGGTGCCGATGATGTTACTGAGATGAGCTGGATCGATGTGCTGGGTGCCTACTCCTGTACCGAGTGCGGCCGCTGCACCGCGGTCTGCCCGGCCAATATCACCGGCAAAAAGCTCAGCCCCCGGAAAATCGTGATGAACGTTCGTGACCGAGCCGAGGAGATCGGTGGTAAGATCCGCTCCGGCAACACTGAGTACGCGCCCAATAACGAAGGCGTACTTAGTGTAGATAACTTTGATGATGGCCGCAACCTCTGGGACTACATCACCCGCGAAGAGATTCACGCCTGCACGACCTGCAACGCCTGCGTCGAGGCCTGTCCCATCCTGATCAATCCGTTGGAGATGATCAATAAGCTGCGCCGGCACGAGATTCTTACCGAAGCTAAAGGCCCGTCTGACTGGATGCCGCTGTTTAACAGTATTGAGAACCAGCAGCGGGCCTGGAGTGTACCTGCTTCTAGAACTGCCTGGGCACAGCAAGACTAAATTACAACTTATGGCCGCCGACGCACGTACGAGTATTGAAGAACAACGAAAGTTCTTCTGTGAAACAGAGATCCTACAGGAACTCAGATATATAGAAGATCAGGAAGGAAATCGGACGGCCGTTGTTATACCTATTGAGCACTGGGATAAAATTAAGGACGTCTACGTTGGCTCGGCTTGATCTAGAGCGGTCCATCCGCAATGGTCTGGAAGAGATCAAACAGGTGAAGAAGGGTAATCATAAGCTACAGTCAGCACGGGAATTTATTGATGAGCTATAGTATTGAACAGACTGATGAGTTCGGAAAGCGGGTAAAACGTCTCGCCAAAAAACATCGTTCTTTGCGTGATGACCCATCCAAGCTCTACGATACGCTTGAACGTGATCCATTTCAGGGCGTGTTAATTGGTCCAAATCTCCGTAAGATCCGCTTAGCGATTACCAGTAAAGGAAAGGGCAAGAGTGGAGGAGCTAGACGACACTGAGGAGGGCAAGGTCTACCTACTAACTATTTACGATAAGAGCGAGATAGCAACGCTGACGAATAATTACGTCGATGCTCTAATCTAGCAGATCGACAACGAGTAGCTGACTATGACAGTTAAAACCATGGCCCAGTTTCAGGCCGAAAACAAAACCCCCGAAATCCTCTTCTGGGTAGGCTGCGCCGGCTCCTTCGACGACCGTGCTCAGAAGGTGACGCGTGCCTTTGCGGAGATCCTCACCAGTGCCGGAATCGAGTTCGCAATTTTAGGGGATGAGGAAGCCTGCACCGGCGACCCCGCCCGCCGCGCCGGTAATGAGTTTCTGTACCAGATGGTGGCCTTACAGAATATTGAAACGCTGAATATGTACGGCGTGAAGAAGATGGTGACCGCCTGTCCGCACTGCTTCAATACGATCAAAAATGAGTATCCGGCGCTGGGGGGGCACTACGATATCGTGCACCACACCCAGCTACTACAGGAGCTGATTGATGCGGGGAGAATAAAAATGACGGAGGGGGGTGAGTTCAAGGGCAAGCGGATCACCTACCATGACAGCTGCTACCTGGGCCGGGCCAACGGGATCTACGAGGCGCCCCGCGATGTACTGCGCTCCATCGACGGACAGCTCGTGGAGATGAAGCGGAGTCGGCAAAACGGTCTCTGCTGCGGGGCCGGCGGGGCGCAGATGTGGAAGGAGGACGAACCTGGGGAGAAGCGCATCAATACCGAGCGGACGGACGAAGCACTTAGTCTGAACGCCGACGTGATCGCCGTGAACTGCCCCTTCTGCCTCACCATGATGACCGACGGGGTGACGAGCCGCGAGAAGCAGGATGAGGTGATGGTCTACGACCTGAGCGAGCTGATCGTGCGGCAGCTCGCCGGTTGATCAACGAGCACTAGCAGATTCCTAGAACAGGATTTTCTCCCCACGCTTGCGCTCGGCCTCGCGTAGTAGCGTTTTACGCAGGCGTAGGCTTTCGGGGGTTACTTCCACATACTCATCGGCCTGAATATATTCCAGGGCCTCCTCCAGGGAGAATTTACGCGGCGGCACCAGACGGGCCTTATCATCATTGCCCGACGAGCGCATGTTGGTCAGCTTCTTGGTCTTGGTGACGTTGATCACCAGGTCGGCGGCGCGGCTATTTTCGCCAATGACCTGTCCTTCGTAAATCTCCTCGTTGGCGTCGATGAAGAAGCGGCCGCGGTCCTGTAGGTTGTTGATGGAGTAGGGGATGGCCTTACCATTTTCCATCGAGATTAGGGAGCCGTTAAGCCGGCCGGGGATCTCCCCCTTGTGCGGTTGAAACTCCTTGAAGCGGTGCGTCATGATGGCCTCGCCCTGGGTAGCGGTGAGCATGTTACTGCGCAGTCCGATGATGCCACGGGAGGGGATTTCGAATTCCAGGGTTACGCGTTCCCCCTTCGGCGTCATGCTCAGCATCATGCCCTTGCGCTGAGTGATCATGTTGATGGCCGTGCCGGACATTTCCTCGGGTAGATCGACCGTGAGTTCCTCCACGGGCTCCATTTTATCCCCGTCGATCTCCTTGACGATGACCTGGGGCTGGCCGATCTGCAGCTCGTAGCCCTCGCGGCGCATGGTCTCTATCAGTACCGAAAGGTGCATCACCCCCCGGCCGAACACCCGAAACTTGTCGGCGCTATCGGTATCCTCTACCCGGAGTGCCAGATTGCGTTCGAGCTCGGCCGTGAGCCGGTCCTTGATGTGGCGGCTGGTCACGTACTTCCCTTCTTTGCCGAAGAACGGACTATCGTTAATGGTAAAGACCATACTCAGCGTCGGCTCGTCAATGTCGATGGTCGGTAGCGCTTCGGGGTTCTCCCCGTCGGCGATGGTATCACCGATTTCGAAGCCCTCCACACCGAAGACGGCGCAGATATCGCCGGCCTGTACCTCGTCGACCTCCACGCGGCCGAATCCTTCGTACACGTACAGGTTGCGTGCGCGGGCCTTTGTTTCGGTGCCGTCGCGGCCGATCAGCGTCAGCGCCTGGTTCGACTTCAGCGTACCCCGGCTCAGTTTGCCGATGGCCATCCGCCCGATGTACTTACTGAACTCGATGCTAGTGACCAGTAGCTGCGTATTCCCTTCCTTGACCCTGGGTTCGGGCACGTGCTCCAGGATGGCATCGAGCAGCGGTAGGATATTATCGGTGGGCTTGCGCCAGTCGGTGCTCATCCACCCTTGCTTGGCCGAGCCATAGATGGTGGGGAAGTCGAGCTGCTCCTCGGTAGCATCGAGGCTAAACATTAGGTCGAACACCATTTCGTGTACCTCCTCGGGGGTACAGTTGGGCTTATCCACCTTGTTGATGACTACGAGCGGATTAAGCCCAAGCTTGAGGGCCTTGTCCATCACGAAGCGCGTCTGCGGCATGGGCCCTTCGAAGGCATCGACCAATAGCAAGACGCCGTCGGCCATATTGAGCACCCGTTCTACCTCGCCACCAAAATCCGCGTGACCGGGGGTATCAATGATGTTGATTTTGGTGCCCTGGTACTGGATGGACACGTTCTTAGCTAGGATGGTGATGCCACGCTCACGCTCCTGATCGTTGCTATCCATGATCAACTCACCGGGCCGTTCGTGGTCGCCGAAGAGCTGTCCGGCCAGCAGCATTTTGTCCACCAGCGTGGTCTTGCCGTGGTCGACGTGGGCGATGATGGCGATGTTGCGAATAGACTGCATAGAAGGAAAATTGCGCGGGGGGTCGCGTTTGAGCGCGCAAAGGTACGAAAAGTTAGGGGGTTGAAGTGAGTAGGTTGGACGGAAAAGGCTGAAAGGGTGAGCCGTGTCAGGTAAATGGGTAGGGGTGTGGGGCGGGGCCGCAGGTGCAGCGCATGAGGTAAGCCTCCGGTAGAAATATACCCGCTACGCAACGGGAGAAAGGGTTGTACATCTTATTTTCACCCGGTGCAATGGGCTCAGAGGCGCAAAACACTCGGGGCAGGCGTTTCGACGCATGGAGGGCGAAGCCGTGTAAGACGTGTATAATCGTAAGTATACGGATAAAAATCGTTGGTCGAGCTGGGCGGTGCGTTGTTTGCCGGCAAAGCACGAGCATGAAGATTTTGATACAGAAGGTGACGGGGCGGACGGCTACACGGTACATTTTCCGATCTGCCGTGGCAGGCGAGCGACTATTTGCGGGAGGCACTGAGATGGTAGACTGTGTATACCACGACAACCAGGCGTACTGGTCGGCACCTGCCACGAGTGAGACATTACGTCACCTAAAGTCTCATTACGGCAGGAACTGCCTGGAGTGGACGTTCACGTTGTACGATAGTCGTAGCAACCAACACAGTAGTGACCGACCGTCCGTTGGGCAATCTGGTGGCTTACCGGTTCACTGGCGTGAAGCGTTGTTGCGCACGGAGGAGGAGCTACGGGTAAAGCGTTACTCCTGGCGCACCATCAAAAGTTACCTAGGCCACCTGCGCCGGTTTTTCGCGGAGCATCCAGAGCTCACGGCGGAACTAGTAGATAGAAATACGGTACGGCGGTACATTGTACGCCGGGTTACGGCTAAGGACTACGCGGCGTCAACCCAGAATCAACTACTGAACGCACTGAAGTTCTGGCTGGAGCGTATTGAGGGGCACGAACAAACGTTTGTGGAGCTACGTCCGAAGCAGCCGCAAAAGCTTCCCCAGGTGCTCAGTGTAGATGAGATTCGTCGCCTATTTACAGCCACTGACAACTTGAAGCACCGGTGTATCTTGAAATTAATCTATGGTGGCGGGTTGCGACTTAGCGAGCTCTGCAGCATCCGCCTGACCGACGTGTACTACGATCGACTACAGGTATTTGTAAAAGCGGGCAAGGGGGCCAAAGATCGCTACACTACCTTACCCAATAGTTTAGTGGAAGAACTTAGGGCTTACAAAAAGTCCTACTCACCTACTTACTGGCTATTTGAGGGCCGCTCGGGTGGTGCCTATTCAGTGCGTAGTGTGCAGGCAATTATGAAGCGATCGGTGAAAAAGAGTGGGGTGAATCCGTACGCCACGGTACATACCCTGCGCCATAGCTACGCGACTCACCTACTAGAGCAGGGCACGAGTTTGCGGCACATCCAGGAGCTACTGGGCCACCATAGCAGCCGCACAACGGAGCGCTACACCCACGTGACGGACCGGGAGCGGTCACGTGTAGTGAGTCCGCTGGATCGGTTGGGGGAGGGGGAGTGATGTTCTAGGTGATGAGTTGCGTGATATGCGTGTATGCGTCAATCGGGATGTTCGCGTCAATAGCCGTACCAAGCGGTCGACCTATTGCGTAAACACAGCGGGGCATGGGGGTGTATGCGTCAATAATTACGTGGGGATTAGGGGGTTATACGCAATGCGGGTGCGGGGGTGTTGGGCGACACCCGCTAAGGCGGGCGATGACACAATTAATTATTTAGTAGGGTTAGGTTTTAGTTGCCACTAGTAAAGTACGTTATGCCCAAATCGGGGTAACTCAAACTACTTTGATGTATTCTCATTGATTAGTACTGTTCTCATCGAAAACTAAAACAGTCAATTTTGAATACGTTGAACCTCGCCGGTAAAAAATAGTTATATTTCACACAATTCATTAGTTTGCTAAGACAGATAAGAAAGTTGTATTTTGTCGTTTAAATAATATGATGTTGGATTCGCTTAATAGGCCTTTGATTTTATTGATTAATTCAAAATTATCTAACTGTAAAATAACATTTATATGGAATACAAATATGATGTTGCTCTCTCTTTCTCAGGTAATGACAGACAATATGTTCGTAAAGTGGCGGAGATTTTGAAGCGCAAGGGTTTATCAGTATTCTACGACGAGTTCGAAGAATTAGATTTATGGGGAAAAAATCTGGGTATTCATTTTGATTTTGTTTATCGGAAAGCTGCAAAATATTGTATTCCATTTATTTCGAGTAGCTATAAAGATAAGGTTTGGACGAATCACGAAATCAAAACTGCAATCTCAAGAGCTATAAACACAAACGAGGAATATATACTTCCAGTTAGATTTGATGATACAGAGATCGATGGTATTAGACCAACAATCAGCTACCTTGATCTGAGACAAATTTCAGAAGAACAGCTTGCAGATAAAATTTTTTCCAAAGTTAGTCAGACTCCTGATGTGCCGGTGACCGAAAAGGAGCAATCTAGCGGTGGAAAAGTGCTCTTGTCATGTAAAGTAATTTTTACAGAGAGGGGGCCTAGTCCGGGGTGCATCCTTCAGGTTCATATTGTTAACGTAGAACAGGGGAACAGGTACTTTTATGAGCCATCCTTCAAGTTAACCGATCCATTAGAAGGCGGTCCAGATTCATTTTATTTACTAGAAAAACTAAAGCCAGTTAATTTCCCACATAAATTAGAGCATGGGGAAGCGGTAGATATCGATTATGTTCTATACAAACCAAGCGTCGATTTAGTGTTTTCAAAGTTACCTGAACAATCGTCTGTAGTAGCTGTGGTCACGACAACACTCGGTGAGAAATACAAATCGAATCTGATGACAGTTGAAGAGATTATTAAAAATATACAATTCGCAGACAATCAATAATAACCCAGCAGTTCTCACTATCGGTCAAATGAGCCTGATGCAGTACAGGTCGATGAGCTGATCGTGAAGGGCGTCCATGGATTGGACGGGTACGACCCGGAAGACCGAACGGGTGGCATCCCACAACTTCACGCGCGTTTTGAGTTTAGTGAGTAGGGCGCCGAACTTGCGGTTGGCCGCCTGCTGTAGCTGGTCGACCCAGAAGGCCAGCATCATCACGTAGGCCATGACCGTGCAGAGATGCTCCTGACCGTGACCGTAGTTATGCTCGAAGTGATAGCCCTGATTCTTGAGTGTGTTGAACGTCTCGTTTTCGATCTTCCAGCGTGCGCGTCCCACCGCTAATAGCTCCGCTACGTTGTTGGGGCTCAGCTCCAGGTTGGTGATGAAGGTGAAGGTCGTCTCCTGACCCATGGCGTCCTTGATGATGGCGTAGAGCATATTGACCGCCACCTCAGCGTTGGCGGCGTTTAGTTCCAGGCCGTTAGCGTAGCCCACGGCGTATTCTTCCCGCCCCTTCGTCTTCCATTCTTGCCAGGGAATCTTGTACTGACTATCCAGTTCGTCAAACTGGGTAAATAGGTGGGCGTGACCCTTATCTTTGACACCGATGAGGTAGCGCCAACGCGCGTTGGCCTCGATGCGTTCGACTACCGGAGCGCAGGCATAGAGTGCATCGAGCACGAAGATGGTGGCCAGTTCGGGGTGGGACGCCTCGAAGTTCGCCAGCAGCCGGTGTACGGCGGTGCGCTCACAGTCGTTTTTGACCTCGCCATCCTGTTGAGTCATCGGCTCGTGGTCCCAGGGCAGCACCTCGGCCAGTCCAGGTTTGACCATTGCCGCACTTAGCATGGCATGGTAGTTTGACACGCTACCGTCGCGGTGACGCCGCTGTAGACAGCGCGGGCAGGAGACCTTTTTAGAGCAAAAGTGCTCCACGCCGTCCACGCTGAGGGCCACGTAGTCCTCGTAGACGTGGTAGCGCTCCAGTAGTCCCGTTGCCTTGACGCGCTCGGCTAGGTGAGCAAAGCCGACGCGCAGGGCGGCCGGGTCCAGACCATCGAGCACCTTACGCAGGCCGTTGTCGCTAGGAATGCGACCGATCTGATAGACCGTACTCAGGTTATGATCCTCAGCCTGTGACATGGTGCGGAACTGAAACAGGGAGGGCACCTTAAGCGAGTAGATGGCAAAGGTGGCCTTGAGCGCATCCAGCAAGGAATAGCTGGCATTGAAGGCCCGCCCGTCGTCCAGGGAGCGGAAAAAGGGGACGATAACTTGGTTGTAGAGATGGTCAAAACTGAGCTGTTCGCTGAGCTGAGCCGCATCGTTGCTTTCCATAGTCAAAAGTAGCAACCCGAACCAAAATTACCGATAGTGAGAACTGCTGATAATAACCTAATTTCCAGCTAGCAAATTTGATCTTTAGAATTCCGTGCTTTTACTAAATATTTAAGTATAAACTTATGGATTTATTGACTTTTCTAAGTGAAAATCAAGGGCTTGTTGTCACTTTATCTAGTGGTTTCTTACTTCCTATTGTCTTAGTCTGGTTGAACAACCGCTATAATCTAAAAGGAAAACGTGAAGAAATTAAACTTCAGAATGATCAACAACAGAAGGATCTCATCAAAAATCAAGAAAAGGCCGTGTATGGTTCCCTTTCTAAAATATTGTTTGATGTTCAACAATTATACGTATCACTATCTGGTTCGTGCGTTGACAAAAACTGTATAAATGACGCATTGAGTAAATTCGATAATTCCATTGTAAAGTATCATGAGGAGATCTCTGATAATATGCTATACATGTCTTCGTCTATAATTGATGACATTTATACTTTTTACGGGAAAATCAGTGAACTAAAAATCCACCTCAAAGAATTTAATGACACGGCTAACTTTGAAATGGCGCATGTTGCAGTTTATTTTTATTCAACTGAACTTGCTACGATTCTTATCAATCTCCAAGATAGAATATTGCAAAAACGCCTGGATATAAAGATTGAATTTGACCGAACCCAGCAAGAGATGATGAAATATTGTTGTGGAAAGAGGCCGCCAGAAGGATTGATCTCAAAATATCAAGAACTTGAAAAGCGCCTCGATTTGAAATCAACAAGTACAGGTAAAATCAAGGTTCCTATTTCCATTAGCCAGAAGTAATGGGAATAGTCGAATAAAAATTTTTCGCCCAACATTGCGCTCACGCCTATGCGCATTAGGCGCACAGCGTGAGCGCCCACGTTGGGCGAAAGCTGCTAAGGCAGCCTTCGAAGCGCGACTAATTCTTGTGGGACTGGGTGGTATTTTATGGGGCGCGAGTCAAGCAATTACAATCTAGCCACGGGGAAGTGCGCACTGTACATGATCGGTCTAGGCCAGCGCAGTTGCTTTTTATGCTGGGTAATGTTAAACCCAAAGCAATTAAAATTAAATGGCCGATCTATATAAGACGCCTTAAGGGAAAAGAGAAAGATATTGTTCTTTCCTGATTAAGCCAGTTTGCTCTATCAATATTCACTTCTAAAATTTTTAATCCGCATACATGCCTCATTTTAGATAGCTGATGATATTTCTTGTAATATTGACAGATATATCTAGAATTCGTTAGATGATTCATCTAAGTTTCATACCTTACGCCTACTATTGTTCACATCTTTTAAAACCGAAATATGAACGCTGAGGTACTTTACAATGTGATCGACGATCTAACCAGAGAGGAGGTACAAAATAAAGTTAACGAGAAGATATCTAGATTGATAGCTCTCCTCAAAACACCAACAATAACTCCAGAACAGGCAGAGCAAATAGATAAGGTTATTTCTGAAATTAAACAAGCTAACGATCGAAGCTTAATAAACAATCTGCCAACCAGCCGTCTGAAGATGTTAAGTGAACTTGATGGCGTACAGTATCTT
This sequence comes from Saprospiraceae bacterium, assembly GCA_958295895.1. GTDB lineage: Bacteria > Bacteroidota > Bacteroidia > Chitinophagales > Saprospiraceae > Neolewinella. The sequence continues at coordinate 6,659 of CATQHI010000016.1, read as the reverse complement.
GGTCAGGATCTAACGAACGCAATAAATAAAGCTATTGGTGAAAACAGATATACTTTGTCTGCTGCAGGTATAAGTCTTACGAAAATTCAAACTTCACGTCAATCATTATTTAGTGAATTTGCTGCACTGTCCAATTCACTTGATATTCTCGGACTAGCAATGGAGTATAATGATACGGAAAAGTTTGAGATAGGATTTATGATACCGGACAGGGGCGATCTACTTGAGGCACCAAAACTAGAACGCAAGATTCACAACTTAAACAAGCTAGTTAAAGCGCTTTGTGAACTCAACAACCAACCGGTCGATAACATAAAAGTCAGTAGAGTAGAGAATGGGTGTGTTGAATTCTTCTTCCAGCAAGTGTTCGAAGTAGCACAGGACACTTGCTGATATTATTAAAGGTCTAGCTGAAGCTTATATTGCAATTAAAGGATTTAGAGAAATTAGAGAGAAACTAAAAAGCATGCAAGGCCCGCAGCAGGAACAAAAAGATATAGAAAAGCACGAAAAAGATTTACTGCAAAAAAAATCTGATGCGCTTACAGAATCGATTATCAATAGTTCAAATATCGAAGCTGGACGGAAAAATGAATTGAAGACCAATATTAAAATTGGAATTCGCTTCATTGCTAAATCTCTAGACGAAGGAGTTGTTATTGAAATAATTCCTCCGTACGTTTCTGAACCAAAAGAGGTAGCCGAAGATGCCGAAGATGATAAGAAGGAGAAGCTAGTAGCGGAGAAAGAAAAGTATGAACTCAATGAAACACGAATAGAGGCATTACGTTCAGCTAGTTTGGCAATGAAAAAAATTGCCGAGTTTGGTGCTGAGTTCACAGGTTTATTGTCAGGCATGAATGATGATCAATTAGCTGATGAGGATTAATATATAATGAGAAAACAAATAAACTCTTGACTAAGCATAATACTTAGCGTCGCCCAACAAAGTGTTGATGCCCATGCGCCGAGCAGGCTTTTTCAGGCTTCGGAAGTACTTTTTTGGTGATCAGAGAGTAGCTGGCTGTATAGTTGGAAGTTGGAGCGGCGCACGTCATCAACACAAACGTTGGGCGACAGACCGCCATTTAAGGCGGTCCGCATAAAGAATTTACTGTAACGGAAAAGGAATGGGAAAGAATCCAGCTACACGATAGAGCTCACATCTAATTAGATATCCTTAGAGGTAAAAGATGTGTTCACTAACACAAATTCATGCGAGTGAAAAAATATGCTATGGGTGCGAAACAATTGATGATATTGACAGTTCCAAATAAATTTTATGAGGCCATCCAATTTCCGGCTGGCCAGAATAAGATTGAATGCTTTAAAGCACTGACTCAGAAAGCATGGATGCATGAATCTATTAAAGCTGATGACCTAGTATTGAATATCGACAAGTATATCACTAGATCGCCATATTGGAAAAGCAACTATCTCGAATGGAAATTTAACGATGGAAAAATAGATAATGACGTATCCGTTCACCAGACAGAAACAATTACTGAGTACTTCTCTTTTAGAAGCGATATGTATGAGAAAGATCACACCTTTCTCAAAGAAATGCTTTCATTATGTAGATATTTCGATCTCACAGTATATGGGCTGGACGGTTCATTTACAGCGCCCGAATATAGAAATGTAATTGAGCAGATTGCGCCTCCAAACTTTTATAATAAGTAGCGGAAAAGAGATTTAGTTTCATTAATTTATGCATGTTGAAATCGCCTAAACTTACATCAAGTCATTCAAAACCATCGATTCATCATCTAAAAAGTATAGATACATGCCTAAGTTAGATATTACTTCTACTGCTTTTGAAAAAGGAATCGATTTAGCCAAAGAATTTGCAGATAGGCTAATTGGTCCCGCCATTGACGAGACTGGTCTGCTTTTCAAAGATAAAATCTCCTATTGGAGACTTGTAAATCAGGTCAAGGTTCTCAACAAAGCAAAGGCTCTAACTGAAAAAAATGGGATTGATCCAAAAGCCATATCACTTAAACTACTGGTGCCGCTTCTCGAAAACGCTTCACTCGAAGAAGATGAAGAACTACAGAACAGATGGGCTATTTTGCTTTCTAATATGGTTGATTCAGCGCAAAATATTGAGAATCATGTTTTTCCCTACATTCTTAGTCAATTGTCCATTGAAGAATACAAAGCACTTCAATCGACTTATGAGTCAAAATTATATAGAATTCAGAGCGCGAGCAATCAGCTCAAAGAACATTTATCCACTAAGGATGATCTAATCAAAGATTACAAGGAGCAAATTGAATCTTTATCTGTAACTGCTCAGGTCAATTTTGATAAATGCCCGGCAGGTTGTATTTTTTGTCCCTGCATGAGCAAAGATGAGCAAATAGTCGCCTTACGACATGAAGTGGCACAACTCCGGGGTCTACTTACCGCGGCTATGTCGGAACTAGCCGATATGCGGCAACGGCTCAGTAAGAACAGCCATAACTCAGATCAGCCCCCCAGCAGGGATGGGCTGACCAAAAAGCCAGCCCTACCGCGTAAGCGTGGCTCCCGTAAGCCAGGGGGGGCAACCTGGCCATCCCGGTAAGACCCTCAAGATGGTCACCCGACCTGACCATCGGGTAGTACATCCGGTCCCGACTCGGCACTGTAAGTGCGGGTGTGATCTTAGCGAGGTGTCCCCACGGCTCGACGGGGAGCGTCGCCAGGTTTTCGATCTACCCCCCGACGCTGTTGGAGGTAACCGAACACCGGTTGGAGCACAAGACCTGTCCGGATTGCCAGCGCTTTCACTTAGCCCTTTTTCCCGGAGGCGTCAATGCTCCGGTACAGTACGGTGAGCGAGTGCGCAGTCTGGCGGTGCTGCTTGAACGTAGAGCAAAGTATGCCCCTAGCCCGTACGCAGGAACTGTTTGCGGGACTGACGGGCTACGGGATTAATGAGGCTACCATCCACGCGGCTGTGGAGCGCACATACGACAAATTGGAGGCCGAAGAAAGAATCATTCACCAGGCGGTGTTAAAGAGTAGCGTGGCCCATAGCGACGAGACCGGGGCCCGCATCCAGGGTAGTCTGCACTGGGTGCACAGTTTCAGCAGTCTGATGTATACCCTCTACGTAGTGTATAAGCAGCGGGGCGGGGAGGTGATCAACGGGCAGCAGAGTCACCTGGCCGGCTACGCCGGACGCTTGGTGCACGACAGTCTGAACTCCTACCTGACCATGGCCGGTGAGCTCACGCACAGCTTGTGCAACGCCCACCTCCTACGCGAGTTGACCGCCCTGATGGAGCTACCCTGATGCACTGACCTGGCCGGCCAAAATGCACACTTTACTCTGGATTTCTATCGGGCCAGTGATTACGGTAAGGGAGTAGTAAGTCCGGCAAAGCTCTGGGAGCTAGACCAACGCTACAGCGATCTACTTGTCCTAGCGGATCGGGAAGAACCACCCCCGCAGCAGGGTAAGCGAGGTCGACCCAAACAAAGCAAGGGGCGCAATTTAGCCCACCGCTTCGCCAAATGGCGGGAGTCAGTCTTAGCCTTTAGCCGGCATACTGAAGTACCCTTTACCAACAATCTGGGTGAGCGCGATCTGCGGCCCTGGAAGACCAAGCTCAAAGTAGCCGGTTGCTTTAGAACGCGCAAGGGTGCGGAGTACTATGCACGGATCAAAGGCTTTTGCTCAACGGCAAAGAAACACGGTCATACCGTGTTTGATGAGCTGGTCAATGTACAAAAGGGGGCATCTTTCCTACGGTTGACCTAAGTAGTTACCTTTATCTGGAGTATTGGGTAAAAAGAGGATAGACTTTGATTTCGATGAATCGCCGGTAGAGTTAAGACTTGAATTGAGAAGTCTCCACGCCCAAATCGATGCTTTGGAGCGACGAATAGATGGCTTTCCAAAGTTGGAAAAGACGCTTCGAGACCAAATCAGCGATAAAGTTGAAGAGGTACAAGATCGCGATTTGGAACTCCATCACTTGTCGAATTTGGTCCGTCTTGGATTGATTAGGGTTAAACTGTCGCCGACTGCATACATTGGTAGCCATACAATTAGAAACGAGAGGGATGAAGACTATCTCAAACTTGAAGATGTCGAAATAGAAATTGACGTAGATGACGAGAGATATTTGATGACAGAACTCGGGGAGCTATTTGTAGCGACATGTAATGAAAAATAGAACAACAGCTAAATATAATCGCCCAACATTGTGCCATCGTCAAGCCGGCAGTGAGGCTTTTACGTGTCGACAGAGCCTTTAAAAGCTATCTTAGCCTAATCAAGGTCCGATTGCTGGTTGGTGAAGCCGGCCTGCGGTGGCGCACCCGTTGGGCGACATGCCGGCATTAGGCCGGCACGAGCAGACCCACGGAACAAAAAGAGTAACAGCAAAGCAAGACGTAAAGTGATAACGACCTTTCAGATGGCAAGAGCGGTGCTAGTCGCTTCGTTCAGTGACGGTGTCAGCCTGGCGGACAATGGTCCAAAAGCTCCCGCTGGTCGGTTTTGGCCCATGCCACCGCGCTGTCCCCTTGTCGAGAATAGAGATTACTGGTTACTTCGAATGATCGATGCTCCAGTTGCGGTGACGCTTTTGGTGAACAACATATCGACATTGAGGGCAAGCCAAGAAATACAACCTGCCAGTTAGAATCAGGACGGTTTAAATGTAAAGGGGGTACTTTTGAAACGTCAATCCAACAACTGGTTGGAAGCAATAGATTAACACGTGAAATTGTTTGTTTTATGCATTGCACATGCTTCTAGATAAATACATCCAGATTAATTTACCTACCAGTTAGCACTAGTTCATTCTGGCGAGATCTGAAATTTATTGAAAATTCATATGATAAAACTTGGTGTTTACATATTAAAACGTTATGTTAGCGGTGCAACCTTGATCTTTGGTGGTTCAGTAAATAATTCGACAATGCGATACCTCTTCCTGATTGTATTAATCCTCACGATGTTCACCTGTAACGTTTCGGAAACTGATGCGTTTTCATTGAAAGAGCAACCTCCTTCGGAATTCAAGGTGCTGAATTGGACAATTTTCGAGATGTCCAATTTTGATGAGACTTCTCTCAACTTACCTGAAATTGAAGTGCGGTCCGCAATTCAAAATTACATGTTTTCCCAATAATTTTAATACATCAGACGTTGGACATCCTGCTTTCGGAAAGGTGATTAATTATGGTGGAAATAAAATTGTGCCCACATTAAGACCTGGTATGAACTTCGCTAATGAGTTCTTTATCTTATACGGTGGAAATACACAAGCTGTTGAATACATTAGTCTAAAAACACTCATACAAATCACTTGCTTTATCTTCAGCGTTGACATCAAGTTTGCTTCGAGAAGATGTAAAGAGTCGACGTCGAATAATGGGTAACTTTGTGTATGAAAAATTCGACACAAATGATGCAATGGCTAAAGGGTGTGACCTTATTCTCGTTACTAACGAATTTTGTATCAGAGAAAGTGGTCGTTGTGAGGTTGTTGGATATGAATTAGAATTAGACTGTAGTAGTGGTGGAAGTGGTGGTCCTGGATCTAGCCCCGGGCCTGGTCCCGGTTCCGATGGTGGAGATGGTAGCGGTAATAGTCCAATGAATGTTGAGGACGATAATACTCTGTCTTATGTGATGGATACACCACCGGACTGTAGTTCATGGAGTTACTCTTATAACAGTATAGATACCGTGCGGCGGGCATTGATAACATGTCTTTCAAATGGGTGCAAGTTAATCCTTTTGGAAGATCAACATTTCGGTCTGTATTGTTTTCAGGAACAATCTATTTTACTGTTCCAGATTCCTTTAACGGAAGAACCATCACATCTGGAATGGCTTCCATGCTTACCGCTCAGGCAGTTTTGAATGCACAAATTGCATTTCAAAGGCAATATGCCTATACCATGCACTCTATGTCTAACTATCAAATCAAGCAAGCTATGCTTGATCTTATCGATATCGAAATGCTAAACTTATCTGGTGGTTCAGTTCTTACATCTCAGCCTTCAGGACCTGCGCCTCACGTCAATAATTTTTCTACAAATTGGTTTACAATTGGAGATTGTGGTTGAAAATCATTATGTAGTTTCACTAGCTATTTTCAACTAGCTTAGCGCTTATTATTCAGATTTATCGCAAAGTAATCAAAATGTTACCCCCTAACTAACCAATCGTGATTGAGTACATAATAAAGGTTATTCTCTCTCAAACTGCGATCGTTGCATTTCTGAATGCAGGGGGGGACCTCGGTCTTGTACACAATTATGTACAAAATGACGACACTTTTACTCAAGTCTCAAATCATACAGCACTTTGGAACCACAATCATAAGCTAGGAGGTCTAGATATATGCGATTCCACTATTTTGGTTACCTTACAGCAGAAGCCAAAAAAATTAATTATAGGGTTTGAGGCAAGTGCCAAATCTTTATACGATAGTATTGCGCAAGAATTCTCACGATCATACGGACTGCCAATCGAAGTAAACGCAAGTGAGCTCGGAAGTATTTCTTATGTTTCGGATAACTACGAACACCATTTAGGAATCGTTTTTATTGGTGCTAGCGTGAAAACTGACAGTACGTATCTATTCAGCTTACAAGTTGAACTAAGATGATAAAATAAGGCGTTGTGTCAGAAGCTATGATCTGAC
>CATQHI010000015.1 GCA_958295895.1 Saprospiraceae bacterium | reverse complement strand
GGAAGAACCATCGGTGATAGAGGTCTCAGAGAGTTTAGCGGTACCTTAAATCAGTTCGATTCTACTGAGTCAATTCAAAACATAGTCGATGCTTCTCCTGGTAGGCAAGTGTCAAGCTTAATTAACAGGCTCGATATTATGAGCTTACTTCAAAGCTATACTGTTCGGGGAGTTTTTGTCGCTAATATGGAGTTAGACGCTAATGGTGAGCAATTTCTAAATTCTGTAGGTAATATTGAGTTTGTGGGTCGAGATCGATTAGAATCTACATACATTGCAGATGAGAAGATACTTCCAGATCGGTCCAACGCAACATTCGATATTTCTGATGTGCAAATCTTAGAATACACAGTTGATGCGGCAACAAAAGCTATTATTGCACCAATTAAAGCGACCGATTTAATTGCTATCGAGGGCATAAGCGATCAATCGGTTTTTGCTTACAATGTTCGAGGCCCACTAGGAAACACTAAAATTAATAGGGAGATCGGAAGAACCATCAAAGATAAAAGCTTCCATAAACAGTTTCCGCTATTCCATAATGGAATTACAATTGTATCGAATGAAGCCAGTGTAAATTTATCAGACGGAAGTATTAATTTGGATACATTCTTTGTGGTCAATGGTTGTCAGAGCTTGACTGCGCTATATGCGAATAGAAGCAGCCTGACGGATGATCTACGCATCCTTACGAAGATTGTGAGTGTTGACGTTCAGTCCGATCTGTCCAAAACAATCACGCGTTTCTCCAATAATCAAAATGGTGTGAAAGCAAGGGATTTTAAGTCAAACAATGCGCTGCAGATTAGATTGCAAAATGAATTTAATGATATTTATGGTCAAGATTATTATCTAGAGATTCAGCGGGGTGAAGATACAAAGGGTAAAGTAGCTACATCTAATGAGCAAGCAGGAGTTCTCCTATTAGGGTTTGATTTGAAGGAACCTTGGAACTCTAGGCGTCGATACCAAGTATTTGATGACAAGTACAATGACATATTTGCACGACCAGAAGTTAATGCAGATCGAATCTTAATGGTACATTTAATTGAATATGTTATAAAAGATAATGTGAGCGAAATTAATAACGAGCTAGTCGCAAAATACGATATGACTAGGTATACAATACTTTACATTATAAGAAAAATAATGGAACAGGAGGATTGGGGCCAAGCAGTCCTACAGGACCCTAGGGCTTACGTCCAAGGCCAACTTAATAGAAAAGCTTTTGTGCAAGTGATTGATAGGTTGGTAAAGGATATAGTTATTGATTTGAATTCAGAAATTGAAGAGGCTGGAGGAGACTTTGACTATAAATCAAAATATAGAGACAAGGATTGGATAGAAAATATATCTAGAGAAATATTAACTAATTATCAAAAATTAACGTCTCGTGGTAGGGTTTTAACCTTGGAAACTGAGTGGCAGCAAGCTATAGAAAAAATAAATGCGCAGGATACTGCGCCATCGACAACCGGTGTTGGGAGAGCTGAAGTGAGGTAAGTTCTCTATTGGATCACGCAATCACCGTGGCGGGTAGTGATCTAATAGCTTACGCTAACTGGTTCAGGCCCATGCGCCGTGTTGGCTCCCCTCTGGTGGGTAGGTTGCTGGTTGTCATTTCGACCACGCCCCGGCTGCACCAGCGTCTTCGCACTGCAATTGGGCACAGGTCACCCAAGATAAGTACAGCCCATTCGACAACCTCAAATGCTGATCAATAATAAACCCAACCTAACCATAATAGCCGGAGCAAACGGCGTAGGCAAAACCACCTTCGCCAAACCCTACGTGCAAGAGTTAGGCTACCAGTTCTTGAACGCCGATGAAATAGCCAAGGAGCTGGAGGGGCAGGGGGAAGCCCACCCCATGCTGAAGGCTGGTCGGTTGTTCTTCGCGCGGCTAAACGAGAGTCTGACGAAGAAGGAGAATATTCTCCTGGAAACGACGCTGTCCGGCAGCTACATCAATAAGGTAGCGGCGCGGAGCAAGAAGATCGGCTACGCCCTAACGGTAGTCTACATCTTCGTGGACAGCGAAGCAGTATGCATCGACCGCGTGAAGTCACGGGTCTTGAAGGGCGGGCACGATGTGCCCGTTGAAGATATAACGAGAAGGTTCCAACGCAGCCTGACCAACTTCTGGACCAACTTCACAGAACTAGCAGATGACTGGGTACTCCTTTACAACGGGGATGAAGGGTACGAACAGGTTGCCGTTGGCGTATCGCAGCAGTACAGCGTCGAGCATCAGTCCCTTTTCTCCTTCTTCCAAATCCTGACCAATCAATAATGCCATGAAAGAAGTAGATACCCTCTCCGACACCAGCATCTACCTTAAGCTCCGCAACATCCTGCGCATTGCCCGCCAGGCGGCTAACGCAGCGCAACTGGAAAACGAGCGTTACGGGATCCCCAAGATCTTCTCCCGGAAGGGGATCATGTACTACGAGTACCCAGATGGCCGGATTACTACGGAGCGGCCGGAGATGTTTGAGCGGGGCGAGGAGTAGACCGCCCTGAGTAGCCCCTCCTACACTTATATCTGCTGCTGTACCTTGCTAACTGCATTCCTTAACCAGCCGGAAGGTGATTTACAACCCAGGCAACTAAGTCGACCGCAAGATAGTTTCACAGATATTCGGTCATCTTATCCCCACCGCCATGGTCCTCGATAAACCCTTAACGAACGGACAACTTGAACTGATGAAGATGTTCAGCCACGAGCTGAGCGAAGACGATCTGCTGAAGTTGCGTCGCACCCTAGCAGCATTTTTTGCTGATCGTGCGAGCGATGCCATGGATGAGCTATGGGAAACGAAATCATGGTCTGACGACACGATGGATGAGTGGTTGACTAATTCGACCGATCAACGGATGTTGTGAAGGTAGTTATCGATACCAACTCGCTGTTGGTGAGTATCGGTCGACGATCCAAATACCGCCCGATCTTTGATGCGCTCATTTCAGGCCGGCTTACTCTGCTGCTGACGAATGAAATCCTGACGGAATACGCAGAGATTCTCGAGCAGCGAACGAACGTTGAGGTAGCCGAAAATGTGGTCAACTTTCTGCTTCGGTCTCCAGATGTTGAAAAGGTAGAGGTTCATTTCAAGTGGTCGCTAATCCACGCCGACGCGGATGACAACAAGTTTGCGGACTGCGCCTTTAACGGCAACGCTCAGTATATCGTCACGGACGATCGACACTTCAGTGTGCTGAATAGGATAAATTTCCCCCAGATGCGCGTAATCAAAACGGCAGATTTTGTCAAGTTGATTTCCGATGAAAAATAAGAGCAGTAGTCCAAGCCGTTCGATCCCCGTATCTCCACAGTCAGACTCCCATTTATCGCTGTCAGCCATTCCTTTTGCTCCGCACCTGCGGCCCCGCCCTAATTATCTAACCCGTACATTAGGCAGCAGAACTAGAATCCCCGTTCATGCCCCTCCGCTACTTGCTTGCCCTCCTTTCCTGCTGCTTACTCACCAACCTAACCGCTCAGGAAGACGGGCGCGATACCCTCCTAATCGACTTCGGCACCGAGGTATCCCCCGCCCCGTGGAATAACCTGACCGACGCCGGTAGCGGCAGCATAACCAACCTACTGAACGCCAGGGGTAACCCGAGCGGCTACGGCATCGCCGTGACCGATTCCTTCAACAACGTCAATACCGCCGGCACCCGCGCGCCTGCCCCCGCCCTCGGCTTGCCCGCTACCGCTACCGGCGACAGCTTCTTCGGTAATACGGCTCCCTTCGGCGGACAAACCCAACCTGCCGGCGCCGTCGACCTCACCCGGCTACGCCCCGAAAAGGAGTACGACATCAGTCTCTTTGCCTCCCGGATCGCCACCGATAACCGCGAGGCCCGTTATGTTGTCATCGGCGCTAGCCGGGACACGCTGCTACTCGATGCAGCCAGCAATACCGACCGTGCGGTAGCCACCAGGGTGTTTCCGGCGGCGGATAGTACCATCCGCATTATGGCCATGCCCGGTCCGAATAACACCAATTCCTCCGGCTTTTACTACCTGGGCGCCCTGGTTGTCAGCTACGCCGAGGAGACGCCGCCGCCCCCACCGCCGCCCCCCACCGACCGGGTGGACCTGCTGGATACCGTACTGGTCGATTTCGGCGGTACTACCACCTCCCCGCCGCCCTACAACAACATCACCGACCCCCGTGCCGGCAGCGTGCCTGACTTGCTCAATACCTCCGGTTTTTCCACCGGCTACGCCATAGCGGTGGTCGATTCGTTTAACAACATCAATACCGACGGTACCGTCACTCCGGCAGCGGAGCTGGACCTGCTGGCCACGGCCACGGGGGATAGCTTTTTTGGTAATATCGCTCCCTTCGGCGGACAGACCCAGCCTACCGGTGCCGTAGCCCTCACCGGACTGGATACCGCTCAGCAGTACACGGTAGAGGTGTTCGCCTCCCGCACGGCCACCGACAACCGGGAGACCCAGTACACTGTGACCGGCAGTGCTAGCGATACGCTATTTTTGAACGTGAGCTCCAACGCGGACCGCAGCGTGTCGACGACGCTCCAGCCCGACAGCAGCGGCACGATCCGCATTGACGTACGCCCCGGACCGAATAACAACAACAGCTCCAACTTCTACTACCTCGGGGCACTGCGGCTCACCTACCCGAATACGGCCCCCGCCGGCGTTGCTACCCTGACGCTGACCGATCCCAACGGCGGCGAGCGCTGGCAGGTCGGAAAGACCGCCGACATCAGCTGGACCGCCCGCAACCTCACCGAGGTCGTGCTCGAGTACACCACCGACGACGGCAACAACTGGTCGGCCATCGACACCGTGGCGGCCGCCGGTGGGCGCTATGCCTGGACCGTCCCGAACACGCCGACCGAGGAGGCGCGGGTACGCATCATTGCCGATGCGCTGCTCGATGAGAGTGATGGGGCCTTTACGATCACTACCGACACTACCACCTGCACCATCGTGGTGCTGGGTTCCTCTACCGCCGAGGGCACCGGCGCCTCCACGCCCGACAGCGCCTGGGTCAACCGTTTCCGGGCCTCCCTAGCCGACGATACCCGCTTCGAGCTCGTCAACCTGGCGCGCGGCGGCTATACCACCTATCACATCCTACCGACGGGGGCGGAGGTGCCGGCGGGCGTCAACATCACTCCGGACCCCCAGCGCAACATCACGGAGGCGCTGACCTATAATCCCTTCGCGATCATCGTCAACATGCCCTCCAACGACGCGGCCAATAACTTCAGCGTCAGCGCCCAGCTGGACAACTTCGCGGCCGTCACTACGGCGGCGGGGTCGCAGGATGCGGAGGTCTACGTAGCCACCACCCAGCCCCGCAACTTCACCGACCCGGCGCAGGTCGCGCTACAGCGGGAGGTGCGCGATAGCATCCTGGCCATCTACGGCGACCGCTCCATCGACTTTTGGACTGGTCTGGCCGCCGAGAACGGCTTTATTCTACCCGAATACGACAGCGGCGATGGCATACACCTTAATGACGCCGGTCACGCCATCCTGTTCCGGCGGATGGCGGAGCTGGGGCTGGATTCGACGGACTGCTCGGGACCCACCTCCCTGCGCCGGGAGCCGGTAAGGACGGAACGGGGGCTGCTGAGCGTGTTCCCCAATCCTACTGCTACGGGCTATCTAGATCTGAGGTTTAGTCGGCCACTCGGCGGGGCCGCCGAGGTACGCCTCTACGATGCCCTAGGCCGCGAACACCTGCGGCGGCAACTTCCGGAAGGGCAGACGGCTGGCGTATACCGCCTCGACCTCACGGGGCTAGCACGGGCGCCGGGCACTTACTACTGTACGGTGACGGTGCGCACGGCGGCGGGTTGGGTACGGGACGGGATACGGGTGGTGGTGCGGTAGTCCTCCACGCAAAGAACCGATTTTTGTTGAGTAAAAATGTTCTGCCGGGATTGCTGGATAAGGTGGTCCGGGAAGGCATATCCTCCAACTAACACTCCCCGTTTCAGATAGCGGCAAATAAAAACAGCCCGGCTCTACAATCGCGCAATGTTCCCGCCCCGCTACTTCCATACGGATGAGCAGGTACCGAATTTGGAGTTGCAACCACCAGTGCTGCATGGCCCACTACGACTCACCCCGCACCTGCGGCCCCGCCTGAAATTATGTCACCCAGTCCAAAAAACGCCTGACAAAATTTCTACCCACCAAAACGGGCCCACCCTTTGCAAAGGTTAAACCGTCCGGTCCACGAACCCACTTATACCCATTAGGGGTTCTACTACGGCCAGGACTAACAAGCCAATAACTACCTGTACCTCACCCCCTTAGGGCGGGGCCGCAGGTGCAACGAATACCAGAATGAACTTCAATAACTTCACGATAAAGAGCCAGGAGGTCCTCCAGCGCGCCAGTGAGATCGCGGTGGGCAACCAGCAGCAGTCGATCGACCCGGCGCACCTGCTGAAGGCTATTTTTGAGGTCGACGAGAACGTGACGCCCTTTCTTTTTAAAAAACTGGGCGTTAACTATAGTGCCATCAAGGCAGCTATGGACAGTATCGTAGCCGGTGTACCCAAGGTGACCGGTGCCCAGCAGGTACTGAGCCGCAACGGCGTGGAACTGGCCCAGCAGGCCAACGTCGCCGCCCGCGAGATGGGCGACGAGTACGTTTCCATCGAGCACCTATTACTGGCCGCGCTGAAGGTCAAGGACCCCGCCGGACAGGTACTTAAGGACGCCGGTGTACGCGAAAAGGAACTAAAGCTGGCCATCGAGGAGCTGCGCGGTGGCAAGAAAGTGACCTCCAACAGCGCCGAGAACAGCTACAACAGCCTGGAGAAGTACGCCATCAACCTCAACGAGCGGGCCCGGGAGGGGAAACTCGATCCGGTGATTGGCCGCGATGAGGAGATCCGCCGCGTACTGCACATCCTGGCGCGCCGTAGTAAGAATAACCCCATCCTGATCGGCGAGCCCGGTGTGGGTAAGACGGCCATTGTGGAGGGACTGGCCCACCGCATCGTCAACGGCGACGTACCCGAGGACCTGCGCGAAAAAGACATCTTCAGCCTCGATATGGGCGCGCTCATCGCCGGGGCCAAGTACCAGGGCGAGTTCGAGGAACGGCTCAAGGCCGTGATCAACGAGGTCACCCAGGCCGACGGACAGATCTTCCTCTTCATCGACGAGATCCACACCCTGGTCGGTGCCGGTAAGGGTGCCGGAGCCATGGACGCGGCCAACATCCTCAAGCCCGCCCTGGCCCGCGGCGAACTGCGCGCCATCGGTGCCACGACCCTGGCCGAGTACCAGAAGTACTTCGAGACCGATAAGGCCCTGGAGCGCCGCTTCCAGCAGGTGACGGTGGACGAGCCCTCGGAGGAGGATGCCATCTCGATCCTGCGGGGACTACGCGAGCGCTACGAAGCCCACCACAAAATTAACATCCTGGACGAGGCCATCGTAGCCGCCGTACAGCTCTCGGAGCGCTACATCTCCGACCGCTTCCTGCCCGATAAGGCCATCGACCTGATCGACGAGGCCGCCGCCCGCCTGCGCCTGGAGATGAACTCCATGCCCGAGGAGCTCGACGAGATCGAGCGCCGCATCCGCCAGCTCGAGATCGAGCGCGAGGCTGTAAAGCGCGAGGCCGACCAGTCGAAGATCGAGCGCATCACCCAGGACCTGGCCAACCTCGAGGAGCGCCGCAACGAACTGCGCGCCCAGTGGGAAAGCGAGCGCGAGGTGGTGCTCGGCATCCAGCAGGCCAAGCAGCGTATCGAGGAGCTGAAGAACGAGGCCATGCGCCAGGAGCGGGCCGGTGACTACACCAAGGTAGCCGAAATCCGGTACGGACAGATCCCCGCCGTGGAGGCCGAGCTGAAGGGCTTCAACCAGCGGCTGGTGGACATGCAGTCCAACGCCAAGATGCTCGTCAAGGAGGAGGTCGATAGCGAGGATATCGCCGAAATCGTCGCCCGCTGGACCGGCATCCCCGTCACCCGTATGCTCGAGTCCGAGCGCGAGAAACTGCTGCACCTCGAAGAAGCCTTGCACCAGCGGGTCATCGGACAGGACGAGGCCGTAGAGGCCGTTGCCGACGCCATTCGCCTTAGCCGCACGGGACTGAGCAACCAGGACCGCCCCATCGGCTCCTTCCTCTTCCTCGGTACCACCGGGGTGGGTAAGACGGAGCTGGCTAAGGCCCTGGCCGACTACCTCTTCAACGACGCCGACATGATGACGCGCATCGACATGAGCGAGTACCAGGAGCGGCACGCCGTGAGCCGGCTCGTAGGTGCGCCTCCCGGCTACGTCGGCTACGACGAGGGCGGACAGCTCACCGAGGCCGTACGTCGCAAGCCCTACAGCGTGGTGCTACTCGACGAGATCGAAAAGGCCCATCCGGACGTATTCAACATTCTGCTCCAGGTGCTTGACGATGGCCGACTCACCGACAACAAGGGGCGGGTCGCCAACTTCAAGAACACCATCGTGATCATGACCTCCAACATCGGCTCCGACGTGATCCGCGAGAAGTTCTCGCAGATCGACGGCAACAACGAGGAGGAGATCGTCGAGGAGACCAAGGACATGCTCTTCAACGTGCTGAAGCAAACCGTACGCCCGGAGTTCCTGAACCGGATCGATGATGTGGTGATGTTCCGTCCGCTCAGCCGCAAGGACATCCGCCAGATCGTCGAGCTCCAACTCAACGAGATCAAGCAGCAACTGGCCGAGCAGGACATCCGGCTGACCGTAGCCCCCGAGGCGATGGACTGGCTGGCCGCCGAGGGCTACAATCCCGAGTTCGGTGCCCGTCCGTTGAAGCGCGTCATCAAGAAGCGGGTGCTACGGCAGTTGTCGAAGCAGATGCTTCAGGGTGACCTACAGCCCGGTAGCCAGATCGTACTGGATGTATTCGGGGACGTGGTCGTGTTCCGCAAGGCCCGCGAAGGCGAGCGCAGTGTGCCCGAAAAGACCGTGGCCTAAACGCTGCCTCCTACATAAGTAAAATTTTGTTAAGACCGTTTGTCGTCACCAACTAAAGGTGGGTGCAAACGGTCTTATCCCCGTGCTTTCTTCCACAAAAGTGAGTATCCCACTAACAAATAAACGTCAAATGAAAAGATTACTAGTTATCGTACTGGTCGCCGTACTGGGTGGCTTGATCGCCCTCGGCGGGGCCAACTATTTAGGCTGGGGTCAGACGAAGTACGTCGAGGTCAACGGTACTCCCTCCAGCCTTACACGCTTTGCCAATGCGCCAGAAACCCGGGTCGTACCGGCGCCGACCGACGGCTTCGTAACCGCCGCCGAGCGTGCCCTACCGGCCGTAGTGCACATTAAGGCCAGTAAGCACATGAGTCAGGGCGAACGGGGGGGAAATCCCTTCGGCATCGACCCCGATCAGCTGCCCGATGCCTTCCGCGACCTATTCGGTAATCCCGGCCGCGGTGGCGACGACGACGGCGAAATGCCCCTACAGCAGGGTAGCGGCTCCGGCGTGATCGTGAGTGCCGACGGCTACATCGTATCCAATAACCACGTGGTGGAGGATGCCGAAACGCTGGAAGTTATTCTGAACGACGAGCGTAGCTACACCGGCACCGTCATCGGTACCGACCCTACGACCGATATCGCCCTCATCAAGATCGACGAGACCGGCCTCGAGCCCATCCAATTCGCCAACAGCGACGACGTGAAGGTAGGCGAGTGGGTGGTTGCCGTAGGTAACCCCTTCAGCCTCACCAGCACCGTTACTGCCGGTATCGTATCGGCTAAGGGTCGCAGCATCGACATCGTACGCCGTAGCGGCGGCGACCTGGCCATCGAGTCCTTCATCCAGACCGACGCTGTAGTCAATCCCGGCAACAGCGGCGGGGCCCTGGTCAACCAGAACGGTGACCTGATCGGCATCAACACCGCCATCAGCAGCCCCACCGGCGTCTTTGCCGGTTACAGTTTCGCCGTGCCCTCCGCCATCGTGAAAAAGGTTGCCGAAGACCTGCGCGAATACGGCGTTGTACAGCGCGGACTGCTCGGTGCCCGCATCCAGCAGATCAATACCGCCTTCGCTAAGGAGAAGGACATCAAGCGCAACACCGGCGTATACGTAGCCGAGGTCGTCGACGGCAGTGCCGCCGAGGAGGCCGGCATCCAGGAGGGCGACGTCATCCTGAGTGTAGACGGCGTGAACACCCTCCGGAGCAGCGACCTGCTGGAGCAGCTGGGTCGCCACCGCCCCGGTGATAAGGTCGAGCTACGGGTCGAGCGCGACGGCAAGGAGCGCAGCTTTACGGCCACGCTGAAGAATTCCGACGGAAACACCGACGTGGTCCTGCCCAGTTCCGGTTCCGACGTAGTAGCTGCCCTGGGCGCCGAGTTCGAGAACCTGAGTGCCGACGAGGCCCAGGAGCTCAACGTAGAGGGGGTTGCCATCGCCGATCTTGGCCAGGGACTTCTCTCCGAGCAAACGCGCGTCCGGGAAGGCTTCATCCTCACCCGCGTCAACGGCCGCAGCGTCAAGGACGTCGATCAGCTGAATGACCTACTGGAAAATGCTACCGGTCCGATCACACTGGAGGGTGTGTACCCTGACGATACTTCCCGTACCTATAAGTACGCGATCGTTAAGTAAGGCCACCGACCGCTAACTAAGTTTTATACGTCGCGGGGCGGCATCTCTAACGAGGGGTGCCGCCCCGCTTTGTTTTAAAGCCAGTGCATAAGTCGGCAGACGAGCCGCCGCAGGCGGAACTCGGCTGACGACCCTTTACCCCTTGACTTCCTTACCTTCGCCCGCTATTTCGCCAGTCTATGAGTACGAAAGTCGGCATCTTCTTCGGTGGGCCCTCCCGGGAGCGCGAGATCTCCTTCGCCGGCGGCCGCACGGTCTACGATAACCTCGATAAGGCCCTCTTCGAGCCGGTGCCCATCTTCGTCGATAGCTTCCGTCGCTGGTACCTGCTCGACTGGCAGTACCTCTACCGCGGTAGCATCCGCGATTTCTTTCCACCCGTGCAGCTGGCCCCCGAGAGTGCCCACGGGTTTCAGGTATACCAGGAGAGTCTCGGGCCGCAGCACGAGTTGGAGCTGGAGGAGATGGGCACCCACGTCGGCCGCCGTATCCGCCGCGAGGAATTACCGGAGCTGATCGATCTAGCCTTTCTGGCCCTGCACGGAGAATACGGCGAGGACGGACAGCTCCAGCGCGAACTCGAATACGCCGGCATCCCCTACACCGGCAGCGGGGTGCGCGCCAGCGAGATCGGTATCGACAAGGCCCTGCAGAAAGAGCTCATGGCCGCCGCCGGCTACCCCTCGCCACCAATCCTGGTCATTGAAAAAGAGGATTTTGCCGCCCGGCCCATCGAGGACTTCCTCCAGCAGACGGTAGCGCAGATCGGCTGGCCCATGGTCGTCCGCCCGGCCCGGCAGGGTAGTAGCATCGGCGTGGCCATCCTCCAGGAGGAGGAAGGACTGGCCGGCTTCGAGCAGGCCGTCAACGCCGCATTTTTCCGCGAGCCGCTGCTCCTACAGGACTACGCCGACCGCTCCCCCGCCGACCGTATCGAGTACGTGCGCCGCATCAGCGACCTGCGCGACGGCATCGCCTTTCCAATGGACGCCCAGCGCGGCGACCACCGCCTCACCCTCTACACCCCCGACGAGGTCTACGACTACCTGGAAGCGGCCAGCAGCGACGCCGGCTACCCCCTCGTCATTCTGGAGGGTCACCAGTCCGAGGAGCGCGTCATCATCGAAGGCTTCATCTCCGGTAAGGAGTTCTCGACCATCGTCCTGCGTACCCCCGACGGCGGCGTTGTGGCCCTACCCCCCACCGAGATCGTCAAGTACCAGGGCGAGCTATTCGACTACCGTAGTAAGTACCTGCCGGGGCGTAGCCGCAAGGTGACGCCCATCGACCTGCCGGGTGAGGCCATCACGGCCATTCGACGCGAGACCGAGCGGTTATTTACCGAGCTGGGCTTTGCCGTCTACGCCCGCATCGACGGCTTCTACACCCCCGAGGGCACCATCTTTCTCAACGATCCCAATACGACCAGCGGCATGATGCCCTCGTCGTTTTTCTTCCACCAGGCGGCCGAGATCGGGCTCAGTCCCAGCCAGTTTCTCACCTACATCATCCGCACCAGCCTCCAGGAGCGCGAGCATCCAGAACTGCTACAATCTGTGGATGCAGACGTGGAAGCTTTGCGGCGGAGCGCAGGTGCAAAGCAGCGCGTGGCGGTCCTCCTTGGCGGTACGAGCTTCGAGCGCCACATCAGTGTAGAGTCCGGGCGTAATGTCTACGAAAAACTGAGCAGCTCAGAGACCTACCGCCCCCTGCCCCTCTTTCTGACCGCTCCGGTGACCGATGACCAGTCCGGTCAACAGTACGTCCTGTACCAGCTGCCCATCAACCTACTGCTAAAGGACAACGCCGACGACATCCGCGACAAGATCCGTAAGCCCCAGGAGCACCCGGCCATCGATGAGATTCGCCGGGCCTGTGCCGCCATCACCGACCGCTACGCCGATCCCGATGTCGTGTTCCACCCGGTGTACGTACCCCTGGATAAACTGCCCCGCGTGGCCGACGCCGTATTCATCGCCCTGCACGGCCGGCCGGGGGAGGACGGGCAGGTACAGCGCGAGCTTGAAGGATTAGGTCTACCCTACAATGGCTCGGGACCGCAGAGCTCGGCCGTCACAATCGACAAGTACGCCACCCTCCAGCGCCTTTACGCCGCCGGCCTACCCGTGACCGAGCAGTGGCTGGCCCCCCGGGAGGACTACCGGCTCAACAAAGAGGCTTTCTACCGGCGGGTGGAAGAAAAATTCGAATATCCGCTCATCGCCAAGCCCGTCGACGACGGCTGTAGTTCGGCCGTCAAGCTCCTACGTACCCGCGCCGAACTAGCCGCCTACTGCCACCTTACCTTCCAGCCCGAAGGCAAGCAGGAGGAGCAGGCCCGCCGCGCACTCAAACTGGGCGAAAAAGAGGAGTGGCCGCTGGGTAAGAGTACCATTCTCTTTGAATCGGCCATCACGGCGGAGGGCGCGGAGAAGTTCCTGGAGATCACCGGCGGTATGCTCACCCATTACGACGAAGGGGGCAAGCTACGTTACGAGGTCTTCGAGCCCAGCGAGGCCCTGGCCGGCGGCGAGGTCCTGAGCCTGGAGGAGAAGTTCCTGGCCGGTGAGGGGCAAAACCTCACCCCCGCCCGGCTGGCTTCCGGTAAGTACTCCTACGAACACGTCGCCGGTCAGGTCAAAGCCGATCTGGAGCGCGCTGCCCGGGCCCTGGGGGTCGAGGGCTACTGCCGCATCGATGCGTTCGTACAGGTGTTCGCCGACGGCCGGGCCCGTACGGTGGTCATCGAGGTCAATAGCCTACCCGGCATGACGCCCGCTACGGCCATCTTTCACCAGGCGGCCATCGCCGGCTACAAGCCGTATGAGTTTATCGCTGCCCTTTTACAATTTGGCGAAGAGCGCCGTCGTCATGCCACTGGTGTGCCGCCGCCCCCGCGGTCCGAACCCGTTGCCCAATCCGTAAAAACCGCCCATCCCGTCGCTACCGTGCCTGCCGCTAAGATCGCCCCCACCAAAAACACCGCCCCTGCGGCCCCGCCAAAGTCGGGACCCACCCGCTCCGCCCTGCTCACGGTGGCCAAAAATATCCTGCTGGCCGGCTTATTTCTCGGTCTGCTGTTCCTCCTGCTGCGGGCCGGACTGAACGTGTACACCAACCACGGCGAGAGCATGGAGATTCCCACCTTCGAGAACATGCTGATCGACGAGGCGCGCCGGGTGGCCCACGCCCAGGACCTGAAGATCGATGTGACGGTGGGCGGCTACGATCCCGAGCGCGCGCCGGGTCTGGTGGTGCAGCAACAGCCCCCCGTGGGCAGCCGCGTAAAAAATAACCGGACGGTGTACCTGACGATCCTGAGTGAGGACGTACCCGATGTGAGTCTGCCGAGCCTGGTGGGTAGCTACGACTATAACGTGTACACCCGCCTGCTCGAACGCAAGAACCTGAAGTACGACGTACGCGAGCGGCAGTTCGACGCGCGGCAGGAGGAGGGCACTATCCTATACATGTATTACAACGACCGCAAGATCACGGACGAGGACCTGCGCGCGGGGGTGCAGGTACCCATGGGCAGCACCATCGAGTTCGTGGTCACGAAGCGGCAGGGCGACCAGATCGAGCTAGCCGACTACCGCTGCCAGCAGTATGGCACGGCCGAATTCAGCATTACGGGTAGTCAGCTCGAGGTGGGGCGGGTCACCGGGGAGTATACCGACCGCTACTCGGCCTACATCGTGCGTACGGAACCGGCGGCGGGGACGCAGGTGACCACCGGTAGCAAGGTGAACCTGGTGCTGAGCGACAATCTACCCGCGGATTGCAACGAATAAGGAGCGGGCATTTGGCGTTGAAACCTGGCAACTACCAGAGATGAGAATTTTTTTGCTTTTTTTGCTTGCTTCTGCCGGTCTGGCCGCTCAGACCATCGCACCGCTCATGGAGCAGGTCGAACTGCGGCGACCGGCGGCGGCGGGGACCCAGCTCGACTTCCGCCTGGCCTGCGGCGACGAGGTGGAACTGCCCGGCGTGGAGCGCATCATCACCGGGGCGGGTCGGTCCCTGCGGGTGGACCTGGATACGGTGGGCCTGGGCAGCGACCTAAATGACTACCGCTGCATCGGCTGTGAGACAGCCCGTTTCGGCACGGTGGAGTTGCGCAACGATACGGTAATCTACACCGCCCGGGTGGGGGTGGAGCAGGGCTTCGATACGCTGGGGCTCACGGTGTGCTCCCCGCAGGGGGTGTGTGCCGATACGGTGGAGCTGGTCGTGCTGGTGCAGCGACCGGGCCGGACCGTGCAGCTCGGTAACCGGCTCGTAGTGCCGGAATCTACGACCGAGATCACGGTACCGGCCGATAGCCTACCCGGCGGGGCGGTGTGCCGGACCATCGCCAGTTGTGCGGATACGGACTACGCGGGGCGGGGGCAGCGCAGTGGGTTTAGTCGGCCGCTGGGGCAGGGGGGCAACGACTTCAGCTACGTGGCGGGGCGCTACGGGGGTACGGACGAGGTGTGCGTAACGGTGTGTAATGAATTCGGGCTCTGCGATACCTACCGGGCTACGTTTACGGTGGACCGGCCGAGCGTGGCACTGCCCTTCTTCGACGATTTCTCCTATGCGGGGGTACGGCCGGACGTGGACCTCTGGCAGGATGAGGACGTACTGATCAACCGCACCTACGGAGTGACGCCCCCCTCCATCGGGGTAGCGACCTTTGACGGGCTCGACTTCGACGGGCAGCCCTACCCCGGGAGCGGGAACGCGCTGCAGGCTGTGCCGCGGGACTACCTCACCTCCGCTTCGATCAATCTGGCGGAACAAACGGGTACGGTACTCTCCTTTTACCTTCAACCGAAGGGCCTGGGCAACCGGCCGGAGGTGCAGGACAGTTTCCTCGTACAGTTTTTGGACGTAACAGGAACGTGGAATACTGTCTTTGCGCGTGAGGGGTTACTCATCACCCAATCGAATACCGATGTGGACCCCTTCGAGGGGGTGCTGGTGAACGTGCCGGCGGAGTACGCCTACGACGGCTTTCAGTTTCGCTTCGTAAACCTGAGCACCGAGACCGGCGGCGTCGACAACTGGAACCTCGACTACGTAAAGCTGAGTAATACCTCGACCACCCTGGTCACCCAGGACCTGGCGCTGATCGAGCCGCCCTTCCGCTTAGTGGCTCCCTACACGAGTGTACCGGTGCGCCACCTACAGGCGGCCGGGGGGGAGCTCTTTGCGGACTCGATCTTTCTGCGCCTCTGGAACCACCGGGCGGACGTGACGCCGGTGACCCAGTCGACCTACACCATCGCCAACCAAGGTGACCCCTTTTTTTCTTCCTCGGCGGGGCTGTTCCCCTCGCGTTTTTTCGGCCAGGACAACGGGATTGCTCCCCAGAGTTTCGAGACGCGCCGGGCTACCTTCTCGGACTTACCGACTGCGGGGGAGGTGCGCGGCTTCATCGAGGGGCTCGATCCGGCGGGCGACTACACCCTAGCCACGACCTACTCCCTGACGGTAGCAACGGAGGATGCGACCTTTTCCCCAGCCGTGAGCCGCAACAATAGCGCCACCACCCTAACCGAACTTGGGGACTACTTCGCCTACGACGATGGCAGTGCCGAGGTGATCATCGAGGGGCAGACCGGCAACGTAGTCGTGCAGCGTTACCGGGCTTACGTACCCGATCAGCTCATTGGCATCCGCATCCGACTGCCGCGGGGGCTGGGCGATGCTAGCAACCAGGACATCAACTTCGAGATCTACGGGGAGGGGGACAACAACCGGCCCGGAGAGTTGATATACAGCTTCTCCGCCCCTGTGCTCTACGCCGAGGACTTCTTCAATGACTCGCTGCAGGCCTTCACGAGCTACGCTTTACCGGAGCCGCTCGACCTGCCCGTAGGAGATTTCTACGTCGGCTGGCGGCAGGGTAAAGCCAGTCGCTCGCTGCCGGTAGGCTTCGACCGCAACAGCCAGCCCGATAGCGTGGCCTTCTTCAATACGGGCAGTGGCTTTGAGCCGTTGGGGGGGTCGACGCGGGGGGCCATTATGATCCGTCCGCTGCTGAGTGGGGCCGACGTAATGCCGACGGCTACCCGGGACCCGGTCGCGGAGCAATTCGTCGCGGTGTACCCCAACCCTACGGCGGGCCGATTGAACATTCAGCCGCTCGGGGGGGTAAGTGTCCAAGAACTTAGCTACCGACTCTACGCCGCCAACGGGCAGCAGGTGGACCGGGGAAGCGGAAGCCTGACAATAAGTATGACTCACCTACCTCCGGGCATGTACCTACTGGAATGCCGCTGGGGTGAGCGGGTCAGTCGGCACAAGGTCGTACGCAACTAGTAAGAATAAGCGAAGCAAGATTATGGAAGCTACCGTAGCGGAACTCAAGCGCCGGGAACAGGAAGGAAAGGACGACTACGTACTGCTCGATGTACGGGAGGACTACGAGCGGGCTGAATTCAATGTAGGCGGTATTCACGTGCCCCTGGGCCAGCTCAGTATGTCGATGGACAAACTCACCCCCTACCGCGACCAGGAGATCATCGTATACTGTCGCAGCGGCAAGCGCTCGGCGATGGCCCAGGAGCTACTGCGGCAGTCGGGGTTTAAAAACGTACGTAACCTAGAGGGTGGCATGCTTGCCTACCAGGAGTAGCTACCTACCGCTTGCGGTATACCTTGGCCTCGAAGCCCGCCGTACGAACGCGCTCGGCGAGCGCGCTGGCCTCATCGTAGTCTTCCGACCGCCCCACCAGAGCAACGGCGTAGGTACCGCGATCGAAGTCTGACATCTCGGTACTACCGAAGCCGGCCTGGCGCAGATCGCGCACCCGGGTGCGGGCATTGATCACCTGACGAAAGGTGCCGGCGATGACGAAATAGCGCCCCTCGCCGGCAATGTCGGCCGTCGGAGTGCGTACGTCGTCATCCGCCAAATCGGCCGCGGTGACGGCCTGTAATTCCTGGGGTACGAGCTCTCCGCCGCTACTACGCGAGACCTGGCCGTCAGAGAATGCGAAAGAATCTTGCGGCACCGAATTTGGAGAATTGGTGTAGGTACCGCTATCTTGGGGCACGACTTCTCCCTTCTTCGCCGCGGCAAAGGCCTGCGAGATCAGTAATGCCAGGCCTAGTAGGCAGACGATGAGGATGACGGGAACGACAACGGATGATTTCATCTAAGCTAGGTGGCGTTTGAAGTTGATTAAGAAAAATACCTAACCACCCTAAGGAAATAACCTCCCCCCCGGTTTACGGCTGGGCGAAGGAAAGATTTTTGTCAAGTGTTTGCTTTTTGGAAAGACCGTTTTTAGAGGGAGTGCCACCTAGGTACTCCCTTTTTTGCGCCGCTAAACCATTCCCCCCACCCGGCGTTGGCTCTACTATGCCCGATTTACCTTCCGTCTACCCCCCAGCTACGCTGGCCCACGACCCCAACGCCCCCAGCCGGAAGGAGGATCACATCGAGCTCGCCTTCCGCTCCCAGGTCGACGGACTACAGCTCGACGAGCGCTTCGACTACGAACCGCTACTGGCCGCTCACCCCGTGGCCGGTAGCCTACCGAAGTTAGACTGGGGCGGTAAAACGCTGGCTGCCCCCCTGTGGGTGAGCAGCATGACCGGCGGCACGGAAAAGGCCTTCGCTATCAATCACAACCTGGCCCGCGCGGCCGGGGAGTTCGGTATTGGTATGGGACTGGGCTCCTGCCGTAGCCTGCTGTACGACGATCACCGCTTCAAGGATTTTAACGTCCGGCCCGTAGCCGGTGAGGATGCCGTAGTGTTCGCTAATCTGGGAGTAGCCCAGGTGCAAACGCTGCTCGATGAGGGCGACGAGACTATGATCGCTCAACTCGTGCGTAGCCTCGACCTTGATGGACTCATCGTACACGTCAACCCCCTACAGGAATGGCTACAGCCGGAGGGAGACCGCTTTACCACCCCGCCACTCACTACCATTACCAGTCTGCTGGAGGCGCTGCCGGAGCTTCCTCTCATCGTGAAGGAGGTGGGGCAGGGGATGGGCCCGGCCAGTCTACAGGCGCTGCTGCGACTCCCCCTCCTGGCCCTCGACACCGCCGCCAACGGCGGCACGAACTTCGCCAAGCTCGAACTCTTCCGCTCCGACGACCTGGCCCGGGAAGCCTACGCCGGACTCACGCAGGTCGGACACGGCGCCACCGAGATGGTGCGCCAGATCAATGGGCTACTTCGCTCCGAAACCGTGCCGGTGGCGTGCCAGAACCTCATCATCAGCGGCGGGGTACAGGGTTTCCTGGATGGCTACTACCTCACGGAGCTAGCCGGCCTACCGGCGGTGTACGGTCAGGCCTCCGCCTTTCTGCGCTACGCCCGCACGGACTATACCAGCCTGCGGCGCTACGTCACCAGTCAGCTCCGGGGTCTGGAGCTAGCTAGGGCCTATCTTCGCCCCCGGCACTAAACGCACCCCCCGCCAGTGGCGCAGCAGCAGGAGAACGGACGCATCAACGGCTTCAGTAAACTCGGTAAGGCAGAGCGCCGGCAGTGGCTCCTGGATACTTTCTTGCCCGATCAGTCGGCAGGTGATTTTTGCTACTTCGATGCTGCCAGCGAGGACCTTCAGCGGGTGCTCGACAACTTCAGCGAAAATACCGTCGCCAACTTCCCCCTGCCCTTCGGCGTAGCGCCCAACGTGGTCGTCAACGGGCGTACGTACGCCGTGCCTATGGTGATCGAGGAAAGTAGCGTGGTGGCCGCCGCCAGTAGCTCGGCCAAATACTGGAGTACCCGGGGCGGCTTTCAGACCGAGGTGATCGCCAGTGAGAAACTGGGGCAACTCCACTTCCGCTGGTCCGGCCGGCCCGGCCGCCGCGCCGCCCTCCTGCCCGCCCTCGAACGGCGGCTGCGTGACGCCAGCAGTGGACTCACCGCCCGTATGGAGGCCCGCGGCGGCGGCTTGCGCGGTATGCAGTGGAAACACCTGCCGGAAGTGCACCCCCAGTGCTACCAGTTGCTGGTCCGCTTCGGCACGGCCGACAGCATGGGGGCCAATTTTATCAATACCGTACTAGAAGCCTACGCCGGCGAGCTCGAACGCTGGGCGGCTAGTAGCGATGCACTTCAGGCCGATGAGCGGGAGGTGGAGGTCATTATGGCTATCCTCAGCAACCACACCCCGAACTGCGCGGTGCGTGCTGCGGTAAGCTGTCCGATCGAGAAAATGAACATCCCCGGCTCCGGGGTCGACGCGGCCGATTTCGTGCGCCGCTTCCAGCTCGCCGTCGAGATCGCCCGCCAGGATCCCTACCGTGCCGTGACCCACAATAAGGGCATTATGAACGGCATCGACGCCGTGGTACTGGCTACCGGTAATGACTTCCGCGCCGTAGAGGCCGCCGCCCACGCCTTTGCCGCCGAGGACGGGCAGTACCGCTCCCTGAGTCGCTGCCGGGTGGTCGACGAGGTATTTCATTTCGAGCTTACGGTGCCGCTGGCGCTGGGTACGGTGGGGGGACTGACGCGCTTACACCCGCTGGCTAGTTTATCTCTTGACCTACTGGGCCGGCCCGGTGCGGAGGAGTTGATGGGCATTGCCGCGGCTACGGGCCTGGCGCAAAACTTTGCCGCGCTGCGGAGTCTAGTCACCACCGGCATTCAGCGCGGACACATGAAGATGCACCTGCAGAACATCCTAGCGAGCCTGGAGGCTAGTGTGCCGGAGCGGCGGCAGACGACGGAGTTTTTTGCCGGGCGGACGGTGAGCCACCACGGGGTGCGGCAGTACCTGGAGAAGTTGCGGGGGGTAGAAATGAAAAAGTCGGCGGACGAACTTCGGTAACTGCTCGGGGCAGTTACCGAAGAATTCGTCCGCCGACTTGAAAAAATGCGCCTCAGAAAGGGCTCGAACCTTTGACCTACGGATTAACAGTCCGCCGCTCTAACCAACTGAGCTACTGAGGCAGGGCGCTTAAGCGGTCGCAAACTTACGCCGTCCGCCTATATTTTGCAATCTTTGCGGCCCCAAAAAATCAAAATATGCCCCTACTTGCTGTCGGTACCCTCGCCTACGATGACGTCTATACGCCCTACGGGGAAGCTAAGATGATCCAGGGGGGCAGTTGCTCCTACATCGCCATGGCCGCCGCCCAGTTCGTGGAGCCGGTGCAGATCGTCTCGGTGATCGGGGAGGACTTTAAGGAGGAATACCTGACCGATCTTAAGCGCCGCGGCGCGGATCTGGAGGGCGTAGAGACGATCGCCGGCGGTAAGTCCTTCTACTGGGCCGGCCGCTACCACGACGACATGATGGGCCGCGATACCCTCGATACCCAGTTGAATGTACTGGCCGACTTCGATCCCAAGGTGCCGGAGAGCTACCGCCGCACGGACTACATCATGCTCGGTAACCTCACGCCGGCCGTCCAGTCGCGCGTGCTCGACCAGCTCGACCACCGGCCTAAGCTCGTGGCTCTGGATACGATGAACTTCTGGATGGACGTGGCCCTCGACGACCTCAAGGCCGTGCTGAAGCGCATCGACGTGCTCATCATCAACGACGAGGAGGCCCGGCAGCTGAGCGGCGAGCTGAGTCTGCTGACCGCAGCGGCCAAGATCGTGGAGATGGGTCCCAAAAACCTGATCATCAAAAAGGGGGAGCACGGGGCGCTGCTCTTCGAGGGCGACCGGGTATTTTCCGCCCCCGCGCTGCTACTACCCGAGGTAGTGGACCCCACCGGGGCTGGTGATACCTTTGCCGGGGGGTTGATGGGTTACCTGGCCGCCAGTGACGATACCAGCTTCGAAAACCTCAAGCGAGCGGTCATCTACGGTTCGGCCATGGCGAGTTTCGTGGTGGAGGACTTCGGTCCGCGGCGGTTGAGGGAGCTGGACCGGGCGCAGATCGATGAGCGGGTCGAACGCTTCGTGAGCCTAACCAACGTTGCCCTTTAACTATTGACGTTGCACCTGCGGCCCCGCCCGCATACGTATGGACGTACAGCCACTCATCGCGCAGATCGGGGCCACGCCGCTCCTGGACTGGCTGGCGCTGGCCTGCTCGCTGGTGTACGTCGTGCTGGCTAGTCGGGACCATAATGCCTGCTGGATCTTTGCCGCTGTAGGCTCGCTGCTGTGGGCCCACCAGATGCTGGCGGTGTATAACCTGGTGTCGGACGCCCTGCTACAGTTGTTCTACCTGGTCATGGCGGGGGTAGGACTGTACCGCTGGCGCCGGAGCGTACGGGCCCGACCGGCGGCCGAGGCACTGGATAGCGTGGTGATCGTGCACGAGGAGGGCAAACCGGCCATCCTAGGCATGACACTGGGTGAGCACCTTACGGTGGTGTCAAGCTCCCTACTGCTGGGCTACGCGCTGGCCAACTTCGTGCTTATCTACCGGGTCGGTGCGGCCATGCCCTACCTCGATGGCATCACGACCGCCTTTAGCGTAGTAGCTACCTTCCTGCTAATCGCGCGGCGGCTAGAAAACTGGCTGTACTTCGTGGCGATCGACGCGGCTTACGTATTTATCTACTGGCGCACGGGGGCCTACCTCTACCTACTGATTATGCTGGTGTACATCGTCGTGGCGCTGTACGGCTACCGCCACTGGCAAGGGTTAGTGGTAGACGGTGGCGACCAGTCCGCGGCCTGAAGCCCGGTTGCGAAATTCACAGAGGTAAATGCCCTGCCAGGTGCCGAGCGCGAGCCTTCCTGCGGTGATGGGCAGCGTGATGCTGTGGCCGATCATGGCGGCCTTGATGTGGGCGGGCATGTCGTCGGGGCCCTCCAGGGTATGGACCAGGAAGGGCATATTTTCCGGCACCAGCTTATTGAAGACGGACTCGAAGTCGGTGAGCACGTCGGGGTCGGCCGCCTCGTTGACGGTGATGGCCGCCGAGGTGTGCTGGATGAAGAGGTGCAGCAGGCCGGCCTGGGGCAGGGGGGGCAGTTGCTCGAGCACCTCGCGGGTCACGACGTGGAAGCCGCGGCGGCGGGGGGTGAGGCGAAAGGTGGATTGCGATACCATGCCCCCAAAAGTACGGTGGAGTGAACACCGGGCCGGGGATTGGCCTAAAGAATACAAAGTCTTCTACATGCACCCCTCCATTAAGTTACAGGCCTTCGTGCTGCGGCTATTTGCTGTGATCGGCATTATTACCATCCTGTACTTCGGGCGGGGCGTGCTGCTACTTCTGACCGTGGCCGGCCTGATCGCCATGCTGCTCAACCCCATCGACAACAAGCTACGTAGCTGGGGGGCGAAACCGGGCTTTGCCATTGCCGGGGCTACGCTGGTACTGATGCTATTTTTTGCCGCCCTCTTCTTCGCAGTGGGCAAGCAGGCTACGCGCTTTGCCAATAACTGGCCTAAGATCCAGGAGCGGCTGACCGAGCAGGTCGAGCGGGCCCGGGAGCAAATCCCCCTACTGCCGGGTGATTCTTCCAGTACGTCGCCGCCCGCGGATTCCACCACAGCACAGGCGCCCCCGCCGCGGGGCACCAGCACCGGCAGTAGCGGCAATGTACTGCGTAGCATACCCATCGGGGGAGAGCAGATCACCGGGGCCCTGTCGAGCACTGTGGGCATCCTGGGTGACTTTTTACTTATGCTAGTATATGTGGTACTCTTTCTGGCGCAGAAGGAGCGCCTCTACGAGTTCCTGGTCCGGCGGGCCCCCGACGGGGAGCGCCCCACCATGAAAGAAACGGTCAACCAGGCCTCGGACGTAGCCCAGAATTACCTGAAGGGGCGGCTGATCCTGATCGTGATCCTTTCGGTGCTTTACGGCATCGGCTTCAGTCTGGTAGGGCTCGACTATGCCATCGTAGTGGCTGTATTGGTCGCCGTACTCAGTATTATCCCCTACTTAGGTAACATCATTGGTGGCGTCCTGGCCATGGCCATCGCGATCGCCAGTGGTGGCGGGTCTTCTATGATTCTGGGGATTTTAGGTACTATGGCGGCAGCCCAGACGCTCGAAAGCTACATCCTCACCCCCCTGATCGTGGGCGATGAGGTCGACATCAACCCCCTTACTACCGTCGTGGCAGTCATTGCCTTTACCGTAATGTGGGGGCCGGTGGGGGCCATTGTGGCCATCCCGATCGTGGCCATCATCCGCGTCATCTGCATGCACGTCGACGGGCTCAAGGATTACGGCTACCTGCTGGGGCAGGATTGAGCTAACCCGGCGCTATCTTGCGCCACATTTCAGACACCTATGGGAGTACTCTATACCGCCATCCAACACAGTCACTCCGGCCTGCGCTGGATCGTGCTGGTCCTGCTTATTGCCGCTGTCCTGCGGGCAGTCTCCCGTCGTCGGTCCGGGGTGGTTTATCCGGGCAAGGACCGCCTGGCGCTGTTCGCCTTCATCTCCGTACACATCCAACTACTACTGGGCCTGCTGCTCTACCTCTGGCTCAGCCCCTACGGCATCGCGGCCGACCCCATCGAGACGGCCGGCACCTCGGTGGCTAATTACTACAACTACGTGCACTGGATCGTCATGCTGCTGGCCGTGACCATCATCACCGTCGGTTACATCAAGGCCAAAAAGCAGGCCGAGCTCAATAAAGGTTGGAAGACCATCGCGGTCCACTACGGCATTGGGCTGGTGATGATCTTGCTGGCTGTTCCGTGGCCCTTTTATCCGGGGCTGGAGAGCGTGGGCTGGTCGTAGGGCTTACCACCGAAAGCGGACCTCGGCACCGGGGGTAGCCCGGATCAATATCTGACCGTTGGGTACGGCCCCCACGTTCAGGCCAGCTGACCAGTGCGCGCTGAGGCGGTACTGTAGGCCGAGCTCCAGGGTGGGCAGTAGCGGGAAGCGGGACGTACCCAGGTAGTTGTAAGTATCCTTGGACCTAGATTGTAGGTACCGCTCGTTATCCCTTACCAGGTACTTCTCGCCACGTTCCCAGCTCGCTAGGGCGAGCTGTACGCCCACTCCGACCCAGGGCTGTAACTTAGCCTGTGGGCGAAAGGTCCATCCTGCATCAGCGGAGAGCAGGAGTAGCTCCATTTTGTACCGGTCCGTAGTAAAGTAGTGACTGGAGGCAGTGGGTTGCAGCGCAGCTACCTTTAGCGTTATCGTCCTTGCCCCGGAAGTAGGTTACCCCCAGCCCGTACCTCAGCTTCCGGCTCGTCTGCCGGTGCAGGCGTAGCAGACCTACGGGGTGCAGCACCCGGTAGTCTAAGGGGCGATAGTCTTCTGCGTATAGTGTCACCCCCTGTTGCTGGTCCAGCACGAAGCTCTTGCCGCCACCCGGGAATACCGGATCCTCCGTCTCCGACCATTCTGTCGTATACCCCCCGTGCCGGAATGGTGTGTAGTAGAGGGCTACACCAACGTCCCAGTGGCCCCGATCTACTGGGGTTAGTGGTTCTGCTGCGTGAAGGAGGGTGGGAGGATTGATCGCGGGCAGCGTGTCAAATGGACTACTCGATTCGGTGGCGGGTACCACCGGCAGGAGTACGGATCGAACTAAGCCTTCGATCACTGGGCGTGGTGTCATAACGGGCCGGAGGGTAGGAAAATTAGGCGCTGAAGACAGCTCCAGCGGTAAGCTATCCGTGCGGAGAGCGGGCTGAGTACGGAAACTGTTTTGCTCCTGATCCACGGACCGACTTACCTCCGTACGAGGCATAAATACCCCGGCCCCCTGCTCCCGGTCGCCGGCAGCAGGCGGCGTAGCTACCGTAAAGGCCGTCAGCGTAGGGGAAGGTCGCTGTTTCTTTCCGGGCATTAGGTAAAGCAGCCCTGCCGCTACCATCAGCACGCTCAGGACCCACGGTAGTGACCGGCGAGAACTACGCTCGCTGCGCGACTGTCCCATCCGTCGTTGCAGCGCGGCGAAGCCACCGGCGGGCGGCGCTTCCGGTAGGGGACGGTAACTAGCCTCCCGCAGGTATTCTTCTAGCTCACGCATTGGATAGCTCGTTGTCGAGATTAAAGTAGGGGCCCGCTAGTCGCTGTAGCTGAGTACGGGCTTTGTGTAGGTTGGATTTGGACGTACCGACGCTAATCCTAAGCCGCCGGGCAATTTCGGGGTGGCTGTATCCCTCCAGCACGTGCAGGTTAAAGACCATGCGGTAGGTAGGGGGGAGGCACTGCACCAGGCGGTACAGGTCGGCGGTATCGAGGGTCTCCACGGCTCGGTTGTGGCAGACGGGGGCCGTAAGTAGTACGATCAGGCCCCGGCGCTGCTGTTGCTGCCGCCGGTAATAGTCAATCGCCGTATTGATGATGATGCGCCGAAACCACGGTCGGTGGTGCACCGGCGCCGGTTGGCCCCGGCTGAAGTGGGCGAACACCTTCACGTAACTGTCCTGCAGGACCTCCTCGGCCTCCTCCCGCTTGCTGCTGTAGTAGAGCGCTACGGTGATACCGTAGGCGTAGCTGTAGGTATACCAGGCGCGCTGTGCGGCGGCGTCGCTCTGGCTACAGGCAGCCGTCAGGTCGTGCAGTACGGTGTCGTCCCACATGGGTTGGGGACTCAGGGGCGCGCTACGAGTAGGTGAAAACTTCCCGTGACCTCGCGGTCGGGGTCGGCAGAGACAAACTCCCCGATCAGCTGGTCGCCGTCCCAGGACACGATACGCAGGCTTACCAGTACGACGTCCAGGCCGCTACTATCGATGTGGGGGCAACCGGGGTAGGAGTCGGCGGCTAGCGCGCCCTGCGTAAGGGTCCCCTGTAGGTCGGCGGTGGGCATAGCGTACGCATGCAACGGTACCCCCGGTAGGGCCAGGGTCACCGCCCGCGTAAAGCTGTCATCGATACGACTGACGAACAGTCCGCCCAGTTGGGTCGTGGTGCCCGTTTCCCCCCCTCCACCAGTTGTGGAATAGGGCAGCTGGTAATCCATTCCCGAGCCGTAGAAACTACCGGAGGCGTATTGGAAGGCCTTGCCGTCGAGGGTTCCCTCGATAAAGTCGTTGTTCGCCGTGGCCAGCGTGATTTCGGATTTCTCGGCGCAGGCTAACCAGCCGGCACACAGGGTAAGGAGTAGCAGTAGTCTCATCGCAGGGTAGGGTTAAGTGATACGGATACTTACCCCACGAAAATACCGGCCGGGGGGTTGCCTCTACTCGAGGTGCGGCTGCTCGATCAGCGTATTTTCTTCCCGCCGGTCCAGTACGCCGAAGCCGAGGACCTGTAGGATCAGTGAGAGCGCTACGAGCAGGATGATGACGTAGACGATCTTTTTTAGGGTAGACGTGCGCTTGGGCGGGGCCGCGGGTGCGGGGTTGGTGGAGGGCATGGCGGGGCTTTTTAGTAGGGAAAGATATCTTCCCCACAGCGTAACCTTCCGGAAAAAAGCCAGTACCCCCCACGTGCCACCCTCCGAAACCGACGAGACGCTCATGCAGCGCGTAGCCGCCGGCCAGCTCCCCGAGCTAGCCCCGCTCTACGCCCGCTATAAGGGGCCCCTGCTGGGCTTCCTGCTCAACCGCGGGCGGCTCGATCGGGCTACGGCCGAGGACCTGCTGCATACCGTCTTCGAGCGCATCATCACCTACCGCACGAGCTGGCGGGCGGGGCAGACCTTCCGTACCTGGGTGTACACCATCGCGCGCAACGTGCACCACGACCACTGCCGGCTGGTGGGGCGCATGCCACTGGCGGATGCCTACGACCTAAGCGACCTACCGCTGGAAGAAGAGGGGAGCTCCCCACCGACTGCCGCGGTGCCCTGGCCGCCCTGCCCGATCACTACCGTGTGGTGGTCGAACTGGCCTGGCAGCGCAATATGAAGTACGCTGACATAGCCCGGGTGCTCGATACCACCGAGGCCAACATCAAGGTGCGCATGCACCGGGCCTGTAAACGACTACGGGCCAATTACCACAACGCCAACAAGCTATGATCCCACCGACTGACGACGAACTCGAGCGCGAACTGAATGCCCTGGACGACCTGCGCCGGGAGATAGCCGCCCTGCCCGACCCCGTGCCGAGTGCGGAGGCCGATGCGCGCTTCGCGGCCCTGATAGTTCCAAAAAAATTGCACCGGCGCGCCGCCGCCCCCTACCTCGCTGTTGCCGCCAGTCTGCTGCTGGTGTTTGCCCTGGGCTGGAACTACGCCAAGCAGGATGCCGATGAACTGGAACGGCAACTG
Source organism: Saprospiraceae bacterium (assembly GCA_958295895.1). Classification (GTDB taxonomy): domain Bacteria; phylum Bacteroidota; class Bacteroidia; order Chitinophagales; family Saprospiraceae; genus Neolewinella. Next base: position 22,635 of record CATQHI010000015.1, on the reverse strand, counting down.
GCCGCCACCCGCACCCTGATGCTGGAGTTGATGCAGGACCGCAGTAGCCTGACCCGCATGCGCGCCGCCACGGTGAGTCTGGAGCTGGAAACGGCCGACCCCGCCGTAATCGCTAACCTGGGCCACCTACTACGCACGGATGCGAGTACCAACGTGCGCCTGGCCGCCCTGGACGCCCTACGCCGCTTCGCCGCCGAGCCCCTGGCCCGCCGGGAAATGCTGCAGGCCATGGGGGAGTCCCCCCCGCCGGCCGTGCGCGTACAGCTCCTGGAAACCCTCGTGGGCCTGAACGAAAAGCGCGTGCTGCCCTACCTGGAGGAGATGATCTCCAACGACACCCTGCCGCAACGGCTGCGCGATGCGGCCGAGCTAGGGACCTTTAAACTGATCTAAACCCTATCTACCATGCTACGTATCCTACTGCTTCTACTATTCGCGGTGCCCCTACTCGGGCAGCAAGATTTTAAGCTGGCTGCGGCCGGTAAGACCATCGAATTTCGGGAGATTGATCAGCTGACAATCGTCGGTGGGGCCGGCTCCGAGCTGACCGTGGAGGGCCGCAGCAACCACGCCGAAGCGGACGAACGGGCCGCCGGACTGCGCCGCATTAGTGCCTCGGGATTGCGCGATAATACCGGCTTCGGCCTGAGCGTGACCGAAAGTGAGGGGCGCATCCTGGTGCAGCAGGTGGGGGGTGATGGGAAGTCCGTGACCGTACGCGTGCCGAATAGTGCCACGGTAAAAGTGGAGCAGAGCACCGTTCGAGGTGATGACCTCACGGTGAGCGACTTCAGCGGGGAACTCGACGTGAGCATGATGTACCACAGCGTGGAGCTCAGGAACGTGACCGGTCCGATGGCCGTGAATGCGGTGTACGACGACATCGTAGCGGTATGGGACAACCCGCCAACGGAGGAGGTACGTCTGCATTCCTCCTACTCCAACGTGGACGTGACGCTGCCCGCCGCCACTAAGGCCGACCTGCGCCTCTCCAGCGGCTACGGGAATATGTACACCGACTTCGATATCCAGATCAAAGCCAATACTACGGCCAGTGTCCCGCAGGAGGAGCGGCGGGAGCGCGGAGATAACTGGAATGACGGCGAGGATTTTCGCCAGAACCAGCTCACCGGCACCATCAACGGCGGTGGCCCCCTGCTCTCGCTAACCGCTACCTACGATAATCTCTACATCCGCAAGCAGTAAAGCTCAACCCACTATGCAACGCACACTTCTCTTTCTATTCCTGGCGAGTTTCAGCCTACGCGGCCAGTCCGACATGACCGGCATCGAGCTGGAAGGCGCTACCGCCCTGCACCTTTCGGCCCTATTTAGCAGCGTGGACATCCGCGAAGCCACAGGGGATGCCATCACCATCGAGCACTCCGTGACCGTGGAGGGCGCGCCCCGCCCCGAGCTGGCAAAGTTAGACGTCAAGCGCCGCGATGGTACCATCTACGTCGAGGAAACCGGCCCCACCATGCAGCAGCTCAATCGCCAATCTCGTAGGGAAAACTGCTGCGACGACCAGATCCGCATGATCGTGCGGGTGCCCGCCGGTATCACCGTGACCGTGGAGACCGAGTACGGCGGAGTGGATATTGCAGACCTGGCCGGGCTGGTGGCTGTCAACTCCACCTACGGCGGAGTGACGGTCGTATATGACCAGGCCTCTCTGCCTCAAGACCTGGACCTGTACAGCAACTACGGGGCGGTGGACCTGACCCTCCCCCAGGGCCAGGGCGCGCGGGTGGAGCTGACCACCGAGTTCGGCGAGCTGCTGACGGACCTGGACATCGCGATTGATGAGGCGGCTAGTAAGAAGCGTGATTTTTACGAGCAGGTGGTAGGGACGATAGGGGGCGGCGGCGCGCAGGTGCGGTGTAAGGCGCCTTACGGGAAGGTGTACTTGCGGGGCCTGTAACATCACCCTCCTGCAACCCGTGTCACATCCACTCGTCCTTCCTACTACACTCCACTCCCGTGACACGATCCCACACTCTGTTCTACCTGCTGCTGGCCACCGGTGCCCTACCCGCCCAGGACACCATCGCCCCAAGACCTACCCCCAGCGCAGTTACCAGACGGAGCGGGTGACCGATGCGCCGCCCCTCATCGACGGCAGCCCCACGGAGGCGGCCTGGGACCTGGTGGAGTGGAGCGGCGACTATACCCAATACACCCCCAACCCCGATAAGCCGCCCACCCAGCAGACCTTCCTGAAAATCCTCTACGACGACCGCAACCTCTACGTGGCCTACCGCTGCCTGGATAGCGACCCGGATAAGATCGAGGCCAGGATGAGCCGCCGCGATGACTTCCCCGGTGACTGGGTGGAACTCAACATCGACAGCTACCACGATAAGCGGACGGCCTTCTCGTTCACCGTGTCGGCCTCGGGGGTGAAGGGTGACGAGTTCATCAGTAACGATGGCAACAACTGGGACGGTAGCTGGAACCCCATCTGGGAGACCCGCACCCAACTTGACTCTACGGGCTGGACGGCCGAGCTGCGCATCCCCCTCTCCCAGATCCGGTTTTCGGCCGGGGCGGAGCAGGTGTGGGGCATTCAGTCTACGCGTAGGGACTTCCGCATGGACGAGCGCTCCCTCTGGCAGGCACAGGACCGCAACGCTTCGGGCTGGGTGAGCCGTTTCGGGGAGCTCCGCGGACTTAAGGACCTCAAGCCCCGCCGCAACGTAGAGCTACAACCCTACGTCCTGGCCCAGCACTCTACCTACCCGGCTGAGGAGGGTAATCCCTTCGTGGACGGTGCGGATAGCCGCTTCTCGACCGGCCTCGATGCCCGCTTCGGTGTCACCAACGACCTGACGCTCGACCTGACCATCAATCCCGACTTCGGACAGGTGGAGGCCGACCCCGGGGCCCTGAACCTGGACGGCTACCAGATTTTCTTTCGCGAGCAGCGTCCCTTCTTCGTGGAGGGGCAGAATATTTTTGACTTCAGTCTATCCGATGCGATAGCGGGCGGTGGTCACACCTCCGACCAGCTCTTTTATTCGCGCCGCATCGGGGGCAGTCCGCACCGTTTCGTGGACTCCGATGGGGGGCGGAGCTACTACGTCGACCAACCGGACAACACCACCATCCTGGGGGCGGCTAAATTTAGTGGGAAGACGCAGTCGGGGCTATCGGTCGGGATCCTAGAGAGTGTCACCCAGCGCGAACTGGCCACCACCGACCTTGATGGCGAGCGTAGCGAGACCGTCGTGGAGCCCCTGACCAACTTCCAGGTGGGGCGGGTGCAGCAGGACTTCCGGGGTGGGGATACCTACGTGGGGGCCATCTTCACCGGTGTGCAGCGGAGTTTGGACGACGATCCGGAGCTCAGCTTCCTGCACCGGCGGGCCTACGCGGGCGGGGCCGACTTCGTACACCGCTGGAAGGACCGCGCCTGGTACGTAGCGGGCAACACGGTACTATCTAGCGTGAGCGGCAGTAAGGAGGCCATCCTCGAAACGCAGACCGGCTTCGAGCACTTCTTTCAGCGGCCGGACGCCGAGCACCTGCAGGTCGACAGCACCGCCACCCGGCTCAACGGCAGCAGTGGCATGCTCAAGGTGGGCAACCTGGCCGGTAACTTCACCTTCGAGACGGGGGCCACCTGGCGCTCGCCGGGCTTCGAGATCAACGACATCGGCTTCATGCGCAACGCCGACGAGATCAACTACTTCGGTTGGGCATCGCGGCGGTGGCAGGAGCCCTTCGGCATCTTCCGCCGCTTTCAGATCAATGGCAATTACTACGCCACCTTTGATTTTTCCGGCGAGTCGCTCAATCAGGCGGTCAATACGAACATGCACGCCAACTTCACCAACTTCTGGAGCATGGGGGGCGGGGGCACCTACACCCTCCAACGGGCCTCGAAAACAGACCTACGGGGCGGACCGGTATTGCGGCAGAGCGCAGGTGCGGAGTACTTCGGGTACGTGAGCAGTGACAGTCGCAAGAAGGTAACGGCTTACTTTAATGTCTACGGCTTTTCGGCCTTTGACGGCAGCGAGCAGCAGATGTCCTACTACGTGCAGGCGGACTGGCAGGCGCTGGATGCGCTGTCCCTGAGCATCTCGCCGAGCTACAGCCGGTTTCAGCGGGCCGATCAGTACGTTACTCAGCTCGACCGGTCGGGCGGGGGCAAGGAATATATCGTCGGACAGGTAGACCAGCGCACCCTCTCCACCACCCTACGCCTCAACTACAACCTCACCCCCGATCTGACCCTACAGTACTACGGCCAGCCCTTCGTGAGCCGGGGCACCTACACCGGCTTCAAACGTTTTACGGGGCAGCCTCAGGCGCGTGACTTTGGTGACCGCTTTGTGGCCTTTGATCCAGATCAGGTTCGCTTTGATGGAGAGCTAGGGCGGTACACTGTCATGGGGGAGGACGGTGTTGAATTTGGGAACCCTGACTTCAACTTCATCCAGTTTCGCTCCAACCTGGTAGCGCGGTGGGAGTACCGCCCCGGCTCGGAGATCTTCCTGGTCTGGTCGCAGGGGGCTACGGCGAACGACGACCCGAGCCGGGGGCTAGTGTCCTCCCTGGGCGGTAATGTCTTTTCGGAGAAGACGCGGAATAACTTTTTGGTGAAGGTTACTTATCGGTGGTTGCGGTAGGGGAGTGGCGGGCCTTACCTTCACCCCATGGCGCGACTCTACCCCAAAGACACCCTAAACTTCCTCCGCAAGCTCACGCCCCGCCGGGTCGTCAACGCGGTGCAGGTCACGGCCAGCTACTACGCCACGCGCTGGCTGCAGCGGCCGGTGGTGTGGGGCAAGCCCTTCACCGTCAGCTTTGAGCCCACCACGGCCTGTAACCTCCGCTGCCCGGAGTGCCCGAGCGGGCTTAGGCAGTTCACGCGGCCGACGGGCAATCTAAAGGCCGACTTCTTCCGCCGCACCCTCGACGATATTGCCGACCGGCTGCTGTACCTCATTTTTTACTTCCAGGGCGAGCCCTACATCAATCCCGACTTCCTGGACATGGTGCGCGAGGCCAGTGACCGCGGCGTATACACCATCACCTCCACCAACGGCCACTTCCTCAACGACGCCAACGCCCGGCGCACCATCGAGAGCGGGCTGGACCGGCTCATCATTAGTGTCGACGGCACCACCCAGAAGGTGTACGAGCAGTACCGTAAGGCGGGCAAGCTGGAGACTGTGCTACAGGGCGCCCGCAACCTCGTCAAGTGGAAGCGAGAACTCGGCTCACCCACCCCCCATCTCATCTTCCAGTTCCTGGTCGTCAGGCCCAACGAGCACCAAATGGGGGAGGTAGTCCGCTTGGCCGACGAGATCGGCATCGACGAGGTGAAGTTTAAGTCGGCCCAGCTCTACGACTACGAGCACGGCAACCCCCTAATGCCCGAGCAGGAGCAATACGCCCGCTACTACAAAAAAGCCGACGGCACCTACGGCCTCAAGCACAAGCTCCACAACCACTGCTGGAAGCTCTGGCACAGCTGCGTCATCACCTGGGACGGCCTGGTGGCCCCCTGCTGCTTCGATAAGGACGTCACCCACCGACTCGGCGACGTAAAAACTGAGGGTCTGGACCAAGTCTGGGAGGGTGCGGCCTACGATGACTTCCGCACCAAGCTACTGAAGGGGCGCTCAGAGATCGATATCTGTACGAACTGTACGGAGGGGTGCGAGGTGTGGTTTAAGGCGGATGTTTGAAGATTACGAAGTAGTCATCAGGCGAACAGATGGCCTCCCGCAGCACCGCTAGGTGCTGGCCTCCGTTTCCCTCCGTTCCCTAATTCCGACGACGGCTCCGTGATCCTCCGTGTCGTACTCTGAGTCCTCTGTGTTGAGCCCTACCACGAAAGAAGTCAGAACAGTAATAAGTAAAAGACCGGAACGCTGTACATCGTACTCCATAGCTCCTACGTCGTAATTCTCCTCCCCCACCTGTAACATCCCCCCACCTTGGCCCGTGTACCCACCAAACGCCCCACGTGCCCCACTTCACCACCATTGCCACCACCGTCCGCGACCGCCTCTACCGGCTGGCGCTGCGTATGGTGGGCGATGACGGCGAGGCCGAAGACGTGGTGCAGGAAGTGCTCATCAGCGGATGGCAGCGGCGGCAGGAGATCGAGGCCCTCGATAACCCGCCCGCCTGGCTGCTAAAGATGACGCACAACCGGGCCATCGACCGACTACGGTCGCGGAAGGTGCGAACCACGAACGAACGGGCCGCCGCCCCGAGTGACCAGTCCGACCTGACGCCCCACCGCCTGGTCGAAACCGCCGATACCCTCGGCCATATCCACCGGCTGATGCAGCAGCTGCCGACCGATCAGCGCAGCGTGCTGCAACTGCGGGAGGTGGAGGGGCTTACCTATCAGGAGATCGCAATCACCACTGGACTCACTGTCGATCAGGTCAAGGTCTACCTCCACCGCGGCCGTAGTAAGCTACGGCAACTGCTGCTCCAGGAAAATATACTAGAATGACCCACGCCCGCGCCACCGCCCTGCTCGAACGCTACTTTGCCGGAGAAACTACCCTGGCTGAGGAGCGCGATCTACAGACCTACTTCCGTAACCCCGCCGATGTGCCGCCGGAGCTGGCCTCCTACGCCCCCCTGTTCGCCTACTGGGATCAGGAACGGCAGGTGAGCGCCCCGCCCCGGAAAGTCACCCGCCGACTTAACTGGCAGCGGACCCTACTTGCCGTAGCCGCCGCCCTACTGCTCCTGCTCGCCGTTCGCGGCACCTACCTCTGGCAGCAGCCCGACCTGACCACCTTCCCGGTCGCCGAGCGGCAGCCCGTAGACTGGAGCCGCCACGAGATCACCGACGAGCGGGCGGCCATACGCTTCCTCAAAACGGTGCTGGAAACGACCTCCGATAAACTTAACGAAGGTCCTACAATCACCGTCCGCGAGCTGCGGGAGGTACGGGACATTCTCGATTGATACTACAAAACTATCTAACCATGCGTTACCTACTAATTTCGCTCTTCCTCCTCCTCTTTGCACCTGCGCTCCCCGCCCAGAGTTTGCCGCTGGATGGTATTTCCAACTACTTCAGTGAGTACGTGGACGATGAACGCTTTACCGCCGTGTATGTGAGCGGGAAGATGTTTGAGCTCCTAGATGATGCGAAGATCGAGCTGGATGAGATCGACGATGAAGAACTGGCCGCCATCCTGGAAGTCGTCAGGGACGTACGGGGCATCCGAGTGCTGCACACCGATGTGACGCCGCTGAAGTTTTATGATGAGGCCAACGCGCGGATCAATACCGACGCCTACGACCTGCTCTTCAGCGTACGCACCAAGGACGGGCAGCACGTGGAGGCCTTTGTCCAGAACGATAAAGCGGTCGTCAGCGAGCTCTTTATGCTGGTGGGGGCGGACAGCAGTTTTGCCATGCTGAGCTTCGTCGGTAACATCGACCTCAGTAAGCTCTCCGCGCTTCAGAATTCCCTTAAATAAACCACTCAATATGCACACTATGTATCGATTACTCATCATCTGCTGCCTGCTCACGACCGCCCTGAGCGCCCAGGAACAGGCCATCAACGACTTCATCAACGTACACCGCAAGGGCGAAGAAAACGTGGCCGTAAAGGTGCCCGGTTGGCTGGTCGGACTGGCCAGCAGTATCGCCTTCACCGCCGCCGAAGACGATGACGAACGGGCCGTGTTCGAGCTGCTCGGCGAGGTGGGTACCCTGCGCGTGGTGAGCTTCGACAATGCCGACTTTACCGCCCCGCAGGAAGGCATCGTGAACCTACTCTACACCCTGGAGCGGTACAAGGACTTCGAGCGCTGGGCCGAGGTGCGTACCGCCGAGGGGAGCCGGGTCACCCTCACCGTACGCTACCGCAGGCAAAAGATCCGCGACCTGGTCGTCGTGGTGCAGGAAGCAGACCGCACGACGCTGGTGACCGCCCGCACGGACCTGGCGGCTAAGGAACTGGGACGTCTGGTAAACGAGTTAGCCGCCGCGGACTAGCCTGCTAACCGCCCCGCCGCGCCGTACTTTTGCCGGCCATGCGCCGCGCCAACTTCCTCAAGCACATCGCCCAGACTAGCCCCGCCCCCATGGGCCTGGAAATTGCCGGCGGCGAGGGGGTCTACCTGATCGATAGCAGCGGCAAGCGGTACCTCGACCTCATCGCCGGCATCGGTGTGAGCGCCCTGGGCCATAACCACCCGGCCGTGGTACAAGCGGTACAACGACAGGCCGGTACTTACATGCACACCCTGGTCTACGGCGAGTTCGTGCTCGGGCCGCAGGTGGAGCTAGCCACCCTACTGTGCAGTCAGCTACCCGAGCAGCTCGACAACGTCTACTTCACCAACTCCGGCACGGAGGCCACCGAGGGAGCCATGAAGCTCGCCAAGCGGGTCACCGGGCGCACCGAGATCATCGCCGCCACCCACGCCTACCACGGCAGCACCCAGGGGGCGGCCAGTCTGATGTGGCCGAAGGACTTTACGCGTCCCTTTCACCCTCTGCTACCGGGTATCCGTCACCTTGATTTCAACTGTGATGCCTGTCTGGAGCGCATTACGGAGCGTACGGCCGCCGTCATCCTCGAGACCGTGCAGGCCGAGTGGGGCATCCGCAAACCACGCAGGGAGTGGATCCGGGCGGTGCGACGCAGGTGCAATGAAACCGGCGCGCTACTGATTCTGGACGAGATACAGGCCGGTATGGGACGCACCGGTACGCTCTTCGCCTTCGAGCAATACGGGGTGGTGCCGGACGTGCTGCTGCTGGCTAAGGGCTTTGGCGGCGGTATGCCGCTGGGTGCCTTCGTAGCCCGGCGCGAGCTGATGGAGTCGCTGACCAATAATCCGGTGCTGGGTCACATCACTACGTTCGGAGGGCATCCGGTGAGCTGTGCGGCGGGGCTGGCGGTGCTACAGACACTGCTGGATCAGCCCGAGCTACTAGCCGCCGTACCGGAAAAGGAAGCGCTGTTTCACCGCTTGCTCCAGCACCCGAAAATTTTGCACCTGCGCTCCGCCGGCCTGTGGATGGCTGTGGAGCTGGCTGATTTCGACGAGGTGCGGCGGGTAATTGCCGGCTGTCTAGAGCGGGGCTTGATTACGGATTGGTTTTTGTGGAACGAGCGGAGTTTGCGTATTGCTCCGCCGCTGACGATCACGGTGGAGGAGATCGAGTGGGCGTGTGGGGTGATTTTGGCGGCGTTGGGGGAGGAATAATTTTGCCAGTAGTTTGGTTTGGGTGGCATACATTTGGTAGTCCTAGTACACTTCGAACTACACAACTACCAAATCTTATGAAGACGTTGCACCGTTTTTCTTACCTGCTGCTTATCGCTGTACTGCTCACCTCTTCTTCCTGTATTGGGAAGCTGTTTGGGGGGGATGATGATGACGATGGCATTTCCGTTCAAGAATTAAACGATCGTATACAAGGTAATTGGGAAGTTACTTCGTGGATGATTGACAATGAAGAAGCGATACCCGACGTGATTGAGTCTTTCAACATGAATTTTAATGATGATGATATCGACACTGGCACCGTCAATTGGGAGATCGAGTCCAAATTTCCAAATGTCATTGAAAGCGGAATTTACCGTTTGAACTACCAGATAAGCGATGGCGCTACGGCGATCACGCTTGATGATGAAACATATAATATAAGTCTCAATGGCGACCGCATGACCCTCAGAAGTCAAGTTGATGCTGATGAAAATACGCTTCATCTGAAGCGGGATTAGCTACCCCGGCCGCAGGTGCCACCAAATCGTACCTTCACCCCATGGACTTCGGCCCCCTCCTAAAGGCGATCAAAGCAAAAGACTTCGCCCCCCTGTACCTCCTACACGGTGAAGAACCTTACTTCATCGATCAGCTGGAGGAGGCCATCGAGCGCCACGCCCTAGCGGAGCACGAGCGCGCCTTCAACCAAACTATCCTGTACGGGAAGGACACCGACCACCTACAGGTCGTAGACGCCGCCCGGCGCTTTCCCATGATGGCCGAACGGCAACTGATCTTGCTGCGCGAGGCCCAGGACATGCGCGGACTCAAGGACCTGGCCGCCTACGCCGAAAAGCCCGCCCCGACTACCGTACTAGTCATCAGCCACAAGCACAAGAAACTCAGCGGCAACCTGGCGCTGACCAAGGCGATCAAGAAAAACGGCGTCGTCTTCGAGGCCAAGGGGCTGTACGACAACAAGGTGCCCGGCTGGATCACCAACTACCTACGCGACCGCAAGTACACCATCCGCCCCGAGGCCGCTAACCTGCTGGCCGAGTTCCTGGGTACGAGCCTAGGCAAGATCACCAACGAGCTTGATAAGCTACTGCTTAACCTAGCCCCCGGCACCGAGGTCACTACGGAGATCGTGGAGGAGCAGGTCGGCGTGAGCAAGGACTACAACGTCTTCGAGCTCCAGCGCGCCATCGGTCACCGCGACGTGGTCAAGGCCACCCGCATTCTGAACTACTTTCGGGCCAACCCGAAGGCCGCGCCGCTACCCATGGTGACGGGCAGTCTGTACAACTACTTCAGCAAGGTCTTCCTCCTCAAGGAGCTGCACCGCAAGCGGGAAAGCCGGCAGGCGATCATGAAGGCGCTCGGCCTGCGCTTCGACTTCTTCCTGCAGGACTATGAGCAAACGGCACGTAACTACTCGGAGCCGGGTATGCACGAGGTCTTCGCGCTACTGCGGGAGTACGACCTGAAGAGCAAGGGAGTGGGGAGCAACCTGGCGGGGCGGGAGGAGCATGAGTTGCTGAAGGAGCTGGTGTGGAAGCTAATGCACCCGCAGTACAATGCTGCCTCCGGCAGCATTGTACTCCACACTACTCCTCCAGGTCGAAAATACTATCGTTCTCCCGCCGGTCCACCCCATCCCGCAGCCGGTCCATAGCATCCACCGCCTGCTCGTAGAAGTCGTAGAAGATGGGGAACAGCGCCTTGCCGTGCTCGATGACGATATCCGGTAGCTGGATCAGCACCGGATAGGTGATGCTGTCCGCCTTGACCTCATCGGTGATGATCTTGCTGCGGTCGCCGAAGTACACGAGCCCGGAGAAGATGAAGGTGAAAAAGAGCCCCGATAGGACGCCCCCCAGCACCTGGTTGATGAAGTTGATGTTGACGCGCTCCATGAAACCGGTAAGTCCCCGCGCCAGGATGCGGAACAGGATGAGCGTTAGAAAGAACAGTAGCACCACCCCCAACACGAAGGCCCCCGCGCTGGTCACCTGTGGAAAAGTCTCGAAGATCATCTCCGCCGCAATGGGACCGAACTTCATCGCCGCCAGCACCCCGAAGAGGTAGCTCACCAGGCTCAGTACCGTAGAGATGATACCGCGGCTGTAGCCGACCCAGAAGCCATAGGCCAGGAAGATGAGGCAGACGATGTCGATGACCATGGGGTAAAGTAATTAAGGGGTGAATGCGTAAAGGTGTTAGAGCAGTAAACGTAGCGGTTCCCTATTGGTTAAGGTACGCAAGCTACGCCGGGCTGACCTACCTTTGCCGCCTTTCAATTAACCTTGCACCTGCGGCCCCGCCCCCCACAACATTTTCCCTGCCTCTTAACCCCCTGACCATGATCCGCATCCTAGCCAACGATGGCATCGCCGATAACGGCAAACAACTCCTGGAAGACGCCGGCTTCGAAGTCGTGACCGACAAGATCCCCCAGGACCAGCTGATGACCAAGCTCAATGACTACGACGCCATCATCGTGCGCAGCGCTACCGAGGTGCGGAAGGAACTTATCGACGCCAGTCCTAATTTGAAGGCCATCCTGCGCGGGGGGGTGGGCATCGACAATATCGACCACGAGTACGCCAGGAGCAAGGGCATTCCGACCTATAACACCCCGGCCGCTTCGAGCCAGGCCGTGGCAGAGCTGGTGTTCGGGCACTTTTTCGGACTAAGCCGGTTTCTGAATCGCTCGAACCGGGAACTGACCAAGGCGGATGGGGACTTCAATAAGCTCAAGAAAGCGTACGCCGAAGGGCGGCAGCTGCGCGGCCGTACCCTGGTCATTATCGGCTTCGGGCGCATCGGCATCGCTGCAGCCCGCATCGGACTGGGACTGGGTATGCAGGTCATCCCCGTGGATACCTATAAGGAACAGGATACAGTGCAGCTAGACTTCTACGACGGCAAAACGATGAGCTTCACGCTCAAGACCTTGCCCCTGGAGGAGGCGCTCGGACAGGCCGACTACATCACCATCCACGTGCCCGGCGGTGACCTGATCGGGGCGGACGAGATCGCCAAAATGAAAGATGGCGTCATCATCGCCAACACTAGCCGCGGTGGCGTGATCAATGAAGATGCACTACTGGAAGGACTTAACAGCGGCAAGATTGCCGGGGCCGCCCTGGACGTCTTCGTCGACGAGCCCAGTCCCCGCCGCGATCTGCTGGAGCACCCCCGGGTAAGCGTATCGCCCCACATCGGCGCGGCCACCGAGGAGGCACAGGACAATATCGGCGTCGAGCTCTTCGAACACATCCGCGACCACTTTGCCGGCTAAGCAGACCACCACGGCCGTGTTCGAACTCACCTGGTGGGCCTTCACCCTGGTGCTGGCCGGGCTGGTGCTGCTGCCGATCTACTCTTCGGTGCCGAACTTCCCCTTCTTCGTACCCAACTTCGTGTACGTGGTAACGGCCGTGACCGTTACCCGCTATCTGTTCCTGCTGGAGGTAAGCTGGCTGCGCGACCGGATGGTAGTGGGGGCGTTGCTGGCCCTGGCGCTCATCCCCCTGATCTTCTACATGGTACAGGCCTTTAATGCGTTTATCATCTACTTCGATGAGCGGGGCCCGGACGTGCTCGTGCAGGGACTAGAGCCGGAGACGGGCCTGACGATGGACAAGTACATGCACGCAGAGTACCGCTTCTTCGGAGTGTGGGCGGTGGTGGCCGCGGCCGTGATGCCCTTTCGGCTCATCTACAACGCCTGGGTACGCTACCGCGAGCGGGGGCGGCGGCGGTAGCCTATCTTAATCCGAGCCAAGCCCTAAACCCGGCGAATATTCGCTATGACACCACTCGAACTCGTCCATGACAAACTGCTCCCGCTGACCGAGCTGAGCCGCCGCCGCTGTGGGTGGCGGGTGGTGAGTCAGCCCACCGTGTTTACTAACGGGGTGTTTGACCTCGTGCATCCGGGTCACCTCACCTACCTGGCCCAGGCCGCCGGGCTCGGTAAGCGTCTCATCGTGGGGGTCAATACCGATGTCAGTGTAAGGCGGCTGAAGGGATCGAGCCGTCCGGTGCTGCCGGTGGAGGCGCGGATGCAGTTGCTGGCCAGTCTGTTCTTCGTGGATGGGGTGATTGCCTTTGAGGAGGATACGCCGCTGGAGCTCATCAGAACGCTGCGGCCGGATGTACTGGTGAAGGGGGGGGACTATACCGAGGCGACCATCGTGGGGGCTCCGGAGGTGCTCAGTTGGGGGGGTAGGGTGGAAGTGCTGCCGTTTGTGGAAGGGTACTCTACTACCGGGATTCTGGAAGGGGTAAAGGAGTTAGGGGGTAAAGGGGTTAAGGTTTGACGATCCAGGACGTGACCGACTATTTGGAGACCATTGCTCCATCCGAGCTACAGGAGTCCTATGATAATGCTGGTCTGATCGTTGGCGATCCTACTACCAAAGTAATCGGTGTGCTTACCAGCCTAGACTGTACGGAAGCCATCGTAGAGGAGGCGGCGGCGCGCGGGTGCAACCTCGTGGTGGCGCACCATCCCATCGTCTTCCGGGGATTGAAGCGCCTGAATGGAGCGAACTACGTGGAGCGGACCGTGATTAAAGCCATCCAGCTAGGGGTAGCGATCTACGCCATCCATACCAACCTGGACAATGTGCGGGACCGGGGAGTGAACGAGCGCATCGCCCAGCAACTGGAGCTGGACAACCTGCGGCTGCTACGGGCAAAGAACGAGACGGGTACGGTGGGCTCCGGCATGGTAGGCGAGCTACCCGAGCCGATGTCAGAGACAGCTTTTCTATCTATGCTGCGCGAGCGGATGCAGGCCGAGGTGGTGCGGCACACAGCGCTACTAGACCGGGAGGTGACCACCGTAGCCGTAGCAGGCGGGTCCGGCGGGTTTCTGCTTGAAGACGCTAAACGGGCCGGGGCACAGGTCTTCGTCACGGCCGACTATAAGTATCACGAGTTCTTCGACGCCGACAGCCAGATCGTGATCTGCGACATCGGCCACTACGAATCGGAACAGTTTACAACTCAACTACTTGCGGAACTGTTATCTACTAAGTTCACTACCTTTGCGGTCCTTTCCACGGAGCTGACCACTAATCCGGTCCACTACTTCGTTGGCTAACCAGGACCCCCGCAAACCGATAATAACCCCCCGAATGGCAGTTGCTACCCCCCCCACCGAACTGACGGTCGAAGAAAAAATGCGCGAGCTCTATCGCCTGCAACTCATTGATTCCCAGATCGACGAGATCGAAATCCTGAAGGGCGAGCTGCCCATGGAGGTCAGCGACCTGGAGGACGAGATCGCCGGCCTCGAGACCCGCATCAACCGCACCGAGGGCGTAGTCGGCGAGCTCCAGGACGAGATCAGCCGCCACGACGCTAACGTCAACGAGTCGAACATGCTCATCAGCCGCTACGAGGAGCAGATGAACAACGTGAAGAACAACCGCGAGTACGAGGCCCTGATGAAGGAGACCGAGATGCAACGCCTCGAGATCCAGCTTAGCCAGAAAAAGGCCAAGACCGCCGGCGAGGACCTCGAAGGCCGTCAGGCTACCCTCGACGCCACCACGGAGCGCCGCGACGCTAAGCTCAAACTGCTGGAAGTGAAGCAGGAGGAGCTCAAGAGCATCATCGCCAAGACCGAGAAGGAAGAAAAGAAACTCCGCCGCGCCTCCGATAAGCAGCGTAAACTCATCGAGGACCGCCTGCTGCGCGCCTACGACAAAACCCGCGCTAACTTCCGCAACGGGCTAGCCGTCGTAACCATTGAGCGCAATGCCTGCGGGGGCTGCTTCAACGCCATCCCGCCCCAGCAGCAGCTCGAGATTAGCCAGCGCAAGCGCCTCATGGCCTGCGAACACTGCAGCCGCGTGCTGGTGGACGATACTATCCTGGAGGAGAATACGGTGGAGGCTTAGGGTTGCTGCGCACGCGCTACGCGCTTTGCTGGCTTGGGCTCAACGAGGTTCTGGGCTCAACACAGAGGACGCAGAGGGATGCACTGAGGTACACAGAGTATGGTTATGTGGGATGTGTCCTCCAGCATCGCCGTCAGGCGATGGCCTCCGCTTACCTTTTAGCAACACCTTCTCCGTGCACCTCCGCGATTACCTCCCTGTCCTCTGTGTTGAGCCCTCCAACACCAGTCCGCTAGGGCCCTACCTACACTCATGCTCACCCTACGCCAGGCCACCTCAGCCGATACCCCCACTATCCTCCACTTCATTCAGCAGCTAGCCGACTACGAGCGGCTAAGCCACGAGGTTACCGCCACCGAGGCCGACCTCCAGCGCACCCTCTTCGGCGACGACCCCAGCGCCAAGGTGATCCTGGCCGAATGGGACGGCACGCCCGCCGGCTTCGCTCTCTACTTCCGCAACTACTCCACCTTCCTGGCCAAACCCGGTGTGTACCTCGAAGACCTTTTCGTACTACCCGAGCTGCGCGGTAAGGGCATCGGCAAAAAACTACTACAGTACCTAGCCCACCTTGCCGTGGAGCGCGGCTACGGCCGCTTCGAGTGGAGCGTACTGGACTGGAATACCCCGGCCATCGAGTTCTACCGGTCCATCGGGGCCGAGCCCATGGACGAATGGACGGTGCAGCGGCTCACTGGGGAAGCCCTGAAAAAACTGGCCGAATCCTACGCCGGCAAGTAAGCGCCCCCGCCGTACTTTAGCCCCCATGCCCTCCCGTATTCTCATCATCGGTGCCGGTCGCTCCTCCACCGCCCTCATCAACTACTGCCTGGACAATAGCGAGCGTCTGGGCTGGAACGTCACCGTAGCCGATGCTGACCCCGCCGCCGCTGCCGCCAAGGTCAACGGCCATCCGCGGGGCACCACAGCCTGGCTCGACGTCACCAAGACCAACGACCGCCGCGAGCTCATTGGCCGCTCCGACATCGTGGTGTCGCTGTTACCCGCCCACCTGCACATCGAGGTGGCGCAGGACTGCATCCGCCTCAAAAAGCACCTCGTCACCGCCAGCTACGTAAGCCAGGAGCTGTACCGGCTAGGCGATGAGGCCCGCAACCGGGAGCTGATGTTCATGGGCGAGATGGGCCTGGATCCGGGCATCGACCACATGTCGGCCATGCAGCGCATCAACGCCATCCGGGCGAAGGGCGGAGAGGTGACGGCCTTCCGCTCCTTCACCGGCGGGCTCATCAGCCCCGAGAGCAACGACAACCCCTGGGGCTACAAATTCACCTGGAACCCCCGCAACGTCGTCCTGGCCGGACAGGGCACCGCTCAGTACCTCGACGAGAACAAGCTCAAGTACCTACCGTACTACCGCGTCTTTGCCAACACCTGGGATGTAAATATCGACGGCATCGGCACCTTCGAGGCCTACGCCAACCGGGATAGCCTACTGTACCGCAAGCAGTATGGACTGACCGGCATCCCCACCATCCTGCGCGGCACCCTGCGCTACCCCGGCTACTGTGCCGCCTGGAACGCCCTAATTCACATCGGCATGACGGACGGTGATTTCCCCATCCTCGACAGCAACTCCCTGACCTACCACGAGCTTATGGAGGCCCTGGCCCCCAGTGGTAATGGCTCGGTCAAGGACCGCATTGCCGGTATGCTAGGCCTCGATCCCCAGGGCGAGGTGATGAAACGCCTGGTCTGGCTGGGCCTATTCCGCAAGAAACGCATCAAACTGAAGGGAGCCACCCCCGCCCTCATTCTCGAAAATCTCCTGCTCGACAAGTGGAAGCTGCAGCCCGACGACAAGGACCTCATCGTGATGCAGCACCAGATCGACTACACACTTAATGGCAAGGCGAAGCGCGACGTTTCCAACCTGGTCATGAAGGGCGAGAACAGCCGCGACACCGCTATGGCCCGCCTGGTGGGCCTACCCCTGGGCATCTTCGTGCGGCTGATGAGCGAGGGCAAAATTCAGGCCACCGGCGTCCACATTCCCACCATGCGCGAGGTCTACGAGCCGGTACTGGAGGAGATGGAGCAGTACGGCATGCAATTTACCCACCATACGGTTGAGGGCTAGCGCCCTGGTCCGGGCCGGGCAGTTCAACCAGGCGGCCCGCCAGGGGGCGTACATCCTTATTGCGCTGGCCCTACCACGGCTGGGGGTACCGCGCGAGCTCATCGGTGAGTGGGAGACCCTGCTCTTCCTCGGCTACCTCCTTGGCTTCGGCTGGACTACCGGGCTGCTCCAGGGCTTCCTGGTCAAGATGGGCGCACTATCGGACCGGTTCGGAGAGCTATTCTCCCGGCAGGCGGTGCAGGTTATGGGGGGCATCTCGGCCGGGCTCCTTCTTCTCGTTGCGCTACTGCACCAGCCCTTCTTTACGCTACTCCAGATCGAGCGGGAGCCCGTAGGCTGGTACCTCTTCTTCATCCTGCTACTAAGCCGCTGGCCTTCCTACTGCTTCGAGCAGGCGTTACTGCTACAGGGGCACACCCGCGCGCTGCTGCTCTACGCGGTGCTCAATAGCCTGGGCTTACTTATTGCGCTACTGCTTCCCCTCTACCTCGGCCACCCCTTTCTCCAGGCGGTACAAACGTTGGGCGCGTTCGCCGGTGCAAAGGTGGTCGTGCTGCTGCTCTGGACCCTCCGCCCTGCCCGTACTCCCACCACCGCTATATCTGCCCTCGCTACCGGTACACTGACGGACTGGCTGCGCGTGAGTCGCCCCCTGGTAGCCTACGCCACCGTCGGGGCCCTGGTCACTGCCGCCGACCCCTGGCTGGTTAACTACTGGTACGGGGGCGACCCGGAGGTGTTTGCCGTATTCCGCTACGGGGTGCGGGAGCTGCCCTTTCTGGCGGCCCTGATCAGTGGGATGACGGTGGTGGCCATCCCCCTCATCACCCGCGACCGCGCGGCTGGGTTGGTGGAGCTACGTAATCAATCCCGTAAGCTCTTTCACTACGTCTTCGCCCTTGCCCTCGCAATGCTACTCACCGCCGACTACTGGTGGACGCGCGTCTTCACCCCCACCTTCGCCGATAGCCTACCGGTCTTTCGCACCTATTTGTTGGTGGTGGGCTGCCGGCTGGTCTTTGCGATGTCCGTCCTCACCGCCCTGACCGAGACGCGCCGCATCTACCTCTGGGGGGTGCTGGAGCTGGTGGTCAACGTGGTGCTATCCCTGCTCCTTGCTCCCCGCTTCGGTCTGGTAGGGATTGTATGGGGCACGGTGCTAGCCAGCTATTTCCACGAGGCCTGCCTGGTCCTGTACCTCCGCTACCGGACGGATATCGCCTGGCGGGAGTTTGCCGATCTAAGATGGTACTTCGGGTATCTAGCCGTGCTATTCGCAGCCTACTGGGCGGTCTAGTACAATGCTGCCTCCGGCAGCGCCAGCAACATGCAGCCTCTGGCTGCGCTGGAAGATGCTGGACGCTCGAACTACAACCTATTAACCTTTTCAATTACCACCACCAACCGCGCCGGCTTCTTCACCACCCGGTTAGCCAGCCCATCCACCCCCTTCCACACCCGAAAGGGAAGGTGCCGCAACAGTCCGTGTGTACGCAAATACACCAGTGCCTTATTCGACAGCGTCACCATCCGGTACCGAATATTTGGAAAGGGGGCCAGCAACGACTCTACCAACCGCTCATTAAAACTATGCAAATGAGCGTGCAACGGCGTAGGCCGGTTGCAGTGAATGCAGAGCGAGTACTGAATCGCCTCGTTATAGGGCGTAGAAATCACGATAGTGCCCCCCGGCTTCACTACCCGGATGAGGTTCTCCAGGTAAAGCGGCACATCCGGCACGTGCTCCATGACTTCAGAAGAGGCGATCGCATCCACCGAGCCGTCACGGAAGGGCAGGGCAAAGGCATCACCGGTAACCGCGAAGTGGTTCGGGGCGGGGTAGCGGCGCAACGCCTCGGTGGTATTGCGCAGGGCGATGTCGAAGGAGATCACTGCTTCCTTCTTTGGTAGAAGCTCGCGGGCGACCCAGGCATTGCCGCAGCCTACGTCGAGTACCACCTGGGCGGAGGCGGGGATATGACTTAGGATTTCCTGGTGAAGTCGCTCACTCTCATGTACGGTGGCGGGGTCGGTGGGGGTGGCGAAGTAGTCGAATTCTAGGGCGTCGCGCTGGTAGTGTTCTACGTAGTTCTCAACTGGGGTAGAAGTGGCCGGTTCGAGGAGGTTGTAGACGCCTTCCGACGTTCGGTATGCCCTGGGATCGCCGACCTTAAGTACCTGGAAGAGTTGAAACATGGCCCAAAGCTACCCCCGTCCGACCACTAACCTAGCGCAGTGCTCTACGGGTCACAAATTTCCCGTCCTGCTGCTGGTACACTACTGCGAAGGCATGCTCCCGGCTCCGGGCTTCCAACTGTCGCAGCAGATCGTCCTGTTTCCGTAGGTGCTGAAGGTCTAGTGTAATCGTCTCAGTCTTACAAAACAGGGTAAGCGTAAGATGATCCAAATTTGCTGGATCCGCTGTACGCCGCACGAGTATGCGCCGTATAGTGGAGAAGAGGATGTTCGACGACCTCCCGACTCGTCTAGCTACGGTCAGTGAGCGCGCTTCCAGCCTAATCGTCTGGTTTAGCGTGTAGCCAAAGTTTATCGCACAGACCGCTAAGACCAAAAAGAGAAAGGAGATCACAAGCTCGGACCATACTTCGCCTGCGTTGTTGCTGAATACATAAAAAGCTACGGTAGGGAGCAGTAGCACTACCGTACTGTATAGGGCCAAGTTCGGATTGTAAGTGTACTCGCGCATGGGTAGTAAATTTAACTAAAGTTACGTATTTGTACGCACATCATCCCACGCATCGCCCTCCAGATCGACCAGCCAGTTGAGGGCGTAGTGGCGCTCGTAGACGACGCTGCAGTCGAGCTCGCCGCCGACCTCCTCCTTGCGCAGACGGGCATCCATGCAGGCCCAGTGCATGCGGTAGGTTTTATCTAGCTCGTCGAGGAGCTCGGTGGGCGGGCGGAGTTGCACGGAATGGGTAAACTCTTCGCGGGTGGGGTCCAGTAAGGCACGCACCGTATCGCGTACGTCGCAGGCATCGCTGGGGTACTCCAGGACATCGACATCGCCCAGAGCCCACAGCAGTACCCGTAGACTTTCGTAGCGCCAACTGGCGGAGATGCGCTGGCGATCGGACAGTTCTTTCGCCTGGTAGATGATTGCTTCCTCCGGACTGAAGGAGTCGATGGACTTTTCCCCCACCGTGCGCTCTAGCATTTCCTGCTCGATACCCTCCCCCTTGGCCGCGGTAATTAGCAGGGCATAGGCGCGGCTGATCACCTCCTCCACGCGGCGAAAGGGTAGATCGGCCACCGCCGGCAGACAGGGTAGGAACCTATTCACCCGGATGCCGTGCTCGATCAACAGCGCATTGGACCGGTCCCTGCGGGCCGTCTGCTCCTCCGTAATCCCACCCTCCTGCGGGGCATCGTGGTACTCAGCATCTACCGTGACGTCCAGCTCGTCAATGGTACTGCGGCCGGCCGCATCCAGGATCAGCTCCAGGTGCTTATCCAGAAACTGCTGCCGGTTGGAGGTGCCGAAGTAGGGATCGGCCCCGGCAAACACGAAGGCATCCAAGTCCTCAAGCAAGCGATGCACCGCCGGCGCGAACGTATCGTCGAGTTTTGGCTCCACTACGCAGCCGATTTCGCAGTTCGTAGCCATAACCTTATAGATGAGTCGGTCGCGAATGGCTTCGTCCTGCGCCGGTAGTGAGCGAACGTAATTGACCATACCACTTAGGTTCTCGGCTAGCGGACCGTCGATCTCAGCGAGGGTGTAGGAGGGCGTCTTGCGCTCGCGGTAGCTGAGGCGAAAGGTCTTGGTCTTGCCGAATAGGCCGCCTTTGTGGGTAGCGGTCAGTCGTTGCTCCAGCGTATCGACCTCTACCCGCGCTGCCGGTAGACTCTCCTGGACGGTGCGCACGACCTGCTCGAAGCCGAGCTGGTGGCTGTAGATGGCAAATTGCGTCATGGGGGGAAGATAGGTCTGGTCAAGGTCTTTCCATTTACGTTGCACCTGCGGCCCCGCCCCCCGTTATGCCTATACCGCCGGTCATACCTGCATCGCCTGCCACACCTTGCCGACCGCAAAGCGTACCTCACAAAGCGTACCTCACAAAGCGTACCTCGTAAATCGTAAATCCAAATGCTCCCCGCCCTCCGCCACCAGCTCCTAGAACACCAGCTCGACGCCTACGTCGTGCCCAGTACCGACCCCCACCAGAGCGAGTACCCCGCCCCGCGCTGGGCCGCCCGGGAGTGGCTGAGTGGATTCACCGGTTCGGCCGGGACGCTGGTGGTGACGCTGCACGAGGCCCGGCTGTGGACCGATAGCCGCTACTTCCTACAGGCCGAGGAGGAGCTGGCCGGTAGTGAGATTCAGTTAATGAAGCTCAAGACGCCGCACACCCCGGAGTACGCCGAGTGGCTGTGCGAGCACCTGCTACGGGGACAGACCGTGGGCGTAGATGGCCGTGTATTCAGCGCCCAGGCCGCAAAGCGACTCGGCGGGAAGCTGAAAAAATCCGAGCTACACCTCCGTACCGACCTCGACCTCCTCGGCCTCATCTGGAAGGACCGCCCCGCCCTGCCGAACCGGCCGGTGAGCGAGCACCTGGCCGACTTCAGCGGCGAAAAGTGGGAGAACCGCCTACGGCAACTTACCGACTGGATGGGCGAACGACAACTCGACTACTACCTCGTCTCCGCCCTCGACGAGCTGGCCTGGCTCCTAAATCTACGTGGCACCGACATCGACTTCAACCCCCTCATGGTGGGCTACCTCGTGGCCGGGCGGCGGGGCGATCACGCCGTATTTGCGGAGCAGGTGGAGGCCCTGGCCCCCTGGGCGGATAAGCTCCCCGAACTGCAGCGGCGGCCCTACCGCGAGGTGGCCGACTACCTGCGCAGCCTCAACGCCAAGGATGCTGACATCGGCTTCGACCCGTCTACGACCTCCGTGTATCTGGCTACGGCCGCCGGGGGCATGGCCGACTGCGGCGTCCCCAGCCCCATCGCTAAGTGGAAAGCCATCAAGAACGACGTAGCCCTCGATCACCTGCGCGAGGTGATGCGCCACGATGCGGTGGCCCTGTTGCGGCTGCGACGCTGGCTCGATCGAGCGATTGAGGAAGGCGTCACTGAGTACGAAGTAGGAGAAAAACTAGCCGAGCTACGCGCCAAGTACCCTAACTACGTGAGCGAGAGCTTTAATCCCATCGTAGGCTACGGCGGCAATGGGGCCATCGTGCACTACCACGCCACGCCGGAAAAGGCGGCTCGGCTCCGTACGGAGGGTATTTTGCTCCTCGACAGCGGCGGACAGTACCAGAACGGCACCACCGACATCACCCGCACCTTCGCCCTGGGGCCGGTGACCGACGAGCAGCGGCGTCATTTCACCCTGGTGCTGCAGGGCCACATCGACCTGGCG
>CATQHI010000014.1 GCA_958295895.1 Saprospiraceae bacterium | reverse complement strand
GAACCGGAGACCAGTACGAGTAGTGCTTTCGGCGGACCGTCCTCCGGCAGCGTCAACTCTCCCACCAACTCCACCCCCGTGGCTCCGCCCATGAAGCGCACTTCTTGCTGTCGGTAGGGAAAATCAGTGGGTTCCTGCGGTCTAGCTAACGGTGCCTCGCTAGTATCGGGATCATACCCCGGTGGTTTACTGCGGTAGAGCGTAAACGCTGTACGAAAATCTGCCTGCTCAAATTTTCCGACGATACTGTCCCTGTGGCGCCGACCGGAGAAGCTCAGTTGCAGAGTAGCTACTCTGAAGTACAGGCTGTCAGTGCTTAGGGCGTAGTCCGTAAAGGGAATGCGCGTTTATGATTGCAAAGGGCTTTGTAGGGTGCCGGTCGAATCGCTTAGTTCAACATTTATCGGCAAGGCTTGACCGTAAACGTTCAATACCCCGTACCAAGTTTGTGCACCAGTCGGCGAGAAAGCGGCAATAATGATTAATAGGAGAAAGATTCGCATTCCCTAAAATACCACGAACGTGCCATAATTGGTAATATTCACTCCAATACCCGCGACTCATACACCCCCACCCCCTGCGTCTCCAACCACCCCACCTGCGCCCGCAGCCGCCGCCGAAAGTCCTCCCACTCCCGCCGCTCCTGCGGCGTCCAGCCCACCTCGGCCAGCGCCAGGAGGCGGGGGAAAGTCAAATAGTCAATGTCCTCCAGGGTACGCACCGTCTCGCTCCACAGCGGGGCCTCAATGCCGAGGATATCACCGTCCGAAATACCCTCAGCCTGGGTAGCCGGGTCCCACAGATATGCCGAGTCGAGGGGGATGTAAGCCGCCCAGTGCAGCCCGATGCGCGAGGCCGTGTCGTACTGCATGTCCAGGTAGGTGCGGGTAGCCGGCGACATCAGCACCGGGTTCCCCGCCTCCTTGGCCCGTAGTGCATATTCCGAATGCGCCCAGAGCTGGACGATCGTCCCCTCGGCCAGCTCCGAGGTGGCTACCTCATCCCAGCCGATGGGCGACTTGCCGTGGCTGCGCACAATCTGCTGCACCTCATTCACGAAGCGCACGTAGTCCTCATGGTCGGTGGCATTGCTCTCGTCTCCCCCCAGGTGAAAGTAGGGACCCGGCGTCAGGGCCGCGAGCTGCTCCACGACATCGTCGATGAAGGTGTACACCGAGTCCTGGTCCACGTCGAAGGTACTGAAACCCACCTTGGTCCCAATGTACGGCTCTACCTCCGCACCCTCCACGTTCAGGATGGGGTAGGCAGCAAGCGCCGCATTCGTGTGTCCCGGCATGTCAATTTCCGGGATTACGGTGATGCCCTTGTGCATGGCATATTCCACCAGATCGCGGTACTCCTCCTGCGTATAGAAGCCGCCCGGCGTGCCGTCCACCTCCGTAGCCGCGCCCACCTCCATCAGCCGCGGGTAGCCCTTGATCTCGATGCGCCAGCCCTGGTCGTCGCTCAGGTGCAGGTGCAGGTGATTGATCTTATAGGCGGCGATACGGTCGATGACCTGCTTTACCGTGTCGGCCGGAAAGAAGTGCCGCGCTACGTCTAGCATGTACCCCCGGTAGGGAAAGCGGGGCTGGTCGTCGATCGTGCCCCCCGCGATGTAAACTGCACCCGCGTCCGCGCCCGAAAAGTGCAGCACCTGCTCCAGCGTTTTGACCGCATTAAGCATCCCCTCCCGTTCGCCGGCCTGGATTTCGATCTGCCCGTCGGCAAAGTCAATGCGGTAAGCCCCTTCGGCAAACCGGTCGCTCGTGGTATACTGTAATGGTAGAATAAGGCTTGGCATTCGCTCGGACAGATAGCGCTGCGCATCGCCGATCGTGGCGTCACTGCTGGGCGTCATCTCCCCACTGTAGGTCTCGTAGTAGCTCACCTCATCACCATCGGAGATCGTGGCCGGTAGGGGGATGAGGGGGAGTTCGGACAGCTTCGGCACGTCCACCGGCTGGGGCGGTGGGGCGGGGGCGCAGGTGCAAAGACTGGCGAGCAGCAGGAGGGACGCTAAGCGAGATAGGAACATACGCGGGGATTAGAATCGGAAATGTACGGAATGCCTACCTTTGCGTCCACAACGGGGTGCTGCGCCCACACCAGAGCGCAGCTGAGATCATACCCTTTGATTACCACAATCAGGAACCTGCCCGGGTAATGCCGGGAAGGGAAAATTTGTACCGCCTATGCTCCGGCTCCGCCTGATCGCCACCCTGGTGATCCTCGTTCGACTCCTACCGGGTCAGACCACCACCGCCGTCGACACCATCGACCGGGTCTACGAATTCGACTACCCCATCACGGTGACCGCCACCTCCGCCCGCCAGGAAACGCCGGTGACCTACGTCGACTTCACTAAGAAAGACATCGCCGTACGAAACGTGGGTCAGGACGCCCCCTACCTCCTCAAGTGGACGCCCTCCGTCGTCGTCAACTCCGATGCCGGCACCGGCGTAGGCTACACCGGCATCTGGATCCGCGGCAGTGACCCTACCCGCACCAACGTCACCATTAACGGTATCCCCTACAACGACAGCGAGAGTCAGGGCGTGTTCTGGGTGAATCTGCCGGACTTCAGTACGTCCACCGACCTCATCCAAATCCAGCGCGGCGTAGGTACGAGCACCAATGGGGCCGGCGCTTTCGGGGCTACGATCAACTTCACCACCGGGCGCGGCAACGGCAAACCCGGCCTGAGTCTCGACGGCGGCGTGGGTAGCTTCGGCACCCGCCGCGGCGTAGTCAGCTACCGGGGCCGTACCGACGGCGGACTCACCGTAGAAGCCCGTTACTCCAAGATCCACTCCGATGGCTACATCGACCGCGCCACCGCCGATCTAGATGGATACTATGCCGCCATATCCAAAGAGGTAGGCAAGTCAATCTTCAGCTTCATTGCCTTCGGGGGTCACGAGGTCACCTACCAGAGTTGGAACGGGGTGACGCAGGAGGAGATCGACCAGTACGGCCGCACCTACAACTCCGTCGGCACCGAGAAGGAGGGCGAACCTTACGATAACGAGGTCGACAATTACCGCCAGAACCACTACCAGCTGCACTTCAACCGTAGCCTGACCGACCACCTCGATCTGAGTATAAGCGGGCACTACACCCGCGGCCTCGGCTATTTCGAGCAGTACAAGGCCGATCAAAATTTATCGGATTACGGCATCGAGCTGCTTCCCTCCTCCGGAGGGACCGAGGGAGGTAGCGAACTCATCCGCCGCCGCTGGCTCGACAACCATTTCTACGGCACCGTTTACAGCCTCCGCTACCAGCGCGGCGACTGGGACGTCACCTTCGGCGGCGCGGCTAATGAATACCGCGGCGGTCACTACGGCGAGGTCATCTGGGCGCGCTACGCCGGCGACTCCGAGATCCGCCAGCGCTACTACGACAATGACGCCACCAAGCGCGATGTCAACAATTACCTGCGGGCCAATTACGCCCTGACCGACCGCTGGAGTCTCTACGGCGACGCCCAACTCCGCTACGTCAACTACGAATTTATCGGACTGGACGAAAACCTCCGTCTCCTCCAGCAGGACGCCGGCCACACCTTCTTCAACCCCAAGGCCGGAGTGGTCTACCTGCCCAGCCGCGGCACCCGGGCTTACCTCAGCTTCGGAGTAGCCCAGCGCGAGCCCAACCGCAACGATTTCGTCGACAGCCCCGTCAGCACCAGGCCCATACCCGAAAAGCTCTACAACACCGAGCTCGGCTTCTTCCGCACCCTACAGCGCGTCAACTACGGCGTGAACCTGTACCACATGGCCTACCGCGACCAGCTCGTCCTCACCGGCCGGCTCAATGACGTGGGCGAGTACATCCGCACCAATGTGCCCGAGAGCTACCGCCTTGGCGTAGAGCTCCAGGGCGGGGTACAGCTCA
Organism: Saprospiraceae bacterium; assembly: GCA_958295895.1. Taxonomy (GTDB): domain Bacteria; phylum Bacteroidota; class Bacteroidia; order Chitinophagales; family Saprospiraceae; genus Neolewinella. Next base: position 109,360 of record CATQHI010000014.1, on the reverse strand, counting down.
CCGACCACTTCACCCTCGGCGGTAACCTTACCCTGAGCCGCAACCGCGTCCGCGCCTTCACCGAAACCCTCGATGACTACGATGCCGCCTTCGACTACCAGGGACAAACGGAGCTACCGCAGCAAGATACGCCGCTGAGCTTCAGTCCCGACGTGACCGGTGCCCTCGAACTCGCCTATGACCGTAGCCTGCGCGACCATGCTTTTGGGGCCGCCCTGCAAACCAAGTACGTCGGGGCCCGCTACGTCGACAATAGTGGGGCGACCCAGAGCGAGCTGCCCGGCTACTACTACAGCGATTTGCGCCTCAGCTACGGCTTCCGCAAGCGCTACCGGCTCACCTTTCTGCTGCGCAACCTCACCGATCAGTTGTACGCCAGCAACGGCTGGAGCTACCGCTACCGCCTCGACGGCACGCCTACGACTACACTGGGCATGTACCCCCAGGCGGGGAGAAACTTCCTGCTGAGTCTCGGGGTGGATTTTTAATAGTTTCAAAACATCCAAGCTACCGCCGGCGCGTTATTCCTTTCCCCAACGTAACCGTCGCGCCCCGTGAAAAACTTCCTCCTTTCCTTTCTCATCGTCCTGGCCGCCTTTGCCGCCGGCCGCTACTGGTTTCCCGCTCCGGCACTGCAGCCCACGCTGGTCGATGCCGCCTACACCGGGCCGGTACCCGATCGGGCCAGCCGGGTCGACACCACGTTCAGCGGCACCCGCGACCGCGCCCCCTATACGCCCGATGAGGAGCGTACCATCCAGCTGTTCGAGTCTGCCTCGCCGGCTGTTTGCTTCATTACTACGAAGGCGATGCGCCGCTCGTTCTGGAACTACGGGGAGGTGGAAAGCGGCTCCGGCTCCGGCTTTATCTGGGATAAGACGGGGCACGTCATCACGAACTTCCACGTCATCAACGGGGCCAATACCAGCTCCATCGCCGTCACCCTGAGCAACGGCAAGACTTACGATGCCCGCGTGGTCGGTTTCGAAAAAGAGAAGGACCTGGCGGTACTCAAGATCGACGCCCCGGCCGCCGCCCTGCATCCCATTCAGGTCGGCACCAGTCAGAACATCCGCGTAGGCCAGGCCGTGTACGCCATCGGTAACCCCTTTGGCCTCGACCAAACGCTCACCACGGGCATCGTCTCGGCCCTCGACCGCGAGATTCGCAGCCAGGCCGGGGTGCCCATCAAGGGGGCCATCCAGACCGACGCGGCCATCAACCCGGGCAACTCCGGCGGTCCGCTACTGGATAGTAACGGTCAGCTCATCGGCGTCAACACCAGTATTTACAGTCCGTCGGGGGCCTCGGCGGGCATCGGCTTTTCCATCCCGGTAGACGTGGTCCGCTACGTGGTCGACGATGTGATCCGCTACGGGGAGGTACGCCGGGCCGTGCTGGGGGCCGACCTGCGGCAGGTGAGTGGTTACCAGGGTCTGGTCGTCTTCGGTGTAGAAGAGGGGGGCGGGGCCGCGGGTGCCGGCCTGCGGGGGCTGAGCGTCGATGACCGGGGTCGCCGCTACCTCGGTGACGTGCTCCTCGGCATCAATGGCAGCCCCACGCTCAGCAATTCGGACCTTTACCTGGAGCTCGAGAAGTACCAGCCCGGCGAGCGTGTCAAGCTGAATATTGTGCGGGATGAGCGGCGGGCTACGCTGGAGGTGCAGCTGGGTAGCTCGGTGGATCAGTAGCTGGGTTTTGCAGCTCCGCTGCTTTAATTATTAACCGCAGAGGTCGCGGAGAACACAGAGGTGCTTCTGAACATGACTCTGCGTACCTCTGTGTCCTCTGCGGTTCGATTCCTGCGCCGTGGGCGCAACGTGTGTTATTGCGCCAGCAGTTTGAATGCAGCCTGCCCCGCTCCAGGCTCTTGCAGTAATACGAAGTAGATACCGGCCGGTAAATCCGCTACACTGACCCGCGCACCCTGCTTGGGAGCTTGACCGTGCCCCAGCACCTGCCCCGCAGCATTGGTCAGCAGGTAGCGGCCCGGACGCTGTAGGCCATTGAAGGTGTAGGTGTCTGCATCCAGCCGCTGAAGCTCAACGCGGGAGCCGCCCGGTATACTGTTGCTTACGCTATTGACAATCTGCTTGAGATCAATACCCACCACGATGGGGTCGTGATCGCTAAAGCGGTAGAAGTCAGGGGCGTAGAGGTCTTGGCTAGCCCCCTCGGTGTTATAGTCGAGTACGGCCGGCTCGGGGGCGTTGACCGTCCAGGCGGTGGCACCGGTGATGAAGGGGCCCAGGGAATCGCTGGCCAGCGCGTAGTCGAGGCTACCCCATTCGCCAGCGAAGACGTAGCTGGGCGGACCGCCGCCACACGGAAATTTAGTGTTACCGTTGAGCGATTTGGTGTTGACGTAGCCCGCATCTTCCAGCGTCATGATGGGGTCCTCCATACGGTAGGCGTTGAGGTCGCCGATGAGGAGTACGTCGGGGTCAGCGACGCCGGTGGGGTTCGTGGCGAGCCACTCGGCCAGGGCGCGGGCACCGGCGGTACGGGTGCCGTTACAGTTGCCGGCCCCACCGTTGTCATCGTCGCCGGCCCCGCAGCCGCCACCCTTGCTCTTGAAGTGGTTGACGCTCACGGTGAGCTCCTCGCCCAGGTTGCTACTTGTGGGGTCGACGACGCGGAAGGTCTGGGCCAGGGGGACGCGGTTGGTGCTGGGTCCCACAAATAGCTCGGCTGGGGTGGCCAGGGCGGCGGCGGTGCCGGATTCGGCAATGCGATCCGTGCGGTACACGAGGGCCACCATGATCTGGTCGTCGCCGGTATTGGGTGATTCCACGTAGGCGTAGGGTACGCCGCAGCGGGTCGTGAGGGCGTCGACCAGGCGGGCCAGGGCTACGTTGTCGTTGTTCTCGATTTCGATGAGGCCGATGATGTCGGCGTCGAGCGCGCAGAGGGCGGCCACGATCTTGTCTTCCTGACGGATGAGCTCAGCCTCCGTGTCCGCGCCACGGCTGCCGAGGGTGGTGAAGTAGTTGAGGACGTTGGCGCTGACGACGCGAATCTCACCACCCACTTCCGGAGCCATGGTAGGCCGTTCGTTGCCACCCAGCGTAAGGTTCTCAGTCTGTGTAGGTTGGATACGGTAGCGGTCGAAGCCGTAGCCCAGCACGCCGGTGAGTCCGCTGATGGTCTGACCGGCGCGGATTTGGTCCGTAGCCTCCAGGGTGTCGGTGCCGGCGAAGAGGATGGGCAGGAGGTTGCTGCCCCCGCGGCCGTCGTCGATCAGTAGCCGGTCCGCGGCAGTGCTATCCCGGTAGGCGGCAAAGGCTGCGGCACCGGGTCGGTTGCACTCGGTGAACTGGATCAGCCGCTCGTCCGAGGTCACCTCCACCTCCCCGAAGCGGGCCAGGTTACTGACGTCGGTCATGACCAGGTCACGGGGCGTGACCCGCATGCCCTCCAGGGCTTCGAGGAGGGAGTCGGGGCGGGGCAGGGTCAGATCCGTAGTCGAGGGTAGGGGAGTGCCGTTTGCCTCCACCGTAAAGCTTGCACCCGTGTCCCCGCCCCGGAGTTGGGTTTGGCCGAAGCGTTCCTCCACGATGCCGGTGACGGTGACCAGATCGCCGATGGTGACTGCCTGGTCCGGCGCGTAGACGAATACGCCCTCGGAGGTGAGGCTGTCCCGGTCCGCATCCGCATCCTCCTCCTGCACGTAAAAGCCACCGAGGCCCTCCTGGAAGTCGCCGGTCACTACGGCCTGTACGGTAACCACGTTACCGGCCAGCGGACTCACATCCCCGCGCCCCTGCACGATGTGGATGCCGATGGGGTCGGTGCCGAGGTCGTCGTCGATGACGACAATTTCAGCCGCCGCTCCTAGCGTATAGCTGTCGTCACTGATGGAATCTAGGGTAAGCGAGATAGTCTCCGTGCCCTCGATGAGGGTATCGTCAACGACGGTCAGCACCAGACCGGCCACCTCGTCGCCGGCGGCAAAGGTGAGTTCGGCGGGGCTCACCGTGATATAATCGACCCCGGGCGTAGCCGTGCCGCCGAGGCTATAACGGATGGTGAGGGGTGCCGGAGCGGGCTCCGAGAGGGTGACAAAAAACCCACCCTCGGTATTCGGCTCGGCCAGGTTCTGGGAAGCTGTCGATATGGTGGCGGTGGGCCCGGTGGTACCCCCGCCGATCCGGTAGCTCCCGAAGGGCACGGCCGCGCCGATCTCCGCGTAGTTGAGCCCGTCGAGCACGTCGTTGCCGGGGATCGCCCAGTTGGCTGCCACCCAGTCGCCGTCGGGCCCGGTGCCGTCGGGCCCGGTGCCGTCCTGGCGGTAGAGGTAGCTGTCGGCGTAGATGCTGGCGTCGTCGCCGATGCCCCCGCCCACCTGGTCGATAATGGTGCCGCCGAGTTCCAGGGTGAAGGCATCGTTACCGTTGCCGCTGACGGTGCCCGAGGAGATCACGTTGACAAAGTCACCGCTGCTGCCGAATGCCTCGGCGAAGGCATCCGTGCCGTTGACGACGTACACGAAGGCATCGGTATAGGTGCCGGATAGCTGAATGGGCGTGCCGTCCGTATTCGTGTTCGCGTAGCGCTGGATGGTGTAGTCACTCAGATCAACCGTTCCTTCTACGTAGAGCTCGATGGCCCGGGGGGTGGCGCCGGGGCCGGTGCCATCGAGCAGTCCGGTCAGGATCACGCGGTTCTGGGCCGAGGCCAGCAGGCTACCGCATAAGAGGGTAAGAATCAGGTAGGTAGGTCGCACGGATTCGGTGTTAGTTCGCTGGGAAGCACCAAAGGTAGGCGACGAAGAGCAGTGGGCGGGTTAAGAAATCGTGAACACTTGCCACCTGATAGCCACTAAATGTGAGGCGCGGTCAGAGCGCGGTGTAGGAGTGCCGGGTCGCTACGGTACACGGCCGGTCCTCCCTTAACGCCACTGCGTTTTACCCCAGTATCAATTAAAAAATCGTAGGCTAAGACTTTGCGCCGAAAATTGCGGCGATCCAGCGACTCCCCCAAAATTTCCTCGTACAGTTGTTGTATCTCACTGAGCGTAAAGTCATCCGGCAACAGGGCAAAGGCAAGGGGGCGCGTACGCAGGTGCTGAATAAGTCGCAGGTGTGCATCGTCGAGCAGCTCGCGGTGGTCAAAGCCCAGGGGCGGTAGTTCCGTCAGCCGGTGCCAGGCCGCCTCACTCAGGTAACCCCGTGCTGCCGGCGTATGGTGCTCGGGCCGTACCAGGGCGTAGTAGGTCGTGGTCACTACCCGGCGCACGGGGTGGCGGTCGGGGGCACTGTAGGTAGCTACCTGGGTGAGTTGGAGGTTAGAGACCCCCACCAGCTCCCGTAGGACCCGCTGCCCCGTTTCTTCGAGGGTCTGGTCGGCGGCCATGGCACCGCCCGGCAGCACCCACTCCCCGGCGAAGGGCGCTACGGCCCGGCGCACTAACAGTACTCGTAGCTCCCCTTCCGCAAAACCGAAAACGACGCAGTCGACCGTGTGAGTAGCCGCCGCACTCTGCGAAGTGACGCGGGTGCTCAGCGGCCCATCCATCCGCCATCTACGGTGAGTACCGTGCCGGACACATAGTCCGAAGCGGCACTGGCTAGGAAAACGGTGGGGCCCCTGAAGTCGTCCGGCTCCCCCCAGCGGCCGGCGGGGATGCGGCCGAGGATGGCTTCGGAGCGCTCCGGATTATCCTGTAGCGCCTGCGTATTGTCGGTACGCACGTAGCCCGGCGCGATCGCGTTGACCTGCACGCCCCGGCCGGCCCACTCGTTGGACAGTGCCATGACGAGCTGACCGATGGCCCCCTTGGAGGCCGCATAGCCCGGCACGGTGATGCCCCCCTGGTAGGTGAGTAGCGAGGCGGTAAAGATGATCTTACCGCTGCCCCGGTCCACCATGTCGCGGCCGAACTCGCGGGCGAGAATGAACGGGGCGGTCTGGTTTACGGCGATCACCTCGTCCCAGTAGGCATCTGAATGCTCGGCGGCCGGTGCTCGCCGGATGGTACCGGCGTTGTTAACTAAGATGTCCGGCGTGCCGTGGGTGTCTTTGACCTCGGTAATGAAGGCAGTGAGGGCGGCGCGGTCGCTGAAATCGCAGCGGTAGGCGGTGAAGTGGCGGCCGAGCTCAGTAACTGCGGCAGCGATATCATCGTCGGCTGAGAGACTGGCCGATACCCCAATAATATCCGCACCCGCCGCGGCTAGTCCTTCCGCCATCGCGTAGCCGATGCCACGTTTACAGCCGGTGACGAGGGCAGTCTTTCCCGTGAGGTCAAACATACTAGCGAATGGTAGAGAGTGGGGCGGCGTCCATGTCCGCAAAGGATTGATTCTCCCCGGCCATGCCCCAGACGAAGCGGTAGGCTACCGTGCCGGCACCACTGTGGATCGACCAGGGTGGGGAAATTACCGCCTCATCATTGCGCACGACCAGGTGGCGGGTCTGGTCGGGGCTACCCATGAAGTGCATGACGAGCTCGTCTTCCGGCAGGTCGAAGTAGAGGTACACCTCCATACGGCGGGCGTGGGTGTGGGGCGGGAAGGTGTTCCAAATGTTGCCCGCTACAAGCTCCGTGAAGCCCATGACGACCTGGCAGCTCTGGATGCCGTCCTCGTGAATGTACTGGTAGAGTACCCGCTTATTGGCGTGGGCCTCGTCGCCGAGCTCGATGCGGTTGGCCTCCGACTGCGTCGCCTTCGTGGTAGGGTACTCCCGGTGGGCGGGGGCGGAGTTGAGGTAGAACTTAGCGGGCTCCCCGGCCGCGCCGCTACGGAAGGTCACCTCCCGGGAGCCGCGGCTGACGTACAGACAGTCGAAACGGGCCATGGGGTAGTCGGTGCCGTCGACGGTCACGCTGCCTGCTCCGCCCAGGTTGAGGATGCCGAGTTCGCGGCGTTCGAGGAAGTAGTCGGCCCGTAGCGCCTCGTCGTTTTCGAGCTGTAGCTCCCCGCCGGTGGGCACTGCGCCCCCGAAGATGAAGCGGTCGTAGAAGGAGTGGAAAAGGGTGACCGCTCCGGGGGTCATCACGCCGGTGGCGAGAAATTCATCGCGGAGCTCATCCGTAGTCTGGGTCCTGAAGTGGGCGGGGTGGACGCCGTGGCGCATTTCCATGTGGGGTAAAATTTTCTGCGTCAAATATACACGGAATTAGTAGTCCGGACTAACTTTAGGCAGATCATACTGACTCACTATGCGCATTCTACTTACTACGCTCGTCCAACTGTGCCTGCTGGGGCCCGTACTTGCTCAACAAAGCCCAGCACCTGCGGCCCCGCCCGCCTTCTCTACGGACAGCATTTTCGCGCTGGCCAAAGAAAAGTACCTGCGCGCCGCCACCACCCTGGATACCGCAGCCGGCCTGCCCCGCAATGCCTGGGACGATGGCAGCTGGCGGCAGGTCGACCGGGAAGACTGGACGAGCGGCTTCTTCCCCGGTATCCTCTGGCAGATTTACGCTCACGACCGGGATACCGCCGTACTGGCCCAGGCCGCTAAGTGGACTGAGACCCTACGGCCCAACCAGACCTACGACCGCAATCACGACATCGGCTTCATCATGTACTCCAGCTTCGGCAAGGCCCTGGAGCTAACCGGTGACACGGCCGCCTACCTCCAGCCCCTACTGACGGCCGCCCGTACCGGTGCCGGTCGCTTTAATCCTACTCCCCGGACCATCCGCAGCTGGGACCGCGCCGACACCAACCACCTGACCATCATTGATAATATGATGAACCTGCACCTGTTCACCTTTGCGGCGCGGGAAACGGGAGACAGTAGCTACCTCACCATGGTACGCGCCCACGCCGACCGTACTGACGCCGAGCACTTCCGGGCCGACGGGAGTAGCTACCACGTGGTGGACTATAATCCAGCCGACGGCAGCGTACGTAGCCGCCACACCCACCAGGGCAAGGGCGACGAGACCGCCTGGGCCCGCGGACAGGCCTGGGCCATCTACGGCTTTACGGAAATGTACCAGGACCTGGGGGAGCGGCGCTACCTCGACCGGGCGGTGTCTGCGGCAGACTACTTCATCGAGCACTTACCGGCGGATACCATTCCGTTTTGGGACTTTGACGCACCGGGGGAGGAGCGGGATGCGAGTGCGGCGGCCATCGCGGCCAGCGCCTTCTTTCCCCTGAGTGAGGCAACGGGAGATACCGTATACCGGCAGGTCGCCGAGCGGCTACTGCTGGCACTGAGCAGTCCGGAGTACCTGGCCGGAGCGGATGATCCGATGGGCGGCCTACTTCGCCACCAAACCGGCAACAAACCCCACATAATCAACAACGGCGACGAGCGCAAGGCCGAGGTAGACGTCAACATCAACTACGGGGATTACTACTACCTGGAGGCTCTCAACCGCCTCAGCGCTACGCGAATGAGTCCGGGTAAGGGTGGAACTAACATCCGTATGGCGCGCCACGACGAGGCCGGTAACTGGAACGAGCTCACCGAGGCCACCCGCGACACCGACCACCTGGGGCAGATCCTACCCCCCGTGTACCAGAGCGAGGGCCCGATGTGGGAGAACGAGAACGTCGGCTTTCGGCTGTACTTCGATGAGCGCAATGGCATCGACATATTTGGTAAGCGCACCAACGAGATGATCCTCGATAAGGTCGGTAGGGAGGTCGAGAGTTATCACGAGCTCCAGCCCTGGGGCATGGACGTGCTCAAAGTCGGCAACTCCCTCGGCGCTGGCAGTATCGGCCTCATGATCGGTGATAGCGTCTACCGGCTGGGCGATGCGGCCGAGGAGCACTTTCGCATCCTGGAGGAAACACCCGAGCGCTCCCGCTTCCTGCTCGACTACAATGGGTGGGAGGTAGCCGGCCGCACCCTCGATCTGGACTGGGAGATTAGTATTGAAGCGGGCACTTACGGCTACGAATCCAGCGTGACACTGACTGGGCTACGGGGAGACGAGGAGCTACTGACCGGCATTGTCAATCTGCACAGCGATACGGTGTACACCGAGGAGCGGGGTGACCGTTTCGTGATGTATACCTACGGTCCGCAGGCCGAGCTGGACAACACCCTAGGGATGGCGGTGTCGGCGGAGCAGGATGATGTACTGGGGCAGGGCGAGTTCATGCCTGACGATACGCCCATCGGCTCGACCTATTACGTACGGCTGAAGCTGACGGACGGGGAGCCTACTACTTACCGCTTCACGGCGGGCTGGGAACCGGGCAATGCGGCTTTTCGTACGCGGGAGGGGTTTGCGCGGGTGATTGAGTAGTCACAAAAGAGGAGCGGCGGACCAAGGCCCGCCGCTGCACCGAAAATGTGTTTGTGTCTAAAAGTGTCTAATAGCTACAGTGTCGAAAAGTAAAACGAATAGAATAGCTGCCGTGAAAGCGTCGTCATGTATAGTGTTATTGTCAGTACGACAAAATTAACCTTATTGTTGTAGCGACAACTAACATTAATACACCTTTTCTCCTCGCCGGCCGGTACGCTACTTTTGCGCGCACTAGCTTATCGCCATGCCCCACCTGCTTACCTCCGCTCTACCGTACGCCAACGGTCCCCTCCATCTCGGTCACCTGGCCGGTGCCTACCTGCCCGCCGACCTGTACGCCCGCTACCTACGGCTGATGGGTAAGGATGTGCTGTGGGTCTGCGGCAGCGACGAGCACGGCGCGGCCATCACGCTGCGCGCCAAGAAGGAGGGGATCAAGCCGCAGGACATCATTGACAAGTACCACGCGCTCAATAAGGCCAGTTTCGCCGCCCTGGGCATCAGCTTCGATTATTACCACCGCACCAGCGCACCGCTGCACCACGAGACCAGCCAGGACTTCTTCCGCACCCTCGACCAGAAGGGTGGAGAGTTTATCGTCAAGACCACCGAGCAGTACTACGACCCGGAGTACCGGCAGTTCCTGGCCGACCGCTACATCAGGGGCACCTGCCCGCGCTGCGGCTACACCGAGGCCTTCGGCGATCAGTGCGAGAACTGCGGTAGCGATCTTTCCCCAACGGAGCTCATTAATCCTGTTTCCGTACTCAGCGGCACCACACCCGTCCTACGCGAGACCAAGCACTGGTATTTCGATCTGGCTAAGCACGAGGACTTCCTACGCACCTGGATTCAGGAGGGCACCGTCGACGGCGTACAGGTCCACGACCCCACGACCTGGAAAAAGCACGTCATCGGTCAGTGCATGAGCTGGCTCAACGAGGGCCTGCAGCCCCGGGCCATCACGCGCGATCTCGACTGGGGCATCAGCGTACCGCACCCCGAGGCAGAGGGTAAGGTGCTCTACGTCTGGTTCGACGCGCCCATCGGTTACATCTCCAGCACCAAGCAGTGGTGCCTCGACCACGGCCGCGACTGGCGCGACTACTGGCAAAATCCCGACACCGAGCTCATTCACTTCATCGGCAAGGACAACATCGTCTTCCACTGCCTCATTTTTCCGGCCATGCTGCGCGCCCACGGCCACTACGTGCTGCCCAAGAACGTGCCCGCCAACCAGTTCCTCAACTTCGAGGGCGATAAGTTCTCCAAGTCCCGCGGCTGGGGCATCGAGCTGCACGAGTACGTCGAGGAGTTCCAGGACTTCCCCAACGGCGAGGATGCCCTGCGCTGGGCCCTCATCCGCAATCTCCCCGAGCAGAGTGACGCCGACTTCACCTGGGACGGCTTCACCGAGTACTACGACAAGGACCTGGCCGATAAGCTGGGTAACTTCTTTAACCGGGTCACGGTGCTTACCCACAAGTATTTCGACGGTCGGGTGCCCACCACCGGGGCGGGGTCGCAGGTGCAACGTCAATTGCGGGACACACTTGCCACCCTTGCCACCCACTTTGAAGCCTTCCGCTTCAAGGATGCCGCTACCACCTTCGTCGAGCTAGCTACCTACGGCAATACTTACCTCCAGGAGGCGGCGCCCTGGTCGCTGGCGAAGGCCGATCCTGACGATCCGCGCATCGCCGAGGTGATGTACGACTGCGTGCAGATCGCTGCGGTACTGGCGCTGACGGCTCACCCCTTTGTGCCCCTCGTAAGTGCCAAACTTCGCACCGTACTGAAGCAGGAGATCGTAGCCAACGGCGACTGGGCCGTAGCGCGTGATCTGCTCGCCTCCGGCCGGCCCCTAATCGAGTCCGGTCACCAGATCGGCCAGGCCGGTGTCCTCTTCCCCAAGATCGTGGACCGCAAGGACGATACGCTAAAGAATATCATCCAGCGGCAGCGGGATAAGCTGGTCGCGGCACTAGCGGAGCGGGATAGACAAGTTGCCCCTACTCCAACCCCGGTAGCACCTACAAAAACCAACGCAACCATATTGGAAGCACCCGCTGCTAAATCCACCATTGAGTTCGACGACTTCACCAAGCTCGATCTACGCACCGCTACCATCCTCACCGCAGAGGCAATCAAGAAGTCAAATAAGCTACTGCACCTGACCATCGACCTGGGGGAGGGCGAGCAGCGCAGCGTCGTCAGCGGCATCGCCAAGCACTTCGAACCCGCCGACCTGCCCGGCCAGCCCGTCGTCGTAGTCACCAACCTGGCCCCCCGCAAGATGGCTGGTGTACTCAGCGAGGCAATGATTTTGATGGCGGAGGATGCAACGGGTAAGCTAGCCTTCGTGGCTGCTCCGGTGGGTTTCGGAAATGGACTAGGCGTCAGATAAGCCAAACCCCACCGATGATGGATCCCTACGAAGTGAAAGCCGCCCTCCACCAGGCCTGCGCCGAGCATATCGAGAGGACCATCCGTACCATCACTCAGAACCTTGCCTCAATTGACGCCTCCCGCAGCAGCGAAACGAAGAGCAGCGCGGGTGATAAGTACGAGACCGGCCGGGCCATGCTGCACCTAGAGGAGCAAAACAACCACCGGCAGCTTACTGAGATTCTCAAGGTGCAACAGAACTTGGGTAGAATACACCCTACGCACTCCTCGGATAGCGTGAAGGCCGGTAGTCTAGTAATGACTGACCGGGGCAATTATTATTTGGCGGTAGGGGTGGGCAAGGTGACGCTGAAGGGGGAACTTTATTACTGTATATCTCCACAATCGCCGATTGGCATAACGCTATTGTATAAGGGAAAAGGTGAGCGTACGGAGTTTAACGGAAGGGTTATGTTGATTCGAGCAGTTTTTTAGGTGAACGTGGGGAGGGTAAGGTTACATAAAATTGAAACGCTACCTGTAGGAAGTGTTTCAAAATTGGCACGTTTTGGCTGGGAATTTGGTATAGAGTAGCTTGTAGGAGGCGAGAATTGAAACAGAATTACCAATAGTGTTGCAAACTTGATTGCAGGACTTAAAGTACCTACTGAGCGTGAAAAACGATCATCATGATTGGACCGGTTGAGCTCTGCCATCTTTTAAATCGAGCTAAGTTAACTAGCCGTCAGCCTACCCCTTGCCGTTGTGGATCGGGGGCAAGGTAACCGTCCCCTGGAGGGTAATTGTCACCCGCTGGACAAACTGCATCCGGGAGTATCCGACACCTAATTTTGCCCTGTTAAATTTTGGTGACTAAATAATTAGGCAAGGATCGCTGAGTTTTGCTCATGATGTCTTCACGATGCTCATTATCCTGACCGTCCTTACCCACCTAAACTCCACGCGTGAATTATCGAAAGCGCCTCCTCCTCTTCGCCCTACTGTCGTTTCAATTAGCTGTAGCTTCAACGCAGAGTGTCTCGCCCTACCGTAATTACAAAACCACGCTGTACAATGACAATCAGGCCAGGCAGGATAAACAGCACCGGGTAAACATGCGCGCGGTGCGGAACGCGGCACGCTACGATAGCAAAGTGGAAGATTGGGAGGAACTCATAGTTCCCCTCGTCTTTCATGTTCTGGGTACGGACTTCGACCTGCCCATTGCTCCCGGCCTCATCGAGGATCAGGTAAATCGGTTGAACGAAGACTTTGCGGGGGCATTCATTCCAGAGACGGACCCGCGGGATGTAAATAACCAGTTTCTTATCCAGGGAACGGATACGCGCATCCGTTTTTGCTACGGTGTAACTAAAAAGTCAACGGCTCCCATCATCAACTTCCTGACGGTGGAGGAAGACGAACTTCGGCAACTGGATAGCCTAAGGACAAAGGCGGGTGCCGCTCCCGCCCTCGACCCTAATAAGTACGTGAATGTATGGGTGGTGCCGGACCGGTTCGTGGCCACTGGCTTTGCTCAGTACCCCGGGGGGGAGCGGAAACTGGATGGTATCGTTATCAGTCGGACTTACTTCGGCGTAGGGTCCCACAACGATGAGCGCTTCGACCGGGGTAGAACGCTGACTCACCTAATGGGCAACTACTTGGGTCTGCGACCGCTGTGGGGGGGTGACGGACCGTGCGGGGACGATGGGGTAACGGACACCCCGGTGCATAACGCTCCCAACTCCGGCCGGCCGCGCCCCTACCATTATTCTACCTGCGGTGACACGACCCTTGAAATGACGATGAACTTTATGGACAACGTCGCTGACGACCAAATGTACCTGTTCACCCGGGGTCAGGCCCGGCTGATGCGGGCAATCTTGTCTGATAAGGGACCACGCAAGCAGTTGCTAAAGACCACCACTCGGTGTAGCCTCGTAGAGGAGCGAAGCTTAACGCACGAACAGTTCGCAAACGGAAACAGCGAGCATAGTGATGACATCAGTGTGGAGAACGTAGTTATATCTCCCAATCCGGCTACGCATACCCTCACCGTAACACTTAATCTAAGTGGTGCGGCGGTCAACAGTCTTCACCTTATCAGAATTGTGGACCTACAGGGCAGACCCATGTACGAGCGGTCCGACCTACCCTCACGCACTACGCTGTCCGTTCCAGTTGCCGACTGGGCGCGCGGTACGTACCTCCTGTCTATTTACGCTGCCACTTCGCAAGCCGCCGTCACGCAGCGAGTTATTCTGCAATAGTCCCCCCTCCGTTCTTCATTAGTCTGTCTAAACCCAGTTTCATGCTGCGTTCACTTACCCTTCTTTGCCTTACCGTACTCTACGCCAGCCTACTGACAGGTCAAGTCCAGCTCCCGGCGGCATCAGCGGCAGCTTTCGCGTACGGGAAGTACGCCGATATCCCCGTTAGTACTTTCACCGGAACGGGTAACGTACAGGTTCCAATTCATACGGTTACCGACGGGCCGCTGGCACTTCCTATCAGCCTGAACTACCACACGGGAGGACTCCAGGTCAACGTACCCGCTAGCTCCGTGGGTTGGGGCTGGAACTTAAACACGGGGGGAATGATCAGTCGAACGATCAAAGGCGTTAGTGACTTTGATCGTCACCAATATGGTTATTACTTTAACGGTGATGAAGTACGCACACCCACTGGCCCAGACGATAAAGTGTGGGGATACGATACACAACCAGATATATTCACGTTCACCGTTGGGTCCTACTCCGGTAAGTTCTTCCTGGATGCTAACCGTGAAATTCAACAAATTCCGAAGTCCGACATCAAAATCGAACTTCGATCACTAAGTGACATAGCACAGGGATTTGAACTAACTACACCAGACGGCACAAAGTACAGTTACGGTGCTAGGTTTAAACCGGGGGCGGGGCATGAAGTCATCACCGCGCATGACTACTCTAAAGTCAATGGTGGTAATTGGTGGAACTCCCCTGATAAAGAAGAAGATCGCACGGGTTACTATCTACTATCCATCGAGAGCGCAGACCATCAACACCGAATTGATCTAGAGTATGACCGCATGCTGTACTGGTACGTGACCCAACAGGCATGCGCCGAAGAGTTTAAATATCGGAAGAGCAACGGGAATATCGATCAAGTAGCTACTTGTGAAGAGGGGTGGATGGATTACAGCATCAAGTCGGTCTACCTAAAACGTATTTGGACGGATAATCAGGAGGTCACTTTTCAACAAGAGACAAGGAACGATGTATGGACAAGTCAAACGGCTGAAGCGAGAAAGCCCAAACGAGTTAGGGGCATAACGGTCGAAACATCCGGGGAATGTATCAATTTTGATTTCCTTCGTTCCTACTTTTACGATGAGTCCGGCACCAAGGTGAGGACTAAACTGGATGGAGTTCAGAAAAGATCATGTAATGGATCGCTAGCCGAACCGGCATGGAAATTTTCCTACCTCGGCCCTAAAAACGGAGCCAACGCTATCGGGCCGAGGATCGACAACCACGATATCGACCACTGGGGCTACTACAATTACAATTCCGCCAAGGGGCACAATGATCGGGATGGTGACTTAACTCCTCAAGGAACCGGTATGAAGGTGGGGGGTACGTTTACGCCCTACGGTACCGCCAATCGTGAGTCTCACGAACCAGCCATGCTCCAGGGCATGCTGTATTCGGTGACCTACCCCACCGGTGGGTCTATGCAGTTGGATTATGAAGCGAATCGCTACCAAGTGCCCGGACCCACGACATCAGGCTTCAACAGGTCGCATACGAGTCTGGCGGGGGAGCCAGAAACCCTGGATACCTTCTCCTACTATCACTCCGCCGAAATCGCCGCTAGTCCAAGCGCGGTATGGACCATGTGTATCTACCCCTACGGTTGTGGCGATGACGGAGGAGAACCCGGTGAACCAGGCGGGCCACAGTACTTGAAGGGGGCTGAGTTCACAGAAAAAAGTGTTGCCACCGCCACTTCTTCGTCAAGTGGAGGAAGTGGGACCGTTGAGATCAGAACGCTTACGGGTAAGTACGTCACCGGCTTTGGCTTCAATACTGCAAGTCAACATTGTCAGCCAAACGAGCGCATGAGTTCACATCTGACTGCCGGGACGAGCTATAAGGTTGTCATTCGCGCAGAATGTGCACGTGTAACCGTGAACTTAGAGTATGAGGGCAGTCCAACCGAAGCTATCTGCGGAGGTCTGCGAATCAAGCAGACGCGGGTGCACGACGGCATCTCCTCCGCGAATGACGTAATCACGGACTACGCTTACACTGACAAACAGTATCCCAGTGTGAGCAGCGGAAAGCTCTTCCGCAAGCCGACCTATGCTTTTCGAGTGAACACCCGCACCGCAGTTTTCACCTCCATGAGTCAGGTTCCCCTTTTCGAGGTCGACGGACTACACCTGGGTTACGACCGTGTGGTGGTGTCTCAGAGTGGCAACGGGGCCACCGAATATAAGTACAACTTTCCCACGCGAACGCAGGACTATGCGTCCTATCCGGTGAAGCCCACTACTAATGAACTGGGAGTAGGCGAGTTGATCGGTAGCACCGTGTTTGACGACAACGGCCGAACGGTTGCCAGTACGACTCCTACCTACCGGCAGGACGAACGAGAGTCCTTCGGGGGCGGGAGTGCCGCCGGCTACTTCTTCGTAAAACGACAGGGGGTGCCCTACTACACGGGCAGTCTGAGCTACAAGAACTTGTACACGCCGTACTGGATGACCACCGGCGTCCGGCGGCCATCTACGGTCACCGCAACGGTAGATGGCGTGTCAACCACCACGGAGTACACCTATCATTCGCTGAACCTACTACCCGAAACCGTCACCACGACCAACTCCAATGGGGATGAGCACCAGCAGCGGTTCTACTTCTTCGATCCAACCGACCTTCCCTTCACCGACATCACGCAGGAGGAGTGGGAAGAGCTTAATCTAAAACATCTCTCCTACCAGACCGAGCAGTACCATAACGGGAATCTGCTAGATGGCAGTAAAACGGATTACCGCTTCTATAAAGCAGACGGTACCAGTCCTTCTACTTCCGCTACCGATCGCTTACCCGTCCCCTGGGTATACCGTCAGCAACACTACGAGCGTACGTACGAAGCATCTGGTAGCCTGCGGAGTGGGCGCTGGGAAATACAGTCGACGGTGGCGCGGTACAATGCCTACGGTCAGATTCGGGAGCAACAAACCCCCCACTGGCCAAGTACCACGGTAAACTATAATGGAGATCTCGCTATTTCGACAACTTCTAGTGGGCAGACTACTACCTACATATATGAGGGGGACGATACTACCACTCCAGATGATGATACACGCCGCCTAGAGCAAGTGATCGCGGTGGACGGCACTAGTACTAGTTATACCTACGATGACTTTGGTAGAGTGAAGACCGTTACGGATGACTGTCGGGGCATCATCACCACGTACACTTACTCGTTCCGCTACAATAACGAAAATATTAACTTTTTCCAGGCGGAAGTAGCCTATCCAGCATCAGGAGACAATCGAAGTGCACTAACCACGACTAAGACCAGAAAGTACACCGACGGTCTAGGACGTCCCCTGCAGACTGTAGCTATCGGTAGTGGTGCTTCGATCCAGGACGATGTTGTCAGTGGGGTATCGTACGACCGCTACGGTCGGGTGAGCAAGACATACGAGCCTTTAGGTCAGCCTAATAACCAGGGGGCCCACATTTCCTTAGCAACTAACCTACCCGGAACGGTCCATACCTATGAATCCAGTCCGCTGAATCGACTCCAAACCGTGACGCCAGCCGGACTGGCTTATCCTACTACCTATTCCTACGGTACAAACATTGCCGAGGACGGGGTGCTGCGCGATGGAACCACCACGGAGTACGTTGCCGGCAGCTTACGCAAGCATACGGTCACCGACGCTAATGGCAATCATCTGATAACCTTCACTGATAAATTGGGCCAGCAAGTCTTGAGTCGTCGTCTGCCGGCGGGCGGCGGTGCAAGTGATCGCCTAGACACTTACTCAGTTCATGACGGCAAGGGGCGGGTGCGCCACGTGCTGCCCCCGGGGAGTACCACGAACCATACCAGCCTGATCTATTCCTACCAGTACGATGGTGCAGATCAGGTAACAAGTAAGTTAGTGCCCGGCCGAGGCTGGACCTACTATAGCTACAATAACAAACATTTACTTAAAGGCTATCGCGACGAGCGCTTTAAGCAAGCGGGTCACTGGTATGTGTACAATTACGACTCGCAGGGTCGTATAGAATCGGAAGGCCTCTACAAATCTAACACCCTGTATTGGTTTCTTGAGAACCCCCACATCTCGGAACCTTATATCACTACTAGGTACGGCACGGAACTCCACGAGATCGATAAGGTCAAAACCGTACGCACCAAGATTCTTAATGAAGCTGATCAGTGGTTAACCACCACCAACCATTATACTCCTTGCGGTCTACTGGACTACCAGATGGGCAACAACCACCTGAATATCTCGGCTCAAGAGCGCACGGACTACGTCTACGACGGGGCGGGCAACATACTGGAGTCTACTTACGGACACCGTGACTACAATCAGGTGCTAACTAACGTCACTAGCGAACACCACTATGATTTTGCCGGACGCGCCCACAAGAGTTTCTTTCAGGTAGGTAGCGGAGCAAGGACTCAACTTAATGCGTTAGCATTCAACCCCACCGGACAGGTGAAGACAAAGTACCAGGGCGGTACGGGCAAGAGCGGTACGCTGGCCTGGCTCCAAAAATTAGATTACACGTACCTGGATGATGGTACGTTGCAAGGGATCAATCTGGATGGACTAACTGGCTCTACGCAGGGCCTCCCTGATTTCTACGACTACGACCGGAACGTACATGATCCAAATCCAGGAATGCCCTCCACGGCCGATATGGACGCCAAAGATTTGTTCTATCTGGAACTCTACCGGGACCGAGCACCAACAACTAATTCTTACAACCTTCCCGCTCGCTACAACGGTGATATTACGGCCGTAGCCACTCAGGTGAGAGGGCGGAGTCAGCAAATCTGGGGGATGACCTACGACGGTTACGACCGGATGCGGGACGCACGGTTCTACCAGCGCAGTAACCGAACGTCAACGGCCAGCTACACCTCGCGTTATCGTGCCACGGTGAATTACGATAAACGCGGCAACATCAGTCGGCTGGACCGTCGGGGCATGTACGTCTATCCCGACTACTGGAAGTACAAACAAATCGATAAGCTGGTGTACAACTACGTAGGTACCGGTACGGGGCAAACCAATCAACTGCACCACATCGCTGAGGGCGCGGACGACAACTTAGGGTATAGAGAGCGAGCAACCAACTACGCCTACGACGTCAATGGGAACCTGAGCTACGACGTACAGCGCAACGCTGACATCGAGTATAATCACCTAAACCTACCAGTAAAGATCGCATACCGGAACGGGACGGTGCAGCGCCATGAGTTTACCTACGACGCATCGGGCACGCTGCTGACCCGGCGCGGTTACGGGCAGACGGGAGCCGAGGAGCACCGCCTGGACTACGTCGGGGGTATTGAGTACTACAACTGGGAGTTGAACACCGTGCAGCACGAGGAGGGGCGGGTGTACTTTGATGACGGCAACCAACGCTACGATTACGTACTGAGTGATCATTTAGGGAACGCGCGATTGATGTACTCCGATCTCAACGGTAATGGTATTCCCGAAGTGCCAAGCGAAATAATCGAGGAACTGCACTACTACCCCTTTGGCATGCGGATGTCGGGTCCCTGGATGGCCAGCGCTCGTGGAAATCAGGAAGAATATGTGAAGTACCAGTACAATGGCATTGAACGAGTTGGAACGTATGGATTAGGGCTAAACATAGCTCTGTACCGCACCCTGGATCCCATCACGGGTCGGTGGTGGCAGGTCGATCCCAAGGCGGAACATGACATGGCGGGTTCACCGTACAGCTCGATGTATAACTCACCCATGGTGTACACCGACCCGAGGGGAGATATACCACTGTTACCAATAGTAGGAGCCGCAGTCGGCGGGGTGCTTAATCTAGGAAGCCAGGCTTTACAGGGTAACGTAACCTCTTTCGGGGAAGGGTTGGGATACTTCACAACCGGTGCGGTATCGGGCCTATTAGCTACCACCGGTAACATCGGTGCTGCCCGCGCCACGATGGTCGGGGGAAATAAAGCGATACAGATCGCCACCGGGAAGTGGAAACCCGAAGATCTCACCACCGGTCGGGGGCTACTCGAAACCGGCCTGAGCGTAGCCGGAGACTTCGGACTGCCAGGGCTGACCAATACCATTGCCAAACCCCTAGCCTCAGGGCTGGCTTCGCTGGGGAGTAGCTTGTTTCAAACAAGCGTAAGCGGAGGAGGATCCGTGATTAAACAGGTAGGAGCCCAAACCGCCGATGACATTGCATTCAGCGTATCGCTCTCAGACGATGTTGTAGTCAGTGCGAGTAAAATTACTAAGACTACCTTTGCGCAGAGGCTATTCCTGAGTGGGAGATTTGGAATAACCTCAACACGATTTGGCAATGTTGCCGCCAACGCACAGGGCACATTTAATCAAGCCGGTGGGCTTTTCAAAGCAGGATGGTCCACCGGGCAAAACTCAGCTGGACAATGGGGGTACAAGTTTAGAATAGGTCTTGGTACGAGTTCTGCGAAAGCAAGCATAGCAAGATATCATTTCTACGCACCTAAAAGTTTTGTGCCTAATAGTTTTGCTAACCCAGCTATCCAAGTTAAACGCTCACTATTTAAACTAGGCCTGCTACCCTAAATTAAGTATGCGAATGAAATTGACAGATAAAATCCGCGTAGTTGATCAAGTTTTGATAGAACTTAAATCTTCCCCTATTCACGAAAACTCCATTTTTTCATATGACGAAATGTCTACGGATGATTGGGTTAAAGTTGATTTAGTTATTGAGGCTGCAAACTGGATGCCATTAAGTTTGACTTTTAGTCAATTAGGCATAGGGCTTCGGCTAGATAGAATTGCCGAAGCAATTGATTGGTCAAATCAGAATCTATTGGATGACGGGGAGATAGTAACGATGATGATAAAAAACATATTTACCTCTTACATACTTGTAACATATAGAGGCCAGTCTCACACCTCTATGAGGCTATTCAGTGAAAACGGAAAACAGCTTCATAATTTTGAATATCGAGAAGGTTATTCCTTTAATAATAAAAGCGAATACAAACTTTATACTCCTATATTCAGGGAGTGAGCTTTAATAACATACCTCGATAAGTGATGGTTGGTTGTTCATTAAATCAAAATCAAATCATATCGGCCCGCCGTAGTGGGGCTTTTTACGGTGACATAGGTAGGCCGCGGCTATTGAGCGACTTCGGATAACGCTACAGGTTACACTTCCTGTAAAAGTATAACCTAGCATAAATAAGTAACTACCTATAAATCAGACAGTTAAGAAAAAATATCGCTAGGCCAACCGTTTCTAAGTTTCATTTGCCTGCACCAATCGCTTAGAGTGTAACCTGAATCGAGCACCTTGCATATACGGCAAGATGAAGGCAATAACTAGTTCGTCCACATTCGTGTAAGGATCACACCCGCCGCAAATCCAACGTCCGCGCAAACTCCCGCTGCGCCGGCGCCCGCTTCACCTCCAGGTTCGCCGCACCCACGTTGCTCTCCTCCGAAACATACTGCACCTGCGCCCCCGGCAACGTATCGCCGCCGCCCTCCTGCATCAGGATGTGTTCTACCTGCTTGACACTATGATTCGTATCCCAGAAGCGGTTCACCCGCCGGCTCTCGGCCTCCAGGCTATTGATGGGGAAGGTGTCGTAGCTGCGCCCGCCCGGGTGGGTCACGTGGTAGGTGCAACCCCCGATGCTACGGCCATTCCAGCTATCATAGATGTCGAAGACCAGCGGCACGTCGGTCTTCACGGTGGGGTGGAGGGCCGACGGCGGGTTCCAGGCCTTGTAGCGCACCCCGGCTACGTACTCACCCTCCCGACCGGTGGGGGAGAGGGGCACCTCGACCTGGTTACAGAGTATTCGGTAGCGGTCGGCGTTGAAGTCCGTGACGCGTACCTGTAGCCGCTCCACGCTGGAGTCGACGTAGCGGGCCGTCCCGGCACTGCCTAGTTCCTCGCCCAGCACGTGCCAGGGCTCGATGGCACTGCGTAGCTCCAGCCTGAGCTCCCCCTGCCGCACCGTACCCAGTACCGGAAAACGGAACTCGAAGAAGGGCTCCAGCCACTCCAGTTTGAAGTTGAAACCGGCCTCGCGTAGGTAGTCGCAGACCTCCCGCAAATCCTGGCGCACGTAGTGGTGCAGCAGGAAGCGGTCGTGTAACGCCGTACCCCAGCGCACCAGCGGACGCCGGTAGGGCTCCTTCCAAAAAGCCGCCACCAGCGCCCGGATCAGCAGTAACTGCGCTAGGCACATCTCCTTATGCGGTGGCATGTCGAAGCCGCGCATCTCCAGAATGCCGAGGCGGCCCGTGGCGCTATCCGGACTGTACAGCTTATCGATACAAAATTCCGCCCGGTGCGTATTACCGGTCACGTCGATAAGCAGGTTGCGGAACAGCCGGTCCACCAGCCAGGGCGTCGGCTCCGGGTGGGCGTCGAGCTGTCCGAAGGCAATCTCGAGCTCGTAGAGCATATCGGGCCGCCCCTCATCCACCCGCGGCGCCTGGGAGGTAGGACCGATGAACGCCGAACTGAATAGGTAGCTCAGTCCCGGATGATTCTGCCAGAAATTGACGAAGCTGCGCAGTAGGTCGGGCCGCCGCAGTAGGGGGCTCTCAGCCGGGGTCGTACCGCCCAGCGTGATGTGGTTACCGCCGCCAGTACCGGTATGCCGGCCGTCGAGCATGAATTTGTTAGTTCCCAGCTTACTCTCCTTCGCCAGGTCGAAGAGCCGGTCGTAGTTGTGTACGATCTCGCGCCAGTCGGCGGCGGGCTGAGCATTGACCTCTACCACACCGGGGTCGGGAGCCACGACGAGTTTGGTCAGTCGTGCATCGCCGGGCGGCTGGTAACCCTCGATCACTACGGGTAGTTGCTGGGCGGCGGCCGTCTGCTCGATGGCGTGTAGCAGGGCTACGAAGCTCTCTCCGCTTTCCAGCGGGGGCAGGAACAGGTACAGACGTCCCTCCCGCGGCTCCAGACACAGGGCCGTACGTACCAGGGGCCGCGGCCGCAGGTGCGATGAATCCGGTGAAGGCGCAATGCCTGCTGGTGTATCTCCATAAGCGGGTAGGGCACCGAGCTGTTCCTGAGGACTAGCCGCAAGCTCCACCGGCCGGGCGGCCGGGACGTCTTTCGGTAGCCGGTCGAGGGGAAGGCGCAACCCCATGCCGGAGTTGCCGGGCAGCAGGAAGATGTGCTCGCGCTTCATGTCCCACTCACTGCTTTCCCACTGGCCTTCATTGTGGTCGAAGCCGAGCGGTAGTACGTAGCCCTTCGGCTTATCGAGGCCCACGTCGAGGAGGTCATTGAGGGTGCGGCGCTCAAGCTTTTCGAGGGGGTCGATCTTGGTGGGGTCGACGTTGGTGGGCAGGTTGCCGGTTTCCCAGAGGAAGTAGAAGGTGTCCTCGTAGGCGGGCTGACAGTACTCGGTAGGCACCTCCAGGCGGCGGGCCAGGGCACGACCGAAGCTGCCGGCGCGCTCGGCGGTGACCTGGTAGTCTTCGGTGGGATTGGCGAGCAGACTAGCGTCCTGCCAGAGCGGCTCACCATCGGCCCGCCAGTAGATCGCGTACTGCCAGCGCGGGATGGGCTCGCCGGGGTACCACTTGCCCTGTCCCTGGTGGATAAAGCCCTTAGGGGCAAACTCTGCTTTGAGTTTTTCGGCCAGGGTGTAGGCCAGGCGGCGCTTGTCCTTACCGTCGGCGGCCTCATTCCACTGTTCCGACTCCATATCGTGGTCAGAGACGAAGGTGGGCTCGCCGCCCATGGTGAGGCGTACGTCGCCGGACTGTAAAGCCTCCTCGACCTTATCGCCTAGCTGTAGAAGCTCCTGAAACTGCTGCTCGTCGTATGGCTTCGTTACCCGCGGTGTCTCGCGTACTCGCTCCACGATATTTGCGAAGTCGAAGGTCACCTCGGCCGGTTCGCTGTATCCGCTTAAGGGGGCGGCACTGGCCGGGTCGGGGGTAGCGGCCAGGGGGATGTGGCCCTCGCCGGCGAAGAGTCCGCTCGTAGCATCGAGCCCCACCCAGCCGGCGCCCGGCAAGTAGACCTCGGCCCAGGCGTGGAGGTCGGTGAAGTCAGTTTCGGGGCCGTTGGGGCCGTCGAGTACCTTTTCGTCGGGGGTGAGCTGTACGAGGTAGCCGGAGACGAAGCGGGCGGCCAGTCCGAAGCGGCGCAGGATCTGGACCAGTAGCCAGGCGGAGTCGCGGCAGGAGCCGTTGCGGCGCTCCAGGGTGGTCTGGCAGGTCTGTACGCCGGGCTCCATGCGTACGTTGTAGTGGATGTCGCCGGCCAGGCGCTGGTTGAGGCGGACGAGCCAGTTGACGGTAGGTTCGCCGGTTCCATCAGCTTGCACCTGGCTTATATCAGGGGCCCCTCCCCCTGATAACGCAGCCCAATCCTTCATCCAGGCATCCAAAAGCTCGCTTTCCTCCGATAGCTCCAGGTAGGGGAGGAGTTCCTTTTTCGCCTGCTCCTCGTAGCTGAACGGCACGGTCTCGGCGTACTCTTCCAGGAAGAAATCGAAGGGGTTGAAGGTGACCAAGTCGGCGATTACTTCCACATCGATGACCAGCTCCTTCACCTTGTCGGGAAAGACCACGCGGGCCAGGTAGTTGCCGAAGGGGTCCTGCTGCCAGTTGATGAAGTGGTTCGCGGGCTGCACCTTGAGGCTGTAGGCGTGGATGGGGGTGCGGGCGTGCGGGGCGGGGCGTAGCCGGATCACCTGGGGCCAGAGCTTGACGGGGTGGTCGTAGGTGTACTTGGTGTGGTGGCGGAGAGCTACGCGGGTGGGCATGGGAGCAAGGTAGGTGATATATACCCTACGGTTGTACTTTGTTGCCCGTTCACATCTATCTGCCCTATAATCCCCTGCCCCTTGACTTCACCTACCGGACTATTCACCGGCTATAATGTACCCGAGGGTACGCTTGACGAGGTTTTCAGCGACTTTAGCCACCACTATGCTAGGTACCCAGCCATCCGGGAGGTGTTCGATGAGCTGAGCGCGGGCGACTTCGAGCGGCTTAATGAGAGTGCGAAACTGAGCTTCCTGAATCAGGGCATTACCTACGCGGTGTACTCCGAGGACGGCGGCGGCAAGGAGAAGATCTTCCCCTTCGATCTCTTTCCGCGCATCATCGATCAGGAGGAGTGGGTGAAGTTGCAGATGGGACTGGAGCAGCGCAATACGGCGCTTAATTTCTTTCTAAAGGACGTCTACGGTCCCCGCGCCATCCTGAAGGAAAAGGTCGTGCCCGAGGACCTGGTGATGAGTAGTACCCACTACGTGAAGGAGATGGAGAACTTCGAGCCACGGGGGGGCATTTACACCCACGTCTGCGGTACGGACCTGGTCCGGCACACCGATGGGAAGTTTTACGTGCTGGAGGATAACCTGCGCAGTCCCTCCGGCGTCAGCTACGTGCTTTCCAACCGGGCGGCCATGAAACGGACGCTCTACGGCATGTTCCGCCAGGTACCGGTGGAGGAGGTGAGTGACTATCCGGCCATGCTGCTGCAGACGCTACAGTCGGTAGCGGCACCCCGCGATGAGTCCCCACGCTGCGTAGTGCTCACCCCCGGCCCCTTTAACTCCGCCTACTATGAGCACAGCCTCCTGGCCCGGCTCATGGACTGCGACCTGGTGGAGGGCCCCGATCTGTACGTCGACGACGATACGGTCTACCTCAAAACGATCAGTGGCCGGCAGCGGGTGGACGTCATCTACCGCCGCATCGATGATGCCTTCCTCGACCCCGAGGTCTTCCGCCCCGATAGCATGCTCGGCGTAGCCGGACTGATGCGCGCCTACGCCAGGGGCCGGGTCACCATCGTCAATGCTCCCGGCACCGGGATCGCCGACGATAAGGCCATCTGCGCCTACGTACCCGATATGATCCGCTTTTATCTGAAGCAGGAGCCCATCATCAGCAACGTACCCACCTACATCTGCGGCCGGCCCGAGGACCTGGAGTACACCCTGGAGCATTTGTCCGAGCTGGTGGTCAAACCCGTCGATATGTCCGGTGGCTACGGCGTCATGATCTGCGACCGCCTCAATCAGGCCGAGCTCGACGAACTCGCTAAAAAGATCCAGGCCGACCCCCGCAACTTCATCGCCCAGCCCAAGATCATGCTCTCGACTCACTCCACCTACATTGAGGATAAGAACAGCTTCGCCCCCCGCCACATCGACCTGCGCACCTTCACCCTGCTTGGCGCCGATAAGACGCGTATCCTCAAGGGCGGCCTCACCCGCGTGGCGCTGCAAGAGGGGAGTTTGATCGTAAATTCTAGCCAGGGAGGAGGTTCTAAGGATACCTGGGTCATTTGTTAGTCTTCAACCACAGAGTCGCTATTCCTACTCTGTGCCCCACTTTGTGCAACTCTGTGGTCAAACATTATCTATGTTAGCAAGAATCGCCTCCACCCTCTACTGGACCGGCCGCTACATCGAGCGTTCTGAGCACCTGGCCCGCTACCTGCGTGTGCAGTACTTCTCGATGCTGGATGCGCCGATGAGCCAGAGTAAGGACTTCATCCTTAAGTCGATCCTGAATATGTACGGGAGTGACTGGGAAGATGGGGAAGAGCTGGTAGAATCGGAAGTATTACAGCGGGTAGGTATGGACTACGGGGTGCCCACTAGCATTCGATCGACCGTAAGGGCAGCCCGGGAAAACGCCGGAAGCGTGCGGCACGTGATCTCGACGGAGCTGTGGGAGGCCATTAACACGTTTTACGTCAACAGCAACGGCACCGATCCGGAAGACTTTGCCGTGCGCGGCCTTTATGACTACACCTTCGAGGTGAGCCGGCAGTGCGCTATCATCCGCTCGCGCATTCACGATACGCTGCTACACGACCAGGCCTGGGTGTTCATGAAGCTGGGCATTCATCTAGAGCGGGTGGCGCAGGTGATCCGTATCATCAATTCTAAGCTGCACGACGGCGACGTGATCTCCGACAGCGGCGGCCCCAACGAAAATAAGGTCCTCAAACTCTACCAGCAGACTATCCTCCTCAAGATCGTCGAGGGCTTCGACATGCACCGCCGGGCTTACCAGCGGCGGCAGACGCGGCGGACCACCCTCGAATTTCTAATCGGCCACCCGCAATTTTCCCGCTCCATCACCTACAACATGCAGCGTATCGTCGGCCTGCTGGAGCGCCTACACGGCAAATCGGACGTGCGCGACTCGGTGCAGTTTCGCGCCGGTAAGCTGTACGCCTACTTCCGCTACCTCGACTACGACGCCATCAGTGACAACCCCATCGAGTATCTCAATGATGCCCTTTCTGAGGTGTATGCCCTCCACGATGACATCGACCGCACTTACTTCAACCCAGCCGAGTTAGAGCCGAAAGTAGCTAGCCAGTCGCAGACACAGTCGCAGACACAGTCGCAGGGCAACGGGACGCAGAGCCAGTCGATGGCTAGTTAGATAGCGAGACGACCGAACGCTCCAAGGTTCCAAGTCGCTGCGCTCCAAGGAACGCCTCGAGGTTCTTACTGACGAGCGAAGCGAGCTGCCCCCCAAATCAAAAATCGCCAATCGAGAATCAAGAATCGCATATCCTATGACCTACTGCCTAGGCATCCGCGTAAAACGAGGCCTCGTCGCCATCGCCGATACCCGCATCACCTCCGGCTCCGAGACGACCTCGGCCAAGAAGATCTCCATCCACAAGCAGGGGAAGAATAACATCTTCCTGATGACCTCCGGCCTGCGCTCCGTACGCGACAAGGCCGTCACCTACTTCGAGGAAGTACTGGAAGAGAGCAGCCACTTCGACAAGATGTACAAGGTGGTCAATGCCTTCGGAGAGCAGCTGCGGCGAGTAGCCGACGAGGACAAGGCCAGCCTGGCCGCCTCCGGCCTGAGCTTCAACCTCTTCACCATCGTCGGCGGACAGCTCGAGAACGACAAGGACCACAAGCTCTACCTCCTCTACCCCGAGGGCAACTGGATCGAGATCGGTGAGGCCACCCCCTTTACCATCATCGGTAACTCGGGCTACGGCAAACCCATCCTCAACCGTACACTGACCTACGAGAGCCCCCTCAACTTCGCCATCAAGTGCGGCTTCCTGAGCTTTGACTCTACGCGGGTAAGTGCCAACGACGTGGGCTACCCCATCGACATGGTCATCTACCATAAGGATACTGGTTTCATGCACGAGACCCGCTTCGACGAAACGGACACCGGCCACCTCGGCGCCATGTGGGGCAGCCGCCTGCGCGAGGTCATTAAGGAAATCCCCGACGACTGGATCGATGACCTGGTCACGAAGGTCGAACGGCAGGGCAAGGAGGATAAGGTGCGGCAGATCCAGGTGGCCCAACAGCAACAGGGGGGGTGGTGAACCCCCTAACCACCAACCCCACCCGCGAGCTATCCATCCTGCTCAGTGGCGTAGCCCTACTAGCCGCAGCCGTCTACGCCGATCACCGCGACGACACCCCCGTGTACACCCCCTACGCCGGCAACTACACCGGTGAGGAGATCAATTCCTTTGACCGACTGGGCTATACAGTACGTAACCAACGCGCCGGCAACCTAGCCGATGCGGGACTCTACGGCGGGCCTACGCTGCCCCTACTGCTTTCATTGCACCCGCGTACGCGCCCACATTATCCTATGGTGCTGCTGCTTTGGTTGGAGACGATGCTGCTCACCTTCGCCGCCTCTAGCCTATTGAAGAATACGGTAAGCCGGCCGCGCCCCTATGTGTATCATGAAGACTGGCAGTTCGACCGGCCCCTCACGCGCAGGGACCGGGCGGCCTTTCTCTCCGGTCATGCGGCCAATGCAACGGCCGGGGCGGTACTCTTTGCGGAGCTCCTGCGCACCTACGACGGGCGGCGGGGGGCCTGGCTGGGACGTCTGCTGGCTATGGGGGTGGCGCTAGGGACGGGCTTCCTCCGCGTGAAGGCGGGTAAACACTGGCCGACGGATGCCGCCGCGGGCATGCTACTGGGGGGCGGGGTCGCAGGTGCCGTGCTGATGGTGCACCGCCGAGCCTGACCGAGGGGTCGATTATTGAACCCAAATCCCCTCCAGCTACTTACAGCGGTAACCAACTACCCGAAGCCCATGCGCTACCTTCTTCCCCTAGCCCTGTCTTTTCTTTTCCTAGCAAGCTGCCAGGACGACGACGATGTGCCCGGCCCCGTAGCCAATACGACCGTGGAACTCATCGTGTCGGATGACGCAGTTTTCCCCGAGGGAATTGCCTACGACGAGGCCACCGACCGCGTCTATACCGGCTCTACGGTGAACGGTACCATCTTTGCCGGGGCTAAGACAGACAGGCGTTTGCAGCCGCTAGGTACTACCGGCGACCGCATCCGCGCCGCGCTGGGTATGGAGGTGTCCGGTACGGATCTTTATATCGCCGGTGGCCCTACCGGATCGGCCTACGTGCTGGACCTTGGGGTCTAACCAGGTCCAGCAACTGAGCAGTGAGGAAGTGCCCACGGGCGATAGCACCTTCGTCAACGACGTGACGGTGGCTAGTGACGGTACGGCCTATCTGACCAATTCCTACTTTCCCGTTATGTACCGCTATAGCGGCGGTGATAGCCTGGAGACCTGGCTCGAGTTAGACAGCACCGTCATCGACTACGGCGCCAGTTTCAACCTCAACGGCATTGCCATCACCCCGGACGACCGCTACCTGTTGTCCGTTCAGTCGAACACCGGTAACCTCTACCGCATCGACGTGAGCGATAAGTCCGTCACCCAGGTTACCGTCAGTGGCTATGAGCTTACGGCCGGCGACGGTATCGAACTCGACGGCAACCTCCTGTTCGTAGTCCGCAATATGAACGCTGAGGTAGTCACCATCGAGATGAACGATGACTATACCTCCGGCGCTGTCGTACAGGTAACGGGGGGTGCCTTCCGCTTTCCCACCACCATCGCCGCTACGTCCGATAGCCTCCTCGTCGTCAACGCCCAGCTCGATCAGCAGGGGCCCGGGGGGAGCCCGGTGCTGCCGTTCACGATCTCGAAGTTTGCGCGCTAAGCTAGTAGGGGTCCTTAGCGAATTTTCGCTAAGTTTGCATCTAAACGAATTTTCTTATGAAACTGCTAGTCTGCGTCAGCAAGACGCCCGAGACCACCACTAAGATCCAGCTCACCGGCGACGGCAGCGACATCGACACTACGGGCGTGCAGTACATCATGAATCCCTACGACGAGTGGTACGCCCTAGTACGCGCCCTGGAGCTTAAGGAAGCCGCCGGCGGATCGGTCACGATCCTGAATGTAGGCCCCGCCGACAACGACTCCGTGATCCGTAAGGGACTGGCCATCGGTGCCGACGATGCCGTGCGCATTGATGTCAGCGAGGAAAAAGACAGCCTCTACACCGCCCGCCAAATTGCCGAGTACGCCCGCGGGGAAAATCATGACATCATTTTTTTCGGCAAGGAGACCATCAGCTACAATGGCTCCGAGGTAGGGGCAATGGTAGCCGAGTTCCTGGACCTTCCCTACATTGCCGAGGCCATCGCGCTAGAGATCGAGGGTACCAAGGCCACCGTGACCCGCGACATCGAGGGCGGCGAGGAGGTCATCGAGCTACAGACTCCCTTCGCCCTGAGTTCCGCTAAGGGACTAGCCGAGCAGCGTATCCCCAACATGCGCGGTATCATGATGGCCAAGCGCAAGCCGCTCAACGTGATACAACCCACGGATTTCCCCGACACCACCCGCATTGCCCACTACGATAAGCCCGAAGAAAAGGGTAGCGTAAAGCTGATCGACCCCGATAACATGGACGAGTTAGTGCGTTTACTCCACGAGGAGGCAAAGGTTATTTAGGAGGCAGCTGCATCGAATTACACTAAATTAAGCAGATCATGGTATTGGTATACGCGGAGGCTACGAACGGCCAGTTTAAGAAAATGGCCCACGAGGTGGTCGTCTACGGTAAGAAAACGGCAGACGTACTCGGTACGGAATGCCACGCGCTCGTTTTAGGTGACGCAACGGGTGCCGAAGACCTCGCACGCTTTGGGGCTGGCAAGGTGCACCGGGTGAGTAGTCCGAACCTGGAAAAATTCGATGCGGCGGTGTACACCGTTGCCATCGCCGAAGTAGCCAAGAAACTGGGGGCTACCGTCATCGTGCTTTCGCATAACAGTACCGGTAAGAGCATTACGGGGCGGTTAGCGGCGCGGTTGGAGGCCGGTAGCGTACCCGGGGCAAACGCCGTGCCAATGATGAAGGACGGCTACTTCACCGTCCGCAAGCCCGTATTCTCCGGTAAGGCCTTTGCCGAGGTGCAGGTACTCACCGACGTCAAGGTCATCAGTGTAGCGGGCAATTCTATCCCGGTGGAGGAGCTCGGACAAGCCGGTGCAAGCGTGGAGTCACTCGACATCACCGTGCCCGAATCCAGAACCAAGGTAGTCAAACACCAGGTCGCTACCGGGCGCGTGCCTCTGCCCGAGGCCGAGCTGGTGGTCAGCGGTGGCCGCGGACTTAAAGGACCCGAAAACTGGGGCGTAGTCGAAGACCTCGCCGATGCCCTCGGCGCCACCACCGCCTGTAGCCGCCCGGTAGCCGATAGCGACTGGCGCCCCCACCACGAGCACGTGGGACAGACCGGCGTGGCCATCCGCCCCAACCTCTACATTGCCGCCGGCATTAGCGGAGCCATTCAGCACCTGGCCGGGGTCAACAACTCCAAGACAATCGTGGTGATCAACAAGGATGCCGATGCGCCCTTCTTTAAAGCAGCTGACTACGGCGTGGTGGGTGATCTGTTTGAGGTGCTGCCGCGGCTGACGGAGGCGGTGAAGAGGTATAGGGGGCAGTAACTCTGTGGTTTGCCTTAGCGCCGCCGGTACGTCCGGTTGCTGCCGGTTTAATTTACCTTATTCCACTGGTCCGTGCGGCGGTCGTATTTTTTCTTACTGAATAGCCAGAAGTCGGGATTGCCCACTGCTTCGATCTGTTCTTCCAGATCGTCCGGCATGAGGTCGGGGAAAAAATCGAGACCGGTGATCCGCTCCACCTCGTCGATGCTCATCGCGTAGTCCGTCAGCGGATCGAAGCTAATCTCGTTGGGAATGACGAAGCCGATGCCCTTTTGCTGAGGGTCTTCCAGGTCGAGTAGTACCTTAAAGTAGCTACGGGGCACGGCCACGCGGTTGTCACGGCCGATGTAGAATTTCGGGTCTTCGGTGGTGACCGGTCCGGTGACTACGTAGAGCTGCCGTTCCCGATTGGCCCAATTGCGGGTCAGTTCCTCGAGCTCGCGCCAGATGCCCTGGTTAAACTGCCGGGCCTGGGGGCTTACGTTGGAGAGGTAGAAGGTCGCATCGGCCAGTTCCGTATCCCAGGCAAAATCGGCAAAGGGGGCCAGGTGGCCGCGGTCGTAGCCACTGCCCCGGTAGTCGCCTACGGTAGCCGAGCCGGTACGTACCAGGGGGTCTTCGCGGAAATTATCGTCGCGCTCCGTCCACTGCTGTTGGAGGTGATCCCGGGTTAGAATGTAGGCGACCCAGCCGGCCTGCTCCCACTCCTCGTTGTAGGCCAGGATGAACCCGCCGTGGTTCACGAGTTGCCCGTCGGAGCCAGTAGGTAGGAAGTACTCCTCCCCGGAATAGGTTGTATTGTCATTAGTTTGCACCTGACTTACACCGGGGGCCCCTCCCCCCGCTGACGTTGCCCCAAACTCCCGGAAACCCCACACGAGAGCGCCGAGGATGGCGGCAAAGACACTGACCTTCACGATGGTGCCGGCGGAGGCAGCGGTGCCCCGGGAAGCATGGTTGCGGCGAAGTTTAGCCATGGGCCCGAAGGTACGTCAGCGTAGCCAGCGCCCGTAGAGCTTGCCGCGGCTGTACTCCAGGGCCGGGGCCGGGATTTTGATGAAGTCGAGGATGCCAAGCGTGAGACGCACCCAACGCTTCTTGGTGGGGATGCGGCTGAGGTACAGATCGGGGCTCAGGTACCACTGCCGATAGCGCTCCGGATCGTAGCGAAAGCGCTCGCCATTCTCACCCCAGGAGTTGAAGTAGGCCCCGTAAACGTCCTCGGCCCCGTAGCCGACGGCGATACTGAGCCACTGGGGTAGGCGACTGCGGGGGGCAAAGGCGGCGGGGTTGATGCTTAGCCAGATGGTCTGGGCGTTGTAGTCCTTCAGGAAGCGCTCAAAGGGGTTATCGCCGAAGCGCTGGCGGTCGATGTAGCCTAGGTTGGAATGGGCACCGTTACCGTTCGTGACCAGGATGTCGGGGGGAGAGCGGAAGTCATTGGACACCTTGATGAGCATACGCTGCTCGTGCCACAGCGCATCCTGCACGGTGAAGACGAGGCTACCGGCTAGGTTAGCGCCCATATCGCTGAGGCTGAAGCCCCACTTGGAGCTGAAGCCGTCCATGGTCTCAATAGTGCCCTGTAACAGGTTGGCTACCCCCAGGGCGGCGTAGCGGGCGGCCGGTCGTTTGAGCCCCGCCCAGCGCAGGCCGGCAAAGGCCGAGCGGCTGAAGAAGTAGGCCGTAAAGACGTGGCCGGCCTTGTCCATCTGCTCCCACTCCGGCCAGTCGTTGAAGGTGTGAAAGGGTTCGAGCTCGTAGCCTTTGTACCAGATCGAGTAGAGGCCCGCCCCGAAACCCGCGTAGGCTGCCGTACCGATACCGACCGAGGTGTAGAAACGCGAGCGGTTGAACTCGGCCGCGGGGGTGAGCCAGGTATCACGGGCGGTGCCGGCTAGTGGATCGCGCAGGGTGTAGTCATAGCGCAGGGGTCTCACCGCAGTCTGTGCCAGGAGGGCGCTGCACGCAGGTGCAAGTAACAACGAGAAAATCAGCGCGCGTAGAAGTGTAGACATATACCGGGGGCTGCGAATAGTAACGGCGGGCCGGGCCGGCTTGGTTTGTCGTGGTGTAGCTTTGCGGAGCGCAAATTGATCCCCACCGATGTCCCACTTCGTAGCCCCCTCCCTGCTTGCCGCCGATTTTCGCCGCCTGGACCGCGCCATCGAGTTGGTCAATACCAGCGAGGCCGACTGGTTTCACCTCGATGTGATGGACGGCCGCTTCGTACCCAATATTTCCTTCGGGCAGTTCATCATCGAGCAGATCGCCGAGCGGGCGGAGAAGTACGTCGACGTGCACCTGATGATCGAGGACCCGGGACGCTACATCGACTCCTTCGCCCGGGCCGGTGCGACGGGCATCACCGTCCACGCCGAGGCCTGCACCCATCTGCACCGGGTGATCCAGCAGATGAAGGAAGCGGGGGTAAAGGCCGGCGTAGCGCTCAACCCCCACACCCCGGTAGCCCACCTCGAGAACGTGATTGAGGACCTGGACGTGGTGCTGATTATGACCGTCAATCCGGGTTTTGGGGGGCAGAAATTTATCTATCAGAGCATTCCGAAGGTGCGGCAGATGGCCGATCTGATCGCGGTGCACAACTCCCGCGCGGTGATTGAGGTCGACGGCGGCATTGGGCTGCAAAATGCGCAGAAAGTACTGGAGGCGGGGGCGCGGGTGCTGGTAGCGGGGAGTGCGGTGTTCGGCGCGGACGATCCGGCCGGGGTGATCGCGCAGCTCAAGGCGATCGATACCAATCCGGTATCTTACGTGTAGCGACGGCTAACCCGTCGCTACCCGCACATCATGCCCCATTCCCGTCGAAAATTTTTAACTGCCACTGGCCTTACGGGGCTAATGACCGGCCTTACCGGCCATCCCACGTACACCGCACCTGCGTCCCCGCCCAATTATGCCGATCTGGACGCCGCGCTGGCCCGCCCCGTACTGCGGCGCGAGTTGTTCCCCGACCCCGTAATTATCGAGACCTGTGAGTTGCTAGAGCACCAGGGCAGCTATTTCGTACGGGTGCGCTCGACGGACGGGGCGGTGGGACTTTGCTCCGGGCACAACATCCGCATGCCGCACCTTTATCCCATACAGACGCAGCTAGTCAATCCCTTCTTTGTGGGTAAGGACGCCCGTGACCTGGACCGGCTGATGGAAGACGTGACGCTGTACCAGAATAACTATAAGTACCAGGGGTACGCCCTCTGGATCCCCGTAGCAACGGCTGAGATGGCCATCCTAGATATGCTGGGCCGTATCGCGGGAAAGAGCATGGGTGAGCTGATCGGTGACCTAGAGCGCACGGAGATCGCCATCTACCAAGCTAATAACAACCGCCACCTAAGCGCCGAGGCCTCGCTCGAAAAAATTAAGGAGCTGCGGGAGTCGACGGGGGCGCGGGCCGTAAAATTCAAGTGCGGCGGGCGGCGCGAGAACCCCGAGGAGGTGCCGGGGCGTACCGAGGCGCTGATCCCGCTGATGCGGCCGGCCTTCGGGGACGATATTACGATCTACGCCGACTGCAACGGCAGCTACCGGGGCGCGGAGGCCATTCGCATCGGTAAGCTGCTGGAGCGCCACCGCATCGACCTGTACGAGCAGCCCGTGCCGACCGACTACTACGAGGACTGGAAGGCCACGGCAGATGCCGTCGATATCCCCATTGCCTCCGGGGGCGGCGAGGTGAGCCTGCGCAACTTCCGCTGGCTAATCGGCAACGACGCGGTGCAGATGGTGCAGCCCGACCTGTTTTACTTTGGGGGTATGGTGCGCTGCATGAAGGTGGCGCGTATGGCCGCGGCGCGGGGCTATACGACCGTGCCCCACATCAGCGGTACGGGGCTGGGGTACATCTACATGATGCACTTCGTGTCGGCCGTGCCCAGTGCGGGGCCCTACCACGAGTTCAAGGGGGTGAGTGAGGAGGTGCCCTTCACCTGTGCTACCTCTACGCTGGTGCCCGAGGGCGGTATCCTGCACCTGCCCCGCGGGGAGGGTAGCGGGGTGGAGATCGACCCCGACTTTTTGGCCAAGCACCGCATCGTACCGGCCTAGGCAGTTATAGTGGAAGGTATGCCTATCTTCGCGCCTTATTTTAGGATATGGCCGAGCACCTTCACCCTATTCACGATCGACTGGTACAGCGCGCCGAGCGCGAAACCGCCAACGGGCACCGGGGTGGGGTGGTGTGGCTTACGGGGCTGTCGGGTAGCGGAAAAAGTACGATTGCCGCGGCCGTCGAGCGGCGGCTATTTGAGCAGGGGGTGTTTGTCCGGGTGCTGGACGGAGATAACGTCCGTAGCGGGCTGAACGGCAACCTAGGCTTCAGTCTGGAGGACCGCCGCGAGAACACCCGCCGCGTGGCCGAAGTAGCTAAGCTATTCGCTGAGGCCGGGGCGATCGTGCTGTGTTCCTTCGTCAGTCCTACCCGGCAGCTGCGCGCAGCGGTCGCTGAGATTCTGGGCGACGACTACTTCGAAGTATTCGTAGATACTCCCCTGGAGGAGTGTGAGCGGCGCGACGTGAAGGGCCTCTACGCCAAGGCCCGCGCCGGTGAGATCAGGGACTTTACCGGCATCGACTCGCCCTACGAAACACCCACCGCTCCGTTCCTGACCCTGCCCACCGAACGCCTCACCGTATCCGAAGCCGCCGGTACGCTGATTGCCGCCCTGATTACACCCTTATCCATTCAGTCTCTCTCCTCCGTACCAACCCCCCGCTGATGTCCACCAATTACCAGCTCAACCACCTCCGCGAGCTCGAGTCCGAAAGCATCTTCGTGCTGCGTGAGGTCGCCGCCCAGTTTGAAAATCCCGTCTTGCTCTTCAGTGGCGGCAAGGACTCGATCCTGATGGTGCACTGGCCGTCAAGGCCTTTTACCCCGCCAAGGTGCCCTTTACCCTGCTACACGTCGATACCGGACACAACTTCGCCGAGACCATCACCTACCGCGACGCCCTGGTGGAACGCATTGGTGCCAATCTGGTAGTCGGCTCCGTACAGGAGGCTATTGACAACGGCATGGTACGCGAGGAAACCGGCTACAACGCTACCCGTAATTACCTGCAAACAGCCGTACTGCTCGATTCCTCGAAAAGGGTAAGTACGATGCCGCCCTCGGAGGCGGCCGCCGCGATGAAGAGAAGGGCCCGCGCCAAGGAGCGCTTCTTCAGCCACCGTGACGAGTTCGGCCAGTGGGACCCCAAGAACCAGCGCCCCCGAGCTCTGGAACCTCTTTAACGGCCGCAAGCAGTTCGGCGAGCACTTCCGCGTCTTCCCATTTCAAACTGGACGGAGCTCGACGTGTGGCAGTACCTCGCCGTCGAGCAGGTGGAGCTGCCCAGCCTCTACTTCGCCCACGAGCGGCAGGTCTTCGAGCGCGACGGCATGCTGCTGGCCGACTCCGAGTTCCTGCCCCGCCGCCCCGAAGAGAAGCTGGTAACCAGAAGCGTACGCTGCCGTACCATCGGTGACATCACTACCACCGCGTGTGGGAATCTACCGCCACCACCCTGGAAGAGATCATTGCCGAGGTCAGTATTGCCCGTAAGACGGAGCGTGGCGGCCGGCGGACGATAAGCGGAGTGAGACGGCTATGAGGACCGGAAGAAGCAGGGGTATTTTTAGTTGCTGGGGTTGGTGAGTTGTCGGGTTGTTGAATTGGTGGGGATGCTCGCTTCGTTCGGCACTTCGCACCTGCGGCCCCGCCCACCAATCATACCTCCAACGCCTACCACACCTTCAACGCCTATCACACCTCCGACGACGGCCACTCAACAACCCAAGAACCCAACAACTCACCTTCCATGGACACCGAACTCCTCCGTTTCACCACCGCCGGCTCCGTCGATGACGGTAAGTCGACCCTCATCGGGCGACTACTGTATGACTCGAAGTCCATTTTTGAGGACCAGTACGAGGCCATCTCCCAGACCAGCGCCAAGCGGGGAGAGGAGGGTGTGAACCTGGCATTACTTACCGATGGGCTCAAGGCCGAGCGCGAGCAGGGCATCACGATCGATGTGGCCTACCGCTACTTCGCCACACCAAAGCGGAAGTTTATCATCGCCGATACGCCGGGCCACATTCAGTACACCCGCAATATGGTCACGGGAGCCAGCACGGCCAACGTGGCGCTGATCCTGGTCGATGCCCGCAATGGGGTAGTGGAGCAGACCCGGCGGCACGCCTTTATTGCCTCCCTGTTGCAAATCCCTCACCTGATCGTCTGTATCAATAAAATGGACTAGTGGACTTCTCCGAGGAGGTATTCAAGACCATCAAGGAGGACTTTAGCACCTTTAGCCACCGCTGGACGTGAAGGACGTGGACTTTATCCCGATGTCCGCCCTGCTCGGCGATAATGTCGTAGAGCGTAGCCAGCACACGGGACTGGTACGGCGGGTCCACACTGCTCTATTCTCTGGAAAACGTACACATTGGCAGCGATAACAACTTCATCGACTGCCGGCTGCCGGTGCAGACCGTGATCCGGCCCTACAGCGACGACTACCACGACTACCGGGGCTACGCCGGGGCGTATTGCCGGGGGCGTGTTCAAAAAGGGGGATCAGGTGACGGTGCTACCGAGTGGGTTTAGCAGCAGCATCGCTAAGATTGACACCTTCGACGGAGAGCTGGAGGAGGCCTTTCCGCCCATGTCGGTAACTCTCCTGCTCGAAGATGATATCGACATCAGCCGCGGCGACATGATCGTGCGCGAGAACAACCAGCCGGAGGTGACCCAGGACGTGGAGGCCATGCTCTGCTGGTTTAACGAACGTCCCCTGCAACCCCGCGGTAAATACGCCGTGATGCATACCACGCAGGAGGCCCGCTGTATCGTTAAGGAAGTGCGCTACCGGTTGGACATCAATACCCTGCACCGCGACGAGGAAAACAAGGAGGTAAAGATGAACGACATCTGCCGCGTACTGCTACGCACACCAGGCCATTACTCACCGATACCTACCGCCGCAACCGTATCACCGGTAGCCTCATCCTGGTCGACGAGCAGACCAACGAGACGGTAGCGGCCGGTATGATCATCTAATCCCCCCACCCATGCGCCTCCCGCTGCTGTACGTGCTCCTTACGCTCTGCACCGCCGCTGTTACGAGGACCGTACGGGCTGTATCGACCCCGATGCGGCCAACTACGACCTGCAGGCCGACCTGGGGTGTCTGGACTGCTGCGAGTTCCCCGCCTACTCCTTCGCATCACCCCCCGCTGGGGGGACGAAACGGTAGTGACGGGGGCAGCGCTATCCCTACGGGGCGGCCGGAGACTCCTTCACCCTGGTCCGTTTTCGCTACTACCTGGGGGAGCTACAGTTACAGTCGGCTACCACGGAGCTCCCGGAGCCGGATCGTCCGGTACAGTTAAGCACACTAGTCGGCAGCGACACGACCACCGTGATGCTCAACGGTAATTACCTGCTCGCCACGACCGTCCAGACTACCACCAACATTGGCACGTTGCGTACTGGCACCACGGGGCTCACCGCACTCAGCGGCACCTACGGCCTGCCCGACCGCTACCGCACGGTGCTGCCCTTCCTGGCCCCTACGGGCGATGCCCTGCGCACCCAGCCCGGGCGCTGAACTACACGACGGCCGGGGCTACGTGCAGGCACGGTTGGAATATGTGTTGGTGCCCGGCAGCGATACGCTCTCGGTGTCTACCTACGGTAGCGTACCCTTCGAGGTCGACTTCGGGGGGGAGCTACTGCCGTCGCGGGGGCAGGCTACGACGATCGATCTGAGCGCCCAGTTTGATGAGTTGTTGCGGCCCATTAATCTGGGGGCGGATAGTGCCACGGTTGCCGGGCAGCTTGGTAGCAGCGCGCTGTTTTTATCCTTTACTCCGCCGTAAAGAAGTAGCTTGGGAGCGCTATCTAATCCAGCTATATGCCTCGCGATGCCGGTATTTTCCTTTTGCTGGTTTTACAGGTAGTGTTCACCTCCTGTATTGAGCCTACCGAGCCAGACTTTCAGCTCGGAAAGCCGTTCTATCTCATCGAAGGGCGGATTGCCGACCAGCCGGGCAGGAGTCAGCTGACTGTGCGCAAGTCGGAATTTCGTGCCATATCGTTGGAGTTTACGGAGGTTACCGATGCCACTGTCCTAGCCGTGGAGGCGGCGGGTACGCAGGTGCAATGGCAATCGGAGGCCGGCGAAGCGGGTAGCTATCGGCCACCCCCCGAGTTTGCCGCCGCAACCGGAGAACAGTGGTTTGTACGCGTTTCGTTCCCCGATGGCACCGTTGCTGAATCCAGTCTGGAAACGGTCCCCCCACCCCCCCAGCTGGATGGACTGCGTATCGAATTTGCGCAGGAGGGGCGCTATGATGAGGGCAGAGATCGCTTCCTGCCGGTGTTTCGCATACTGGTCGATGCCAGCGATGAGGGCGCGCGGGCTGATTATTACCAGTGGGACTTTCGGTACTGGGAGCGACGGGCCATCTGTAAAAGTTGCTACTTTGGGGTGTATCGCGACGGGAAGTGCGTTCCTGCCGTAATCCCCAACGGCGACCGCTACGATTACCTCTGCCTTGACGTAGACTCCTGTTATCAGGTCAAGCCCGGGGGCGTACTCAACTACGTAACGGATGCTGGTTTCTCCGGCGGGAGTGTTCGTGGACAGGAGATCGGGGACATCGAATTTATCGAGTACGGCGGGCTGCTGGTGGAGGCGATTCAGTACGGGCTTACCGAGGAGGCCTACGCCTACGGCAAGGGTACCGCTGACTTGATCAATGGAAGTGGTGGACTCAACCCGACCATTCCCGCCGCCCTTACCGGTAATCTTCGCAATACGACGGATACGGAACGCGATATCCTGGGTTACGTCGCGGTAGTCTCCGTCGACACGCGGCGCCGCTACATCGAGCGTGACTTGAACACCGGCACCCCATCTAACTCCTTTGACCGTAGCAACCGGATCGAGCCGCCCGTAGGTTTCTTCGTTCCCCCGCGCGCTCCGTGTGCCGGCGAGGGCCGCACTCCCTTCAAGCCTACCGGATGGCCGTGATGCTCAGATGCGCGCTGCTGCTGCTCGGGCTGGGCATCGGGCAGCAGGTGGTGGGGCAGACCTACACGCTTACCCTTACCGTACTCGATCACGTGACGGATATGCCGCTGGAGTACGTCAGCGTACGTTTGACCCCGGCTGGCGCGTCAGGTACCACCGATCAGCAAGGGGCAATCACCCTGAGCGCCCCGGCCGACCGCTATACGCTGCGGGCCAGTTTTACGGGTTACCGCTCCTTTGAGGAGGCACTAGACCTCCGGCAGGACCTATCGGCCACCCTGCGCCTGGAGCCGGTCGTCGAGCAACTACAGACGGTCACCGTCACCGAACGGTCGGAACGAGAATTGCTGGCGCGGCCGATCATGGGGGTAGAGCGACTTACGGCCGCCGAGATCGAAAGCATACCTACCGTACTGGGCGAGCGGGATGTACTGAAGTCCTTACAGCTTACGGCGGGGGTGACTTCGGCCGGCGAAGCTAGCAATGGAATTAGCGTCCGGGGCGGCACGATCGACCAGAACTTACTCTTACTTGACGGCGCGCCAGTTTTCACCCCCACCCACCTATTCGGGCTTTTTTCCGTTTTCACGCCGGATGCGCTGGGCACGGTAGATTTGTACCGCGGCAATATTCCGGCCCGCTTCGGGGGGCGGGTAACCTCGGTAGTGGACGTGCGCACGCGGGTACCTTCCGGAGAGCGTACCGAGATACGGGGCGGGGTTGGGGTAGTTTCCAGTCATCTATCGGTAGAGGGGCCGCTCGATCGCGGCAAGAAGGTCGCGGGGCTGCTGGCCGTACGCGGAGGCATTCACGACCCGGTGTTCTCCCTGATCCGCAGATTGAAGAACACCCGTAGCCGTTTTGCCGATGCCACGCTGTCCCTGAGGTACCGGGCGGGAGACAACGACATCGTGAGCCTCACCGGTTTCTACAGCGATGACTTTTACCAGCTTGACCTGATATCGCGTGCAGCTTCGCTCCCCGCCACGACCAACCAGTACGCTTATTTTACCCTCAACGGGGGAGCCGAGTGGCTTCACCTGTTTGGGGAACGGCTCTCGCTCAAATCATCGTTCAGCCGGGCAACCTATCGGTCTACCCTGCTCTTCCCGCAGGCGGATGGGGAGCGGATCGCCTTCCTTTCCGGGATCGGCTACAACACGCTGCGCAGCGAACTGACCGACGTGGGCCAGCGTCACCGGCTCACGGGCGGCGTTCAGTATGACGACTACCGCATCCGACCGGGGGAGCTCGATCCTGGCACCGTCGCGGGCCTGTTTCCCGTAGAACTGGGGACCGAGCGCGTACGGAATTATCAA
Organism: Saprospiraceae bacterium; assembly: GCA_958295895.1. Taxonomy (GTDB): domain Bacteria; phylum Bacteroidota; class Bacteroidia; order Chitinophagales; family Saprospiraceae; genus Neolewinella. Next base: position 67,319 of record CATQHI010000014.1, on the reverse strand, counting down.
TATACGGGGAGGACGAATGGACGATATCGGACCGGCTACGGCTCAATGCCGGGCTGCGCTACGTCCACTTCCGCCAGCCGGGACCCGGTACCGTGCGGCGGTACGGTGCGGGCGAAATTCGTGCAGGCAACCTCCTGGAAACCACCGAGGTTGGCCGGGGAACTACGATCCAGACTTATGGCGGTTTAGAACCCCGTTTGGGAATCAGCTACGCGCTTGACGAAAGAACAAGCGTTAAGGCATCCTACGCCCGCACCCGGCAGTTCCTGCAGAATATCTACAACTCCACTACTCCGCTACCCACCAGCCGCTGGAAGGTGAGTGACCCGAATGTAGGTCCTCAGACAGCCGATCTATATGCCCTCGGGGTGTCCTACCAAGCAGTCGACGGCCGCTCCTTCTTCCAACTCGAAGCGTATTACCGCAGTACCGATGAGCTGGTAGAATACCGGCCGGGGGCCTGATTTTTTCCTTAGTTCTAACGTAGAAACGGACTTGCTGCGGGGCCGGGGCCGGGGGTACGGCGTCGAGCTGACCGCCCGACGCAGCGCGGGCGATCATTTCAGTGGAGAATTAAATTATACCTATTCCCGCAGCGAGAATCAGGTGGCGGGCGACTCCCCTTCCAGTCGCATCAACCGGGGCAACTGGTATCCCGGATACTTCGATCAGCCGCATGCGTTCACTGCCCGGATGACCATCGACGAGGGTAAGACGCACGAGCTGGGCTTCAACCTCGTCGTACAGAGTAATCGGCCCTACTCCGCCCCTAATGGTTTCGTTACCGTAGGTTCGGTGCCGGTGCCCCTTTTCCTGGAACGGAACAATGACCGCCTGCCCGTGTACCACCGGCTCGATTTTAGCTGGACCATTCATAATCTCCGGCAACAGCGGCGCAGGTGGACCGGTGAGTGGGTGTTTACGATGTACAATGTTTACGGACGCGACAATGCCTATAACATCTTCTTCCAGCCGAAGGACCGCAATACGCCGAATCTGGGTATCTTTTCCAAGAGTCCGTTTGCTGCCTACCGCCTGTCTATTTTCGGCGCGCCCATCCTTTCCCTTACGTACAAGTTTACCTTCCTGCCCTAGGTTCCTTCACTAGAAGCTTTGCAACACTGCGGCCCCGCCCTCGTGTTACGCAGGTATGCACGTATCCCTAGATCTGTCCCTCTACCCCTCACGCCTGAGTATGAGGCGCCCATCATCGCCTTTATCGAACGACTGCACGGCCACACGGGAATCCAGGTAGCTACCAATCACCTGGCTACCCAACTCACCGGTGAGTACGATGCCGTCATGGAGGTGCTCAAAGAAGCCATGCGGCCCACGCTGGCCAGCGACACGCCCTGCTCCTTCGTAATCAAACTGCTCAACGTGGTGGTGGTACCGGGCGAGGCGGCTACGCTCTAGTACTTCGCGGTGATCCACTTACCCATGTCTTTGAGGGTGGACTTCTTGCCGTAGTTCAGGATGCCGACGCGGTAGATGCGGCTGGCCATCCAGACCATAAGCGCGCTGAAGATGAACACCGATATTAGACTGGCCAGGATCTGCCACAGCGGGGGCTCGAAGGCCAGGCGGGCCGGCATCACGATAGGAGCGAAGAGGGAAAGATACTCGACCATACCGCGAGGCTGGAGTTTGGGTTCTGGATGGCGGCTAGCATGATGTAGAGGGCCAGGATCACGGGCAGACTGATCGGTAGCGTCAGCGTCTGGCTCTCGCCCATATCGTCGCCCATGGCCGAGCCTACGGCGGCGAAGAGGAGGAGTACATTACGTAACCGGACAGGAAATAAAGGAGGAAGCAGGGCACGATGATCCACCAGTTCAGGGTGGCCAGGCCGCTGGTGATGCGCTCGACCATGGTCTGTACCTCAGCGGGGTCGATCTCGGCTCCGGCGGCGGTAACCTGGGGGTCGGGGGCGTCGAACCGAAGATCAAACTAGCTAGCAAAAAGAGCCCCGGGATCATGATGATCCAGGCCGTCACCTGGGTAAGCCCCACGGCCCCTACGCCGATGATCTTACCGAGCAGTAGGGTGAAGGGACGGACCGAGGAGATGACTACCTCCACAATGCGGTTGGTCTTTTCCTCGGTGACGGAGCGCATCACCATCATGCCGTAGAAGAAGATGGATACGTACATCAGAAAGCCCATCGCCGTAACCGATACCGGCGCCGATGGCCGAGGTCATACTGCGGTCTTCGCTCTCGCCATCCTCCTGCGTCAGGCTGGTGACCTTGATGTCGACGTCGGTGTCGAGACTGGCCAGGGTAGCCTGGTCGATGTCCAGGGCCTCGATCTTGTACTTGCGCAGCTGGTCGCGGATACGGTTGCGGATGCCGAACTGGGCGTCCATACTCAGCGTCTCGTCGGTAAAGAGCTGTACGCGAAAGTCGCGGGCACGGGGATTGGTCAGCTCGGGGATGAAGAGGATGGCGGCGTAGTCCTTGCGGGCGTCCTCGTCCTGGCGCAAGTCCTGGACGTCCTGGTCGACGAAGCGGAAGTACAGCCCGTTCTCGTCCGGGATGGCGCGGTTGAATAGATTCCCCTCGTCGATGACGGCAATGCGCTGCACGTCGTCATTCTCGTAGCTGAGCACGGCGTTGGCCACTACGGCGAAAAGCGCGATACCCAGCGGCGTGAGCAGGGTAGCGAGGATGAAGGACTTGCGGCGTACCCGGGTGATGTACTCGCGCTTGATGACTAACCAGAGATTGGACATGGGGCTTAGGCGTTGAGCCGCGTGACGCGCTTGATGAAAATTTCGTTGAGGCTGGGCAGTAGCTCCTGGAAGCCCTGGATACGGACGCCCAGGTCGAGCAGGTAGCGCAGCAGATCGTTGCCGCTTTCGCCCGCGCGGAGCTGAATGTCGACGGTAGAAACGGTAGGCTTGAGCAGCTCGTAGCGCTCGCCGAGGGCGGCGGGTAGCTCCTCCCCGCCGTGGGTGAGCCGGTAGCGGTTCTCGACGTACTGCCGGCGGATATCGGCCACCTTGCCCTGCAGAATGTTACGGCCCTGGTCGATGAGCACGATGTACTCGCAGAGCTCCTCCACCTGCTCCATACGGTGGGTGCTGAAGATGACGGCCGTGCCGGCGGCGTGCAGGCGTAGGATCTCGGTACGCATACGTGTGGCGTTGACGGGGTCGAGGCCGCTGAAGGGCTCGTCGAGTATGAGCAGTTTTGGATCGTGGATCACCGTGGCGATAAACTGCACCTGCTGCTGCATGCCCTTACTGAGCTCCTCCACCTTTTTCTTCCACTGCCCTTCGAGCTCGAACTTGGCCAGCCACTCGCGGGCGCGGGCCTCGGCGTCCCGGGCGGTCATACCCTTCAACTGGGCCAGGTAAAGGAGTTGCTCGCCGACATACATCTGCTTGTACAGCCCCCGCTCCTCGGGCAGGTAGCCGATCTGGGTGGGGTGGTAGCCGCTGAGGGGGGCGCCCTGGAAAAAGATCTTGCCGGAGTCGGGCGCGGTGATCGTAGTGATCATGCGGATCAGGCTGGTCTTACCGGCTCCGTTGGGTCCCAGGAGGCCGAGGATCGCGTCCGGTGGCATGGCGAAGGTGACGTCATCTACGGCCACCTTTTCGCCGTAGGTCTTGCGAACATCGCGCACCTCGATCACGGGCGCCGCGGTGCTTACTAGGGGAGGGGGGGCTTGGGTCATGGTCGGCAAGATGTACAATGGATCGCGGAGTCCGCCAAGATATGGATGAACGCCCGCGTAGCATAGACGAATCGTATCATTGCCCCCGTGCTGCCCCCGCCCCACTTCCTGGTCAACCCCGCCGCGGCCAGCGGTCGCGCCCAGCGGTGGTGGCGGGCGGCGCTGCCGGTGCTGCAGAAGCACTTTCCCGGTCTCAGCTTTTCGGTTAGCGACGGTCAGCATACCCTGAACGACTTAGTAGCTGCCGCACTAGCTCAGGACCAGCACTTCTTGATCGGTGTAGGCGGCGACGGCACCCACCACGATATCGTCAACGCCCTGGTCCGTCACGATGGCCTCGCTAAAGTCACCTACGCCCCCCTCCCCCTCGGCTCCGGCAACGACTGGTGCCGCACCCTGGGCATCCCCCGTCACATCCTGAGGTGGACTGACGTGATCAAGCGGGGTAACACCATCCCGCACCGCATCGGCAAACTCACCTACCAGGTGGGCGCGCGACCGCAGGTGCAATACTTCACGAACGTAGCCGGCCTAGCCTACGACGCCGAGGTCGTCCGTCGCTCGGCCGGTCTGGGGCTGAAGCACCGCCTGCTCTATCCGGTACTGACCCTGGCTTACCTACGTGACTTCACCCCGCCCGAGCTGGAACTGCACTACGATGGACAAGTAGTGAGTGGTCGGTTTCACACCATCAATCTCGGCATCGGTCGCTACAATGGTGGGGGGATGCGGCTGGTGCCCCAGGCCGATCCGGTAGCCGATACGCTGGCACTGACCTATGCGGTAGGATTACCCCTAGGTCGTATTATGGCCAATGGCTGGCGTTTTTATACCGATAGTATCGGTAGGGTAGCGGGGGTGATCACCACCCACGCCACTACTGTAGGCATCAATGGGTTGACCGGTTTAGAGGCGGATGGGGAGTGGCTGGGGATGCCCACAGTAGTGGAAGCTAGTCTCCTGACAGAGCGTCTCCAGGTGATAGTCGGCAACGTAGCTACCCGTTCTTGCGTCACCTGATTATCTTTAATTAGTTTGCTAACTGTAATTCTAGTACCATGGGTGCCGACCAAATCCGTTCTTCGCTGCTGCGGCAGGTTGAATCCTCTAGTGATGAGTTCATACGTCTGGTTAGTGTAGTCGTACAGGCTATGGTCCAGCAACTTGATGAGGCTTCAACGGAAACCGTGCCCCCTCCCTGGGCTAAGCCGAAGACTGTCACCGAACGCAATCGCGAGCTTCTGCTTGCCGATGAGCAAATTGACCGTGGCGAGTACATCACTTTAGCGGACCTGAGGAAGAAGTACAAGCGTGACTGACCGGTTATTCCGCCGCCCAGCGCCGCTAGGCGCTGGCCCCTCTGTGTGCTCTCATGCCGCCCTATACCGACGGCCTCTGTGCGTACTCCGTGACACCCTCCGTGTAGGCTGAAAGCCGCTCCGTGGTGAGCCTTACCACCGCCAGATCACCTGCCCCCCCACCTCCGTCCGCCACGTCTTCCCCGTAGCCTCCAACCCGCTCCCAAACGTACGCCCATCGAAGTACCGCGTCTGCGCCACCCGCGCCTCCACCGTCAACTTCCGGATCCCCTTATACCGTAGTAGTAAAAAGCTCCGCCCCCCCTCATTGTAGTACGGTAGCACCCGCGCATTGTACGTCAGCCCGTTCTCGTACTCATAAAAGCGCACGTCGTAGCTATCGGTATGGAACACGGCCACCCGCGCCGATACGCTCAGCGGACCCAGCGGCCGGTAGTGCAGATCCTGAAACAGCATCACGCCCCGCTGCCGCCCCTCGGCCTCGTCTTCGGTGTAGCCCAGATCGAGCCGACTGCGCCACTCCAGCGCCGGAGTCAGCTTGTAGCCCGTATGAAAACGCGCCTGGAAACGGGTGCGCGGTACCACGGGGTCAATTTTTGTTCCTGGTGGCGCGGAAATACCGTGACCCTTGGTTTCACTACGCAGCTCCGCGTAAGCATCCAGCCGTCGCTTCACCGTGTAGTTCACCCGCAGCCGGTACTCCCGCCCCGTGCTCGGCCCGTCGATGTTGAAGCGTAGCCAGTCGTGCCGCCACAGGTCGTAGTAGGCGTTGATGCGCCAGCGGGTGGCCGGCCGCACCTCCAGGCCCAGATAGATACCCTCTTCATTGCGGCCCCCGCTCGACTCGCCGAAGGGCTGCGCGCTCAGCGCCTGATAGTCCCGGTCGTACTTCCGGTACACGATGGCTACCTCCGCCCGCCGGTCCAGTCCCAGGTTGAGCCCGTGCAGCATGGCCTTCCCCCCGCCGCCTGCACCTGCGACCTCGCCAAAGAAAGAAAAGTTGCGCCAGCGGTAGCGGTAGTCCAGACTCACGTTGTGCAGCCGGTCCCCGTTGAAGTAAAAGCGGTTGTAGGGGCGCGGGGTACGGAGCAACGGTCTACTGAGTCGTTCGCCCAGCACGTTCAGACTCACCTGCAGCCGGTCGCTGGGCGTAAAGCGCACACTCCCCCCGTAGCTGTGCTGAATCAGTGCGTTGCGGTCGGCAATCTCATTGTCCGTCCGGTTCAGGCCGCTTAGGTTCAGGGAGGTCACGCTGACGGAGTCGCTGCTGATGTTGGCCGTGCGGGGCCGCCGACTTCCGAATACCGTAGTCTCAAAGTGCCTACCGAGCGCCAGCGTCACCCCCGCCCCCCGCATAAAGCTCGCCTCGTTCACGCTGGCGTAGGGCTGTAGGGTGGGGGAGCGGCGCGCTACGCTCGTGGTTAGGCTGCTCTTCCCGAATCCAAAGCCGGTGTAGAGGATGAGCCCCTGCCCGAAGCTGACCGAAAAGTCCCCCAGCGCCAGGGCCCGTACCTGCCGATTAAGGCCCCGCAGGAATAAATGTGCACTGTAAAAATCAAAGCCCCGCCGGCGGTTACTGCCGCGAAAGAAGGCCTCGCCGGGGTCCTTTTCCGCCACCAGTCCCAGGCTGAGCTTGGTGCCGTAACGCTGCCGGTACTTTACGTAGGTGCGCCAGGGGTCGCCGGCGTAGCGCGGGTCGGGCTCCTCGTAGCCGCGGGCGGTTTCGAGGCGGCGGCTGGCGCGCAGGAAGAGTTCGCGGTTGCCCTGGGTAAGTAGGGTCTTGAATGGCACGTTGATGTCGTCCAGCCCCCCGCCCACGGTCACGTAGGGCAGTATGCGGCGGATCGTCTCCAGGTCCAGCCCCGGCACCGCCTGCAGCTCATAGATGCTGACCAGGCCGTTCATCTGCTCGCGGTAGCGCAGTAGGGCATCTAGCTGTAGGGGCGTAAGTAGGTAGGTGGCGGCTAGGGTTTCTGCGTCGGCTTTATTCAGGTCCAGCGGCCGCTCCGCGTAGGCCTCCAGCAGCTCGAAAGTAGCATTGAAGGTGAACTCCCCGCCGTCGCCGGCATCCTGGGCGATGACGTCCTCGATGAGTTGCTCGGGCTCGGTCTGGCCACTCAGCAGGGCAGCAAACAGCAGGCAGAACAGGGGGGCGGCGGCGCGCAGGTGCGGCGTAAATTGCATGACTCTTTAGTATCCCTGGCGAATATTATCCATGATGCCCTCGATCAGGCGGGTACGGGCCTCGACGCTGGCCCAGCCGACGTGGGGGGTGAGCAGGAGCTTCTCCTGATTATTGACCGATAAATAGGAGTGATCATCCGGAATGGGCTCCTTGGTGAAGACATCTACGGCCGCTCCGGCAATAGCGCCTTCGTTGAGGGCAGTGACGAGGTCGGCCTCGACGACGACGCCACCGCGGGCGACGTTGATGAGGTAGGCGGTGGGCTTCATCTGCCGTAGCCGTTCGAGGTCGAGCAGGCCCCGGGTCTGATCCGTGAGCGCACAGTGGATGCTGACTACATCGCACGATGCGAGGAATTCGGCGAGCTCCAGTCGGGGGTAGGGCACCTCATGGTCGTGGCCCCGGGCGCTATAGTATACCACCTCCGCCCCGTAGGCGGTAGCCAGCTCCGCGACCCGCCGGCCGATGGTGCCCATGCCGATGATGCCGTAGCGCTTGCCGCTGAGCTCGTAGTAGGGATGCCGCCAGAGGGTAAAGTCCTGCGCCCGTGAATAATTACCGTTGTAGACCTCGCGGTTGAGGTGCAGCAGGTCCATGGCCACGGTGAAGTAGGCCGTGAGGGTGAGCTGGGCTACGGAGTCGGTGCTATAGCCGGCTACGTTACGGACCGGGATGCCGCGCTGCTCAGCGGCGCGTTTGTCGATGTTGTTGGTGCCGGTGGCGGCTACGCAGATTAGCTTCAGTTTCGGCAGCTTTTCGATGGTTTCGGCGGTGAGGGGTACTTTATTGGTGATGAGTACCTCGGCTCCGGTGGCGCGCTCGATTAGCTCCGTGGGAGTGGTGCGGGCGTAGGCGGTAAAATCGCCCAGCTCCCGGAATTTTTCGAAGGCGGGTAGGTCGTCGACGGTGCCGGCGTCGAGGAAAACGATGGTCGGGGCGGCGGGCATGCAAAGCGGGTTTAGGCGCTGCAAAATATAGCACTTAACGTAAACAAACCCAAGCTACGGCTCGCTTTAGTCCGTATGCGGTACCACCTGTTCGTCTTTATTCTTGCTGCTGTTTGTTGTTCGTTCACCCTTCAGGCCCAGGAGGCGGAGATCATGGGTACCGTTACCGGACCCGGAGGCGATACCCTCATCGGGGCCTCGGTACGGGTAGTGGGGTCCGTAATCGGGGCCAGCAGCGATCTGGAGGGGCACTACCAGTTGGAAGTACCCCCCGGTCGCATCCGGCTACTGGCGACCTACCTGGGCTTTGAGAATTTCGATACGGTAGTGGTGGTCTCTACCACCGACCGCGAGTTGGAGGTAGATATCGTCATGCGGGAGAGCTTCATGACCACCGGGGAGGTGATCGTTTACGGTAGGCGGGCCTCCGGGCAGGCCCAGGCCCTGCGGGTGCAGCAGTCGGCGACCGTGCCCCAGACCATCATTCATTCCGAGCTGTTCAACAAATATCCAGATATCACTCTGGCCGAGACCGTCCAGCGTATGCCCGGCGTGACCATCACGCGCAACCGGGGGGAGGGCGAGCTGGTACAGGTGCGGGGGCTACCGGAGCAGTACACGGCCATCTCCCTCAACGGGCAGCGCCTACCCGCCGTACAGCCCGAGGCCGACCGGGCCGGGAGCCTCGATATCATCCAGTCTAACCTGGTGGAGGAGGTACGCGTCATCAAGGCCCGCAGTGCGGATATGGACGGGGATGCGATCGGCGGCACGGTCGATTTCCGCATCCGCCAGCCGGAGGAGCGCGCCGAGGTGCTGCTGCAGGCCGGCGGGGGCAGCAACTTTGGCTTCGATCAAATTCCGGGGCAGTCGTCGAGTATCACCCAGGCAGCGGCGGTGCTGAATAGTGAGCTCAGCGAGGAATCGGTGTATGGACTTCTGGGGGGCAGCTACTTCCGCCACAACCGCGGCAACCGGACCCAGCGGTTCGACTACGGGCCCAACGGTACCACCGGCCGTGCGATCAGCCGCGTGCGCCCCATCGACACCGACCGCATGACCACGAAGCTCGGCCTGATCGGTGCGGTGGAGCTTCGCCCCAGTATCTACAACCGGATGCGCCTGAGCTATAACTACAGCGCCAACGACGAGGAGGTGATGACCCGGGAGGCCAACTTTAACCGCGGTAACGGAGAGACCTTCCTCGAGGACCGCATTAGTAGCCGCTGGAAGGAAGAGCGCCGTCTCAATATGGTAGCGCTGGAGGTAGAGAATAACTTCAAGCAGACGCAGTTAACCTACGCTCTCAGTTTCGCCAGTACGAGTGAGCGGGTGAAGGACCGCCAGCGGGTATTCAATGGCATCACGTTCGGCGACAAGCAGCAGTTGACCGATGCGGAGTTTCGGGACCTGCTGCCCACCGACACTCAGTTTCCCAACGACCCTAAGTTCCGCAACTTCGCCGAGCAACTCAACCTTGATCTAGAGGAGGACATCGCCATCGGTGGCATCAACCTGACGCGCTTTCTGACCGCTAACCGGAGCAGCTTCCTGCGCGCCGGGGCCCGCTACCGCATCAAGGAGCGCACCTATCAGGAGTTCTACGCAAGTGTACAGGGCGGGGGAAGCACCATAGGACCAACCGAATTTCCCGATCTGAGTACCGAGCCGCTGATCGACGAACGCCCCGACCTGAGCGCCGGACCTAACTACTACGCCTCCGAAAAGATCGCGGCCGGCTACCTCATGTTCCTAGCCAACTGGACCTCGAAGCTCACGACCTCGCTCGGCCTACGGTACGAATACACCGATCTGGACTACACCCTACAGCGGAGTCAGCAGGCCGACTCCACCACCTACAACGACCTCTTTCCGAGCCTCAACGTTACCTACCGGCTGAAGCGCGACCACCAGCTCCGGTTCTCCTACTACGATGCCATTGCTCGGGTGCCCTACGCCACCGTAGTCCCGGTACAGGCCTTCAGCGAGCGGCGGCAGGCACGGCTCGACGTTTTCTCGCTCGACAATCCGGAGGTACGACCCACCTATAGCCGCAATCTCGATTTGACCTACGAGCGCTACGGTAGGTACGACGGGCTCATCAGCGTCAGCGCCTACGCCAAGTATCTGACTGACCCCACCGTGCGGGAGGCCCAATTTGCCTTCGTAAACGGCCAGCCCTCCCTGGGCTACTCCATCGCCAACACTGCCGATGCCCGTCTCCTTGGCCTGGAGCTCGGCTTTTACCAGAGTCTCGCCTTCCTCAACGCCAAGCTGCGCATCCTGAACGTGAACGGCAACGTAAATTTCAATAGCTACAAACTCGACGGTGATAGCAGTGAGGGAAACGCCCTGGCCCAGGCCCCCCGCCGCTCGGCCAACCTGAGCTTTGTCTACTCCAACCCCCGCAATCGCCTCAACCTCGTCATCGCCGGCAACTACCGCAGCTCCACCCTCGACCTGCTGCAGGATGGGCAGCCCGTCTGGATCAACGCCGTCATCTCCCTCGACCTGGCCGCCGACTACGAGCTCTTCAAGGGCATCTCGGCCTACCTGCGCCTCAATAATGCCACCGACCACCGCGCCGAGCGCTACATCGGTAAGCCCGACCAGGACGACTCCCTGCTACTCTCTAAAACGCAGTACGGCATCTGGGGGGTGGCGGGTCTACGTTGGCGGCCCGGTTCGAATTAGCACCGCACCTGCGGCCCCGCCCCCTACCGAACTACCTACTACAGAACTACCCTACTACCCCACTAATTCCCTATGTTTGCCCAAAGCCACCACCACTATGAAATTTTCCGTTTCGAGCGCTGACCTGCAGAAGAAATTACAGCTTGCCGGGGGCGCCATCGCCTCAAATCCGGTGCTGCCGATCCTGGAAGATTTCTTGTTTACGATCACGGGTAAGACCCTTGAGATTGCCGCTACGGACCTGGAAACCAGCGTGGTGACGAGCCTGGAAGTCAATGCCGATGGTGACGGACAAGTGGCCGTGCCCGCCCGCATTCTGATCGATACGCTCAAAGCTCTGCCGCAGCAGCCGATCACCTTCGACGTGAACGAGGATAACTACGGTATTTCCATCACCTCTGCCTACGGAAAGTATAAACTGGCCGGGGAGCCCGGGGGGGACTATCCCGACATCCCGACGCCGAGCGAGGCCGATGAGATTAGCGTGACGGCGGCCAGCCTGCTGGAGGGTATCAACAAGACGCTCTTCGCTACCTCGACCGATGAGCTGCGGCCGGCCATGACGGGGGTGTACTTCCAGGTCGACTTCTCGAAACTGGTCATGGTCGCTACCGATGCCCACAAACTAGTAAAGTACAGCCTTAACGACGTGGAGGGGGGAGCTGACGAGTAGCTTCATCATCCCGAAGAAGGCGCTGAACCTGCTCAAGGGGGCCCTGCCGCACTCCGACGTCACGGTGAAGGTGAGCTTCGATAAATCCAACGCCTTTTTCGAGTACGGCGACACCAAGCTAGCCTGTCGCCTGATCGACGCCCGCTACCCGGACTACAACGCCGTAATCCCGGCCGATAATCCCAACGTGCTGACAGTAAGCCGCTCCGACTTCCAAAACAGCCTGAAGCGGATTGTGATCTACGCCAACAAGACCACCAATCAGGTGATCCTCAACATCGCCGACGGTAGCCTGACGGTGAGTGCGCAGGACCTCGACTTCAGCAACGAGGCTACCGAGCAACTGAGCTGTAGTTACGAGGGGGAGCCGCTACAGATCGGCTTCAATGCCAAGTTTCTCGTCGAGATGCTAAATGTGCTGGAAGGCGAGGAGGTGAAACTGGAGATGAGTACGGCTACGCGGGCCGGTATCCTGGTGCCTACCGAGCAGGAGAGCGGGGAGGATATTATGATGCTGGTGATGCCGGTGATGTTGTCTAACTAGCGTTGGGAGGGTTCACACACTTTAATCGTGCTTGCACCAAGCGTACATATACCTAAGGTGCCCGGGCTGGCGCCCGCGCAGGAGTGGACACTGAGTAACGGCCTACGCGTAGTAGCCATTCACGTCACCCAGGCGCCCATTCTGACCGTGGAGCTGATCTGGCGCGCCGGCCGGCCCTACGAGGCTCAGCCGCTACTAGCGGCCGCTACGAATGCACTGCTTACGGAGGGGAGTGCGAGTTACTCGGCTACCGCGCTGGAGTCCTTGTTCGAACAGTACGGTACGGCGCTACATACGCCGGAAGATTACGACACGGCAAATCTGAGTCTGGCCACCATCACCAAGCACGCCGCCCGCCTCCTGCCCGCTATGGCCGAGGTCGTGGCCGCCCCTACCTTCCCCGCTAAGGAACTGAAACGCTACATCAAGCGCAGTAAGCAACAGCTACGCGAGGATCTTCAGGATCCGGACACCCTGGCCTACCGGATGCTCTCCGAGGCCGCTTTCGGGAAGGACAATCCCTACGGATACGGGGGGACGAAGGAAGAGTACGAGGCACTGACACTGGACGACATCCGGCACCACTACCGGCAGTACTATGGTGCTGCGAATGCTACGCTGCGGGTGGTCGGTCAGCTGAGTGAAGAGGTAGAACGGCTGCTAGAGGCGACCTTCGGTCAGCTATCTACTGGTACGCGAGCCGCCGAGCCTGCCTACCGCGTCACTACCTCCGAGCCCCGGGTACTGCAACTGCACCGGCCGCGGGCGCAGCAGACGATGATCCGCCGGGGCCGCCGCGGCTTCAAGATTACCGATCCGGACTATCCGGGGCTGTGCGTGCTGGAGACGATCCTGGGGGGCTACTACGGCAGCCGGCTCATGCGCAACATCCGCGAGGAGAAGGGCTTCACCTACGGTATCGACTCCGATCTGGATACCTACCGTTTCGACGGCACCTTCGGCATCGCCGCTGACGTAGCCAATGAAAACGTCGCCGAGGTGCGCCGTGAGATCCTTACTGAGATGGACAAATTGCGGCAGGACCTGGTGCCCGCCCGCGAGCTCGATATGGTGCGCGCCTACCTGATCGGCGGCCTAGTCATGGACCTAGACGGACCGCTGGCGGTGAGTGGGCGCTACCGCTCGGCGATCATTAAGGCGTACGATCCGGTGGGGCACCTGCAGCGCTTGGATGAGACGATCCGGGGCATTACGGCGGGGGAGGTGCGGGAGCTGGCGGGGCGGTATTTGCGGCCGGAGTTGGATTGGGAGGTGGTGGTGGGCGGGGCGGGGGTCTGACTAGCGAGGTTGTTGCGAGTTACCTATCTTCCGAGCTTACACCAACACCGCATGAAAGCACTCCCCCTAGCCGCCCTAGCCCTCCTCCTACTCACCTGCAACCGCCCCACCACCACCGCCCTCTTCAACGGCGAGAACCTCGACGGCTGGACCGCCCACGGCACCGAGCGCTGGTACGTCGAAGATGGTGAGATCATCTGCGAGAGTGGCCCCGACGGCGCCTACGGCTACCTGAGTACGGATGAAAACTACAAGGACTTCGAGCTCACGCTGGAGTTTTTACAGGAGGCAGACGGCAACAGCGGCGTGTTCATCCGCTCCTCGGTGGAGGGCACCCGGGTCAGTGGTTGGCAGGTAGAGGTAGCACCCCCCGGTCACGATACCGGCGGCATCTACGAATCCTACGGTCGCGGCTGGCTCATCAAGCCCGATCCGGAGAAGGATAAGTACCTGAAAATGGGGGAGTGGAATACGCTGAAGATTCGCGCTGAGGGGCCTACGGTTACCTCCTGGCTGAACGGCGAGGAGATGGTCACGCTGACGGATGAAAAGATCGGCGAGGGCAAAGGAGGTATTGCGCTACAGATTCACGACGGGGGTGGGATTCGGGTGCGGTGGCGTAATATCGTGATCACACCGCTAGCGAAATAGGCGGGCGCGGGCGCAGGTGCTAAGGGTATAACCAGTCGACGTGTGCTATTTTAGGCGGTGTTATGGACTGGAGTCCAAGGTTAGGGGTCGAGACAGGCGGTTCGACGCATGGGGAGCGAAGCCGTGCTCGTCCGGTTCTCTTGCATGTACACAACGTGGGGGTGGGGGTACTTATGTCAACTCGGCGTATTCACGTCAGGATGTTGATGTAGGTGGGGGGGGCTATACGTAATGCGTGTAGCGATTTGTTGAGCAAGATCGGCTAATGCCGATCCGAACCGCGAGCTAAGAATTTGCGTTTGGATGATGTTTTATCGGGCGCGAGTCAAACAAGAACAACCTAACCGCTTCTGTGAAGAGAAAAAGCTGCAGAAATGCTATCTTGGTATGAGACAATACCTATCGTTATGAATGACCTTCTCCACCGCATCACCCTTAATCCAGATGTTCTTTTTGGGAAGCCAACTATTAGGAATTTACGCTACCCTGTAACTATGGTCTTAGATCTACTAGCCGCAGGAATGACAACTACTGAGATTCTTGAGGACTATGAGGATCTAGAGAAAGAAGATTTACAGGCCTGTCTCGTGTTTGCATCACGACTGGCAGAAGTAAAGTCGATTCGGCTAACTACTGCTGCCTAAATGCAATATTTGATTGACGCACAACTTCCTAGAAAGCTTCGGGACTGGTTGATGCAGTCGGGAGTGGACGCAATCCATACCCTAGATTTACCAAAGAGTAACCTTACTTCTGACTTAGAACTGATTGAAGAATACAGCTCTTCCACTGTAGTAATTGTATCCAAGGATAAGGACTTCCCTCATCAAAGAATTATCAGGGGGAAGCCAGAAATGTTACTTTGGATTACTACTGGCAACCTTGTGAATCAGGAACTACTCGAGCTTTTCGAAAAGAATTTTGACTATATCAATAGTTCCTTTCACGGAGGAAGCAAGTTCATCGAGATGGACAATGTTAGCGTGATTATCCACGAGTAAGGTTAGCAAGCAGATGCCTGTTCAATCACCTAAAGCAAATCTCGGTTATGCTGAGTCCTGAGACCTAAAATAACGAACTGAGTTGCGTATAACCAACAGAATATGGTAGTTTCACGTCAACTGGGTTGAAAGCGCAGTGTGGAAGAAAATTTGCTGACGAGTTGCGTATAACTAACAGGATCTTGCTGGTTACACGCAATAATTGCGCGCCCATGGCGGGAATATACGCAATGCGTGAACCCGCTTGTTGGGCGACATGCCGGCATTAAAGCCGGCACGAGCAAGCCCGCAGAGTATAGAGAACCCACACTACACAAACCAAAAGCAAAAGAGACGCAATTTGACAACGACCATTCAGATAACGAGAGCAGGGCGGCTAGTGGGGTAACTTGAAAAACATTACAAGTGGATTGATCCGAAAATGAGTATTTGCTGTGCTATCAGAGCTTTATCATTGTAACGATATTTACCGGCTGTTCCACTAGTTGCTTCAAATAGTGATGGTATCAGCGAGTGACGGTTAATCACGATAGGCGATAAGACATCCACGAAGACATAATATGAAAGTTATCATGTATTTAAATCTAATCAGATTGGTAAAAGTTAGCCAATTAATATTGATATATATACTTTCTACTTATGTATCAGGGCAGTCAGTAGAAGTTGTGTACGATACTCAAAAGAAGCATAATTACGATTCATTACTTGTGCATACCACAATATATCTAGCTGCGGACACGGCGAAGATGAATCGATACAAACAAATTCTCTTTGGCGAGAAGGCAATACAGATTGCAGCAATTGAATCAGATACATTTTCAACGGGACGAATAGTGTTGTTCGGAGACAAAGAGTCAGTTCAGCTCACTATTGGACCAAAAGTCTACAACGTCGACCAAGAACAATTTTCCGATAGTACTTTATGGAAAGGAGATTATAGTGTTAATAGATCCGCGGCGGTTATTACCCACTTCGAAAGAACTGATGAGATTGTGCCATTCAAGATTTCATGGCTAGATAGGGGTTTATGGGCTGAAGGGTACGTAAACTTGTCGTTTAGATTTGTGGAATTTGATGCTGCATTTGATTTAAAAATGGTCTCTGATTTTAAATTTATTGGTAAAGACAGTACAGGTTTGCCACTTATTACTTCTACAAGTATCGCCTTACCAAACCGCTTAAGTGTAAACCAGCACAACTGGTGAACATCACCTGCTTCAGTACTTGACATACTCGCCCAACAAAGTCGCCAGCGTCAACCCGCCAATGGTGCTGGGGAGACTCCGGTGGTGTTTTATGGGTAATCAAAAGTAAGTCCGATCCAGCAAAGTAAGCTGGCGATGGCGGGCTGCGTGGCGACAAGCGTCAGACTGTGCAAAAGCTCAATCCGCCGCTGCGCGGTCGAAATGCGCTTTGCTTTTAATATAAGCTTTAATTATATTGTTTTGATAGAACGCTCGCATCGGCATGAAACCAAATATTCGATGGGGGCTTTTCAAACATTTTGATTTTTTGCACAGCCTCACGTTAGGCGACAGACAAATCGCCATCAAAGGCGGTCCTAGGGCAGCAGTTCGTGATTAAGCAAGAATTTTCCTACAGATTTTTCAAACTCAAATTTAACACTATACTTCACGCGGCCACCTTATGTGAAAAGTCTGCGGGTGGTTTGAGCAGCTGCTGGAAGTTAGGTGCGAGTAAAGTGCGCAGTTGTGCCTGATGCTCGCCGTTGTTGACCTCGTCGATAAACCAGTAGATCGCCTCCTCGAACTCCTGCTTGGTGGCAAAGTGATAGCCGGCCAGAGCCTGCTTTTTGAGGAACTTCCAAAAGCGCTCGATCAGGTTCAGGTTGGGGGAGTAGGCCGGTAAGTAGACCAACTGGATGTCGAGTTGTTGGGCAGCCTGCTGGACCAAGGTACAGCGCTGATAGCGGGCATTGTCTAATACCAGGTAGATAGGCCGGCCGGGGCGTTCCTGGCGCAGTAAGTTCAGCAGTTCGACCACCGTAGTAGCTTGAATGTAGTCTGGTGTCGTGATGCTGTAGAGCTCCTGGCGGTGACTATCCAGGGCACCGAGGATGTTGAGGCGGTGACGTCCCGACGGAGTACGAACCGCCAAGGGTTGGGGGCTCCATACCCGGCCGGTGTGAAAGCCTTGCACGGGATGGGCCGCATCCACGAAGTACAGGTCGATGGCTTCGGTAGCGGATTGTTCCAGGAGGGGCTGCAGGGTGTCGCGCAAAAAAGCGAGTTGCCGGGCAGCGAGTTCTGCTAAGGAGAGCTTACCACCGGGCAGGCAGCGGAAGCGGCGACACTTCATGCCCAGGGTGTGCTTGATAAAACGACGCGTCTGGGTCAGCCCCCGTCGTAGTCCGGTACGCTGCGCGATAACTTGAGCGGCCTGGGCGATAGAGCGGGGCGGCTCGGAGGTGAAGGCTGCGCACAGCTCGCTCCGATGCTGGATGAGCGCACTGGCTGGACGGCAGGGGGCATAACGCAGCAAGCCCGCTAAGCCCTCCGCCAGGTAGCACTTGGCCCAGTGGGTGGCCGTGTTGGGGTGAATGCCTAGGATCTTAGCGCACTGCCCCGGGCCGAAGCCCTGAGCGCGCAGGATCAGATAGTGCATGCGCTGGCGGATCACGTGGTGGGCAGAATGGATTTGATGGTACCTTGCTTGTTCAAGGTCAGCTTCGCTGATCACGGGGAAGTACATGGGTTGGATGGCTTGACACCTCCAAGATCGGTGCTTCCCCACTTTTCACATAAGATGACCGCGCCGAGTATACTTGTCACTTTAAAGATATAGACAATATGATAAGCATAAATCGGTTTGGACATTTATAACAACTTTGGAAGGACTAACACTTTTTAGTGAAGCTAAGAACTACGATTATGAGAAGGAGTCATTGCTTTAGGGATCTTAACATATCGCTAACAATGTTTATGATTTTCTTCACAGAAATGAACTTCTCAACGAAGTATTATTGCCATAATACCTATTGATCGTAATCATTGCCAAGTTTTGACAACCGATACGCTTATTTTCAGTTAAATTAGGATAGCATCATGGAATGATCTATAATCGCTATACCAAAACCGTCTTTCACGGTTTAATTTTAATAGCAATTTCATCAATATTTTCAAACCCAAATTCTACTACCATGAAATACATTGTGCTGTTAGTCTTGGCCATTACAACATTTTCCTGTTTCAATGGTGCTCAATATATGAATGAAGTTGGAGATATTACTAACTCAGAAACAGCAACAATCTATGTAATAAATCCAACTTTCAATATCGGACTAGCATCTGAAAACAAGATTTATATAGACGGATTACTAATTGGCGAGATCGGAAGAAACACACACATTGAAACGGTTGTGGCTATCGGAGAAGGTAGAGAAGTATCAATTAAAACATCGGCAAGGCCAGGTTCAGATTATGAATTTAATGTCGATCCCAATTCAATTCATTATTTTGAATACCACGATGATCCATCTCTAAATGCTCGAACAATTCCAGTTTTAAGAAAACTGAGTGAGGAAGATGGTAAATTACTGCTCTCTCAAGTACCAGAAGAGGTAAGATATAAGCCAAAGAAATAGGTTAGTAAAACAAAACTAAGAGTGTAGATTTAAGGCTTATAATTTCATAGCTTCTCTCATACTCTAGTGTATGGGGGAGTATTGCACAAAGTGTGTCAAGAGTTTTTCGGGTTAAGGGGAGACAGGATTCGACCAGCCCCGGTAGCAGCCGGGTGGGGGTGGTCTACAGGCTATACATGTAGTGCTACCAATTAGCAGTAGAAGGTGGACCCCCTCCCTAATGGGGTGCAACCCATGTTCAGATCACCCACCGCAACACCACCCCTCACCACCCCTCACTCACCCCACTCTCCCGGTACCCGATCCGCTGCGCCACCGCCCGCAAGGTATCCCCGCTATCGAGATCGAAATCAATCGGCTCGGTATACACCCGCCAGCCCTCCACGCGCTCATCCTCGGGCAGCAGGCGGTAGGCGATCTGCGCTCCCGGCGTCTTGCTCTCCAGTACGAAGCGCCCCAGACTATCACGACGCAGTTGCGGCCGACCCGTGACCGGCATCTCATCCAATCCATTCCAGAACTGCTGTACGAGTTCTACCTCCGGCACCGCACCAAGGTCGCCCACCCGCTCCAGCCACTCGTCCATCGCGCCGCGTAGCTCGGCCAGCTTGTCGGCGTACTCCGGCCGGCCGGCCAGGTTCTCCAGTTCGTAGGGGTCGTTGTGGGTATCGAAGAGCTCTTCCGGGTCCTTGGTCTTGCGGAACCACTGGGCCTGGGCGTCGCTGAGCTGACCGGCATCGCGTAGCCGCAGTAGCTCCTGCATCGAGGCCATCTGCTCGCGGTACACCACCGGTAGGTAGTAGTCGCGCTCGGGGTAGTAGTTACGCAGGTACTTGAAGCGGTGATCGCGCACCGCCCGGATGCGGTCGTAAAAGCCGTCCAGTCGGTCACTAGCCGCGTACACGTACTCCCGCTCCGGTGCCTTGTACTCGCCGAAGTTGGCCTGCCCCTGTAGGTAGTCCGCCGGCGCGATGCCCGCCATACTGTGCACCGAGGGCGCAAAATCGACGAAGCTGAAGAGCATACTGTCGATCTCCCCTGCCCGCTGCCCGTCGGGCCAGGCGACGATCATCGGCACCCGGAGGCCTGAGTCGTAGAGCAGGCGCTTCTGCCGGGGCAGTGGCCCCCCGTGGTCGCTGTAAAAAAAGACAATGGTCGAATCCGTCAGCCCGTCCTGCTCCAGTTGGTCCAGTAAGAAACCGACCTGCCGGTCCATGATGCGGATGTTGTCGTACACCCGCCGGACGTCCTGCCGCGTCGGCTCGGTATCGGCCAGGTAGGGGGGCACGGTGATTTCCAGATCTGCGGGTAGTTCAATGTCGGGCCGCTCGTCCCCGTACCAGCCCTCGTAGTCAGCAAGCGGAAAGGTATCCGTCTCAAAGCCCTCCCGGAAGCGCATGACCGCCCGGCGCCGGTCCCACACCTGACTCTCGTGGGTGATCTCCAGGTTGAAAATGCTGAAGAAAGGCTGCCCCACCGGCCGGTGCCGGTAGTGCGCCTGCGGTCCCTGCTCGTCCCAGGCCGTCTTCGGTGCCTCAAACTGGTAGTCCGTCTTCTCGTTATTGGTCGTAAAGTAGCCGTGCTCGCGCAGCACCTGCGACATCATCTTCACCTCCGGCGGCGGCAGGGCCCCGTACTCGCCCGGTAGGCCGATCTCCAGTAGGCCCTCCACATTGTACTGCGTCCGCATATTATGCCCCCCGATACTGATGGGGTACATCCCCGTAGCGATCGCGTTACGACTTGGCGCACACACCCCGGCCACGCTGAAGGTATTCGGAAAGCGCACCCCCCGCGCCGCCAATCTGCTCAGGTTCGGCGTCTGTATCGTCGAGTCCCCGAAGGCCGCGATCAGCGGACTCATATCCTCACACACGATCCACAGCACATTCGGTGCTACTCGTCGGCCGAATCCCTCCCCAGGAGGTTCGTCCGCCGAGTTATTACAACCCATGAGGATCAAAAGCAGGGCGGGGCCGCAGGTGCAAAGCCAGTAAAACGAGCGCAAGGGTACTAATTTGGTACCCCGCCAAAATAGCACGTTTCGACCTTACCGACCGGCTACCGGCTCGTAGGTAAACTTCACCGGCAGATTAAAGTGAAACCGCACCGCCTCCCCGTCGTGGTACGCCGGCCGCCACCGCTCGCCCTGGGCAGCTAGTCGGCTGACTACCTGTAGGGCCGCCGCACCTAGTCGGTGGCCCGGATCACGCATCACCCGTAGGGCCTTCATCGTGCCGTCCGTCTCTACGTGAAAGGTAACCACCGCCGTACCGCTGGCCCTCGCCTTGCGGGCCGCCGGGGGGTAGCTTTTGTGGGTGTCGATGAAGGCGGTGAGCTTCTCATCTGCCGCCCGCCGGGCGGCTCGATAATCCTGATGGGGATAGCCTACCGGCTCAGCGCCGTAGAGCGGCAGCTCGTCCGCGATCTTGTGTGCATATTCCTCCGGATCTAGCCGCGGCGAGCGGTGGCTGCGCTGTTTGACGAACTGACTGAGGAGGTAGGCCCCCCCCACCAGGGAGAGGAGCGAGCGGAGTACGAGCATAGTACCTACTAACCGGGCGTGGGAGCCCGGGGTTCTCTCTAGGCGATCGGCACCTCCCGCTCCATCCCCTGTGCCGCCTCGGTCTTCGGCGCGTCGATCACCAGCACGCCGTCTTCAAAGCGCGCCGTGATGGCCGTCCGGTCCACCCGCTCGCTGAGCTCGAACCAACGCTCGAAGCTCTTGATGGGGTACTCCTGTAGCAGGAAGTCGGGATTGGCGTCACTCGGCGTGCGGGTGCCGCTGATGTAGATGTGGCGGTCGGTCAGGGTCACGTGCACGTTTTCCTTCGCGAAGCCGACACAGTAGACGTAGGCGGTAAAGCCGGTGTCAGTCTCGGCAATGTTAACGGGTACGTTGTGCTTGGGGCGGCGGGGGCCGTACTGGGGCCGGCGACGGCCGCGGCTCTGGGATTGCGATTGCATGGTATATGATCTGATTTGCCGAGGCAGACGCCCCCACCTCCCAATTACTCTACTCCACCCCAAAATATTCCTCGTAAGTCTCCCGCAGCAAGTCCCGCAGCCGCGCCCGCGCGTAGCCCTTGCGACTGATCGCGGTCTTGAGGGGGATACCCAGGTCGGCGGCAATCGCGCGCAGCGTCTCCCCGTCGAGCGCGTTGCGCACGAAGACCTCGCGCTGCTTGGGGGGCAGCAGGTCTAGGGCGGCGGCAATGTCCTCGCCGAGGGTGACGGGGTCGGTCTCTGGCGGAGCGGCATCATCGGCCACGTCGTAGTCGGTCACGTCCTGGATGGCGGGGCGGGCAGCGGCACGGCGGTACAGGTCCGTAATGCGGTTGCGGGTCACGCGGTAGAGCCAGGCGCGGGGCTGCTCGATGGGCTGGGTCTCCAGGGTGGTAGAAAGGCTGGTCCAGACGTCCTGCAGCAGGTCATCCACTTCCGGGGCGGGGACGCGGGTGCGCACGAAGTCGTAGAGCTCAGCGGCGTAGCTCGCGTAGGCTTCGGTCCAGTCGGGGTGGGCAGTGGCGTCATACATCTCGGGGGGTAGACGGGGGGGCGGGGCAATTACTTTACTTTGCTAGTTACCTTGCACCGGCGGCCCCGCCCCCTCCTTACCGTACCATGATACGCCGGGTGATGCGCCCTAGTTCGGGAAGCTCGCCGGTGAGAAGGTAGGTGCCGCTGCTGAGTGTACTTAGGTCCAGGGTGAACTCATTGGTGCCACCTTGCGCAGTTTCGGCGCGGGAAAGTAGGGTGCGGCCGGTGAGGCTGAGGAGCCGGAAGTGGACCGGGCCCCCACTGGGGTATTCGTACCGGACGGTGGTATGCCCGGCGGCGGGATTGGGGAACACGCTGAGCCCGGCCGTAGTCGGAGGGGTCATTGCTCGGACTACCCGGACGATCCGGCTCAGGGAGCTGCTACCGTCCTCATCCACGGTGCGCAGCCGGTAGTAGGCAACGGGTAGCGGGGAGGGGTCGACCGTCTCGTAGCTGAGCGTTTGCTGGCTGTAACCGGCGGCGGCAAGGGTACTCACTTCTTCCCAGTCGCTGCGTGCGGAGGCGCTACGCTCCACGATGTGGTAGGCGGTGAGGTCCTCGTGGACGGTGGTCCAGGTGATCTGGTTGGTCGTACCGGCGGGCCGGGCGGCAAAGTCGAGGAGCTCTACGGGCATGGCTTCGGCCATGAGGCTGGGGCTGGTGCTGAGGATGAGGTGGTCGAGTTGGGTGCCGTCCTCCCGCATCGCGATGCCGAGGGTGTAGGTACCGGCGCTATCGATTTGGAGGGTGGGCAGGTCGTCGTAGTAGAGCCACTCGCCGTTGGTGCTGTACTGTTCTAGGTGCTGCTCCTTAATCTTTTTGCCGTTGAGGTAATAAGTGAAGGAGTTGTCGCTGCCGTCGGTAGCACGGTGGCGGACGTACATGAAGTGGGTTCCTACCTGATTAAATTGGATGTCGAACTCGAGGGTGGGGGTCCCGGCGGATGTGCCATCCTTGGCGTTGATGTGGTAGCCCTCGGCGTTGTCGACTACGGCGTAGGTTTCATTCAGGGCGTCGGGATCGGCGTAGTATTTCCAGCGCAGGTCTTCGTACTGACCGATGCCGGCCAGGTTGCGGGAGGGGCGTTCCAGTGGCAGGGCTACTTCGTGGTTGCCGGTTTCTTTCTGGTAGTAGGTTAGGCCCGGCGATTGTACGTCGGTAGTGTGAGGGCCCTCGCCGGTGGGAGAATAGGTGGGGTCGGTGGTGATGATGATCTTGTCGATGGGGGTGCCGTCTTCGCGCATCAGTACGCTTAGCAGGTATTTACCGGCCCTGGGGGCGATGTATCCTAGTTTGTAGGATTGCCAAATCCAGTCTGCGGAGTCTTTTTCGAGGTGCCAGTCTACCGCCAGCTTGTAGTTGACGCCTAGCCAGACGGAGTTGTCATCGATGGTAGAGCGGTGGCGAATATGCACGTAGTGCGTATCGGGCCGGGAGGTACGAATCTCGTAATCTAGCCGGGGGGCGGTCCATAGATTAGTAGTGTCACTGCGTTGGTTCAGGTTATTTACGACCATATAGGACTCCCCACTGGCGGAGGAGTCGGTGAGGGTAGTCCATTCCCGGCAGGCATACTTCTTGATCCCTGCCACCTTATTAGTGTACGCCTCCGTTTCAATGACGGTAAAACCCTCCCCGGTACGGTAGTCGACGTGGTAGCCGGTAAGGTCCTCGTACGTACGGGTCGGCTCGCTGTAGGTGCCGGCTTCCGTGGCCGCGGGGCCAAAGCCGGTCACGGGGTGGTTCTCCTGCTTGCTGATCAGCAGTTTATCCAGGTAGAGACCGCTCTCCCGGTGGTAGATCGTCAGGGTGTGGGTACCGGTCGTAGTGACCTGGAAGCTGCGGATTGCGCGGTTCCAGTGCCAGTCCTTCTGGTGGAAATCCAGGTTCCAGTCCGGCTCGATGACGGTGCCGTCCAGGGCTACGTTGACCGAGTTCGACTCACCATTCGGCGACCAGTGCCGGGCGCGGATGTAGTAGGTGCCGGTCGTGGTAAAGTCGATATCGTACTCCAGGGTAGCCCCACGGGGCGGTTGGTCGTAGTCGTGGCGGCTCGAATCCGCGACGCGCACGTAGGCCCCGTTACTAGCCGTAGTGGTCGTGTACTCCCGCCAGCGGATGTTCGTACCGTGACCGGGGTAGGTGGAGCTGTCGCGCCGCGTGGGGTGTTCGGCTTCCATGACGATGAGGCCGTCACCGGCGCTGTCGTCCTGCACGTAGGTGCGTCCCGGACAGACGGGTGGTGGGGTGGGCGTAGTCGCCGGCAAGTACTGGGTGGAGAGGAGTACGAGGAGGAGGGCCACCGAATGGCGGCTACGACCCAATAGGGTCGCGCAGAAGGGGTTTGTCATAGGTCTATTACTGGCGCAAAAGCGCTGAATACTATATAAGAACTTAGTCCGTAGCCTCTAGCTCAGGCACGAATAAAGCGGGGTTACTATTAGTCAATATAAAATCAGTGACCACGGCGGAATGAGGGCCGTGGTGAATATATCTAAATTGTGTTATTAGCCAAATCAGTACGGTCACTACACAAGTAGCACACCGTGGTTACGCAAATATACGGAAGAAGGCTTGTAAAGGTTTCATTGACAAGTATCTTTTTTCGTAACTAGTTGCTGCCGCCACTCACGCTACCCCCGCGGGCGGAGCTACTATAGCTAAAAGCCCCCGCTGCGTGCCCCCCGCCGATCTGCCTACCGCTGACCTCGTTGCCGCCTGCCGGTGCGGGGAGTTGCGTGCCCAGGAGACTTTTTACCGGCGGTTCTTTCCGTTGTTGCTACCCATCTGCCTGCGCTACCTACCCACCCGGGAGGCTGCCGTACCCGTGCTCAACCAGGCCATGCTGCGCATCTTTCAATCGCTCGACGGCTACCGGGAGGAGGGTGCCCTGGAGGGCTGGCTGGTCACCATCACCCGCAACACGGTACTGACTCACCTGCGCGACGAGTCCCGCGCCCAGCGTCGCATGCTCGAGGGGCAGTTCATCTGGCCGTTCGAAGTACCCAACGATGCGCTGGACCAACTAGCCGTGGAAGACATTCTCAAGCTGCTGGCCCGCCTACCCGACCACCTCCGTGTCGTCTTCAGTCTCGTGGTCTTCGATGACTATACCCACGCCGAGGTCGCTACCGCCCTGGACATCACCGAAACGGCCAGCCGGTGGCGTCTGCGTAAGGCCCGTCAGTTGCTCCAAGCCGCCTACCTCGCCACCCACCAAACTAAATCGGGCTCATGAGTAACTACGAGTCCCACTGGCGCCAGGCGCTGCACGACTACACCCTCGCTGCTACGGATGCGGACTGGGCCGCTATGCGCACCCAACTTCCCAATGGTAAGCCCCGCGGTGGAGCACGCCCCTGGGGGTGGGTTGTTATACTGCTTTTGCTGGTTGGGGCGGGGACGCAGGTGCGGTGGGATCGTACGGCAGCCCCCGGTAGTCGTCGACACCTTACCATCGGCAGCCTCCCCGGACCCCGCTCGCCGGACCGCGCCGGTCCAACCGTTACCGTCGCCGCCGCCCCGTATCGCCTCCACCCGGCCCGCGGGGGTAACGACGGCTACCGAGCGCCTAGATACGGTTGCCCTCTCCACATTGATTGCACCGGCGGCCCCGCCCCCGACCTACGTACTGCACCGGCTGGACCTACTGCCGGCAGCCCGCCTGCGTCCGCTCCGCTCCCACCCACTGAACCGGCTGGATGCGATCGGGAAGACGCTGATCGTGGTGCCGCCAAAACGGAGAGCCTGCCGCCCCTGCGCGTCCTGCGCTCTAACGGCTGTATCCCCCCATTCGTGAACGAAAAGATTGAAGCATGTACCGCTATACTTTACTTCTTGTCTACTGCTTGCTGACCTTCGGGCTGAGCGCTCAGGCGGATACCGACCTCCCCCGTACCCAGTGGAGTTTCGGCTACGGGCTCTGGCTACCGCTCGGGGTGGACGAAGCCGATGTGTACCGCCCGGTAAGCACCGACTACGCTATCGGCCACTCCCTCGACGTGAGGCGCGGCGCAGTCGCTGGTTCAGCTACGTCTTTACGCTCGGGGTAGACCGGCGGGAGGGGGTGACGTCGTGGGGGGTGGTGCCAATCAATACCGAGCTGAACCTGGCGGAGCCGCAGCCGGCCTTCCCGGAGACGCGGAATGTCGACCACGTCGACCAACAGTTCCGCCGCGTGTATCTGGGGGCGGGCGGGCAACTCAACCTACGGGTAAAGCAGGGAGACCTGAGTCTGGCCCTGCTTGCTACCGCCGGCCGTAATAAGCTCACGCAGAGCGTATCCTTTGGGCAGCTTGTCATTCCCCTTATATTAATTGGTGACTTAGTCGAAAGGAGGGAGCTTGGCCCCTCCGGGGCCCTTGATCAGCGGGTGTACATCACCTACCGGCCCATGCTACAGGCGGGGGCACGGGGCAACTACAGTACACCTACTGGATTAGTCGCGGGCTGGCGGTACGCATGGGGGGCTATCTGAACTTGCACCAGGGAAAACTGAGCGGCGATTATGTCACCGTGCCGCAGGTCGCTTACCAGGTGGAGCGGGAGGAATATCCCTTTGGCTTCGACGGCGGTCCGCGTCGCGGTATAGAAGGCAACAGGCCTGCCCGAGCGAGAATATTACGTGACGCCTTCACCCATAGCACTGCAGCTACAGGGGGGGCTACACGTCGGAATCATCTGTAAACCCGGTAAATAGTCCATCATGCATATCCTCCTACTTTTTCTTCCCTGCCTACTGCTTTCCAGTATGCTTGGCGCGCAATGGTCGCAGGTATATTCCTGACCGGGGGCGACTTTAACCTACAGCGCGAGTTCTACGATAGTCATGGCTTCAGTACGGGTATCGGCCTTGCTCCGGCCTACGACTTCGGGGAGCGGTGGGGGTTGCTGCGGCTGGAGATTGCCGTAGAATCCTTCAGTGGAATCCAGCTCCCATATGTAGTCAACCAGTTGGTAGACGAGCCAGCTACGCGGATGTACCTATATCGGTCAGTCATCGCGTGACGATCACCGGCTTTACGGCGTACCGGGCGGTGCTCGGCTCCGAAATGCCCTTGTTCTCGCGCGCACCCAGACTGCAGCTTACCGCCGGCATTGGCATAGCAGTTAGTGGTAGCACCCGGGCTACCCGCGAAGTATTTGCTCAGACGATTGAGAACGTTCCCCTTAGTTCCGAACAGGCGGCCACCTTTAGTGTGCGGGAGGGCGAGATCGTTCGGGCTCCGTTTGAGCCGCCTAACTCAACGAATACTAGTGCACTCTTCTCCGTGGGGTTAAGCTATGCGCCGGTCGATCGAGTACGGGTATTTATTTTGCGGGAGTCGAGGCATTTTCCGTTTCGTGCAGCCAGAGGTCTAGCGGACTACTGGCGGGTGGGGGTAGCGGGTACGTTATGGGCGGGGCGCGGCACCGACTGATCCGTTTTCACCTCTACCTCGAGCAACTGACTCGTATCCACCCCCAGGATATCCACTACCTTGACCATGATGCGGTACTTGCCGGGCTGGGGGTAGCTGCGCGGTGCGGTCTCAAACTCCAGCGTCCGGTCCTGCTTAGTGCGGAAGCTCTGCCACTCGTTCTCGAAGATGTAGCCGCCCGTCCACTGCGGTTCGAAGCCGCCCCGGCCGTCGGGTACGTTGATAATCTCCCGCTTGCTGTCGTAGTCGAAGTCCACGCTCCAGTAGTCGATCCAGTCGTGCCAGTCCCTGGGTGAGGACCTGTTTGTTAAGAAACGCCGTTTTTGTCCTTAGTCAATTTGAAGATTTGGCCCTTCTCGATCACGGACCTGGCTGCCCTTGCGCATATTGTCTTCTACGCTGTCGATGTCGTCCCTGGGTGTAGTTGGTCACGAGTCGCATAGTGTAACTACAACAGAAGAGCCCTTTGGCGGGGTCGCAGGTGCGACGTCTTTTACAAAGAAGCGGTCGCCTTTAGGTAGTTCACATCATAGAACTTCACCTGGCCCTTCTTCACCGCGCGCGGATCGAAGACCTCCTTCGGGATGTACCGCAACCGCAGGCGCACACCCCGCTCCTGACTCTCCTGCACCTTGCGGGGGATGAGCCCCATCTCGAACTCAAATCCCAGCACATCCACCTGGGTATAACCTAGTTTGAGGCACTCTTCCAGCACCTCATCGACCCGCCGCTCGGTGACCGGCACGTCCAGCGGGCCCACGTGCACCCAGCGCTCGCCGCGCCGCGCGTGGAGGTGGCGGTGCCCCTCACGGGCTGGGCCTGGTAGGCCTCGAGGATTAGACCGAGGTAGGCCGACTCTTTACTGGCATTGCGGTCCTCGCCGAGTTCCTTGAGGAAGAACTGCCGCTCGTATTTCCCCAGGTTCAGCAGCTCGAAGGCGCGGAAGTCTTTTCCAGCGTCCTTCAGCTCCCGCTGCACCCCGATCAGTCGCTTGCGCGTGGTGTGGATGGCAAAGCGGCCCAGGTCGGTGATGATCCACTTGCGATTGAGCTTCTCGGCCACGGCCGCCGTGGTGCCCGAGCCACAGAAGAAGTCGGCCACCAGGTCGCCCTCATTGGAGCTGGCCTGGATGATCCGTTCTAGGAGGGCTTCTGGTTTTTTGGGTAGCATAATTGACACGTTCATCCGACATGGAATTAATAAAATTAATATCATTCCACATGTCATCTAAGGGGATTCCAGGTGCTTCGTCTAAATATATCTTCAATCTCATTCCCCCCCGTGGAAGTGTAGTATATCTTATCTTCTTTCTTTAATCGTTTTATCGTTTTTTCTGTTGTTTTACTTCCTAAAAACGCGTCTTTATAGCGTCTTCCAGAATCTCCTTCGACATGGGAAAATCGTTGCTCAATGTATTCACTTGAATAAGGAAGGTATTGTGTATAATAAGGCGATAACTCGGATTTTTTGTAATATAAAATTGAATCATAGTTCCTTCCCAAAATTGTTTTACCCTTATAACCACTGCTCGTTTGTCTTTTCCAGACAATCTGGTTCTGAAAATTATTAGCCCCAAATAAGTCGTCGAGTATTAAGCGTAGATAGCTTACAACCCGCCAATCACAGTGTACATAAATGCTTCCGTCCTCCGCCAGCAGTGCGTGGATGAGTTTCAGCCGTTCGTACATCATGCTCAGGTAGGAGGAGATGCCCCGCTGCCAGGTATCGCGGTAGGCGATCTCCTCGAGTACGGACTGGGTTTTGGTGGCGGTTTCGCCGTTGATCTCGATGGTGTGGCTGAAGTCGGCCCCGACGGCGAAGGGCGGGTCGATGTATACCAGTTTGAGGCCGCCCTCGGCTTCGATCTGGTCGCGCAGGGGGCCGTGGGCCAGGGAGGAGAGGATGAGCTTGTTGTCGCCCCACACCAGCTTATTATGCCAGCCGGACTTCTGGCGGCCCTTCACGTCGAACATGCTGAAGTTGGTGCCGGCGTCGAGCACCTCGCGGCGCGGCTCGTCGATGTGCTCGATGTGGTGGAAGGGTAGTACGACGTTGGTGGTGGCCTCGTCGCGGCCGTTCCAGAAGAGGAAGACGTCCTCGCTATCGCCGCTGAGCTTGTAGAGGTCCTCCTTGGGCAGGGGCTGGCCGGCCTGGATGAGGGCGATGAGGCGGGATTGGTCGGCTGGGGTGAGGGGCATCTTGTAGATATTATCGAGCATTTGGTTCATTGAAGGATTCTCCAAAAGGTGTGCTTCATGGTTACGGACCGTCATCCTTGCCAAAAACAAGTTTTGCGGTATGGACCACATTCTCTCTATCAGCCCCATTGGGTATAAGTACATACCCACTGGAGTATGGATCCTGCAAGTGCTCGTATACTGCAGGTGATATGAGAGCTCCCATAATCCTACGGTACAATTTGAAGCGCTTGGAGCCAATTTTTGTCTCCTCATCGGGCATTACCGCTCCAACAAAGCCAAAAGAAACATAATCTCCCTTGCCTTTTTCTAACAATTGCAGCATTAGTCTTGTTACTGTACTCAGAATTTTTATTGAGTCGTAATTGCTAGTTAATTCAGTAAAGCGGTTACGTGCTCGTTTTTGACTATTTCTGCAAAAATCTATTGTATGAAATTTGTGTGGATATTCAGTGACGTATATCAAATAACGGACCCCCTCCGACGTGTCGAATCTGTAGGTTGTCTGCGCTATATGATCTTCGCCCGGGAAAGCACTGTTTGCAGTTACCTTCACTACAGGATACACTGAATCAAACATTACAGGCGATAAGCGTAAGCTTTGGGCCGATTAGCCCACAAAGTGTCTTGTGAGATTGATTTGAATCCGGCGATGTCACCCCGCCCCTGATCTAATCTGGCTAAAATAGTGTCAATACGGTAAATTTGCTCATTGCATACGCGGAGCAACGTCAGCAGGGTGTTTCTTAGGTAAGGGGTAGGAAGTTGGGTTGCCCCGTTAGTATCAGAGAAGCCGGCCTTAATTTTTGCTACTTTGTCCCTATGTTTACGCATCGCTGCGTAAACGCTTGGAGTAATTTGACCGACCGTACTATTATCCTCATAGTAAGATGGAAATATAGTCAAGTTTTTTGTCATCCGACGCAGAGAAAAATATAGAATTGGCCATATTAGTAACAGAAAAATCATCAATAATATAGCTACAACAAACCCCAGCAAGGTGCGGCTAAAGGCTGCAGGTCCGAACACAGAATTTCCCCCCCGGCCAAGGTCGAGTAGACCGGAGGATCGATCAAGAGGCTGACGTGGAAGGACTAACATAGTTGGGCTGTAAATACTAATTTAGTAACGGAGCACTCGCTTCGTAAGGTGCAAATATAAGGTTAAAGTGCACAAAATGGTTTGCGTTTAGTGGGTCGCAGGCCGACTCCACGTTCACCTTGCACCCGCGCCCCCGCCCACCTGTCGCTCAACGGCAAGCGTATCGGCTTCGTACAGCGCCACCAGGTCCGCAAAACTGCGTGCACTGTCGCCGTGCTGCACCCAGTCCTCCCAGGTCACGTAGAGCGGGGCGTAGCGGTGCCGGTCCTGTAGGGCATTGACGTCGCGTACCCAGCGGACGAGGCGGGCGATCTTGCGGCGATCGTTTTTGTCCTCGCGGCCCTTAGTCTCTACCACGTGGATGGTGCCATCGCTAGTACGTACGAAAAAGTCAGGGTAAAACTGGCTGATGCTACCCTGCGCGTTCTGGTACTCGATGTGGAAGCGGACGCCCCCCTCGCCCTCGGTATTCTTGGCGAAGGCGACTACGTCACGGAACTGCGACTCGCACTTGCCGGCAAAGGCGCGCTCCATATCGTTGTCGCCAAGGATGAGATTGAAGACCGACTTTTTGGCCTTGATGTAGGGCTGCTCCGTCTTCGGACTGGGCCGCGCCTCGCGCAAACTACGGAAGCCGATCAGCTCGGTGGTTTTGGTGTCGTGGATGGTCAGCCGGGCAATGGCGCGGTTGAACACCTCATAGAGAATCTTGCGGACGCCGGCCGTGCTGAGGTTTTTGAGTACGGTCTCGTTGGCCGGGTCGACGGAGCGACCGAACAGGCGATCGACCACGAACTCCTCCACGAGGGGGTAGAGCACGTCGAAGCCCTGAAACAGGCGGTTGCTCTTCATGATGCCGTCGGTGTAGAAGCTCAGCACGTTGCGCCAGTCGGGGGTAAACTCGTTGACCTCCGTCAGGTGATCGAACTCACCGTGGATGTTGTTGAACACGATCTCCTTAGTATCGCCGGGGAAGTCCTGTAGCTGGGCGATGGGGTGCTTCAGGTCGCTGATGTCGATGCGGTCCAGGCGGTTGTAGTCGCGGATGATGCGGGGCCGGAGCACGGGTAGGGGGATATCGAGTGCGTCGAGCTCCGTCTCGGACTTGTTGGTGTCGATCTCGACGATGAGGGGGTTTTTGGCCCGGCCCGTGGCCTGCCCCATGGGGGCGTACTTAAACTCGACGCCCTGGTCGGCGAGCTCCTCGATGAAATTGACGAAGGCGGCGGTACCGACTACGACCAGGCTTTCCTCTACGTCCAGGGGGAACATCTTGCGTAGGCCCCGGCCGATGGCCTGCTCGGGTAGGATATTGGACTTGGCACTAAAGGGGCGCAGACCCACGATGGTGGTGACGTTACGCACGTCCCAGCCCTCGCGCAGCATGAGGACGGAGGTGATGGCGCGGTAGGGGGAGTGGGGCGCATCGACCTCGTCGGCGGCCCGGCGCAGGCGGTCGAGTTCTTCCTGCGCTTTCTTGCTGCTGGCCGTCTCCTTGATCTCGCCCTTCCGGTTGGTGTGGATACTGAGCACGCGGTTACGGAGGAGGGGGAAGTTTTGCTCCAGGTACTCGGCCGCCGCATCGGCATCCTTAGTGCCCTCGGTCATAATGAACAGCAGCGGGGTACGCACACCCTTCAGTGCCTCGTACTGCCGTTCCCACTCGATGTAGCCGAGGTTAAGGTGATCGCGGTAGCGCTCGACGAAGTCGGCGGAGTCTTTTTCCACCACCTTCAGGCGGCTCTCGCGGTCGGGCAGCACGGGGATTTTGACCACGTTGTGGCGGATGGCCTCTACCAGCGGATAGTCGGCAATGGTCTGGACGAAGATGCTGCCGTTGTTCTGCTTGGGTGTGGCCGTGACGTCGCACTGCAGTACCAGCCCCCGGCCGGTCTTTTGCAGTAGGCTGTTATGAATGTCCTCGATGGCCTGGAACCAGGCGAGCTTCTCATCGTGGATGTGGTGGGCCTCGTCGTTGAGCACGACCAGGTCGTTGATGGCGTCGCTGCGTAATACCTTGCCGAGGTCGAGCCCGCGGCCGGTATCGGCGTCGGCGCGGGCCCGGCCGCCCAGGAAGTATTCCTCCAGCGTGGGTTCGGACGCCTCGGTGAGGAAGATGCGGTGCACGTTGGTCAGGAAGATGTTGCCGTGGGGACTGATGGTGCGCAGCTCGTCCTGAATGTGGAGGGTGGGCTGGAAGTCCTGCGTCCAGTTGCGGTCCCGCCAGCCGTTCTCGGGCAGGAAGGGATCTTCGAAAAAGTACTTGAGCCCCTCGAAGTCCTTGCGCAGTCGGTTTAGGACGATGAGGTTGGGGGCGATGAGCAGGAAGTTGCGCGACAGGGGGCTGTCCGCTTCGTAGAGCTTGTGGAAGTAGCTCCAGCAAAGAATGAGACCGAGCACCTTGGTTTTACCGGTACCGGTGGCCATCTTGATCACATAGCGGGCCCACCGCTCGGGGAACATGCCCAGGCTGACGCGTTCGGTCGCGTCGAGCCGCAGCATATCGTGGCGGTCGCGGTAACGCGCTACCTCATAGAGATAGATGACCGATTCGACGGCCTCGCGCTGGGCGAAGTAAAACTGGAAGGCCCCCTCGCCACCGGGGAGGGGATGCTCAGTGGCGAACCAGTGTTCGAGCAGCTGCCGCGTCGTAGCGGAAGCCCCCTGGTAGCCGCCCTCGCGCCATTCGTACACCAACTGGCGCACGCGGTGCACCAGCGGGGGCAGTAGCTTCTCGTGGGCGTCGGCGAAGGCATCGAGCTGCGACTGGGAGGGCGCCCACCGCTGGGTGGGGGGGCGGAGCTGGAAGGGTTTGTTGTTGGGCACTGGGGGAGGTGAGGTAGGCGAGGTGAACCTCCAAGGTAATTACTGGTCACCAGTTGCCAGACAAGCAGGCCTTGTACCCGCGGCCCCGCCCTGATTCCACTTTGAGCCACAGACGCGCCTATGCTTCCACCGGTTTAGAGCCTTTGCGGGTTTGAGGATAAGGACGAAGAGCATAAGGCTGAACCAGCGTGCCCGCAGAAAGATCCAATTGTTTACTGAGCGCGTGAATCATCGGTACCGTCAACGGGCGGCGCTTTTTTAGCACCTCCGTCACCCGACTTTTGGACCCTATAGCGGGTACTAGGTCGGTGTTTCTCAACCCCTTTTCTTCCATCCGGATACGGATTGCCGCAATGGGGTCTGGAGCTTCGATGGGATGGACCGCTGATTCGTAATGTTTGATAAGCGTTACCAGGACATCTGCCTCGTCGCTTTCTGTCGTCCCCGCTGAAGCCTGAAAGATCTCATTCAATCGAGCTAAAGCCATTTCGTAATCAGCCTCATCCCTGATCGGTTTGATATTCATGGGTAGACTATTTATAAGTTGTGGCATCGATCTTGTTGTATTCCGCGTGGGTGCCGATAAACTTGATGAAGACCAGTTGCTTCTGGTAATTGATCCAGGTAACCAAGCGGTAGTTGTTCCCCTTAATATTGAAAACTACTTGATTTTCTGGTAAGATACTTGCATGCGCATACTGAAACTTGATGTCGTTCGGAGAACTCCAGTCAGCGCCACTAGCTACATCATACCACGTCTTCAAAGGCTCTTCGGCTTGCGGATGTTTTATCCAAAACTCCCGCAACGTCCGCTTTGCGATTATTCGCACAACGCTAAAGATATGGGAAAGTTCCCACATTTGGAACTCAGCCTACTTGGCGGCGAAGAAGCTGTCAGCTATCTGTAGTGACTTTGCGGCTTGGTACGCTACGCATTCAAGGTATCGAGCACCCCGGCTACATGGTCTTTCAATCGGGCTAGGTTAGTCGTCCGGGCGATCAGAATGCAGCGTACAATTTATCGGAGGGTGTCTAGCCATGGGCCGAAAAGATTCGGGTACTTTACCCTAACTTGGTGGGTGAGCGGTGAGGTCATTCTGCTGAGTGTCGTCACCCAAAAGGTACGACTGACCCGCTCACTGAGCCCTAATGCACACCCTCACAGCGGGCGTTTAGAGCATGTTTGGGAATTTAATTTGGCCACAATCTCCTATCTTCTCAATTACCATGCTGATGTTGGCTAGGAGGATGAATGCAGCCGAACTTTGTACCGTATGCTCCCAATCCATCGCCACCCGGCGATAGGAATTCATCCAGGCAAACGATCTCTCGACCACCCAGCGCTTCTTTTCAACCACCAACCCTACCTGCTCTTCGGCCCGTTCAGGAACCTCAAATTCAAGGCCTAGGGCGCGGGTTGCCTCGGCAAACGTGCCGCGATACGTCTTATCGGCAAGAACCTTCTCCAGGGTTGAAATCTTGTCCTTTAGGCCCCTGAGTAGATGCACTCCCTGGGGGCTGTCGTGGCGATTGGCTGCGTGAAGGTGGACCCCATAGATCCGACCCAACACGTCCGTTAAATAGGTGTCACTTTCGCCCATTGACCTTTTTGTTACCGTCCACCCCTCGGTGCTCATAGATCATGGGAGCGAGTTTGATGCTCTGGGAATCGACCAAAGCCAGGCTAGGCAAGGGGTTGCGACCTAAAATACCGCGTTCTAGCTGATTCAACGCTAGGTTGATTTCAGCCAACGTGCCATTCAGCGACCACGGCCGAAAGTAGTAGTATACCGCGTTCCAGGCAGGAAATCTAGTCTGAGACAAATTGCGCCATTGGCAACCCGTACGGGTGAGGTAAAGGATGGCATCGAAGACGCGGCGCAAAGATAATTTGCGTTTTCTTTTCCAGTTTAAGAATTGCTTTATAACTTTCCATTGGTTGTTGGTTAGCGGGGTGTATCGCCTTTGCATGTTTTACTCGGTTTAGTCACCCTTTAAACAGGCCAACAACCACTTTTGTCAAGACGCAAAAATTCCCAAACAAGCTCTTATCTAGCAGTGTAGGGCGAACACGAACATAGTAAACGGGGTGCTTTTCAAAATTAACTCAACTACACTAATGAAAATTCTAAGCTTTATTGCCTTATTGAGTATGTCTCTTGTAGCAAATGCACAGTTTATCGATACGGTGCCCGAACAGTCTACCAATGTAGATGAAGCGGACTACTTGTTAGCCAAGAGAATAATCGAAGAAACTTGGGAAAATATTGACCTTCATGAGGGGGAGTAGCTAACTACGTAAATTATTGGAACATGGCGATAGCATATACAATACTTGAGTTGCCAAAAGAACAGGTAGTAAACTTTCTGCAGGAGAGTCGTAACCTTAATCCAGTTGGGTTCGATAAGCTTCTATCCTACGCTAAAACCAATCCTACAGGGATAAGGTGGAGAGAATACATTGGTCCCGAGAAATTCAACGCGATTTTCAACTCCAAAACTGAACCTCCGCATCAAGCTGCTGATCAAGGCAACGAGCGAGCAGCTCGTATTGCAAGCTATTCCAATTTACAGCGTCAGTTACTAGCTATCTCCGAAGCTGACGAGCAATTTAGGGGGGAAACAGTATACGACGCTACAAAACAGAGTTCTATTGACCGAAAAAATCTGGAAAAAATTGATAGCCTATTCGTCCGCTATGAACGATATATTGGAGTAGATCTTGTGGGTGAAGATTTAGCTCACGTGATGTGGCTAGTCATCCAGCACAGCGACGTTGAGACGATGAAACATTACCTATCAGTGATTCGAATAGCTACCTCAAGCGGGCAGCTTCCGGGCGATGTGCCCTTGAAAATGCTGATAGATCGTATTTGTGTTGCTGACTATGGTGTTCAACCCTATGGCTCCCAAGTTGGCGTACCAGTTGCCAACGCAGTTCAGATGAGGCGGCTCAAGAAGCTATATCCGATAGCATCGTCTGCGGAAGACCTCATAAATCAAAAGCTGTTAATAAGTCTACTTAAGGGTATGTAAACAGATACGAATCTAGAAAGTCTACCTACCCCCGATTCCGTAAATCATCAATGTACCGCGTCAGCTCCATCTCATCGTACACCAGCACCTCGCGCGGCTTCGAGCCCTGCGAAGGGCCCACGATGCCGAGCTGCTCCATCTGGTCCATGATTCGACCGGCCCGATTATAGCCGAGCTTAAGCCGCCGCTGGATCATCGAGGTCGACCCATGCTGCTGCTGGATGATGAGCCGGCTGGCATCCTCAAACATATCGTCCAGATCGGCGTAGGTTAGGGCACCGGAGCCGGCCATTTCCTCGTCCGTGTTGTACTCCGGAAGCAGGTAGGGCTCCACATAGCCCCGCTGGTTACCGATGAAGTTGATGACCTCCTCCACCTCGGGGGTATCTACGAAGGCCCCCTGTAAGCGTACTACATCGCCGCCGTTACTCAGCAGCATATCACCACGGCCGATGAGCTGGTCCGCCCCGCCGGAATCGAGGATGGTACGGGAGTCCACCTTGGCCGTGACCTTGTAGGCGATCCGCGCCGGGAAGTTGGCCTTGATCACCCCGGTGATGATGTTCACGGAGGGCCGCTGCGTAGCGATCACTAGGTGAATACCCACCGCCCGCGAAAGCTGCGCCAGGCGGGCGATCGGCATCTCCACCTCCTTGCCCGCCGTCATGATCAGGTCGGCAAACTCGTCGATCACCAGCACGATGAAGGGCAGGAACTTGTGCCCCTTCTCCGGATTGAGCCTGCGGGCCACGAACTTCTCGTTGTACTCCTTGATGTTACGCGCCGCCGCCTTCTTGAGCAGGTCGTAGCGCTGGTCCATCTCGATACAGAGCGAGTTGAGGAGGTGGATCACCTTGGTGGTCTCCGTGGTGATGGGCTCGGTCTGCCCCGGCAGGAAGGCCAGAAAGTGAGATTCTAGCTTGGCGTAGGGGAACAGCTCCACCTTCTTGGGGTCGATCATCACCAGCTTCACCTGCGAGGGGTGCTTCTTGTACAGCAGCGACATGATGATGGAGTTGATGCCCACCGACTTGCCCTGTCCGGTTGCACCGGCTACCAGCAGGTGGGGCATCTTGGCCAGGTCGGCTACCAGCACCTCGTTCTTGATGGTTTTACCGAGGGCCAGCGGTAGGTCCATCTTCGCCGTGCGGAATTTCTCGCTCTCCAGCACCTCCCGCATGCTCACCATCTGCGGGTTCTTGTTGGGCACCTCGATACCGATCGTACCCCGCCCCGGGATGGGAGCGATGATGCGGATGCCCAGCGCGGCCAGCGACAGGGCGATATCGTCCTCCAGGTTCTTGATCTTGGAAATCCGCACGCCGGGGGCCGGCACGATCTCGTAGAGCGTCACGGTGGGGCCGATCGTGGCGCGGATCTTCGTAATCTCGATCTTGTAGTTGAGCAGGGTTTCGATGATCTGGTCCTTGTTGGCCTCCAGCTCGGCGCGGTCCACCTCGTGCTTGCCCACGTCCAGCTCGTCGAGCAGTTGCAGGTGGGGGCTTTCGTAGGCCGGCAGGTCCAGCGTAGGGTCGTAGGGCTCGGTGTGGTGCTGATTCTCCTCCGTCACCGCCAGGCTCGTGTCGATGCCCGTATCCCCGTCAGCCACTACTAGGTTGTCGGCTCCTACGGCTAGCGGATCGTGGGCCACCAGGGTCAGGTCGCCCACACTCTCCAGTGGCATTTCCATCTGGTCACCCTTGAGCTGTTCCACCCCCTGTTCGGAAAGCGTACG
This sequence comes from Saprospiraceae bacterium, assembly GCA_958295895.1. Classification (GTDB taxonomy): domain Bacteria; phylum Bacteroidota; class Bacteroidia; order Chitinophagales; family Saprospiraceae; genus Neolewinella. The sequence goes on along the minus strand of CATQHI010000014.1, from coordinate 28,866 downwards.
CGGTCCTTCTACTTCAAAATCGTCCCCCCCGGGTGCCAGGATTCTCGCATTCCCCTCCCGGCGTACGGTAGAGGGACTCAACGTCCCATTTGTCGCGGCCGCAGGTGCAACGCGTGTGGAAGGGCTGCCGGCTACCACTCTTGCCGGCCGCTTACCCCGGAACAGCATACTGAAGTGGTCCACCACATCGGCCCGTATCTGCGCCGGCGAACCGTTAAAGTCGATGCGCGCCTCGAAGATCAGGTACAGTCCTACCAATAGCAACAGCAACAGCACCACCCCGAAGCCCCCCAGTACTCCACTCAGGTGAGAGACCAGGTAGTCACCGATGCCGCCGCCGATGGGGAAGTCCGTCAGCCCACCGAACACAAAACTTAGCAACACCGAAAAGCCGATGGTGGCCAGCATCAGCTTCACAAATAGATTAGCCATGGGCCGAATCGAGGCCCGCCGCAGTCGGTTCAGTCCCAGCCGGGCCACGAAGTACACCAACAGAAAGCTCGGCACCCCGAAGCAGAAGTAGATGAAGAAGTTGGACAGGAAGGCTCCGAGGCGGCCCAACCAGTTATCGACCGTAGCAGCATCCTCGGAAAGCAGCTTCCAGCTGAAGCGCAGCACCCGGTCCTGGTCGATCTTCCAGGTAAAGAGGTAGCTGACGAAGGCCACGGTCAGGTAGACGGCGATAAACAGTAGCAGCAGCCCGAACAGCTTCGGGATGCGCTCATCACTCAGCCCCATGCGGAGTCCGAGCTGTTTCGACGGTTTTGTTGCTTTGGCCATGTAAGTAAGTGGGCTGTTGGGGCCGGGCGGCGAATTTACGGTATGTGGAGCAGACCGCCTGCCCGTTAGTCCCCTACGCACCTGCGACCCCGCCCTCTCAAATTAGTTAAAGTAATATGTGTGTGCATGGGGTGTCAATGCACGGAAAGGAGCCCCAACTTTATCCAAATTTTCTAACGTGCGCATCTTATTACTTAACGTTTTATGTGTCCCCCTGCTGCTACTGGCGCAGGAAAAATCCTACGTGCTCGACCTAGGTACAACGACCACTGACCTGACCGGCCTGTCCTATAATGTGGGGCAGGTGATCGACGCTACGGGTATTGAGGACGGTGTCTACGGCCGGGTCTATACCGGTATGCTCAACAACGGTCGGCCCCTGACCTTTGCCGGTGGCGGACTGGCCCCGAACCTGACTGGTCAGCTACTGCGTAGCGTCACCGAACGCGATCGTCCCCAGGCTACGCTGGTGGTCCACTACCTGCGGATCGACGAGGAGATCACCATGGCCAGCGAATCGCGCCGACTGCAACTGCTGGCCAGTCTGGAGCTTTCTGGTCCAGACGGTGCGCCACTGCGCTACGGTCCCGCACAGACTGTACGGGTCAAGGGAGGACTGGACGTCACCGCCGGTCACGCTACTGCGCTGGCTGATGTGCTCACCGAAGTGTTGCGTGCCCTCGACGCCGGTGTACGGGCGGGCCGCAATAGCGATACCGATCTGAGCTACAACCCGCTGCCGGAGGGGCTGCCCAACGGGGCGTATTACTCGGTGGCTGACTTTCGGCTCGGGCGGGTGGATACCAGTCTACAACTGAGTTTGAAGAAGCAAGAGATGGCCGGGTACGTTGATGGACAGGCTTTCCAGCAGCTCACCTTCGAGCGGCCGGAACGTGACGAGCGGCAGCAGGTGCGCGAGCTCTGGGGCTACCATTACCGGGGTGCGAGCTACGTGGCTATTCAAAATACCTATTACCAGGTGCAGCCCGCCGCGGACGGTAGCATGCTCACCGTCGTACCGGACGGCATCATCGACCCCGAATGGTTGACTAAGCGCACCGCTCTCAACGGTGCATTGTTTGGAGCACTAGGAGTTGTTGCTATGAGCGGACGCACGAGTAAGGAACCGACCGATCTATACCGGCTCGACCTTACTAGTGGGGCTCTACTTCCGAGCAGTAAGGGCTTTGACGCTACCGCAATGGCCAATACCATCATGCTCCACTACACCGGCGCGGTGGGGCAGGACGCGCTAGTAGTTGTACTCGACGGCGAACCCCACTTAGTGCCCCCCGGCGCATATCTGAGCATCGACCACAGCACCCGCCTCACGTTAAGCCCCGCTGGTGGCGGCAAGCCCTATTATCGTGAGGTAAAACCGTCCAATTACGGCGAGCCGGCCCTCTACACCGTCGACATCGACCGCCGCGGCAAGATCGCATTCCGGCAGGAGGGGCAGCCCCTGGCCCGCGCTGCGGCTGAGGCGGCAGTAAGCGGACGAATCCCTGCGGCGCGGTAGAGTGGGGCAAAAAGCGTATCCTTAGGGGATATTCACCACTGCTCCCATGACACAGCCCCGTCACACTACCCCCTACATCATCGGCTTGTTTTTCCTGTTAATCAGTTGCAACGGCCCGACCCATGCTCAGCAGACCGAGCGCCCCAACATCATCTTCATCCTCACTGACGACCAGCGCTTCGATGCGATCGGCTACGTGGGAAATCCCCTGGCTACCACGCCGGAGATGGACCGGCTGGCCCGGGAGGGTACCTACTTCGATCACGCCATGGTCACCACGCCGATTTGTGCGGCCAGCCGGGCCTCGCTGCTTTCGGGGGTGTACGAGCGCAGCCACCGTTTTGATTTCACCTCGGGCGATATTGCGGAACGGTACATGACCGAGGCGTATCCCGCCGTGCTACGGCAGGCCGGCTACCATACGGGTTTTTATGGGAAATTTGGAGTGCAATACGCAGACAAGGAGCGGCTCTTTGACGAGTACGAATCCTACGACCGCAGTGATGACTACGCCGATCGCCGCGGCTATTTCTACAAAACGATCGATGGGGATACGGTCCACCTGACCCGCTACACCGGTCAGCAGGCGCTGGACTTCGTGGACCGCAATGCCGACGCCGGCCAGCCCTTCTGCCTCAGCCTAAGTTTTAGCGCCCCCCATGCGCACGACATCGCCGAGGAGCAGTACTTCTGGCAACCGGAAACAGATACGTTATTGCGCTCCTACGAGGTACCCGCACCTGCGCTCGCCGCCCAAACCTACTTTGACGCCCTGCCCGAAGCCGTCCGTGAGGGGTTTAACCGCGTGCGGTGGACCTGGCGCTACGATACCCCCGAAAAGTACCAGCACAGTGTGAAGGGTTACTACCGCATGATTGCCGGTATAGATCTGGAAATTGGTAAGCTGCGCCAAAAACTGGCCGAACGGGGGCTGGCCGAAAACACCGTCATCATCGTCATGGGCGATAATGGCTACTTCCTCGGCGAGCGGCAACTGGCGGGCAAGTGGCTGATGTACGATAACTCGGTGCGCGTACCGCTGATCGTGTATGACCCCCGGGCCGCACAGCACCACGATAGCGACGCCCTGGCGCTTAATATTGACGTGCCGGCCACCATCGTGGATCTAGCCGGCCTGCCGCAGCCGGACATCTACCAGGGCAAGAGCCTGTTGCCAATGGTAGAGGGGGAAACCACCAACCTTGCGCGCGACACCGTATTGCTGGAGCACCTCTGGGAGTTTCCCGACATTCCACCGAGTGAGGGGGTACGCACGCGGGAATGGAAGTACCTGCGCTACATCCATGATAAGGACATCGAGGAATTATACCGGCTGACGGACGACCCCCTGGAAACGGTGAACCTGGCTTTGGATAGTACCTACCGGGAGAAGGTACTGGAGTTTCGGGAGAAGTGTGAGGAGTTGGGGCGGAAATACGGCGACTAGGCGTACCGCCGATCCCGTCGGTCCCGCCCCTTCTTGCGCCGACCACCCGACGGGGCCGGTTTGCTACGATACTTCTCCGAAGGAACCAGGGGCATGGGGTAATTCGCCCCCAGGCGCAGATCGTACTTTGACTGTTCGGCGTCGTTTAGCACATCGGGCTGATGCACGTACTCGGCCGGTAGCTCGCTGAGCTCGGGGCACCACAACTTGACGTACTCCCCGGTGGGGTCGTAACGGTCGGCCTGGCTCAGAATGTTGAAGTAGCGGTCTTCGCGGGGGTCGGAGCCGACGCCGGCCACGTAGTTCCAGTTGCACCAGTTGCTGGTCACGTCGTAGTCGATGAGTACGTGCTCGAAGTACTCAGCCCCCATACGCCAGTCGACCTTGAGGTCCTTGACGAGGTAGCTGGCCACGTTCTGTCGGCCACGATTACTCATAAAGCCAGTGGCGGCGATTTCGCGCATGTTGGCGTCGACGAAGGGGGTGCCGGTCTGCCCGTCGATCCACCGCTGGAGGAGGGGCGCGGTCCTGCGTCCACTCGGGGTCGGCGGTGTCCTTGAAGCCCCGTTTCTGGAAGATCTTATCGCCGTGCTTTTTGCCCATCAGGCGGAAGAAGTCGCGCCAGAGCAATTCGAACACGACCCAGTAGGTGCTATCGTTGGCCCCGTTCTTCGTTTCGTAGGCCTTCACCTCGGCGTAAATGCGCTTCGGACTTAGACAGCCCTGGGAGAGCCAGGCGCTGAACTTAGTGGAGTAGTGGCTACCGATGAGCTGGTTGCGGGTCTCCTTATAGGTCGCGATGGCGTGGCTATCGAAGAGGTAGTAGGCCAGGCGGTCCAGTCCGGTGGTCTCGCCACCGTGCCAGTCGATGGCTGAGCGAGGATCCTTGACGGGCTCGGGAACACCGAAGTCGGCCAGGGTGGGTAGCTCGCCAGGGTCGATACCGGCCCCCTCTACCATGGGGATACGGGCGGGGGTAGGCATGGGCTCGCGCACTGGCGTCAGGCGCTCGGTCTCCTTACGGAACTGCGTGAAGACATCCGGTGTCTGCGTGATCGGGAAGGGCAGGTCGGAGGTGTAATAGAGTAGCTTGCCACGGGAGTAGTACACCTCGCGACCGATGGCCCAGAGATTCTGCTCTACGGCATTTTGAACCTTGAGCTCCTCGGAGGTGCGCTCGCGGTTGCAAAAAACCCAGCTACACTGGGATGCCTTGGCGAGCTCCGGCAGTACATCTTCCGGCTGGCCGATGCGTAGGACGAGGTCCCCGCCCCGCGCCCGGAGGTTTTCGCGCAGGTCGGCCACGGCTTCGAGGATGAAGCGGGCGCGGTGGGGACCGAGTTTCGGCAGGCCGGTCAGGGGGAGGGTACCCTGCCATTCGCGGGGGTCAAAGATGTAGACCGGCAGCACCTCATCACCGTGCTTCATAGCATCGGTCAGGGCCTCATTATCGTGGAGGCGCAGGTCTCTTCTGAACCACACTATGCCTGCTCGCTTGCTCATCGTCCCGTTGTTTTGCTGTCATATGGGAACCGGGTGGGGTGGGGATGGTTGCGGGTTTTGGGGGGAACCTTCGAGGTCCTTGCGGGCGGTGGTATCTTTACTGGATGCGGATGATTATGCTGGGCCTTTTCGTGATTCTTTGCACCTGCGGTCGCGCCCAGGAGACGTATGCTACATTGGAGAACCTGAACTACCGGCCCGATAGTACGGACGCCTATATCCAGGAGCGCTGCGTGCTGGACCTGTACTACCCCGAGGATAGTACGGGCTTTGCTACGGTGGTGTACTTCCACGGGGGTGGACTGAGTGGGGGTGAGAAGTACATTCCGGAAGCGTGGCGAGAACAGGGGATCGCGGTGGCTACGGCCAATTACCGACTGCACCCCCGCGTTCAAAATCCGACCTACACCGAAGATGCCGCGGCGGCCGTGGCCTGGGTGATGCAGCACATAGCAGACTACGGTGGTGACCCCCGGCGCATCTACGTAGCCGGCCACTCGGCGGGGGGCTACCTGACCAGTATGGTGGGGCTGGATACGAGCTACCTGGCACCGTACGGACTGCATCCGGATAGTCTGGCGGGGCTGATCCCCTTCAGCGGGCACGTGATCACGCACTTCACGCCGCGGCAGGAGCGGGGGTTGGCGTGGAACGATGTGGTGGTAGACGAGTACGCCCCCATCAGTCACCTACGCACGACGGCACCTCCACTGCTCATCATTACCGGCGACCGGGAGCTGGAGCTTTACGGGCGCTACGAGGAGAACGCCTACTTCTGGCGGATGCTGAAGGCCAGCGGACACCCCCGGGTGTACCTGGAGGAGTTGCAGGGGTTTGACCACGGGGGGATGGAGCGGCCGGCGGCCCTGCTTACGCTGGCGTTTCTGCGGGGGCAGTATGATTAGTAGGGCTCATCTCGATGCGGGTTTTGGGCAGGTGGCTTTCGTAGTTTTCCTGGATCCAACCGATGAGGTGCTCGCGGATGGCGCAGCGGAGGTTGAAGGTCTGGCCGGAGTCGGCGCCGGTGGCGAGGATGCGGACGGTCATGACGTCGGCGTTGTTGTCGGTGACGGCTACACCGAAGACCTGCTTATCCCAGAGCTCGTGGCCCTCGACGAAGCGTTTGGCCTCCTCGCGTAGGGCGTTGACGGGAAAGGTATAATCGAGGTACATGAAGACGCTACCAATGAGCTGGGTGGTGTTGCGGGTCCAGTTCTGGAAGGTATCGTCGATAAACTTATTGAGGGGGACGATGAGGCGGCGCTGGTCCCAGAGCTTGAGGGTGACGTAGGTGAGGGTAATCTCCTCCACGCGGCCGAACTCGCCGTCTACAATGAGGGCGTCGTCGATGCGGATGGGCTGGGTAAAGGCAATCTGGAAGCCGGCCAGGAGGTTGGCGATGGATTTCTGGGCCGCGAAGCCGATGATGATACCGCCTACGCCGGCGGAGGTGAGCAGGCCGGTACCGATGCTGCGGACGGCCTCGAACTGCAGCAGGATGAAGGCCGCCGTGATGATGAAGATGACGATGCCGATGATGCGCTGGATGTACTGCAGCTGGGTCAGGATCTTGCGCTCCTGTAGGTTATTGTTGGCGTCCATGCTGTAGCGGTGGCGCACGGTATCGGCCGCTACGTTGACGATCTGGATTAGCAGCATAGCGCCGAAGATGTACAGGATGGTACGGGCAATGCGGATGCCCCAGTGCAGGTACCAGGGGGAGTCGATCACTTCCGGAAAGACACTGGCCTCCAATTGCTGCCAGAAAATGACGGTGAGGGCAAAACCGAGGAACCAGAAAAAGGCGCTGCGGGTCTCCTTGGCGATGGCCTCCAGGGTGTAGCTCTCGGTGCGCCGACCCGTTCGCCTGAGGATTCCGTAGAGTACCAGGGCAATGAGGCTAGCGATAAGCAGGGCTACACCCATACGGATAGCCATACGGATGATGATGGGCGTAGCGTCGACGAGGTCGAGGAAGTTTTCCATGGGAGTGGGGTAGACGTAAAGTGGGGGAACGACGGGCGGGGGAGGGGGTTCGCTACTCGGTCTCCCCTTCCTCGGGCAGCACGTGCAGGTGCACCACTTCGATGCGGGTGTTGGTTACCTCCAGCATGCGAAAATTGAAGCCCTCGAGCTCGAGCTCTTCATCCTGCTCCGGTACCCGCTCAGCGGTCGTAACGATGAAACCGGATAGCGTCTGATAGTCCCCCTCGGGTAGTTTGAGGTCGTACTTCTCATTGAGGTAGCTGATCTCGAGGCGACCGCTAAACTTATAGTAGCCGTTGCCCTCGTCGATCTCTACGTAGTCGTCCTCGTCGTACTCGTCCTCGATCTCGCCGAAGATCTCCTCTAGTAGGTCCTCCATTGTGACTACTCCGGCGATGCCCCCGAACTCATCCACCACGCAGGCGATGCTAAGCTGATCCTTGACGGCGCGGTCGAGGATATCGGCCACGCGGGCCACTTCGGGGATAAAGGTGAGCTCCAGAATGCACTGCCGGATCGTCTCGGGAAATTCCAGTAACTGCTGGTGGTGCACATAGCCCAGCACGTTGTCCATGTCGCCATCGACAATGATGAGCCGGCTCAGGTGGGTGTCGATGAACTTCTGCTCCAACTCATCAACGGTGGCCGAGACGTCAATGCTCTCGATCTCGGTACGGGGCACCATGCAGTCGCGCAGGCGCACGTCGGCCAGGTTTAGGGCGTTGCCGAAGAGCTTCGTGTCGATGGCCGCGTCCTGCTCCTCGCTGGTCTGGCTACGGTTGATGAAGTTTTCTAGATCAAGCCGGGTTAGCACGGTGTCGAGTTCCTCACTCGGCCGTTTGAAGAATAGCCGCAGCACCCAGTCGCTCACCGTGGTCATCACTACGCTTGGGACGTAAAGCAGCACCTGCAAGAAGCGTAGCGGCAACGCCCAGAAGTAGAGGGCATTATCGGAGTACATCCGGAACACCGTCTTGGGCACGTATTCCCCGAAAATGAGTACGATAATTGTGATCAGCAGGGTATTGACGAGCAGGATGAGAATATCCGATTCGATGCCCAGCCGGTAGCCCACCAGGTAGGTCAGCGGCACGGTGATTAGGCTGGTGAAGGCCACCAGGGCGATGTTGTTGCCCACCAGCATGGTACTTAGAAACTCCGCCGGTCGATCGAACCAGACTGTGAGGATGCGGCTGCGGGTGGTATTACGCTTCTTCTTGAGCTCCACGCGCAGCTTGTTGGCCGACACGTAGGCGATCTCCGAGCCGCTGAATAGCGCCGACAGTAGTAGACAGGCAATGATGGCAAGGGCCAGGCTCATACGTTGGGGGTACTATCCACCAAAATCAATCTCGGTATTGTCCCCGATGTTCAGGCTGTGCCGCATGCCGCCGATGCTGGCATCATTACCAACCACCGATTTGCGCAGCACGATGTCGTAGATACGGGCGTAGTCCCCAATGATAGAATCCGATACGATGGCGTTGATCATTTTTGTATTTGCCCCCACCGTAACGTGTGGTCCCACGATGGAGTTGCTGATGTCGCAGTCCGCGCCAATGTGCACGGGATGGATGATGATGGCATTGTCGTAGGGTGGGGGATCGTCGGTAGCAAAACCCGGCCGATCTAGAAAAATAGCATTGGTCTGTAACAGCACCTCCCGGCGGCCGCAGTCGAACCAGTTGTCGACCCGGATGGCCCGCAGCTCCACCCCCCATTCCAGCATCCGGGCCAGGGCATCGGTGAGGGGGTATTCGCCGATGCTGCGAATGTTGTGCTCCAGGTTGTGCGCACAGGCCTCGATGAAGGTCTGCACCTCGCGGATTTTATAGCAGCCAACCATGGCCAGGTTCGACTTCGGGATCGTGGGCTTCTCAATAAGACCCCGGATGTTGCCCTCGCGGTCCTGCTCCACGACGCCGAACTGCCGGGGGTCCTCCACGGTCTTGACGCCCAGGCAGCTGTACTCCGACTTGACGAACTCGCTCAGATCGGCATCGATGATCGCATCCCCGAAAAAGATGATGATCTCCTTAGCATCCACGTAGTGATCGCGCGCTAGCCAGATGGCGTGGGCCGAGCCCATGCGCTCCTCCTGATTAACAAACTTGGTATTGAGCTGCGGATACACCCGCTCGACGTACTCCCTGATCTTCTCCCCCAGGTACCCGATGATGAATACGAAGTCCGTCACCCCCAGTTCAATCAGCTGATCGACGATGAAGCTCAGGATGGGCTTACCCGCCACGGGAATCAACGGCTTAGGCTGGGTGTAAGTGAGGGGACGCAGACGCATGCCCGCTCCGGCCACGGGGATGATGGCTTTCATGGGGCGAAGGTAGCGCCTATATCTCTCCCTTCAGCTTCTTATGCACCACCTCCATCTTAGAGTTCACCTGCAGCTTGCGGTAGATGTTTTTGATGTGGTCGCGTACGGTCTCGATGCTGATGTCGAGGCGCTCGCCGATCTCGCGGTAGCTGAGGTTATCGACCAGGCCCTGGACGATCTCGAGCTGGCGGGCGGTGAGCTGATCGGCGGGCGAAACGCTACTTTTTTTGCGCTGCTGGTTGTGGAAGGCGACGACCTGGCGGGCGATGGAGGGGCTCATGTAGCTGCCGCCGCGGTTGACGGTGTGTACCGCATCGCGGATGATGGTGGGGTTAACGCGGCGCTTGGAGATATAGCCCACGGCACCGCTCTGGAGGGCGCGAAAGATGTTGTCGCTCTCGTCGCTGTTGGTGAGCATGATGATGTCCATCTCGGGCCAGCGTTCCAGCAGGCGGGGGATGCCGGCGATGCCGTTCATGCCCGGTAGCATAATGTCGAGGAGTAGAGTGTTGAGGGGGCTGCTGGCCGGCACGCGACTCAGGAAGTCCTCGACGCTGGTGGCGGCATGGACCACCTTGACGTCGCGGTTGCCGTCGAAGCATTCCTCGACGCTGGCCAGCATGATGGGCTCGTCTTCGATAATTCCTAGGTAGATCATGGTAGCTTATTTTTCAAGAGGTAAGGGAGTGGCGGCGTCGCTGCGGCGATTCCGGTAGGCTACGGCACCGCGGTAGACCATAAGACTAAACAACAACACGCCAATGCCAAGGTACAGATAACTCAGCTGCCCTACCTTACCGTATACGGCCGTAAAGGCGATGGCTACCAGGAAAAAGGTCGGCACCTCGTTCCAGAGCCGCAGTTGCCAGGCCGAAAAGGGGCGCTCACCGGCCTGCATGGGGTGCATGATTTTGACCTTGGTGTACACTTGATACGCCACCATCGAAATGACGAAGGTCAGTTTTACGGCCAGCCAGCCCGGCGTACCGCTGACGAAATAGCTGGGATTAGCAATAACCATGAGGAGGCCGCCGGTCCAGGTGATCATCATCGCCGGGTTGGTGATGATTTTGTATACCCGGGTCTCCATACCGCTATACTCCTGGCGGAGGATCTCGGCACGCAGCGTACTGTCCGGCAGGCCGGCGGCGGCCACGACGTCCGTCTCTGCGTGGTTCACCAGTAGCCGCCCGAGGAAGAACAGGCCAGCAAACCAGCTGATGAAGCCAATGACATGCAGGGCCTTACCAAAGAGGATAATGTCCATACGTACGAAGGTAACGCGGTGGTCAGAGCGATGGCTTCACGCTAGGGTCAAAATGACGGTTCCGCTCCGTATCTTTGCACCTGCGCCCGCGCCCCCTGATTTTACTTGACCCAAAGGTGTAACACCTGAAGAAATTATAGCATTAAGGGGTACTAAAAAGTCAGCCTGACTAGTTTATTGGGCACCTCATGTAAATCGACCTAGCTTCCAACTCCTATGAAATTCGACGCACTCTGCGGTAAGCTGTTCGTAGTCCTGCTACTGATCGCACTGCTCTTCGCCTAGGGCGGTACCGGCCGGGGGGACTACCTTCGCTGCCGGAAAACCGCCCTACATGTCCAGCCCTGCGACCCTTTCGATCGTGATTCCCGCCTTCAACGAGGCGCGGACCCTCCACCGTATTCTCGACCGGGTACGGGAGGTAGAGCTTATCAATGGCCTGGGTAAAGAGCTTATCGTGGTCGACGACGCCTCGACCGACGATACCGAGGGGGCCGTGCGCCGCTACCAGCAGGCACATCCCGAGCTGGACTTAGCGTACCACCGCCACCTCATCAACCGCGGTAAGGGCGCCGCCCTCCACACCGGTATCGCACGGGCCACCGGCGACTACCTCATCATCCAGGACGCCGACCTCGAGTATGACCCCCGCGAGTACAACGAACTGCTACAGCCTATGCTGGATGGCTTCGCCGACGTGGTCTACGGCAGCCGCTTCCAGGGCAGCAAGCCGCACCGCATCCTCTTTTTCTGGCATACGATCGGTAACAAATTCCTCACTACCCTCAGCAACGCCTTCAATAACCTCAACCTGACGGATATGGAGACCTGCTACAAGCTCTTCCGCACCGAGCTCGTGCAGTCGCTCTATCTAGAGGAGGAGCGCTTCGGCTTTGAGCCCGAGGTCACGGCCAAGGTGGCGCGCATACCCGGCGTACGCATTTATGAAGTGGGCATCAGCTATTACGGCCGCACCTATGCGGAGGGTAAGAAGATTGGGTGGCGGGACGGGGTGCGGGCAATCTGGTGTATCGTGAAGTATAGCTAGATGCAGCGTCTAACCTGCCAAAGGCAATCTATTCCATCTCGAAGAGCGCAGGATCCACCTCCCCATTTACCGTCACCTCAGTAACATTCATCTCCAGCGGGATGGGCATCATACCCTCGATCTTGATGGTACGGGGAAAAAGGATACCACTGGCCGCCTCGTAGTCGGCGTAGCTTTGAGTGATGGTCTGCGGACCCTGGGTCTTGACGGTTTGTAGCTTGAGGCCGTCATCGGCGGCGTAGTACTCGCGGGTCGTCTGACCGTTCTTGGTGATGGCTAGTACGATGGCCTGCTCTCCGTCGACCATCTCGCTACCCTCTACGGTGATGCTGTCGAGCATATCGAGGTAGGCGGTTTCAGGGAAGAGCGCGGCCTCGTCCTTCATGGCGGCTACGGCTTCATCGGGTAGCGGCATGCTCTGACCCTGCTGCTTCACCATGGCCTTGCCGTCGGCGTAACGCTGGTCGGCCAAAACCATGCCCATCATGCTGGTCTGGCTGCTCATGCGGGCGTCGTTGGTTTTGACCATGGTTTGGTTGATGGTCTGTCCCTGTACGGTGCCCTCCATCGTCATGGAGACGTTCTCCAGGGCCATGGCAGCGTCCTTACCACCGATGGCCTCGAAGTAGCCGTTGAGTACGCCCTCGGGGGTGGCGTCGGTGGGGGCGGACATGGCTTCCATATCTACCGGCTCGCCGTTGACGTCGAAGTAGTTGACCTTTCCGCTGGTGGCAAACTGCGCCAGCTTTTCGGCTTCGGCCTTATCGCCCACCACGATGATGTTTACATTCTGGGGCGTGATGATGTCTTCGGCGACCTCCTCCACATCATTGATGCTGGTGTTTTGCATCACCTTGAGGTAGTCGGGGTAAAAGTCACGGTCGAGGTCGTAGCGTACGGTATTGAGGGCATAGCTGGCGATCCGCTGCGGGCTCTCCAGGGCGCGGCCGAAGCTGCCGGCGGTCTGCATCTTAGCGTCCATTAGTTCCTTATCGGACACGGGCTCGCTGGCGATCGTCTGGAGCTCGTTCATGAACTCGGTGATGGCCGAGTCGGTCACCTCGTTGCGCACATTGGCGTAGGCCTGGAAGTTACCCACGATGGGATCCTCGTTCGTACTGGAGTAGGCGCCGTAGGTGTAGCCCTTATCCTCGCGTAGGTTAGCGAACAGACGGCCGTTGAAGCCGCTACCGAGCACGATGTTGAGTAGCTGGGCGCGGATGGCCTCCTTGGTGCCGGGCTCCAACTGGATGGGGTCGGCAATCACGATATTAGACTGCACGGAACCGCTGCGGGGTACGAAGTTGACGGTGACGCCGTCGGGCCGCTCGGGGGTGGCAAATTCGGGCACTTCCACCTCTTTTTCGGCCCAGTCGCTAAAGTTTTCTTCGGCCAGGCGGCGGGCCTCCTCGGGCGTCAGGTCGCCCACCATTACGAGGTAGCTACGGTTAGGGACGAAGTAAGTATCGTAGACCGCCTTTACGGCAGCCAGGTCGATGTTTTCGAGCGTCCGCTCGGTCATCAACTCGCCGTAGGGGTGGTCGCTGCCGTAGATGACGGCGCGGCGTACGCGGCTGGCGATGGCGTCTGGATTAGTGGTTTCCTGGGCCAGTCCGGCCTTGGTATCCTCCTTCACCTTATTGAACTCGTCTTCGGGGAACTCGGCCTTCAGCACCACGTCGGCCATCAGTTTAAGCACGTCTTCCTTGTACTTCGAGATCGTGCTGGCGTAGGCTCCGTTGCCACTCGTACTCAGGCTGGCACCGATGAAGTCGATGGCCTCGTCGATCTCCTCCTTGGTCATGTCGGTGGTGGCGCGGCGTAGCATGCTACCGAGCATATCCTGGGCACCGGCGGTCTCGCCCTCGAGGTGCAGGGGCACATCCACGAAGAGCTGGTAGCTCACGCGGGGCAGCTTGTGATTCTCGACCAGTACGACCTGTAGGCCATTATCGAGCGTAAAGTCTTCAAAATCACCTAGTTGAATCTCCGGCGCGGGGCCGGGCTCGGGGGCGGTTCTACGAAAGTCATCCGTAGCCTGCGCAAACAGGGGGGCGGGGCCGCAGGTGCAAAGCAGGCCGAAGAGAAGGAGCGTATAAATGGTATAGCGGTGCATATAAGTGATAGTTCGTAGTGGGAAGGAGGATGGGGAAAAGCCGGACCTAGCGGCTGGTGGGTTGGGGAAGCCAGTAGAGTACGACCCGGTTTTCGGGGGTGTAGTACTGCTTCGCGACGCGCTGGATATCCTCCTTGGTCACGTCCATGTAACGTTGGGTTTCGGTATTGATCAGGTTGGCGTCGCCGAGGAACATCTCGTTGTCGGCCAGGCTCTCGGCGATACCGGCTACGCTGCCCAGTCCGGCGATGGACGCGGCCTCGATCTGGTTGCGCAGCTTCTGTAGCTCGGGGTCGCTGATGAGCTCGGTCTGTAGCCGTTCGATTTCAGCATTGAAGGCAGCCTCTACCGGGCGCAAATCTTCGGTACCCGGGCGGGTGATGGCGAAGGCAATGGCTAGTCCGGGGTCCTGGCTGCTGGCGGGGAAGCTGCCTACCTGTACGGCGAGTTCCTTTTCGTCGACCAGTGCCTTATTGAGGCGGCTGCTCTGGCCCTGACTCAGCACCTGGTTCATCAGGCTGATGGCGTAGTAGTCGGGGTCGGAGCGGGCTACGGTGCGGTAGCCCATGATGAGAGCGGGCAGGGGCACGTTGTCGTATACCGTATCGCGGACCTCACCGCCAAGGGGTGCCTCTACGACCTCGATCCGGGGCGGCTCGGGGCCACGGGGGATGTCGGCGAAGTACTTTTCGATGAGTGCCTTGGTGTCCTCGATGTCGATGTCACCGGCGATGCTTAGGATAGCGTTATTGGGAACGTAAAAGGTCTTATAGAAGCGCTGAAAGTCGGCCTCCTCGGCATTGTCGAGGTCCTCCATGTAGCCGATGTTGGGGTCTTTGTAGGGGTGTTCCTTGTAGGCGCGCTTGTACAACTCCATGGTGATGGTGCCGTAGGGGCGGTTGTCGTAGCTCTGCCGGCGCTCTTCCTTGACGACCTCGCGCTGGGTTTCGACGCCGACGGTCTGCACCTTGGCGTGCATCAGGCGCTCGCTTTCGATCCAGAGGCCGAGGGCGAGTTGGTTGCTGGGCAATAGCTCGTAGTAGTAGGTACGGTCGTTGCTGGTGTTGGCGTTGAGGGCCCCGCCGGCGCTCTGTACGTAATCGTCGATCTCGCCGCGGCCAATATTCTCGCTACCCTCGAAGAGCAGATGCTCGAAGAAGTGAGCGAAGCCGGTGCGCCCCTCGAAGCTGTCCTTGCCGCCCACCTCGTACATGATGGATACGGCGGCAATCGGGGTGCTATTGTCCTGGTGTAAAATAACCTTCAGGCCGTTATCGAGTTGGTATTCTTCGAAGTCTATCCGGGCAGTCTCCTGAGCCACGGCGGTAACGGACAGGAAGAGCAGAATAAGCGGCAAAAGCAGCCGGTAGGTGAGTGTACGCATAAGGTGTTGATTTGCTGCTGGAACAGCAAATGCAGCCCTTCGTTTGCTAACAAAGCGTTAAACCCCAACTAAGGGGGGATCAAATCGCGTTCACGTCTTTTCGCCGCCGTTCCAGCTCCTGCTGGATGATACAGCGCAGTCGCTTGCCCCGGTCGTGACAGCTGAATCTTCCGCGTACATAAGCCGTTGCCCCAATGAGCACTACCGCCAGAAAGGCCAGGGCGGCCAGGGTTCCGTACACCACCGGGTGCCAGCCCAGCAGTCCAGCCGCGCAGGCCGTAAAAAGCATGGCCGGGATACATACACCCAGTCGGAAGATCGTTCGCCGTAGCTCCCGCAGTCGCATGCTCTCGATGCGGAGCCTACGCAGCAAGTGATGCAGTTCGTGGGTGGCGTAGGCACCCGCGCCCCCCGTTAAAATGAGGAGAAAATCATCATTGCCCGCTCGTTCGAGGCGGTTGATCTGTCGGTTCCAAAAGCGATTAGCCATCTGAGGGCTAAAATTAAGGTACTGTGGGCGGGGTTCAAAGGCGGCGGTGGAAAAGTTGTATAATGAACCACGGAGGCCGCAGAGTAACGCAGAGGTGTTTCAGAAAATGTCTCTGTGGCCCTCTGCGCCCTCTGCGGTTAATCCCAAGTGCCGCTAGGCGCCTGCCCTTAGGTAGCACAGTTTGTAATCTGCGGTGAACTAATTTTCAAACATCCTTGCAAATCCTAAAACAATTTGTAATATTTGCCGACCACCACTTAAGCAGAACCCAATGACCCCCGCCCTGGCCCGCGCCGCCCTCAAGAAGTACTTCGGCTACGACGACTTCCGGCCCCAGCAGCTGGCCATCATCGAGCACGTGTATGCGGGCAACGACGGCATCGTACTCATGCCCACCGGGGGCGGTAAGTCGATGTGCTTTCAAATTCCGGCGGTGACGATGAAGGGGACGGTGGTAGTGGTGAGCCCGCTGATCTCGCTGATGAAGGACCAGGTCGACGGGCTGCGCGCCGTGGGCATCCGGGCCGCCTACCTCAACAGCAGCCAGCGCGGCAGCGAGAGCCATACCGTGGAGCAGGCTTACGAAAACGGGGAGCTGCATTTGCTGTACGTTAGTCCCGAGAAGCTCCTTTCAAACGGATTTTTCAGCTTTTTACGCCGCCGCCGGGTCTGCCTCTTTGCCATTGACGAGGCCCACTGTATCTCGGCCTGGGGCCACGACTTCCGGCCGGAATACACCATGCTCAAGCAGCTCAAGTTGGCCTTCGGGGAGGTGCCCGTACTGGCCCTGACCGCTACGGCCGACCGGCTCACCCGCCGCGATATGGCCGAGCAACTCGGCATCCCGGACGCCAAGCAGTTCATTGCCTCCTTCAATCGACCTAACCTGAGTCTGGAGGTACGACCCGGGCAGAAACGCCGCGAACAAATCGTGCGCTTCATCCGCGAGCGCCCCGATCAGGCCGGCATCGTTTACTGCCTCAGCCGTAAGCAGACCGAATCGCTGGCCGATAAGCTGCGCGAGGCCGGCTACAACGCCGAAGCCTACCACGCCGGACTCACCGCCGATCGCCGCGCCACAGTGCAGTCCGACTTCATCAACGACAAGACGCTCATTGTCTGCGCCACCATCGCCTTCGGTATGGGCATCGACAAGAGCAACGTGCGCTGGGTGATTCACTACACCATGCCCAAGAACCTGGAGAACTATTACCAGGAGATCGGCCGGGCGGGCCGCGACGGCTCTAAGTCGGATACCCTGCTGTTCTATTCCTACAATGACTACACTACCCTCAAGGATATGATCTCCGGCGGCGGCAACTCCGAGATCCAGCTCGCCAAGCTCGACCGCATGAAGGAGTACGCCGAAAGCCTGGCCTGCCGTCGCCGCATCCTGCTCAACTACTTCAGTGAGGACCACAGCGACGATTGCGGTAACTGCGACGTGTGCGCCAATCCGCCCGAGCGCTTCGACGGTACGGTACTCGCCCAGAAGGCGCTGAGTGCCGTGGCCCGGCTGCGGCAGAGCGTCGGACAGAATATGGCCATCGACGTACTGCGCGGCTCCAGTCGGCAGGAGGTGCTCAAGAATGGCTACGATAGGGTGAAGACCTACGGGGCGGGGCGCGATATGTCGAGCTACGACTGGAACCAGTACTTCGGCCAGCTCATCAGCCTGGGCTACCTCTACGTGGCCCACGAAGATTATAATAAACTGCGATTGGCCCCGGCCGCCCGCCGCGTACTCTTCAACGGGGAAACGGTCGAGCTGGTCAAATTCCAGACCATCAAGGAGCGTAAACAACAGGAAGAAGATAAGACCGCTAAGCGCGCCGCCGCACCGCGCAGTCGGGGCAGTCTCTTCGAAGTGCTACGGGAGGTACGCCGCGCCCTGGCTAAGGAGGCTGCCATCCCGCCCTACCTTATCTTTTCCGATAAGACCCTGGAGGAGATGGCCGCCGCCGCGCCGCGTACCGAGCTGGCCCTGTCCCGCATCAGTGGAGTAGGGGAGGTGAAGCTGGCCCGCTTCGGAGCGCACTTCCTACAGGCGATCCGGTCGTACGGCGATGAGAAGCCCTCTGCCAGCGCCGGTCAGTCCGAAAAAGAAACCCGTAAGGAACGCGAGGGGGATATCCGTACCCCCACCCACCTGGTTACCTATCAGCAGTACATCGGCGGAGCATCCGTCCGTGACATCGCCCGCGCCCGGGGCCTACAGACTACCACGACCTACAGTCACCTAGCCAAGGCCTACGGGGAGGGCCACGACCTGGAGATCGAGGACCTACTGCCGGGGCAGGTCATCGACTGGATCGACGAGGCCGTACGCAGCGTACCGGAGTCGGAGGGCCGCAAGGGCGTACTGGCGTACATTGCCACCCACTACCAGGAGGGCGTGGTCACCTACCATCATCTCGATCTGGTGGAAGCCTACCGTACCCGTCATCCGCTACCGACCGCGTCATGAGCCACGCCGCTGAATACCTATTCGTCTACGGTACCCTGCGTAGCGACATTCCCTCCAGCATGAGTAAGTTCCTGCGCCGACGGGCCAGCTTAGTTGGGAAGGCAACCGCCTCCGGTCGGCTCATTGACCTCGGGGGCTACCCGGGGTTCATCAGCGGCGGCGGCACCACGAAGGGAGAGCTCTACCGGATCAGTCCCGACCGGGCCGAAGAAACCTGGCAGCTGCTCGATGCCTACGAGGGCGTATCGGGACTCTCCTCCGAGCAGTACCGAAAAGCTACCGTTGAGGTGCAGGTAGCCGGCGGCGGCAAATTTCGGGCGCAGACCTACGAGTACCAGCGAGGCGATGCGGGAAAGAAGACGGAAATCCCCCATGGCGATTATCCCCCCTTCTACCGCTCTAATCCCGAGCACCAGAAATTCACTGGTCACGACTGATGCGGATCCTTCACACGGCAGACTGGCACCTGGGGCACCGGCTCTACAACCGCGATCGCACGCCGGAGCACCGCGCGGCCCTCAACTGGCTGCTACAGACCGTGGACGCCGAGCGCATCGACGTGGTTATCGTAGCCGGCGACGTGTTCGACGTGACCAATCCGTCCAATCAGGCCAAGGAGCTCTACTACGACTTCCTGGCCCGGCTCAAAACAACCTGCTGCACCTCGGCAGTTGTGGTGGGCGGCAATCACGACTCCCCCTCCCTACTCAACGCCCCCCGTGGCCTGATGAAAGCCCTGCAACTGCACGTGGTGGGGGCGGCCGATACCCCGGCGGCGGAGCGTGTAGTGTGCATCAACTGCGGCGAGGAAGAGCTCGTCGTAGCCGCCGTACCCTACCTGCGCGAGCGCGACCTGCGCACGGCCAGCTTTGGGGAGACGGCGGAAGATCGGGAAATGGCCCTGCGCGATGGCATCCGCCGCCACTTCGAAGAAATTGCCACCGCCGCCGCGGACCTTCGCTCAGGTGATCAGGTGCCCATCGTGGCTACCGGCCACCTCTTTGCCGCCGGGGCTACGGAGGATGAGGAAAAGAAGAGCTACATCTACCAGGCCAACGAAAACAACATCGACGCCGGCCACTTTCCGGACTGCTTCGACTACGTTGCCCTGGGGCACATTCACCGCGCGCAGAGCGTCGGTGGGAAAGACCATATCCGCTACGCCGGTAGCCTTGTCCCTCTCACCTTTGTGGAGGGGCAAACGGATCGTAGTGTGCGCATCGTCGAACTCGGCCGGGCCGGGGAGGTCGTGCATACTCGTAAACTCCCACTCCCCGGCAGTCGTCCCCTGCTCCGGCTACGTTACGAACTGACGGAGGTCAGGGAGCGACTACGCCAGGCCGTCACCCACTGTGACCCAAACCTGCTCACCCCCTGGGCGGAGGTGCGCGTACTGACCGACGAGCCCATTCCGAACCTGCGCGAAAAGCTGATCGAGGTCATCCGCAAAGCCCAGCCGGAACCCACCGCGGCCCTTGCCGTAGAGTTGATCCGCGTCAGTCGCGAGCGCCTGACCCCACGGGCCGGGGAGAGCTCACCGCGTGAGGAACAGCGCCAACTCGACGAGCTCGACCCCCTCGATGTCTTTACCCAGCTGTGCGGGCGTAACGACTGTAGTGACGAGGTAGCCACGGCCCTGCGGCAGGATTTTCTGGAGCTACGTAGCTGGGTCAACGAGGCAACGGGCGTATGAAGATTCTGCGGATCGGCATCCTCAACCTGAACTCGCTCCGCGGGCAGCACACCATTGATTTTACCGAGCCGCCCCTGGCCGATCACCCACTCTACGCCATCGTAGGCCCCACCGGTGCCGGTAAGACCACCATCCTGGATGCCATTACCCTGGCGCTGTACGGACAAACGGAGCGCACGAAGTCCCTTACCGACCTCAAGAAAGAAGTAGCCACCGTGATGACCCACGGCACGGCCCAGTGCCACGCTGAGGTAGAGTACGAGACCACGGCGGGCCGCTTCCGTAGCGTGTGGCGGCGGCGGCGCGCCCACAAAAAAGCGCATAAGGATCTACAGGATAGTAGGCGGGAGTTGAGCCGCTGGAACTCTACCACCGGGGTTTACGATATTCTTGCCACGAAAAAACGGGAGGTAGATCAACTCACCGAGGAGTACACCGGCCTTTCCTACGACCGCTTCGTGCGCTCGGTCATGCTCACCCAGGGCGCCTTTGACCGCTTTCTAAAGTCCGATACGGGGGAAAAGGCAGCCATTCTGGAGCAGATCACCGGTACGGAGGTCTACCGCCAGCTCAGCGAGGGGGCCTTCCGGCGGTATAAATTGGCCCGGGAAGCCCACGATCGGGTCGCTGAATCCCTTACCCACCTTATGCCGCTGCCCACCGAGCAGCGGCAGCAGCTCGACGATCAGCTAGCTGACCTACAGGCCATCGCCGCTCAGCTACAGGACCGGCAGGCCCTCTACGCGGCTCAGCTCGCAGCCTACTTCACCGCGGCTAAACTGGCCGAGCAGCGGGATGGGGCCGTGCTGCACAGTCAGCGTAGTGAGGCAGGGTGGCAAGGTCTGACCGAGCAGCGCAAGCAACTTAAGCGAAACGACGAGCTCACCCCCCTTCGCTCCGATCTGGATCGCCTCCACCTCCTCCGCGCCGAACTAGCACAGCTGAACCAGCAACACGAACGGGTCACCGGACAACTTACCCCGGCAACCGCCGCCCTCGCAGCAGCCACCACCAGCAACGATGTGGCCGATCGGCGTCTACAGCAATTCACCGACCGGGAACCGGAACGGGAACAGCGCTTATGCGACGCCGAGGTACTGGAGGCCGGCCTGCACACCCTTACGCAGCGGGAGGAATCGACGTCGTCCGACCTGGCGCAGCACCTGCGTTCGCGCAATATTCTGCTGGCGGAGCGGGATGCCCTACGGGAAGAAATCACGGCACTAGAACGGCGGCTGAACGGGCTAACCGAAGTACAATTAACGACCGAGTTAGACGCCCTGGAAGCCGAGCTTCCCCTCCTTGAGAAACAGACCGTCGTAGCCGCCGACCAGCTAAAGTACCTGACCGTACAGGAAAAAATTGCCGGGGAAACGCAGGTGCAAACTGATTTGAACGAGCGACTCGACCGGGCTAAGCACCGACATACCGAGCTCGCCCTACAACTAAAATTAGCCGAGCAAGCGGTCGATCTGGCTCAGGAAAGGCGGCAGAATGCCCTGCTGCGGGCTAGTCTGGAGGAGCACCGGCAGGCGCTGCAGGACGGCAAGCCCTGCCCCCTCTGCGGCGCCGAACACCACCCCTATTTACACGATGGGACGGAGGTGAGCGCCACCCCCGATCAGCTACAGCAACGGGTGGTCGAGCTGGATAATGTACGCGTCAAAATGGACAACGCGGTGTTTGCCCTCACCCAGCAGATCAACACCATGAGCACCCAGCTGGCCGGGAGCAGCCGGGTGCTAGAGGAACGGCGCGAGCAACTGAGGGTCCTCGGGGGGCCGCCTGACCTAGATCGAGCGCAGCTGACGACCCGACAGAGCGGAGTACGGCGGCAACTGGAGGAGGGCAGCCAGCGACTGGAGCAACTACGGCAACTACGCCCCCTGCTTCCCCAACTGCAAATTAAACGGGCCGCACTGGTGGATAAGGAGGCGAGCCTAACGACTCTACGGGAGCAGACTACTACGCTAGAAGCCAGCCTCGGTCGGATACGTGTCGGGATAACCGAGCACCGCAGGCAACTCACCACGCTCCTACACCCCCACGATACCAGCGCGGCCTTCCGCAGGCACCAGCAACAACTTGCCGCGCAGCTACGGCAGCAATGCAGCCAGCGGCAGGGGGAATTCCAACGGCTAAGTACCGAGGTGGCGAAGGTGCAGGAACGGCAGCAGTCCGTCGTGCAGCAACTGGAGCGTCAGCGTACCGAGCATGCTACCGTGAAGACGAACCTCACCCAGCGGCTCGCTCCCCTGGAACTCACCATCGAACGGGCCCGGGAGCAGCTCCTCAATCCGGCCCGGGTGCTTGCCCTGAGAGAACAGATCCAGACTGCCCAGCAGGACCGGAAGACTAGCCATGCCCTAGCCAAGCAGGCGACAAATGAACACGCCATAGCGGCTGCCGCCCTACAGGACCTCCCCCCGGAGGCGGTACTGCGCCGGGAACAGGCCCACACCTCCGACGATCTGACGCAGGTGGAGCGCGAGATCGGCGCCCTCCAGCAACGACGTACCGAAGACGAGCGGCGTATCAAGGAGGTAGCCCACCGCCGCACCGAGCTGGAAGCCCTGGCCCGGGAGCGCGACCGCTGGGCCCGCATGAACGAATTGATCGGCTCGGCCGATGGCAAGAAGTTCCGCAGCTTCGCCCAGAGCATTACCCTCCAGCGCCTCGTAGCCATCGGTAACCGTCACTTGGAGACGATCAACCCCCGCTACCAGATGAGCTACGCACCCCCGCCGCCGGGCGGCAAGGAGACCCTCGACCTGGAAATCATCGATAACTACATGAACGACAACCGCCGCACGATGGAAACCCTGAGCGGTGGCGAGACCTTCTTGATGAGTCTGGCCCTGGCCCTGGGGCTTTCGGACCTGGCGCGGGGTAAACAGCTTATTCAGTCGCTGTTCATCGACGAGGGCTTCGGTACCCTAGACGGTAAGACGCTCGATCAGGCCATGGCTACCCTGGAGCAGCTCCAGGCGCAGGGTAAAACCATCGGTATTATCAGCCACGTCCAGCAGTTGCGCGAGCGTATTCACTGCCAGATCCAGTTGGAGCCGCTGGGAGATGGCTTCAGTCGGGTGCAGCTAAGCAGCTGAGCAACGAACGAAAGGGGGGCCGCGGCGGTTAGGCTAACACGGTCTTTGCCCCATTCCATCACCAAAACCACGCCTACATGCAGGTCATCATCCATAACTCCTCCGAACTCTCCGACGCCACCATCGAGGTCATCAACGCCAAGGTCAACAAGCTAGAAACCTACTACGACCGCATCGAACGCGCCGAAGTATTCCTCAAGGAAGACGACGGCAGTACCACCAACGGCCATACCGTTGATATCCGCCTGGCCATCCCTGGCAATGACCTCTTTGCTACCCACACCGACGAGAGCATCGAGCGCGCCACCGCCGAGGTCACCGAAGCACTGCGTCGTCAGATCAAAAAGCACAAGGAGAAGAATACTTCCCATCAGCTCTAAGTCGTCTGCCGAAGGTTGCGCAGCTTCCTTCGTCCGCCGACTTAAACGGTAATAGCTTAGTCTGGGTCCTGCGCACCGGTTGCGTAGGACCCAGCTATTTTCACCGTATCATTGCCGTAAACCGAACGGGATGATCTCTGCCGCCCTGCGCGAAACCAACTTCATCTTCTCCCCCTCTGCCACCCTCTACCGCGGTAAAGTGCGTGATGTCTACCGTCGCGGCGACCGGCTACTGATGGTGGCCAGTGATCGTATTAGTTCTTTCGATCACGTGCTTCCACGGGCCATCCCCCACAAGGGCCAGATCCTTAATCAGATCGCAGCCCACTTTCTCCACGCCACCCGCGACATCTGTCCCAACTGGCTCGACGCCAACCCCGATCCCAACGTAGCCATTGGCAAGGCCTGCGCACCGGTTCCCATCGAGATGGTGATCCGCGGCTACCTCGTCGGCCACGCCTGGCGGGAGTACCGGGCCGGCCGGCGTACCCTTTGCAGCGTGCCCCTGCCGGAGGGCATGCACGAAGCCGATGCCTTCCCCGAACCTATAATCACGCCCGCCACCAAGGCCGAGGAGGGCCACGATGAGGACATCAGCCGGGAGGACATCATAGCCCGCGGCATCGTCTCCGAGCGCGTCTACACCCAACTCGAAGACTACACCCGCCGCCTCTTCGCCCGCGGCACCGCCATGGCCGCCGAGCGGGGCCTGCTCCTGGTTGATACCAAGTACGAATTCGGCCTACTTGACGGCACCGTCTACCTCATCGACGAGATCCATACCCCCGACTCCAGTCGCTACTTTTACACTGAGGGCTACGCCGAGCGGCAGCAGCGGGGCGAGCACCAGAAGCAGCTCAGCAAGGAGTTTGTCCGCGAGTGGCTGATGGCGCACGACTTTCAGGGTCTCGAGGGACAGACTATGCCGGAAATGCCGGATACGTTTGTGGATAGTGTGACGCAGCGGTATACAGAGCTTTATGAGCGGATTACTGGGAAGGCCTTTATGCCGGCGGAGGTACAGGATATGGAGGGGCGGATACGAGGGAACCTGAGAGGGACTGGGTGGGAGGTATCTTATCCAAAGTAGCAAGTCGGCAGACGACGCTCAACGAGCGTAGCGAGCATCCCCGCACCTTTAGCCCCTAACCCCTAAACCCTTGCACCTTGAAAATCATCTGCATCGGCCGCAACTACGCCGCCCACGCCGCCGAGCTCGGTAACGCCCGCCCCGACCGGCCCATCGTGTTCATGAAGCCCGGCTCCGCCATCCTGGCTAATAACAAGCCCTTCTACTATCCGGAGTACAGTCAGGATATTCACTACGAACTGGAGGTAGTGGTGAAGATCGCTAAGAACGGTCGTCACGTACAGCCGGAGTTTGCTCTGGATTACGTCGACAGCATCGGCCTCGGTCTGGACCTGACCGCCCGCGATCTCCAGCAGGAATGCAAGGAGAAGGGACATCCCTGGGAGATCGCCAAGGCCTTCGACCACTCTGCGCCGCTCTCCCCGGAATTTGTTGCACCCGCTGCCCTGCCCGACCTGGACGACATTGAGTTTAGCCTGGAAAAAAACGGTCAGGAGGTGCAGCACGGTCACAGCCGCCTTATGCTTTTTCCAATTACGGAGCTCATTTGCTACGTCAGCCAGTACTTCCGCCTACAGAAGGGCGATTTACTCTTCACCGGTACGCCGGAGGGCGTGGGGCCACTCGTTCAGGGAGACGAACTGGTGGGGTACCTCTGGACGAGCGGGGGGAAAAAAGAAATGCTCAGGACCCGGGTGAAGTAGGAACTTTTCCGGGGGGGAGTGGGTTTTTTACTAGATGGTCGCCTGAATGGGCGAGCTCCAACGGGGGGCGTACCGGAATCGACAGGGAAGTAAGCTTTGTAGTAAGCATGCCGGAGCATGATTGGTTACTCCGTTAAAAATAACGATCTACCCTTTAGTTGGCACTCCCAGCTATGCAATGGCAGCCTAAACTCAGTTTAGCTGTCTAAATGTGCCGTGTGGTTGACGCCCGATACACACCATGCCGCATATCATCACCCCCTCGGGCTGGCCCGCGCCCTGATCTGAGTCGCAGGCGAGATTAAGGATCTAAGGCCGTGAATGAGAGGGCGACCAATCTCACCCACGGCTCGAAAACCTAACTGGCCGATACGCATGTAGAAAGCTGCTTTGCGCTTTCGCTGGACGCGAGTTCGACTCTCGCCGCCTCCACTACCGGCCTTTGGCCGGGTGTTAGACCGCTTCGCGGGTAGACCGGCCTTCGGCTGGGTAGACGCCTGCGGCGGTAGATAGAGCCCCGGTACGCACTAGACGTACCGGGGCTTTTTTGTGTCCTACCGGATCACAATGCGTTGGATGGCGGCCGTACTGCCGTCAGTCAGGCGGAGGAAGTAGGTGCCGGCGGGGAGGTCATCTAGCTGGCCTGGTAAATTATGGGGACCGGCGGGGAGGGTGCCGCGGTATAGCTGACTGACCGGACGGCCCATGAGGTCGAGCAGGGTGAGGGTGACCTCGGCACGCTGCTCGAGGGTGAAGGTAGTAGTAAGGCGGCCGGCATTGGGGTTGGGGAATACGCCGAATTCAAGGCGTGCCACATTGCGGTCGTTCAGGCTGGTGCTGAGGCGGCCGCCCATGGGCTCTATGCGCTGGGAGAGGTAGATGTGATACTCTCCGGGGGCGAGTTCCATACCGGATGTCGCGTCGCTCACGGAGGTGGAGTCACCGCTGAGGTAGTCGTACCAGGTGCCCGTGGTAGGGAAGGGGTTAGAAATGGTCTGCGCCGTTACCCCGAAGTTGCCAAATACGGCGGCCTGGCCGTCGTCGCTATCCAGGTGAACGTACTTGATGTTGCCGGGGCCGAGCTGGGAGCTGGTGATCTCGCCGTGGAAGTAGTCGTAGTTGTTGCGTAGGTAGAGCATGTCGGCGACCGTGTTGTAGACGTCGCGGCGGTCAGCATTTTCGCGGTAGTTCCAGACGATGGGCTTGGGGGCGGTGCGGCAGGACTCGTCGATATGCCCGTCGGGACAGCGATTGATGCTGTAGTCGTAGCCGAGCTCGCCGAACTGCCAGAGCATTTTGGGGCCGGGCAGGCTGTAGAACAGGACGTTGGAGAGCTCGACACGATCGAGGGCGGTGGGGAGGTCCTTGACGTCGTAGTCACCGTTCGAGTTGCCGAAGGCGAGGTTCTTGTACATCATGCGCTCCTCGTCGTGGCTTTCGATGTAGGCAATTAGGTTGCGGTCGCTGAAGCCGCGGTTGGCCGATAAGGCCGGACGAAGGTCATCCTCACCGTAACCCATACTCGCCTGTAGGTAGGCATCGTGGGGCTGGAAGCCGGACCAGAAGTACATGCCGTTACCGTACCGCGCCAGTTCTTCTTCCTCGCGGGGTTCGGCAAGGTGCTCCAGGATCACGTAGGCACTATCGTTGACGGACCAAACTAGATCGGCGTAGTCCTCGATGATCGCAATGCGGGAGGCATCGTAGCGCCCCCAGGCCTCAACGTCCTTTCCGTAATCGGTCTGCGTAAAGCCCTTACTGAGATCGAAACGGAAGCCATCGACGTGGAACTCCTCCAGCCAGTAGGTGAGGGTGGTCTTGACGTACTCCTTGGTCAGGGCGCTCTCGTGGTTGAGGTCGGTGCCGACGCTGAAGGGGTGGCGGGCCGTGACGTTGGCGTAGGGGTTATCGGGGCCGGGGACGAAGGACTCCGCGCCGGGCCACATTTGTACCAGGGGGCTTTGTCCGAAGGCGTGGTTGTAGACCACGTCCAGTACGACGGCCATACCGCGGGAGTGAGCCGCGTCGACTAGCGCCTTTAAGTCCTCCGGGGAGCCATAGTACTTATCCAGGGCCATGTGGAAGCTCGGGTTGTAGCCCCAGCTGATGTTGCCCTCGAACTCGCTGACCGGCATGAGCTCGATGGTGTTCACGCCGAGGCGATCGAGGTAGTCCAGGGTATCGGTAAGGGAGCGGAAGCTGTGGTCGGCCAGGAAGTCGCGCACGAGCAGTTCGTAGACGACCATCTTTTTGGGGTCGGGAAGCTCAGAGGCATCGAAGCGCCAGGGGTAATCCGGTACGTCCAGGCGCAGCCAGCTTACAACACCCTCGGCCTTTCCGGTCGGGTAATCGGGGATGTCGGCAAAGGTTTCCTCGCTGATGAAGGGGTCGTCGGAAGGGTCGAGCACCAGGGTGCTGTAGGGATCGGCGTAGCGCCCCTGATTGTCGAGGGCGTACTGGTAGAGCAGGTCGTTATCTGGGAGCGCATCGGCGGGTAGCTGTAGCCAGAAGGTACTATCGTCCGGGGTGCGGTTCATACGACTACCGATCACGGGGGACCATTCATTGAAGTTTCCGACCACGAAGACATCCGATTTACCGGGCGCGCGGAGGACCATCATCAGATCGCCGTTGTCCATTGGGGTAGCTCCGGGGGTAGCACCGTCAGGAAGTTGGGCCACTTGCGGCTCACCGGTGATGTAGACGACGGTGCGGGAGGCGGTCTCACCCCGGTAGGTCGCTGTAATAGTATACTTAATCACCTCGGCCGCCGGGAGCACGATTGTTTCGGTTAGTAGACTATCCGTCTTGGCAGCAAGTACCGTAGCGCCGGTTACTAGTTGTAGATCGGCTACGACGTAGGAAGTAGCCTCTACCGTGACGGACTGCCCAACCGTCCCGTTGACGACCGAAGTAGTAGGTTGTAGGATCTCGACCAGCAGTTGTCCGGCAACGGCGAAGGAATCGCTTACCGTACTGCCACCGGCCGACGCCGTAGCCCGGAGCGTGTGTTCACCGGGGTCGGTGAGCCGGACGGAGTAATTAAGCTCCTGTCCCGTAGTGGTGGCCACCAGACTATCGTTGTCGTACAGGGAGAGCAGGGCCTCGGAGGTGCTACCGACGGTAACTGGTAGGGCTTTACCCAGCGGATAGGTCTCCGTACCAGGATCCCCGGTAAGGGTAAGGGAAAGCGTATCGCCACTACTTACGTCGACGAAGATATCCGCTCCGCCCGCGGCTTTACCCTCTAGACTACCGTCCGCGTTGCGGAATACCATGGCTACCTGCTCGATGGCCGTAGCGGCATCGACCCCAAAGTATTCCCGAATGGTGGGGGAGAACGTATAGGTATACTTGTTGGGCTGTCCGCTTACCGGCGTCAGTTTCCAGGCGTCGTTAGCTTCCGCCCACGTAGTCGGTACATTCTGCCACTCCCTGCTGCCGGGGAGGATCACCCCGGTATGGATGTACACATCACAATTGCAATCCTTAAGGCCGGCCGTACCGAGACTGGCATCGTAAGTGATCGTAAGCGGTTGATCCGCTACCGGAG
>CATQHI010000013.1 GCA_958295895.1 Saprospiraceae bacterium | reverse complement strand
AGGAGGGCTTTGACGGAAAGCTGTTCTACCACGTATCGACCGACGAGGTCTACGGATCTTTGGGAGACACCGGACTGTTCACCGAATCGACGAGCTACGATCCACGAAGTCCTTATTCCTCCTCTAAGGCCGGCAGCGATCACCTCGTGCGGGCCTGGGGGCATACCTACGGACTACCGGTGGTGCTGAGCAACTGCTCGAATAACTACGGGCCGTACCAGTTTCCGGAAAAGCTTATCCCGCTGTTCATCAATAATATCCGGCAGAATAAACCGCTGCCCGTGTACGGCAGGGGGGTGAACGTGCGGGACTGGCTGTACGTAGAGGACCACGCCCGGGCCATCGATCTGATCCTACACGAAGGCCGGCTCGGAGAAACGTATAACATTGGCGGCCACAATGAGTGGAAGAACATCGATCTGATTCAAGTAATCTGCCGTACCATGGACGATAAGCTGGGTCGGGCACCCGGCAGTAGTGAGCGCCTGATCACCTACGTGACCGACCGGGCCGGTCACGATATGCGCTACGCGATCGATGCTACCAAACTGCAGCAGGAGCTGGGCTGGACGCCGAGTCTACAGTTCGAGGAGGGTATTGCTAAAACGATCGATTGGTATTTAGCTAATGAGAGCTGGATGCGGGACGTGACCAGCGGCGCCTACCAGGAATACTATAATACGATGTACGCCAGCCGGTAACGAACGCAGCATGAAGGGAATCATACTAGCCGGTGGATCCGGTACCAGACTTTATCCCATTACTAAGGGTGTGTGTAAGCAGTTGATGCCGGTGTACGATAAGCCGATGATCTACTATCCGCTGTCGATTTTGATGCTGGCGGGCATCCGGGAAATTCTCATAATCACCACTCCCCAAGACCGTTCGGCCTTCGAACAGTTGCTGGGGGACGGTACCGAGCTGGGATGCGCGTTCGCCTACACCGTTCAGGAGGTGCCAAACGGACTGGCGCAGGCCTTTGTGCTTGGCGAGCGCTTCATCGGTACTGACAGCTGTGCGCTCGTACTGGGTGATAATATATTTCATGGGGCGGGCTTAACGCAATTGCTGCGGGAGAGTAGCATGTTGACCTCGGGGGCACGCGTATTTGCCTACCCGGTCAACGACCCGGAACGGTACGGCGTGGTGGAATTCGACGAAGCTAACCGGGTCATCAGCATCGAGGAGAAGCCTACCCAACCAAAGAGCAAGTACGCAGTACCGGGGCTGTACTTTTACGATAACGAGGTGGTGGAGGTTGCAAAAAGCATCCAACCTAGTACACGCGGTGAATACGAAATCACGGACGTAAATCGTCACTACCTGGAGCAGGGCACCCTGGAAGTTGGGGTAATGGGGCGGGGCACGGCCTGGCTCGACACCGGCACGTTCGAGAGTCTGCACGACGCGGCCGAATTCGTCCGGGTCATCGAGAAGCGGCAGGACTACAAAATTGGCTGTATTGAGGAAGTCGCTTACCGCATGGGGTATATCAATCAAGAACAGCTACGTACTATTGCCGCTCCTTTACGTAAAAGTGGCTACGGTACCTACTTAGAAAATCTACTGTAAGGGCCGTTCTGGTGAAGCAATCCCTCTTCAAGTACTTTAGCCTTTTCTACGGCTACCTCGGTAACAGCGTCCTGCTAGCCCTGCTTAGCAGTTTGTTGGTCGCCCTAATGGATGGATTTGGCCTGGCCATGTTTCTTCCGCTCCTACAGGCGGCAGGCGGGGAGGCGACCACGGCGGGGGCGGGCAGTGGTGACCTTAGGTTTCTTCTGGATGGCCTGGAAACCATCGGGCTTACCGTCACGCTGACTACCGTACTGAGTGTGATGCTGCTTTTTTTTGTGTTAAAGGGCATAGCACGGTTCGCCATGGATTTTTACCGGGTCGTATTGCAGCAACGGTTTGCTAACGCCATCCGCGTGCGTAACCTAAATCTTCTAGTAGGCGCTGAATTCAAGCACTTTTCGGGGGCCCATTCCGGTAGAATTCAGAACACAATGAGCAGTGAGGTAGGCCGGCTCAATCAGGCCTACGTCAATTACTTCATGCTACTCCAGTACCTCATCATGACGGTAGTCTACGTAGTGCTGGCGTACCTGGCTAACCCTAAATTTGCGGCAATCGTAGTAGTGGGGGGACTATTTTCAAACGTAGCATTCGTTTGGATCAATGCGGCTACCAAGTCCGCTTCGACGAAGATCAGCCAGGGCATGAATCAATACCAGGGTTATCTGATCGAAAGCGTAGCATCTTTCAAATTTCTTAAAGCGACCAACCTAATAGCCCGCTACAGAGACAAGATCGAGCACAACATACTCGCAACGGAACGGCAGCAGCGCCAGATAGGTGTACTTAATGCGCTAACAACCTCGGTGCGGGAGCCCCTCGTGGTCCTGGTCGTGGTAGCAGCAATCCTGGTACAAACGATAGTATTCGATCAAGGCCTGGGCTTAATCATCGTGAGTCTGTTGTTTCTGTACCGTGCGCTGACCTCCGTGATTGCCGTGCAGAATTGCTACAATAGTTTTCTCGGGGTTTCAGGGTCCATCGACAACGTGACCTCCTTCACGCAAGAAATGGGACAAGTGCAGGAGGTAATGGGGGGCATCCCCTTTTCTGGATTGCAGCGTGGTATAGAGATCAACGATCTACACTACGCTTACGATGCGAACCAGGTCATCCAAGATTTATCTTTCCGTATTGACAAGTATCAGACAATCGGTGTAGTGGGTGAGAGTGGGAGTGGGAAAACTACTCTCGTAAATCTATTGTGCGGGCTATTAAGTCCGCAAGACGGGACTATACTTGTCGACGGGACGGGCATCAATCAGCTCGATAAGGCTACCTACCGCGACTGTATCGGGTACGTTACGCAGGAGCCCCAGGTATTTAGCGATAGCATCCGTAATAACGTCACCTGCTGGAGCAGTGCACAGCATTCGGACGAGTCAATCTGGGAGGCCCTTCGGATGGCACACGCCGAACGATTTGTGCGTGACCTCCCCCGGGGTCTAGACACGGTGGTGGGAATAAACGGCATCACCCTGAGTGGCGGGCAACGCCAGCGGCTGAGCATTGCCCGGGAACTATTTCGCAAGGTTGATCTACTTATCCTTGATGAGGCGACCTCCGCACTTGACTCCCGCAGCGAACACCTGATTCAGGAAAACATCGACACCCTGGCCGGTAGCCTTACGATGGTGGTGATCGCCCACCGGCTATCCACCGTGCGCAGAGCCGATAAGCTTATCTTTCTCAAGCCCGGTGGAGGGTACGAAATAGGTAGCTACACATCACTTCACCAACGCTCCTACAGCTTCCGTAATATGGTCGATCTGCAAACTCTTTAACCCCCCTTCTGAACTAGTTCTCCATGAATATAAACGGAACCCTCACTAAATTGAACGCTCAGGCCGAACTGGCCGCCTACCGGAATAAGGAGAAGGCGATCAGCGTCATCGGCCTCGGCTACGTCGGCCTCCCCCTAGCACTCGAACTGGCTAAAAAGTTTCGCGTCATCGGCTTCGACATCAGCGCACCCCGCGTAGAGATGATGCGCAACGGCCAGGACCCCAGCGAGGAACTCGAGGCTTCTGCCTTCGAAAACAAGGATATCACGTTTTCTGCCAGTGGCACCGATTTAGCGCAGGCTTCTTTCCACATCGTGGCCGTTCCCACACCCGTGGACGAGAGTCGTACCCCCAACCTCAAACCGCTACTGGGTGCCTCCCATTCCGTAGGCAAGGTGCTCAAGGCAGGCGACATCGTAGTGTTCGAGTCTACCGTCTATCCGGGCTGTACCGAGGAGGACTGCGTGCCTATCCTGGAACAGGAGAGCGGCCTCACCTACCTGGAAGATTTCACCGTAGGCTACTCCCCCGAGCGCATCAATCCGGGGGATAAGGAGCACACGGTCGACAAGATCCTCAAGATCGTCAGCGGTAGCGATGCCGAAACCCTGAAGGTGGTAAGCGGCATCTACGGTGACATCATCACCGCGGGTATCTACGAGGCCGCTAGCATCAAGGTGGCCGAGGCCGCTAAGGTGATTGAGAACAGTCAGCGCGACGTTAACATCAGCTTCGTCAACGAGCTAAGTATCATCTTCCGGCAGATGGGCATCGATACTCAGGACGTCCTGGAGGCGGCCGGCACGAAGTGGAACTTCTTACCCTTCCGGCCCGGACTGGTGGGCGGACATTGCATCAGCGTCGATCCGTACTACCTGTTGCACAAGAGCGTAAAGATGGGTTACGATCCCCTGGTCATCGCCAGCGGCCGGCGCATCAACGACCGAATGCCGGCCTTCATCGCCAAAGAACTAGTACAGGCCCTACTCAAAGCCGATAGGAACCCTAAGCAGAGTAAGGTACTGGTGCTCGGGGTCACCTTCAAAGAGAACGTGGCTGATATCCGCAACTCCAAGGTAGTCGACGTAGTCCGCGAATTGATGGACTTCGGCGTGAACGTCCAACTCCACGATCCCTACGCTAGTCCCAATGAGATCGCCCACGAGTACAAGCTCAGCATGATCGAGGAGATCGGTAAGGAGTACGATGCCATTGTAGTAGCCGTAGGGCACAAGAAATTTACGTCCTTTACGTTAGACACCTTTCGCGAGCTCAGCAAAGGCAACCTCCTGCTCTTCGATTTGAAGGGCCTCTACGATCGTGAGCAACTACGCGAAGGGGAGGTCATCTGGCGGCTCTAGTACAATCCCGGCACAACCCATCATATTATGATTCTCATCACCGGTACCGCCGGCTTTATCGGATTTCATCTTGCCCAACGCCTCACGGCCGACGGCGAGCAAGTAGTCGGCCTGGATATTATCAACGACTACTATGATGTCAACGTGAAGTACAGTCGCCTGGCCGAGGCCGGGATTGACAAGGATCGGATCGAGTACGGACAGTTGATACAGAGTAGTACGAAACCCAACTACCGCTTCGTCAAACTCGACCTCACGGACCGGGAAGGGCTCAACGAACTCTTTGCCGCCGAGAACTTCACCACGGTAGTCAATCTGGCTGCCCAGGCCGGGGTCCGCTATAGCCTCATCAACCCCCAGGCCTACATCGATAGCAATATTATTGGCTTCACCAACATCCTTGAGGCCTGCCGCCACCACGGCGTGAAGCACCTGGCTTATGCCTCTAGCTCTAGTGTGTACGGGTTGAATGAGCGCATGCCACTTTCTACCAGCGATAACGTAGACCATCCCATCTCCCTCTATGCGGCCAGCAAGAAGAGCAACGAGCTCATGGCGCACACCTACAGCCACCTCTTCGGACTGGCTACGACGGGGCTACGTTTCTTCACGGTTTACGGTCCCTGGGGACGGCCCGATATGGCGCTGTTTCTCTTCACCGAAGCCATCCTGAAGGGGAAGCCCATTAAGGTCTTCAACCACGGCAACATGGTACGCGACTTCACCTACGTAGACGACATCGTGGAGGGCATCTCGCGCGTCATCGGGCACCCGCCCACCGGCAACAAGGCATGGACCGGCCAGACCCCCGATCCCTCTACCTCTAAGGCCCCCTATAAGGTCTATAACATCGGCAACAACAACCCCGTCAAGCTGATGGAATTCATCGAGGCGATCGAGGAGGAACTGGGCCAGCCCGCCGAAAAAATCATGATGGACCTCCAGCCCGGCGACGTACCCGCTACCTACGCCAACGTGCAGGACTTGATGGATGATCTAGGTTACAAGCCCGAGACGGATATCCGTGATGGTATTCGTTTGTTCCTGGACTGGTACCGTGCGTACTACGGTTATCAACTTGGCGGGGTCGCAGGTGCCAAAGCGGTGACGCAAGCGCGATAATGTTTGAATTCCTCCGCCGTCGCAAGCCTGGTATCGGCACGCTATCAGTACTGGGTACCGACATGCACGCCCACTGGCTGCCGGGGCTAGATGACGGAGCGCCCACAGTGGAAGATAGCCTATTACTGATTCGGGAACTCACGGCACTCGGCTATCAAAAATTAATCGCCACCCCCCATGTGATGGCGGATCTGTACCGCAACTCCTCCGCCGATATCCGGGAACGACTTGCTATTACTCGGCAGGCGGTTGCTGCGGCGGGCATTACCGTTGACCTCGATGCGGCCGCCGAATACCTGATTGACGAGGGGTTCGAAGCCAAGGTCGAACGCAAGGATCTACTTACCCTACCCGGCAATCACGTTCTGGTCGAGTACTCCTTCGTTTCTGCCCCACCCAGCAGTGAGGGGGTATTTTTCAAACTGCAGTCCGCCGGCTATGTACCCATCCTCGCGCATCCGGAGCGGTACCGCTACTACCATGACGATTTTGCCGCTTACCGCAGGTTGGTGGAGCGGGGTGTAAAGCTTCAGGTAAACCTTCTTTCCCTCACCGGCTACTACGGGCAGTCGGTAAAGCAGGTAGCCCTCCAGCTTATTGAGCAAGGACTGGTGAGTATTCTGGGTACGGATGCACACCACCCAGGACATCTGGAGGAGCTCAGGAAGCTCGTAGGAAATGGTAAGTTTAGCGGTCCGATTGCGAAGCATAAGTGGGACAACGGAATGCTGTTCCGCTAGATCCCTTTTCGAAACACTCTCCACTTTTATGAAGCTTCTCTTCTTGCTACTCGCCGGCCTCAGCATTTCCTCCTGTGTCTCCAACCGGGATTTGGTCAATTTTCAACCCCGTGACCCGGTAGCGTTCAGCCCACAAGAAATGGTAGACCGGGAGGAACTCACCGTGCAGTCGGAGGATCTACTACGCATCACCGTCAGTAGCTTAAACCCCGAAGCTGCTGCCCCCTTTAACGAGATACGGGAAGACAATCAGCGCGTACAGAGCAGTGGCGGGCAGGACGGCACCCTGGCACTGGAGCTCACGACCGGTTACTTCGTCGACGTGGATGGTTACCTGGATTTTCCTGTGTTAGGGCCAATATTCGTTCGGGGACTAACCCTGGAGGAGGTCAAGCGCGAGATTGTTAATCGCCTTGCGAACGGCTATCTAAAGAATCCAGTGGTTAATATCCGTTTTCTAAACTTCAAGGTTACTGTACTTGGAGAGGTTAATGCTCCAGGTTTGATCAGGTTATCTAATAAGCGGGTTACTGTTCTAGAGGCACTTGGTATCGCCGGGGACCTTACAGTGTACGCTAATAGAACGAACATTCTAGTGATGCGGGAAGCCGAGGGGGAGCGTACCTTCGCGCGGCTGGACCTACAGAACGATGACATCTTCTCCTCTCCCTTCTATTATCTGGAGCAGAACGATGTTATCTACGTAGAACCGATACAGGCTCGCGCTGTCACGGTAGCTGACCCGGTACAACGTATCGTCCGCTACGTTTCGGCTAGCCTCTCCCTAATTTCGATCGTCGTAGCTCTTGCCACGCGTTAGGCCATCTCGACTAAAGATACTTTGTCCCCTTGGAATTACTCAATCCGACATCCACACAAGCAGCAACCCTCTCTGGCAACAGCAGCCAGAACGAGCCTAATGGGAAGTCAGTCGGGGGGCTGGACTTTCGGGCTATCCTTGGTAGGGCTATCCGACAGTGGTACCTGTTCTTGCTGTTTCCTCTTTTGACCGGAGCGTTGGCCTACCTATACCTTCGGTACGAAGTACCGGAATTTGAGGTTAGGGGAACCATCCTGATCAAGGAAAGTGCCGAAGACCGGGCGATAGCTCAGGCGGTAGGCGGAGTAGGTGGCTCCGTGCTGGGCGAAAGCAATATTAGCCTTACAAATCAGATCGAGATTCTCGGGTCTTTCTCGGTGCTGCGGGCTGTGGTAGATACGCTAGGGCTCGACGTAGAGTATTTCGCTGAGGGAAGGGTAAAGAATACGAATTTTTACGAAGTCGAAGATCGCCCTTTCCTCTTAGCCTCTTATGATGATGATCGGGGCCGGTTATTCAACCGACCCTTATTTGTGACGATAAGAGAAGACAATACTTTTACGCTCAGCTACGGAGAGGAAAGGACCACTAACGGCATCTTGGGCCAACCCATCACTTTTCCTTACGGTCAGTTGCTTCTAGTCCCGAACCCCCGGTCGAAGGGGGTAAGAAATGCTTCCTCAATTGTCATCAATGACCCAGTCCGCCTGGCGCGTATGTACGGTTCTCGCCTCAAGGTAAGCACAGTGCGTAGTTCCGAACTGCTCGAACTCAGTCTGACTGACGAGGTACCCGAGCGGGCGATCGACATTATTAACGGTGTCATTCTTGAATATAACCGCCTCACCATTTTAGAAAAGAATGAGGTCGCTTCGCGCACCACTCAGTTCGTGAACGAACGCCTCGATTACTTAAGCCAAGAACTTAATGAAGTTGAAGTAGCCGCCGAAGACTACGTAATCGCCAATGACATCGTCGGCGGCACGGAGCGGGAGTTGCAGGAAGCCTTTGTAGAATTGGGGGACAACGAGCGGCAGCGCATTGACATCGACATCAAGCAGGATGCCCTCAATCGGATAGAACGGGTACTGCAGACGGGAACCAGCGACTCACTCAGCTACCTGCCCTACAGCCTTTCCCTTGAAAACCTAAACCTTAGCCCGTTAATCTCCCAATACAATACCTTACTTGCCGAGCGAGAAAACTTGCTTCTGTCTGCAGGGGCCGAAAATCCTGCGCTCATTCCGGTGAGCCGACAACTCCAGGACGTAAACCAAATTATTCGTAACGCCCTCAGTGAAGCGCGCCAAAATTTACGGCAGCGCGTACAAGAACTTGACCGGCGCTCTGACGAAATCTATCGCCAGATTCGTACAATACCGGGTAAACAACGCGGGCTTCTGGCCATCGAGCGGCAGCAAAACATTCGGGAGCAGTTATATCTGTTTTTACTGCAGCGGCGGGAAGAAACGGCCCTTTCTACGGCGGCGGCAATTTCTAACGTGCGCATATTCGAGGCTCCCATGCGCCGGGGCAGTACTTCCCCGGGTTCTCTGCCAGTATACGGTATCGCGCTTTTCTTAGGCCTACTCCTGCCCGCTGCGATCATAGTGGGCCAGGAAGTGCTCAACGATACTATCATGAGCCCCGAGCAGATTAAATCGGTTACCGGTACGCCCTTCCTGGGTGCGATTGCGTACGAACCCCGCGAAGATAAAATCGTGGTGACCCAAGGTAGCCGGTCGCCCATAGCGGAGATGTTCCGCATGGTACGTACCAACCTGCAGTTTATGGGAGCCGGTAAGGGTCTGCAGACTATCTTGGTCACTTCAAGTATGGGGGGAGAGGGTAAGACGTTCGTCTGTATGAACCTCGGAATGAGCCTCGCTATTTCGGGAAAAAAGGTTATCATGCTGGGCCTGGACCTGCGCAAACCAAAACTAGGGCGCTACCTCGTCGGTGACGATCGCTTCGTTCACGAAGGCGTCACGAATTACCTGACCGGAAACGTGGCTCTACAGGATGTGATAAGAGAGTCCGAACTTCAACCGAACCTTCACTACATCACCAGCGGTGCGATTCCACCAAACCCGGCAGAGTTGTTGATGCTTCCTCAGATAGACGAATTGATCAACCAGTTACGATTGGAATATGATTATGTCGTAATTGATATGCCCCCGGTGGGCCTCGTCACTGACGCGCTGCTGATGAGCGATCGCGTAGACGCTGCTATCTATGTTACCCGGTTCGGTGAAACAAAACTGGGACAAATTAAGATAGTCGATGAGATATACCGAAGTGGCAAGCTGCCTAATTTGTCAATCGTGCTGAATGGGGTAAAGTCGGGTAGGGGCTATGGCTATGGCTATGGCTATGGTTACGGATATGGTTACGGGTATGGCTACGGCTATTATCAATCTGAATAATATAAAGTGTCCGCGCGGGTAGAGTTGGATTTCTAACAGTCAATACAGTACAAGTTGAACATCATCAAATCAATGATTAGGCGTTATAAAAAATTTGTTCACTATAAGCTTCCTAGGCGAATGCATAAGTCGACATTTTTTTCCAAAGTATATTACACTTTTTTTTCTTCCGCTTTTGACAGGGAATTTCAAGCGGTGCTTTCCGGTAAAGCAGCGTATTTTAATCTGGGCAATAGCGAAGAAGCGAATGTAGTGTTACTAACGCGAAATATTCATCGAATTGAGAAAGGCTTATTAATGAAGCCTCGCAGACAAACCTTTGCCACAAAATTTATCGGTGAGACCGTACACGCCCTCAAGAAAACTTTGGCATCGCACCCTGGTAGTGGGCAACTGTCGTATTATCAAGATGTCCTAACGGCTTACTTTGAGGCTACTGAAGAATCACAGGATCCTACAATTGTGCGTTCGCGGGAACAGTACGCTATCTTGTCATCCAGTAAGCAAGCCTCTATAGAGAAGAAGGTTCCTTATAGACGTACAAATAAACAACCCATCACCTTCGAAGATTTCTATCGTTTGTGCAAGCGAAGACGCTCGGTACGATGGTTTACTGATCAACCCGTGGACCGAGGGCTTATTGACAAAGCGATAGAGGCTGCCAATCAATCTCCTAGTGCCTGCAACCGGCAACCATTTCGCTATGTCATAATCGATGATCCTACGAAACTGGCTTATGCCGTTAAACTTCCAATGGGCACTGCTGGATATAGTCATTCTATTACCGCATTGATCGTTTGCGTGGGTAACCTAGCGGCCTATTTTGACGAACGTGATCGTCACCTTATATATATTGATGGATCATTAGCCAATATGGCACTGATGTTCGCTTTAGAAACGTTAGGTTTAAGCAGTGTACCAATCAATTGGCCGGATATTGAGGACAGGGAAGAAAAAATGGAGAAGTTCTTGGGCCTAGCCAAATTTGAACGCCCAATCATGTGTATTGGTATTGGCTATCCAGACCTTGATGAATTAGTAGCCTATAGCGACAAGAAACCCTTAGGGGCGATTCGTGTTTATAAATAGTAGCCTCTATTTAATTTTTTCATATAAAACAGTATTGTCATGATTATTGAATTAGTTAACGTGGGCACCCTTAACAAAGGGGCGTATCTAATGTTAAAATCAATCCAACAAATATTTGCAAAGCGATGCAAACGCCCAGTAGAGTATTGTGCCAACATCGGTTTTGGACGTACGTATTTTTCTTTGGGAGCGAACAAGATATATCAAATACCAAAGGGCGGTAAGCAGCGGTTGCCGCTAAACAGTATTCTCAAGTTGAGCCCCCAAAAGGTTAGGAGAGAGCTTGGTATCGTGTTGAACTCAGAAGTTGATCATCTTCTCGATTCTTCAGGGTTCGCCTATGGTGATTTCTGGGGCAAAAGTAGACCAAGCAAAGCGTATCTGAAGCATATCGCTAGTGTTAAGAAGAGGGGGGGAAAGGTAATTTTACTTCCACAGGCTTTAGGCCCATTCACAAATCCGGAAGTAGCTGAAAACTTTGCTTCAATTGCAAATAGCGCCGATTTAATTATTGCGAGAGATAAAGTGTCCTATAATCATCTTACTGGTACATACGGCCAGAGTGATAGATACAAATTATTTCCTGATTTCACCAATCTGTTGGATACTTCAACTGCTCGGGAGTATGATGAGGGAGATGTATGTATCATTCCTAATTACAAGATGCTAAAGAACAAATTAGGCCAAGAGACAAAATACTTTAATTGGTTGGAGGGTGTATGTCAATATTTAATTTCCAACGGAATGAAACCTTACTGGCTAATTCACGAAGGTAACCTTGATCGTGAGATCGCAATGAAGGTCAATCTTCAGCTAGCAGTAGAATTGCCAATAGTACAAGACCACGATCCGATTTTGATTAAGCATCGTATTAAATCTGCTAAATTCATTGTTGTGTCTCGGTTTCATGGATTAGTATCAGCTTTATCACAAGGGATACCTGCTATATCCACATCCTGGAGCCACAAGTATCGGATGCTTTTAGAAGATTATGGAATGAGCATGTTCCTTGTAGATGTATTTTCCGACGATGAAACATCTGTAACTAAGAACCTTCTTGATAAAGTTATAAATGTAGGTGAAAGAGAGAATATCTCTCTTAACGTTATGACTGCAGCACGCGCCGAGAAACGCAAAACTGAGGAGATGTGGAATCTCGTCATGAGTACACTTGAAGTTAATAATTAAGTAGTCCATCGATTCTTGCTTGCTAACTTTGAGTGCGCGAACCACCAAAACGCTAGCGATCTGACTACTGATCCTGACAAGTAAGTTTAGTATGGGTACTTAGTTATACAATACTTATATGAATCATTCATTTTAAATTAATGGTCGTGTAAATTTTCTCACTTAGCCTGCTAATATAAACAAATACTTTGCCAAGGCCCGCGTCGCGGAGTCCGTGCTTGATCAAGTGTGTACGGGAATACAATAAAAATAGCCTGGCACAACTGAGCGAACAAAACAAATTACTTTCGCCAGCATACCGTGACTTGACGACGGAGACGTTTAAGAACTGATTCAATATAGATAATCAACACGTTTTTTATTTCCAACTGAATAGAGTGAGCAAGAAAGTAGGGCTAAATCAAAAAATTGCCGGAGGTGTAGTCTGGAACATTATTGGGCTCATCGTGAACCGTGCTTTCGGTACGGTAATCAAGTTATTATTAGCCCGACTCCTATTTCCCAGTGATTATGGCTTGATTGGTATGGCGGTGGTCTTCACGAGTTTCGCCGCGATCATTAGCGAGGTGGGCATCGGTTCGGCCCTGGTGCAGGCACAGGCCTCTAAGCTCAAAACAATACATTTACACACGACCTTTTGGGCTAGTTTAGTCTGGGCCTGTGCTGTGTTT
This sequence comes from Saprospiraceae bacterium, assembly GCA_958295895.1. GTDB lineage: Bacteria > Bacteroidota > Bacteroidia > Chitinophagales > Saprospiraceae > Neolewinella. The sequence continues at coordinate 115,437 of CATQHI010000013.1, read as the reverse complement.
GCCGTGCTTTCGTTGGTAGTGGGCCCTTTTGCCGCCAGTTTCTACAATGAGCCGAAGTTGACGGCTATAGTGGCCGCATTGAGTATCAGCGTACTAGTGGGGCCCCTTAATACGGTGCACAAGGCCCAACTGACCCGTAAGTTTAACTTTAAACGGCTTACGTATATCTCCAACAGCAGCAGTATAGTTGGTGGAGTTGTAGCGCTCATCGCCGCATTTTTGGGACTTGGTGTGTGGGCTCTAGTGATATACAGCGTAGTGCCCACATTGGTGGCGTTTCCTATGTACTTCTCCGTCACAAAGTATTACCCGAAATTTGAGTTTTCCAGAGATGCATTTCAGGATGTTTTCGGCTTTGGCATCACGACTATGGCTACCAGTTTGGCCAACACGTTCATCAGTCAGCTCGACTATCTGCTGGTGGGCAAACTTGTATCGAAACATGCGCTTGGCGTTTATACGTTTGCTTTTGTAATTACCGATTTGGTCCGGAAGCAGTTAATGGCCGTACTTAACAGTGTTATGTTCCCGGCATACAGTGCTATTCAGCATGATAAAAAAAAATTGGCAAAGGTATACCTCAAAGTTGTAAAGTACAACGCGGTGGTAATATATCCGCTAATGGCAGTGCTACTGGTAAATACTCGAAGTCTGATAACAACATTTTTTGGGAATAAATGGATTGATTCGGTCCTAGTGATTAAAATCCTGACTGTTTCGGTTTTTTTTCACATGTTAGTGAACAGTAATACATCCCTTATAAGGGGGATGGGCAAAGCCAAATTAGAATTGAGGTTGCAACTTGTTAAGGGTTTTCTAATATTTGCACCATCTGTTTATTTAGGTATAGTTTATTTTTCTATTGAAGGAGCCGCTATGGCAGTGATGGTAAATAAATTATTTGCTGTTCCAATAGCGTACTACATATTGCATAGGTTGATTGATCTTAAAGCAGTCGATATTTTGCGAGAACTTTTCCCTCCTATTGTAGCTACCATGCTGAGTCTGGCTGCAGGATACCTTCTAAATAATTTAGGTGCTCACTTCGTCGCTAATATTTTGATCATGTTAGCCATATACGCCGCAGTAATTTATCTAACCATGCTCGATGAGTTGAAAAGCATTATACAACAGATCCGTGCCCGCACCGGAAAGAAATTAGGTAAATTCGGGCGTTCGCCAAGCAATGCATCCTGATCAGCCGCTCCGGGTTACCCAGCGAGCTAATAAGTCTAATCATTTGGCAGTTTCTGAGCTAGACATGAATACCCCCGCCCCCATCACCGTCATCATTCCCGTGTATAACGCCGAAGCATTCCTTGAGTCGTCCGTGAGGTCGGCGGTAGACCAAGTGGAAGTGGGGGAGGTACTGCTAATTGAAGATGGGTCGACCGATCGCTCGCTCGCTACCTGCCGACAGTTGGCTGAGCGCGAGCCGAAAGTGCGCTTGCTCCAGCATCTAAACGGAGCAAACCGGGGGGCGGGAGCCAGTCGCAACCTAGGCTTGATGGAAGCCAAATACGAGTTAATCGCATTTCTAGATGCAGATGATTATTTTCTTCCCAACCGTTTTGCCGTGTCTTACCCTATTCTACGGGATCGTCCGGAAGTAGATGGAGTATGGGAAGCGGTAGGTACCGAGCTTATTGCTACTGCCACTGTAGACCGGCAATTCAAGCAGTTGACAACCATTAAGTACGCCGTTGCGCCCAAAGATCTCTTCAGCATTATCATCCGGCCGGGCGACCCGGGGCATTTTTGCACCGATGGCATCGTATTCCGTAGATCATTGCTGGACAGGACTGGGCTGTTCAATGCTGAGCTCCGGTTGCACCAGGATACCGACCTATGGATCAGAATGGCGTATTTTGGCACCCTGGTACCCGGCAAGTTTGACGAAGCCGTAGCCGTGCGGAGGGTTCACGATAATAATAGAATTACGCACAGCAACTTTAAGTCTAAGCAACTCTTTCGGATTAAACTGTACGAGTTCTTTAGGGACAAACCGCTGCGTAGCAAAGATTATCGCTACCTCGCCAGACTATACCTGTCCTACCACCCCACGCGCAAGCGGTCAAAACGTAAGCTTTTGGATCTGTTCTACTGGGGGACAACGGCAATCAAGGAGCAAGTAGGGGGCGACATGCCCTTCATCCCTCTATTCTCCTCCCGGAAGCAGTAGCTACACTCACCAATCTCCTCAGCAAAAGACAACTTATAGGAAAAGCAATTTACCCCTCTTACCTACGTTAGGACTTAGTGTTATAGTTCCCTTTTTGGAGCTGCTTGTAGGCTAGACCAGTTATAAACGTGTTAATCCCCCAGTACAATGCCTTTAGTTACAATTATTACTCCTACCTACGATAGGGAGCACCTGATTGGTCGGGCAGTTGAGAGCGTCCTAGCACAGACACTTACCGATTGGGAGCTCATTGTAGTCGATGACGGAAGCACCGACGATACAAAGACAGTGATCGATGCGTATATGGCCAAAGATGACCGTATCAAGTACCTGCGTATCGAAAACTCGGGCCAGTGCAACGCGCGCAACCGGGGGTTTGAAATATCGACGGGCGACTACATCACGTACTTAGACTCCGACGATGAATACATGCCGGAAAAAATTCAGGCTCAGGTGGATGTTTTCCAGCATTCTACGATAGAGAACCTCGGAGTGGTAACTTGTGGCAAGCGCGACTACCGGGATGGCAAGTATCAATCTACCTGGCTTCCATTTCTGCGGGGCAACATTCTTGATGAGTTACTCCGCAAGCGATACACCATTGGGGCTACCACCTCCTTTCTAATGGTAAAGCGGGAGGTATTAGATTCTGGGGTAAGCTGGAGTCTTGGTCTTCCCTCAGTGGTCGATTTTGATTTTCTCATCCAAATCTGTATTCGCTACGGCTTTGATCACGTAGCCAAGCCACTGGTCAAAATGAACCACCATTCGGGGGAGCGGATGTTTACAAACAAAGGGGCCAGCGCGGCATATGACATCATTTACCGCAAGTATTATTCACTCATCACTAAAAAGCCCACCGTACACCGGGGCTTTCTGAATAAATACCTCTTTATGAAGTATAAAAATCAGGATGTGGAAGATGCCCGTACGATACTACAAAAGTACTACCCCCGGAACACGGTCAGTGGATTTCTCTGGAGGATGGTATTCGAGGCAAAAACACACTCACCCCGTAGCATCCGCTTCCGTGCCGTAAATCGACTCGTTCGGCGATTACCTTAGTTGAGCCCGTAAGGCGCGTACATAAGGCACTACACCAGTATATTTGCGGGATAGATACAGGAGTTACAAGTCTCAATACGTTGGAAGAAACGAATAGTGCTACCGGGGTTTCCGTGATCATTCCTACCTACAATCGCAAAGCAGTAGTGGCGGAATCAATCGACTCGGTGACTGCCCAAACACACCATCACTGGGAGATAATCGTAGTTGACGATGGTTCTACTGACGGTACGGTAGACATGTTGCGTGCTACCTACCGCGATCATCCCAATATCACTGTGGTACCCATTAGTAACTCAGGGGCTGCCACGGCCCGCAATGTAGGAGTACAGCATAGTCGCCACCAATGGCTAACTTTTTTGGACAGTGATGATACCGTGGATCCTAACTGGCTGGCCGCTTTGGTGGCGGGTATCGACGGGCCCACGGTAGGCATAGTAAGCTGTGGTGTAGAAATGGTCGATGCTCACCGGGGCCTAGTGCAAAAATTCCCCAAACTGCAGTCAAAGGCGTATTTTGATTATCGGGTATTGTTCATTGGGGGGTGTTTCATGCTCCGTAAAGATGTACTGCAAGCAGCCGGAGGTTATGATGATGCCCTACGAGCCGGTCAGCACAACGAACTGGCAATCCGCTACTGTGCCGCCATGAAACGTAAGAACTTAGGGGCCGTACCCGTGAGGAAAAAGCTGGTGAACATCATCGATCGCGGAGGTAAAAGCATTCGTAAGAATCACCTATCGGTATATATGGGCATGCGGCGTTGTGCGGAAAAGCATGGCGCTTATTTGCGCGAGGTCGGCGATCTTAAGCTTCTCCATCACTATCTCACCGCGGCGGGTGCCCGTGCGTTAAGGGTGAATAAACCGGTGGTTGCTTCCAGGATGTTTTGGGAGGCCTGGAAGCTTAAACCCTTCAACCCGATGGGTAGTGCGCGCCTACTGCGGTCTGTACTACTTAGCGTCCTGCATAAACTGACCGACCGACCTGCCTAGACTCCGCTGGTTACTAAAGCTACCGTAGCGGACCCAGCGCCGAGCGCTGAACAATACAGTACCATGATCAACAAATCAATAGTCCTTAACGGCCTCGCACGGGGCGGCACAAACATCGTCTGGAATCTCATTCAATCACACCCGGAGGTGGCCGCACCCACCCACGAGGTCAATCAGATGACGGGCGGCTACGGGCGGTTACGATTCATCGACCAGGCATTCAGAAAAATGGCTGATTCGGCTACGCTTGCTACCCTAGGAGAATACTACTTTGAGAGCAAGTTCAAACTCAATGTTTCAAATCCCTCCGGCAGGAATAACGTAATCGGCACACGACCGGGAGAACTTTACACACGCGCTCAACTCGAGTCGAGTGTAGTGTGTTTTAAGGGAGTTTGCTCCCCCAAATTCTGGAGCCTAGATGACAATGACCTTATCCAACGGATCTCCCACGAAACGATTTTCGTTAGTCTTATTCGGGATGGATTTTCGGTGTGTGAAGGCTGGATCAGGCGGGGCACGGACCCCCAGCAAGCTGCTCGCCTTTACAACAGGTTCTGCCACGATATTCTGGCTCTCGATAAGAGTGGAGTGAGGCACAAGATTATCCGCTTTGAGGACGTGCTTGAAGATCCCTTTACGGTAGCCAAAGAGCTTCACCAATTTTGCGAACTGTCTGACGTGCCCCTGACCAACATCCGCCTCAAGGTTAAGAAGGTGCTGGCCCACGACGGCACTCATTCGGTAGGCTACGGAAAGGAAGACGAGCACTACTGGTTTGACCAAACTACGATCAAGGAGATCATCCGGCCAAATGTTAATGCTACGCAGAACCGGGCTCTATCCGAAGACGTTCGCGCCACTATTGTGGCGGAGGCCGGAGAGGGCCTGGCGGCTTTCAGCTACCTATAATCCCATCGCACTGTGATTCACCATAGCGACCTGCTTAAGCTCACACTTTAGTGAAGATTTTATTGTTGCTCGATACGCTGGCCGTAGGGGGTGCCGAGACCAGCACGTTGGCAATCGTGCGCGAGCTGGTGCCCAGCCATGATATCACCGTTGCCACGCTGTACGGTGCCGGTGGGTTAGAGGAAAAATTTACTGCCACTGGAGCTAAGGTGATTGTGCATAACCTCAACGAGAAATACGGCTTCTTCAGGGGTAGAAGGTACTTGCGGCGCTTAATACAGGCCAGTGCGCCGGACGTCGTCCACGCCGCACTGTTTCGCTCCGAGATTATTGCCCGCCTTGCTCTTTGGGGCAGTAAAATACCCCTCGTCAATTCGTTCGTTAACGACAGCTATTCTCGGTACCACTTTGGACTAAAATCTTCGGTAATCGGCAAGCTGAAGCTTCGGGGTATTCAGGGTATTGACTTTTTAACTAAAGGTATGGTAGATCACTTCACCGCCATTACTCACTCTACCAAACAGCAAAATATCCGGGATCTGGGTGTACCCGACGGGAAAGTAACGGTCATCTACCGCGGTAGATCCATCAACAGTCACACCGCCCGGGCTGGTGACGAGCCCGCCAGTGATGGGCTGACCTTTCTTACTACATCGCGGCTCATCTGGCGTAAAGGATACCGGGAATCACTCTACGCCATCGCCCATTTGCCCAGCGATCGACGTGTCACCTACCTCATCGCGGGCGATGGAGTGGACGCAGAAGGGATACGCAACTACGCTATGCAGTTACCTAATAGCGAACGGTTTCAATTTTTGGGCGAGGTCGCCGACGTCGCTACACTGTATCCCCAAGCCGATTATTTTATAATGCCCTCCCACTACGAGGGGTTGGGGGGAGCTCTCATCGAAGCTATGCTAGCTAAGCTACCTATCGTCGCCTCGGACATCCCTGTTTTCCGGGAGGTCACCGGTGGTAACGCTCTTTTTTTTCGGGTCACGGACGAAAAGGATTTACTGGACCGGCTCAGTCAACTGAAGGATCTACCGGACTATGCCGATATGATCCACCAGGCCCATTCAGTCGCTACCGAGCGGTATGATATCCGGCAGGTAGCGCGCGCTACGCTGTCGCTCTACCAACGTGTGATTCAAAACAAGTAGCAGTGAGAATCATTCACCTCATCCAACGGCCCCAACTGCGCGGTGCGGAAACTTTCGCCTCCCAAATTGGAGCCGTACACCACCAGGGCGGTGACGAGGTACTTTTCCTGGCGCTGTTCGACCAACGCTCAGGCTTGAAATTACGGCTAAACGGCCCCCAGCTGGAGAACTTATCGCTCAATGAAAAATTCCGTTTTTTCGATATCGGAGGATGGCGCAAACTAGCACATCGGATTCGCGAATTCCGGCCGGATATCGTGCAGGCTAATGCCGGAGACACCCTCAAGTACGCCGTTTTGTCCCGTTTGCTTTACGGTTGGCCCGGTCACCTGGTGTTCCGTAATGCAAATAATATAAGCTCCTTCGTACGCTCAGCCCCGCAGCGCCGTTACCTTGGCTTTTTGCTGGACCGCGTTGATTCGGTCGTATCGGTGAGCGAAAACTGCCGTCAGGATTTACTGGGTCTTTTTCCTACCCTTGCACCACCGACCCGTACGATCACCATCGGTACTCCTGTAGGTATGCAAGCAAGCCGTGAGCGAGAGGATGTCCTGGCGGAATTCGGTTTCCGCACGCCGGGTCCACTCCTGATCAACGTGGGAAGTTTCGTGCCCGAGAAAAATCATCTTGGCCTGCTCCGCATATTTGCTGGTCTGAGGCAGCGAGGTAGTGTTGGCAAACTGTTGCTGATTGGTGACGGGCGGCTGCGCCCGCAGATTGAAGAGTCGGTTCGGACACTCGGTATTGATGATTGTGTCCGCCTGGCCGGTTACCGGAGTGATGTAGGAGAGCTACTCTTCCACGCGGACCTCATGGTGATGCCTAGCCTAGTAGAGGGGATGCCAGGTGTGATCCTGGAAGCCATGGCTCGTAACGTACCGGTAGTGGCCGCGGACGTTGGCGGCATCGCGGAAATTTTGCACCAGAATGTGACCGGATACGTACTGCCGCCCTCCGACGAGACTGCCTTTATCAGTCAGGTGCACGAGCTGCTAAGCCACCCTGAGCAGCGGCAGCGCATTGCTGAGCAAGCCCTTCTGTTAGTGCACGAGCAGAAAAGAATTGAAGTCATCGCGCATGATTTCCACACCTTCTACGAATCAATCGGCCGCCAGTGATCCGCGTTTTACACCTTATCAAATCGTTGGGGCGGGGGGGAGCCGAAATGCTGCTGCCTGAGACCCTCCGGGTGCACAATCGTGTCCGCTATCACTTTCGGTACGCGTATTTTTTACCGCACAAAGGGCAGGTGGCCGAAGACCTGCGGCAACTGGGGGCCGAAGTCGATCTATTCGCAGCCACTTCCACGGTGGGAATCTTGGCCCAGTCATTCGCCCTTATGAGATACGTGCGTAAGCACCGTATCGACGTTATCCACTGTCATTTGCCCATTGCCGGCGTTACGGGGCGTATAGTGAGTAAGCTCACTGGTGTGCCAGTTGTGTATACCGAGCACAATAAGCAGGAACGCTACCATACCCTCACCCGGAGGCTTAACCTAGCTACCTTAGCCTGGAACCGCAGAATCATTGCCTGCTCCGATGACGTACTGGGTAGTATTCACCACCATCTACAAATCGGACCCAAACGTGTGCAAAGCCTGCAGAATGGTGTGAATACCGAGCGTTTCGCACTTAATCAATTTGACCGCACCCGCGTCCGCGCCCAATTGCAATTACCCGCCGATAAGCTCATCATCGGTACCGTTTGCGTGTTCCGTACGCAGAAGCGTCTACACCATTGGCTCACGTTAGCCGAACGGCTTTACCGGCGTCACCCGGATCTACACTTCGTCATGGTAGGTGATGGGCCGGAGGAGGACCGACTTAGGGCTCAGGTCCTGGAAGCTGGAATGCAGAATGTGATTACCTTTACGGGAAGGATAAGCGAAGTACGTCCTTGGCTTGCGGCGATGGATATCTATTTGATGACGAGCGAGTTTGAGGGCCTACCGGTGGCGATGTTGGAGGCTATGAGTATGGAACTACCCGTGGTAGCAACGCGGGCCGGCGGTATCGGCGAGGCGGTTACCGATCAGGAGACGGGCTTCTTGGCGGAGGTAAGCGATTGGGAATCACTCGAACAGCCGCTACAAACTTTAATCACCGATGCTGCTTTACGTGGGCGGGTAGGCCACAAGGCGCGGACGCGGGTGCAACGTAATTTCAGCATTGAGCGTATGACGCGTGAGCTAGAACTCATCTATGATCAAGTGGTGTTGCCATGATGTTTCGGGAGGCGACGGTAGCGGATGAGGCACAGATCATCGATCTACTCCAACAAAGCTTGGGCAACGAGAGTACACAAAAGAGCATCGAGTTCTGGCGGTGGAAACACGTGCATAACCCCTTCGGGCCCTCTCCGGTACTTTTAGCCGTTGACCGGGACCGAGTAGTTGGAGTGCGTGCATTTATGCGGTGGCAGTGGGTGGAAGGGAGCCGCACCTACCGGGCGCTCCGCGCGGTAGACACCGCTACGCACCCGGACTATCGTGGCCAGGGTGTTTTTAAGAAGTTGACCCTACGGCTGATCGAGCAGTGCGAGGCGGCGGGTGACGACTTCATTTTCAACACTCCGAACGAGCAGAGCAGGCCTGGCTACCTCAAGATGGGCTGGCGTGAGCTCGGAAAGGTGCCCCTGTGCCTAGCCCCCTATTCACCGATCAACATGCTCGGGCACCTCTTACTCTCGCGACCCTACAGACCACCACTACAAATCAGGCTGGCAAGTAAGGATGATTTTGCAAGCCTACCCAAGCCGACAACTGAGGTCGGGACGTGGCGCACACCAGTCACTCCGGCTATCCTACGGTGGCGGTATGCTGACTGCCCGGTGCGGAATTACGCTGCCCTTACCTTACCCACTGAGTTTTGTATCGTATACTACCTACGAGAACAGCGCATGGGCCAGGAGCTACGCATCGTACATGACCTGGTAAGACCGGGTAGCGAGGGGCTAGCGCGGGCGGCACTCAGTCGGCTACTACGTCGCGTTAAACCCGCTGTGGTCACTGCGGCACCTGCTGCCTGGCTACCCTGGTATTTCACCCCCGCGCTCCCGCTGGGCCTCAACCTGACGTTTCGTAGTCTTAACCTCGCTGATCCTGTGGCATTGCCGTCATGGCACTATACGCTTGGTGATCTAGAACTTTTCTGATGACCCTCGTCGTATCGCTCTTCCTGATCGTTCTTGCGGCCGGTTTGCTCATCAACGGGCATGCCGACCAAATTCGCCACGGCAAGGGGGCCATCTGGGGTCTGTTTGCCTACCATACATTTTTCTCCCTAGTCTATTACGTATGGGCCCTCTCCAACGCTTCTGACTCCAAGGCCTACTACCGTAACACGTTCAACTATTTTCGGGGCGAGACGTGGTGGGATTTCTACGCCTTCGGTACACCCTTCGTCGAGTTTTTGGCCTATCCCTTCATCAATGGGTTAGGGTTCAGTTACGTGGCGTCCATGTTTATGTTTGGCTTTTTCGGCTTCGTAGGTTTCTTTTTTCTCTATCTTCTCGTAGCCGAACGTACTACCTTCCGTCATAAGCTCTTCGGGGTCGATGCTATCCTACTGCTTTTTTTCTTGCCCATCGCGCATTTCTACAGTGCTTCACTGGGTAAGGGGTCAGTAATTCTTGCTGGTATGGGGATGCTTTTCTACGGCCTCAATCGGTTTGACCGTCGCTTGATCTGGGTGGCCATTGGGGCCATTATCGTGCTTCATGTACGGGCCCACATTATGGCGGCCATCTGTGGTGCTGCTGTACTCGCTGCCCTATTTAGCAATAAGGGCATCAAAAACTGGCAAAAGGTAGTCATCGTAGCGGTGGCCCTGGCTGCCCTGGGGCCCCTGTTCCAGCAGACATTCGCCTACGTAGGGGTAGACGCCTCGGACGCCGATGCCATCACGGAGTGGTCCGAAAAGCGCACCTCCGACCTTAAAAAGGCTAATTCCGCCGTAGACATCGACAACTACTCCCAGCCCATGAAGCTGTTCACCTTCCTGTTCCGACCGCTGTTTGTCGATTCGCCCAACGCGCTGGGACTGATCGTGTCGGTCGAAAATCTGATCTACCTAATTCTGTTCTTACGTTGCTTCAGTCCTCGCTTCCTTAAGTTCATCGTGCAGGCCCCCTGGATGGTAAAGATGGCTCTGACCACCTTCTTTGTAGTCAGTATTGCCCTGGCCCAGATCAGCTCCAACATGGGCATTGCCATCCGCCAAAAGTCGCAGGTCACTTACCTATTCGTACTTGTACTCCTAGCCTACGCCGACTACGCCTACCGCACGGAACGTAAAATCGTCATCGGTGAGTAAGCCCGGTGCCTTCATCATCTCGCTCGACTTCGAGCTGCACTGGGGGGTGTTCGACCATACGGAGCTTACCGATCGAAGCCGCGCTTATTTCGACCGTGCGCGTGTCCTCATCCCCACCACGCTAGACCTCTTTACCGAATACGGCATCCGCGCCACCTGGGCTACGGTGGGGATGCTCTTTGCCCGCGATCGGGAGGAGTTGATGGCTCATTTGCCCCCCAGCCGGCCCGCCTACACGGATCCCCGTCTGAATCCTTACCGGCTGCTGCCCAGCCTGGGGACTAATGAGGAAGAAGATCCCTACCATTACGCCCCGAGCCTGATCGACCGCATCGCCGCCACGGCGGGGCAGTCCATCGGTAGCCACACCTTTGGGCACTACTACTGTCTGGAGGAGGGGCAACAACTCGGTAGTTTTGTCGATGATTTGGCGGCAGCTCAGGGCCTAGCCCGGCGGCGGGGCTTTACCGAGATGCACAGCCTGGTCTTCCCCCGCAACCAGTACCGAAGTGATTACCTGGCCGCCCTTTCCGGTCAGGGGTTTACTACGTACAGGACTAATCCCGGGAGTTGGTTTTGGCGTACACGGTCGGGCAGGGATACTTCCCTTACCCAACGGACGGTACGACTCGTCGATAACTACCTGCCGCTCAGCAGCAGCAGCACCTCCTTCGCCGGCATCAACTCAGTGGATCAGTTGTACGAGGTGCCGGCTAGTCGGTTCCTGCGTCCTTACGTGAAGCGCATCGACGGCTACGGCGGGCAGGAATTCAAAATCCGCCGTATTCTACGGGAGATGCAGCAGGCAGCGCGCAACCAGCGGCACTATCACCTGTGGTGGCATCCCCACAATTTAGCGACCGACCCCGCCCGGAATTTGGCCGGTCTCGTCCGAATACTAAACCAGTACCACCAGTTAAACCAGCGTTACGAATGGGAGAGCCACTCCATGGAATCGTTTATACAAAAGATCACTCCCCCACAGAGGCTGGTGCCCCGATGAAACTGCGGGGTATCACCGTTGCTATCGTAGTCAACACAAGCTGGAATATCTATAATTTTCGGGGGGGGCTTGTGCGTGCAATGGTGCAGCAGGGGGCGCGGGTCATTGCCATTGCCCCGCCCGATGAATACTCCGACCGACTGGAATCGGAATTCGGCGCCACCTACGTACCGGTAAATAGACTGAGCCGGAAGGGTACCAATCCCGCCCAGGATGCTGCCCTGTTGCTGGAGTTAGCACGTATCTACCGTAAGTCCCGGGTAGACGTAGTGCTCCACTACACGATCAAGCCGGTCATCTACGGCTCTCTGGCCGCCAAGCTGGTCGGGGTAAAGAACATCAGCACCCTGACCGGACTGGGATACGTTTTCATCACACCGGGGTTGGTCAATCGCGTAGTCAAGCAGCTCTACCGGCGGGCCCTACGCTCCGCCCACTGGACCTACTTTCAGAATGCGGACGATCGTCGGCTGTTCCTGGATAGCGGTCTTGTCCCGTCGGATCGCTCGGGGGTCATCCCCGGTTCGGGCATCGACACGGATAAGTTTGCGCCTGATGGCGCTGCGGAGGCCGCCCCCCTGAGCTTTCTGTTCATCGGCCGGCTGCTCTACGACAAGGGGGTCATGGAATTTCACGAGGCGGCACGTAGCATCCGCCGCCGCCATCCCGAGGTGACCTTCCATATCGTGGGTGGGTTGGATGACGGCAACCCCTCCGGCGTGCCTTCTTCGATGGTCAAGTTGTGGGAGGAGAGTGGGGACATTGTATACCACGGCCAGGTATCCGACACTCGCCCCTACATCGCGCGGGCTACCGCCGTCGTGCTGCCCTCCTACCGGGAGGGGCTGCCCCGCGTAATGCTGGAGGGGATGGCGATGGGTAAACCGCTGGTGGCCTCTGACGTGCCCGGCTGCCGGGATACTATAGATGATGGTGTCAACGGCTACCTAATTGCTGTTCAGGATGCGGAGAGTCTAGCCGCCGGTATTGAAAAGATTATTCGTAGCAGTCCGGAGGCACGCGCGCAGATGGGGAAGGCAGGTCGACAAATGGCCGTCACCCGCTTCGCCGAGCCCGTCATCGTGGACCACTACCTTCAGCTTATTCACCAGATGAATCTACGGCGTGTCTGAGGTGCTGGTGATCGTACCGGTCTATAACGAAGCCGCTAGCGTACTACGATCGACGCTGGAGGGGCTTCGACCGCTGAACCACGACATCCTACTCGTAGATGATGGGTCCTCCGATCCAGTCCCCGAGCTGGTCAGTGACCTGGCGACCACCGTGGTACGGCATACGTTGAACCTAGGGCAGGGAGCTGCGCTGCAAACCGGTATGGAATATGCCCGGCGGGAGGGCTACCGCTTTGCGGTCCACTTTGATGCCGACGGTCAGCACCCGCCGGAGGCGGTGGATGCGTTGCTTGACGAAATGCAACGGGGGGAAGCGGACGTGGTATTCGGAAGTCGGTTCATAAGGGCGGACAATCGGGCGCTCATTCCCTCTTTTCGCCGGGGGATACTCATCTTAGGTAAGGTGTTTAACGGACTATCAACGGGGGTGTGGATGACGGATGCCCACATTGGCCTACGTGCCATGAACCGGCGGGCGATACAATGCATCAACCTACGGGAGAACCGTATGGCCTACGCCACCGAGCTGCTCTGGCAACTGAGGCACCACGGGCTGAGCTGGAAAGAAATACCGGTAGCCGTAGTTTACACCGCATACTCCCGCCGTAAGGGGCAGTCATCGTGGAATGCACTACGCATCGCCACTGATATACTGCTTCGCTTGATCTACCGCTAGCGTCATGACACCAATTCAACTCCTGCTATTTGCTGCCCTGGGGGCCATTGCTTTGATCTACCTTAAACTGGTCCGGTACCAACTCGGGGCTGTGGTCTTACTGGGGCTCGTGCTACTAACTGGTTGCATTGCGGTGTACGCTCCGGACCTTACTACGCTGGTTGCTAATCGGCTTGGGGTGGAACGGGGTACGGATTTGCTCCTGTACACTACGGTTATATTCCTCTGCGGCATTTTTGCGGTGGTCTACGGACGGTTCCGCAAGATCGAGGAGGAACACACCGTATTATTTCGGGAGATCAGTCTATTACAGGAGCAGGTACGGCGGGGCGGTGCGGCTACCTAACTTCTCTGTACTGGGATGGGCGCTGGCTATCGCTTCGCTAGTTGCCGTGCTGCCCTTTCTGTTGCTGTGCGCGTACTGGCACCCCGTAGGTACCCACGCCGTAGACTGGATCAGCAACTGGGGTGGGCGATACGAGGGATTTAGTTACTGGGGGCAGCAGCTAGACTGGTACCGTACCACCATGGGAAGGTACACGAGTACCGCTCTGCTGAGTACGACACACTACTGGTATAGCCTACCGGTGGCCCGCTGTCTATTTGCCGCCTTGCACCTGCTGCTTGGCGGCGCTATTTACTACTGCGTGAGTGGGGCATTTCGTACCGGGGTCCGTACGCATGTAGTAATTACGCTGGCCGTACTGGCGCTGTACGTAAGCAACCTAAGTAATCCTTACGATAGTCTGTACCGACTTACGGGCCTGCTAATCTACCAGACCGGTCTGGTGGCTACCCTGCTACTTGCCGGGTTACTGTGTAGGGGCAGGATAGGATGGGCGGCGGTAGCTGTCGTATTTGCTGTAGGAACTAATGAGATCAGCCTGGTGCAGTGTGGAGGTTTACTGATTGGATTAGTAGCCTACCGTCCGAAGTTTCTGCTACGCTCGGATAGTCGTATTCTATGGGTAGCGGCACTTATCGCAGCGAGTGTAGCCCTAGCTGCTCCGGGAAATTGGGTACGGGCGGAACTCTATCAGACCTCCACACACTCACTGCCCGAAAGCTTAGCGCTTGTACTAGCGACCGGGCTATTCACCTGGCTAAGTTGGTTGTCCTCCACGGCCCTGTTACCCCTCGTGCTGTTGGGAAGCAGTGCCCTGCCGCGGGTGACGCTCAGCCAAAGGAACTTCTTTATTTTAGGATCGGGCACTCTATTACTACCCTTCGTAAGTTTTGCTCCGGTACTACTAGCGACGCGGGGGGAGAGCTTCCCAAAGGGAATTGCGGACTGGCAGATCATACCGGTGGCTCTTCTACTCGCGGTACTCGTAGCCAGCCGACCGCGCTACGCACTATCCGTTTGGCAATCGGCTCTTCTCGTACTACTCTTTGCCCTGGTCAGTACACTGGGCCGTACGAGTATCGACCGACGCCGCGATGGGGCGGTTAGAAGCTCCTGGGAACGCATCGTTCTGACGGCTCCACCGGGTAGGGCGTGGCAGCAGTTGTTGAGCGGTCAGAGTGCGGCGTATAGCGAGTCCGTGCAGCGGCAGTACTGGCAGATCGATCGCTGCGGCCAGAGTGTGTGCCGCGTGAGCCCGCTCAACGCGCAAACCGATAACTACCTTTACGACGCCTCCTACGATCGACGTATCGGGACGGAGGGGGATAGGTGGTTCGGCTCCCTCGGGAACCGTAGTGGGGTGACTGTCGTATCTCAGCATTCGGACTAGTATAAAGCTCTAACGTTGCCGCCGGATAACATCCTTTTCCTTGCGAACTACTTTCCGCCGCGCCCCGCCGTTGCCGGACGGCGGCTTGGTCACCTTGCTTTCTGGGCCCGACAACACTATGATCGGGTGTACGTCATTCGCAACGATCGCAACTTCGACGGTACCGATCTACCGGGCTTAGAGGTTATAGCCCTGCCCGCCCGCGACCTGCGCGCCCTGGTCGGCGGCCCCGGCCCGGCCCACACCCTGCCCCACAATAGCTACCGCCGGCGGGTGAGCGCTCCACTACTGCGTATCCGACAGTCCTTTCCTTTCCTTTACCTGACGGACGACGGCGGGCCCGTCTACCGCTGGCAGGCCTACCGCGAGGCCGTCCGACTCATCGAGACGCAGGGGATCACTACCATTTTTTCTTCCTTCCGCCCCTGGTCGGATCATCTGGTGGCCCGCCGGCTCAAGCGACGCTACCCGCGTCTGCACTGGATTGCCGATTTCCGCGACCTGCATGCCGACCCCGTACGGCGCGATGTCTGGTGGCCCGCCCTACAGCGGTGGTGGGCCCGGCGCGTGATCGCTACGGCAGATGAGGTGTGGGGGGTCTCGGAGGGGCAGGTCGCTTACCTGCGACAGCTCAACAAGAAGGCCGCCGTGCGCCGCAACCGACTGTTCAGCCTGCCCCCCGCCACCACCGCCCCGCAGACCGAACGCTTCACCATCGTCTACACCGGTAGCCTCTACGAACGCCTGCAGAGCATCCGCCCCCTGGTCACCACCCTCAATACCCTGGTGGGTAGGGGCCACATGCGGCCTACTGATATCGAGCTTGTCTACCGCGGTAAAGATGCCGGACTCTGGGCGGAGTGGCTCACCGGGCTGCATCCCGAAATTCATTGCAACACCCGAGCGTACGTTGCACCTGCGACCGCGCAGAAACTTCAGATGGAGGCGCAGATGCTGTTACTGCTTAATTGGTCCGCCCCCGGCTACTACGGCGTACTAACCGCCAAGCTATACGACTATCTCTCCGCCGGCCGCCCCATTCTGGCACTGGTCAACGGGCCCGACGACCCCGAGCTTCGCCAGATCGTGGAGGGCACTCGGTCCGGCCGGGTGTACGCCGACGGGATGAGCCCCGAGTGGCTGCTAGGCTGCTATCAGAGTTGGCGGGAGGGTAACGGTAAGCTACCCTGGTCGGCTGACCTAAGGGAGATAGCTCAGTATCTAGAGAGTCAGTCCGTGGGAAGTATAAACCGGCACGGGGCGGAGGGGTAGTAACCCCGAGCCTACCGGGGCGATCGCTATGGACTACAGCGTTTTGTGAAGCAGTAGGGGAAGGTTTTTCCCATGCCGTAATTGCACGTACCTTTGTCCACTCTGTGGAAAAGCTAGATCTCAACGGAAAATCCGTCTTCATCACCGGTGGCACCGGCTCACTAGGCAAGGCCCTCACCCGCCGCATCTTCGCCGAGTGGCCCGGCGTCCGCCGCCTAGTCATCTTCAGCCGCGACGAACAGAAGCAATTCGTCATGGCCCAGGAGTACCCCACCAAGCAGTACCCCGCCATCCGCTTCTTTATTGGTGATGTACGCGACCGCGAGCGGCTGGTACGCGCTATGCAGAGTATCGACTACGTGATCCACGCCGCGGCGATGAAGCATGTACACCTGGCCGAGTATAATCCTTCGGAGTGCATCAAGACCAACGTCGGTGGGGCGGAAAACGTCATCTACGCCTCCCTGGAAGCGGGCGTACAGCGCGTCGTAGCGCTCAGCACCGATAAGGCCTGCGCACCCATCAATCTGTACGGAGCCACGAAACTGACCAGCGATAAGCTCTTCATCGCGGCCAACAACATCAAGGGCAAAAATCCCATTCGCTTCTCCGTGGTTCGCTACGGTAACGTCATGGGCTCTAATGGCTCGGTCATCCCCTTCTTCCTCAAAAAGCGGGAAGAGGCCTACCTGCCCATCACCGATCCGCGCATGACGCGCTTCAACATCAGCCTCGACGGTGGGGTCGATATGGTCTTTCATGCCCTGGCTAATGCCTGGGGTGGCGAGATTTTCATTCCCAAAATTCCCAGTTACCGCATCACGGACGTAGCCGAGGCCATCGCTCCCGAGGTGGAGCAGCGCGTGATCGGTATCCGCCCCGGCGAGAAGATCCACGAGGAGATGATCACCCCCTCGGATTCCTTCTACACCTACGACATGGGCAAGTACTACGCCATCCTGCCCTCCGTACCCAATTGGGACCTGGAAGCGTTTAAGGAGGAATTTGGTGCCGAGCTCGTCGACAACGGCTTTAGCTACAACTCCGGCACCAACACCGAGTGGGTCACGGTCGGGGAGCTGCGCAGCTTCATCACCACCCACGTAGACCCAAGCTTCGCCGTCGCATGATCACCCCCACCACCGTCACCCACGCCATCCCCTACGGACGGCAGAACATCACGGAGGCTGATATCGCCGCCGTCACCGAAGCACTAAAGGCCGACTACCTCACCACCGGCCCCCGGGTCGATGAGTTCGAGGAAAAGTTCGCCGAGTATATCGGATCGAAGTACGCCGTCGCTGTCGCCAACGGTACCGCCGCCCTCCACCTCTGTGCCCTAGCCCTGGACGTGCAGGAGGGCACCCGTGTGATTACCACGCCGATCACCTTTGCGGCTAGTGCCAACTGCGTGCGCTACTGCGGCGGTGAGGTATGGTTCGCCGATATCGACCCCGAGACCCTCACGCTGGACATCGACAAGGTGCGCGCCCTGATCGAAAGCCGCTCCCGGGGCTACTTCCACGGCATCGTACCCGTCGACTTCGCCGGCTACCCCGTCGACCTGGAGGCCTACCGCGCCCTGGCCGACGAGCACGATCTGTGGATCATCGAGGATGCCTGCCACGCCCCCGGCGGCTGGTTTACTGACAGTCAGGGCACCGAGCAGTGGTGTGGCAACGGTAACTACGCCGACCTGGCTATTTTCAGTTTCCACCCCGTCAAGCACATCGCCAGCGGTGAGGGCGGCATGATCACCACCAACGACGAGGCGCTCTACGAACGCCTCAAAGTGCTACGTACCCACGGCATCACCCGCGACCGCGGTAACCTGCGCTACCCCGACCAGGGCGGCTGGTACATGGAGATGCAGCAGCTGGGCTACAACTACCGCATCCCCGATATCCTCTGCGCGCTGGGTATCAGCCAGCTTTCCCGCGCGGAGGAGGGCATGGCCCGCCGTCAGGAGATCGCCCGGCGGTACGACGAGGCCTTTTCGGGCGGGGACGCAGGTGCAATAAAACATCACGGGGTGCCCCCCGATGATCGTCGCCACGCCTTTCACCTCTACGTGATCGAGGTTAGTGACCGGCGGGGACTGTACGACTACCTACGGGAGTACGGCATCTACGCGCAGGTACACTACGTACCCGTGCACACCATGCCCTATTACCAGGACATCGGCTACGAAGAGGCCGACCTCAGCAAGTCTGAGGCTTACTACGCCGGGGGGCTTAGCCTGCCCATGTACCCTACGCTGACCGACGAAGAGCAGGATTTTGTGATCGACAAGGTAAAAACCTTTGTGCGTGGCTAGGTTAGCTATCATCCCGGCCCGGGGGGGCAGCAAGCGGATACCGCGCAAGAATATAAAACCCTTTCTCGGCAGACCGATCATCGCCTACTCCATCGGGGCTGCTTTATCCAGCGGCTTATTCGATGAGGTTATGGTTTCTACGGATGATGCGGAGATTGGGCAGATCGCTCGCGAGCATGGTGCCAAGGTGCCGTTCTACCGGAGCGCCGCGGCGAGTAACGATACTGCAACTACTCTGGACGCCCTTGCCGAGGTGCTTGCGCAGTACGAGAAACAGGATCGCCGGTTTACGGAGGTGTGTTGCATCTATCCCGCCAGTCCGTTTGTAACATCCGAGCTACTGCAGTCGGGACATCAGCTACTTCAAGCGAAGCAGTTCGACTGCGTGTTCCCCGTTCTTCGCTACGGTTCCCCCATCCAGCGCTCCCTAATTTTAGGCGCGGATGGCCGGATGCAGCTACGCTATCCTGAGTATGTATCGACCCGTTCCCAGGACCTCGAGCCGAGCTACCATGATGCGGGGATGTTTTACTGGTTTCTTCCCGATCCGGTGCTAGCCGCACGTAAACTGTGGACGAACAACTCGGGCTGTCTGGAAGTGAGCGAGCTGCAGGCCCAGGACATCGACACCCTGGCCGACTGGCAGCTTGCCGAGTTTAAGTACCGGTACCTTCAGCAGCATGGCTAAGCCCGCTGTCTTTTTTCGTGCGGACGGCCACGCCCAGATAGGGCTGGGGCACTTGGTGCGCTCGGCTGCGCTGGCCGAGATGCTGACACCGGATTTCGATTGCTACCTGGTCTACCGCGACTGCCCGGAAAGTCTACTTGCGGATTGGACCGTTTTTCGTGCGACCGCTCAGGTAGCTGCTACCGATAGTCCTGTAAATGATGCACAGTTCTTGGTTGACTACGCTACTGGTCACAGCGAGGCACAACGCAGTATTGTAGTGCTCGATGGATATCATTTTGAAACGGCGTACCAAGAGCAAATCACTGCTGCCGGTCACCATCTAGTGTGTATTGACGATATTCACCACACCGAATTTGTCGCTCACCTCGTGATCAATCATGCGCCAGCGGCTCGTATTGAGGATTACCACACCGCCCCCGGTACGCACTTCGCATTCGGTCTACGCTTTGCCCTTCTGCGGGCCCCATTTCGGGAGGCCGCCCGGGACAGACTGGTCAGAGGGAGCAGTACGCGCCATGGAGTGTTCGTCTGTCTAGGTGGAGCCGACCCGGATAATGCCACGCTCGACGTACTCCGGCAGTTGGCCAGTGCATCCATCTCCGCCCCCGTAGATGTCGTGATTGGATCGGCGTACCAGCACGAGGCACCCCTGGCCGAGTTTCTGGAGCATACGCCCCTACAGGTGCGGTTACACCGCCAACTCTCCGCCCTCCAGATGGCTCGTCTGATGCAAGCGTCCGCCTACGGGATCACCAGCCCTAGCACCGTCTGCCTGGAATACCTCAGTGCGGGTGGGCGCCTTTACCTAAGGCAGATTGCGGATAACCAAACGGAGATCTACCAGGCGCTGCTAAAGCAGGGACTTGCCCAGGACGTAACCGACCTACAGCGTACTGACGCTGAAGCAAGAGCAAAAAATACTTCCGAAAGTCAGGGGTTATTGGACGGACAGCAGGACGTTCGCTTCCGCAAGTTATTCCGGGGACTGGGGCTGAGCTACCGTCAGGCTACAAAAGCGGATAGTCTGACCTATCTCACCTGGGCCAACGACCCGCTCGTGCGTGCGCAATCTTTCAATTCGGAAGTGATTGACTCAGTGGCCCACGAAGCTTGGTTTATCCGTAGGCTGCAGGACCCGCACACCCATCTACTCCTATTTAATGAGGGTGAACGAGCAGTCGGGCAGGTGCGCCTACAGATTGCGAAGCAGGAAGCCGTGATCGGTTACTCGGTCGCCGAGTCGGCGCGGGGTGCCGGCTATGGTCTGGCTATGCTACACTTCGCTCAGAATCACCTACAGCGTCAGCGTAGTGAGGTAAACCGCATTGTGGGCTACGTCAAGCGTAGCAACACACCCTCTTTGATCACCTTCCGCCGCCTGGGCTACCGCGAGGCGGACACCGACGACTATTCAGACGCCGTAAAGTTTACGCTCTATGACCTATAACATTGGCCACTTCGAAATTGGCGCGGACCAGCCGCCCTTTATCATTGCCGAGATGTCGGGTAACCATAACCAATCGCTTGACCGGGCGCTGGAATTGGTGGACGCCGCCGCCGCCGCCGGTGCCCATGCCCTGAAACTGCAAACCTACACGGCGGACACCATCACGATCGACCACCGCGGCGGGCTCTTTGATATTAACGACAAGAACAGCCTCTGGGCGGGCCAGAATCTCTACGAGCTTTACTCCGAAGCACACACCCCCTGGGAGTGGCACAGGCCCATCTTCGACCGGGCAAAAGAGCTCGGTATGGTCGCGTTTTCCTCGCCATTCGATGAGACGGCGGTCGACTTTCTAGAAGAGCTCGACGTACCGGCCTACAAAATTGCCTCCTTTGAGTCCAACCATCATCCCCTGCTCCGTAAGGTAGCTGCCACTGGTAAGCCTATCATCATCAGTTCCGGGGCCTCCCGTCTGGATGAAATCTATGAGTCAGTACGGGTGTTGCGCGAGGCCGGTGCCCAACAAATCTGCGTGCTTAAGTGCACTAGCACTTACCCCGCTACCCCCGAAAACACTAACCTGCGCACCATCCCGGTTTTCCAGTCCGTGTTTCCGGACTGTGCGGTGGGGCTATCGGACCATACGATGGGTATTGGCGTTTCCGTAGCAGCGGTGGCCCTGGGGGCCACAGTGATCGAAAAGCACTTCACGCTCCGGCGCGCCGACGGGGGAGTGGACAGCGCCTTTAGCCTGGAACCCGCGGAGCTCGCCGCCCTGGTTACCGAAACCGAGCGGGCCTGGCAGGGATTGGGAGGGGTGCAACTGGATACTCAGAAGGCGGAGGAGAAGAGCCGGCAGTTTAAGCGGTCCGTCTACGTCGTGAAGGATATTGCCGCCGGTGAGGTACTTACCCGGGAGAACCTACGGATCATTCGTCCAGGCGATGGACTTGCCCCCAAATTTTATGAGGAGGTGCTAGGTCGACGATCCGACCGCGATTGGCAAAGAGGCGATCCCTACAGAGGCTGATTGATTGGCAGAAGACCACCGGGCTGGAAGCTCTCATTTCTTTTCGAGCAAAAACCAGTTGATGTCATCCTGAGGAAATGATGGATCCCGCCTGTAGGCAAACCCATAATCCACTAAATGTAAATCGCTATAAAGGTCGAGCAGTTCACCCGCAAAATCGCGCTTGAACAGCCGATCCGTATGCCCGCGGTAGGGAATGCTTACCGGGGAGGGGTTGTAGTATTCACCCAGGAGGATGTACTTACTGCTGCTCAGGTAGATCTTCTCATAAACTTCGGGTAGAATGGCAGGATCAATGTGGATCAAGACTCCTTTTATAAAGGCCAAGTCGTACTGCTCTGATGCCTTGAAGTCTAATATAGAAATATTATGAGTGTTCTGGTCGCCGATTAGTTGCGCGAGCTGGGAGGCCGCAGCCTCATTAATCTCGACTGCAGCCAGTTCGGCTTCAGGGAATAAAAGTTGTAGCGCCCTAAGGTTCATTCCTATATTCGCCCCAAACTCTATTATTTTGCCGGGTTTATCCGTCCGCTCTAGGGCTTTGGAGAAAAAATTCAAATTGGAGGCTAGTAGGGATTCACCTCGGTTCCGGCTAATATACTCATCGCCGAACGAGCCGGCCCAAAATTGCTCCTGTGATGTCTTGTATGCCATTAGTTGAGTAACTATTTTTTGTGCTACGTATTTGACCGCTACGCAGCCAAAGGTAGTGGTTCCGACGCACACCTACCGCCGGTAGTAAAGGGAGACTTTACCGACCAAACTTCTTAAAAAACCTGCGCTGGTAGGTACTCGAATCGCAGCTATTGATTCTGAAAGGTGTCAATACTAGAGTGTGACGTTTCAGTCTCAAGTACTTACCTTGCCCGTGCTAATTGATGAGAAGACTAACGGACCAGGAACTTCGAGAGGACATCTTCGCGCTTTACCTAAGTAGGAAAGCTTACCTTAATCGCCGTAGGCACGCTCACGTAGTCTACGAACCCAATGTGCTTCTGCGTCTTCGCGCGGCCGCCAAGGAAGTGTTCGTACAGTTGAACACTTTTTTCACTGACTCTACTCCTGCAGTAGAAGAGTATTTACGTCACCGGACTTGGGTGCTGTACAATACAAAAAATCAGTTTGACAGCCTCAGTTTTCTACAGACCGGGTTGCACGACATTGTTTTCGTATCGCATGAACCACGCGCAGCGCAGTGGGATGCTTCCGGTCAGACAGTTATCCTCCCTTACTACGCTGCGGTTCCACTACGCTACGTACTGAATTATGTACCCATTATGTGGCGCACGCTATTTAGACAACCTAGGCACTTCGCCAGGATGTTTCATTATTTCGTTCGGGGCATAGGTCAGTTTGAAGTGTTCTCGCAGTTTCTTGCACGGTATCAGCCACGTGCAGTTATCATAGGCAACGACCACTCAGTCCACTGCCGGGCCATGATGCACGCCGGAAACCAAGCCGGTATTCCCACAATTTTTTTCCAGCATGCCTCGGTGATGAGTGACTTTCCCCCCATGCGGTTCGCCCACGCTTGCGTAGAGGGGCAGGATACGTTGGATAAGTTTATGCTAATCGACCCGGAAACTCAAACGAAGTTTCACCTAGTGGGGATGCCAAAATTAGATCACTTCTTCTCGCGCATTAATAACAAGGAGCGGGTAGAAGTACTTGGTATCCCCTTTGGACCGGATGATAGCCTCGACGACATCGCTAGGTTAACATCGTACATAATGACGCACTGTAGCGGACTTCACATCAGGGTACGTAAGCATCCGGCTGACCCGCGCACCGTCAACCTAGGTGAGTTACCAACCACTAATAACACCGTGGAGCTCTCCGATCCTGTCGTCGAATCAGCCTTCGATTACCTCGGTTCGGTGGATATGATCATCAATGGAAGCTCGTCCATTCACCTAGAGGCTGTATTACTCAACGTCGTCTCGCTCTACTTCACCCACAGTGAGATAGACGATCTGTACGCGTATGTAGCAAACGGTCTAGTAGACAGAGCAGACACCTACTCTGAGGTCGTCCACTACATTCAGCATAACCAAATCAAAAAGGAAACAGTCCGACACCGGGCTAAATACTACTATGCGCCCCTGGGTACGCCGTATGATGGACATTCAGCAGAACTATCGCGGAAAGTTATTGCTTCTCTTCTGGCGGAGCCAGAAGGTGAAGAGACTCCGGCTACATGCTGAAAAAACTGCTAGGCGACTTCGGCATCTACGGCATTGCCCCCTTCATCCCCAAAATCGCGGGCATTGCGGTGTTGCCCCTCATCACCCCCTTCCTGACCCGGGAAGACTATGGCCTCTTCGGCATTGTGACCGCTTACACGGGCTTCTTCGGCGTTTTCTATACGCTCGGTGTGCTCGTTACCCTTTCTAACTCTTTCTTCAAATCCAGGCAGCAGTACAAGTGGCTCTGGCGGCAGGTCTATGGCTTTCTCTCACTCTGGAATGTCATCTTCGCGGTAGTAGTCGCCCTGGTGTTGTACTGGGCCATTCCGGAGGCGGCGGCGGATGATCGGCTGCTCATCGTCGTGCTGAACGTAGCGCCGATGGTAGTCTTCGGCCCCACAGAAAAAATTGCCACCCTATACTACCAACTCCGCCAAAAGCCGCTACAGATCGGCATACGTAGCGCCGTATTCGGCGTGCTCAACGTAGTCATTACCCTGATTACCATTGGTTACCTGCGTATGGGCTACATGGGTTGGTTCTGGGCCTTGTTCATTACACAACTACTGACTAATATCTCCTGGTGGATCCCGCTTAACCGCCGGGAAAAGATCACCCCCATCTTCAACTTCAAGTGGCGTACCATCCGTCAGGCTCTCGGCATTGGTTTGCCGGTTGTGCCCCACCAAAACGCGCAGTACTTACTCGATCAATCGGACCGGGTAGTCATGGATGTGACCGGCGTGACTACCGACCGTATCGGAGCATATAACGTCGCTTATACCGGAGCGACCATTTTTTCTACGCTCTCGCTAGCCTACAGCCGCGCCCTGGCACCGCACATTCTTCAGTTGATCAGCTCGCGGAAGGAAGACCTGCTGCGAAATATCCTGTTTGTAAGCCAGGCTCTGTTTTTCGTGGCGCTGCTCTGCTATGCCTGTATTGCTAAGGAATTGTTTGCCTTTCTCTTCCGTAATGCAGATTTGAACGGGGTGTATCCCCTATCGGTGATGATCTGCACCGCGCTAGTGAGCACGCCCATGTACATGGGGGCCAACAACCGGCTGTTTTATTACGAGAAAACCAGGACAATCGGCCTGCATTCCGTCATCGCCGGTGGGCTTAATGTACTACTCAATTTTCTGCTCATCCCCCGGTATGGAATTGAGGCGGCCGCGGTCACTACCTTCATCAGCTACCAGTACCTGGCGTACTCTCGCTACTACTCCCCAACGTATGCCAGACTGGCCCAGCGGCGCTACTACCCAACCCGTTGGCTACTCGCGACCGTCGGGGTAGGGGTGCTTGCCTACACCATCAGTTTCTGGCCTCTGTATCTGCGACTCTGGTCCCTGACCGGTCTGCTGATAGGTACCGGATTGGGTACTTATTACCTTCGCTCCCACCTTACAAGCAGTAAAATCACCTAAGCTGACCACTCACCTGCTTATCCCCACGCATCGTCGCAATGATCTACTGCGCCGCTGCCTCGATAGTCTCGCCACGATGGACGAAGAGCTACACGCCTGTACCGTAGAGGTGATAGAAAACGGGTCGCAGGAAGTCGAACAAGTCGTAAGGGGGTACACCACGCTGCCCATCCGCTACACCCACCTAGCGCGTGGCAATAAAAGTCTGGCACTCAATCACGTTATTGATTTACTTCCCCGTAATGCTCTTTTCATCTTTCTGGATGATGACGTTGCCGTCCGTCCCGGGTCGGTAGCCGCGTTCCAGCGCGCTGCCCTGCAACTGGGACCCGGTCACTTCTTCGGAGGTGTGCTGTACCCCGCCTACGAGGTACCGCCCACTGGCGAAGTAGTGCCCTATCTGCCGCCATCCGCCCGTCTCATCGATCACTCTCGCGGGGAGGAGCTCCGCATTGTCGATGACTTCACCTATTTTATGGGGGCCTGTTGGGCCTGTTTTGCCAGTGACCTCCGGGCCGCCGGCAATTTTAGGGCGGCATTTGGGCCCGGTGCCAGTACGGGCGCGCGCGGTCAGGAGACAGATGCCCAACAGCGCCTGCTACAGTGCGGCGCCGTGCCGGTGTTCGTCAAACGTGCGGGTGTAGATCATCACGTGAGTGCCGCCATGGTTACCGCGGAGTACGCCGCCGATCGCATCTTTCACGCCAGTATTTACCGGGGGGAGCAACACCCGAGTGTACTGCATACCTTGGCTATGCTGACCAAGTTAACCTATAGCGCCCTATTGCTGCCGCTACAGCCTACCGATCCCGGACACCGCTACCGCATCGCTAAGGCGGCCGGTTACTTTCGGGGCCTTTCCCAGCGATCACCCTAAGTACTAGGGTCCTTTTCTACCGGGCTTACACTATGATTGATACACTTATTCAATCCCCCCTCCTCCTTCTCTTCGCCGTCATGGCCCTCGGCTACGGCCTCGGGGAGATCAAGATCCGGGGCTTCAAACTCGGGGTGGCCGCCGTACTCTTCGTGGGGCTAGGCTTCGGAGCGCTCGATCCGCGGCTAGAGGTGCCACAGCTCATTGTGTTTTTGGGACTGGCGATCTTCGTCTACACCGTAGGACTGAGCTCCGCCCCGGCCTTCTTCGCCAGTTTTCGGCGCAACGGCTTTCGCGATATTTATTTCGCTCTGGGTACCATCCTGCTCTCGGCGGCGCTGGCCTACGGGATCGGTGTGTGGCTCGATTTCGACGCAGCTACTACGGGCGGACTGTACGCCGGTGCTAGTACCAATACCCCCGCCCTGGCCGGCCTGCTAGACGCCATCCAGAAAAGTGTGGGGGCGGGGACGCAGGATGCGGTGAGCCAACAGGCTGTCGTAGGCTACTCCCTGGCCTACCCCCTCGGGGTGCTGGGCGTCATGCTCGGTCTTTTCGTGCTGCAGCGGCTGTACAAAATCGATTACGGGCAGGAGTTTCGCCAGCTGCAGAAGGACTACCCCATGGGCGAGGAGCTCATCAGCCGCACCTTTCGCGTGGAGCATCCCGACCTGGTGGACCATACAATTCGTGCCTGGCGGCAGCAGCATCCGGTGGGTATTGCCTTCGGACGTAGCTCCCACGAGGGCCGTACGACCCTCACTACCTGGGACACCCGCCCGGCCCGCGGCGACCTCATCGTGCTCGTTGGCTCCGAGGAGGCCATCCGGGAGGCAGCCACCTACGTGGGCCCTCCCGCCAAGGGGCAATTGAACCATGACCGCTCGGTCTTCGACGTGCGCCGCATTTTTGTCTCCAACGACGACATTGCCGGTAAATCCATCGCCTCCCTCAACCTCCAGGAAAAATTCAACGTGCTCATCACCCGCGTACAGCGCGGCGATATGGACCTGCTGGCCAGCGGCGATACTGTCCTGGAGCTCGGTGATCGCATCCTACTGGTAGCCCACCGCGACGATCTGCCGGAGGTCTTCCGCGTATTCGGCAACAGCTACGAGGCCCTCTCGCGGATAAACCTCTTCTCCTTCGGGCTCGGCATCACCCTGGGGCTGCTGCTCGGCATGGTCACCTTTGCCCTGCCCGGGGGCTATTCCTTCAGCCTGGGGTTTGCCGGTGGCCCCCTCATCGTGGCCCTGCTGCTCGGTCAGCTCCGCCGCACCGGCCCCATCGTCTGGACGCTGCCCTACGGGGCCAACCTCACGCTGCGCCAGCTCGGCCTCATCTTCCTCCTGGCGGGTATCGGTATCCGCTCCGGCCAGACCTTTTACCAAACCCTGCAGACCGATCTCGGCCTCAAACTCTTTCTGGCCGGGGGCGTCATCGCGCTTATCACTACGGCAGCCACCATCGTGATCGGCTACCGCATCCTGCGTATTCCCTTCAGTTTTCTGGGCGGTATGGTCGGCTCCCAGCCCGCCGTGCTCGAGTTTGCCATCGAGCAGGCTGGTAACAAGTACCCGGCCATCGGCTATACGCGGATGCTGCCGGTGGTGCTGATCGGTAAAATCCTGGCGGTGCAGCTTCTCTACAACCTCCTCAACTAATCTTTCAGCTAGGACCTTTGAGCCTCCGGTCGCTCTCCTCGAGCATCCACTCCCCGATGACGCGACTGACCCCCCGCCCCGAGGCCTGCTCCAGGTGCTGTCCGTCCAGCGTTTGGTAAGTTGCGTTGTCTCCCGTAAGGTCTAAGAACGGCGCAGCCGTTTCCACCGCCCACCGCCGCGCCAAGTCGCTAAAGCCGGGCGCGTACTCCTCTTCCAGGGCAAACATCTCTGGATCGACCGGCAGGCGTACCAGGTACACCCGCCCCCGCTGCCGCAATTGCGCGATTAACCGCTTGAGGTACCGCAACCGATAGTCAGACACCCGCCACCGCTTAGCGTATCGCCGGTAAGGGATCAATTTTTCCTCGCGGTTGGCCACAAATTTTGTCGGGCTGATCTGTACATTTACCTGCAACCAGCCGTCATCCTGTAGCTCGATCTCGCGGGAAGTAGGTAACAGAAGTCGGTAGTAGGGTGAGCCGTAATAATTTAGTAGGTAGTCGAAGTTGGGCTTACGCGACACGGTCCTGAGCTGACCGGTGAAGCGGTCGCTTTCTTCCAGGCACAGGCTATCCGGTCCGGTAGGGCAGGAAACCGACAGACTCCACGGATCGACGGCCAGGACGAACACGGCATTGCTGTCTGCCCCGTCCGCTAGCTTGCGCCGAATGAGCTCGTTATAGGCTGGTCCGTAAGGAGAGGTGCCAATGGTGAAGGCGAAGTTGTACAGATCGTTCCGCCCGAGCACCTCGCCAAGTACCGCCGGCTGTATCCCCTGCGCCGCCCGCGAGGTACCCAGGATCAACGACCGCTGGGGGGGCGTGGTGAACCGCAGGTAGTAGGGATCGGCGTACCCATCGGCCTGCAGAAACACTGCGTACAGCGCCGCCGCCGTGACGACCGCTAGTCCCGCCCAGAGCAGTAGGAAGCGCGAAAGTGAACTCATGTCGCCGACTTAAAATTGAAAGTAGATAAAGGCCTGCTCCCGCCCCGCCCCGAGCAATACGAAAATGGCAAAACCGTAGTAGAACACCACCTGACTCCACTGCGGCAATAGCTCCTCTACCCTTGCCAGGGGCACCTCCAGCCGCCGCCCCCAGTATTCCACCGCCACCATCAGCAGCACGAAGCCTACCGTCACCAGGGCGTCGAGCCGCCCGGAGAATACCGGTTCGGAAAAGAG
This sequence comes from Saprospiraceae bacterium, assembly GCA_958295895.1. GTDB lineage: Bacteria > Bacteroidota > Bacteroidia > Chitinophagales > Saprospiraceae > Neolewinella. The sequence continues at coordinate 86,159 of CATQHI010000013.1, read as the reverse complement.
GGAGGTCGAAAACATTCGCTGCAGGTACTGCCAGGCTTCCCCTACGCTATCCGCCCGGAAAAATACCCAGGCCACCGTCACCAGGGAAAAAGTAGCAACCATGCCCCACAGCTCCCGCCAGGTGGGTAGGCCTCCGCCGGCGGCTACGATCTCCGTATAGCGCCGGTTGCGTCCCGTCAGCAGCAGAGGTAGAAAGTACAGGGCGTGCAGGGCTCCCCATACCACAAAGGTCCAGTTCGCCCCGTGCCACAGCCCGCTCACCAGGAAGATAATGGCGGTATTCCTGACCGCTTGCACCCGCGTTCCCCGGCTACCCCCCAGAGGAATGTAGAGGTAGTCCCGAAACCAGGTCGATAGCGAGATGTGCCACCGCCGCCAAAATTCCGCTACGTCGCGCGCAAAGTAGGGGTAGGCAAAATTGCGCATCAGTTCCACTCCGAAGAGCCGCGCCGTACCAATGGCAATGTCCGAATAGCCCGAAAAGTCGCCGTAGATCTGAAATGCGAACAGTACCGCCGCCAGCAGGAGGGTGCTGCCGGGATAGGCCCCCGGGTCGGCAAATATGTCGTTGACCACCACGGCGCAGTTGTCCGCCACGACCATTTTTTTAAATAGCCCCCACAGTATCTGTTTTCCCCCGTACACGGCCTGCTCGTAGGAGAAGACCCGTAGCCGACCGAACTGCGGCAGCAGGCGCGTAGCCCGCTCGATGGGGCCGGCCACCAGTTGCGGAAAAAAACTGACGTAGGCGGCAAAGGCCACAAAGTCGCGGCTTGCAGTCAGCTTACCGCGGTATACGTCGATGGAGTAGCTTAGGGTCTGAAAGGTGTAAAAACTGATGCCCACCGGTAGCACGATCCCCAGCGTCGCGTAGGCGAAGGGACGACCCAGCAGCGTAAAGGCATCGGCAAAGGAGGCCACGAAGAAATCGGCGTACTTAAAGTAGCCCAGTACGCCTAGATTCACCACGATGCTGAGCGCGAGGTATACTTTTTGCCGCCGGCGGGTCCCGGTGCTGGCCGTGATCCGCTGCGCTACCCAGTAGTCGACCACGGTGCTGGCTAGAATGAGCCCCAGGAAGCGCCAGTCCCACCAGCCGTAAAACACGTAACTGGCCCCTACGATCAGCGCGTTCTGGCCCCGCAGGCTGTGTCGCGTCAGGTACCAGTGTAGCAGGAACACCAGCGGCAGGAAGATGCAAAAATCTAGTGAGTTAAATAGCATCTAGAAACTAATGTACTGCCGCGGGTCCACCGCCCGCCCATCGTACCACAGCTCGAAGTGCAAGTGCGGCCCCGTACTCTGGGTACCGGTATTCCCGATGATAGCAATGGCCTCCCCCTGTAGCACCCGGTCACCCACCTCCTTGAGTAGCTGCTCGTTGTGCTTATAGAAGCTGATCAGGTTGTGGTCGTGCTGGATGCCAATCACGTTGCCGTTGGCGCTGGTGAACTCCGCCATAAAGACCACGCCGGCCCGCACCGACTTGATGGCCGTGTGCTGGGGGGCCAGGATGTCCACCCCCGCGTGCTCCGCGGTTAGGTCGAAGGGGGCGCTGATCTCCCCGTTGACCGGGGCTACGAGGTACACCTGCGCCAGCGAGACCACCTCACCACCCGCCGTGGGGAGGGCCGTCGTGGGCCCCGCGCCGCTTTGTCCCTGCCGCCGCTCCTCCATCTCGCGCCGTAGCTTGATCTCGGCCTCCGAGGGGGGTAGGGCGGTGACGGTTTGGCTGGGGACGACCTCGGCCGGCTCCTCCAGGCTGTCGGCGGTGATGGCCTTCCCCAGCACGGTCCGTTTCAGGTTCTCGATGTAGAGCTGCTGGCTTTCGACCAGTCCGCTCAGCTCCGTTAGGCTTTGTTCTAGTTCGGTCAGTTCTTGCTGTTCGACTACGTTGCTGTAACCGGGCAGGTAGCGGCGTAGCGGGGTCACTAACAGGAGCAAAACCACCACCAGAAACACAACGGAGACCAGGGCGTACGCATTCACGAACGGCTGATACTCCGCGCGGCTTCTTTGCTTCAGGCGGTTCCAGCGGTTTTCCTTGGCAGTGTCGTCCATCATCAAGTCATGTTAAAGCCCCGCCGCCGGGTACTTTTTGGCCCTTTGTCTACGTTTGCCCTCAGGGGGCAAAGATACGGTTGGGGGGAAGGCAGACACTTAAGACTACCAAGATTTGAAAAAGCTAACGCGTTCGGTATTCCTTCTATTGGCCCTCCAACTGCTCCTCGTCGGCTGTTCGTCCACCAAGAGCCGGGAGGAGCAGGGTGTGATCGCCAAGCTCTGGCACAATACCAACGCCCACTTCAACGGCTACTTCAACGCCCGCGAGATCATTGACGAGACCCTGCTCGTGTTCGACGAGCAGCACGTCGACAACTACAACCAGCGCCTGGAGATGTTCCCCTTCCTGGCCGTCGACAACACCGCCGGGGTAGCCGAGGAGCTCGACCGCGCCATCGAAAAGGTGGCCATCGTGGTCAAAAAGCACCCCTACAGCAACTGGACCGACGATAGCTACCTGCTCGTCGGACAGGCCCAACTCATCAAGCAGGACTACGAGAGCGCCGAGCGTACCCTCAACTTCGCCGCTACCGAGTTCCGCCCCCGCCCCGAACGGAAAAAACTCAAGAAGGGACAGAAGGAGGACGAGACCGAGGAGGAGTTCGAAAGCCGCCGCGAGGTAGAAAGCAATGAGGCCCAGAGCCAGCGCGATCGCCTAAAGGCTCGCCGCGACGCCCAGCGCGAACGCCAGCGTACCATCAAGCAGCGCGATAAGGAACGCAGGGAAGCCCAGCGCGAGCGCGAACGCGAGCGCAAGGAAAAAATTCGCAACCGCAAACGCGGCATCCGCACCCCCACCAAGGTTACCCCCGCCGATTCCACCCAGCTCGAAGGCCTCGAAAATGAGCCCGAATCCGCCGAGGAGGACCTCTTCGCCGAAGCCGAGGAGGGCCCCGTAGGCATGATCTCCATCTTCGGCGGTCGCAACGCAGAGGATGCCGATGGCGGGGAGTACGGGAAGAAGTCCGGCAGCTATATCCTCAAGCACCGCCCCGCCCACCAGGAGATCCGCCTCTGGCTGGCCTGGACGCTCATCAAGCGCGATAACTTCGACCGCGCCCAGATCATCCTGAACGACCTGCGCAACGACCGCGGCACCTTCGCCCGGGTGCGCCGGCTGGCCATCGCCGTACAGGCCTACTACTACCTCCAGCAGCAGCGCCCCGAGGAGGCTATCCCCTACCTGGAGGCCGCCGCCGAGGTCGCCGAGGAGCGCAACGAACGTGCCCGCTACTACTACATCGCCGGTCAGTTGTACCAGGAGCTCAATCAGCCCGGTCCCGCCCTCAATGCCTTCGAGCAGGTGGTAGCCGCCAGACCCGCCTACGACTTCGAGCTCGGCGCCCGCATCAACATCGCCCAGAACGCCTACCTGGCCGGTAGCGGCAGCGCCGACGATGCCATCCGTGTCCTCGAGCGCATGACCAAGGAGGAAAAAAACCTCGAGTACGAAAGCCAGCTGCTCTACGCCATGGCCGGTATCGCCATGCGTAGCGGCGACGATAGGGCCGGGGCCGACTACCTCCGCCGCGCCCTCGCCAGCCCCTACGGCGGTGATGCCACCCGCATCGAGTCCTACCAGCTCCTGGGTGACCTGGCCTATGGCGAGGAAGACTACCTACCCGCTAAGCGCTACTACGACAGCACCCTCCAGGTTATGGCCGATACCGACGGCCGCTACCTCAACACCAACGACCGCCGCGACCGCCTCACCGGCGTAGCTAGCAGCCTGGAAGACATCACCCTCAAGGACAGTCTCCTACGCATCGGCACCCTGCCCGAGGCCGACCGCCGCCGCTGGGCCGAAGAGGTCTTCGAACTGCGGCGGGCCACCAATTCCGCCGCCAACTTCAGCACCCCCGCCACCCAGGGCAGTATCAACGTCAATAACCCCGCCGCCACCGCCTCCAACCTCAACGGTAGCAGCTTCTGGGGCTACGACAACCAGGCCATCCGCCGGGGCAGCCGCGACTTCAGCCGCGTCTGGGGCGACCGCTCCCTGGAGGACAACTGGCGCCGCAGCAACCGCACCGACGCCAACCTCTTCACCGACGCCGACGACAACCTCGCCCCCGGTGCCCCCTCCAACGCCGAGCTTGCCCTGGTGACCGAGGACGAGGTCAACGCCATCCTGGCCGATATCCCCACCGATCCGCAAACCCAGGACGTCATGCGCGGCCAACTGGCCGATGCCTACTTCACCCTGGGCCGCGAGTACCGCGACCGCGTAGAAAATAATGTCCGCGCCATCGAGGCCTTTGAGACGCTCGACGAGCAGTTCCCCGGCTCCGAGTACGAGGCCGAAAGCTGGTACTACCTCTACCTACTCCACCAGGCCGAAAACAACACGGGCGACGCCCAGCGCTTCGCCACCCGCCTGGCCGATAAGTACCCCGACAGCAAGTTCGCCAAATTGGCCAATGACCCCAACTACGCCCAGCAGCTCGTGGGCGAGGCCGGCGAGCGCACCCGCCGCTACGAGCTGGCCTACCGCACCTTCGAGCAGGGCAGCTACGCCCAGGCTAACCAACTTGTCAACGGAGCCCTCCCCGAGCTGCCCGAGGGCGATCCCCTACGCCCCCGTTACGCGCTTCTACAGGCCATGGTGACCGGCAAGCTCGAGGGTCGCGCCGCCTACATCAGCTCCCTCCAGCAGCTCGTGGCCCAGTACGACAACAGCCCCGAGCAGATCCGCGCCCGCGAGATTCTTCGCCTCCTCGGTGATGACGGTGCCCGCCTGCCCGGCCGTGCCAGCAGTAGCGGGGCGGGAGGGCAGTTCCAGGCGAGCATGGATGAGATCCACTACGTACTGGTTGTCTTCGATGACCGCGAGGCCCCACTCAACGAGCTCAAGGGCGGCCTCGAAGCCTACAACGAAAAGTACCACAAGCTCGACCGCCTCCGCTCCACGCCCATCTTCATCGGCCAGGACAACGAGACCCCCGTGCTAGTGCTCCGCCGCTTCAAGGCCGGTCAGGATGCCCAGGCCTACTACCTTAACAGCCAGAAACATCAGGACGAGTTTCTCCAGGATAGTGGCCTGCGCTTCACAGTCTATCCCGTCTCCCAGACCAACTACCGCGAGATCCTCAAGGCCCGCTCCTTCGCCGGCTACGACGAGTTCTTCCGCGCTAATTACTAACCACCCAGCAGCGATGCAGCCCCCGCCGTCGAAAGTCAGGCGGCAGAGTCTGCCCCGTAATCTCCCGCGCCGTTCCCGCCAGCGCTCCCGCCTCCAGTTTAAACCGCCGGTAGTTCGTACTGAAGTACAGCGTGCCGTCCGGTGTAAGCCGCTGCAGACAGTCATTGATCAGCGTCACGTGATCGCGCTGGGTGTCCAGCACGTCAGTCATCATCTTGCTATTGGAGAAGGTAGGCGGGTCGAGTACGATCAGGTCGTAGTGGTCGCGCACGGGGCCGGCTAGCCACTGTAGCGCATCGGCCTTGATAAAGCCGTGCTGCTTGGGGTTAATAGTGTTGAGGCGAAAGTTGCGCTGCCCCCAGTCGAGGTAGGTATTGCTTAGGTCGAGGTTATCGACGCGGGTGGCCCCGGCGGTGGCGGCGTACACCCCGAAGGAGCAGGTGTAGGCAAATAGATTCAGCACCAACTTACCGGCCGCCCGCTCACCCACCAGTTTACGCGTCAGCCGGTGGTCCAGGAAGAGCCCCGTATCGAGGTAGTCCGTCAGGTTGACCAGGAACTGCCTACCGTACTCCCGCACCGCGAATTCCTGCTCCTGCTCGGCTAGGCGCTCGTACTGCTGGGTGCCGGACTGCCGCTGCCGCAGCTTGAAGTGAATCCGGTCGGGTACCACATCCAGGGCCCCTGCAATCCAGTTTCGGTAGAGCTCCGTATCGGCCTCCGTCGTATCCCCTTTGGCGTACACTGCCACGTAGAGCCGGTCCCCGTAGCGGTCCACCGTTACCGGGAATTCGTCGAGGTCGGTATCGTAAATGCGGTATGCCTCCAATCCCTGCCGCCGGGCCCACTTGCCGTGGTGGCGCGCCATCTTGCGCAGGCGATTCTGAAAGGGTACGGGATCTACGCTATCCACGGCAGACTGGCAATGCAACGTTCGACGGAGCGTTGCAGGGCCGTCCGTTCGATCTTGGTCTGGATGATGACCTGGAGGCCGTTATAGCAGAGGAAGAGAAAATCGGCTAGCTCCGCCGGGTCGGCCTGCTCGTGCAACTGACCCTGCACCTGCGCCCCCGCCAGGGCATCTTGCAAAATGCCGGTAAACTGCTCGCGGTTGCGACTCACGAAGGTCAGGGCGGCGGCACACGAATTGGCCATCTCGGTGGTGGCGTTGACGATGTAGCAGCCGCGGGCGGAGGTAAGACACTCGGGGTGCACCACGGTAGCCGCCTGGGTAAAGAGCTGCACTAATGCCTGCCGTAGATCGGGGGTGGCCTGTAGCATCTCGCGCAACCGGCCCAGGTTCTCTTCCTGGTACTGTACTAGCGTACGGTCGTAAAGCTGCCGCTTGCCGCCGAAGGTATTGTAGATGCTACTGCGCCGGATACCCAGCGCCTGCTCCAGGTCCTGGATCGAGGTAGCGGTATAGCCCTTCTCCCAGAACAGGTCGCGGGCCCGTTCCAGGATGGTAGTCTCGTCAAAGGCGGTTTCGCGTGGCATACGGTAGGTGAACGCATGAGGTAGGCAATCGGCTCACCAGTTGACCCCCTTGCGTAGTAGAGCCAGGGTTTCGGCCTCCGGGCTACCCGGGGCGGCCTGGTAGTCGTAGGTCCAGCCCGCCAGGGGGGGCAGGCTCATCAGTATACTTTCGGTGCGGCCGTTGGTGGTCAGGCCGAACTTGGTGCCGCGGTCCCACACCAGGTTGAACTCCACGTACCGGCCCCGGCGGAGTTCCTGCCAGCGGTGCTGCTCCGGCGTGACCTCCTTTTGCCGCGAACGCAGGTGCAAGGGTAGGTAGGCGGGCACAAACGTCTCCCCCACGGCGGCCGTAAAGTCGAAGAGCTCCCGCTTGGTCTTTTGCTCCGCCGCGGGCTGTAGCCGGTCGAAGAAAATGCCGCCCACGCCCCGGGTCTCCTGGCGGTGGGGGATGTAGAAGTAATCGTCGGCCCACTTCTTGAAGCGGGGGTAGTAGCTGGTGTCGAAGCGGTCACAGGTCTGCCTTAGTTGCTCGTGGAAGAACTGAGCATCCTCGGCCACGACATAGTGCGGCGTCAGATCGATGCCCCCACCAAACCAGTAGCGCCCCCCGTCGAGCTCGAAGTAGCGCACGTTCATGTGGATAATGGGCACGTGCACGTTGCGGGGGTGCAGCACAATGCTCACGCCAGTAGCATAGAAACTAGTCTCGCCGGCCTCGGTGTGTAAACTTGCCGCCGCAGCCGGGGGTAGCTCCCCGTGTACGGCACTGAAGTTGACGCCGCCCTTTTCGATGTGGTGGCCCAGTAATACCCGGGCCCGGCCGCCGCCGCCGCCGGGGCGTTCCCACTCATCCTCGGTGAAGGGGATGTCATCATCGGCTGCGGAGAGCTGGCCGCAGATGTCGTCCTGCAGGCTACGGAAATAGGCCGTGATCTCGTCGCGGTCGGGTTCGGCGGTGGGCATGCGGCGAAGGTAACTAGCCGGCCGTGGCCGCCCACTGCCGGGCGAAGGTGGCGAAGGTGTCCCGGGCGCTTTTGACCGCCGTCCGAATCTCCGCTTCGGTAAAGGGATGTGCGCTGATGGCCGCCACAAAGTTGCGCCACTGTGCGAGCCCCCAATCCGCCTGGTCGCGGTAGAAGGTAAAGGGGGCCTCGTCCGTCAGGCTAAGATTAGTCTGCAGTTTGCGGTAGATCATGCTGCCGCCGAGGCTGGCCCCCTCCAGGACGTACACCCGACCGATAGCATCGACTGGTGGCGGCGCGGGGACGTCCTCAGCGGTATCCGCTACGAAGCGAGGGCGGTAGCGGTACGCTCCCAGGGCAAAGCCTACCACACCTGGTTCCAGGATCTCGTGTACGGCCCGCTGCCAGGTCAGGATGTGGCGGTACTCGGTGGGGGAGAGGCTGCCGTCCATGATTTTATCGCCCAGCGTGACGTCCTCCAGTTGCTGGTGCGCGGCCCGGGTGCCGTCGCGGAGGGCCCGGAGCAGGGGGCTGGTGCTGCTCATAGGGCTACCCGATTGTAGCGGACCCACAGTAGCTGGATGGTCTTGGTCAGTTCGCGGAGCTGCCGGTAGCGGCCGGGTTTGACCAGGTAGGCGTTGACGCGGCTGTGGTAGGCGCGGTCGAGGTCGCGCTCCTCCTCGGAGGCACTGAGTAGGATGACGGGCAGGCGGTAAAGGCGGGGGTGGTGGCGGATGAATTCGAGGACTTCCAGACCGCTCATGCCCGGCATTTTGATGTCCAGCACAACTAGGGTAGGGAGGGGGGCGCCCTCGGCTACTATGCGTAGTAAGTATTCCTTAACCAGTTGTCCGTTTTCCAGGTGGATCAACTCCTGGTCTGGATGGTCGCGGCCAAAGGCGCGTAGTAGGAAGTGGGAGTCGGCGGGGTTATCCTCCGCGTAAAGAATATAGGGGGCTACCTCGGTGCTCACTTCCTTATCCATCATTACGGAGGTTCTCGGCATTGAGGTAAAAATGGAAGGTTACGCCTAGCTGGTCTTCGTCCACCCACACCTTACCGAGGTGGCGATCGACGATGCGCTCCACGATGGCTAGGCCTACGCCCGTGCCGTCGGTACTACTGGTCGAGGACATGCGGGAGAACATCTGGAAGATCGTCTGCCGGTACTCCTCGGGAATGGCCGGGCCGGTATTGCTCACCGTATAGACCTGGAAGCCTGATTTCGGATCAGGGTAGGACCCTACCCGGATCGCCAGCTTACCGTTCGCACCGCGGGTAGCGTACTTGAGGCTATTGGATAGCAGGTTGGTGTACAGCTGGCGAAGGAGGCGGGGATCGGCTACCACGGCAGGCATATTCTCATCGAGAATGACGGCGATGTCCACGGAACGGGGGTAAATGAGGTTGAGCTCCAGCAGGACGTCGCGTACCAGGGGAGCCACCGCCGTGCGTTCGAGTTGAAGTCCGCTACTCCCCACCCGGCTCAGATCCAGAATGTCGGTGATGAAGTTGTTCATCTGGTCCACACCCCGCTGGATGCCCTGTAGGAGCCCCCTGGCCTCATCATCGAGTTCCTGTCCGTAGTCCTCTTCCATGATCTCGGCGTACCCACTAATGGCCCGTAGTGGTGCCCGCAGGTCGTGGGAGACGGTGTAACTGAAGGTTTCCAGATCCTCGTAGGCTTTCTGTAGCCGCTCATTGATCTCCTTGACCTCAGTGTAGCGTTGCAGGAGGCTGTTGATAACGGTGATGCGCAGGGCCAGGGCGGCATCGATCTCAGTGTCGGACCAGGGGGCGGCGCAGCCCTCGACGGTCTCGACGTAGCGGGCGAAACTCTTGCGGGGCCCCATACGGCGGGTCTCATTGGTGACGATGAGATTCTTCTCGGGCTTACCGCCCCAGGTGATCTGCTGCACCAGTCCGGGGCGAAACCAGCAGAGCCAGTCGGTCTGGGCGGGGTTGAGAAATACCAGCAGGAAGCCGGCGGCCGTATCGCAGTACTGCTCGAAGAGGGAAAAGTGAGTCCCAATAGAGTCGTTCTCGTAGTAGAGGTCCTGGGCCGCAACCTGGGTATCTTTAACCCACGCAACGAGCTCCTCAAGATGCTCGCAGGCGGGGTATTGGCCGTGGCACTGTAGCCGATCCTCGAAGGAGATGGCCGCTCCGTTAGTATTCGGGAACATACTCATAATGGAGTAGCTCCCGGAGGTGAGTCCGTCAAAGATGTCGCGCGTCTTAGTGATTTGCTCGCCAATGGCCAGGCGGGCCAGGTTGCGCGTCAGGGTCTGCTCGCGGTAGCGGTTGGCGGCCTGTAGCGCCAGGTGACCGCTGAAGATCTGACCGATGAATAGCAGCACGTTGCGCACCTCGTAGTCGATGGTACGCGGCGAATAGTGGTGGAGGGCGAAGAGCCCCCAGAGTTTATCCTGCAAGACGATGGCTACGCTAAGCGAATTGTCCACGCCCATATAACCGAGGTACTCCAGATGCACCGGAGATACGCCCCGACTGGTCGCATGGGTGAGGTCGAGGGGCTCGCCCTGCGGCACTTCCCGACTGCGGCGGATGCGGGCCGGTTTTTCGGACGTACCGCTGATCAGGCGTACGCGATTGGTCAGGTAGAGCTCCCGGGCCTGCTTGGGAATGTCGGTGTGGGGATAGCGCAACCCCTCATAGGGTTCCAACTCCTCGTTGCGGGTCTCGGCAATGACCTCCCCGTTGTAGTCCTTATCGAACTGATAGACCATCACGCGGTCGTAGCCCGACACCTGCTTGATGATCATGGCCGTCTCGGGGAACAGCTTGACCGGATCGGTGGTGTTCTGGATGCGGTAGATGGAGCGGGCCAGGAGTTGCTGGTAGCCGGTAGTACGCGTATCGCGCTCGGTGGCCTCTACCTCCAGAATCAGCAGCTTGCCGGAGCGGTGGATGATGACGTTGCGCAGTAGGGACTGTCCATCGACCTCGAGGATGGACAAAATGGGGTTGATGGTATCAAAGCCTTCGGAGCGGCTCAGGCCTAATGGAATTTGTCCTAAGACCTCGGGCTTAAATACCGTGCTCAGGTGGGTATCGATCACCTCCTCCCACGACCTGCCGAGGAAGCTATCCGTGTTCTCGCTGACGTAGCGTACGGTGAGGGAATCGATCTCTACGGCCAGTAGGCAGGCGTGGGCCTGTACCACCTGGATGTGGCGCAGGGGCTCCACGTCACAGTTCTCTAGGTCTACCTGGTAAGGGTATACTTCCCGGATGGACTCCGCGACCGGATCAGAAGCTAAAGACATAAGCTGGGTTATACTACGCTGCCGTGCCGCGCTTAGAGGTTAATGCAAAACAAAACACCTTGTTGTATAAGTAGGCCAAAGAAAGCGGTGGGCTAGCTCGGTAGGGGGCGCAGCCGGTTGGTTTTGATCCAGAAGTAGTTGATGGAGCCTACCAGCTCCCGAAGGTCCTGAAAGCGATTAGGCTTTACCAGGTAGCCATTGGCGCCACTTTCGTAGGCACGGGCGATATCCTGCGGCTCGTCGCTACTCGACATGATGATGACGGGCATATTTTTCAGCCGGTCGTCCGTCTTGATTTTTTCCAGCAGCTCCAGGCCGTTCATGCCGGGCATCTTGATGTCTAGAATAGCTAAGCGGGGTAGGGAGGCGGTATCGGCGTGACTGCTCCGCTGGAGCCCTTCGTAGGCCTCGGTACCGGTACGGCACCAGACAAGGTCGGGGGGCGCGTCGAGACGATTGAGGGCGCGCTTGAAAAAATCGGCGTCGGTCGTATCGTCTTCGGCGAGAAGGATTTGATTGTTGTACATGAGAGTGACGGGGGAACGAATGTGATAACGGCCAGCTAACGCTACTCCATAGAAGTGGAAAATCGGTTAGTTTGTTTGGTGTACCGTTGGGGCCGGAAGATCGGTATAAAAAAGCATCGTGGTACCCCGGCCGGGACTGCTCTCGATGCGTACCTCCCCGTGGTGCCGCTTCACGATGCGGCGCACGATGGCCAGCCCTACCCCGTTGCCGGCGTACTCCTCCTGGGTTACCAGGCGGTTGAACATCCCGAAGACGCGCTGCTGGTGCTGGGGGGCAATGCCGATGCCGTTATCGGAGACGTAAAACTCGCCCTGCTGCCTACGGTGGGGGTGGGGCCGGAAGCCTACGTCGATCTGGGGGTCGGCCCGCAGGGCGCTGTACTTGATGGCGTTGGAGATAAGTTGGCGGAACACTACGGCTAGTTGCTCCCGATCTCCCCGGATCGTCGGTAGGGGGCGGTCGATGTGTACCGTGGCGTTGAGCCCCATCTGCTGATTGACCTCCTTCACGGCTTCCTCCACCAGCCGGGGCACGTCGAGCTCGTTGACGATGAGCTTGGCGCGGCCCACGCGGCTCAGCTCCAATATATCGGCGATGAACTGGTTCATCCGCGCGGCATTGTACTGGATGGTATGGATGAGCTCCTTACCCCCCTCCCCGATACCGGTGCCGTAGTCCTCGAGTAAGATTTCAGCGAACCCATCGATGCCACGCAGCGGCGCCCGCAGGTCGTGACTGACCATGTAACTGAAGTCCTCCATCTCGGCGTAGGCCGTCTTGAGCTGCTCGTTGACGCGGCGCAGGTGGGTGTAGCGTTCCATGACCACGTCGCGCACGAAGGTCTGTAGCTCAGTGGCGGCGCGGAGCTGGGCGGCGGTCCAGGGTGTGGCGTAGCCGCGGCGCGACTCCCTGACCGGTTCGTAGCGGGCTGCCCCCCCGGCGGGGTGCTCGGCGGCGGAACTGCCGTAGAGGATCTCCTCGACCCGTTCGGGGCGAAACCAGATCACCCACTCACTGCGACTGGCGTTGAGCGGCAGGAAAAGAATGCCGGCGGCCAATCCGTGTAAATCCACACCAGGGTAGCGCTCTGCGAGATTAGTGAGGGCCAGGTAATCCTGCTGGGTATCCATGGTGGTCCGTGCCCAGGATACGATCCCGAGGATGTGGTCTTCGGACGGCGTACTACCCAGGGTACTGAGCTGGTCTTCGATGTGGACGGCCGCCCCGGAGGTATCGGGCAGGTAGTCGAGCAGGGAGGGGTCTTCGCCCAGTAGCCCCTCCGACATACTCGGAGCACCGGCGATGCGCTCGCGCAGGCGGGAGCGCACCACGTCGGAGGTCAGTAGCCGCTGCCTGAGCTCCTCCAGCAGCCGGTAGGCGATGTTCTGTCCAGTGAGCGTACCGATGAGGTGGGCAAAGGTGCGCAACTGGTAGTCGAGTTTGGTCTCCGGGATCGTGTGACCGAAAAGCATACCCCAGGGGTTGCCGTCGACCACGATGGCGATACTGAGCAGGGTCTTGAACTTCGATTCCACCATGAAGCGCTCGAAGCTGGGGGAGGGAGTGCGGCAGCCCAGGTGGTAGTTGATGGCCTCCTCGCCGCCGTCCAGATCGCCGCGCACGGAGACGAAGGGGATGGCCGAGATGCTGAAGTTGAGTACCGTTTCCCGCTCGTGCAGCCGGTAGCCCTCCTCCGAAAAGTCGAAGGGGCGGTACCGCAGCCCCAGCATGGAGGGCAGTCTGCCGTCGGTATATTCGTTGCGCACCAGCCCGGTACCGCCGTCCTCGAATTGGTAGGTGATGATGCGGTTGAATCTAAGGTAGCCGGCCAGCTTGCGGCACACCAGGTCGAGCAGTTCATCGAGGTCGACGGCCTCCAGCAGGTCCTCGGTGATGTCGTTGAGGGCTACCTCCCGGTCGAGGCTACCGAGCTCGTTCTGGAGGTAGGGCTCGATCTCCAGTACAATGGTTTCAGCGTAAAAAAAGGGGATGAGCTGGCGCTGCCCCCAGTCTATCGGCCCGTCGCTACCAATGCGCTGGGGAAGGGGAACGCGACGTGCCCGGTTGATGGGTAGCTCGTCGAGCAGTGACTGAGAGAACAGACTGGTAGCCGGTTCTCCCAGTAGTGCACCTGCGTCCCCGCCCGTGATTTGCTGTACGTTATCGCTCAGGGCCCGTATGCGCAGGGAAGCGGCATCCAGCACGACGACGTGGGCGTAGGATTGAATTTTATTATCGGCGGGCATACGTAGTACCTAAGCGTAGTCGGGCAAGTGCATGTTTGCCCGGGCGACACAAAAAGGGGGGTAGGGGATAAACCAGATCGCGGCTTTGGACCTATACCAGGTATGCCGCCGTCGAACGATCGTATCCTGCGCCACCCGGGGCTGGTGCCCCTCTGGAAAAGTATGGAGCGCGAGCACCGGGCTAAGCAACTCACGGCCGTGGCCCTGATAGTAATCGGACTGGCCACCTGCCTGTTCACGCTGCGCTACTCGGCAGTCTTTCCCTTCCTGGGGGCCCTGGCCGCTACGCTGGGCGTATACTGGCTGGTGCGGCTGCTGGGCGAGCAACCGGCGGCGGCCTGGCGCGAAGAGCTGCGCGAGCACCCCGAACGCATCGTGTGGGTATACGGCATGGTCACCGAGCGGATGCCCTTCGGCCTCAACCTGATGCGTAGCGCGACGCTTTACCTAGTGGACGACCGCGGCGAGGCCCATGATTTCAGTCTGCGGCCGGACCAGCTGCTACTAGTCACCAAGACACTCAACCGGCTGCTGCCCCACGCCGAATTCGGTTACACCGAGGAGCGCGAACAGCGCCACCGCGGTACCGTCACCCGCTACAACCGCACCCCCTATGGCTAGTTTCTGGGATAAGATCACGGCACTCTTCGATGCGGCCGAGCAGAGCACCCCCCAGGCCCCGGCCGTGCACGAGATGATCGAGCGCGACGCCGAGGAGCTGGCCGACTACGAGCGGTGGAAGCGCACCGCGGCCCGGCAGCGGCTCTTTGACTGGATCACCGAGCAGTACGCCCAGTTCCTGGCCGGACGGCAGAACGATCACTCCGTAAGCTTCCTGGATACGGCCAGTAGCAAGGGCTTCGTCGTGCACTTCAGCGATCTGCAGTACCGCCGCGACGAGATCAACCACTTCTTCCACTACCTCAAGGAGCGGGTGCTGGCCCTCAACTACCGCACCCAGATCAGCGACCGCCGGGTGTTCAGCCGCCGCGACTGGGTCGAGACCCAGGAACGGCACTACCTTAAGCCCCGCACCCGCCACCAGCGTAAGACCGCCCCGCTGGAGCGTGGTGGCCTGGACCAGAAGTTCGGTAACATTACCGTAGAGTTGGAACTACGCGATGACGTGCCCTGGAACCTGCGCCTGCGCGCCACCACCTACCAGGACGCCCTCTACGGCGAGCCGGAGTCCTTCCGCGCCCTCCTGGCGGCCCTGGCCGGAACAACGGACTAACGCCCCGCGTTTTAATGGGCATGATCCGCTCCCTCCTTTCTGCTACCCTACTTATGCTCCTTCCCCTCGTCGCTACGGCCCAGAGCGTCAATGACTACCAGTGGAAGGCCCGGCTCATCCTGGTCTTCACTCCGACATCAACGATCCGCTGTTTGTAGAGCAGTACGGTCTGCTGCGCGAGGCCTCCGAGCAGCTCGATGAGCGCATGGTCAAGATCCTGCTCATCACCCCCGGGGGGCGAGCAGGAGAATACCGGCATTTTTCTCGATGAGAGCGCCTCAACCTACTACTACGACCGCTTCAGCGTGGAGCCCTACCAGCTGGAGCTGATTCTGGTGGGGCTAGATGGGCACGAGAAGTTCCGGGCGCGTAACTCCGTCACCCCGGCCTCGGTGCTGATCGAGCTTATTGACAGTATGCCGATGCGGCAGCGGGAGATCCGGCAGGGGTATGATACGAAGAGCCAGATCAACGGGGAGGGAGAGCGTGCTGCCTACCGAGACTAGTAATGGTGGGTAGGGCGCCTGGCGGCGCTGTTAATGAACCGCGGAGGGCGCAGAGTAACGCAGAGGTACTTCTGAAGCCATCTCTGCGGCCCTCTGCGTTAAGTTTTCTATCCGTGTTACCTGCCTGGGTGAACCTTTGCCGTGGAGCTACTGGATCAAATCCTTCACCGTATAGATCTTAGGCCGCCAGTACGAGGAGGCCATTATATTTTCCCGGATCACCCCCCGGCTACTAGTAGGGTGAATCACCCAGAGCTCCCCCGGGGCAGCCGCCACGATCATCGACACGTGAAAGACGGGCTGGTGGCTCCCCGGCGGAAGAACACCAGGTCGCCGGCCTTGGCCGTAGCGGGGTCGATGGGCCGGCCCTCTCTGGCCTGATCGCGGCTCACGCGCTGGATGCTCAGTCCCTCGGCGTTGTACAGGTACTTCACGAAACCGGAGCAGTCGAAGCCCTCCTTGGGGGTATTACCACCGTACTTGTAGCGGATGCCGAGGTATTCTTCGGCCTTGCTGACTAGGCTGTTGCGGACTAACGGCGGTGGGGCCGCTGGCAGTTTCTTTATCGCTTGGCACGGGCCTGGCGGCACGGGGCGGGCGGGGCCGCTGGGTGCGAGCTCTAGTGGAGGGGGTGGCCGCGGTGCTTCTCGTGTGCGTGCTCGGGGCGCGGGAGGGATTACGGACCGTAGAGCCCACCGAGCGGAACGAACTACAGCCGCTGAGTAGCCCAAGCAGGAGGAGGAAGACGGGTAATTTCACGGGTGTAGTAGTTAGTACCAAGGGAACGCGGGGTGTGGCGAATTTAGTTTAGTTTGGCCGTTCGTGCCTGCCCCTTACCCCGCCTTTATGATTCACTTAAGTAATCTCTACCTGGGGACACGCTTTTTCGTACTGCTGGCGGTGGCGGGCGTGTGTGGGGCGGTAGGCTTTTGGTATGCCGGGGCGTTCTACCTGGGGGTAGGCCTGTCGGCGATACTGCTGCTGCTTACGGTATACGATACGTACCTGCTCTACCGCTCCGCCGGTCCGTGAGCGCGGTACGCAAGCCGCCGCAGGTATTCTCTCTCGGCGATGAATTGCAGGTACAGGTGCTACTGCACAATGCTAGCGCTCAAAACCTGCGCCTCACCCTGATCGACGAGCTACCGGACCAACTCCAGATCAGGGACCAACGCATCCCGGTGCGGATCGCAGCCGGAGAGAAACTCGCCCTGGAGTACGGTTTACGCCCGACCACCCGGGGCGTGTACACCTTCGGTAACCTAAATCTCTTTCTACAGACCCGTTACGCCCTGGCCGAGCGCCGCCTGATCGTCGATCACGAGCAGGACGTGGCCGTCTACCCCAGCATCGTACAGATGAAGCAGTTTGCCCTGCGCGCCCACGAGACTGTACTGGTAGGTGGGCAGCGGCGGCCCCGGCCGGTGACAAAGAGCTACGAGTTCGACCAGATCAAGGAGTACGTGCGCGGCGACGATCTGCGCAGCGTGAACTGGAAGGCGACGGCGCGGCGGGGGGAGCTCATGGTCAATAAGTACGCCGTGGAGCGGGCGCAGCGCATTTACTCCGTGATCGACAAGGGCCGCGTGATGCTGATGCCCTTCGGGGGGCTGAGCCTGCTCGACTACGCCATCAATGCCTCCCTGCGCTGTCTAATTGTCATCCTGCGCCGCGACGACCGGGCCGGGCTCATCACCTTTTCGGATAAACTTGGCGACGTACTTACGGCCGACAGCAAGCCCGATCAGCTCCGCCGCATCCTGAAACGCTGTACCGGCAGCGGGAGCGGGAGGGGGAGAGCGACTACGACTTACTCTACTATGCCACCCGGCGTTTTCTGCCCGCGCGGAGCCTGCTCATCCTCTTCACCAACTTCGAGAGCAATACCGCCCTGGACCGAGTGCTCCCCATCCTGCGCCGTATCGGTCGCAATCACTCCCTGGTCGTGATCCTGTTCGAAAACACCGAGATCGCCGACTTGCTGGAGCCCCCGGCGGGCCGACATCGAGGAGGTATACCTGAAGAGCACCGCGCGTCGCTACGTACAGGAGCGGGAACTGATGGCCGCCCGACTGCGGCAGAACGGGGTGCAGGTCGTACTGACCCGCCCCGAGGAGCTCACCGGTAACGTGATCGCCAAGTACCTGGAGCTGAAGGGGCGGGGCGGTATCTAGTGGAGACCGGGGGAAGAACACGTCCTCGTAGTGGTGCAGGGTGTAATCGTCGGCGGAGCGCAGGTGAATGGCGATGAGGTCGAAGCGGATCTCCCAGTCGTAGTTGGTGTGCTCCATGTACATCGAGGCGGCCCGGCTGATGCGGCGTTGCTGGGGTCGCTTGAAGAAGGTGCTGGGGTGGCCGTAGGCTAGGGAGCTACGGGTCTTGACCTCGACAAACACGATCTTGTTCTCAAAGGCGGCCACCAGGTCGATCTCGGTGCGGCGGTAGCGGTAGTTGGTGGTTTCGATGGCGTAGCCCAGTGCCTCGAGGTGTCGGCGGGCCAACGCCTCGCCCCGATTGCCCGTCTTCTTACGGTCGGTCATAGGACCGAAAGGTAGGACGCGCCCGGGCAAATGGACCGAAAGCCCCGCTGCTGCCGTTATCTTTGCTGAAATCTTGTCCCCCCCTTCGCTATGAATCTACGTGTCTTCATTCTTTTCTTTTTGTGCCTCTGCCTGTCTGCCCTCGCTACCGCCCAAACGCGCGAGGATGCCGCGAGGGACGATATCCGCTACGGCAACCGCGGCCGGCAGCTACAGGACCTGCGGCAGGGTGGCGACATCTGGTACGGGGCTGGCGCCGTACTCCAGTACCGGGGGGGCAGCTACAGCAGTCAGTTTAGGATCGGGATCAATCCCATCGTAGGCTATAAGCTCAACAATTTCCTCAGTGTAGGCCCCCGGGCCAGTATCGTTTACAATGCCTACCGCTTCGATACCGGGGGGGGAGGTAAGTTGAGTTCCCGTAACTGGACCTGGTCGGTAGGCGCCTTCGCACGGGCTAAGATCTATCGGGGCTTCTTCGTGCAGGCGGAGTACAGCCTCCTGAGCGATGTCGTCATCACTGGGGTCACCAACGGACAGCTTGACGAGCTGCGCGCCACCCGGGCGGTACCCTTCCTGGGAGCGGGTCTGAGTCAGGGCGGCGGCCCCGGTGCGGCCGGCTTCGAGATCCTGGTGATGTTCCGTCTTACCCAGCCCGACCGGCTCAACGATTCGCCGTACGAGTTCCGTACGGGTTTCAACTACAACTTCTAAGTGGATACACCCCACGAAAAAGCCCCCGGCACGCTGGACGTACCGGGGCTTTATACTTTTGAAGCAGGCTAAGTGCTTAGGCCTTGTTGCTATTGCCGTTATCCAGCAGGTAGCTGAAATTATTGCGCCATCCGGCCACCTTGGTGGGGGTTCCACTTGCCCTCCTGTACCTGGGAGACGATGTGGTTGACGATCTCGCTCACGGTAATGTCCGAGGGGGTTCTGGCCACTCGACAACCGGGCCTGGTATATCTTACCTACCTCAGCGGTCATGAATCCGCTTAGGGCTGCTTGAGTAGCGCCACCGATGAGGAACTTCAGGGGCGAAAAGGCCCTGGTGATGCTGGTAAGCACGCCGGTAACGAGGCGGCCGGCTAGGGAGGTGACTCCAGTCGTGATCGTCATACGGATCATCTGGTCGTCGACATTGTACTCGTACACATTAGCCAGATCCTTGATCATCTTTACCTGTATACCGGTAAGCGCCGCTACGTCGAGCCCAAAGGTGGGGATCAATGCCGTAGCGGTGCCAAACAGTGCGTAGCGCTTGATGATGGCATCGGCCTGGGCATCTTTGTTAGCGTCGTTGGTCGTAGCGGGGAGGTTCTCTCCGTTAGGGTTGTCGGTCGTTTTAGTCAGGGTTTCCGGATTCTGGTCGGTGGTGGCCATGATAGTAGTTGTTTGTTTGGATTACTAGCTGTATAACCTAGGTGTCACGGGCAGATGTTCGGCCCGCCCCCCGATTTACCGCTTACTCCCCGTACTGATCCAGCAGGAGGGAAGCAAGCTCCTCGCTGTTAATCGTGATCTTGCCACTCGCCTCGTCGATGTGGACCTGCCCGTTACGGAAGTGATCCTTCATACAGGTGATGCTGATGCCCCCCACACCGGCCCGCAGGTAGAACTGATTGCGCAGCGCCTTGCGGTCCACCCGGAAGCCCTGGTCGATGGGGCTGTTCTGCTCGACCAGCATCTCCTGCAGTGGCTTATCGTTGCCGTAGAAGTGGGCGTCGAAGTCCTCCACGCGGATGGTTTGCTGCGGCGCCTTGGCGGCATACTTTACCAGGGCTTTCTCGAAGTCGCCGTCGTTCATCGCAAAGCCCGTCTCGCGGTCCTTGGGCACCGGCAGCTCCTCGACCATCTCCAGAAAGTTGTAGGTCAGCTCGGAACTCGTCTCCGCCCGGTCGATGCCCACCCAGTCGGTGAAGTACTGCGAGATACTGCTCTGGGTACGGGCGTGGCGGATCATCTGCACGTTGCGCCCCTTCCCGGCCAGCAGCCGGGCGGCCATCGCCATATTCTGAATGTCGAGGTAGGCCGTCGTCTGTAGCCGTAGCGCGTCCTGCTCCTCATCGTCTACGAAAACCATGCCCTCCGTGTTGCGGATCATGTAGATGCCAAGCATGCGCTGCTCCTCCATCGTATAGTCGGCGAAGAGCAGGTAGCCCCCCTTGGCGCCGGTCACCCCCTGCAGATTATCCTTCAGCACGTCCATGGCCGATTGACTAAAGGTCACGAAGCCCGGTCGGTTACGCCCCTCCTCCAGCCAGTTCTGGTAGTAGGCGGGAAAGAGCCCTTCGTCGGGTGCCACCAGAAAACCCTGCAACAGGTCGGATTTGCGCTCGAACGTCTGGTCCAGTCGCCCGATCAGGTCGATCGCCTGCTCGGTGATCGCCAGCGGCTGACTGCTCAGTAATAGGTCGGCCTCGGCCAGCTCCGGCTGCTTCTTTAGTTCGTGGACGATGAGGTGGTGCACGATGAGTTGATCCATGCGACAAAGGTAGATCGCTTCGCTCGTTAGATCGCCTCGCTCAGTAGATGCCTGTCGGCTGGTTAGACGCTGCGCTGTTAGGCCGTCTAACCAGCCGACAGGCGTCTAACACGAAGCGATCTACGCAACCTTCAACTGCTCTGCATGTTGTACAACTACATCAAATGTACCTACAATGAAAACGATCTATCATCCCGCCGATTCCCGCGGCCACGCCAACCACGGCTGGCTCAACACCCACCACACCTTCAGCTTTGCCAGCTACTACGATCCGGAGCGTACGCACTTTGGCGTACTGCGCGTACTCAACGACGACGAGGTAGCCGCCGGCCGCGGCTTCGGCTCCCACCCCCACGACAACATGGAGATCATTTCTATCCCGCTCGAAGGTGACCTGGAGCATAAGGATAGCATGGGCAACACCACGGTGATCAAGGAAGGCGACATTCAGGTGATGAGCGCCGGTACAGGTGTCGTACACTCGGAGAAGAACAAGCACACTGACCGCGACGTCAAGTTTCTTCAGATCTGGGTGTTCCCCGACGAGCGGAACGTCGAGCCCCGTTACGACCAGATCCACGTCGACGAGACCAAGGAGCGCAACGCCTGGCACCAGGTCCTCACCCCCAAAGACGCCGGCGTGGAGGGGGCCGTCTGGATCCACCAGGATGCCTACTTCAGTATCGGCCGCCTCGACGCTGATGAGGCCATTGACTATACCCTCAACAAGCCCGGCCACGGCGTCTACCTCTTCGTACTCGAGGGCAGCGCGGAGGTCGACGGGCAGCAGCTCGGACGCCGCGATGGACTAGGTGTGACGGCAGCGGAAACCTTCGCGGTGAAGGCCGGTGATAAGGGCGCTCGCATCCTCGCTATGGAAGTACCAATGAATTAGACCGCCTTCGGCGGATAGACGTCTAATTCACTTGTAAATCACTTGCCCCCGCCGGCACCCACGCCCCCCGCCCCCGCTGACTCAGATACCCGCTGCCCCAGTAGGCTTCCACGACCACGGGCTTGCCGACCAGGGTGTAGGTGAGGCGACGGGCGTCGGGGGGAAATTCCACGTAGGTGGCACCTGCGTCCGCGGTGAGGTAGCTGCGGGTGGGCCCCTGATTTTCTGCGGCTACGAGCAGGGGACGACCGCCGGCGTTGAGTACGGTCAGGCTGCGGCCATTGCCGGGTACGAAGATGCCGGACTCCTGTAGTGACTGAGCGACAAACTCCCTTCCTACAGGGTCGTACAGCAGCACCAGCCCGTTGAGTGCGTCGAGCATCCCCATGCCAGTCTCGGCACCGTAGTCGTTGCCGATGGCCACCAGGTCGTCGTAGCCGTCGCCGTTCACGTCGAGGGGCTGGAGGCCGAAGAGGGGGGCTACCTGGGCCTCGCGGGGTAGCTCATGGAAGGTAAAGTTGCCGTCGCCTAGGTTCTCGATCCAGACGGACCGGAGGTAGTTGGCGCGCAGGGCGGTCACCTCGGCCTGGGGGTAGCCGGTCACGATCTCGCCGATGGTAGCGCGACCGAATTCATCGTGGCGCTCGTACCGTTTTTTGACGCTGATGAGCTGCTTCTCCGTATCCGTGCGCTGGTTGTGGGGGTATTCCTGGTACGTACCGTCTTCGGCCAGGGCATAGTCGGCCACCAGCAGGTCGTAGCCGCCGTTGCCGTCGAAGTCGGCCCCGTAGAGGCCCACGTAGTCCTGCCCACTCTGCTGGTAAAGGTTGTTGCGGCCGAAGTTGGTAGCCACGTAGTCCACGTCGCCGTCGTGGTCGAAGTCAGCGCCGGTGAGGCCGTTCCACCAGCCGATGTGCTCGCTGAAGGAGGCGGGGGTGGCTTCGGTCAGTGCGCCGTCGCGGTTGGCAAACAGGCGTAGGGGCATGCCCTGTCCGGCGATGAGCAGGTCGGTCCAGCCGTCGTTGTCGTAGTCGGTCCACAGCGCGTCACAGACCAGTCCCAGAGCGGCAAATTCGGGCGGGGACGCAGGTGCAAACTTCCCGCGGCCGTTGTTTTCCAGCACGTAGCTATCGACCGGTTCCGGGAAGCGTGCCGGTTGTAGGCGGCCGCCGACGAACAGGTCCAGGTCGCCGTCGCGGTCGTAGTCGGCGGCCCGCACGCAGGAGCCGCTGGACTTCAACCCAGGCAACGCATCTTCGGCCAGAATGAAGTTACCCGCCCCGTCGTTGAGCAGTAGGCGGTCGAGGAGCTCGGGGCGGTCGAGGCTGTACTCGCTGCCGCCGCTGACGAGGTAAAGATCCTGGTCGCCGTCGCCGTCGGCGTCGAAGAAGAGACTGCCCAGCTCCTCGGGACCATTGTCTACCGGAAGCGGATCGGCCAGGCGGAAGGTGGGCTGCCCCGCTGCATCTGTCTCCTGGAGTAGCAGGCTACCCGGGTAAAAGTGGCTGCCGGAACGGTACACGTCGTCGAGCCCGTCGCCGTTGACGTCGGCTACGGCCAGGCCGGGGCCGTACTCAGAAAGCTTGTGGGGCAGCAGCGGCTGCACGTTGAAATCGATGAAAAGACAGTCGCGGTGCATGGGCAGCGACTGCATGAGCTCGGTAGCCACCAACAGCGGTGCTACGGGGGAGTCGGTAGCCGGGGGAGCCGGCCGGCCCCGGTCGGGGGTAAGCAGTAAACGTTGGTCCCAAGTGACGTCCTTATATATAAGGTCTTTGCCATCGGGCCAGGTGACGTGCACGGCCACGAGGCTATCGCCCGCCGCGAAGCCGAAGTGCAGTACGTCGGTCACGCTGGAGAGGAAGCCGCGTACGGGCTGGTTGTAGGCAGTCTGCCGGCCACGGGTGGTCTCGACCGTGACGCGGGCTCCGATGGCCTGGGTGTTCATGCCGCTACCCCGGAGAGTGAGGGAGAGGTAGTGAGTGGAGTCCGGCCGGGAGGCCCCGTCGATGAGGGTGTTGCGAAAGAGGAAGCAACTGTCGTTGATGTTATTGACCGCGTAGTCGAGGTCGCCGTCGTTATCGAGGTCGGCGTAGATGGCCCCATTGGAAAAGGAGGGGAGGTCAAGGCCCCAGGCAGCGATGCGCTTAGTGAACAGGGGGATATTGCCCCCGTCGTTTTCGTAAGCGTAGTTAGCAATCTTGATGGAGGGGATCTGGGCCAGACGGGTCTCGCGGCTTGCCAGTCTGCTCATCACCACGTTGTAGTCCATGAAGTCGCGGTCGGTCACGTCGCGGGGAAAGCCGTTGGTGATGAGCAGGTCGCGGTCGCCGTCGTTGTCGACGTCGGCGGCCAGGGGGCTCCAGCTCCAGTCGGTGGCGGCTACCCCGGCGAGCATGCCTACATCCTCGTACACCAGCGTGGTGTCGTTGGCGCGTACGCCTAGTTGCAGCATGTTGCGGGTGAATTGCGGTAGGTAGTCGAAGCGGACGTTATTGAGGTAGGCGTTGTAGTTGTTGGGGGGCATCATGGCCTTGCGGCGCAGGTTGTTTTCGGGGAACATGTCGACGCTGAAGAGGTCCTCGGTGCCGTCGCCGTTGAGGTCGGCCACGTCGTTGCCCATGGCCGAGTAGCTCGTGTGCTTGAGGTAGTCGGCGGCACGGTCGGTGAAGGTGCCGTCCTGGTTGTTGATCCACAGCAGGTCGTTGCTGACGTAGTCGTTAGTGATGTAGAGATCGGGCCAGCCGTCCTGGTTGACGTCGCAGACACTCACGCCGAGTCCGTAGCCCTCCTTAAGAATGCTAGCCTCCTGGGTCACATTCGTGAAGTGGGGCAGCCCGTCGCTACCGATGCCATCGTTGCGGTACAGCTTATCGTTCTTCCGTCCGCTGCCATCGGTCAGCTTGGGGAGGTAGCGGTTGGGCAGGGCGCGGTTGTCCATCTCGTTGACGAGCACGTAGAGGTCGAGGTCGCCGTCGCGGTCGTAGTCCAGAAAGGTACTCTGGGTGGTGTGGGAGGTATCGGCAATACCGGCGGCGGCGGCCACCTCGCGGAAGTAGGGGACCTGAACGCCGTTTTCGTCGGCCCGGTTGCCTTCATTGAGATAGAGCAGGTTGGCCCGTAGCGCCCCCGGCTCACGAACGGTGGCACTGACGTAGAGATCGAGCCGGCCGTCGCCGTTGATATCGTGCACCGCTACCCCGCTGCACCAGCGCCCCCGCCCGCTTACGCCCGCTGCTTCGGTGACGTCGAGGAAGGTAAAATCGCCCCGGTTGAGGTAGAGGCGGTTGTCGGCCGTGTTGCCGGAAAAGTAGAGGTCGGTGAGTCCGTCGCCGTTAAAGTCGCCGGCCCCCACGCCACCGCCGTTGTACACGTACTCGAAATCGAGGATGTTGAAGGTATCGTTTTCGGTGATGCGGTTGGCGAAGGTGAGTCCGCTCGTGGCGGCTGGAATGCGCTCAAACAGGGTAGGGGGGGTGTGCTCGCACCCCATGGAGAGCAGTACGAAGAGAGAAAAAAGTTGGGGGAAACCAGTACGCATGGGGGAGTGTAAAATGGGGGCTCAAGATAAGGAGGTCGGGGATGGTAAGTCGAATCGGGTACCTAGTAGCGGATACCGAAGGAAGGTGACTGTACGCTGGCTACCAAAACAAGTAATTGGGTGTGGGGTAGTTTTTCTAAAATTCAGTATGTTAGCGGTTCCTTAACACTACTCAACCCCGCGGCCGGCTAGTGCTGCGGTTACTAATCAACTGACTCACTAACATTTATCGATCATGAGAAAACTTTTAGGCCTGATCGTGGCGCTGTTCTGCACGGCGCTGGCGTATGGGCAAACGACCGTCACCGGTAACATTTCCGACCCGGATGGTTTTCCTCTTGTAGGGGCGACCGTGCTGGCTAGGGGCACGACCGTAGGTACGGTGGCTGACTTTGATGGCAACTATTCACTCACCGTCCCCGAGGACGTCATCGAACTCGAGTTCTCCTATACGGGCTACCAGACCCAGACCGTCACCCTGAGTGGCGAGACGGTGGTGGACGTGGTGATGAATGAGGGGGTGGCGCTGGATGAGATCGTGGTGACGGGGTACGCTACGACGACCAAGCGGCAGACGACAGCGGCCATTTCCACGGTATCTACCGAGGAGCTTGCGGCCGTACCGTCAGGTAACGTCGAGCAGCAACTACAGGGTCGTGCTGCTGGCGTCACCGTAATCACAAATGGTCAGCCTGGTACGAACTCTATCATTCGTATTCGCGGCTTTGGTTCCTTCGGGGGCAACCAGCCCCTCTACGTAGTGGACGGTGTGCCGGTCGGCGGAATCGGTTTCTTGTCTCCGGATGACATTGAGGCTACCTCGGTGCTGAAGGATGCTTCTTCCGCTTCCATCTACGGTGCGCGTGCCGCGGGCGGTGTGGTAGTTATTCAGACTAAGCGGGGTAGTAAGACGCCCTCCCCCCTCAGAATTAGCTATGATGGTTTGGTCGGATTTACCGATCCAGGTACTGGACAAAAGATCCTTAGCCCACAGCAGGATGCGGATAAGACGTGGGAAGCTCTTTACAATGATGGATTTGCGCCCGGAGATGAAGGTTTTACTCATCCGCAGTATGGGAACGGACCTACGCCTGTATTACCTGATTATCTGTTGGTTGGAGATCAAAACGGTGTAGTGGGAGAGGTTGACCTTGAGGAGCAGCGTCGGCTGTACAACGTCGACCCTAGCGCTGGTGGCCTCTACCAGGTAGTGCGCGCAAATAAAGAGGGAACGGATTGGTACGATGCCATTACTCGCACGGGTGTATTACAGCGTCATACCCTGGGACTGCAGGGCTCTACAGAGGCGACACGATACTATGTAGGGCTCAGCGCCCAATTGTTGGATGGTATTTTGAGTAACCAATCCGCCGATCGGTACAGTTTCCGAGCGAACACCGAGTTTGACCTAGGTAGTAGAGTGCGGGTAGGAGAGAACCTACAGTTTACTTACACGTCAAACCGTGGCCTTATTGGAGGCAGCGGTGGCCAAAACGTAGCGCGCGATGAGAACTCCATCCTTGGCGCATTCCGTATGAATCCCATTATTCCTGTATACGATGTTTTTGGTGGTTATGCGGGTACGCGGGCAAACGGCTTCAACAACCCCCGTAACCCCGTAGCCGAGCGTGATAATGTGGCAAACAACCAGAACTTTAATACTTCCGCCTTCGGTAATTTCTATGTCGAGATCGACCCCATCGAGTCGATTACCCTACGATCTAGTATTGGCGGTAGTTACGATGCCTACAACGGCAACGGGTACGGTCGACAAACGTATGAGAACTCGGAGAACAACGCCAGTTTTACCTACAACGAGTACCAAGGATACTTTTACGACTGGACATTTACCAATACGGCACGCTGGACCCAAAGTTTCGGTGCGCATAACCTGAATGTACTGGCGGGAATTGAAGCTCTTACGGCAGGTAACGGTCGCCAGAGCGGTGCGAGTGGAATCAACCCCTTTAGCCGTACCATCAATTTTATTAACCTTAGCACGGTAACCCCGAACCCTCCGAACAGTAACTTTCTCGTACCCACCAAATTCTTCTCGGTCTTCGGGCAGGTGAACTACAACTGGAACGACCGTTACTACATCACCGGTGTACTGCGTCGTGACGGTGCTAGTCGCTTTGGGGCTAACAATCGTTACGGTACTTTTCCAGCTATTTCTGGCGCATGGCGCGTCACGGGAGAATCCTTCATGCAGAACCAGAGCATTTTCACCGACTTGAAAATACGCGGTGGCTGGGGTCAAATGGGTAATTCCAATAATGTAGATGCAACCAACAGATTTAACCTCTACGCCCAGGGGGTAGGTCAAGGTAGCTATCCAATCTCAGGTAGCAATAGTGGAGCTGACAATGGCTTCTATCTAGACCGTATTGGTACAGAAAATGCCAAGTGGGAAACTAGTGTCACCACCAACATTGGGTTTGATGCTACCCTTATAGGGGGCAAAGTAGATGTTATTATGGATGTATGGCGCAAGCAGACCAACGACTTGTTGGTGCGTCTCCCGCTGCCTGATGTTAATGGTCCAGTGGCAACCGCACCCTTTGTCAATATCGGTAGCATGCGCAACCAGGGCATCGACGCGCAGGTGATTTACCGTGATCAGCTCGGTAGCGACTTTAGTTTTGAGTTAACTCTCAACGGAGCGCTGCTTAGCAACGAGATTACGAAATACACCGACGATACGGAATTCTTCGACCGCGGCGGTACTCGCATCACTGGTAGTATTATCCGTAATGAGGTGGGGCGGCCCCTCTCTTCCTTCTTCGGATATAAGGTTGTCGGATTGTTCCAATCCTTCGATGAGGTTGACAGTGCTCCGACTCAGGACGGTGCCGCTCCGGGCCGGTTTCGCTTTGAAGACAATAATAGCCGCGATCCAGAAACGAAGGAGTTAACGGGCATCCCCGATGGGGTTGTTGACGAAGCCGACCGTACATTCCTCGGTAGTGCGGTTCCCGACTTTACGGGAGGTTTGAACCTCAAACTGATGTATAAAAACTTCGACCTTACGTCGTTCTTCTACACCAGTATAGGTAATGAGATCTACAACAACTCCAAGTGGTTCACCGATTTCTACGGCACCTTTAAGGGAGCGGCGGTTTCTACCCGCGTACTTGATAGCTGGACTCTGCAAAACGTAAATACTGACATACCAATTTACGAAACGGCCTCAAATTTTAGTACTTCACAGGTATCAACCAGCTACTACGTCGAAGATGGTTCTTACCTCCGGCTAACTAACCTAACCTTAGGCTACACGCTGCCAAGCGGAGCTTTAGGTAACGCTTTCCAGAATCTGCGCCTAGCATTATCCGCTAATAACGTATTCACTATCACCAAATACGACGGACTCGATCCTGCAGTGGGAGGCTCGGCAGACACAGATTTCGGTGTAGATGTAGGTAACTATCCCGTTTCCCGCGCCTACAACTTTCAAGTCAGCGTTGACTTTTAATCACGATATAACTAATTATCATGCAATCTTATACCAAATTTTCTAGAGTCCTCCTAGGCGTTATGCTGGTGGGAGGTCTTCTCTGGACCTGTAGCGATGAATTCCTCGAAGTATCACCCCGCGGAGCCTTGGCACCCGAAGTATTAGCCACGGAAGCCGGTGTAGAAGGGGTAATTCTAGGTGCTTATGCTCAATTGGGCGGCCGGAGTAACTACTTTGGTGGAGCCTCCAATTGGGCAAATGGTTCCGTTTACGGTGGTGAAGCCAACAAGGGGACAAACGATGGCGATTTCACTGCTATTAATGACCTCGTCCAGTACAAACTTACCCCTACCTCTAGCATTCCAGCCGATCGCTGGAGAGGGCTCTTCGAAGGAGTAACCCGGGCAAACGCAGCACTTGATCTGCTATCCCAGGCGGCGGAAAACGAGCAAATTACCGCTCCAGAAACTCTTCAACGACTCGAAGCCGAAGCTCGCTTCCTACGCGGTCACTACTATTTTCAGTTGCAAATCTCCTTTGACCGAGTCCCATTTCTAACTCCTGGACTTACTATCGAAGAACAGCAGCAAGTAACCTCCACCTCTAACTGGTCAGAAATTGAAGCAGATTTTCAATACGCTTTCGATAATCTTTCTACTACTCAAAGCCAGGCTGGTCGTGCGAACAAATGGGCAGCGGGTGCTTACCTTGGTAAAGTATATCTGTTTCAGGGAAAATGGGTGGAAGCTAGGACTATGCTTGCAAATGTAGTTGATAACGGAATTACTGCTAATGGGGATGCATATGGACTGCTCGATAATTATGCTCAAGCATTCGATGCTGAATTCGATAATAGTAAGGAATCAGTTTTTGCCGTTCAAGCGGCTGCCAACTCTGGAACAACCAACGTGGCCAACCCAGATTTTGTACTGAATTTTCCCCACAACACAGGTTCTACTGGACCCGGAAACTGCTGTGGTTTCTTCCAACCTACCTTCGATTTAGCTAACTCATTCCGCACCAGTGATGGATTGCCGTTGCTCGATAACAGCTACAATACCGAAAGCAATCGCCTAAAGAATGACTTCAACGTTGAAGCTTCGGCACCCTTCACTCCCGACAACGGGCCAGTCGATCCACGACTCGATCACAGTGTAGGCCGGCGGGGTATTCCCTACCTAGGTTGGGGACCCCATCCAGGAAAGGCTTGGATACGCGACCAAGTGTATGCCGGCCCCTATTCGCCTAAAAAGTTTGTCTACTATGCCAATCAGGAGGGTAGCCTTTCTGATGGTACCTCCTGGACGCGGGGTTACGGCTCCATGAACTACAATATCATCCGGTTTGCGGACGTATTGCTGATGCTCGCCGAGGCAGAAATTGAATCCGGTAACGTAGAGCGGGGCCGGCAACTCATAAACCAAGTCCGTGCCCGTGCCGCAAATGTTGCCAGTCGAATCGAGGTAACCAACAAAGATGGGGAGGAGGTAGATGCGGCCAACTATCAAATCGCCTTGTACCCCTCCTTCTCTAGCGCGGACGCTGCCCGACGTGCCCTTCATTTCGAGCGTAAGTTAGAGTTGAGTGGAGAAGGTCATCGCTTCTTCGACCTTCGTCGGTGGGGTATCGCCGAACCGGAGTTGGACCGGATCGTCGCCTTTGAAAAACAATTTCTGCCAATCGCTTACGCTGGTGCTGATTTCACCTCACCACAGGATCTATATTATCCCATCCCCCAGGGTCAAATTGACCTACAGGGTGCGGATATCTTACCCCAGAACGAGGGCTATTAGTCTGTTCGCTAAGCTTGCTATAAAGACAGCGGCCAGGATTCGGAAGAATCCTGGCCGCTGTCTTTTGTCCCTACCGCAATATCACCAACTTCTCCAACTCCCCATTCACCAAATTCACCCCGTCCCCCCGCAGCCGCACCTGGTACAGGTACACCCCACGCGCCAACTGATCGCCGTAGTCATCCAGCCCGTCCCAGGGAATGCAGTCGTCCTGGCGGACGCTGCCGTCGCTAAACTCGAAGTTTTCCTGTAGGGTCTTGACCAGGCGGCCACTCACGGTGTAGATCTGTACGATGGCCTCTACGTTCTGGCCGATGAGGCTGTGGTCGAACTGGAAGCAGGTCTGGGTCGTGAAGGGATTGGGATAGTTGAACACGTGGGTGAGGGAGGCACCCCGCTCATCGGTGACGACGAATTCGGTGGTGGCCTCGGTGTTGTTGTTGGCTACGTCCCAGGCACGCACCTTGATGGTATGCAAACCAGGCTCCAGATCGAAGAGCGGATAGCGCACCTTCCCGCTGCGGAAGTTGTCGACGTCGGCCTCGTAATAGTCGTTAAGCACGATAGCATTGCGCGTATCACCATCGATGGTAGCTTCCAGATCGTGGCCGATGCTGTTGCCGGTCACGTTGATGCCCAGATCGTCGGAGAGGTGGAGCAGGAGGACGGGATCCTCACTGACCAGTCCCCCCGCGACGAAGTCGGTATCGTCAAAGTACACCTCCACCTCGGGGCCCGCGTCATTGCCCGCGTTGTCCTGACTGGTGCCCCCGATGATGAGCCGGTCGTAGTAGCCCGCCGCATCGGTAAGCTGGCTGCGATCGGCGGCGTAGTAGCTCACCTTGCCCGGGCCGAAGGTGTAGTCGATGTCGCGGGGAGCTACGAATTCAAAGGAGAACTTGCCGTTCGTCACCGTAGCACGACCCCGGAAGACGATGCTGCGCTGTACCTCGATCTCGAGTAGGGGACTGCTCCCATCCTGCTGTAGGGTAGGAACGGTCTGTGCCTTATCGTAAATCGTGGGGAACACCTCCCCGTTGAAATTTGCAAGTAAGTTGCCGCTCACATCGACGATCTCGCCGCTGATGCGCATCTTCTGGAGGGCACGGACGGTGTCGGTACGTACCCCGTCGATCGACATCGTGTCGACCTGCGTAGTGCGTACGCCGTGGGTGGGTAGCGCAATGACGGTAGCCGGATCACCGAGCAGGGTGAACTTGCGGGCGTTCTGGGTATCTCCGCTGAGGAAACCGCGGTCGACCGGCGTGGTCTCGTTCTTGGCGATGCGGATGATGTCGCCGAGGCTGCGCCAGTTGCCGTCCGGCCGGTCGAGCATGGCCTGCACGGTATTGTCGGTCAGCTCGTAGTTGCGGGTGGCAAAGACGGGACGAGTGGTGGTCATGAGGGCGATCACTCCCCCGCGGGGCGTGAGTAGGGCCTCCTCCCCAGCACTTACGAAGGAGGCATCATCATAGTTTGAGAACGTACAGGTAGCCGTGATGAATACCGGCGGCTGAATCGGATCGGGTGCACCGGCCGGTCGCGTCCAGTTACGAATTTGGGGAATCGTGAGCACCCGCTCCTGCGCCCAGCCGCGGGGACCGCCGTGGCCGAGGTAGGTGACGGCCAGTGCCCCGCGAAATACAGCGCGGTCCAATCCTTCGGTGATGGCCGGATACCTATCCCCCGAGCTAAGGCTCAACTGCGGAAAGAGGTCGAAGTACAACTTATCGAAGTTGAGGTCGGGCTTGCGCGCCTTCACGGCATTTGCCACCCGGTTCACATCGATGGTGTGGCGGCCCTGGTCCTCATCATCTCCCACAAACACCATTCGGGTGCGCCAGTCGCCGAGGGCGGAGGGGTCCTGGTCATAGCGGATGAGCTTCTCTACCACCGGCCCGGCCTCATCGGCCGATTTCACCGGTAGCCGGCCCACGGCGACACTCAGATCGGGGCCGAGCGGCTGACCGCCCGCTGAGGGGACCATGATGCCAAAGAAGTCATCGGCCGGAAAACTGCGCACCTCCGTAAAGGCCCCCTGGTACTGGTAGGTGGGGATGAAATTATCTCCTAATCCGTACACGTTGCGGTGGTCGAAGCTGCCGTCGCCGAACAGTAGCAGGTAGCGCAGGTCACCGTCGCGCTCGTACACCATGCGCACGAAGTTGCGGATCGCGGCCACGTCGTCCCGGCCGCTACTGAACTCGTTGTATATCTGCTGGGTCGTCACTAGCTGTACTGTGTAGCCATTGTGCTCCCGCCGGTGCTCGGCCAGTACCTCGGCCTGGGTGAGGAAGTCCGGGTGGGTGACGATGATCATGTCGGCCTGGGTCACCGCGTGAAGGTTTTGGTTCTCCACCCGACCGACCGGCCGCGGGGTCAGCAGGGCGGCCGTCGGACGGAAGGCGACGTACTCGTAAAGCTCCCGCCCGGGGGCCGAAAAGCTGCTACCGTTCAGTGTTGCCTGCTGCACCTCGCCCAGGCTATCCACCCGCCACACCCGGGTATCGGCCGGCGGGTTAAGTAGGTTATAGGTGATCGCGCCGAAGTTGCGGCTCCGCGTGTCGCGAAAGTTGAACTGGTCCTGGTCCCCGAAGCTGAGCCGCCGGCGTGCCTGCAACTCGATGTAGTCCAGCCAGCCCTCACTCTGGCTGGCTGCTGCGGGGACGGGGTAGGTCAGTTTGACCGCTACCCGTTCGCTACCCAGCGTTACGGAGCCCACCAGGTCAGTGACGTCGACGGCCGACTGCTGCTCCTGCGCCCCGAAGTTGACGCGCGAGGCCAGAAAACTGCTGACTTCCTGCCCGTTGACGGTAAGAAAAAAGCCGCTGGGGGCCGTCGCCCGTAGTCCCATCCGCGCCCGTACCCCCACCGGCTCGCTGGTGACCAGATCGGGAATGGTGGCAAAATCGGGGAAGTTCCGCTCCCGGTTCACCTTAAAGAACTCTCCGAACCACGTCTGCCCCGATCCGTGACTATTACTTTCCTGTCCTAGCTCGTGTAGCACATTGGTACGGTCTTCCTCGAAGCGGTACAGCGCATCGTAGCTATCCACCACCGTGCCGCCCGCCGCGGAGGGTAAGACAGTGACCCGACGTCCCCGCCCGGCCGTGCCCAGCTGAAGGAAATAGTAATTCTCCTCGGTATAGATGTTCTTACTGTACACGAAGCGGTTGGCCAACGCATCGTAGGTCCGGTCGTCGGTGCCCTCGGCGTACAGCAAGATGAAGTCGCCCCCGTCGAAGCTCCCATCGTCCTCCCCCTCGATGGTGATGGCCTGCTCCACGAGGTCGTCGAAGGCCAGGGCGTTATTGGTTTCGGGGAGCATACCGCCGTCCTGGCCGTATACCTTGATGTCGCGCGGGTCTATCCCATCGAGCCCCAGGACCTTTAGCTGATCGACCAGAAAGCCACGGGTCAGTTTGTACACCCCTGTTTTAGGGATGGCGAAGCGGTAAATTTCTCCCTCCCGCAGCACGGAATTAGTAGCGAAGTCCACGGCCGAGCGTAGGCCGGCGGAGGTAGGTCCGAGCTCCGGTACCAGCCGCAGGTTCACCGCGAGCAGTCGCTCGTAGCCCGCCGCGGTACGGATGATCGACGGGCTGCTCACCTTACCCAGCCAGCCCTCGGGTTGCTGCACCACCGTGTAGTCGAAGGTGAAGGCCTCGGGCACCTCGGCGGCAAAGGCGGACGGGGGGGTGAACGGCTCGGTTTCCAGGCTCGTCACTTCCACGCGCTGCGGCGCTCCACTGGCGGCCCGGAAGGTATGGACGAAGGCGGGCACCTCACCACTCTTGGTTGCACCGGCGGCCCCGCCCAATCGGTAGGATAGTACGGCGCTGCGCTGGCCCTCCCACTCGATGGTCTCGGCCTCCTGCCACTGCAGGGTCTGCTGGATTTGCTGCGCCAGGAGCGGAAGGGCGCTACAGAGACAAAGGAAAGACAGGGTAAACTTGAGCATAGGGCGGGCTTGGGGCACGAGATTAAGATACAGCGGCGGCGGGTAAACGTTGTTCTGCGGGCCGACATTACGGGGGCTGTCGGATAGGCGACTACCGGGAGCAGAAGTTTGCAAAGTGAACGTAATGGGAGTAGCTTTAGGCATGCGCCGTTTCCTTTATGCCCTGACCCCTCTACTCCTTTGTTCCCTCTGGGCGGGTGCGCAGGATGCAGTGTTCTCGCAGTTCTACGCCTCCCCCATGCAGCTCAACCCGGCCTTTGCGGGGGTGAGTGCCGCCCCGCGGGTGACGGCCAACTACCGGGCGCAGCACACCAGCTACCCCAGCGCGTACCAGACCCTGGCCGTAAGCCTGGAGCTGCCGATGTACCGCAGCCCCTCGAGCTTTGGCTTTCGGATGCTGACCGACCGGCAGCTGGAGGGACTGTACACCAATACCCTGGCCGGACTGGTGTATGCCTACGACGTGCGGGTGACGGAAGAGCTGCACGCACGCATCGGACTGAGCGCCGGTCTGCTGACCACCCGGATCGACTACAATGGCCTGGTTTTTGGGGACATGATCAGTCCCTCGGGAAATAATACCGTGACCCAGGAGCAACTGGCCAGCGTGGCGCGCACCTCCGTGGACCTCAGTTCCGGCATCCTGATGTACGTCAAGAACCTCTACGCGGGCTTTAGCATCGAGCACATGAACCGGCCGGAGGAAAACCTGCTGCAGCTGGACAACAACCTCTACGCCGGTCGGCCGCAGCGCTTCAGTCTGCACGCCGGCACGCAGTTGGACGTGAAGCGGTACGCGAATCCGCAGCGGCCGGTCTACGTGACGCCTAATTTTCTCTACACTAGCCAGGCGCAGTTTCAGCAGCTCAACCTGGGGGCCTACTTCGGCTACGGCCAGTTTGCCGTGGGGGGCTGGTACCGGCATGCCTTCGGAAATCCGGACGGCTTCATCGGGGCGGTGACCTTCCGGGAAGATATTTTCAAGGTGGGCCTGAGCTACGACTCGGTGATCTCGGCGCTGCGCAGTGTGCCGGGGGGACTGGGACCTACCCTGGAACTTAGTGTAGCGGTGGACTTCGGGGACAGCCGCGAGGTGCAGCGGCGGCGGTATGCGGACCGGTACAATGACTGTATGGGGATGTTCCGGTAGGGTGGGGGTCGGATACGCTACGCACTTCCTCACAGAATTTCACCACGGATTAGCCACAGATTTTGCACGTCTCATAGTGGCTTTAGCGAAGCTGAAGCTTAAATCCGTGATCCATCCGTGGAAAATCCGTGGTGAAAAAACAGCAAGCAGCGCAGCTATGCGCGCGTTAGCGAATTTTTCCGTAGCTTTACCGCTAAAGTTGGCACAAAAAAAGCGCCAACCGAAAAGCGGTTGGCGCTGTCGCTATAATTTCGCTAAACCGGTAAACTGACTCGAGGCTAGTAAAGTCAGTCACTCCTTTGATGCTATTAACCCCACATTCAAGGGTTGCGAATTATAACTAAAGAGACACTATGAACAAACACAATTTCATAAAACTCAAGATTTAGATTCTTTTGGGCGGGTGGGTTTAGGTGTTCCCCCTTTCGATAATACAAATATAGGGGGGCAAAGGGGGCACAAAACAAGCAGAATCCGCCCTTTCGTAAAGCTGTTTGCTGGGAGGTTTTTCTCCCTTACTTTTGATAAACGCTTGATTTAGCGTAACTTAGGCGTTCCACACGAAGCGATAAGCGCTCAAAAATGGAACATACTCATGGAAGACATACGCGAGCTGTTAGTGATCGCCTCCCCAAAAAAGGTGACGAAACTGCTGAAGATCACTCAGACGAAGGGCAAACCCTCGATGATTGGTGCGCTGCATCGGTTGGTGAAACAAAATAATTTGGCGGAGGACCAGATTGTAGCTCAGCTTTACGGCCCTAAATACACCCCCTCGCATCCCGCTTATCGGGCTTTGAAGAATCGGTTTCGGGATTTGCTCACGACTGCTGTGATGGATGAGGATGTGTACTCCTCAAATTACCGTGACTACGATAATGCACAGATCAACGGCTTTCGCCAGCTGAACTTGATCAACCTACTGTTGCTTCGGCGAGCCTGGCACAGTGCCAGGTACCTATCGCACACAACCCTACGACGGGTCAAGGATTTTGAGATCCTTCCGATCAATCACCGCTTAGCCTCAATTTTAGCCAGTCTGTACTTGGGAGTCGGCTTCGACGAAAAGCGATTCGCTAAGTACCAAGCTATGACAGACTACTACGCCGAGGCGGAGCGAGTGCTGAACTTAGTGTCCAGCCGCTACCGCGAGATGCGGCGTATGATGTATGCGCATAAGCTACTACCCAAGGAAATCGGTACTAAGGTAGCGGAGTATGTTGCTGACTGTGAGCACCTTGTGAAAAAGTATCCCCACGTATCGGCACTTCAGGCGATGTTCTTCATCATGAAAGTGCACGGGCTTACCCTGGTAGGTAATTACGTAGGTGCCATCGAGACGGCAAACCAAGCCGAGCAGGTTCTTCTAAAGTGCAAGGGTGCAGGTAAGCAGTCGTTGAGCCTAATGGCCCTGACACGGGTAGAGTGTTCCATCAAGCTTCGCGACTTTTCGCAGGGCATCGTTCAGGTAAAACGCGCCGAGGAAATGGTACCGTCCAACAGTATAAACCACATCAAACTTTCCGAATATGCCATTACGCTTGGACTGCAAACTGGAAATTTCGACTATGCGTATGAGCAATTTGCGCGGGTAGACCGCGCCGTGCTTAACCATCTACTTACGCAGCAGCATGTGGAATATTGGTTGATTTTAGAAGCTTACATCAACCTCCTAGTGTTAGCGGGACGTATCAATCCGTCCAAGCGGAAGGGCAAATTACCGGATTTCAAAATTTATAAGTTTGTCAACAACGTCCCCTCTTATTCCAAGGACAAGCAGGGGATGAACATTCAGATCCTAATCTTTCAGGTCATCTACTTCATCACTCAGAAGCAGTACGGTAAGATCATCGACCGTACGGATGCCCTAGCTCGTTACGGTACGCGGTATCTGATGAACAATGAAAACTTACGAAACAACTGCTTCTTTAAGCTGCTGCTGACCGCGGAAAAGTGTCACTTCCACCGCGCGGCCACGGTAAGGGAGTCGAGTAAAATCTATAAGAAGATGACCAGCCCACAGGCGAAGAAGTTAGGTCGTGCTAACAGTACCGAGATCATTCAGTACGAAAGTCTCTGGGAGGTCGTACTGGAAAACCTGGATACCGTACTGCCGGATGGGCGGAAGTTGCGGCGACAACGGCAGCAGGCGTGAACCTGGCGGTGGACCGCAGGGCAATCTTCAGGAGAATTGCCAGGGGATGGTGTAAGGAGCAGAAGACACTGCTGACTTACATGATGATGTCTTCGACCATAATAGTAGTTTTTAGAAAGCGATGAATAGAATGGATGACGAGTAAGGTTTTCTTACATGATGATGTCCTCGACCACGATACCGGCCTCGTGACCGCGCATGATGATGTCCTCTACGACGATGTTGTTGGAGGCTACTTCCTGGCCGCGCATGATGATGTCCTCGACCACGATGCCAGCCTCATGGCCACGCATGATGATGTCCTCTACGACGATGTTGTTGGAGGCTACTTCCTGGCCACGCATGATGATGTCCTCGACTACGATGTTGGCCTCGTGACCACGCATAATAATATCCTCGACGACAATGTTGGACACCAGTTCGTGGCCGCGGGTGATTACGTCCTCCACAACAATGTGAGGGGTAACGGAGCCGAGGTAGTCGATGAAGGACTGAGCGGCCTGAAGGGTTTCTGGGGAAAAGAGTTCGTTAATGAAAGCCATGGGGATGAGAGATTGAGAAGGTGAACTGAATAAGCCGGGTGGAAAAACTTTCACCCGGGGTAAGGTGATTTGAAATTAGAAGCACATTTTGTCGTGCCCCCGTTGATTGTGATCCAAAGATGGGGGCACCAAGAGCGTGTTACACCGGCAGTTTCCGCGCTGTAATAAGGCAAAATTTGGTGATGAAAATCCCTTACTTTTCATAATACGCAGAAAGCCAGTGAGTTATCTCACTGGCTTTCGTCGATTTTGAAATATGTAAAAGATTTGAATTTATACTTCTACCTGTTCATTTTCCTCAAAATCATCCCGGCGGGAGCGCCCCGGAGGGCCTAATCGCTCGAACGTACTCTCCTGCGGTGGCCCGAACCGGCCCCGGCCCTCGGCCTCATCCGCCGCGTCGTAGGCCTTGATGATCGCCTTCACCAGGCGGTGCCGTACTACATCCTCCGCACTGAGCCGAATGACGGAAATTCCCTTGATGGGCGCCAGTAGGTTGATGGCCCGCCGGAGCCCCGATACTTGATTGCGCGGCAGATCGACTTGTGACAGGTCACCGGTCACGATGCACTTTGCCGAAGGACCCAGGCGCGTAAGGAACATCTTGATCTGGGAGGTGGTGGTATTCTGCGCCTCATCCATGATCACGAAGGCATTGTCCAGCGTACGACCCCGCATGTAGGCCAGGGGGGCAATCTCGATGGTGCCGTCTTCCCGAAACTTATCCAACC
Source organism: Saprospiraceae bacterium (assembly GCA_958295895.1). Taxonomy (GTDB): domain Bacteria; phylum Bacteroidota; class Bacteroidia; order Chitinophagales; family Saprospiraceae; genus Neolewinella. The sequence goes on along the minus strand of CATQHI010000013.1, from coordinate 47,461 downwards.
GGTCCCGGGGTAACATGTCATCCAGCGCGTCGTAGAGCGGGCGAAGGTAGGGATCGATCTTGTCCTGTAGGTCACCCGGCAAAAAGCCGAGGCTCTCCCCGGCCTCGACGGCGGGGCGGGTTAGGATGATCTTCTTCACAAGTTTATTCTTCAGGGCGCGGATGGCCAGGGCTACTGCCGTGTAGGTTTTTCCGGTACCTGCAGGACCTACGGCGAAGACGATGTCATTGGTTTCAGCCGCCGTAATCATTGCCGCCTGGTTCGGAGTGCGTGCCTTGATGGGCTTACCGCTGCGCCCGAAGACGATGGTTTTGTTTTTATCCCCGTTGCCCAGGCGGGTCGTGAAGGGGTTTTCTCCGGCTAGTAAGTCCTCGACGGTCTGACTGCTCAACTCCCGGTTGTCCTGCAGCAGGCGCATCATCAGCTCCAGGTGGTGCTTGATCTTCTGGGCGTCCTGCTTTTCGGCCTTGATCTTGATGTTAGTGCCCCGCTGGGTGATGGTGGCCTCGGGGTAGGCACCCCGGATCAGCTTCAGCTTCTTGTTGTTTTCGCCGAGGAGTTCTACGGGATCGACCCCGTTGATCGTCATTACAATTTCGCTCAAACGTGTGCTGGTTTTCCCCACGATGGAAGTGCCGTGGGCCGTGGCTACTTAACCCGCGTATTTAAGCCAAAGTTGCGCTGATTTCCTCCACCCGCACCCGAAAGCGAATAGCCCGTAGCCCATTCACACTCTGTAGCGGATCGAGGACCAGGTGCTCGACCTCCCCGTCTACATAGCCCGCCTGTTCCAGGTAGCTCAGGTAGTCCTCGTACTCCTCCAGGTCACGATCCTGTAGGTACACCACGCTGATCATGCCCGGCTGGGTGAGTCGCTCCTCCCCCTGTCGGATGGTCGCTTTATCGATGCGCTTTTTGAGGATCTCGTACCGCACGTTGTAGTCCCCATCCACATCAAAGCGCTTTTCATCCATCCGAAAGCGAATAGTAAGGGGGGTGGTGTAGGCAAACACCAGTTGGGCCGTACGCAGCGGCATGGGCAACTCCTGCTCCAACTCGTGGATCCTGCGGGTGAGCTGGCACAGGTCTACCAGTTGGGAGAGGCGCAGATTGCGTAGGTGGATCTTCGAAAAGCTGTGGTGTTTCAGCAGGCTCTGCCCGGCGTAGATCTCATACTCGACCCCGTCGGTCTTGTACTTCTCGAAGTAGTGGGGCAGCACCCGCTGGGCGGCCTGATCCCGTTCGGTAAGAAAATCGCTGATGGTGCGGTTGAGCCGGGCGACGCTCTCCTCGTAGTCCCGCCGTATCCGGTAGAACAGACCAAGCTCGTGGTCCAGGTTCTTCTCGTACTGCTGAGCGAGTTGGCGGAGCTCCGGCAGCTGGCCGCCGAGCTGCTTCACCAGGGGAGTGAGCTGCTTATGGATGAACTCCCCGAACCGGATCTCGTGCCCATTATTAAATTCTTCCAGGGGCGTGGCCAGATGTAAGTCCAGCCGTAAAATGGCCTGATTCACGATCGGGAAGTCGACCAGCTCCAGCGCCCGCGCCAGAAAAAAGCGGCCGGCGCGCAGGTTGTCGAACAGGTCCTGATAGATCGCCGCGTTCCGCAGGTTGCTGCTGCCCACGATGTCGGCCTGTCCGTATAAGGGATACACCTTCTTGAAGCGAATGTCCTCCGCTACGGCGGGCAGCCCCTCCTCCTGTCGCTTCAGGATGTTAAAGGCCGCCTCGGTAAAGCGCCACTCCACGGTGGGGTGCAGGCTGGTGTACTGCTCGCGCATGATGACCTCGATGCGGTTGTCGATGTACTCACGACTGCGCTCTACGGCCGTGCGGAATAGCCCCCGGATCTCCTCGAAGCGGCTTTCCATGAAGGCATTAAGGGCGTTGACTACCGGACTGGCTAGTTCCACCACCCCGATCACGTGCTGCTCCTGGCTCAGTAGCGGCGCCAGGAGCATACTCCGGTAGCCTAGCCCAATCAGTTTTTGCTCCAGTACCGTACGGGTCGTGAGCTCCCTGAGATCCTGAACGACCAGTATTTCTCCGGAAAGGAAGACCTGCTCGTAGATACTGCCGGCGTACTGCGGATCGGTGAGCCGGTCCACCTCGTCGGCCAGCAGGTTGTAGCGGATACGGTACTCGTGGTCGATGGCCCGCTCGACGGGGTAATCCACCGCGGTAAGCCCCAGTTGTAACTGGGGGGACTGAAAGTGAAGCCGGACCAGATCGGCCAGCTCCTTGACGCGGTCTACGTCCAGTACCGCATCGCGGCTGATCAGACGGTGCTTTAGGCGACTCAGACTTTCTTCCTCGGTGACCTCGTAGAGGCGCGCCAGGTGAAACCCGTGAAAGTGAAACTTATCGGGGGGGAGTAGGCGCAGCCACAGCTCCGTATCGTGGATGTTATTGAGCAGTTGGTGGACCTGGTCTTCGCCCAACTTGGGTAGCTCACCCCGTACGGCTACTTCGATGAATTCTTCATTCAGCGCCGGTTTGTAGAAGCGTTTCAGGCCGGTCCGCACGTCCGGCACGGTGAGCATAGCCATGGGCTTGACGTCCACCTGCACCCCGTAACACTGGTTGAGAATGGTAGCTCCTACCATTAATAGGTTGGCCTCCCTCACCTCGTCGATGTGCGTGCCGAAGGAATAGCATACATCCTGCTGTCCCATCAGGGCCTCCAGCGTCTTACTAATAAATAAGGGCTCGAAGGCAAAGGGCAGCGAGATCTTGAATAGCCCGGTAGCCCGCTCGTGGGGCGAGATCAGGGCCAGCAGCATCAGATCGAGGACCTCCCGGTGCTCGTCCAGTACGGTTAGATCCGTGATCGGTCCCCTTAGTTGGAGCAGGGGGTCTAGCCGGTGCAGGATTTCGCGGGCCAGGAAGCGTACCCCGAGGTCCTCAGACTCGGCCAGCTCCTCGATGCGTCGTATCAGTACATCCAGGCACAGGACCGTGTCGTAGGGAGTGACGAAGGGATCGGCCGTATCGCGCAGCGTGCCGCCTTCCAGGAAGACGAAGGATTTTCCCTGCTGCCCGTTACGCTCGTCGACGAAGATCTCCAGTTCCATGGTAGGCTGAGAACGCCGCGAGCCAGTAAAAGGATACCGGCCCCCCTTAGCTGCGGATGGCCGCGATACCCGGCAGCTCTTTCCCCTCCAGCAGCTCCAGCATGGCCCCACCGCCGGTAGATACGAAGCTGACCTGATCCGCCAGCCCGGCCTGATTGACCGCCGAGACCGAATCTCCGCCCCCGATCAGACTGTAGGCACCGTTTTCCTTGGTAGCTTTCGCTACCGCTGCGGCAATAGCGTTCGTCCCTTTGGCAAAGTTCTTCATCTCAAACACGCCCATCGGGCCGTTCCAGAGGATGGACTTGCTCTCGGCAATGATACGCGAGAACCGGGCTACGGAGTCCGGACCGATGTCCAATCCCTCCCAGCCGTCCTCGATCGCACCGGCCGCTACGACCTTGCTGGGCGTCTCGTTGCTAAACTCCTTACCCACCACGGTATCTACCGGTAGATGAATCTCGGTGTTCTTTGCCTTAGCTTTCTCCAGTAGTTGCTTCGCGGTATCGACCTTATCACGCTCCACCAGCGAGTTACCTACCTTACCGCCCTGGGCTAGACTGAAGGTGTATGCCATGGCCCCACCGATGATGATATGGTCGGCAAAGTCCAGCAGCTTTTCCAGCAACTGGATCTTATCACTCACCTTGGCCCCACCTACGATAGCAGTAACCGGGCGGGCGGGGTTATCGAGTAACTTCTCCGCACCTGCGAGCTCCGCCCCCATCAGGTAGCCGAAGCTCTTCTTCTCAGACGGAAAGAACTTCGCCACGGTGGCCGTAGAGGCGTGCTCCCGGTGGGCTGCTCCGAAGGCATCGTTGACGTATACGTCGCCGAGTGCGGCCATGGCTTTGGCTAGGTCCTCGTCCCCCTTTTCCTCCCCGGCGTAGAACCGTGTATTTTCTAGTAGCAGCACATGACCGGGCTGAAGTGCCTTGACTGCGGCCTTAGCCTCCTCACCGATCGTATCCTCCACGAATTCCACCTGGCAGCCGATGTGGTCTTCCAGTGTGGTGATTACGGGGCGGAGGGAAAACTGCTCTTTATCCACCGTACCGTCCGGCAGTTTTTCCTGCTGCGGCCGACCCAGGTGAGACATCAGTACCAGGGCCGCTCCCTTTTCCAGCAGGTACTGGATGGTGGGGGCCGCCTTCTCGATGCGGGTGTCGTCGGTAATCTTCCCGTCCTCGTCGATGGGCACATTAAAGTCTACCCGGACAAGTGCGGTCTTGCCCTTAACGTCTAGTTCTTCGAATTTCATGGCTTCGGGTTAAAGGCTCGCGATGCGCTCACACAGATCGGCCAGGCGCGCGCTGTAGCCGGCCTCGTTATCGTACCACGCCACTACCTTGACGAGGCTACCGGATACGATCGTCATTTCCTTATCGTATAGGCTGCTGTAGCTGCTGCCCACGATATCGCTACTTACGATGGGCTCGTCTACGTAGGCCAGGATACCCTTCATATTGCCCTCGGCCGCCTGCTTAAAGGCGTTGTCCACCTCCTCCAGGCTCACGTCCTTTTTGAGGATAGCCGTCAGGTCGGTCAGCGAACCGGTGGGCACGGGTACGCGCATGGCACCACCGTCGAGCTTGCCGTCCAGGTGGGGCAGTACCAGTCCGACGGCCTTCGCAGCGCCGGTAGTAGTAGGTACGATATTGATGGCGGCGGCCCGGGCTCGGCGCAGGTCGCGGTGGGGTCCGTCCTGTAGGTTCTGGTCGGCCGTGTAGGCGTGCACCGTAGTGATGAATCCTTTCTCCACGCCGAAGGCATCGTCTAGCACCTTCACCATGGGGGCCAGGCAGTTGGTGGTACAGCTGGCGTTGCTGTAGATTTTAGTTTCGGCGTTGATCACGTCATCATTCACGCCCAGCACTACGGTGGCCACGTCACCCTTGGCGGGGGCGGAGATCAGCACCTTTTTCGCGCCGGCCTGGAGGTGCAGCTTGGCCTTCGATTCTTCGACAAAGCGGCCGGTACATTCCAGCACCACGTCCACGTCCATATCGCCCCAGGGCAGTTTACTCGGGTCGGGCTGGCTCAGGGCATCGATCTTTTTGCCGTCGATGTAGATGTAGTCGTCATCGGAGCGTACCTCTCCCTTGAAATTCCCCTGCACGCTATCGTACTTAAACAGGTGGGCCAGGGTCGCATTGTCGGTCAGGTCATTGATGGCCACCACGTCGAGCCCTTTTTCGAGGAGGCTGCGCAGGGTGATCCGTCCGATGCGGCCGAAGCCATTGATTGCAATCTTTGCCATGGGGGGGTATGTTGGTTTGTTTGAGGTATAAAACGTACTACACGGGCGCAACACGGGGGCGGGGCCGCAGGTGCGAAGAACGTGGTGGAAGCGCTATGATAAAAGGTTAGCCCCCGGAATGTTTAGGAAGGTGGAGATGCGATACGCGATAGACGATATGCGATTTGGCTACCGCTGTTACCACTCGCCAGCTGTGCCGAATCGCAAATCGAGACGCGCAGCACCGAGTAGCCCGTAGGGGAATCGAACCCCTCTTACCAGGATGAAAACCTGGCGTCCTAACCGATAGACGAACGGGCCGGAAAGAATATGCGATCTGCTGCCGCTGTTACCACTCGCCGGCTACGCCGGCCCGCCAGTAACGTGAAGCATCACATCTGCTGCCCGACGAGCGAAGCGAGCTGACAACTGCGGTAGCACCTCCTACCTCACATATCGAGTATCGCCGATCGCATATCCGAGGCGCGCAGCACCAAGTAGCCCGTAGGGGAATCGAACCCCTCTTACCAGGATGAAAACCTGGCGTCCTAACCGATAGACGAACGGGCCATAAAGAAATAGCCGGCGCAGCATTCTGGCCTAAGCGAGTGCAAAGATAGGTAGGTAATGGAAAATCGCAAGCAATCGTGGGAAAAATCCGCTAGGAGGCGCTGCTTTCCCGACTGCTCGGCTTGCCGAGCGTACTGCGCAGCCGCTCCAGGCGCTCGCGCAGGTCCTCAGCCTGTTCGGTCTTGCTGCTGCTGGCGGCCGAGTTGCTGAGCTCGACGATGGTATCGAGCTCGATGGTATCCTGCTCGATACTGAAGCGGGTTTCCTCCACGACGGCCTCGTCGTCGAAGTTGGTCTGCCGCAGCTCGCGCAGTTCCCGGCGGCGGGCGGCGATGCTTTCCACCAGGCGGTGGCGGTCGAGCAGCTCACGTAGTTTCGTGGCGCAGTCGGCGAAGAAACTGGCCTTGGCGTGGCGCAGGCTAAACTCGGCTTCGAGTTCCTTGATGACCGCCTCGGCCTTCTTGGTCTCGGTTGCATCGGCCGCTGCATTGCGGGCCAGATCGTCGCGTAGGGTAGCGATACTATTAAGGATACGTTCCCCCTCGTCCCGAAACCGTTCCTCGCGCTGGCGGCAGTCGGCCAGGCGCTCGGCGACGCGCTGGCTGAATTCACTGTCACGCTCAGTTTTTCTGCGGCCAAAGAGGGGCGTGCCGTCGAACGCGCCCATCAGCCGGCCACCGAGGAGAAAAAACCCTGCCGTGCTACCCAGTACGAACGCCATAAAGGCCATCGGGGGATAGATGCGCAGAAGCAGGAGCAGACTGAGCAGAGCGACCGCGGCGATGATCAACAGGCGTGAGGTGTCGGGTCCTTGTTCCGGTTTCATAGCTAGGAAACTGATTTACCGCGACGGTAGTTGCGTACTATTCGTATAATTGCGAGCAGCCGGGCCGAACCCGGCTTGCCCAAGATAACTACCCCCCACCATGGTTGCAGCCATTGTCGCTTGTTTTGTCATCGGTTACATCGTAATCGTTTTCGAACACCCCCTTCGCCTGGACAAAACGGTGCCCGCGCTACTCATGGGCGCCGTTTGTTGGGCCCTGCTCAGCCTCGGCTTCAATAACGGTACGCTGGAGATCGTCAATACCGAGGGCGATGTCTACAATATGTTCAATAGCCTGAGTGGGGAGGCTATGGAGATCGGCCACGCCGGAGCCCACGAGGTCGCCGAGGAAGGATTCGTCGGTACGCTACTACATCACCTGGGTAAGACCGCCGAAATTCTCATCTTCCTCATCGGGGCCATGACCATCGTGGAAATTGTCGATCTCCACCGCGGCTTCGACGTGCTCAAAAGCTGGGTCCACACCCGCAATAAGAAGAAATTGCTCTGGATCGTCGGGGGTCTTGGCTTTATCCTTTCGGCCATCATCGACAACCTGACGGCTACCATCGTACTGGTCACGCTACTGCGCAAGCTGGTGCCCGACCGCGACCAGCGCATCTGGTACGTCGCCCTCATCATCATTGCCGCCAATGCCGGCGGTGCCTGGTCGCCCATCGGCGACGTGACGACCACCATGCTCTGGATCGGCAAGCGGGTAAGTACGGCCGGGCTGATGGAGTTCCTCATCGCCCCCTCCCTGATCTGTTTCGCGGTGCCCTTCCTGGTGGCCAGTTTCCTGAAGCCCTTCGAGGGGGAACTCACGGTGCCGGAGCTCACCGAGGCCGAGGAAGAAGAACAGGGCCGCCTACTCTCCAGTAAAACCATGCTCTTCCTGGGCCTCGGTATGATCGTCTTCGTGCCCGTCTTCAAGACCCTCACCCACCTGCCCCCCTACCTCGGCATGATGCTCAGTCTGGGCGTGGTCTGGCTGGTGTCCGAGTACATTCACCCCGAGGAGGACTTCACCGAGGAGCGTAAGGCGCAGTACTCGGCCCATAAGGCGCTGAGCCGAATCGAGATGTCGTCCATTCTGTTCTTCCTCGGTATCCTGATGTCGGTAGCGGCGCTGGAAACCGTCGTCGTCAATGGCGTAGGCTCCCTGCGCGCCGTAGCCGAGAGCCTACGCAGCATCATCCCGAACGAGGATATCGTCATTATCGTCCTGGGTTTTCTGTCCGCCATCATCGACAATGTGCCCCTGGTAGCCGCTTCCATGGGTATGTACGACCTGGGCACTCACCCCATCGACGCCCGCCTGTGGCACTTTATCGCCTACAGCGCCGGTACCGGCGGTAGTATGCTCATCATCGGTTCGGCGGCCGGGGTAGCCGCCATGGGTATGGAGCGCATTGATTTTATCTGGTACTTCAAGAAGATCGCCTGGCTGGCCCTGATCGGTTTTGCGGCCGGTGCCATCGCCTTCCTCATCATCGAATCGACCTTCAACATCGGGGTGAACCACTAAGCCACCCACCCTTGCCTAAGTACTGCCTCCTTCTTCTGCTGCCCCTCCTGTTGCTGCACTGCAAGCGGGAAGAGAACCTCCTGCTCGGCGAGTGGCAGGGTACGCTCGTGACCGAGGAGGGCGATAGCCTGCGGCTCGACCCCCGGGAAATCACCTTTCGCTTCACCCCCGACAACCGCTACGCCTTCACCTCCACCCTGCGCTACCGCGAGGCCGGTACCTGGCGCTACGACAGCGGCTACCTGTTTGCTCAGGATACCACCCAGCCCAGTAATTCCGAACGGGTGGTGGCCGTGGAAACCCTCACACTGGATTCTCTGGTGTTGAGGATGCAGGCCGACTCCGCCGCCCAGCGCATGGTGTACCTGCTACGTACGAGCCCCCGACCGCCAGAGTAGGCTGCTATCTCCGTAGCTCAGAAAGCGAAAGTCGTGAGCCAGGGCGTAGTCGTAGACCCGCCGCCAGTCTTCACGGAGGATGGCCGCTACGAGTAGCAACAGGGTCGACTGCGGTTGGTGGAAGTTGGTGATCAGTCCGTCGGCTACCCGCAGCTCGCTTTCGGGCGTGAGTAGTAGGCGGGTGTAGCCGGAGATTCCTGGTTCGCCCGTAGCGTCCAGGTACTGTACCAGCGTATTGAATGCCGACCAGGCGGTGACTCGCTCGAAGCGCCTACGCGTAGCTACCCACTGGTCTTCCTCCGCTACCCATACGTCCCCCTGTGCTATACTGGCCCCTTCGTAGAATAAGGTCTCTAAACACCTTAAGCTGGTGGTGCCAATGCACACGATCGGTTTATTCTTACTTAGCTGCTTATCCATCCGGCGGATAAACTCATCGGTCACCGAGTAATACTCCCGGTGCATGACGTGACCCTCCAGGGTTTCAGCGGTGACCGGTTTGAAGGTGCCCGCCCCGACGTGTAGGGTGATGGGAGCGAACTCGACGCCCTTAGCCTCCAGCGCCTGTAGCACCTCCGGAGTAAAGTGCAGTCCGGCCGTAGGGGCAGCCACCGAGCCCTCCTGCTGGGCGAAAACGGTCTGGTAGCGCTGCCGGTCGTCGGCCTCTGCGGCCCGGTTTAGGTAGGGGGGGAGGGGTACGATACCCACCGCCTCCAGTACCTCCCCGAAGGAAAGCGGCGTAGTATACTCCCAGCCGAAGGTGATCGCGAAGGACTCCGCATCGTGCCGTCGCCGCTCGACGATCAGGGTAAGCTCACGGCCGTTGTGTACAAAGGTTTGCTGGAGGAAGCCCGACTTCCAGCGGCGGTTGCCCCCCACTAGACACTTCCATACGACGGGCTCGGCACTGCTGAGCGACTGCGCATAGTCTACTGGCTGTAGCGGCTCCAGACAAAAAACTTCCAGCGGCTTACCGGTCTCCAGCGTGAACTGTAGGCGGGCGTGAATGACCCGGGTCTGATTACCGATCAGCAGGGTGCCCTTAGGAAGTAGGTTAGGTAAGTCACGGAATACGTGCTCGCTAATCGCACCATCCTTATACTGTAGCAACTTAGCACTACTGCGATCGACCAGGGGGTAGCGGGCTATACGCTCGTCCGGCAATGCGTAGGTGAAATCGGCGATGCGCAGGCGGCGGGCGGCGGCGGTAGACATGCGGCAAAGGTAGTCATCCGTAAAAAGCCGCCGTTCATCGAAAAGCTTGTAACCTTCTCTATCGGCTGCCGTTCTTTGCGCTGCGCTAACACCGAAACCTCGTCGCATGCCTAACTTCGTCAAACTTCTCCTGGGGTCCTGCCTGGGCACCCTACTCGCACTGGTCGTAATTGCCCTGATCGGCTTTTCTATCATCGGTGGCCTGGCCGCCTCGGCCGAAGAAAAGCCCCAGGTGACCGCTAACTCCATTCTGACCTTTGATCTACAGGGCCTACCCGAACTCACCGGTAATACGGCGGCCTCTAATCCCTTCGAGGTCTTTGGTGATGACTCGCCTCCCGGTCTGCACGACGTAGTGCGCGCCGTGCGCCACGCGGCCGAGGACGACGATATCAAGGGTATCTTCCTTAATGACGGGGTTACGGGGGTACCCTTCACCAGCCTGCGTACCCTCCGCGAGGCTATCGCCGAGTTCCGCGCCGCCGGTAAGTTCGTCGTGTCCTACTCCCCCTACTACGACCAGAGCGCCTACTACCTGGGCAGCGTCGCCGATGAGGTGTACGTCGGTCCGCTCGGGGTAGTCGACTTCCGCGGACTGGGTGCCGATATTCCCTTCCTCAAGAACGCCCTCGATCAGGCGGGCATCAAGTTCGAGATCTTCTACGCCGGCGATTACAAAAGTGCCACCGAGCCGCTGCGCCGCACCGAGATTAGCCCCGAGAACCGGGAGCAGACCAAGGAGTTCCTCGAAGACCTCTTCGGCGTCATGCTCGTCGACCTCAGCGCTACCCGCAACGTAGACCCCGCCCGCCTCCGCCAGGCCGCCGCCAACATGACCGGCTGGCGCGACCAGGAGGCCGTCGACGCCGGACTCATCGACGGTATCCTGCGCCGCAGCGAGGTCGACCGCATCCTGCACGACAAGATCGGTGTGGACCAGGACGAGAAGCTCAATACCATCGACATCAGCCGCTACTTCGCCGCCCGCATGGAGCGCCTCGACGGCGGTGATGACGACCAAGTAGCCGTACTCATCGCCGAGGGCGGCATCGTGGACGGCGCCGGTGACCTGGGCAACATCGGCGATAAAAAGTACGTCAACGAGATCGAAAAGCTAGCCGACGATGACAAGGTCAAGGCCGTCGTACTACGTGTCAACAGCGGTGGCGGCAGTGCCAGTAGCTCCGAGAACATCTGGTACGCTATCGAGCAGCTCAAGGAAACCGGTAAGCCCGTCGTGGTGAGCATGGGCGACTACGCCGCCAGCGGGGGCTACTACATCGCCGCCGGTGCCGATAGCATCTACGCCGAGCCTACTACCATTACCGGCTCCATCGGGGTCTTCCTGACCTTCCCCATCGTGCGCGAGTTGATGGAAGATAAGATCGGTGTTTCCTTCGACACCGTCAACACCGCCCGTAACGCCAACGCCTTCAGTCCCTTCCGTGAGATGGGCGAGGAGGAGAAGCAGCTCCTCACCGCCCGCACCCAGGGCATCTACGCTACCTTCCTGGACCGCGTAGCTACCGGCCGCAACCTACCCATCGAACGGGTACGCGAGATCGCCGGTGGCCGCGTCTACTCCGGCGAGCGCGCCCTGGAGATTGGCCTCATTGACCGCTTTGGTGGCCTCGACGCCGCCGTCGCCTCCGCCGCCCGCCTGGCCGGCCTCGATGACGACTACGCCGTAGGTCACTACCCCCGCCTCAAGCCCCAGTGGGAGCGCTTCCTGGAGGAGCTTATGGGTGCCGACGACGACAATCAGGTCGTAAATAAGGTGGTGAAGAGCCAGCTCGGTGCCGAAAACTACGAGCACTTCGAGCTGCTGCGCGATCTGTCGCAGGCGCGGGAGCCTCAGGCGCGGTTGCCGTTGGTGGTGACGTTCTAAAACACACTTACATAACCTAAATGCACCTTAGGCGCCCCCAGATCAAACGCCTCCCCGGTGCGCCGCCCCACCGCCAGACTAAGCGCAAAAATTCCCGCCCGCGTCTCAAAGTTCACCCCCGCCCCGAGGCCCAGGGGGTAATCGATGGCGATGTCCGGTTTAGCCACACTGCGCTGGTTAAGGCGGGCGGCGTCGGCGAAGGTGTACAGAAAGGCATTCTCGCCCAGTAGTAAGCGGAACTCTGCCGTCAGCACCTGGTAGTCCGTGGCGAAGAAGCGCTGCTCGTCGAATCCCCGCAGCAGCCGCGCCCCCCCAATGCGAAACTGCTCGTTACTCACCACCTCCCGCTCCGTCAGTAGGGCCTGGGCCCGTAGGCCGACATAGAGTACAGTTCCCACCAGCGGCTCCACGTAGAAATCCAGCGCCGCCGCCAGCTGTACCTGCGTACTACGCTGCTGTAGGCTATCGGCCGCCTCGCCGGTAAAGTCCAGGTTACGTAGCCGCCGGAAGCCCGCCGCCGCGCTCACGTCCGCCGCGTAGCCGGTGCGGGGGCTGAACCGTCGGTCGGTCCGAGTACGCCGCAGTTGCAAACCGAAGAACGAGCGACTCACCCCCAGCGTATCGGGTAGCTGCCCATTCACCAGCCGCGTACTATCCAGCCCCGGCACGATGGTACTCCGCTTTTCCCAGAAGGCACTCAGGCGGTCGTTGCCCTCGCGGATGTAGGTACCGGCCAGGTGCCAGCTCAGGTTCAGAAAGGAGGTATCGCGGCGGTAGAGTTCCAATTCCCCCTCGAAGCCGAAGGGAAGACCGAATACAAAGGGATAGTCTAGCGCCAGTTGCAGTTCCTGCGTCTGCGGCCGTAGCTGCTCGAAGCGAGCGGCAATGCGCTCGCCCTGCCCAAAACCGTTGTACAGTTCCCCGTTCAATTCTCCGGTGATGAGCAGCTTGTTGTCATTCTGGGTGCTGTTTGGTAGTACCCCGATGACGAAATCAAAGCGGCTGGCCGGCCGCCGGTCCAGCGGCAGATCGATGTAGGCCAGGCTATCGCGAAAGCTCACCGCCGGTGCCCCCCGCATGGTCACGTAGGGCAGCTGCGCCAGGCGTTCCTGTAGCCGCCGTACCCGCCGCTGGGAGTACACCTCCCCGGAGACTAGCCCCAGGTAGCGCTCCAGAAAGATGTTGCGCACCCGCACCTCCTCCGGCACGCTGACCTCCCCCACGCGGATCAGCGGACCGGTCCGTACGTCAACCTGTGCCGCGAGCTGCCCCGGGGCTACCCACTCCACCTCCGTCAGCCCTACCGAGGCGAAGGGGTAGCCGCTCGCCGCTGCCCGGGAGACGAGGCTATCCCGCACCGCCGACCACCCCTGGGGCGCTAGCGGCCTGCCCGCCCGAAACCGCCGCTGCCGGTACCCACTGCGCCGCGCCCACTGCCTGACGAGCTCGTCATCCGGCAGCGTAAGCTCCGACCATGCGTAGGCTGGTCCCCGGTGTAGGTAGGCGGTCAGCTCTCCGGGCACGGTCTGCACTATACTATCCACGCTCGCCTCCCAGTAGGCACGCTCCTGCTGCCGCTGCCGCCAGTCCGCCAGCCAGTCCAGTACCTCAGTCGAGTCGCCAAAGTACTTGGGCACACGATCGGTGAACTCGAAATCCGTAGCGCTCGGGGTCACCTTCCACATAGCCTGCACCTGCGCACCCGCCCAGAAGGAACAGAGGAGTAAGGGCAAGAGGGTGAAAAGGAGGCGGCGCATGCGGGGGGCTTAGCTAGCATCCAACGTGCTGCGGCGGCGGAGCGTGTGTGCGAGGTTGGAGAGTAGGGCCATGGCGGCTAGTAGGAGGGCGATACGGGCCGGTATGTCGCCGAAGCGCACGTAGGGGGTGATGCTGTCGTTGAGCCGGATGGTGCCGGAAAGGTGGCCCCGCTGCCCGTACCGTGTGCGACTCACGATGTGCCCCCGCTGGTCGATGAAGGCACAGGCGCCCATGTTGGCGGAGCGCACCACGGCCCGGCGCGTCTCGATGGCGCGTAGACTGCTCAGGTAGAGGTGCTGGAGGTGACCGGCCGTGTTGTCCCACCAGCCGTCATTGGTCAGTACGAAGGCCGCCTGGGCCCCCTCGCGGATGTAGCCCGTGAAGTATTCGCCGAAGACACTTTCGTAGCAGATCACGGGTGCGATCTCAGCCCGGTCGCCCCGGAAGGGTGTACGTAGTGCCTGGGTACCCATACCCGCTACCGATCCGCCCAGGCTGTTCACGAGCGGCTCCAGAAAGAACAGGGTGTTGCGGAAGGGAAAGCTCTCGGCACCGGGTACAAATACGCCCTTGCGGTAGGTCTGAAAGTCACCGGTACGTAAGTCTAGTTGCGCGGCTCCGTTAAGGGCTTCCAGGGCTGCCTCGCTGCCATCGGAATTAGGCACGTAGCGTACGGCAGTAGTCACCTCCTCGCCGGGCCCGAAGCGGTAGTACCCCTGGTAGCCAGTGACCAGGTAGTGCAGGCGGTCGTGGGGCAGTACGTCCAGCAGGGCGCGGAACGCAGGTGCGGAGGTGGGGCGCGCCTCATCCACCCCCCCGAAACTGGTCTCCGGGAAGAGCAGATAATCCAGGGTCCCCTCAGTAGTTGCGAGGGCCTCCAGACTCAGCGTGGTGAATAGCTCCAACTGTTGGCTCCGATCGTGTGAGAACTTTTCGTAGTGCGGTTCCAGATTCGGCTGGATGGCACTGACAGTGAGCGTCTCACCGGGCGGCGGGGTATAGGTCAGGTAGCGGATTAGCGAGCCGGCCGGAGGAAGAAGCGCAGTGAGCAATAGGATGACTGGCATCCGGCGCGGGGTGGGAGAGCGGTACCACTGCAGCACGAGGTAGTTAACCACCAGGATCCAGGCACTACCCCCCAGCACGCCGGTCACCTCGTACCACTGCACCAGGCTGGGAAACTGCGCAAAGCCATTGCCGAGGGTAAGCCAGGGCCAGTTGAGCGACCAGTGGTAGTGCAGGTGCTCGAAGCTGAGCCAGAAGGCGACGAGGGCCAGGTAGCTGACGCGGGGGCTTACGCGGCTCGTCCAGTGAAAGGCCAGCCACGGGATGCACATGAGCCCGGTATTGGCTAGTACAGCGAAGAGCCCGGCGGCAAAGGCCGTATTGGTGACCCAGAAGGTGGCCAGGATGTTGTAGAGCAGGAAGGTGTTAAAGCCGTGCCAGAAGACGGTCTTCGTGCTACGGTTATCCTGCTGGAGTAAAAGTAGGGGCACCCAGGCTACCAGTAGCAGAAAGGGGAAGGGGAGGTAGCCAGGAAAGCCGACGCCGAGTAGCACGCCGCTGGCGCTGGAGAGCAAAAAGCGGCGGTCGGTGGCGGGGTCGGCTCTGGTGAGGCGGGCGGCGGCAATTGCGCCCCACAGTAGGAGGTATAGCGCCAGCGGCAGGTAACCCCAGAGGTGTTCGGCCTGGGTGCGCTGGTACATCACGAGGCCCGTTCCGGCGGCGGCCAGAAAAAGTCCGAGGGCAAGGAGGTAGCGCGTGCGGGTAGCCATCACGGCGAAGGTAAGGTCGGGGCGTTGCACGCCGAGTAGTGCTTAGTATACGGCACGGAGAATACTCAACGAGTTGATCTCCCGCATTCCCTCGATGTGGTAGCGGTAGTAGCGCAGTAGGTCGGTGAGGAGGCCGGAGCGCTCCTCGCGACTGAGTTTAATGGTAGCGAGTTCCTCCCGATTCGCGTGAAGCAACTGGTACATGTGGGCGGCCCGGGTGGCATCCAGGTACTCGGTATGCCCGGGGAAGTCGCCGGTGAACTGCCCCTCGCGGAGGTCGAAGAGTGGCGTGGCCGCCGAGTAGTCGCCCGAGGGCATGAAGCCCAGGTGGGAGGTGAGTTCCAGCAGGAAGTGAAGGTGAATGTTGCTGATCGGCCCGGTAGTGCTATCCAGGAAAGCAAAGGACTCGAAGAGAAAGTGAAATAGCGAGGGGTTCTCCTCCGATTCCCGAATGCTGTTGCGGGCCACCTCGAGCATGAACAGTCCGACGGTGCCCCGCTCCACCTCGAAGGGAATGCGGGTGTAGATGAAGGCGGGCTGCACCTCCTTGATGCGGGTCAGGTCCTTGCCGGGGCGCTCGTAGGCCACCAGGTCGACCAGGTTCATGAGCTGCAACTTACTGGCCGGGGTACTGCTGCGCACCTTGCGCACGCCGCTGACGATGTACTTGCGGATGCCGCGCTCCTCGGTGTAGACCTCTAGGATAAGCGAGGAGTCGCCGTACTTCGTGGAACGGAAGATGATACCTCTGGTTTTTAAAAGCATAGATCACTGCGTAGGTAGCAAGATAGCCCGCCATGATGAAGCTCGAAGCGTTGTAATAGCAACCTTTGAGCGTTCGTATCGTTGTCACCGCATAATAGTTGCCACAACAAGAATAAACCATGACCCGCACTGCCCCCGTCCCCACTGCTGCCGCAAACACCGACGCCTTCCCCATCAACGGCACCGACTACATGGAAATGCTAGTTGGCAACGCCCGCCAGTCGGCCCTATTCTACCAGACGGCAATGGGCTTTCAGCCCCTGGCCTACGCCGGCCTGTCGACGGGCTTGCGCGACCGGGAGTCGTACGTGCTGGTGCAGGATAAGATCCGGCTGGTGCTGACCAGTCCGCTGGTACCGGGTACGGATATCGGCCAACTGATCGACCGCCACGGTGATACGGTGCGGACCGTGGCCCTGTGGGTGGACGATGCTACCGCAGCCTACCAAACCGCCGTGGCCCGGGGTGCTGAATCGCACTTTGAACCCCGTACGGATGAAGACGAGCACGGTACCACCATCCGCTCGGCGGTGGAGAGCTACGGAGATGTGATTCACGTTTTCGTGGAGCGTACGAACTACGACGGAGTGTTCCTCCCCGGCTTCGTGGCCTGGGAGCCCAGCTACCACACGGAGCCCGTAGGCCTCAAGTACATCGACCACATGGTCGCCAACGTAGCCGAGGGGCAGATGAACCGCTGGGTGCAGTGGTACGCCGATGTATTGGGTTTCCGCCAGCTAGTGAGCTTCGACGATAAGGACATCAGCACCAAGTACACCGCCCTGATGAGCAAGGTGATGTCGAACGGCAACGGGCGCATCAAATTCCCGATCAACGAGCCGGCCCCGGGCCTGAAAAAATCACAGATCGAGGAGTACCTCGAGTTCCACGGCGGGCCGGGCATCCAGCACATTGCCGTAGCCACGGATGATATCGTCAGCACCGTCACCGCCCTACGCGACCGCGGTATCGAGTTCCTCCGCGTACCGGCCACCTACTACGATGACCTACTGGACCGGGTGGGGCAGATCGACGAGGCCATCGAACCGCTGCGCGAGCTCGGTATCCTGGTCGACCGCGACGACGAGGGCTACCTGCTCCAAATCTTCACCCGGCCCATCGGTAGTCGGCCGACGGTGTTCTACGAGATCATCCAGCGCAAGGGGGCTACGAGCTTTGGAAAGGGGAACTTTAAGGCGCTGTTTGAGGCTATTGAGCGGGAGCAGGAGCTGCGGGGGACTTTGTAGGGGGTAGTTAGTATGCGGGCGTGGGAAGCGTTACTAGTGTGCCTGAAACGCCTCCAATACCTGCCTACCTACTACCCGCCTCCTACTCCGGTTCAAACCCAAGAATGATATTAAACGTGCTCAGGTTCCTACTGGCATTAGTGGCCGGATCGATCTTGGACTTATCGAAGCCGTAGCCCCAGTCGAAGCCGAGGGTACCGAACATGGGCAGGAAAACCCGGGCACCGAGGCCTACACTACGCTTGAGGTCGAAGGGATTGAAGTCACGCGAGCTACGCCAGGCGTTGCCACCCTGGGCGAAGGCGAGTACGAAGATGGTACTGGAGGGGTTGAGCGAGAGGGGGTAGCGTAACTCTACGGTGTACTTACTGAAGATGGGCGTGGCGATCTTGCGGGGGCTCTGAGTGGCGGGGTCAAAGACATAGTTGTTGTTGAGGTCCTCGATTTCGTAGCCGCGCAGGCTGATGATGTCAACGCCGGCGAAGGCGAACTGCTGGTTGTTGACGCCATCGCCGCCGAGTTGGAAGCGCTCGAAGGGGCTCACACCAACCTGGTCGTCGTAGCTACCGAGGAAACCGATCTTAGCCTGGGTTTTGAGGATGAGCTTGCCGGTGATGGGGGTGTACCATTCGGCGTTGAGGCGCCACTTGTGGTACTCGACGTAGCGAAAGCGCTCCTCGACGGTCTCCAGGTTCTCGGGGTTATCGCGGATGCCGAGACTGCGGTAGGGCGGAGTGGCCTGTAGTGAGAGCTCGATATTGGAGCCCTGCCGGGGGAAAATGGGGTCGGTAGCTGTGTTGCGGGACAGCGAGAACTGGAAGCTGAAGTTGTTGTAGTTGCCGGTGCGAACTACCTCGTTCTGGTCGGTGGTGAAGAGTTCGCTCCAGTTGTCGAGGGTAAGCGTCTGAAGGTTGATACCGGTGCGGAAGACGAAGTTGTCGTCGGGCCAGCGCAGGCGGGTGCCGAGGCTGACGGAGAGCTGCTGGATGATCAACTTGCGGGCCAGGGTGCTGGTACCAAAGTCGTACTTGTTGTAGAAAGCCGATACCGATAGCGAGGTGGGCCGCTTACCACCCAGCCAGGGCTCGGTGATGCTGGCGTTGTAGCTCTGGTAGAAGCGGCCGTTGGTCTGGGCCCGCAGGCTGAGGCGCTGTCCGTCGCCCTGGGGTAGGGGGTGCCAGGCCTCGCGGTTGAAGACGTTGCGGAGGCTGAAGTTATTGAAGGTCACGCCCAGGGTGCCGATGACGCCGCGGTTGCCGCCCCAGCCGGCACTGAGCTCGAGCTGATCGCTGGGTTTTTCCTCTACGGTGTAGATGATGTCTACGGTGCCGCGGTCGGGGTTGACGGGCGTCTCGATGCCGAGGGTCTCCTGGTTGAAGTAGCCCAGGCCGATGATTTGCCGCTGGCTGCGGATAATATCGGAGCGACTGAATTTCTCTCCGGGCCGGGTAAACACCTCGCGCCGGATGACGTGCTCGTGGGTGCGGTCGTTGCCATTGATGACCACCTTATCGATGGTCGCCTGGGGGCCCTCGAAGATGCGCATTTCCAGGTCGATGCTATCGCCCTCGATGGCCACCTCAATGGGGTCGACGTTGAAGAAGAGGTAGCCATTGTCCATGTAGAGGGAAGACACATCGGCGTTGTCCTGACTGAAGCTCAGGCGGGTCTGGAGCTCCTCCTCGTTGTAGATGTCGCCCTTTTCGATACCGAGCACCTGGGCCAGCGTGGCATCGTCGTAGATCGAGTTGCCCCGCCAGGTGATATTGCGGAAGTAGTACTGGTTGCCCTCGTTGAGGTCGATGTCGATGACCAGGTCGCCCTTGGCGTTGCGGTAAATGCTGTCGTCGAGGATGCGGGCGTCGCGGTAGCCTAACGTGTTATAGTAGGCTACGACGGCCTCCTTGTCAGTTTCGAACTCGGTGGGCTGAAACTTGGAGCCCTTGAGGAGCTTACGCTTTTCGCTGGTCTCCTTCATCTGCTTGCGCAGTTTCTTATCCTTCACCGCCGTGTTGCCCTCGAAGTTGATGTCGGCGATCTTGATGCGGTCATTGCGGTCGATATCGAAGAGGAGTTGGACGGAGTTGGCTCGGCTGGTATCGGGAATCTCCTGTACGGAGACGGCGGCGTCGAGGTAGCCCTTTTCGACGTAGTAGTTGCGGATGGCCTCGGCGGCGTTCACCTTAGCATCCTCGGTGACGATACCGCCGCGAACGATGTACTTATTGACCTCCTCGTCGAGGTCGTCGTGGCGGCCCTGCTTGGCTCCGGTGTAGGTGTGCTTCAGGAAGCGGGGGCGCTCCTCAACGCGGACGATAAGAAAGATGACGTCACCGATGGTTTTTTCCTCCTCGATGCTCACGTTGGTAAAAAGCCGTAGCCGCCAGAGGTTCTTGATGGCGCGGGGGATGTCGGGACCGGGGACGCGTATCTCCTGGCCCACACTCAGTCCGGTGACACCGATGATGGCGTTCTCCTCGGCGAAGAAGGCGCCCTCGATCTTGATGCCTCCGATCTCGTACTCCTGCGGTTCGGAGTAGTCGAAGACGGGTAGCTCCAGGGAGTCGGCGACTTCCTGGGCCCGTAGCGCGCTGGCGAATCCAAACAGGAGGCAACCGAGACACAAAAGGGTAATACGCATACTAGCTTCAATTTGGCGGCGGGTAGGCCGGCCGTCGGGAATAAGGATAGGTAGAAGGGCTTAGGGGTTGGTCGCCTGCTTGAGTTGTTCGCTGGTTTTGCCAAAGCGTCGTTCCCGCTGCTGAAAGTCGATAATAGCGGCGTAAAGATCGTCTTTTCGAAACTCCGGCCAGAACACGGGGCTGAAGTAGAACTCCGCGTAGGCTGCCTGCCAGAGAAAAAAATTGCTCAGCCGGTGCTCCCCACTGGTACGAATGACGAGCTCCGGGTCGGGGTAGGCCTGGGTACTCAGCCGGGCACTCAGCGCCGCCTCATCTAGAGCGTCGGCCCGTAGCCGTCCAGCCGCTACTTCCTGGGCTAGTTGGCGCGCCGCGCGGGCGATATCCCACTTTCCGCTGTAGTTAAGGGCCAGGATAAGCGTCATCCCGTCACCGCCGCTGGTCTGCTCGATGCCGAGCTGCAGGGCCTCGCGGGTGGCCTCGGGTAGCCCTGCCGTGTCGCCGATGGTCGCCAGACGGATACCGTTGTCGAGCATCAGTTTCATCTCGCTGCCGATGGTATCGACCAGGAGTTGCATTAGTGCGCCTACTTCCAGTTCGGGCCGGTCCCAGTTCTCGGTGCTAAAGGCGTAGAGCGTCAGGTAGCCTACGCCGAGCTCGGCGCAGGACTCTACCGTAGCGCGCACGGACTCCACGGCACTATGGTGGCCAAACACCCGGGGCTTGCCCTGGGTGGTGGCCCAGCGGCCGTTGCCGTCCATAATCACGCCGATATGGTGAGGCAGGCGCTGCTGGTCGATCTGTGGGAGGAGGTCTGACATGTGGCGGGGGCGCGAAGGTACGGAATCGGTGAGTTGTTGGGTTAGTGGGTTGTTGAGTGGCCGTCGTTATAGGTGTTACGGGGGGCGGGGTCGCAGGTGCGGGGTACGTACAATGCTGCCTCCGGCAGCGCCAGCAAAATGCAGCTTCTGGCTGCGCTGAAAGTATCGTACCCTCTGTATTGACAGTTAGTCGTGCCAAAGTGATGGCTTGTCACCTACAAGCATCGCCCTTCCCACAAACACCGCACCAGCGGCCCCGCCCACCTGCCCCACCTGTGACACCTATACCGCCCGCCACACCACAACCCAACAATGCCCCCACGCCACAACCCCCAGCGGATTTTCACTATTTTGCCCCCCGCAGCGGGGCTACCTTACCACTGCGCGATCATGCACAGGCGAATTTTAGCTTACCTAGTTTATGAAATTACTCACCTTACTGGCGGCCCTAGGGCTAGCGTTTAGTGGCACCCTGGCCGGACAGACGGTCCTCAGCGGGACGATCCTGGACGGGGCAACGGGCGACCCCCTGATCGGGGCCAGTGTGCTGGTGAAGGGTACGACGACGGGTACGGTGACCGAGGTGGATGGCAGCTGGTCGCTGACGGTTTCGGGGCTACCGACCATTTTGCAGTTCTCCTATATTGGCTTCGCGCCGACGGAAGTGGAAGTAACCGACCGGGAGCAGGACCTGGCGGTGCGCCTGGGCGATAATGCCGTGACCACCGACGTGGTAGAGGTGCGCGGCCGCCGCATTGGCGAAAAGCAGCAGCAGGCCGCCCTGACGGTGGAAACTATGGACGCCATTGCCATCAAGGAGACGGCAGCAGCTAACTTTTACGATGGGCTCGGTAGTCTGAAGGATGTGGACCTGACCTCAGCGAGCCTGGGGTTCAAGATTGTGAATACGCGCGGGTTCAACAGTACCAACCCGGTGCGCTCGCTACAGATCATTGACGGGGTGGATAATCAGAGCCCGGGGCTGAACTTCTCACTCGGTAACTTTCTGGGAGCTTCGGAGCTGGACGTGAACCGGGTGAATTTGGTGGTGGGGGCCTCCTCGGCTTTTTACGGACCGAATGCCTTTAATGGGGTGATTGCGCTGGAGACGAAGGATCCTTTCTTACAGCAAGGGTTGTCGGCGCAGATCAAATTTGCCGAGCGTAACCTGATCGAGGGCGGTGTGCGCTGGGCCGATGCGCTGACGAATAAGGACGGGCAGGAGTGGATGGCCTATAAGCTGAATTTGTTTGGCTTTCGGGCGGATGACTGGGTGGCGGATAATTATGATCCGGTGTTTGATACGGAATTGGGGCGGGATAACCCGGGGGGGTACGATGCGGTGAATGTATATGGGGACGAAGGGAGTAGCGTATTTGACTACAGTGGATTTCGAACGCTACCCGGTTTGGGGGTTCTGCGGCGGCAGGGATACAGAGAGATTGACCTAGTAGACTACGACAGTGAGAACCTCAAAGCTGGTGTGGCTTTTCACTTCCGGCTTCAACCTGAACGCGCGCTAGAAAGTACGGAATTACTTGTAGCTTCAAACTACAGCACCGGCACTACAGTCTACCAGGGAGATAATCGCTTCAGTCTGAGGAACATTCAGTTCTTCCAACATCGTCTGGAGTTACGGAACCGGGACGACTTTTTTATCCGTGCTTACGTCACTCACGAAGATGCGGGAGATAGTTACGATCCATACTTCACCGCTATCCGTCTTCAAGAACTAAGTAAAAGTGATGGTGATTGGGCGGCCGACTACGCTACCTTCTGGCAGAGTCAGATACTTCCGCGTTTTAGCGACTTAGAGGGATGGCCTGATTGTTTCCGAAACAGAACGTGCAGTGCGCGGGAACAGAGCGAGCAGCGAGAGGTATTTTTGGCTCAGCCGGAGATCGAGGAGATTCTGCAACAGTATCACGATGATGCACGGCAGTTCGCCCAAGCCCCCCGGGGATTGAATAGGCAGGGGTACTATGAGGTGGGCACCGAACGGTTTGAGCGTGCATTCGACAGTATTACTACTACTCTGGCTAGCGAGGGGGGAACGCGGTTCTTTGATCAATCAGCACTCTACCATTTGCATGGAGAGAAGCACTTCGGAGAAATATGGCGACCGAACGATGCCAGTTATCTTGAGCTAACGGTCGGTGCAAACGGCCGACTTTACACACCGGATAGCCGGGGTACACTACTTCTGGACACGATGGGGCGCAACATCGACACCTGGGAAGTAGGAGCCTACGGTGGGGGTACGCTACACCTTAACAATCGCTACAAGATTAGTGCTAGTCTACGTGTAGACAAGAATGAGAATTTCAACGTACTTGCTAGTCCGGCAGCTAGCTTCGTTTATACTCCCTCTGAGAACACTACGGCACGTGTTTCTTTCAGCTCGGCTATTCGTAACCCTACGCTTAATGATCAGTACCTATTCTACAATGTAGGGCGGGCGATTTTGCTTGGCAACCTCGACGGGGTAGAAGGCTTGACTACGGTAGAAAGTGTAACTGACTTTTCGAACAGCGGTAATCCAGAAGATCTAGACTTCTTCGACATCGATCCGATTCGCCCCGAAAGAGTGCGGACATTAGAAGCTGGATACCGGGCTACGGTAGGAGAGAAGTTCTACTTTGACGCCACTTATTACTACAGTTTTTACGAAGACTTTATTGGCTACCAGATTGGCGTCGATCTGGACTTCGTCAACAGCATCATCACCGGGGGGCAAGCGTACCGGGTGTCGGCAAACGCACAGGATAAAGTCACTACACAGGGCTTCAGTATTGGGGGCAACTACTACTTCGGTGACTACTTTACCCTGAACGGTAACTACAGTTGGAATACGCTGAACACAGCTACGGACGACCCTATCATTCCAGCCTTCAACACACCAGAGCACAAGTACAACATCGGCGTTGCCGGCCGGGACATTCCCATGTTTCCTAACCTGCTGGATGGAGTTGGCTTCAATGTGACTTACAAGTGGATTGAAGGATTTCTCTTCGAGGGCTCTCCTCAGTTTACCGGCTTCGTTGATAGCTACGGGCTGCTTGATGCTCAGGTGAACTTCACACTTCCTACCATCAACACAACGATTAAGCTGGGAGCGTCTAACCTGCTCGATAACTCAGTCTTTCAAGTATACGGAGGACCCCGCATTGGTCGGCTGGCGTATATTTCGGCCACGTACAATCTGGTGCGGCGCTAACTCTACTAACCAAATTCTTGCAATCAAAACTTTATTACATGTTCAAAAACTACACTCTGCCAGTCTTACTGCTGGCCATCTGCTCCACCCTCGGGTTTGGGCAGACTCTCTTTCTCGACGAAGCCTTCGGGGTCAGCGAGCCAGAAACCATGGTGTACGGCCAAAACTACAACGTCATTGCGGGGAACACCATCACTCCGTTACCCATGGATGTTTACACTCCTACGGGCGATACGTCCAGTAATCTGCGTCCTGTAGTCGTGATGTTCCACACCGGCAACTTTCTTCCCCAATACCTTAACGGTGGACCTTACGGGAATCGCAAGGACAGCGTAAACGTAGAAATGCTGAGCCGTTTTGTTCGCAAGGGCTTCGTGGGCATCTCTGCCGATTACCGATTGGGCTGGCAGCCGACCGCCGAAAATCAAACTGTACGTACGGAAACGCTTCTTAAGGCGGTGTATCGTGCCAGTCAGGATGCTCACGCCCTGGCCCGCTACCTGCGTAAAACCGTTGCCGAGAATGGTAATCCCATGCAGATCGACACATCAAAGATCATGTTCATGGGCGTAGGTTCGGGTGGATACCTCGTTAATGCATTTAACTACTTAGATAGCATCGAGCAGATCGAGCAGAATTTACAGTTTCTCGATTCGGACTTCAATTCGCTGATCGACACAGCCATCATGTCGAATCCGGAAGGTACTATAATGGCCACCAACCACGTCGTGAATAGCCCGGCTATCGCTCTGATGTAGCGCTGATTGTCAATATTGCCGGAGCACTAGGCGATACGCTGTGGATTAATGGAGATGAGGCACCCACCAGTTTCTATACACAGTGCAACCGATCCGTTCGCTCCCTATTACGCGGGACTGGTGATCGTACCTACTGATCCGCCCCGTAACGTGGTAACTGTACAGGGATCACGATTGATGGAGGAGTTAGCTAATGACGCGGGCATCAATGCAATACTCGAACCAGCTACCATGCTTGCCTTACCCGATATATTTGATCCGCTATCATCGACTGTCAATCAGATCATCGCTGGCTATAGTCAGGCACCCTTCACTTCTCCTATCCCTACCAATACCAACGATACCTTCCTGTTAGGAGAGCAGAACTTATGGACGGTACTGCGGACCTCCCCCCCCCAAATTGGGGCATCAGGAGCTACTACCGGAGTCTGGAACTGGTTTGATGAAAACGATCTTCGCGCTGACATCTCTGCCCAAAATGATACTCTAGGAACTAGCATACAAGCAGATACGATCATCACCAACGAGGCTCAGACAAATCCTAACTACGATGATCCCGAACGCGCCAAGGCGAATATTGATACCATGATGGCTTTCATTATGCCGCGTGCTTACTACGCGTTGCAACTGGATTCCGTCAGAATTACCACTTCCACCAGAGATCTTCTCACCAACGCTAGCGTAGACCTCCAAATCTTCCCCAACCCCGCCACCGCCTCCTTCACCATCCAGGTGGCCAATACCGAGCGCATCCGCCAGATCGACGTGTACGACCTACGTGGTAGCCGGGTAGCCCAGGTACGCGGTCTTAACCAGTCGAGCTACGTGCTCAGCCGCGGTGGCCTGCCCAACGGCAGCTACATCATCCAGCTGCGGTTCGATGCGGGGACTACGGCGCGGAAGGTGTTCCTGCGGTAACCGACCCCGATTACCTCCACCAATCAAAGGCCCCGACAGCACCCGCTGCCGGGGCCTTTTCTCATTTGATCAAGTCCTTCGGCGGCGCCAGAAACACCCCCACCCGAAAAAACGGCCGCCCTTGCACCGTGGTCCGGATATCGCGATCGATGTCATCCTCCGGATTGAAGCGCGTAGTGACCGGAATGAAGTAGCCCGCCTGCCCGAAGGCCCAAACCCACTTGGTCAGGTTGTGCTCGTACTGTAGCATCGTGCGGATGCCGTTGTTGCGTAGAAAGAACTGCCCCAGCGTCTCGAAGCCCGGTCGGCTGCCGGTATTGATGGCGTAGTACTTGCTGTCGAAGGTGGCGCCCAGGAGGAAGGTATTTACCAGACGACGGCCCACATTGCGGCGCAGGTAGGCCTGTCCGGGCAGGGCGGTCTGGATGCCCCAGTGCTCGTTGAAGGTCTGGTTGTAGACGAAGAAGGGTAGGGCGATCTGCCGGGCCTTGTTGTTGCTGTAGGTCACGCCCACGGCCCACTCGGTATCGTCGTCGACCTTCTTGCCGTATACCACCGCGGCGCTGTACGTGCGGTAGATATTAGCGAAGTCTATCAACCCCTGGTAATCCCCGTTGAAGGACACCCGTAGGCGGGCCGAGGAGTAAAAGCGCGCATCCCAGCTGTGCGTCAGGTAGGCCGATACCTTATTGGCCTTCAGCCGTCGCTCGTCGAGCAGCTGGAAGAGCGTTTCGCGGTCTTCGTAGCCCACGTAGGGGTCGTCGAAAAAGTACTTCTCCGTATCCCATTCGTAGCCCAGCAGTGCCTTGGTCCGTATTTTATTCAGCAGCGGCACCTTGAACTTGAAGGTAAACTGCTCCAGGTGGGTCACCGTCTGCTTCCCCCCGGCAATGCCCTCACCCCCCGTCCAATCAAAGTTAGGCTGCGTCTCGTAGCGGATGCTCACCCCCCGACTCTGGCTCCGGTAGCGCACCCCCGGGCGGGAATATACGGGCAGGTCATCCGTCAGCACCTCCAGGTTCCCCTGTTCGATATCCACTTGCGCGGCCGCGGGTGCAACGCAGATCGAAAAGAACACAATACATACTACTCAGCAGGCGAAGAAAACTAGGCATATCGACGGGGCAAGTTGGGGCGGTTTGCACAATACAAAACGCAGCAAGTATAACCTTCGCGTGGTGAAACAATGTTCATCCGCCTTACTTTGTCCCGGCAAACCAACCCCCCGCCGTGGCCACCCCCGCCCCCCCGCTGCTTACCCTGACTACCGACTTCGGCCGCGAGGACTTGTCACCTCCCCCGCCTCAAGGCCCAGCTGCTCAGCGCCCAGCCCGGGCTGCAGCTCAATCGACATCAGCCACGACATCCCCCACCTACGACATCGTGCGCGCCGCCTTCGTGGTTAATAAGGTCTGGCGGCACTTCCCCCGGGGCACCGTGCACCTGCTCAGCGTCAACGACTACTACCAGCCGCGGGGCCGCTTCCTGGCCACCTGCCACGAGGGCCACTACTTCATCGGTCCGGACAACGGTATCTTCTCCCTCCTCTTCGGTCTGGTGCCCGAGCAGACCTTCGTGCTCGATGGCTACGCCGCCGACGCCCCCCTCTACGCATCTACGCCCGGGCCGTAGGCCATCTCACGCGGCGCAAGCCCCTGCACGAGATCGGTCTGCCGGCCACCCGCTACACCGAGCGCCTGGCCTTCCAGCCCGTCATCGGGCCCAAACTACATCCGCGGCACCGTAGTCTTCGTCGACCGCTTCGACAACGTGACCACCAACATCAGCCGCGCCCTCTTCGAGCAGGTGGGCGAAGGCCGCGGCTTCCAGCTCCAGATCAAGCGCATGCCCCCCCTCGACGGCCTTAGTTTCAACTACCACGACGTGCCCGAGGGCGAGCCCCTCTGCCGCTTCGATGCCGACGGCTTCCTGGAGATCGCCGTGAACCTGGGCCGGGCCGCGCCGCTGCTGGGCATTCAGGTGGAGGATATGGTGCAGGTGGAATTTTTTGCGCTTCGCTAGCTAGATAAAGCTAACGTAATGCGGAAACATCTCCAACCAAAGCGGCCAGTCGTGTTCGATGTCGCCACGCACGTCAAGCCAGTGGGAGATGTTGCGGCGGCGGAGCTTTTCGCTGAACTTAAGGTTGTTGTCGAGGCAGATATCCCAGTTGCTGGTGCCGAGCACGATCTTCATGTCCCAGAGCCAGGGGTCGTTAGCGCCGTCGATGAAGTCGATGGGGTTGTTGAAGTAGGCGTTGTCGTCGTAGTAGCCGTGGAGGAAGGGCTTGATGTTGAAGGCCCCACTCATGCAGAAAAGGTGACTGACGGCCTCCGGGTGGCGAAAGGCGAAATTGGTGGCGCTGAAGCCGCCGAAGCTGATGCCCGCACAGGCGATGCGACCCGTGGGGGTACCGTAGCGGATCTGGGGCACGAACTCCTCGTAGAGGAATTTATCGTACTGGATATGCCGCTCCAGCCGATGGCGGGGGGTGGATGTTGGCGTACCAGCTGGCGTCGTTGATGCTGTCGGGGCAGTAGACCTGGATGAAGCCGCGGTCGACAAACCAGCGCACGGCCTCGATCATGCCGCGGTCCTTGGCCTCGAAGTAGCTACCTAGCGTGGTCGGGAAAACGACGACGGGGTAGCCGCGGGTGCCGAAGGTGAGCACCTTCACGTGGTGGCCGAGGTGGTGGCTATAAAACTCGGTGTAAGTCTCCTGCATGGTGCGGTTTGGTAGATCGGAAAGGTAGCAAACCCACCCAATACGCCTACCTTCGTAGCGTGAAACCCCTCGTTGTACCTCAAGCAAGTGGCCGGTAGCCTGCTCTCGCGGCGCAAGCGGCTACTGCAGCGCACCTATACGCTGACCAGTACCCACCTCCAGCGGCAGGTGCGCATCGAGGTGTACCGGCCGGCCGTACCCCCCTGGCGGCTGCTCTCGCTAGTGGTGTTCAACGACGGACAGGACCTGGAGCGGATGGACCTGCGCAAAACGCTCACCGAGCTCTACAAACAAAAGCAGCTACCACCGACCCTGGTCGTAGGGGTGTACGCCAACGACCGGATGCGGGAGTACGGCACCGCCGGCCGCCGCAGCGACCAGGGGCACGGGGAGCTGGCCGAGGCCTACCAGCGGTTTCTCACCGAAGAGCTGGTGCCCTGGCTGGAGCAACGTAACAACATCTACCGTGGGGCGGAGCGGCGGGCCATCGCCGGCTTCAGCCTGGGGGGCCTGAGTGCCCTTCGACACGGCGTGGCGGCGGCCGAAGCAGTTTCGCACCGCGGGGGTATTCAGTGCCTCGCTCTGGTACCGCAGCAAGCCCTTCGACCCCGGGCGGCCGGATGCCAACCGCATCGTGCACGATTACGTCAGCCGGGCCCGCCGCGGTATCCCCAACCGCTTCTGGTTCATGGCCGGTACGGCGGATGAGGAGAGCGACCGCAACGGTAACGGTGTCATCGACTCCATCGACGATACCCTCCAGCTCATGGCCCTGCTACAGCAAAAGGGCATGAAGCCGGGTAAGGATATGGTGTACGTGGAGGTCGAGGGGGGTAGGCACGAGCCGGAGACCTGGGGGATGGTGGTGGGCGATTTTCTGATCTGGGCGGTGGGGGTAGTACCTTCGCCCCATGGAAATAGACTATCTCAAACTCGCCCGCGAAGTAGGCCAGATCACCCGCCGCGCCGGTGCGGCCATCCTCGAAGTCTACGAGAGCGAGGACTTCGGCGTAGAGCAAAAGGCCGACGATAGCCCCCTAACCAAGGCCGATAAGGCGGCCAACGAGGTCATCGTAGCGGGACTAAAGGAGTTAGTGCTCAAAGCCCCCATCGTAAGCGAGGAGGGTAAGGACATCCCCTACGCCGAGCGGCAGCAGTACACCCGGTTTTGGCTGGTCGATCCACTAGACGGCACCAAGGAATTCATCAAGCGTAACGGAGAGTTTACGGTGAACGTCGCACTGATCGAGAACGGCCGGCCGGTACTGGGGGCGGTGTACGTGCCGGTCACCGACGAGCTCTTCTACGCCGCCCAGGACCAGGGCGCGGAGCAGGAGGGGGTGGGAGCCATTCACGCAGCCTCGTTTACGCTACAGGATGCTAATCTGAAGGTAGTAGCCAGTCGCAGCCACCTCAATGAGGCGACCCAAAAATTCATGGATACCCTCGACGCACCGGAGATTGTAAGTCGCGGTAGCTCACTGAAGATCATCGAGTTGGCGCGGGGGGCGGCCCACGTGTACCCCCGGCTAGCTCCCACGATGGAGTGGGACACCGCCGCCGCCCATGCCATCCTGTCCGAGGCCGGAGGACAACTGGTCGACGAGGGCACCAGGAAAAGAGTTGGTGTATAATAAGGAGGTACTGCGCAACCCCCAACTTCATCGCCTACGGTGCGGTGAGCGAGGGACAGTTAAGTTGCTAATGCCCACTGCCGCCCGCCGCCCGGTATCCATCATCTACACCAGCTACAACGAGCGGGACATCATCGGGCGGTCACTGGCAAGTGTGGCCGACTGGAGCGACGATCTGACGGTAGTAGATAGCTACAGCACCGACGGCACCGCCGAGCTGCTAGCCGACCTACCCGGCGTCAATCTGGTGCAGCGGGAATATCGGGGACCCTCCGACCAGAAGAACTGGGCTATCGCCCGGGCCCGGCACGAGTACATTTTGCTGCTCGACGCCGACGAGATCGTCACCCCCGCCCTACGCGCCGAAATCGACGCCCTGCTGACCGCCCCCCGAGCTGCTGGATGCCTACTGGATCGGCCGCGATAACCACTTCATGGGGCGTCGCATCTACCACACTGGCTGGGCGGGCGATAAAGTGGTACGCTTCTTTCACCGCGACCGGGCCCGCTACGACAGCAAGCGGGTGCACGAGGAGATCGAGCTGGCGGGACTGCGGGTAGGCAAGCTACGGGGCCGACTACTGCACTACACCTTTAAGGACCTCGATCACTTCCTGGACAAGACCCGCCGCTACGCCCGCTGGAGTGCCCGGGACCACGCCGACCGTACCCCCCGGGTGGGACTATACCACCTACTCATCAAGCCCGTGTACCGCTTCTGCAAGCACTACCTGATCCAGGGCGGCTTCCGCGACGGGCCGCGAGGGGCTGGTGATCAGTATGGTACTTTCCTACGGGGTCTTCCTCCGCTATGCCTACCTACTGGCCGATCGGCGGAAATCATCATCTTTGCAGCCCTAAGCCCCCCCATATTGGAGCAGCCCAGGTTTGTCATCGTTGGTGGAGGAGTAGCCGGCCTGATTGCCGCCCAGACCCTCGAAGCTGCCGGCCACGCGCCCGTGCTACTGGAGGCCGGCGACGCCGTGGGGGGGCGGCTGCGTACCGACGAGGTGGAGGGCTTTCGGCTCGATCGTGGGTTTCAGGTGCTGCTTACGGAGTACCCCGAGGTCAAACGCTATCTTGACCTGGAGGAGCTGGGAATAGAGAAGTTCCGCCCCGGTGCCCACGTGCACACGCGGCAGCAACACTTTCGTTTTGCCGATCCGCTGCGGGAGCCGGCTCAGCTGTTCCGCTCGGCGCTCTCGCCGGTGGGTACGCTGCAGGATAAAATTCGGCTGGCCCAGCTCGGTCTGAAGGTGATGCGGCTCCGCCCCGAGGAATGCTTTAAGGGCTACGGCGAGCGGACGACGATCGATTACCTCTGGGAGTACGGCTTCAGCGAGCA
Organism: Saprospiraceae bacterium; assembly: GCA_958295895.1. GTDB lineage: Bacteria > Bacteroidota > Bacteroidia > Chitinophagales > Saprospiraceae > Neolewinella. The sequence goes on along the minus strand of CATQHI010000013.1, from coordinate 16,121 downwards.
GATCGTGGAGCGCTTCTTCCGGCCCTTTTTCGGCGGCATCTACCTGGAGCAGAAACTGCTTACCCCGGCGGCCATGTTCCGCTACATCCTCAAGATGTTTGCCCAGGGAAGCGCCGTGTTGCCCGCCGAGGGGATCGAGGCCGTGCCGCGACAGTTGGCGGGGCAGTTGACGCGCACCCACCTGAGGCTGAGCACCCGCGTCCGCGCCCTGGAGGAAGACCGTGTGCTGCTGGACGATGGGAGTAGCCTAGCCGCCCGCGCCGTCATCGTAGCCTGTGACCCCCATCCACTCTTCCCCCAGCTGGCAAGTAGCGCCCAGCCCTGGAAAGCGACCACCAACCTGTACTTCTACAGGCACCCGGCGGCTCAAGGAAAACCGACTGATCAACCTGGTGGCCGACCCCACCAGCACCATCAATACCTTCTGTGTGCTCGACGAGGTGGCCCCCACCTACAAACTGCGCGGACAGGGCGGCTCGCTCATCAGCGTGAGCCTCAAGGAGAGCCCCGGCACCGACAGCGAAGCCCAGGCCGAGCAGGACCTACTGCGCCACAGTCGGCTGCCCAACGACGCACTGAGCTTCCCTCAAGCGTTACGATATCCCCCACGCCCTGCCGCGGCTCGACGCCGTATCCTATACCTACCAGGCCACGCAGAGCCGGCTCATTGACCGCGTTTTCCTGGCCGGCGACCAGCAGCTTAACGGCTCGCTCGATGCGGCCATGCGCTCCGGACGGCTGGCGGCGGAGGGGGCCCTACGTACTTAGCCTATGCTGCGCGACCACTTCCACCTGCCCCTCGACGAAAAACGGTAAGCCCCTGATTTACTTCTGCGGCAACAGCCTCGGACTGCAGCCCAGGGCGGCGCGGGAACAACTGCAGCAGGACCTGGACAGCTGGCAGCAACGCGGTCGTAGAGGGCTGGTGGGAGGGACCGGAGGGCGGCTGGCTCGGCTACCACCGGCGGCTGCAGGAGGGGCTGGCCGACATCGTGGGGGCGCAGGTGGAAGAAGTGGTAGCGACCAACGCGCTGACGGTCAACCTGCACCTCCTCATGGTCTCCTTTTTCCGGCCGGCGGGGCGCAGGTGCAAAATTCTGATGGAAAGCGGCGCTTTTTCCAGCGACCAGCACGCCGTACACGCCCAGCTGCGTTTTCACGGGCTCGACCCGGCCGACTGTCTGATCGAGGTGCGGCCCCGGCAGGGGGAGGCCACGATCGCTACCGACGATATCGTGGCGGCTATCGAGGCGGCTGGCGGTACCCTGGCCCTGGTACTCTGGACGGGGGTGCAGTACTACAGCGGGCAATTTTCGACCTGGGTAGGATCGCCGCGGCGGGCCGGGCGGTGGGGGCGCGGGTGGGCTTCGATCTGGCCCATGCGGTGGGTAACGTGCCGCTAGAGCTGCACCGCTGGGGCTGCGACTTTGCCGTGTGGTGCAACTACAAATACCTGAACGGGGGCCCGGGCGCGCCGGGGGGCTTATTCGTGCACGAGCGCCACGCCGAGGATGAAAGCCTGCCCCGCTTTGCCGGCTGGTGGGGGCACCGGGGAGAGCGACCGCTTCGCGATGCGACCGGAGTTTCGGCCGGAGTACGGGGCGGCGGGTTGGCAGGTGTCGACCGTGCCGGTGCTGGGACTGGCGCCACTACTTGCAGGGCTACCGTTGTTTGCTCGAGCGGGGGGCATGCAGGCGGTACGGAAGCGGAGTATCGAATTAACCAAGACGCTGTACGAGCAGCTAGCGCATGTACCGGGGGTACGCCTGCTGACGGGTGCCGATCCGGCCCAGCGGGGGGCGCAGTTATCGGTCTACGTGCCGGGTCAGCGTCCGGAGCTGGAACGGCAGCTAAGTCAGCGGGGACTGGTATGCGACTACCGCCAGGATAATCTCGACGGCAGTGGGGGAGGGGTGCTGCGGTTGGCGCCGGCACCGCTCTACAATACGCCGGAGGAGGGTGATGCGCGTAGGGGAGCTCCTGACGGAGGTGCTGTGAGCGAATTCTGCTACTGCGGAACCAATCCTCAATTTTTACAGTTGTACCCCCGAACAGCACCTCTTAACACATGACCATTTTCATTCTCGCGGTACTTGCCCTCGTCGGCGTCTATCTCTCCGGCGACCTCCGCGTAAGCCGGTAACAAGGTACGACCAACCGCAGCGCGATTCCCCCGCCCCACTCCACTCAACGTTCCCCCAACAAAAAAACCCATGGGCAAAACCGAAAATCTCTTCAGCCAACAGGCCATCGAGCAGATCAAGAAAATCTGCGACGACGTACGTACCACCATGTTCTGTACCAACCTGGGCGCCCGGCCCTTTAGCTCCACGCCGATGGCTACGCAAAAGGTGGAGGATGATGGCTCCATCTGGTTTTTCAGCGGCAAGGACAGCGACCGCAACGCCGACCTCAAGCGGGAGCCCGAGGCGCAGCTTATCTGGTCGAGCGACGACAATCAGGAGTACCTAAGTCTGTACGGTGAGGCCCACGTGCTGTATGATTTACAGAAGGCCGAAGAACTCTGGGACCCGATGGTCAAAGTCTGGTTTCAGGAAGGGCCCACCGACCCCAACCTGAGCCTGATCCACTTCCGGCCCACCTCGGGCTACTACTGGGATACTCAGCACGGTAAACTGGTCTCCTTCGCCAAGATGGCTGCCTCGGTAGTGGTCGGTAAAACGATGGACGATGGGGTACAGGGTAAGATCAAGCCCTAAATTCCGTGCTAGCCGTACGTATACGGCTTTAAACGATTATACTCGCAAGTAGATGGATACTTGACGACTATCACCGGATGGTCGGGGGAGGTTTGTGGCCAACAACCACATTCCTTCATCCTTCAATCCATCGATTGTGACTACATCCGACCTTATCTCTTTGCTGCGTACCCTGCACGGGGGTACCAATCCGCTCACCGGCGAGATCGACGCCCCCGTTAGTTGCCTGCGGGAAGCAGACGTGCAGAGCGGCATCGACTACCTTATCCGAAAGCCGAAGAGCGAAGAGCGGGAGACCGCGGCGGCCGCTACCATCTCCGAAGCAGAAATCACGGCCTGCTGCGAAAGCTTACGTGAACTGGGCTACACCCCCACCATGAATCAGGTGGCTAAGGTGTTCATCGGCAGCCGTAGCATCGCCGATCCCCGGCTACGGGCGGTGCCTAGTTACAAGAAGTACCGGGGGCTGCTTACCCGGCGGGCCATCCGTGACCTGCTGGGTCGCTACGAAGCGCTTATCCAGGGCCCCCGGCAACTACGGGCGAGCCGCGACGAGGCCTGGCGCACGGTAGATTTTTTCGATGCCGGCGACTTCGATAAGCTCTCCGACAGCAAGGCCACCGAGCTTTACCGCGAAGTAGAGCAACTCGGTCTGCGGAAGGTAACCGAAAAATTGCCTGAGTTACATGGCCCGGGCCCGTGCCCACGTACCCCGCGCCTTCGAGCCCTGGACGCGGGAGGAAAAAGCACTGCTGATCGAGGCCATGTGCTACACCAACGATAGTGAGAAACTGGCCGGCATCTTCGGGGCGTTCGAAGTCCGCCATCCGACAGGAGGGCAAACGACTGATCTGGAATAGCCAGCAAAAGGTTGCCTGAGTCGACCGAAACGAATACTAGGGATGTTTTACGGGGGTGCCTATGCCACAGCGGATCGGATTGGGTGGCGGTTGCCATCTGGTGTACCGAGGGGGTGTTCGTCTCGCTGGCCGGGGTAGTCCGGGTGGAGCAGGGCTGGATCGCTTCGGCTCCGCCCCATGCGGCACCCTCCGAGGCGGTGATTATACATTTCGATGCGGAGGTAATTTCGGAGGCCGAGCTCATCGCCGTGCATTTGGAGACCCACGCTGCTACCTCCGTGCATGCCCTACGGGGCAAGTACCGGTCGGCCGTGTATACCTTCGCGGATCAGGACGCTGACCGCTACCGAAGTATACTCCGTGAGCTTGCCCGGGACTACTCCGAGCCCCTGCAAACGCTGGTGCTTCCTTTCCGAAAATTTAGTGCCTCGTTGCCGGAGCATCAGGACTACTACCGCAGCGATCCGGGGCGGCCGTTTTGTCGGCGCTACATCACGCCGAAGCTCAATCGGTTACGGCACGACCGGCCCGAGCTTTTTTTTTGTCAATAAGCAATAAGGCCCGTGGTCGGGCGGTTAAAACCCCGTTAAAGCTAATCGAACACGGACACCGCGTCACGTGGGTGTTCATCCCTCACATTCTCCCTGTTAAACCGTTCCCCCCTATGTCCTTTATGAAATCTTCTGGCGTCAAGTACGCTAAAAACTTTATCATCGGCGTCGGCGCGTCCATCGTCATGCTAGGTGCCCTGTACAAGATTCAGGCCTGGGAGATGCCCACCATTGGTGGCGTCACCTTCGATCTGCTGACGATCGGGCTGGGAGTAGAGGCATTCTTGTTCCTGCTCATCGCGCTGGTAGGTCCCGACCCCGACTACTACTGGGACAAACTGTACCCCGGCCTGAGTCAATACGATGGCGACGTACAGCCTCTCAGCACCGGCGGCCCCGTAACTTCTCCTACCGCCGCGCTCAATGGCGAGGTCGTCGAGGAGCAACTCGGTGGTATGTTACTGGAGCTACAGACGATGTCGAAAAGCATGAGCAGCCTCAAGGCACTCCAGGAAGCCGACTTCAGCGGCACCTCCGCCCAGATCAAGCAGATGGGCAACTTCTACGCCAAGCTCAACGAGGCCATGGCCGACCTGGCAGCCACCACCGATGAGACCAAGGTGTACAAGAAGAACATGCAGCAGCTCAACGGCAACCTGACCACCCTGAATAATGTGTACGGGAATATGATCAGTGCCATGCGTGCCCCCACCGCCTAAGTACCCCCAAGCCCCGCTCAGGTGGGGCGGATGCAAAAAGTAAACTATGTCAATTCCTAAGGAACCCCGGCAGTTGATGATCAATATCATGTACTTGGTATTGATGGCGCTGCTGGCCCTCAACGTTTCGGCGGAGGTGATGAACGCCTTCACTACCCTTGACCGGGGTAACCAAAACAGCCGTCAAACGGTAGACGCTCAACTAGAAACCACCGTACGTGGACTCAAAGAGCTGCTCAAAGACGACAGCAAGGCTAAATTCAAGCCCCTGGTCCCCGCTGCCGACGCCATCCAGACCGAGGTGGATAATTACATCACCTACGTAGATGGTTTGCGTAACCAGCTCATCGACGAAACTGGTAATCAAGACGGTATAGTAGATGATGGAGATAGGGTTGAAAAACACGGTACCATGGTGCTGAAGGGACTCAAAAATAAGGATGTCACTACGCGCATGCTAGTTCTTGGCCCCGATGGAGAAGGTGGCGAGCCCGGTCTAGGTGCAGAGCTTAAGCAACGCACCATAGAGACTCGTCAGCGCCTTATTGATCTATACTCCGAGCTGCTCAACAAGTACGGTGAAGATTTCGACCGTACGGAAGAAGAGGTAAATACCCTCATCCAGAGCGTTGCCCTCAACATGCCCTTCAATATCGACGATACCGAATGGCAAAACGAGAGCGACAAGACCAGTTGGGAAGACTTCAAGTTCGGCCACATGCCGCTAGCTGCGGTACTGCCCCTGATGTCGCAGATGCAGTCGGACCTGAAGGTATCGGAGGCCAACCTCATCAACAGCCTCAATGAGCTGGCCGGTGGTAAGGTCGTCGAGGTGGACAACTTCTTCCCCGTCTTCGAGGCCGATCGTAGCTACGTTATCGGTGGCGAGAAGCTCAATGCGAAGGTATCGGTAGGTGCTTTCTCCAGTGCCCTCGATCCCAGCAACGTAACCCTGAAGGCTAACGGACAACGGCTCAACATCGGACCCGACGGCAAGGCTGACTTTAGCCTCGTAGCCAGTGGGTCCGGATCCAAGACCATCAATCTCGAAGTTGCGGTCACTAACCCGCTTACCGGAGAGACCAAGACTGGTACCAACACCTTCCAGTACGAGGTTGGTAGCCGTTCGGTAGCCGTATCCGCCGATAAGATGAATGTGTTCTACATGGGGGTCGATAACCCCATCACCGTCTCTGCCGCCGGGGTATCCTCCAATGATGTGCGCGTCAGTTTCGGAGATGCTATCAGCGGTAGCGGTTCGGGTACGAACTACGTGGTGAAGGGGGTACGCCCCACGGGGAATAGTACCACCGACGTAACGGTAACGGCCGGTGGCCAGCTACTCGGTGCCTTCCCCTTCCGCGTCAAGCCTATTCCCGACCCCGTACCCACCATGGGTGGCCAGCAAGGTGGTGATATCCCTAACTCTACCTTTCGTGCCCAGAAGGGTGTATTCGCCGAGTTGAAGAATTTTGACTTCGATGCCCGTTGTGATATTTCCGGTTTTCAGGTATTCTACATCCCTGCTCGGGAAGATCCCTTGCTGGCCCCCAACGGCGGTGGTGCCTTCAGCGGACAGGCCGCAGCTCTCATCGGTCGCGCTAAGCCCGGTGATAACTACACCTTCAAGAACATCAAAGCTAAGTGCCCTGGTGACGCTGCCTCTCGCGACCTCGGTACCATGTCCTTCACGATTCGCTAAGTGCCGGTTGGCTGCCGGCCGACCAACATTGACGGGCCTTCGGTAGTTTGCGCTTCCGGAGGCCCGTTTTCTTGGTGCCGGATACCAGGCCCCGCCGCCGCCGCGTTCTTACCCTGTTTCTACGACGATCCATCTACCTATGAAGTTTACACAAGCTCTAGCTGCTCTGCTCCTCCTCTTCGCGTTCACCGCACCTGCGCTCGCGCAAACGCCTACCACCACGGAGGAGGAGACGCCCAGCACCTTCACCCTGCCCGGCGTGGCGGACGATAACCCCTTGATGCAGGACGGTGATTTCGTCGCTCCTCTCAACGACATCGTAGAGAACAACTCGATGCGGGAGCGTCGCGTACTAGCCTACGAAAACCTGCGCGAAGCCGACATCATGTGGAAGCGCCGCATCTGGCGCGTGATCGACGTGAAGGAAAAGATCAACCTGCCCTTCATCAATCCGCAGCGGCCGCTCATAACCATCTTACTGGAGGCCGCACAGAACGGTGACCTCCGCGTCTTCGACCCCATCGGTGGTGACAACTTTTCCATGCTGATGGATCAGAAGACCCTGAGCAGTATGGCCGGTGGGGTAGACTCCGTTCGCGTCCTCAACCCGGAGACCTACGAAGAAGAGATCGTACTCGAAGAGCGCGTTTTCGACCCCACCAGCGTCCTGCGCTACCGCATTCAGGAGATGTGGTTCTTCGATAAGGAGAGTAGCACGATGAAGGTGCGCATTCTGGGTATTGCCCCCATGATCCAGGAAACGACCGAAAGCAGCACCCGCACTGTGGAGCGGCCTATGTTTTGGGTGTATTACCCCGAGGCCCGCCAGCTCCTGGCCAACGAAAGTGCCTTCGCCTACGGCAACGATGCGGCGAACCGTAGTTGGGAGGACGTCTTCGAGTACCGCTTCTTCAACAGCTACATCACCAAGGCCAGCAACGTCCTCGATGAGCGCATCGACCGCCCCGAGCGCAGTGGCCGCGAGCAGCTCCGCGAGAGCGAGCGGATCAAGCAGGAGATCTTTAACTATGAGCAGGATCTGTGGAGCTACTAGTTCGGTAGTTTTGTAGTCTGACGTTGGAGGCGTGGATGGGTTGAACACCTTCCACGCCTCTCGCATTTACAGACTACCCCCTACAGTACTACCTACTACCGAACTACAAGACTACCCCCTTTGAACCCTGCCGAGCAACTCCTGGAGCGGTATGCCGCAAGCGACCGCGTTGCCCAACTGACTTCGCTGACCAAGGCCGATGGCGAAGCGCCCCGTATTCAACTTAAAGGACTAGCGGGTGCGCTTGAGAGCTTTCTTGTGGCGGGCTGCTACCGCAAGGTGGGCGGACACTACCTCGTGGTAGCCACCGATAAGGAGGAGGCTGCCTACATTCAGAATACCATCGCCGCGCTGCTGCCGAAAAAGCAGGTGCGGCTGCTGCCCGATAGCTTCCGGCGGCCGCTGTACTTCGAGGTACTGGACCCGACGAACGTGCTGCTGCGCACCGAGACGATTAACTACCTGACGCACTCTCAGTCCAAGGGGGAGATCGTGGTGACCTACCCCGAGGCGCTCTTCGAGCAGGTGGTGGCCCCGGCGGTGCTAACCAAGTCGCGGATTGAAATCCAGAAGGGAGAGGACATCGATGTCGATACGATTATCGAGGTGCTGGTGGAGTACGGTTTTAAGCGGGAGGAATTCGTGTACGAGCCGGGGCAGTTCAGCATCCGGGGTGGAATCGTGGATATCTTCAGCTACGGCAACGAGTACCCCTACCGGATCGAGCTTTTCGATGATGAGGTGGAGAGTATCCGCACCTTCGATCCGATGAACCAGCTGAGCGTGGAGACGGTGAAGTACGTGAGCATCGTGCCGAACATCAATACGAAGTTCGACCGCGATCAGAAGACCAGCATCTTCAACGTGCTGCCGGAGGATACCGTGATCTGGCTCAAGGACTTCCAGTTGCTGCTCGACCGGCTCGGGGAGGCCTTCCGTAAGGCGGAGGAATTCGGGAAGAATCTGACGCTAGTCGACGATGATGAGATCAACCAGTTTTTCGGCGACCGCGCCTTCATTCGGCCGGGGGAGGTGCTGGAGGATGTGGCGGGCAAGCCGGTGGTGTTCTTCAGCGACTACAAGCAGCCGGTGCCGATCGGCCACACCATCGACTGCCGGGCTAAGCCCCAGCCGAGCTTCAATAAGAACTTCGAGCTACTGATCCGCAACCTGCTGGAGAATACCAGCTCGGGGCTGACCAACTACATCTTCACCGACAACGCTAAGCAGATTGAGCGCTTCTACTCAATCTTCAATGACCTGAATGCGGAGGTGCGCTTCGAGCCCGTACCGGTATCCATTCACGCCGGCTTCATCGACTCGGAACTGGAGGCCGCCTGCTACACGGACCACCAGATCTTCGAGCGCTTCCACCGCTACAAGCTCCGGCGGGGCTTTACGCGCGACCAGGCGCTGAACCTGCGGCTACTGCGCGACCTCACCGCCGGTGATCTCGTCGTGCACATCGACCACGGGGTGGGCCGCTTTTCGGGACTGGAAAAACTGGAGATCAACGGTAAGGTGCAGGAGTCGGTCCGGTTGGTGTACAAGAACAACGACATCCTCTACGTCGGCATCAACTCCCTACACAAGCTGTCGAAGTATTCAGGTAAGGACGGCCAGCTCCCCCGCCTCGACAAGATCGGCGGCGACCACTGGAAGAACCTCAAATCGCGGACCAAGAAAAAAATGAAGGACATGGCCGGCGAGCTCATCAAGCTCTACGCCAAGCGGCAGGCCAGTCCGGGTCACGCCTTTCCCCCCGACGGTTACCTCCAGAACGAGCTCGAGGCTAGCTTCATCTACGAGGATACCCCCGACCAGCTTAAGGCCACCAACGACGTGAAGGGCGACATGATGAAGCCCCATCCGATGGACCGCCTGATCTGCGGCGACGTCGGCTTCGGCAAGACCGAGGTCGCCCTACGTGCCGCCTTTAAGGCCGCCGCCGACAACAAGCAGGTAGCCGTGCTGGTACCTACCACCATCCTGGCCCTACAGCACTACCGGACCTTTACGGAGCGGCTGGAAGAGTTTGGCGTTACGGTCGATTACGTGAACCGCTTCCGTAGCACGAAGCAGAAGAGCGAGATTTTTAAAAAGGTCAAGGAGGGCAAGCTAGATATTCTGATCGGCACCCACGCTATTTTGTCGAAGAAACTGGAGTTCAAGGACTTAGGGCTACTTATTATCGACGAGGAACAGAAGTTCGGCGTCAAGGCCAAGGAAAAGCTACGTGCCCTACAGGTCGAGGTAGATACCCTCACGCTGACCGCCACGCCCATCCCCCGCACCATGCAGTTCAGCCTCATGAACGCCCGTGACCTGAGCGTGATCCGCACCCCGCCGCCCAATCGCCAGCCCATCCACACCGAGGTGCGGCAGTTCAGCGAGGAGGTGATCAAGGAGGCCGTGGAGCAGGAGGTGCACCGCGGCGGGCAGGTGTTTTTCGTCCACAACCGCGTCAAAACCCTGGTCGATATGGTGACGATGCTGCGCCGGCTCTGCCCGGACGTTCAGTTCGCCATGGCCCACGGGCAGATGGACCCCAAGGAGCTCGAGGAGACCCTCATCGAGTTCATCGACCGCAAGTACGACGTGCTGGTCTGCACCAACATCATCGAGACCGGTCTGGACATCGCCAATGCCAACACCATCATCATTAACAACGCCCACCAGTTCGGCCTCTCCGACCTGCACCAGCTGCGGGGTAGGGTAGGGCGCTCAAACAAGAAGGCCTACTGTTACCTCATCGCACCGGCGCTGAGCGTGCTTACCCCTGACGCCCGCAAGCGCCTGCGCACCCTGGAAGAATTCTCGGACCTCGGCAGCGGCTTCAACATTGCCATGAAGGACCTCGATATCCGCGGCGCCGGCAACCTGCTGGGCGGCGAGCAGTCGGGCTTCATCGCCGACATTGGCTACGAGACCTACCAGCGCATCCTGGAGGAGGCCGTGCGCGAGCTCAAGCAGACCGACTTTCGCGACGTCTTCGCCGACACCATGACCCAGGGTGCCGACTTCGTGCGCGACGTCACCATCGAGACGGACACCGAGATGCACATCCCGACCGATTACGTGCAGTCCACCCAGGAGCGCCTCCGCCTGTACCAAGATTTAGATAACATCGAGGATGAGGCGCGCCTACAGGCCTACGGCGAGGCCCTCAAGGACCGCTTCGGCCCCCTGCCGGTACAGGTTGAGGAGCTGTTTGACGGCTTGCGTCTACGCTGGCTCTGCCGTGAGCTCGGCTTCGATCGCGTCATCCTCAAGAACGACAAGCTGATCTGCTACTTCGTCGAAGATGCCCAGTCGCTCTACTACGACTCTCAGATCTTCAAGTCGCTCAGCGGCATCATCGCGCGCGAGGGTAAGCTTCGGGGTCTACAATTGAAGCAAACGCCCCGCCGGCTGAGCTTGGTCAAGGAAAGAGTGTATAATCTTACCGCCGCACAGGATGCGCTAAAATCGCTGGCTGAGCGGGTGGATGAGGTGACGAAGGAGCGGGAATTGGAGCGGGTGTGATATGGAGGGGCGGGGCCGCGGGTGCGCAGAACGTGGAAATGGGCTAGGTAGTTCGCCGGGCTAGCCTAAAAGTGCTATCTTCGGGGAAACGAACTCACCTCTTACTATGCGTATTTTACTTATTGGGTTGCTGTTTCTGTCCTTTTGGGCGGGAGTGGCTGGGCAGAACTTGCCGTTTGAGACTGAGGTGGAGGACCTGAATTTAAGTTCCTATACCCGGTACAGCATTCGCGGTACTGATACGGGTACTATCTTTTGACGGATGACAACTGCCTCTATTATGGTACGGACAATGTCGAACTGAGTGAACTCAATTGTGATGACTCCAATGCTTTTTCGTTTTTGTCTACGAAGAAAGGGTTTTTCCGGGTCTCCTACAAAGCCGAGCAAAACACTTATTCTGTCTACTTCTTTGACAAGCAAAACCGCCGCACAGAGGTATTAACTACTCAAGAATCGGTAGGTGAGACAGGTGTACTGTCCACGGGAAGCTTGCTACTTCAGGTTGGTAATCAATTGATCGGTATAGATGCAGAAGGAAAAAACACTATACTGATTGACGAGTTGGCGGACAAGGGCAAGAAACCTTTTCTAGAATTTGACCCATTCAACGATATTGCCTACGTGCGGGCATCCAATGGACTATATGTGACGGATGGTACGCGTGATGCTACTTACCGTATCCACGATCAGGTTCGTTTTTACGAGTTTGAAGGAACACGGCATGAAGAGCAGATGTATTTCATTGCCGGCAATAGCCTCTACAACTACACTTTGGGAAGCGACAGTCCTGCGCAACTGCTTTATGGGACGCCTAACCCGGGCACTAACCCTAACGAGGTATACGGGTTACGAATAGTTGCTGGTCGTGCAATGTTTGCGGCTCGCATAGGGGATGTGCACGGGAATGTCTTTACTGTCGATGCGGAAGGAGAGATTACACGTCTACGGATTGGCGAAGAAGGCCCGTACTGCGTGGCTGATTTTGATTTTACTCACCGTACAAATAACTACAACAACGGTGAAATTATCATTTTTGAGGGGGAAGGAAATAGTGAAGGAGTCATAGTAAGTGATGGTACGAGCGCTGGGACCCGACTTATCGTTGAGGGAGATGAATTCACTTGGCGTTATGAGGTGGAAGAGTTGATTCCGCTGATGGATGAAACGGTAGTATTTTTCACGGAAGACTTCATGACGGATCAAGGGTTTATGTATGTTTATGATCTGACGACACAAGAAACAATCAAGGTAGGCGCGGTAAAGGAGGCTTACTACGCTAGGAGTATCGGTGAAACCACTACCGACTTAATTTTCAATGTCCTTAGCAAGACATACCGGTACGAAAAGAAAACGAAGCAATTACATGTACTTGATGAGCGGTTAGATGTTAAGTATTTCGAGCAGACTAGAGACTCGGACTACTACTATCGCATTGTCTTGGATCCTTCCAAGGTAGGACGCAAACTAGCGGCTATTGCGGATCAAGGCAGCGTGATCACAGTGTATGACTTGCCGGAACCGTTCGCCGCAACTCATAGTATAGAAGATCTATTTACCGCTGGCGATCAGCCCTTTGCTGTAACCAAGACGCCCGAAAATGAATACCACCTATACCGTATAGGGCCGGGTGATGATGGCACAAAATATCTAGGCCGTCTAATGAAAAGCCGGTTAAACTCCAACTTCCAAGCTTTTTACGGTGGTGAGACGAATGAGTTCTTATTATATGTGGACTACAACTTTTACCAGTACCGAGCTGGAGAAGTGGAGCCGTTGACGGGGGAGTTTAGTGCACGTACGCCAAACGCTTATCTAGGTAGGTTAGACGGATTTGCTGCTTTTTCACTGGGTTCCAATCTGCTGATTCCTGAGCTAAATGTGAATACTGGTTTTGGCAACGACTATCAAAGTACGGAGGTGCGGTTTTCACCCTTCGTAGTTGCTGATGATCAAGCCCATTTAGTGTATTACGCAACGACCGAAGATCAAACCTACGCTACCGTAGGGCTTTATGCGGGAGGCACGAGCGGTGAGGAAGATCTTGAATTGCTGCAAACGTATTCGATAGAGGCACACGATGATCGCTTCGAGTTGCCGTTAACGAAGTTGGGCGACCGGCTTCTTTACGCAATTCCGGAGTACGATCGGACTGATTACCGAATGGCTTGGTACGCCTACGATCCAGTTTCTAACGAAGGTGAAAAGGTGGCAGGTTTAGAGGCTGTGCCTTACCTCGCCGGTCGGACGGCAGTACATCAGGGCGTTCTTTATTACACTGGTGGTGCCAGTGGAAATCCGCAACTTATAGGCTATTCATTTGAAGAGGGAATTACACTCTCTATTAATTTAGTTGAGGAGGAGCAATTAGTAAAGGTAATCAGTTCGGAGATAGGTAGGCTCGCGCTTACCACGCACCGGATCATCCGTCTTGAAGACTTGACTACCGTGTACACCGTCGAAGACGGAAAGCGGTTAGAGCAACTACAAGGACTCGGTGAAGAATTGTTCCTTGAAATGTCCGACAGCAATACGCTCGGTTTTTACCGATTTGATCCAACCAGGAATAGTAAGCCTGTCCCGATTGCTACGGGATACGACTACGGAGGTCAACGTCGCCTCGATGAAAGTCACGCCATCATCGGTAGTAACATTTTATTTCGGGGCACCCGGGGGGACCAGTATGCCTTTGAGCTCTATAATGCCGATCAGCGACAGCTTTACCATCTGGGTTACTTGCCGAGTGATGTATTCGGATTTAGACGCGGACCTTTCGCAATCGCACATGAAGGCGAGTTTTTCTATGCCTTTGTAGATAAGGACCTTGACCTTGGCCTAGAACTCCACCATTTTCGCCCTCCCTTCACCCATCAGCTCAGCGGAACCGTCCTCGATGAAAACGAAAATCCTGTCCCAAATCGACGCGTAGCGGCTGATGGGGTAGACGGTGTCATCTCCTTTACTGATTCGCTGGGTAGGTATACGCTTTACCTAAGCGCAGCGCAAAAATATATTGTAAGCGTAGGTGCTGATGACTGTCATGAGGCTAGTGAAACTTATACCTTTACAACGGATAACGGGACGGGGAAAGACTTGCGTCACGACTTTACCGTCGTATCTACCGGCAGTGACACCCACCTCACCCCCCGCCTAGAATCCGCCACCGCCCGCTGCGGCTTCACCGTCCCCTTCTGGCTTACCGTAAGCAACGATGGCTGCCAGCCCCAGTCCGGTACCGCTACGCTAGAATTGCACCCGGAGGCAGAGTTTGTAGAAGCTGCTACTGCACCGACCGAAGAACAGGATGGCGTATACAGTTGGACATATACCGACCTCCAACCCGGCCAGCACTACCAGGTCAAACTGCAACTGCGTATGCCCGACGAATCTCTCGCCGGCCAAGAAATCCCGATGCTCGCCCACACCCTCACCACCGACATCGACGGAGCGGAAGTCCGCGACACCTTCCACTACGCCGATGTCCTCCGCTGCGCCATCGACCCCAATGATAAACGCTCCTGGCCCTCCCGGCCCGAGGAGACTGGTAGTAATTACACCCAGTTTGACGAGGCAATCACCTACTCCATTCGCTTTCAGAATACGGGCAACGATACGGCCTTCACCGTACGGCTTGAGGACCAGCTCTCGGATCAGCTCGATCTGGAAACGTTTAAGCCGCTGACCGCTAGCCATGACCACCGCGTTACGCTTTCGGATGATGGCATGCTGGAAGTACTCTTTCCTAATATCTTGCTTGTCGACAGCACCACCAACGAACCGGGTAGCCACGGCTTTTTCACCTTCGAGATCCTACCGAAGGAAGATGTCGAGGACTTCACCGCCATCGAGAATACGGCCGGCATCTTCTTTGATTTCAATGCGCCGGTGATCACCAATACGGTGACCAATACCATCGTAGAGGTGCTGGACGGGGACAAGGACGGCTACTTTTTCTATGCCGATTGCGATGACACCGATGCGGCAATCAATCCGGGTATGACGGAGATCGTAGGTAATGGCGTAGACGAGAACTGCGATGGGGTGGATGGAGTGACCGCCGTAGTGGACTTCAGCAGCAGCATTATACGCCTTGCCCCTAACCCCACGCGGGATGCGGTGCAGCTCACGCTGGCCGATGCCGGAGATTACCGCTATCAGCTTTACAACCTACAGGGGCGGCAGGTAGCTACGGCATCCTTTCGCCAAAGTGTACGCATTTCACTGACGGACTTACCCGCCGGGATGTACCTGCTGCAGCTTCACGATGCTGACGGCGGTAGGATCACACGTAGGATCGTGCGGCAATAATTTACGGCTTGGTGCTTTTTATTGGAGGTCCTTCCACCAATACTGCACCTGCGGCCCCGTCAAATTTTCTATAGATGTATGATTCCAGGATGGGATTATCGGCTTAGATTCAAATTACACTCACATGAGAATTTTTCTGATCCTATTTTGGTTAGCGTACTGCTGCACTCACGCTATCACTCAAGAGCTACCCTACACGGTGGAGGTGATCGACCTAAACACGCAAAGCACGGGATATCCTTTAGAACAAATCATATCGACTGGGAGTGGTTTTTTTTCCTACGATTACGAGGTCGGTTGCGTGTACTATACAGTGGGAGGGAACTCTTCTCGAGAGGTGCTTTGTAACGTGACCAGTATGATCAATCGACCTGAGTCGACGGCTAGGGAGCTTTTACTACAGAGCTACTCACCGACGGATGGCCTTTATCGCTACCATTACGTTGCTTTTACTGATCCGCTGCGTCCCATCGAGGTACTGCGGACGACTACGGACGTAACCCGGTTTGTGGGCCGGGCGGGGTCTGCCATTGTATTTCTCACGGAAGACGACGATCTATACAGTACGGATGGAGGGGAAGCGAGTCTGCTTGTCAGTTCGTTGGCTACTGGTTTTGCCGTCTCACCTACCCGGATAGGGGATCGCTTACTGGTGCCGGGCACTGAGGGTCTGCTGATCACC
>CATQHI010000012.1 GCA_958295895.1 Saprospiraceae bacterium | reverse complement strand
GAGCCGCCAAGAGCCGAGCCGCCAAGAGCCGAGCCGCCAAGAGCCGAGCCGCCAAGAGCCGAGCCGCTAAGAGCCAAGCCGCCAAGAGCCAAGCCCCTAAGCCGCCACCCCCAGCCCCCGCATCCGTGCGGTAACCGCCGTAGTAATCCCTACAGAAAGCGTAGTAAAAACCCCGTCCCCTAGCACCGGATACTCCCCCGGCACAATCCGGTACACCCCAGCCGGCAAGTCCAACCCCCGCACCACCCAGCTCGGCAGCCGGTAGCTACACGGCACCCGAAAGCGATCATTGGCAAAGTGCTGCCCGCGCGCAGTCTCCGTAATGGCAGACGTATCGAAGTGAAGCAGCAGCCGACCCGTAGGCCGGTCTAACCGCAGGTAAGCCGGTAGGACTACGGCGCAGGACTGCCGCGGCACGTAGTCCAGCGACTGTAGACTGCAAATACCGGTCGCGCTACAGTTGCCCGAGCGCGGCGAGCCCAGGTGTACCGAAAGGCGCAGCCCCCGGCGGCAGGCGGCGTGGTAATCAGAAAAAATAGCGTGTAAATGAGGCATGCTGACGATGTGATAGTGAAGGGGGAAGTATTCCCGCTTTGATGATCACAAAGGTCAGGGGCGAAATCAGGAAAAAAAGGACACCTGTGCAGCTAATTCTGCGGTAAAATAGACCCTGTTCTAAGGGGTAATTTGAATTAACTCACTGACTATCAGCGGATAGCACAAAATAATTTGTAGCCGCTTTTGGAGAAGTATTCACAATTTGCGTAGCTGTATAGCCGACATCGATATGGTGCCTACTGTTCTAACCCGCCGCCCGTTCTGCTAATGCTACGAAATCCTCTACCGACACCTGCTCCGGCCGCCGCCGAAAGATCTCTTCCCCCAGCACCTCCGCCGGAAAGATCGACTTGAGGCTATTGCGCAGCATTTTGCGCCGCTGCCCGAAGGCTGACTTCACCACGTGCTTGAACGTACCGTAGTGCTCGTCGGCAATCAAGGGCTCCGGGCGGCGTACTAGCCGGATTACCGCACTCTGTACCTTCGGCGGCGGCTGAAAATTGCCGCGACCTACGTTGAAGCAGAGCGAGGGCTCGTACCGCAACTGCATCAGCACCCCGATCACCCCATAGACCTTACTGCCGTGGCCACTGATCACCCGGTCGGCCACCTCCTTCTGGAACATACCCACCATCTCC
The DNA here is from genome assembly GCA_958295895.1 of Saprospiraceae bacterium. Classification (GTDB taxonomy): domain Bacteria; phylum Bacteroidota; class Bacteroidia; order Chitinophagales; family Saprospiraceae; genus Neolewinella. The sequence continues at coordinate 84,238 of CATQHI010000012.1, read as the reverse complement.
GGGATCAGCCGGTAGTTGTCGAGCAGCTTGATGAGGATCTGACTGGAGATGTTGTAGGGGAAGTTACCTACGAGTCCGAAGGGTTTGCCGCCGAATACCTCCGTGAGGTCCTGTCGGAGAAAGTCTCCCTCCAGGATATCGTCGCTTAGCTCCGGGTAGTGGGTATTGAGGTAAACAACCATATCGCGGTCGGCCTCGGCCACCTTGAGGTGAAAGTCCGCGCGGCGGTCGAGCAGGTGCTTGGTGAGCATGCCCTGTCCGGGGCCTACTTCGAGTACGTCCTTATATAATGAGGTAAGCTCCATCGCCTCGGCGATCTGCCGGGCGTAGTGCTCGTTGGTAAGGAAGTGCTGGCCGTAGGATTTTTTGGCGCGGGTGGGCAAGGGGGGAGGGGATAAGGGATGGGAGGGGGACGGGGGACGGAGGGACGAGGGGGACTCGGGACGGGGGGGACTCGGGATGCAAGGTAAGGCAGTTCCGCGTTCTACTGCACCTGCGTCCCCGCCCGAACACGACGCCTACACACGCTGGTTACTCCAACGACTACCCCCCGTCCCTCCATCCCTAGTCCCTACATCCCCCAATCCCTATTCCCTAAATCCCCCCCCCTTGACCTACTTCATCCCCTGCGACGCCCACGAAGGCTGCACCTACGTCCCCCAGCAGCAACGGCTCTACTTTTCTACGACTAAGAAGATGGACCCGCCGCGGGTGGGTATTCAGTACCTGGACTTTGGTGCATACCAGTTAGACAAGGACGGTAGCTGGACCGACCTGATCGGCTCCGAAATCGAATCCCTCCAGGCACAGGAATGGTTACACGATGCTAACATGGCCAATAGTATGTGCCTGAGTCCCGACGGCAAGGGGCTCTTAGTCTGCGAACAGGGAGACATGGACCGCCCCGCCCAGTTGACCCGGCTCGACCTGGCTACCCAGGAGCGCAGCGTGCTCTTTGATGGCTACGACGGCAAACCGCTGAATAGCCTCAACAAAGTGATCGTGAGTAAACAGGGACACATGGTAGTCAGCGATCCCGACTACGGTTTCCGCCAGGGATTTCGGCCGCCGCCGGAGCTGGAGCCGAGCCTGTACGTACTACCCAAAAATGGACAACCCTTCGCCTTCGACTGCGGACTGGAAATGCCCCACGGCCTTGCCCTCAGCCCCGACGAGCGGACCCTCTACGTTACCGATACCAGCAACGACGGCGCGCACGACGATGGCGTGAAGCTCAAGCGCCGCAAGGCTGTCTACGCCTACGATTTCGATCCCGCTACGGCTAAGATTACCAACAACCCCCGCTACTGTTTCCCGGTCGACAAGGGCGTACCCGACGGAAGTCTCACCGATGGCGATAAGCTACTCGTAGGTGGTGGCGATGGCATCTACGTCGCCGACCTGATCGGTAACCTGCAGGGCAAGATTAAGCTGGACCGCACCGCCGTGAATCTGGCCATCGTGTACGAGCACCTCTTTGTGACGGCCGATGAGGGGGTGTATCTGATCCTGAACTGGCGCGAGCAGCTCAAGTAAGCCGCCGCAGCGCGAACCAAGCTAACAGCGACGCCCCCGTCCGCAGACACCCCTCGTCCACATCGAAGGTATCCGTATGCACCGGACTATTCGCATGCCCCGGTCCCCCCACACCCAGCCGGTAAAAGCAGGCCGGTAGCCGGTGGCTGTAAAAGGCAAAGTCCTCGCCGGTCATGCGGATGGGTAGGTCCACCACCCGGTCCTCACCGAGTAGGGTACGCGCCTCGGCCTGCGCCCAGCGCGTGAGGGCCTCATTGTTCTTCAAAAAGGGATACCCGTGGCGTACCTCCAACTCCGCTGTTCCCCCGAGCGCTGCGGCGATTCCCTCCGCCGTACGCCGTAGCCGCTGGTGCAGTTCCTTGCGCCAGTCTTCGTCCAGCGTACGTAGGGTACCCTGGAGGTGTACGGCATTGGGGATGATGTTTGTCGCGCCACCCTCGCTCTCGATGCGCCCGAAGGTCAGCACCACCGGTAGGGTAGGGTCCGTCTCGCGACTCACCAGTTGCTGTAGGGCGGTGATTACTTGCGCGGTGATTACGATCGGGTCCACCGTCTGGTGCGGCATGGCCCCGTGCCCTCCCCGTCCGCACACGGTCATAAAGAGCTCATCGGTACTCGCCATGTAGATGCCCGGTCGAAAGCCCACCGTACCCGCCGGCAGGGGAGGGTGCACGTGCTGACCGAAAATAGCCTGCGGTACCGGATTTTCGAGCGCCCCATCCCGCAACATCAGGGTAGCCCCACCGGGCAGTTTTTCCTCCCCGGGCTGGAAGAGCAGGCGTACCGTACCGCCCAGTCGATCCTTTAGCGGAAGTAAAATCCGTGCCGCCCCCAGCAGCGCCGCCGTATGCACATCATGCCCGCAGGCATGCATCACCCCCGGCGTCTGCGAACGGTAGGCTACCTCGTTTTTTTCCTGTATCGGTAGCGCATCCATATCGGCGCGCAGGGCCACGGTCGGTCCACTGCCCCCCCGTATTTCTGCCACCAGACCGGTACCCGCCACTTTCCGGTAGGGGATATGCAACGCATCCAACCGCTCGCGTACGTACCGCACCGTAGCGTGCCCCGCAAAGCTCAGCTCCGGGTGGGCGTGCAGGTGGCGCCGGTCCGCCACGGTAGCCGCCGCCGTTTCTTCACTCAGGGCGCGGACGCGGGTGCAAAGCTCGGTCATATGGCGCAAGGTAGTACATCACACTACTCTAGCCGTACGGACTCGATCTGACTGCCCGGTACCAGCCGATCGACCACTTCCTGCCCCTCCACCACCTCTCCGAAGATGGTATACTTGCCGTCCAGGTGGGGAGTAGGGCGGTGGGTGATGAAAAACTGCACGCCCTCGGTATCCCGTCCGGCACTGGCCATACCCAGGAGCCCGGTGCGGTCCCAGTGCAGGTGGGGTGTCTCGGTGGGGAGTACGAAGTCCTCGCTACCGAAGCCATCTCCCCGCGGCCCCCCGCCCTGAGCTACGAAGTTGGGTACCACGCGGTGGAATGTCTTACCGTTGTAGTAGCCCTCCCGGACCAGCGTAAGAAAACTGCTTACGGTAGCCGGCGCAATCGTAGGCCAGAGTCGTAGGGTGATGGTGCCCTGAGTAGTGGTCAGTACGATGCGGCGGTCGCCGTCCGCCTGAAGCAAGCTCCAATCGGCTGAGCGTACACGCTGCGGACTGGTAGTAGTAGCTTGCCGTTGCTGACTTACCAGGGCATTCCGAGCGCTCAATACTTCGTTGTAGGTCTCTAACTGGCGGGGCAATTCAAAACGGTCCAGCGCAGCGTCGAGCCAGGCTAGGTCGCCGTAGATCGCACGGTAGGTCGCGGGCTGCGCCGAGAGTGCGAGCGCAGCATGATAGGCCGGTCCCTCCTCCCGCCCCTCAATTAGCTCGCGGTAGTAATCCGCCAGTTCCGCACGTACCCGCTGCCGACTGCCGCGGAAGAAGCTATCGAAATCGTCGCGCTCCCCAATTGTCCGTAGTCCTTCGGCAGCTGCAGTGCGCAGTACGGGGTGCTCGGCTTCCTGGTAGTAGGTATGCAGTACGCGGTACATCCAGGGAAACTCCGCCAGGGCCAGAAGCAGATCGGCGCGCTCGTACACCTCGGTGGTCGAAGCGTAGCGTTCGCGGAGTGTATTGGTGATGCGGCTGCGGTAGTCGGTCAGGAAGGGGGAAAGGTGGCGATTAGCGGCCCGGTAGAGGGGGACAGCTACTGGAGCCGGCAGGTCGGCTGCGAGCTGAAAGTATAGGGGGGCGTCGGCGGGTATGCCGTACTCCAAGAGATAGTCTGCCGCCGTGCGAGCTACCAGGGGGTGCGGGTCGCGCAGCGCTTCTACAACGGATTCACGCACCGAGGCGTACTCGAATCCGGTCAGTGCGTGCAGCACCTCCACCCGTTCGCGCCAGTCCGGGCGGGCATCCAGACGGCGGAGCAGTGACACGCGTGAGGCCGGACGCCCACTACGACCCAGGGTCCGGATCACTCCCATTGCAATGAGTGGGTCAGCGGTCGTTCGTAGCAGAGCCCGTAACCGGCGTTCCTGACTACTGTCGGGAGAGAACGCGATACGCTGTAAGTACTGGGCCGCCGGGTAGCGCACCTCATTGGGCACCGCGGCGTCCAGCACGAGCTCCACCACCGCCGCATCGCCTTGGGGCGAGTGCAGACCGCGTAAGGCCCCGTAAAGCAGTCCGTAGATGCGGCCGGTCTGGAGGACAGTATCCCGGGCAGCGTAGGTGGTGATGCCGGCCAGTAGCGCTACCGTAGCCGCATCACCCACCTTGCCCACAGCCTCCAGGATAGCCGCGTTGGACGTAGTGTAGTTACCGGATTGATCGAAAGCCCCCATAAGTACGGCCGCCTGTTCCTCCCGCCCACTCTGCCCGAGGGCATAGGCCGCCTGGAGCCGGACCGCCTCACTGGGATCCGTCAGCAGCGAGGCCAGCGAGTCTACCACAGCATCATCTAAGGCAGGAAAACTACCGAACGCGCGGGCAGCCAGGTAACGGTACCGCTCGTCTTCCCGGTGGAGGTAAGGAAGCAGGGCCTCGGCCCGCCGCTCGTTCTGCAGCGTGAGGATGCTCTGGGCCGTACTGTCACTGAGTTCCACGGTTACCGTCCGACCGGGCGTAGGTTCCCCGGGGGGAATACAGGCCGTGAGCAGACCGAGGAAAACAACTGAAACCACGCCGCGCAGGAGCATGGGGTAAAGATAAGCGGCTACCTTTGCGGCTCCAACCGAACGACCCCTACGATGATCCAGCGTATCCAATCCGTCTTTCTGGCCCTGGCCGCCCTGTGCACCTTCGGCCTTTTCGGCACCGACGTAGCCGAGACCCCCGCCGCCGTGGCCGATAGCCCCGTTTTTGCCGACGCTCACTTTACGCTTTTCGATAGCCCCATCCTCATCGGTGGCGTAGCTGCCGTCGGCGTACTCGTCCTGGCCGCCATTTTTCTGTACACCAACCGCCGGCTACAAAAAATCCTCTGCAACGTAGCGATCTTGATTACGGTAGCCTACGCCGCCTACGGGGTACTGCTCTGGTCCACCGACCGCGCTGCCGACCAGGCCGAACCCGAGTTCGGACTCGCACTTCCGCTACTCACCATCGTCTTTGCCGCCCTGGCTGCCCGTTATATCAACAAAGACGAGAAACTGGTGCGTAGCGCGGATCGCCTCCGGTAGTCTCCTATCAGTTCTGCAGCTTGATCTCATCATCCTTACCGTCGAAGAACTTGAAGGTCGTGATCGGAAAGTCATTGTCCGATTGGATATCGAGCCAGCGGTAGTGCTTCATGTACCACTTCATCTGGGCACTGGGTAGGCCGCGCTTCAGAAAGGCCGAGATATAGGGGTGCACTTTGAGCTTGAGCTTAGCCTTGGGCCGGGCGTCCATAATGAAGTTGAGGTCGCGCTCGATCTCGTCGGTCAGTAGGATGGTGGCGTTGATCTTGCCGGTGCCGTTGCAGGTGGGGCACTTCTCAGCCGTAGTAATCTTCACCTCGGGGCGTACGCGCTGGCGGGTGATCTGCATCAGACCGAACTTACTCAGTGGCAATACCGTGTGCTGCGCCCGGTCGCTCTTCATGGCCGCGCGCATCGTCTGGGCGAGTTGCTTGCGGTGATCGGCGTCGCGCATATCAATGAAGTCAATGACGATGATGCCCCCAATGTCACGCAGACGCATCTGGCGTGCGACCTCCTCGGCGGCCTCCAGGTTGATCTTCAGTACGGCCTCGGCCTGATTCTGGCTGGGCATCTTGTTGCCACTGTTGACGTCGATGGTGTGCATCGCCTCGGTATGCTCGATGACGATGTAGGCCCCGCTGGCCATGGTGGCCGTCTTGCCGAAGCTGGATTTGATCTGTTTGGTCACGCCGTGGGCATCGAAGATGGGTTTGCTGGACTTGTGGTACTGTACTAGGTTAGGCCGATCTTTAGCGATGTCCTGGACATACTCCTTGATGGTCTCGTAGAGATCCTTATCATCGACGACCACCTTAGTGAAGTCAGGCGTGAGCAGGTCCCGTAGTAGACCGGTGGTCTTGTCTACCTCACTTAGGAGCTTTGCCGGTGGAGTGGCTCCCTTCGCGTTTTCTACGATGGTCTTCCACTTTTCCATCAGCGCGGTGATTTCCTCGAGGAGCTCGCCGACGCCCTTGCCTTCCGCCGCCGTGCGGACGATGACGCCGAAATTTGCCGGACGGATACTTTCCACCAGCAACTGCAGGCGCTTGCGTTCCTCGCTGGTACTAATCTTCTTGCTGACGGCCACCGTCTCGCTGAAGGGGGTGATGACCAGGTAGCGACCCGGAATGGTGATCTCGCAGCTCAGGCGGGGACCCTTCGTACTGATGGGTTCTTTGAGTACCTGGGCCAGCACCACCTGTTTCTTGGAGATCACCTCGTCGATCTTGCCGGTCTTGACGATCTCTTTTTCGTAGTCGACCTGGTCCAGGGTGAAATTGGGGAGCTTGCCCTTAATCGCCTTGTCGGAGTAGGTCTGGAGCGTTCGCACCTTCGGACCCAGGTCGGTATAGTGCAGAAACGCATCCTTCTTATGTCCGATATCGACGAAGGCCGCATTGAGGGGCGCGGTGACCCGTTTGACCCGCCCGAGGAAGACATCTCCCACGGTAAATTGGTCGGTTGAGCGCTGGCGGTGAATCTCTACCAGCTTTCCGTCTTCGAGTAGGGCAACTTCTACTTCCTTGCCCGTACTGGAGACGATCATTTCTTTTTCCACTGTACAACAGAGTTAGGTGGATACACGAAATCCCCCGGCCAGAGATAGGCGGCGGAGGAGGGGCGGGTATCCGGTACACAGGGGCACAGCGTGGGACCGAGGGGCGGCTACGACCATAAGGCCACCGGCGCGTTCGGGCTAATTATGGGACGGGAAGATCAACGTCTGGTCGGCTGGGGTTGTCCGCCGCACGGATGCCCTCTCCGAGGGGGCCGGCAGGTGGCGGAAAGTTTCTTGGCGGATGCAGCAAGTGTATCGGTAATCGGTGGCTACATCACAGAAAGGGGCCGTGCGCAAATCTCGCGGCACGTAGCGCGCAAAGCGAAGGCGGGGGGGGAAGTAGGGCCGGCAGCGGTCACGGCCGGAACCTGACCCAAGTGGGGGAGGTTCCGGCCGCACGAATGTGCTGCTAGTTACCTAGCGGTTCTTCTTCTTGTGGCGGTTCTTGCGCAGGCGCTTCTTCCGCTTGTGGGTAGCAATCTTATGACGCTTCCGTTTTTTTCCACACGGCATAGTCGGTCGTTTAAAGTAAAGAAATACGGTGATGATACATTATCGTACGGGAGTAAAACGCCCCGTACCCTAGATAGTTGTAGCCACACGCAGTTGGGGGCGGCGGCTATCCGGGCGGCGAAGGTACGCAAAGCCCGTGGGTTAATTACTGTAGTAGTTCGGAGCACTTGCGGGCGTAGATATCGGCCTCCCCGGTGCGGCCCAGGTTTTCGTACACCCTGGCCAGTGGACACACGATATCCGGATCGCCGGGCCGTAGCTGATCTGCTCGCAGTAGCCGCTCGGCGGCACGGTCCAGTTGGTTTGTTTTAATGGCGAGCTGGGCCAGCGTGACGTAGACCTGTGGCTCGTCGGGGTAGTCCTTTTCCAGCTCCCGCAACATAAGGATACCCTTCATTGGATTGTCCGGGGGCGGGTTATCGGTGTAGGTGACCGCCAGGTTGATCCGGTGTTCTGGCTCACCGGGGTTGAGGCTGATCGCAGCCTGGTAAGCCTGCTCGGCCTGATCGGCGCAGTACTGCCGCGTCTTACCGTCGATCCCCTCCTTGCGCAGACAAAGACTGAAGGTCGTACCCGTGATGCCCCAGGCAGCCTCTGTGTTCTCGATCTCGGCGATCTGGGCGGCATAGGCACCGGAAATGGCGGGCTGATCGGCCTGGTACCACTCCCCGGCAATCTGCTGCAGTAGATCGACGCGGGCGCTATCCTCTTCCTGCGAGGCCAGCCGGTCCTCCAGCGTGGCAAGCGTAGCCTGCTGGGCGGGGGTAAGCTGAGTATGCGCCTCCCGTATAAGCGACTGTAGCCCGGTAGCCGCGGTGGGTGCCCGGTTGAAGTCGGCGTCAAGTTCCGGAGGGCGCACGGGACAGCCCCAGTAGGTGATGGCTACCAGTAGTAGGGTGACCCCGGCGGCAATCCACTGCGGTCTACGCATCAGTCGAGGTCACTTTCGTCGTCATCGGGTAGGTTAGACACCTTATCCTTGACCTGCTCGACGAAAATCTTGGCCGGCTTGAAGGCGGGAATGTAGTGCTCCGGTATCTCAATGGCGGTGTTCTCCTGAATGTTGCGCCCGATCTTCTTGGCCCGCTTTTTGACCACGAAGGAGCCGAAGCCGCGGATGTAGACGTTCTCACCCTCCGCCAGGCTTCCCTTCACCTCCTTGAAAAAGCTCTCCAACGCCACCAGTACGTCGACCTTGGCGATGCCCGTCTTGTCGGCAATATTGGCTACTACGTCAGCTTTTCTCATGCTATAGTTTTTCGGTCCGCGTACGGGTTCTCAAAAGCGGGGCAAATATCCACTTTTTTGCGGAACTTCCCCTTACGTAGCGCCTTATTTCTTTTAAAATCAATGAGTTATCACGTAAGCCGTCCTCCCAACCATAAAGCGTAACCGCCGGAGGCAGCGGCGCAGCTAATCTCAACTTGTAAGTCGTAAACCTATACCTTCGCCCCCCCAAACGCCCCAACTCCATGCTTCTTTCCATGACCGGCTACGGCCGAGCCACCCGCAGCGAGGGCGCCAAGACGTACACCGTAGAGCTGCGCGGCCTCAATAGTAAACTGACCGACCTGCGCCTGCGCAGCAACCAGCACCTCAAGCAGCACGAGCTCGAACTCCGCACCCTGGTCCTCGAGGCCATCGGCCGCGGTAAGGTGGAGATGAACCTAGAGATCACCGACGCCAGTAGCGCCTCCAAGCTCCGGGTCGACCTACCCCTCCTGGCTGAGCTCAGCACCAATATCTACTTCAACCTCAAGACCTCGCTACCGGATAGCACCATGGACGGACTAGTCCCCGCCCTGCTGCGCACCCCCGGCATCATTGAGGCCAGTAGCGGGGAGCTAGCGGAGCAGGACTGGGCGGAGGTACAGGCCGTCACCCAGGACTGCCTCGCTCGCTTCCAGGACTACCGCCAACAGGAGGGCTCGGTGCTGGGCCAGGATCTTCGCACCAGCGTCCGCGCCATCACTGACTTACTCAGCCGGGTGGGGGAGTACGACGAGCAGCGCATCACCGCGGTGCGCGAGCGCATGGCCCGCCACCTGAGCGACTACCTCGGTCGGACCAACGTCGACAAGAACCGCTACGAGCAGGAGGTACTCTTCTACCTCGAAAAAATGGACATCAACGAGGAGCAGGTACGCCTACAGCAAAACTGCGATTACTTTATGCAAGTCCTTGATAATGAGGATAGCATCAAGGGCCGTAAGCTCACCTTTATCAGCCAGGAAATGGGTCGTGAGATCAATACCCTCGGCGCTAAAGCCTACTCTGCCGACCTGCAGAAACTGGTCGTCAACATGAAGGAGCAGCTCGAGATGATCAAAGAACAGCTGGCCAATGTCGCCTGAGGTACCCCAGGGGAAACTACTTATTTTCACCGCGCCCTCCGGGGCCGGCAAGACCACTATCGTGCGCCACCTGCTGGACCGCTTTCCGCAGTTGGCCTTTTCGGTATCGGCTACCACCCGTCCGCCGCGGCCCGGAGAGGTCGATGGACGCGACTACCACTTTTTAACGCCCAAAGAGTTTGCCCGTCGGGTAGCTGCCGGGGAGTTCGTGGAGTACGAGGAGGTGTATCCGGGGCGCTACTACGGCACGCTACACAGCGAGGTCCACCGCATCTGGGCGCAGGATAAGTGTGTCGTCTTCGATATTGAGGTCAAGGGGGCTAGTAATATCAAGCAGCATTATCCCCAGGATAGTCTGGCCGTCTTCGTAGCCCCGCCCGATGAGGAAACACTCTTTCAGCGACTACGCGACCGCAGCACCGAGGACGCCGATAGCCTGCGCGTACGTATTGCCCGTGCCGGCGAGGAGCTCACCTACCGCGAGCGCTTCGACCGCGTACTGGTCAATGATGAGCTGAAAACCGCCCTGACCGAGGCTGAGGGACTCGCCGGTGACTTCCTGCGCTAAAGCTTCCGCCCGCCGACCACCCGACCGCGCGTATCGCCCTCCCGCAGTCGCTTCAGGGGAATGAGCAGACTCGCAAAGGCATCCGCGCTCGATACTTGCCACTGCTGCCCGGCGTAGGTAACCTTTCCGGAGTTGCGGGTCCAGTCGCTGGCCAGTAGGGTGTAGCGGTCGCCATTCTTAGGATTGGGGCCGAAGACCAGGTAATTGTCCGTATCGTTCTCAAAGCTCACGGCTACCCGCTGCGTCTTCGGCTGAAAGGTGAATAGACCGGGTGTATTCCGCTTAAAGACAATCTGTTCCACCTCCCGACCATTAATCACCTTCACCGCCCCCCGGGTGATCTGCGTACGGTCGTTACGTAGTTCGCGCTGGAGCACCACATCCTCACTCAGGTAGAATTGAATACGCCTCAGCTCCTCCTCTCCCCAGCCCTGATCCTCGTACAGCCGCTGCGTAAAGGGGCTCAGGCGCGGCCCGCAGGCACTCAGGGCAAGCACACAAAACAGGAGGGCGGGAAGCAGTCGGTACATCGGGCAGGACATCTGGTACACCACAAAGAAAGAGCGGGCGGGGCCGCCGGTGCAAGGACGGGTCGTGTTTAAACGATCTTTAACGTCGCTGCCGGAAAAAACCGGTCATGAGGTCCGCACACGCATCGTGCAGTACGCCGAACTCCAGGACGGTCTTCGGGTGCAACAGCTCACGCCCGAAGCGCATGAAGCCCCGCTTATCATCGCTTGCCCCGTAGACGATGCGGCTGGTCTGGGCCCAGGCCAGCGCACCGGCGCACATCGGGCAGGGCTCCAGGGTGACGTAGAGCGTGCAGTCGCGCAGGTACTTGTCGCCCAGGTGGTTGGCCGCGGCGGTCAGGGCGATGATCTCGGCGTGGGCCGTGACATCGTTGAGCCGCTCGGTCTCGTTGTAGCCGCGGGCAATGATGCGCTCGCCGGCTACCACCACGGCACCCACGGGGATCTCTCCGGCAGCGGCGGCTAGCTCGGCCTGCTTCAGGGCCTGCCGCATGAAGTAGGCATCATCGTAGACCCTAAGCATCGAGTACGGTTTCGACGAGGTAGTGATTGCGGTCGGGGTTGGAGCGGGCCACGAGCTCGGCCAGGAAGCCGGTCACGAACAGCAGCGTACCCATGATCATCGTAGTCAGGCTGATGAAGAACCAGGGGTTATCGGTGACCAGCGTTTTGGGCATGTGGTTGGCCAGGGCGTACACCTTGGCGGTGCCGATGTAAACGGCCGTGACCAGTCCGATGACGAACATGACCGTGCCGAGGGTACCGAATAAGTGCATGGGCCGCTTACCGAACTTGCCCACGAACATCAGACTGAGTAGGTCCAGGAAGCCGGTCACCAGGCGGGAAAGACCAAACTTGGAGTAGCCGTACTTGCGCGCCCGGTGCTCGACCACCTTCTCGCCGATGTTGCGAAAGCCCGCCCACTTGGCCAGTAGCGGCATGTGCCGGTGCATGTCGCCGTAGACCTCGATCGACTTGATGACGTTGCGGCGGTAGCTCTTCAGTCCGCAGTTGAAGTCGTGGAGTTCGATGCCGCTGACCTTGCGGGTCACGAAGTTGAAGAACTTAGAGGGTAGGGTCTTGCCAATTGGATCCTTGCGGTTTTTCTTCCAGCCGGAGACTACGTCGAAGCCGTCTTCCTTCACCATCCGGTAGAGGGCGGGGATCTCGTCGGGGCTGTCCTGTAAGTCGGCATCCATGGTGATGATCACGTCCCCACCGGCGTGCTGAAAGCCTACGTTCAGGGCCGGGCTCTTGCCGTAGTTACGCTGGAACTTGATGCCCTTAAGGCAGTCATTCTGTGCGACTAGTTGCTGTACCACCTCCCAGCTGCTATCCGTGCTACCATCATCGACTAGCCACACTTCGTAGCTGAAGTCATTAGCGCGCATCACGCGGTCGATCCAGGCGGTGAGCTCCGGTAGCGATTCTTCTTCATTGAACAGGGGGACGACTACGCTGATGTCCATAGCCGGCCGTGGTTGATGGTAGCGAGGATGCGGCCGGGGAGCTCGCGGCCGAGGAGGGGGCTGTTGGTGGTTTTGCCCTTCAGGTCTGCGCGGGTAAAGCGGCTGCTGCCGTGGGTGGTAAACAGGGTAAGCTGTGCGGACGCGCCTTCTTCCACAGTTACGGGAGATAATCCGAGGAGGCGGCGGGGACCAGCGGTGAGTGCCGTAACGATAGCGCCCAGCGCTTCCGGAGCACCTTCCATCAGGGGCAGCAGTTGGCGCAGGGCAGTTTCCAGTCCGAGTGCTCCGAAGGCCGCGTAGCTGAACTCCAAATCTTTTTCTTCCCCGTGGCGTGCGCGGTGGTGGCTGACGATGGCATCGATTCGCCCTGCCAGCAGGGCCTCCCGCAAAGCCTTCCGGTCCTCCTCACTCCGCAGCGGGGGCAGCATCTTGAAGTTGGGGTCAAAGCCGAGCAGTTCTTCGTCGGTGAAGGTGAGGTGATGGGCGCTGACCGTACAGCCTACCAGCCCGGTAGCGCTGTCGCGATACGCATCAATTAGGGCCAGGCCGGCGGCGGAAGAAACTAGGTGTACGATGAGCCGGCCCTCCGTGTAGCGCAAAATAGCCAGGTCGCGTTCCAACGGTATAGTCTCGCACAGCGTCGGTATGCCCGGAAGGCCCAGTTGTACACTGACCCCACCCTCGTGCATCTGACCCTCCTCGGCCAGCTCGCCGGCGTAGGGGGTATCGATCACCGTGGCCCCGAATCCCTTGCCGTATTCCAGGGCCCGCTTGAGTAGGCTGCCACTGAGGGCATGACTTGTACCATCACTGAAGGCGACCGCACCGGCGGCTCCGAGCTCCATCATTTCGGTCAGGTCCTCACCAGCGGTGTCGTGACTGAGGGCGGCAATGGGTAGTAGGTCGACCGGTCCGGTGCCGTTATGACTCGCCAGATAGGTCATATCGGCCACGGACTGCCGCACGGGCACCGTATTGGGTAGTACGGCAACGGCGACATACCCTCCGGCCCGGGCCGCGGCGGTGAGGCTTGCGATGTCCTCCCGTTCCTCGTGGCCCGGATCACCCAGGTAGGCCCCAATGTCGACGAAGCCAGGACTTAGGTAGGCACCGGGATGATCGAACACCTCCTCCTCGGACCCCGCATCCAGCGACCCCGCCAGTGCCTGAATGACACCCTGATCGACCCGTACGTCCAGCGTTTTACCGTGGTGGGGACTAGCGGGATCGACGATGGTAACGGCGCGGAGCAGCATGGCCGGCAAAGGTAGCGCAAGCGCCACTAAACCCGCCAGAAGCGGAGCACCAGCGCCTCGGCCAGGAGGAATAGTAGCGTGGCCCAAATGAAGTACTGCCAGAGGGGACGGCCCTCGTTGCGCGCCTGGATCTCACTGAGTAATGTAGCCTGACTGTCGGCATCAAGCACGGTGACGTTGGCTAAATCGGATAGCTCGGCGGTGGGCGTATACTGGAGGTCCGATTCCCGCCTATCGTAGTTGAAGGCGAAGGACTCGACGACCTCCTCATCAATAACCAGATCGTAGACGCCAGCCTCGGGGACCTGTCCGCTCAGACCCAGGACAACACGGTTACCCACCGTACGTTGCTGGGGGATGAACTCACCGCCGGGACCGCGTAGCTTGTAGACTAGCTCGGCGTTGGCCTGGCGCCGGCCGGTCTGTACGACCTCATCCCGGCCGATGGTGTAGGCCAGGGGGCGGCGCTGTCCGCTGCTGATGCCCATCTTGTACAACATGGGGATGAATATCTCAGCGTTAGTGACCAGATTGCTGTACTGGGAGGGTAGGGGGGCACTGCTGAGGTAAAGATTTCCCTCGCCGGTAGTGACCTTGCTGATGGCTACCCCGCCGTCGCGGTAGGTGAGTAATGCCTCCTGGCGGCCACCACGGGAGAGTGGAAAGTTGCCCCGGGTGACGGGTAGGTTCCGGGCGCGCTGCGTCTGCTCGAAGATGTCGCGAAAGATGAACTCCTCCTCGTTGAGGCCACTGACCTCGCGTTCCTGCTCCTGGAACGCCTGTAGGGTGGGGGCGGGGAAGCCGCCGAGGAAGCTCTGGTAGCTGGTTAGGTCGGCCCCGGCCGGGGGGAATACGAGGAGATTGCCGCCCTCGCGCACGTACTGCCGTAGTTGCTCGGCCAGGCCGGAGGGTACGCTGGGTAGCTCGGTCAGCACCACCAGTTCCTGTTCGGATAGCGTGCCATAATCGATGCTCTGTACGGAGGTAAAGGTAGGTGTGAAGACGCTCAGCGACAGGGCGGCGGCCAGGTTGCGATCGGGGCTGCCGTCGGCGTCGATGTTGAGCACCCGCACGCGGTCGGTGGTGCGGAAGGTAAGGTGGTAGGTGTCATCGAACTTCACCGGAAAGTCCGTGATGCTAAGGGTAGCCTGCCCGCCTCCGCCCTGCTGAATGGGTAGGTAGACGCTGTCGATGACGAAATCGTTAGCCGGGATACTCAGCGTGCCCTCGGGCTTATTCTGCCCTTCGTAGCCCAGCGTGAGGCGTACGTTGTCGAGGGGCTCATCACCGTAGTTGCGCACCCGGACCAGCAGCAGGTTATTCTGTCCGAGCTGGGGTACCGGGGCGTCGAACCAGGCCGAGTCGATTGCGGCGTTACGGCTGCGTAGGGCCTCCAGGGGTACAAGATTAACCGCGATGGTGGTGTCAGTTACGTCCAGATCAGTGACGTTACGCTGGAAGTCCGAGACCAGGTAGGACAGGCTGTAATCTGCCTCCCCGTCCGCTAGCGCCGCCCGCTGCCGGTCCAGGATCTGGCTCAGTGGCCGGCTTTCGGGTCCGACGCGTACAGCTTCGATCTCTTCCAGGGCTGCCTCCTGCCCGATCAACCGCTGGCTGCGTCCGGTAGCTGCATTGGTGATAATCTGAAAGCGGTCCTCGGGGCCGTAGGCGCTGACGATGTCCCGCGCCCGGTCGCGTGCCAGTTGCAGCAGCGGCGCCCGCTCGCTCTCGGCGGCCATGCTGAAGCTATTATCTACGTACACGCTGACCGCCTTGCGCCCGCTCCGCACTCCGTCTTCCACCGGGATAAAGGGCTGTGCAAAGGCCAGTACCAGCGCGGCCACGGCCAGGCAGCGTAGTAACAATACTAGCAGGTTGCGTAGCCGACTCCGCATGCTGCGCTCCTCCTTCACCTCCCGCAGGAAGCGCACGTTGCTAAAGTACACCTTGCGAAAGCGCCGAAAGTAAAACAGGTGGATGATGACCGGGATGGCCAGGGCGGCTAGGGCGTAGAGAAAGGTGGGGGCTAGGAAGGACATGGTAGTTTGGTAGTTCTGTAGTGGATAGTTCTGTAGTCGGTAGTGCTGTAGTGTTGCCCTACAGAACTACAGAACTACAGCACTACCCTATACCATTTCTTCGGGCCGTACCCAGGCGTCGAACTCTTCGCCCGTCAGGTACCCCAGGGCAACCGCGGCGGCGCGCAGCGTAGTATCCTCGGCGTGGGCTTTTTTGGCAATCGTGGCGGCCTTGTCGTAGCCGATCTTGGTGTTGAGGGCGGTGACGAGCATGAGGCTGTTGTTCAGCAGCTCGGTGATGCGGGAGTGGTTGGGCTCAATACCGCGGGCGCAGTTTTCCTCGAAGCTGCGGCAGGCATCGCCGATGAGGCGGGCGCTGATGAGGAAGTTGTACACCATCATGGGCTTGAAAACATTGAGCTCGAAGTGACCCGTCATGCCGCCAATATTGATGGCTACGTCGTTGCCGAGTACCTGGGCCATGGCCATGGTGAGGGCCTCGCTCTGGGTGGGGTTGACCTTACCTGGCATGATGCTGCTGCCGGGCTCGTTGGCCGGGATGGTAAGCTCGCCGATGCCGGAGCGCGGACCGCTGGAGAGCATGCGCACGTCGTTGCCGATTTTGGTCAGGCTGACGGCCAGGGTCTTCAGGGCGCCGTGGGCCTCGACAATGGCGTCGTGGGCGGCTAGGGCCTCGAACTTATTGTCGGCCGTGCGGAAGGGGTGACCGGTGAGGTTGGCGATCTCCTCGGCTACCTTGACGTCGTAACCCTCGGGGGTGTTGAGACCGGTACCTACGGCGGTGCCCCCGAGGGCCAGTTCGCTCAGGTGATCTAGGGTGTTGCGGAGGGCCCGCAGTCCGTGATCGAGCTGGCTGACGTAGCCGCTGAACTCCTGGCCCAGGGTAAGCGGCGTAGCGTCCATGAAGTGGGTGCGGCCGATCTTAACGACCTCAGCCATCTCCTCCGACTTGGCACGTAAAGTATCGCGCAGTTGCTCGACGCCGGGGATGGTATTGCTCACCAGCGCCTCGTAGGCCGCGATGTGCATGGCCGTGGGGAAGGTGTCGTTACTCGACTGGCTCTTGTTGACGTCGTCGTTGGGGTGGAGGGTGGTGTTGCCCTCATCTAGCTTGCCGCCCTGCAGTACGTGGCCGCGGTTAGCGATCACCTCGTTGACGTTCATATTAGACTGGGTGCCGGAGCCGGTCTGCCAGACGACGAGTGGAAACTCTTCGTCGAGTTCGCCGGCTAAGATCTCGTCGGCAACGCGGCCGATCAGCTCAGCTTTTTCACTGTCAAGCACACCCAGTCCGGCGTTGGTGTTAGCGGCGGCCTTTTTGAGAATAGCGAAGGCGCGGATTATTTCCTCGGGCATGCGCTGTCCCCCGATGTCGAAGTTGGTGAAGCTGCGCTGGGTCTGGGCACCCCAGTAGCGGTCGGCCGGTACGGCGATGGTACCGATGCTGTCTTTTTCCTGGCGGGTCGTCATGTGATCGTGATTTGGGGCCGTGAAGGTAGCAGATATTCGGGGCGTAGCCGGGCCCCCAGTCCGGGCGTGTCGGGCACGGTGATAGCACCGCCCGCCCCGTAGGTGATGCCGCCCTCCACGGGGTCCTCCTCCTGCATCAGCGGGGTATCGAAGTCGCAGTAGGCCACCCGCTCGGCACTCAGGGCGAAGTGGGCCGCGGCGGTGAAACCCAGACGGCTTTCCAGGAATCCTCCCACTTGTAAGGGTACGTCTGTCGTCTCGGCGATTTGCCGTGCACCGTAAAGCCCCCCAGACTTACTCAGCTTGATGTTGATGCGGTCCACCGCCCCGATGGCCAGCAGGCGGCGGGCGTCGGCGGCGTTCCAGCAGCTCTCGTCGGCCATGAGCGGAATGGGGCTCAGACGGCGGAGCTCCGGCAGCAGGTTCCAGTCGTAGCGGTCGATGGGCGCCTCGCAGTGCTGGATATTATAGCCGGCCATACCCCGTAGTGCCTCCACGGCCTCCTCAAAACTCCATCCCTGATTGGCGTCGATGCGCAGCGGCACGTCGGGACCCACTGCGGCGGAGATAGCGGCGATGCGGGCGATGTCTTCCTGTGTGCCCCGCCCCAGTTTCACCTTGATCACCGGAAAGCCAGCGGCCTGAACTTCCCGGGCCGTGGCGACCATCTCCTCTACCGTACCCAGGCTCACGGTGTAGTCGGTATATAAGGTTCGGGCTTCGGCACCCCCCAGGTAGCGGTACAGCGGCAGGCCCGCGGCCTGGGCGGCCAGGTCGTGCAGGGCCATATCGAAGGCTGATTTCAGCGCATAGTTGCCGTGTAACGTGCGGTTCAGGTGGGCGGTGTACGCGGGTGCAGACTCACTGGAACGACCGATCAGCGAGGGGGCGAGCCAGCGGGCGGTGGCCAGGGCACCGTCGAGGGTTTCGCCGTGGATGGTGGGGAAGGGACTGGCCTCCCCCCAGCCCTCCCGCCCGTCGTGTGTACGCAGGCGCACGAATAGATTTTTGGCGTGGGTGAGGGGCCCGAGCGAGATCACAAAGGGCCGGTGCAGTCGGATGCGAAGGGGGAAAAGGGTGATCTCCTGAAGGGGCATACGGCCGGTACTTGGGGCTAAGGTAAGGTCTCCTGCGGGGCATACCCTATCTTTGTGCCCATGGCAATGTTGAACGAGAACTACCGCAACATCATCGTCATCGGTGCTTCCGCTGGCGGATTGGAGGCTATCCTGGCCGTGCTGGAGAGCGTCCCCGAAAATCTGGGGGCATCCATTTTCATCGTCCAGCACATTCCTTCCTACACCCGCAGCAACATCGACCGGGTCATCCAGCACCATACCAAACTCCGCGTACTCAAACCGGAAGACGGGGCCCCCATCGAGGTCAACACGGTGTACATCGCCCGCGCGGATCGTCACCTGATGGTGGAGCCCGGTCGGGTGGTGGTATCGAAGGGGCCCCGGGAAAACCGCTTTCGGCCGGCCGTCGATGCGCTGTTTCGCTCGGCTGCCCACGCCTACCGGGAGCGCGTGATCGGTGTAGTGCTCAGCGGTGCCCTCAACGACGGAAGCTCGGGCTCCTGGACCATCAAGCGGTTCGGGGGTACGGTGATCGTACAGGACCCGGAGGAAGCCATGTTCGGTGATATGCCGCGGGAGACTATGCAGTACACGGAGGTAGACCACGTACTACCCGCCGCCAAAATTGGTGGGGTACTCGCTAAACTTAGTGGTCAGGCCATCCACCCGCAGCGTAGCCGCAATGTGGCTAGTGCCAAATTACTGGAACTCGAAATTGCCCTGGCAAAGGGCGAAAACGGACTTGGAATGGGTATATTAACTATGGGCAAGCCCTCTTCTCTGACCTGCCCCGAATGCCACGGAGCACTGGCTAAGTTTGAGGAGGGCCGCCTCATTCGCTATCGTTGCCATACGGGGCACGCACACACTGCCGAAAGCCTCCTGGCCGGCGTCAGGGATAATGTCGAGAAGAGTATGTGGGAGGTCATGCGGGGTATGGAGGAAAGCAAGATCCTACTCGATACGCTGGCCGATCAACTGGAGCAGAGTGAGGAGTACGAGCTTGCCGGGGTGTACCGGGAGCGCGCGGGTGAACTGGTCGAGCAGTCCAAAAAAATCCAACAAGCCATCCAGTACACGGACCAGTCCACCGTGCAACAGTAGGTCTTTCCTCAACTGTGATTTACGATTATGAATAAAAGATGATATTTAATAATCGTTCTTATTAAATTGCATGTTTTTTGGTGCTTGTCGCAGATCATTCGGAAAAGCTTCGCGTAACTCATTCATTATTAGGTGTGTAGACTTTTGGCACGGAATTTGTGATGCTTCGCTACACACATCTTATTTCCATGTCAAATTCACGTGACGGCGCTGCTGCCTTTGAAGATAACACCAATCGCTACATCGACCGGCTCAATCAGCAGTCGCTGGAAGTAGTTTCCCTGATTCCCACCCTACCCCTTCCCCTAGAACTGCGTACTGAGTTAGCACAGACCTGGCGTATTACCCGGCAAAAGCTGGCCTACTTCCGTCGTGAGTTGGACCGTTCGGACGGGGAGCTACTCGATGAACTCCGTATCCTGCACGCTGCCCTACTGCCCCGCGTTATGCAGTATCAGGTCCGGCTGGGCGAGATGATGATCGCCGACAATTGTACGGACGATAGCTACCTGAAGCGCTGGAATGCGATCTGGCAAAATTTTGGCATGGAGTGTTGATGCGGAGCTCTTCCCATCCGCCCTAGGCCTACGACTTGATATCCCTTTTTCCGGAGCCTATCTTCCTTGGTGAAGTGGGCTCTTTTTTTACATTTGCCGTATGTCCGTCAGAGTGATCGGTATCGGCGCCTCCGCCGGGGGGCTACAGGCACTGGAGTCATTTTTTTCCGAAATTCCCCTAGGCCTTGGTGTCGCCTTCGTCGTGGTGCAGCACCTCTCGGTCGATCACGCCAGCTCTATGGACAGTATCCTACAGCGGGCTACAAATTTGACGGTGTCGATGCTCGCTGAGGATACCATTCCTCAGGCGGACCATGTTTACATCAAGTCGCCGGAGTACGAGGTCAACCTCAACCACCTCCTCCACCTCACACCCCGCAAACTGCCGCAGCAGGGGCTCTACCTGCCCATCGACGAGTTTTTCTTCAGCCTTGCCGCCAGTCAGCAGGAGGCCTCGGTGGCCATCGTGCTCTCCGGCATGGGCACCGACGGTAGTCGGGGGCTCAAGGAGGTCAAGGCACACGGTGGGTTGGTCATGGTGCAGGACCCCAGTACGGCTCAGTTCGACGGTATGCCTACGGCGGCCCTGCGTCAGAATATTGCCGATGTAGTCCTTCCACCGGGTCAGCTCGCCAGCCGCCTGGCCATGATCCTGCGCCACGACGGAGTCACCGGCCAGGTACCCCTGAGCGACGACATCGAGCAGGGCGACTTATTCCAGGCCCTGATGCGGCGCATACACGCCGTTTCCCGGATAAACTTCGGTCACTACCGTACGGCTACCATACGGCGTCGGATCGAAAAACGTATGCTCATCACCCAGCACGAATCGCTGCAGCGGTACATTCAGTATGCCCTGCACAACGATCCCGAGCTCCAGATTTTACGGCAAAGCTTTCTCATCGGAGTCACTCGCTTTTTCCGCGACGCCGAGGCCTTCGATCGGCTCCGCGACGTTATCATCCCGGAGCTCTTCAAGCAGCTGCCCGCTGAGCAAGACCTACGCATCTGGGTACCCTCCCTGTTCTACGGGGGAGGAGGTCTACGGCATCGCGATGCTGGTAGAAGATTACCTGGAGCAGCAGCAACTGCGCCGCAACTACAAGATTTTCGGCTCGGACGTCGATCGCCGTTCCATCGTCGTGGCCACCCACGGGCAGTACGATGCCTCCATTCAGGCAGACGTGCCGTCCGAATTCCTATATAAATACTTTACCCCTACCTCCCAGGGGTACCGGGTGCGCTCCGATCTTCAGGAGCATCTGCTCTTTGCGGTCCAGAACCTACTGGAAGATCCGCCCTTCATCCGCATCGACCTGATTTCCTGCCGCAATTTTCTCATCTACATCGACGGCGAGGCGCAGCAGCAGGTGTTGTCCAACTTTCACTTCGGACTCAATCCGGCAGGCTACCTGCTGCTCGGCCAGAGTGAGCATCTCGGTAGCCTCCAGTCGGCGTTTGCTACGGTAGACCGGCGCTGGAAAATCTACAAAAAACGCGACGACCTGGGGGGGAGTAGCACCTGACCGGCGACTTAGCGTGCTGCCGTATCCTAAGCTACGCACCTCCGCCCCCGGAAATGTGCACGCGGTGACTCCGTTTGCCGACGAGTTCGATTCTACTACTTCTACTACTAATTCTGCACGGCCCCTCCTTTACGGCTCTACCATGGATGAATACGCGCGCTTCCTTTCCGAAACGGTACGCCCCCAGTACTCTTTTCGTCAATCGGCAGTACGATATCATTTACCTCAGCGGCGAATTTACGGGCATCCTTAGCCTGCCGCGCTTTGACGCCCAGCTCTCCCTGCGCACCGTACTGAATGAGGAGGTACAAAGTTTGCTCACCGCCGGGGTGGACCGGGTGCTGAGCAGTCAACGGACCGGGCTTTTCGAACGGATCAACGTGGCGGCGCAGGGACTGCCACCACGCTACCTCAGGGTGCGATTCGGGGTGTTTGAGAGCGCACCTTCCAGCGAGCCGCTCGCCATGCTGGAGTTCTTCCCCGTAGAAGCCCCACCGGATAACTCGCAACAGGCAGAGGAGGAAGCCGAGGTGTATAGCGTTGACCCGTCGCCTCATGCAAAAGGTCACCGAGCTGGAAGGCGAGCTACAGCGCTCCGAACGCCGCGCGCAAAAACTGTACAACGAGCTGGAAGCGACCAACGAGGAATTGCAATCCAGTAACCGCGAGCTCCTAGCCTCCAACGAGGAGATGCAGAGTACGAACGAGGAACTTCAGTCGGTAAACGAGGAACTCTATACCGTAAATAACGAGTTTCAGCGTAAAAACGATGAGCTCAACGCCATCAATAACGACATCAACAACCTGCTCAAAAGCACCCAGATCAGCACGATCTTCGTCGATAAGCAGCTCAACATCCGGCGGTTTACCCCCGGTATCGGACAACAGTTCGATCTTACCGTCAGCGACCTCGGACGGCCGCTTACGGTCTTTGCCAGTCCCTTTCGGGACGTCAATATCGAGGCGATCAGCCGGGAGGTACTTCGCACGACCAAACGCTACGATCAGGAGGTACAGGACAGTACCGGCGACTACTATTTACTGCGCATGCTGCCGTACCTGACGGAGACCGACCAGGTGGAGGGCGTGGTGATCACCTTTGTCGATATCAATGATCTGGTACGTACCCGGCGGCGGCTTACGGATATGGCGCGCAAGTACGAGGCCATCTTCCACACCACCCAGGAGGTGATTGCCATCGTGCGCAACAACAGCCGGATCGAGGACGTGAACCGCCCGCTAGCGGATTACACTACCCAGCAACTCGTGGGTATGTACCTCACCGATCTCATCGACGACGCTCAGGGCAAGGTGCAGTTCACCGAGGCGCTCCGCCAGTCCTTCGATCAACGCCGGGTGGAGCGCCTTACCCTCACCCTGCGGCCCCGGCAGGGGGAGGTGACCAGAGTCGAGATGGAGTTTATTCCCATCGCGGTGAAGCCCGCCGCGGAGCCGGCCAGGGATACCGTAGAGCAGGCCATGATCATCATCCGGGACATCACCAGCCTGGAGAACGAACGCCTGGAATCATCCCAGGTCATCCAGCACTACGAATACTTGCTCAGTAATTCCCCCCAGATCGCCGGGCTTTTCGATACCGACGAGCGCCTCATCTTTCTCAATCGGCGCAGTGGACTGGCCTACCAGGCACCCCACTACATGAATCGCAAAATTGGCGATATGCTCACCCCCGCCGGGCTACAACGGTACCGGACAGCCGTTGAACGGTTGCAGGCCGGAGAGCCTTTGGTAGCAGTTACCTACCCAATCGAAGAGCTTTCGGAGGAAACCGTACCACTCACGGTAGTGTACCGGCCCATCTTTTCCAGGGACCGTATCGTTCTAATCAGCTTCGAGATCGAACAGACCGACTAGCTACCCAGGCGGTCGATCCCGAGCTTCCGCATCTTGCTGAACAGGGTCTGTGGATTCAGGTCCAGTAGCTCAGCCGCACCCCCCTGTCCGCTTACCTTACCCTCCGTCAACGCCAGCACCCGCTGGATGTGCCGGCGCTGCATCTCCTCAAAGGTCAGCACGTCTGCGACCGCGTCCTCGGAAGCTTCCTCCTCTTCCCCCCGCTGCCGGGGTGTTGCCGGGGATGAAGCGACTCGTTCGAGCTCCAGTTCCAGGTAGGGTCCGTCGCTGACAATGAGTGCGCGCTGGATCATATTCTCCAACTCGCGGATGTTGCCGGGAAAGGCCTGCCGGCGGAGTAAGTCCAGGTCCTCCTTCCTGACTTCGAGCGGAGAGGTGCCCGGTACGGTATACTTATTGACGAAGTGACGGACCAGGGGGGCAATGTCTTCGGGCCGCTCGCGCAGGGGGAGGCTATGAATCGGAAAAACGTTGAGGCGGAAGTAGAGATCGGAGCGGAAATTACCCTCCGCTACCCGTTGGCGTAGGTCGCGGTTCGTAGCCGCTACGATGCGTACGTCGGTGTGCACGGTACTACGGGCTCCCAGCGGCGTGAACTCTCCATCCTGTAGGACCCTGAGCAGTCGCGTCTGTAGCTGCATGGGCATCTCCCCGATCTCATCCAGAAAGAGGGTCCCCTCGTCGGCCAGTTCGAAGCGGCCCAGGTGGTCGGTCCGTGCACCCGTAAAGGCCCCCTTCCGGTAGCCAAAAAGTTCGCTTTCGATGAGCTCGGCGGGCAGGGCTCCACAGTTTAGAATGACCATCGGCCGCGAGGCCCGCCGGCTCTGCCCGTGGATGGCCCGGGCAATGAGTTCCTTGCCCGTCCCGGTCTCTCCGGTAATAAGGACCGTGGAGTCCGTAGGGGCTACCTGCTTGATCTGCTGTAGTACGCGCTTATACTTCTCGCTCCTAGTGATGATGGTGTAGCCGTCCTGCTGCCGGTCATACTGCTCGCTTGCCAGCACGCTGCGGCGCTGAAGCTGGGTCATCAACTTGGCGTTCTCAATCTCCAGCGCCTGCTGGGCCCGGAGGGCGTTGCGGCGATCGGTGATCTCGGTGACGGTGAGGAGTACGTCGCCCGGCACCGCGGCGTGGCGTAATGGAGTCATCGTGATCTCCACCGGGATGAGGGTGCCATCCTTACGTTGCAACGAGGTCTCGTACACCATCACCCCGCGGGAGGCAGCCTGTTTGATGTAGCGATTCAGGGTACTACGGTCCGTCTCGGCATCGATGCGGTGCATGTCGGCAGACGGCTCACTACCATCCACGCCCAGGTCGGCCCGGATCGTAGCGTTAAGGAAAGCCACCTGACCGTTCAAATTAACGGTCAGGGCCGGAAAGGGTAGGCTGTCCAGGAACGCTTCGATGAGGTTGCCATTTCCGCCGCGGTGCTCGAGGCCATCCTCGCCGCGACCCTGACGGCTCAGTACCCCGTAAAGGGCAGGCTCCTGCTGCCATTCGATGCGTGAGGCGTAGAGCACGATGGGTTGGCGGTTGGCATTGAGGCGACCGACGGGCAGTACCAGCCGGCGCGGACCCGGTTGGTCGCGGAAACTCTGGATGAATCCCCGTAGCTCGGCACTGTTGTGAAAGATTCCCAATCCAAAGAGCGAGCGATCCATCTTGACCAGATCGGGCTGACCGGTCACCTTCAGCAGGGAGGTATTCGCTGCTGTGATAGTACCGTCGTGCAGGGCGATGAAGGCGGGGAGGGGAACGGTCTCGACTAGCTGTTCTACTAAAGTGCCAAGCGCCGGCATAGATAGATTTCTGCGGGGTTGGGGTCAGAATTGCCCGAAATTAAGAAATTTGCCGGTACGTCAGGGCGTCAAACGGTCCGGCTCCAGGTTTTTGAGGTACCTGGGCACCGTGAAGCGCTGTCCGTACCGTTCGCGTAGTTCCCCACACCGGGCCACGAAGGCCTCCTTGCCGTAGCTATACAGGTAGCGCATCACGCCACCGGTATAGCCCGGAAATCCCCAACCGTACACGCTGGCCAGGTTGGCCGCCTCGATGTGCTCGATCACCCCTTCCTGTAGGCACCAGCCCGCTTCGATGACCTGCGCAAAGAGAAAACGGTCCTTCATCCGCTCCCGGTCGTAGTCGTCTTTGGTCACCGGGAAGTGCTCGGTGAGCCCCGCCCACAGGCGTGACGTACCGTCGGGCTCGTAATCGTAGAAGCCCATGCGTTTGCTCTTGCCGGTGCGCTCCACCTCATCGCGCAGTAGCGTCAGGGCGGGCACGGCCGGGTGCTGCTTGTAGCGCTGCCCGTAGTGCTCGGCGGCCTGCTGCTCGTAGCGGAGCACCAGCTTGAGCCCGAGCTCATCGGCCATGGCCAGCGGACCGGTCTTCATGCCCGCCTGCCGGCCCATGTTTTCGATCAGGGCGGCGGAGTAGCCCTCCCGTAGCATGGTGATCCCCTCCAGAATGTAGGTATTCTGTACCCGGGCGGCAAAGAAGCCCCAACTGTCCTTGACCACGATCGGTAGTTTGCGGATGGAGGTCGCAAAGTCGAAGGCGCGGGCTACGGTCTCCTCGCTGGTGGCCGCCCCGGCGACTACCTCCACGACGGCGGTCTTTTCGGCCGGACTGAAGAAGTGCAGTCCGACGTAGTTAGCCGGACGAATGCTTTCCTTGCCAAGCTCGGTGATCGGGATCGATAGGGTATTGGTGGCAAATACGGAGTACTCATCGAGCCGCTCCTCGGCCTCGCGGGTCACCTTAGTTTTCACCGATTTATTTTCGAAGACGGCCTCCACGACGATATCGCAGTCCCGAAACAGCTCGTTCTGGTTGGTGGCCGTCACCCGTTCCAGTAGTTGTTCCCGCTCCTCGGGCTGAAAGGTGCCCCGCTCGATGTACTCGCTGATTTTGGCACTGACGTACTCCTTGCCCCGGTCGGCGATGGGCTGCGATACGTCCTTGAGCACCACCTGCAGCCCATTGCGCAGGCACAGAAATGCGATGCCGGAGCCCATCATGCCCGCCCCGATAATGCCCACCTTCCGGGCCCGGAACTTGCCGAAGCCCTTCGGCCGGCCCACGCCGCCCCGCACGGCCTGCTTATCGAACCAGTAGGTGGAGATCATATTCTTGGTCACCGGGTCGGTGGCCACCTTAGCGTAGTAGCGACTGTCCAGGCGGTAGGCCGTGGCGAAGTCGAGCTTACTGCCCTCGGCCAGTAGGTCGATGATGGCGCGCTTGGCCGGGTAGAGATCGTTGGTGTGGGCACTGAGCCGGGCGGTCAGCAGCCGGATGCGGTGCCCCAGATTAGGATCGGCGGCGGTGCCCCCGGGAATACTTCCGTTGGGATCGTCCCAGGGCCGGGCCACGTCGTGATTTTTCAGCAGCCAGGCTTTGGCCCGCGCCAGCATCTCCTCGCGGTTCTCGGCCAGCTCGTCGATCAATCCCACCTTGAGGGCCTCCTGCGGACTGTAGCGGCGCCCCTCCAGCAGCAGCGGGTAGGCCCGTTCGATACCCAGCAGCCACATGAGGCGGATAATGGCTCCGCCGCTCGGAATGAGCCCGATCTTCACCTCCGGGTGGCCCAGGCGGAGCTTGGAATCGGCTACGGCAATCCGGTAGTGGCAGGCCAGGGTGAGCTCGAAGCCGGTGCCCAGCGCATCGCCATTGATGGCCGCCGCTACGGGTACGCCGGGCACCTCCAGGTCGCGTAGGAATTGCTTGAGCTGCTGGGCGGCCTCGAAGGCCTTGGCCGGGTCCTGGAGCTGGTAGAGGTAGTCCAGGTCACCCGACTCCAGAAAGTCCTGTTTGGCTGAGGTGATGATGACCCCATTCAGCTTGCCGGCTGCCTTCTCCTGCTTGAGGTGCTCGATGACCGGGGCGAAGGCGGCCACGATCTGGTGGTTGAGCAGGTTGCCGGCCCGGCCCGTCATGTCCAGGATGAGGGTTGCGATGTGGTCGGTATCCTTACGGTAGTGGATCATAGTCGTTCGATGATGGTACTGACGGCCAGGCCCGCCCCGGCGTCGATGGTCAGACTGCCGATGGTCAGGTCGCGGCGCTCCAGCTCGTCCAGGATTTGACAGAGCATCATGCCGCCGACCGCCCCGAGGGGCTCGCCCAGGGCGATGCTGCCCCCGAGTACGTTGAAGCGGTCCTCGTCGATGTCCAGTCGCTGCTGAAAGCGGATGCTCGGCGCGGCGAAGGACTCGTTGAACTCCCAGAGGTCTACATCGTCCCGGGTCAGTCCCGCTTGTTGTAGAACGAGATCACTGGCGTTGACCCCACCCGTGAGCAGGGTGGCATCTACGGCCGACATGGCCACGGCGCGAATGCGGGCACGGGGTTTGAGCCCGAGCCGGTCGCCAGCCGCCCGGTTACCGAGCAGGCAGAGGGCACAGCCGTCGGCGGCCGGACTGGTATTGCCCGCCGAGTGCCGGTGGTCGATGTGGTCCACCAGCGGAAAGCGGTGGAGGGCCATCTCGTCAAAACCCGCCAGCCCCATCTCGGCAAAGCGGGGGGGCAGCATCGCAAGCTCCTCGGCGTCCAGGCTGGCGTCCGGGATCGCGTCTTGCTCCAGTAGCACCAGCCCGTTCTGATCCGTTATGGTCTCCAGACTAGGGGCGAAGTAGCCGGCCTCCCGCGCCGCTACGGCTTTGGCGTGACTGCGCAGGGCGTAGGCGTCGAGGTCCTCCCGCCGTAGTCCGTGGGTGCTGGCCACCAGGTCGGCGGCCACCCCCTGAGGAATGTAGTGGCTGTTGATCACGGTGGCCGGGTCGTTCATCATCGGCCCGCTGTTGAGGTAGGTGGGCACGCGCGACATGACCTCGATGCCGCCGGCGATGATCGTCTCGCCGTAACCCGCCGTGATGCGCGCCGCGGCCAGGTTGATGGCCTCCAGTCCGCTGGTATTAAAGCGGTTGATCTGTAGTCCGCCGCGGGCGCGTCCCCAGCCGGCGTAGAGCAGGGCGGCGCGGGCGATGTTGTAGCCCTGGTCGCCGGCCGGGGTGTTGCAGCCGATGACCAGGTCGTCGATCTCGGTGGGCAGGTCGTCGCGGCCGCTGCGGCGCTGGAAGGCGGCCAGGCACTGGGCCAGCAGCTCGATGGGTTTGACCTCGTAGAGGTCGGCGGGGTAGGCGGCGCGGCCCCGGGGCGAGCGCAGCGCATCGTAGATAAAGGCTTCGGTGGGCAAGGCGGGGCGGGGGGTTGGTGGCGCGAGGCGCAATATAGCCACCCTCAGCGCTACCCCGGTGGTCCGCAGGCTTGCTTTTGTCGATTACCTTTGCACCTGCGGCCCCGCCCCCTTACTTTAGGTAAAAATTAACTGACCATGCCCAGAACTAAACTGACCGGCTTCAGCCGCCTACTGATCTTCCTACTCATTGCCCTGCCGATCGTGTACGCCGGTGCCGCCTACTACAATGGCGAGGACCCGGTGGCCAACGTGAAGAACTGGCTCGGCCTCGATGAGACCGATACGCGTGTTGATTACGAAACCGCGCCGGACCTGCGCCAGGAGAATGACCGCCTGCGCCAGGAGCTCGCCCGCTGCCAGGCCGGCACTACCGGCAGCTAGATGAAACGCGACCGGCTCACCCGCCTGAAGTACGGCACCCACGAGTTTTTCTATACCCTGATGACCTTTCCGCGGGCCTGGCGCTTCATGCGCAACCACCGGCTGTGGCGGGGGCTGAGGCAGTACGGCTGGGTGGCCCGGGGGCTGGTGATCGTAGGCATAATCATCGGGCTTACCATGATCGGTGAGGTGGTCAACTGGTGGGACGAGCACGCCGATGCGTCGCTCTCGGCCATGGCCATCGGCTCGGACAGTCTGCTCTGGCAGTGGCTGCAGGAGGGCTACGAGAGCCTCTCCGACGGGGTGCTCAACTGGGTGGTGCTGGTGCTGCTGGAGGTGGTCATCTACCACTTTATGCGCCAGACGCTGAAGGTGGTGCTGGATAAAGACGTGGAGGCCGCCCATACCTTCAAGCCCTTCTTTCAGGCGCAGAAACGGATGATCAAGGTGTCGCTGGTGGCCGTCACCCTACAGGAGATCTTGGTGGGACTGAGCGAGGAGCTACTGCCCGGCTTCATCGACTGGTGGTTCGCCCTGGCCGTGCAGGCTGCCGTGCTGGGCTTTGCCATTGCCGATAACTACAGCGAGCAGTTCGAGCTGGGCATCCGGCAGAGTCTGCGCTACTTTTACCGCAACTACATCGGCATCTGTCTGGGGCTGGGACTGCCGCTATTCCTGATGCTGAAGGTGCCCGTGGTGGGTACGGTGCTGGGTCCGCTGGTCACCTCGGTGGCCGCCGCCATCGTACTGCGCGAGAAGAGTGACCTGCACATCGTAGGCTACCAGCGCAGTGCCAAGGAGCAGCGCCGTTACGATAAGCAGGAGGCCAAACGACAGCGTAAGGCCGACCGTAAGGCTGCCCGCCGCGCCCGCAAACAGATCGCCTAGATGCAACGACTTGCCGCCTGGAGCGTCCACCTGTTCACCGCCAGCGGACTGCTGGCCGGCTTCATGGGCCTACTGGCCGTCACGGCGGGTAACTACCGGGAGGCGATGGCCTGGATGCTGCTCACCCTGATCATCGATGGCATCGACGGCACCTTCGCCCGCCTGGCCCGGGTGCAGGAGGTGCTGCCCCGGGTGAGCGGTAAGCAGATCGACTACGTCATCGACTTTTTCACCTACGCCATCCTGCCGGCTTACTTCTTCTACATGGCTACGGAGCTGGCCGAGCTACCGCGCCTGCTGTGTGCCTTCGCTATGCTGCTCTCGGCGGCTATCTACTACGGGCTCGAGGGTATGGTGAGCGCCGACGGGCGGCACTTCGTGGGATTTCCGGTACTCTGGAACATGGTGGTTTACCTGCTGGTCTTCGTACTGCCCGAGCTACCGGACTGGGCCACGGTGAGTCTGGTGATGGCCTTTGCGGTGCTGCACTTCGTGCCGATCCTGTTTGCCTATCCCAGCCGGGGCGGGCGCTGGTGGGGCTTTACCATAGCAGCTACCCTAATTTTTGTTCTGGCGGCAGTGATGAACGTCTATTTGTACCCCGAGCCGAGTCCCTTTTGGCGGGGTATGTGCCTGTTTTCGACTGCTTACTACGCTATTCTAGCAACCGTCGATACAGTACAGGCGAGCGGCGGCGCGCGGGTGCAACACTAATTGAATGGGGGCGTGTACCTTGGTGGCATGTGGCGCTACTGCTTGAGCATATTCTTACTACTGGTCCCTTTTCTCGGACTTTTCGCGCAGGATCGGGAGTTCTTCATCAACGGCACGGCCACCCAACTCAACGATAGTTGCTTTCAGCTTACCCCCGACCGGGATACGTTCGAGGTAGGAAGCATCTGGTATCCGGACAAGGTGGACCTACGGAACAGCTTCGACCTAGTCATGGAGATGAACTTCGGCTGCAAGGACGAGTTCGGGGCCGACGGCATCGTATTTGGCCTACAGCCCGTAAGTGCCAGCGTGGGGCGTGGCGGGGAGGGGCTGGGTATCGGTGGCATACGGCCGGCCCTGGGTGTAGAGTTCGATACCTACTACAACGGCAACCGCCTCGACCCACTCTTCGATCACATTGCCATCATGGCCAACGGGGCGGTGACCCACAGTGGTGTCGATAATCTGGCCGGACCGGTACGTGCCCGGGCGGGCTCGGACAATATTGAAATCTGCGCTCCCTTGCCCCTGCGCGTAACCTGGGATGCGCCGGCGCGCAACCTCAAGGTGTACTTCGATTGCGAATTGCGGCTGGACTACACGGCCGACATCGTCAACACCATTTTCGGGGGTGACCCCTTCATGTACTATGGCTTTGCCGCCGCCACCGGGGGCTTGGGTAACGTGCAGTCCGTATGCTTCACCTTCAACTCCTTCCAGAAACAATTGGCGGACGTGACCGTCTGCCCCGGTGGCAAGGCGCTGCTCGATGTCAGTGGTGGGGCCAGCTACGCGTGGAGCCCGGCGGCGGGCCTGAGTAGTACCACCGCTCCTAGTGTGGAGGCGAGCCCAGACTCGACCACTACCTATACGGTAAAGATCTTCGATGCCTGCGGCCTGCCCCGCCTCGACACCGTCCGCGTAGCCGTGACGGGCGACAGCGCTTTCGTGCAGCTCGGCCCCGATACCACCCTCTGCCCGGGCGAGTCACTCGACTTTGACGTAAGTGTACCGACGGCCACCTACACCTGGAGCGACAGTACGCTGCGGGGGCCGGTGGTCACCGTGACCGATCCCGGCATTTACTCCGTCACGGCCACCCGTACCGACATCATCTGCACGGCAGCCGACCGCATTGTCGTCGGAGCCTATGCGCTGCCGGACTTCGACGTCGGTCCGGCCGATACCTCCCTCTGTACCGGCGATACGCTGCTCATTGACGGGGTGTACCCCGATGCGCAGGCCTTCGTAGACGGCCAGCCCTTCGATACGCTCGAACTGCGTGCGCCCGATTACTACACCTTTACGCTGGAACACCCCTGCATTACGGAGGTCGATGCCATCGAGGTGAGCCTAAGCAGCTGCCGGGAGTACTATTTGCCTACGGCCTTTTCGCCGAACGGTGATGGCACCAACGACCGGTTTTTCCCGCTCGATGGCGGCGATATCCTGCGGGTGCGTCGCTTCACCATTTTCGACCGCTGGGGGGCGGTGGTTTTCGATGGCACCGACCTGACCAGCAATACGCCGGAATTGGGTTGGGACGGCAGGGTAGGAGAGCGTGAGGCGCCGATCGGCACCTACGTGTGGACCATGGAGGCCGACTTCCGCAGCGGGCAGCGCTCCGTGGAGCGGGGCGCGGTGCAACTGCTGCGCTAAGCAACAAATCGGGTGGGCGGGGCGTCCTTCTACCACCCAAAAGTCATCACCGCCTTTGCTCCGTCAGCTGCTCGCCGCAACGCTTTTTCTGCTCATCCTTCTCGCTCAGTCCCTCACCCTGCAACACTGCGCTACGCCCACGCCGCCCCGGGGTGGGGACCGGGATACGATCGGGCCGGTGCTGGTGGCGGACGAGTCCACGCCCAATTTCCAGACGGACTTTCGCCCCGGGGTGATTCGCCTGACCTTCGATGAGTGGGTGGAGCTGGACCCCCAGCAGCAAATTTTTGTCTCGCCGCCCCTGCCCCTTACGGGTGACAACCGGCCGGTGCTGCAGCGCCGCAGTCTGGTCATCCCCCTCGACGGGCTGGAGCTACTCGACAGCGTGACCTACGTATTTAATGTCGGTGCTGCGGTGAAGGACCTTAACGAGGGCAATCCCACCGAAAACCTCCGCTTTGTGTTCGCCACCGGGCCGGTACTCGATACCGCCTCGGTGAGCGGCCGGGTAGTGGATGCCTACACGGGCGAGGGGCTAGAGGGGGCCGATCTAACCCTTTACGCCAACCTGGCCGATAGCGCGGTATTCACCCAGAACCCCACCTACTTCGCCCGGACCGAGGAGGAGGGCCGCTTCGTGGTCAGCAACGTCAAGCCGGGGCGCTACCGGGTGATTGCCCTGCAGCGTAACCCCGGGGCGACCAATTACTTTGCCGATTACGGCGGCGTGTTCCCGCCCACGGCAGCCGGCTTCCTGGATAGCCTCATCACGGTGGCCGATAATAATAATGCCATCGGACCGGTGCCACTATCCACCGTACCCATCGAGCCCCGGATCACGGGCTTTGCTACCGAAGACTACGGTCTGGTTGCTATCGGGGTCAATCAGCCGGCCGAGAACGTAGATTTGACTGCGGGCCGGGAGTACCTGCGCAATGACTTCGGCGATACCATCCGACTCTACTACCGGGAGGCTGCCCCGGATACGATCCTGATCGGCCGCGACACCAGTTACTCCGATACGCTATACCTGAGTGGTACCGATGCGGGTAGCACGCCCACTAGTCCACTGCGGGTAGTACAGCAATCGCGTGGTACGGTCAATCCCGGCGAGGGCCTGCGCCTGGTCTTTAATCGACCGCTAGAAGCGGTCGACACCGCGCGGATCCGCCTGTACCGCGATACCCTGCTGAGCCCCGTGGCCTATCGGTACACCATCGACAGCCTCTTTCCGGCCGAACTGCGCCTGAGTGCCGCTTGGCGGGATGCCTCCCCGTACCGCCTCGAACTCCTACCCGGTGCGGTGACCGACTGGTACGGCACCGCTAATCCCGATACCCTACTTAGCACTTTGAACGTCGATGCGGTAGAGAACTACGGCACCCTCACCATCGAGCTACGCAATCTGAACGGGGCGGCTAGTTACATACTACGCCTGCTCAACGCGGAGGGCGAGGTCATCGTAGGCACGCGCCGCTACATTCGGGAGCGCTTTGCGTACACCGCCCGGTACACCAGTTTCGCTCCGGGTACCTACCGCATGGAGCTGATCTACGATAGCAACAACAATGGCCGTTTCGACCTGGGCGACCTGCGCTTCGGCCGTCAGCCCGAGCTGGTCCAACGCTTCGAGATCGAGCCCCTGCGCGCCAACTGGGAGGTAGAGAAAGTGGTGGACCTGGCAAACAAGTAGGGGGGCGGCCCGTTGCCACACTGCATTAACCACACACCACCATGAGCGTAAAAGAAAAGTACCGTAGCGTCCTGGAAATGGGCGAAAAGATGAACCCCCGCGACGGCTACGTCGAAGAAGCCGACGGCGTACTGCGCATGGGCAGCACCGTCGACACCCAGTACCAGAAGGATCAACTCTGGGACGAGATTAAGCGCGTCGGCGGCGAGAATCCCCGCGATGTCGAGGTCGACATCAAGGTAGCTAACAAGAGCTACTACGCTAAGCACACGGTGCAGAAAGGGGAAAGTCTTTCCAAAATCGCCAAGGAGTACCTCGGTGATGCCATGGCCTACAAGAAGATCTTTGCGGCTAACTCCGATACGCTCGACGATCCGAACAAGATTTTTCCCGGGCAGGAGCTGACGATTCCTTTCCCCGACGGCCGCTCCGCGTAGTACGATGCTGCCAGTCTACTTTAGGTTTTCAGCCTCCGAGTTGGGCGTATCGTCAAACTCCACCCGCACCGGTATATCCCGCTCGCTACCGTAGAGCTTGATCTCCGTAATATCGGCCGGCAGGCTGTAGCCCGTCTTATCGATCTGGTTCTTGATGTCGCGAATCACCTCACCGCGCACCTTGAGGGCACCGGAGCGAAAATCGGTGGTGTCGACCCAGAAGTATACCCGCAGGTTCACCGTGCTGGCGGCCAGTTCATCTTCGGCCACGAAACTAACGTGGTCCGCATCGCGGATAATCAGGTGGTGTTCATCGAGAATTTGCTGGATGGCCTCCTTCGCCCCCTGGATATCGTCCTCATAAGCAATCCCCACATTGAAATCGTAGCGGATAAAGCCATCGGCCGTGTAGTTCTGCACGGGCTGAGTAAGCACGTCGGAGTTAGGGATATAGACATCCTTACCGTCGAAGGTCTTAATGTGCGTATAGCGAAACTGTAGGCTCTTAACCTTGCCGAAGTGGTCCACGACGCGAATGGTATCGTTTACGTTGAAGGGCCGGTTAAAGGCCAGGATGATGCCGGAGATGAAGTTCTCCCCAATATCCTTAAAGGCGAAGCCCAGGATGACCGCACTGGCCCCGATGGCACTAAACAGGGCGGTGGCTATTCCGCTAAGTCCGGCCGCGCGCAGTGCCAGCAGTGCCGCCCCGATGGCGACCAGTAAGCGCAGCGTCGTGACCAGGAAGCGTCCCATCAGCGGATCCTCCATGCGCGATAGGATCCGACTACCGAAAAATTTTGCGATCTGCCGCGCGGCGAAAAGCCCCACGATGAATATGATCAGCGCGATCAGGATACCGGGGATGGCCTCCAGAAAGGAATTCCACGCGTCGATGAATACCGTGCTTAGGTCCCGTACTTGGTCATCCATAGTGCGTATAACTTTAATTCTCTCGCCTAGGTTTGTGCTACCGAAGCTCGCGTACCAGAAGGAGGGTGTCGACCGCCAGGGCCGACATGAGGTACTCACGCATACGCCGCTCCTCGTCCGGGGCAATGCTCGCCAGATTATCGGTCACCACTACCAGTGGCAGCTCTCCGGTATAGGGCGGATCGTCATCCGGGCCAAAGCGCTCCGTACTCTGCGCACGCGCCAGGCGTACCTGCTGCACCCGGGGAAAGGCCCACATCAGCTGTTGCGAAAAATTGATGAACCGGGTACTGTCCATTCGGTAAGCCTCAAGCTCCGCACTCAGCTGTTGCTGTTCGCGCTGGTTGATGACCTCTACCTGTTCCAGGTTGCGTAACCGGGCGTTGATGTCGTCGAGCGTAGCCAACTCCCCCTTGATGCTCGCGATTTCGGAGGGGCTGTAGCTGGTATCGATGACCACCCGTGCCCCCGTCACATTGTACGGCGGCTCCTGGAGTATCTTGCTGTAGGCAGCCAGGCTATCGGGGGGTAGCTGTCGATTCGTAACGGGGAAGATGAGCAGCGGCTCGGCCGTATTCCGCCGGTCGAAGATGGAGGAGCTCGCGGCGGCGGGAAAGTACTTGGCCGTAAACTCCTCCACGGCGTTGGCATTTCGCTGCCGCTCCAGCACATCGGTGAGGATGTAGTAGCCCGGCAGGATCATCAGTACGCTGATCACGCCGATGATGAGCTGACTGCGGCGCGTCTCCTGCACGTTCATGTACTTTCGGAACGGAAAGCGCAGCAGCCGGATGATCAGATAGGCCGTCGCGGCAATGAAGAAGCTGTTGAGAAAGAAGAGGTAGAACGACCGCCAGAAAACGGTGAAGTCACCCCCCGTTCGCAGGCCCACCGTCAGTCCGTAGCCGGCCACGCACAGGGGAGGCATCAGGGCGGTGGCGATAGCTACCCCCGGAATGGCATTGGTCTTATCGGCCCGGGTCACCGAGATAATACCCGCAAGCCCCCCGAACACGGCAATGAGTCCATCGAGTACGGTAGGCTCGGTGCGTGCCCGCATCTCGGGGGTGAAGATGTCCAGGGGGGTAAATAAAAAATACACGGAGCTGGTCACTAGCGCGATAGCGATGGAGACGCCGAAGTTGATCAAGGCCTCCCAGAGCAGGTCCCGGTCGTTGGTACCCACGCCCAGACCGATACCCAGGATGGGGTTCATGAGGGGAGAGATGAGCATAGCCCCGATGATCACCGCGCCGGAGTTGAGGTTCAGGCCCAGACTGGCGATCATGATGGAGCACACCAGCATCCAGGCGTTGCTCCCCCGCATGAGTTTGCCGCTCGTGATCGTGGCCATGGCCCCCTCCCGGTCGCTGCCCTCACGCAGGTCCATGAACTCCCGGAACCACAATTTGATCCCGCCCTGCCCCGGGGTAATCTCGTCCGATCCATCGGTCCGCTGCTGCTTTTCCATCTATACGAGGATACCGTCGATCATCTCCAGCCGGCGGTCGCTCATGCGGGCCAGCTCCTCGTTGTGGGTCACGATGATGAAGCTCTGTTGAAAATCCGCCCGCAGGCGAAACAATAGATCGTGTAGTTCCTGACTGCTGCCGGAGTCCAGGTTACCGCTCGGCTCGTCGGCGAATACGATGGCCGGCTCGTTGATCAGCGCCCGGGCTACGGCCACCCGTTGCTGCTCGCCCCCGCTCATCTGTGCGGGCTTATGCTGGGCCCGATTGGCCAGACCCAGGTAGTCCAGCAGTTCCCACCCCTTACGCCGGGTGGCCTCGGCCTCGCGTTTGCCGATATAGGCCGGGATACATACATTTTCCAGTGCCGTAAATTCGGGCAACAAGTGGTGGAACTGAAAGACAAAGCCGATGCGCTGGTTGCGGAAACTAGCCAGCTCCCGACTGTGGAGGCGGAATACATCCTCCCCCCCGATTTCTAGTTTCCCGGTGTCGGGGCGGTCCAGGGTACCCAGAATGTGTAGCAGCGTACTCTTACCCGCGCCACTCTTGCCCACGATGCTGACAATCTCGGCGGCCCGCACCGAGAGGTCCACGCCCCGGAGTACATCCAGCGCCCCGTAGCTCTTGCGAATGTTGGCCGCCTCTAGCATACTAATTAATAATCGTTGGGTTACCGGAGGGGAGGATAAGGGGGCGCGGTTGCAGGTGCACGGAATAGGGGTGAACGTGGTGTTCGGACTGGAGGACTTCGGTACGGGGCCGCAAGATAGCAAAACACGAAAGCCCCCGCCCGGGTCGGGCGGAGGCTTTCGCTAAATCTGAGGATCAATGGGTGGAACCTAGGCGTTGTCGTAGGTACGGTGCAACTGCTTGAGTTCGGCTACGGTACGTTCCAACTGCTGCATCTGCCGGGTCACCGTCTGACGGGCATCGGCCGATAGCGTAGTATCCTTCAGTACTTCCTTGTAGGTTTCCACGCCACTCTCATCGCCCCGGATGCACTCCGCAATCACAGCCGCTTCATCCTGAGTAGAGAGGGCACTTTTGATGTCGATCCACGCACGGTGCAGTGCGGCGCCGGTGCTTCCCCCCTTGTCAACCTTACCACCCATTTGGGTGATGAATGGCTTGATTTCGTGGCCCCAGTCGTACCGCTGCTGGCCCAGCTCGCGGAACTTGGTGGCCAGCGATACGCTGTCTACCTCCTCGGCGGCCTCTTTGTAACCGTTTTCCCCATCGTACAGGGTGGTGATGAGTTTGTTAAGTCCTTTGGTCTGTTCGTTACTAACGTTATCCATTACGTGAAGTTTTTGGTGCGGAGAGTGCGTCCCCTGCGGGTGTGAACTAAGCGTGTGAGCGGGGGGAAAATCCACCGCGCCTACTTTTCGGTAACAGGTACTTTGGGGGAGACGTTCGGTGTAAGGGGTAGTTATTGGGTTGTTGCGTTGGTGAGTTGTTGGATTACGTACGGGGTAGGCGTAATAGGTGTGGTAGGCGCACAGCATAGGGGCGGGGCCGCAGGTACATCGTTAAACGAGCGAAGCGAGCATAGCCATAAACGCAACAACTCAATAACCTAACAACGCAATCACTTTACCCGAATCGTACTCTCCCCCCGCTGCGTCATATCCTTCTCCAGCATGCGGGTTTCCAGCCACTTGCGATTTTCGGCGATCTCCCCATTGAGGTAACGCTCGATCAGCAGGCTAGCAATGGGGGCGGCTACCGTACCGCCGAAGCCGCCGTTTTCTACGTAGACCATGATGGCGATCTTGGGGTCGTCGGCCGGGGCGAAGGCCACGAAGCTGGAGTGGTCACCGTGGGAGTTCTGGATGGTACCGGTCTTGCCGCAGACCTCGATACCCGGAATGGCGGCTATGCGGGCTGTACCCTGGGTGACGGTCTTGCGCATGCCGCGCACTACGGTTTCGAAGTACTCGCGGTTAATGTCGATATCGTGGCGCTCGGGCACGATGGCGCGTAGCTGTCCGTCGTTACCCTCCTGTACCTGCTTGACCAGATGGGGGGTGTACCAGTGCCCACGATTGGCAATGGCGGCGGCAAAGTTAGCCGTCTGTAGGGCCGTGAGCTCGTATTCACCCTGTCCGATCGCTAGCGAGCGCATCCAGATGGCGCGCCAGTACTGCTCGTTTTTGAAGCGCCGGTTATAGTACTCGGAGGTGGGTACGTGACCGGCAATCTCACCGGGAAAGTCGATGCCAAGCTTGCTACCCAGCCCGAATTGGTAGAGGTAGTGGTTGAACTCGTCCAGCCCCTGGGTGGGGGAGAGGCTGCCGTAACGGTTGATGTTCTCGAGCCAGGCGGTGACGAAGTAGGCATTACAGCTCTGAGCGATGGCGTCCTCTACGTTGCTGCAGTAGGGATGATTATGACAGCCCAACAGTACCCGGCCCCCACTGGTGAAGCCCCCCGAACAGCCGATGCCCCGGTCCGGTGCCAGGGTGCCGGTCTGCATGGCGATCAGCGCCACCAGCGTCTTGAAGGGGGATCCCGGCGGGTATTTACCGTTGATCGCCCGGTTGAGCAGAGGCTGTAACGTGTCGCGCTGCAGCTGCACGAACTCCCGCCCCCGGTCGCGTCCGATGCGCAGGGAGCGCGGATTGTAAGTCGGTGCCGAGATCATCGTAAGCACCTCGCCGGTGGAGGGTTCCAGGGCCACGATGCTGCCGATCTTGTTGGCCATCAACTGCTCGCCGTACTCCTGCAGCCTCAGATCGATGGTCGTGATCAGGTCCGTACCTACGGTTGCATCTACGTCTAGCGCCCCATTTAGTACCCCACCCGCCTCACGGCCGAGCCGGTCGCGGTACACCAGTCGGCGCCCCTTTTCCCCGCGTAGTGCCTCCTCGTACTGGTACTCTAGTCCGGAGATGCCGTGGTAGTCGCCGCCGGCATACCGACCGCCACCCCGGTCGATCGTGCGCTGACTCACCTCCCCCAGATAGCCCAGCAGGTGAGCCGCTACGGTGTGGGGATAGTTGCGTGAGGAGCGCAGGGTAGCGGTAAATCCCGGAAACTGAAAGAGGTTTTCCTGGAAGGTGGCGTAGACCGCCGGGGAGACGTTGGCTAGGAAGGAAAAGGGCTTGGAGGGACTGTACTTACCCCCCCACTTTTTCGGGATGGCCTCCTCGAAGTAGTCGCGGGTGATGCCAAGCAATTGACAAAAGCGGGTGGTGTCGAAGGTTTCGGCCGAGCGCTTAAAGGTGTTGTAGGTCAGCTCGATCTGGTAGATGGGCTCGTTGATGGTGAGCAGCTTGCCGTTGCGGTCGGTCATGAGGCCGCGGGCGGGGTACTGGTCGATCTGGCTGTTGCCCACGCCATCGGCCCGCGTGCGCCAGGTATCGCTGACCACCTGTAACTGAAAGGCTTTTCCCAGCAGTAGCAGGGTGACCAGAGCAATCACCGCGCGGATACTTATAGCCCGAATGTCGACGGATTCTTTCACGAGAGTGGTGAGCCTTAGGCTTTGGGAGAAAAGAGGAGCACCAAGATAGCCGTAGTCAGTAAACTTGCCGGCAGGGATAGCGCCGTTTTTAGTACAATCTCACCGAGGAAAAAGATGGAAAAGGTCTGTAGTAAAAAAAAGGCCAGCAGGTGCAGCAGCAACAGGAAGCTCAGGTACTGACTCACCCAACCAGCTCCGAGATCGGCAGTCGTAGGGGTGGCCTTGATGTTGTACCCGTCGCGCGGGCGTAGCGCCCTGAGCACCAGCGGCCTGGCGTAAGCGGTAAACGTGAGGGCCCCGGCGTGCAGTCCCAGCGTCTCACTGAAGAAATCAACGGCCAGTCCCAGCAGAAAGGCGAGCAGAATGACCAGCGGTCGCGGAGCGCGTAGCGGCAGCAGGGCCACGAAGAGGGGGTACACGAACACGAAGAGGTACTCCCGACCGCCCCAGCCCCAGGCGATCTGATTGAACAAAAAAACCTGCGCCGCAAGGAGCAGCACGAAGCGCAGGGCGATGCGGAATGCGACCCCCGCACTCACCGCACCGTATTGAGTCGCTCGAGCTCCTCCTTGAACAGATCGCGTACGATGTAACCGTTGGTGGCCTGTAGGGGATCGTTGAGTAGTACGACCGTAAGGTCCTGGCTCCCGGTGCCGGGAAGCGGCGTACTGGACTCCACCGTCCCGATGGGTAGCCCCGTCGGGAATACATTGGAGTACCCGGTAGTGTAAATGGTATCGTTTGGTGCTACGGGGACGTAGTCTGGCATATCGGTGATGGTGACCCGGCGCGGATCGCGACCGTCCCACCTAAGGGTGCCAAAGGAATTGTTGTCGAGCCCGGCACTGATGCGGGTGTCGAGGTGCAGGATGCTGATTACCCGGGCGTGACGCGGCGTGACCTCGCTGACGACCCCCAGCAGCCCGCCGTCGGCCAATACCCCCTGTCCGCGCTCTACCTGCAGGTTGCTGCCGCGATCGATGATGAGGGTGTTGTAGGGTCCGTAGGGTGATTTATTGACCACGCGGCTTGCCAGGTAAGTGAAGCGTTGTTGGTAGACGGAGTCGCGCACCGGGAGGGTATCGACCGTGGTATTGTAGCCACTACCGGGGATACGGGCCAGCAGTGCCGCATTTTCCCGGCGGAGAATTTCATTCTCGCGCGCAACGTCCAGGAAGGCGAGCTTTTCGTTGAGCTGCTGGGTGAGGTAGCTGCCGTAGACGGATTTGGTCTCCGCCCAGATGGCGCGCTGCGCATCGTTGTGGTGCACGATCAGGTACACACTGGCCAGCTCGAGCAACAGGAAGGTGAACAGGCCACCACTATTGAGGATGATGCGTAGCAGCCGCCCCACTTAGCTCACACTACTTGCCGGCACCAGAATCGCCTTATACCGGATGGTGTCCTGAAGGGCCTTACTCGTACCCCGCACTACGGCCAGTAGCGGTTCCTCGGCCACGTGCACCGGTAGCTGCGTCTTACGGCTCAGGCGCTTATCCAGGCCACGCAGTAATGCGCCACCCCCGGTGAGGTAAAGTCCGGTGGAGTAGATGTCGCTGGCCAGCTCCGGAGGGATGGTCTCCAGGGCGCGGATCACCGCATCCTCGATCTGTCCGACGGCCTCGTCCAGCGCCCCGGCGATTTCCTGGTAGGTCACCGTGATCTGCCGCGGGATGCCGTTGAGGAGGTCACGCCCGTTGATGGCAAAATCGGCCGGCGGGTCATCGAGCTCCGGTAGGGCACTACCGACGTGGATCTTGATCTGCTCGGCGGTGCGCTCCCCGATGAGGATGTTGTGGGTCTTGCGCATGTAGTTGAGGATATTCTGCGTCAACTCGTCGCCGGCAATGCGGATGCTCTGATCGCTGACGATCCCCGAAAGGGCAATGACAGCGATCTCGGTGGTGCCGCCCCCGATGTCTATGATCATGTTGCCTACGGGCTCCTCCACGTCGAGGCCGATGCCGAGGGCGGCGGCCATGGGCTCGTAGATCAGGTAGGTCTCCTTGGCGTCGACCCGGGCGGCGCTCTCGAACACGGCGCGCTTTTCCACCTCGGTGATGCCGGAGGGAATGCAGATGACCATTTTGAGGTGGGAGAAAAAGGCTCTACGCGGACCGATCATCTCAATGAGCCCCTTAATCATCTGCTCGGCGGCGCGGAAATCGGCGATCACCCCGTCCTTGAGGGGGCGCACGGTGATGATGTTCTCGTGCGTCTTTTCGTGCATCTGCATGGCGCGGCGACCGACGGCGATGGTCTCCTCGCTCTTGCGGTTCACGGCTACGATACTGGGCTCGTCGATGACGATCTCTCCGTTCTGGATAATGAGTGTATTGGCCGTCCCCAGATCGACGGCAAGTTCCTGCTTGAAAAAGTTTAAAAATCGCATTCCCCTAGTTTATGGACCGTTTGCGGGGCCCCGTGGCATTCAAAGCGCAAAGGTCGTAAATAACCGGGGCACCGGCCTAACAATATTTTAGCGGCCCCGCCCCCCTACTTACCTTTGCCGCTATGACCTCCGCCGAAATCCGCCGCGC
Source organism: Saprospiraceae bacterium (assembly GCA_958295895.1). GTDB lineage: Bacteria > Bacteroidota > Bacteroidia > Chitinophagales > Saprospiraceae > Neolewinella. The sequence continues at coordinate 41,740 of CATQHI010000012.1, read as the reverse complement.
CTTCCTCGACTTCTTCCGCGACAAGCAGCACAAGATCGTGCCCTCCGCTCCCATCGTGAATAAAGACGACCCCAGCCTGCTATTCACCAACGCGGGTATGAACCAGTTTAAGGACTACTTCCTGGGTAATAAGGTGCCCGCCAACCGCCGCGTAGCCGATACCCAGAAGTGCATGCGGGTGAGTGGGAAGCACAACGACCTGGACGACGTGGGCCGCGACGGTACCCACCACACCATGTTCGAGATGCTGGGTAACTGGAGCTTCGGCGACTACTTCAAGGACGAGGCCATCGCCTGGAGCTGGGAGCTGCTCACCGACCGGCTCGGTATAGCAAAAGATCAACTCTACGCCACGGTGTTCGAGGGGGCGGAAGACGAGGGCATCCCCGTTGACGACCAGGCCCGCAACTTCTGGCTTCGCTACCTGCCCGAAGACCGCATTCTGTACGGCAACAAAAAGGATAACTTTTGGGAGATGGGCGAGACCGGCCCCTGCGGCCCGTGTACGGAGATCCACGTCGACCTGCGCCCGGAGCAGGAGCGTGCCAAAACCCCCGGCCGCGAGCTCGTCAACGTAGACGGCAGCGGCGTCGTCGAGATCTGGAATAACGTCTTCATTCAGTACAACCGCAAAGCGGACGGTAGCCTGGTCAACCTCCCTGAGCGTCACGTAGATACGGGCATGGGCTTTGAGCGACTCTGTATGGTACTGCAGGGCAAAACGGCTACCTACGCTACCGACATCTTCACCCCCACCATCGCCGAGATCGAACGTCTTACCGGACTGACCTACGGGGCTAGCTACGCCCCCGACGCCAAGGCCGACATGGCCATGCGCGTAGTAGCCGATCACCTGCGCGCTGTAGCCTTCACGATTGCCGACGGACAGCTCCCCGGCAGCAGCGGCGCCGGTTACGTCGTGCGGCGTATTCTGCGGCGGGCGGTGCGCTACGCCTACTCCTTTCTGGACCGTAAGGAGCCCTTCATTTATCAGCTGCTCCCCGTGCTGGTGCGCGAGATGGGCGAGGCCTTTCCGGAGCTAGCCCGGCAGCAGGAGCAGATTGCCCGCATCGTGCAGAGCGAGGAGCGGTCGTTCCTACAGACGCTCGAGAACGGACTGGCGCGCTTCGCCTCACTCTACATCGAGGGGGGTGTGATTGATGGTAAGGACGCCTTCGAGCTCTACGATACCTTCGGTTTCCCCATCGACCTGACGCGCTTACTGGCCGAGGAGCGGGGACTGCGCGTAGACGAAAAAGGCTTCGAACGCGCCCTCCAGGAGCAGAAAGACCGCAGCCGCCAGGACGCCGCCAAGGAGGTAGGCGACTGGATCGTGCTGAGTCCGGAGCCCTCCGTCTTCATCGGCTACGACGTGCTGTCGGATGCCGGGGCCCAGGTCACGAAATACCGGACGGTAAGGGTCAAGGACAAACCTCAGTACCAGCTCGTACTCGACCGTACCCCCTTCTACGGCGAGAGCGGCGGACAGGCCGGCGACACCGGCATTATCCGCGTCGGCAAGGAGCGGCTGGAGGTGCTCGATACAGTCAAGGAGAACGACCTTACCGTACACATCGTCAATAAGTTACCCGGCGATCCCCAGGCGGAGGTGTACAGTGAGGTGCATGCCGAGGACCGGGAGAAGATCAGCGCCCACCACACCGGAGCTCACCTCCTTCACGCCGCCCTGCACGAGGTGCTCGGCGAGCATGCCGTACAGAAGGGACAGGATGTCCGTTCCGGTAAGCTACGCTTCGACTTCAGCCACTTCGAGCGTCCTACCGACGAGGAACTCGAGCGTATCGAGCTACTCGTGAACCGCAAAATCCGCGAGAACATCCCCCTCATAGAGCAGCGCGACGTACCCATCGCCGAGGCCCGCAACTCCGGGGCCATGATGCTCTTCGGCGAGAAGTACGGCGATACGGTGCGCATCATCACCTTCGACCGCGACTTCAGCAGCGAGCTCTGCGGCGGCACCCACGTGCCGCGTACGGGCGACCTGGGTTTCTTCAAAATCACCAGCGAGAGTGCGCTGGCCGCCGGCATCCGGCGCATCGAGGCCGTGGCCGGACTGCGTGCCGAGCGGTACGTCCGTGGCCGCCTCGCCCTGCTCGATAGCGTGCGCGAACAGCTCAAGAATAGCAGTGACCCGGTCGGCGCCGTCACCTCGCTGCAGGAGGAAAACCGCAGCCTCAAAAAGTCCTTCGAAAAGCTCCAGGCCAGCCAGGCCAGCAATCTCAAGGGCGAGCTCGAGGCCGCCTTCGAGCAAATCGACGACGTCAAATTTCTCGCCCGGCAGGTCGATCTCACCGATGCCGCTGCCATCAAGAACCTCGCCTTTCAGCTCACCGGCGAGAATGAGCGGGCTGTGGTGCTACTGGCTAGTGGGTCTGATGGAAAGGCGCTTCTTACCCTGGCCGTCAGCAAGGGACTAGCCGGCACATCACAGGGGGCGGTACACGCAGGTGCAATGATCAAGGAGCTGGCCAAGCACATCCGTGGGGGTGGGGGAGGCCAGCCGTTCTTCGCCACGGCGGGAGGGAAGGAACCGGGCGGGATCGCGGCGGCATTGGAGCAGGCGCGGGAGCTGGTAGCAAAGCGGGAGTGAGGACGGAACGACGAGGGACGTCCCAATTCCTTACCTTGCGTCGAAAGTACCACCCATGACCTTCCAGGAACTCAAGGCCGGCATCGAAAAGGCCGCCGAGACCGCCCCCAAACAGGGCAAGTCCATAAAACTACAGCTAGACGAGGGGCCGATCTTCATTGACATGACCGGGGACCAGGCCATGGTCTCAGAGGAAGATAAGGAAGCCGACACGGTGATCACCACCACGGTGGATGTGCTGGACCAACTGCGTACCGGTAAGCTCAATCCTATGATGGCCATGATGAGCGGCAAGGTCAAGATCAAGGGGGATATGGGACTGGCCATGAAGCTGCAGGGACTGCTTAGCTAGCCGCGGCTTGGGGTACGGAACGACAATATGCCTCCTTGCCGACCCCCGGGGCGAAGCAATCCGGCGGATAATGCGTTACTTTTGGTACCGGCAGCCCACCTGCCGTACACGACCAACCGAACGGCACATGCGTCAACGCTTTCTCCTCAGTTTTTTAGCCCTTTTTCCCCTGGTACTCTGCGCCACCCACAACCGGGCGGGAGAGATCATCGTGCGGGCTGCCGGTTGCGACAATGCCTCAGACCAACTGACCGCCTGCGCCACGATTATTACGTACACCGAGACGGCACAAACGGATGTTGACCGTGATAGCCTGAAACTTTTTTGGGGTGATGGTACCAGCGAATTAATTCGCCGGACGAACATTACTCCTACCAGTACGGCAGGCATTCAACGCAACGAGTACACCTTCTGTCACCGTTATAGTGCGGCAGGGCGTTATGTACTTAGTTTTCAAGATGTGAACCGCGTACGGGGCGTTAGAAATATTCCCGGCTCCGTGAATATTCCCTTTAGTGTTACTACATCGTTTCTTTTGGTCAACCCAATTCTCAACGGCTGCAACTCTTCTCCCGAGTTGACGCAGAGCCCAATTGATAATGCTTGCATTGGGTCGGTTTGGACCCACAACCCCGGTGCATTCGATATCGATGGAGATAGTTTGGCGTTCGAGTTCACTACCCCAAGCTTTGCACCTAATTCACCGATCCCCAACTACGTTCTCGCTAACAAGGTGGACGGAACGAGTGGAAGCCTGACGATTGATCCACGCACTGGTCAAATTACCTGGGACTCTCCTTCTCTCACAGGCGAGTACAATATCGCCTTCCTCGTCAAGTCCTTCCGCAACGGCCAACCCATTGATACTCTGGTCCGTGACATGCAGGTGTTCGTAGACGACTGCTCCAATGAGCCCCCCGTCATCGAACTGGCCCGCGAGGAGATCTGCGTGGTCGCCGGTGAGCTCGTTGAGTTTGACGTGATTGCCACCGCTCCGTTAGGTGACACCGAGCAGCAGGTCAGCCTTACGGCTACGGGGCGTCCCTTCGACCTCGAAAACAATCCGGCCACCTTCCTGCCCAACGAGACGGGCTTTCAGGCCGACCCGGTCCGCCGCACCTTCCGCTGGCAAACCAGCTGTAGCGATGTGCGCGATCAGGAATATTTCTTAGTCTTCCGGGCGCTGGATAACGGACCGCCGCGGCCCTCCGGCTTAGCTACCCTGCGCTCGGTGAGTATCAAGGTGGTAGCCCCACCTCCATCTGACCTACAGACCACCGTAGAAGAAGACCTCATTACTCTGACCTGGGAGAACCCTTACGAGTGCCAGGAAAGCACCCAGCCCGATTTCGTCGGCTTTACCGTATGGCGGCGGGAGGGAAGCAACAACTTTGCTCCCGATACCTGCGAGACGGGTCTGGTCGGCCGGGGCTACACCCAGCTCACCAATAGGGAAATCAGTGACGTGGATGACAACGGCCGCTACGTATTCGAGGATATGGACGTGATCCGGGGCCGTACCTACTGTTACCGGGTAGTGGCCGTGCTTTCCCTGCGGGCAGCGAGTACTAATCTTCGCTTCCAGAACTTCGAGTCCATTCCCTCGGAGGAAATCTGCGTGCAACTCGACCGCGACATCCCACTCCTGACTAAGGTCGATGTAGTGGAGACCTCCTCTACCCAGGGCGTAGTGGACGTCTGCTGGCTGCTGCCGAGTGCCAACATTATTGACACCGTTGCAAATCGTGGCCCCTACCGATACGTGCTCAGTCGGGCAACCGGGCAGACGACCGATCCGGCAGCCTTCGCGTCCATCGCTACGTTTGAGAATCAGTTTTTCGGCGGAGACGTCGATACCTGTTACACCGATACCAATCTGGATACCGAGGGCAGCGCCTACTCCTACCGCATCGAGCTCTTCGTCGGGGATGAGACCGAGCCCGTCGGACCTGCCCAACCCGCCACCACCGTGCGCCTCAGTGGCGATCCTACCGATGTAGCTAATGGCCTAAGCTGGACCGAGATTGTACCCTGGGCCAACCTGGAGTACGAGGTTTACCGCCGTGACCCGGGCACGACTGACTTCACCCAGCTCGCCACGGTCACCGAGATGAGCTACCGCGATACCGGACTGGTCAACGGGCAGGAATACTGCTACTACATCCGGTCCGTCGGGTCGTACAACATCGACGATATCCCCTCGCCGCTGCTTAACCGGAGCCAACAACTGTGTCTTACCCCGGAGGACGACGTTGCACCCTGCGCCCCCGTCCTTGCCGTGGAGAGTGTTTGTGACCGGGAGATCGACTGTACCGATACCGATAACCTGTTCAACATTCTGACCTGGACACTACCACCCGCGACTTGCAATGTGGAGGACGTCGTGGGATACCGCGTGTACTTTACGCCCGATAGTATCGGTACGCCGGAGCTTGTGGCTAACATCGCCTCGGCTGACATTCTCACCTTCAACCATACGCCGCCGGACGGTATCATTGGGTGCTATACCGTGACCGCTCTTGATCAGAACGGGAATGAGAGTGAGCCAAGCGAGCGGGTGTGTGTAGAGAACTGTCCGATCTACGAACTGCCCAACGTCTTCACGCCGAATGGTGATGGTGCCAATGACCTGTTACAACCCCGTGCGCTCTGCTTCGTGGAGCGTGTAAGCCTGAAGATCTTCAACCGCTGGGGCCAACTGGTCTTCGAGACCGAAAATCCGGGCATCGACTGGGACGGTACCAACTTAAATGGGGAGGCGCTGCCCTCCGGCACCTACTACTATATCGGTCAGATCTTCGAGCGGCGCTTTACCGGCATCGCCCAGAGTGAGAGCCCGGTGAGTGGTTACGTGGAGTTAATCACGAACCGATAAATTCTTCATAGAGCCGCCCACGCATTTCTGGTTTGAGCAGTAGTCCGTACAACAGGGCGGTGAAGAAGGTGAACATGGCGTACACAAGCGCGGGCTTCAGGGCCTGCTCGTTGCCGAGGAAGGTGCCCGCGATGACGAAGGCCAGGCTGGTGTTCTGAATACCGACCTCTACGCCGAGGGTGAGTTGACTGTCTTTTCCCAGGCGAAACAGGAGCCCACAGAGCCGGCCGAGTGAAAGCGCTAGGACATTGATTAATAGTGCTACGGGTAGGATGTACCCGACCTCCGTCAGCGTGAGGGCACTTCCGCCCTCGTGCACGGGAGCAAAGAGCTTTAGGATGAAGACGAGAGCCAGTAGTGCCAGGGCACCCCGGCGGGCATAGGGCTGGATGCGTTTGGCCACCCGGGGGAGCAGGTAGCGGACTAGCATACCTAGCAGTACGGGCAACACGACGATCAGGCAGATGCGGAGTGCCGTGGCGAGTAGGGGTAGCTGCGCCGTGGTGCCCACCGGGGCGTAGCGAGCGAGCGCGAGGTTCACGATGAAGGGCACGGTGAACATGCACAACAAAGAGTTGCAGACTGTCAGGCTCACGGCAAGCGCGGTATTTGCCCGCAGCAGGTAGGAGATGAAGTTACTCGATAGTCCCCCCGGACAGGCAGCCAGGACCAGGAAACCGAGGGCAAAAAAGGGCTCGATCTCCACCGCCGCTACTACGGCGAAGACCAAACTGGGTAGGACAATAAGTTGGAGAAAAAGCCCAATTAAGAGGGTCCTAGGGTGCAAAAGGAGGTGATGAAAGTCTTTTGACTTAAGGCTGAGCCCGATCGAGAACATGATCAGGGCCAGCACGGCCGTGATGAGCAGATCGAGCATTGCCAGGACAAGATTTTTAGGATTGGGAATTTACTGCTAAATTCGTGGTAGGCTGAAAGACATTAATAGGGTTTTAGGTGTTTATAACTGGACCGGTTACGTACACGTGGCCGGTCTTTTTGTGGGCGAAAGACTATTCGCCTGGCGGTGGACGTTACCTTTGCATCGGGTTTGTGCCCGGCCGTGTATTGCCTAAACGAAAGCTTCTAAACCGCCTCCTCCGCCGACCTATGAAACTAGTCTTTACCCTCCTCCTGCTTGTGCTTGGTGCCCTGGGCCTACGGGCGCAGGACATCCACTTCTCGCAGTTCTACATGTCCCCCCTCAACCTTAACCCGGCCATGACGGGGGTGATGAACTGTAACAGCCGCATCGCCGTCAACTACCGCAGCCAGTGGGCCTCGGTGCTGGGGGAGAATGCCTTTCAGACCTACAGCGTCAGCTACGATCAGCGCATCGCCGTGGGCCGCAATGACTTCTTCGGCATCGGTGGTACCTTCTGGGGCGACCGCGCCGGCGAGGCCAATTTTGCCACCACGACCGGTAAGGTGTCGGCGAGCTACTCCAAAAAGATCGGCGGTAGCCGCAAGTTCGGCAACTACCTCGTAGCCGGTGCCGAGGTGGGAGCGGCCCAGCGTAGCCTCGATTTCCTGGCCCTACGGTGGGGGTCCCAGCACGACGGGGACGGCGGCTTCGACCCCAGCGCCCCCAGTAACGAAAATAGCCTGGACCGCGATCAGTTTCTGTTCGCCGACCTAGCCGGTGGGCTCCTCTGGTTCATGGTTTTCGACGAAAACAACAGCCTCTACGTGGGCGGTGCCTTCCACCACCTGAACCGGGCGAACCAGAGCTTTTCCAATACCGGCGAAGACCTGCTCTACAGCCGCTACACGGGCCACGCCGGGGGAGAATTTATGCTCACGGACCGCTTCGGACTGGTGCCGGGCGTGATCGTGATGAGTCAGGGACCGAGCTTCCAAGTTAACACCGGGACGAACGTCAAATTTCTCCTCGATAGCGGCCGTAATTCCGCCAACCAGTCTTTCCAGGTCGGTCTGTGGGGCCGCATTAGTAACCGCCTCGACAGCAGCGTCCTCACCGATGCGCTGATCGTGAGCACCCGCTTCGACTACGAAAACTTTGCCCTCGGCTTCAGCTACGACCTCAATACCAGTGACCTGAAGGTCGCTACCGACGGCAACGGCGGCTTCGAGCTCAGTCTGCAGTATAAAATCTGTGGCAACCAGCGGCGGGGTGTGTACTGTCCGCAGTTTTAAGCCCATGGCTGCCCCGCCGCCCCCCAAGCGCTCCGTCGAAGAAAGCCGTGCCTGGACCAGGTACATGGGTATCGGTGCGCAGTTGATCGGCATGATCGGCATCTGTGTGGGTATCGGTCTTTACGCCGATAGCCAGCTGGGGACGAACCCCTGGATCACCATCGTGATGAGCCTGGTGGGCGTCATTGGGGGGCTATACGTTAGTGTGAAGGACCTGCTGTAGGACTAAATCACCGCCAGCTCCCCCACCAACAAATACCCCTGCCGCCCATCCTCCAGCGTAACCTTGACGTAGTCGCCAACGCGGTCGGTGATGAGAAGCCGCTGACCGGAGGCAAGCTCCGCTTCCACGGAGGCGGCCTCCGTCGGACTTACCCGTAGGGCAGCAGTGGGAGCGATGAGTATCGCCTCGTCCGTACGGTGCAAAAAGGCGTAGCGCGATTGTCCCAGCAGGTAGCAGAGCGCGGCTAACGCCAAAAGGAGAATCGAGGCGGGCAGCAGCACGAAGCGCCGCTTTTCGGTCATCTGCCGCCGCCGGAGGTACCAGTACAGTCCGGCCGCTACGGCCAGCCACCAGCAGACCAGAGCCAGTACGTAGGCCGTAGTGCTACCGATCGCAGCCCCGACGGTGCGCCACCAACGCACTAGAAAAAACTCCGGAAGGGGGGGGGCGGTGATGCCGGCCTCCTCCCGCACGTAGCGCAGGTTGTTGCGTAGCGTAGCGTGATTGGGTCGCAGTCGCAGTCCCCGTTCGAAGGCCAGGATCGCCTCGCCGGTAGCTCCCTCGGCGAAGTAGGCGTTTCCCTGTGCGAGGTAGCCATCAGCGGTTTGCAAGGAGTCCTGAGTAGGATCCTGCGCCCGTAGGGAGGTGGCAGCCAGTAGGAAGCAGAGCCATAGGAGCTGTCGCAGCATGCGGCAAAAGTAATCACTCATCACCGGGCGGCTGAGTCTCCCGGGGAGTGAAGTCCGGAAGACGCGGCTCGAAGATCGGAGTGCGTAGTGCACGGGTCCCGAACAAATCATTCAGGTCCCGGGGCTGCCGCTCCGGCTCCCAACGGAATCCATCCAGCCGTAGGGCGTCGTGATTGATCGCGTTCATGGGATCGAGACGACCGGAGGGGGCACTGAGAAACTTGATGCGGTTGACCCCGCCGCCTTCGAAGTACAGCACCATCTTACTGCAGGCGGTTTTGTTGACGCCGATGTAGCCGCCGGCTTCGTCCTGGGCGTAGTAGATGGCCTCGGCGTTACCGGCCACCTCCGTGCGCTGGAGCTGACTGCTGTCGAAGTAGGCCACGATTTCCTTGCCCTTCACCTGATTGAAAAAGATGAGGTCGGGGGAGGTGACGACCAGGGCGTTGCGGCGGAGTACGACCCGGTCGGGGGAGCGATTCCTCAGGTAGAGATCGATGGTATCGGCCGTGAGCTGACTGGTATCCTGCCACAGGATGGGATCGCGGTAGAGGGTGAGGACGCTATCGACCGTGTTGAACGCCAGGGAATCGGCCACGGCCTGCAGGTCCGATTTAAAGATGCGAACGTCGGCGTAGGCGGCTAGCTGGCGAATCGTATCCCCCCTGGCGTCTACCGCGTCGGTCTGGAAGGACAAGAGGGTATCGGCCGCCAGGTACATCGTGTCCCGGTCGAGTAGGGTAGTGAGCAGCGCCCGGCCCCGCCGCCCGCCGTAGGCTTTGATGTAGCCGGTGGTCTGGCTGAAGTCGGCCCGCTCGGATTCGATGGTGAGTTGGGCGCTGGTATCCCGCCAGACGATGTTTCCACTGGCCCGGCCCAGTCCGGTGGCCTCGTCGGAAGCCATACGGTCGGCCACCAGAATCATGGGCGGATTGGACACCCGTGGCCGGCCGCCGACTACCGTGTAGCTGGCCGTAGCGGCGTTGTAGTCGATGCTGTCGCCCGTCACGACCTGGAGCGAATCCACCACGCGCGCGTTGCCCTCCAGCTGGTAGCGGTCGCGACTGCGGAAGTAATTGATGCGGTCGGCCGTAGCACGCTGGAATTGCCCCTCCGCCACGTAGGCGCCCCCCTCCAGCACGTAAAGTTCCTCGGCACCGAAGTAGCGGATCGAATCGGCCGCCGCCAGTCGGTCGCCGCTGCGGTACTGGGCATTGTCGCGAAAGACGGCCTCATCCAGCGCCACGTCGTAGTACCCTCCCTCGCAGTAGATGTTGTGGGTATCGCTGCGGATCACCGTGGGCCCCAGAAAGTATACCCGCTCGTTGGCCAGGTCGTAGCGCAGCGTATCGGCGCGCATCTCGAAGCGGTCATCGACCACCACAACGCTATCGCGGAAGTAGACGTTGCGGGTATCGGCGTAGTAGTAGCCGTGGGTACTGCTGAGCTCGGTACCCCCGTTGGTCACCCGACCGCCGGTGTGGTAGGTAGCCAGCTTAGTGGCCAGGTTGTAGTCAAGCTGCTCGGTGTATAGCTCCGTACCACCGCGCTTGAGTACCACTTGCTCCCGGAGTTTGGCGAGCAGCGTCTCGGCATTGTAGTCGAGGTAATTGGAAAAGGCGGCGATGCTATCACCCTGCTGGATGACGACGTTATCGTAGGCGTAAAACTGCACCTCACTGACCAGTTCGGCGCTATCGCAGTACATGAATACGCTATCCTGACTCAGTTCCACCTCCCCGATGAGCCGCTGCTTACTGCCCTTATCGAGCATGCGCAGCTCGTTGGCGTGGTCGATGCTCACCACCTCCCTGGCCGCGGCGGGTGCCGGAGTCTGTGCCACCGCGAGCCCGTAGACCAAACTAAGGACCAAGAGGAGAAAAGGCTTGCGCATAGGGTGGAGAAACGACGAAGGTAGCGGTACCCTTACCAAACGCCCGCACCGGCGGCCCCGCCCCCCGGATAGGCTGCTTTAACGGGACCTTAAAGGTCTAGCCGCATACCGTCGTAGCCGACGTACACGCCGGCGGGTAGGGTCGACTGAAATTCCGCATGGGGACCCAGCCGGTGGCTCAAGTGAAAAAGTACGGTCCTTCGCGGCTGTAGTAACGTTACGTAATTCATTGTTTCTGCGACGGATAGGTGGCTGTGGGTACCGTAATGGTTTAGGCTGGAAATCACTAGAGTGTCCAGATTTTGGAGCGAAGCGATGGTCGGCTCGGGCAGGGTTTTCACGTCGGTGAGGTAGGCCAGATCGTTTACCCGGAACCCCAGGATCGGTAGCCGACCGTGGTCTACGCGCAGTAACTCAAGGTCCAGTTCGGCAAAGTCCAGGCGATCGCCGAAGGTGCACTCCCGCACATCGAGCCGCGGCACCCCGGGGTAATTGGTAAAGGTGTAGGCGAAACGTTCGCGTAGCTCCCCGGCCACCCGGGGTAGGCAGTACACGGGCATGTCGACGCCCTGCATGAAGCAGTAGGGCCGTACGTCGTCGATGCCGGCGGTGTGATCGTTGTGCTCGTGGGTGAGCAGGATACCATCGAGGCGGTCGACCTGCGCGCGCAGCATCTGGGAGCGGAAGTCAGGGCCGGCGTCGATGGCCAGTCTGGCCTCCCCGGCGTAGAGCACTGCGCTGGTCCGGTACCGCCGGTCGCGGGGGTCCGTGGAGCTACAGGCCGCACAGTGGCAGCCGATCACTGGTACCCCCTGGGAGGTCGCCGTGCCGGTCAGGCGCAGGTGGGCCACTACCGCTGTTGTTCCCAGGCCCAGGCCGTTCGCATGATGTCATCGACGTCGTAGCGCGGTTCCCAGCCCAGCTCCCGCGTGGCCTTGCTGCGATCGGCGTAGACGGCCACCACGTCGCCGGGGCGGCGGGGGCCGATGTCATAGTTGAGGGGTTGGTCCGCGACGCGTTCGAAGGCCCTGATGACCTCCAGTACGGTGAGCCCCTCGCCGATGCCGAGGTTGAACAGGGCGGGGTTTTCGGTCGCCCGATCGCTCATCAGGTACTCCAGGGCTAGGGTGTGGGCGTGGGCCAGGTCGGCCACGTGGATGTAATCGCGTACGCAGCTACCGTCGCGCGTTGCGTAGTCGTTGCCGAAAACGGTCAGCGTATCCCGCTTGCCGGCCCCTACCTCGGTGATGACCGGTACGAGATTGCTGGCGGGCGCGGCGGCGTCCTCGCCGATTTTGCCGCTGGGGTGGGCCCCGGCGGGATTGAAGTAGCGGAGCAGGATGGCGGCAAAGTCGGGGTGGGCCGCACAGTAGTCGTAGAGGATATCCTCGCCCATCTGCTTGGTACGTGCGTAGGGGCTTTCGGCCTCCTTACGGGGGGTAGCTTCGGTGACCGGCAGCTCGTCGGCATTACCGTACACCGAGCAGCTGGAGGAGAAAACCAACCGGCCGCTGCCCTGCCGCTTCAGCCCGGTGATAACATTAAGGAGACTATTCAGGTTGTTGCGGTAGTAGGCGAGGGGCTTGGTCACACTTTCACCGACGGACTTAAAGGCCGCGAAGTGAATGGCCCCGTCGAACTTGTTGGAATCGAATAACTTAGCCGCAGCCACTGCATCGGATAGATCCACCGTGTGGTTCGCGACGCGCACCCCGGTGATTTCCTCGATGCCATCGAGCACACCGGCCTTGCTGTTGTGGTAATTGTCGACGCTGACGACCTCAAAGTCGTTCTCGAGCAGGTCTACCACGGTGTGGCTGCCGATGTAGCCGGTGCCGCCGGTCACCAAAATTTTTCCTTTACTCATGGGTATCGTGTTAGTCGTGGGTTAGTGAGATATCGGCGGGGTCTATTTCGATGCCCATGCGGGCCATCAGCGCCGTGGCGTTGAAGCTCTGGCTCACGCCCGGATGCAGCTGGTAGTCAAACACCAATTCGCCCGCACGAGTCTGTACTTCCATGGCGTAGTTTTCTACCCGTGCCCCGGGCTCGTCGGCCAGGGCGGCCAGTTCCAGGTCGTGGGTGGCAATGATACCGGCCCCCCGCTCGCGAATCAACTGGCGGATCAGGGCGCGGGCACCCGTATGGCGGTCGCGGCTATTGGTGCCCTTGAGGATCTCGTCGAGCAGGAAAAACACCTCCTGCCCGGGGTCCTTCACGGCATCGATGATGGCCTTCAGGCGTTTGAGCTCGGCAAAAAAGCTCGAGGTATTCTCACTCAGATCGTCCTGCGTACGCATGGAGGTCCACACCTGGAGGGCGGCGGCGCGCAGGTGCAACGCGCAGACAGGACCCCCGGCCCGGGCCAGTACCAGATTGATGCCTACGGTGCGCAGCCACGTCGACTTGCCGGCCATGTTACTTCCGGTGACGAGGTGGATGTGCCCGTCGGTCGACATTGAAATAGCATTGGTCACGCGACCCCGCGGCGAAAGCAGGGGATGAGCCAGTCCCCGCCCTTCGAGCACCCGCTCCCCGGTCGGCTCGGGTTCCGTCCAGCCGGGATGGTTGAAGCGCAGCGTGGCCCAGGATATGCGGGCATCGGTATCGGCGAGCTCCTCCAGCCAGCGGGCTAGTTGGTCGCGGTGATTCAGACGCCAGCGGTCCAGCCGGGTCAGCCACTGGATGCTCCACAGCCCGGTGATCTCGAGCAGGAACACGAAGGGATTATTGCGTACGTCGAGCTGCTTGATGGCGTACGCCAGCCGCCCGATGGCTACCGAAGCTCCTAGGCTGCTGCCGGGTCGCGCCTCCATCTGCTCGAACAGCTGCCGGTACCCGGCTAGGATCGTGCCGGCCCGGGCCGTGTAGCTATGCTCGAGTGCGGCCGCCTCCCCGTAGCGGCGCAGCAGTACGAAGGCCGGCACGAAGGCTAGTAGCCCCAGCTGCCAGGGCTGTTGGGTAAAGCACCACCAGAGTCCTAGCAGGGTAAGTACCGGGGCGAGCCACCGCATCCAACGGGCGAAGCGACCGGTGACCACGGCGGGGCGCTCCACCCACTCCAGTAGCCGGCGAGCGTAGCCGAGCTCGTCCCTTAGCTCACTGCCTAGGGTTCTGAATTCAGTGCACCAGTCCGGGTCTGCCGCCAGGTCTCGCCCGGCGATGCGTCGGCGCTCCGCCTCCGGGGGCGTGGCGGGGTGGAGGAGCTCCTGGGCCAGTCGTTCCCCCCCGATGGCCGTGACGGTGCGGTTGAGGTACTGGTACAGGGAATGCGGGCCGAGAATGTCCAGGTCCACGGCGTAGGGGTGATCGGCAGGCTGGTAGGCGTAGCCATCGCCGAACTGGGAAAACTGATGGTCAAGGGCCCGGAGCTCCGCCCCGGCCAGGCCGTGCCGCACCCGGGCGCGTTGCGCCTCCCGGCCGATGCTAAGGTGCCAGCGCACCCCAACCCCGAGTAGGGGCAGGCCGATCAGCAGGAGCCCGATGCCCAGCCAAAGGGCCGCATCGAAGGCGAGAATCAGGAGGGCCACCAACCCGGCAAAGGCGATCAGTCGCGCTACGGCTAGCCGGTCGTACCGCTGCTGGAGCCGGGTGGCGCGTGCCGCTGCCGCGCCGGCAAGTTGAGTATAGTAGGTAAACGGGTCCGCCACGCCGACAAAGATGCGAAGAAGCCCGTAAAGCGGGTAAGGTTGTACATTCGACACTTCCGTAGTTGGTGAGTCCTTTCACATGTCCCCCATCCCACTCCTTCAGGTTGCCACCCCCTTTAGTACCGGTACCGGCGTATACCTGGCGCAGTACGCCCTGGTGGTGACGAACGAGCACGTCGTGCGCAGCAACAGCACGGTGGTCATCGAGGGAGCCGACCAGGCTGAGCAACTGGCCGAGGTCGTCTACCTCGATGCTGTTTACGACCTGGCTTTTTTGCGGCCCCGTAGCCTTCCGGAAGTGCCGCCGCTACCCTTTAGCCAGGAGGCCGCCGGGGTGGGTGATCCGGTGCGGACCGTCGGGCAGTACCTGGGGGAGCCGGTCCGGCAAATCGACGGAGAGCTGACTGCGGTCGGGGTGGAGCTAAATGGAACCGATTACCTACGGCACACGGCACGGGAGGGGGAGACGCTCATCGGCGGAGTGCTGCTCGATGCGCAGGGCCAGCTTCGGGGTATCAACATGATGAACGCCCGGGAGCATCCCGGAGAGACGCTAGCCCTGCCGGCCGGGACGGTCAGCGAGGTACTGGACACCTTCGGCCGGGGAGAGGGCCGGCCGGCGGCGCGCTGTTTTTACTGCCGGGAGGTGACCTTCGAGCTAGCGGCCAATCCGAAGGGTTTTTGCCCGAACTGCGGTAAGCCCCTTGTACTGCCCTCCCTGGTGGAGGAGGTACTGCCGACCGGAGTGGAGGCTACCATCGAAGCCATCATTCGGGCGGCGGGTCACGACCCACGCCTCGCCCGTCGGGGCCCCAACCTCTGGCGTATTCGCCAGGGCAGTGCTACGATACAGGTGACCTACCACGAGGATAGTGGCCTAGTCACCGGTGATGCTTACCTGTGCCAACTGCCCGAGCTGCCTCCTGCGGAGGTGTTTGCTTACCTACTGCGCGAGAACGACCGGCTGCAGCAGCTTACGTTTTCGACCTACGGGCGCGATATCATTCTATCGCTGCTGATCTACGACCGGTACCTAAGCCTGGAAACCGCCCTACCGCGTTTTGAAGCGTTGTTCGCACAGGCGGATGCCTACGACGATGTGCTCGTCAATACCTACGGAGCCGGGTGGCGGTAGGTTACTGGAAAAACTGATCGTAGTTGCCGGTTTCGCCCCGTCCCTGGGGCTTGGCTTCCGGGCGGGGGATGTCCTCCAGATCGAGCCGCTCCTCGGGCGTGGTGCGCTTGTCGTCGAGGTCCATCTCGATGTGCCCCTCACTGAGCAGTAATTCACTTTTTTTCTCCCACTCCTCCAGCATACGCAGGCCCTCGTCGGCAAATACCCCGTTTTGCAGATCGACGCTGGCCAGGAAGTCACTGCTGAGTTCCATCATGCGCTCCATTTCACCCACTTTGTTGGCGACGTCCTCGGCGATGGCCTCCATGGCCTGATCGAAGAGGGCGCGCTGATCGGGGTCGCCGTTGATCACGCTCATGGCCGACTTCATGGCCCCGTGGCTCGCCCGGATGGCTTTGCGCTCCTGGATGCGTAGGTCGACCTGATCGCGGGTGTCTTCGAGTAGCACCTCGCTGTTCTGGTGCATGCGGTTGAGCACGCGGTTGAGCACCTCCATTTTTGTGAGCAGCACCTGGTACTTCTGGTTGCTCTCGCGCAGGCGGGCGGCGCGGCGGCTGCTCAGGATCATCTGCTGGTTCTTGCCCTTCTCCTTGGCCAGGGCGGCCAGCTTGAGTTGTTTTTTGACCTCCTTTTCGTTGGTCTCCACCAGGGTGGTGAGGTGCCGCATCTGCCCGCGGATCTTACCGATCTGTTTGCGCATCTCCTGTAAATTCCCCTCCAGCTCCTCGACGTAGGATTTGAGGATACCGATGGGGTCGATGTTGACGAACAGGCCGGTGAGCTTGCGCATGCCCGATTTGTACATATAACTCAGCAGGGTACGGGTACGGGGATCGACAATGGCAAAGAGTACCGTGAGCAGGGCCACGGCGGCAACTACCAGTCCGAGGGTGGTGGACAGGAAGGGAATGATGATGCCGGCGAAGGTGGTAAATACGAAGCCCAGACCGGCCAGGATGGCCAGCAAAAAGACGAGTCCCGTAACTCCCTCGGGGCGTTGCCAGAATGACTTTTTGGGGGAGGCCGGTGGCGTCATGGGGAAACAGCGGGGTTAGGCGAGCACGCGCCGGATGTCGGCTACGTCTTCGTTGATGGTGGTGGTGATGACCTGGAGCGCCTCCTCGAAGCCACGCTGGTTCTCCTCGGCTTTGGTGCGGGCGGCGGTGATCTGGGCATCGGCCGACTCAATCTGCTCGGTGGCGGCCTGGATTTGCTCCCGTAGTTGCTCGATCTTGGTCTCCCAGTTGGCGATTTTCTTTTTGAGCTCGCCGGTCTGCTTGGCCTTCCCCTCGACGTTGTCCACCAGGTGCTTTTCGAGGCTGCGCATGAACTGGGCCTTTTCGTCCTGTAGTACCTCGGCGTAGTAATTGGCCGTCTTGATGAGTTTTTCCTTGGTCAGACCGACGGAGGAGCCGGTGATGAAGGCTGAGTTGATGGCCGTATCCTGGTCCATACCGATCTCGGTGAGCCGCCCTACGCTCTGTTTCCACTCCAGGTAGTCAAAGCCGTCGAGGTTTTTCTTTTCGAGGGCCTTCATGAGGGCGGTGGCGAAGCGGTTGTTGGTGCCGGACATCTAGGGAGTTTTGAAGGAGACAAAGGTAAGGGGTACGCGGTTGGGGGCGCCGGCGGCTAGTCGAGCTCGCGATCCACCGCCTCGACCACCTCGGCGGTCACCTGGCCGGGAAACCAGGCATCCAGTTTAGCGCGCGCCTGTGTCCTGACGTCCTTATTGATGTAGGCCGCCACGATGGCCAGTCCGGTACCGAGTACGGCCAGGTCGTCGGTATACCCCAGCACGGGCGTGAGATCGGGCAGGGCGTCCAGGGGGGCAATCAGGTACCCCAGGGCGCCCAGGATGGTCCGCTTAGCCCAGCTGGGGGTTTCTTTGCGGCGGTAGGCGTAGTAGAGCAGCAGGGCAGTGTAGACGGTGCGCGTACCGGCGGTCTTGGCGTTTTTGGCGATGCGGGATAGGAGGGGATACACGGTAGGGGGGTAGCTAGTTAACTTGGAGGTCAAAACGCACGAAAAGCCCGTGTGGTTAAGTTTGCTCTGCGTAAGCTTTGCACCTGCGGCCCCGCCCTACTGGCCGTGATTGATGTTATACAACGATGAAAACAGAAACGCTGACCGGACCGGTAGGCCTGCTGGGGGAGGTAGAAGCCCACGTGGAGGAGTTGATCCGCAGGGGGACGGATGGACGCTACGTCTACCATAATTTTCAGCACACCTGCGCGGTGGTGGAGGCGGCCGGGGAGATTGCGGCACAGTATGATCTGGAGGATTCGGATCTACTCGCGATCCGCATAGCCGCCTGGTTTCATGACACGGGCTACACCGAGGGCTGGGAGGCACACGAGGACCGCAGCGCCAGCCACGCCGAGGCTTACCTACGCTGTTACGGTACGGAGGAGGAGCTGATCGAAAAAGTGCGCGGCGGTATTATGGCCACGCGCATGCCCCAGCAGCCGCAGACCTTCGTGGGAGAAATTGTGGCCGATGCCGACCTCAGTCACCTGGGGGGGGCAAGCTACTGGGACCGCTGCGGCCGGGTGCGCCAGGAGTTCGCGCTGACGCGCGACATTGTGATGTCGGATCAGGAATGGATCGACTTCGAGTTGGCCTTTATGCTCCAGCACGAATACCATACCGAGGCGGCGCGCGAGCTGTACGGCAAGCTCAAGGAGAAGCACGTCAAGGAACTGTACCGCCGCAAAAAGGCGCTGCATCCCGATCCCACCCCGACTAACCTGGAGGAGCTAGAACGGGAAAAAAAGCAAAAGAAGTCGTTCAAAAAGTCGCGCGCCAGGGACAAGGAGCCCTTCAAACCCGGGCGCGGCGTAGAGACTATGTACCGGGCCACCTACAGCTCGCAGGTGAACCTGAGTAGCATGGCCGATAGCAAGGCCAACATCATGCTGTCGGTCAATGCGATCATCCTGAGTATCTCGGCGGCTAATCTGTTCCCCAAGCTCGATACTAATCCCCACCTTACGGTGCCGACGATTATCCTGATGGCGGTGTGTCTAAGCTCGCTGTTTTTTGCCATTCAGGCCACCCGGCCCAAAATCACGGAGGGTAAGAGCAGCCTGGAGGACATCAGGGCCAAACGCAGCAACCTACTGTTCTTCGGTAATTTTTACAGGATGCCGCTGGAGGACTACGAGTACGGCATGAGCGAAATGCTCAAGGACGAGGACTTCCTGTACAGCACCATGTCGCGTGACCTCTACTACCTCGGCGTGGTGCTGGCTAAGAAGTATGCCTACCTGCGCATTTGCTACAGCGTGTTCCTCTACGGGTTCATCGTGGCGGTGCTGGGCTTTGTAGCCGCGGCCGTGTACTATAACATGCAGGCGGAGGGCACGAGGGCGGTAGGAAGCTCGCTGTTTGGGTTTTAGGGACGCACATCCACCTCAATACGTTTATCCTGGTTGGCCAGCTGCCAGGCGTTGTAGAACACGAGCTGACCGATGCGGACCATCTTATCGAAGTTGATCTTATCTACCGTGTCCGTATCCCGGTGGTAGTCGGCGTGGCTGCCGTTGAAAAAGAAGATACTGGGAATACCGTTGCGGGCAAAGTTGTAGTGATCGGAGCGGTAGTAGTAGCGGTTCGGGTCGGACTCCAGGTTGTAGGTGTAGTCCAGTTCCAGCTGGGTGAAGTCGCGGTTGACCGTTTCGTTGATCCGGTGGAGCTCGGTGCTGAGCCGGTCGCTGCCGATAACGTAGATGTAGTAGGGGTCGGCGGCGTGCTTTTCATCCACCCGGCCCACCATATCGACGTTGATATCGGCAATGGTTTGCTCCAGCGGAAAGACCGGATGGCTGGCGTAGTACTCCGATCCCAGCAGGCCCTTTTCCTCGCCGCTGACCCAGAGGAAGAGCACGCTACGCCGGGGGCCGAGTCCCTCCTGCTTGGCCTTTATGAAAGCCTCGGCGATCTCCAGGACGGTGCTGGTGCCCGAGCCGTTATCATCGGCTCCGTTGAAGACAGCATCGCCCCGCTTACCGAGGTGATCGTAGTGGGCACTGACCACCAGCACCTCGTTTTTGAGTACGGAGTCGGTGCCCTCGAGGTAGCCGAGGACGTTCTCTCCGATGAGCTCCGACACGCGCTTCTCCTGGGTCAGCTGTAGTGCGGTGGCCACCGTGACGGGGCGCAGGCGCCCGGACTTCTCGATGCGGCGGCGGGCCCTTACTACTTTTTTGTACTCCCTGCCGAGCAGGGTACGGGCCAGTTCGGGCGTGATGTACACCGAGTTGGCGGTGCGGCGCTCGGCCTCCGTCTGCTCCACCATCCGCAGCCGGCCGTCGAGTACCTCCTGGCGTACGTCCTGCACGTTGTTGCGGAAGGCCGGGTCGATAATGAAGACAGTTTCCACTCCGTGCTCCCGGGCGAGCTCCAGCTTGCGGCCGTCGTCGAGGCTCCAGTCGCTGGGGTCCTTGGTGCCGGTCAGCAGGAAGTTGCCGTTGCGGTTGCGGGGCTCCCCGGCGAAGATCAGGATGTGCTTACCCGCCACGTCGTGACCGGCGTAGTCGCTGTACCCCTCGGCGTCGATACCGTACCCCAGGAAGGTGATCTCGTTGATGTCCACCGGGCCGCGACTGTTGTTCTGGCCGGGAGAGGCGTAATAATCCCAGAGGTGACGTAGTTCCGTACCGTCGAGGCGCAGCGAGATCGTATCCCAGGCCTGGCGGCTAAACCGGATGCGCTGGAAGTAGCTGCTATCGGGACCGATCGCGGGAAAGCCCAGCGCCTCGAGTTGGGAGCGTAGGTAGTCAGCGGCCCGCTTTTGTCCGGGCTGGCCGGTTTCACGGCCCTCCATGGTATCGGAAGCCAGGATGGTCAGGTGACGGCGTAGGTCGGCCGCGGTAATGGTAGCCGCCAAAGACTGGGCCTGGGCGTCCGTAGTGGGAAGGGCCGCCCGCTGGGCACCGAGCGCTGCGGGGGTGCAGAGCAGGAGTCCGGCTACGGCCAGACAGGTACAAAGGTTTAGCATAGGGCTATTTGTCCGTCAACCGAAAGCGGGTACCGACGCGGAGCATGGTGTTGTGGATCCGGTCCTGCAGGGGCCCCTTGCCGCCATCGTCCTCGCGCAGGGTAAAGAGCCGCGACACGGTGGGGGAAAAGTACAGGCTCCAGCGGTTATCGAGCAGGCGCTCCACGCGAATGTTACCGCTGAGGTAAAGGCTGGTATTGTCGATGAGCGAACCGCCCTGCAGGTACCCCGTGGAGGGATCGACGAAGTCGTTGAACCCCTTCTGGAGCCCACTCGACTTGGTGAGTTTACCGGCCAGGAAAAGCTCCTCCCGGTAAAGGTCGGCTTGCCTGCGCAGGTCGTCGTAGGTGAAACCATCGGCCAACCTAAATTCGGAGGCGAGCACGACATTGGCCGAAAGTCCTACCCCCACGGAAACCTGCCAGTCGTCAGTGCGCCGGATCACCCGCTCGTAGTTGAGCGGAATGGACACGGTGTTGTAAAGCAGGCGGCCGAAGCGTACGCGGTTGGGGTCCTCCTGACGTCTCCGCCTACGGTCTTCTAGGACCAGGATCTCTGCCGGCACGTAGGACCGGTTGCCGTAGATCAGACCGACCTGGATGCCGTTTTTCCCCTTCATAACGTCGACCAGGGCACCCAGGCTCCAGTCACGGGAGAGTAGCGTGCCGGCTTCGATCCCCAGTCCCGGATTGGCCAGCGTTTTGACCTGATTTAAATCGAGGGGCGAGACAAACACATTTAAGTAGTACCGGATGGGCTCCCCCGCATCGGGCAGGGGCAGCGCGAGGGCGGGCTTGATCCCGGTCGACCAGCGCTTGGCCGAAAAAGCGGTTCGGTCCACCGGACTGGTAAGGTCGGTCGACGTAGTAGTGCGCTTGGGTAGGGCGGCGGCAGCAAGGCGTAGCGCTGCGGACTCAGGCAATCTAGTGGGAACCGCCACACTCAGGGGAGCAACCGCCGTGCGGGTCCTGGAAGCATGGCTAGCATCCGCAGCGGTGGAACGAGTAGGGGGGGCGGTGACGGATAGGGGTAGCGCAGGCGGCGTGGCCGCTAGGAGATCGACTTCGGTGGGTAGGCCGGACTTACTCCGGGCGAGTTGCTGTTCCGACCGCGGGGTAGTGGGGGTACCGAACTGTACGTACAGCAGCAGCATGCTAAGGAGAAAGGCCACCTCGGTCACCTTCATGCAGCCCACCATTTCGCGGCGTTTCCCGATAGTGTCCAGGCGGGCGGCCAGCAGCGCCCAGCCCGATACCCGGGCGGGTGCCGAACGTTCCAGACCGGCGGAGACCAGTTGATCTACCTCGGTGGTGGTACTGCCTTCGGCAGCACTGAGTTTTTGTTCGAATGCCGCCCAGCTGCCGGCGGG
Organism: Saprospiraceae bacterium; assembly: GCA_958295895.1. Lineage (GTDB taxonomy): Bacteria > Bacteroidota > Bacteroidia > Chitinophagales > Saprospiraceae > Neolewinella. The sequence goes on along the minus strand of CATQHI010000012.1, from coordinate 19,789 downwards.
GAGTGCAGGGGTCAGGCCGGCCAGTTTCTCAGACAGGAGGTCATCCGCGGTAGCAGCAGGCTGCGGCGGTGCGGCGGCATCCAGCCGTTGCTGTAATTCGGTCCAGCCCCGCGCGGGTGGCGGCGGCAGGTCGGCGAGGCGCCGGCGAATGAGGTCATCTAATGGGTGCGGTGTCATATACTAGCGCCCGGGGGCGGTCAGCGTCTTCTGCAGCTTGGCGCGTGCTTTGACGAGATTTGAGCGTGAGGTGGAATCAGTAATATTAAGCTGTTCGGCAATCTCCTTATGGCTGTATCCCTCGATCACGTAGAGGTTGAAGATGGTCCGGTAGGTCGGCGGCAACTGCTGCACGGCGGCCAGGATCTCCTGGGCCGAACACTGCGAGATCACGTCCGGCACATCGGAGCTCAGCTGGTAGGCCCGCTCGATGTCCTCGGTACGCCGCCGCACCGAGCGCCGGTAGTGGTCGATGGCCGTATTGACCGTGATGCGCCGCATCCAGGCCAGTAGGGCGGTACCGGTCTCGTAGCGACCGATCTTGCCGAAGATTTTAATGAAGCTCTCGTGCAGCAGGTCCATGGCCTCGTCCTCACTCCCCGTATAGCGCTGGCAGATGGCCATCAGGGGACTGTAGTGGGTCTCGTACAGCACACGCTGCGCCTCGCGGTCTCCCCGACGCAGGGCGGCCACGAACTGTTCCTCATCGTGTTCCAGACAGATCGAATAGTCCATAAAAAAAGATCGGGTAACACCTCCCACGGACCGGATGCGGCTCGGCCGCTACCGTATTCTCAGGAGATAATACCGTAAGGTAAACGGTACCGTAGCAAGATACGCTGCCAAAATGCACAAATTAATGCTAGCCGACAACCCGCACGGGCAGGGCAGTATCTTGGCGCCCACTCTCCATTCCACTATGCGCTATCTACTTACCCTCCCGCTCCTACTTTTTGCCCTGTCCCTTGCCGCCCAGCTCGGGTGGGTAGCCGATCATCCGGGTACCATCACCTACACCCTCGATCTGGACCGGGTGCAACAGCACGAGCTGCGGGTCACCATCGACTTTCCGGCCGTTCCGCCGGGGGTGTTTTACGTCAAAATGCCACAGTCCAGCCCCGGCCGCTACGCCCAGCACAACTTCGCGCGCAACGTATATGACGTAGAAGTTTCGGGCGGGGGCGCAGGTGCCGCGCACGTGGATCGGGTAGATCCCACCACCTGGGCCGTCACGGGCCACTCCGGACGGGTTTCCTTCTCCTACACCCTATTCGCCAACGGCGGAGACGGCACCTATTCCGGCGTCGACGACCGTAAGCTCCACCTCAATATGCCGGCCTCCTTTCCCTACGGCGAACAGCTCAATGACCGACCGATCTTGCTACAGCTCCGGGAAGGACAGCGCCCCGACTGGGAGGTAGCTACCCAACTGGTCGATCTTGGAGGTCGACGCTTTGCCGCTCCCAATTACTACTATTTCTACGATTCCCCGACTATGGTGGGCACCATCATGCGCGACGAATTCACGGTCACGAGCGGTCAGCGGGTCGACACCATGGAGGTAGCTATGGTGCACGACGGCAGCCGGGAGGACTTCGACGCTTACGTAGTCATGGTCGATAGTGTGGTCCACGCCCAGCAACGTATCTACGGAGAGCTGCCAGCTTATGACTATGGCCGCTACACCTTCCTGTGTGCCTACAATGCTTACATCGGTGGCGACGGCATGGAGCACCGCAACTCCACGGTCTGCTCCGCCCCGGTCGACCTGGCCGGTAACGAGCAGGCCCTGATCGGTACGGTCAGTCACGAGTTTTTCCACTGCTGGAACGTGGAGCGGATCCGCCCTGCCAGCCTGGAGCCCTTTTCGTTCGATCACGTCAATATGAGCGGCGAGCTCTGGTTCGCCGAGGGGTTCACGAGCTACTACGACGATCTGGCGCTGCTACGGGCGGGCCTGCTGGAGCCGGCCGACTACGCACAACGCCTGGCCGGTCAGCTCAACTACGTCGTGCTCGCCCCCGGCCGTAAGCACCGCTCGCCCATCGCCATGAGCCAGCAGGCACCCTTCGTCGATGCGGCTACGGCCAACGACCCGGATAACTACGCTAATACCTTCGTGAGCTACTACCCCTACGGGGCTACTCTGGGGCTGGCCCTCGATCTGGAACTGCGTCAGCGCGGCCACACCCTCGACGAAATGATGCGCCTCATGTGGCAGCGTTACGGCCGACCCGAGATCCCCTACCACATTCGCGATATTCAGCTGGCTCTCGCTGATGTAGTACAGGACTCAGCCTGGGCGCAGGCATGGTTCGCCGACCACATCTACGGTAGTGCGCTACCTGACTTCACCGAGCTATTGCAACCCTACGGAGTGTCCATCACTCAGCGTGAGCCCGATAGTGTCGGTTTCTTCGGCCTGCGGCTCCGCGATACCGATGTGGGACTGGAGGTGAGCGGTCCGGTAGTAGAGAATAGCCCGCTTTACGCGGCCGGACTCGATCAGGGCAGTCTAATTACCTCCTTAGATGGGCAGCAGGTGAGTAGTCAGGCCGACTGGGATAAACTGGTACGCGGCCTGCGAATAGGACAGGAGTACGATCTTGGGTACCGCCAGTTGGGCCGTGAGAAGACGGGGCGCTTTACGGCGGGCAGTGATCCGAGTTTTACCGGCTCACTTACGGAGAATGCCGATGCCGAGCAGCTTGCACGACGCACTGATTGGCTGGGGCGGTAGCGACGGCTAACGACTCACGTCCTTATTCTTCACGTGCTCCTCCAGCCACTGATCCTGCTCCCAGAGCATGTGCAGGATGCTTTCCTTCGCCCGGTAGCCGTGGCTTTCCTTGGGCAGCATTACCAGGCGCACCGTGGCCCCCAGTCCCTTGAGCGCATTAAAATAGCGCTCGCTCTGCAGCGGATAGGTGCCGGAGTTATTATCCGCCTCGCCGTGGATGAGCAGCAGCGGGGTTTTCATCTTATCGGCGTGCATGAAGGGTGACATGGTGTTGTACACCTCGGGGGCCTCCCAGTAGCTCCGCTGCTCGCTCTGAAAGCCAAAGGGGGTCAGCGTGCGGTTGTAGGCCCCGCTACGGGCAATGCCGGCGGCGAAGAGATCGCTGTGCGACAGCAGGTTAGCCACCATAAAGGCGCCGTAGCTATGTCCTCCTACGGCCACTCGCTCACGGTCTACGTAGCCCATTGCGTCTACGGCGTCGATGGCCGCCCGGGCATTATCGACCAACTGTTCGCGGAAGGAATCGTTAGGCTCCTCATCCCCCTCCCCGATGATGGGGAAGGCCGCATCGTCCAGCACCACGTAGCCCCGCGCCGCCCAGAATAGAGGGGAGCCGTAGCTGGGGTAGGTAAACTGGTTGGGGTTAGACGTAGTCTGGGCCGCACTGGCTTTGTCCTTAAACTCCCGGGGATAGGCCCAGAGGATCATCGGCATTTTTTCCTTCGCCACGGTGTCGTAACCAACGGGTAGGTAGAGCGTACCCGAAAGTTCCAGTCCATCGGCCCGCTCGTAGGTGATCACCTCCTTATGGACGTCCTGCAGACTCCGAAAGGGGTTATCGAAATCAGTCAGTTGCTGCGTCTGTCCGTCAGCCAGATCGCGGAAGTAGTAATTAGGGTAGTCGATGGCCGATTCCTCCCGTACTAGCAGGCGCTGCGTACTGGGGTCGTAGTCCAGTAGCTCCTCCAGCCGGTTCGTGTAGCTTGACCGATAGAGCACCTCCGTCTCCTGGCCGGCCAGGTCGATGGCGTGCAGGAAGGGGAACTGGCCCTCCGCGGTGAAGCCCTCACCGATCAGGAAGGCCGTACCGTCCTCCAGTGCCAGTACCTCACGGCCAAGGGCATTGCGCGTCGTCACGAAGCTGCCCGGATCACTGTAGCTATCCTGATAGTTGCGGTCGAAGAGCACCCGCGCCGAATCCTGCCCGCTGGGATTAAAGGTGTACACCTTCAGGTTGCGGGTGTCGAACCAGCGGTCGTAGGCCACCGCCGTCCGATCGTCCCCCCACTGTAGGCCCGCGTACCGGTTGCGCAGCTTGATGAGCGAGGTGCCCTCACCGGCGAACGGAGCTTCGAGCTGGTGCACCTCATCCCGGTACTCAGCCTCCCGCTCCGGATCGCCACCGTCCAGGGCCTGCACGTACACCAGCGTAGCCGGCCGGTCGTCGCGCCACTGCATACTTCGCCGCTCCGTGGTCGTGGCCATGAATCCCTGCGGTAGCACCTCGATCAGGGGCAGTTCGGCTATCGTCTGAACGCTATCTCCCGCTGCCGTATAGATCGTGGTGGTGGAGGGGAAGCGGTCATAGGGCACGATGTAGGAGAACGGCCGCTCGATGGTCGTCACCATCAGGTAGGTGCCATCGGGGCTGTAGCTGATATCGTCGTACATGGCAGCCGGCAGAAATTCCTCCGGCTCCCCCTGTAGCGGTACCCGGTAAAGCACCGAGCGGGCTAGTTGCTCGAAATTGTGTTCGTCATTAGGATTGCTCAGCAGGTCCTGATAGGTGCGGTTCTGTGCTTTTTCACCGGTAGCTACCGAGATCGTGGGTCCGGTCGGTACGGCGGTAGCCGCATCGATCAAGGCCTGCCGATCGTCCGGCAGCATTTTGACGAGTATTGACTGCCCGTTTTCGGACCAGTTCAGTACGTCGTCGAGATTTGCGTTCACCCGCGCCTCGGTAAGCCGGCGGGCGCTCCCCCGGCCCAGATCGGCTACCCACACTTCCACGCCCTCCGGGGTCGTGTTGGTCAGGGCGATCATGCGCTGATCGGGCGACCAGGTAAAGTTGGCAAGGCGCGGGGCTGCCGGCAGGCCGCTGAGGGAGCGCTCAGTACCGATTGCGCTACCGAGCGGGCGCACCTTCACGTCATTGTAGTACGTCTGCCGGCTACCGATATTGGTCTTCGGGTCAATCCGTAGTCCGCCCAGCCGCAGCTCGGTTTCCGACAGTTCGGCGATTGATTTGAAGGCATCGCGGTACAGCAACACCATGTACTCCCGCTCGTGATCCATCAGCACGGTGGGTGCTAGCGGCACATCTACGAGCTCGAGAATTTCCTGCGGGGGCAGTTGGTAGTTCAGCTTTTCCTGGGCGCGGGCGCAGGTGCAAGCAAGGAGGAGAAGGCAGAGGATGAAATAGCGCATAGTCTTGGTAGCTTAGTTCCCCAAGATAGCGCTTTTCTGTAGCGACGGCGCTAGCCGTCATGCTGCACATCCCGCAGCCGTTCGTAGTGGGCGCGGTGTTTACTGGCATCGGCCAGGATGCTTAGCCCGCTGTTGAATACCGTTAGGGCGACGGTCCCTTTGATCACCCAGTGCAGGGCCGGGGCACCGGACTGCTTGGCGACGGCCGCCTCGCTAATGAGACTGGCTCCCAGACCGGTCAGTACCAGTGCGAGGGGAGCCTTGGTGATCCAGCTGCGGTACTGCTGCTGGCGATCGTTGGCGTTTGTCATGGTGGGTTGGGTGTTAGATTTCTACGATATCCGGCATGTGGCCCTTCTCCTCGTAGGCGGTTACGAGGGCCTCTATTTCATCAGCTGACAGATAGTACTTACGCAGGCGGCTCTTATAGTGTTCGGGCAGGGTGGCGTGGTCCATCAGATAATGTTTGGTGGCGATGACCTCGGCCCCAAAGCCGTGATCCACTGCGATCGAATCGGCCCGCCGTTCGGCCTGGCGCATGTAGCGCGACCAGAGGGCGTAGCCTAAGCCGAAGGCGATCATGCCACGCCAGGGGCGGTGGAGGTAATCCACAATGTGGCCCAGCTCGTGGGCAAACCAGCCCACCACGACTTCCCGGGGAAGTTCCCTGACGCGTACGTGCTCGGTGACCTCGAGGTGGCTGCTAAAGTCCACGCGGTAGTGCCGGGTCCGCCGCCGCCAGAACTGCCAGTTCAGTACGGGTTGGGCCCGCATGGTACTGTAGCGGGTGGGGAGTTTACGTAGATAGATGGGGTGGGAGAGTAGCTCGGGATAGGCAGCTAGCGTCTCGGCAAACCACTCCTTAAGGTGGACGCTCTGGACATTCTGGTACACGATGCTGTGGTGGGGCGGTGGCATACCGGTTCAACCCGGCCGGGGCGGCGAAGTTGGGGTATGCAAAATTTTCCGTTACCGAACATCCATTTCTGCCCCCGGGTTAGAGAAATAGAAAGCAGGAGACAGCATCCGACTGGTGTCGAGTGACTTTCACTTCATCCTCAACCAAATACCTTCACCATGTTACGCTACGCTCTTATCTTTTTTGTTATTGCCATTGTGGCCGGTATTCTCGGTTTTGGCGGATTCGCCGGTGCAGCTGCGGGCATCGCCCAGATCCTGTTTTACATTTTCCTGGTACTACTCGTGATCAGTCTGATCTCGCGCCTGTTCAACCGGGCCTAGTACCCTAGCATCGCATACCAGAGGCCGCGTCCGGGATTGCCCGTTCGCGGCCTTTTCACATCTATATTTTCCCCCACATGTCCCGTATCCCATCTCTACTGGCTTTTCTGATTTTTTCGGCAGCTACGCTACTGGCACAGCCCGAGGATGAAAGCCCCTACAGCTCCTCGACCGTCGATCAACCCGCCGGCGACTGGTTTGCTACGAATGGCTTCGTGATCATCTGCGCAGTGATCTTTCTCGGCCTAATGGTATTCCTGTTTTTGCGCGGCCGCAAGCGCGCTTAGGAGCGTCACAAGCCGTCACTTCCCCTTCCTACTAACATTACCCTTACCCCCCCTATGTTTACCCGTACCGACTTCGATACCCTAGCTGCTCAGACTAACGAATACTCCGTCAGCATCTTCATTCCTACCTACCGCGTAGGCAATCAGCAGGAGGACCACATCCGCTTCAAAAACGCGCTCAAAGAGGCCCACGAAAAGCTGATGGAGCGCTACGAACTGACCGATCACGCCGCGGATGAGTTCCTCCAGGAGGCTAACGATCTACTGGACGATACTACCTTATGGACCGATCTGAGTGACGGCCTCGCCGTATTCATCGGACCCGATCGTATGGACCACTACGCCTGTCCCATCGACTTCGACCCCATGGTTTACGTCGCCCCCGAATTTTACCTACGCCCCTTGGTATCTATGCTCGGGGAGGACAACACGTTTTATTTCCTGGCCCTGAGTCGGGGAGCCATCAAATTCTACACCGGTACGGCCCACAGCATCTCCGAAGTAGATCTCAACGGACTGGTACCCGTCAATAAAGATGACGCACTCATGCAGGACACGCCGGACAATGACCTTGGCCGGGCCGGTGGTGCCGAAGGGCAGCGCGGAAGTAACAACCCCGTGTTTTTCAGTCGTGGGGGCAAAACGGGTGACGAGGTAGAGGAGCTAAAGGTCTACTTTGACCGTGTCGATGCCGGTATCAGTGATTATCTCTGCGACGACAAAGCCCCCCTCGTGCTCGGAGGGGTCGAGCAGCTCATCCCAATCTACCAGGAGGCCAACTCCTACAACCACCTCTATACCGACAATCACGTAGAGGGTAATTTGGAGCTCGACGGCCCGGCCGTAATTCACGAGAAAGTGTGGGCCGTCATCGGTACCCACTTCGACGAACAGCGGCAACGCGATCGCCAGCTCTACGGAGATAATGCCGCACGCAATGAAGCCGGTAGCGACGTCGAGTCTATCGTACCCGCCACGGTCAACGGTCGGGTGGCCGCCCTCTGGTTAGATAAGGACCAGTACGTTTACGGCGAGTACCACGCGGAGAATAACGGCGTCGAAATCATGACCGATGAGGATAAGAACGCCACTGAATTACTGAATCTGGCGGCCGTGCGGGCGCTTCAGTCCGGGGCCCGCGTGTATAATCTGCCGGCCACCGAGCTTCCCGTAAACGGATCGGCGGCCTGCGCCATCTACCGGTACGCCGTAGCCGCCGAAACCACCAATTTATAACCTTCACCTACCCATACCATGCGAAAATTATCATTCTACAGTTTTTTCTTTCTGCTGCTGCTCGCACTCACCGCCTGCGGCGGCAGTGATATTGATGAGAGCAAGCAGGGCGTCGACAGCGAAAATCTGTCCGAGCACAACGACTCCGACCCCAATGACGACGGCCAGGTGACCTACGAAGAGCAGTCCGCCCAGGGTGTTTCTACCACCAATACCACGAACTACGCCCAGCGAGCTGATTCGATCCGGACCATCCGGGATACGCTCGTCAAGCCTACGTACACGGATGACGAGTACGAGGCGGCCTATTCTACCTCGACCACTAACCCAGCCAATCAGGTGGAAGGGGGGATTACGCCGGGGGATGAGCAGAAGCGGAATCAGTAGTACGAGGCTGCCTCCGGCAGCGCCGTCCCGCGCAGTCTACCGACTGCGCTGACACTTAGTTAAAACAGAAGGAGCCGCTTGCGGTAGCAAGTGGCTCCTTCTGTTTTCCGCCGCGACTGCAAGTCGCGTGGCACCCCACGGTCGGAGACCGCGTTGTACGGAGCCATCCATCGGACTCGAACCGACGACCTATTCATTACGAATGAATTGCTCTACCAACTGAGCTAGGATGGCTGGTGGCCCGCAAAGATATATCTTTGCGCCCGATTATGACCAAGCAAACTACAGAAATTGCCCGCCGGCGCACCTTCGGTATCGTCGCCCACCCGGACGCCGGCAAAACTACCCTTACGGAGAAGCTACTTCTCTTTGGCGGTGCCATCCAGGAGGCCGGCGCGGTCAAGAGCAACAAGATCAAAAAGAGTACGACCTCCGACTTCATGGAGATCGAACGCCAGCGCGGTATTTCGGTGGCTACCTCCGTGATGGCGTTTGATTACGGGGATAAAAAAATCAACATCCTCGATACCCCCGGCCACAAGGATTTTGCCGAGGATACCTACCGCACCCTCACCGCCGTAGACAGCGTCATTGTGGTCATCGACGTAGCCAAGGGCGTGGAGGAGCAGACCGAAAAGCTCGTCGAGGTCTGCCGCATGCGTAAGACCCCCGTCATCGTGTTCATCAACAAACTGGACCGGCCGGGTAAGGAATCCTTCGATCTGCTGGATGAGGTCGAGCAGAAGTTGTTGCTCAAGGTAGTTCCGCTGAGCTGGCCCATCGGTATGGGAGACCGCTTCCAGGGGGTATACAACCTCTTCGAGGAGCGGATCGTACTCTTTCGCCCCGACAACAAGCAGGGCCGCCCCGAGGAAACCATCGAGTTCGATGACCTGGGTGACCCGGAGCTGGATAAGCTAATTGGCCAGGATGCCGCCGCTGAGCTAAGGGAGGAGGTAGAAATGATCCGCGGAGTCTACCCAAAATTTAATCGCGACACCTACCTGCGCGGCGACGTGAGCCCGGTATTTTTTGGTTCCGCGGTCAATAATTTCGGAGTCAAAGAACTACTTGACTGCTTCGTGCGCATTGCCCCCCCGCCGATGCCCCGGCCCACGGAGGAGCGGCAGGTGCGCCCCGATGAGGACCAGTTTGCAGGCTTCGTGTTTAAAATCCACGCGAATATGGATCCGCGGCACCGCGACCGCATCGCCTTCCTACGCATCTGCTCCGGTACCTTCGAGCGCAACACGAACTACCTACACGTACGCCAGGGTCGTAAGCTCAAGTTCGCCAACCCCACCAGCTTTATGGCTGACCGCAAGGAGGTCATCGATTCCGCTTACGCCGGCGACGTCGTAGGACTCTACGATAGTGGTAACTTCAAGATCGGCGACACCCTCACCGAGGGCGAGGAACTGCACTTCAAGGGCATCCCCAGCTTCAGCCCCGAGCAATTTCGCCGCGTGATGAACGGCGACCCGCTCAAATCGAAGCAGCTCGCTAAGGGGATCGACCAGCTCATGGACGAGGGCGTAGCCCAGCTCTTCACCCGCGAGGTCGACAACGCCCAGATTATCGGCACGGTAGGTGCCCTACAGTTCGACGTGATCCAGTACCGACTGGAACACGAGTACGGTGCCACGGTCCTCTACGAACCCATCAATCTGTACAAGGCCCTCTGGGTAACCAGCGAGGACGATGCTGCGCTACAGGCCTTCCGCGAACGACGCCGCCAGCAGATCGCCACCGATAAGGAGGGTAGGCTGGTCTACCTCGCCGACAGCGCCTGGACCCTACAGATGGCCCGCGATAACCACCCCGAGATCGTCTTTCACTCCACCTCGGAATTGTAGTGCCCGTCCACCGAAGGGTGCGCAGCCTCCTTCGGCGGACGGGTGGTACTACGACAATATCAAACCCTAATAATCTGTTAAAGCCCCAAAGGGCCACGCAATCGCTTGCCTCCCGGGCAACTATGCGTATCTTCGTATTGTATTTAGTCAACGTGGCGTAACTACCGTCGCGCTATTTTCCGTATTCGGGCTTTTCCCGCACTTCTTTCCAGCCAGCAGACACCAGACTTTAGCACATTATTTGGTCCGCCTTCCGGGCCGTCTTTGCCTCACGTTACGCTTTCTACCTATGCTAAAGCAATCGTTCTTTCTACTGCTATCCGTAATCGCGGCACTCTTCATGAGTAGCGCCGAGTTCGATGTCTCCCGCTACCTAGGTGATAAGTTCTCCACCTCCTCGGCCTTTTACGTACCCATCAACCTGGAAAAAGCCGCCGCCGCCGAGCGTGCGACGCTGGCCGCTGAGCCCACCACAGCAGCGCCGAGTTTTCGTTTGCGGGACTACAAGGACAAGAACCTAGAGGCCCAGCTCAAAGCTGCTATCCTCGCCAACCCCTCCTGGGCCAAACTTTACCGCAGCAAGCGGCTGAGTGTCGGACTGGTCGATATGGCCGATGCACGCCATCCCCGCTTCGCCACCCTCAACGGCAAGCATATGATGTACGCCGCCAGCCTGCCGAAAATCGCCGTGCTGGCCGCCGCCCACGACGCCATCGAACGCGGCGAGCTCCAAGAAACCGCCGAGATTAAGGGGGACATGCGGCTCATGATCGCCAAGTCTAACAACGCCGCCACCACCCGCATGATCGACCGGGTTGGCTTCGAGCACATCGAGCGCACGATGCGCGACCCCCGTCACCAACTCTACGACCCCGCCAACGGGGGCGGCCTCTGGGTGGGTAAGCGCTATGCCGCCGGTGGACGTCGCTACCCCGACCCCATGAAGGGCATCAGCCACGCGGCCACCACCGAGCAGGTCTGCCGCTACTTTTATCTGCTGGCCAACGGGCAGTTGGTAAGCCAAAATAGTAGCCGGAAGATGATGAGCTACCTGGTCGATCCGGAGCTACACCACAAATTCGTCAATACCCTAGATCGAGTAGCTCCCCGCGCCAAGGTGTACCGCAAGTCCGGCTCCTGGAGCGTCTACCACGCCGACTGCGCCATGGTGCAAGATCCGGAGCGGAACTATATCATGACCGCCCTGGTGGAAGATCCCGGCGGCGAACAGATCATCCGTGACCTGGGTGAGGTGATGGATAAGCTCGCCCACCACGCCAGACCGATCCAGCCCTAATCGGCTTTAACGTCTGGTCTACATTCGGCACAGTAGCCGGAAATCGTCGCGTTTAAACTCACCGGACGGTACCCCTGGGGCAGGGAAATATCGAGGGGCTGGGGCAGACACTCCAGGCGCTGGCAGGCCGTACAGTGAAAATGCGGGTGGTTGTCATCGTGGCCCTGCGCATCGCAATGCGCGCAACTGGCAAAGTACTGGCGCCCGTCCTCGGCCACGATGCGATGGATGAGGCCCTCCGCCTCGAAACGATTAAGGATACGGTAAATAGTAGACCGATTGACGGGCTCCGTCAGCTCCCCCTCGATCATCTCGTGGCTCAGCGCACAATCCGCCGATCTAAGCAGTTTCAACACGGCAGCCTTGGAAGTGGTATTTCGGCCTTGCATCATCAAAATTAATGCGACAGATTCGCAACAAACTGCGATCCGCTGACTTTAGGGAAAAGAGAATATCATAACCAAAAGTTTTACCCCTATGTCTAAATTCGCTATACTTATCCTGCTGCTCGTTGTTGTCCTTTACTCCTCCTGCGGCAATGACGACGATCCGGTGATCGAAAACGAAGAAGAGGTAATCACCGATCTGGTGTACTCGCTGGTTCCTACCGGTGGAGGACAGGCCGTCACCCTGAGCTTCCGTGATCCGGACGGTGACGGTGGTCAGGCTCCAACGCTAACCGTTTCCGATTCGCTGCAGGCCAACCAAACCTATAACGGTACGATCGTATTGACCAATGCCTCTGACCCCAGCGATCCGGAGGACATTACGACGGAAATCCGTACCGAGGCCCTGGATCACCAGTTCTTCTACATCCCGGGTGGTGGCCTCACGGTGACTCCTGCCTACGCCGATTCCGATACTGAGAACAATCCGATTGGGCTATTGACTACCCTACAGACCGCGGGAGCCTCTTCCGGTACACTACGCATCGTGCTGCGGCACCAGCCCGATAAGGATGCGAGTGGAATAACCATTACCGATCCCGCCGGTGCCGGTGGAGAGACCGATATCGAGGTGACCTTCCCGGTATCAGTACGGTAATCAAGTATACCCTTTATGCAGCGGCTTCTGGTGTGCTCCCTTATGCTGATCCTTAGCACCTGCGTCCGCGCCCAAACCTCCTGTACGGGACGTATTGTCGGCACCGTAATTGACGAGCACGAAAACGAAAAGCTTGCCTTTGCCACCATCTACATGCAGGAGGCGGGTAGGGGAGCGGAGGCGGACTACGACGGCTACTTCGAGCTGGAGGACGTCTGCGCCGGACCCGTATCCCTGAGGTTCAGTCACATTGGCTGCGATCCTAAGGAATTGACGTTTGACTTCACCTCCGATACGACCGTGACCGTGTACCTACACCACCACGATAACTATACGGAGACCGTAACGGTGACCTCAACCGGCGCGAACGTCGATTACGAAAAAGCCCTCGACCGCCAGTCGGATCGTCAGATCAGTGAGGTACTCGAGGGTATTACCGGCGTGAGTAGCCTGCGTACGGGTACCGCAGCGGCCAAGCCGGTCTACGACGGGCTCTACGGCAACCGTCTCAGCATCCAGAATAACGGTATCGCTCAGGCCGGGCAGCAGTGGGGCAACGACCATGCCCCGGAAATCGACCCCTGGGTAGCGGCCTACGTGCGGGTGGTCGAGGGAGTAGACGCCCTGCGGTACGGGGGAAGCACCCTCGGCCCTACCGTGCTGATCGAACCGGCTGCTCTGACCCCGCGCACCGAGTCAGGAGGAACAATCGCCTACGGGCTGCGATCTAACGGCCTGGCCCAGACCCTCAATGCCCGGCTTACCGACTCGGCCTTTGTGGCTTACCGCCTGAGTGGTAGTCTGAAACTGGCCGGAGACCAGCGCGCCCCCGACTACTACCTGACCAATACGGGGCGGCGCGAGGGGGATGTGGCCCTGCAGCTAGCTAAGTTCATCAATCCACAGTTGACGGCAAGGCTCTACTACAGCCTCTTCAGTGCAAATATTGGGGTATTACGGGGCTCGCACATCGGCAACCTGAGCGACCTGGAAGAAGCCATCGGTCGCCGGGCGCCCTTCTTCACCTCCCCCGACTTCAGCTACTCCATCGCCTCGCCGCGGCAGACGGTCGTCCACCACTTACTAAAGGGAGAACTGGACTACCGTCCGAATGATACAGAGCACTACGCTTTGCGCTACGGCGGGCAGATCGACGATCGCAAGGAATATGACGTGCGGCGCGGCGACGACAACCAGGCGGCCCTGAAGCTACTGCAAACCACTCACTTTGTCGAGGGGGTCTACCGGAGGGACCTCGCCGATGGCTCAGCGGTGGAGGCAGGCGGCCAGTATGAGTACGTGGACAACACCAACCAGCCGGGCACGGGGGTACTGCCGCTGATCCCCAACTACACCGGCCGGCGTACTTCCGCCTTCGCGACCTATCACTATGAGCCGGGCAGCCTACGTTACCATTTTGGGTTGCGCTACGACCGGCAGTACTTCAAGGCACTTACGATCAGCCGCGACCTTCCCCGACGAATCCTCGATTACCAGCACACCTTCAACGCAGTGAGCGGGGCCGCGGGTGCAAGCCTGAAGATGGGCAGCCGACTCTCCTCCGAACTGGAAATTGCTTACCGCCAGCGCGCCCCCCAGATCAATGAGCTCTACAGTCAGGGGCTCCACCAGGGAGTGAGCGGCATTGAGGAGGGAGATTCCAGTCTGACTGCCGAGCGGTCGGCAAAGTTGAGCCTCGGCCTGCACTACGGAAGCAGCGACGGACACCTGACGCTCACCGGTAATGTGTTTGCCCAGCGGGTGGCCAACTTCATCAACCTGGAGCCCCAGCCCGAGCTGCGCCTGACCATTCGGGGTGCCTTCCCCCTGTTCAAGTACCGCGGCGTAGATGCTACGCTCTACGGAGCAAAGTTCAGCGCACTTGCCCAGTTTGGAAAACTCGAAATCGACAGCAGACTTGCCCTCCTTTACGGACAGAACCGAACGGACGATGTTGCGCTCGTTTACATGCCCCCGACCAATTGGCGCACCCGCTTTGGGTATACATTACCCTCCGCCCTGCAGCTTTCCCTTACCTCGCTGGTGACCGCTCGGCAGGGACGTATTACCGCGGAGCAGGATTTTCTGCCGCCGCCCCCCGGCTACGCCCTCTTCGACGTAGGACTTAGCCGCGACTTTCAGTTAGGCGACCGATCGCTGAGCCTGTTACTGGAGGCCGAGAACGTGCTCGATACCAGCTACCGCGACTACCTCGATCGACAGCGGTACTACGCCGATGCGCCGGGTAGAAGCGTTAATATTCGCATCAGCTACGCTTGGTGAGTTGGAAAATAAGCAGTACTTTTGCGGACTGAAAACATACCTCGATGGCACACCACAAGTCAGCAAAGAAGCGGATCCGGCAGGATGAGCGTAAGCGCCTCCACAATCGCTACTACAAGAAATCTACCCGTTCGGCGATCCGTAAGCTCCGTGATCTTGAGGACCGCTCCGAGGCCGAAAAGCAGTTGCCGAAGCTCTTTAGTATGATCGACCGCCTGGCGAAGCGGAATCTTTGGCACGCCAATAAGGCGGCTAACCTGAAGTCCGGCCTGGCCCAGCACGTTAATTCGCTTGGCTAGTCCTCAAGTTGCTAAGAAATTAAAAAGCCCCGCCATGAATGTGACGGGGCTTTTTTACTTACCGGCGGCGGCGGTTGCGGCTGCTGCTGCGGTTGTTATTGCTGCTGCTGCGGCTGCTGCTACGATTGTTGTTATTCCCGCCGCTCTTCTTTTTCTTCTTCTTGCGGCGTAGGCCGCTGTCCTGCGACGGCTGATTGCTGCTGGGCTCGCCAATCTTGGCATTGGGGGGGAGCACCAGGACCTTATCGCTGAGTTCGTACAGGTCCTTGCGGATCATTTCCTCGTTATAGAACTTGCCGTCGCGCCAGTCACTAAGGGCTATCTTCATGTAGTAGGCGGCGGTGTAGGTGAGCAGGTCGCGTTCGGGGCCGTCCTCCATTTTCTTACCCTCGTCGATCAGGGCCAGTACGTTTTTGCCGTAGTGCAGCATGCGGCTGCTGGTATCGGGGTAGGGTAGGGGTTCGGGATGCGCGCCTTCGGGGTCGGGGGCCGCGTCGATACCATCGGGTACTTTCACATTAAGCTCGCCACCGGCGATACGGAAGGCGTGCTTCCAGAGGCGTTCCTCGTAGTTCTCCTGCTGCTTGACGCTTGGCTGCATCTGCAGCATGAGGGTGATGACGCGTTCGACGTAGGCCTGCCGCTCGTCATCGTCGGCCACCTCGTTGGCTTTTTGCAGTAGCTCCTGCACGTTACGGCCATACTCACTGTAGATGAGTTCGGCGCTGCTGGTGTTGTAGTCTATATCCCATTCCATGGGGGCGGTAGTTTTGAAAGTGCTATTCCACCGTTACCGACTTCGCCAGGTTACGGGGCTGGTCGACGTTGCGACCGAGCTCGACGGCGATGTGGTAGCTGAGGAGTTGTAGGGGGATCACGGAAAGCAGCGGGGAGAGCTGCTCCTCGGTATCCGGGATGTGAATGACGTGGTTGGCGATCTCGCTGATGGCGGTCTCCCCCTCGTTGACGATGGCAATAACCAGTCCCTTGCGAGCCAGTACCTCCTGTACGTTGCTGACGATCTTTTCGTAGGCCGAGCGGTTGGTAGCCGTAACGATGACCGGCATGGTCTCGTCGATGAGGGCAATGGGGCCGTGCTTCATCTCGGCGGCGGGGTAGCCCTCGGCGTGGATGTAGCTGATTTCCTTAAGTTTAAGAGCACCCTCCAGGGCTACGGGGAAGTTGTAGCCGCGGCCCAGGTAGAGGGCGTTGTGGTGGTGCTTGATCTCCTTGGCGATGTAGCGGATGTGGTCATTGGCCTTGAGGCACTCCTTGACCTTATCGGGGATGGTTTCGAGCTCGGTGACCAGCTTTTGGAAGGTCGTATTGCTGATCGTGCTCAGCTTCTGCGCCATGCTCAGGGCAAGCAGGGTAAGTACGGTGACCTGACCGGTGAAGGCCTTGGTGCTGGCGACCCCGATCTCGGGGCCGGCGTGGATGTAGCTACCGGCGTCGGTGAGGCGGGCGATGCTACTGCCCACGGCGTTGACGATGCCGTAGATCATAGCTCCCTTGCTCTTGGCGAGCTCTAGGGCGGCTAGGGTATCGGCCGTCTCGCCGCTCTGGCTCAGAGCGATGACGATGTCCCGCTCGTTCAGGATGGGGTTGCGGTAGCGGAACTCACTGGCGTACTCCACCTCGACGGGGATGCGGGCCAGGTCCTCGATGAGGTACTCGCCAATCAGGCCGGAGTGGTAGCTGGTACCGCAGGCTACGATGATGATGCGGTTAGCCCGCACGAAGCGGTTGGCGTACTCCTCTAAACCGCGGAGGGTGACGCGGTTTTCCTTGCTGCTGATGCGACCCCGCATGGCGTCGAAGATGGTGATGGGCTGCTCGTAGATTTCCTTGAGCATGAAGTGATCGTAGCCGTTCTTCTCCAGGGCCTCGATCTGCATGTCGAGCGTCTGAATGAAGGGGGGCTGCGCCTCGTTCGCGGTATTTTTGATCTTCAGCCCGTCCTCCAGCGTGATGGTAGCAATCTGGTTATCGTCCAGGTAAACGACCCGGCGGGTGCTGTCCAGAAAGGGAGAGGCATCGGAGCCGATGAAGTATTCTCCCTCGCCGATACCCACTACCAGGGGGCTGGCCTTGCGCGCGCCCACGAGTACCCCAGGGTTGCGGCTGTCCACTACGGCGATGGCGTAAGCTCCCTCTACGCGGGCCAGGGCCAGGCGGACGGCTTCCTCCAGGGGGAGGTCCCCCTCATCCTGGATCTCCTCGATGAGGTGTACGAGCACCTCGGTGTCAGTCTCACTCTCAAACACGTGACCCTCCGCCATGAGGGCGTTTTTGAGTACGGCGTAGTTTTCGATGATGCCGTTGTGCACCAGGGCCAGACGACGGTTGCCGCCGGTGTGGGGGTGAGCGTTGACGTCATTGGGCTCTCCGTGCGTGGCCCAGCGCGTGTGGCCGATGCCTACCGTACCGGAGGTGTCGTTCTTCCGAATCTCTTTGCGCAGGGCGGCTACCTTACCCTTTTTCTTCCAGATGGAGAGGGAATCGTTGAGCACGGCGATACCGGCACTATCGTAGCCGCGGTATTCCAGCCGTTCGAGTCCTTTGATGATGAGGGCATCCGCCTGGCGGTGACCGATGTATCCGACGATTCCACACATGATGTCGTAGGTGTTAGGATTATAAAAAACGCGCGGTTCGGTTCATGAGAGGAAAAGACGATGAACCGCGTGAATACTTGGGGGAAGTCCCGAAAACAAACGAGGTGGGCAGCGATTAGTTGCCCCGCCTAGTTGATGTTCGTGAACGTGACCCGGATCTTAGCGGGGCGGATGGGGGCTTCGGGGCCATTGAGGAGGGCACGCGCGGCTCGTATCTCATCATTAAGAATGGGCGTCTGACGAAATAGCGGAGATACCCGTAGGTAAAGCCGGGGCGGAACTTCTTCATCCACCATTCGCTGAAGATGTGCTGTAAAGGCCGGAGCGTAGAGACGCACGCCGTCTTCTTCTTCCAGGGTACCCCCCACAAGGGTATTGATCGCGTCCGGCCCTGCCTGCGTCCGTAACAGTTCGATGCGATCCGTAATCAGACTTAGGGTGCCGTTTCCCGTGCGGTAGAATAGCTCCACCCGAGTGGGTAAAGGATAACTATCGTAGTGCACACCGGCCACCTGGGCTACTGGTAGGGTCAGTTCGGCCTGATTGATGATTCGTCCCCTGAGGCTCTCCAAATTAGTAAGCGTGAGCTCAGTGATGAGGCTACTCTCACCGGCAATGGCCACCAGGTCCTGCACGGTATCGTGCTCCAGGAGGGTCTCCACCAGTGAGCCCCCATAGTCGTAAGAATAGTTGGGAAGAATCTGTCGAAAGTCGATCCGGTAAGTCGTCTGCACTCCACTCGTATCCTGATAGTATAAATTGAGCCCCCGGTAAGCGCTACCGTTTTGCTGGTTAGCGGGTAGCACGTACACCAAGCCGTCGGAATCTCCGGACGGTTCTACCAGCAGGCCGGGAAAATTAAGCCGGAAGATAGAATCGGTGCTAAAGGCATCCGTACCTAGTGCGTTGAATTTCTCGACTAACTCATTGTTGAGCCGGATCCTAACGTGGGCCAGCAGCTGCGGACCATCCGTGACCGACGTATCCCGTACCAACGTTCGTGTCGCCGTTGCCGTGAAAGTCGATTGAACGGACAAATTGCCCCCCCGCGTCGGTAATTCGATATCGGAATAGTAGTCACCCGTCCCACTTACGGGCTCGGCTAATTCGACCACCCGCACGGGAATTCGCGCCCTGGTCCGTAAAAAGGTTTTAGGGTATCAATGGGTAGGATCAACACCGCAGAATCAATCCGTACACTTGCATTTCTAGCAAACTGAGGCACCACCGTGAGCTGCGAAACCCCAACTGGTGGGCGGGCGGTCAGGTACAGACTGTGTCGCGTCAGGCCGAAGGTCATTTCCTCGAACTGCCCGAAGGAATAGCCATTGGGAGTAGTCGCAGCGGTACCCCGCACGGTCAGGCTACTATCATCACGGATCACCCGGGCGGTAAACGGCAGGTCCGTCACCTCGCCCACCTCGGCCCGGTCGTCGCCGAGTAAATCGGAACCCACCGTGATGGGGTCCGTGCAACTGCCCAGCAAGAGAAGGAGGGCAGTAGCAAAGAGCACTTTAATCATATAGTATAGAGTACACCGGCAGCCGGCGGGGTTGGTTACTTCTCCACCTCGGCGCCGAGCAGCTCGCGGTAGAATTCAACGCTGGCCTTGGGAGCCTCCTCACCCTGTACGTCAAGCACGGGCAGGTCGGCGGCTACTAGCGCGGCCTCCAGTGGTTCGCTGAAGGAGGCGTTGCCCCGGATCACCGCGTCGCTGTACTTTATAGCCCCACGGTGTAGGGCGGGCTTACCGTTGTCGAGGTAGGGGGCCAGATCGTCCTCACTCAGGGCATTGATACTGGCCTTAATGGCGAAATCGTCACTGATGTGCTCCTCCGGCCCACTCTGGTACATGCTGTACACGATCTTGCTGTTCTTGAACAGTGGCTCGTTCTTGTAGGCGGTACGCAGGTAGAAGGGGATCAGGCTGGTCATCCAACCGTGTACGTGGATGATGTCGGGCGGCCAGCCGAACTTACGCACGGTCTCGATCACGCCCTTGGAGAAGAATACGGCGCGGTCGGCATTGTCCTCGAAGGGGGTGCCGGACTTATCCACGTGGACGAACTTACGCTT
>CATQHI010000011.1 GCA_958295895.1 Saprospiraceae bacterium | reverse complement strand
TTCCGGTTCCAGATCCTGGGCCACGGTGGCACCGGGACCAAATAGCCGCACCCCAGCCATTGCCAGCCGCGCCCGCTGGCGGTTGAAGTCGGTAAAGCCGACCGTGGTGACGGTAGCCCCATCCAGTCCGCCGAGTAGGTCGACGACGGTCACCGAGCCTTCGGGATCGACGTCGTAGGCATCATTGGGCTCCCCCTCGTTGGCGGTGAGGATGTAGCGGCCGTCCGGACTGAAGGTCACCATATCCGGCAACGCACCGGTAGGAAAGGTGGCCTGCACCACACCGTTGGTGTCCATAACCACCAGGGTGCCGGGGCTATCGGCCTGCTCGCCCTGGAAGGCGGCGGCAATGCGTCCGCCGGCCGCGGCTACGCTATTGACGCCGTCCAGTCCCGCCACGTCGGGCACCACCTCGGCAATCAGACGCGGCGCAGCGGGATCGCTGATATCGAGGATCGACACCGAACTAGCCGCGGCATTAGTGAAGAACAGCCGCCCCGAAAGGCTATCGAAGGTGACGATCTCGGCCGCCCCCGCATCGAACACCCCGGTGGAGTAGGTGCCCAGCACCGTCAGGGTGAACTCGCCGGTACCCAGGGGGACGGCGCCTTTCTCCAGGCAGTTCTGCGCCGTGACAGTGGCGGTAAGGAAGAGGCAAGACAGGAGGTAAAGTGATCGCATCGTGTGGGTTGGTTTGTGACCCACAAGCACCGGGGAAAACGGGGGGAGAAACGGTATTTTGCGTGTTATGCTTTGGTGAACTTTGGGTTAAGTATTGCACCTGCGGCCCCGCCGGTTCCTACTTGGTGGTAATTCACTATTCGACTGCTAGCTGCACGTCCAGGGGTCGGTCTACGTTCTGATTAAGCTGGGTGGCCTGAATGCTGGTCTGGTAACCCGTGTAGGAAAAGACGAGGTGGTGCGCTCCGGCTGGCATATTGATGGTAAACTGGCCGTCCATGTCGGTCACCGTGCCCACCGTAGTGTGCTGGATGAGTATCGACGTCCCGATTAGCGGCTCACCGGTTTCCGCGTCGGTCACGGTACCGGAAATAGTCGTTGCCTCCGTGGGTGTAGTGGTGTTGCTTTCCGCTAGCGTAGGTAAATCGTCCGTACCGGGCGCGCAAAAGGCGAGCAGCATACAGAGTGGCAGCAGGACCAGCAGCAGGAGTAGGGATGAACTACTGCGATCGGGTGGGGTGGTAGCCCCAAAGAGGCGCCGTACGCGGTGGGTGAAGGTACGTTGATCTACGGCAGGCATGGTATAGGTAGTTGTAGGATGGAGAGAAAATCGAGCGACCCGCACGAGGGCACGGGCGTAGGTCTGCTGACCGGTGGTGGCACTGACTGTATCGTCGCAGCTGTACTCGCGCTCCCGGTCGATACAGCGGGATAGCCAGTACACCAGGGGGTGGTAGAAGAATACACTCACCGCCAGGAGCTGCACACTATTCCAGAGCACATCGTGGCGGCGCACGTGGTGGAGCTCGTGGAGTAAGATGGCTTCGACTTCCGCCGGGGTGAGGGTAGCCAGTAGTCCGACCGGAAACAGGATGACCGGGCGCAGTACACCGACCACTAGTACCTGGCCTACCTGGGCCGTGATCTTCCAGCGTACCTCCCGACTGGGTACCACCCGGGTCCGTAATGCGTGAAAAGCGGTGATCCATTCCGGATCGGGCGCGTCGCCACCGGCCTGCAGACGTAGGGTGACCCCGTACTGGTGCAGCCGTAGCCCGGCGAAAAACATCAGTCCTATTAGGTAGGCAATCGCCAGGTAGTCCGTCCAGTGGAAGGTAAGGGAAAGACCGAGTGGACTGAGTCCGTCGGTAAACAGTAGACGATCTGCCGTACCACCTTCTCCGACGGAGGGGCCCGCCGGTGCGCGTGTCGCCGTAGCATTCCCCCACGTCAGCAACAGCACCGTCCCGAAAGCTACCGGGAGCGTGAGCAGCGTCAGTAAGTAAGCCGTATAGCGTTGGTGGACCTTCTTTAATGTACCTGCCACCAAATAGCCCAGACCGGTCAGCACAATGAACAGCCACAGGGAATGCAGCAGGGCCGTAGCCAGTACCGCCAGCAAAGTATGTAGCAGTGGAGTGCTCATCTGTTATCTTTTTGCTCGGCGATCCACCGTTCTAGCGCGTCGAGTTCTTCCGGTGTGGGTTGGTCGGTACCCAGTGCCTTCATGGCCAGCTTGAGGGCGGAGCCCGCGAAAACGGTGTTCGAAAGCTGCTCCACCAGGGCGGTCTCGGTCGTCGATCGGTCCACCGCCGCCCGGTACTGGTGCTGCTTACCTACCCGTACCCGTGTGACCAGCCCCTTGCGGTGCATGCGTTGGAGCTGGGTCAGGACCGTGGTGTAGCTCACGTCTTTGCCCGCCGCCGTGATCCATTCGTGTACCTGCTGTACCGTGGCGGCGGGGTGTTCCCACAGGGCGCGCAGTAGTAGAAGCTCGGCTTCGGAAGGGAGGGGTAACTGACTCATACGACAAATGTAGTAGTTAGTTCTGATATTTACTACTATTGTCGTAGATAAAATTTTGTCAGGTGCTTTGGCTAGCTCGGCGGTTAGGATGGGGGCGGGGGCGGGGCCGCAGGTGCGGGGAACCTGGAAGCGAGCTATATTCGGAGCCACGTACAAACCCGTACCTTCGTACGGTAACTCAGCGAAGCAACCTATCATGCGTCAATCGGAGGCGAAATATGTCAACCCCCTCACTGACTTTGGCTTCAGAGAGATCTTTGGAGAGGAATATGATCATATTATTGAAAAGCTTTCCGAAAACGTCGAGCTTGATAAGCTGACAGTAGCCGAGCGGCGGGCGTATGAAGAAAGTATCAAATACTACCGGGACATCAGAAACGTAGTAAACACTTCTCGGGAAGAAGGCCGGAAAGAGGGCAGGAAGGAAGCGAGTGAACAGCAGGTTCTCACTATTGCCCGACGAATGCTGGCTGCGGGGGTAGGAGTGGAGCAGGTTGCAGAGTTTACGGGGTTGACCGCGGAACGGATAGAAGCGTTGCGAAGCTAGCGCAGCCAGAGGGCTTACATTAGGGGCCCCTACCCCTAATGACGCGGTTACTTCCGCTGCCGGAGGCAGCATTGTACTTTTACTCGACCTTACCTTTTGACCCCTTTACACTCCCCGCCTTGACGACCCCAGAACTAGTCCAAAAATGGTCCGCCAGCGGAGCCGCCGAGTCCGCTAACGCCCAGTCCTTCACCAACGACCTCTGTGCCCTGCTCGGCGTAGACCGGCCACAGCCCAGCCTACCCGACGACAGCCAGAATACCTACGTGTTCGAAAAGCGGGTGACGGGCAGGAACGGCAACACCAAGTTCATCGACTGCTACAAACGGGGGCACTTCATCTTGGAAAACAAGCAGGGGGCTAGCCTGGAAGCGGGAGGTACCCAACCGCTCTCCCAACAACACCGCACCCGCGCCCGCGCCCAGAAGACGGGACACGGAAAGCGCGGCAGCCAGACCTACGACACGGCCATGCTGCGGGCCAAGAACCAGGCCGAAAATTACGCCCGCCTCCTCGACGGACCCGAACTCACCGGCGGCCGGCCCCCCTTCCTGCTGGTCTGCGACGTGGGCCACAGCATCAGTGTGTACGCCGACTGGAGCCGCGCCGGGGGCCACTACCAACCCTTCCCCGACCCCAGTAGCTATCGCATCGCCCTACCCGAACTACACCAGGAAGACCTACGCGAGCGCCTGCGCCTCATCTGGACCGACCCGCTGCGCCTCGACCCCGCCCGCCGCAGCGCCCGCGTGACCAAGGAGATCGCCGATAGCCTCGCCCGCCTGGCCAAGAGCCTGGAGTCCTCTCCCCTGGCCCCTCTCCAGGGGAAAGGGGAGACACCTCCGACGGCCGAGCAGATCGCCGGATTTTTGATGCGCTGCCTGTTCACTATGTTCGCCGAAGATGTGGGGCTGCTGGACCAAAACGCCTTCACCAAGCTGCTACGGGGCTGCGTGGACAAACCCCGGAGCTTCCAACCCAAGGTGGAGGAGCTCTGGCAAAAAATGAACAGCGGCGGCTACAGCCTCGTACTCGACGCCCGGCTGCGGCGGTTCAACGGGGGCTTTTTCGCGGATACGACGGCGCTGGACCTGAACGCCGACCAGATCCAACTCCTCCTCGAAGCCGCCCGGGCCGACTGGACGGAGGTGGAGCCCGCCATCTTCGGTACGTTGCTGGAACGGGCCCTGAGTCCGCGCGACCGCCACAAGCTCGGTGCCCACTACACCCCGCGCGCCTACGTGGAGCGGCTCGTGCAACCCACCGTGCTGGACCCCCTGCGCGCCGAGTGGGAAAGCGTACAGACCGCCGCCCTAAGCGAGCGCGAGGCCGGCAATGACGCCGAGGCCCGCCGCCTGGTACAAAGCTTTGTGCAGCGACTGGCCGACGTGCGGGTGCTGGACCCGGCCTGCGGCAGCGGCAATTTCCTCTACGTCACCCTGGAGCTCCTCAAACGACTGGAGGGCGAGGTGCGCAACGTACTGCGCGACCTGGGCGAGCAGCAGGTGAGCATGGGCATCGCGGGGGCGACGGTCACGCCGGCCAATATGCTGGGCATCGAGCTCAATCCCCGCGCCGCCGCCATCGCCGAGCTCGTGCTCTGGATCGGCTACCTCCGCTGGCAGATCCGCACGACCGGTTCGACGGACCTGGGCGAGCCCCTCCTCCGCGATTACCACAACATCGAAAACCGCGACGCCGTCCTGGCCTACACGGGCACCGAACCCCTACTGGACGGGGCGGGCAAGCCGGTCACGCGGTGGGATGGCGTCACGTACAAGCTTCACCCCGTCACGGGATTGGAGGTGCCGGATGAGGGGGCGCGGACGCAGGTGCAGAGGTACGTGGAACCGCGGGCGGCGGAGTGGCCGGCGGCTGATTTTATTGTTGGGAATCCGCCTTTTATTGGTACCAGTCGCATGCGCGAAACCCTGGGGGACGGCTACACCGAAGCCCTCCGCAGCACCTACAAAAACGTACCGAATAGCGCGGATTTCGTGATGTTCTGGTGGGACAAGGCGGCGGAGGTGGTGCGCAGTGGCCAAACGGAGCGCTTCGGCCTGATCACCACGAACAGCATCCGGCAGACCTTCAACCGGCGGGTGATCCAGCACCACATGAACCAGAAGGACCCGCTGAGTCTGGCCTTCGCCATCCCCGATCACCCCTGGGTGGATAGTGCGGATGGGGCGGCGGTGCGGATTGCTATGACTATAGGTATAGGTGGTGAAGAACAGGGCGTAGTCTATTCGGTGCTAGGGCAAACGCATCAAATCATAGTTGTAAAAGCTGGTCGAGATAATCTACGTTCATCGAAGCTTTGAATCGTCGCTTCTTCTGACTTAGCTTCTGGGTGTCTTGTTTGATCCGATGCAAGGCCATCTTGCGCAGGATGCTCAAATTGACTGCTGCATGGCCCCTGCGTGCTCGACTACCATCTTCATTGAAGGTAACATCCAGGTGCCAGTGCAGCTTGTTCTCTATGCTCCAGTGTCCGCGGATCAACTTGTTAAGTTTACGGGCGTCAACGTCCGTACTACTGGTGAGATAATACCTTGTCTGGGTGGTAGTTACCTCACCAATCGTACGTTGAGCAGTCAGTCGTACGAACTGTCGAACGGAGGCCCATCGCTGGGTGAATTTAGGGCTCAGGTACCCCATGGCGGTCATCACCTCACACCGTCTGGTTTCGTACCGACCGTGGTCGTACTCCCACTGTTCGTCCGCAGCCTCAATGCGCCCGTAGTGAAAGGCCTCCTGAACTTCTTCGTACAGGTCTCCCTGGTTGCCTTTGAGTGCCAGGATGTAGTTGGCCTGGGCCTCCACGATCTGATCGGCGATCTCATGCTGGCAACCCATGGCATCGAGGCTGACCGTGCTTCCTTGCAGCTCAAGTTCGTCGAGCAGTTGGGGAATGGCCGTAATCTCATTGCTTTTATCCATCACCTTAGTTTGCCCGATACATATGCTATGGTCGCTGACCCAGGCGTTGAGAATGAATAATCCACTATTTCCCCGACTGGTGGGATTACTCCCTTTTAGCTTCTTACCATCGATATTGATCAACTGACCTTCTAGGCTATCAAGTAAGCGGCGTCCGTCTTCGGCAAGGCCTTGCTTAAGGTGTTCAGGATCAACGATCTGGAATATCCGATTAAAGGTGTCGTGAGATGGAGTAATACCGGGGTCGGATAAACGGTCTGCCAGCCAGTCGCTGCGCTCTTCAGCAAAGAATTGCATATCCTCATAATCCTCACCATTAGCAAGTAAAGTACATAAGGCGATGAATAAAAGATCATTAAGCTTGTAGCGGCACCGGCCACTGACACGTGGATCAACTACGCAATCGAACAGGGTGTTTTTGTTTGAATCATGCTGCTAAAGCTACAACTTTGATGCGTTTGCCCTAATTCGGTGCGTGAAGAGATTCAACACGACAACTTGGCTTCCAAAGTAAAATTGACCTCAGAGGAAGGTAAAATATTCTCAGGTTTAGATATTGGAGTTGACGTGGTCAGTGCCATACAGTTCGAAGCTAATGAAGGCTTAGGTCACCGGGGTGTACAACTGATAGGCAGTGGGTTTATCGTCGAACGATCAGAGGTAGATCAATTTCCATCTATCAAAATTCCCGGTCAACGATTCATACGCACATATCTAAACGGTCGCGATATTACTTCTACTTCAAGAGAAGTGCTAGTAATAGATTTGTATGGATATGATCTATCTTATTTGGAAAAGGAAGTTCCAGATATTCTTAACCATGTGATCAATCACGTTAAACCAGATCGTGATCAGAACAGACGTAAGAGCTACCGTGAGAATTGGTGGATACACGGGGAAGCTAGAACAAATATGAGGCAAGCCTTGGAAGGGCTTCAGCGCTTTATAGCAACCGTTGAAACATCAAAGCATCGCTTCTTCGTTTTTCTCGATCAGGAAGTTTTGCCAGATAACATGCTGGTCAATATCGCTGTAGAAGATGCCTATTATCTTGGTATATTATCTAGTATTACCCATATTCTGTGGGCTTTAGCAGCTGGTGGCACATTAGAAGATCGCCCTCGTTACAACAAAACCCGCTGCTTCGAAACCTTCCCCTTCCCAACCCCCACCGAAGCCCAGCGCCAAACCATCCGCGACCTAGCCGAACGCCTCGACGCCCACCGCAAGCGGCAGCAGACCCTGCACCCGAAGTTGACGATGACCGGGATGTACAATGTGCTGGAGCGGGAGCGGTCCGGCGAGGTCCTGAGCGACAAGGAGCGTAAGATCTACCAGCGGGGGCTGGTCAGCATCCTCCGCCAGTTGCACAACGAGCTCGATGCTGCCGTCGCCGCCGCCTACGGGTGGCCCGCCGATCTCGCCGAGCAGGAGATCCTCCAGCGCCTGGTCGACCTCAACGCCGAGCGCGCGGCGGAGGAGGCTAGGGGGCTAGTCCGCTGGCTGCGCCCGGAGTACCAGGCCCCGGATGAGTTGGTGGGGAAGCAGTCTGCCCTGGAGTTGGTGGATGCGGATGCCCCGGCCCCGGTCGTGCTGGCCGAAAAGCGCAAGTGGCCCAAGGACAAGCCGGGGCAGGTGACGGTGCTGCGCGAGGTGCTGGGGGCGGCCGGCGGGCCGGTGGGGGAGGCGGATTTGGCGGAGGCGTTCAAGCCGAAGTTGAGTAAGCAGCGGTTGGGGGTGGCGGTTGGGTTGTTGGAGGTGCTGGGGGGGCTGGGGTTGGTGGGGGTTGTTGGTGGGGGGTGGGTTTTGGAGTAGGGGGAATTTTTTGAGGTGGAATATTATTAGGATACATATATTGAGCCATATTAGTTTTGAGTTGGCATAGAAGCTTATCCTTAGATAGGGATCAGACTGAATCATTTCCTGTTATCATCAAGCATCGTAACATTGATAGATTAGCTTATACTAGCTATAGTGATAGAAAAAATTTAACATATATGTATATCGTATTTGATGATAGTGTTGGACCTGAGATAGCTAAGTCTAACTACACGATGAATGGAAATCAAGTGAAGACACAGTATATCGGACCAATATCGAACTTAAACTTGTTCGTTGGAGAAAATAATTCCGGTAAGAGTCGATTACTTCGGGGCATAATGCGATCAAGGAATTTAGTGCTGACCAATGATCTAGCAAGCCTGTCTCTTATGGACGATTTTGAGCAAGCTTCGAGCGGATATTCAAATATACTTCGAAAGGGTTTCGTCAAACTGAATATAACCCAGTATAGTCAGCCAGAAGAGCGTATCCTTAGTGAAGCCCATAGGTCGCTTATAGATGATGCAAAGCAGCGAAATAGCGCGCTTGCTTTTAAGATAGATGTAAAGTATATCGAAGACTTTCTCCATCATCTGAATTCTTTTAATGAGAAACATGAGTATACTAAAATAGAAAAGCTTTTAGAAGCATTATTTAAATATTTGAGCGTAACTAAAATCATGCTACACCCCGACAGCGAATTAAGTAGGAAGGTATATAATTTAACTAGAGATAGAGGTATAACGATCGAAGAATTTAATATTTATGATAGAGCAGGTGTAATATCTCTAATAGATAATCTATTACAGAGCTATTTCAAACATAAAGATCTAGTGACATACAAAATAGATGATCCACAAAGGTTGTATATTCCTACAATGAGATCGGCAACAACGCTTTACGAGTATGATAGTCAGAACCGCGACGGCAATGAGGTGGGGTATAAAAAATTGTCAGATAACATATTTAGGAGCTCTATAGAGAAGAATTTTGGGTTGTATAATGATGAGCAGAACCGACTCAAGTTAACAATTGCTACTGGCCTAGATTTGTATTCGAGTATTCGACGAACAAGAAACAACATCAGAGAGGTTCGGCAAAGGTTTGATAAGTTTGAGAATTTTATAAGCAAGGAATTCTTCGAAGGCAGAAGGATTGACATCGTTGCTAAGGATGTAGGAGACGCAAACAGTGAAAACATCATTATTAATATTGATGAAGCTGAACGAGACATACACGATCTTGGCGACGGAATCCAGGCGCTGATCATACTTATGTATAATTTGTATATTGTTGAGGACAAGTCATGGGTATTTATCGAAGAACCTGAATTAAATATGCATCCAGGCCTACAGAGGGTGTTAATGGCACAACTTTCGAAGGGTATACTTGTGGACAAAGAACTAAAAATATTCATAACAACACATTCTAATCACTTGCTAGATTTATCACTAGAGTATAAAACTAAACCATCGATATTCACAATCGATAAGTCGTCCAATTCTGATTGGATAGAAATTGACAACGTTGTAAACAAGGACTCAAAGTTACTTTCAGTTCTAGGTGTACAACCGTCGTCTGTATTCCTTGCAAATTGTTCATTGTGGGTGGAAGGGATCACTGATAGGCGCATAATTCAGAGTTTCCTGTTAGCATACCAGAAAGAAAATAGATCAAGAGGACGTCTTCACCTCGACATAGACTACACTTTTATCGAATATGGTGGATCAAACTTAGCACATTACTTATTTGGTAATGATACCATCAAACATACTGATAAGGTGGTTGCGGAATTTATCTCTAAGAAGATATTTTTAATTGTGGATCGAGATGGTGGTAAAAGTGAAAAGCACTTAAAATATTTAGCAAATCAAAGCGATACATTTCAATATGCTGTGCTTCCCGTTAGAGAGGTTGAAAATTTAATTAGTGGTCCAACCTTGAAAAAGGTGCTCCCCAAGTTGTTCCAAAAGGTGACAGAAGACAGTATAAAACATATCAAATTTAATCAAAGTAGTTTTAGATCGGCGTACTTAGGCAATTATCTACAGAGAGTAGTTCCTGAAGACCTCCTTCCAAAAAGTTTCAAAGAACCTAGTGGTACTTTGACTACATATTATAAAAACAAACTCGCGAGTATCATATTGAAAGAAATTACATGGGATGGGATGAGTAAGGCAGCTCAAAGACTTACAGTAAACGTTTACGAATTCATCAAGAAAAATAAGCACTGAATTCTTTCAATATTTGTCCGCTTAATAGGAGTATTACGTAAAGTGTGCAGAAGTCTTTAGAGTTGAGAAACAGGTTCTGACCAACCTTAAAAAAGCCATGCGAGGGTGACCGAGTCCTGTCGGTTACAAAGATGTGGCTATTAACGATGTCGTGCCCCAGTTGCTGGTTAAAGTCATTAGGCTTGTGCGAGCTGACTTACCAATGTGAGCGGTCGTGTTTTGTGGGATAGACGGGAGTATTGCATAAAGTTATACTCAGGATTTTCAAGTTCCCGCAAAACTTCATTTTCGTAGTGGCTGCGATGACTCCGTGCTACTACCCTGCGGACTGCTGGGAGTATTATACAAAGTGTGTCAAGATTTTTTAGGGCTAAGGGGAGACAGGGTTCGACCAGCCCCGATGTAAGCCGGGTGAGCGTGACCAAAACTTAGCGGTTATTAGCAATCGGGCTATTTATACTGTTGTTACAAACTCTGGTTGAATTTTTGCATTCATGGTTTTGTGCACCATAGCGAGTTCGTCTGATCTTGACTATCTTCCCATCTGGGCAGTCCGAGCGGATGAGAATTCTTAAGGGTCTCATCACCTTTAAAACAAAAATATGTTCGGTTACTTTATTAATGATAGTTGCTCCTTAGCTTTGATGCACCGGCTAAGTATTCTAACAACTCATATAAATTAGTAGCACTTGGAGTTACAAAAACGATTACGATCACGAATCAGAACGGAAAAATCGCGGCAGTTTTCAGGTGAGGCCAACTTGAAAGCCATTCCAAAGTTGCGAAATCGACACTATTACCCAATTCCGATTCCTTTGGATGGGGATCAACCTAAGGAGTACATCAAGGCCTACTTTTATTTTAAAAATTGCCCAAAGGCTATCTCTCCCAGCAAATGGAAAGGGTACTTTGCAAAATTTGGCGGTAAATCATATCCGCACGAATCAATAATAGAATATATAATAAATATAATTGGCTTGAGTATGGGGATCAACATGAACCAAGTTCGATTAGTGATAATCAATGGACAGGTCAGATTCCTAAGTCAGGACTTCTTAACGCCCGGACAAAAACTGGTTCATGGAGTTGAAATTCTCGCTGAATATTTTCAGGATAGGGGGTTCGTAGAGGAGATTAACAAAGATAGGAAAACACGGCGTGAATTTTTTACCTTCGAAGAGGTGAATGAGGCTATCAAATACGTC
This sequence comes from Saprospiraceae bacterium, assembly GCA_958295895.1. Lineage (GTDB taxonomy): Bacteria > Bacteroidota > Bacteroidia > Chitinophagales > Saprospiraceae > Neolewinella. The sequence continues at coordinate 242,778 of CATQHI010000011.1, read as the reverse complement.
TATCCTCTTGGCCATGATATCATCATGCTTGATCTAGTCAAGATGATTGTATTTGATGCTATTGTGGGAAACAATGATAGGCACTACCATAACTGGGGGGTAATCGATTATGTCGAAAAGGTTGAGGGAAAACGCGTTAGACTATCGCCGATTTACGATACCGCAAGAGCGCTGTTTTGGAACAAAACAGATGAGGCGGTCAAGACAATGTATAAGCAAAACATTACAGGATCTGATGAATTGAAGCATTTTGCGCACAGAACAAAGCCTAGATTCAGCTTTGATGACAATCATAACGCAGATCACTTCCAACTTTTGAGCTATCTTAGCAGTTCTAATGCAGTCTACAGGGACGTAATTACCAAACTTTTAACACAAAATGTTGAATATCGCGCAGTCGAAACATTAAGGATTGAAGCAGACCCTATTGTTTGTAAAGAACGATGTAAACTTATGGAAACCCTCCTAAAGTTGAGATTTGATAAGTGTAGAAAATCCTTGCAACTATGAAGATTCTAAAAAGATGGTTTACTAATCGAGATAAAGATGAAGCAATCCAGTTGTCTTCCCACGATAATGGACGCAGCTTTGTACTACGAATTGATAATGTAAAAATCGGTATTCTAACTTACGTAGAAAGTGCCTGGCGGTTTAGTTACTCGGATGAGTTCAGAAATCAAGATAAGTTCAGAAGAATAGTTGGATTTTCTGATACGAATAAAGAGTACGTTAGTAGCCAGTTGTGGCCTTTTTTCAGGTTAAGAATTCCCGGGCTGAAGCAGCCGCTTGTGAGAGAAATACTTGAACGGGAACAGATTGATTCAACTGACGAATTCTCGCTTTTAGAAAAATTTGGAAGGGAAAGCATATCCAATCCATACATTCTTGACCCATGTTAGCAATAACATGGGTTTTTTAATTAAATCGCTGAGGTTAAGGTTTCGTATTTGCTATATATTTATTATATATACCAGTCTGCCAATTAAAGGCCTAGTGTTACTTATCCTTATCGCAGTTAGTATTAACTGCTCAAGTACAACAGCTACGGAGCCAGCAGCGTCCTCCTCAGAGAAGCAAATTCTGTTACTAGGCATCCAACATTTCAATACGCTGTGCACGGCAAGGACTCTCCCAGACGGACGTAGACGACTTAAATACAGAGGTAAAAGGTTTCATCGGTTCCATCTGTGAGTTCGCCCCCGAAAGAATCTATGTTGAGTTTGACCGGGGTAGTCAGTCTGCGTTAGATTCACTGGTGTCTGCTTCTTCCAGTCAGCAGGTCGATCTATCCGATGGAATCACATCGCTTGCGGCCCCGATAGCTAACTGTACCGATGAAGCAGGCGTGGTAGCCGTTGATATAGACCCAGGTATGTTAGAATTGGATAGCTTGATAGCGTCCCTCAATGTCGATCAGTACGTAAACTTTGAGGAGATATCAAACGCCTACATAAGTGAGGTAACTAACGAGACGGACAGCTTATGGCGTGATGCGAAGTCTTTGTGTGGCTTGTTGATGCACTTGAATAGTGAAGCTTTCAGAAACCGGGAACTGATGATGCTTAACACCATCCTAGCGACGGGTGGTAAGGCTAACGAGTTGGGTGTGGGTATTGTGTTAGATTGCTACAGGAAGCATCTAGATATACTCTCTTTTATCCTGAAGGACGCAAGGGATCACGAGGCTGAGCGCATTCTAGTTATTTACGGTGCTAGTCATGTAGCGCTGTTTGATTGGGTTTTGGTTGATGAAAGTGGGTGGGGGAAGGTTTCTTTGGAGGAATTGTTGGGGTATTCTGATTGAGTCACAAACTATTCCGATCGGGCAACCCTAGCTCAATACTGACTTGAGTTTGGCACAGAGGCAGTGCCAGCGCCTCAAAAATCCCTTCAAACCTTGAACGGACACCGGGGTTAGTATCAGGTAGGGCAGCCCAACCGTAGATCAGTATCACTGATTTGTAGAAACTAAAAGGCTATGAATCTTAAAGAACTATTAGACATCGCCAAAGCAGAACTGGCCGATCTTACGTCGGTAGACAACCCCGACTTCAGACTGGAGCAAGCGGAATATGACAAGGAGACTAACGTATGGGAGATTGTCGTCTCCTACCTCGTGGAAAACGTGAATAGAAAAATTAGGCCTCTTACGAATTTATCGACAGGGTTTGAGTATCTGCGCATGTATAAGGCCCTCAAGATTAACGCTGACAAAGAAGTCATCGGGCTATACATGTTTGAGACTCAGCGATGATCGTAATTGATACCAATGCGCTGGTCATTCTGGTGCTTGGATTGATGGACCCACGGTTAATAGAAGGGCACAAGCGAACATCGATCTATGATGCTAGAGACTTCGACGATCTACTGACTAGGATAGGGGATGTCAAGCAACTCCTAATAATACCGAACGTCTGGACCGAAGTAGATAATTTACTCAACGGGTTCACTGGGCGGGCAGCGGAAGGATAACTACGTGGCGGTACTAGCGGAACTAGTCACTCAGGTGTCGGAAGAATATATCGCTACCTCTTTAGCAACTGCCGAAGCTAGTTTCTATGATCTGGGGATCACCGATTCGTTGCTCCTACACTTATCCAGAAATCACGATCTTCTCATCACGGGGGATTCGCAGTTGTCGGACTATGCTAAAGCTAATGGGGTGGAAGTGTATGACATAGTAGAGGAAAGAAACACGATACTAAGTAGTCCATCAAAACTTACTTTCTAATTTGGTGTTCCCAGGGGATGAAAGGAAAGAAGACATTCATCCAGCTCACCGATGCGCAGCGTCAGGCACTCCAGGAAGGCTACCAGAATGGTAGCAAGGGACGTTTCCGCCGCCGGTGCCACATGTTGTTGCTCAGCGATAAAGGTAAGACCATCGCCGAGATTATGGACCTACTCGAGGTAAGTCGGCCCTCTATTCACACCTGCTTTAACCTTTACCAAGCCTCCGGTATCGATGGTCTGCAGCGCAGTAAGGGCGGGGGTAGACCCCCTATCATCAAGGTGGACAACCCGGTGGAGATCGAACGGATCAAGAAGATCGTGGCCGATCACCCCCAGCAGCTTAAGGAGGCACTACCTATCATCGAACAGGAGTTTGGCATCACTCCATCCAAGCAGACGCTCATTCGCTTTCTAAAAAAAACCGCTGCTCGTACAAGCGACTCCGAGCCGTAACGGGCAAGCAACCCACGCCGGCAGAGGTAGCCCGCGCCCGTGAAGTGTTGGAGATGCTGGGCGTCATGGCGGTCTGTGGGATGATCGATGTCCGGTTTTGCGATGAAACGAGCTTTCAGTTGAGTTCCAACATCCCCTATGGTTGGGGTCCGGTGGGCGAGCAGCAGGGAATCAAGGCGATCAGAGGCGGCAACCTGAACGTGTTTGGCCTACTGGACGTCCAGACTAACCAGCTCACTACCTACCTGACGGAGGGCCGAGTCGACTCCGCGCAGGTGATCGAGTGGCTGGATGATTTCAGCAGGACATTGACCAAGCCTACCGTGGTCGTTATGGACAATGCTCCCTGGCACCGATCCAAGGCGTTTATGGATTGCCTTTCCCGGTGGGAAGACCGTAATTTGATCATCTACCACCTGCCCACTTACTCTCCACACCTCAATCCCATCGAGATCCGGTGGAAGATGGTCAAGTACCAGTGGTTGAGGCCGCAGGACTTTGACTCGAAGCAAAAGCTACACGACCGCATTAAGTACGTACTTGCCAACTTTCAAAACCTCGGAGTTTGCCCTCAACTACCGCACAGAAGTTGTAAAGTAAGTTTTGTAGGAATACTTATGATGGACCAAAAGGACCTTTACCACCTCGCTGTACAGAAGCTGCGTGAGCTTGCAGAAGTCAGCCATTTCACGGCGGGGGGAACGAGAGGCACATGAGGAGCGCCTGAAGTACTACCGAGATAGTAAGAATGTGGTGGATACTTCACGGGAAGAGGGTCGGGAGGAGGGCCGAAAGGAAGGCAGCAAAGAGCAAGCTATAACCATTGCGCGGCGAATGCTGGCTGCGGGGGTAGGGGTGGAGCAGGTGGCGGAGTTTACTGGACTGGGGGTTGAGCGGGTAAGGGCGCTGCTGGAGGAGTAAACGACCTGTCAGGGATAAAGAATTGCCTTACGTACCAAGGTCGAGTGGCTTGTAGCCCGAGTTGGTTTGCACTGCTGTGCGAATGTTCGATGCCCTAGCGGTTCCATCCATAGCCTCGCACCCATAGCGTGCGGCAACGGCGCTGCCGGAGGCAGCATTGTACTGCCTCCCGCAGTACCGCTAGGTGCTGGCCTCCGGTTCCCTTCTGCCCTATCTGTTTTCCTCCGTGCTGCTCTGTGTTGTACTCGGTGTCCTCTGTGTTGAGCCCTCCCGACATTGTGCCGCTCAACAGCTTAAAAATAAGTATCCACCGCAAAGGCAAATTGCTCGATAAAGATCCGCTTAAAGGGAGTAATGCTATTCCGCTCGTAAAACACCAGGCATCGCCTTTTTGTACGCTATAGAGTCCACCGTACGAAAGGGACAGCGGACAGTGCTCCGCAGCAATCAGCAGCCGCATTACTCACGATAACGGGCAGTACGCTTATTACCATCTACGAAGCCCTGAATATAGGAGATAAGCACCAGCGCCAGGAGCGCCTTATCGAAGGGGTCCGGCCGGCCATTGATCAACTGACACATCGAGGCAAAAGCCTCTTTGATCTGAACTCATTATCGGAGCGGACGGGTAATTAGTGCCCGTGATACCCACACGTCGGTTGCGCAGATTGCGTGTGATGCCCAGTTCCTTGGTGAGCAAACTGTGAATATCTTCAATCTTACGCACCGTAAGGTTGTCCAGGTAATCCGGGTGCTCCAGCACGAAGTCGATGGCCTCCTTGTGGTTGAGCAGCATCACTGCCTCGTCCTTGGTCTTCCCCGCCGCGGTCTGTTTTTCCCTCAGTAAGCGCTCCGTCTCCAGTAAGCTATAGGTATTGCCCTCAATCTGGGAAGACTTCCAGCTCAGGTCGATGGCCAGCCGCTCGACCTCCTTTTGGTAAGTAATTGGGGTCCTGCTGCGCTACGTTACTGCGGTAGGTAGCTTGCAGGGCCGTGAGCTGCTCGCGTTCGGCGTCGGTGAAGAGTTGCAGGGTGGGAAGTTGCTCTCGCAGTAACTCAAAATTAAAAGTCGGCTGAATAGCGCGCTCATCGGGCTCCCGGGCAAAGTAAGCATCGACATCAACGGAATGGAGCAGGGCATAGGAATCGCTCAGTCGATAACGGGTAGCCCGCCGCTCCCCACCACGCTCGACCAGTCGCCTCCGCCACCACACCGATCCAGTACCCGCTTGGTGGTACGCACGTGCCGATCCGGATCGACAGCCGCATGAACCTCCGAAGAGGACAATGCACCCTGCTGGGCTAGCAATTGCAGTATCTTCTCTTCCATCGTTGAAGGGACTACCAGATTTATCTGACAAATCTACCTCCTCTATTCGACACGAATGCCCTTGTTTGTCTAATAACTTAGCGTCACTCCTGTCAGATAAACCGCTTCTCTGACCACTCTTGCACCCAGCTTATACCGGGGGCCCCTCCCCCCGTTAACGCAGCCCCACACCTCCCGCAGCACCGCTAGGTGCTGGACTCTGTTTCCCTTCATTGCCGCCCGCCTCTGTGGGGACTCTGGGGTGAGCCCTCCAACACCTACCCCCAAACTTTTCCCATATTTGCGAACCCCCCGCCAAGCACCAAATCCGGGTGACCAATGGACCTGCTCCTTACCCTCCTCGGCTTCGGCCTCATTGGCCTCACCCTTACCGACTTCTTCTACACCACGCTGTCCTGCAACGGCTCCGGCGGCATGACCACCCTGGTCAACGCCGGGGTACGGCAGGTCTTCCACGTACACACCGACCGGGGCCGGCGCTGGAACGGGGGCGGTCCACCTCATCGCCACCCTCCTCAACTGGGTCATCCTGCTGCTCGTAGCGGGCTTCCTGGTCTACGCCGGCTACGACGATATGGTCATCCACTCCAGCACCCAGGAGCCGGCCACCCTGCCGCAGCGGGCCTACATGACCGGCTTCGTGTTTTCTACCCTGGGTACGGGCGACTACATACCCGGCAGCGACTTCAGCCGCTACTTCACGGTGGTGTACTCCAATCCTTGGTTTCGGAGTGCTCACCACGGCCATCACCTACATCATCAACGTGATGAGCGCCGCCAACCGCAAGAAGAACCTGGCCACCTACATCTCCAGCATGGGCAATACGCCGCTGGAGCTCTACGACTACTTTACACCCAGCCCGACGGTAGCTTCTTCACCGAGCGCGTCGACGACCTCGTGGAGCCTCCTCAACACCCACATCAACAACCAGCGCTGCTATCCTATCGTGCGCTTTTTCCTCTCCGACGGGCTGGCCTACTCCGCCACCGTACAGGTCGCCTCCCTGCACGAGGCAACCATGGCCCTACGCATCCACTACCGCGACGATGCCGCCGTCATGGCCCACCTCGTGCGTATGGATCGCGTAGCCGGACACTTCCTGGAGCTGGTCAACACCCACGCGCGTCACCGCGGCGAAGAGGAGCAACTGCTGAAGCTGCGCGGTGGGTGGGCCGACCGCGTACCGCAACTAGCCCATCCCGCCGGCGAGGTGGAAGAAAGCAAAGTCCGCCTGGGCGCCCCTGCTTTCCCCAGTCCGGCCGCTCGTGGCAGCAGGTTGTACACGCCAGGAACATAGACAATCCCCCCCCGGGTTACCCCACAAACACCCCCGACCTATGGACACTACCGACGTATTACTCCACTGGGCCTACGTGGCCGTCATGGCCATCAGCGCCATCGCTATTCTGTTTTATGGCCCGCAACCCCCCGGGGCGTACCCCAGTACAAGTACATGATCCACGCCTTCGTGGTCATCTGGTCGGGACTGGCCTACTCCGCCATCGCCCTCGGGCAGGGTACCGTGGAGGTGGGTGGCGAGACGGTCTACTTCGCCCGCTACCTCTCGACTGGGTGGTGAGTACGCCCCCTGCTATTACTGTCGCTCGTGCTCACCGGTAAGTACACCCTGAAGCTGGAGGGCGGCATCACGGCCGGACTGCTGGGCTCCCAGGTAATCATGATCCTCAGCGGCCTCATTGCCGATCTTTCCCCGACTGAGAACCGCTGGTTCTGGTACATCGCCGGCTGCGTGGCCCTGCTGGTCGTCTACCGCCTCATGTGGAAGGAGCTCTACGAAAAGGCCAAAATTCAGGGGCCGGAGCTCACGGCTGCCTATAGAGCCTCGGCCGTATACCTGAGTGTACAGTGGCTGCTCTATCCGCTGGTGTGGGCGCTGGGTACGCCGGGGCTGGCGCTGTTCGGTCCCCCTGCTGACCTCGGTGCTCTTCATCATTCTGCCCATCGTCTCCAAGGCCGGCTTTGCCTTTTACAACCTGGGTAAGCTGCGGGCGCTGCGGATTATCTGCACCAGGGGGCGGCCCATCCGCGTTCGGTCGAGGAGGTACGCAAAGCGGGCAATCCAACTGCCGCACTAGCCTAGGGCGGGGCCGCAGGTGCAACGCTTACCCCAACGCGAGCTCCTCCCGCACCCGCCGCGGCAACCCTGCCACCACCAAACGCATAGCTCCGGTCGATCAACTCCTCCACCAATCGGTCGTCGAGTGCCCCCCGCTCCACGTACACCGTGTTCCAGTGTCGCTTGTTCATGTGCCAGCCGGGCACGATCGCTTCCGGGTAGCGCTCGCGCAGTTCCACGGCCCGCTGTGGTCGCACTTGACGTTGATTGCGTAAATCGTCGTCCGCCAGACCGGTGAGGGCAAATACCTTATTCGCCACCTTAAACACCAGGGTGTCGGGGCCGAAGGGCAGTTCCTCGGTGACCGCCCCGCTTCGCCAGACAGTAGTCGCGCAGTCGATCTAATTCCATTTTGGTAAGGTAAGCACTACCAGGAGGTAGGGTGCGTTTTGTACCTTCGTCACGGACTCACCCCCGACGTTTGCACCTTACCCGTATGAAAACCACGCTTTGTCTGGCCTTTTTATGCCTTTTTTGCACCTGCGTACGCGCCCAGAATACCCTGACCGGGCGGGTGCTGGACGAACAGGAGCCGCCGTGGCCTTCGCCAACGTAGCCCTGTACACCAGCGCCGACTCCAGCTCGTCAAGGTCGAAACCACCGGCGACGACGGTAGCTTCCGGCTGCAGAACCTGGCCACCAGTACCTACGATCTGGTCGTGACCTTTCTGGGTGCCCCGGACCTGCGTCACGACAATCTCCAACTTGACCGATCCACCGACCTGGGCACTCTGCAACTGGCTCCCGCCGGGGTAGACCTGGTCGAGGCCATCGTCACCGCCGCCCGCGCCCTGGTGGAGGTCAAGCCCGACCGCACCATCTTCAACGTGCAGGGCACCATCAACGCGGCCGGCAACGACGCCCTGGCCCTGCTGCGTATGGCCCCCGGCGTGACGCTCGACAACAACGACAACATCAGCGTACTGAGCCGCGCCGGCGTGATCATCTACGTCGACGGCCGCCGCCTGCCCCTCACCGGCACCGACCTGACCAACTACCTGCGCAACCTCATCGCCGAGCAGATCGACCGCATCGACATCATCTCCAGCCCCGGAGCTAAGTACGAGGCCGAGGGCAACGCCGGTATCATCGACATCCGCCTCAAGAAGGCCGAAAACGAGGGCACCAACGGTACCCTCGCCGCCTCCGGTAGCCAGGGCCGCTACGCCATCTATAGCCTCAACGCCAGTGGTAACTACCGCAACCGGCGCTTCAATCTGTTCGGTAACCTCGGCTACACCGCCAACGACAGCTACACGAAGTCGGTCTTCACTAGCCGACAAAACCAGTTCCTACTCTTCGACCGGCAGTACAGCCAGCCCCAGCTGCGCACCCCCGCCGCCCGCGTGGGGCTCGACCTCTACCTCGGCAAAACGCTCCACGCTCGGGGCCCTCTACAGCGGGCAGTTTCAGTCCAGTGTGCGCGACGTGCAGAATAGGACCGTCATCCACAGCGATTCCTTCGGTTCCTCCATTCCGGAGGAGCCGCCGCCCAGCTCCCAGGCCGATAGCATTCTGATCGGGGGCGTAGATGGGCGCGGTGATCACAACCCAGAATACCTTCAACCTCAACTACAACTACGCCATCGCCGCCGGCCACAACCTGAACGTGGACCTCGACTACGGCCGCTTCCGCAACGACGACGTCCTCGACCAGCCCAACCGCTACGAAACCCCCGACGGCCGGCTGCTGCGTACCGCGGACGCCTACTTCGATACCCCCATTGACATCGACATCTATACCGGTCGGCTCGATTATGACTTCCCGTTGGGCCAGGGGGCGGCCAGCGCAGGTGCAAAGTACACGCGGGTAAAAACAGACAACACCTTTTTGGCCTACGACGGCCTCTCGCCGGTGCGCGACTTCCGCGCCGATCGCAGCAACCAATTTACCTACGACGAGACGGTCTACGCCGCCTACCTCACCTACGCCGGCAGTTTCGGCGAGCGCCTGAGCTACTCGGCGGGCTTGCGCCTGGAGGCCACCCGGGCCGATAGCCGGTTGCTGGAGTTGGAGAACAACGCGGTGACCACGCCCATCGATTCCAATTACTACAGCCTCTTCCCCAACGCCGGCCTCACCTACCAGGTCGACGAAAACCATACGCTCAGCCTCCGCTACGGCCGCCGCATCAACCGGCCGGACTACAACGTCCTCAACCCCCTTCCGCGTCCAGCTCAACGAGCTCAGCTACGAGGCCGGTAACCCCCACCCTGGGCCCCGAGATCGTCAACAACCTCCAACTGGGCTATACCATCGCCGGCCGCTACAATTTCCAGCTCGCCTACAGCCGCACCGAGGCCGCGATCGCCCGCCTGTTCAGTCCCGACCGCATCAACCCCGCCGCCGGCTTCGCCACCTACGACAACCTCAACCAGCGCACGGTCTACTCCCTCAGCGCCAGTGCCCCCGTGGAGCTCACCCCCTGGTGGAGCGTTTATTTCTCCGGCGCGGCCAGCTACGTCAGTAACCAGGCCAACTTCCCCGAGGAGTTCGGCCGGCCCGCCCCGGTGGTCGACGTCAAGCAGTTCAACTACAGCGGCCTACTCCAGAATACCTTCACCCTGCCCTGGGACCCTCACCGCCGAGCTCACCGGCCGTTATATCAGCGCCGGGATCAGCGAGGGTATCTTCGAGTACGACGCCCTGGGCCAGGTCAACGTCGGCCTCCAGCGCAGCTTCCTCGCCGGCCAGCTCAACGTCAAGCTCAGCGGCAACGACCTGTTCCGCAACTTCGTCATCAACGGCGGCAGCAACTTCGACGGGCTGCTGTTTCGTGGAAGCATCCTGCGCGATAGTCGCCGGGTAGCGCTCAGCGTGAGTTACAATTTTGGGAACCAGAAGGTGAGTAGCCGGCGGCGGGATACGGGGCTGGATGAAGCTGCTGGGCGGGTGAGGTAGATTCGTCCTTGATCACGTGGCTTATACATGGATTCTGGGCGTTCGCCGAAAAAGTCATTCTGACAGGTAACCTTTGCCGAATCTTTGGAGTACCAAGATCAACCCGGCAAAATTTACCTACATGCGCACCACCCTCACGCTCACCCTCTTCCTACTTTGCACCTGCGTCCGCGCACAGTTTAGCGTGATCGGACAGGTACAGGATGCGGACAATCAGGCCGTGGCCTTTGCTAATGTGGCCCTGTATGCCGCCACGGACTCTAGCCTAGTAAAAGTCGAGACGACCGGTGATGCCGGAGTCTTTCGGATGCAGAATGTACCAGCTGCCACTTACACCCTGAGCATAACCTACCTCGGGGCACCCGAACTACGACAAGAAGTGAACGTGACCGAGGATATCGATCTGGGTGTACTATCTCTGGTCCCCGCCGCCGTGGAACTGGCTGAGGCTACCGTGACCGCCCAGCGCGCCCTGGTGGAAGTGAAACCCGACCGTACCGTCTTCAACGTAGACGGTACCATCAATGCTGTGGGTAACGACGGGCTGGAACTGCTGCGCAAGGCTCCTGGCGTCAACATCGATAACAATGATAACATCAACGTGCTGGGCCGCTCCGGGGTACTGGTGTACGTAGACGGGAAGCGTCTACCCCTAAGCGGCGGTGACCTGAGCAACTACCTGCGCAACCTCACGGCCGAGCGAATCGACCGCATCGACATCATCACCAACCCAGGAGCGAAGTACGAGGCCGAGGGCAATGCCGGTATTATCGACATCCGGCTAAAGAAAGCGGAGGATGAGGGGGCCAACGGTACGGTGACCACCGCATTCAGTCAGGGGCGCTATGCGCGCAGTAATACCGGACTGACGGGGAATTACCGAAATAAAAACTTCAACACCTTTGGCTTGCTTAACGCTAACAGCAACAATTTTTGGAGCCAGATCAGTTTCGACAGTCGGCAGAACGGACTGCGTATCAAGGAGGCCAACAACTTTACCGGCAAGGCCGTGACCCCCGCCTACCGGCTCGGCACCGACTTTTATATCGCGAAAAAGCACACTATAGGGTTTTTGCTGAGTGGCCAGCTCAATCGTAACGACGTCGTTTCCCACAATAGCTCCGAGATATTCGGCAAGCCCACTGCCACCCTGCCCGATAGCCTACTGCGCGCGGATAACATTACCAGAGAAGACCACGAGCAGCAGACTTATAACCTCAATTACCAGTACCGCATCGGCGACCAGCGCACCCTGACGGTCGACCTCGATTATGGGCGGTTTCGCAATACCGCCCTTCTCGACCAACCCAACCGCTACTTCGGCCCCGACGGTAACACGCTGCTAAGCGAGACCCTCAACTACTTCGACACCCCCACCGACATCGATATTTATACGCTCAAGACTGACTACGAGCAACCCTTGCTGGGCGGACAACTGGGCAGCGGGCTTAAGGTCAGCCGGGTGGCGACCGATAATACCTTCCTCTTTTACGATGTCCTGGCGGGGACGCAGGTGCTGAGCACCGCCCGCTCCAACCGCTTTGACTACACCGAAAACGTATACGCCGCTTACCTCAACTTTGCGGCCAGCCTCAACGATCGCATCAGCTACAGCCTGGGTGTACGGAGTGAACTGACTGACGCTACCGGCAACCTACAGGCCTTTGAGATAAGCCTACAGGAGGACCCCGTGGAGCTAAACTACCTAAGTTTCTTTCCCAGCGCCGGCCTGACCTATCAGCTCAACGCCGAAAAGGGCAACAGCGTGTCGCTCAACTACGGTCGTCGGATCAACCGGCCGGACTACAACATCCTAAACCCCTTCCGCATCCAGCTCACCCAACTCAGCTACGAGCGCGGTAACCCCTTCCTGCGCCCCGAGATCGTCGACAATCTCGAACTGGGCTACACCCTGGCCTACCGCTACAACTTCAAGCTCGGCTACAGCGAGACCGCTAACCAGATCACCCGCCTGATCGGGCCCGATGAGGTCGACCCCCGGGCCGGCTTCATCAGCTGGGATAATTTGGCCAGCCAGCGCGTCATTAGTTTCAATGCCAGCGCGCCGGTCACTATCAGCAAAAAATGGGACCTGTACGTCAACGCCTCGGCCAGTCACCTCGACAACCAAGCTGATTACGGCGACGGAGCTACCATTGACCTCCAAGCTTTTACCTATAACTTCTTCGTTCAGAATACTTTTAAACTTCCCTGGGCACTCACCGGTGAGGTAAGTGGCTACTACTCCGGCCCCGGCGTGTGGGGCGGCGTCTTTGAGTACGAGGATAGCGGCTCGCTGAATCTGGGCCTCCAGCGTAAGTTCCTCGCCGACCAGCTCAACGTTAAGCTTAGCGCCAACGACATATTGTACACGACCGGCTGGCGCGGTCAGAGCGAGTTTGCCGGCCTGGTCAGCACCGGTCGCGGTAACTGGGACAGCCGCCGGGTGGGTATCAGTCTAACGTATAACTTCGGTAACCAGAAGGTGAAGAGTCGGGAGCGAAAGTCCGGGCTGGAAGAGGAAGCAGGTAGGGTGCAGTAGACCCAGCTTTGCTGGGGTAGAGCCCTCGCTGGCGCGTTCGGGCGTAGACTCGCTAAAGCGAGGTAGAGCTACCGCCGTCGTGCCTGCGAGCCGAGTCTAACCCCCAGGGTCTATCCCCGAACGCGCCAGCGAGGGGTCTACCCGGTCGCACAGCGCCGGTCTACTCCTATCTTGCCCAAAAATTTAGCTATGGTTTCGATCATCATGGGTTCCGACTCCGACCTCCCCATCATGCGCCAGGCGGCCGAGGTGCTCACCGACTTTGGCATCGAGATCGAGGTCACCGTCGTCTCCGCCCACCGCACGCCCGAGCGGCTCTTCACGTACGCCAGGGGGGCGGCGGCGCGCGGGGTGCAGGTCATCATCGCGGGGGCGGGGGGAGCGGCCCACCTTCCGGGCATGGTGGCTAGCCTGAGTCCGCTACCCGTGATCGGGGTGCCCATCAAGAGTCGCAACAGCATCGACGGGTGGGACTCGGTGCTGTCCATTCTTCAAATGCCGGGCGGCATACCGGTAGCAACAGTGGCACTGGATGGGGCGAAGAATGCAGGGTTATTAGCAGCACGCATCCTGGGGGCGCAGGATGAGGCGATTCGGAAGAAAATGACGGCTTATCAGGAGGACTTACGGGCAGCAGTAGAAGAAAAGTACACGCGACTGGAACGCGACGGCTGGCGGTAAGAAGCCACGAACCAACTACCTTTGCCCGCTAAAGCAGCGACCCATGGCCAGCGAGGTAAAAGAAGCCGACAACTTTATCGAGGAGATCATCGTCGAGGACCTGGCCCAGGGTAAGCACGGCGGCCGCATCCACACCCGCTTCCCCCCCGAGCCGAACGGCTACCTGCACATCGGCCACGCCAAGGCCATCGTGATCAACTTCGAGACGGCTAAGAAATTCGGTGGAACGACCAATCTGCGGATGGACGATACCAACCCCAGCACCGAGGAGACCCAGTTCGTCGACAACATCGAGCACGACATTCGCTGGCTAGGCTACGACTGGGAGGGGAGCACCCGCTACGCCTCCGATTACTTTGAAGAATTGTACGAACTGGCACTACGCCTGATCGATAAGGGGCTGGCCTTCGTAGACGACTCCTCCGCCGCCGAGATCGAGGCGCAGAAGGGCGATATCGGCGTGCCGGGTACGAACAGTCCCTACCGCGACCGCATTCCGGAGGAGAATCGAACGTTTTTTGAAGGCATGAAGGGGGGCGAGTTTGCCGATGGCTCCAGGGTGCTACGGGCCAAGATCGACATGGCCCACCCCAATCTGCTGCTGCGCGATCCGGTGCTGTACCGCATTAAGCACGAGGCCCACCACCGCACGGGCGATACCTGGTGCATCTACCCCCTGTACGACTTCGCTCACGGGCAGAGCGACTCGATCGAGGAGATCACCCACTCGCTCTGCAGCCTGGAGTTTCGCCACCACCGCGACCTGTACAACTGGCTGATCGAGGCCCTGGAGATCTTCCCGAGCCGGCAGATCGAGTTCGCCCGCATGAACGTCGACTACTTCATCACCTCCAAGCGCAAGCTTAAACTGCTGATCGAGGAGGGCGTCGTGACGGGCTGGGACGATCCCCGCATGAGTACCCTGGCCGGACTGCGCCGCAAGGGCTACCCCGCCGAGGCCATCCGTAACTTCTGTACGGACACCGGCGTCACCCGCCGCGATAACCAGCAGACCCTCGATCTGCTGGAGTTCAAAGTGCGCGAGGTCATGAACCGCGACGCCGACCGCTACATGGCCGTCCTCGACCCCGTCAAGTTGGTCATCACGAACTATCCCGCGGACCGGACCGAGCAGCTCGACACCGAAAATAATCCCGAGGACGAGTCCCAAGGCACCCGCCAGCTGCCCTTCAGCCGCGAGCTCTACGTAGAGCGCGACGACTACCGCAAGGAGCCCCAGAACCGCAAGTACTACCGTCTGGCCCCGGATAAGGACGTGCGCCTCAAGAGCGCCTACATCATCCACTGCGACGGCCACGAGGAGGACGCCGCCGGCAACGTCACCCAGATCAATTGTACCTATTATCCCGATTCTCGGTCCGGCGAGGATACCAGCGGCGTCAAGGCCAAGGGCACCCTGCACTGGGTCAATGCCCCGACCGCCGTCGACCTGGAGGTGCGGATGTACGAGCCGCTGTTTACGGACCCCACGCCGATGGACCACGTGGAACGGGACTTCATGGAATTCATCAATTCGAATAGCCTACGTGTCATCACCGCCAAAGGGGAGCCGGCGCTGGCTGAGGCCGGGGTGGGGGAGAGTTTCCAGTTTCTACGGCAGGGCTACTTTACGGTGGATACGGATAGTACTCCGGAGCGCCCCGTGTTTAATCTTACGGTCGGACTTAAATCTAGCTATAAGGGCTAGCGTAGCTAAGCCGGCGCTACAGCATCAACCACCCGCTGCTTTGGTATTGCGGTACCCTAGATCAAGGAGTATATCCACCACCCGCTCCCGCTGGTCGCCCTGAATGATGATCACCCCATCCTTCACCGAGCCGCCCACACCACACTGCACCTTGAGCGTTTTGCCGAGTTCCTGCAGTACCTCATCATCGCCGGTAAATCCAGTGATTAGGGTAGCAGACTTGCCCCGCCGGTACTTGCGGTCTACAGTGACGCGGAGGGGGTCATGTTGCTTTGCACCTGCGGCCCCGGCTACTGCTTCGTCCTGAGGTAGATTATCGGGGGGAGGGGGGAGGTTACTGAGCCGGGAGAGGGCAGCGAAGGGGTTCTCGTCTGGCTGGGTAGTAGGTTTCGGCGCGTAGTTCTTCTTGGCCATGGCTTAGGTAGACTTGACGACGTCGGGAGGGGGGATTTGGAGCGCACCGGCGTCGACGGCGGCGGCAATGTCGGGCTTGAAACCGAAGACGAGGTTGAGGTAGGCGGAGCGCGACACGCGGAACCACCAGACGAACAGAATAGCCACAATGGCGATGAGGGCGGCAAAGGAGGCCCCCATGGACCAGTCGAGCACCCAGTGTAGGAACATCACGACGCCGAGGCAGAAGAAGCCGGAGCCGATGTAGGAGATGAACATAGCTCCGTAGTAGAAACCGGGCTCGGGAAAGTAGGACTGGCCGCAGGCCGGGCAGTACTTGTACTGGGCAAAGGGCTGGCGGAAGGAAAACGAGGGGGTAGGGAAGAGCTCGCCGCGGTGGCAGGTCGGGCACTTCAGGGAAAAGATGCTATAGAATTTACTGGCCATGGGCGCACGTTAGCGGATAATCAGGAGTTATTAAGGGGTAAGGTAGCGCGGAGAGGTAACTTTTTGGGTCCGTAGCCGCATTATGGATGTATAGCAGTGTAGATGTGTACCGGAGAATGTTTGCTATATTAGGACTTGGAAACTAATCCTACCAAATTGCAAGGTTCTAACCGCGAAAAACCCAGGTGTTGAAAAGGTAGTCAGAATGCGTCAGTTAAAGATCAGTAACAAAATTACCAGCCGCGAGAGCATCGCCCTGGAAAAGTACCTGACCGACATCGGGAAGATCGATCTATTGACGCCGGAGGACGAGGCCGAGCTCGCCGCCCGCATCCGGGAGGGCGACCAGGTAGCCCTGGAGCGCCTCACGAAGGCCAACCTGCGCTTCGTCGTCTCCGTAGCCAAGCAGTACCAGAATCAGGGACTGAGCCTGTCGGACCTCATCAACGAGGGTAACGTAGGCCTCATCAAGGCCGCCCGCCGCTTCGACGAGACCCGGGGCTTTAAGTTCATCTCCTACGCCGTGTGGTGGATCCGCCAGAGCATCATGCAGGCCATCGTGGAGTACAGCCGCCTGGTGCGCATGCCCAACAACAAGGCCGCCGGCTACACGAAGGTCACCCAGGCAATCTCCAGTTTCCAGCAGGAATTCGAGCGCGACCCGGAGCCGGAGGAACTGGCCGAAGTGCTGCAAATCTCTCTAGCCGACGTAGAGCGCGCCATGCGTGGCCGCATGCGCCACCTCAGTTTCGATGCCCCGGTGGCCGGCGATGATTCCGACATCACCATGCTCGACACCCTGCCCAACCACGAACACTCCAACCCCGACCTAAAGGTAATGGGCGAAAGCCTGAGCAAGGAAGTCGTAGCCAACCTCAACCTATTGGCCCCCCGCGAGCGCGCCGTACTGGCCGCCTACTTCGGCCTCGACGGCGAGGAGCAGCTGAACCTGGAGGAGATCGGCGACCGCTTCGACCTTACGCGGGAGCGGGTGCGGCAGATTAAGGAGCGGGCTATTCGTAGGCTGCGGCGTAGCCGGAATAAGAACCTGCTGCGTAGCTACCTGGGATAGCTTTAGGTTCAACCACAGAGGGCGCGGAGGACCGCAGAGGTGTTGCTGAGTGTGCCTCTGCGTATCTCTGCGCCCTCTGCGGTTTAACCTACCCACAGCAGCGGAGCTGCGGTAAGCGTCAGCGGCGCACCACCCGGAAGCCCATCCCAGTAACCTCCCCCAGCACCGCCTCCCGCGAAAACTGCCCCACCACCAGCCGGTGCTCCCCCACCTCCGTAAACCGCGTACCCTCCTGCAGCGAGATATCCGCACGGCACACCCCACCGCTACAGTCTCCGTACCAGTCGCCGAAGGTATCGGCCAGTTGGAGCGAAAGGGGCTGACTACGCAGCACACCACTCGGTATGTGCGTAGTTAGGTGGACGTAAACGTTTTGGTAGGGGAAGTCTTCGGTGTGCGCGACGGTGAGGACTAAATCATAGCGGCCACTGGTGTCCGTGACCGGAAAGGTAAAGGTGAGGCTATCGGCGTAGGGCCAGCCCGTGGCGGGCAGTTCGATTTCTTCCTGGTAGACGACATCCGGTCCGCAGGCTAGAAATAGCAGGCAAATCAGACATCCTAGGCACCACCGCCCTAAGCTCACGTAAAGTATTCCTTCATGCGCTCGAAGAAGCCCTTGTCACCCTTTTCGAGTTTGGGGGCGAAGTTCTCCATGCCGCGCATGCGCTCCAGTAGCTCGGTCTCCTCGCGGGTGAGCTTCTTGGGGGTCCAGAGGTTGACGTGAATTAATTGGTCACCCTTGGCGTGGCTCTGTAGGGCGGGTAGGCCCTTGCCGCGCAGACGGAAGATCTTGCCCGACTGGGTGCCGGCCGGCACCCTGATCTTCACCTTGCCCCCAATAGTCGGCACCTCCACGGAGGTACCCAGGGCGGCATCGGCGAAATTGAGGTAGAGGTCGTAAATCAGCTTCTGCCCGTCGCGCTGCAGCTCCTCGTGGGGCCGTTCCTGGATATTGATGAGTAGGTCACCGGGGGGGCCACCGCGGCGACCGGCATTGCCCTTACCGCGCATACTGAGCTGCATACCCTCCTCCACGCCGGCGGGGATATTGACCTCGATGGTATCCTCACCGTACACCCGGCCGTCGCCCTTGCAGTTGCTACAGGTGGCCTTGATCTGGGTACCGGTACCGGAGCAGGTCGGACAGGTCGCGGTGGTGGCCATCTGACCGATGAAGGTGGAGCGTACCTGACGGACCACGCCGGCCCCGCCACAGGTACGGCAGGTCTCGACGCTCTCGGCATCCTTAGCTCCCGTGCCGTCACACACCTCGCACTCGCGTTGCCGCTTCACCTTGATGCGCTTGGTGACGCCCTCGGCAATCTCCTCTAGTTCCAGGGGCACCTTAATGCGGAGGTTACTACCGCGCTCGCCGCGGGGCTGCCGGCGGGCACCGCCGCCGCCGCCACCCCCGAAGAAGGAGCCGAATGCGCCGCCCCCGCCGTCACCGAACATATCGCCGAACTGCGCCATGATGTCCTCCATGGTCATGCCCCCGGCCCCACCACCGAAGCCACCCTGCCCGTTTACGCCGGCGTGGCCAAAGCGGTCGTAGCGGGCGCGCTTTTCGTCGTCGTTGAGTACGTCGTAGGCCTCGGCCGCTTCCTTGAACTTCTCCTCCGCGGTGGTATTATCCGGGTTGCGGTCGGGGTGGTACTTCATGGCCAGCTTGCGGTAGGCCTTCTTCAGGGTATCGGAGTCGGCATTTTTGGGTACGCCGAGCACCTCGTAATAATCTCTTGCCATCAGGCTATTTGCTTAAGTTGTTACTTACCCACCACCACCTTGGCGTGGCGGATGATGCGGCCGTTGAGGGTGTAGCCGCGCTCGATGGTGTCTACCACCTTGCCCCTGAGCTCGGGGTGGGGCACCTCCGTGACCGCCTCGTAGAGATCGGCGTTGAAGTCGTTGCCGGTGCTCTCCATTGGTTTGAGCCCCTGGGAGGCTAACGCCTGCAGTAACTTCTTTTGTACCAGCCCGATACCATTATTCCAGATCTCGGCCGTGGCCTCGTCCTGCTTGGCAACCTGGGCGGCCCGGTCGAAGTCGTCCAGTACCGGAAGGAGTGCCCTCATAGTCTTACTACCGGCCGTATCCATCATCTCCAGGCGCTCGCGCTGGGTACGGCGCTTATAGTTGTCAAACTCCGCGTAAAGGCGCAGGTACCGGTCCTCCTTTTCCTGCAGTCGCTGCTCGAGCTCGCTCATGTCAACGCTGTCGGGTAGCTCTTCCTGGAGGTCTTCGTCGGTTTTCAGGTCCTGGTTCAGCACGTGCTCTTCGGGGGCGGCATCACTGTGGTCTAGCATCTCATCGTCCACGATGGACTCGTCGGGGTTCTTCTTACTCATCTTGAAATATTTTTTCAGCACCCCTACGCGGGGGCAACTATGGGGCCACGTGGGGCAGACGGAAACTTTGTCAGGTCAGCCCGGCACCGGCTACCGATTGTGGCGCATTTGATCGCCTGGCAGCTTGCATTCATCGAAAAAGGCTGCACCGGCGGCCCCGCCCCTCGTATATTTGGCGCAACAACAAACAACTAGATGAAACACTTCGCCTCACTCTTCCTGCTGCTTTTCGTCAGCACCGCCCTGCTCGCCCAGGATGCCGCTACCGCCCCCAGCCCCCAGGAAATCGCCGACGCCTACGTTGAAGCTACCGGTGGTAAGGATGCCTGGCTGGCCGTAAAATCCACCAAAATGGAGGGTGCCGCCACGATGCAAGGAATGGAGTTCCCCCTTACGGTAACCGCCGCCGAGGGCAACAAACTGCGCATCGACATGGATATCCAGGGTAGCCCCATGACGCAGAGCTACAACGGCACTACGGGCTACATCCTCTTCCCCATGCAGGGCATCACCGAGCCCAAGGAGATGAGCGCCGAGGAGTCTGCCGACCTGGCCGATACCCCCTTCCTCACCGAATTTATCGACACCGAAGCGCGCGGCTACACCCTCACGGCCGTGGAGGGCAAGGAGGTCGAGGGCACGTCCACCTACGGCGTCCAGGTCACCAATGCCGATGGCTACGACCGCACTTATTACTTCGATACCGAGACAATGGTCCCACTCATGACCGTGCAGGCCAGCAAGAGCCCCCAGGCACAGGGCATGGTCATGGAGGGCTACATGAGTGACTATCAGGAAGTTGAAGGCCTTATGGTGCCCATGTACATCGAGAATAAGGCCAACGGCCAGACCATCATGAAGATGACCTTCACCAACGTAAGCATCAATCCCGAACTCGAGGAGGACTTCTTCACCCTGAAATAAGACCACCTACATACACTCCACATTACTTCGGGCGGGGCCGCAGGTGCAGGGAATAGCCCCCGTACGCGGCCCCGCCTTCATTTACCACACTACTTTATGAGATTTTTCGTCCTCCTCCTTTATGGAATGGCAGTGGTCACCGCCGTACAGGCTCAGGAATTTAGCACCACTACGGCCCTGTTCGGTGACCTTCAGGCACGGCAGATCGGTCCGGCCACCATGAGCGGACGGGTGAGCTGCCTGGCCGTCGACCCTACCGACGCCAACACGGTCTACGTCGGTGCCGGCGGCGGCGGGGTGTGGCGAACCACCGACGGTGGCAGTAGCATCCAACCCGTGTTTGACGACTACAGCCAGAGCATCGGGGCCATTGCCCTGGCACCGAGTAACCCCAAGGTGGTCTACGTAGGCACCGGCGAGCCCTGGGTACGCAACAGCGTCAGCGTAGGCACGGGCGTGTACCGGAGTACAGATGGCGGTAATCGCTGGCAGTCCCTCGGTCTGGATAGCACCGAACGCATCAGTGGCATTGTCGTGCACCCCGAAGACGAAAACGTGGTTTACGTGGCCGCCCTCGGTCCGCTGTGGAGCGACGGCAGCCAGCGTGGCGTATTCAAGACTACGGATGGCGGGCAGACTTGGCAGCGGGTGCTCTACCTCGACGAAAGTACCGGCGCGGCAAGTATCAGCATGGACCCGGAGCGCCCCGACGTACTGTTCGTGGGTATGTGGAGCCACCGGCGTACGCCCTATGGGTTCGATAGCGGATACAAGGGGAGTTCAGGACTATTCCGGACTACCGATGGCGGCGAAAACTGGGATAAGCTTACCAAAGGCCTACCGGATGAAACGCTCGGCCGCATCGGCGTGGCCGTAGCCCCCAGTAACGGGGAGATTGTATACGCCGCCGTGGAAACCGGCACGAAGGAGACCAAGGGCATGTACCGAAGCGCCGACGGCGGAGAGAGCTGGAGCATGATCGATAAGAGTTTCAATAGTCAGGTGCGGCCCTTTTACTTCGCCAGTCTGGCCGTCGATCCATCCAACGATAGCATCGTGGCGAAGTGTGGGCTGACCGCGATCATCAGTGAGACGGCCGGTAGGCTCTGGCGCGACTTTCCGAACCACGTCCACTCCGACTACCACGCCATCTGGTTCGACCCGGCGGACGGCAAGCATATGCTGGTGGGAACCGACGGCGGGGTCTACGAGTCGCACGACCGCGGCCGGTCCTTTCGTATGTGGAATAACCTGCCGATCAGCCAGTTCTACCACGTCAGCGTCGACAACGCCAAGCCCTACCGCGTGTACGGCGGGCTACAGGATAACGGCAGCTGGTACGGACCGAGTCAGAGCGCCGGGGGCATCACCAATGCCGACTGGTTGGTCACCTACGGAGGGGATGGCTTCTACAGCTTCCGCCACCCCACGAAGCCGCACTTCGTATTTAGTGAGGCCCAGGGGGGAGCACTGGGACGCTGGGACGAACGCACCGGTCGCTCCAAGTCAATTGCCCCCTACCGGGATGCCGCAACGGATAAGTTACGTTACAACTGGAATGCGCCCATCCACCTGAGTGCCGACGGCGAGCGGCTGTACTTCGCCAGTCAGTACCTCTACCGCTCGGCGGATGAGGGGGATAGTTGGCAGCGCATCAGCCCCGACCTGACCACGAACGATACGGCCTACCAGAAGCAGTACCAGAGCGGGGGATTGAGTATTGACAATTCCGGGGCCGAAAACTACACGACCATCTACACCGTGGCCGAGAGCCCGCTGGAGGCCGAAACCATTTGGGTAGGCACCGATGATGGTAATCTGCAACTGTCCCGCGACGGTGGAGAGAACTGGGAGTTGGTCACCCCTGATGATTCCGACCTGCCCCGCGGTGCCTGGATCACTTTTGTCGACCCGAGTCCCCACGATCCCGCTACCGCCCTGGTCACCTTCGACGCTCACCGTACGGGCGATCAGACACCCTACCTCTACCGTACTACGGACGCCGGTCAGAGCTGGACCCGCCTAATGGACGAAGCGATCACCGGCTACGCCCTGAGCGTGCGGCAGGATCCGGTCAACCCCGATCTGCTGTACCTAGGTACTGAGTTTGGCCTATATATTAGTCTCGACGGCGGCCTGAGCTGGGCCCCCTTCCGCAACGGCGTACCCATGGTGGGTATCCGCGACATGGTCATCCACCCCCGGGAGGCAGACCTGGTGCTGGCCACCCACGGACGGGGCAGCATCATCCTGGACGACCTGGAGGCGCTGCGACAGCTCACTCCCGATATTATGGGTAACGGCATTACTTTTCTACGGCCGGATACCACCTACTTTTATGACGGCAGCGGTGGCGGTGCGGGACGGCTCAGTGGCAGCGGTCACTTCTTCGGGCCTAATCCCAGCCAGGATGCCCGCATTCTCTACTACGCCGATAAGCGGCACACCTTCGGCAAGATGTACGTGGAGGTGTACCGCGATACCCAGCTGATCCGCACCCTACAGGCCGGTAAGAGCGCCGGGCTCAATTCGGTCAGCCTACCCATCACCCTAGAAAAGCCCAAGTCGCCCCCGACCGACAATAATTCGGCACGCTACGGCACCATGGAGGGGCCGAGCATTCAGGCGGGTACCTACCGCGTAGTGCTGACTAAGGGCAAGGATACGTACGAGACGACCTTTACGGTAGCCCCCCATCCCGAGAGTCCCTACCCCGCGGCCGACCGTGAGGCCCAGCGCGAGCTACTACTCCGGCTGTACGACGACGTCGAGCAGGTCGCCTACCTCCACGAGGTACTGAAACGGGTGGCGGTGCAGGCCGATACCCTGGGGGCGGCGGAGCTACTCGACCGGGCCAGGACGCTGCAGGCCGAGTTAGTCTTCAGCGGTGGTGATGGCTACGTGAACGAGGGGGAGCAACTAGGGGAGTCGGTGACGCAGCTATACGGTGCGGTATCGAATTTTCCCGGGCGGCCCTCGGCTAGTCAGGTAGCGGAGGCGGAGCGGCTACGGGGTGAGGTGGCTGGTGTGGAAGGAGAGGTCGGGGAGTTGCTGGAGGCCGTACGAGTCCTGAACGAGGGGCTTAGTGCCGAGCAGCGGATCGTGTATCCCGATAAGGAAAGCTTTCTTTCCGCGAAGTGAACTGGAGGCCGCTCGACCTTTGAACACGGTAGCGACCCCCTGCGCTTTAGGGGTTACCTTACCGATACACATGCACACCCCCGACCACCCCATCCTGACCGAAAAACAACGCGCCGTACCCCAGCTGCGCTGGGTCGACACCTTCAGCCGTACCCTCGATACTAAGTTTCGGATACCGGGCACGGACTTGCGCTTCGGGCTCGACTTCATCCTCGGACTGGTACCGGGGGCGGGCGATATTCTCTCACTAGGGATGTCGGGTACGCTAGTAGCTACGATGGCCAAGCACGGAGCTAGTCCGCTACTAGTAGCGCGCATGATGGTCAACGTGATCCTCGATGCCTTCGTCGGCTCCATCCCAGTGCTGGGCAACATCTTCGACCTAGTGTACAAGGCCAACTACCGCAACGCCGAGCTGATGCGGGAGTACTACGAGGAGGGGAAGCACACGGGTAGCGTCTGGCCGGTAGTACTTGTGGTGATCGGGTCGATCCTGGTGCTGATGGTGATCCTGGTATGGGTGACCGTACAGATCTTCGAGTTTATTTTCGGGCTGTTCTGACTTGAGCCAGGAGTTCCGCACCGCGTTCTACAAGTTCGTCGAGGTCGAGCTCGGTGTTGTCGAGCAGGATGGCATCCTCAGCCTGCCGCAGGGGGCTATCCTCCCGGTGGCTATCGATGTAGTCGCGTTCCTCTAGGTTGGCGGCTACATCAGCGCGCCGCACCTCCCGGCCGGCGGCGCGTAGTTCACGGAGGCGACGGTCGATGCGGGTGTCGAGCTCGGCGGTCACAAAGAGCTTAAGGTCGGCGTCGGGGAAAACGACGGTGCCGATATCGCGGCCATCGAGGATGACGCCGCCGTCGCGGCCCATCTGCCGCTGCTGCTCGACCATGGCGCGGCGCACCCGGGACAGGGCGGCTACGGGGCTGACCATATTGCTTACTGCCAGCCCCCTGATCTCGGACTCCACGTCCTCACCGTTGAGGAGGACGTGGTTGTCACCGGGGCGAAAAGCGATCTCGAGGGTTTGCATAGCACCTGCGACCCCGCCCTCATCCTGCAGGTCGGTACCCAGGCGCTGGAGGTGGAGGGTGACGGCACGGTACATGGCCCCGGTGTCGATGTAGCTGTAGTCCAGCCGCTTAGCCAGGGCGCGGGCGAGGGTCGACTTGCCGCAGGCGGAATAGCCGTCGATGGCGATCGTGAGGGCTTTGATCTAGTACTCGTCTTCGTTGAACAAGAAATCGTCCTTGCGGGGGTAATCGGGCCAGATGTCGTCGATGGCCTCGTAGGTTTCGCCCTCGTCCTCCATGGCCTGGAGGTTCTCGATCACTTCCAGGGGGCTACCGGAGCGGATGGCGAAATCGATGAGCTCATCGCGGGTTGCGGGCCAGGGGGCATCCTCGAGGTGAGAAGCGAGTTCGAGCGTCCAGTACATACGGGTATTGAGTTTGAGTACCTAAAAAAGCCGCGAGGTAGTGAAATGTTCCCCGTGTTCCGGGGCGCAAATGTAGTAATTGGCCGCAACTATCCGGCAGCGGATGTTTTGCGAGGCTTAACGAGCTAAGCGTCAGTTAGTTGTACGTACCGATGACGGTAAAGGATTTGTCCTCGTAGCCCGGGGGTACCTGCCCGATGCGGCTGCTGTTGCGCGGTCCGGTGGGGTCGCAAAAGACGTAGCGCTGCCCCTTGTAGTGGAAGGAATCGCCCTCCATGTCGGTGCCCACCGCCACGGTGAGGTGGTCCTCGTAGGCGATCACGGCCATGGGCAGATCGAGCAGGTCGCGCACCAGGGCAAAGAAGAGCGCCGAGCGGTCCTCGCAGTCGGAGTAGCTGTAGCCGAACAGCTCCTCGGGCACCATGGGCTTGGAGCGGCCGAAGTACTCGTTGTCCTCCTTGTAGGCGAAGGCCGAGCGGGTGAAGCTGGCCAGTAACTCGAGCTGCTGCTGCGTGCCCATGCCCTCCATAAAGTGCTGTAGCTGGGGCAGCAGGCTTCGGGTGAGGGTAGGGGAGAGCGGCGTCTCCAGGTAGCAGTACTCGTGGATAAAGGGGTAGTCGGACATGATGTCGACCATAGTCTGATCGAAGGTGACCTGCAGCTGCTGGGCCACGCCGTGAAAGGTGAACTCCAGGTCCTTGGCGATGGGCTGCTCGGCCAGCACGGGCCAGGCCTCGAGTTGGAAGCCGAAGGACTTGCCCCGCGGATTGGGGTGCTCGTTGAAGATGTACAGCCGCTGGCGGCCTTCGCACTTTCCGCCCAGGCAGCTGAGGTTGGCGTAGGGCCGGCCGGCGGTCTCGATGATGGGTACCTCGAAGAGCTCCTGGGTGGTGTAGACGTTGATGAACACCTCGTTGCCGCGGAAGGTAAGCCGGGCATCGAAGCCGCTGTCGACCAGTAGTTTGTACAGTGTGATGCGCTGGGCGTTCAGCGACTCGCCGCGGTAGATGGCCGCGATGGTGCTACCGGCCAGCTTATAGAACAGGAAATCGTTGAGGCGGTAGTGCGCCTTGGCCGCCAGCAGGTGATTGAGCAGTACCTGAGTGGGCCGGCGCTCGAGCTGGTTGTAGGTCGCCCGGATGGAGGCATTGGTCACCGTAAGGGGCTCCTCTACCAGCATGCCCGGGTCGTAGGTCAGGTCGACGGCCTGGGTGTAGAAGGGAATGGAAAAGCGTTGGTAATTATCCGGATTACCGAGGTTGGTCAGGTTGGTATTAGCAAACGCTAAGAGGCATAATAGGAGGACGACCAGCCGTGCGGCAATACACTTCATTTGGGGTTAGTTTCAGGAAAATGACCAGGTGCGAGGGACTGCGAACATCCATCCTCGCTTGTAGGTAATATACGATGGCGGCAGGGGAAAAGTATAGGCTGCGGGGCCATATTAGTAATAAATTAAGTTTAGGGGCCTCCGTAGCCAAATTAACGCTGGGTAAGCACCTCGCTCGCGCTGTAGCCGATCCGCAATGCCTCCGCCTCCAACCGCTCACCACCGGCGAGAGTAACCGGGGCAGTCTGCGGCAGTTCATCCCCCCCCTGCCAGAGCTGCTCGAGCAGCTCCGCCTCGGGCAGGGCCCCTAGATCGCCGGTGCGGGCCAACCAGTCGTCGGTAGCCCGGCGCAGCTCGGCAAGTTTGTCGGCGTACCGGGGCTAGCCGGCAAGGTTGTGCAGCTCGTAAGGATCGGCCTGCACATCGTCGAGCTGACCGGCATCGCGCAACCGTAGCAGCTCCTGCATGGCCCCCATCTGCTCGCGGTAATCGACCGGTAGGTAGTAGGGGCGCTCCGGAAAGGCGTTACGCAGGTACTTGTAGCGGCGGTCGCGGGCGGCGCGAATGCGGTCGTACTCCTCATCCTCCCGGTCGGTATGGGCGAACACGTAGTCGCGGGGTGGGGCGGCGGCCTCGCCCAGGATGGCCTGCCCCTCGCAGTAGGCCGGAAGGTCGACGCCCGCCAGTCTAAAGGTCGT
Source organism: Saprospiraceae bacterium (assembly GCA_958295895.1). GTDB lineage: Bacteria > Bacteroidota > Bacteroidia > Chitinophagales > Saprospiraceae > Neolewinella. The sequence continues at coordinate 215,578 of CATQHI010000011.1, read as the reverse complement.
CGGAGCCAGGTCCACGAAGCTGAACAGGCTGCTGTCGATTTGTCCGGCGCGCCGGCCGTCCGGCCAGGCCACGATCATCGGCACCCGGATGCCGCTATCGTAGAGCAGCCGCTTGCCGCGCGGTAGGGAGCCGACCTGCTCGTCCATCATCTGAATATTGCTGTACAGGCGGCGGATGTCGCGCCGGGTTACCTCGGTATCGGCTAGGTAGGGCGGCACGGGTACGGGCAGGTCCTCCGGGACCAGGAGGGGCATTTGGCCGCCGCCGGGAAGGGGATCGTCCCAGTTCCAGGTCTGGGCCGTATCGGTTTCCATGCCCGGCCGGTAGCGAAAGTTTTTGGCGTAGGTGGTCCAGATTTGGCTTTCGTGGGTGATCTCCAGGTTAAACACACTGAAGAAGGGCATACCGGGAGGACGGTGCCTCCAGTGGGCGCGGCTGCTGTTTTCGTCCCAGGCCGTTCTGGGCTCGCGGAACTGGTAGTCCGTTTTGTCGCTATTGGTGCAGAAGTAGCCGTGCTCGCGCAGTAGCTGCGACATCATCTTCACCCCCGTATCCGGTATTGCGTAGTACGGCTTTAGCCCCAGCGTAGCCATGAATTCCGGATTGTACTGGTTGCTTGTCTTGGTCCCTGCTACAGTTCAGTAGCAGCGTGATCAAAAGGCAGCAGTACGTATACTTCATGGCGGGAAAATACCGTATTCCACCGCAGCCGTAGCCCCGCCCTTATTCAGTATTGCAGTTATCCCTCCAGCACCATACTCGCTTCTTCCCAGCTTTCCATCACCCGGGCCAGTTCTTCCTGCTTTCCCTTCAGCTTATCCGTCACCGAGGTCACCTGCGCCGCATCATCGTAGAAGCTAGGGTCCGACATCGCGAGGTGGATCGCTTTGATCTCTGACTCTAGTCGCTCGATTTTGCGCTCGGCGTTGGCGATGTCTTTTTCCAGGCGGCGCTGGGTGTCGGGGTCAAGCGTAACACGGGGGGGCGGGGCCGCAGGTGCGTGCCCGTTGAGTTTAGGCTTTTCCAGCTCTACGCTGCGCATATCGTCAAGCTGCCGTTTTTCCAGGAAGGTGTTGACGTCGCCGAGATGCTCGTAGAGCCGGTGATCGCGAAACTCGATGGTCCGCTCGGTGAGCTCAGCCAGGAACTCCCGATCGTGACTGACCACCAGCAGGGTACCGTCATAATCCATGAGGGCCGACTTGAGCATGTCCTTCGAGGCCATGTCGAGGTGGTTGGTCGGCTCGTCGAGTACCAGCAGGTTGAAGGGGCGCAGGAGCATGCAGGCCAGGGCCAGGCGGGCGCGCTCGCCGCCGGAGAGCACCATGACCTTCTTATCCTGATCCTCGCCGGAAAAGAGGAAGGCACCCAGGATGGTGCGCAGGCGGGTGCGCATCTCGGGCGGACTGGCCTCCTCCATCGTCTCCAGTAGCGTTTTGTTGCCGTCCAGGGCATCGCTCTGGTTCTGGGCGTAGTAGCCGACGCTGACGTTGTGGCCGAGTTCGACCTCGCCAGCGGTGGCGGGGAGCTTGCCGATCAGGATTTTAGCCAGCGTGGTCTTGCCCTGTCCGTTCTGGCCTACGAAGGCGACGCGGTCGCCGCGGTCCACCTTGATATCGACGCCGCGCAGGACGTTGAGCTTGCCGTAGGTCTTAGTGACGTGCTTGGCCTTGAGCGTAATGGCACCGGAGCGCGGGGCGGGTGGAAACCGCAGATTCATCACCGCGTTGTCGGTCACGTCGAGCTCGATGCGTTCGATCTTATCGAGCTGCTTTTGCATCGACTGGGCCATCTTAGTCTTGGTGGCTTTGGCCATAAAGCGGGAAATGGTACGCTCCTTATCGGCGATCACCTTTTGCTGATTGAGGTAGGCGGCCTCGGCCTTTTCGCGGCGTTCGGCCTGGAGCTCGACGTACTTGGAGTAGCCGGCCTTGTAGTCGTATACATTGCCGAGCTCAATTTCGAGGGTGCGGTTCGTGACGTTGTCGAGGAACTGCTTATCGTGACTGATCGTGATCACCGCCCCGGAGTAGCTCGCCAGCCAGTTCTCCAGCCAGATGATGGACTCGATGTCGAGGTGGTTGGTCGGCTCGTCGAGCAGGAGGTAATCGGGGCGCTGGAGCAGCATCTTGGCCAGCTCGATGCGCATCTGCCAGCCGCCGGAAAACTCGGTGGTCTGGCGGCTGAAGTCCTTGCTTTCGAAGCCCAGCCCCTTGAGCACCCGTTCGGCCTCGGCTTCTATCGTAATGCCGCCCACTAGGGCAAAGCGCTCCGTCAGATGGGTAAACTCCTCGAGCATCTCGGAGTAGGACTCGGAGCTGTAGTCGGTGCGTACCTCCATCTCCTTATTAAGCGCTTCCAGCCGGTCCTCCATTTCCTGAATGTGGGCGAAGGCGGTGAGGGTTTCCTCCATGACGGTATTGCCGGTGGGCATGTCCATCTCCTGGTGGAGGAAGCCCAGGGTCGAGCCCGATTCCCGCTGCACTTTTCCCTCATCGGGCGAGACGTCCCCGGCGATGATCTTGAGCATCGTAGACTTCCCGGCCCCGTTGCGGCCTACCAGCCCGACCTTATCGCGGCTGCCGATGGTGAAGGTGACGCGGTCGAAGAGGATGCGGTCGCCGTATTGTTGGTAGATGCCGGTGGCACTTAACATAGTATGGGGGATAGGCCGTTGCGCGAGTAATGGTTAAACGGGCGCAAAGGTACGAAAGGTGTGGAGCTTGCTAAAGGCTAGGACCGCGAGAGATCGCTACCCACCGCTCGACTCAAACAATGAAATTATCATTCCGCAGAATCGTGCGTACTTCAAGGTCCATCACATCCGCCCGCTCTAAAAAAGCATCTGGTTGGCTACGGTAAGGTTCCTTAAGCAGATACATCCACTGGTTGGAAGTCCCCATCGGATTGGATGTATAAACAGTCTCCAGTACCTGCTCTTTTTCAAAGTGCTTCAACTCCCGACGAATCAGCGCGAGCGGTAGGCCGGTTGATAGGATGAGGTCCTGTTCGGTTAGTCTGAAGTCGTAAGCGCTGAATATTTTTAGAATATCCTCGACGGTCAAAAAGGGCTCGGGTGAAAGATCCAACAGGGGAGTTTCAGCCAGGGGTCTACAGAGACGAAAATAACTTCTCCCGTTTGCATTGTAACCAGAGTCTAGCAGACCGGCCATGTGTAGTGTGCCAAGACGTAGACGTGCTTCGCTCAGCGTGAGCGAGGAGATCTCGGAAAGATGGTGGGGTGTAAGAAAGCCGTCCGTTTGATCGGAGAGTTTCCTTAGTAGATCCCGGTCAGATAATTTTTCCTGTGTATGGCGTACCTTCCGTTGTTGCTTCCGATACATATGAATGATAGTCACAAGCAGCAATAGCACTAACAGTGCGACTCCAACGATTATACCTGCTTTCGTGATTATCACTATAGGGCCTAAGGTAAAGAATTACTGGTGAGCCGAATGTGCTGAGTCGCAATTCGACCAGACGCTCAACTCCGAGCGAAGCCATCACGCTTGCGTAAAGGTCCGAGGGGGCTTTGCTCCAACGGACCCCTGGAGGTCCTGGCCGGTGGCTTATTTTCACCCCCCATGACCGAGCCCCAACGCATCAACACCCTCACCGACGGGGTCTTCGCCATTGCCATGACCTTCCTGGTGCTGGACGTGATGGACGCCGCCGAGGGCGTAGATACCCACGCGCAAATCTGGCCCACGCTCTGGCCGAAGCTGGCCAGCTACATCATGGGCTTCCTCATCCTAGGGCTACTCTGGAACGGCCACTACATTGCCGCCTCCTACGTCAAGCGATCCGACCGTACCCACCTGTGGCTGTCGATCAACTTTCTGATCTGGGCGGCCCTGGTGCCGTATCCTGCCGGACTGCTCAGCGAGTACTATACCGACTCCCTGGCCGTACTGATTTACGGCGGTAACCTGACCCTGGCTGCCGGCTCCCTCTATGCCGTCTGGGCTTACGCCACCAAAGACCACCACCTCGTCGACAAGGACCTGCCCCAGCAAACGGTCACCGCCCTCAAGCGCCGGCTTCTCCTGGCTATGCTCGGCTACCTCCTTGCCATGGCAGTCGCCCTCTGGCAACCCGTTGCCGGCCTACTGGTCTTCGTGGCCTCCCATCTCTACTTCGCCCTGACCCCCGTCACCGAAGACGAACGCAGTACCTGACCGGTCTACTTCTTCTCTCTTAAAAGCCCCTCCTGCACCACACTAGCCACCAGCTTCCCCGCCCGGTCGAAAATACTGCCCCGCGTAAAGCCCCGCGCCCCGCTGGCACTCGGCGAGTCCATGCTGTACAGTAGCCACTCATCCACCCGGAAGGGCCGGTGGAACCACATGGCGTGGTCCAGACTCGCCATCTGTAGGTTGCGGTAATCGGTGGCCCGGCCGTGGGGTAACAGGGCGGTGGTGAGCAGATTATAGTCACTAGTGTAAGCCAGCACCAGGGCCTGCAGGCGGCGATCATCCGGCATCTCACCCTTCGTGCGGAGCCAGACGTTGCGGCTTGGGGCGTACTTCTCGTGGGCGAAGGGGTTGAGAAATTCTACTGGGCGAAACTCCAGCGGCCGCTCGACACTCAGGATGCGGCGGATATTCTCCGGCAGCTGCTCGCCGAACTGCCTGGCCATCCCCTCGTAGCTCACCAGCTCCTCCGGAGGTAGTACGTCGGGCATGTCGGCCTGGTGCTCGAAGCCGGTCTGGTCGAGCTGAAAACTGGCGGTGAGAAAAAAGATCGCCTGCCCGTTCTGAATCGCCCGCACCGCCCGGGTGGTGAAGCTGCCGCCATCGCGAATACGGTCTACCTCGAACACAATGGGAATATCGAGCTCCCCCGGTAGTACGAAGTAGCCGTGTAGACTGTGTACGTAGCGGTCCTCGGGTACCGTCTGTACCGCTGCAGCCAGGGACTGGGCCAGCACCTGCCCACCGAATACCCGTGCTGAGCCGACGCTCCGGCTCTGGCCCCGGAACATATTCACCTCCAGCCGTTCGAGATCGAGTAGGCCCAGCAGTTCGTCAATGTGCTTCATGGGGGCGAAGGTAGGACTGTCCCTCCACCAACTCCACCGCCGCGGCCTCCCCGGCCACCCGAAAGCGGGTCCGCAGATGCTCGCGCCCCTCCCACCCCTGACGGTACACCCCGAAGTGCAGGTGTGGCCCGGTGGTATAGCCCGTCCACCCGCTACGACCGATGAAGGCACCCGCTTCGACCCGCTCGCCTACTTTCACCCGTGCACTGTTCGTTTGTAGGTGCACGTAGTCGGCCATCGTCCCGTCGTCGTGCACGATCTCAATCACGTTATTGTACCGCTTACACTCCGGCCTTGCGCAGTGCTCCGACCAGCGATCTACGACCCGTGCTACTGTCCCGTCGCGCGCGGCAAAGACCGCCGTACCCTCCGGCATACTGAAGTCCAGCGCCGCCTCCCCCGCGTGGGAGAAGCGCCCATCGTACCCCTGGTCTACCCGGTAAGACTTCCCGGCGGCGAAGGGCAAGTTATAGACGTAGTTCGTATCGTAGGGCTGGGGGCGGACGGTCCCGTGAGCGTAGTGCAACTGATAACCGAATCCGTAGCGCTCTCCGGCCTTTACGGGCACCAGGGTGTAGATCACCGTATCGCTACGCGGGGCCAGCGTAATCGTATCCGGCCCACCAGTCTCCTGCACGGCCATATTGACTAGCTCAAAATCCACGACTACGGAGCAGGGCACATACTCCTCGTTGGTTGCTACGATCTCCACCCGGTCCTCCAGTTGTCGGCTGGCGAGGCTGACCCGTGGGCGGTCGTCCGCATACTGTCCAAGCAAGTGGGCGGGGCCGCAGGTGCAAGCAATAAGGAACAAGCCGAGCAAGAAGAGGAGGCGCATGGTAGAATTGGGGCCGCAAAAATACGGGATCACAACCCGTTTCCTACCGCTCCTTCCACTTTGGTCGCACCGGCGCGCCGCCGCCCGTTTTTTCTTAGACCTAATTCCGTACCCAAACTGTTAGCCTGACAACTACCTTTGATTAAATTTTTCGATCATGCCCCAGCACCACCCCCCCCCCGTTTATATCGTCTCCGCCGTACGTACACCCATCGGCTCGTTTGGGGGCGTACTCTCCTCGCTATCGGCTACCCAGTTGGGGAGCGCGGCCATCAAAGGAGCGCTAGAACGTGCCGGAGTAGCGGCCGACAAAGTGCAGGAAGTATACATGGGTAACGTGGTGAGTGCCAACCTCGGACAGGCCCCCGCCCGCCAGGCTGCTTTAGGGGCTGGCATCCCGAATACGGTACCATGTACCACGGTAAATAAGGTATGCAGTAGTGGCATGAAGAGCGTCATGTTCGGTGCCCAGTCGATCATGCTAGGACACAATGACGTGGTGGTGGCCGGCGGCATGGAGAGTATGTCCAATATCCCCTTCTACGTGCCCGATGCCCGCTGGGGTGCCAAGTACGGTGACCGCATTCTCGTCGACGGACTGGCCAAGGACGGCCTCACCGATGCCTACGACCAGAACGCCATGGGCAGCTGCGCCGATGCGACGGCCGTGAAGTACGGCTTCACCCGCGAGGAGCAGGACGAATACGCCACCAACAGCTACAAGCGCAGCGCGGAGGCTACGGCCAACGGCACCTTTGGCCGCGAGATCGTACCGGTGAGTGTACCGCAGCGTCGGGGGGATGATGTGGTAGTCACCGAAGACGAGGAGTACAAGAAGGTCAAGTTTGAGAAGATGGCCTCCCTGCGCCCGGCCTTCGGTAAGGACGGTACGGTGACGGCCGCCAACGCGAGCACCATCAACGACGGGGCGGCGGCGCTGGTGCTCGTCAGTCAGCGGGTGGTCGATGAGCTGGGGCTGAAGCCCCTGGCTAAGATCGTTTCCTTTGCCGATGCGGCCCACGAGCCGCAGTGGTTCACGACGGCACCTACAAAAGCCGCTCCACTGGCCGTCGAGCGCGCTGGCCTGGCCATGAGTGACATTGACTACATGGAGGTGAACGAGGCCTTCGCCGTGGTGCCCATGGCCTTCAGTAAGGAGCTCGGGCTCGATGGTAAGAATATGAATGTGAATGGGGGCGGGGTATCGCTGGGCCACCCGCTGGGTACCTCGGGGGCGCGTATCCTGGTCACGCTGATTAATACCTTGCATAGCCGGGGGGGTAGGTATGGCCTGGCTACGCTGTGTAATGGGGGTGGGGGTGCTAGTGCTATGGTGGTGGAGGTGGTTTAAGGCGGCGTTTTTGATGGGTGTTGGAGGGCTCAACACAGAGGACAGGGAGGTGAACACTGAGGTGCACGGAGTGGGGTGGGGTAGAGGGTAACGGAGGAGATGACCTTGCGGTCATCGGAGGGGGGAAAGTGTGGAGGGGTTTAGCTCAGCCCGTGTGTTGATTTATTTGCCAAACAATTTGTTTGTTTATGGGAAGAACGCTATGTTTGCTCCACCCTTAGAGAAACAGACTAATGGAATTGAATCAACTTACTTACGCGGTGCGTGGGGCGGCCTTTCGGGTGCATACCGCACTGGGACCTGGCTTACTGGAATCTACCTACGAGAAGTGTTTGGCCATTGAGCTTAAGCAGGCCGGTCTGGTGGTGCAAGAGCAGGTGATGCTTCCTTTCACGTACAGCGGCGTTACGGTTCCTAATGCCTATCGATTGGACTTGCTCATCGAGGATAGATTGATCGTCGAACTGAAGTTAGTACGGGAGCTACGCCCTATAGACACAGCTCAGGTACTCACCTATCTCCGCCTCGCCAAAATCAAGCTCGGTCTCCTAATCAACTTCAACATCCCCCACCTCCGCCACGGCATCAAACGCATCATCTACTGACCACTCCACCTCCCGCCAACCGCTAAGTTGGGCCTCTGGTTACCTCCTCCGACGCATAGTCTACTCCGTGTCCCTCCGTGTATACCTCTGCGTCCTCTGTGCTGAGCCCTCCGACGCATCCCCCTCCGACGCCTTACCTCCCCCTTCCCCGCTAGGCAACTCCTCCAACACCGCAGGATCATACACAAAACTATTCCCCGGCACCAGCCCCCGTACCCCATCAAAGTACCGATAAATAAAGTCGAAATCCGTCCGCACATCCCCCGTAGGATAAAACGGCTCCGAAAACTCGATCACCTTATTCCCAAAGTCGAATTTGCAGAATACCATCGGCACCCCGGCCTCCCGCGCGATCCAGTAAAAACCGGTACGAAAGCGGTCGACCTGCTTACGGGTGCCCTCCATGGCGATGCAGAGCTTGAACTCCTCGCGCTCGGCGAAAATCTTCGCGACGGCCTGGGTGAAATTAGTCCGCTTCTCGCGCACCACGGGCACGCCACCAAGCGCCTTCATCACCGCCCCTGCCGGCCCCTTGAAGAGGGTAGACTTGGCCACAAACTGGATGTACTGCCCCGCCGCCGCCCGGGCGTAGATGCCGTAGGGAAAGTCGCGGTTGGTGGTATGGGGGCCGGTCGGTACCACGCATTTCTTTGGCCACTGCCCCGCACAGTGATCCACGAACTGCATGCCGTTTAAGCGGAGCATAAAGCGGGCCATACCGGGAGACATCATGAACTAGCAATTATATAGCCTCAAAAAAACCCGTAGACCGGTTCTTACGCACCCCGTCCCAGGTGAAGTACCGTCCGTTCATGACGATATAGACACCCGCCGGGAGCGACTGCACAAAGGCCAGGGCACTGCCCAAGTTAAAAAAACCATCGGAAGAACTGCCGAAGGCGTAGGGAATCATGGCCCCGGTGATGACGATCGTCTTACCACGGATGTCCTCCTGGGCCAGGTAGTGGGCCGTCTCGGTCATGGTATCCGTACCGTGGGTAATCAGAATCTGATCGGTGGCCGCCGCCCGGCAGTTGTTGGCGATGTTCTCGCGATCCTGGTCCGTAAGGTCGAGGCTATCGACCATCATCAGGGTACGGATATTGACGTCCAGAGTGGAACGGCCTACCTCGAGCATCTTCGGTAGGCTACTGTCCTTAAAGTACAGCCGCCCCGTCACGAAGTCGTACTCCTTATCGAAGGTGCCCCCCGTGACGAATACCTGAATCAAACCTGCTGTAATTTACTCGGCGGCGAAGGTAATGACTACGTCTTCCGCTCCTTCTTCTTAGCCGCCGGAAACAAAATATTATTCAGGATCAGGCGGTAGCCGGGGCTATTTGGGTGCAGGCTCAGGTCCGTCTCCGGATCATTCACCAGGTGGCGGTAATCGGCCGGATCGTGCCCCCCGTAAAAAGTAAAAAAGCCCTCGCCAAACTGCCCGTGCAGATAGCGCGCCTCCTGCGCCGGCTTGTTCTCGCCGAGCACGAGCACGTTGCTCTTGATGTGGCTATTGGTGAAGGCGGTGGTCTGGCCCATGAATCCCTTCACGGTGCGCACGTGGTTCTGCGTGAGCATGCTGGGTACCGGGTCCCACTTGGCGCTGAATTCAAAAAGCGTGAAGTAGTCCTGCTCCTCCGTCACCGGCCGCGGATTGTGGTCGATGTCGCTGAACTCGTACTCCAGCGGATTGCGTTCCAACTGGAAGTTCTCGAAGGCGAAGGTTTTGGAGTAATCGAGCTTCGACTGGGCATTGGGGTCGATGGGGTCGCCGTCGTAATACTGGGCGCAGATGTCGGTGCCGTCGGCGGCCAGGGCAATGTCGTAGCTGTCCGTGGCCGAACACATGGCGAACATGAAGCCACCCCCGCCAACGTACTCGCGCACCTTCTTGACCACGCCAAGTTTTAGCTGGCTCACCTTATCGTAGCCATTCTTCGCCGCCAGTTCTTCCTGGTAGGCCACTTGCCGCCGGTACCAGGGGGCGGTATGAAAGCTGCGGTAGAAGCGACCGAACTGCCCGGTGAAGTCCTCGTGGTGCAGGTGTAGCCAGTCGTACTCGGCTAGCTTGTCGTCGAGTACTTCGGTGTCGTAGACGGTCTCGTAGGGAATCTCGGCGTAGGTGAGCACCAGCGTCACGGCATCGTCCCAGGGCTGCACGTCGGTGCCCTCGCGAAAGTTGTAGTCTGGCGTGTAGACGGCAATTTTCGGTGCCTTTTCGAGCTTCATCGCGTCCATGTTTTTCTCCGGATTGGCGATCTCGGCCAGGATGCCGTTGAAGCTTGCATCGGGGATGACCTCGTACTTCACCCCGCGCGTCAGGCACTCCCGCTCGAAGGCCCGGCTGTGCTGGAAGGCGAAGCTGCCGCCCCGGTAGTTGAGTAGCCACCAGGCCTCGATGTTGTTGCTCAGTACCCAGTAGGTGATGCCGTAGGCCTTGAGGTGGTCGGTCTGCGTATCGTCCATTGGGATGAGGATCGTGGAGGCACGGGCCACCGTGGCTACGGCCAGCAGCAGGAGGAGAAGGGAAAGTCTACGGAGCATCGCAAGGGGCTTGAGGCAAGTTAACGACTTCGAGTGGGTGGGTGTTGCAGCCCCTCCCGAAACGTCCGCACCCGCGTCCCCGCCCCGATTTCCACGTACTCCACCCCCGTCAGCTCCGCAAACTCCTGCAACATCTCTGGTGTCACGTTCTCACTGTAGCAGGTATGGTGAGCCCCGCCGCCGTAGATCCAGCAGGCCGCCGCCTCCCGCAGATTTGGCTCCGGCCGCCAGAGCACCCGCGCTACCGGTAGCTGAGGCATCTTTTCCGGTAGCTCGATGGCCTGGACCGTATTGACTAGCATCCGAAAACGATCGCCCAGATCGACGACCGTAGCGTTCAGCGCCAGCCCCGCCCCACCGGTGAACACCAGCCGCACCGGATCTTCCTTACCTCCGATGCCGAGTGGATGGACCTCGCAGCGTACCTCCCCGGCCGCGATCGACGGACAGATCTCCAGCATATGCGACCCCAGGCACGCCCCGCCCGCCGGATCGAAGTGGTAGGTGTAGTCTTCCATGAAGCTATTGCCCCCCGGTAGCCCCCCGCCCATCACCTTCATCGTGCGCACCAGCGCGGCCGTCTTCCAGTCCCCCTCCGCCCCGAAGCCGTAGCCGTCGGCCATGAGCCGCTGCACCGCGATACCCGGTAGCTGCCGCAGCCCGTGGAGGTTTTCGAAGGTATTGGTAAAGGCCGTAAAGTTTCCAGCCTCCAGGAACTGGCGTAGGCCGAGCTCGATGCGGGCGGCTTCCCGGAGACTTTCGTGACGGTCGCCGTCGTGGCGTAGCACTTCGGCCAGCGTATAGGTATCGTCGTATTCCTTCACGAGCCGGTCGACCGCAGTATCCGCGACCTCATCTACCACGGCCACCAGGTCACCCATCCCGTAACCGTTCACAGCGTAGCCGAAGGTCAGCTGCGCACTTACCTTATTGCCCTCGGTCACCGCCACCTCCCGCATATTGTCCCCGAAGCGAGCCACCCGCATCCGCTTGCTATCGGCCAGGGCCCGCACCACCCGTGCCCAGTCGGCTACCTGGCGGATCACCTCCTCTTCCTGCCAGTGACCCACCACCACCTTACGCCGTAGCCCCATCCGCGTGCACAGGAAGCCGAACTCCCGCCCGCCGTGGGCCGACTGGTTGAGGTTCATGAAGTCCATATCGATACTGTCCCAGGGGATGTCGCGGTTGTACTGGGTGTGCAGGTGCAGGAAGGGTTTTTGCAGCGCCTGTAGGCCCGCGATCCACATCTTGGCCGGCGAGAAGGTGTGCATCCATAGGATTAGTCCAATGCACTGCTCATCGGCATTGGCCCGCTTGCAGGCGGCGAGTATCTCGTCCGGCGTCGTCACCGCCGGCTGGTGTACCACGTGTACCGGCAGCCGCTCGTCCTCGTCGTAGGCCGTGGCGATCTCGCGGGCGTGGCGGGCTACCTGAGTGAGGGTCTCCGGCCCATAGAGGTGCTGACTGCCGGTGATGAAGTGTAGGGTCATATGGATGTACAATTTTCGTTTTACGTCGTCCGCCGAGTTCCCGCAGGGCTCGTCGGACGACTCCTCTACTCCCCCTCCTGCCCGTAGTAAGCATCCGCCCCGTGCTTGCGCGCATAGTGCTTACGCCTGAGCGATTCTTTAAGCTCCCCCGCCCCCGGATTGAGCTGCAGCGTCAGGTACGCCATCTTAGCCACCTCCTCACACACCGCACTGTTATACACCGCACCGTCCACCGTCTTTCCCCAGGTGAAGGGCGCGTGACTGCCCACCAGCAACATCTCCACCTGGCGGTAGTCCAGACCTTGATCGCGGAGGTAGTCCACGATCTGGTGGCCGGTCATCTCTTCGTAGTCCCCCTCGATCAGGGCATCGTCCATGGGCGGGGCGCAGGGGATGGCCGTGGTGAGGTGATCGGCGTGGGTGGTGCCGAAGATGGGAACGTCGCGCAGGCTCTGGGCCCAAGCCGTGCCGTAGGTAGAGTGGGTGTGCACGACGCCGCCGATCTCGGGCCAGGCGCGGTACAGCACGGCGTGGGTCTTGGTGTCGGAGCTCGGGCGTAGTTCTCCCTCTACCACCCGGGCGTCCAGGTCGCAGATCACGATGTCTTCCTGCCGCAGCTCCCCGTAGGGCACTCCACTCGGCTTAATGGCAAACACCCCGGCGTCACGATCCACGGCACTCGCATTACCGAAGGTGAACAGCACCAGACCCAGCTCCGGCAGCCGCATATTGGCGCGGTACACTTCCTCCTTCAGGGCAGCAAAACGGGACATAGGGCGGGGCCGCGGGTGCGGAGTTAATGGCGAGAAAGCAGCGGTTCCAGCGTGGTAGCCAGCTCCCGGTAGCGTTGGTAGACGGCCTCGTACTGCCGGGAGCAATCGGTGTCGGGAAGGTAGGTAGCAGCATACCCGCTTCCCATTGCAGCTGCGGCCCCGCCCACCGTACCGTAAGCCCCCGCGGCCACGGCGGCAAACATGGCAGCACCGAGGGCACAGGTCTGATCGGTGGCAGCTACGCGAAGCGGCATCCCGAGCACGTCGGCCAGCATTTGCATAATGAAGGAATTGCGGGACACGCCCCCCAGGGCGATGACGCCGCGAATCGCTACACCCTCCCGGGCAAACCGATCGTTGATGAGTCTGGCACCGAAGCAACTGGCCTCGACCAGCGCACAGAAGAGTTTGGGGGCATCGGTGCCCAGGTTAATACCGGCCAGCACACCGGTGAGCTGTTGGTTGGCGTCGGGGGTGCGGCGGCCGTTGATCCAGTCGAGGGCCAACTCGCCGGATGCGCCGACGGGTTCCCTGGCGGCCGCCTCACTGAGGGCGGCGATGATGCCGGCGATGGTCTCGGCGATGAGTGCCTCTTTAGTAGCCTGATCGACTAGCGTAGATTCGCGCAACACCTCCAGCAGCGGCCAGCTCACCAGACGCTGAAACCAGGCGTAGAGGTCCCCGAAGGCGGACTGACCGGCCTCCAGCCCCAGCATGCCCGGCAGGACCGAACCCTCGACCTGCCCACAGATACCGGCCACCGGGTGGTCGACCTGTCCGGCCGGGGCCACCAGAATGTCGCAGGTAGAGGTGCCCATGATCTTGGCGAGGTAGCCGGGCTCGATCTGCGCGCCTACTGCCCCCATGTGCGCGTCAAAGGCCCCACCGCTGAGGACCACCCGGGTAGATAGGCCGAGGCGCTCGGCCCACTCGGGGCAGAGGGTACCCACGGACTTCTCGGCGGTATACGTGTCGGAGTACAATCGCTCGGTGAGCCCATCAAGTAGGGGATCTAGCGCGGTAAAAAATTCGTTCGGGGGTAGGCCGCCCCAATCCGGGTGCCAGAGCGCCTTGTGCCCGGCAGCGCAGCGACTGCGCTTCATTTGGTGGACGTCACTGCCCCCGGCCAGCAAGAAGGGCGCCCAGTCGCAGTGTTCGACCCAACTGTAGGCGGCGTGGTGGACGGCGGCGTCCTCGCGACTGATCTTCAATGCCTTGGCCCAGAACCACTCGGAGGAGTACACGCCGCCGGAGTAGGTGAGGTAGTTCGTGGGCCAGTCGGCGGCCAGTTGGTTGATCTCCGCGGCCTCGGCCACGGCTGTATGGTCCTTCCAGAGGACGAACATGGCGTGGGGGTTATCGGTAAACTCGGGGAGCAGGGCCAGGGGGGTGCCGCTACGATCTACGGCGACCGGGCTGGAGCCGGTGGTGTCGACGCCGATCCCGATCACCGCATCGCGTACGTTTTGGTCGACCTGGGCGAGCACCTGGGTGATCGTAGACTCGATGCCCTCGATGTAATCCTGCGGGTGCTGGCGGAACCGATTGGCGGAGGGGTCGCAGTAGTCTCCCCGCGCCCAGCGGGCATAGGGATGTACGGCGGTGGCTAGCTTGCGCCCGTCGGCGGTAGCGACAAGCAAGGCCCGTACGGAGTCGGTGCCGAAGTCAAGTCCGATGGTGTAGGTAGGGTCCATAGCCTGAGCCGGTAAGATAGACCACGGCACCCAACCACCGCACATGCTTGCTCTGACCGGGTTGGGTACACATGCAACATACCTTCACGATTACCCCCGTGTCCTCCGAGGCGCTCCTGATGCTGCCCGGCGACTGGGCAACCGACGACTACCGCAAGCTCCTGGAGCTGACCGAGTACGGCGATGCCTCCGACCTGTCCGACAAGGAACTTAAGGACATGGCCTATATGTCTATTGCCGACCTCGAAAAGCCCGAGGCCGCCGAGCTGCTCATGAAGTACGTGTTTCCCGAAGATGCACTGACCGAGGGACAGCGCCAGCAGAGTAGCCATGAGATGAATACCGAGCGGCTGTGGGAAGAGTACGCCGAACCGGTGCAGCACCGCAATTTCTTCCGCGTCGGTAGCCTGCTCTACGCGGCCTACAACGGGGGCCACCCCAAGCCGGACGGGCGGGAAGTGGTCATCACCGTCACGGCGAAGGACGAAGAAGGGGCCGCGTTGCTGAAGACGCCGAAGGCCGCGCTACTGCTCCGGCTGATGGCTCCGGCCATGAACGACCATGCCCTCCTGCACCGGCTGTACGAGGAGGAGCTGAAGGCGGGGGAGTTCGCCGCGGCGAAGAACCTACTCTATCAGATCAAATCCGAGGCGGAAGGGGAGAACAGCTATCGTATTACGATTTACAGTACGGATTACTGGCTGGAGGATTTTGAGCCCGTGGGGGAGTATGCGGTGACTCTGTAGCTAACCCATCACTACACGTGCGTACGTCCCGTAGGTCGTATGGTTAGATACACCAGCAATAACAGCGCCGCCACCACCACCGGCACCACCGTCACCCAAAGCAGCCAGGCCCGCTCGCCCGCCGCCTCAATCCAGCCACCAACCTCGTTGTACACCAACTGTACGTTCAGGCCCACGATAATGGCCGTGATCACCCACGAGGCCACCCGGAGCGGGGTGCCGATGGCAAACTCTCCCATCGTTTTACGGTCCGATACGAAGTGAATAAGCGGGATGATCGCAAAACCCAACTGTAAGCTCAGCAGTACCTGACTGAAGATGAGCAGCGGCCCCGTCTCCTCCTCCCCGAAGATGAGGATCATGAGAAAGGCCGGAATGACGGCCAGCAAGCGGGTGATCAGCCGGCGCAACCACGGGGCCAGCCGGATGTGCAGATAGCCCTCCATCACGATCTGTCCGGCCAGCGTGCCGGTAATGGTCGAGCTCTGACCGGCCGCAATCAACGCCACGGCAAAGAGGATCGGCGAAAGCCTACTGCCCAGTAAGCGCTCGAGCAGCGCGTGGGCATCCTGGATTTCGGCAATCTCGTACATCCCGTTCCGATAAAAGGTTGCTGCCGCCAGTACGAGGATGGCCGCGTTGACGAAGAAGGCCAGGTTCAGCGCAATGGCCGAGTCAATGAAGTTGTACTTCAGGGCCTGCCGCAGTTCCCGCTCGCCACGTCCGTACCTACGCGTCTGCACTAGGGCCGAGTGTAGATAGAGGTTGTGCGGCATCACCGTAGCCCCGATGATGCCAATGGCGATGTAGAGGGCCGCTTCGTTCGGTAGGGTCGGTATGAAACCCAGCGCCAGCTCCCCTAAATCGGGCTTAGCCAGTACCATTTCGATCAGAAACGCCCCCCCAATGATGGCGATCAACGCAATGATGAAGGCCTCCATCTTGCGAATGCCGAACCGCTGCAGCAGTAGGATAATGAAGGTATCCAGCACGGTGAGCGTCACCCCCCACAGTAGGGGTAGGCCGGTGAGTAACTGCAGTCCGATCGCCATACCCAGTATCTCGGCCAGGTCGCAGGCCGCGATCGCGATCTCGGCCAGTAGGTACAGCACGAAGTTGATGCCGCGGGGATAGCTGAGCCGGGAGGCCTGCGCCAGGTCAAGCTGCCGTACTAACCCCAGGCGTGCACTCAGGCTTTGCAGCAGCAGGGCCATGATGTTCGACATCAATAGCACCCAGATCAGGCGGTAGCCGAAGGCCGAGCCACCGGCAATATCGGTGGCCCAGTTGCCGGGGTCCATGTATCCTACACTGACCAGGTAGGCCGGCCCCATGAAGGCCAGTAGTCGACGCCACCCCTTCTTGTGCGCCGTGGTGTCTACCGAAGCATGAACCTCCTGTAGCGATTCGTGATGAATACCCGACATAGCAAGGCATCTAGTATAAGCCGCAAAGTTAGGATAGTCTAACTTTTTGGGAGTATTCTTATTCATTCCGTGCACCCCTCTACCAGCCCGCTCACCCTACCTTCGCCCCATGATCTGGAGTGACAAGAAGATACTGGCCGCCATCGATTCCGGAGACATCGTCATCCGCCCCTACGACCGCGCTAACCTCGGTACGAACAGCTACGACGTCCACCTCGGCAAGTACCTGGCCCGCTACAAGGACCACATCCTCGACGCCCGCAAACACAACGAGATCGAGGAGCTGGAGATCGGCGAGGAGGGCTACGTGCTCCACCCCAACACCCTCTACCTCGGCGTCACGCTGGAGTACACCGAGACCCACTCCAGCGTCCCCTTCCTGGAGGGCAAGAGCAGCGTCGGCCGCCTGGGCATCGACATTCACGCTACGGCCGGTAAGGGCGACGTCGGCTTCTGCAACCACTGGACGCTGGAAATCAGCTGCACCCACCCCGTGCGCGTCTACGCCGGCATGCCCATCGGGCAGCTCATCTACTTCGCCGTCGAGGGCGATATCGAGAACTACTACAACAAGAAGCCGGGGGCGAAGTACAACCGGGTGAGCGAGCGGCCGATGGAGTCGATGATGTGGAAGAATCAGTTTTAGGTTTACAATTTGCGTACCGACGAACTCAGCCAGTACTTTTACGATGCGCTTGCGCCCAGACTCGGACCCGGAGAGGCTGCATCCGTGACCCGCCTGGTGCTGGAGGACCTGTTTGACCATCGAAAAGGGCAGCGGCCGCGGCAACTCAGTACCGACGAGGAAGAGTTCGCTACCAGGGTTCTGCAGCGCCTACTGGCCGGTGAGCCAGTGCAGTACGTGACGGGTATTGCCGACTTCTACGGCCTACAACTCCACGTCACGCCCGACGTCCTCATTCCCCGACCGGAAACCGAGGAGCTGGTGGAGTGGATCCTGGAAGACCACCCGGGGACGCAGCTGCGAAGTGCGGTCGATCTGGGCACCGGATCGGGCTGCCTCCCGCTAGCGCTAAAATCGCGCCGGCCGACCTGGCGGTGTGAGGGGTGGGATATCAGTGAGGCGGCCCTTGCGGTGGCGGTGGCCAATGGTGAACGGTTGGGGCTGGATGTGAGATTTAACCACGGCGATATTCGGCAAGGCGATATATTACTTTTCACTATGCGCTATGATGTTTTGGTGTCCAATCCACCCTACATCCCCCCGTCGGAACGTGCGCAGATGGGAGCTTCTACCCTAAGCTACGAGCCGGAGGTGGCTCTCTTCACCCCGGAAGAAGACCCGCTGCTTTACTACCGCCACATTGCTACTATCGGCTGGACTGCGCTGGTGGACGAAGGCCATGTCTACCTAGAAGTCAACGAGTTCAATAGCGAGCAAGTCGAGCAACTGTTTCAGGCGGGCGGGTACACGCAGGTGCAACGCAGACGGGACCTGCAGGGCAAATGGCGGATGCTACGGGCTACGCGGCCCTCGGCAGACGAGGCTTAGGCACCCACCAACCCCAGCTCGGTAAGCAAGCTCAACGGCCGCAGCCGGTATCCATCAAACTCCGCAAACACCGTCATTTCCCCCCCACCACTCACCGCCAGCAGCCGGTAAAAATTCTCGTAGTCCGATACCAGGGGAAAGGCTACCCCATCCGCATCGACGAGTAAAAACTGCTCCCCCTCCCTCACCGGCCGCACCGCATCGAGGTACGTGGGGTACTGTAGCAGCCAGGGATTGACCCCTAATGCCTTGCGGTAATTCTCCAGCATGCCACCGAAGCTAGCGTAGCCACTCAGTCCATCGTAGGGTCGCCCGCCGGGCCGAGGTTCGGGAAGCACCGCGCGCTGGGCGTAGCTACCGGGGTAGTAGTGCACCCCACCGTCGAAGGAGGCCGACAGCGGCCACGACTGCTCGAAGGGAAAGTCCCCGAAGGCGAAGTCGAGTAGGAGGGCGTAGCGGCGGCTTTGCTCGCCCCGTAGCCAGATGCGGCGGTAGCGCAGACGGTCCTCCTGTCCCTCTACGGTGCCGAGTACCAGCCAGTGATCGATGGTAACCGGACGGCTTAGTAACTCATCCTTCTTGGTGTTGATGCCGGCGATCTGGTAGAGTTCTTCCCGTCGCTCGGTAGAAAACTCCTCACGAATACGCCAGGCGCGGAGGAACAGGTAAAGATCGCCTAGCGTACGTGCTGCCTCCGCTTCGGTGCCCTCCCTACCCAGCGCGGCCAGGCGGCGGACTTTTCCGGCCAGGCCGGGAAGCTTGGCGTCGGTAAGGCGGGCGGCGGTGGCCAGCCAGGTCTCGCTGCCCTGCGCCTGGGTGTCGGCCAGCCCCCGGCGGGCTACGTCGAGCAAGCGGAGTTCGAGCTCATCTACGCCGCTGTCCATGAGCTCCAGACGGGCGGTGAGGCGATCATCGGCCTTGGTGATGTCCTTAGTGACGCGGAAGGGTTTGGTAGCCTGGTGCTGTACCGTGCGGAACCACTCCGGCGGTTGGCCTACGGTGAAGCGGTCGGGATTGTTTTTGAGTAATAGGACCAGCGCCAGTCCGTGCGCACAGGGGCGGGCGCGGGCGCGGCAGGTGCAGTGAAATTTACCCTCGACGACCTGCACGGCCGACTCGATGGGTCGTTTGCTATTCACGTCGAACTCGCCCCAGAGCCACTCCCCATCGCCGCCCAGCAACCGCCAGCGGCGGCTATAGAATAGGCGGCGACCGCTTTCGAGGGTTTTGCCGTCGGGGGCAAGTTGCAATAGGTGATTGGTGGCGGCGGGCATGGCTAGACAAACCGAAGGTGCGGCGGGGGCGTTAAGTTGCTGTATAACCAATTAAGCCCTTACCTTCCCGTCAAATTCTGCCTCACCATGCGTGCCTACCAGTCCGAAGAATTTCGCAAGCTTTCGCCCGATGCTAAACGTGCGGCCCTGAAGTCGGCCATTGCCGCTCAGGACCCGAGTAGTGGGTTTAAGCGCGAGTTCGAGGTAGACGGTAAGGTGTACCATACGGTCTCGGTGACCGAACTATCGGCCGAACAGCTAGAGCGAACGACTGAGGCGAAAGCGTGAGTCTGGCCTTCGGCGCCCTCCTGATCGTGCTCCTGCTATTGCCGGGCATCGGTTTTCGGTACGCCTATATCCGCAGTAATTCCATTCGGCGCAGTTTAGACTTTAGCCTGCTGAGTGAGGCGGTCATTATGGTCGTCGTTGCGCTGCTGCTGCATACGCTGGGGGGTGTGGTAGCCCAAGCTTTCGGACCTGACCCCGATGTACGCATCCTGTATCTGCTGGCCACCGGCGGTACGCTCGACCCCGAAGATTATCGAGTATTAGCGGATTCCTTTGTGCCATTTTTGGCCTACACGCTCTTGCTAACCACGATCGGGTGTGGGGCTAGGGTACGGATTACAGCGGCTGGTCCTGCGCCGTGGCTACGACCAGCGCTACAAAGGCCTGCGCGTCCTGAACGACTGGGACCGCTACTTCACCGGCTACGTGCTGCCGCCCGACCGCCGCAGAAAGCTCAACTTCATCTGGGTGGACATCCTGGTCGATGGAAGTGGGGGCAACGCCGTCCTCTACTCCGGTGTGCTCGAAAATTACTCCCTCAACCGCGAGCAGGTCATCGATCAGGTATTCATCAGTAGCGCTATTCGCCGGCATAACCTCGATCTATCCGGGGTGCTACCGGTGGGCGAGTCCTATGCGTCCCGGCCGCCGAACTACGATATGCCGGGCGAGTACCTGGTCATTCCCTTTTCCCAGGTGCGCAACCTCAACATCACCTACAGCTACGTCCGCCCGGGTACCCCGCCGCCGCCCGGGCCACCCGCCCCGGCTACAGCCCCACCCGCTACCGCATAATGCTTCGAATCACGACCCTACTGCTTGTTATCCTACAGCTTTGCACCTGCGGCCCCCGCCCCCGATGAGACCCCGCCTCAGGACGGGCCCATCACGCTTACCCGCGACTCGATCAGCCTGACCGTCGACCCTAGCTACGGCGCCCGCCTGACCAGTCTGAAGTACGGCGACCGGGAACTGCTCAACGTGGTGCGGGATAGCACGGGCTTTACCTACGGTAGCACCGCCTGGCCGAGCCCACAGTCCGACTGGAGTTGGCCACCCCCCGCCGCGCTGGATCGCGAGCCCTACACGGTACAAAAGGTCGATGAGCACTCGGTCCTACTACTGGGCAAAGAAGATAGCAGCGGACTGGTCTTTCAGAAGCGCTACCGCCTGGGCCCCGACTCCGATATCGGACTCACCTACTGGCTGACTTACAACCGCGATACCGCCCGTGCCGTCGCAGCCTGGGAGGTGACGCGGCTGCCCTACACCGGCCGGATCGAGTTCTTTGCCGACTCCGTGCGCACCGAAAAGAGCGATGGGGTAGTGGAGTCTCAGGATAGCTTTCGCACGATCTATCTGGATGACCGCCATCCCGCACCCGCTAAGGTATTCGCCAATCTGGACAGCATCCCGGTGCGCTACTACGTCGACGGGCTGGTGCTGGAGAAGCATACCGTGGTGCAGGATTTCTACCGGGTGGCCCCGGGGCAGGCCCCGCTGGAGGTGTACATCGAGCCGCAGCGGAAATTTGCCGAGCTGGAGTTACAGGGGGACTACCGGGAGCTGCGGTACGGGGAGACGGCTACGCTGCGGACGAAGTGGCGGGTGGTGGCTTACTGAAGGAACCGCCACCCAGTCCGGTAAGGAAACACATCCATGATCTCGCCGGCCAGCAGGCGCTGCTTCACATCGTTCCAGAAATCGGCGTCGAAGATCTCGCCGTGCTGCTGGCGCAGGTAGCTGAGGTGGGGACCGGCCCGCATGAGGAAGCCGGGAAACTCTTCGGGGAAGATGTCGCGGGGCCCCACGTAGTACCAGGGCTGGGAGGCCATCTCCTGCTCCGGCGTGCGGGGCTCGGGGAGGTGGCGGAAGTTGCAGTCCGTGACGTGCTCGATCTCGTCGTAGTCGTAGAACACGACGCGGTTGACGCGGGTGACGCCAAAGTTTTTGAGGAGGAGGTCACCGGGGAAGATATTGGCCGCCGCGAGCTGCTTGATGGCGCGGCCGTAGTCGCGTAGGGCCTTTTGCGCCATGGCCTCGTTGGCCGTCTGGAGGTACAGGTTGAGCGGCGTCATCTTCTTTTCGATGTAGACGTGGCTTAGTAGGACGCAGTCACCGAGCAGCTCCACCTTGGAGGGGGCGGTTTCCTGGAGCTCGGCCAGGCACTCGGGGCTGAAGCGGTCGCGCGGTAGGGCCAGCTTTTCGAAGAGGTAGCTATCGGCCATGCGGCCCACGCGGTCGTGGCGCTTGACGAGCTCGTAGCGGGCCTTGACGGTCTCGGGGGGTGACCTGCTTGGGCGGGGCGAAGTGGTCGCGGATCACCTTGAAGACCATATTGAGCCTCGGGGTAGTGAAGACATACATGACCATGCCCGCGATGCCCGGCGCACTCACGAAGGCCTCTTCGGGGGCCGGGTGCCGACTGAAGTGCCGCAGTAGCTCGCGGTAAAAGACCGTCTTGCCGTGCTTCTCAAAGCCGATGGCGTTGTAGAGCTCACTGATGCGCTTGCTGGGCATGAAGGTCTGTAGGAAGTCGACCATGTCGCTGGGTACGCTGATGTCGGCCAGGAAGTACGAGCGGTGGTAGCTGAAGATCGACACGACCTGGTCTGCTTCCAATAACAGGGCGTCAATCAGCACGCCGCGGCCCACCGGGTGTAACAGCGGCAGGATGAAAGGAAACACCGCCCCCCGCGACAAGAAGCGCCCCACGATGTAGGCCGTCTTATTGCGGTAAAATACCGACTGTAGCACCTCCAGCTGATCGCCCGGGTGCCGCCCCCCGCGCTCCCGCACGAAGGCCTGCCAGCGCTCGGCCACCAGCCGGATGTCGCGCTCCCGGTCGTCCCAGGCCACGTCGAAGGGGAAGTAGTCCAGTACCTGCCGCACGATCCCCTCCAGGGCAAACGCTCCCAGCGCGAAGTCGTAAGTGATGGTCGATAGCCCCCGGTACTCCCGGTAGCTGCCGGTGCGCACCACGAACATCACCGCCCCGTCGGCCC
Source organism: Saprospiraceae bacterium (assembly GCA_958295895.1). Taxonomy (GTDB): domain Bacteria; phylum Bacteroidota; class Bacteroidia; order Chitinophagales; family Saprospiraceae; genus Neolewinella. The sequence continues at coordinate 192,985 of CATQHI010000011.1, read as the reverse complement.
CGATACCGTAGGTGTAGCGGTACACTGAGTTGAAGAAAGTCTCGGCGATATTGCGGGTGTTGAAGTGGGCGATATCCTCGGCGTAGGCATCGCGCACCCTGGCCCAGAAGGTGTGGTCCTCGCGCTGCCCGGCCATCAGTTCCTGTAGCTGCTGAGTGGTGGCGGCCACCTCGTCGCGGTACAGGGCGATCCGGCTACGGGCATCGGCCTGGGTACCGTGCCAGTCGCGCCGCTCGAAGCGTATCCGGGCCCGCTTGGTGATCAGCTTAAAGCGGTAGTAGTAGCTCATGTAGCCCGTCAGGATCCGCTGGGCCACCTCGTAGTGCAGTAGGGCGGGGAACGCAGGTGCAAGGCTACCCGCAAGGGCCACATTCCCGGCGTGGAACTTCCGCATGATCGTCGGAAACTCGTACCGGCTCAGCAGCCGCTCCAGATCGAAGGGCGTACCCTCCCGCACGCTGCGCACTAGTTCGTCGATGTACTGTCGCGACTCGCGGATACGGTGTAGCATCTCTTCCTGCTCGGTCGTGTGGTCGCCGTGACCGGTGACGAGCAGCTTTACCCCGCCGCTACGGATCAATCTCTCCAGCGTATTGAGCGTGATTCGGTAATCGGCGATGGAGTGGTAGATGTAAGGGAACTCGACGTTGCTCAGGTAGTCGCCCACGATGAGGATGCCCCGGCTGCGGTTGAAGGTGAGGAGGCCGTCGGCATTATGGCCCGGAGCCTGGTAGAAGGCATAGGTATCCTCGCCTAGGGTGAGCTCCGTGCCCTGCCCGGCGATGGGCCGGTCGATGGGGGGGTACACCAGGGGATAGTCACGCGCGATGTAGTTGCTATCGTCCCAGTCGGTGACCTGCTGGAGGGCCTTCTCCCGGTCCGTCGTGTGCGCAAAGGCCTCCGATGCGATGGTGTGAAAGTAACTGAACTTACCGTAGCCGATGATGTGGTCGTAGTCGGAGTGGGGTGAAGAGCAGGAAGCACTCCCGGCCCTTGGTGAGCGGGACTACTAGGTCGGCGATGTGCGCTACCTCGTCGGGTAGCCAGTTGGGATCGACGAGTAGCAGATACTGCTCGCCGATAACGAGGGTGGTAACGGTGCGAAAGAGGGCGCTTTCGAAGAGCACCAGCTCCGGTCGCTCGAGCTGCCGTTTCACCCGGTAAACTTATTGCGGTCGATGCCCAGCTTATTCATCTTCGACATCAGCGTACGGCCGTTGAGGTCCAGGAGCTCGGCCGCCCCGCCCGGACCCGTAACCTTGCCACCGGTACGCTTAAGCGCCTCGATGATGTACTGCTTCTGCATGGCCTCGAAGGGAATGATCCGCTCGCTGCGGAAGGAGGCCTCCTCGCCGTTGCGGTCCGTCCGCCGCAGGGCGTTAAGACTTGCCTTCAGGTTGAGGGTAGAGGCCGTCGAGGTGATCACCGCCCGCTCGACCAGGTTGATGAGCTCGCGTACGTTACCGGGAAATTCGTAGTTGGTGAGCGTCTCGATGTCGCTGGGGTTGATGTGGGTGATGTTGCGGCCCATGCGGTCGGAGTACACCTTGGCGAAGTGCTTGATCAGTACCGGAATGTCCTCCTTGCGCTCCCGCAGCGGCATATTGTGGATCGGGAAGACGTTGAGGCGGTAGAAGAGGTCTTCGCGGAAATTGCTCAATCCAATCATCTGTTCCAGATCGCGGTTGGTGGCGGCCACCACGCGTACGTCCACCATGATGGGCTCCGTGGAGCCGATACGCTGTATCTCTCCCTCCTGGAGCACCCGCAGCAGTTTGGCCTGCATGTCGAGGGGCAGCTCGCCGATCTCGTCCAGAAAGATGGTACCCCCGTCGGCCTGCTCGAAGCGCCCTTTTTTCTGCGCGATGGCGCCGGTGAAGGCCCCGCGCTCGTGGCCGAAGAGTTCGCTCTCGATGAGGGATTCGGGTAGGGCGGCACAGTTCACGCTGATGAGCGGTTTGCGGCTGCGGCGGCTGAATTTATGGATCGACTGGGCCAGCAGCTCCTTACCGGTACCGGTCTCGCCGGTCACCAGTACGGTAGCATCGGTGTCGGCGACCTGGGCGATCTGGGCCAGTACCTGTTGGTACTTGCGCGATACGGTGATGATGGGGCCACTGGCGTTGACCTGCTCCACCTGCTCGCGCAGGGCCTCGTTCTCACTCTGTAATTGGCGTGTGAGCTCGTCGACCCGGCGCTTGGTCTTCTGCAACCGTGCGCTGTGGTTGTTGTACTGTAGGGTGACGTCGCGGCAGATGAGGCAGAGGAAGTACTGCGCCCCGGCAGCTACCTGGGCGAAGCGCACCTGTAGGGTACGGTCATCCCCACTGGGGGTGGAATAGATGTAGTCGACGGCGGAGCGGAAGCGCCCGTCGATCTGCTCCTGGCGGATATCGGCCAGGGCGGGAATCTCCAGGTCGGGCATCAGTTCGGTGATGCTCAGGCCTTCCAGGGGGCGGCTGGTCTTGCGACGGAGCTTGCGGCGGGCGGCTTCGTTGAGTAGTACAATCTCATTGGTGGGGTTAAGCCAGATCACCCACTCATTGAGGGCATTGAGGGTCTTGCTGTAGAGTTGAAGGTTCTCCGAGAGCTGGGTCTCCTCCCGGATGTCCTGAGTGATCACGATTAGAAACTCCTCCTCGTTGTACTCGTGATGGTAGATACGCGACAGGGTCGTTTGGTGGGATCCATTGCGGTGTACCGTGGCACTCTGTAGCTCTACGTACTTGCGTTCACGCACTCGATCGTACAGGGCGCTGATCTGTTCACTGCGGGCGGGATCGGATAGCCGGGAGGCCGGACTACCGATGAGTTCGCTGCGGGAATAACCCGTCAGCTCCGTAGCCTGGTCGTTGACGTAGGTGATCTTGCGGTCGGCGTAGGCGATGACGAAGACGGCATCGGACTGCCGGTCCAGCGCGGTGCGGAAAAGCTCGTCACCGGCCTGGGTGTTTGAAATGGCGGCCGTGGGGGCATCGTCGCTCCGGGTGAGGGTACCGTACACCTTGTACACTTCCAGTTCATTCTCCACCGACTGCGCCCGGATGGTGTACACCGTAGGGGCGGTCTGCTTATCCGCCGCGGTGGTCCGCACGGGTAGTTGCACCTCGATCTGGTTGATGGTGTCTCTGAGCTGCTTATAGGTGCTGCGTAGATCCGGGTAAGCGGAGGGTAACACCCGCTCCTGCATTATGGCTAGGAACTCACCGGCGGGGTAGAAGGGGCGGTCCGCTACCAGCCCCAACCACCAGCGGATGAGGGGCGCGATGTAGACCTGGTTGGTGGTGAGGTTGACCTCCCAGGCGCCGATCTTACCGTCGCGCTGCACCACCTCCAGTAGGTCGGCGTCGCGCTTGCCGGCCTCCGTGGCCTGAAAGACGACCAGGCACAATTCCGGGTCGATGCTATAGATGTCGAAGCCGGCCCGCCCCCGAATACTAAATAGCTTGCCATCGGCATTCACGAACTCGGTATCCAACCGCTCGCTCTGGTTCTCCTGTAGGCGGTTCCAGAAACGCTTCCACCCCAGCATAAGTGGGGGTTGATCTCGAAGTAACTAGCGCGCTGGAGGGCGTTGCGGGAGTACCCCAGCAGGGTAGCGGCACTCTCGTTGCCGTACTGTACGCGGCCGGTCACGTCTACCCATAGCACCCCCTCACTGACGAGGTCAAAGGCATCCTGGTGCATCTGCAGCAGGGCGTCAACGGCGGGTGCTGGATCAGCTAGAGGCAAGTGTAGCGCTAGGTTCTTAGGCCCGTGAAGATAGCATAAACACCGGTAAGCAGTGGGCTAAACTGACGAAGGCTCCACAAGCTTACTCGTGGAGCCTTCGCCGGGGAACGCTGTGCCCGATCGCTAGGGGGTAATCAGGCCGTTGTTATCTGAATCGTGCGCATTATCTACTACGCCGGCCCATTCCTGGTATCCTTCCTCGGCATCTGCCGGGCGGGGGCCGATCAGCGTCTCCAGGTCCTTGCGGCTGAGTACCTCTTTTTCGAGCAGGGCCTCGGCCAGCTTGTTGACCGCATCGCGCTTAGTGATCAGCAACCGCTTGGCGCGATCGTACTGCCCCTGTAGCAGATCGCGTACCCGATCATCGATCAGAGTCGCCGTCTCGTCGGAGTAGGGGCGCTGGTAGGCGTCGCGGCTCATACCGTAGAAACTGACCTGACCAACATCGGGGTTCATACCGTAGACCGTAATCATGTCGTAGGCCATCTTGGTCACCTTGTCAAGGTCGTTCTGGGCTCCGGTACTGATCTGGTTGAAGACCACCTCCTCGGCGGCGCGACCACCGAAGGTCATGCACATCATGTCGAGCATTTGTTCGGTACGGGTGATGTACTGCTCCTTGGGTAAGTACTGTGCATATCCCAGTGCAGCGACACCACGCGGTACGATGGTCACCTTGACCAGGGGCATGGCGTGCTCCAGGAACCAGCCGCAAATGGCGTGACCGGCCTCGTGGTACGCGATAATCTTCTTCTCGTCGGGCGAGATAAGTTTGTTCTTTTTCTCCAATCCGCCGATGACCTTATCGAGGGCGTAGTTGAAGTCGTCCAAACCGATGCTGTCCTGGTTGCGGCGAGCGGCGATCAGGGCGGCCTCGTTACAAATGTTGGCGATTTCGGCACCGGCGAAGCCGGGCGTCATCTCGGCCAGTACTTCGGCGTTGACGGTGTCGTTGGTCTTGATCGTCTTGAGGTGGACCTTGAAGATGGCCTCCCGCCCCTTCAGGTCGGGCCGGTCGATGCCGATCTGGCGGTCGAAGCGACCGGGGCGCAGGAGGGCCGAGTCCAGTACGTCCGGCCGGTTGGTGGCGGCCATGAGAATAACGCCCTTATCGGTGCTGAAGCCATCCATCTCGACCAGCAGCTGGTTGAGGGTGTTTTCCCGCTCGTCGTTACCGCCCTGCATATTGGCGCGGCCACGGGCACGGCCGATGGCGTCGATCTCGTCGATGAAAATGATACAGGGGGCCTTCTCACGGGCCTGCTTGAAGAGGTCCCGCACGCGGCTGGCACCTACGCCGACGAACATCTCCACAAAGTCGGAACCCGACATGGTGAAGAACGGTACCCCGGCTTCACCGGCCACTGCCTTGGCCAGCAGAGTTTTACCGGTACCGGGGGGGCCTACGAGCAGTACGCCCTTGGGAATCTTACCACCGAGTGCGGTGTATTTCTTAGGATTCTTGAGGAAGTCCACGACCTCCATCACTTCCTCCTTGGCCTCATCCAGGCCGGCTACGTCGGCAAAGGTGATGTTGACCTTGCTGTTCTGATCGAAGAGCGTGGCCTTGGACTTGCCAATGTTGAAGATCTGTCCGCCGGGGCCTCCGCCACCGCTACCGAGGCGGCGCATCAGGATGATCCAGATGAAGGCGATCACGGCCAGGGGAAGCAACCACTGCAGGGCATTGCCGAGGTAGTCGGTGCGGCGCTCGGCGTCGACGCGCACCCGGTCGGCGAAGGGCACGCCCTGCTCCTCATAGGCTTTATTGATGAAGTCGTTGAAGGAGCCGGGGTCGGCTACTTCGAGGTAGTAATCGTAGCGCGAGCCGCCCATGCCCTCGGGGGCAGCGTCCTCGTAGGCGGGCTGCGACTTCTTGTCCTCCTTGATGTAGATCTCGGCGCGGTCGCCGTTGACTAGCTTAATCGACTGGACGGCATTGTCCTTGATCATGTCATTGAGGCGATTGAGCTGGATCTCGCTGGAGGCACCCGTGCCCCAGTTGGTCAGCACGAGGGCCAACAGGACTACGGACATGATCGCGTAGATCCAGTAGCTCTGGAATTTCGGACCGCCGGTTTCCTCGGGGTTGGAATTCTTATTGTTTGTGCTCATATCTTATGGCTAACGTGCGGAAGTGCTTTTCGTTGGCGGGCCGCACATATTTTGGACGAGCGGCCCTTAGGCACTCTCGTATTCGGTAGAATCGGCATCGCTCCACAGCTCCTCGATCTGGTAGAAGGCCCGGGTCTCGGGGTAAAAAATGTGTACTACGGTGTCGAAGTAATCCAGACATACCCAGTTAGCCGGACGGCTGCCGATGGGGTTTTTGGTGATCTCTCCGAGCTCGTGTTTCATGCGCCGGTGTACATTCTCGGCGATGGCCCGGACCTGGGTGGTAGACTCTCCCTCGCAGATGAAGAAGAACTCCGCCGGCCGGTCGTCGAGCTTGCGCAGATCGAGGCGCACGATATTTTTACCTTTGATGTCCTGGATGCTGTCCAGAATCACGTCCAGCCGCTGTTCCATATTCGGGCTCAGCGCCTTACGCGTAGTCGTTGTGGATGTATTCAAACTGATACTTTGGGTACTGTAAGGTAGCAAAAACCATTCCCCCAGGAAATGTACAGTCAAAACAGAGTGCTGGTTCCTAAAGTTGCCAGGGCATTTAGTCGCGTAGCCTCCACTAACCTTGCCTTACTCGAGGACCTTGGCACCGGCGCGCCGCCGCCCCACGGAGCCGTCTATACCACTCACTCCCAGTCAGCCGGTCGCGGACAGGGACACAACCGCTGGCACAGCAGTCCGGGTGCCAATTTGACTCTCAGCGTTCTGCTGCGGCCTGACCGACTGACAGTCGACCATCTACTTCCGCTTACTCAGTTTGTCGCCCTAGCCGTAGCCAGTACTGTGCAGACTTACTTACCAGAAGGGGAAGTGGCCGTGAAGTGGCCCAACGATGTGTACGTCGGGCGGCAAAAAATTGCCGGTATCCTGCTACAAAATGGGTTGCGGGGCACGCAGCTGCAGTGGACCGTGGCGGGCATCGGCCTCAACGTGAACGAACGAGACTTCCCGGAGCCGCTAGCCCGTAGCGCCACCTCCCTGTCGCAGTACCTTGGAAAGCCACTGAGCCTTGCAGCGGTGCAAACTACTCTTTTTGATGCCCTTAGCGCGAGGTACGAGCTGCTGGCTACCCGGCGCCACTCCGAACTGCACCAGGCCTACCAGGAGAGATTGCACCGGCGGGGTGAGTGGGTGACCTTCGAAGTTATAGCTACCGGAGAACAGCTACGAGCCAGGGTGGAGGGGGTGGAGGCGGACGGTCGTCTACTCCTGCAAACTGAGACTACTAGCCATCGATTCGCCCAGCAGGAGGTACGCTGGCTCGCCTAGCTTATTCTGCCGTCAACTCCAGGTTTTGATCGATCCCGCGCTCGAGCGGGCTTACGCCCTTCCGCATCCACACCGGCATGGGCTGTCCCAGTAAGTAGTGATCGAAAAACTGGGCCATACGCGTTTGAAAATCAGCACGGTTAGGCACTTTGACCGGCCAGTGCGGCTCGCCCCGGTAGTTCAGGAACCAGGCGGGTTTGCCCAGACGGCGTAGGGCGGTGAACCACTCGATGCCCTGGTACCAGGGTACGGCCCCGTCCCCGTCGTTGTGCAGGATCAGGACGGGGGTGTTGACCTTATCGGTGGTGAAGATGGGGGAGTTTTCGAGGTAGCGCAGGGGGTACTGCCAGGGGGTGCCGCCGATGCGGCTCTGGGTGCGCTCGTACTGGAACTGCCGGCTCAGGCCCGTGCCCCAGCGAATGCCCCCGTAGGCGGAGAACATATTGACTACCGGTGCGCCGGATTCGATGGCAGCGAACAGATCGGTCTTTGTAGCTAGGTAAGCGGCCTGGTAGCCGCCCCAGCTGTGGCCCTGTAGTCCGATGCGATCCTTATCAATGTAGCCGTGCATGAGCAGACTACTAACGCCGCTCATCACGCAGTTGTAGGCACTCTCGCCGGGGTAGCCCTCGCGGTACACGACATCGGGGTTGAAAACCACGTAGCCACGGCTGGCGTAGTGCGGATAATTGATGGAGCTACGGCCGGGCACGGGGGTACGGTGGCGGAAGATCCCTTCGCTGCTGCGCTCGTAAAAGTTGACGATCAGGGGGTACTGCCGGGTGGAGTCGAAGCCCTCCGGTTTGACCAGTATGCCGCGTAGCTCGCGGCCCTCGTGGTCGATCCAGCGGTACTCCTCTACGGTGCCCCAGTTGAAGTCAGCTTGCTGCGGATTGGCGTCGGAGATCACGGTAGCCTCGCCGGCGAGGGCGTCGGTCAGTCGCAGGTTGGGGTAGTCGGTGTAGCTCTCGCGGGTGTAGAAATAGCGCTCGGCCCGCCGGGCTTTGCGGAAGTCGTTGTAGACGTAGGGGCCGCTGGCCTGCTCGCTTACCTTTCCATTCTCCAGTAGGGCGAAGCCGCCGTAGTAATTGCTGTCGACCTGGGTGGTCAATACCATGGTCTCATCGAGGGACTGGCGTTCGGGGTCAAGGTCCTGGTAGCGGTATTCCACCCCCCGCTCGCGCCCCTCAGTGAGTCGTTCGGGGGCATCAGTGCCGTCGGGATCGAGCTGCCAGAGATCGTAGCGGTCATATACGATCAGGGACTCATCGTCTTCCGTCCAGCCGGCCACGCCGTAGGGAGAGGGGTCATTGGGCTGGTCGTTGCGCTCATCGTAGAAGGTGCCGATGTCGCGGGAGGTGAGGGTGGCCAGGCTTTTGCGCGCTACGTCGTAGGCGCGGTAGACCGAGTCGCCCGGATTGTACCAGCTTACGTACTTGCCCTCCGGCGACCAGTCGTAGTAGCCCCGTTCGCCCCGCACCATCTTGGTACGCTCACCGCTGCGCAGATCGACCAGCACGATATCCCGCGCCGCCGGACCGCCCTCCCACATCGTCTGCTTGGCGTAGGGGCTGTCGTTGTACAGCATTACATAATTGCCCTTGCCCTCTTCGGGTCGGCTGCTTTCCGGATAGTCTGTAGTAGCCAGTTGGTCAAATTCGTCGATACCGGTACGGTACACGGCCAGATAGGTGAATTTGCGGTCCTGTTCCAGTTGATTGTTCTGTTGGGTGTAGAGCAGGGGATCGTCGGTGGTCCATACCTCTACGTCGGCTAGCTCATCGGCCAGGTCCGTGCTGTCGAGCTCCGGCCGCCGCGGCGTGGTACCGAAGAAGAGGTACTTCCCGTCGGCGCTAAACTCCGGCCGCCGGTCGTCGCTGATCCGGTAGCCGCGGGGCAGCCAGGCCATATCGCGCCCGGTCACGATGTAGGCCGAGTCGCTGCCCGCCGACCAGTAGTGGAGCTGAAAGGGGGGCTGCTTGTGTTCGTCGTCCTTTTCACTACTGAGAAAGGCGACGTGGTTGCCGTCGTAGCTCACGGTGAGGCCGGCGTAGTTCGCCGGTCCGGTGCTCAGGTTCTGCCACTCCAGATCGGCGGGGTCGATACGCAATACACCGTCGGTCCAGGTGCTGTCCTTGGCCGTCCGCTGGGCTACCACGATGGGACGGTCGCGGGCCACGCGGAAGTCCATCACCCCCTCCAGGTAGAAGCTATCGGGATTAGCGAAGCGGCGGACCACCAGTCGGCGGGCCTCCTCGTTGAGGTCCTTACGTAGGCTATCGGGCAGGAGGGAGGCCGTCGTGTAGGCAAACACGTCGGCGGAGCGCTCACTTAGCTTTACCTCATACACCCCCGGGTACCGTTGCTGCTGCTGCGTGGCCAGGGTGTAGACCACCAGGGTGTCCATTTCTTTGAGTTTTTTCGCTTCCTCTAAGCGCTTGTAGTGCAGTACCGTATCGCGCGTGGGCTTAAGCATCCCTACCAAGTACTGCCCGTCGTAGGTAAACTGAGCATCTACCAGGCGGGGGAAGTGTTGTTCGCGGGCGTTGTCCACGTCGTAGAGCACGGTCTGACTATCGCCCAGGTCTGGTTCCAGGCGGTACACGACATACTTGCCGTCGGCACTCAGGGCTTCTCCACGCAGCTCTTTCCAGGCCTGCATGTCGGCCACCGTGAGGGATTTTTGGGCGCGTACGCAGGTGCAGACTAGGAGGAGGGTCAGTAGCGTGAGGGGGTAGGGGGGCAGCTTCATGGGGCGAAAATACGGAATGGTTGGGTCGGCTCGGGTAGCGAGGACCTCGAAGGGTCCGGTCGGGTCGCAATTCAACCGGACCCTCAAAGGTCCCAAGCGCAGGCGCAAGAGACGCTTCGAGGTCCTAGCCCGTAGCGACCCGTCTGCCGTACCTTGCACCCATGCCCCCCGCCCCCCGCTACCTCGGCCTTGATCTCGGCACCACCTCCGCCAAAATCGGAGCCTTCACCGCCGATGGTATCCTGGTCAAAGAGCGCAGTGGTGCCTACCCCCTGCACCACCCGGAGCCGGGAGCGGCCGTGCAGCACGTAGAGGAGATCGTAGCGGTGGCGGAGCGGCTAATTCAGGAGTTACTGGCCGCCCTACCCACACCACCCCGCGGCATGAGCATCAGCTGCCCCATGCACGGGGTACTGCTACTCGACGCGGAGGGCCAGGCCCTGGGGCCGATCCTTACCTGGGCCGATGTACGCGCACAGGCGGTGATGGAAGATTTCAACGAGACGCTACGGCGCGACCTGCTACGACGTACCGGTACCCCCGTTCACCCCATGTCGCCCCTGGTCAAGTTGCGGTGGCTAGCCCGGGCACACCCCGAACGACTGGCGGCGGCTACCTACCTCGCGGACCTAAAGTCGTACCTCATTGACCGATGGACCACGGCTGGACGGCTGCTGGACGAGCAACTAGCCAGCGCCACGGGATTACTTAATCTTGCCGGCCGCGACTGGGACCAAGATGCCCTGCGCCTAGCCGGCGACGACCATGCACTTGCCCTGCAGCTACCCCGCGTAGTACCGGCTATTACCCGGCTCAGTTGGCGCGCTGAGGTAGCCGAGCGGCTCGGGGTAGGGGAGGTGGCTCTTTTTATCGGCGGCTCCGATGGCTGTCTGGCCAATCTAGGTAGCGGACTACTGGAGCCCGGCAAGGTTTCGCTCACCATCGGCACCAGCGGTGCGGTGCGGGCCACCCACCGGGGGCTACAGGGGGATACCGAGCACCAGTTATTCAACTACCTTCTGTTCGATGACTACGCCGTGCTGGGGGGGGCCACCAATAATGGCGGTAAGGTGCTGGAGTGGACCTACGAACTACTCCGGGGACATTTTCCTTCAATCGGCGCAATGATCGAGGCGGCCGTAGCCGCACCCGATACCGATCTGCGATTCACTCCTTACCTCTACGGGGAGCGGGCCCCGATCTGGGATGCCCTGGCCACGGCAGGCTTTCAGCATTTGCGCGGACACCATAAACCGGTAGACCTAGCCCGTGCCGTGCTGCTCGGCGTGACCGACAATGTGATCGAAATCCTCCGCCAGCTGGAGGCGGCCACCTGCCCCTCGGAGATCATCTACGCCAGCGGCGGCTTTACCCGTTCGGCGGGATGGGTAGACCTCCTAGCCGAGCGGTCGGGCCGGCGCGTGGAAGTGGCGCACACGCCGCAGGCCAGTGCCTTCGGAGCAGCGTTGATTGCCGTGCGGGGGTTAGAGTAAAAGACTGAGTGGCGGCAGCAGGAGTATGCCATTGACGTATACCGCGTAATAGTCCTCCCCCCAACTCGCTCGGGTAACGGTTCCAATTGCCGCCCCCAGCCCGTACGCGACCAGTAACGGACCACTCTGTGCAGAGGGATACACAAGCAGACCCACTGCCCCACATAGCGCAAGTAGGAACACGGCAAGCTGTCGCGTCAGCGCCGGCCGCTCCGCCGCCAGCGTGCGTACGCCCTGCCGCCGGTCCAGGTCTACGTCCCGGGTATCGAATAGCAGGGCGACGGCTAAAATTAACACCAGGCGAATCAGGGTCTCGGCACGCCACCCCCCCGCCGCCCCCGCTGCGAAGGTGTCCGTCATCAGTGTCCAGGCCAGCGCTACCCACACCACCTTCAGGTAGGGTAGGTCACGCAGCCGCGGTCCGCCCGGAAAGAGCGGGATGAGGTAGAAAAAGGTGAAGGGTAGAGCAAATACTACCGGCCAGAAGGCAGCTAGTGGAAACTGGGTGGCTAGGGCCAGCGCCACCGTGAGACTGACCACCGCTACCAGCGCCGATGCCACCGGATGACTACGCATTAGCCTATACCGCCGCCCCGTAGGCTGTCCAAGCGCCCGTCGGTAGCTCAGCGCACGGTGTGTAGTGTATACCCCCAGCGTAGCGAAGAATACGAAGTAGTGACAGGGGTAGAGCCCACGGTCACCAGTTACTAGGTACGTAGTCTGCCAGCACAGTGCCAGGGCCGCCAGCGCGATCCACACATGCCCGTAGAAGAGCCAGGTCAGCAGTGGATGGCGCATGGCCGCTAAGGTAGCTACACCTCAAAGTAGTTAAAACTCATTCCGTCCTCAATCTTCGTAAGGCTCGCTAGGATGAGCTCGATGACCCCCTCCACGTCACTCTTCGCCGCCATCTCCACCGTCGTATGCATGTACTTCAGCGGCAGACTGATCAGGGCCGAGGCCACCCCTCCGTTAGAATAGGCAAAGGCATCGGTATCCGTGCCGGTAGCCCGGCTACTTGCCTCGCGCTGTATCGAGATATCTCGCTCGGCGGCCGCAGCAATAATGAGGCCCAGCAGCTTATTGTGCACCGCCGGAGCATAGGTCACGCTGGGTCCATTACCGGCCTTCACGTCACCCACCTTCTTTTTGTCGAGCATGGGGGTGGTGGTATCGTGCGTAACGTCGGTCACGATGGCCACCTGCGGCTTGATCCGGTCGGTGATCATCTGGGCGCCGCGCAGGCCGACCTCCTCCTGCACCGAGTTGACGACGTAGAGCGAGAAGGGCAGCTCGATACTACGCTCCTGAAGCAGGCGGGCCACCTGAGCGATGCAGAAGCCCCCCATGCGGTTGTCCAGGGCGCGACCGCAGTAGTAGCGGTCGTTCATAACCTCCAGCTCGTCGGGGTAGGTGATGACGCTGCCGACGTGGATGCCCATGTCGAGCACCTCGTCCTTGTCCTTGGCTCCAACGTCGATGAAGATGTTTTCCAACTTAGGTTGCAACTTGGCGTCCTCGCCGCGCCGGGTGTGGATGGCCGGCCAGCCGAATACGCCACGCACGATCCCCTTATCACTGTGAATGTTGACACGCTTGGAGGGGGCAATGGTGTGGTCGCTGCCGCCATTGCGGATCACGTACAGGTGACCGGCATCGGTGATGTAGTGCACGAACCAGCTGATCTCGTCGGCGTGGCCCTCGATGACCACGCGGTAGTCGCGGCCGGGATTGATGATGCCGTAGGCGGTGCCGTAGGTGTCAAGCGCAACCTCGTCTACGTAGGGGCGCAGGTAGTCAAGCCAGATCTGCTGACCGGCGGACTCGAAGCCGGTAGGGGATGCATTATTTAAATAGCGGTGCAGGAAGGCCTCGGCCTGCTCGTTCAATATGGTCATTGGGGTGTAGTGGTTTGTCCAAAAAAGCGTCGAAGCAAAAAACGCAAAAACTTATACAAAGGAGCGCAGCTCAGGCCGAAAAGTTCTCACTCCAGGCGCGGGGGTCCTGCCGCCAGTCGGCCAGCGCCGTGGCCTCAGCGGCCGAAATGCTCCCGCTGGCCCGCGCTTCCTCCAGTAGGACCGCATAGTTGCTTAGGGTATGCAGGTGAACGTCGGCCCGCTCGAAGGCACGCTGCGCGGCGGGAAAACCGTAAGTAAATATTGCTACGGTGGCCGCGGCTACCCCCCCGGCGGCCCTTAGCGCTTCTACAGCCTGTAGGCTACTCCCGCCCGTAGAAATCAAATCCTCCACCACCAGGTAGCGGTGGCCGGGGGTAATGCGGCCCTCGATCCGGTTGCGACGTCCGTGCTCCTTGGCCGAGCTGCGAATATAAATGAACGGAAGCTGAAGGCGATCGGCGAGCAGGGCCCCGTGGGGTATGCCGGCAGTCGCTACGCCGGCTATTCCCTCCACCCCCTGGATTGCACCGGCGACCCCGCCCAGTGCCTGGATAATTTCCGTACGGATGGCTGGAAAGGAGAGTAGTACCCGGTTATCGCAGTAGATCGGCGAGCGCAGTCCGCTGGCCCAGGTAAAGGGCTCGCCGGGCTGTAACTTCACCGCCCCGACCTCGAGCAGGCGGCGCGCAACGTGGCGGGAAGTGTCCATAGGGTCGTACTTTTCGCGCCAATGTACGTAATCTATATCAACGACCAACCGCTGCTGCTGCGCTCCGAAAGTGGCCCGGCAATGCACGACGGCCAGCCCCCCACCACCCACCTGACCGCCCGCTATAGCGGCAAGCGGAAGAGCCTGCTCAACTACGCCGATACCCTGGAAAAGAGCAGCCCTAAGGTGACCTCCGTAGAGCTGGTCGCGCCCGATGTAGAACAGCTCTGGCACGACTTTCGCAGTCACTACAAGTGGGTGGAGGCCGCCGGTGGGGTGGTGACTAACGTTACGAACGGCAAGCAATTGTTCATCTTCCGGCGCGACTACTGGGACCTGCCGAAGGGAAAGCTCGACGACGGGGAGGCGCCCGCCACGGCCGCCCTACGTGAGGTCGAGGAGGAAACCGGCGTGGAGCAACTCGAGCTCGGACCGGCCCTGCCCACCACCTACCACACCTACCGTAGTAGCAAGGATAATCGCGTCCTGAAGCCTACCTACTGGTTCGCGATGACCACCGAGCAGCTGGAACTTACCCCCGAGGCCGGCGAGGGCATCGTGATGGCCCAGTGGTGCGGGGTGAGCGAAGTACTGAGCGGTGATGGACCCATCTACGCTAACCTGCGTGCCCTACTTGAAGGACTCTAGCCCCCTTAACCGCCCTCCAAAACCTATATTTGCCGCCCACTCACCCCGCACGCGTATGTATAATTTGATCCTCTTCGGCCCACCGGGATCGGGCAAGGGCACCCAGGCCGACTTCCTCGTCAAGCAGCACGGTTTTCTACACATCAGTACCGGTGATATGTTTCGCGAGGAGCTGAGTCGCCGTACCCCCCTGGGGCAGGAGGCCCGTAAGTACATGGATCGCGGCGACCTGGTCCCCGACGAGGTCACCATCGCCATGCTGCGCAAGCGCGTAGAGCAGCACCCGGACGTGGCCGGCATCATCTTCGATGGCTTCCCCCGTACCGACCCCCAGGCCGCCGAGCTCAACGATATGATGGAGGAAAAGCAGGCTAGCATCAACGCCCTCGTTCTGCTGGACGTTGATGTCGACACCATCGTACAGCGCATTCTGGGCCGGGCGGCCACCAGCGGGCGGGCCGATGACGCCAAGGAGGACGTGATCCGCACCCGCTACGAGAATTTCATCAACTACACCGCGCCGGTATTCGACTTCTACGATCAGCTGGGCCTGGCCCACCGCGTCAATGGCGCGCAGTCACCCAGCGAGGTGGCCGCCGCCATCGCCAATATCGTAGGCCCGGCGGCACAGGACTAAGCAGAACAAGGGGGGCATGGCACGCGCAAACTTCGTCGATTACGTAAAGATCAACCTGACCTCCGGCAGCGGCGGGGCGGGCTCCAAGCATTTTTACCGGGCCAAGGGCATTCCGAAGGGCGGGCCCGACGGCGGCGATGGCGGTCGGGGCGGCCACATCATCCTGCGCGGCAACCGCAACCTGTGGACGCTGCTACAGTTCAAGTACAAAAAGCACATCCGCGCCGAGCCCGGGCAGCGCGGCGGCGAGAATAATAAGTCCGGGTCCACGGGAGCCGATGTGATCCTGGACGTTCCCCTGGGCACCATCGCTCGTGATGCCGAGACCGGCGAGACGCTCTTCGAGGTCACCGACCACGGCAAGGAGCGTATCCTGGTCGAGGGCGGTCGCGGCGGACTCGGCAACTCCCACTTTAAGTCGAGCACCAATCAGAGCCCCGATTACGCCCAACCCGGCGAGGATGGCAGCGAAGGGTGGTACATCCTGGAGCTCAAGGTGCTGGCCGATGTCGGTCTGGTGGGCCTGCCGAACGTAGGTAAATCTACCCTCCTGTCCGTACTCACCGCCGCCAAACCCGAGATCGCCAACTACGAATTTACCACCATCGTGCCCAACATCGGTATGGTGCAGTACCGCGACGGTCGCTCGTTTGCCATGGCCGATATCCCGGGCATCATTGAAGATGCCCACCTGGGTAAGGGGCTCGGTCACCGCTTCCTGCGCCACATCGAGCGCAACGCCACCCTGCTGTTCTGCATCCCGGCCGATGCCGATGACCTCCGCGGACAGTACCAGACGCTGCTCCACGAGCTCGAGCAGTATAACCCCGAGCTACTGGATAAGCCCCGCGTCCTGGCCCTCACCCGCGCCGATATGGTCGATGAGGAGCTCAAGGCTTTGCGTGCCCACGAGGTCCCCAAGGGGCAACCAACACTGTATGTATCCAGCGTCACCGGCGAGGGCATTACCGAGCTGAAGGACCTACTCTACGGCCTCATCATCGAGCAGCGCGAGCAGTACGACGGCCGCCAGCGGGCCATGGAGGAGGAGTAATTAGAGGAAGCGGTCGAGCTGGGCGGAGAGCATGTTCTGTAGACTCGCCGTAGCCAGATCCCGCGCCGCGATCGCGTCCATGCCGCGCTGCTGGTACATGGCCTCTAGCCGCACTTGCGACTGGTAGTAGGCCACGCGTAGGGCGGTGAGTAGCTGGGCGTGGAGAGGGTCCTCGGTGGCCCATTCGTCCAGGTTCTTCCACACCGTAGTCTCCCAGTTTTGGGCGCGGGCGGCGTCCGGGGCGGGTAGGGGAGCGGTGGCGTTGAGTAGGGCGCCCCGCGCTTCCTGAAGTTCCTGGACTGCCTGGGCATTGTCGAGTCCGGCGGCCAGGTCATCGGCAACGGCCAGGGCTACGGTCACCTCGGGCCAGCCGGCGGGGGCGTTACCGGGGGCGGCCCCGTCTCCCTCGGCGGCGGCCAGGATGCGGTACTTGCGCAGGGGAGCAAGCTGGGCCCAGGCCTGCTCGTAGGCGGCGGTGGTGCCGGGGCCGTAGAGTCCGTCGACGGCACCGTCGTAGTAGCCTTTTTCCTTAAGCACCCGCTGCAGTTCGGCGGCGCTGTGGCGCTTGGTGCGCATATCGATGTCGGGCAGTCCGGGCCGGTCCACGCGTAGGGGCTGGGGTACGGGCACGGTGGTGGGCGGCTCGGCGGTGGCTACGGCTTCTTCTCCGAGCGGAGCAGTGTCACGGCCGGGCGACGAAACAGGGGGCGGGGCCGCGGGTACAGTGTCCGTTGCGCGGAGCGCCGGTGCGGGAGCGACCCCCTCGCTATCCACGGGGGGTTGCCGTAATTCGAGTGGGATAAGTGGCTTTTTGATGCCCGTTTCGAATACGCCGACCGGGATCAGGCGATTTGGATTTAGGTTCTTGACGAAGGCATCGGCGTAGCCCAGGCCGCGGATGTCGCTCAGCGCCTGGGTGGCATCCTCCGTGGAGGCGTAGGGACCGGTCACCACCTTTACCGCGCCATCCGTAGCGTCGACGGAGAGCTTGCCGGCCCGTTCTAGGGCCGGCCAGTCCAGGTCACGGTCGCGGCCGCGGAGGGCAATTTGGACGTAGGCACTAGATGCATCGCCGGTGGTGGGCAGGGCGAAGGGGGCGGCGTTGCGGTAGCCCCTGGTTTGGAGCTGCTCGCTGACCTGGGTGGCTTTCTCCTGCGTGGAGTAGTTGCCGATGTAAACCTCCACCAGGGGAGCCTCCCGGGGCAGGCCGTAGACGAAGCCGAGTTCGCGCAGATCGGCGAAGTCAGCGGCGTCGGCGTCCTGAAACGTGCCCACCCGTACGTTGTAAAGTTCCTGGGCCAGGAGCCAGCAGCTGAGGAGGAGAAGGGAGGCGGTCAGGGTGGCTCGCGGGCAGCTCATCGTGTCGGTTTGGTAGCGGAGGGTGTTAACGTGGCCGGCAGGGGCCTGGTATTTGCTAGGGGGGTAAAAGTACTGCGCAACTTTCTGCCCCGGAATTCGTATTTTAGCCACGATCCCCAGCCAATGGCCCAGGAGGCTATGCCGGGGGCGCTACTCGGTATGAACAGAAAAAGTAACGACCAGCGTGAAACGGCGCTGATGGCCCTCGTGGCCCGCTACGAATCCGCCCACCAAAAAAAACGCCCGCTCTTTTTAGCGGAGGAGGAATTTGAGGAACTACTCATCCACTACTTCGGTCAGCACGACTACGACCAGACCCTCGAGGTAGCCGATCTGGCCATCAGCCAGCACACCTATACCCCCGACTTTTACAAGTGGAAGGCCCTCATCCACAAGATCAACCTACAGGAGGACGACGCCCTAGCCACCCTCGAACAGCTCAATATCTACGCCCCCAACGACGAGGAGGTGATGATGCTCCGTCTGGAGGTGTTCGTACACTTCGAGCACCAGGAGGAGGCCCGTGCCGCCCTTGACCAGCTCTATAACCTGGTCGACGAGGACGAAAAACTGAGCCTACTGGCCTTCTTCGACGGACTGCTCTGCATGCAGGAGACCCGCTTTCGCGAAAGCTTCGAGGCCCTGTCCGAGGCCATCCGACTCGATCCCTACCAGGAGCCCGCCTACGACGAACTGCTCAACGCCCCCGAGCTCGACGCCTTCCGTAAGGACATCGGCCGCATGCTACAGCGGCAGGCCGACCGCGACCCCTTCAACGACCTGACCTGGTACTACCTGGGTATGTGGTACGACGACGGGGGCGATGACCTGGCCGCCCTCGATGCCTTCGCCAACGCCCGCTCCCTAAACCCCGACCGCAGCGGCTATGACCTCGAGTTCGCCGATAAACTCTTCGACCTGGAGATGTACGAGCAGGCCCTGCGCGGGTATACCGCCTACTTCGAGTCGGATGATGCCGAGGAGAGCTACGAGACCTGCATGCGTATCGGCCGCAGCCACCAGTTACTGGAAGATTACGCCGGTGCCAAGAAATCGTACTTCCGGGCCCTGGAGCTCGATCCGGAGATGTACGACATCTACCAGTACATCGCCGAGTGCTGCGTAGCCCAGGAGAAGTGGGGCGTAGCGGCCTATAACTACGGGCGCGCCGTAGAGCTGCCGAACCATACGGCCGACTGCTGGCTCGGTCTGGCGCTGTGTAGCTCAGCCACCAACGCCCCCCTGGAGGCCGAGCAGGCCTTCCTGAAGGCCATCGAGATGGAGGAAGAGTTCAGCGATGCTTACGTGTCCTACGCCCTGTTCCTGGTCGAGAACGGCCGCGAGCTCGACGCGATCAAGATGCTGGAGGATGCGGCCGAGCAGTACACGGACGACGCCCTGGCCTTCGGTACGGTTGCTATCCTAATGCTCTGCAACCGCCGCAAGCAGGCCCTGGTGCTGCTCAACGAGGCCCTCGGGGAGTACTACGAGGAGCGGGAGCAACTCTTCAACTGGCACCCCGAACTGGAGCGTGACCCCGACGTGCTAGCCCTACTGCAGTTGCATAAGCAGTAGGTAGACCGCCGCGCTCAGCGCCGTAGCTACGTTCATGGAGGTGTTCTGTCCGTGCATGGGTAGGTGCACCGTAGCGTCGCACTCGGCAAGCACCGCTTCGCTGATCCCCCCAACCTCCGTCCCCGCCACCAGGATGATATCGCGATCGGTAGGTAGGCGGTACGTGAAGAGGGATTCACTGGTTGCGGTAAGTTCGAGTCCGAGGATCAATCGTCCTGCCCCTCGCTCCTGCCGTAGGTAGGCCAGGGTATCGGTGACGGTTGCGTAGGGAACAGCCCTTACCGTCGAGCGGGCCGTGCGGGCGATCTTGGGGTGGGGTGGCTGCGGGGTACTACCGGCGAGAACGATTTTTTCCAGTCCGGCGGCATCCGCTAAACGAAAGACCGACCCCACGTTGCGGGGATCGCGCCAGTCGGGGCAGAGCAACGTGATGGGGTAGCGGCGGGTACTCCGTTCGATCTCGCGGTGGGTGAGCTGCCTGATGGGTGCCGGCCTCACTGGTCATTAAAGCCGACCAGTTCGATGTCGAAGATTAGGTCGGTATTCGGGCAGATGTTACCTACTTGGCTGGACCCGTAGGCGAGGGCGGAGGGGACGAATAGTTGAATCTTTCCACCCCTACCGATCAAGGGGATACCGAGCTGCCAGCCTGCAATAAGACCACTGAGGCGGAAGTTACGGGGGCTGCCCGTCGTCCTGTCAAAAGTGTCCCGTTCAGTAGTGTAGCCACTGTAGTTTACTACTACCTCACTGGTAAGTTTGGGGCGCAGCGAATCGCCGGGTTCCTGAATGACGTAGTAAAGGCCCCGATCACCCTCCGTGGCCTGGATGCTGTTTGCGGTCCGGTAGTCCTCGAGCGTCATCTTGCTGCTGAGGCAGTCATCTTCGTTATTTCCACACCCCAAACTGAGTAGGCAGGGCAGCGAAAGCAATACAAATAGTAGTCGGTACATGGGGTGAGAATTAGCTCGCCAAGGTACGCAAATGTTGCAGGCAGAGACCCAAAGGAATATGCCTAGTTGGGTATAAAATTCACAATTGCAAAAAAATCGCCTAATTTTAAACACATGGCGGTACCCTGGGTTATGGAAGCACACGACTTAAGCGAATAAGATAAGGTGAGTGTATGTAAGTGGTCCGCCGGTTTTCCGGCGGGCCTTTTTTGTTTGTGGTCGCTCCCGTAGACTTACCTTTAGGGTACATGACTCGTTTCCTGTCCCCGGCGGGTAACTGGCTGGCAGCGATGGTGCTATTGCTGATTGCCACCTCCTGCACTGCCGATCCACCCATCCCGTTGCCATCCCCCCCCACCGAACCGATTGCTGATTACCGTGAGACTGACTACCAGGAGGAGCAGCTAACGGATAGTATGCTGTACGACAAAATACTGGGTAGTTTGGTGGGATCGGCCATCGGCGATGCCATGGGGGCACCCACCGAGATGTGGACGCGCTCGGACATCGGCGATGAGTACGGGCACGTCGACAGCCTAGGGCTCGTGCTGCGCGAGCCTAGCCCCGAGGGGCCCTGGAACTACAACCTACCCCCCGGTGCCGGTACCGACGATACGCGCTGGAAGGCCCTGCTGGTCGATTTTGCCGTTGCGGAGCACGACTACCGGGGACGCAACCATCCGCTAATGCTCGACGCCACCCGCTTCAGCGAGTTTCTCAACGCGCGGTACGCCATTAGCGTAGATGAACTTCGGCAGACCAGCGGTCTTGATCCCGAGCCCCTGGAGGATGCCATGCGCCGCGTCACCTGGCTGCAGGAGTGGGCCCGGGTCACCCGCGCCTACGCCGACGGAGACCTCGATGGCTACCGCAATGCCCTTTCCCGCTTCTACGGGGGGGAGGTATCCTGTGCCGGTATGCTGTATGCCCCGGTCGTGGGTGCCGCCTTTCCGGGCCGGCCGGAGAGGGCGTATTCCGCCGCCTACACGATTGGCCTCTTCGACCTGGGGTATGCCCGCGACATCACGGGGCTCACGGCGGCTCTGACGGCGGTAGCTTTCCTGCCTCAGGCCGGTCCCGGTGACTTCCTGCGCGTGATGCGCGAGGTCGACCCCGAGGGCTTTTTTCGGTCGCGACTGTTGGGCCGAGTAGCCTACCAGCAATTTAAACAGGCCCGCGCTATTGTTCGCTCCGCCCGACGGGTTACGCTAGCGGACGCTCGTGCCATGGACCTCGAGCTACCTCCAGCCTACGCCTACGACACCCTCACCTTCGCCCAAACGCAGCGTGCTTACGAGTTGCTGGCCGAGGCGCGCCAGGACGTCCCCTTTCATGCCGGTGAAATACACCTCATCAATTTGACGGCCCTACTTTTCTCCAACTATCAGTTCCAATCCGCCATGGAGTTTGTAACAAATTACGGGCGTGACAACGATACCGTGGCCGCAGTGACCGGAGCCATACTCGGTGCCCTTCACGGCTACCGGGGGCTGCCGATCGAGGCTCGCGAGCGGGTGCTGCGGGTGAACCGGGAGGTGCTGGATATTGATTTGGAACGTAGTGCGCGCGCACTTACTGACGCGGTACTGAGCAGGCGCACCAGGCAGCGTGACGGCTGACCTCCGAAGGAAGCAGCGCAGCTAACCCGTCGCTACGATTAGCGCCGACTGTAATTCGGCGCCTCCTTGGTAATGGTTATGTTGTGTGGGTGGCTTTCCGTCATCCCCGCCCCGGTGATCCGCACGAACTCCGCTTTCATCAGCGCCTCGATCGTCGCAGCCCCGCAGTAGCCCATCCCGGCCCGCAACCCACCCAGGTACTGATTCACCACCTCGGCCAGACTCCCCTTATAGGGAATGCGGCCCTCGATACCCTCGGGGACGAGCTTCTTCACGTCGTCCTCCACGTCCTGAAAGTAGCGGTCCTTGCTGCCCTTATTCATCGCTCCCAGGGAGCCCATGCCCCGGTACACCTTGAACTTGCGGCCGTCGTAGAGGATGGTCTCCCCGGGACTCTCATCCACCCCCGCAAAGAGGCTGCCCGCCATGATGGTGGAGGCACCGGCGGCCAGGGCCTTGACGATGTCGCCGGAGTAGCGGATACCCCCATCACCGATCACCGGTACGCCCGTACCCCGCAGGGCGTAAGCGGCATTGGAGATAGCCGTGAGTTGGGGGACGCCTACCCCCGCCACGATCCGCGTGGTACAGATCGAGCCCGGCCCCACACCCACCTTCACCCCATCGGCACCGGCCTCGACCAGGGCCAGCGCGGCAGCGCCCGTAGCAACGTTACCACCGATGACCTGTAGGTCAATAAAGGCCTCCTTCGTACGGCGCACCGCATCGAGCACCCCGCGGCTGTGGCCGTGGGCGGTGTCGATCGTGATTACGTCCACCCCCACGTCGACCAGGGCCTGCACCCGCTCGAGCATGTCGGCGGTGACGCCGATGGCCCCGCCCACCACCAGGCGACCGAAGCTGTCCTTACAGGCGTCGGGATAGTCCTGTACCTTGAGGATGTCCTTATAGGTGATCAGGCCTACGAGCATACCGGCCCCGTCCACCACCGGTAGCTTTTCGATCTTGTAACCCTGTAGGATCTCCTTGGCCTGCTCCAGATTCGTACCTACCGGGGCGGTGACCAGGTTCTCGGTCGTCATCACCTCGCTGATGGGGCGGGCGGAGGCGGACTCGAAGCGTAAATCGCGGTTCGTCAGAATGCCCACGAGCGAAAAAGAATCGTTCACGATCGGGATACCCCCGATGTGGTGCCTGGCCATCAGGGCTTTGGCATCGGCGACGGTAGCGTCGTGCTTCAGCGTGACCGGATCGACGATCATGCCCGACTCCGAGCGCTTCACCATGCGCACCTGCTCGGCCTGCTGGGCAATGGTCATATTTTTGTGGACGATCCCGATACCCCCCTGCCGGGCAATCGCAATGGCGAGCCGCCCGTCGGTGACGGTATCCATAGCGGCGGAAACGATCGGTGCATTGAGGCGCAACCCCCGGGTCAGCTGGCTGGAAAGGTCTACCTCACGCGGCAGTACCTCGGAGTAGGCGGGCAGCAGCAGGACATCATCGAAGGTCAGTCCCTGGGTAGCGAAACGGTCGGGGGTGCTTTGGTTGTGTTCCATGCGCAAAGGTATATAAATCCCTGCAGCCGGCCTCGATCCGGCTAGCGTTCGGCCACCGCCAGGACCAGTACGCTAATCCTGACGCCGGGATGATGTTCCAGGAGCACGTTGCCGCAAAAATCCAGGGTGGCCCCGGTGGTCAGCACGTCATCGACCAGCACCAGGTGACCGTCCCGAAAATCACCGCGCCCCACGGCAAAGGAGTCCTGGACGTTTTCCAGCCGCTCGAGCTTGCCGCGCTTGGTCTGGGAGCCGCGGAAGGAGCGCCGGCGTAGGGCAGCGGCATACACCGGTTTGGCGAGCACTTCTCCCAGCCCCTCCGCGATTGCCTCCGCCTGGTTGTAGCCGCGCGCGTGCCTCCGCCGCCGGTGGATCGGTACCGGCACCAGTCCGGTCACATCACCCAGCGCCGGTACCTGCCGCAGTACCTCCCCGAAGCGCCGCCCCAGCTGCCGGCCCACATCTGGCCGGTGGTGGTACTTCAGGGCATGGATGAGCTGCTGGCAGACCGTGCCCTCCCGGAAGGTATAGGCTCCCGCACCGTATACGATGGGTAGCCGACCGGCCAGGCGGTCCGTCACGTCGTTCTCCGGCTGCTGCCAGCTTTCGCTTGGGGGGAGGCGCGCCTCACAGCTGACGCAGAGCAGGTCGGTCGAGCGGGCGGTGGCGACCTGACAATTCAGGCACACGTTCGGAAAGAACAGACTCGTAAGCCCCCGTAACCATTGCTCCGCTGCCGCCATCAGTTGACGTAGGTCCACTTGCGCAGTAGCCGCAGGCCCACCGAAAGCTCGATACTCACATTGCGGATGGCCCGCTCGCCGATGGTCGTATTGCCCGGCCCCGTGGGATTGATTACGTTGTTGATGGCCCCCTGGTTGTACTGAAAGTTCAGGTCGGGCTGGATCACCAACTCTACGAAGCCACCGAGCTTATCGCTAAGGGGCAGGTTGATGCCACCCCCCGCCGACACGCCGTACACGAAGCGGTTGATGAACTCGTAGCTATCCACCGGGTAGTTTTGCCGAAAGGCGATGCCCTGGGTTCCGCTCAGACGGTCGTACTCACCCAGGTTCGTACTTACGTTGTACTCGGCACGCAGCCCAAGCAGGTAGTATACGTCGGCCAGCCCCAGAAACTTCACCACCTGCTTCCCCCCCAGCGCGAACGAAATATTATTGAACACAAAGCCGTCGGCCGGCAGCCGCACCTGATTGCCCTGGAAGGTTAGCACTCGCCGCCGACTGATCCGGCTACCCCGCTGGTGGTAGCCCAGCTGCGCCCAGAAGCTAAAGGGCGAATTAGGCGACAGCGTCTCGTAAAACACGTCGCCGTGAAAACCCAGCCGCAGTTCCGTTTCGATGTTCGACCAGTCCTGGCTACCCAGACTCAGTCCGCCACGTAGCCCGTAGAAGTATCCTCCCCAGTCCTCCCCGTATACCCCCTCCTCGTCGATCAACTGGGCACCTAGCCACAGGGGCACAAAACAACACAGCCACAGCAGTACACGCATGGCCCGAAGTTAGCGGATGCGCAGCTGTTGCCCCACCGAGATGGTATTGCCCGTCAGGGCATTGAGGCGCTTCAACTCGTCTACGCTCACTCCGTACTTGCGGCTGATGCCGTAGAGGGTATCGCCGGACTGCACCGCGTGGTAGCCCGCGCCGGGAGCCGGACTCAGTGTGGGTGTCTGGGCCGGTGGCACGATCACCGGCTGCTCGGGAACGGCCGCGGGGCGGGGAGCCGGCTCCGGCACGGGGGTATTGGGTGAGATGGGCGCTCCCATATCCAAAAAGCCATCGTTATCCTCCGCCGCCGCCGCCGGCGAAGTAGCAGTTGTAGGACGGTCCGCCGGGGCCGCCGGTGCCACCTCTATGGTAGGGGGCCGGACCGTACTGGTCGACTCCAGGCGCGGCGCCGAGCGTACCCGGCTGCCCCGCAGTTTGATCTGCTCACCCGTAGCCGGATCGGCCTGCTCGCCCAGTCGGTTGCGGCGGGCCAGGTTACTGAGGCGTAGGCCGTAACGCTGGGCGATGTCGTAGAGGGTTTCGCCGGCGGCCACGGTGTGGTAGCGCTCCCCCCCACGGTAGCTGCGCCGCTTCTTCTGTAGGTAGATGCGCTCCCTGCCGTCGACAAGCTGGCTGCCGGAGACGAGTCCTTCGTTGTAGTCGAGCAGCCGGCGTACGCTCAGGTCGACCTGCTGGGCGATCTGCTGCACGGTAAGGGGAGCCTCGCTGACGAAGTAGCTCACGTCGTTCTGCTGTAGAATGCCCGTGATGGCCTCCTCTACCGGTACCTCGATGTTGACCGGCGTGGTGGCGCCCGGCACGTCGTACTGGTAGAGCTTGTGGCGTTCGATGAGGGTGATCAGTAGCTCGGGGTAGCGGGGGTTGGTGGCGTAGCCCGACTTGCGCAGGCCGCGCGCCCAGGCCTTGTAGTCGGTTGGTTCGAGGCGAAAGAGAAATCCGTAGCGGAAGCTCTTACGGGGATCGCGCAGGAACTCCGAATGGGCCACGTAGCTGGCATCTGCATTGCGGTACTGCCGAAAGCAACTCTTGGTGAGCCGGCCGCGGTCGTCGTAGTCGTCATCCTCACGGAAGACTTTGTCGCCGTTCCAGTTCGTGCCGCACTTGATGCCGAAGTGGTTCTTGGCCGTGCGGGCCAGGTAGCTCTGACCGGAATTGCTCTCCAGGATGCCCTGGGCGAGTTTGATACTGGCGGGGATCCCGGCGCGCTCCATCTCCTGCATGGCGATGGTTTTGTAGCGCTCGATGTAGGCCTCCTGCTCGGAGTTTTCTTCGGCCGTCCAGCCGAAGCCCACCGGCTCGGCTAGGGCAAACAGGGATAGGAAGAAGAAGGTGGCGGTGAGTAATCCTTTCATGTACGTACGGTCGGTAGCTACTAAATCCTAGGTCGCTAACGGCTAATTTCCGGCACTTGGTGGGATGGTGCGAAGAATTTTAGGTTTTTTTTCGATTTAGGCTGCACCTGCGGCCGCGCCTCCGGATGACGGTTACCTTCGCGGGTATGCCCATCCAAGTAAGTTCTGAAATAGCGGCCCTGCGCCGCGTGATCGTGCACCGCCCCGATGCCGGCACCTCCACCATCACGCCGCGGCGGGCCGAGGAACTACTTTTCGACGATATCGTGTACCTGCCCCGGCTGCAGGAGGAGCACGACGTATTCACCGCGATCCTGCGGGCCTTCGTGGGCACTGAAGGCGTACTTGAGATTGCGACCCTACTGCGCGAGGTGATCCTAGCCTCCCCGGAGGCCACCCGCGAGACCCTCGAGCTGATCATCAACTTCGAGGAGCTGCCCGCCAGCTACGCCGCGCGCCTGGCCGAGCTGCCCGCCGACGAACTGGCCGACGTGCTCATCACCGGCTACGACCGCCGGGCCGAGCGTACGCTGTTCGATCCCATCCCGAACTTCATTTTTACCCGCGACATCGCCGTGACGGTCAATGACCACGTCATCATCATGAAGGCCGCCAAGCAGGCGCGTAGCCGCGAAAACTTCCTGACCCGCCTGGTCATCTTCGCTCACCCCATGTTCGCCGAACTATGGCAGGAAGAACGGGTGATCAACTTGAATAATGTGGACGCTTTTCCGCCCAGTAAAGTAGGTGAAAAAGTGTTTGTTGAGGGTGGAGACGTGATGCTGTTAAGTACTGATTGTCTGCTAATTGGGGATAGTGAGCGAAGCAATACGTACAGTATCCGTAAACTGGCGGATGCGCTCCTCAAGAAGGGGGTAGTCCGGCAGGTCGTGCGCGTCAGCGTGCCGGCCGAGCGCAGTTTTATGCATCTGGACACCATCTTTACCCAGATTGACGCCCACGATTACGTCTGCTACCAGCCCATCATTGCCGAGGGCGGCCGGCAGGCGGGGGTGGAGGTCTGGCGGGCCGACGGCAGCTCCACTACCTACGCCAGTCTCAAGGCCTGTATTCTAGAGGAGATCGACCCCCAGGCTAACTTCATTGCCGCCGGCAACGGGCGCAGTCCCTTTCAGGAGCGCGAGCAGTGGACCGACGGCTGCAATCTCGTGGCCCTGGCCCCCGGCATCGCCCTGACCTACGACCGCAACCCCGTCACGGCCGAGACCCTGCAGCGGGCGGGCTACACCATCACCGGGGCCAAGCGCGTGCTGGAGCGCATCCAAAGCGGGGAGTTCGACGTTCACACCCTGCAAAAAACGATCATCACCCTGCCCAGCGCCGAACTTAGCCGGGGCCGTGGCGGATCGCACTGTATGACCTGCCCGGTAGAACGGGCCTAATCCCCCCGGTGTATGTACCGCTTATTATTCTTGGTAGGGTGCTGTAGTTGGCTCGGCGCGCAGGACATCGATACAACGCTCCTACTGCCGGACGCCACGGTAACCGGCTTTCGCGACGAGGCCCCGAGCTACCGCGTAGCTGCCAGCATCAGCACCATCACGGCCGCGGAAGTACGCACCTATCCCACCGGCGATCTGCTACCGGCCATGAACCGGCTGCCGGGCGTGCGCTTCGAGGAGCGGGCCCCGGGCAGCTACCGGATCAGCGTGCGGGGTAGCACCCTGCGCAGTCCCTTCGGCGTACGCAACATCAAGGTGTACTGGAACGGCATCCCCCTGACCGAGCCCGGCGGCGACACCCAGCTCAATTTTCTCGACCTCGGCAACGTGGACCGGGTGGAGCTCATCCGCGGGCCGGCCGGCAGTCTCTACGGGGCGGGCACGGCGGGTACGTTGCTACTCTCCACCGATACCCTCAGCGGTCCGGTAAGGGCCGACCTAACCAATGGCTCCTTCGGCTTCTTCCGGGCGGGCGCGCAGGTGCAATCCCAGTCGAACGGCAACAGCTACCAGCTGCGCCTGGCCCACCAGCGTACGGACGGCTACCGCGTGCAGAGTGCCCTGAGTCGGCAGACCGTACAGGCCTCCACCCGCTGGTCGGCCGGCGAGCACCGCAGCCTGACGCTTCACGCTCTCTATACCCGACTGGGCTATGAGTTGCCGGGAGCGCTGACCGCGGAGCAGTACGCGGCCGACCCCCGGCAGGCGCGCCCGGGTAGCGTAGAGACCAACGCCAGCATCCACTACGATAACCTGCTCGTCGGCATCGGACACGACTGGCAGCAGGGGCGCTGGAGCAACCAGACTACGCTGTACGGTACCGGCTTCTATTTTGACCATCCCTTCAACTTCGACTACAAGCGGGAGACCAACCTCGGGGTGGGGGGGCGGACGGCCTTCGACTACCGGCTACCGCTGGCGGCTAGCGTGCTGAAACTGTCCTTCGGGGCGGAACAGCAGCTACAGTACCGGATGGCCAACAACTTCGGTAACGAGGACGGTGCCCCCGGCACACTCAACTTCAGCGACGAGATCACCAGCCAGCAGCGTATTGTATTTGCCCAGGCTACGCAGGACTTCGGGGCGTGGAAGCTCTCGGCGGGGGCAAGTGTCAACGACCTTGGCTACCGGGTGGATCGCACCTTCGACGTGGATGGCAACCAGGGGGTGACGGAGAGCGACTTTACGGCAGTGTTCAGTCCGCGGGTGGCCGTACTCCGCGACTTCGGACGGTACAGTGTGTACGGTAGCGTGAGCAGCGGCTTTAGTCCGCCGACCCTGGATGAGTTCCGTACCAACGAGGGCAGTATCAACACCGGGCTGCGTCCGGAGCGGGGGGTGAACTACGAGATCGGTACAAAGGGAAGTCAGGGGCCAGTGGACTATTCAGTGAGCCTATTCTACCTGCGCCTCAGGGAGACCATCAGTGTATTCTCGGATGCCCGCGGCACGAGTCTATTTCGCAACGCCGGCAACACCAATCAGTACGGCTTGGAGGTGGCGCTGGACTACGCTGCCACTTCCTGGCTTGAGTTGTACGGTAGCTACACCTATCACCGCTTCCGCTACGGCGACTATGCGCAGCGCGGCGAGGACTACTCCGGTAACCGGCTGCCGGGCACGGCCCCGCACATCGTTAATATCGAGGCCCGGGTGCAGCTGCCGGTAGGCGTCTACGCCACCCTCACGGAAAACTATACGGACGCCATTCCACTCGACGACGGAAATACCGTGTACGGGCAGGCCTACCACCTAGTGCGAGCCCGGGTTGGGTACCGCAAGCAGGTGCGCAAGATGCAGTACGATTTTTACCTCGGCGGTAGTAACCTGCTGGACGAGCGGATGAGCTTCGGCAATGACCTCAATCCGCAGTTCGGGGGGCGGTACTTTCAGCCGGCGGCGGGGCGGAATTATTTCCTGGGGGTGACGCTGTCTCATCTGTAGCGACGGCTGAAGCCGTCGCTACACGTACCTTCCGGCATGCGCTACCTACTCTATCTGCTCCTGCTGGCCACCACGGCCTGCACCGCCCCCACCTCCACCAACACCGCACCTGCGGCCCCGCCCCCCACAAGCACTTCCTTTTTCCTAGGCACCTACGACGACCCCGGCGTACACGACCCCGGCATATACCGCTTCACCCTACAGCCAGACGGTAGCCTGACCAACGAGGGTAGGGTAGCCGAGGCCTCCAACCCCAGCTTCCTGAGCTACAACCCGGACCGCACTACTCTGGTGAGCGTTGAAGAACTGGATGGCGGCGGCAGCGTAGCCTCCTTCGCGGTAAACGATACCGCGCTCGCCCTCAACAACCGCCAACCCACCAGTGCCCCGGGACCCTGCCACATCAACGTGAATCGCGACGGCTTCGTGACAGCGGCAACCTACGGCGGGGGAACACTGGAGCTGTGGCGACTCGCTGATGACGGTATGCTCTCCGAACGGCTCGATGTGCAGGACCACCGGCAGCGCGGCGCGGAGACTCCCCACGCTCATTCCTCCTATTACATCAATGATGGAAAAGAAGTGTTGGCCGTAGACCTCGGCACGGATGAGGTCTGGCACTATACGTTGGATGAAGCAGATGGGAAGCTAGCGCCCACGAGCCCACCCGCCGTGAAACTTGCCGACGGAGCCGGACCGCGCCACCTCACTATCCACCCGAACGGAAAGTGGATTTACGTAATCAATGAACTGGGGAGTACGATGACGCAGCTGCGCCGGGAGGGAGGTAGTATTGACACGGTAGCGAGCTGGTCGACCCTACCGGCGGACTTCACCGAATTTAACGCCTGCGCCGACGTGCACCTAAGCGAGGACGGCCGGTACCTTTACGGGTCCAACCGGGGCCACAATAGTATCGTGGTCTTTGCGGTGGACCAGGCCACCGGAGCGTTAACGACGCTCGAGCACGAGTCCGTCGCCGGCGACTGGCCGCGCAACTTCGCGATCTCTCCCGCCGGAGATTATTTGTTGGTAGCCAACCAGCGCTCGAAGAACATCACCACGCTGCGGCGGGATACCGACACCGGATTACTGGACTACGTGACGAGTACTACGGCACCAGTGCCGGTGTGTATCCTGTTCTAGGGCCGTTTACTTCTTCTTGGATTTGGTGCTACTTTTTTTCTGCTCGGGCACGTAACGGAGGATCACGGTAGATAAGGGGGGCAGCGTAAGCTCAATGTGATTCGGCCGGCCGTTCCATTCACTGGGCTGACTTTCCAGTTTCTTGATCTCGTAGTTACCCGTACCGCCGTATTCGGCATCGTCGCTGTTGATCACCGGCTCATAGCTACCGGCGAAGGGCACGCCGATGCGGTAGTCCGCCCGTACCGTGGGGGTAAGGTTGTGCACCACCGCCACGACGTCTTGTTCCTCCTTACCGCGGCGTAGGTAGCTCAGTACGCTGTGCTGGTGGTCGCCCATGTCGATCCACTCGAACCCCTGCGGATCGTAGGCCTGCTCGTACAGCGCGGTTGTACTGCGGTAGATGTCGTTGAGTTTGGCCACGTACTGCTGAAGACTGGAGTGGGGCTTGTACTCCGTCAGGCTCCAGTCCAGGCCGCGCTCGATGCTCCACTCGGTGGTCTGGCCGTACTCGCCACCCATGAAGTTGAGCTTGCTACCGGGGTGGGTCATCATGTAGCCGTAGAGCGCACGCAGGTTAGCAAAGCGCTGCCATTCATCACCCGGCATGCGGTCGATGATGGGCCCCTTACCGTGTACTACCTCGTCGTGACTCAGCGGTAGCATGAAGTTTTCACTGAAGGCGTACACCAGTGAGAAGGTCAGCATCCCGTGGTGGTAGCTGCGGTTGATGGGGTCTTCCTTGAAGTACTTCAGGGTATCGTGCATCCAGCCCATCATCCACTTCTGGCCGAAGCCGAGTCCACCCACGTAAGTAGGCCGGCTCACGCCACTGAAGGCTGTGGACTCCTCGGCGATGGTCATCGTATCCGGGTACTCGCGGTACACCGCCTCGTTGAACTCGCGCAGGAAGTCGATGGCCTCCAGGTTCTCGTTGCCCCCGTACTGATTGGGGATCCACTCGCCGGCCTTACGGCTGTAGTCGAGGTAGAGCATGGAGGCTACGGCATCCACCCGCAGTCCGTCAATGTGGTAGCGGTCGAGCCAGAATAGGGCGTTGGAGATGAGGAAGGAGCGCACCTCGTTGCGGCCGTAGTTGAAAATAGCACTCTTCCAGTCGGGGTGAAAGCCCTTGCGCGGATCGGCGTGGTCGTAGAGGTGGGTACCGTCGAACTGCGCTAGTCCGTGGGCATCGTTGGGGAAGTGGCTTGGCACCCAGTCCAGAATGATGCCGATACCAGCCTCGTGCAGCTTATCGACCAGGTACATAAAGTCCTGCGGCCCCCCGAAGCGGCTGGAGGGGGCGAAGTAGCCGGTGATCTGGTAGCCCCAGCTCGGAAAGTAGGGGTGCTCCATCACGGGTAGGAACTCCACGTGGGTGTAGTTCATTTTGCGCACGTAGTCGACCAGGTCGGTGGCCAGCTCGCGGTAGCTGAGCGACTCGTTCTTCGCGTTCTTTTTCCAGCTGCCGAGGTGCACCTCGTACACGGAGTAGGGCCGGTCGATACCGTTGTGGCGGTAGCGGTCCTTCATCCAGTCCGTGTCGTTCCACTCGTAGTAGGTATCCCAGACGATGCTGGCTGTCTTTGGCGGGGTTTCCCAGAGGCGGGCGTAGGGGTCGCCCTTTTCGAGCCACTCGCCGTTCTGGGTCTGTACGGCGTACTTGTATACTGTACCGCTCTTTACTCCGGGGATGAAGCCTTCGTAAATGCCGCTACTATCCCAGCGCGCATTGAGGGGGTGGCTCTGTTTGTCCCAATCATTGAAGTCGCCGAAGACACTGACGGCCTTCGCACTAGGCGCCCAGACCGCGAAGTAGCAGCCCCGCTCGCCGTCCACTTCGATGACATGGCTGCCGAGCTTGTCGTACATGCGGAAGTTCTTTCCGGCACGGAAGAGGTTGATATCATAATCGGTGAATAGGGAATGGGCGGTAACGGAAGTGGCGACTGGCACGGGCAAATATGAGTTTAAGGGCTATAGTTTAATTGACTGACGGACGCAAGCGCACCAAACAGTGCGGTAAGTAAAAAACCACAGAGGGCGCAGAGCAACACAGAGAAACAGCTACGTACGGCGCTGCGGCCCTCGGCGTGCTCTGCGGTTCGCTAATCTATGTCTGCGGAGTCAGCACACACTAGCTCACAGTGTGAGATCAGTTAGTTAAGGACCGTAACGCTAAAGGCCCAACGATGTTAAAAGTATGCTATACTTCACGGGGAGAAAGCGCGGCAAGCTTCGAAGCACGATATTCGGTACCGAATCAAGCTTACCACTGCCATGCGAAAATATTTACCCTTCCTCTTGATCGTGTTCCTGAGCAGCAGCTGCGCCACCGTATTTACGGGCACGGCCGATGACGTCTACTTTACCTCGGAACCCGCCGGGGCTATGGTCTATTTAGAGGGCCATCCACTCGGGCGCACCCCACTCATCACCCGCGTCCCCCGCGCACGTTACGTGACCTTCGAGCTGGAGGGCTACTACCCCATGAGTCAGCTCATGAGCAGCCGCGTCAATGGGGTAACCTTCATCAACCTACTCTGGTGGCCCGGCTTCATCGTAGATGCGGCAACGGGCGCGATCGTTAAACTGGAGTACGACCGCTACTTCACGGAACTGGAACCCTTCCCCCTCCCCGAAGACGACGAAGGAGATGAGTAGGCCCCACTACCGAACTACATAACCATTACCTCTTGCCCCCCTTCAGGGAGTCCTGGAGCTTCTTCAGCTCCTCGGTCTTGCCGTCGGCGGCCAGTTGGGCCTGCTCGCTCCAGGTGTCGTGCTTGGCTAGGCGGAAGCGGGCCCCGGCCTGCTGGAGCACATCGGCGAGTTGCTTTTCGGTGGCCTTGGCTAGGTCGGCGAAGCTGGCGATACCAGCCTCGTTCAGGAGTCCGGCGATTTTAGGACCGATGCCCTCGATCTTCTTCAGATCGTCAGATTTCTTCTTGGTTGCCTTTTTTGCGGCGGTCTTCTTGGCAGCAGGCTTTTTCGCGGCCGCTTTCTTAGTACCGCTAGCGGTATCGGAGTCCTGCTTAGCGGCAGTTTGCTTTTCGCTCTTCTGTTTTTCGGCCTCGGGGTCTACGACGGGCTGGCTGGCCGGGGCACTACTGGCGGCCTCGATCTTAGTTCCCGCTGTTTTGTTATCGGCCTTTTTGGGGGCTGCCTTTTTTGAGCTAGGCTTTTTGGCGGCGGGTTTCTTTTCCTCCTGCTCTACTTCCTCCAGCGAGAAGCAGCAGTTAGTGGAGCCGTGGCCGCTATCGGTGTAGGTGTCGGCGCTCTCGTCGTTGACCCAGTGCTGGCCGTCTACTAGGTAGCGAAACTGGTAGGTGCCGGTGGACAGTTGGGTTTCTCCGGTATAGCCTTTTTCGCCCGATTTGAGCTTCAGGCCATCGTCCCAGCTCCAGTCGTTGAAGCTGCCGAGTACGCGTACGTCGCGGTCTTCCCCCACACGCTCCTGGGCGAGCTCGAAGGATACCTTGTACTGTTTCTTTGATTTGACGTAGGTGGATGTGATCATGGTAGTGTGTATGAATCGGTGCAAAAATATACCCTTACGTACTGACCGTCAAAGCATTGGGCGGGGACGCAGGTGCAATTATTGCAACGTGTTCCCCGTCCACAGGTTTACACCCCCAATATGCTGGGGCGAAGTCCGTCACGTACGGCAAAATGCTACGGTAACCCCGCCCGTCGGCAAACTATATGCCGGATCGCTTCTAGAAGTATTTTTTACACTTTTATTCCCGCCGCCGCACCACCTGACAGGTAATTCGCGATACACACACCAATTTATCCCGTTCGTCGGTAATATCGATCTGCCAGACCTGTACGGTATTCCCCACGCGTACCGGCCGCACCGTACCGCGTACCGTACCCCCCTCCCGTACGCTACGGAGGTGGCTGGCGTTGATGTCCACTCCCACTACTAGGTGGGTCTCCGGCTCAGCGAGCGATAGGAAGCCGGCTACGCTACCCAGGGTCTCGGCAAGGGCCACGGAGGCCCCGCCGTGTAGTAAACGAAAGGGCTGTACGGTGCGCTCGTCCACCGGCATCTCGGCCACCAGGTAATCATCGCCGATCTCCACAAAGCGCATGCCCAGGGTGTCCCCCAGGGTGCCGGCACTCATGGCGTTCATGCCCTCCAGCGTGGGAGAAGTTTTCCAGATCATGCAGGGAGCATTTCGGTATTCAGGCGGCTGATGGCTACGATCACTTCAGCGGCTTTTTCCATCTCGTACACGCTGGCCCACTCGTAGTGGGAATGAAAGGCATGCTCGCCGGCGAAGATATTCGGACAGGGCAGACCCATGAAACTGAGACGGGAGCCGTCGGTACCACCGCGAATGTGGGCCCGGCGTAGTTCCAGCCCCACGGACGTAATCGCCCGCTCCGCTAGCGCCGTCACCCGGGGGTGCAGATCGAGCACTTCCTTCATGTTGCGGTACTGCTCGGTGACCTCCAGAGAGATGAAGCTATTGGGGTAGTTGCGGCCCACCTCGTCGATCACTTCCCGCAGCACCTCCGCGTGGTCGGCGAGCTTCCCCGTCTCGAAATCACGCAGGATTAGATCGATACGGGCACTCTCCGCCTTAGCGGTCACGCCGACGGGGTGGATGAAGCCCTCCCGGTCGGTGGTGGTCTCCGGGCTAAGGCGGTCCTTGGGCAGCGCGGCCAGGATGTCGGCGGCGATCTTGACCGCATTCTCCAGCTTTCCCTTTGCGAAGCCGGGGTGGCTGCTCACGCCGGCGATGTTAATCACCGCCGCATCGGCGCTAAAGGTCTCGTCCTCGATACTGCCCCGCGTCTCGCCGTCGATGGTGTAGCCAAAATCCGCGTCTAGCTTTTGCATATCCACCGCGTTGACGCCCCGGCCGATCTCCTCGTCGGGCGTGAACAGGATACGTAGCCGCCCGTGGGGCACCTCGGGGTGCTCGGTCAGGTACTCCACGGCGGTCATGATCGCGGCTAGTCCCGATTTGTTGTCCGCCCCCAGTAGGGTAGTACCGCTGGCCGTCACGATGGTGTGGCCGATGTTTTGCCGTAGCCCGTCAAAATCATCCGCGCGCAGCACCACCTTCGGGTTGTCGGGCAGCACCAGATCCTGCCCCTGGTAGTTGTCGTGTACGATGGGCTTTACCCCGGCGCCGCTCGCATCCGGACTAGTATCCATATGCGAGCAAAAACAAATGGTGGGGACGGCCTCCTGGCCGGGCGGAGCCGGCAGCGTCGCGTAGACATAGCCGTGCCTGTCCAGTTCGGCATCCGTCAGGCCAAGTTCACGCAGCTCGCGGGCGAGTAGCCGCCCCAGGTCCTTTTGTTTTTCCGTAGACGGCTGGGTGGGGGAGCCGGGATCGGACTGGGTGTCGATCTGCACGTAGCGAAGAAAACGGTCGAGTAGCGGCATAGCGGTCGAGATAGCAGGACCTCGAAGGGTCCGTTGGAGTGTAGCGACTTCGGACCTTTGAGCGTCCGGTCGAGTCGCAAAGATCAAAAAAACCCAACACCCCACCACCGAACATTTTGCCGCTCTCTCCGCATTTACCACAAAAGCTTGCACCCGCGGCCCCGCCCCCCATTATCACCTTCCTGAAGCCCTTTATACCCTAACTCCTTTACCCTTGACCACCCAAGCCACTCTCGTAGCTATCCTGGTGCTGGCCATCGCCGCCGGACTGCTGTACTACATCTTTCGTGACGAGCCCATGGGCCCCTTGCCGGAGTTCCGTAAACAGTGGCGGCGACTGTTGCGCAAGCAGGTGACCTTCTATAAGACGCTGGACCGGGAGCAAAAACGGCGCTTTCAGGACCGCATGCGCTACTTCTTTCAACGGGTGGAAATCACGGGCATAGATACCGAGGTGACGGAGCTTGACCGGGTGCTGGTAGCGGCCAGTGGACTGATCCCGACCTTTGGCTTCGACGACTGGAATCAGTACCCGAAACTGCGGGAGGTACTCCTGTATAAGGATACGTTCAGTAAGGAGACGTTTGCCACGGAAGGGGAGGGCCGGGACATCGCCGGCATGGTCGGCGGGGGCTACATGAACGGGAAATTGCTGCTAAGTCAGCAGGCGCTGCGGCGCGGCTTTGCCAACCACGGGCGCGACAATACCGGTATCCACGAGTTTACCCACCTGCTCGATAAGGCGGACGGGGAGACGGATGGGATCCCGGACTACTTCCTGGAAAACCAGTACCTCATCCCCTGGGTGGAGATGATGCGCGGGGAGATGGAGGCCATCGAGCGCGGCAACTCCGACATCGACACCTACGCGACGACCAACAAGGCGGAATTTTTCGCCGTGGCGGCTGAGTACTTCTTCAACCGACCGGCGGCCTTTGCGCATAAGCACCCGAAGCTGTTCGCCCTTATGGAGCGCATCTTTCACCAGGATCTGGACCACGACGGCGGGGTGGGCACCGTGGACCACCAGGACCCCGTGGCCAGTGCAAACAACTAAAGCGGGTGCCGGTTAGCTAGGCTATGATTCCCGCCCTTCGCCGCCAGTACAACCAAGCTTACACCAACGAAGCCTACCGGGCCATGCTGGACTGGATGGGCGGGCAGTACGGCCACCTGCCTAAGTTCAACGTAGCCGAGACCCCCGTCTTTTTTCCGCGCGACTTCCGCGATAAGGTCTTTGCGGCCTGCGAGGACGTGCTCTCCGTCATCACCGCACCGGGGTACGCCGAGCGCGCCGCTGCTGCCATTCCCGAGGTCGAGAACGTACCGGGGCAGGACGAGCGACCCCTCTTCATGCAGCTCGATTTCGGGGTGTGCCGGGCGGAGGACGGCAGTCTGATCCCACAGCTGGTGGAGGCCCAGGGTTTCCCCTCACTCTACCACTTTCAGGTGTTGCTGGACCGGAGCTGGCGCCGGTTTTTTCCTATCCCCGAGGGATTTTCGGCCCGCTTCGACGGCTCTACGCAGGAGGAATACCTAGACCTGCTCAGGCGTACCATCCTTGGCGACTATGCCCCCGAGCAGGTCGTCATTTTGGAGGTAGACCCCAAGAACCAGACCACGCGCATCGATCTGGTGGTAGCCGCCGCCGAGCTGGGCGTGGCCGAGCTCTGCATCAGTGACCTGGAACTCCGGGACGGCAAGCTCTACTACGACAATCAGGGGGCGCGGACGCAGGTGCAGCGCATCTATAACCGCGTCATTTTCGACGACCTCAAGGCCCGGCCCGACCTCGTGCGCCGGTTCAATATGGTGGAGGAGGCCGCGGTCGAATGGGCGGGGCACCCCAACTGGTTCTTCCTGATCAGCAAGTACAGCCTGCCGTTCATGGACTCGCCCTACGTGCCCGAGACCTACTTCGTCTCCGAGCTCGATCACTACCCCAAGAACCTGGACGAGTACGTGCTCAAGCCCCTGTACAGCTTTGCCGGTATGGGCGTCAACTTGCATCCCACCGTGGCCGATCTGCGGGCCCTCGATAAACCCGAGCATTTCATCCTGCAGAAAAAGGTGACCTACGCCCCCGTCGTGGAGACCCTCGACGAGCCCGCGCGGGTGGAACTGCGGATGATGTATCTCTGGCCGAAGGATGAACCCCGGCCGATCCTGGTCAACAATCTAGTGCGGCTGTCGAAGGGCGAGATGATCGGCGTGCGCTACAATGCCGGCAAGACCTGGGTGGGGGGTACGCTGGGGTATTTTGAACAATGATCTGAGTGACCTTTGGTCCCTAACGAGTCTACTTGAATATGATGCGCATGCTTTGCCTGCTGATGCCGCTGCTATTGCTGGGGTGTGAAGGAGGACTCACCACGGAAACTACAATGGATACCGACGCGGCGGCGGCGGCGGCGGAAGATGATCCCTACACCGTACCCAGTCGCACCGGCAACTACCTCAACGTGATCGTCGAGATTCCCGCCGGCACCAACCACAAGATCGAGTACCACCCCGGGACCGGCTACGTCAACGATACCCTCGTAGACGGGACGGAGCGCATCATCAACTTCCTGCCCTATCCGGGTAACTATGGCTTCGTGCCCTCTACGCTGATGGACCGGTCGCGGGGTGGGGATGGGGATGCCCTCGACGTTCTGGTAATCGGTGAGAGCATGCCCACCGGCACCCAGGTGGCCGTGCAGCCCATCGCTGCGCTGCTGCTGCGGGATCGTGGCGAGATCGACACCAAGATCATCGCCGTACCGGCCGACTCCACGGCGCGGGTGTACCAGGCGGATAATTTTTTGGACTTTAGCCTCGGTAACGACGCGGCCAAACGGATCATCGAAACCTGGTTCCTCAACTATAAAGGGCAGGGGGCGGTGGAGTTGCTACGCTGGGAAGACGAAACCTACGCCTGGCGGGAGGTAGCGAAGTGGGCGACCGACACTCTGGTAACCCAATAAGTTAAATTTCAAATAATTTGTGTCATTTAACGAGCAAATTACCCTCTGAGCCGTTACCTTGGTCCCTGTAAGGCGGATAGTTTGCCGTCCCGGCCAATGAATCAGCACGCCATCGCGTTATTCGCCCGCCCTTGCTCGACACCAATTCCACTCCGGTTCCATCCGCGGTGACATTCAACCTTATCACACATGAAACGCCTACTTTACCTGACTACGCTGCTCGCTACCTCCGCCTTTGTGGGCGCCCAGAGCTTTGAGTGGAATACCAGTAATCCCGCCCCGGCTGCCCACCCCAAGGAGGTGCAAACCGCTGAGGTACTCACCAACGATTACACGACCCCCGAGCGCGAGCGTGGGGTAGCCGGGGTATACGCTCCCTCCGCCCAGGGGCAGGAGACGGCCTACGGTGAAACTTACAACGCCGACGAACTGACCGGTAGCCACGCCGGTCTGCCGCTGGGTACCCTACTGCGGGTCACGAATACGGAAAACGGTCGCACGGTCACTGTGCGCATCACCGATAAAGGGCAGGCCTGCGCCGACTGTTTGGTGACCCTGAGTGAGCGTGCCGCTCAGCAACTGGGTATTCAGCAACGCGGGGCGGTAAGCCTGGAGCGCGCCGGGTTCAGCAACTGGAATCCCGTACCGCTCGAGGTAGACGCAGCTATCCAGACACCTGAAGTAGCCACCTTCGACCGGGAGAGCATAGCTCGGCCCGCCGCAGCTTCGGTGGCCGTTGTACCCCCTTCCCCGACGGTGCCCGGTGCCCAACAGGCGGCTCGGGGTGGCGATGCACAGCCCGCCGCTGACGACACCGCTGCTACTGCTCCCACCCCGGGGGCATACGCCGTGCAACTTGCCGCCTACAATAACGAGAGCTATGCCCAGCGTCGGGTCGAGGAACTGAAGCAGCAGGGTGTTGCCGATGTATACTTCCGTGCGGTCACCAAGCCCAGTGGGGAGGTTATCAACCGGGTCTATGCCGGTACCTTTGTCAACCTTACGGAAGCACAAGCTGCGGCAAAGGCCATCCAGGGGAAGCATAATATTGCCGGCATCGTGGCTAAGATGTAGGATTGATCCTTACGAACGGTTCGGGGGGACGTAGGCCGGTCGGTCTACGTCCCCTTTTTGTTTTACTCCTCTTCTGTGTCCATCAGCTATCTGGAATTTTACACTAGAGAGTGCTCATCTGACCGATAATACATTGGTCGTATAGCCTAAATGACAAACAAGCTGTGAAACCTAGCGAGGATACCACCGTTTGTTATAAATTAGCAGCTACCGAACGACTATGACAAATAATACCGCTACGCCCCTCCAACCCGCCGCCGTACTTTTTATCCTGGCGGTGATACTCTTTCTTGCCTTTGGTTGTGGGGGTGGGGGAGACACCCGCAGTGCCCTCGTTTTCTCTAAAACCGCCGGCTTTCGGCACGAATCGATTGCCGCCGGCCAGGAGATGTTCCGCAAACTGGCCGAATCCGAGAACTTCACGGTCAACTTTTCGGAAGATGCCTCCGTCTTTACGCAGGACAACCTAAGCAAGTACAACGTGGTGGTGTTTCTGAGCACTACCGGCGATATTCTCGATGAGTCGCAGCAGCGCGAGCTGGAACGCTTCATGGAAGCCGGGGGCAACTGGATGGGTATCCACGCCGCGGCCGATACGGAGTACGACTGGCCCTGGTACAATGAGCTGGTCGGGGCCTATTTCCAGAGCCACCCCGCCGGTCAGCCCCAGGCTTCCATTCTGGTGGACAATCACAACCACCCCTCTACGGAATTTCTGGGCGACGTCTGGGTGCGCAACGACGAGTGGTACAATTATAAGAGTATCAAAAGCGACTTCACTACCCTGATGCGGGTAGATGAGAGCACCTACGAGGGCGGGGAGAACGGCGCTAATCACCCCATTGCCTGGTACAAACCGATGAGCAACGGGCGGATGTTCTACACCGGTCTCGGGCATACGAACGAGTCGTACACCGAGCCTAACTTCGTCAAGCACATTACCGGAGCGCTCACTTACTTATTTGGTGACAACAAGGCGGTCGACTACGCCGGAGTGAAGAACGTGCCCGAGGAGAACCGCTTCCCAGTAGAAACCATGGTCTCGGGCATGAACGAGCCCATGGAGCTGGAGCTGCTACCCGACGGCCGGCCCATCTGGATCGAGCGCAAGGGGGCCATTAAGGTCTACGATCCGGATTTCGACGCCGTGGCCGAGGTACATACCATGGACGTGTGGACGGAGTTCGAGGACGGCATGCTGGGCATTGCTCTCGATCCCAACTTTGCCAATAACAACTGGCTCTACCTCTACTACAGCCCCAACGGGGCGGAATCAGTGAACCGCCTATCGCGCTTTAAATTTGCCGACAACAAGCTGGAAGAAGCGAGCGAGCAGGTGATCCTGGACGTGCCGACCGACCGCAACCGCTGTTGCCACTCCGGCGGAAGCATCGAGTTCGGGGGCACGGGCTTGCTGTACCTTTCCATTGGGGACAATACCAACCCCTTTGAGTCCGATGGGTACGCACCCATCGACGATAGCCGGGGGGATACGCTGCCAAACTATGATGCCCGCCGCTCGGCCTCCAACACGATGGACCTGCGGGGCGGCATCGTCCGGATCAAGGTTGAGGAGGACGGCAGCTACACCATCCCGGAGGGGAACCTCTTCGCGGAAGGGGCAAACGGCCGGCCGGAGATCTACGCCATGGGTATGCGTAATCCCTTCCGTATCAGTGTAGACCAGCACAACGGTAATGTGTACTGGGGCGACGTCGGCCCCGATGCCGGAGAGGATAGCACCGGTCTGGGCCCCCGCGGTCACGACGAGGTCAACGTGGCCCGCGAGGCCGGCTACTTCGGCTGGCCGCTGTTCATCGGTGATAATAAGCCGTACCACCGCCGCGATTTTACCAGCGGGGAGTTGGGCGATGCCTTCGACCCGGCAGCCCCGATTAATGATAGTAAGTACAACACCGGCGCCAGGGAACTTCCCCCGGCCCAGCCCGCCATGATCTACTACCCCTACGCCAAAAGCGGGGAATTTCCGACCTTAGGGGAGGGGGGGCGTAACGCCATGGCCGGTCCGGTTTACTACCACGACGACTACGGTGATAGCGAGGTGAAGTTTCCCGAATACTACGACGGCAAGTTCTTTTTCTACGACTGGATGCGCGATCAGATCATGGCCGCCACGCTCGATGAGACGGGCTACGTAACCAATTTCGAGCCTTTCCTACCCGGTACGGAGCTGCGGCACCCGATGGACATGCTCTTCGGTCCCGACGGAAGCCTGTACGTGATCGAGTACGGCCGCAAATGGTTTAGCCGCAACACGGATGCCCGCTTGCTGCGCATCAAGTACAATGGGGGGAACCGCCCGCCGGTACCGGCCGTGGAGGTAATCGCTGCCATCGGTGCAGCTCCCTTCATGCTAAAGGCGGATGCCAGTAAGAGCCGTGATTACGATGGTGATGCCCTCACCGTCACCTGGGCCCTGGACGGGGAGGAGATCGCCACCGGTCAGGAACTCGAGTACGAGGTGACCGAAAAGGGCACCCATACGCTTACCACTACCATCGACGACGGGCAGGGCAATACGGCCAGTACCGACCATGAGGTTATCGTCGGCAACAGTGTACCCG
This sequence comes from Saprospiraceae bacterium, assembly GCA_958295895.1. Lineage (GTDB taxonomy): Bacteria > Bacteroidota > Bacteroidia > Chitinophagales > Saprospiraceae > Neolewinella. The sequence goes on along the minus strand of CATQHI010000011.1, from coordinate 150,174 downwards.
AAGTAGAGGTGGCCCTAACCGGTAACCGCTCCTTTTATTTTCCCGACGAGCAGCTCGACTACTCCGTCAATGTATCGGACCCCGAGGACGGTAGTCTGGACGCGGGCATCGATCCCCGCGCCGTAACGGTCACCGTAGACTATCTGGAGGGAGAAGACATCGTAGAAATTGCCCGCGGTCACCAGGTGGCTGGTGCCAGTACCGCCTTCGCTATCGGCAAGGAGTTGATCGGCGCCAACGACTGCGCCGGTTGCCACATGGAGGCCGAGGCCAGTATCGGTCCCAGCTACCAGACCGTGGCCGACCACTACCGGCAGGACCCTAAAGCTACCGACTACCTGGCCGGTAAGATCATCAGCGGAGGACACGGCGTCTGGGGCGAGCAGAATATGAGTGCCCACCCCGACCTGCCGGAGTCCGAAGCCAAGCAGATGGCCGACTATATCCTCTCACTGGCCGGTCCGGCACCGAACGCCGAAAGCCGCCCGGCAAAGGGACGTATTGCTTTGGATAAGCACCGCGACGGAATACCCGGCCGCTACTACCTGCAGGCTAGCTACACCGATAAGGGGGCCGAGGGCGGCCTGCCCCGCCTGACTAGTACCGATGTAGTCGTGCTACGCTCCCCCAAACTCTTCGCCCATAAGTACGCCGACGGGCAGCGCGTCATGGCCTATCACGTGGAGGCCAAGGACAACCCCCTGAGCGACGAGGATGCCGACGTGCTGGTGGCTACCAACGATAGCTGGGTCTCCTACGGGCCCATGGACCTAGCGGGCATCAATACCATTCGTGCCGAAGTGATGCTGGTACCTAACGTAACCTCCGGCGGTACCATCGAGGTGGTATCCGGTGACCCCCGCAACGGGGAGGTGATCGGTCATGCCAGCCTGAGTCAGGGGGTATCGACCTATGGACAGAACGAGGTGGACATTCCTGTCTCCGTAAGTAAATCCGGCGAGCAGCCCATTTTCCTACGCTTCGCAGCCGACTCCAAGAGCCCGGAGGCGGTGATGGGAGCCATCGGTACGATTGAGTTCATACGGGGGCAGGCCTCGCGCTAGCTACCTGCTAGCTGAGCCAGTAGTTTGTAGGCCCGAATCACCCCAGCGCGGTGATTCGGGCCTTCGCATTTGGCTGATCCTCGACCAAGTGAGCAGCGAACTCGACCAATGCCGAATGGAATATGCAACGCTAGCCCCCCGTGCAAACGTTAACAAGGTATTAAATCCGCTCACCGATGATTGTTACGCTTACCTACATTTCGCTGATCTGCGGTGGCCTGCTCGTGCTGCTGCTATTGCTGGGTATCATCGGGGGGTTGGACCTGGATATCGACCTGGACGCGGATACCTCGGTGGACGGGGGTGGGGGCGTAGACGTCGGACTGGTCAAGGGCGGACTTACCTTCCTCTCGATCGGGAGTTGGACCACTAAGCTAATCCTACTCTCCACGGCGAACCCCGTGGCTGCGATCGTGAGTGGCGTTGCCGCCGGTGCCGTGGCCGTCTACCTGATGAAGTGGGTAGTGCGGCTGCTGCTGCGCCAGGAAGAGAACGTGAACTGGACGGCCTCGGACGCCTTACTACAGCCCGGTCGGGTGTACCTGCGCATCCCCGCCACCGGGGAGGGCATCGTGCACGTCAATGTCAAGGGGGGTATGCGGGAATTCAAAGCACGGAGCATGGGCGGTAATGAGCTACCTACCGGTACGCAAATACTGGTCGACGATATGGGCACGGACGGAGCGCTATTAGTCAGCTCACGTCCCCCAGACTTACATCAGGGGCCCCTACCCCTGATGTAAGTAGCACCCGCGGCCCCGCCCTTTTTTCTCACCCGTTAAACCACCTTACTATGGAAGCTTTACTAATCCCCGGCGCGATAATCGGCCTCGTGTTTCTCTTTACCCTGTGGCTCGTGAGCCGTTACAAACGCTGCCCCTCGGACAAAATCCTGGTCGTCTACGGACGTACGGGAAGTGAGGCCTCGGCCAAGTGCTACGCCGGTGGGGGTACCTTCGTCTGGCCGGTGATCCAAGACTACCAGTACCTGGACCTGACGCCGCTGAGTATCGATGTGAACCTACAGGATGCGCTGTCCAAGCAGAACATCCGCGTGAGTGTGCCGGCGCAGTTCACCGTCGGGATCAGTAACAAGCCGCACCTGATGCTAGCCGCCGCCGAGCGCCTACTGGCTCTGGACCGGGGCAGTATTTCCGGCCTAAGTCACGACATCATCATGGGGCAGATGCGATTGGTAATCGCCAACATGGACATCGAGGAGCTCAACATCGACCGCGATAAGTTCGTCGAGAGCGTATACCGCAACGTGGGCGAGGAGCTGCACAAAATTGGCCTGGAACTGATCAACGTGAACGTGACCGATATCCAGGACGAGTCGGGCTACATCAAGGCACTGGGTCAGGAGGCCGCCGCCAAGGCCATCAACGACGCCAAGATCAAGGTCGCCAACGAGCTACGGACCGGTAGCATCGGAGAGGCCGAGGCCCAGCAGGACCAGCGCTCGAAGGTGGCCGATGCCAATAGCCGTGCCGAGGTCGGGGAGGCCCTGGCCAACGCTAAGGCTACCGAGGGTAAGAACACCTCGGCAATCGCCATTGCCAACTCCAACGCCGCGCGCGATATCGAACTGGCCGAGGCCAACCGCCGCGCCATTGCCGCCCGTAAGGTGGCCGAGGCCAACGCCCTGAAGGAGGCCTACGCCGCCGAGCAGTCGGCCGAGGAAGCCCGTGGCCTCATGGAAAAAGCCCGCCGGGAGGCCGAGGAGGTAGTACAGGCCGACATCCAGAAGCAGAAGGCCATCATCGCCGCTCAGGCCGAGGCCGAGACCCGCCGCGAGATCGCCCGCGGTGAGGCCGACGCCACCCTGCTCAAGTACCAGGCCGAGGCCCAGGGTATCGAGGAGCTGCTGCGCAAACAGGCCGACGGCTTCCAGAAGTTGGTCACCGCCGCCGGGGGCCATCCCGAGAGCGCCATCAACTACCTGATGCTCGACAAGCTGGCCGAGCTGACGCGTATCCAGACCGACGCCATCAAGGACGTTGACATCGACAAGGTGGTGGTCTACGACAGCGGCAACGGACAGGGCGTGGGCAACTTCGTGCAGGGGCTTTACGGTATGGTACCCCAGCTCAATGACTTTCTTAAGCAGAGCGGCATGAGCCTACCCGACGGCCTGGTGCGCAAGGAGGTGCCGGCTAGTAACGGAAAGGCCGTCCAGCAGAATGGGCACGATAAGCCCGTAACGGAGTCGTAAACAGAAAGTTAAGTCTGCCCGGCTCCGGCCGGGCACGTCCCTTTGCGGGCCGGCCGATCGCCGGAAATTGGATACCTTCACCGGTAAGAGCTCCTATTTATCCATACCTCCCTCATGAAACTAGGTGTACTGACGCTGGCCTCCGCATTCTGTGGACTGCTGGCCTGTACCGGAGGTGGGGGTACGGAACATAGCGAACTCTCCACCATGGGGGGCATCACCGGCAGCGACACCGGCTACCAGGTCCGTATTTGCATCAAGGCCGAGCCCATGGGAATCAACCCCGTGCTGAGCGTGCAGAACATCTCCCGCTACGTCTACGAGCAGGTCTTCCAAACGCTTAACGAGCAGGACCCGCAGACGTACGATATTGTCCCCCTACTGGCCTCGGTACCCATCATCGAGGACAACGGACCCGACGGGGGCACCGCCTACCACTACACTATCGACTCGGCGGCTACCTGGCCCAACGGCACCCCCGTGACCGGCTACGACGTGGCCTTCAGCCTGAAGGCGCTGATGAACCCCCTGGTAGCCTCCGGACCCTACCGGCCTTACTACGAGATGGTACTCGACGTGGTGGTAGACGCCGAGGATGAACGCGCCTTCCGGGTCATCACCCGCCGGCCCTACATTCTGGCCGCCCAGGCCATCGGCGACCTGTATATCTACCCCGAATACGCCTACGATCCGGAGGGGTTACTGCGGAACATTCCCCTGCCCCAGCTCACCGATCCCAGCAGTGCCGAGCGACTGGCCCAGGAAAATGTCAAGCTGCGGCAGTTTGCGGCCAGCTTCAACGATCCGGAGCTGGGCTACGACCCCGGCCGTATCGTGGGTAGCGGGCCCTACGCCCTGGCGGCGTGGGAGGATGGACAGTACGTGCGCCTGCGTCGCCGCCCGAATTACTGGGCCCAGGGCCGTAGTGAGGAACGCCTGGCGGCCGTGCCCGACGAGCTTAAGTTCGTGATTATCCCCGACAACACGACGGCCATCAACGCCCTGCGCGACCGGGCCGTTGACGTGGTGATCGATATGCCGGTCGACGAGTTTCAGCAGCTGCGACAGGATCCCTACCTGACGCAGTACTACGATTTTGTCAACGTACCCGGCTTCAAGTACTTCTCCATCCTGTTCAACCAGAACGACCCGCTGGTAGCGGACTCCCTCACCCGCCGCGCCCTGGCCCACACCGTGGACGTAGACCAGTTGATCGCCCAGCTACTACCGGGACTGGCCCGCCGGGTGGTCGGTCCCGTGCTACCCACGAAGTCCTACTACAACAGTCAGCTTCCCGTTATTCCCTTCGACCTGGAGGAGGCCGCGCGCCTGCTCCGGGATGCCGGCTGGGAGGATACTAACGGCGACGGAACCGTAGACAAGCTGATCAACGGCCAGCGCGTAGAGTTGAGCTTTCAGCTCCTTTCTTATCCGACACCCGACAGCGAGGCGGTCACCCTGCTGGTGGCCGAGGGCGCGCGTAGGGTGGGCGTAGACGTACGGGTGGTCAAACGTGAGCCCCGTTCGCTGCTTTCCATTCTCGATGCCGGCAATTTCACGGCCTCCTTCTACGGGCAGGGTTTCGAGCCTACGCCGGACGATTTCGCCCAGGTTTGGCTGTCTTCCTCCGTTCCCCCCATTGGCACCAACCGCGGTAACTTTCAGAACCCGGAGGCGGACCGAATCATTCGCCGAATCGCCACGATGACCGACGACGAGCAACGCGCGGCACTCTACCGGCGGTTTCAGGAGATCATTTACGCCAACCAACCCATGGTATTCCTCTACTCTCCCTACGACCGGGTCGTTATATCTCAGCGGTTTAACTATACCTTAAGCTCCATCGCGCCCAATATTAAGTTTAATGCGTTACGGCTCCGGCAGTCCGCTAAGCCGCTGTAAGCTCACTGTATGAAACCGATCGTTGCCCTGCTGCTGCTGTTTTTCCTCCTGCCCCTCTACGTAGCGGCTCAGGAGGAGGGGGAGGCTCCCTCCGATACCACTGCTGCCCCGGCGCGCCCCCCCGCTGCCGTAGTGGGCGATACGACCATCTATAGCTTTGCCGACGAGGCGCCGCGCTTCCCTAGCCCCTGCGAGCGCTACGATACCACGGCCGTGGCCAAGGCCGAGTGCGCCCAGCGCTATCTGCTCGACTACATCTACCAGCGGGCGATCTACCCCGTCGAGGCCCGTGAGGAAGGCATCAGTGGCACGGCCGTCGTGGCCTTTGTCGTGGAGCGTAACGGATTTGTCAATCGGCCCGAGGTGTTACGCGACCCCGGTGGCGGACTCGGGCAGGCGGCCCTGCTCGCCGTCATCGGGATGCAGCGCGAAGTACTCTGGCGGCCGGCCTTTCGGGATACTACCGCGGTGCGCTTTCGGGTCGTGCTACCGGTACGTTTTCGCCTGGAGGACCCTAAGCCCTACGTGGTCATCGACCGCGACACGGTCTATACCGATCTGACCAAAGCGGCCACCTTCACCGGCAACGGCGGTAACCTGGTCGGCTACTTCGACGAAAAGATCACCTATCCGGACATCGCCCAGGACAGCTGCGCTACCGGTCAGCTCGACATCCAGCTCATCATTCAGCCCAACGGCCTGGTCAAGGTTAATGATATCATCGACTACAACGACCTGGGGGTAGACTTCACCTCCCGGGCCATCGATGCGGCCACGGGCTCCTTCGGGCAGTGGATCGCCGCGGAGTACGAGGGCCGCAAGGTGGCCAGCGCCTACGACGTCACCTTCAACTTTACACCTACCGACCCGGGCTGCCAGTACGTGGTCGACAATTACGCCAGAGCGCTTACGGCCATGCAGGAGGCTCAGTTGCTGGTGAGCGACAGCACCACCATCGACCAGGGACTGGTCAAGATGGACGAGGCCGTCGAACTCTTCCCCCGCGACGGCCGCTTCCGTATTCTGCGCGGTCAGGCCCGCCTGGACAACAACCAGCTCCCCGGTGCCTGTGAGGACCTCAGTCTGGCCCGCAATATTTCCCTTATCGACTGGTACGATGGGGTGTTGCCGCTGATCTGCCGGGAGCCAACAGAGGAGTAGTACAATACTGCCTCCGGCTGCGCTACATACATTACCTTGGTCATTCAATTCGCCGACCCGATGCAGTACTACCTAAGTACAGTGCTTTTGCTTATTACTTCCTTCGCATCCGCACAAATCACCCCGCCCCCCGCCGCCGATCCTCGCCTCTACGATATAGCCGAGGCCCCCGACCCGGCCCGCATTGAGGCCGATGTGACCACCCTAGTAAACTTCGGTACCCGCCACACCCTCAGCGATACGACTAGCGACACCCGCGGCATTGGCGCGGCCCGGCGCTGGGTGTACGCCGAGTTCGAGCGTATCAGCGCGGCCTGCGCGGCCTGTCTGGAGGTGATGTACCAGCGCAATCTGGTGGAGGGCGATCCTGAGAGTCGGATCCAGGACGATACCTGGGTGGTGAACGTGATCGCCATACAGCGCGGCACCCGCGATCCGAACCGCTTCATCATGATGAGCGGAGATATCGATAGCCGGGTGAGCGATCCGCTCGACAGCACGAGCGAGAGTCCCGGAGCGAACGACAACGCCAGTGGCCTAGCCGGTGCCCTGGAGGCCGCCCGAGTACTGACGCAGTACGAGTTTCCCGGCTCCATCCTCTACGTGGGCCTGAGTGGGGAGGAACAGGGGCTCTTCGGCGGTAAGGGAATGGCCGACTGGGTACAGGAGCAGGGCTGGAACCTCACCGGCGTACTCAATAACGATATGATCGGTAACATCACCGGCGTAGACGGGGTGACCGACAACACCAGTTTCCGCATCTTTTCCGAGCCTTACTACCCAGACGATGTAGAGGACGAGCGCAAGAACATCTACCGCCGCTTCTTCGGGGGCGAGGTGGACGGTCCCTCCCGCCAGCTGGCCCGCTACATCGAGCGGCAGACCCGGCAGTACGCCACCAATCTGGAGCCGATGATGGTCTACCGCCTGGACCGCTTCGGCCGCGGCGGGCACCACCGGCCCTTCAACGACGCCAATATGCCCGGCGTACGTATTATGGAGACCCACGAAAACTATACCCAGCAGCACCAGGACCTCCGCACCGAGGACGGCATCGAGTACGGAGACAAACTAGAGCACGTCAACTTTCCTTACGCCGCTAAGCTCACGGGAGTCAATGCCATTACGCTCGCCGGTCTAGCCGCTGCACCTGCGGCCCCGCCCCTGGTCATGATCGGAGGGGCCGTGGAGCCGAGTACACGTCTGCGCTGGGAAGCCCCCGAGACCGACACGCCCATCGCCGGCTACTACGTGTACTGGCGCCTTACGACCGCCCCGCAGTGGACCCACAAGCGCTTCGTGCCCGCCGGCCAGCTCGACTACACCCTCGACAACATCGTGGTGGATAACTACTTCTTCGGCGTCTCCAGCGTGGGGGAGGATGGTAATGAGAGCGTGGTGGTTTTTCCTAGTACGTTGATTCCGCGGGGGACGAAGTAGGGGGCTGCGTCATCTGGGGTACGCGTGATTAGGGGGAGGGGCCCCTAATTTAAGCTAGGTGTAAGCCGCGGGTGCGGGGTGGGTAGAGTAGGCATAAATTGTGGTGGAGCTAGCAACGGTTTTATCCGGAGGCTACGTCCTTTAGGAAAACTTCTACCATGATCCGAACGCTACTTTTCCTTGCCGTTGCTGCTTACTGCACTGCCTGCGAGCCGGCAGAAGGGTATGAACTAGCTACCTCCGAGCTGTCCTTCATCGAGCTACACGTAGATGGCTAAACCCTGCTGCTGAATGCTATTCCCAGCGTGACGGTCAATACCTATTACCAGGATAGCGAAGGGGAGCAGCTGTACGTTGAGCACGCTACGGCGGATAATACGCACGTACTTAGTATCGCCCTGAGTGCCTGCGAGTTGGGGCAGGATGCGACAACTCGTGTGTTCGGGACTAAAGCCAGTGAGAATGCCACTTGTGTAGATGCCCAGTCGGTGACGATCAGTTATACGACATTATCACTCGATGGCTCGGCGCACTGTCCCTACTTTACGGGTGAGCCTAATGTGCTGTCGGGCACCGTCGTGATCGAAAGTTGGGCGGAGGACGGGCTGGTCACCGGCACTTTCGAGGCGGATGCGCTAGACGGGCACCCACTGTCCGGGCGGTTCCAGACCTACGTGTACTAGTCGGGGCATCGTCTGACTGAGTCGACCATGCCACAATCTGAGGCACTCATCACACGGCTTGCCGCCTGCCACCGTAGGGAGGGTTCCGCCCAGGAACGGCTCTACCGGGAGTGGTATGCCTTTGCGCGGGCCAAGGCGTATCCCTACGGCCGCGACATAGCCCCGAGGTAGAGGAGATTGTGCAGGATGCCTTTTTGAAGCTTTTCGCTGCGTTAAAGAGCTTTTTACGAACTGCTTTTCTCTCTGGTTTCGTCGCATCATCGTTAATGCGGGCATCGACCCTTACCGGCGCTATCAGGTAGACCGACGGAAGGTAGCAGTAGTCTGGACAGAGCAGAATTCCGTTTCCAGCTCGGTGATGCAGGAGTCGATCACGCGCTGGATAGTGCGTACGATGGCGGGGTAGGGCCGGTAGAACTGCTGTAGGGTAGCGGGGGGCAGTAGGCGGTCGCCCCGCTTGGCCAGGTCACGGGGGGTGAGCTTGGTGTGGACGGTGTTGAGGTCGATGGCGCGCAGGGTGCGGTGCAGCGCGTAGTCCTCGTCGGTCACGGCCACCACGGGGGCTAGCATCACCAGCTTATGCTGGTAGTTGCGCAGCTCATGGCTGAACAAGCGGTTGACGTGCTGGGGGCGGATGCCGAGCAGCTCGCTGTCGCGAAAGTCGCCGATGGGTTTGCACAGTCGGGGATAGATGATCCACACGTCCTCCATCCGCGGCGGCACGGTGGGCAGCGGTTTGTCGTCCAGGGAATGGTCGCTGAGGAACTTACAGAGGTGGTGCCAGCCCTCGGCGTTACGGGCCAGCCCCGTGTAGAGCCACTGCTGGTCGCGCCAGAAGCTGATGCCCAGGATGGGTTTGATACCGTACTCCCGGCAGCGGGTGACGAACTCGATAGCGCAGCTGGTAGTGTTGTTGTCCGCCAGGGTCAGGGACTTCACGCCCCAGGCGGCGGCTTTTTCCACCAGTTGCTGGGGGCTGAGCGTACCGTAGCGCAGGCTGAACGTGGTATGACAGGTCAGGTACACGTCCGCTAAATCAAACAAGGTGAGGGAGCGGGCGGCGGCGCGCGGGTGCAAGTTTCTTAGCGGAAAACACCCGCATTATGGCATGGAGGGGACAGTAAGGGAGCTGGTGGCCCTCCTCATCCCGGCAGGAAGTGAAGTACATGTTTTCGTGAGTATGGGCGAGAACGTAATAAAGTTAGCTACTATAAGTAAATAGCCGAACGAAACATAAAATATTGTAAAACTCCTGCCGAGGGAAACCTAAGGGGGACTAGATAACGTATGTAGTTACATTGATTAAGACAAAGGAACACAATCCTAACTTTAAAACAAATTTTTTGTTTTAAAACTTTTTAAAAACAAACACTTTACCCCAGTCTGTCTGAATATTTACTACACTCTAGCCCGGTGTATCCCTGATTCTTTTCTTTCGTCGGCTAAGCGGAAGGAGGTAAGGGGCAGCTTTATGGGCTACATAAGCGCGTACCGGTCTTTTTGACTTAGTTTAGGCAGGCGCAGACACGAATGAACATGTCAAGCACATCCGATGCCCGTAGCGATAGCTACCAGCAGATCTTTTTCGAGCGACTCACCAAACGTTTTGCCTCCCGCAGTGAGTTGGTCCGCGAGGTGGCCCAGGTGCTCCACGTAGGCCGCGATGCGGTGTACCGGCGAATGCGTGGCGATACCGCCCTGACGGCCGACGAGCTGATGCTACTGGCCCAGACCTACGACGTCGATACTAGCATTCCCCGGAATAACCGACCGCAGGTGCCTATCCTGCGCTATCCGGAGAGCCGGGAGTTCATACACGACGAATACGATCACTTCATCCATCTGCAGAAGCGGTTGGACGAAATGAAGAAGCTGCCCGGGGGGAGTTTCGACTTTGCTACGCCGGAGCTGCCCATGTACTACGAGTTTGCCACCCCGATGCTGCGCAGCTTCAAGGTGTTTATGTTCGGGATCACGACCTGGAACCTGGAAAAGTGGAAAACGGAGCAGTTTTCCCCCAACTTGATCAGCGAGCGGTTGCACGTGATTGCCCAGGGCGTAGTGCGCGGACATTACACCGTACCGGCCCGGGAGCTTTGGTCGGTGGGAGTGCTGGACGTGACCCTGCGGCAGATTAACTACCTCGATCAGGTAGGCCGCTTTGCCGACCGGGCGCACATTGACCAAATCTACGACGAGCTACTACTCATCATCGACCACCTGGAGCAGATGGTACGGGTGGGCAAGCGCTATCCCTTCGGTCAGGAACCCACGGAAGACAGTCCGGATCTACGGGTGTACCATAACGAGCTGTCCAATACCAGCAACATCGTACTGGTAAAGTCCGACATTCGCACCTTTCTGTTTACCACCCTGGTGACTCCTAATTACGTAGCCACCTCCGATCCCAAGCTGTGCGCCGAGGTACAGGACTGGTTCGATAACCTGGTTGAGCACGGCAGCGCCCTACATTCGGAGGCCGGTAAGTACGCCGCCCAGTACTTCGGTCACCTGCGCCGGCAGGTAGAGCAGCACCGGGAACGCATGAAGATACGGCAGACCCTATTTTAGGTGCCGTGGAAATAAAAACTGTTAAAATTGGGAGAAATATGCTAAAGCACAAACTAAATTCGTAGCCCTGGCGTATAGCTACCAACATCCACAGTATCGGCCTGACCCTGTTGTCGCCATATACGATAAAGTTAAATATGTGGTGTTGCGGTAATGGTCAGTTGTGGATACAAGAAATACCGCTACCTTAGCGGCGCGTTAGTTGCCTTCGGGTTAACTCAGCGTGAAGATTAGGTTTATTTTTCATGAGAGACGCTGTGGACAACACAGTCGTATAACAAGGACCCGGGCGCTTTCGCCCGGGTCTCTTTTTTTGTATTCATGGAACCCATTAGAAAAGACAAGCCCAGTCCTACGGTCTTCCTGCTGATGACGGCGGTGTACTTCGCCAGTTATTTTGGGCTGAAATATGGGGTGTTGGGGGGCGTGCTGCCGTGGGGGTATAATTTGCTGTTGATCGGGGGCTGTCTGGCGATCGCCCTTTTTCTGCGGGGCAAGCTGAGCTAACCGTAGCGACGACTGAGGTCGTCGCTACAGACCGAGTACCGCCTTCACTAGCTCATTTGGGTCTCTTGCCACCCGCAAGCGTTCCAAAGCCCCCCGCCGCAAAAACCGCTCCTCGGTCATATGCTCGAGCAGACCGATCAGGGCATCGTAGTAGCCCAGTGTATTGAGTAACCCACACTCTTTTTGGTGTAAATCTAGCTGCGTCCAGGTATAGGCCTCGATGATCTCCTCCAGGGTGCCGATACCGCCGGGTAGGGCTACGAAACCATCGGCCTGCTCGGCCATCAGCAGCTTGCGCTCGTGCATGGAGTGGGTGACGAGCAACTCGGTGAGTCCGCGGTGAGCGACCTCCTTATCGACCAGGAACTGGGGAATGACACCGAGTACCTGCCCGCCGAGCCGGAGTACCTCGTCGGCCAGGATGCCCATGATGCCTACCGCACCGGCCCCGTAGACGAGGCGAATGTCCTGTCGTACGAGTACGGCGGCCAGATCACGGGCGGCGGCGGCGTATTCGGAGCGCGCACCGGGGGAAGAACCGCAGAATACGGCCAGGGAGCGTTGGGGCATGTGCACAAGGTAGGATTGATTCGGGAAGGCCCCGGTCCGCTAAACCTCTACCCGCTTGTGCACCTTCTAGCACCGACAACCCATCACCAACCGTATGTACCCGACCAAAGCCTCCCGCCGCCGTTTTCTTCGCCAGTCTGCCGTGGCGGCCACGGGGGTGCTCCTCACCCCGGGCCTAATCGCCTGCGGGCAGCCCAAATCGCCCCCCGCCACGTCTACTGCACCCGCGGCCCCGCCCCCGGATAACGCCCGTAAGATTGGGGTTGCCCTACTCGGCCTGGGGGGGTACAGTAAGGGCCAGCTCGCCCCCGCCCTGCAACTGACCCAGCACTGCGAACTGCGTGGTATCGTCACCGGGAGCCCGGATAAAATCCCTGAGTGGCAGGATAAGTATGGCATCAAGGATGAGAACGTGTACAGTTACGATACGATGGAGGAGATTGCCGATAACGACGCTATCGACGTGATCTATATAGTGACCCCTACCGCTACCCACCGCGACTTTGCCGTGCGTGCGGCCGGCAGCGGCAAACACGTCTGGTGCGAAAAACCCATGGCCATGACCCCCGAGCAGTGCCAGGAAATCATCGACGCCTGCAACGAAAACGGCGTGCAACTCGCCATCGGCTACCGCGTAATGCACGAACCCAATACCCGCAAGCTGATTCAGCTCACGAAGGACAAGGCCTACGGTGCGCTCACCGCCGCCCACGCCTACGCCGGCTACGGCGGCAGCCCCCCCGCGGCCGACTACTGGCGCGGACAGCGCGACATGGGGGGCGGGGCACTCTACGATATGGGCGTGTACACCGTGAACGGGCTGCGGTACGGCACCCAGCTCTCCCCAGCCGCGGTAGTGAAAGCGACCCAGCAGCGGCAGGAGCGGCCCAACGGCGTGGACCTCACTACTACTTACACGCTGCGCTACCCCGAGGGCATGCTGGCCGAGGGTAAGACCAGCGTAGTGGAAACATATAATGAACTACACATCGAGGCGGAGGACGGCTGGTACGAGATGGAACCCATGCAGCCCTACCAGGGGGTGAAGGGAAAGACAAGCGACGGGAAGGTGCTTGGTCCTCCGGTGCCCAACCAGCAGAGCCTGCAGATGGACGACGATGCCCTTGCCATCCTCAACGGTACGCAGACGATCGCGCCGGGGAGTATGGGCAAGGCGGATATTGCCGTGATTCGTGCGATCATTGAGAGCGCGGAGACGGGTGAAGAAGTAGAAATCGTAACTAGTAAATGATGATCCCCACCTGGCGCTGGTACGGCCCCCACGACCCCATCACGATTGACGAAGTAGCCGCCCTGGATATACAGGGAGTAGTTACCGCGTTGCACCACGTGCCCAATGGAGCGGTGTGGACGCGCGAGGAAATCAAACAGCGCAAGCAGGAATTACGGGGGCTACCCTGGAGCGTAGTGGAAAGCGTGCCCGTCCACGAGGGCATCAAGCAAAATGCCGATACCGCACCGGAGCTACTGGCCAACTACCAGGCGTGCCTGCGCAACCTGGCGGCCGAGGGGGTGACCACCGTGTGCTACAACTTCATGCCGGTGCTGGACTGGACGCGGACACGCCTGGCCGTACCCGTGCCCGGAGGAACTACGGTGGCCCTGTACGGGCTGGACCTGGTGGCCTTCGACTGCTTCATCCTGACCCGGGAGCATGCGGCGGAGGACTACCCGGCCGAGATCGTGGAACTAGCCGCCGATCACTACGAGAGTATGACGGAGGCCGAGCGGGAGGAAGTTAGCGCGAACATGTTGAAGGGGCTGCCGGGCTCGGAGGAGAGCTTCGACTTGGCTAGTTTCCGCGACGCCATTGCCCCCTACCTGCACATCAGTCGGGCTACCTTTAAGGATAATCTGCAACGCTTTCTGGAGGCGGTGGTACCCACGGCGACCGAGGAGGGGATCAAGCTGACCATCCACCCCGACGACCCGCCCTGGCCGGTGGTAGGTCTGCCGCGGATCGTGTCCACGGCCGAGGACATCCGTGAGCTGCTCGCCATGGTGGATGCCCCGGCCAACGGCCTCTGTCTCTGCACCGGCTCGCTGGGCTCGCGCTCGGACAATGATCTGCCGGCCATGGCCCGGGAGTTCCTGGACCGCATCCACTTCGTGCACCTGCGCAACGTGCGACGGGCACTGCACGAGAGCTTCGCCGAGAGCGGGCACCTGCGGGGCGACGTCGATATGGCGGCTACAGTGCGGGAGCTCATCCGGGCGGGGGTAGAGGTGCCCTACCGGCCCGACCATGGCTTTACGCTGTTCGGTGACCGGGAGCGGCGCACTAATCCCGGCTACAGCCTCTACGGCCGTATGCGGGGACTGGCCGAGCTACAGGGTCTACAGGCCGGACTTCGGGCTAGTTCACCAGCGTGACGGACCCGCTGATCGATCGTTGCGCACCGTTGTTTAGCAGCACTTTAGCCGTGTAAATGTAGACGCCGCCGGAAAGCACTTTGCCCCGGAAGGTGCCGTCCCAGCCGGTATCTTCTCCACTAGTTTGCTGCCAGATCAATCCACCCCAGCGGTCGTAGATGAGTAGCTGGGTTACGCCAACGACGCCGCTATTGTAGTAAAGGATGAAGTGGTCGTTGCGTCCATCGCCGTTGGGGCTGAAGGCATTCGGGGCGTAAATCTGGGGCATCTCCTCGACTATCGTAGGGACTACCTCGTATTGTACTTTTTCATCCTCTCCCTTTTCGTCTTCTTCCGGTGCTTCTTCATCCGTTACCACTTCCTCCGGTGCCTCCGTACAGTCGGTGGGTACGGCAGGCGGGGTAAGCCAGAGCGTGTCGAGCACCAGCGTGCAGCCATTGTCAATAAAAGCGAGAATGGCCGGGGTAGATCCGGTGGGGAGGGTGACGAGGCCATCGCGGTGGGTAAGGCGGGCCTCTTCCGGAAAGGACCGAAAGGAGATACTGGGGCGGTGGGCATTGGTACGTACCCGTACGGCGAGGCTATCTGCGGTGCAGTTGACGGGCAGTTGCTCCAGGGAATAGGTGAGCGGAGCCTGGGACGCAACAGTAATCGTTTCTACGTGGGTGATGCAGGCCTCGGTGACGGTCACCCGGTAGGTGCCGGGGTGAGTCACGGCTAGTGAGGTCCCCGTACTGCCGTCGCTCCACTGGAAGGTAGCTCCGGTCTGGCGCCGGGGTTTGACGATCATGGTGTCGCCCGGGGAACAAAGGCCGAGGGTATCGGCAAAAAGATCGGATACAATGGGCCGCTGGATAAGTACCGGATCGGTGACCGCGCAGCCCGCCGCAGTGCTGATGCGTAGGGTATAGGTACCGTCGACCTGGCTACCACTTAGGGCGAGGCTATAGGTGGTAGCTCCGGCTAGGGCGATCCCATCGCGGTACCACTGGTAGCTGGCCCCTGCCCAGGGCCGGCCGGTCAGGGTGATGTCGTCGCAGACCGTGAGTCCGTCGACCTGTACCGGTCCGGCTACGACGGGGGCGAAGGCAGCGACGGTGTTGAGGATGAGGTCGTCGATGAAGTAGTAGTTGCGGTAGAGCCCTCCGTCGGGGCGGCCCCGGTCGGCAGCGCAGGAGCCTCCAATGGCGAAGGCCTCGTAGGTGCTGACGGCGAAAAAGTCATGGCTGACGGAGGTCCACCTACCGGCCGTACCCGCTACCGTAAGGGTACCGATAAGCTCGTAGCCCTCCGCACCGACTGCTTCCGGACAGGCATAGAAGGGGCCAAAGTAAAGCTGCTCGCAGCGGCGAATACCGTATACGGCGAGCTCGACGGAGTCGGGAGAGGCAATGGAAATAGGTCCGTCTTCCGATGGAGAGGTCTGTGGCTCCATGAAGCCCAGGGAAAAGGTCAGGCGGTAGTCCTTGCCGGCTTCCATCCGCTGCCCGCCGGTAAAGCAGGCAGCCAGGTACTCGCGGTACTGCTGGGTAGTAGTACCGTCGCCGTTGTAAAAGGTATGATCGGCCTCATCGCGGATACCCACCCAGAATCCGGCCACCCCGCTGCCACTTGGTAAGGGCTGGGGTAGGGTAGTGGGGAAATCCGGTCCGGCCCCGGTGAAGGTGAAGGCATTCCAGGCATCGGTGGTGCCGAGACTGGCGCGCTGCCAGTCGGTGAGGCAGTTGGCCTGGTTGGTGCCGTCGGGTAGGCCACCGGGTTGGACGGAGGCGCAGCCGGACTGATCGCCGGCGAAGAGCTCCAGCGAGGGGTTAGGAAGTAAGGAGGTGGTGGAGGCGGGGAGGGAGCAGCTGCAATCAGCCGTATCGTTCAGGTCCACGAGCCCGTCGCCGTCATCGTCGATGGCATTAGAGCAAATTTCCTGAGCAGAAACGGAAGGGCCGACCAAAAGGAAGGCGAGCAACAGCGCCGCAGTCCTCATTATGAGGATCGAGCGAGCGAAGTTCACTGTGTTGTGTTTAGTTCAATAGTGTAAAAGACAGCGCTAAGATAAAAAACTTTACGCTTAGCGCAATAAATATATATCATGAACCGTAGGCGCGGCCCAAAAGTTAACGCTCGGAGAAAATAAGTAGTCACTTTAACACCTCAGCCCCCTTAGCGCGTCAGGAGTACGCTGCCCCGTACGCGCTGGGTAGACCCATCACGTAGCAGTATTTTTCCTAGATAAACGTACACCCCCTGATTGACCGGCTGGCCGGCGAAGGTACCGTCCCACTCCGCCCTTCCCTCGCTGGGCTTTTCCCAGACCATATTGCCCCAGCGGTCGTAGACCTGCAGGGCGGGTACGGCTGCTACTGCGGCGTTGGTGTATAGGGTAAAGCGGTCGTTGGTGTTGTCTCCGTTAGGACTGAAGGCGGTAGGGGCGTAAAGGTGCGACTCCCGGTCAACGGCGACCGTTACGCTATCCGTACGGGTACAGTTCTCGGACGAGGTAAAGGTGACGGCGTAGGTGGTGGTCTGCGAAGGAGTAGCGACAGCGCGTAGCGCGCTCCGCGGCGCGTCGGGAAAAGCTAAACTAGCAGCCGGGGTCCAGCGCACCTCCCCGTTCGAGGGGTCGATACCGTCTACTGTAGCCTCCAGTGTGACGGGCTCGCCCCAGGTGACGGCCTGGTCTGCCCCGGCATCGAGCTCGAAGGTGGTGGGCAGCTCTACGTGCACGGGGTAGGGGTAGGAAGTGCACCCTGCGGCATCTTCGACCACTACCCGGTGAACACCGGCGGTAAGACCGGTAAGTAGGGAAGTATCACTGTAGGCCTTCTTGCGTAAGGTTGAGTAGCGGTAGGGAACCGTACCACCCCGTACATCCACCAGTGCTACCCCAGCGGTATCCGAATGGCAACTCAGGTAATCGGGCGTAGCCGTGACCCTCAGGCGCTCCGGCCCCCCGACTACGAAGTCGGTGGCGGTCTTACAGCCGTTACTGTCGGTTACCATTGCGTGCCACCCCCCGCGGTCGAGATCACGGGCGACGGCCTGGGGCGGACCGAGGGGCTCCTCGTCGGCCGCCTTGCGCCAGTCTACCCGGTAGGGGGGCGTACCTCCGGTGGGCAGGGCCAGGGCGGTGGCATCGCTGCCGCAGGTGACATCGGTGGCACTGACCGCGAGACTGAAGTTATCGTTAGCCGTAAGGGTGTAGGAGAGAGTGGTGGGGCAGTGGGTCGTTCCTTCCAGTTCGACGGTGTAGGTACCGGCGGTGAGGGCGGTGACCTCATGGTCGGCTCCGTAGATCGGGTTGCCCTTGGGGTCGGTCCAGGTGTAGCTCACTCCGGGTTCTTTCATCGGCAGACTGATCCGACCGGTGGGGCCGTGGCAGTTCAGGTCGCGTAGCTCGGCTTCGGCGGTGTAGGGCGTTAGCTCGGGAATGGGAACCTCGGTCAGACGCAGTCCACAGGTAGTGATTACGTAGGCCTGTAGGCTGGTAGTCTGCCCGGCGATGAGTTGTAGCGGAGCACTACGCTGATCGAAGTACTGGAGGTTGCCGTCGGGTAAGGCGTAGATGCCGGTGGGGATGTACCAATCAGACTCAAAGGTCACGGATACCGTATCGCCAAGGCAGGGCTGCTCGGGTGTGATGCGGAAGCAGTAGGTAGTCGCTTCGGTATCGGTGACCACGAAGTCCTCCACCCGCTGCTCGCAGGCCGTACTTACGGTGACCGAGTAGGTACCCGGCTCGGCGGTAGTAAAGGAAGGGCCGGTGGTGCCGGTACTCCAGATGTAGCTGGCTCCCGTAGCCTGCGGAGCAAAGATGGTCACTTCCTCCCCCCGCTGACAGAGGGCCACGCTATCGGCTACCTGATCGTAGAGGATGGGGCGCTGGATCTTCACCGCCTCGGTCACCGCACAACCCGCCGGGGAAGTCACGCGCATCGCGTAGGCTCCGTCGATGGTGGGGGAGGGCTGTAGGATCAGCGTCGGCTCGGTAGCCCCCGCCAGGGCAACACCATCGTGATACCATTGATAGATAGCTGCCTCCTGGGGGCGGCCCCGTAGGGTGATTTCGGGGGCACAAATGGTCTGTCCCTCCACCGAGACCGGGCCGGCCACCGACTGCTTGAAGCCCCCAACCACCGGCTGTTCGAAGGCCGTGGCAAGGTTCAGGATGAGGTCGTCGATGAAGTAATAGTTGCGGTAGCCCCGTGCGTTGGGCTGGCGAATGTCGTCCCCACAGGAGCCGCCGATGGCAAAGCCGGCGTACTCGCTCCGTGGGATAAAGTCTACCGTAGTCGGTGTCCAGCTACCGGCCGTACCTACCACTTCCACGGTGGTGATGAGCTCGTAGCCCTCCGCCCCGGACTCCTCCGGACAGCCAAAAAAATCACCGTAGTCGAGCTGCTCACACTCGCGTACGCCATAGATGGCCAGTTCTACCGGATCGGGGGAGCTAAGGAGTACGGGGACGTCGGCATTTTCTAGCTCCATCTCCTGGGGTTCCATGAAGCCTAGCGAAAAGGTGAGGCGGTAGTTCTCGCCACGTTGCAGCGTAGCACCATTAATAAAGCAGGTGGCCAGGTATTCGCGGTAGGTGCTCGCGATACTGCCGTCGGCGTTGCGGTATCCACCGCGGGGCGTATCGCGCACGCCAATCCAAAAACCCGCTACTCCGGTGCCGCTCGGTAGGGGTTGGGGCAGGGCCTCGGGAAAGGCCGGCCCGGCATTCGACAGGGTGAAGGCGTTCCAGGCGTCGGTGGTGCCTAGGCTGACGCGCTGCCAGCCCACCAGACAGTTGGCCTGATCGACCGCATCGGGTAGTCCCCCCGGCTGGCGGGAGGCGCAGCCCGGCTGATCGGTGGCGAAATCTTCGAGGGAAGGGTTAGGTAGTAGGGACGTAGTAGTAGCGGGTATGCTACAGCTACAATCTGCCGTGTCGTTAAGATCGATGAGACCGTCACCGTCGTCGTCGCGGCCATTGTCACAAATTTCCTGGGCGCTAAGGGGGGTAAGTACGAAGAAGCAGAGACCTACGCAAAAGCGCAGTAGGGGAAGGGTCGACACGGAAGACGGGTGTATATGAGAGACAGAAAGCAGGAGTCCGCACCAGCAATAGCCGGCCACGGCACGAAAGGCACCCTATTAACCCGTAGCAATAATTAAATAGTGTACGCCGCCTAAAAATCCCGCCGCCGGAAGGCCTCCATGGCCTCGTACTCGGTGAGCCCCAACTGATTGTACAGCCGGGCGGTCTCGCGGTTGCGCTGCTCGGCCCGCTGCCAGAACTCCCGGTTGTCCTCGCCCTGGAACATCGCGCCGTCCTTCTGGCTCTGGTGGAAGAAGATGGCGTTGCGCTTGGCCTCCACCTGGGCCGGACTCATCGGCACGGCCATCTCGATCTCGTGGATGGGCCACTCCTGCCAGGCCCCGCGGTAGAGCCAGAGCCAGGTATCGGCGAGCCAGGCGGGCCGATCGCCCTTGAGCTCCTCCAGGGCCATAAAGATGGAGTCCAGGCATACCTTATGGGTGCCGTGGGGATCGGCCAGGTCACCGGCGGCAAAGATCTGGTGGGGCCGTACGCGCTCGATGAGTTCGCGCGTGATCCGAACGTCTTCCACCCCGAGCTCATTCTTGCGGTTGCTACCGGTTTCGTAGAAGGGCAGGTCCAGAAAGTGAATGTGGTCGTCGGCCGCCCCCACGAAGCGGGCCCCGGCGATGGCCTCGCCCCGGCGAATCAGGGACTTGATCTTGCGGATGTCGGCCGAGTCGGCCTTGGCCCCGGTGCTGGTGTCACTGAGCTCGTTGATGATGAAGTCGAGCCGCGCGTTGCCCGCCCCGAAGTTCTCGCTCAGGTCGCGGCTGAACTCGGCGTAGCGCCGTGCGTCGGCATTAGTCACCGCATTGTTGCCGCTGGTCTGGTAGGCAACGTGTACGTCGTGCCCCTGGGCGATGAGCCGCTCGAAGGTACCGCCCATGGAGATCACGTCGTCGTCCGGGTGGGGACTGAAGATGATCACCCGCTTGATCTCCGGATCGGCCCGCTCCGGCCGGAAGGTATCGTCGAAGCCGTACTTACCACCCGGCCACCCCGTAATGGTGTGCTGCAGCTGGTTGAACATGCGAATGTTGAGGTCGTAGGCCGAGCCGTAAAGGGCCAGTAGGTCCGACATGCCGTTGCTATTGTAATCGCGCTCGGTCAGCTTCAGGATGGGCTTATCTACGTGGCGGCTCAGCCACACGATGGCCTTACGCTCCAGCGTATCGGTCCAGTCGCAGGGCCCCACCAGCCAGGGGGTGTTGAAGCGGCGCAGCTCGGCGCTGGACTCCTCATCCAGCAACACCGTTACGTTGGGGTGCTCCTGCAGGTAGGTAGCCGGAATTTCCGAGGTCCGCTCCCCCTCGACCGTCTGCTGGATGATCTCGGCCTTCTTGTGTCCCCAGGCCAGCAGCACGATGCGCCGCGCCTGGTTGATGGTCTGGATGCCCATGGTCACCGCCCGGGTGGGTACGTTGGAGATCCCCTGGAAGTCGCCGGCCGCATCCACCCGCGTGAGGTGGTCGAGGGTGATCAGGCGGGTCAGCGAGCGGGAGTTGGAGCCCGGTTCATTGAAGCCCACGTGACCGGTGCGGCCGATGCCGAGTAGCTGAAAGTCGAGCCCCCCGGCCGCCTTGATTCTGGCCTCGTAGTCCATGCAGTGGCGGTACACCTCATCCAGGGGGATGTTGCCCTTCGGAATGTTGATGTTGCGCGGTGCTACGTTGACGTGGTTAAACAGGTGATCGTGCATGAAGTACCAGTAGGAGTTACGGTTGGCCGGCGGCAGCTCGTAGTACTCATCCAGGTTAAAGGTGATGACGTGGCTGAAGTCCAGTCCCTCCTCCCGGTGTAAGCGCACCAACTCGGCGTATACGCGGATCGGTGAGGAGCCCGTCGCCAGTCCCAGCACACACTTTTCGCCGCGGGAGGCCTTGTCGCGCATCAGGTCGGCGATCTCGTGGGCCACGGCGATGGAGGCCTGCCCCGAATCGCGGAACACCTCCACGTGCATCTTCTCGTAGCGGGTCACGTCGGTACTACCCACGTGGCGGTAGGTGATATCGGCCTGGGCAGTATCGTGGATGGTCAGGAGGTCGAGCATAGTGGCGGGGTATAAAGGGGAAAGATAGTCCGCCCACCTAAAACCCTGCACCCGCGGCCCCGCCTAAAAAGTAAGCACTAGGCCGGCACTGCCCGCGCCGTCCCCGTAGTGGCCCCCGATGCTAAGCTGACTGACGTGCCTGCGCTGCCAGACCTTGTGCACCTGTGGCACCATCACGCCGAAAAAGGCGCCCACGCCGAGGCCCACCACCGAATCGGTCGGAAAGTGCTTGAGCGCCCGTACCCGCTGCACGCCCACATAGGCCGGGGGCAGGGCGGCCAGGGTGAAGGCCAGCGCCCGCTGGGTGCCCGTCCACTGCGGATTATAATCCGAGAGCACCTTGGTAAAGAAGAAGGTACCCACGGCGGTGGTCGAGACGTGGCCGCTGAAAAAACCGTTGCGGTTGTTGCCGGCCCGCCGCTCGTCGTAGCTCAGCTCCCTGTAGTACACGATGGGGACGGTACCGGTCGATGAAGCGCGGCCCCAGCGGAGAGTAGGCGTAGGTAGCCGCGCTCAGCGCGTGCGCCTGCAGGTAGAGTACGCTAATGTCGAGCCAGTCCTTGCGGAATTTTTTGTCGATAAATAGCCCGGCGGTGAGGAGAATGGACGCGTTAAACACCCGATCACTGGCATCCTCCCCCTGCGGCGACTGAGGGCGTCCTGCTCCAGCCCCCAACGGTCGAGGCGACTGGTCTCGGTAGTCTGTAGGCGTTGCAGGGTCTCGTCGCTGATGTCCGGCTTATCGCGCAGGGCATCAATACCGGCGGTGCTACCCAGCATGACGGCCAGCCCCCCCTACCCCCTCGTAGAGCGTACGGACGCGGTAGACGGACTCAGTCCTGGGTCAACGGCTCGGTCAGACAGCTGCTGGGCCGGTAGCGGAGCAAAGAAACTAAGGAGGAGGGCTAGGTAGAAAAAACGCAACATACGCTGGACTTAACTCAGGGTTTACAACTACCTAACTCCGTAGCCGGTTGGCTAATTATGGAGGGGGTGTATGCTTTTTGGACCGTAGGTGCATCTAGGGAAAAAGAACTCCCGTATGCGTTTTGCAATTTTCTTCCTTTTACTTCTCCTCACCGCCTGTAGCCAGGAGCCCCAGTTAGAAGCATACGCCACCAACGAGGTTGACCTCGTCGCACCACAAACAGCAGAACCCCCTCCCCCAAATCTGCCGGGGCCGCAGGTGCAAACGCCTTGGCGGGACAACCAGCAACGCATCATCTACACCGCCACGGTCCGCGCCGAGGTCACCGACCTCGACTCCGCCCTGTACCAACTCAGCACCCTCCTGGCCCGGCGGGGCGGTTTCGTAGCCAGTCAGCACCGCACCAACTCGCCCTACGAGCTCACCGCCGAGCTGGTGCTGCGACTGCCCGCCGATCGTCTACAGCCGGTGCTCGATGAGCTGCCCCACCTGGCCGAGCACATCGACTACCAGAACCTCGACAGCCGCAACGTCACCGAGGAGTGGCTCGACCTGGAGAGCCGGCTCCAGACCAAGCGCACGGTGCGTGACCGTTACATTGACATTCTGCGCACCCGCGCCCGAACGGGTGGAGGACATTCTCAACGCCGAGGAGAAGATTCGGACCATCACCGAAGAGATTGAGGCACAGGAGGGCAGGCTACGCTACCTGCGCGATCAGGTGAGCCTCTCTACGCTTACCCTGAACCTCTATCAAACGCAGGAGTACCGCGAGACTGGCACGGCCTACGAACGGGGCTTCTGGAGCCGTACTGGTAGCGCCTTCGTGTTTGGTTGGGAGCTCATTCAGGAGCTGGTGCTGGGGCTGATCAGTATCTGGCCCATCGTGCTGCTCCTTACCGGGCTGATCGTGCTTTGGCGGCGAGTGCGGCGCCGACGGGGCGAAGATGGACCCGGAGCAGTACTGTAGACTAAAGGCCAGTCCCGCCGCCCCACCACCGAATACCGGGCGGAGGGCTACGCGGCTGCCCGGATGCCGCCGCTTCCACCACTTGTGCAGGCTCGGTACGCCGATGCCGCTGATGGCTCCTACCCCCAGCCCGATGAGCACGTCGCTAGGGTAGTGCTTGAGCCCCTTGATGCGCAGCCAGCCACCGTAGAGGGAGGGTAGGGTAGCGCCGGTATAGAGCAGGATACGCTGCCCGCCGGTAAGCTGGGGGTTGTAGTCGTCGACCATGCGCGCCACGAAGTAGAACCCCCGTCGACATGGTGGAGACGTGCCCACTGAACATGCTGTTGCGATTGTTGCCGTCCGTAAGGCGCTCGGTCTCCGTGTCGGAGGAGTAGTAGGTGACGGGGCGCAGCCGGTCTACCACCGTAGGCCCGAAGGGGGCGTAGCCGTAAAACAAGCCCTGGGTGGCCTGGGCCTCGAGGTACATCAGGCTGATGTCGAGCCAGTCGTGGCGGTACTTCTTCCAGACGAACAGCGCCAGGGGTGCCCACTGCCCGGTGTCAAAAAAGTAGCCGCTCTGAATCAGCGCCTGCTTCTGCTTATCGAAGTCGCGCCGTACGGCGATTCGATCAAACCTATTCACATCTTCCTTACGGAGCGACTCGATGAAGGCGACGTCAAGCGGAGGCTTATCCTGCAGACTGAGCAGCCGTACCTGGCCCAGATGCGCAGCACCCGCAATGAGGGGCACGCTGACCCACGGATTTACCGCGTAGCGCTGGGACGAGCGAAAGGAATCATACCACTTGAGATAAGTGGTATCCGACTGGGCCGATGCCGAGCAAACAACCGAGAGGAGGAAAAAGAGGAGGAGCGGAAGGCGCATGCAGGGAGTAAATAGGGTGGACGGATAAACTCCCTGGGCAATAGACTAGTGCGCTGCCTGCCTAATCTATGACCCAAAGATTTGCTTCAGGATCTCTACCGTGATCAGGTAGGTAGGCTTCACCCCATCCACCCCCAGGCTACCGCTGGCCAGGGTGTGGCCGGTGACCAGGGGGTTATCACTGGCGTAGTAGGCGTAGCGAAGTTTAAGCGCGGGGTTGACGCTCTTACGGATATGGGTGGCCGCCTGGATGGCCTTTTGGTAGTGGGCGCCCTCCATTTCCAGCCCCACGGCCTGCCAACTGCTCTGGAGAAAGTAGTCGAGGATCTCGCGGTTCTGCAGACTAGTACCGAGCACGGTGACCATGGGGCCGGCATACACCCCCTAGCCCCTGATCGGCAAACTGGGTGGCGGTGAAGTCATTGTGGAAGGGGTAGTTATCCGCCGTGCCCTCGAAGATGTGGGCGTTGGGGATCATCAGGTCGCCCTTGACCCCCTCCAGGATGCCGGCCTTGCCCATAATATTGATGCTGGCCACCGGCATGTCGTAGACCGCGGCGTCCTCACCCGGCACGTGGTAGGGCCGCAGCAGCTCGTCCATACTTTCGTAGGCCTGCTCGCCAAAGGCATAATCCATCACCAGGATGACGGGGGGCCTGCTTCGGATCCGCCGCCGGCACGTACTTCAACTCCCGGCTCACCAGCTCCGGATCGAAGGCGGCGGTATCGAAAAGCTGCACGCCGATGTTGCTACCGCTGGTATCTACCAGTTCGGTCATGCCGTTCTTCAGGGCCAGCTCCGTGACCAGGGGCCGCAGGTGGCGGTAGTCCGGCTGCGACAGGGCCCGGGCCACGTCGAACACGTTCCGGTTGCCGCGTAGCTTCTGGGCGGTGGACGCAGGTGCAAACAGGGTGTTCATCACGCTGTGGAGATTGGCACTTACGATGTGCAAGGGGCGCTCGATGAGTCCCCGTTCGAGGAGCAGGGCCTTGACGGCCTCCGCCCAGAGTTCGCCGTAGTGGTGGTGACCGGTCTTTTCGCGCAGGCTACTCGAAAAGCTCACCTCGCGGTCCGCATCTTCCTCCAGTTCCTGTTTCGCTAGGTGACCGAGCCAGTAGGTGATGTGAAAAAGGGAGCTCACCTGCTCCTCGGTGGCGAAGCGGCGGCAGGCGGCCACCACCTCGTCGTAGGTACGGCCCAGGAGGGTGCTGAGGTAGGTGTAGGCGGTCTCGCGGCTGAAGTCCTCCCCCTTGCGCTCGTGCTCGACGATCTCGGCCAGCAGCCGCCACTCGCGTTTCTGGCGGCCCTTGCTGTCGAGGCTGTTGCGGTAGATTTTATTGGCCTCGGCGTAGAGAAAGGTCAGGTGGGTAAGGATGTCGTAGATGTCACTGCGCCCACGGGTCATCTCGATGTACAGCTCGTGGGCGTCGATGCGGTAGGCGTTGCGGCGGCGCTTCGGCGGTACGATGGGGGGGAAGTGGCTGTTCTCGTAGCCCTCGCGGGTGATGAGGCGGATGAAGCGGCACTCCTCGATGCCCCGGGGCAGGCGCTGGAAGACGTAGTGCAGTCCGTTGAGCTCCACGCGCTCGGTATCGGTGATGGAGCCGTAGATCTCGGGGCGCAGGACCATGAGGCTATCCATCAGGGTCTTGCCGCTCATGCCGCCGGGCTTGTAGCTGCCGCGGATGAGCAGGTGGCGCATGGCGATGTAGAGCCGTTGTACGGCGGCGCGGCTTTCCTGGGCGCGCGAGCGGGTCGGACTGGGGATCGTCATGGCCGCAAAGGTAGCCACCCTAGCGGGCGCCGACGCCGTAATACTGGGGCTGGCTACCGGGCGGAATGATGGCGGCAGTCTCTCCGCGCAACTGGCGGTAGAGTTCCAGGCTAGTATCGGCGGTCATGGTGCCCAACTCGTCGTAGAAACGCTTCACGAAGCGCTGCAGCACCGTGCGCTCCTGCTCGGAAAGCAGCTCGAAGTCGCCGATCAGGCGGAGCAGCTCGCGGCGGTGGTCACGGAACGACTGGGCAACCTCACCCAGGGTACGGTCGCTTTGCCGGTACCCCAGGTAGACCCGCTGGTAGATGCTCTGCTGCCCGTGCTGGCGCGAGGGGGAGGCGTAGGATGCGCCCACCCACCCACTGAAATCGAAGTCGTAGCCTACGGGGATCAACTGTGCGTTGGGCAGCTCCACCAGCTTGACGTTACGCTGTAGGTCAAGGCTCCAGTCGCCGTTGCCGAGCAGGTACTGGAGCAGGGCATGGCGGGCCTCGGCCGCGGCGACGTAGCGGTTGGGGGTCAGGCCCAGGGAGTCACCGAACTCGGTGCCGCCGCTGCGCTCGGCCATTTCGTCGGGGTCTTCGAGCAGGAAGGCATACTCCGTGCGGTCGGGGCGGCCGGCGGCGGCGTCGCGGTAGGTGATCCGGAGCAGCTGGGCACGGAAATGGGCTCCGGGAGATAGCAGGGCGTAAGCACGGTAGGCGAGGTATTCTTTGAGCACCAGTGCCTGGGCGGTGCTATCGGCGTAGCAGGCCGGGACGAGCTTATACTTGTCGTGGGTGGTCATACCGCTGGCCCGTAGTTCGCCCTTAGCAAAATCGAGCTTGAGGGGGGGAAAGCCGCAGCGCACCTGGCGGAACTTGCCGCGTAGGGAAACCTCCACGCCGAATACCCGCGG
Organism: Saprospiraceae bacterium; assembly: GCA_958295895.1. Lineage (GTDB taxonomy): Bacteria > Bacteroidota > Bacteroidia > Chitinophagales > Saprospiraceae > Neolewinella. Next base: position 123,095 of record CATQHI010000011.1, on the reverse strand, counting down.
GGCCCCGTTGTGATCGGTAAACGTCAGCTGGCCGGCCTGTTCGTGGGCCGAGCGAGCAGCGAGGCTATCCAGCGGTACGGTGAGGGTGACAGCTACCGCCCGGTCCACCTCCCCCCCGTACAGCGCATCGAAGACGGACTGGCCGGAGAGTGACAGACTCAGAAAAAAGACTCCTAAAAGGGGGTTAAATGCGCGGTACATGTCGGTAAATTTGGGGGCTCGGGTTGTTCATCCGCTAGGTAAGCATGAAACGGCCGCTAATCGTCTAAGTTGCCTGACCCTTACCGAATTAATGTTGGGTTTACACATGTTTTTTGTACGTTCATTTTGTTTTAGTCGTTTTTATAGGGACTACTTGAAATAACATTCGGTAAAAGGTGGCCGAAACGATTAAACGCTGCCATCTTTTTTACGGTCGCCAAATCGACTTACCTTGCACCCGCGGGCCCGCCCGACTAACATTTGTGCTACTTTAACATTCTACCTCCGACGCCTCTAACCAAACCACCACAACCATGACTGCAGTACCCACCTCCTCTACCCTCGCCAGCGCCCAGGCGGAGCAGCGGGAAATGATCCGCCAGAGTGCGGCCGACTTCGCCCGCATGCACATTGCCCCCCACGTGATGGAGTGGGACGAAACGCAGCACTTTCCCCGGGAGCTATTCGGCCAGCTGGGGGAATACGGATTCATGGGCGTGCTGGTGCCGGAAGAGTACGGCGGTACGGGGCTGGGCTACGATGCCTACATCACGGTGATCGACGAGATCGCCCAGGTATGCGGCAGTATCGGACTGAGCGTAGCGGCGCACAACTCGCTGTGTACGAACCACATCCTACTATTCGGCAACGAGGAGCAGAAGCAGAAGTACCTGCCCAAACTGGCCACCGGCGAGCACCTCGGGGGCCTGGGGACTGACCGAGCCCAACACCGGCTCCGACGCCGGACGGATGCGCACCGTAGCCGAAAAGCAAGCCGACGGCGGCTACATGCTTAATGGGGCCAAGAACTTCATCACCCACGGTATCAGCGGCGAGGTAGCCGTGGTGATCGCCCGCACCGGCGAGCTGCTGGACAGTCACGGCATGACGGCCTTCATCGTGGAGCGGGGCGACGAGGGCTTCCGTGGAGGCAAGAAGGAGGATAAGCTGGGAATGCGGGCCAGTGAGACCGCCGAGATCATCTTCGAGAATTGCTACCTGCCGGCCGACCGGGTGCTCGGCGAGGTGGGGGAGGGCTTCATTCAGAGTATGAAGATTCTGGATGGTGGCCGTATCAGCATCGCGGCGCTAAGCCTGGGTATCGCTAAGGGGGCCATGGACGCCGCCCTGGCTTATTCCAAGGAGCGGGAACAGTTTGGCAAGGCCATCAGTCGCTTTCAGTCCATCGCCTTCAAACTATCGGATATGGCCACCGAGATCGAGGCCGCCGAGCTGCTGACCCGCAACGCCGGACGGCTTAAGGATGCCGGAGAGCCCGTGACGCGGGAGTCGGCCATGGCCAAACTTTACGCCTCGGAGACGAGCGTGCGGGTGGCTAATGAGGCGGTGCAGATCTTCGGGGGCTACGGCTTCACTAAGGATTACCCCGTGGAGAAATACTACCGTGACTGTAAGCTCTGCACCATCGGGGAGGGTACCTCGGAGATTCAGCGGCTAGTCATTAGCCGCACGCTGCTGAAATAAGCGCACCGACCATGCCTTCCCTGCCCCTGCTCGACTTTTTTCGTCTGGTACGCCTTCAGAACCTGGTGGTAGTGGCCCTGACGCAGGTGCTGGTGTACTACCGCATCATTTTGCCCGCGCTGGATGCGGAAGGGATCGCGGGGGGTGCTGCGGCCGTGGAAATTTTTCGAGCTCTGCCTGGTTACGCTGGCCATCACGGCCTCCGGTTACCTGGTCAACGACCTGCGGGACGTGCGCATCGACGCGATCAACCATCCGGGCAAGAACATGGTGCTCAAGCTCGGGCGGGCCAATGTGCAGTGGCTCTTTGGCGCCACGGTGTTCGTAGGCTATCTCTTTGCGCTGTTGCTGGCCCTGCGGCTCGGGGAGCGGCAGCTGCTGTTCCTCTTTCCACTGGCGATCGGGGTGCTGGCCCTGTACAGCGCTACGCTAAAGAAAGTCCCCTTTCTCGGTAATCTGCTGGTCGCCCTGTACTGCGCCGGGGTACCGGGTATCCTGGTAGTGACCGAGCGGCGGGGGCTACGTGAATTGATCGACGTGAACCCGGCGCTCGGGCTAGACACCGTACGGGTTTGTATCCTCTTTATGGCCTTCGCTTTCGTAGCTACCTTGTTGCGGGAGTTGGTCAAGGACCTGGAGGATCTGCGCGGTGACCGGCAGGAGGGTCGCCGCACCTTGCCCGTGCTGCTGGGAGTGACGACGAGCCGGCGGCTCGCCATTGTGCTCGGCGTGATGGTGATCGTGTCGATCCTGAGTCCGATCTTCCTGGGCTGGCCGGCCTTCCTGCAGCCGCCGATGCTGATTTGTATCGGTCTGCTGCTAATCGCCGTACTGGTGATTCTGGGGCAGCTGGCGCGGGCCCGCCAGCAGGTGGATTACCACAAACTGAGCCTACAGATCAAACTGCTGCTGGTGGGAGGGCTGGGGCTACTCATCTTTTTTTAGCATGGCCTACTACGCACATCCCACCGCCGTGGTCGATGCCGGGGCGCGCATCGGGCCGGGCAGTAAGGTGTGGCACTTTTGCCATCTCATGCCGGACTGCGAGCTGGGGGCGGACTGTAGTCTGGGGCAGAATGTGTTCGTGGCCGGCGGCGTACGGCTCGGGCGGGGGTGCAAGGTGCAGAATAACGTGAGTCTGTACGCGGGCCTGGAGGTAGGGGAGGAGGTGTTCATCGGTCCGTCGGCCGTCTTTACCAATGTGCACAATCCGCGGGCGGGGGTGGACCGGCGGGGACAGTACGCGACGACCGTAGTCGAGCGGGGGGTGACCATCGGGGCGAACGCGACGATCGTCTGCGGGGTGAGGCTGCACGAGTATGCTTTTGTGGGTGCGGGGGCGGTGGTGACTAAGGATGTGCCGGCCTACGCTCTGGTGGTGGGTACCCCGGCGCAGCGGGTGGGGTGGATGAGTCGGGCGGGCAACCGGCTGGTATTCGATGAGGCCGGGTACGCGGGATGCAACGAAAGTGGAGAATACCGGCTGGTGGGGGAAGCCGTGAAGTGGTGCGGCTAAAGCCACAACTACGGTTACCTTCGCCGGCTCAATTTTTGTCATATCGCCTCTATTCGCTTCGCCGTAGTGGGCCTCGGCCACATCGGCCGCCGCCACGCCAGTCTGATTGCCGCCCGGCCGGAGGCTACCCTGGTAGGGGTGTGTGACGTCCTCGACCGGACCGCGCTGCGGTGGCCGGAGGGAGTGGGAGAGGCGGTGCCCCTGTACGCTAGTTTACCGGAGCTACTCACGGAGCTAGCCTGTGACGTAGTCTGCGTGTGCACCCCCAACGGACTACACGCCGCGCAGGGCCTGGTCTGTCTACGCGCCGGCCGCCACGTCGTGATCGAAAAGCCGATGGCGCTGACGGTGGCGGAGTGCGACGCGCTCATCGCCGAAGCCGAGCGGCGGCGGCTGCACATCTTTGGCGTGATGCAGAACCGCTACAGTCCGGCCGCCGCCTGGCTCCGGGAGGTGGTCGAGGGGGGGCGGCTGGGGGAGATCCTGCAGGTCCACGTAGACTGTTTCTGGAACCGCGACCACCGCTACTACCTAAGTGACGAGGGCCTGCCGCATCCCTGGCACGGGGACGCGGCCCTGGATGGCGGGGTGCTTTTCACCCAGTTTGCCCACTTTATCGACCTGCTGTGCTGGACCTTTGGCCCCGTGGAGGTGACCGCCGCCCGCTTTGCCAACCAGACGCACGCGGCCCTTCATTCCTTTGCGGATAGCGGAATGGTACACTTTCGCCTGGCGGACGGTGGCCTCGGCAGTCTCAACTTCAGCACGGCCATTTGGGACCGCAATTTTGAATCCACTTTAACGGTCATCGGTCAGCGCGGCACCGTGAAGCTCGGCGGGCAGTACATGAACGAGTTACGGTACTGCCACGTGGAGGGGCTTAGCGCACCTACGCTGGCACCCAGCGCGCCGCCCAACAGCTACGGACCCTACCAGGGCTCGGCGGCCAATCATCATTTCGTGATCGACAACGTAGTCGACGTACTACAGGGCCGGGCAGCGGTAGCCACTACGGCGGACGAGGGGCGGGCTGTGGTACACGCGATCGAGGCCATTCACCGGGCCTCAGAGCCAGACCAGGCGGGGTAGGGTACCGAGGCTGCCCACTACGATGGCGTGCTGCTCGTAGAAACGGCCCAGGTGGCGGCCGAACGACGGGTCGCCAAACACGCAGAGCCCGTGCTCGGTGGGCCAACTTCCGTCGGGATCGTTGCCGCTGGCCGGGACGTGGGCCAGGCCGAGTTGCACCACGAGCTCCAGTAAGGTACGGTGGCGGGCCAGGTTGACCGGCTCCGGCAGGGGGGTGGAGCGGGGATTGTAGGCCGTGAGAAGGGTGTAGTCGGTGTGGCCGTGGTCTGCCAGGTAGCGGTCAAAATCGGGATGGGGGTGACCTATTTTCAGGCAGTGACCGTTTACCCGGTACGCTGCGTTGCGGTAGGCGTCGCGGAGGCGTTGGTCGGGAAGCGGCATCGGCCGGTCGGTTGGGGTAAGGGGCATAGACGCGGGGTGCGTACCTTTGCGGCCCCGAACGGAACCGCCGGCAAGCGGGGAAGAGAGGGAATGATACGGAAAAAGAATTGAGCTATGGAGATGGACAGAACTTCCATCATTGGTATCGTGCTGATCATGCTGCTGTTCCTCACCTGGCAGTGGGTGGTGGCACCCAGCGCTGCCGATATCGAGCAGCAGCAGCGCTACCAGGATAGCCTGGCTGCGTTGACCGAGACCGAGCTACGGGAGGGGGGGGAGCTACAGCCCGAAGCCCAGACCGATCCGGAGGAAGCTACCCTCTCGGACTCCGCCCGCCTGGCTCAGTACGGGGGGCGCTTCGGAGCCTTTGCTGCCTCCGCCGCCGGCACAGCCGAAGACGTCGTCCTGGAAAATGACCTACTGAAACTCACCTTTAGCACCAAGGGCGGCACGATCCGCCAGGCCGAACTCAAGCAGTACGCCAAGGTGGTGGAGCAGGATGACGATACGGAGGTCCGCCTGCCGCTGCTGCTACTGGAAGACGAGAAAAATAAGTTCGAGTACGTCATTCCGGTCAGTGGCGTGGCCGGCGAGGGCGTACGTACTAGCGACCTCTACTTCGAGCCCACCCTGGAGGGCAACACCCTGCGCCTACGCGCTGCCGTAGACGGCGGTGGCTACTTCGAGCAGCGCTATACGCTGGATGACGAGGCCTATCTGATCGACTACGACATACAATTCGAAGGGCTCAATAATGTGCTGGCTAGTACCAACGGAACGGTACAACTGCACTGGGAGAACCACCTCGACAAGATCGAAAAGAACTCTCAGTACGAGGCCAACTACTCTACGATCTACTACAAGCCCGTCGACGACGATACCGACTACTGCTCCTGCACCAGTGACGATACCGAAAACCTGAATGACCAGGCCCTCAAGTGGGTAGCCGGCTCCCAGCAGTTCTTCACCTCGGCCCTGATCGCCGACGATCGCTTCGCCAGCGCCGTACTGACCACCGTAGCGGACCGCGACCGGCTACAGGAGGACGAGCTCAAAACGCTCGTTTCGGATATTCAGATTCCTGTGGGCACCTCCGGCTCGGAGACCTTCGGCATGTCCTTTTACGTAGGTCCCAATGAGTTCGAGCGGCTCCGAGCGATCGGCTACGATCTGTCCGACGTGGTCAGCTTTGGCTCGTCCATCTTCGGCTCCATCAACCGCTGGATCATCCGGCCGCTATTTAACTTCCTATCCGGCTTCATCGGCAATATGGGTATTGCCATCCTGGTCCTCACCCTGCTGGTGAAGATGCTGGTGTACCCCCTGACCTACAAGATGCTGGTCAGCAACACCAAGATGCAGGTGCTCAAGCCCGAGATCGAAAAGATCAAGGCCAAGCACAAGGACGACGCCCAGGCCGCGCAGATGGAGACCATGAAGCTGTACCAGGAGTACGGGGCCAGTCCGCTGGGGGGCTGTCTACCCATGGTGCTGCAGATGCCCATCTGGTTTGCGCTCTACCGCTTCTTCCCGGCCTCGATCAGCTTCCGACAGGAAAATTTCCTCTGGGCCAACGACCTAAGCACCTACGACTCCATCTTGCGCCTGCCCGAGTGGATTCCCTTCATGCAGGGGCACCTGAGTCTGTTCGCCGTGCTCTGGGCCATCACTACGGTCATCTACGCCTACTACAACAGCCGGCACATGGACTACTCGGCCCAGCCTCTGATGAAGTACTTCCAGTACATCATGCCCCTGGCCTTCCTCGGCTTTTTTAACAGCTTCGCCGCCGGACTGACCTGCTACCTCTTCTTTTCCAACGTCTTCAACATCGCCCAGACGGTCATCACCAAGAACGTCATCATCGACCAGGAGAAGCTCCTCGCTAAGCTCAACGCCAACAAGGCTAAGCCGAAGAAGAAGGGCGGCTTCTCGGCCCGGCTCCAGGAGGCCCTGGCGGAGCAGCAACGGCAGGCGGCGGCGGCTAAGAAGAAGTAAAATGCTGCCTCCGGCAGCGCCGTTCCGCGCAGTCTACCGACTGTGCAGGCCCAGAAACCAAAACTTCCGGCAAAATCGGCAACAATTGCTACTCCACCCTATTCCATGTAGGTACAATAAAATACCCTACATGTCCACCGTACTTCTAGTACTCGCGCACCCCAACCCCGACAGCCTCAACGGCGCCACCGCAACATCCATCGAAAAGGCCCTGACCGAACGGGGCCACGAGGTCCGCATGAAGGACCTTTACCGCACCGGCTTCGATCCCATCCTCAGCTTTCGGGACTTCGGGGCCTGGCAGGAGGGGAAAGTACCCGATGATGTAGCCAAGGAGCAGCAGGACATTGCCTGGGCCGATGCCCTCGTTTTCGTCTATCCCATCTGGTGGCACGAGCGTCCCGCCATCCTCAAGGGCTGGATCGACCGCACCTTCACCAAGGGTTTTGCCTGGGACTTTGACGATACCGGTCGGGTGGGTAAACTGAAGGGTAAAAAGGCCTTTGTAGCCGCTACCTACGGCAGTCCCGAATCCATCTACAATGAGCTGGACGTCGACATGGAGAACCTCTTCAGCAGCGTGGAGAAGGGTACGCTGGCCTTCTGTGGTATTCAGGAGACGCAGTTTGTCGATGAGTTCGGCGTACTAATGCAGGAGCGCGAGACCAACGAGAAGTATTTAAAGCGGGCTACGGAAGCTGCGGTGGCGTTCCTGAATTAAGGCGACGTTCCAAGGTCGAGCGGCCTTTTACTTTGAAGACCGCCCGGGGCAATGCGCGCCGGGCGGTTACCTTTGTGTACCTATCCCGTCCGCACTATGAAACTCGTATTTGCCCTCCTGATTTGTCTGAGCGTACTAGCCTGCTCCCGGCAGCCCGTACGCGTCGATGCGGTCGATCCCACCAGCGCTGCACCCGCGGCCCCGGCCCCTGACGCTACGCCCGAACGCGCCCCGGAAGCCAATGATCGCGGCACCACGGCCGCTCCTGCCGACGGCCCCGTAGCCTCCACCCCTACTACCCGGCCGGACACTAGCGGACAGAATCCTACCCCGGAAGTGGACATCCCCGTAGTCGATACCGAAACCAACGAAACGGCCCAGATCGAGCGGCAGGGCAGCGTCGGTGAGGCCCCCCTCGGCGGACCGCAAAAAGGCATCGTGCCCGGTAAAGATACCCGTATGCAGCTCAGCAAATCTGCTTGCTTCGGGATATGCGATGTGTACACCCTGCAACTGCTCCATGACAACCGTGCCGTACTCGACGTCACGAACGGTCTACAGGGCCCCGGCACCTATGACCTTACCTTCGACGGGGTGGCCGCCCGCGATCTGGGTAAAGCTATTGAGGCCCTCAAAAAGCAGGACCTTGCCCTACAGTACCCCGACGACCCCGATGCTGCCCTGCCCGTGGACGTACAAATCACCCGCGTCACCCTGCCCGATGCAGCAGGCGAGTTGCGTACCATCACTGTTTACTACGACGCCCCCCCGGCCCTGCAACGCTTCATCGATGAGGTACAGGCCTACGTCGAAGATGCCCTCGCCAAGAAAACCACCACCGACCGCTGATTCAACTACTTACCATGTCCGAAAATAAGATCATCTTCTCCATGGAACGGGTCTCTAAGACCTTCCCCGGAGCGAATAAAAAAGTACTCAACAACATCTGGCTGAGCTTCTTCTACGGGGCCAAGATCGGCGTGCTCGGTCTCAATGGCTCGGGTAAATCGACGCTGCTCAAGATCATCGCCGGGGTGGACAAAAATTACGAGGGCAACGTGGTCTTCGACGGCACCTACAAGATCGGCTACCTGGAACAGGAGCCCGCGCTGGACCCCAACAAGACCGTCCGCGAGGTTGTCGAGGAGGGCGTACAGGAAACCGTCGACCTGATGAAGGAGTACGACGAAGTCAATCTGAAGTTTTCGGAGCCGATGAGCGACGCAGAGATGAATAGGCTCATCGAGCGGCAGGGTGAGCTGATGGAGGAGCTCGAAACTCGCAACGCCTGGGAGCTCGACAATAAGCTCAACACAGCGCTGGAGGCCCTACGCTGTCCGCCCGACGAAGCAAAGATCGATGTACTGTCCGGGGGAGAACGCCGCCGCGTAGCCCTGGCCCGCCTGCTGCTCTCCAACCCCGACATCCTGCTGCTCGACGAGCCCACCAACCACCTCGATGCAGAATCGGTCGACTGGCTGGAGCAGTACCTGCAATCCTTCCCCGGTACGGTGATCGCCGTAACTCACGACCGCTACTTCTTAGACAATGTAGCCGGTTGGATCCTGGAACTGGACCGCGGCGAGGGTATTCCCTGGGAGGGTAACTATTCGAGCTGGTTGGAGCAAAAGTCGCAGCGCCTGGCCCAGGAAGAGAAGCAGGAGAGCAAGCGGCAGAAGACCCTGAAGCGGGAGCTAGAGTGGATCAGGATGGCGCCGAAGGCCCGGCAGAGCAAGGGTAAGGCTCGCCTGAGCGCCTACGACAAGCTAGTGGGTGACGAGGGTAAGGAGCGCGAGAAGAACCTGGAAATCTATATCCCGCCCGGGCCCCGCCTGGGTGATGTGGTGATCGAGGTACAGCAACTTAAGAAAGGTTTCGGCGACCGGTTGCTGTTCGACAACGCCACCTTTACGATCCCGAAGAATGCCATTGTGGGCATCCTGGGACCGAACGGGGTGGGGAAGTCCACCTTCTTCCGCCTACTGGTGCACGAGCAGGAGCCGGACGCCGGCGAGATCAAAATCGGCGATACGGTCGAGATCAGCTACGTCGACCAGGCGCACACCCAGCTACAGGACGGTAACAAGACGATCTACGACGTCGTCAGCCAGGGCCACGATATGATCGAGGTAGGCAGTACCTCCGTCAACGCCCGGGCCTACCTGAGCCGCTTCAACTTTGCCGGGGCCGACCAGCAGAAAAAGGTCGGCGTACTCTCCGGTGGTGAGCGTAACCGCCTGCAGCTGGCCATGACGCTGCGCGAGGGTGGCAACGTACTGCTGCTCGACGAGCCCACCAACGACATCGACATCAATACCCTACGGGCCCTGGAGGATGCGCTGGATAACTTCGCCGGCTGCGTGCTGGTGATTTCTCACGACCGCTGGTTCATCGACCGGCTAGCCACTCACATTCTGAGCTTTGAGGACGAGGGGCAGATTCAGTTCTTCGAGGGCAACTACTCGCAGTACGAGGCGGCCAAGCGGGAGCGGCTGGGGGACGTGACGCCGCGGCGGCCACGGTTTAAGAACGTGATCAATCGGTAGGGTGGGGGGCAAACATCGCCCCACCCACCCAGTTAACCGGGTATGATCGAGCACCCCAACTTTACGATTACCGGAGAACCGGCCCCCCTGATCCTGACCGCCGTCCACGATGGCAGTGCCGTACGCGATGAACTCAACGACCGCTTTGCCCTCAGCATCCAGGGAAGACTGTACGAAGAGGACCCCCACACCGCCACTTGGGCCCAGCTGCGCGAACCCAATATCATCGGCCTACGGAGCCGCTTCGAGGTGGACCTGAACCGCAGCCGCGAGCGGGCCGTGTACCAAAAGCCGGAGGATGCCTGGGGATTGACCGTGTGGCGCGATGCGCTTGACCAGGAGATGATCGATCGTTCCCTGGCTGGGTATGATGCCTTCTACGCGGAGATCGAGCGGTTTCTACAATTAGTGGTGGACCGCTACGGCAGCTTCGTCCTATACGATATTCACTCCTACAACCACCGCCGGGAGGACAACAACCGCCAGCCGGCCGATGCGGAGGCCAACCCCGTGGTCAACGTCGGCACCGGCAATATGAACCGCGAGAAGTGGGCTCCGGTCGTGGATACCTTCCTAAAAACCATGCGCGGTCACACCGTAGCCGGCCAGCCGCTGGACGTGCGCGAAAACGTGAAGTTTGCCGGGGGGCACTTCAATCTCTGGATTCACGACCGCTTTCCGGACGTGAGTTGCGTGCTCTCCGTGGAGTTTAAAAAAGTATTTATGGACGAGCATACGAACGAGGTTGATGCTACCGTCCTGAAGCAACTACAGGACGCGCTGGCGAGCACCTTCGAGCCCGTACTGGCGGCGCGTAAAACGATTAGTGTTTAAAGCTTTATGACTAAAAATGCCGACCCCGACCACGGGCTAGCCTGGGAAATAGACCGCAAGCTGGTGGAGATTACTACCCGTTTTCCCTTTCTGTTGCTTGTCACCGCGACGAACGACGACGAGGCCTTCGCCGAATTTACCGCCAGCGGCTACCGCGGCGAGCCCGACTTTCACTACCGTCCCCTGCCCATGGCACCCGAGCGCCTGATGCGGGAGCTCTTCGACCTGCCCATCGAGGAAGTAACCGATGAGACACTGGCCTTCATCCTACGTGACAAACGCAACGAGACCTTCCGCATGCTGGACATGCTGGACAACCGCGGCCGCGATACCTTCCGCTATGGCAGTATGCAGGTCTTCGGGGGGGTGAGCGATGAGTTGCTCGCGATTGCTAGCGCCCTGCTTACGGTTCTTCCTCCCTCCGCGCCCATTGAGGACAAGGATACCCTTGACGCGCCGACCTTCCTTGAGGCCAGTCAGCGCGAGCTGGACTACCTCGCCGCCCAGTATCCGGCCGCCCGGCCCCGGGCCCAGCTGCGTGATGATCTCAGCGGACTGATGGTCTCCCAGGGCGTGCTTAACGTCGGCCGCAAGCTGCGGGTACCCCGCCAGCGCGTCGAGGCACTACTGCAACACGAGGTCGGTACCCACGTACTTACCTACTGGAACGGGTGCGCCCAGCCCCTGACGCTCCTGCATTCGGGTACTCCGGGTTACGAGGACCTGCAGGAGGGGCTAGCGGTGCTTGGCGAATGGTTCGTAGATGGACTGACGCCAGCGCGCCTACGCCTCCTGGCCGCCCGCGTGGTTGGCATTGCGCACATGCTGCGGGGGCATCCCTTCCACGAGACGTTTCAGTTGCTGCACGAGCAGCACGGTGTGCCGGTGCGTGCGGCCTTTTACACTACGGCGCGTATCTACCGTGGTGGGGGCTTCACGAAGGATGCCGTCTACCTGCGTGGCCTGGTGGAGCTACTGGACTATCTGGGGCAGGGTGGGGAACTGGAACCACTCTTTATCGGTAAGCTACGACTCGACTATGTGCCGCTGCTCGACGAACTCCGCCAGCGGGGCATCCTGCGGCCCCCGCCCCTCACGCCCCGTTACCTGGTGCAGGATCGGGAGGCCGGCCACCCTAAACTGAACCGGTTGCGGGCGGGCATGACGGTATTCGACCTGATCCCCCGCGGGTAATCCCGACTGAATAGCGAACTCCACCGCCCCGCCCCGGTTAGGCCGGCATGAAGCTAGCATTTGTCGTCAACCGCGTAGAAACCGAAGGACCCACATTCACCACCAACGTACTGGCCCACCGGCTGCATGCGCGGGGCCACGAGGTATTCTACTTCGGCGTCGGCCAGCTCGACTATGTACGGGACGGCCGCGTCGGGGGACTCGGCCACTTCGCCCCGGTCGGTGATTACGCTGATCCCGAGGCCTACCACGAGGCCCTGCACGGCAATGCGGAAAACGCCCGCCCGGTCTATACCGACGAGCTGGACATGATTTACCTGCGCAACGACCCCGGCGAGGATGCCGCCGACCGGGGCTGGGCCACCAACGCCGGACTGATGTTCGGTCAGCTCGCCACCCAGCAGGGCACCATCGTGGTCAACGATCCCTACGGGCTCAGCCATGCCCTGAATAAAATGTACCTGCAGCAGTTTCCGGAGAGCGTGCGGCCCCGAACGATCATCACCCGGCGCATCGAGGATATTCGCCGCTTTGCCGAGGAGGAGGGGAGCGACATCATCCTCAAGCCACTACTGGGCTCCGGCGGCAGAAACGTCTTCGTAGTGCGCGAAGACGACCACCCTAACCTCAAGCAGATCGTCGAGGTCATCGCCCAGCAGGGCTACGTGATCGCTCAGGAATTCATGCCGGCGGCGGCCGAAGGCGACATTCGCCTGTTCCTGATGAACGGTAAGCCCCTTATGGTGGATGGGAAGTACGCCGCCGTTCACCGCCTGAGTGCCAGTGATGACATTCGTAACAACCTCCACGCCGGCGGATCGGCGCAGAAGGCTGAGATCACCCCCGCCATGCTCAGGATGATCGAGCTCATCCGACCCAAGCTCATTGCTGACGGCATGTTCCTGGTTGGCCTTGATATCGCCGGTGACCGCCTGCTGGAGATTAACCTGGAGAGCCCCGGTGGACTGCGGGGGGCGGGTATTCTCGAGGATGTGGATTTCACCGTGCCGGTAGTGGAGTCGCTGGAGAATAAGGTGTTGTGTATGCGAAATTACGGCAATCGCATACCGAATAAAACGGTAGCCACGCTTTAGGGGACCCAAACCAACCCCCAGCCCCGCCCCCCGTTACCATATCATGGAGATCTGGACCTGCCCCAACTGCCACCGCGAGTTCTTCCGCCCAAATCAGCAGCACTACTGTAGCCACCATACCATCGAGGACCTACTGGCCGAGCGGCCCCCGGAGCTCACCCTGGCCTTCGATGCCCTGCTCCTCGCCGTAGCCGACTGGCAACCCCAAACCATCGGAGCGGGGAAAGCGGCCATCATCTTCAATAACGGCAAGGCGTGGATGGTCATACGGCCCATAAAGGCGGAGCTGGACGTGGCCTTCTTCTACGGCGAGCTGCTCAAAAGCCCCGTGATCAAAACGGCCCGGCTCGATAATATGGGCAAGAACAAGTACATCCACCACATCCGACTGCGCGACGAGACGTATGTGACCGATGAGGTCGTCAGGCTGTTGCGCAAGGGCTTTGACTATATGCTGAAACCGACGCCGAAGAAGCGTAAGAAAACAGCTACCACTAAAAAGGGGAAGACTAAAGCCTGATTACTCCTGTAGCTCGTACCAGCTCACCTCCAGCGGCTGACGACGCACCGCCTCACTGCCCGCGGCGTAGTGCTCCGCCAAATAGTCTAGGATCGGAGCTTCTCGGTCCCCGAGGTCCTGCAGGCCGTGCTTGTCCTGCATCCAGCGGATCATTCGCAGCCAGCCCGCGCGGGTAGCCCGGTTTTGGATAATGAGTTTGGAGCTGTGGCAGGCCAGGCAGTTACCCTTGACGAGAAGGTAGTCGCCCTGGGCGACCAGTCCGGTGAGGGTGTCTATGCCGGCCACCACGCCGGGAGTGGGGGGGGGCAACTCGGACTCTCGCGGATCGGGTTGACAGGCGTAACCCAGTATCACTAGTCCGGATAGATGCAGTAGGCTAATGAGGCGTAACTTACTCATGACAGTACCTTTACGGCGATTCGGTGACAGGCATTGTTTAGGTAGCCACGGGGGTTCCAGTTGGGCAAAACCATGGGCTGAGCGACGCCCTGCTCATCGGTTGCCCTAGCCCACACTTCGTAGTAACCCGGCTTGGGGAAGCGCACCTCCGCCGAAAACTGCTGCCAGGCAAAACGGTTGGCCGGGCGGGTGAGGGAACAGGGCGACCAGGTGGAACCGAAGTCGATGCTGTAGTCCACCCGAGCCACGGCAGTACTACTGCACCAGGCGTGTCCGGCCACCGCGAGGGTAGGGCGGCTCAGCACGGCTCCGGTCATGGGGGAGGTGATGAGGCTCTTGACGGGCATCTCCTCGATGATACACATGTCGGCATCCTCTACCTCACTACCGGGTGCTACGGGCTCGCAGGGTACGCGGTAAGACTGCCCGCCCATCTTTTCCCCGTCGTGCACTTGGTCGCGTACTACCAGCTCCGAGAGCCATTTACCGGAGCAGCTGGCCGGGTAGCCGCCGAAGACCAGTCGCAGGGGAAAGCCATTCAGCAACGGCAGGGGCTCGCCATTCATGGCCCAAGCGATGAGGCTTTCGTCCTCCAGCGCCTTGGCGATCGGTACGCCGCGCGAGATGACCACCTTATCGGGGTCGCCGCTCAGGTGGGTGTCCCGGCCGTAATAGCCTACGTACACGGCGCGGTCGCGGTCATAGCCGGCTGCATCGAGCACATCGCGCAGGCGCACCCCCGTCCACTCCGGGCAGCCTACCGCCCCGGTGCCCCACTGGTTGCCGTGGGCGGGGGGACTAAACTCTTTGCGGCCGTTGCCGCCACACTCTAGAGTCAACTGGTAGGTATGGGGGGTAAAGTTTTGCTTGAGCTCACGTAGGGTAAATGTTTTTGGGTCAGCAACACATTCTCCCCCAATCGCAAGCGTCCATTCGTCGGGATTAGCCGGGGTCGCGGGTGCCAGGCCGTTGTTGCGTACGAAGAGTCTATCGGCCGCGGTGATGGGCTGATCCAGGAGGTGAGCGGGCGTTTCTGCGTTGACGGGGCGGTCATTCAGAATGGTGAGGTCGGGGTGCTTGCCGGGGAGGGTGGGGTCGGTGGGGGGGAGGCCTAATAACTCGACGCCGGCGGGAAGCCGTGCGGCGTACACAACAGGCAGGCCGGCCAGGGTGATAAAGCGGCGGCGGGAGAGGTGTGGCACTGGGTGAAGGGGTTGAGTGGGGCAAGTTAGTTCATCGGCGGGGAGGATTACCCGTCGGACGGCCCACCCGTTGGACGGCTGAACGGCAGACAATTAAAATGTCAGCCGCCTGGATCGGGCATAACCCACTATTTTCCCGTACTTTGGGGTCCGCTTAACCACGTCGATTTGCGCGCCCACACCTCTACCCTCCTTAGCCTACTGATTCTGCTCGCCACGGCCTGTGGCCCCGATCTGAAGGACGGGGTAGCGGAGGCCTACGCCGCACTGCCGGAGACGGTCGACTACAACTTCGACGTCAAGCCCATCCTGAGCGATCGCTGCTTTGCCTGCCACGGGCCGGATGCCCGTAACCAACAGGCGGGGCTGCGGCTAGATACCGAGGCCGGAGCCTACGCCGCCCTCGAGAGCGGCAACGGGGTAGCCATCAAGCCGGGGAGCCTGAGCGGCAGTGAGCTCGTGCGCCGTATCAACTCCGAGGATCCGGACGTGATGATGCCCACGCCAGCATCTCACCTTAGTCTTAGCGTAGAGGAGATTGCCGTACTTACGAAGTGGGTGGAGCAGGGCGCACAGTATAAAGCCCACTGGGCCTTTACTGCCCCCAAACGCCCGGAGGTGCCCACCGCCGGGGAGGGCTGGGCCAAGAACGAGATCGATCGTTTTGTAGCCCAGAAGCTTGAGCGGGAGGGTGTGGCACCCGCCCCCGAGGCCGAACGCTCCTACCTGATCCGCCGCGCCTACTTCGACCTCACCGGACTACCCCCTAGCCTGGACGAGATCGTCCACTGGACGGACGATCCGGCCGCCAACTGGTACGAAACCATGGTCGATACCCTCCTGGCCCGGCCCAGCTACGGCGAACGGATGGCGACCCACTGGATGGACGTAGCCCGCTTCGCCGACTCCGAGGGCTACCTGGATGATTTTCACCACGCCATGTGGCCCTACCGCGACTGGGTGATCAAGTCGTACAACGAAAACCTGCCCTACGACAAATTCGTCGAGTGGCAGCTCGGGGGTGACCTGCTCGATAATCCCACCCGCGATCAGCTGCTGGCCACCAGTTTCAACCGCACCCACAAGCAAAACTCCGAGGGGGGCATTATCCCGGAAGAGTTCCGGGTGGAGTACGTGGCCGACCGCGCCAACACCGTCGGCACCGCCTTCATGGGACTAACCGTCGGCTGCGCCCGCTGCCACGACCACAAGTACGACCCCTTCAGCCAGGAGAATTACTACCAGCTCTACGGCTTTTTCAACAATACCGTGGAGCGCGGCGACGGCATCTTTGCCTTCAACGGCGTGGAGAACGGGCAGATGGTGCCCGATAGCCTGGCCATGAACGCCGGCCCCACCCTGCAGCTCCCCGACGCAGAAACGGAGCGAATTCGGACTCACCTCCTGGAGATGATCGCTGCCGAAGAAGAACAACTGGCTTCAACTACCAGCGCTGCACCGGCGGCCCCGCCCAGCGTGCCCACCCAGTGGGAGATTGGCAACTACCTGCAGACCAAGACCGTAAACCACCTCACCTTCGAGGGGGGGAAAGTAGAGGAATTGGCACCCGGGCGACAGCTGAAGTACAACCAGCTCGACGTGGTACCGGGTAAGGTGGGCCGGGGCATCAAACTGTCCGGGGGCAAACTGGTCACCGACGGCATGGCCTCGCGCTTCGAGCGCAGCGACCCCTTCACGGTGAGTTTCTGGATCAAGGCGCCGAAGCTGTACGAGGAGGCGCACTTTCTGTACAACAGCAACAACCGCATCCAGGGCTACCGCGGCTGGGATGCCATCCTTGATTCCAACCGCGTGCATCTGCGCCTTAACCACGCTCACCCCTACCAGTCCATCGACCTACGGATCGACGAGCCGCTGCGGGACGGGGAGTGGAACCACATCGTGTGGTCCTACGACGGTAGTAGCGACGCGGCCGGTATGCGCGTGTACCGCAACGGTGAGCGGATCGCTCCTACCGTGATGCGCAATCACCTGGTGCGCAGTACGCTGCCCTACCTGGACTTCCGGGCTACCGTCTATATGGGATACGAAGGATTAATCGTGGGCTCTCAGCACTATGATGACGATTTTAATGAGGGAGAAATCGACGAGCTGCGGGTGCTCGACGTGGAGGCCGGGGACCTCGTAGCGCGCTACCTCTACGCCCAGCCCCTGAATCAGTTTGAGGTTGGGAAAAACCCAGCAGAGCTAACTGAATACTACCGGCTGCACCAAGACGAAGGCCTCATCGCCCAGCGTGAGGAACTGCAGCGGTTGCGGCGGCGCGAGGTAGCTACCATCGACACCGTCCGCGAGATCATGGTGATGGGCGACGACGACATGCACACCCGGCCCACCTTCATTCTCGACCGTGGGGTATACGACGCCCACGGCAAGCCCGTGACGCCGGACGTACCCGAGACGATGCTACCCTGGACCGAAGGACAGGCCAAGAACCGCCTCGGCCTCGGTCGCTGGCTTACGCACCAAGATCATCCGCTTACCAGTCGGGTAGCCGTCAACCAGATGTGGTACCTTATGTTCGGCCGTGGCATCGTGGAAACCGTGGAGGACTTCGGCAACCAGGGTGCCCGCCCCACCCACCCAGAGCTGCTAGACTGGCTGGCCGTAGACTTCCGTGAGAGCGGCTGGGACGTGAAGCGGCTGATCCGTACGATGGTTACCTCGGCCACCTACCGGCAGTCGAGCGTGATCCGACCGGAACTCAGGGAGTCCGACCCCGACAACCACCTACTGGCCCGTGGCCCCCGCTACCGCCGCAGTGCGGAGATGGTGCGCGATAATGTACTGGCCGTGAGTGGTTTGTTGCAGTCGGATATCGGTGGTCCTTCTACCTTTCCCTACCAGCCGGCGGGGCTGTGGACGGAGACGATCTCCCACCCCTTTTTCCCTTCCTACCAGATCGACAGCGTGGGGGGGCTTTACCGCCGCAGCCTGTATTCCTTCTTCAAGCGCAATGCACCACCGCCCAGTATGCTGGTCTTCGATGCCAGTCTGCGCAGCGAGTGCCAGGTGCGTCGTACCCGTTCCAATACCCCGCTTCAAGCCCTGGTACTGCTCAACGATCCGCAAATGATCGAGGCCTGCCGGGTACTGGCCAGCAACAAACTGGCCGAAAACCGCAGCGACGTGGAGGCCGCCAAGCAGGTTTTCACCTCCCTCATCGGCCGTACGCCCACCACCAACGAGCTGGAGATCATCACCCAGTACTACGAGCACGAGCTCAACTACTTCGCCGACAATCCCGTGGCCACGATGGAGTTTCTCACTACGGGCTACCACGAGACGGACCTCCGCGCCGGTCCCGCCCGCATCGCCGCCATGGCCCGCGTGGCCAACACGGTCATGAACTCCACCGAGGGCTACTACAAGAACTAAGTATGACCGATCTGCAACGCGCTCACTACCTGGCCTCCCGCCGCGAGTTTCTCAAGGCCACCACCAAGGGGCTGGGCGGGCTAGCCCTCAGCTCCCTACTTCTCCCGGGCGGGGCCGCTGGTGCAAGCCTGAGTGGAAAGGGCAATACCGGTGGAGGGGCCCTGCCGCAGCTACACCACGCTCCGACGGCCAAGCGGGTGATCTACCTCTTCCAGGCCGGCGCCCCGTCGCAGTTGGAAACTTTCGACTACAAGCCTTTGCTACACGAGCGGTGGGGCGAGGAAATCCCCGATAGCGTCCGGGGTAACCAGCGCATCACCGGTATGCTGGCTTCCCAGTCGAGTTTTCCACTGGCGGGCTCCATCTTTCCCTTCACCCAGCATGCGAAAACGGGGGGCTACTTCAGCTCCCTCATGCCCTACACCGCCCAGGTGGCCGAGGACCTCTGTATGGTGACCTCGATGTATACCGAGGCCATTAACCACGAGCCGGCTACGATCTTCATGCAGACCGGCTCCCAGCAGGTGGGCCGGCCGAGCTTCGGGGCCTGGATGAGCTACGGGCTGGGCAGTACCAACGACAATCTGCCGGCCTTCGTGGTGCTGCTCAGTAAGGGCCGGGCCGACGTGCAGAGCCTGAACATGCAGTCCTGGGGCAGCGGCTTCCTACCGAGCCACCACCAGGGGGTACAGTTTCGCAGCGGCAGCGACCCGGTGCTGTACCTAAATAATCCAGACGGCATCACGCGCGCTGCCCGTCGTAGTGAACTCGACGTGCTCACCGCCCTGGACCGCGAGCAGCAGGCGCACTGGGGCGACCCGGAGATCGACTCCAAGATCAGCCAGTACGAGATGGCCTACCGGATGCAGGCCAGCGTGCCGGAGATGACCGACTTTAGTGATGAGCCCGACCACGTCTTCGCGCTCTACGGGGAGGACGCCCGCAAGCCCGGCACCTTTGCCGCCAACTGCCTGCTGGCCCGCCGCCTGGCCGAGCGCGACGTACCCTTCGTGCAGTTGTACCATATGGGCTGGGACCAGCACGGTAACCTGCCGAGCGAGATTCAGGACATGACGCGTAGCTCCGATCAGGCCAGTGCCGCGCTGGTCACCGACCTGAAGCAACGGGGGCTACTGGAGGACACCCTGGTGATCTGGGGGGGCGAGTTTGGTCGGACGAGTTTCAGTCAGGGCCGGCTGACCAAGGACAACTACGGCCGCGACCATCATCCCCGTTGCTTCAGTATCTGGATGGCCGGCGGTGGCGTGAAGCCCGGTCTGGTGTACGGAAAGACCGACGATTTTGGCTACAACATCGTGGAAAACGGCGTACACGTACATGATCTACAGGCCACGATGCTCCACCTGCTGGGGGTAGACCACGAGCGGTTGATCTTCAAGCACCAGGGGCGGCGCTACCGCCTGACCGACGTACACGGGCACGTGGTGCACGATCTTTTGGCTTAGGGGCTATCTTGCCCAAAAATTTGCATGCACGTGAAGAAAATTTTGGCGCTGGTCTTTACCGTGCTGGGCGCGATCGGTCTGGCCTTCGGAGTACTTGCAGTCTTCAATCCGGGCCAACTGGCGCTCGGGCAGAACGCCTGGGGGGTGGCCATCGTGGGGCTGATCTTTTTTATCACCGGTATGGGTCTGCTCCGCTCAGTAGAATAGCAACCGGTAGCGGAGCTGTGGTGTCTTCTAGGCTATGAAATGGATCAAACGCCTGGTCCTGGCCCTGGGCCTCGGATACGTATTGATGTGCGCACTTCTCTACTTTTTTCAGGAGCGACTCATCTTTCATCCGCGCGAGCTACCCTCGTCCTACGCCTTCGAGCAGGGTACGGAGGCGGTGATCCGTACGCCGGATGGCACGGACCTCAGCCTGCTTGCATTCACCCATCCGGCGGCGGAGGGCGCCATCCTCTACCTGCACGGCAACCGCGGAAGCAACCGCCGCAGTCTCTACCAGACCCGCGAACTCATCGATACGAATTACGATCTGTACCTGTTCGACTACCGGGGCTACGGCAAGAGTAGGGGAGTGATCGAATCGGAAGAACAATTGATGGGCGATGCCCAGCTGGTGTACGACAGTCTGGCGGCGCGCTACGGAGAGGCGCAGATCATCGTGGTGGGCTACTCCCTCGGCACCGGCATGGCCAGCTACCTGGCTGCCCACAACACCCCGGAGCACTGCGTACTGGTGGCGCCCTACGCCAGCGTGACGGCGATGAAGAACCTGTGGTTCTGGGCCGTACCGGATTTTGTTCTTAAGTACCCCCTAGAAAACGTCGAAAACGTGCGCCAGGCCAACTGCCCGGTGACGGTACTACACGGGCAGGCGGACGATTTTATTCCCTACAGTATGGCTGAGGAACTGAAGGATGCGGCTCCCGATCGGGTGGAATTGATCGGCCTGCCGGAAACGGGCCACCGGGGCGCTATCTTACACCGGCAGTTCGGGCAGACGATGGCCCGCCTACTGCAGGACTAAACCGCCCCCCAATGGTTGCCCGCCTCGTTTACCTACTCTGCCTAAGTTTCATCTTCGTGAATTGCTCCGACCCCCGGCCCCAGTACAATACGCTGGAGGACTACCCCGTGTACCCCTACGCAGATCTAGGGGTGACCTACACCCCCACCGCCACCACCTTTAAGCTCTGGTCGCCCGCCGCCCAGGAGGCTCGCCTGCGGCTGTACGATACCGACGTGCGGGAAGTAGCTCCCCACACCACGCAGAAGATGCAGGAGGTGGATGGCGCCTGGACCACCACCGTCGATGGCGATCAGGACGGCACCTACTACACCTTCGAGATCAAACAGAACGGCCGCTGGCTAGGTGAGGCCACCGATCCCTACGCAACGGCCGCCGGCACCAACGGCTGGCGCGGCCAGGTGGTCAATCTGCTGGACACCGACCCCACGGGCTGGGAGGATGACCGCCGGCCCGCCTTCGGTACACCCACCGACGCGGTGATTTATGAATTGCACGTGCGCGACCTCAGTATCGATCCAAACTCGGGGATCAAACACAAGGGCAAGTTTCTGGGACTGACTGAGCGCGGTACGGTAACCCCGAACGGCGATACGACGGGGCTGGATCACCTCATCGATATGGGGGTAACCCACGTACACCTGCTACCCAGCTTCGACTACTGGAGTGTGGACGAGGCCCGGCTCGACTCCGCCCAGTACAACTGGGGCTACGACCCCCAGAATTACAATGTGCCCGAAGGGAGTTACTCGACCGATCCGGCTAACGGGAAGGCGCGCATCCGCGAGTTTAAGATCATGGTGAAGGCGCTGCACGATGCCGGCATCCGCGTAGTAATGGACGTGGTGTATAACCACACCGGGCGTACCGAAAACAGTAACTTTCAGCTCCTTATCCCGGACTACTTCTACCGCTTTAACGAAGACGGTACCTTCAGCAACGCTAGCGCCTGCGGCAACGAAATCGCCAGCGACCGGCCCATGGTGCGCAAGTACATCCGGGAGTCGCTCGAATACTGGGTGGATGAGTACCACGTCGATGGCTTCCGCTTCGACCTGATGGGCATCCACGACATCGCCACCATGAACGATGTGGCCGAGACTCTGCACGGCATCGACTCCACCATTCTACTCTACGGAGAGGGTTGGGCGGCGGGCCCTAGCCCACTGCCCGATAGCCTGCGCGCCCTGAAGGTAAATACCCCTAAGCTCCGCCGGGTGGCTGCCTTTAGCGACGATGTGCGCGACGCCCTCAAGGGTAGTGTCTTTAACCCCGAGGAACGGGGCTTCGTCAGTGGGGCTACCGACAGGGCCGAATCGGTCCGCTTCGGTATCGTCGGCGCAACGCGCCACCCGCAGATTGCCTACGATAGCATCAACTACAGCTCTGCCCCCTGGGCCCCGGAGCCGAGCCAGTGCGTGAATTATGTCAGTTGCCACGATAATCACACCCTCTGGGACCGCTTGGCGATCAGTAACCCCCGGGATAGCCGCGCAACCCGCGAACGGATGCACCGACTGGCCCTGGCCACCGTACTCACCTCCCAGGGTATCCCCTTCCTCCACGCCGGCACGGAGATGCTGCGTAGCAAGGGGGGCAACGAAAATAGCTACAACAGCTCCGACGCCGTCAATGCCATCAAGTGGGAAACCAAGGGGCAGCACGCCACTACGGTAGCCTACGTCCGCGACCTCATCGCCCTGCGCAAGGCCCATCCCGCCTTTCGCCTGGGAAATACCGAACGCATCGTCCAGCACCTGAGCTTCGACAAATTGGTAGAGGACGGTCAATTCATCAGCTACCGTATCCAGGATGCCCCGACCGATCAGTGGTCCGATATCTACGTCGTACTCAACGGTAAAAACGCCAGCCGGGAGCTTATCCTACCGGAGGGGACGTGGCAGCAGGTACTGGATGGGAGCGAGGTCAACGCGCAGGGAATCGGTGAGTCACTTACCGGTAGCTTACGCCTTGCGCCCATCTCGGCCAATATATTCGTGCGCACGGCCGCCGCTGAGCCTAGCCGCTAGGACTGGATAAAGGCCAGTGCCCGCTCGTCCATGCGGTTGTGTGTTTTACCGCGTAGGGCAAAACCGACGTGGCCCCCGCCCCGGGGCTCTTCGACGGTGATGAGGGGGTGGCTGCGGCCCAGCGCGCGGGGGGTACAGGCCGGGGGGGACGATGGGATCGTTGAGGGCATTGACGATGAGCACCGGGGCAGTGGTATCCGCTACGTAGTGCCCCGAGGAGAGGTAGGCGTAGTAGTCGTCGAGATCGGAGTAGCCGCCGATCACCATGGAAAAGGCCCGGTCGAAATCGCGCCATACCCGGATCCGGTCAAGCTGACTCAGATCGACGATACCGGGATACTGCGCCTCCTTAGCCGTGATCTTGGCCGCTAGCGCCCGAAAGAACTTGCGTTTGTAGATCCAGTTATCCCGCCGCTCCAGGCTATCGACGCTGTGCTGAATGAAGCAGGGGGCAGAAAAGGCCACCCCGTGGGTCACCTGCCCGGGGCGGTCGCGGCCTACCGTGCCGAGGTACTTTAGGGTAAGGTTGCCGCCCATGCTATAGCCCACCAGAACGATCCGGTCGAACTTACCGGTGGCAACGGCATGGTCCACAACGGCTTGCAGATCCTCACTCTGCCCGTGACTGTAGAGCTTACGGGTGCGGTTCATTTCTCCGGAACAGCTACGGCAGTTCCAGGCCAGCACGTTATACCCCTGGCGGTGAAAAAAGTGGGCGGCGCTGGCGATGTATACCTTCGTGCTATCGCCCTCCAGTCCGTGGCTCAGGATGACCAGCCGACGACTCTCAGGATGGTCCATCCAATCCAGATCAAGAAAGTCGTCATCTGGGGTAGCGATGCGCTCGCGCCGGTAATCCACCAAAAAGCTGCGCAGCAGGTGGGGGACAATGGTATGGTAGTGACCGATGAATCTTTGCAACATAGTACAATGCGGCCTCCGGCCGCGGTAGAAGAATGCAGCTTCTGGCTGCGCCGTAAAGTGTAAATAACCCCTACGCAAATTCTGCGTTCATAGTTCCCGGACCATTCCCCCTTGGCGTACAACCCCTCGACCCATGCACCTACGCACGACCCTACTGCTCCTGCTTTTCCTGTGTCTTAGCACCTGCGTCCCCGCCCAGGAGGTTACACAGCCCCAGATTGACCTACAGCTAGAACGGGTCGCCCACCAGCGAAAAGCCATGTTAGTGCTGGGTAGCTGGGCGGTGGGAAACATTGGTCTAGGACTAGCACTACGCGCCAACAGTACGGGCGAAACCCGGCGGTTCCACGAGATGAATGCGATCTGGAACGTGGTGAACCTCGGCATCGCCGGCTTCGGGTATTACACGGCACTGCGGGAGCCGGCTACGCTCGGGGCCTTTGCGGCGCTAGAAAAGGAGCAGACCTTTCAGAAAGTGCTGCTGTTCAATGCGGGACTGGACGTGGGCTACGTGCTGGGGGGCTTGTACCTGCTGGAGCGAGGCCGGCGGCCGGAGGTGGATGCCGATCAGTTACGGGGCTACGGGAAAGCGGTGCTGTTGCAGGGGGGCTTCCTGTTTGTCTTCGACCTGGTCAACTACCTCGTAGCCAGTGGGCGCAACGACGGCTACGGGCTGCTGCTCGGCGCGGTGGGTGAGGGGGTGGGCCTGCGGTGGAGCTTCTAGGGGAAAGGCACCGGCCCCGTCGTATCTTGTGGTTAAGTTGCGTCTCGTGAAAACCGTGCTGTGTCTGCCCCTGCTGTTGCTGCTGTCCGTACTGACCGGGCAGACCGGCCGCATCGAGTATTTTACGGTAACGGATGGGCTCTCCACGCGGGAGATCAACGACCTGCACATCGGTGATGACGGCTACCTGTGGGTGGCTACGATGGACGGCCTGAACCGCTTTGACGGGCATACCTTTCTGAGCTTCGGGCAGGGGGCGCTGGGGGATACGCGGCTCAGTCGGGGGGCCATTGCGGCGGTACGGGCCGATAACGACCGCCGGCTCATCATTACGTTCAACGATTTCTACGGTTACTTCGACCGCTTCGACCCGCGTGACTTCACCGTGGAGCAGGTGCGGATGGTACCCAGTACGGGGGTGATCGGCTACCCCCGGGCCATCGAGACGGACCAGTTCGGCCGCACCTTCGTGGTGACCATCGGACAGGAGGGCACGCGGCTGTACGAATACACGGACCGGGGCTTCGTGTCGGTGTTTCACGAGCCCGACGACGGCTGGCTCAGTTTTGCCCCCCGCATCGAACTGCTGCCACTGAGCAACGGGCAGTTTTTGCTCTACGACGAGGAGCACGGCTTTCGGCACCTCTCCGCCACGGGCAAGGTGCTGGACAAGTTCTTCCCGCGCAACTCCGGGCAGCGGCGGTTTTATACCATGGAGGAGGGGCCGGATGGCTACGTGTACCTGACCTTCCGCGACGGCTACCCACTCTTTCGCTGGGCCCCGGGCACCCAGCGCAATCCGGTACCGGTGCCGGGGATCGACCGCGGACTGCGGTACACCAAGATATTTAAGGACGAGCTGGGCCAGCTGCTGTTTCTGGCTACGGAGGATATTCTGGGTCCCCGCTACCCGGATGAATACTACCTCGTGGATACGGTGGGAAACTTTCAGCTCTTCGAACGAGAACTGCCAACCGACCGTCTGGTGTCAAGTGTAGCCGCCAAGAACTTCAACGAGACGACCTACCTGGGGCTACGGGAGGGATTGGGGATCATGGAGCGGTACGTGAAGTCGATCCGTTCCTACCTCACCGAAAAGGACAACTCGATCGGTTACCAGCCCCGGGTACGGGGTATTACGGAGGATGCGCGCGGCACGACTTACATCATAGAGGCCGACGGACGGCTCTACAGCATGGCGCGCGATGGAACCGAACCTCGCGAACGGGCGCTCGTGGACTCGCTCGGTCAGAGCATCAGGATGCGGGAGGCTACGCAACTCATTTACGACCGCTTGCGGAACTGCGTCTGGGGCATCGCCCAGCCCGCCGGCCTGCAGCAGGGGGGGCTGCTATTTCGGTACGGGGTGGGGGATAGCCTGACCACGGCCTACACCTCCCGCTACCCCTTTACCGCTCTGACCGTGGATGCCACGGGCCGTCTCTTTTTGGGAGCTTCCGATCCGCGAAAGGTAGGGCTGCTGCTGCAGTTTGACCCCACCACCGGGAAGTTTAGCGAGTTGAAGGAGTCCAAGGAGGGGGAGGAGGGCATCCGGGGGTTACGGATCAACTGCCTCTACGCCGCACGCTCCGGCGTGCTCTTGCTCGGTACCCGCAACCGGGGCCTGGTGAGCTACGACGTGGCTACCGGCCGCTCGGTTTTCTACGGCAACCCGGACGGTATAGAACCGATTGGGGAGATGAACGCCTATACCATCCACACCATCTACGAGGACGTCGGCGGTAAGTGGTGGCAGGGCACCGATGCCGGGCTGCAGGTATACGACCCGGCCGACGGCAGCACCGAGCGCTACGGGCGTCAGGACGGCCTGAGCAGCAACACCGTAGTGGGTATCGTACCCGATAGCACCGGCGGCTACTGGCTCAGTACCCACAACGGGCTGGTGCACCTGCCGAGCGACCTCAAAACCGGTACCTTCCGCCGCTACTACCTGGAGGATGGGCTGGTCAATGATGAATTCGCGCAATTTGCCGCCCACCGGAGCACCGATGGCCGCTACTTCTTTGGCGGGGATCAGGGGCTATCCGTATTCCGGGACGAGGACCTGAGTAGCGAGACCGCCGGCTCAGACGTCATGCTCACCGAGGTGGTCGTATACGGCCGCGGTGAGGCCCGTAGTATCACCCGCAACCTCGATCAGCTGAAGGAAATCATGGTTAAGGCAAGTGAGAAGAGCATTGCCGTCTCCTTCGCTCTACCCGTAGGACAGCGACCCAGTTTGACGCAGTTCCGTGTGAAGCTGGAGGGCTTTAGCGAGGAGTGGCGCACGCTGCGTAACGAGCGCACCATCCGCTACAACAACCTACCCTCCGGTACCTACCGGCTCCTGGTACAGGGGGCGGGGGCCAACGGCAACTACGGGGAAAAGATGCTCACCCTCACCATCCGCGTACGGCAGTACCTGATCGAGAAGACCTGGTTTCAGTTCCTGATCGCGCTGGTCATCGTGGGGCTGTTCTTCTTCATTCTCCAGGCCAAACTGCGCGAGCGGCTGCGCAACGAGCAACTCCGCACCCAGCTCAGCAGTGATATCCACGACGAGGTCAGCGGACTGCTGGCCGGCATTACCCTTCAGGCCGAACTGTTGCAGGGCAAAACCGACGACGAGAAGCTACGCACCCGCCTCAAGACCGTCGGCGAGGCCGGTCGCAACGCCATGAGCAAGATGAGCGACGTGATCTGGAGCATCGACAGCCGCCGCGATACCATCGGCAACGTCCTGCAGCGCATGCAGGAGCACGCCGATGAGGTACTGCTCCCCCTAGACATCCGCTACGACTTCAAGGCCACTGGCTTCAACGAGCAGAGCCAGATCCCCGGAAACGTGCGCCAGGACCTTTACTTCATCTATAAGGAGGCCATCAACAACATCGCCCGCCACAGCAACGCCACCCAGGTGGAGATCGAACTGGAGCAGTACGCCCAGAACTTCGAGATGTTTATCCGCGACAACGGGCAGGGTAGTAAGGCGACGTCCGAACCAAAGTACTCCTCCTCGCGCTTTACGCCCAAAACGGGGCAGGGTAAGGATAATATGCGGATGCGCTCCCAGCGGCTGCGTGCCGAGCTTACGATCGATGACCGGGCGGGGTATACGCTGACGTTGCGGATGCGGCGGTTTACTTAAATATTCATCCACTTCAGGCAGGTAGGGCTAGGCACCTTACGCACCACGTGGTGCAACTGCAACGCCCCCCCGGCGCCCCGCCTAAACACCCCAATCGTGTGGTTCTTCAGGTTGCCCGTCAGCAGCCACTGCCCATCCGGGCTCAGGCTAATGTCCCGCGGCCGCTCCCCCCCACTGGGGTAGGTATCGCGGGCGGTGAGGGAGGCGGCGTGTACGTCCAGTCGGAGCGCCGTGACGACGCTAAACTTCCGGTCACTGACGTAGACGTGTTTGCCGCTGGCATCCATCCGCACCGCCGCACCGCTGGCCTGGTCCACCACACGTTCGGGGAGGTAGCGGGTCTGGTGAAGAACGCGGGGGCGGTCGGGCCGTAGGTCGATCAGTACCGAGATGCCTTGGAGCTCGCACACGACCACGGCAAAGTCCCCCCCGGGATGGAGGGCGATATGCCGCGGACCGGCCCCGTGGGAAAAGTCAATGCCGAGTTTGGGCAGAGCCTCCAGTCGTCCGTCCTCCCGCCGCCGGAAGACCCGCAACCGGTCGCCGCCCAGATCGCAGATGTACACCCGCTGGCGGCGTTCGTCGTAGGCCGCGCAGTGAGCGTGGGGTTGCTCGTTGGTGCCGGCGGGCTGTAGCTGAATGTGCTGCAGCAGCTCCCCCGGGGTACCGTCTGCGGCTTTAGCAAACACATCGACGGTGCCGCTCGTATAGCTACTTACTACCAGCGTCTCGTCGATGCCTACGAGGTGACAGGGATGATCGCCGTGCAGGAGCGACTCACCGGCCGGCGTAAACGCCACGCTACCATCGGTACGGCGGGCTACGTGGTAGGCTACCACGGCCGGTCCGGCCTCATCGGGGCACTCGCGCACGGCGTAGACCATGCTGCGAGCATCGTCCACCCAGAGGTAACTCGGATTGGTAGTAGGTACGTAGCCCCGGAACACCAACTGACCGGTCGAGCCGGAGAAATCATACGCCGAAATGCCCCGGGCCTTTCCGGGTGCATCCTCGTTCATATCGATCGTGTAGGCACCAACCAGTAGCAGCATCGCAATCCCCGTTTGGGCCTAAGGTAGCTAACTGAAGTCGTCGCTGCCGAACATATCGGCCAGGATGTCGCGGAAGTTGAGGCGGTTGTGCAGCGCCTCCTTGTTCAGCACCTCCATTTCGGCCAGGCCCTGCAGCACCAGCTCCATGTAGAGGTAGGTCTCGATGTCGGACAGCCGCGCGTCAATCGTTGACTCTACGAACTTCCGCAGTCCGGCCACTCTATCCAGGGCCTTTTTGTAGTCGGCGTTACTGCCGTCGGTGAGCAGCTCTACCACGTTACCGCCACTGAAGTAGGCGCGGATCACGCCGTAGGGATCGCTCTTGCCCCGCCCGTCGGCACTCACCTCGCTGGGATCGGGGAAGTGCTCCAGGAAGCTGGTCTTGATGGCCTTGCCGAGTAGCTTCATGGCTACGCCGTAAGCCCCCTCCTGCTCCCCTTCGTACACCAGCTCGACCTTACCGGTGATGGCCGGTACCACGCCCCAGAAGTCGGTGATGCGGGCAAAGGTCTGGCTGTCCCCGTTGATCAACGCGCGGCGCTCGGCGGTCGAGACCAGGTTCTCCAGCGCCGTGATGCTCAGGCGGGCGGAGACCCCGGATTTTTCGTCGATGTACTCGCTCTCCCGGGCGGCGAACGAGAGTTGCTCCAGCATCACGTTCAGCAGCTCGGGTACTTCTACCATACTAGCCTGGTCTTCGGTCAGGGTAGCTTCCTGGGCCGTGATCTGGCGGGCTATTTCAATGGTTTTGGGGTAGTGCGTCAGGATCTGGCTTTCGATGCGGTCTTTGAGCGGAGTGATGATGCTACCGCGGTTGGTGTAGTCCTCGGGGTTGGCCGTAAAGACGAACTGGATGTCCAGCGGTAACCGCAGCTTAAAGCCCCGGATCTGGATGTCCCCCTCCTGTAGAATGTTGAACAGCGACACCTGGATCCGGGCCTGGAGGTCCGGCAGCTCATTGATCACGAAAATGCCCCGGTGGGCGCGTGGCACCAGTCCGTAGTGGATGACCCGCTCGTCGGCGTAGGTCAGCTTCAGGGTGGCGGCCTTGATGGGGTCCACGTCACCGATCAGGTCGGCTACGGATACATCCGGCGTAGCCAGTTTTTCTACGTAGCGGTCGTCGCGGTGGAGCCACTCGATGGGGGTCTCATCACCCATCGCTTTGATCAGATCGGCGGAGGCACGGCTGATGGGCTGCAGGGGATCGTCGTTCAGCTCGCTACCGGCTACCACGGGGATGTATTCATCGAGCAGGCCTACGAGTAGGCGGGCGATACGGGTCTTGGCCTGGCCACGTAGACCTAGGAGCAGCACGCTATGCCGGCTCAGGATCGCCCGTTGAATGTCGGGCAGCACCGTGTCGTCAAAGCCGATGATACCGGGGAAAACCTCCGCTTTACTCTTTAGCCGTTTGATTAGGTTGTCGCGCAGCTCTTGCTTTATGCTGCGGGGGGTATAGCCGGTGCCTTTCAGTTCACCGAGGGTCTTGGCCTGGGCCATAAATAGCTTAGTTAAGTGGGGGAAAGTTGGTAAACGGCTCCCGCTAGGATTGGTTGTGCGGCGGCGCGCGGGTGCCGGGCTGGTGGAAAAGGGCCCCCATTCGTATACGACGGGTAGTCCTCCTACCGTTAGCGGGGTAGCAGTACGGGGGCATTCCCATGTTGCAACAGATGTAGTTCTTTTTTAATAGACTGCATTGCCCATCATAATCGCACACGCCTATGTTACGCAGCGCTATTACGCTCGTCACGTTTTCCCTCTTTATCTCTACCATTCCCGCACAGACCGGACCGGGCGGGGTAGGCAACGTCTCCGATAATGGCCTGTGGCTACGGGCCGACGCGCTGAAGCTGAACGATGGAGACGCAGTGGATTTTTGGCCCGACCTTTCGAACAATGTAAATGATGCGGAGCAAAGCAACGCTGATTTTCGTCCAAACTTCGTTGCCACCAGCCTCCTGAATGGTATGCCCACCGTGCGGCTTGACGGGAACAATGACCGCTTAATCGTTGCGGACGACGATATTTTGGATGGCACGCAGGGCATCACCTACTTTGCTGTGATTCGGCCGAGTAATTTAAACGATGACCCACGCGGGATTTTAGGTAAGCGGACGAACTCCAACGCCCAGGATTTCACCTACGCCTACACCTGGTTTTTTTGGACGACGCGGCACTTGAGATTAGATGTCAACGACTACCAGGAACGGTTCAGCACGGATCCAATTCAGTTCACCAACGCAACCAACTACCTGCTGAGCTGGGACTTCGATGGTAGTCGACCTTCGGCAACCCGCGCTAGATTATACAGTGCTGGCAGCAGCATCAAGGAAAGCAGCGAGTCCAGCACCCAACTTACTAACAGTCCCCAACCGCTCGTACTAGGAGCCCTCAACGATGACTACCGGGTCTATCTCGGTGCCGACTACGCCGAGGTCATCCACTACAACCGAGCGCTCAGCCCCCTCGAGCGCCTCATCGTCAATAATTACCTCTCGGGCAAGTACGCCATCCCCCTGGCTTCCGGTGATCTGTACACTCAGGACAACGCCGCCAACGGCAATTACGACTTCGACATCGCCGGCATCGGCCGCATCTCCGCTGCCGACCAGTTAACCCAGGCGCAGGGCTCCGGTCTGCTGAACGTGGAAAACCCCTCCGACCTCAACAACAACGAATACTTCCTCTGGGGCCACGACGGACAAGCAGCTACCCTGGTCAGCTCCTCCAACCAGCCCGGTACCTCGGAGCGTAGACTGGCCCGTAGCTGGCGACTTAGCGAAGTGAATAGTGGCGGCACGGCCGTAGATGTGGGAGCGGTGGACGTGGCCTTTGACCTCGGCGGACTCGGGTTTTCGGAAGAGAACGTTCAGCTCCTCATCGACACCGACAACGACGGCAACTTCTCCGACGAGACCCCCCTCACCGGCGCTCGGTCGGTAGGGGCTGAAGTATTTCAGTTTGATGGGGTGACTGCCCTGGCCGACGGGCGTCGCTTTACCATTGGGCAGGCTAGTGCCAGTCTGCCGATCGTGCTGCTCAAGGTGGAGGCCTACCGGCAGAAGACCGGTGGCAAAGTGGTAATTGACTGGGAGACGATCACGGAGACCGATAACGACTACTACGCCGTAGAACGTGCAGGCCATAGTGGAGCGTGGTCGGAAATCGGCCGCGTACCGGGGGGTGGTACGACTACCACGGTGACCCGCTACCGGTACGTTGACCAACGGCCGCTACCCGAGCAGACCTACTACCGCCTGCGTCAACTTGATTTCGATGGCCGGCAGTCCCTCTCCGAGGTACTCACTGTACCGGCTCTCGCCGCCGGGGACTACGCGGCCTACCCCAACCCGACCACCGGGCCGCTGCGGATCCGCCAGGGGGGACAGGGCAGTTCGAATGACCTGCGCATTTACGATCCGGTCGGTCGGGAAGTTACTAGTAGGGTCAGGGTAGCAAACAACATAGCCGGTAAGGTCGACCTGAATCTAGAGGACTTACGACCCGGCTCCTACTTCATCCGTTACGGAGGTACTACCACCCGCGTGGTGAAGCGGTGAGTAGCAGGTAGCACGGTAACGACCTCGAGCCGATCACGGAGCTTGCCGACCGCCCGCGTGAGAAGGTTGTAGAGAACCGGTCGGCAGTCTTTTCGGAATTTGCATACCCCGCCTAGGTAACGGCAAACAGCCGATACATCACGGGCGCAGCTCCTAGCGGAAATGTGGGGGATAGGCGACCCGGCCACCTAATTAGGGGCAGCGCACCGAACTAGGAAAAGCCGTTAGGCGGGTACACTGAGCACCTACAAAAACAATAGAAATTAGGGTAAAAAGACGAACAAAGAAAAAAATGAGGGGAGTTGTACGTTAAAGCCTACAGATTATTGTGCCGTTAAGAAAATTGCCTGTAACTTACGGTATATTCTATCACGCCATAATACCCCCCCCTCATGGACTTCTTCGCCGTTGCCCTCATTGTTCTGCTCGTCCTGTCTATCCTGGCCATGACCGGCTACGTGCTCTACCGTGCCATTACCGGCTCGCTAATGCACTAGTAACAGCTATTCTCGTTTCTCTTCATCTACATAAGATGAACCCGGATGTGCCGCGCCCGTCCTGGTATACCCCCAATTTGCAGCTATCGAACCAAGCTTTACCTAGTATTTCCTCCTACAGAATTGATTGCCTCCCGTTGCTGCTCGGTAAGTGAGCGTACGGCGTGCCCTGTGCAAACAGGTCGGTGGGGAAGTGTAGCATTGTGGTTTCCGCATCCAGGACGGAGGTATCCCGACCCGGACCCACCAGTTCGTAGCGGTAGGCCGAGCCATCATCGAGCACACACAGACTCAAACGGTACGCTGCGTGGTTGTCCCGGCTCTCATTCACCCGCTGGCCGTCCACCGTAACTGCCGCTCAGATCAAGGCTGCCCCTCGCTGATTGCTAGCGTATCCGTAACGGTCCGGCCAGGTGATGCTAGAGCACGTCGACTCATGGCTTGCCGGGGCAATGATCGCCCGGAACAGCCGATGAGCGGGAGGAGAAGTTGAACTTGTCTAACCATAATTACTCGGATTCCTTACGGAGGTCAGTGAGCCGTGCGCGTAGCTCTCTCACCCGACCGGCTTGTTCCTCGGCAAGATTCACGTCCTCGCTGGTGTCTTCACCGAGATCGTAGAGTTGATACGGGGGATCGGTCAGCAGCGTGTCGGCGACCTCCAGAAATCCACCGCTTCCGCGCCCGGCCACGAGTACCTGCCGGCCATCCCGGAGGGCGAATAGCCCCTTGGCGGAGTGGTAGATCATGCTTTGCCGGGGCTGCGCACCTGCGTCCCCGACCAGAATAGGTAGGAAGGAGTGGCTGTCCTTGATCTCTCCCGATGGCTCCCGGTCCTGCCCGGTAATCTCGGCGAAGGTGGCGTAGAAATCGGTGGTGGACACCAGGGCAGCGGAGGTCGTACCCGCCGCCACCCGCGCCGGCCACCGCACGATGAACGGGACCCGGTGGCCGCCCTCGTAGATGTCCCCCTTCCGGCCGCGGTAGGGTCCATTCGAGCGATGATTGTATTCGGCCATTAGCTCAGTGGACAGCTGGGAGCCGTTGTCGGAGGTGAAGACGATCAGGGTGTTCTCGGCGATGCCCAGCGAATCCACCAGGCGGATGACGCGGCCCAGCACGTCGTCGACCTCCACGACCATATCGCCGTAATTCCCCGCCCCGCTCCTGCCCCGGAATTCTTCCCGCGGGATCCAGGGCAGGTGGGGCCCGGTGAGCGGAAAGTAGAGGAAGAAAGGAGCCTCACCCGCCGCCCCCTCGCGAATGACGCGCTCGGCTTCCGTAGTCAGGTGGTTGAGCGTCTGGTGGTGATCGAAGTCGGGAGAAACCGGCCCGGGACGCCAGTAGTCGTCGAAGTAGCCGGTAGCCGTGCCCTGGGTGGAGTCCGTAGGCTGCATCACCACCCGATGGTCCCGCACATAGAGGTAGGGAGGAATATCAAGACTGGCTGTAATCCCGTAGAAATAATCGAAGCCCAGGTCGTTCGGTCCGGCGGTAAACGGTCGGTCGAACCGCGCCTCCTCCCCATTCATCTCCCAGCCCAGCCCGAGGTGCCACTTGCCCACGCAGGCCGTCCGGTAACCGCGGTTGTGGAGGATCGAGGCCACGGTGCTCTGAGCCGTATCGATGATGAGGGTGTCGTAGCTCCACGTCACGCCCTGCTTGAGGGGCCCGCGCCAGCTGTACT
This sequence comes from Saprospiraceae bacterium, assembly GCA_958295895.1. Lineage (GTDB taxonomy): Bacteria > Bacteroidota > Bacteroidia > Chitinophagales > Saprospiraceae > Neolewinella. The sequence goes on along the minus strand of CATQHI010000011.1, from coordinate 88,395 downwards.
GCCCGGTCACGATCCCGTAGCGCGTGGGGGTACATACCGCCGAGGTAGAGTGGGCGTCCGTGAAGCGCATGCCCTGGCTGGCCAGGCGGTCGATGTTGGGCGTAGGGATGACGGACTCCGGGTTGTACACGCCGGCATCCCCGTACCCCAGGTCGTCGGCCAGGATGAGGATGATGTTGGGTGCACGCCCGGCAGCCTCCCGTTGGCTCCCCGTTACTTCCTCATTTTCCCGGGCGGGGCCGCAGGTGCAAAGCAGTAGGGCAAGGAGCGGTAACAGCGGGTGGTTTCTCATGCTCACTTCGGTGTTGCGTTAATGATGAGTCCGTTGATGTAGCGGGCGATGGTATTGGCGGCTACCTTCGGCCGGTATCGTATTACGGGTTCCACCGAACCTCCTCCACCCCCTCTACTTTGCCCAGGTAGCGCGACAGCACGAAGAGGTAGTCGCTCAGCCGGTTCAGGTATACGATCACGGCGGGGTCCACCTGCGCTACTTCTACGGTACGCCGTTCGGCGCGGCGGCAAACGGTGCGTGCCAGGTGGGCAAAACTCACACTCTTACTTCCCCCCGGCAGGATGAAATGGGTCATTTTGGGTAGTTCGGCGTCCATGCCGTCCACGTGCGACTCAAGCTCGGCGGCGGCGTTGTCCGGCACCCGGTAGGCCAGTCCCTCCCGATCGTCGGCCAGGGCGGCACCGAGGGCAAAAAGCAGCTGCTGCTGTACGAGCAACTGGGCGCGGACGCGGGTGCGGTCCGGGTCGAGGGGCTCCAGGTGATCGCGCAGCAGGCCCAGGCAGGCGTTGAGCTCATCCACCGTTCCGTAGGCCTCTACGCGGGGATCGGCCTTGCTTACACGGCGGCCGCTGTAGAGGCCGGTTTGCCCCTGATCGCCGGTACGGGTATAGATCTTCATTCTTCGAGCCGTTTTTCCAGCCGGGCGATGCGCTTGTAGAGCTCCGGCAGGCGGGTGTGCAGGATGGAGCTTTTAATCCAGTCGCGGTAGCCGAAGGCGGGCGAGCCCCCCAGGGCCTGGTTCGGTTCCCTAATGTGCCTGGCTACCCCGGCCTGGGCCTGCAGGTTGGTCCCATCGGCGATGGTGAGGTGACCGGCGAAGCCGACCTGGCCCCCAATGCGGCAGTTGGCCCCGATCTTGGTGGAGCCCGCTACGCCGGCCTGGGCGGCCATGACGGTGTTGGCGCCGACCTCTACGTTGTGGCCGATCTGGATGAGGTTGTCGAGCTTGACACCGCGGCGGATGAGCGTCGCACCCATCGTGGCCCGGTCGATGGTCGTATTGGAGCCGATCTCTACGTCGTCCTCGATCACTACGTTGCCCACCTGGGGCACCTTGCGGTAGTTGCCCTCGCCGTCGGGCAGGAAACCGAAGCCATCGGCCCCGATCACCACGTTAGCGTGCAGCACGCAGTCGTTGCCGATCACGCAGTCGCGCAGCACCCGCGCCCCCGGATAGATGAGGCAGTTGCTACCGATGCGTACGTTGGGGCCGATAAATACCTGGTCCTGCACTACGGTACCCGCTCCGATCGTGGCTCCCTCACTCACGACCGTGAACTTACCGATACGTACCTCCTCGCCCAGGCTGGCGGAGTCGGCCACGCAGGCGTGCTGGCTTACTTGCCGCGGCGTCTGGCTGACCCGATCGCGCTGGTATACCTGCAGGAGCTCGCTGACGGTTTCGTAGACGTTGTCGACGCGGAGCAGGGTAGGGGAGATGGCGGTCTTAGGTTTAAATTCCCGGCTCACGAGGACGGCCGTGGCCTGGGTCTGGTAGAGGTGGTGCTCGTAGGCGGGGTTAGCCAGGAAGGTGATCTGGCCGGCGGCGGCCTCCTCGATGCGGGCCGGCCCGGTGATGATCACCTCGGGGTCGCCCTCTACGGTCGCGTCGATCAGTTGGGCCAGGGCGGCGGCGGAAATTTGCATGGAGGGTGAGGGGATTAAATGATCTCGGGCAGGTCACCGGAAGTAGACTCAGGGGGGTGGATACGCTCAATGACCCCGGCCTGGATCCGCTGCATGGCCGTAAACTGCTCCAGTACGGCGGTGCGAAACGACTCATCGACGTGGGTGCGCAGCTGACCGAAGTTGCCGAGCCCGTCCCCCTTGCGGAAGCGGTACACCTGCGTGATGCCCCCTAGCTCGAATTGAACCGGGAAGCGGCCGTCGTTTTCGAACACGGTGATCTGCATCCGGGGATCCGGCAGGCGGCCGATGATGCGCATGGGCAGTAGGGTTTGGAGCAAAAGTAGGGATTCTTACCTTCGCGCCAATGCAACGTATCATGATCTGCGGAGCGGGTGGCCAACTGGGTCAGAAGTTGATCGGAGCGGCTAAGGCCGCCCCCAACGACTGGCGCATCTTTGCCTACAACCGTTCCAGCCTCGACATCACCCGCCCGGAGGACCTGCGCGTAGCCCTGGCGGAGGCCCGCCCCAACATCTGTTTTAACGCGGCGGCCTACACCGCCGTCGACCGCGCCGAATCAGAACCCGCCCGGGCCGCAGCCATTAACGTGGAGGGCGCCCGCCGCCTGGCCGCCGCCTGTCAGGAGGCCGGCATTGCGTTTGTGCATTTCAGTACCGACTACGTCTACGCCGACGGATATAACCGCCCCCTGCGGGAGACCGATCGCACCCTGGGTACCAGTGTCTATGCGCGCACTAAGCTAGAGGGCGAGAATGAGGTGCTGCGTCATCACCCCGGTGCGTACGTGATTCGCACCAGTTGGGTGTACGCCGAGTACGGGCACAATTTCGTGCGTACCATGCTTCGGCTGGGTCGGGAGCGGGAGGAACTGGGGATCGTCTGCGATCAGGTAGGCTCTCCCACCTACGCCGGCGACCTGGCCGCGGCGGCCATGCAGCTCTCGGCCTCCGGCGCCCCGCCGGGTATCTATAACTTTGCCAATAGTGGGGTATGCAGCTGGTACGACCTGGCAAAAGCCGTGCACACCATGGGAGGAATCGAGTGCACCGTCCGCCCCATCATGACCGAACAGTACCCCACGCCGGCCAAGCGCCCATCCTACAGTGTACTGGATACCCGTAAGATCGCCGCCACGGTAGGCACGCCCCGCCACTGGCGCGAGGCCCTGACTAGCTGTATGGATAAATTAGCCCGGCACGCAGCGGGTGCCGCCCCCCTGCCGTAGCTCGGCCAGTCCGCCGATCACCACTTCCGTTGCACCTGCGTCCACCGCCCGAAAGGCGTTGTCTAGTTTTGGTAGCATACCGCCCGCGATGGTGCCTTCCTCACGCAGTGCGGCATAATGCTGAGGGGTAAGCTGCGGTATGATGGAGGAAGGATCGTGAATGTCCTTTAGTACCCCCGGTAGCTCAAAACAGTACTGCAAGCGCACCCCGTGCCCCTGCCCGGCTAGCGCCACGGCGGTCTCCGTAGCGATGGTATCTGCGTTCGTATTCAGGAGTTGCCCGTGGTGATCGTGGGTGATGGGGCAGAGCACGGGCTGCATCCCTAGGCGTAGTAGCGCGTCGAGCAGGGCCGCATTCACTGCTGTCACATCACCCGCGAAGCCGTAGTCAATTTTCCCCACCGGCCGCTTGGTGGCCTGTACCGCGTTCCCGTCCGCACCGCTCAGACCGATTGCATTGCAGCCCCGGGACTGCAGCTGAGCCACGATGTCTTTATTAAGTAGACCGGCGTAGACCATCGTGACGATCTCCAGCGTAGCCCGATCCGTGACGCGCCGCCCGTCGATCAGTACCGGCTCGTGCCCCATGGCGGTGATGACCTGACTGGCCCGCCGTCCGCCGCCGTGCACTAGTACCGCCGGCTCGATCAGCCCGGCGAAGTAGTCCAACGCCTCGTGCAGGGTAGCGGGGTTATTAATGACGTTGCCGCCGATCTTGAGTACGACCACCGAAGCTTAGGGGTAAACCGGCTCCACCGTGAGGCCACCGGCACGTAGTAAAGCGATGACCCCACGCTCACCCCCCAGGTGACCGGCACCTACGGCGTAGAGCGTAGGGGTAGCGGCCAGTCGCTCGGTGATGATGGGTACCCAGCTCTCGTTACGGCGCACCACGAGCAGCTCCTCGAAGTTTCCGTAGCCGGCGCTCTGATCGGTGATCAGCTGCGACATCTCCGCCACGGCGTGGCGGCGGTACATGGCCACCATCTCCTCGAACTCGCTATCCGTTTCGCCCATCTCGCCGGCCATATCGGTGGCTACGGCGCGGTACAGCATTTCAGCCTGCACGGAGTAGGGGATGCTATCGAAGAGGGCCAACTGGAAGTCCATGGTCTCCAGTCCGCCGATAGGCTTATCGGCGGCTTCGGCCAGCTCGCTCAGCTCTAGCTCGTAGCTCTTCATCTTGCTGTCGCCACCCATGAGGGGGTTGCCGGCGCTCATGTCCTGTCCCACCATGGCCGAGAGAAACATCGGCTTCATTTTCTCCAAAAAGAACATCGGCATACCCGTGGCCGAGAAGTATTCGGCGATACTATCGTAGCGCGCCTGCGGCAGGAGGTCCTGTAGACTGGTGTCGCCGCGCATCTTGATCTGCCCCATCAGCCCCATCATCTTGGTGGGGTCCTGCATATCGCGGGGGTCGATCTCGAAGTATACCTCGTCGGCATCGTTGATGGCCCGCACTACGGTCGATTCCAGGAAGTAGTCTTCCGTAGGAATTAGGTGAATAGTACCGAAGAGGTAGCTGGCGCGGGCGGTGTCACTATCCGGGGAGGTGATCCGCCACAGTAAGCTAGTATCTTCCGTGGTCGGGACCTGAAAGGCAGCATCGGCAGGGGGCGGGGTCGCAGGTGCGGTGCCCTGGGCGTGTAGGCCCGTAGCGGGTCGAGCATTGGCCAGACCGAGGAAAACGAAGAAGGGAAGCAGGTAACGCATGAGATCAATAAAGCGTTAGCTGCCCCCCTGGTTGCGTGCAGTGTCTTAAAAGGATGTCAGCAATCAATCAATAGTGAGGCGCTTGTGTAGGGACATGCCGGTAGCGTGGCTGAGTTGTAGCGTATACACACCCACCGGTAGCTCGGATGAGGTAAAGTCGTAACGAAGGGTGTTTGCTCCAGCCAGTAGATCGAGGTGCAGCTCATCGACTACCCGACCACTGCCATCGACTAGGCGCAGACGGGCTCCGGCCAGGGCAGTAGGCAGTTCGACCAGTACGGTGAACTTGCCGTCACTCGGGTTAGGAAATACTTCGGCCGAGGCGGTGGTCACCTCGACGGCGGGTTGTGAGGGAGTGGGTAAGTCCCGAGATAGTGTAGCCTGACTACTGGTGGTGTAGATCAGCCGCACGTCATCTACCCACAGCGTATTACCGTTGGGTACACCGAAGTCCGTCCGCTTTACGGTAGCGGGGTTGCCGAGCTGCGCCTTGGTGAAGGTGAACTCCTGGAAAGTATTGGTGGGGGAGAAGTTGACGTAGCCGTTGGCGGCCTCATCCGTGGTGCGCACCCGGAAGCGGGCGGTGTAGTTGGCATCACTGGTCCACTTGCGCGCCCAGAATTTGATGCTCTGTAGTCCACTACCGGTCTTGCCGCTGGAGGTCTGGAACGATAACGCTCCGCCTCCAGTGGTAGAGTAGAACTTAGCCGATACGCTACCATTCTTCTTGATGCCGCCGTCCTGAAGGGTGACCGTGCCGCCGTACGACCAGTTGGACCAGCCGCTGGCCAGCCCGTCCTGGTAGATAAAAGTCGTGGAGTTTACCGGTGCGGAGGTACCCCCACTCGTAGCGCCCTCGTAGCAGCCGCGCTCTACCGTACCGTTCTGGGGGCGGGTGGTGCCCTCGAGGTCGTTGCCGGCGGCCAGGCCATTGTTGCCGCTATTTGCACCAGGACTAGCCGACTTCAGGCGGAAATACTGATCGAAGTCATTTACGCTGGAAAAGCTGCCGATGCTGGTAGTGGCGTTGGCGAACTGGGGATAGCCCTGATTGCTACGCCCAACGGTGAGGTCGTTCGAGGCCCCCCACTTGCTGTTGTCGCTGGGCATCTTGACGGTACCGACCAGCAGGTTGCTCTGGCGATTCATGTAGCCGTAGTTAGGGCTATTGATGTACTCCAGGGCGGAGCAGGCGGCCTCATTGAGGGAAACCGACACGTTGTTGTACACCTCGAAGATGCCCGGGGAGTAGGTCACGGCGATATCGCCGGGGGTGCCGGAGTAGTTCTTCAGGATGCGGTTGTTGTGCCAGGCGGTATTGTTGCGAATCGTGGCGTTGTCGGTGGCGAAGACCTTGATGCCGGCCCCGCCGTTATTGAACACTAGATTATTCTCTACCAGGGTCTGCGCCTTGTAGGCGGCGTAACCCGTGCGCTGGCTGTTCTGAAAGTCATCCAGGATGATGCCGTTGCCGTCGGTGGGCTTGGCGAAGGTGCCGGCCCCCACGTCGAAGGGGAGGGTGCACTCGTTTTCGAAGCTTACGTTGCGGCGGATTACGATGTGGAAGCCACTGTTGTTATTGAGCTGTTCGGGCTGGTAGACGCTGATGCCACTGCAGTTGTAGCGGCTGAGCTTAGCGTTATCCCGCGTCACGTTACCCTGGATGGTGGCGTAGTCACCCTCCCGGAAGCTGATGCCGCCGCAGCCGCAGTCGTGCACGTAATTATCCAGAACGTTGACGTAATCCGAATCGAAGGACTGGATGCCGCTTCCCTGGTTCTTGCTGCCGTCGGTGGGAAATTGGTGACCGACGTCAAAATTCTGGATGGTGATGTAGCTGCTGTTGCGCACCTCGATGGCCCCGTAAAGGTTAGCGGTGCGGATCTTTGCCCCCCAGCGGTTCTGCGCTTTGATAATGGTGCGCTGGGCGGCCGTACCGCTCTTGCCGTCGATGTAGATGAGTCCGCTGGTGTTGTAGGTGCCGTTGCCTACGATGAGCACGTCGCCACCGCGCATTTTGTCGACGCCCTTCTGGATGGTGCGTAGGGCGCGGGTGGAGTTGTCCGCCAGTCCGTCGTTAGCATCGTTGCCATCGGTACGTACGTAGAAGGTCGTAGCGCAGAGCAACTGGGTGAGAAGGGAGAAGAGCAGGAGCAGTCCTGCCCGCTGGATGTGTGTATACATGATTGAAAGGCTTATGGGTGACTAAATCCGGTGCGTGTGGTACCGAAGTGCGGCGACGAAACTAGCGTGTGTTTTCGGTACCGCAAGGGGGTTAATGTCAAATTACGGGCTCCTAACAAAGTTAAACCGGTTGCCAAGCTGATGAGCTACTTCCGTGCCGGCCAGATGACCCACCCCCGTTGGACAGCCGAGCTTAGTACCTTCATCCCTCCTGACTACACCGACCATGTAATGCTGAAGTACCTGACTGGACTCTCGCTGTTCTTTCTACTCTGCACCTGCGGCCCCGCCCCGGATGCTGCTCCGCTTACCGGTCCACCCCCCGCTCCCCCCCACCCCAATATCCTCTTCGTGCTAGTCGACGATCTGGGCTGGATGGACCTGGGCGTACAGGGCAACCCCTGGTATCCGACGCCGAACATCGACCGAGTGGCAAATGAGGGCATGCGGTTTACCGATTACTATGCGCCAAGTACGGTGTGTAGCCCGAGTCGGGCGGCAATGATGAGTGGGTTAAGCCCGGCGCGGACGGGAATCACGGACTTCATCCCCGGTCACTGGCGGCCCTACGAGGAGCTGCGCGTACCGACGAACCGGACGCAGTACCTGCCCGGTGAGGTGACGACCTACGCCGAGGCGCTCAAAGCGCAGGGCTACGCAACGGCCTACTTTGGCAAGTGGCACCTGGGGTGGGGACCGGAGCACGCCCCGATGGCGCAGGGCTTCGATACGGCCCACGTGCAGGGTGGATGGGGACACTTCGTACCACCGATCAACTTTACGCCCCCTTACCCGGCCGATACCGGGGCGTACCTGACGGACATCCTGACCGATATGACGATTGACTTCATCGAGGCGCACCGGGATACGCAGTTTCTGGCCGTGCTGAGTCACTTCGCGGTACACGTGCCGCTGGAGGCACCCGACGAGATGGTAGACGCGGCGGGGAAGCGGGAGCAACCTACGGACCGGGTGTACAATCCGACCTACGTAGCGATGGTGGAGAGTGTGGACCGCAACTTCGGCCGGCTCATCACGCGGCTGGATGAGCTCGGTCTGCGGGAAAATACCCTAGTCGTGTTTACGAGCGACAATGGCGGCCTGCGGCAGATTTACGACAAGAGCGATGAGGTGATCGCTACCACCAATGCCCCACTGCGCGATGAGAAGGGAAGCATCTACGAGGGGGGCATCCGGGTGCCGATGTTTGCGCGCCAGCCGGGCACGGTGCCGGTGGGGGTGACCGGGGTGCCGGCTACCGGGATGGATCTCTATCCCACCTTCCTGGAGGTGGCGGGAGTGCCGCGTGAGGCGTGGCCCGACACGCTGGATGGTAATAGCTTGCTACCTGTGCTACAGGGTGGTACGCTGGCCGAGCGGCCGCTGTACTTTCACTATCCGCACTACCACCACGGGCGGCCGGCGGCGGCGCTGCGGTTGGGGGACTACAAACTGATCCGGCAGTTCGATACCGAGGCGCCGGAGTTGTACAATCTAGCCGCCGACATTAGTGAATCTACCGATCTAGCGGCCAGCGAACCCGAGCGGGCGGCGGCTATGCTCGCCCAGTTGAACGACTGGCTGCGGGAGATGCACGCTCCGCTGCCGGTAGTGAATCCGGACTTCGACGTAGCGCGGCGGGCGGAGTGGGGTCCGCGGCCTGAGGAATAATGGCGGGGTGGGGTAGTGTACCTTTGCGGGGATGAAAGATATCTTCGATCTGCTGGGGCGTGTACTGCTCTCGTTCATCTTCTTCTTCGAGGCCTACGACTACTTTGCCTTCGAGCAGTTGAACCGGCAGGCGATGACGATTTACGGGCTGACCTGGAACCAGGATTTCTTCCTCTACGGTGCCATCCTGCTGCTCGTGTTAGGGGGGCTGATGATTCTGCTGGGGTACCGGATGCGGCTGGGGGCCATCCTGCTGCTGATTTACTGGGTGCCGCTGACCTTTGTGGTGCACGACTTCTGGACGGAGGCGGTAGGCACCGAGGAGTACCGGCTACAGAGCCTGTTTTTTATGAAGAACCTGGCGATCATGGGGGGGCTGCTGCTGGCGGCTACGCACGTGAGTGGGCGGTGGCGGTTGCGGCGGGTGTTCGCTACGACGCGGGTGTAAGGGGCCGGCGTTGTAGGTAGGGCAGGTTACTGGGGGGTAGAAGGGGATAGCGAGGCTACGAACATCTTCATCATCTGTTTGAAGACGGGGTCGTTGAAGTCTTCTTCGACGGTGTCGACCATTTCGTCTACGCCGTGGTCGACGGCGGCAAGGAGGCCGCGGCGGAGGTAGCGCTTGGTGCGTTTGAAGACGGGGTAGTGGACCTGCATGAGCTGGCGGCAGTAGGCCTCGGCACGGGGCAGGACCTGATCGACCTCAGCGGCCTCGTCGATGAGTCCGAGGGGGATGGCCTGCTCGGCGGTGTACATGCTGGCCTGCTGGACGTTGCGCCAGGCGCGGGCCTCCCCGGTGTAGTAGGCGAAGATATCACCCATCATCTTGGGAATCTGCAGGCTCATATTGAACTCGTTCATGCCTACGGTGTGCTTATCGCCCCGGGCCATGATGCGGTAGTCGGCGGTCAGGGCGATGATGGTGCCGCCGGCGGGGGCGAAGCCGGTTACGGCGGCTACTAGTGGCTTATCGAAACGCACCATCGTCTGGAGGGCGGAGAGGTAGGCACTGAAGAACTCCCGCAGTCCGGCGTGGTCGGAGGTGGCGAGCATTTTGACATCCAGTCCGGCACAGAAGCAGTTGGGCTTACCGGCCAGCACAACACCGTCGATCGTATCATTATCGCCGAGGTCGAGGAAGGCGGCCTCGAGGTCGCGCGAGAGTTGGGTATTGATGGCGTTGACGCGGCCGTTGTCGAGGGTGACGGTGGCCAGGCGGTCGGTGACGGTGACCTGGAGGGTGGGGTAGGTGGGCATGGGGGTTAAGGTACGTACTGAAAACTTTGTAAATTAGGCACCGGTTTTAAGAGAAAAAGTAATGAGTCACATCATCATCGAGCTGAAGGATCAATCGCGACACTCTTTTGTGTTAGAGCTCCTTAATTCGTTCGGGTTCATTGAGGTGGTGAACGATGGGTCGTCAACTCAAGCTAGCATTCTCGATTCTTACGGGGTCGATATAGACCCTGGTTTTGTTCCTCAGACCTGGGAAGATATTGATGAAGGTTACGCCGCCATGGCTGCCGATGAGGAACGTGAGCGTGAAGCCCGTGAGTGGATGGATGGTACGATTGACGTGGTATGAAGATCCGGAGGGGTGATGTTTGGTGGGTCAATTTTGATCCATCCGTAGGTAGCGAGATACAGAAACTTCGGCCAGCGGTGGTTGTGAGCAACGATCGCTCCAATAGTGTGCTGAATCGCTTTCAGGTCGTTCCATTTTCTACTCAGGTCGCTCGAGTGTACCCAAGTGAACTGCTCATAGAGTTTGCTGGCAAACGATCAAAAATCATGGCTGACCAGATCACTACCGCAAGCACGAATCGGTTCAATAACCGCATAGGCGCACTTGACTCCGATACTATAGCGAGGTTAGATGCAAAGCTCCGGTTGCAGTTAGGGCTCTAAGGAGACAACCTCCTATCCCTAACCATTGTCTTAACAACCAAGCCCGTCCGATCATGCCCATCTACCACCACCTCGGCCAGCTGCCCCCGAAGCGGCACACCCAGTTTCGCCAGCCCGATGGTTCGCTGTACCACGAGCAGTTATTTGGCACCGTCGGCTTCGACGGCATGTCCTCGCTGCTCTACCACCTGCGGCCGCCCACCCAGGTGAAGGACGTAGTCGGCAAGACCGACCTCACCCCCCAGATCGCCGAGGAAAAAACCCTTACCGCCCGCAAACTCATCGGCTTCGACGTAGCCCCCGAGGATGATTTTCTTACCGCCCGTAAGCCGCTGCTCGTCAACGCCAGTTGCCAGATCGGGGTGGCCGCCCCCCGGCAGTCTCTGCGCGATTACTTCTACAAGAACGCCGATGCCGACGAGCTACTGTTCATCCACCGCGGCTCGGGGACCCTACGTACACTGCTCGGTAACATCCCCTTCGAGTACGGTGACTACCTCGTGATCCCGCGCGGCATCATCTACCAGATCGACTTCGATACCGAGGATAACAGGATTCTCTACACCGAGTCTACCGATCCCATCTACACCCCCAAGCGCTACCGCAACCACTTCGGTCAGCTCCTGGAGCACTCCCCCTTCACCGAGCGCGACTACAAGCTGCCCCGCGACCTGGAGACCCACGATGCCCAGGGCGAGTACACCCTAAAGATCAAGAAACAGGGCATGCTCCACGAGCTCGTCTACGCCAGTCACCCCTTCGACGTCGTGGGCTGGGACGGCTATAACTTCCCCTACGGCTTCTCGATCCATAACTTCGAGCCCATCACCGGGCGGGTGCACCAGCCGCCACCCGTGCATCAGACGTTTGAAACTAAGTCCTTCGTCGTCTGCTCCTTCTGCCCGCGGTTGTACGACTATCACCCCCGGGCCATCCCCGCGCCCTACAACCACTCCAACATCGACTCCGACGAGGTACTCTACTACGTTGACGGAGACTTTATGAGCCGCACGGGTATCGGTCCGGGCTACCTCACGTTGCACCCCGGGGGCATCCCCCACGGCCCCCACCCGGGCACCTACGAGGGCAGCATCGGCAAGACCGGTACCGAGGAGCTAGCCGTCATGATCGACACCTTCCGCCCCCTCCAGGTCACGGCCGAGGCCGCCAAAATCGATACCGGCACCTACCACCAAAGCTGGCTGGCCGATGCGCATTGATATTCCCGCGGGCAGTGATTTTACTTTTGCGAACCTACCCTTTGGCATCTTTTCCACCCCCGGCACCTCTTCCCCCCGTGCTGGGATGGCGGTCGGTGACCGGATTCTCGATCTAGCGGCGCTAGCTACCACTGGCTGCTTCGACTTTGACGTGAGCGTTTTCTCCCAACCTACCCTCAATGCTTTCATCAGTTTAGGCAAAAGCGTCACCGTACGGGCGCGGTCGCAGGTGCAAGGCTGGTTGCAAGACTCCACTAACTCCCCGCTCACTCCAGAGCATCTGGTGGACCGCCACACCGCCACCCTCCACCTACCCGTCCAGGTAGGCGATTACACCGACTTTTATTCCAGTCGTGAGCACGCCACTAACGTAGGCCGCATGTTCCGCGATCCCGATAATGCACTACTACCCAACTGGTGCCACCTACCGGTTGGCTACCACGGCCGGGCCTCCTCCATCGTGGTAAGCGGCACGCCCGTGCGGCGACCCTACGGACAGATCTTACCTACCGGCTCGGATACCCCTGTCTACCAACCCACTAACCGGCTCGACTTCGAGTTAGAAATGGCCTTCGTGATCGGTAAGGACTCCCCTAAGGGCGTACCGATACCCATCACCGAGGCGGAGGGTTACATCTTCGGCCTGTTACTCTTCAATGACTGGTCAGCCCGCGATATTCAGCGCTGGGAGTATGTGCCACTGGGTCCATTTCTCGGTAAGAGCTTTGCCTCCAGCGTTTCGCCGTGGATCGTGCCGCTGGAGGCCCTGGAGCCCTTTCGCGTGATGGGGCCGGAGCAGGACCCGCCGCCGCTCGATTACCTGCGCACCCGCGGCCCCGCCCACTTTGACGTCGGGCTGTCGGTAGAGTTGAACAGTGAAACCATCGCGCGCTCAAACACGAAGTACCTGTACTGGAGTATGGCCCAGCAGCTCGCCCACCATACCAGCAATGGCTGTAATGTGCGGGTGGGGGACCTGATGGCGAGCGGTACGATCTCTGGTCCCGACGCTGACTCCTACGGCTCGCTGCTGGAGCTTACGCAGAACGGTACTACCGGAGACTTTTTGCAGGACGGCGATACCGTTACGTTGCGGGCGTACACAGGAGGTGGCGATCAACGGGTTGGGTTTGGGGAAGTGACCGGATGCATTCAATCAGCTATAAACCCAGACACCCTATGACCTTAGACCCCAACGAATTATCCTCCGGTGACCTGTACGGTTATCTCTCTACGGCCGTAGCACCCCGTCCTATTGCCTTCGCCGCAACGGTAGACGCTGATGGCCGCGTCAATCTCAGTCCCTTTAGCTACTTCAACGTCTTCAGTACGCGGCCACCGATGCTGGTCTTTTCACCGATTCGGCGGGGGCGGGACGGGAGTGCGAAGGATACGCTGCATAATGTGCAACAGGTACCGGAGGTGACCATCAACGTGGTCAATTACGCCATGGTGGAGCAGATGTCGCTCACCAGCACCGAGTATGCCACGGGTATCAACGAGTTTGCGAAGGGCGGCTTTACCGAAGTAGCGAGTAAGGCCGTCCGGCCGCCGCGGGTGGGTGAAGCACCGGTTTCCTTCGAGTGCCGGGTTACGGAGGTGATCGCCCTGGGTGAGGGTGGGGGAGCCGGTAACCTAGTGCTCTGCGAAGTAGTACGCATTCATATTCAGGATGAGCTCCTGGATGAAGACCAGAAGCTCATCACCCGTAAGCTTGACCTAGTCGCTCGCATGGGCGGCAATGACTACTGTCGCATCACTCCCGAGACCCTATTCGAGATACCTAAACCCCTCCGCACCTGCGGACTGGGTGTCGACCAGCTCCCGGCCCACATTCGTAATAGCGCCGTGCTTACCGGTAATAACCTCGGTCGACTGGCGAACCAGGAGCAACTGCCGGACGCGGAGACGGTGGAGCGGGTACGTAGTCTGGCTGACGTGCAGCGGGCGCGGCGGCGGGGGACGGTGCATTTGCACGAGCTGGCGCAGCGGTATTTGGGGGAGGGTAGGGTGATGGAGGCGTTGGCCATGCTGGTGTAGCTCGTCCGCTGAGTGGGGTTAATAACTATGCTGGTGGTAAGAAGTCGTCAGACGAACTTTGCGGTGCGCTGTAGGCGCACCACAAAGCATTCGGCTGACGACAATGATCACAATAAAAGACTTCCCCCACCTCTACGACTTCCCCGTCCACTGGGGGGATGTGGACTCTGCCAAGCACGTCAACAACCTAGTGTACCTGCGCTGGGCCGAGACGGTGCGGGTGCTGTACTTCGAGGCCATCGGGGTGAATACGAGCTTCGGTCCGGAGGGCGGTACGGGAGCCATCCTGGCCTGGCAGGACTGCAAGTACACCTTTCCCATGAACTATCCCGATACTGCGCGGGTGGGTACCCGCACGATCGAGGTGCTGGAGGACCGTTTCATCATGCAGACGGCCATATTCAGCAAGGGGCACGACCGACTAGCTGCGGTAAGCAAGCAGGCGATCGTGCCCTATGATTACGGGGCGCTACGCAAGGTGGCGCTGCCGGAACGCTGGGTGGCGGAAATAGCGCGGCTGACTACTTCTTAGCGCGGCCCTTCACGGGGTATTCGTCGAAAATATCGTCGACCAACTTCACGATTTCCTCCGTGGTGTTGCCCCGGTAGATGGACTCCGAAGTCATGCCTTTCCATACGGTGTTGCGCGACTGGCGGTCGACCAGACTGATGATGAGGGTACCTTCCGTGTAGTTGTAGGTGTCGGTGTCGTAGCCTACTACGCTGCCGTAGTTGTAGAAATCGTTGTAGTAGTAGTTATTGTAGTAGGGGCTCACGGTATTTACGCCGTAGGTAGCATAGGGGTAAGTAGCGTACACCGGGTCGGTCTCCACGGCTGTCTCCTGTTCGCGCTTCACGCTGATCAACACCAGCAAGTCGGGGTTGTCGCGGTTGAGGGTGTAGCCTTTGCGTTCCATCTGGTTATTGACGGTTTGCACGATCTGACTATTCACCTGTTCCTGATCCATCTCCGCGTTCGGTAGGGATACGTCGGCGTTGGGCAGGTAGGCGAAGGTGCGGTATTTACTCAGGTCGGCATCGGTGGGCTGGGTGGTAGTGACCCGCGGGCTACAGGCTATACTAAAAAGGCCCGCCAGGAGCAGTAAGCAGAGGGAAATAAGTCGGTTCATAACGGTTGGTTTGGGGGACAAAATAATCGTAGTGTGCATTTTGAACTCATGGTTTTGTGCAGAGGTTCGGTAAGCTCCCGCCGTGGCGGATCAACATTTGCCTCCGTGGGGGCGTACACCACCTCATGAATCGAGCTACATGGGGGGGACTATGCTACCTGCTGTTGCTACTAGCCTGTGAGGGGCAGAGCGATACGTTGGCCGGCGGAGTCGACCATTACCTTTACGTAAGCAAGTTAGCCGGGCGGGGCCCGCTGGTGCACGGCGATGTAATGCAGCGGCGGGGCACGGAAGTCACCATCCATAACCTGTTTCGGGACCGGGACACGCTCATCGCGCTGCGAAATGGGGCCACCCTCAACAGCCTGGCATCAGCAGGTGAGCTTATTCTGCTACGGCAGGTCACCGCGCCACTCGATACCGCGCTGCTTACCCGGCGACCTTTCACCTACCACTACGGCGGGGCCACGTACTGGGCCAGTTTCGAGCCGGCGTTTACCGGCTTTCCGGAGTACGCCCGCCGCGGTGCCCGCGACTTCGTGAACCGCAGGACGGACTGGCGGGCGGACGGTCCGGGCCTACAGTACTCAGAGTATAGTCTTGCGCTGACCGATCCACAGCCGGTGCTCGTACTCGGCGAGCGGCAGCGCGGCCGTTACCTTTCCGATGCCATCCTGCTAGTCGACAGCGTGTACACTACGGGCCTCACCGGGCGGCTCATCGAAGAAGACCACGTACGAGCCATCCGCTTCGAGCAGGTACCCGATATCACCGTGGATTACACCGCGGAAGCCTTCGCCGAGGAGGTGAACGCGGGCTACTCGCGCAGTTATCTCCTCCTACCACAAGAGGACCCCGCAGAGGTAAACACGGAAGTAGACGCCAACCGGCTACCGCGCCGTAGCCTGATCGATCCCGGCGACCTGGGCAACATCAGCGCGAGCTTTCTCGACGACGGTACGCTGATGTTTCTGTCCAACGACCACATCGTGCTACAGGGCAGCTACGTGCTGGACTTAGACAAGGGCTTACTGACGGTCTCGGACGATACCGATGCCGACTACCGGGTGTTTGTGGATACGCGTGACGGCGTAGCGTTCACCCTGCCGGTATCGGTAGTAGAATTGGTGGGGGGACGGCTAGTTGGTCGAGATAATTACCTGCGCATTGAGGTGGCTCCCTGATGTAATCTAGCAAAACACCACTACACAAACTGCCGCAGGTAGCGATAGCTCTGCCGTAGCGACCGCAGCCGCGCCTCCAGGCTTTCCTCGAAGGCTAGGTCTTCCACCTCCACGCAGACCGGTCCGGTGTAACCTACGCTGGAAAGCATACTGAAAAACTGCCCCCAGTCCACGTGTCCCAGCCCCGGGATCTTTGGCTCGTACCACTTAGTGGGCACCGCCATGATACCGTGGCGGTCGAGGCGGTGCTGATCTACCCGCATGTCCTTAGCGTGTACGTGCACCAGCCGGTCGGTGAACTCGCGCATGGGGGCCAGGTAGTCCATGCGCTGCCAGATCATGTGGGAGGGGTCGTAGTTGAGTCCGAAGTAGGGCGTTGGAAAGTCGGCAAACATCCGCTCCCAGATGGCCGGTGAGGTGGCCAGGTTCTTGCCGCCCGGCCACTCATCGTCGGTAAAGAGCATGGGGCAATTCTCGATGCCCACGTACACCTTTTTTTCGGCAGCGTACTCTAGTAGCGGCCCCCACACCTCGCGGAAGCGCGGCCAGTTGTCGTCGATTGATTTTCTTGGGTCGCGGCCGATAAAGGTATTGGCGTGGTTTACCCCCAGGAGCGCTGCCGCGTCGATGACCTTGCGAAAGTGGTCGATGTACACCTGCCCTTCCGCCCGGTCGGCCACCAGCATGTTGGGGTAGTAGCTCAGCGCACTGATCGCCACGCCGTACTGGGTGCTTAGTTGGTGAATGCGTTGCACCTGCGGCCCCGCAAGATCCGTCACGTCTATGTGTGTTACCCCTGCGTAGCGCCGTTCGGCCTTACCGGGGGGCCAGCACATGACCTCGATGCACGCGTAGCCGATCTCGGCGGCTACCTGGAAAACTTCTTCCAGCGACTGTTCGGGAAGAATGGCGGTGACAAAACCTAGCTGCATATCCGTAATTTTGCGGCAAAAGGTAGGAAATTGCGGCGGTGCGCGGGTGCAATGACCGTAAATCTTACCCCATGAAACTTCCTATTCTTCTCCTGATAGCGTGGCTACTCCTGGCCTGCGATCCCAATCGTCCGGCCCCCGGGCAGGCCATCGCCTCCGATACCTCACTTACCGTAGCCGGCTCCATGGAGGCCACCATGCGCGGGGGCAAACTCAGCGGCAGCATCGACCTGGACACCCTCCAGAATCGCGAGGGGCTCTACGGACTCGGCCCCGGCGAGTACCTACGCGGTGAGGTCCTGATCTTCGACGGGCGCGGCTACCTGAGCCGGGTTGATGGCCCCGACGGCATGACGGTCACACAGACCATGCAGCTACGCCCGCCCTTCTTCGTCTACACCCACCAGCGCACCTGGAATGAGTACACCGTACCGACCGACGTGCGCACCCTTGACCAGTTCGTCGACTACCTCGATCAGCTCACGATCGGTGATCCGCGCCCCTTCGTGTACCGGCTGGCCGGACCGGTGGAGCGGGCTACCATCCACATCCAGAACCTGCCGGAGGGTACCGTACCCACGTCGCCGGAGGAGGCGCACCGCGGTCAGCAGACCTACGCCCTCAAGGACCGACAGGTCGACATCCTGGGCTTCTTCAGCACCTCGCACCAGGGCATATTCACCCCCCTGGATAGCTACGTACACATGCACCTGATTACCCACGAGCGCGATCGCATGGGCCACCTGGACGGGGTAGTGTTTGGGGAGGGGATGAAGTTGTTTCTTCCGGAGTAAGGCAGTACAATGCGTCCTCCGGCCGCGCCGGACGAGGCAGCCTCCGGCTGCGAGAGCCGCCCTGGCGGCGACCGGAGCAACATCAGCCGCCACATACCCTATCCCTGTAACTCAGGCCCAGGCCGACGCAGCACCCCAGAAAGTGACCGCCCAAATCTATTAATCTGCAGCAGCGGCTCCAGCATCGTAGCATCCCGCATACCCACCTCCGCCACCTCACCCACGCCCTCTTGCATGGGATAGATGAGTAGGAAGCTACTGGCCTGGAAGTACTTATTGAGGTAGCCGGGCACCTTGTGCATAGCCTTCTGAAAGGAGGGCTTGTCCCGGCGGCTCATTACGATGACCAGATTGTCATTAGGGCGTACATCGCGACTCAGGATCAGGAAGTCGTTCCAGTCGTTGAAGGGCACGAAGGTGCACTCGATGGGGTCACGCTCCTGCCGGTCGCGGATGGGGGCAAGGGTGCGCTCACCGCCGTAGATGACCATCGTGGCTCCGGAGTTATGCGACATATTCCAGAGCTTATCGAGCCAGGCGTCGAAGCCGACCTCCTCCTCCGCCCGGTCGGGCACCAGCACCAAGTGGCGCGAGATGGTGCCGAAGGGTTGGGCGGGCTTGTAGATGAGGGTGGTGACGTTGCACCGCTGGAGGATACCGTCGGTGAGGTGACCCAGGAAAGAGTCGGAAATTCCCTTAGCTACGTGCAGCCCCAGGATGAGGTCGCTGATCTTATGCTCCTTTACTACGCTACTGATGCCGTTGACCAGATTGAGGTCGTAGCGCAGCAGCTCGTGCAGGGCCGTATCGGTGGCCGCGGCGATGGTGGTCGCCTTGTGGAGGATCTTCTTGGCCCGGCTCTCGCGGCTGGCGTCCTCGGCCGTGTTGTCCATCACGCTGAGGGCGTAGAGCTCCCCGACCTTTTTTGGGGTCTTGATGGTGACGCCGAGATTGACGAGTTCCTCGGTGGTAGTCGCATTACTCAGGGGGATGAGGATGCGCTCTCCGTTGAGGATGTCCTCATCGACCGTAGGTTCCTGCTCCTCCAGCGCGGCAATGCGCCCGGCCCCCCGCTGAGCAAAGAGCGAGGCTATAGTACAGGTAGCTAGGATCATGAGGATGGTGCCGTTCAGCACGTTCTCGTTGAGCAGCCGGATGGGCTCGCCGGCCTCCGTAGTGCCGATGATGATATTGTAGCCCACCAGTACGGCGGCCAGGGTGGCGGCGGCCTGGGCGTTGCTGAGTCCGAAGATGACATCGCGCTCGTCGGCGGAAAGCTTATATGCTTTTTGGGTCAGCGCGGCAGCGGCGTATTTCGACACACAGGCTACCAGGATCATCACCCCACCCACCTGCAGGGTACGCGTATCCTCCACGAAGGCCCGGTAGTCGATCAGCATACCCACCCCGATGAGAAAGAATGGAATGAAGATGGCGTTGCCCACGAACTCGATGCGGTTCATCAAGGGCGAGGTGTGGGGGATCAGTCGGTTGAGCGCTAGCCCCGCCAGGAAGGCGCCGATGATGGGTTCTATACCGGCTAGCTGAGCCAGCACTGCGCCCAGGAACACCATAGCGAGTACGAAGATGTACTGCGAGGTATTGTCGTCGAAACGCTTAAAGAACCAGCGTCCGATGAGTGGAAATACCAGCAGCACGATCGCTCCAAAAACCAGGATCGACACACTCAACCGCAGCCAGAACGCCCCGTTGACCTCCCCCTGCGTCATACCCACGATCACGGCCAGCACGAGCAGCGCCAGGGTGTCGGTGATCATGGTACCCCCTACGGTGATGTTAACCGCCTTGTTTTTGGCAATACCCAGCTTGCTCACCAGGGGGTAGGCAATCAGGGTGTGGGAGGCGAACATACTGGCTAGCAGCACCGAGGTCATCAGGGAATACTGTAGCACGTAGTAACCGGCCAGGGTACCTAGCACCATCGGCAGGGTGAAGGTCACGAGGCCGAAGCCGACGCTCTTCGTCGCGTTCTTCTTGAAGTCGCCCAGGTCGATCTCCAGACCGGCCAGGAACATGATGTACAGCAGTCCCACGGTACCCGATAAAATGATCCCGCTATCCCGCTCCATCAGGTTGAGTCCGTAGGGCCCTACGATAGCCCCGGCAATGATGAGCCCCAGCAGTTGCGGGATCTTGATCCGATTCAGCAGGATCGGCGCAAAAAGAATGATCAGCAGGATCACCAGAAACTTCAGCACCGGGTCGGTGAGGGGTAGGCTTAGGTCTAGGGAGTTGAGTAGCAGCATGCAGGTGAGGCTATTCTTGGGTGAACAGAAGATAAAGCCTACTTGCTCACTATACCGCCCTACCTCGCCTCAATCCGGTCCACCAGCACCTCAAAGTCCTGCTCCTCCTTATTTCCGATCAGCAACTGCACCTCGTGCACCGGCCCCCCGGCAAAGTTCGGCACATCCACCGGCTCGCCGTGGTGCACGGCCGTCATTTTCCCAAACGGTACCTGCACCTGCTCCCACTCCCCGCTAGTTGGAAAGCTGGCCTGGTGGTAGTAGTTCTGCTCCGGACTGGACTTCACGCGCAGCGTATACGACTTGCCGTCGCCCTTCACCCGCAGATTAAAAACGCTCAGCCCCTCCACATCCACCGGTTGATCCAAGGTGTAGAGAATCGAAGAAAACCCCCCGTTATTCTCCAGCGACACGTGGCCGTGAAACCGGGCGTGCCCTTTATCCGTCATCTCCACCTGGCCCTGCGATACCCCGCCCATCACCGTATCGTCCTGCACCCGCCAGGCCATTGGCGTCCCCTTCCGGAAGTCATAGATAGAAACGGGGTCATGAGTCTCGGCGGGGGTCATAGCAATGCAGATTAAGAAAGTGAAGAATAGCAAATAGCGCATACCTAGCTAACCGAGCCCCCACACTACATGTTCCTATACAGCAATTTGGGCGGGACCGCAGGTGCAGTGTCAATCGAACAGCGTCCGCAGAAGCACTGGCAGTTCACCTCCACCATCCTCCGCAGGCACATCACTCACCTGGGTCTTAAATCTGTCCCGTAGGCCACTCTTGGCAAAGTACTGCTGGATAGGTTTGAATTCCCGCACGATCACCCGGAGCGTCACCTTACTTCCATCCCGCAGGATGAGGCTCAGCTCGCCGCGGTGTACCGTGCGCCAGCGCTGTTTAACCCTCACACGCACCCGGAACGCAAGCATATCCACGTAGTCGATGTCCGTTTTTTGCAATCCAACGCAGGCGATCCGCTGATTCACGTTCAGACGAAACAGTATGCCTTCGGTAAGTTCCTCCATGGTTAGAAAGGCCACTTCTCCGACTACATCCTCGCGCAATAGCGCATCGAAGGCCGCAATGCCGCTCCGGTAGATCATCCGGGGGGAGCCCACGCCGCCCCGCCACAGCCGCATGTACAGTGAGTAAGGCCCGCCAAAGGCTTGCAGGCTCCTTGGCTTCAGCATGCCGCCGGCATCGGTAGGTAGTAGCTCCATCATCTCAACTACGAATGTAATCGCTATACCCTAGCTTGTGCAGATAACCAACCCCCGCCGCCGATGTCCAAGCTCGATAAATCCCAACTCCCCCAGGAAGTCTTTAACCTCTACGACCGCTACGCCCACAACCAGCTGGACCGGCGGGGCTTTGTAAAGCAACTATCGCACTACGCTGTGGGTGGACTCACCGTCACGGCGCTGCTGGACTACCTCATGCCGGAGTACACCACCCGTGTGCAGATCCAGCCCGATGACCCCCGCCTCGATAGCGACACGGTAGAATACACCACTCCGGAATCAGGCATCACCATCCGCGGTCAGCTGGCCCGCCCCGTCGGTAAGACCGAGAAGCTCCCCGGCATCATCGTCGTCCACGAGAACCGCGGTCTCAACCCCTACATCGAGGACGTAGGCCGCCGCGCCGCCGTAGCCGACTTCATCTCCCTGGCCCCCGACGCCCTCACCCCCCTGGGCGGCTACCCCGGCAACGACGATGAGGGCCGCGAGCTGCAGGGCCAGCGCGAGCGCGAGGAGATGCTCGACGATTTTGTGGCCGCCTACGAGTACCTGCGTCACCACCCGGAGTGCACGGGAAGGGTGGGGGTAGTTGGCTTCTGCTTCGGGGGTTACGTCTCCAACATGCTAGCGGTACGCTGTCCCGACCTCGGTGCCGCCGTGCCCTTCTACGGCAGCCAACCCACCGCCGAGGAGACCGCGCAGATACAGGGCCCCCTACTACTCCACTATGCCGGGCTCGACGAGCGCGTCAACGCCGGCTGGCCGGACTACGAGGCGGCGTTGAAGGCTAATAATGTGGACTACCAAGCCTATGTCTACCCCGACGTAAATCACGGCTTTCACAACGACACCACCCCGCGCTACGACGAGGCGGCAGCTACCCTGGCCTGGGAGCGGACGATCGCGTTTTTCAACGAGCAGTTGCGGAGCTAGTCGAGCTCGCTAGAACGCACCCCCGCCCGCACCGCCACCGGCAGCCGATTTCGGGCCGGCGGCACCGGGCAGGAAAAGCCGTCGCTATAGGCACAATAAGGATGGTATGCCTTATTGAAGTCGATAACTAGCTCATCCCCCTCCGGCTTTGGCAGGTCGAGGTAGCGGCCGCCGCCGTAGGTCTCACTACCGGAGGTCGCATCCTGGAAGGGGAGGAAAAGTAGGCCGGCGTACTCCTCCGGTACATTGGGGTTGGTAGTTTCAAACACATCGAGCGTTAGTTTCTCTCCCTCGATGGTAAAGCTAGCGCGTCCGTACACCCGAAACTCGGCCACGCGCTGACTGCTCGTAGGCATTTGCACGATCTCAGGATCGGTGTACGGGGTAAAGTCAGCTACGACCCGGTAGGTAGAATCGAGGGGGAAGAAGGGGAGGCCGCCAAGTTCCTGTAGCCGGGCTAGTTTTGTGGAGTCGAGAATAGTGCGTTCGGGGTCTAGGTAGGTGGCATTGAGCTCGGCCTGGAACGCAGCGGCGGCCTTGGTAAAATTCTCATCACTAAACCTGGCCGTCGAATGGGGTCGACTCGCACAGGATAGGAGCACGATCAGAACACTCAGCAGGCAGGTGGTACGGAGCATAGTGGCGGGGTAGGCAGATACCGACTTATCTTGCACGGTATCCGGTCAGCAAAATTACCATCCGCCTGCGTTACCTCGCACTTACTATTTCTGTACTACTCACACTCCTGTTGCCGAACCAGTTATAGTGGATACACTCGACCGATTGCCGGGGGGTAGCGATGGTCATCCACTGGCTGGCGCTATGCTGGTGGGTCTCTACAGCTTTTCTATGCCTACGCCAGTAATTGGTACTTTCCAATTCTTTGGTGGATATACCTGTAGCTATGGATGTTCTGGATCAGCCCCTCGTTAAAGGTACCGAAGATCACATCCTTGTTACCGCCCTCAGGTGGTGGGAGGGAAGGCGGCTGTGGTTTAATGGGGCGGTGCTGCTGTCAGGTATTGCGGGTTTTCTATTCCGGCCGGACGCCTTTGGTACTGCGGCACCGATACTGCTCGAAGTAACTATTTGGGTATTACTTGGCAACGTAGTTTACTGTGCCGGGTACATGCTGGAGGCAATGCTGTATCAGTACGGTCCGAGCCGATTCCGGTTACAGAACACCCGGTGGGTTTTCTTTATCCTAGGCACAGGCTTGGTGTGTTTTACGGCCTTTAGCTTCGTAAGCCTATGGTACCTGCCGCTCTACTAATAGTAATCATGCCCAACCCCATCCGCCCCGGCGAAGAACTCCCCACCGACCGTCTGGAGCCCTACCTACGCCAGCAGCTACCAGAACTCACCGGCCCATTCTCCATCAGCCAGTTCTACGGGGGGCACGCTAATCTGACCTACGAACTGAAGTTCGGTGACCGGGAGCTGGTGCTGCGCCGCCCCCCCTTCGGCACCATCGCGCCGGGGGCACACGATATGCGACGGGAGTACCAAATCTTGTCGCGGCTGCACGAGCACTTTGCACCTGCGCCGCGAGCCTTACTCCTCTGCACCGACCCCGCCGTGATCGGTGCCGACTTTATCGTCATGGAGCGGAGGCACGGGGTAGTAGTGCGCTACACTCTGCCGGATACCTTCCGCGAGCTGCTCAACGTGGAACGGCGATTTACCGATGCGCTGATGCGGGTAAGCGCCGACCTGCACCAAGTAGATGCTGTGCGGGCCGGACTTCAGGATTTAGGTAAGCCGGAAGGATTTGCCGCCCGCCAGTTGAGGGGCTGGTCGAAGCGGTGGCAGCTCGCCAAAACGCGGGATAACGCGGATATGGATTATCTGGCTACCGCCCTCGCCGAAGACATCCCCACCCCCCAGGCGGTCAGCATCGTACACGGCGACCTCAAGTTCGACAACTGTCAGTACCCGCCCGGGGAGCCGGACCGGGTGACCTCCGTGTTCGACTGGGACATGGCCACCCTGGGCGATCCGCTCATCGACCTGGCCGGTACCCTGAGCTTCTGGCCGGACCCCGGGCTGGATGCCGCCGATATGCCGATCCGCTTACTGGAAGGTAACTGGCCCAGCAAAGACTACCTGAAGCAGCGCTACGCCGAGTACACCGGCTACGACCTGTCACGCATGCCCTGGTATGAGTCCTTCGCCTGTTTTAAAACTGCGGTGATCGCCCAGCAGCTCTACCACCGCTACGTGCAGGGCAGTACGCGAGATGAGCGGATGGAAAAATTCGGGCGGGCAGCGCGGGCCTTTGCACGATTGGGCCGGGGGAAGCTGCGCGAGCGCTAGGCGACGATCGGCCGGATCACCTCACCGGCCACGTCGGTCAGGCGGAAGTTGCGCCCCTGAAAGGGATAGGTAAGCCGTTCGTGGTCAAGCCCGAGCTGGTACAGGATGGTGGCCTGAATATCGTGCACGTGGGTGCGCTCGTCGACGCCCTGGTAGCCGATGGCGTCGGTGACCCCATAACTGGCTCCGCCCCGGATACCGCCGCCGGCCATCCACATCGTGAAGGCATCGCCGTGATGGTCGCGTCCCAGAAAGGGATTGGTGGTGCCCCCGCGGTTCTCCTGCATGGGGGTGCGGCCGAACTCGCCGCCCCAGACTACGAGGGTATCTTCCAGCAGGCCGCGCTGCTTCAGGTCGGCG
Source organism: Saprospiraceae bacterium (assembly GCA_958295895.1). Lineage (GTDB taxonomy): Bacteria > Bacteroidota > Bacteroidia > Chitinophagales > Saprospiraceae > Neolewinella. The sequence goes on along the minus strand of CATQHI010000011.1, from coordinate 63,329 downwards.
AGCAGGGCGGCAATGGGGCGGTCGATCTCGCGGCACTTGTCGCGCAGCCCCTCGGCCAGACCGGTATCCCGGCTCGTACCGTGCATGTCCCACCCCCAGTCGTAAAGCTGAATGAAGCGTACGTCGGCCTCGGCCAGGCGGCGGGCCAGCAGGCAATTGTTAGCAAAGGAATTACGGCCGGGCTCCGTACCGTACATGGCGTGGACGTAGGCGGGCTCTTTGCTAATGTCCATCACCTCGGGTACCGACACCTGCATCTTAAAGGCCATCTCGTACTGCCGGATGCGGGTGAGGGTCTCGGGGTCCCCGACCTCATTGTACTGCCGCTGATTGAGCTCGTTAATGGCCGCGATGGACCGCCCCCGCAGACTACGTGGCATGCCTTCCGGATCGCTGAGGTACAGGATCGGATCCCCCTCGGTACGGCACTGCACCCCCTGCTCAATACTGGGCAGAAAGCCGCTACTCCACAATTTTTTGCCGGCGCTGGGCTCCCGACCACCACTCGATAGCACGATGAAGCCCGGCAGGTTCTCGTTGCCGGAGCCCAGTCCGTAGGTGACCCAACTGCCCATTGCCGGCCGGCCCAGGCGCGGACTCCCGGTGTGCATGAGCAACTGAGCCGGAGCGTGATTGAACTCTTCGGTGTGCACGGCGCGCAGGAAAGCCATATCGTCAACCAGCCTGGCCTGGTGGGGAAACAGATCGGAGACGTAGGCTCCACTCTGGCCGTAGCGCGCAAAATCGGTCTGCGGACCAAGCATTTTCGGCGTTCCCTGAATGAACGCGAAGCGCTTCCCCCGTAGTAGGGAGGGCGGGCAGTCCTGGCCGTGCAGCTTCTGTAGGTCGGGCTTGTAGTCGAAGGTTTCAAGCTGACTCGGCGCTCCGGCCATGTGGAGGTAAATAACCCGGCGAGCGCGGGCGGCTAGTGGCGGCGGTGTGTAGGATTCCACGTGGGTGGCAGCGGATCGCTCCGTACACCCCAGCAAGCTACCCAGGGCAATGCCACCCAAGCCAAGCGTACACTTGCGTAAGAAGTGGCGGCGGCTGTTGAGCTCCGCCTGACGGTAATGGGCTTCCTGGAGTGGAGTCATGACTTGGTGAGAAATTCGTCCAGGTTGAATAAGACATTGACCACTAGGAAGAGCGCTTCCTCGCGTTTGCCGTCGTACTCCGCCAGGGCATCCTCGTAGAGGGCTAGCAGAGCTTCCCGGTCTCCCTCGCGCACGGGGCGCTGCAGGAGGCGACGGTGGAGCATGTCGATGGCGGTGGCCGGATCGGCGGTTTGCTCGGTGACGTCCTCCGCCAGCTTACGCATGCCCTCCACAAAGGCCGGGTCATTGAGGGTAGCCAGGGCCTGTAGTGGAGTATTGGTGGGAATGCGTTGCGACAGACACACCTCGCGGGCGGAACCATCGAAGGTGGTCATACCGGGATAAAGCACCGAGCGCCGCAGGTAGGTGTACACCGCGCGGCGGTAACGGTCCTCGCCGGTGCTAGTCTCCCACCTCATGTCGCTGTAGGGGATGTGGTCCCAGAGCCCCTCGGGCTGGGGAGGCATGACGCCGGGGCCGTACAGCTTGTCGCTGAGCAGTCCCGATACCGCCAGCATCTGGTCGCGGAGCTGTTCGGCGGTGAGACGGGCACTCGGTCCACGCGCTAGTAGGGTGTTGTAGGGATCCAGCTCGCGTAAGGTAGGGGATGCCTGGCTGGACTGCCGGTAGGTGCGTGACAGCACGATGGTGCGGATCAGCCGCTTGACGCTCCAGTCTAGCTCAGTACCGAAGTAAACTGCCAGCCAGTCGAGCAGCTCGGGGTGACTGGGTGCGGCGCCCTGACTACCGAAGTCCTCCAGCGTACTCACAATGCCCCGACCGAAAAGCTCCGCCCAGATCCGGTTGACCGTTACCCGAGCTGTCAGCGGGTTTTTGGGACTCACCAACCAGTGGGCAAGGGTGAGTCGGTCGCCGTCGGGAGCGATGTCGGGTAGTATCTCCGGCACCCCGCCCCGCACCTCCGCGCCGTGCACCAGCCAGTTGCCCCGCTCGAACAGGTAGGTAGTCCGGCTCAGCTCGGGCGGGTTCTCACTCAGAATGGGTACGGATACGCTATCCGTCGAAGTCACTACATCGACCAGTCCCATAGCGATCTCGTCGTAGCCAGCGGTGGTGGCTCCCGGCAACCTGGGCTGCGGATACACGCTATATACGTTTAAGAGTGGTCCGCCCGTCTTACCGGCCACGCGCAGGTGCAACCGATGCTTGCCGGTAGTAGGAGTGAGGGGGATGACGGTCACGCTTCCCCAGTTCTGGCGTAGCGCTGCGGTACCTACCAGGGGCCCATCCGGGGTATCGAGGTGCACCTCCAGGGTAGTTGCATCCCGCGCCCCCGCACTGATGTGGAGCGCCGTTACCTGATCCAGTGACATCGACGGAAGGGCAAAGGAGTGGCCGTCCTGCAGTACCATAAAGTCCTCGTCCCCCCGGTCGGTAAATACTCCCCCGATCACCTCCTCAAAGTGGTAGGGCCGCAGTACGGGCTCGCGGGTCTGTAGGTAGCGCTGCCACTGCACGATCTCCTCCGGTTCCCCGTGGGCCTCTACCCACTGCCGCACGCTATCGACGCGGGATTGTAGTGCCTGTGTGGGGATCGACACCGCCGGCCGTTCCCAGACGTGGTCGTGGTCGGCCGTATTATTGAAGTAGGCGTACGACTGGTAGTACGCCTCGTGCTCGATGGGATCGTAGGGGTGACTGTGGCACTGCACGCAGGCCATGGTGGTGCCCTGCCAGACTTCCCAGGTGGTGTTCACGCGGTCCAAAACGCTCACTACGCGGTATTCCTCATTGTCGGTGCCGCCCTCCTCATTGCTCGGGGTGTTGCGGTGGAAAGCGGTGGCGATCAACTGGTCACGTGTCGGTGCTTCGAGCAAATCTCCGGCCAATTGTAAGACGGTAAAGGAATCGAAGGGCATGTCGGCGTTGAACGCACGGATCACCCAGTCGCGGTACGGCCAGATCGTCCGCGGGCGGTCGCGTTCGTAGCCCCGGGAGTCGGCGTAGCGGGCCAGGTCGAGCCAGGTGGCGGCCCGGTGCTCGCCGTAGCGCGGGCTGTCCAGGTAGCGGTCCACGGCGGCGGCGTAGGCAGCCTCACTGGGGTCGGCTACGAAGGCGGCTACTTCCTCGGGGGTGGGCGGCAGACCCGTCAGGTCAAAGGCCAGGCGGCGTAGCAGGACAGGGGGCGGGGCCACGGGTGCAAGCGTGAGGGAGTGGGGGGCGAGTCCATCCGCTATGTACGCATCGATCCGGTTACCCCCGGCCGGCACGGCGGCGTGTGCGGCAACTACGGTGGGCGCCCGGTAGGCCCAGTGCTCCTCCCACTCCGCGCCCTGGTCGATCCAGCGCTCGAGGGTGCGGATGTCGGCCTCACTCAGGGGGGCACGCTCGTAGGGCATGCGTACCTCCGGGTTGGTGTGGCGTACCCGTTTGATCAGTTCGCTGCGTGCGGCACTCCCGGGTACGATGGCGGCCATAGCGTCCTTGCGAAAAATTAGGCCCAGCTCCCCGGACTGCTTCACTCCGCCGTGGCAGCCGACGCAGTGGGTGTTGAAGATGGGGCGCACCGCGGCATTGAAGCTGACGCGCTCCTCGGGCTGGCAGGAGACGAGCAGGTATACCGCTACTATGCTGGGAAGGAGGCGCATCGTGGTACGTAAGATACGCCCGCCGCCAGATATGCCATATGTAGTAGCTAATCTTCCCGATTTATCCAGAACGGAGCCGTAAGGAGGTACAGCGCCGTACCCCCGAGCATGATCCACTTATAGGTGGGTAGGGTAATCACACCGACAAACACCAGCAGGGCGGGCAGCAAGGTTAGGAGCAACCCGATGTAGGAAATAGCTTTGAGTAGGCGTAGGCCGGTGGTCATGATAGCTTGCGTTGTTGGAGGTACCCGAAAACGAGGTAGGTGAGCCCCCCTAAGAAAAAGCCGGGCAGAGCCATGAAGAAGTAAAAGTCTGCCTGCAGCCACACGTAGAGCAGGTAGCACGTCAGCACCGTTACCACCCAGCAGAGTAAGACCGACCAGTTGAGCTTGAGTCCCTCTACGGCCGCTAGATTGGACATAAGGCCAAGCCGGGGAAAGAGGTACACATCGACCAGCACCACGGCCCCCACGGGGGTAGCCAGCAGGGCGTAGAGTCCCAGAAACTGGTCGAGCTTACTCACGATCGCCGGCGAGCAGGCCAGTAGGGTAGCTAGGGCTCCAACACCAAGCGTGATGCGCCACCGCTGCTGCCGCGGAAAAATGCCCTGCACGGCCAGCCCCGACCGGTAGAGGGTGGGATTGGCGGTCGTCCAGCCGGCTACCACCACGCAGATGGCACCGGCGAGCCCCGCACCCATGAAGGCGATCTCACCGGGGGAGGGCGCGTCGTTGCCCGCCTCCAGGGCCACGGCACACAGAATACCCGAGGCTACCCAGGCCATACCGTGGCCCACGTACATGCCCACTCCCGAGGCTAGCCCGTAGGTGGAGCGGCGGGCGTAGCGGTAAATGGTCATGTCCGAGAGCCCCAGGTGCATGGAGCTGTTGCAGAGCCAGGCGAAGATGAGGATGTGCCAGAAACCATATTTGCTCTGCCCCGCCACGGGCACACCGGTCCAGATGCGCGTCTCGGCTGCCTCCCAGAACTCCCCCACCGAGGTGACGCCCAGCGAGGGCAGCATCGCGATGCCCGAGGCCAGAAACACCAGCGGCATCCAGGGGGCAAAGATGTTAGCGAAGCGGCTCACACGGTCGAACCCAAAGGTGGACACCACGGCAATCACTCCGCCGATGAGAAAGATGATCAGAATCCAGGCCGCCGAGGTAGGGTAGAGGTCCCCCAGGCCCGGCCCCGCGACGCCCAGCAGGAGCCCCACGGCGGAGGCCGATACCCCGATCATGGCCGCAGCCGTGACGCAGAACAGTACGCCGTTGACCAGATTGTAGACCCTCACCAGCCGTACCCCGCTAATCAGCTCAAGCTGGTAAAAGATGGTGAGCCGTGTCCTGACCGCAATGGGCGCGCACACCAGGGTCCAACTCAGGGTAGCCAGCAGGTTGCCCAGCAGGAGACCGAATAGCACATCCGTCGCACTAGCCCCGTGCAGCACGAAGAGCGGACCGATCACGAACTCCGTGCCGGCAATGTGCTCCCCGGCCACCAGGCCCACAAAACTCTTGAACCCCTTGACGGCCGTGGCCGGTACGGGCTGGCGCTCGTACTCGTTGATGTCGGCGAGCTGGTCGGCCAGGGTGGGGGGAGTGGCGGTGGGTTGCATCAGCGGCAAAATGCCCCGAAAGGTCGACTCTTTTCTGTGGAATTACAAAGCCGGAGGATAAACCGGACCAAAAAAAGGAGACCATAAAACTCGCCGTACGGGCCCCGGAACTGCTGGATGAGCCACTTAAGTCTCTCCACCTCTGACAGCGCGAGATTGAAACGGTAATGCCAGTACCGAAGTAGAGTTCAGGCTGCCTCCATTGCCTCACCACCGCGGACGGCCTTGCGAAAGCGCGAGGGGGTGGTGCCGGTGAACTTTTTAAAGTTGACGTAAAAGACCGATTCAGAGCGAAAGCCACTCTCTAGGGCGATGGCGAAGTTAGTCATGCGTTTGTCGCGGTCCCCGCTCAGGATGCGCTGTGCCTCCCTTACGCGGTACTCGTTGATAAAGGTACTGAAGCTCTTACCGAGCTCTTCGTTGAGTAGGCGGGAGAGTACGTAGGTAGGCAGCGCGAGATGTTTAGCAAGGGCCTGCTCGTTGAGCTCATCGTCAAGGTAGACCCGGTCGGACTCCACGGCCGCCAGCAGCTTCTGGCAGTCCGTGCTGAGCTGCGTAGCAGCCGGAGAAATGATGGGCTTGAGAATGGGCTTGCCGGACAGCAACTTGGGGTGGCGGAATAGGTAGTAGATTACCACCAGCACGATGCTACTGTTAAAGGTGACGAAGACGAACTTGACCACCTGCCGTACCGTAGCCAGTACGGTCGGTGGGTGGTGAGGAGCTACCCAGGTTACGTGTACGAAATTAATCAGGGCAAGGAGGGTGGTGGCCGCCAAAAAAGTGCACAGCAGGAAGGGCCAGTAGTAGCGGGCTAAACTCTTAGCCCGTAAAGCGGCCCGCCGTCGTCGTAACAGCTGCACCGCCCGGTGGGTGATAAACACTTTCCAGACTAGAATCGTCAGTAGGACGCCGCAGTGTAGATCGGTCCTGATGTAGTCGAAAAAGGTGAAGTCCGGCGTCAGCAGCACGTACCCCGCCAGCACCCCGGTGGTGGCCCCGGCGGGCAGGAAGTACAGCATGGGACGGGCGGGCCAGCGGGTGTTAAGCACCTGAATCAGGTACAGAAGTAGGAGCACCGGCAGCACCAGGTCGATGATATCCGGTAGCCAGATCACCTCCGCCAGAGCATACTTCAGGTCCGTGAAGTGAAAATAGTACTGTGCCAATACGTTCAGGCCGGTGAGGGTGAAGATGCCGGCCAGTAGGTAGTTAGGCGGGGTACGCCGGTGCAGCGCAATGGCGGCGCCCAGGATAAAGTTTTGGATAAAGGCCCAGTAAAAGAGTGCTACGGTCATACTAGTCGAGGCAGGTGAGAGGAAGGTATATGCTTCGACAAAGTAGGGTAAATCGGTAGTCAGACCAAATAAAAATAGGATTAAAACGGCGGCGGCTAAAAACTACTAGTAGTTTGGATTTTGCTCCAGATTTGGATTAGCGACCAGCTCTCCCTCCGGCAGCGGCAGCACCTCGTTCTTACCCACTACAAATCCGGGCATACTCGTGGGCTGGGCAAAGGCGGGCACCGGTCCGGCGCGCCGCATCCAGCGCACTACGTCGAAGAAGCGCTTAAATTCGAAGGTTAGCTCCAAGCGCCGCTCGGCCGCCAGCCGGGCGAAGAACGCATCCTGGGTTAGCCCCTCCGGCAGCGCTTCTACGCCGGCCCGCTCCCGTACGCGATTGATGGCTGCGTAGGCCGCCGGGGTAGGTCCGTTGGCTTCGTTCTCCGCCTCGGCGAAGAGGAGCAGCACTTCGGCGAAACGCATGATGCGTAGATTGATGGGCGACTGCACGAAACCGATCGGCCTGGGTCCCTCCGTACCCTTGCGCACGCCCAGGAAGGGGGCCGAGGGTACGTCTCCGGTACGGTCGCGCCACTGTCCGGCGGCAATTGGGTCCTCGGCGATCGGGTCCCACTCGCCCCACACATCCCCCGGCCGGGCAATGGTGTAGAGGCGCCGCAGGCTATCCTCCTCCGGGTACTGCCGGAAGAAGTTATCTACTTCCACCGAAGGTAGTCCGTTGGCAAAGGAACGTACCGACCCGGGGTTGAGGGCGGTGGCAATCCAGTTCGATTCGGCACTATTGGGCGAATCGCCGTCGCTGAAGCCAGCTCCGATGCCGCCGGCGTACTGCACCTCGAAGAGCGACTCGGCGTTGTTCTCGTTGTCAGCCGTAAAGTTGTCCACGAACTCCACGAGCTCGTAGTCACCTACCTCACCGTCCACGAGCGGACGCAGGGCCGCGGCAGCCTCCCCGTACTTCTCCTGAAACAGCAGCGCCCGCCCCAGCCAGGCCCGGGCCGCCCCGCTCGTCGCCCGCCCCAGGTCGGCTCCCTCGTAGCGTTCCGGTAGGCTGGCGATAGCCTGCGCGAGGTCGGATTCGATGAGCGCATAAACTTCGCCAAGGCTTGCTCTACCGGGGCGAAACAGCTCCCCACCCAGCTCTCCATCGAAGGGCTGCTCGTAGATCGGCACCCCGCCGTAGTGCATGACCAGCTCGAAGTAGTACAGGGCCCGCAGGAAGTAGGCCTCGGCCAGGATGCGGCTACGTAGTTGCTCGTCGGTAAAGGGGATCTGCGGTACCCGCTGCAGCACTACGTTGGCCCGGCTGATGCCGGTGTAGCAGCTGCTCCACTTAGCTGGTATTAGGTGCTGGGAAGAGGCATTGAACTGAAAGCCGGGGTAGGCCGTCAACTGCCGCCCCCCGCTGGTAATGTTTAGATCGCCACTCATGTAGTCGAGCAGGTAGGGGTAGCGCCGGAAGCCCCCCTGGTACTGGAGGGGAGTGTAGACAGCATTGACGGCCAGTAAGGCATCGTCCTGCGTCTGGTAAAAGGTATTGGCTTCGAGGTCGCGGTATACCTCAGCCTTGTCGAGGTACTCACTTCCGCAGGCCGAGACCAGTAGGCAACCGAAGACGAAAATCAGGATGTGGGGGAATAGGGGCATGATCGGTTGGGTTTAAAAGCCTAGTTGAAGTCCTACGGTGATCCGGCGCGACTGGGGGTAGCCCACGTTGTCGAAGCCGAAACCACCCGAATTACCCACCTCGGGGTCGTAACCGGAGTAGTTGGTAAACGTCAGCAGGTTCTGCCCGGCCAGGTAGAACCGCGCCGAGCCTAGGGGTAGACTACCGAGGAGGTCCTCCCCCAGGGTGTAACCCAGCTGTAGGTTTTTGAGCCGTAGGTAACTACCATCCTCGACAAAGAAGTCCGAGCCCACGTCGTTGTTGGCGATGTTGGGCGATACGGCCCGCGGCTGGGTGTTGGAGGGGTTGGTGGGCGTCCAGGCATCGAGCACGTCCGTACTCAGGTTACCCACCCGGAAGTACGCCTGGGTGAGGTATTTGGTGTCGTTCCAGATCTGGTTACCGCCTACCCCCTGAAACTGTAACGAAAAGTCGAAGGCCCGGTACCCCAGGTTGAGACCGAAGCCGTACTGTACGTCCTGGTTGGCATCGCCGATGAAGGTGCGGTCGTCTTCGGTAATGGCTCCGTCCCCATTGACGTCCCGGAACCGCAGGTCACCCGGTTGGGTACCGCCCAGGGGCGTCGGACCGGCATCGATCTCGGCCTGTGACTGGTACACCCCGTCGGTCCGGTAGCCGTAGAAGGCAAACAGCGACTGGCCCACCTCAATGCGGTTGCGGGCGGTGAATTCGTTGGTGCTGTTGCGGTCGATGCTCTCCAGCCCCTCGGTCAGGGCCAGGACCTCGTTGTCCAGCAGCGTCAGGTTAGCGTTGAACGAGTAGGTCAGTTCGCCCAGGCGGTGGCGGTAGGTCAGCCCCAGTTCCACCCCGGCGTTGCGTACCTCGGCGGCGTTGAGAAATATGTTCGTGAAGCCGGTAGCTTCCGGCAGGGGAAAGCTCAGCAGTAGGTCGTCGGAAGTTTTGACGAAGTAGTCTACCGCCAAGGTGAAGCGGTCATCAGCCAGCCCCAGGTCGAGGCCCACGTCGAGCTGGCGCTGCTTTTCCCACACCAGGTCGGGGTTGGCAACCAGTCCGCCGGGAGCCAGGCTCGGTACGATGGCCTGGTCGGCTCCCAGAATGTAGCGCGCATCGCTATTAAGTAGGGCCAGCGTAGCCCCGGCGTTGATCTGGTCGTTACCCAGGAAGCCGTAGCTGGCCCGTAGCTTGAGGGTAGAAAAAATGCTACCGTCCATAAAGGCCTCATTGCTCACCACCCAGCCCAGGCTGCCGGAGTAGAAGTTGTCGAAGTAATTATCGCGCGTAAAGATCGACGAGCCATCGCGGCGGAAGTTCACCGTGGCTAGGTAGCGGTCGTCGTAGTCGTACATCAGCCGGCCGATGTAGGACACGGTGCGCACCTGCTCGCTGAAGCCCCCCGGCGGCGAGGGCAGGATGGCCGACCCCCTGATGACCGGTAGACTGGGGCTGATGTTTTGTCCCACCGTGCGCACGTTGATGCCACTCACCTCCGTATTCTGCACCGTGTAGCCGGCCAGCAGGTCGATGCTGTGACCGGACAGGGTGCGCCGAAAGTTGAGGGTGTTTTCCAGCAGCAGGCTCAGGTTCTCCCCCAGGTTTTCGCTCACCTCCGCTCCTTGTTCCAGCGACACGACGGCCTCTCCCGTCCCTAGGTCGAAAAAGGGGGCGAAGGTGCGGTTGCGGTACGACGACTGGTCGGCCCCCAGGTTGACGCGGTAGTTGAGCCCGTCGATGAGCTCGTACTCGGCAAAGACGTTACCCAGAATGCGGTTTACCGTCGCTCCGCGCTCGATCAGTGTTTGGGCGGCTACGGGATTGAGGATGCGCGGGTCGCCGTCGGCATTTGTCGACCCGCTGAAGCCACCAATATTGGCTGCGTCCCGCACCGCTACCGTGGGCGGACTCAGCAGCGTCCAGCCCAGAATACTGTTGCCCAGCCCGATGTATTCCAGCTGCGTAGTACTGCGGCTTACCGTCAGACTGTTACCGAATTTAAAGCGCCCGACTCGCGTATCCGTGTTGATGCGTAGGGTAGTACGCTCCAGTCCAGTGCCTATGATGGTACCCTGTTCGTCGTAGTGCCCCAGGCTGGCGTAGTAGCTGAAGCTTTCCGATCCCCCGCTGGCGGCCAGTTCGTAGTTCTGGATCACCCCGCGCTGAAAGATGGCGTCCTGCCAGTCGGTATCGTTAGCCAGCGCGCGGCCAGGTTCGAGGTTGGTGATGGGGGCCTCCCCGCTGTTTTCGGCCACCGTGTTGCGGACCTGCCGGTACTGCTCGGCGTTGAGCAGGTCCAGCGTATTGGTTACGCTCTGGGTACCCACGTAGGTGTTTAGGCTGATTTTCGGTGTCCCGCTCTGTCCGCGCTTGGTGGTGATGATGATCACGCCGTTGGCCGCCCGCGCTCCGTAGATGGCTGCCGCCGAGGCATCCTTTAGTACGGTCACCGAGGCGATGTCGCTGGGGTTGATAGTGGCAAAGGGGTCGCCGGCCGTACCTACCCCGGTCTGGATAATTACCCCGTCGACTACGTAGAGCGGGTTACTGCCTCCCGTAATGGAACCCGTACCGCGGATGCGCACATTGTTGGCTCCCCCCGGCGCACCGCTATTGCTCGTGATCTGTAGCCCCGAGATCTGGCCCTGGAGCGCGCTCTGAAAGCTAGCTACCGGCCGGCCCGCGATGGCCTCCGAGCTGATCGTACTCAGTGCCCCGGAAACATTATCACGTGTCTGCGTACCGTAACCGATCACCACGACCTCATCGAGCGTCTTGGCATCTTCAGATAGTTCGATCTCGAGCTCGTCGCGGCCGTCGACCGGGATCTCCCGGGAAAGGTAACCTAGGTAGCTCACCCGTAGCACCGGTGCCTCTCCCTGTACCGGTAAATCGAACCGCCCGTCGATGTCGGTCTGCGTACCCGTTGTCGTACCCACCTGTTGTACCGTGGCGCCCGTGAGTGGAAAACCATCCGTATCGTACACGGTGCCCGCCACGCGCTGAGCCAGCAGTGCCCCCGGCAGGAGGTAGGTAAGTACGGTAAGCAGGGTAAAGAGTGTGCGGTAGGTCACCGGAGAAGGATTTGTGTGCAGATCGACGTGAGCGTGCCCTTCAAAGCTGGAAAAAAGCGCCCGAATAAGTCTTTCGATTTGCTAATCCACACATAATAACTCCCCAACACCTGCCATTTTCCGGCGTTTCCGGCGGGCGGCGGCGCGCGGGTGCAATCATTTGTGCGGTGGGCCCTGAGCCTTCCGAACTACCGATAGTCCGTGGCACACCCCAATTTTCGCTGCGCTTTTACAAATCAGGAGATAAAAGGCCGGCCTTCGTACCTCTTCCCGCGTCGAAAGATCGCACCTTGGGCGTAGCCTCCGCAATGTCCTTTTATTGCATGACCGATTCTAAGACCCCTACCGCCACCGTCCGCCCCGCCGGCCTCACCGCTGCCGCCTATTACGATAAGGTACTCGGTGGCTGGGTGGGTAAGTGCGCCGGCGGCATTCTGGGTGCCCCCATCGAGGGGTATAAGGTGTTCAATCAGATCGAGCTATCGGACGAGCTCTTTGCTACCAACTTTGCTAACGACGATCTGGACCTGCAGGTGCTCTGGCTCGACCTGGTAGACCGTAAGGGCCCCTGGGTGCGGCAAGCTGACTTTGCCGCCCACTGGCGCGATCACGTGGCCTTTCCCTGGAACGAGTACGGCATTGCCAGCCGCAACATCCGCCTGGGGCTGGACATCCCCGACTCCGGCCGGTGCAACAACTGGTACTGGAGCCAGAGCATGGGCTCGCCCATCCGCAGCGAGATCTGGGGTATGCTTTTTGCCGGGGAGCCCCACCGAGCGGCCCGTTATGCCCGTATCGATAGTGAGCTCGACCACACCGGCTTTTCGGTGCACGCCGAGCAGTACTTCGCGGCCTGTGCCGCCCTGGCCTTCGTGCACGACGCGCTCGACCGGGTGCTCACCGAAGCCCTGGCGGTGATCCCAGCCGGAGGGGTGTGCGCCGAGTTGGTCCGGCGGGTTATGGCCTGGTACGCCGCCTATGGCTTTGCCACCACGGCGGCAAAGATTAAGAGCTACTACGGCGATGCCGACTTTACCTCCGCGCCCATGAACGTCGGCTTTACGGTGCTGTCCATGGTACACGCCGGGGCGGACTTCGACCGCATCATCGAGTCGCTGCATTTGGGCCACGACAGCGACTGCGTGGTGGCTACGGCCGCGGCTATCCTGGGCATTCTGCGGGGGCACGCCGCCATCCCCGCCCGGTGGAAACAGCGTGTTGGTAACGAGCTACTCATCAGCCCGGAGGTCTCCGGCATCCGTACCCCCGATACCCTTACCGAGCTGGCGGAATGGACCTGTGAGGTGGGTAGCCGCATCGCCACCGGTTGGTCCGCTCCGGACCGCCCCGTCGCTTTTCACGCCGAGTTGCGGGAGGGGGGACTGACCCTGGTGCTAGAAAACCTTACTACTGGGATGTTGGAGATCAGCTATTTGATTTCCTCCAGCTACTTCGGTGATGTACGCGGTCAGCTGACCGTCGCGGGGGAGCGCACCACCACGGAAACCCTACGCATCGACTGGGCTGACGTGCCCGCCGCCCGTCCCACCCGCCGGTACGCGGTCGACCTATTCATCGACGGCAACAGCTACCATTATGACCGTGGCCTACCGGATTACGGCCAGTGGTTGCTGCTAGGACCCTTCATTCGCGAGGACCGTAGCCTAGCACCGATGGACGAGCGATACCCCGACCACGGTATGAGCAGCCTGCCCTCGGTGCGGTACATGAACCACGACCGGGTGAATGGGCCGGGGGAGGAGTTCGTCTCCCCGCAGCTAATCGAGGAGCTGCTTGCCGGCGGGCGAGGCGCCGAGCAACCCTTTGGGGTAGCAGTAATACGGCCCACTAGTATGTCAGTCGACCTGAGCGACTACTTCTACGGTCGGGGTGAGCGGACGCTCTACCTCACCACCTACCTCCACGCCGAGGAGGCTACCACCCACTGGCTTTGTCTGGGTAGCACCGGCTACCTGACCGCCTGGGTCAACGGGGAGGAAATCTTACGGCACCGGGACCTGCGGCGACGCTGGCCGGCTACGACCTACGGGGCCTTTACCCTCCGGGCGGGCCGCAATGTGCTGACCATCCGCCTCGATACGGTGGTCGACGACTACCGCCTCGATGTCGGTATCAAGGATCACGCGGGCAAGCACCATCACCAGTCGCACTGGAATACGACGTTGAATTTTTCCCTCCAAGACTCCGTGGGATGAACGCCGCCCCTTCCCATCCTATCCCCTTTGTCCCGGGGGGGCATTCGTTGCCCCTCCTGCTGCTCCTGCTAGTAGGTGGTTTTTCGTGCGCTCCCGCTTCCGTTCTGGAGGTCGAGGTAGGGCCCGCGTATCCCGTAGACTCCTCCGGGCTGGGAGTAAACGGTAACCTGGCGGCCTTCGACCGGCCGTGGGACGATCCCCGGTTGCTGGCGGCCTACGGAGAGCTCGGGGCGCGCCACCTGCGGTACCCTGCCGGGATGCTAGCTAACTACTGGGACTGGGACACGGGCTGGATCGACGCGGCCGTGCCCGACAGTCTGATGATCGGCTGGGTGGTCTCCCAGGGACTACCTACTGCCCCGCGGCGGTATCCGTTGGAAAACCTAGCCAAGCTAACCGCCGCGACCGGGTCGGTGCCCATCCTGGTACTCAACATGCTCAGTAAGGACCTGGAGCACAGCCTGCGCAACCTGCGCCGGGCCGATAGCCTGGGGATCCCCGTGCAGTACGTCGAGCTCGGTAATGAATTCTACTTCGACCTACCCTTCTTCACGCTGCGCTATCCGACGCCGGAGGACTACGGCCGGACCTGCCAGCGGTGGATCCAGGCCATCAAAGCCGAATTCCCCGCCGCCCGCTGCGCCGTTGTCGGCAATTACCTGGACCGCCACCCACGGCAGATCGGCTGGACGCGGCGGGTACTAACGCACTGCCCGGCCGCCGATGCGGTGACCTACCACGTCTACACCCCTAGTGGTCTAGACGGACGGATGGTACGCCGCGACCCTACGCCCGGCCGGGAGGGGCAGGGTAATCCGTATACTGCTACTCGTGGTGGACCACGGGACCTGCGCGGTCGACAGGCGTGGGAGCGCGAGCTACTCCGCCGTGACCCAGCTGCCCTGGCTAACCTGCTCACCACCGCACGGGCGGGGGCCGCGGGCTGGCGCAAGCTGGATGCGCCGGCCGGCACCGACATCTGGGCTACCGAGTTCAATATGCGCGACGACAGCTCCGTGGTCCTGGGCAGCTGGGCGCAGGTCATGTTGCTCTCGGTGTACTACGGGGAGTACGCTACCTCCCCGGTATCGGTGACTACGATTCACAATATCACCGGGGCGCTGTTTGGCACTATTTACACCGAGCCCGGGCAGACGGGCTACCTCCTGGATCGTCCGGTCGCCGTCAAACCTTACGCCCTTACGGCGGCGGGGTTGGCCACCGCACTATTCGCCCGTAGCTCGTACGGGGCAGCGTCGGTACGTCAGGTTCACTACCCGGAGGCACCGCTGCTGACCGATGATCGGGGCCAGACTGTAGCCAGTCTACGGGGCTACTGGTACCAGGGAGCAGCGACTAACCGGGCACTCGTATTCAACTACGGGAGCGAGCAGCGCACCGTGCGCCTGCCGCGGGCACTTGCCGACGGCCAGGCCTATACGTACCGCGCCGCCCTGGACCGCACCATCATGGGGTGGGCCGACGTCGACCACACTACTACGTATCCATCCGACGGAACCCTTATCCTACCCCCGGCCTCGGTAACTGAGCTGGTGGGGCAGCCCTGACGAAATAGCACCCATCATGCGCCTTTTTTCCCTGTACTTTTTGCTACTGCTGACCGGCTGTCGTTCGACCGGGCCTGCACCCGCGGCCCCGCCCGAACGCCCTAATATCTTATGGTTGGTGGCCGAGGACATCTCTCCGCGCTTTGCGGCCTACGGTGACTCGCTGGCCCACACGCCGAGTATTGACGACCTGGCGCGTCGGGGGATCGTCTTCGACCGGGCCTATACGACCTCGGGGGTGTGCGCGCCGAGCCGGTCGAGCCTGATCACGGGGATGTACCCCACCAGTATCGGTACGCAGCACATGCGGCAGCAGCCGAGCGTAATCCCGATGCCGGGGCCGCCGGCCTACAATGCCGTGCCGCCGCCCTACGTCAGGGCCTTTCCGGAGCTGCTGCGGCAGGCGGGGTACTGGACGGCCAGCTACCGCAAGCTCGACTACCAGTTCGGTACGCCGTTTGCGATTTGGGATGCGGTAAACGATAGACCGAGCTGGCGTGACCGACCGGCGGCGGACCGGGAGCGGCCGTTTTTCATATACAACACCTTCGAGATCACCCACGAGATCAACATCTGGCCGGATACGACTAAAGAGCGGTTTTTTCGGGAGTACGGGCTGGACTCCACGACGCTGGCCCCCGACGTGGTGCGGCGGCCGCCCTTCGACGAGCGGTACACCGTGGACCCCGCCGCGGTCACCGTGCCGCCCTACCTGCCCGATACCGAGGTGGCCCGGCAGCACATCGCCCGGCTGTACGACAACGCCAGCCGGATGGATCGCCAGATCACCGACGTGCTGGACCAGCTCGAAGCGGATGGGCTGGCGGAAAATACCATCATCTTTTTCCTGAGCGACCACGGGGACTGCCTGCCGCGGGGCAAGCGGTGGGTGTACGAGAGCGGTACGCACATTCCCCTGGTGATCTACCTGCCGGAGCGCTACCGCTACCTGCACGCGCAACCGGGGCGGGACGACCGGCTGGTGAGTGGGGTAGACCTAGCATCGACCGTACTGGCCCTGGCCGGCGTGCCGGTACCGGAGTGGATGCAGGGGCAGAATATTTTCGGGGAGCCCGCGCGGGAGTATGTCTTCGCCGCCCGCGACCGCATCGACAACCGCTACGACACGCGCCGGGCGGTGCGCGATGCCCGCTACCGCTACGTGCGCAACTACCGGCCCGAGGTGCCCTACTCACAGTACACCACCTTCCTACACCAGATGCCCCTGATGCAGCAAATCATGGACCTGGATGCCGCCGGCCAGCTTTCGCCTACCCAGTCGTACTGGCTCCACGGTCCTAAACCGGAGGAGGAGCTATATGACCTGGTCCGAGACCCCTATGAGATCAATAATCTAGCCGGCGACCCCGCTCAGGCGGAACGGCTTGCGCGCATGCGTGCTGCACTGGCCGAGTGGCAGGACGAGGTAGGCGACTACCTCCTCACTCCCGAGACCGAACAGGCTGAGACCATGTGGCCGGGCTTGGTCCAGCCGGTAACCGCCACCCCCAGCATACGGCAGTCGGGCAAAGGGGACGCGGTTACGTTGACGACTACTACGGAGGGAGCCTCCGTGGCCTACCGCCCGGCGGGTAGTCAGCGCTGGGAGCCCTACACCTCGGCTGTCCACCTCTCACCCGGCACCACCCTGGAAGTACTGGCCCAACGCTACGGCTACGCCCCTAGTGACACCCTACGCACGGTAGTCCGGTAGGACGCACCCCGCACCCACCACCGCAGTTCCTTACCTTACCCCTAACCTTTAATCCTCTGCCCCCTCATCCCCTGCCACTTGTACTTCACCCATTCAGATACCACCCGCGACAACATCCGCCACCTCACGGATTTCATGGAGGCGCAGGTGTACCCCCTGGAGGCGGAGTACCGAACCTTCACCCGCGAGTACCCCTGGCAGGTCTTTCCGCCCCTGGAGGAGCTAAAGGAGAAAGCCAAAGCGGCAGGACTATGGAACCTCTTCCTACCCGAAGACTACGGCGACTTCAGTCCCGGACTCACCAACCTGGAGTACGCCCCCCTGGCCGAAATCATGGGTCGCGTGCTCTGGGCGAGCGAGGTCTTCAACTGCAACGCCCCCGATACCGGCAATATGGAGGTGTTGGCCAGGTATGGTACACCAGAGCAGCAACAGCGGTGGCTCCTGCCCCTACTGGATGGGCAGATCCGCTCGGCCTTCCTCATGACCGAGCCCGCCGTAGCCTCCTCCGATGCCACTAACATCACCACCCGAATCGAGCGCGACGGGGAGGACTACGTCATCAACGGGCACAAGTGGTGGAGCACCGGGGCCATGCACCCCGACTGCAAGCTGTACATCGTGATGGGAAAGACCGCTCCGGAAGCCCCGCGGCACCTGCAGCAGAGCATGATCCTGGTGCCGGCCGATACCCCCGGAGTGGAGGTTGTGCGTCCCCTTGAGGCATTTGGCACGGTGGACAGTCCACACGGCCACGCCGAGATCAAGCTGACCGATGTGCGAGTACCGGCTACGAACCTACTGCTGGGGGAGGGGAGGGGCTTCGAGATCGCGCAGGGCAGACTGGGCCCTGGGCGTATCCACCACTGTATGCGGCTGATCGGTACGGCCCAGCGCTCCCTGGAGCTAATGTGCGAGCGAGCGGAGAAGCGCACGGCCTTCGGTCGGCCCCTAGCCAAGTTCAGTAGCATCCGGCAGGAGGTGGCCCGCTCGCGCTGCGAGATCGAGCAGGCGCGGCTACTGACCTTCGCGGCGGCCGACCGTATAGACCGCGAAGGTATCAAGGCGGCTAAGGACCTGGTGGCGATGATCAAGATCGTCTGCCCGGCCATGGCCTGCACGGTGATTGATCGCGCCATTCAGGTGCACGGGGGACTGGGGGTGTCGAGCGACCTGCCGCTGGCCGAGTATTACGTCTACGCCCGCAGCATCCGGCTGGCGGACGGGCCGGATGAAGTGCATATGTATCAGTTGGGGCGCAATACGATCGCTGCTCACCAAGCATCGTACGCTTTCAAAGCGTCCGACGTCTAATGCCCAGACGGCTGATGCGGGGGGCAAAACGTGCGGCCAAACCGATTTCAGAGAAACACCACCGCTTCTTTCCCTTCGATCCAGCCCGCCATTCGGTCTTTATAGGCCGTGTGTACCTGCGGCCGCTTCACCTTCAGCGTCGGCGTCAGCATGTTATTCTCCACGCTGAAGGGCTCGTCAAGTACCACTAGGGCGCCCAGTTTTTTGTAGCTCGGTAGCTTAGCGTTGACCTCAGCCAGTTGCGTTTCGAGGTCTGTACGTACGGCTGCGCGGTCCTTGGCTTCCGTTGTTTCCGAAAGCGACACGAGCAGTAGCGGCTGCGGCATACCGAGGCCCAGTACACAGAGCTGATCGATATCCGTATTGCCGGCAAACTTATCCTCGATCTCGCTCGGTACGATGAACTTGGCCTTGGCCGTCTTAAAGGTATCCTTCACCCGCCCGGTCAGGGTCAGGAAGCCGTCGGCGTCGATCTGCCCCTGGTCACCGGTGTGGAGCCAGCCGTCGGCGTCGATGGCCTCGGCCGTTTTCTCCGGGGCCTTGTAGTAGCCCACCATGGTGTAGGGCGCGCGGGTAAGTACCTCGTTGGTTTCGGGATCGAGCCTGCACTCCGTACCCGGCAGCGTCTGGCCCACGGAGCCCGGACGGTCCTGCTCGGGGTAGATCATGTGGCCCACCGCCCCGTTCTCGGTCATGGCGTAGGCCTCGGCGATGGGGATGCCGATACGGACAAACCAGTCCTTAGTCTCCTGCGGGATCGGCGCGGCTCCGGTGACGTTACGGCGGGACTGATCCAGTCCTAATCCCTTCCTAATTTTGCGCTTCACGTACCACGATAGCAGCGGAATCTTTAGGAAGCGATCGAGCTTCTCCTGCGGCATTTTCTTGAGCACCCCCTGCCGCAGCTTGGTCCAGATTCGTGGCACGGCAAAAAAGAAGGTAGGCCGGGCATCGCGCAGGTTATCGGCGAAGCGCTCGATGGACTCGGTGAAAAAGATCTCCCCGCCGTGCGTCAGGCACATCGTCTCGATGGTGCCCCGCTCCGCCACGTGGTTCAGCGGTAGGAAGGAGAAGTAGCGGTTGTTGCCGTCGTAGTCATTGGCTAGCGGGTTACGGTCCCAGAGCTCGGCCATCAGCGCGATCTGGTTTTTGAGACTCAGCATCACGCCCTTTGGCGTACCGGTCGTACCGCTGGTGAAGATGATCGTCCAGAGCCCGTCGGGGTCCGGCACCGGCTGACCTGCCATAGGTTCGAACTCCGTCAAGATGTCCTCCCAGGCCTTGCCCCGCTCCACCCGCGAGTTTCCTTCGTAGTGCGGAAAACGGATCACGGGCATTTCTTCCGGCACCCCGCTTTTCATGGATTCCCACACCTCGGTTTTACCTACAAAGAGCAGGTCCACGTCCCCCAGCTCCAGCACCTCGGCGATCTGCTCCCCGGTCAGGGTGGCAAAGAAGGGTACGCTGACGTGACCGGCCATCATAATGGCCAGGTCGGCGATGATCCACTCGCGGCAGTTCTTCGATACCAGTCCGATATGGCTACCGGGTTTGAGCCCCTGCGCGTGTAAGTAGGCCGCTATTTTCCGGGCCATCTGCCCGACTTCCCCCCAGGTATACGTCTCCCACCGCTCTCCAAAGGGTTGGTGCAAGAATGGTTTGTCGGGCTGCGCGTTTTCCTTCGCGTAAAAGGCTTCCAGGGTGGTGAGGCTGTACATGCGGTCAAGGTACGACGGGGGGGCGGGGGCGCGGGTGCAACGTAAATTGTACGATGACGATCCCAGAACTCAAGGCCGCCATTGCCCGCCCCGCCGTCCCCTTTGCCACCGGGGGATTCCGTCCCACCAATGCCATCGAGGAAAGCTGGATCGGGCGGGTCACGGCCTTCGGTCCCGATGAGACAATCCCTGATGATGTCAACGGCAAACCCATGGTCCCCCTGGCCCAGCTCTACCTGGCTGACCTACCGTACCTGCCCCCCGCCCTGGAGGGCATCACGCTACTGACCTTCTTTTTGTCCGTCAACTACAACGACCTACTGCAGACCCCTTCTGAAACAGCCGCCTTTCCCCACGACGGATCGTACTACGTAGTGAGAGAGTACGACAGTGTACCCCCATCACGCCCGCTACATCCCCCTCGGAACCGGTATACATTAAACCCTTCCCCCTCCGCCCCGAAGCAGTACGGGATGACTACCCCATCTGGGATGGCGGCGGTCTCTCCCCGGAAATGGAACAGGAGATTCTGCGCTTAGAGCAGGATGGTATCATTGAAAGCTACTACGATATCACCGAGCACGAGTACCGTCACAAGGTGGGCGGCTACCCCTCCCTCTGTCAGTCTGGCATCATGGACTATGGCGCGGGCTTCGGAGAGGGGTTCGAGTTCGTGCTTCAGATCAGCTCCGATACTAAGGCGGGGCTTAATGTTATCGACAGTGGTAGTCTGATGTTTGCGCGGCATCCGGAGCGGGGGAATTAGAGTATGTACTTTGACTTTTATTGAGGCACGAGCGCTGCCAGAGGCAGCCTTTTGCTGCCGCGGTCGGAGACCGCATTGTACTTTGGCCCCCCAGTGACCTACCAGGAATACGAACGCACCGTCTACGACTGGCTCCTGGGGCTGCGGCGCACCGATCCCGAATTGCGCTTCAGCACCCGGCAGAAGGCAAGTAAGGGGGCTAAGGATGACCTCTTTATCGGTACGGAGAACTCGCGCTACTTCAGTACGACCTTCTGGACCATACCCATCTCGTACCCAGGGAATGCAGGTGGCCTTATCGATTTGCTCTTTAGACAAAAGGCTAGCGAGTTTAGCTATGAGTTTTATATGCGGGCGCCACGTACGGGGGGGGATGATAAGCAGTTAGCAGCCTGCTTTGCCCTACTGCAACAACTTAGGAATGTCAAGGATCCGTTACTCCAACGCGCTAAGTCACAGCGCAGCGGAACGAAGGATGAAATGCTGGTTATTGAAGGCAAGGAAAAATCCTACCGCTCCCCCAATCACCTGCTCGCCGACGCCGAGGAGGACCTGCTGGCCTTCCTCCCCACCGTAGACCGCCTCATCGCGGAGGTCAAACAGGACTATCCCGACTTTGAGGCCCACCGCATCAGCGCCGCGGAGTTCAGCCGCATGCAGGAGCTGGTCGAACAGCGGCAGGCGCTCGGCAGCGACGATGTCCTGTCCGACCAACTCGCCGAAGACCCAGTACCGTACGGAGCGCCCGCCCGCCCCCCCGACCGTGACCCCGGCACCCCCCTCAACCAGATCTTTTACGGCCCGCCCGGCACCGGCAAGACCTACGAAACGGTCAACGAGGCGGTACGCATCACCAACCCGGCCTTTCCGGTAGATGAACGTAGCCGTAGCCAGGTACGCGAGGAGTATCGCCGCCTACTGGCCGAGGGGCGCATCGTCTTCACCACCTTCCACCAGAGCCTGAGCTACGAGGACTTCGTGGAGGGGATCAAACCCCGGCTTGGCACCGAAGTGGATGAGGCACCTACCGATCTGGGCTTTGCCCTGGTGCCGGGCATGTTTAAGGAGCTGGTGCAAACGGTGACAACCGCCAATCAGGCGGCCGGTGCAGCCAGTACCCGGGCCGGACTACGCATCGACAAGCAACTCATCCGCCGCGCCCAGCCCTATAAGATGTCGCTAGGAGACATCCGGAATCCGAACGACGCCGGCATCTATGAGTACTGCATATCCAACGATTGCATCAGCCTCGGCTACGGTAGTGATGTCGACTTCACCGGGGTGCACAACGAGAAGGAAATCCTAGCCCGTATCCGGCAGCAGCGCGCGGGAGGTGAGGCGTACAACAGCTACGAGGTCACCGCCGTACGCACCTTCGCCGTCAGTATGCAGGTGGGCGATCTGGTGTTCGTACCCGACGGACTACAGACCATCCGGGCCGTGGGGGTCGTGACGGGCGACTACTACTATAAACCCGACGCACCCATCCGCTACTCCCAGTTTCGGCCGGTGCGGTGGCTGTTCAGGGACATCGCCTATCCCATCAAACCGGTGTACGGCCGACAGTTCAGCGTACAGACCGTCTACAGCATGGACAAGGCCGCCGTACGGGCCGGGCTGGAGCGCGAGCACGATCACCGCCCGGCCTCCAGTAACTATGTACTCATCATCGACGAGATTAATCGCGGCAATGTCAGCCGCGTCTTCGGCGAGCTCATCACCCTGCTGGAGCCCGACAAGCGCCTGGGCCGGCCGGAGGAGCTCACCGTCACCCTGCCCTACAGCCGCGACACCTTCGGCATCCCCGCCAACCTCTACCTGATCGGTACGATGAACACCGCCGACCGTAGCGTGGAGGCCCTGGACAGTGCGCTGCGCCGCCGCTTCACCTTCCGTGAGATCACCGCCCGGCCGGAGCTACTCGATGGGCTGGAGGTAGCCGGCATCTCCGTAGCCCAGCTACTGCGCACCCTCAATGACCGCATCGAGCGCCTGCTCGACAAGGACCACCGCATCGGCCACGCCTATTTTCTGGGGCTGGATGGATCGGTAGCCGGGCTGCGGGCCGTATTTACCCGTCAGGTAGTACCCCTACTCGAGGAGTATTTCTTCGGCGACGCTACTAAGCTACGCCTGATACTCGGCACGGGCTTCTTCGAGCGGCTCGATACCGTCACCCCGTTCGCCGAGGGTACCACGCTGGAGTTTGCCGACGATGCGCCCCGCTACCGACTCCTCGATCTGGTCCAGCTGACCGACGACGAGTTTCTCTCCGCCCTCGACGCCCTGCTGTGACCCGCCTCACCGTCTTCGAGCACGAGCGGGTACTGCTCCAGCCCGATGGCCCGCTCACCCCCGCTCAGCTGGAGGGCCTGCAGCGCTTTCACGCCACCAGTCCGCAACGCTATTTCGACCTTTGCTACCGGGGCATCGTCCTTACCTCCTACGTCGGCGTACTGCGTATCGGCCAGCTCCACCTGGAGATTCTGCCCAAAACGGACCGCGACCGCCCGGCCCCCTTCTGGCGCGATCGCCTGCTGGATATGCTGCGGGTCGTCGACGGGCTCCCGGTAGCCGCACCTACCGCTTCGCACCTGCGTACCCGCCCCAGTGACTTGCTGGATCTGTACCTGGAGTTGTATGCCCGGGAAGTGACTACGCTGCTACAACGGGGACTAGCCCGCCGCTACCGCACCAGGGAGCAAAACGAAACCGCCCTGCGGGGGAAGCTCGTCTTCAGCGAGCAGCTACGGCATAACCTAGTGCACCGCGAGCGGTTTTACACCGCCCGTAGTGTATACGATCACGCTTTCGTCCACAATCAGCTTATCCGCCAGGGGTTGATAATTGCTGAGGAATTAGCCGGTAACACATTGATAGCTAGTAACTTACGTAAATTGAAGCACCGTTTTCCGGACCTGCCCTTGATCCCGGTGACTGCGGCTACATTCGAGCGGCTACCCCTTACCCGTAAGACCCGTCCGTACGCCGCGGCGCTCACCATTGCCCGCCTCCTGCTACTCAACTACCACCCCGATGTAGCCGGCGGGCGGGACCACGTGCTGGCCCTCCTCTTCGATATGAACGGACTGTGGGAGCGTTTTTTGACTACTGCACTGCGTCGCCATCTGCCTGAGTATGAGGTGCTGGCGCAGCTCAGTCGTACGTACTGGCGCTCGGCGTGGGGTACTGCGCAGTTGCGTCCCGATATTGTGCTACGTAATGCTACGCAGACGGTTGTCCTGGACGCGAAGTGGAAAATACTTCCCGGCGGTCAGCCCAGTGCCCAGGATCTGCGGCAACTTTACGTGTACGGTACGCAGTTCGGGGCCCGGCGGACGGCGCTGTTACTACCTGGAGGACCTACCGAGCCACGGAAGTTGCTGGGTAGATTTGAGAAGAGCCGGGCTCGCGAGGGTGTTCGGGAGGGCAGTGTGCTATACCTCCCGGTAGGGGAAGCGGGGGAGGCGTGGCTGCGGGTCATTGCGCAGCGGATAATGGTCTGGCTCTCGGACCGGAAAGAATAGGGCACCACTAACTTCAGTCACTAAGCTCCCCCATCCACACAAGTTCCGGCCGTAGCTCCATGCGGTCGATACCCTCCACCCGGTACAGCACCTCGAAGCGCTCGGGTAGTGTACCGAACTCGGCCGCTAGTGCGGTGGTGAGTTCCGCCAGTAGGCCAGGCTGGGTGATGATCTTGACCATCTGCGCGCTCGCCGTATCCCATAGGCCACCCGCTACCACGATGACGTTGCCGTTGGGGCCGCGGGTCTTACGGATTATTCCGTAGTCGGTGTGCTGCCGGTCGGGGTCTCCACTGGCAGTAAAGGTCTGTCGGCTCCCGTCGGCCTGCGTCAGGATGATACGGTCGGCACCGCTGAGCTGTAGGCGGGCCCCGGGAAAGTAGGTGCGAAATAGCCCGTGCGTCTTCAGCATACCCGTCACGATCAGGTCGTGCCCTGCCAGCTCGCGGGGGTTGAAGCGTGACATAGCCGCAATCTCGAAGTCGCTTCCGTGGGCAACGAATAGCTCGGTCAGGTACTTTACGTCCACCGTGCTGTTACGCATCACCAGGCCGTAGGAAAGTAGGCGCAAGTGCGTCCCGGCCGCTTGGTTTGTGAGGCGGTACCGGTCGAACTCCTCCAGTGAGTTCACCGCTGCGTTACGCAGGGTGATACTTGTGGCTGTGGCGGTGTCTTCGTACATCAGGAGGTCGCCGATCAGCACTTCCTTCGGCCGGGGGCTACTGAACAGATCGGCCCAGAAGGGCGGCGGTGGCGGGTCCCTTACGCCAGTGTACCACCAGGCGGTCAGTAGCATACCGAGGAGGAGCGTGGCCGGTAGGACCAGGTGGGTGCGTCTCCGGGTTCTGGCATTCGCCGGGGGGGTGGGTGCGGGCACTGCGGGGGGCGGGGCCGCGGGTGCAGGGGGCGTGATGGCGGGCAACGGATCGGGAACGGGTGCTGGTATACCCTCGTAGGTGATGGCATAGGACCCCTTTGGAATACGTAGACGTACCGTCTCGGCCGCGCCCTCCCGCGCATAGTACGCGGCTAGCTTTTTGCGCAGCTTGTAGACGTGTACGCGCACCAGGCTGCTCTGGCTGCTGTCGAAGTCGTGCTTGCCGAGGATGTCGGCCGCGATGGTAACTTCCTTCGGCGGATCACCGCTCTCCGAACAGGCCACCAGGTACCGCAATAGATTAGCGTAAGTGACCGAACGGCCGAACGACTTGCTGGCAATGATGCGGTCGACTAGTGCGGTCATAGATCAGCTAAAGTACGGCACCGTTAACGGTTAACGAAACGGTTTAAAAAGCTAGTAAAACCGCCACTTCCGCCGTATATTAGGGTTGTAATCGTCCCCGATCATGTACGTAAGGTTTCTTCTAGGCTGCTGTCTTTTTCTGCTTACCCACTGCGCCCAGGAGCTGCCCTCCGACGTGGCCGAAATCTATGTAGCCCTCCCGGAGGAGCTGGACTACAATTTTGACGTCAAGCCGATCCTGTCCGACAAGTGCTTTGCCTGTCACGGTCCGGATGCCGGGACGCGCAAGGGAAACCTGCGACTGGATCTGGCGGGCGACGATCCCGGGCTATCCTCCGAGGAGCGCAGCACCCGCGCACGCGCCCTGGAGGGGGAATTGCAGCACCGCCTGCTGAGTGACGAGCCGGAGCTGATGATGCCACCGCCGGAGAGTCAGCTCACCCTTACGGATAAGGAATGCGCTGCGCTCATAAAGTGGGCCGATACCGGGGGCGCATACCGCGATCACTGGGCCTTTCAGCGATCCCAGGCGGTGCAGGTACCCCCACTGGAGGACTGGGGGCGCAACCCAATCGACGCCTTTGTCTACGAGCGGCTACAACGGGAGGGACTCAGTCCAAGTGCACCGGCTACCGCGGCCACCTTACTGCGACGGGCCACGCTGACGCTGACAGGCCTGCCCCCGACGGCAGAAGAGTTATCCGGCTTCACAGTTAACGACTATGAGAGTCTAATCGACACGCTACTGGCCCGGCCCGCCTACGGGGAACGGATGGCTGCGCACTGGATGGACGTGGCGCGCTACGCAGATTCCGACGGCTACCTGGACGATAAGCACCGCCGGCTATGGCCCTACCGCGACTGGGTGATCCGGTCCTTCAACAATAACCTACCCTACGATGACTTCGTCACCCAGCAGCTAGCCGGCGATCTACTGCCGGAGGCGAATCAGGAGACGACACTTGCCACGACGTTTAACCGACTGCACAAGCGCAACTCCGAGGCTGGCATCGTTTTTGAGGAGGCGCGGGTAGAATACGTCGCCGACCGGACCCTTACGCTGGGCAAAACCTTTCTGGGACTGAGTATCGAGTGCGCGCAGTGCCACGACCATAAGTACGATCCGGTGAGCCAGCGCGACTACTACAGCACCTTTGCCATGTTCAACAGTACGGCGGAGTTGGGTACGGCGGTGTACGGTCCGGACCAGACCCCGGGGCCGGCCCTGCTGCTGAGCGATGCGCGGCAGGACTCCATCATTGACTACATCAGGGGGCTCATCGCCGAGCAGGAAAAAGCTAATCCGCCCTCTTACGACCCACAGGCGGTAGCGGATGTAACCCGTGCCCCGGCGGGGTGTATGCCTCCTTCGACCGCTTCGGAGGTCAGGTAAGCACCGGACCTCCGATCTGGCGGGGGCAACAAATCGCACCCTGACCGTTGAGGAGCCCAGGATAGGTCCAGGCAGGCGGGGCAAGGCCCTGTACTTGAATGAGTTCACCCACCTGGCCTTCCCGGACAAAGTGGGGTGGCGCGACCGGCACCAGCCCTGGTCGATCGCCGTAGCGCTGCGGGCCCGATACCGTATACGAGGAAGCTGGCGTGCTGTACCACAACGAGGAGTTGCGGCTGGGACTGAAGGGATACTCCGTGCACCTAGTGGATAATCGGCTACGGGTCATCATGGCCCACAGCTACCCCAACAACGCCATCCAGATCACCACCACGGCCGCGCTGCCGGTGCGGAATGGACCGACGTGGTAATGACCTACGACGGAAGCAGCCGGGCGGAGGGGTTCCACCTATTCCTGGATGGGAAGCCCGCCGCCGTGACGGTAGAGTACGACAATCTGTACAAGGGCATCCTGTACGAGTATGACGTCCATACCTACGGGTTTCAGGGGTTGGAGATCGGCACGAAGGCGAAGTCGAAACTGGCCCTGGGGTTGGGCATCGATGAGCTGCGCGTATTTGCCCGTGACCTCAGCCGAGCCGATGGCCGGAGAACGCGACCCTGACCGCCCTACGCGGCCGGCTCAACGATACCCTCAACGCCATCCCCGAAATCATGGTCATGGGCGACCTCCCCGAGCCCCGGCCCAGCTACGTGCTTGACCGGGTATGTACGACGCGCCCACCACGCCCGTGGAGCCCGGAGTGCCGGAGGCCGTCTACCCCTGGCGTGACGCGTGGCCCCGCAACCGGCTGGGGCTGGCCCCGCTGGGTGACGGCACCGGATCATCCGCTCACCACCCGCGTTTTCGTCAACCGCGTCTGGGCACTGCACTTCGGTCGGGGCTGGTGGAAACCACGGAGGACTTCGGGAGCCAGGGCAGTCTGCCCTCCCACCCGGCGCTGCTGGACTGGCTGGCGCAGTGGTTCGTGCAGTCCGGCTGGGACGTCAAGGCGCTACACCGCCTGATCCTCACCTCGGAAACCTACCGTCAGCAATCCGCCGCCGCCGCCGCGCTACGGGAGCGCGACCCCAACAACGAACTACTGGCCCGGGGGCCGAGCTTTCGCCTGTCGGCCGAGATGATCCGCGACAATGCCCTGGCCGCTAGCGGACTGCTGGACCGGCGGGTCGGCGGGCCGAGCGTATACCCCTACCAGCCGGCGGGGCTGTGGGATGAGTTGTCGGACAAAGACTGGCGCTATCAGTATCCGGAGCTCACTCCCGAGAACCGCTACCGCCGCAGCCTCTATACCTACCGCAAGCGCTCGGCCATTCACCCCGCCCAGCTCATCTTTGATGCGCCGGACAACTCCGTGTGCAGCGTGCGCCGACCGCGCAGTAACACCCCGCTCCAGGCCCTGGTCCTACTCAACGACCCGCAGTACAGCGAGGCGGCCGCTGCCCTGGCTACGGCACTCTCCGATGGCCGCCGCACGCCCACCGAGCAACTGCGTGCGGGCTTCCTGCGCCTGACCGGGCAGTCGCCCACGGAGGCGGAGCTCGCGCTGTTGCTTGACTATTACAGTACGAGTGGCAACTTGGCCGGTACGCTCCACGCGGTGATGAACACCAGTGATTTCTACACCCTACGTTAATCTTTCATCCCATGCTCAGTCGGCGCAGTTTTTTACGTGATACCTCCTACGGCCTGGGGGCCATGGCGCTTTTCCAGTCTGTTGTCGAGTGCCCCGCCGCCGACTGCCAAGGCGAAGCGGGTGATTTACCTGTTCATGAGCGGGGCCCCCTCCCAGCTGGAGTCGTTCGACTATAAGCCGGAGCTGGCCAAGTGGCACGGTAAGGAGATACCGTCGAGCATAAAGTCCACTCAGCGCAATTCCGGCATGGTCAGCGATCAGAGCAGCTTTCCGCTGGTGCAGCCGGCCTTTGACTTCAGGCAGTACGGGCAGAGCGGGGCCTGGATTAGCGAGCTCTTCCCCTATACGGCCGGTGTGGTCGATGAGCTTTGCATTATTAATTCCCTTTACACGGAGGCGATCAACCACACCCCGGCCGTGAGCTTCGTACAGACCGGCTCCCAGCAGCCCGGCCGGCCCGGTATCGGGGCCTGGCTCAGCTACGGGCTGGGATCGGAAAATGAAAACCTACCGGCCTTCGCGGTACTCAATAGTCTGGGTAAGGGGGGGCAGCCGCTTTCCCCCGCCGCCTGGGGCTGTGGCTTTTTGCCCAGTCAGCACCAGGGGGTGCAGCTACGGGGCGGGGCTGATCCGGTGCTCTACCTGAATAATTCGGAAGGGGTATCGGCCACCGAGCGACGTGGCCAACTCGATCTGATCCGGGAACTGAACGAGCAGCAGGACGACCGCTGGAACGATCCAGAAATTCAGGCCCGTATCGCCCAGTACGAGATGGCCTTTCGGATGCAGACCTCGGTACCCGAGGCCCTGAACCTGGACGAGGAGCCGGACTACATCTATGACCTCTACGGTCCGGGCGCCCGCACCCCCGGCACCTTCGCCTTCAACTGCCTGCGGGCCCGGCGACTGGCCGAGCGGGACGTGCGCTTCATTCAGCTTTACCATACGGGCTGGGACCACCACGGCGCGCTTTACGGGGGCATGCAGGATCAGGCCCGCATGACCGACCAGCCGGCCGCCGCCCTGATCACCGACCTGAAGCAGCGGGGACTGCTAGAGGATACGCTGGTCATCTGGGGGGGAGAGTTCGGCCGCACTAGCTTCTGCCAGGGCCGGCTGACCAAGCAGGGTTTCGGGCGCGACCACCATCCGGGTTGCTTTAGTATGTGGATGGCCGGTGCGGGGGTGAAGGCCGGTACGGTGTACGGGGCTACCGATGCGTTTGGGTACAACGTGGCCAGTAACGGGGTGCACGTGCACGACTTTCAGGCTACACTGCTGCATTTGCTGGGCATCGATCATGAGGCGTTGGTGTATAAACACCAGGGGCGCCGGTACCGGCTGACGGATGTACACGGGGAGGTGGTGCGAGGGGTGCTGGCTTGATTAGCGCGGTCGTAGAGCTTACATCAGGGGGCCCATCCCCTGCTGACGCAGTACTTTGGGGGCAACTAACTACCCCACTACCTTGCGTACGTTATTCTTGCTATCTCTTGCTTTGCTTTGCACCTGCGTCCGCGCCCAGAGTGCTAATACGGAGGCCGACCGCCCGCTGACCTACTACCTACCCGACCTGGAGTACGACCCTAGCATCCCCACGCCGGAGAGCTTTTTGGGCTGGCAGATTGGGGACTGGCACATCTCGCACGACCTGCAACAGGCCTACATGCGGCTGCTGGCGGCCAGTAGCGACCGGATCGAGCTGGTGGAGATCGGCCGCACCTACGAGGACCGCCCCCTGCTGAATCTGGTTTTTACCAGTCCGGAAAACCACGCGCGACTAGAGGAACTGCGCACCCTTCACGTAAACTGGAATGAGCCCGATGGGGGGCTCAGGGATGCAGATATCGACCGGGTACCCGCCGTACTGTACCAGGGCTTTTCCATCCACGGTAACGAGCCGAGTGGGGGAAACGCCGCGCCTCTGGTAGCGTACTACCTAGCCGCCGCCCCAATGAGCGAGGTGGGTGCGGTGCTGAATGATAACATCGTCGTCTTCGACCCCGCCTACAACCCCGACGGACTGAACCGCTTCGCCAGCTGGGTAAATAGCCACAAGAACAAGGCGCTGACGGCCGACCCCAACGACCGGGAGTACAATGAGGCTTACCCCCGCGGGCGCTCGAACCACTACTGGTTCGACCTGAACCGCGACTGGCTGCCCGTGCAGCACCCCGAAAGCCGGGCCCGCATCGCCGCCTTCCACCGCTGGAAACCCAACGTGCTGACCGACCACCACGAGATGGGCAAGGACGCCACCTTCTTCTTCATGCCCGGAGAGCCTACGCGGGTGCACCCCGGTACGCCGCAGATTAATCAGGACCTGACGGCCCGCATCGGGACCTACCACGCTGCCGCGCTCGACGAGATCGGCTCACTCTACTACAGCGGGGAGGGCTACGACGACTTCTACTACGGTAAGGGCTCGACCTACCCCGACATCCACGGGGCGGTGGGCATTCTGTTCGAGCAGGCCAGCTCGCGGGGGCACTTGCAGGAGACCGAGAACGGACTGCTGGATTTCCCCTTTACGATCCGCAATCAGGTCACCACGGCGCTGAGTACCCTGGAGGCCTTCGGCGAGCTGCGGGATGAGCTGCTGACCTACCAGCGCGACTTCAACCTAGGCGGTGTGACCCAGTCGGGTTACGTCATCGATGCCGACGGCGACCCGGGGCGGGCCCGGGAACTGGCCAATATTCTCTCGCGCCACGACCTGCCGGTACAGCACAGTACGGACGGTGAGACCGAAGCCTATTACGTACCCAAAACCCCCTTTACCGAAGCCGCCTTCGAGCCCATCCTGGAGTTCGAGGATAGCCTCTTCTACGACGTGTCGACCTTTTCCCTGTCCATGGCCTTTAACCTGCCGTACCGGGAGGTAAGCGGCGGGGCCCCGGGGGGACAGACTTGGACCGCCTTCGACCGGGAGGCCAGTATGCCCGCCGTCGATCATAGCCAGGCCGAGTATGCCTACCTGCTGCCGTCAAATGATTACTACGCCGTAAAGGCGGTGTACCAGCTCCTCGACGCGGGAGTACGGGTAAAGGTCAGCGATCAGCCCTTCGCCACGGGGGGAGGCCGGAATACCTTCGGGCGGGGTACGGCGATGATCCCGGTAGTGGGGCAGGACATGTCGGCCGAAGAACTGCACGCCCTGATCACGGAGGTTGAAAACGAGACCGGCCTGGACTTCATCCCCGCCGCCAGCGGTACGGTTGATGCCGGCGGACTCATGTTTGGCTCCCGCGCCGCCTACCAGACGCTGCGTAAGCCCGAGATTGCCCTGCTGGTAGAAGGGGGGTACCAATAGCCTCGACGCCGGGGAGGCCTGGCACCTGCTGGACCAGCGCTTCGGCATCCCGATCACCAAACTGCCTATTGATGAGGTGACCGAGACCGACCTGAGCCGCTACAACACCATCATCATGCCCGACGGCAGCTACGGCGACCTCAATGAGGAGTTCGCTACCGTCCTGAAGGACTGGATGGGCAGCGACCGGGTCCTCATCACCATGGAGCGGGCCGGCAGCTGGGCGGCTAAGAACGGACTGGCTAAGATCACCACCCGCAAGGTTACCGACCCCGACTCCAGCATCACCCAGCGCCCCTACGAAAAGGCTTACCGCGACCGGAGTGGCCGGGTACTGGGGGGCTCGATCTATATGGCCGAGGGGGACCTAACGCATCCGTTGCTATTCGGTATGCAGCGGGAGGAGGTACCCGTATTTCGCACCGGTACGCTGCTCTACGAGCCGGCCGACAACGTTTACGCCACGCCGCTACGGTACACCGAAGCGCCCCTGGTGAGTGGATACAGTCCGCGCGGGTTTGCGGAGTCGGCCGCGGGCTCGGCGGCGGTACTGGTCAGTGGCGTAAACGGTGGGCGCACCATCGCCTTCGCCAGTAACCCTAATTTCCGGGGCTTCTGGTACGGGGGCAACCGGCTGTTTATGAATGCGATCATGTTCGGATCTACCATCTCCGGCGCTGCAGTAGAATGAGTAAATTCTACGCTGCCCAGATCGAGGCCATCGCCGAGGCCCTGCAGAACATCTTCGAAAACGGGGCCTACGCCGACCGCGAGATTGCCCGGGTGCTCAAGGCCGATAAGCGTCGGGGTAGCCGCGACCGGGCCTTCATCGCCGAGCATACCTACGGGGTGGTGCGCTACTACCGCCTCTACGCCCACCTGGCCGGGGGAGAGCCGCGCCACAAGTCGGATTACTGGCGCTTAATTGGCGTACACCTGCTGCTAAATGGCTTCGTCCTGCCGGACTGGCGAGAATTTCAGGGGCTAAACATGAGCGACCTACAGGATCAGCTTGCCCTGGCTCGTACGCAGCGGGCCCTGCGCGAAAGCATCCCCGACTGGCTCGATGAGCTGGGTGAGGAGCAGCTCGGCGCGGAGTGGACGTCTACCATTGCCGCCCTCAACCAGCAGGCTCCGGTAGTCCTGCGGGTGAATCGGCTGAAGGCCGACCAGGCCACCGTTCAGCGGGCTCTGGCCACCGAGGAAATCGTCACCGAGCCCCTCGACGCCGACGCCCTGCTGGTCACCGAGCGCAGAAACCTCTTCCGCACCAAGGCCTTCCGCGACGGACTCTTCGAACTGCAGGACCTCAGTAGCCAGCGGGCCGCCCCCGCCCTGGAGGTGGAGCCCGGACAACTGGTCATCGACGCCTGTGCTGGCGCCGGGGGAAAGAGTCTTCACCTAGCCGCCCTGATGGAGAACAAGGGTCGGCTACTGAGTCTTGACATCCACGGCTGGAAGCTCGACGAGCTCAAGCGCCGGGCCCGCCGCGCCGGGGTCACGAACCTGGAGGCTCGCCCCATCACCAACTCCAAGGTCACCAAGCGGCTCACGGCAAAGGCCGACCGCGTCCTCCTCGACGTGCCCTGCTCCGGCCTCGGCGTACTGCGCCGTAACCCCGATGCGAAGTGGAAGCTCTATCCCGAAGCCATCGACCGGGTCGTAGCAGAACAGACCGACATTCTGAGTCGCTACAGCCGCATGGTTAAACCGGGCGGAAAACTAGTCTACGCCACCTGCAGCGTACTGCCCCGGGAGAACGAACGGCAGGTCGAAACTTTCCTGGCCTCCGAGCACGGGCAGGGCTGGACGCTGGAACACAGCCGGAGCTACCTGCCGCAGCGCGACGGCTACGATGGCTTCTACGTCAGCCGGCTGGGCCGGGCCTAGGCCAGTTGCTTTTCGTGTACCCGGTAGCGGTCCATCACACCGATATTTTTGGCCTCGAAGGTGCCGGTGTGTTCACAGTAGAAGTGCTCGCCGAGCAGGTTGCAGGTCGCCTGGCTGATGGTCACCTCCCCGGCGGTACCGGCGGCCTCTAGCCGGGCCGCCTGGTTGACGGTATCCCCCCAGATGTCGTAGGCGAACTTTTTCTGCCCCACCACGCCGGCGACCACCTCCCCGCTGTGAATGCCGATCCGGGCGGTAAACTCGCCCTCCCGCTCCAGATACTTCTGTATTTCCAGGGCCGCGCGCACCGTTTTCACCGCATGATCGGGGTCGGGTTCCGGTACGCCACACACGCACATGTAGGCATCGCCGATGGTCTTGATCTTTTCGAGCCCGTGCCGCTCGGTGATCTCATCGAAGGCTCGGAAGGTACCGTCTAGCATCCGCACCAGCTCCTCCGGTTCCGTGCGGGCGGCAATTTCACTGAAGGCCACGAAGTCGGAGAAGAATACCGTGGCCCCGGCAAAGCGCCGCGCCCGGGCCTTCCCACTATCCTTGAGCTCTTTGGCGACGGAGTGGGGTAAGATGTTTAGCAATAGATCATTAGACCGTTTTTGCTCCTCCTGAATACGGCGGTTTTTCTCCCGTAGTAACGCCTGAAATCGCTGCGAGGAACGGTACCGTAGGTAGAGTAACGCCAGCGCGACGAGTACTCCGAGGGCCAGCACGATGAAGAAGTTGCGCCGCTGCCGTTCCTCCTGCGTCAGGGCCCGCTGCTCTTCCAGTAGCATATCCTGTTGCATCAGCGCAAAACTGTCGTTGAGCGCCTGAAAGCGGAAACTATCGATCGACATATCCTGCTGCTGAATGCGGAGCAGCTGCCGCAGCTGGGTATCGGTGAGGGCCTCGATCTCCTGGTTCTGCAGGGCCACGATCGCGCCGAGTGCCGTCTGGTCGAGCGCCTCCTCGTTTTGTCGTCGTGGTCGGCCGAAGCTGCGCAGCGTGGGCAGTTTGGAGACCACCCCCAGGGAGTCCGCACCGGCGATTTGCCGCAGGCGCGCGGCCACTGAGTCTGCCGCCGCCGTCAGTCCCACCTCACTGAAGCCCGCCGAGGCAATCCGGAGGGCGCGCACGCCGGCGATCCGTTGGTTGGCTGTAGAGGAGGGGTTTTCCAGCAGGGCCCGGCCGCGCAGGTAATTACCGTAGGCCTCTACGTTAGGCAGTTGTTGTTGCTGGCCCTCCTGGATCAGGGCCTCGCTCTGCGCACCTGCCGTAGCATACTTACCCTGTTGGAGCATGCGCTCGATGGCCGCAATCTGGCCGTCGTACCGGGTTTGGGCGGGGAGCGCAGGTGCAAGCACCACAAACAGGAAAAAGTACGCGAGTCGATACATTACCTAAGGTACGTTGACGAGCTCCCCCTTAGTCTACCCGCGGGCCAACTATTTGGTGGGGTCGTGGCCCCAGTTCTTGAGGCTGTAGGCCCAATCGCTACCCTCCACATTCTTCGGCTTCTGGGCCAGGTGGCGGTGCACGTAGCCTACCACCTTATTCATGTGCTTATAGTCCTCGTCGGTCAGGTCGGCCTTTTTCTTGCGTTTGATTTTAATGATCTTTTCGCCGCTCTTGTGCCCGGTGCTCTCCTTATCGCTGCCGCTGGTATCGCCGACGGACTTAGACTCTTCCGTCTTGAGCCAGTCTTCCAGTTCCTGGGGGGCCATATTGACGACCTCCTTAAACTCGTCGTAGATCTTTTCGTGTGACTTATCTGCCATGGGGGTTAGGGTTTATTTTGCACAACGCGTGATGTACCCGGAGGTGTTCGACCTACCCCGCACCTGCGGCCCCGCCCGTCTTACTCATCGGCCGCCTCGTCCATACGATTTTCAAAGGTGTCGCGGTCGCCGGTTTTGATGGACTCTACCTCGGCGTCGATTTCCTGTTCCAGGAAGTAATTGAGGACGGTACGGATGGTGGCGATGGCGGCGAGCTTACCGATCTGGTCCCAGCCCGGGGCAATGGCCGTGCTGATGATATCGGCCGCCAACTGAAACTCTAGGGCCACGATGAGGTAGCGGGCCAGGGTGAGGCGCAGGGCGATAAAGTCTTGCTCCGTACGGGTAAAGATGCGGCGGGCGTAGAGCCAGAGCGAGATCAGCACGCCCCAGGCGATGACCAGCACGCCACAGAGCTCCACGGCCAGTTTGACCCACTCGGCGAAGTGGTAGATGTGACCCTCACTGACCTCATATAGGCTCTGTTCCATACGTTAGTGCAGGTAGCTGGCCCCGTTGAGGTCCAGAACGCCGCCGGTGGTGAAGCGGGCCTCGGGGCTGGCGAGGTAAAGTACGGCGCGGGCCACCTCTTCTACGGTGGCTACGCGGTTGAGGGGGCTCTGGGCGCGGACCGCCTCGCCGGCCGCGCCCTGGAGGTGCGACCGGACCATGGCCGTTTCGATGAAGCCGGGGGCCACGGCGTGTACGGTGATATTGTCGGCGCCGACCTCGCGGGCCAGGCTCTGACTGAGGCTGTGCAGACCGGCCTTGGCCGCCCCGTAGCCGACCTGCCCGGCCTCGCCGCGGTAGGCCCCCCGGCTGCCGATGTTGACGATGGTGCCGCCCCTGCCGCGCCGCATGTGTTGGATGGCCTGGAAGGCGGCGGCGGCCGGTCCTACTAGGTTGGTGTTGAGGGTCTCCTGAAAGGTGGCCAACCACTCCTCGAAGGGCATGCTACCGTCCACGGGGTGGGGGCGGAAGATGCCGGCGTTATTGACCAGGATATCGAGCCGGCCGAGCTTGGTGACGGCCCCGTCGACGAGGCGGCGGGCGGCACGCGGATCGCTCAGATCGGCCTGTAGCAGGGCATGACCCGCGCCGGGTAGGGAAGCGAGCAGCTGCTTAGCTTCCTCCTGGCGCTGGTGGTAGTGCACGCAGACGCGGGCACCGGCCTGGGCGAGTAGGGTAGCGGTGGCCCGACCCACGCCCCGGCTACTGCCGGTGACCAGGGCGGTGCGGCCCGAATAGTCGACTGTTATCATTATGCAAATGTAGGGGCGGCGGTCATACTTTCCGGGGGGGTGGGGCGTATTAGCAGCAGCACTTTCCTGACTATGCACTACCGTACCGCAGTGGTTTTCGTTCTCTTCCTCAGCCAGCTGAGCGTCCCGCTGTGGGGGCAATCGGCCGGCGAGCTGGCGAAAAAAGACCGGCAGGTCCTGGAGGAGGCCGAAGGTCGTATGGCGACACTGGTTGAAACGGTCTACACCGATAGCTCGGCCGAGCTCCGCTTCCAGGCCTGTCGCGATCTGATCCGTGAGCTGGTCACCGCGCTCGACCGGCCGAACTCCTTCACCTATGCCTTCGACGCGCTACCCGGGCTGAGTATTCAGTACGCCCCCGACCGGAGTTTTCGGATCTTTAGCTGGGAGCTGATGGTCGACCGCGACGGTTACCGGCACTACGGGGCTATTCAGCAAAATAGCCAGGAGCTTAAGTTGGAACCGCTCGTGGATCGGGGAGATACCTGGCTCGAAAATCCGGAAAATGCGATTGTCGGTGCCGACAACTGGTTGGGCTACGTGGTCTACACCGTTGTGGAGGGCGGTACGTACGAAGACCGTCCCTATTACTTCGTGCTCGGCTACGACAGTTACGAGGCCTACCGACGGCGCAAGGTGCTCGACGTACTGCGGTTCGACGCCAGCGGTAAGGCGGTCTTTGGGTTGCCGGTCTTCGAGACCTATACGGAATCCGACCTATTGCTGGCCGATCGCGTGCGTATGATCATGATCTACGGCGCAGAGGCTACCATGGCCCTGCGGTACGATGCCGATCTCGGCGGCGTGATTTACGAGAACCTAGTGATGGTGCCGGGCAGTTACGGAGAGGGACCGGTCAGTATGCCCGACGGCAGTTACACTATGCTGGTACTGGGTGAAAACGGCATGTGGCGCGAGGAGACGCAGGTCTTCACCCACAAATACGAAGAAGCCCCCCGCGAGGTACCATTACCAAGCGAGGGGCGCGATTTACTGGGCCGGGCTAAGCGGGATAGCAGCGGCGGGGGCGGGCGGCGCTAGAAGCGATTACTTCGCCGCTGCGGAGACGGGAAAGGTCACCTTCAAATCGGACCACATCAGGGCAACTTCGTTACCTTCCAGGGCGAAATCCATTTTTTCGGCCGGAGAGTTCAGGGCGGTAGCCGTACCCTTTACCCGGGCCACGTCATCGGTATCTGCGTAGTCGTAGGCCCCCCACTGGTCGGCAGTCTTATTAAAAATGATAGTCCAGTCGTTCTTGTCGTTCGGCATGGTGAACAGGGAGTAGGTACCGGCGGCCAGCTCGGTGCCCTCACTACCTACCCTGACGGACTGGGCGAAGGTGATGCGGGTGGCCTCATTGGCACCCGTACGCCAGACCTTACCGTAGGGGACTAGGTCGCCGTAGATGGTGCGTTCGTTGACCGAGGGGCTACCGTAATTGATCGTTACGTCCACCCCGTCGACACTGCCCTTGAGCTCCCTGCGGGGACTTTTGATGGTGGTATCTAAGGTAGTTACGGTGTAGTTCTCCCCACTCATCGTGCCACCACTGCTATCCATGTTATCGTTATCCGTACCCATGGCCGGTGCGGTTGTGGTAACGGGGGCATCCTCACCGGTAGCGGGGGTGGTAGTGCCGCTGGAGGGCGTGTTGCAGCCGGCAGCGAAGAGTAGGCCACCGAAAAGGAAGGTAAAAAGTGCGGTGCGTGTCATGCTTGGTAGTTCGTGTTGTGAAGGGAATACGGCAGGGTAAACGCCTGAAGGCGGGGAAAGTGGCCTAGCCGACCTCTTTTTTCTCCTCGTCGAGCACGCGCTTGACGAAGAAGGGCGAGGGGGCGTAGCCGGTCCAGCCACCGTCGACCAGTAGCTGCTGCCCGGTAATATGACTGGCCGCCGGACTGAGTAGGAAACCAACCGCGGCGGCTACGTCCTCGGGTAGGCCTACCCGTCCGTTGGGATTGAGTCTAGCCCAGACGCCGGCGTAGTCGGGCTCCTCCTGCTGGGTGCGCTCGGTCAGCGTCGCTCCGGGCGAGACGCAGTTGACGGTGATGCCCAGGGGAGCGAGGTCGAGCGTGAGCTGCTGGGCCAGCATGGCAATTCCGGCCTTCGACATGCCGTAGGCGGCCAGGTTGTGGTAGGCGCGGTTACCGACGTTGGAGCCGATCAGTATGATACGCCCCCCGGAGCGCTGTTGCTTCATCTGGCGGGCGGTGGCCTGGGCCAAAAAGAAGGTGCCCTTCAGGTTGAGATCGACGACCCTGTCGAAGCTGGGTTCGGTAAAGGTGAAAAAGTCACCGAACTCGGTGAGCCCGGCGTTGGCCACCACCATCTCGAGCTGGCTGTCGGGCAGGCCCACGGCGAAGTCTACCATGTGGTAGATGAATTCTACGGAACTGGCGTCGCCCACGCAGGCGTAGGCCCGGCCGATGCCGAGGGCGGTGAGCTTGCTGACGGCCTGGTGGGTGCGCTCCTCGGAGATGTCGTTGACGACCACCGTGGCACCGTTCTCGATGAGGTACCTGGAAATGCCAAAACCGATGCCTGCGGCACCACCGGTCACAATGGCGGTTTTACCGTCGAATACTTGAAAGTCCATACTGGTGATTATCCGACGGGGGAGGTAGCCGGTGTGTAAACTAGGTATTGGGGCGTACGGGTAAACCGTGTTACCACGTCCCTATGGTAAAGAGTGGTTCCCTGATTATAGTTTTATCTTTCCCCCAATTCTGCTTTGCCATGAATACCTACCACCACCTACTGCACCACATCCTCGAGGCGGGTACCGCGAAGGGTGACCGCACGGGTACCGGGACGCTATCGGTGTTTGGCTACCAATCGCGCTACGACCTACGTGCCGGCTTCCCCCTACTTACCACCAAGCGGGTACACTGGAAGAGCGTGGTGCATGAGCTACTGTGGTTTATCCACGGCGATACCAACATCCGCTACCTGGTGCAAAACGGGGTACGCATCTGGAACGAGTGGCCCTTCCAGCACTACCTGGAGCAGACTGGCCGCGCCGGTAAGCTGCCCAAGCACGGTGCCGCCTGGAAGGCTGCCCTAAAGGAGTTCGTCGCCCAGATTGCCGCCGACGAAGACTTTGCCCGCCGGTGGGGCGAGCTCGGCCCGGTGTACGGCAAGCAGTGGCGGGACTTCAACGGCGTGGATCAACTGCAGGACGTGATCGAGGGCATCAAGCACAATCCCGACAGCCGCCGCCACATCGTCACGGCCTGGAACCCGGAGGAGATTCCCACCATGGCCAAGGCCGGACTGCCCCCCTGCCACACGCTCTTTCAGTTCTACGTCGCGCAGGGCCGACTCAGTTGTCAGCTCTACCAGCGCTCGGCGGATGTGTTCCTGGGCGTACCGTTCAACGTGGCCTCCTACGCCCTGCTCACCCAGCTGGTGGCCCGTGAATGTGACCTGGGGGTAGGTGACTTTGTCCACACTCTGGGCGACGCTCACCTATACAACAACCACCTGGAGCAGGCCCGCGAGCAGTTGACCCGTACCCCCCGCTCGCTGCCCACCGTACGGATTGCCGACGGCGCACCTGGTATCTTTGCGCTCACCTACGACGATATCCAGCTACTGAATTATGACCCCTGGCCAGCCATCCGGGCCCCCATTGCCGTATAGCCTCGACCGGGCCGCCGCGGAGTACAGAAGCAACCGTAAACTGGTGGGCCGTCTGCGCCAGCGTACGCCCGGGGACCTCGACGAGCGGATCCACACCCTGCACGACGAGGCCTTCGCCGAGATCGACTGCCTGAAGTGCGCCAACTGCTGTAAGACGACCAGTCCGATCTTTCGCGACATCGATATCGACCGCCTGGCGCGCCACCTGGGTATGCGTCCGGCCGAATTGGTAGCGCAGTACCTCCATCTCGATAGCGATGGGGATTACGTGCTCAACCAGGCCCCGTGTCCCTTTCTTGGGCCCGACAACTACTGTTCCGTTTACGCTGCCCGCCCCCGGGCCTGCCGGGCCTATCCCCACACCGACCGCAAGAACATGGTGCAGATCCTACCGTTGACCCTTCGTAATTCGCTGGTGTGTCCCGCGGTAGCCCGGATCTTTCGGCGGCTGCGGTAGCCGGCCAGATGCACTCGCACATGACCCCATTTTACCGTACGCTTCAGAACTTCTTCAAGCAGGCGGTGCGCAGCGTGGCCTTTTTACCCGTGCCCATGATTGCCGCCGCCGTCCTGCTCGGCTTCCTGTTTTTCTACCTGGAGAACACCACCGGCATCAGCCAGTCGACCATTGACGTTTTCCCTGCCCTGGCCATCACCAGTCAGGACACCGCCCGTACCATTCTGGGCATGTTCATTGGCGGACTCATCACGCTGACGGTGTTCACCTTTTCGCAGAT
Organism: Saprospiraceae bacterium; assembly: GCA_958295895.1. Classification (GTDB taxonomy): domain Bacteria; phylum Bacteroidota; class Bacteroidia; order Chitinophagales; family Saprospiraceae; genus Neolewinella. The sequence goes on along the minus strand of CATQHI010000011.1, from coordinate 22,246 downwards.
CATGATCCTGCTCAACCAGGTGGCCGGCAGCTACTCCCCCCGGCTGCTACCGAAGCTCACCGGCGACCGGGCGCTGCAATTTGTCATGGGGCTCAACCTGGCGACTATCGTACTTACGATCACCGTGCTCCTCTCGATCCGCAGCAGCGACGATTATAAGATACCCAATTTTTCCATCCTGATCTGTACCGTGCTGGGGATCACCTGCCTGTGCCTGTTCGTTTACTTCGTCACGGCGATCACCAAAAAGATCCAGGTCGATAGCATCGTCGACGCCTCGGCCCGCGATGCGATCGAATCGCTCGCCCACGAGCTCGATCTGGGAGAGTCTGGGTATGCCCAGGGACCCCTCCCCCCGGAGGTCCGGGATTGGTACCCGATTGCCTCTCCCATCGGAGGCTACGTAGGCAGCGTTAACCACCGGGCAATTTCTCTCCTGGGGCGGAAGTACGACACACGATTTTTCATTGGCGTCTGCAAGGGAGAGTACGTACCCCAGGGCTTTCCCTTGCTACAGTCCGAGCGGTTACTGGACCGCGAACAGGTCGAGGATGTACTCGATACGGTGGCCCCCATACGCGACCAGTTCGACGACTGGTACCTACCGAACCTCAAGCAGCTCACCGAGATTGCGCTTAAGGCGATGTCCCCCGGCATCAACGATCCCGGGACGGCCCTCATGGTAATCGACCGGCAAACGGAGGTACTCAGTCAGCTCATGACTACGCCCCTGCACAATTATTTTTTAGCCAAGGAGGGCGAGGAGGTCTGGTTTGCCCGCCACGACTACGGCGATGTACTGGCCGCCCTGATGCAGGAGATGCGCTGCTACGCCAAGCAGGACCCCCTGGTGGTGCGCCGTATGTTTCAGATGCTCTACCACCTGCTGCAAAAGGCCAGCGGCTCGCTGACCCACACCTACTCCGTCATGAGGGAGATCCGGGCCCTGCTGGAGGATGCCCGCGCGGAAATCCCCAACGGGCGCGACCGGCAGCTCATTGCCCGCGATTTGCTGGCGCACCGGCGGGCGCTGCGGCAGTTGGTGGAGCTGCGGGGGGTGAAGGAGGCCCGGCAGCGGGAGGCGGTCAAAGCTTATAATTAGGCGCCAGCCGCCCCCCCTTCTCATCGTAAAACTCCTGGATGATCGCCAGGACCTCCTCCGGAGTATCCACCAGGGGGATGAGGTCCATGTCCTCGGGGCTAATGGTGCGCTCGCGGGTCGACATGGTGTCGAAGATCCAGTCGCGTAAGCCGGTCCAGTAATCGGTGCCGACCAGGATGACCGGCACGGGAGTGATCTTCTTTGTCTGGATCAGGGTGAGCACCTCGAAGAGCTCGTCCATGGTGCCGAAGCCGCCGGGGCAGCAGACGAAGGCCTGGGCGTACTTGACGAACATTACCTTGCGGACGAAGAAGTAGCGGAAGTCGATGTCCTTGTCGTGGTCAACGTAGGCGTTGCTGCTCTGCTCGAAGGGCAGGTCGATGTTGAGGCCGATGCTGGCCCCCTTGCTGTCGTGGGCCCCCTTATTGCCGGCCTCCATGATGCCCGGGCCTCCGCCGGTGATGATGCCGTAGCCCTGGCGCACCAGGAGGCGGCCGATCTCAGTGGCCGTTTTGTAGTACTTGTGGTCGGGCTTGGTGCGGGCCGAGCCGAAGATGCTCACGCAGGGGCCGATACGGTTCATCACCTCGAAGCCCTCAACGAACTCACTTATCACCTTAAACATAGTCCAACTGTCCTCGCCGAAGGGGGCGGTGTTCCAGCGGCGGGGGGCGTGGCGGTCCAGCCCGGAAAAATCACTCATAGAAGAAGAAAATTAAGCACGCGACGCACGGGCGCGCCGCCGGAAGCAAATGCCTCAACCCCCAGAACGGTTGGCCGACGAATAAATTTTGACCCCCAGGCAACGCATGCCACCACCCCGTCGTTCTTTCCAGCGAATATTCGCTTCTCTAACTCGTGCCAGCCGGCTGGCGGCCCAATGAACACTTGAATGACCACCACTCCCATGGCCGCCGCCGCCCGCTCGGCCTCCCTGATGCACACCCTGAGTACCGAACTGCAGCTACCCGGTGAGCGCCTCCACGGCTTTACCCGCCTGCGTGAGGATCTGTTCCTGGATACGATGGACATCGATCTACTCGTAGCCGGCCTCGAACGCCGCCTGGAATACTACCTCACCGAGGAGGAAGCCAGCCAGATCGAAACCGTCGGCGACCTGCAGCACTTTTTCCTGCGCTAGTCCGTCGGCTGATCTTCGGGAGCGTCCCCACCCGCCGCCCCGGCCCGCTGCATCAGGAAGTTAAAGATATAGCCCTCGATGCGCGCCTGCAGCGTGAGTACGTCGCCCTCGAGGGCTACGATCCGGTAGGTCAGTGGCATTTCTACGCCCTCGGTAGTGATCTCTTCCGCCTCGCGCCGGTACGTGCCCCGTTGGGGAGCATCCGTGAGTAGATTGGTCTCAAACTCGCCTGCGGGGCCAAATACGAGGTAGAGCCCCTCCAGTAGGCCGGTCTTCACATTGTCCCGCCGGGCCTCCACCAGCTCCCAGCGGCCCTCCAGCTGGGCGGCGGTATCCTGGGGTAACTCCGCGTCGGAACCGCAGGAAAGGAACAAAAAGGGTAGACAAAGCAGAAAAAAGAACACGCGCATGGGTTGGAGGAATTGCACTTCCCGAAACAGGTCAGTGGGGTAAAAGTTATGCCGGCGGTGCCGCCGCTCGCCGCAGCCGGTCGTTGATGGCCTGACCCAGTCCGTGGTCCGGCACCAGCTCCACCTCAGCGACTGGGTACCCGCCCGCCGCGAGCTGACGCAGCACCCCAAAGAGTCGCTGAGCTGCCTCCTCCAGCGATCCGGTCGGGCTGAGATTGAAGGTATGCGGTCCACCGGGCCGGTCGGGGCCGAAGCAGACCACGGCCCGTTCCCTCGACCCGCCCTGCACCGGCGCCCCCGCCCGGATACTTAGTTGGATGCCGGGGGAGTAATGGCTGCTGAGCATACCCGGGGCCCGGGGGCGCGAACTGCTCTGGGTGCGTACTTCTACCGGATGACCGAGTAGTTGCTCCAGCTGCTCCACCGGGGTGCCGCCCTTGCGCAGTACCACTACCCGCTCGCCCATAAAGGCCACGATGGTGCTTTCCACCCCCACGCGGCAGGGCCCGCCGTCGAGGATGTAGTCGATGCGCTGGCCGAGCTGCTCGGCCACGTGGGCGGCGGTGGTGGGGCTGACGAAGCCGAAGGGATTGGCACTCGGGGCAGCGACCGGAAAATCGACCGCCTGGAGCACCGATAGCGTCAGGGGGTGATCGGGTACGCGCAGGGCTACGGTGTCGAGCCCGGCGGTGACCAGATCGGGGATGTCCGCCCGGCGGGGAAGGACCAGGGTGAGGGGCCCGGGCCAGCAGGCTTCGGCGAGTTGGCGGGCCTGGCGGGGGACGCTGCGTGCACAATCCAGCGTACGGTCGGTATCGGCCTGGTGCAGGATCAGGGGATCGAAGTGGGGGCGGTGCTTGGCGGCAAAGATACCGGCCACGGCGGTTGGGTTCAGGGCGTTGGCCCCCAGTCCGTAGACCGTCTCCGTGGGCAGGGCCACGAGCTGTCCGGCCCGTAGGCGGCGGGCCGCTTCCTCCGGGTCACGGGCGATGGGGGCGGCGGGCATGGCTCAGTAAAGGGTGTAACTGACGTACGGAATGGGACTAGGGGCAAAGGTATCGCCGTCCAGCAGCTGGGTCGCTACGCCGAAGCTCCAGCGGTGACGACGGCGGGCCAGGCTAAAATTAGCGGTAGGTAGCAGGCTGAAGCGGAAGCTTTCGGAGTATACCAGGGCTTCCAGGTACAGGTGGTTACCGCGTCCCACCTGACTGCCGATGCCGACGCGGTAGTTGGCTACGGTGGTTCTAACGGCGTTGTCGGTGAGGTAGAATAGTCCGGCCCCGAGGGTAAAAAATTGCCGCTGGCTGCCCACGGTGAGCAGGGTAGTGGCGTCGCCGAGCACGGGGAAGGGGTCCTCACCGTACTTCAGCACGGGGGCGTAGATCAGTTCGTTGCTCAGGCCCAGGTGTAACCACTCGGTCACCGAGGTACGGAAGCGTTGGGTCAGTAGTAATCCGAGCGGACCGGCCAGGCCAAGGCCCAGCTGCCAGTGCTCGTCCAGGGCAAAGTCCAGACTGTTGTAAAGCAGCAGCACGGTCTTGAATTGCCGCCGGCCGGGGTAGGGCAGGGCGGTGCGTACGAGGGTTAGATCTCCCAGGGGCGGCGTGGGCAATGTGCTGCGGGGATCGAGCACGATGCGCGGTGTCACGAACAGGCCCAAAAAGCGCAGTTCCCGGGTGGGCAGGTAGCTCCGCGTACGTGCACCGCGCAGCTGCATATGGATGCTATCGGCCGAGATCGCGTAGACCACCCCGAGCAGCTGCGACTGGTTTACCAGGGTGACCAGGTGGAGCTGGGTGGTGTCTCCGAGCCGCACGTTGGGGTCTACGCGCTGTCGCCAGACCTGGCCGGTCAGCGCAAGGGCACTCAGTAGCGAGAGGAGAAGCAGGGCGGGGCGCATGGGCGTTGCAATATTAGCCATAACTCAGACGTCCGAGGCCTACTCTAAAGGGTGAAAGTTCACATCGTAAAGTCCCGCCAGGACCACGCCGCCCCGCCCATCCAGCCGCAGGGCCCCGTACGCCGCCCGACCGAACACTTCGGCCTTACCCTCCTCAAAGAAGTAGCTGTCTGCGCCAATCGACAACTCACCCCGGCTCCATGCACCCGCCTCCTGCCGGCGGATGCGCAGCGCATACTCTCCCTCCGCTAGACCATCGGGGGTATCACTCATGCGCACCAGGTAGCCTACGCCGTTTTCGTCCAGCCGCACGATGGCGAAGGACTCCCCCCGGTCCGGTACCGCGTCACCGGCGAGGCGCAGCAGCTCGTAGCGCAGGTCCATGTAGTCACCCTGCAGCAGCGAGCGCGGATCGACCGGAGCGAGCTGCAGGAGCACTAGCGGGCCACTGCGCAGCGTCCTTTCCTTGTCCAGGCCGTAAATCAACGCATAGCCGAGCACGACACTCAGACAGAGCAGTAGCAGTAGGCGTTTAGTGCGGGACATGGGCGGGGAAGCGGCGTTGCACGATGAAATAGAGCAGCAGGAGGAGCACACCGGAGGCCATGAGCGCCAGGGACTTATTCAGCAGGTCCCAGCGCAGGTCGTAGTAATACTGCCCGGTGAAGTAAACCAGTCCGAGGGTACCCAGCCCAATACCGATGAAGTAGTTGTTGCGGTGGCTTAGTAGCAACAAAAAGACGCCGCCGAGCAGTAGGGGAAGTAAGAGGAGCGGGGCAAGAATGAGCCCGGCGGCTACCGTCCAGCGGGCGCTCAGACTGTACCAGACCGTCACGAGGCAGCAGAGGTAGAGTCCTCCGGCTACCACCACTTCGCTATAGTCACTCACCGCCACCCCGAAGTAGCCCGCCCAGCGGTACCAGGCCATACCGAGCAGGAGACTGACTGCCAGGCCCGCGCGCAGGGGTTGTAGTCTGCGGTCACCTAGTAGGTAATGCTCCAGTAAGTTGACAGCTAGAAAGGCCAGGGCGGGTAGTAACACGGCCAGGGCCAAAAAAAGCGAACCGGCCTCGGTAAAGTGAAGAAAGAGCAGGCAGGTGGGTAGCGACACCGTGGCTACGAAGATCAGAAAGTAGTTGCGTGAGGTAGCCAGGGTAAGTATAGCCACGGCGATGACCGGCAGGACGAGCTGGCGTTCGGTCAATTGGTCGAACATGCTGTAGAATACCAGGGATACACCCACCAGATACGCACAGATAATGGTCGTAGCCAGGAAGGCGGTGCGGGGTTGGCCACCGAGCAGGAGGGCGGCAATCACCAGACCCGCCCCGGTGACCAGGGCGGCTGCTTCGGAGTCGATCACCCCGCTCCACACCAGGAAGATCAGAAAGAGTAGGGTAGCGAATACTGCCCCGATGCCGGAAAGTACCTTTGCGACCGTCGACACCTCATCGTCCTCCAGACGGGCCTCCTCTGCCGTGAGGGCGTCCCAGTCCACGGTGATCGGCTGCGTTGCCCGTTGTTCGATGTAGTCAAGGTGGTCAGTCTGCACGCCAGCTGCGGTTGAGGGATTGTAGGTAGCGGACCAGCAAACTGATACTGCCCACTAGGGCAAATCCGAGGACAAATAGGCCCCAGGCTCCATCGACGGCCCGCAGGAAAAGAAAGAGGACGGTGAAGATGACACTACAACCCACCACGGCCAAATAGAAAACGGAGCGCTCGGCCAGCCCCAGCCGCACCCAGTAGGCGTAGAGCCCCGTGGCCAGCAGGAGCGCCAGGCCCAGGGAAAGGAGGTCGTCACCGAGGCTACCGGTCGCGGTATTGACCGTAGCCACCGTAGCGGTCCACAGCGCGATGAGTTTGATGAGCCAGCTAAAGGCAGTATCGTGCGAGCGCAGGGTGTACACCACCGCCCACACGATGAGGTTGAAGACAAACACCACGATGCTCGTAGCCAGCACCTCCCAGGCTACGCCTACCTGCTGGGTGTAGAGGATGAGCGTGGTGTTGAGTAGTACGACGAGGATGAGCCACAGCGGAGGATAAGCGATCAGGGCCACCCAGGGCAGCGCGAATACGGACCAGAGCAGGAACAGTTGAAAGCTATTTGCCCCGGTCTGGTACACCTGCCCGAGCACGGCCAGCAACACGCCGATGAGCACCACCGTGGCGGTGAGTAGTACGCGCCGCAGGCCATCGCGAAGGGGAGCGAGTATAGCGATCAGTCCCGTCACGGCCAGTAACCCGCCGGCCGTGCCGAGTTTAGCCAGGCGGGGTAGGGCGGCCCAGTTATAGGCGAAAAAGAACACTACGCCACTGAGTAAAAAGGCCACGCCCGCCCCCAGCAACAAGTAGTGAGCGAATTGCAGCCAGAGATGGCGGTCGGCGTAGACGGTTTCGGTGAGGCTGCGGTGGATATCGGCCGGTCGCCAGTCGCTGTGGCGCGCCAGGCGTTCCATCTCCTCGCGTGAGGGGGGTAGACTACTCCTCATCGGTGCAGGCTATGGGTCACCGCGGTAAGGAAGGCCCGCAGGCGCCACCAGTAGCCGTCATCGCCAATCTCGGTGATGTTGTCGTGGCCGGCTCCGGGGATAATGTAGAGTTCCTTAGTCCGGCTACCAAGGGCCGCGTAGAGCTGCCGGCCGTTGTCGACGTCGATACTCGCGTCGAGCTCCCCGTGCACGATCAGGGTAGGTTGAGTGACCGAGCGGGCGGCCTGCAGGGGGTGTACCTCGCGGTGCGCGTAACGGGCCAGGCGCTCACTGCGGTCGAGCAGGGCATCGGTGAGCCACACGGGCAGGGGAAGGCCCAGCCGCCGGCTGGCGTAGAGGTTGGTGATCTGTCCGAGGTGGGCAAAGGCGCTCTCGACGATGCCGAACTCAATTTCGGTACTACGGGCCATCGCCTGCAGGGCAACGGCACCCCCCATACTGTGTCCGAATACGCCGGTCGGCAGGTTGCCGCCCAGAAAGCGGAGCTTTCCGGTGGCCTGCACCACGTCGCGCCACTCGTGGTAGCCGAAGCTGGTGAACTGTCCGCCACTACGCCCGTGCGCCCGCGCGTCGTAAAGGAGGACGTTGTAGCCGTAGGGGACTAGCTGCGGCAGGTACTCCAAATAAACTTCCTTAGCGCTATCCTTGCCGTGCAGGATCAGCAGGTTGCCGCGGGCCGGCACCGTAGCCGGTACGTAGAAGTAGCTCAGGTCTACCCCCTCCTCGGTACGCATCAGCCCCCCCTCGAAGTGGTAGCCTAAGTCGCTGGGATCGAGGTTACCGCGCCGCCGCCGCGGACGTACGATGGCCTCCGGCAACCAGCTCTGCAGCGCCAGGAACAGTAGTACGGGAAGGAGGAGTAGGAGCCAGTACATGGGGGTGAAGATACGGTGTGCGGCACCAGCGCCGGTGGCTGGTAAACCTCCTACCTTTGCCCCCATGACCCCCCAAGACTACATCGCCCTCGAAGACCGCCACGGTGCCCACAACTACCACCCCCTGCCCGTCGTACTCGCCGAGGGGCGCGGCGTCTACGTATACGACGTAGCCGGCAAGCAGTACTTCGATTTCCTCAGCGCCTACTCCGCCGTCAACCAGGGGCACTGCCACCCGCGTATCGTGACTGCCCTACAGCAGCAGGCCGCCAAGCTCGCCCTGACCAGCCGCGCCTTTCACAACGATCAGCTCGGACCCTACGAGCAGTACCTCACCGACTACTTCGCCTTCGATAAGGTGCTGCCCATGAACACCGGTGCGGAGGCCGTCGAGACCGCCATCAAGCTGTGCCGCAAGTGGGGCTACGAGGTCAAGGGTATCCCCACCGACCGGGCGCGCATCATCGTCTGCGGACAAAATTTCCACGGCCGCACCACCACCATCATCAGCTTCAGTTCCGACCCCAATGCTCGGGGCAACTTCGGTCCCTACACCCCCGGCTTCGAGAGCATCCCCTACGGCGACGCCGCTGCCCTGCGCCAGGCCCTGGCTAATGACCCGGCCACCATCGCCGGCGTTCTCGTCGAGCCCATCCAGGGCGAGGCCGGGGTGTTCGTGCCGGACGACGACTACCTCCCCGCCGTAGCCGCCGCCTGCCGGGAGCACAGTGTACTCTTCATCGCCGATGAGATTCAGACCGGCATCGGCCGGACCGGCGCCCTGCTGCGTATCTGCGGCGACTGTAGCTGTGCGGGACACTGCGAGCGCCAGACTACCTACACCCGGCCCGACATCCTCATTCTCGGTAAGGCGCTCAGCGGCGGCACCTACCCGGTATCGGCGGTGCTGGCCGACGACGCGGTGATGCACGTCATCCGCCCCGGACAGCACGGCAGCACCTTCGGCGGTAATCCCGTAGCCTGTGCGGTGGCCCGCGAAGCCCTACAGGTCGTGATCGATGAGAAATTGACGCAGAACGCCCGCCGCCTCGGCCATCTCTTCCGCCAGCGCATGCAGCAGCTCGTCGAGCAGTACCCAGAAACCCTGGTGCTGGTACGCGGAAAGGGACTGCTCAACGCCCTGGTCATCAATGACTCCGAAGACAGCGACACCGCCTGGAACCTCTGTCTGGCCCTGGCCGATCGTGGCCTGCTCGCCAAACCCACCCACGGTAACATCATCCGCTTCGCTCCGCCGCTGGTCATCTCCGAGGCCGAGCTACTGGAGGCCTGTGGCATCATCGCCGAGGCCGTTCGCTCTCGGGCCCTGGCGGAAATCTAGTCCTCCGTCGGTAGGGTGTACGTGCGTAGGGTATCGGTGCCGATCTGCTCCGTACGCACTAGCTGTGCGGCCAGCGGCAGCTGGGGAGCGGCCAGTCCATTACCGAAACGGACCACCCCGGTGAATACCCGCGCCTCGTCGTAGAGCCCCTGCTCGATGAAGGCCCGCAGGACGGTAGCGCCGCCCTCCACGGTCAGGTGACCCACTTTAAGCTCGTAGAGTTTTTTCATGATGCGTCTAAGCGCTTTCTTGCCGAGCTCCTTCTCGCCGATGTCTATGGTGTCGGCCCGCAGCTTATTCGCCTTGCGGCCGGTGAACACTAGGGGGCGCTGTCCGCCGGACTGAAAGATGCGCTCCTTACCCGTGAGCCGGCCACGCAGATCAATCACCACCGGACGGGGGCTAGGACCCGGAAACAGCCGCGCGGTCAGGGAGGGATCGTCGTCGATCACGGTGCCCGCCCCCACTAAAATGGCATTGGTCTCGGTGCGCCAGCGGTGGGTCAGGCGGCGGCTGATGGGGTTAGTGATCCAGTAGCTGCGGCTACGGTCCTTGGGGCGTAGGAAGCCGTCGCTCGACTGTGCGTACTTCAGCAGTACGAAGGGGCGTCGCTGGGTGGTAAAAACCGCCCGGCCCCGGTTCGTCTGCTCCGTCGGGCCAAAGTCCGGATATTCTTTCACCCGTACGCCGGCCTCCCGCAGGATACCCGCGCCCCGCCCCGACACCTCATCCGTCGTATCCCGCTGCGCGAAGACCACCTTGCGGATGTGCTCCTTCAGGATCAGTCCGGTACAGGCCGGCGTGCGCCCCTTGATGCAGCAGGGCTCCAGACTCACGTAGAGGGTAGACTCCGGGATCAGGTGCCGGTCCGCCTCCCGCACCGAGGCCAGGCAGTTCACCTCCGCATGCGCCTCGCCGGCCTGCTGGTGGTACCCCTCGCCGATGATGCGTCCGTCGTGGAGGAGTACGGCACCCACCCGGGGGTTGTCGCCGACGCGGGAGTCCGCCAAATGGGCCAACTGGGCCGTGCGGGAAAGGAGGTCAATATTTTTCACAGCGTTTATGATTTAGCATAAGAATAGGGTAGTGCTAATGAAGGTGTCTGATATTAGAGAAATTCGCATAGATTCCCGCAACATTTTCCCTAAATTTGGAATAGTGTGAATAACAAAGACATTCCGGAGGCGGGGGTCTAGTTCTGTCGATCAAGTATACCCACTAATACCCAAACCCTATGACACAGCGCATTCTCCTCAAAAACTCTTCCCAGGAAGCCCTACTGGACCAAGACGTCTACGACACCCTTCGCCAGGATCCCCGCCTGATTAAACTTGGCGTTCTGGATAATCTCCGCCTCCACTCCTCCGGCTGCGTCGTGTTCCAAAAAACCCAGAAGTGCGACGGCGGAGGGGGCTACCGCACCATCACCATCTACCTGCATAAGCTCATCGCCGAACGCTACCTCACCGATACCCGCAGCCGCGAGCGCAACCTAGTTGGTAGTCTCAACGGCGACAAACTCGACTGCCGCCTAGCTAACCTCGAGTACCGCAGCCGGTCAGCCGCCAGCCGGCAGCGCCGCAGCTCCAGTAAGCTCGGCTACACCGGCGTGTACCAGGAAAATAACCGCTACCGCGCCGTGATCAGCGTCAACCGCCGCAGCGTCCACATCGGCATGTTCGCCACCGCGGAAGAAGCCGCCCTGGCTTACAACAAGAAATCGCGCGAGCTCTACGGCAAGCAGGGAAAGATCAACAAGGTCACCCCGGCAGCCCCCTCAGACCAGCGCGCGGGTCATCTCGCGTTTACCGATCGGGCCCGGTAGGCGCTCCACCCGAAAGCCGGCCGCCCGCAGGTTGCGTTTGAACTGCCCCTTGGCACAATAGGTGACTAGCCTTCCGCCCGGGGCTAGCAGGCGGTAGCAGTGCCCCATTGCCGCTACCGTCCACAGCTCCGGTTGCTGCTCGGGGGCAAAGGCGTCGTAAAACACGACCTCCGTTGCATCCTGCGGCCCCGCTAGAAAGTCCTGCCGGTGTTTCTGAAAGGTAAAGTTTGGGCACAGTTGGTGAGCGGTGCCCCAATCCGAGTCGTGCAGTTCGTAGAGCCAGGTCGGGGCGCAAGCAAGTACCTCCGGATAGTTAAACTGCCGGGCCTGCCGCGGATCTACGGGGTACTGTTCGTAGGTCGTGTAGTAAAATTGGATGGTTGAGTTCAGATCGGCTAGCTGTCTGACTAGGAGGGCATTAAGCCCGGTACCAAAGCCCAGTTCTACAATACGAATGGACGTCTCCGAAACTAGTAAATCACGTAGTCCCGCTTCGATAAAGACGTGCCGGCTCTCCTGCACCGCGCCGTGGGAACTATGGTAACTGACCCCAAAGTTGGTATCCCGCAGACTATGACTCCCATCGTCGGTCAGAAAAAGGCGGGGCTCCACCTAGGCCGTTTGCCGCAGCTCGTCGACGCGGATGTCGAGGTGGCTGGCATCGTAGATGCTCTTACCGTTCTTGATTACCAAAATCTGTGGCGACTCGTGGCGCACACCGAATTCACTAGCGATGTAGTTGCTGATGTCGCGGTGGCGCAGCAGGTCGAGGTAGTAGGGTTCGAGCTCCTCGGCGGACAGGTCCCACTGCTTTTCCAGCCGGTTTTTGGCCAGACTACTGATGGGGCAGGTGGTGCTGTGCTTTAGGATCAGGCAGGGCCGGGTGTGGCTGCGCTCGATCAGGGCTTCGATATCGTGTACGCTAGTGATATTCGTCCAGTTCATAGGGTAGGGGGTCAGGGGGCGGGGCCGCAGGTGCGCTAGAGCCACCAAAGTAGACTGCCAACAAGCTCCCGAACGGAAAGGTTGGTGGGGCAGCCGAAGCCCCGGTTGCAGGAGGAGAGGAGTAACATTCCGGTGGCGGCCAGGTAGGGCAGGAGGCGGTAAGACTTTTTCATGGGGCAGGGCGCAAGTGAACGGTACGTGGGGTAAAGGGTTACAGGGGGGTGATGGTTGGCCGCTTTGCCGACCGCTGCGTACTTTTGCCCGCCTAATTACAACCCCCTATGGCCCGAAAAATTGCCCTCCGAGACGCCCTGCGCGAAGCGATGACCGAAGAAATGCGCCGCGACGATACCGTCTTCCTCCTCGGCGAGGAGGTCGCTCAGTACAATGGTGCCTACAAGGTCAGTAAGGGGATGCTCGATGAGTTCGGCCCGGAGCGCGTGATCGATACGCCCATCGCCGAGCTCGGCTTTGCCGGTATCGGAGTGGGGGCGGCCATGAACGGCCTCAAGCCCATCGTGGAGTTCATGACCTGGAACTTTGCCGTCCTGGCCTTCGATCAGATCGTCAACAATGCGGCCAAAACACTGAGCCAGTCGGCCGGACAGTATTCTTGTCCAATCGTCTTCCGCGGCCCCTCGGGCTCCGCCGGTCAGCTCGCCCAGCAGCACAGTCAGAGCTTTGAGAGCTGGATGGCCAATACGCCCGGTCTGAAGGTCGTCTCCTGTACCGACCCCGCCGACGCCAAGGGTCTGCTGAAGAGCGCCATCCGTGATCCGGACCCCGTCTGCTTCATGGAGTCCGAACTCCTGTACGGCTACGAGGGCGAGGTGCCCGAGGGGGAATACCTGGTGGAGATCGGCAAGGCCGCTGTGCGCCGCGCGGGCACCGATGTCACCCTGGTGAGCTACAACAAGATGATGCTTCCCACCATGGAGGCCGCCGAGCTGCTCGAGAAGGAAGGTATTTCGGCCGAGGTCATCGATCTGCGCACCATCCGCCCCCTCGACCGCAGGACCGTCATCGAGTCCGTCAAAAAGACCAATCGCTGCGTGGTGATCGACGAGAGCTGGCCCTTCGCCGGTATCAGCGCCGAGGTCGCCTACGAGATCCAGAAGTCGGCCTTCGACTACCTGGATGCTCCCGTGATCCGCGTTAACGCTGCCGACGTCAACCTGGGCTACGCCGCCCCCTTCGTCGAGGAATTCCTCCCCAACGCCGAGAAGATCGTCCGCGCCGTCAAGCAGGTCAGCTACGTGTAGTGGCTCCCCGCGAGTGGCTCCCGGCATCCTTGCCGGGGTAGCAAGGTAGCAGCGTGACGATGCTACCACCGCGGCTAGAAGCCACGAGCCAGCCACGAACCACTAAGGCACCAGCACCACCTTCCCCGCCGGTGCTTCACCCGCCTCCACCTCCGTATACGCCCGCTTATAGTCCATCAGCGCATACTCCCGGCCCACGTGCACCTTCAGCCCGTGGTTTTCGACCAGGTCGTAGAGCCGGTGCAGCATCGTGTGGTTCACACTCACCATTAGTAGGTCGTGCTTCTTATCGCTGACCAGGTTATTGACGAAGCTACTGACAAAGCTCCGCACCCCCGGCTGAATATCCAGAAAGGTGCCGTGCTCGCTCAGTAGCGTCTTAGCCTGTGACCAGGACAGCGTATCGGCTGCATCCAGGATCGCATCGAAGGTCTCACCGGATTGGGCAATGTCCGTCTCTTCGTAATTGACCGTGTGACTCGCGCCCATATCCTGCATGAAGGTCTGGTGGTGTCCGGAGCCGGTGGCGGTGACCTCCGCGTTGTCCATGCGGGCGATCTGGATGGCCAGGTGGCCGAGTCCGCCGCTGCCGCCGTTGATCAGGATGCGTTTGCCGCGCGCGTCGATCTCCTCGCGCATCGCGGTGTAGGCGGTGGCCCCCACCATGGGCAGGGCCGCAGCCTCCTGCATATCCAGGGAGGCCGGCTTTTCGTGCACTTCGCTACTGTTGACCAGAATGTAGTCGGCCATCGCTCCGAGCTTTTTGAAGTTGACCCAGCCGAAGACCTCGGAGCCGATACGTACATCAGTCACTTCCGGTCCTGCCGCCGCGACCACCCCGGCAAACTCGCAGCCCATCAGGCGGGGCCACTGGTGCCCGTCGGCCATTTTCAGGTGAGCGTTGCGAATCTTCCAGTCTACGGGGTTGATGCCGGCGGCCTTTACCTCCACCAAGATTTGCTGCCCGGTGGGCTCGGGTGTGGCGACCTCGGCCAGGTACATCTGCTCGATGCCGCCGTAGTTGTCGTAGCGTAGTTGTTTCATGGGCTGGGCTTTGCTGCATAAGTGTGAGTTCACCGTTTGGGTTCGGCACGCTTACTGCATTCTATTTTTCAGCACCACCACATCCACACTATCCCCCCGCCACCGCTGGGCTACCTCCGCGGGTACCGGAGCCGGATTCAACGTAAACGACCCCAGCGCCAGGTCATCATCCCCGTCTCCGTCATAATCACCCGCCTCCAGAATGAGCCAGCGCCCAGCAGCGGCGGCCGGGGTGGTACGGGCGGTAAAGGAAAGTTCCGCACCCCCCGTCTGCTCCAGGTAAACGAAGGCTGCCTCGGGGTTGCGGGAGTAGTCGGCAAAATTGCACGCCACGGCCAGGTCCACATCACCGTCCCGGTCGAAGTCGCGGGCAACCACCCGGGTAGCGCCCGGTAGGGCCTGAAAGTAGCGCAGGGAGAAAGTGTTGTCGCCTGCGTTTTCGTAGATACGCACTCCGTGATAAGGCTTGCGCACGTTGCTGTAGTCCGCGTTGTCGCCGTGGGCCGTGATGAGGTCTTGGTCACCATCCCCGTCGAAGTCGACAAGCTCGAACCAGCTAGTGCCCCAGACCGGCGAGAAGTGAAGTAGGGACTGCCGCTCGAAGCTGCCGTCGGCTGCCTGGTAGTACACATCGATACCCTCATCGCCCTGGGCGTGCAGGCTCACCAGATCCTTGTGCCCATCGTCGTTCATGTCGCGGGCCACTACGCGAATGCTGCCCGCCACGCCACTGAGTCGTTGTTTGGTATAGCTATTCCGGTCATCGCTTCGTAGCAGGGTGAGGGCCCCGGTGTAGTTGCCGTATTCGCAGATCACGATCTCAGCGGTGCCGTCTCCGTCCAGGTCTTCGGCCAGGAAGTAGACCGGGCGGTGCAGACTATCGACTACCACCCGCCGGCTGCCGTCCGGCCCGAGGCGGTACAGCGTCCCGTTGTGTGCCTCGGTGGGGTAGATGTTGCCGATCTCGAGCAGCAGGTCCCCTTCCGGGTGGGGCTGGTAGTGCGTCAGCGGTAGGCGCCCCTGACTGATACTTACGGGCCCGGCGGGCGTCTGCCCATTCGTGCCCAAGGATACCAGACTCCCGTACCCATCGCCCACCACGAGGCGACCGTCTTTGGTGCCGAGGCAGGAAACGAGCGCACCCCCCTGGTCCTCTACACCCAGGGCGCGGGCGGAAAAGTCAGCAAGATCAGCCAGCGCGGGTACGGGAACCAGCGGCAGCGTATCCGGTGCCTGTGCCAGGATATAGGCTCTGACGGCCTCCCACTCATCGTAGGTAATGGTGGGTACCTCCGGGTACTGTCCGTGCGCCCGCGCCAGGGCAAACTCCGCCTCTCCCAGTAGCGTAGCGGGATCGTAGCCGTAGGTCACCAGCCCCATACGGGCCGCCATTTCGGGAAGGATGGACTTAGCCCAAATTGCTTTTGGCAGCTCAGCAGGATCGGGGGATAGGTGGCAGTTGCCGCAGACGGCCACGTACCGCTCCCGGTCCGTAGGCTCGGTGTCCGCCGCGCAGTACGATACTAGTAATAACCCCACAAAAAGACTGATGAGCGAAGACATCCGCCGTCCGGGAACTGCCATGTCTTTAGAAGTTATTTGCGACCCTGCCGGATAAGAAACCGCGCCAGAAAGTACAGCAGTGCCACAAAGCTACCGGCTACGAATAAGAAGAGTAGGGCAACACCGGTGTCTGACATGGGGTAAACTTACCACCTACCTACAACGATAGCCGTAAAGTGTTGCCCGTACGTCCGACCAATGCACACATTGGGTCACACCACCAAATCCCTTACCGTCAGCTATGCCTTATCTGGACTTGACCACCTGGCCCCGCCGCGCTCACTTCGACTTCTTCCGCCAGTTCGACGAGCCCTTCTTCGGGCTTACCGTACGGGTGGATGCCACCCAGGCCTACCACCACTGTAAGGCAAGCGGGCAGTCGTTCTTCCTCTACTACCTACACAAGTGTTTGCTCGCCGTAAACGCCACCGAACCCTTCCGCTACCGCGTGGAGGGTGAGGGGGTGCGGGTATACGATCGGATTCACGCGTCGGCGACGATCGACCGTGCCGATGGCACCTTTGATTTTTCCTACATCCCCTATGCTCCCGACTTTACCGCCTTTGTGGAGGGTGCGCAGGCGGAGATCGCCCGCATCCAGTCTACGACGGGGCTCAACATAGGCATAGCCGGCCCCGACGTAATTCACTTCAGTGCCGTGCCCTGGCTCGACTTTACTGCCCTGAGCCATGCCCGCAACTTCAAATTTCCCGACAGTGCCCCCAAGATCAGCGTCGGTAAGCTCACCGAGCGCGACGGACGGCTGGGTATGCCGGTAAGTATTCACGGCCACCACGCGCTGATGGACGGGCGGGAGGTGGGGGAGTTCGTACGTGCCTTCGAGGCGGGGCTGACTACTGCGGTGGGAGACTAGTCCTTGTGGACCGAGCCGCCCCAACCACTGTGTATATTTATATCCTTGGCATCGCCGCGGTAGCTGACCCGTCCGCCGGAGCTGGCCTCGGCCTCCAGGGCTTCGCTGACATTGATTTCTACGCCGCCGCCGCTGCTGGCCTCCGCCTCACCGCGCTGTGCCAGGTAGTCGTGTGCCGATACGGCACCTCCCGAACTGGCCGCCGCGTTTACTGACTTGCCACTTCCCCTGACTTCGATATGCCCGCCGCTATCGGCCCGCGCACGCAGTTCCGCCCCGTTGAATTCGGCCCCGACGAAGGCCGCGCTGCCCGCCTCCAACTCCATACGCTCTCCGGTAAAGGCCGATTGCATTTGTAGCTGTCCGCCGGCCTCTCCACCGATGTACGTCAGGGTGGGTGCGGTGACATAGACTACGATCGGCTCCTTCGAACGGAAGTTCACGTTGTCACGAAAGCCGATGCGCAGCCGCTTACCCGATACCTCCGTTTTGACGTACGGCAGCAGGTTACTCTCCGCCTCGACGCGTACCTCGGTGGTGGGTCCCTGGGTGAGTTCCACGCGCAGGTTGCAGCAAAAGGTTAGCTCCTCGAAGTTGTCTACGGGGCGGTTCTCCACGGTCACTTCTTCGTTACCGACGATGCGGTTACGGTCATTTTTTCCGTTACTGCCATAGGTTGTCTGGGCACCGGCGGTGAAGCCCAGGCTGAGGCAAAGTAGGATCATCAAAGGTTTCATCTTGCTTGTTTTATCTAGGGACGACTACCGTTCGTAGGGGTTGCATGCACCTTACCGCCCACGCCGCTGTTGTACGTATTTGGCCTAAGTTAGACCCTATGACTACTAGCGCACTGCTGGGTTTTATCGCCGCGATCTGCACTACCGTCGCCTTCATTCCCCAGGCCTACAAGACCATCCGGGAACGGGCCACTCAGGACCTTTCCATTGTGACTTTCTCGATGCTATTTTTTGGTACCATCCTGTGGTTCGTGTACGGCTACCTGATCCACGATATTCCCCTGATGCTGGCCAACGCGATTACGGCTAGTCTATCGGGGATCATCTTCTACTACAAGGTGCGAGCGATGCGGGCTGGCGAGTAGGTCCGTCCAAGATTTTACCCGCTGCGCACGTTTACTCCGTATGCCCCGCTGCTTACTACTGCTACTGCTCTGTTCACTGAGCTTCGCACCTGCGCTCCCCGCCCAAATCCCCGAACGGATGACGGTCGAGTACCTGCCCCGCCTGCCCGAGGTGACCTTTGCCGTAGCGTTTCACTTCGTGGCCCTGGACGATGGGACTAACTTTGTCACCGACCCCCAGGACTCGCTCGTACTGGCCCACGGCGGACACGAAAAGCTACGCGCCGACGTGCTGATGTACTACCTGCTGCGGGAGATGAACGGCCGCTTCCGCTCCGCGCTGCTGGACTACCCAGACACGAAGGATACCAAAATTCGTTTCGTCTACCTGAACGGCAAAAAAGAGCCACTGCGTAGTGCCTTTTTTTACGCTGCCCGCCAGCCCATCGCCTACCGGAAGGACGCCCTAAACATCGTGTTTACCGCTTACCGCAGTAAGAGCTCATCCCCGAGTGGAGCTACTACCGGCGTGGGCAGCAACCGCATTTTTGTATACAATCAGTTGCAGCGCTACCTTGGGGGAAGTAACGATACCTGGACACCGGCACGGGTGATCGCCCACGAGTTCGGTCATACCCGGGGGCTGGATCACACCTTTAAGTGCGATAACCCCTGCAATGGCGTGGACCTGGTCGCACTTGATGAGTGCTACGGCAAGTGTGCAACTAATAATAGCGGCAGTACTACCGCCGGGGTGAACTGCCACGGGGGGAGCAAACGCGAACTGATGATGGCCTACGGGAGTCAGGTGTACTTGACAGTGTGTGAGACGGAGCTAATGTGGAACTATATACTTACGCATCCTGCGGCCTACCAGCGGTTTAGGGAGTAAGAAGCTGCCTCCGGCAGCGCCGTACCGCACAGTCTACGACTGCGCTGGCAGTGTTACGCCGCAACTGCGAGTTGCGTTGCACAGCGCTGCCGGAGGCAGCCTCGTACTTTGTGGCATGCCCGAGTACAACGCCGAGATTGCCCACCCGACCCTGGACGCCGACCAGCTCGCCCTGCTGACACCCTACGGCGAAGAACGCCCTACCCAGCCCGGTGATATCCTCTTCGATATCGGGGACACCGAGTACCCCTGGATCGTCATCCTACACGGAGAGCTGGAGATCGTCAGCAACCCCGGCGCGGAAGGGGAGGAAGTACTCGACGTGCGCCACGACGGCCAGTTTCTGGGGGAGCTGAGCCTACTCACCGGGCAGACCGCCTTTCTGGCCGCCCGCGCCCGCACCGCCGGCCGCGTACGAGTTATCTCCGCCGAGGACCTACGCCAGATCGTTGCCACCATCCCCGCCCTGAGCGAGCTGATCCTCAACTCTTTCCTGATGCGCCGCGAGATCCTGCAGGGCAACGGGGCGGTGGAGGGGCTACAGATCGTCGGCTCCCGCTACTCCCCCGACACCCAGCGCCTAAGGGCCTTTGCGGCGCGTAACCAACTGCCACACCGCTGGATCGATGTGGAGGAGGACCGCGACGCGGAGCGACTGCTGTGCTACTTCCGGGTGCAGCCCGAGGAGACACCGATCGTGATCTGGCAGGGCGAGGAGGTACTGCGCAATCCAAGTAACGGCGAACTGACCCGGCGGCTAGGACTTAATCGTGCGGTTACGGCGGGGGAAACGGTGGACCTGCTAGTGATCGGTGCCGGTCCGGCGGGACTAGCCGCGGCGGTATACGGAGCCTCCGAGGGGCTCAGCACGCTTACCCTAGAGAGTATCTCGACGGGCGGTCAGGCCGGCACCAGCTCGCGCATCGAGAACTACCTGGGCTTCCCGGCGGGGCTGTCGGGCTCCGAGCTGGCGAACCGGGCGGTGCTTCAGGCGCAGAAATTTGGCGCCCGCATCGTAGTATCGCGCACCGCTACCCAGTTACGGGCTGAGGAGGGTCACTTCGCGGTAACCCTGGAAGGCGCCGACTGCCTGCGGGCCAATAGTGTCCTCATCGCCACCGGTGCCCGCTACCGCAAACTCCGGGTACCGAACCTGGAGCAGTACGAGGGCCGCGGCGTGTACTACGCCGCTACCCAGACCGAGGCGCGGCTCTGTACGGGTCAGGACGTGATTGTGGTAGGTGGGGGTAACTCGGCGGGGCAGGCGGCCATGTTTTTATCCGGCGCGGCCAAACACGTATACTTAGTAATTCGCAGCGGTGACCTAGCGCATTCCATGTCGCGCTACCTGATCGACCGCATCGACCGCTCGTCGGACATTACGCTGATGCCCTACACCGAGGTCGACGCGCTGCACGGAGCGGAGCAACTCGAGGGGGTAACCGTGCGGCAAAACCAAACGGACGAACGTAGCGACCTACCGGCCACCAACGTCTTTACCTTCATCGGCGCCGACCCCTATACCGACTGGCTCGCCGATACACTGTGCCTGGACGAGAAGGGCTTCATTCTTACCGGTCCCACGCTGCGACAATCGGGCCGGGCGGCGGAGGCTTACGCTACCGTCAGCCGCGATCCCTTTTTACTGGAGACTAGCCTGCCGGGGGTGTTTGCCGTGGGGGATGTACGTAGCGGCTCCACCAAGCGGGTAGCCACGGCGGTGGGGGAGGGGAGTGCGGCCGTGAAGTTCGTGCACGAGTGGTTGGGGGGTGAGTGAGTTGGGCTAGAAATTTAGTTGCCCGAAGACGTTGGCCCGGTAGGCATCCGCCGTGGTCATGCCCTCCCCGGCCCGCCGCACCACCCGTGCTGCTAGGACTTCCAGGCCGAAGGTAGCCCGCTCGGACTGTGACCAAAACAGGTTGACGACCCCCGACTGCGCCCTGTGTACCGCACCCGCCGGCAGTGCTTCGCTGGCCTCCACAAACACTCCACCCACCGCTACGGTAGAGCGCAGGGTCTCCGACCACCAGTGTTGGTAGGTCAGGTAGGTACCGGCCGTGCGCAGGAGGTCCAATTCTCCGGTAAGGGGGTCGCGCACTGCATCGTAGCCCGCTGTGGCCAGATCGACCAGGTAGCGGCCGAAGCCCAGTCCGCCACTCGCCGCAAAGGTCAGCCGGTCCCGTACACCGAACTGGGGCAGGTCCAAACTACCCGTAAGACTGAGCCCCCCGGCCGGTACTGCCTGCGTACTATCCGCACCTAGATAGCGGAGCACCCCGGTCAACTGAAGGTGACCCCGCCGGCCCTCCTGCCGTAAATACACTAGCGCGTCTGGCGCTGCGTCGATGGTCGCCAGCGTAGGGGAAGGGGCTCCCCGCCGATCCAATAGCGTCAGGTCGGATATGGAGTTCTCCAGTCCCACGGCTAGGCGTATTCCCTTGCCTTCCTCCCCCCGGATCCAGGGGGCGTAGTGTATCCCGGGCTGCCGCACGAAGATCTTACCCGCCGGTGCGCCCGCGTCCGTCGTCTCGGGAAAAGATTCCAGGTCGGTGAGCTGCGACCAGTACTGCCCGAAGTAGAACTCCCCGATCTGGGCGAAGGCATGCCGTAGGGCTAGACCGTCTGCGTTGGTTGTTCCCTCATTCCCCGGCGCACCGATAAACCCCATTTCGATGAAGGCCCGGATGGGGGTACCCCCGTCGGACTCACTGCGGGCATCGACGCTGATACGACTATTGCGCGCGGTGAAGACGAAGCGACTCGGTCCATCTGTATTCGTGATCAGCCGGGGGATGAACAAGCCCGGACTGATCGCTCCGCTAATATCCTGGGAGGCACTGGTCTGGATGAAGCCGCCGATCCGGAAGCTCACTCCCGTACCCGGCACGGCAATCGCGCCCTCGAAGGTCCCGGCCGTCACCGCCCGCCGCGCGTCGTCGGGAAAACGGCCACTGTACCGCCCGGTTCGGCTACTTTCCTGCCCGGTAGAATCGGTGGATGAGGTAGCCTGCGCGTAGCCGGTCGTAGTATGCAGCAGCAGGAGGAGAAGTACGGGTAGGTAGACGTTTGACATCCAGGTCAGCTCAGGGAAGGTAGCGTAGGCAAATGGGCTCAATCCGCGATCGGTTCGCACCTGCGGCCCCCGCCGAACCGATGGATGTATCGGCCAGTATAGAGCACGAACGGACCACCACTATGCACCCAATACGCTATCTGCTCCTTACCCTCTGCTTTTTCTGCAGTGTTCTCCTGGCCCAAACCGCGCGCGAACACAATGGGGCTGCCTTCCGTAGCGGGCTACACCCACCAGTGGGCCGTGGTTAGCGATACCGTCCGCCTTCACTACATGGACGGTGGCGGTAAATGGCCCCGCCCTGGTGCTGGTACACGGCTGGCCCGAAACGTGGTACGCCTGGCGTGAGCTCATGCCCGACCTGCGGCAAGCGGGCTACCGGGTCATCGTGCCCGACCTGCGGGGACTAGGTGATTCTGACC
>CATQHI010000010.1 GCA_958295895.1 Saprospiraceae bacterium | reverse complement strand
CGTCAACTGATGCAAACGTGCAACAGGGATCCAATTTCCTGATCGAGTTGCGTATAACCAACAGAATAAGGTGGTTTCACGTCAACTATGTAAATAGCGCAATGTGGAAGAAAATTTGCCGTCGAGTTGCGTGTAACCAACAGGATTTTGTTAGTTACACGCAATAATTGCGCGCCCATGGCGGGAATACACGCAATGCGTGAACCCGCTTGTTAGTCACAATTAAAAACCAAATATGCGAATTTCAGAAATATTTAATCTAGAACTTTCACAAGCGGAACTTGACTTCGTAGACATAGATGTAGAAACAGATATTCCATTATTTCTAGATCCCTTTT
This sequence comes from Saprospiraceae bacterium, assembly GCA_958295895.1. GTDB lineage: Bacteria > Bacteroidota > Bacteroidia > Chitinophagales > Saprospiraceae > Neolewinella. Next base: position 75,386 of record CATQHI010000010.1, on the reverse strand, counting down.
ATTTGGGGATTAGAGAGGATAAGTTTTCTCATTCCTGCAACAGGACAATTAGAAGTTTTTTTCAACGGGTCATCGATTTAGTAAAAGGTGATAGATTGGAAGAAGCGAAGCAGTTGTTCGAACACCTTCAAGAACCTAACGCTACATGCCTCGGATTGTCCCAAGGCAACCCACAAGGTAGAGGTGTAGGTCAAATCGATACGGGTAAAATATTTGATAGAATTATTGAAAGCAAGCAATACAAACTGGCCTGCTAAACGATTTGGAGGATAGTGTCTTGTTTGTAAATCAATTTGATAAAGATAAGCTGTCGGATATGACAACCAATATTATCAGACGGCACCTAATAAATTACACTATTAATCAATGTCGATTACACAGTATACCTTTGGTCGATGGAATAGCCTCGGGGATGTATTGGAACCCACAGTACTTAAGGTGGGAAGCTGAACATTTACCTCACCTTGTTATAAACCATCAAAAAATTCTGCTTGTACCAAAAGCCATTGTTTCATTTAAAAAAGAATATACAGCTCAAAAGTATTACCAGCATTTCGTACTGAACTTTTTACAGAATGAGCATCTTCGATTAAATTCTGCTTTAGTTCAACAGCGAGCTAATGGCGTTAAGTATGTAACGAAAAAATCAATAGCAGAGCGAAATCCCTACTCAAAAGATTTTTTGATTGAGTTTACACGTCTACATCCTGAGGTCCTAGAGAGTTTTAAAGAAAGGACGACAGTTCAGCCAGTTACAAACCTTGAAATCGCAGATATTGACTTGGGAACGATTTGTCAAAACTTGATACATAGTCTACGCCAAATACCGACTGGAAGGGATGATGCAGACCGGTACCATAAATTAGTCAAGGCCATACTGGAGCTCATCTTTTATCCAATGCTGATTAATCCAGTTTTAGAAAATGAAATTCACCAAGGCAGAAAGCGAATTGATATAACCTTTGATAATGCTGCTCAAGAAGGATTATTTTTTAGGTTTGCGAACAACATGAATTTGCCTTCTGCATACATTATGATCGAATGCAAAAATTATTCTTCTGATCCGGTAAATCCCGAATTAGACCAATTGTCTGGTCGATTTTCTATTAATCGGGGCAAAGTTGGCTTTTTATTGTGTCGAAACATTGGCAACTTAAATCTATTTATTGAACGATGCAGGGATACATACCGAGACGACAGGGGGTTAATTATTCCAATTACTGACCGTGATTTGGTCGATATACTGGACAACTATGACAATTGGAATAGCGATTTTATCGAGCATAAGCTTTCCAATATAGTTAGACGAATCGCGATATTTTAAAATAAAATAAACTGTGACTAACACTGCGCCATCGTCAAGCCGGCATTGAGTCTTTTAGTGTCGATGAAGCCTTTAAAATCTATCTACAAGCTGGCTGATGTCAGGATGCTTATTGGTGAAGCCGGCCTGCGGCGGCGCCCTCGTTGGGCGACAGTGCCATTAAAGGCACCGTCGAAGCGCGAGCGGAAATGGTTGGGTTGGGTGGTGTTTTATACGACGCGAGTCAAGCAAGTACAACCAATCCGCAGCACAAACGGCCGAGCAGCGGCAGCCCTTCAATCTCTAAACTCAAGAAAGCAGCAACTTTTACGTGTAAAATATGTATCTTTACACGTAAACATAAACCTTATGGACAGGAAACTAACACTAAGCCTAAACTCCACAGTAATTGACAGAGCCAAGAGCTATGCCCGGGATCACGACATGAGTCTATCCAGAATGATCGAGCAGTACTTGGCTTCATTGACAAAGACTGCTGCGGAGGACGAACCCGAAAAATTTACCCCCTGGTCGATCGACTATTAGGGGTGGTTGATCTACCGGAGGGTGATGGTTACAAATCTGGCTACAGTGATTATCTGCTAGAGAAGTACCAATGACCCGCCTCTTTGTAGATACCAATATCGTACTTGATCTACTGGCGAAGCGCAAGGAATTTCAGGCAGCGGCCAAGCTCTTTGTGCTAGCGGATAAGGGTGAGGTCAAACTGTTTGTTTCGGCGCTCACCTTTGCAAATGCCAATTATATTCTAACCCGGCAGCAGGACCGAATAGCGGCAGTCAAAGTTCTGCGAGACCTAGAATTACTGGTCAGTATCGTTGAACTGAGTGGGAAGGTGGTAAAGCTGGCCCTGAATGATGACAACTTCAGCGACTTTGAGGACGGGTTGCAGTATTACTCTGCCATCGATAATGATATGGAAATCATCATCACACGGAACCAGAAGGACTTCAAACACTCGCAGCTACCGATTCTTTCGGCGGACGAGTATTTGAAATCGCTTAAATAATGGCACGACCAAGATAAGTACAATCTAGGTGCGGCGGCAGAACCTGAGGAGTTGCACATAACCAACAGAATAAGGTAGTTTCACGTCAACTGGTGTAAATGTGCAGCAGGGTCCCGATTTGGTGACTGAGTTGCGTGCAACCAACAGTGTAGGCTTCCCCACTGACGCTACCATGGATAAGTAGAAGTGACCCCTAACTTTACTTCTAAACTTAGCACCACGCGTAAAAGCGAATTCACCAAGACCCACAGCAGGCCATGCTGGCGCAACACGATGCGGGCGCCAGCGTAGCCGGTCTGTGTCGGGAGCACCAGATCAGCGCGGTTACCTTCTACCAGTGGAAGAAGAGCCACAAAGACGACAGCCAACAGGAAGAACTACGTCTAGCCGAATTAGAACGGGAAAACGCTACTTTACCGTAGGGCCCCTGCCCCATGCTTCGTGAAAGAAGATATAAGCCGAGCTCAGTATGTATCACGAGATCCCGCAGCAAGGCTACTCCATGCTAAAAAAGTGGCAGGCCCAAGACGCCTAGCGGGCTTAGGGGAAGGGCCCCCTAAGGCTTAGCTCATGATCGACGTGATCCGGTAGTGGGATGACTCTAGGAGCATCCGTAAGTGCTGCTGCGTCTTGGGCTTTCGTCGGCAGACGTACTATACGAGAAAGCGGGGCCACCGCCCTGAGGTAGCGGGTGAGGAGTTGGCGGCCGTACTACGCCGAGCCTGCGCGGAGCACCCCTACTGGGGCTTCTGGAAGATCTTTCACTGGTTGAGGCGCAAGCCCGCGCACACCTTTAATCATAAGCGAATGTACCGGATTTGGAAGCGGGAGGGGCTGAACCTACGCTGCCCACCGAAGCGCAAACGCATCCACCGGAAGTACCACGCCTTACTACTAGCCCCCGAGGGGATCAACGAGGGCTGGGCCATGGACTACGGAGTGAGTGATTGGGTAGTGGGCCCCAGCCAGAAGTCCGTGCGGGTGATCAACATCATGGATGAGGGCTCGCGGCGTGCCCTGTGAACTGAAGCCCACACGAGCATCTTAGCCCGTAAGCTCATCGAACTACTGGAACAGGTAGTCAAGCCTAGGCCACCAAACGCCGGACGGACACGAAATCGAACATCAGCAATTCTACTATTCAGCGGTAGCGGCTTAGGGGAAACCTACGTAGCACCACGAGCTTGGATGACCGATCGTGAGAACTGCTGGTGTAAAGGCAAATTGCAGAAGCCGGGTTCCGTGCAACCGATTTAATCCACCTAGATGTTCGCCCAATCACTCACTTAACCCACTTTGCTGCCCACTCCTAAAAAAGTTCTGCTACATTAGCTCACCGATCATGCCATACGGCGGAGTACCTCTCCCCGAACTACACCCATACCAAACTCAGTACTTTGAAAACCAACGCTACCCAACTTGCCGGAGGCCCCCGCCGCGGCGCACACCTTGTGCTGTTTTGCCTCATCCTACTCCTGCCCCAATTCAGTAGGGCACAGGCAGCCTGCGCGGAAGGCCCCTACAACGACCCCAGCCTATGGAACGGCTACGCCTCCAGCGGCACCCCCCAGGTCATCGGTGAGGTGGTAGATGAGGCGGCTGTCTGTGGCACCGCCATCTCCGCCGACCTCCGGGTGCTCGAGGGCAGCCCCTACAGCGCCGGCCTGCAGATTAACCAGGCCACCAGCCCCCGCTTCGATGCCAGTAGTGCCTACCGCGTCCGCTTTCGCTACCGCTCGGAGGTGGAGCGCACGATCTATTACCGAATGATCCCCCGCGCGCTGGACAATAGCGCCGGCGGCCCGGCACTATTTGAACAAGACCTACAGGCCACCACGACCTACCAGCAGTTCGATACGGTAGTCGCTTCGCGCGGTAGTCAGGACAGTATGCTCTACCAGCTCTGGATGAACGGCGACAACCTGGCCCCGATCTACATTGACGATTTCAGTATGGAACAGCTAGGTGGGCCCTGCAACGAAGAAGACGCCACCTTCAACAACCTGGACGCCTTTACCAGCTACGGGGGAGTCACCCTGAGCGAGGTGACGGATGCCGCCGCCGTTTGCCAGGAGGCTTTCGCTATTGAGCTAGACTCCGTCAAGGCCGGCCCCTACAACGCCGGCTTCGAGATCAAACAGTCCTCCGCGCTGGATGATGTAGGCGGACAGACCTACCGCGTCGCCTTCAGGTACCGCGCAAATGCACCCCGCACCGCTCCCCTTATCCTCACCAGCCGCCAGCGGGGAACCTTCGGGGGCAGCGACGGACCGCAGTATGCCTTCGCCAACCTGGCCTTCACGACCGAGTATCAGACCTATTCGAACACCTTCGTCTCGACGATCCAAGAAAACCAGACCGACCGGCTAATCCAGATTCTGCTCGCCGTCGGTGCAGATACCACCACCCTCTACCTCGACAGCATCGCCATCGAGCAGATCGTCCCGGAGCGCACCACGCCCACGACCCTATACGTCCACCCCGACGGCAGTGACGACAACCCCGGCGACGCACTCACGCCCGGGGGCGCCTTTCGCACCCTCCGGTACGGACTGAGCCAACTTATCCCCGGTGATAGTCTCCTGGTTGCTGACGGCGTCTACGCAGAGAATAATTTACGGGTAGTAGGTGTGCGGGGTGCGCAGGATGCAACCACCGTAGTAAAGTCCATCAACCCCTGGGGAGCCAAGATCGAGGGTACTATCCGCTACAACATTAACCTCCAGATCGAAAACAGCACCCACGTCAAGGTCGAAGGCTTCGAGATCTACAGCGTGGGCCGGAGCGGGGAAACCAATTCCGCCACCGGACTGCAAGTCTTCGGCTCGGACTACGTCACCCTGGAAAACAACTACGTGCACGACTGTGGCTGCGGCGGCATCAGTGGCCGCGAGTCAGACTACCTGACCATCCAGCGCAATGTGGCCCGCGATAACGCCCGCTTCAGTCCCTTCAACTGCAGTGGCATCAGCATCTACCAACCCCGGATGCTCGATCAGAACGAGGGGGTGCACATCCTGATCAAGGACAACGTCAGCTTTGAAAACGAGGTGCGCATAGCCTTTTCCCCCCTTGGCTTCAGCGTGCCCACCGACGGGAACGGTATTATCCTCGATGACTTCAACAACACCCAGAGTCTGGGAGGCCAGGAAAACACCACCCCCCCTTACGTAGCCCAAACGCTAGTCGAAAACAACCTCGTGTTTAGCAACGGCGGAGCGGGCATCAAAACCTTCGAAGTTGAAAACGTAACGATCCGCAACAACACCAGTTACCACAACAACTTCGTCCTGGAGGGGGTCACCTCCAACACCGGCGAGATCATCCTTCAGGTGCTCGGAGGCGAGGCTGAGGTGTACAACAACCTTATGGTGAGCGAATTCGGCTACCGCAGCCAGGCCTTTAGCTCGCAGACGGTGGGCGACGGCGAGGTGATGCTGGCCAATAATCTCCTGCTTGGCGGGGTCGCCTTCAGCGGACAGGAGCCCGAACAGACGGAGAATATCTTTGTCACCGAGGATCGCCAGAGCTTTCCTCAGTTCGCCCAGGCTCGGGACTCGTCCTTCTTCCAAACCTTCGAGTTCACCTCCGTCGATGACTTCAAGCAGTTTTTCGGCCTGCGGGCTACGAGTCCGGCCATCGATCGGGGCGCGAACGACCTGGCTCCGGCTGCCGATCTAAACGGCGTAACCCGGCCCATCGCTGGTATCGTCGACATCGGAGCCTATGAAGGACCCGTAGCGGGCGTAGGACCGCTGCCCGCCGACCGCCAGCTACAGGGATTCTCGGTCTCGACGCCTTCCCCCCTACGCGTTGACGGAAACAAGGACGGCCTCTATACCGGAGCCAGCCGGCAAATCACCAAACTCACCGTTGGAGAGGTTACCGATCGGGCTGACCTATCCGGCACCTGGACTTCCGCCTACACCGAGGAGATGCTCTACGTGCTCGTCACCGTACAGGACGACTCACTCAGCAACAATAGCGACAACGCCTACGAGGACGACGGCGTGGAGTTCTACTTCAACGGTAACAATGCCGGAGGTGCCACCTATGACGCCGACGACCGCCAGTTTCTGGTCGGCTACGGTGACGATAATACCATCATCAATTACACCACCGGCGAGGTGACGGGTGCCGAGGTGGCCGTCGTCGATATCGCCGGCGGGTACGTCGTGGAGCTGGCCGTGCCCTGGGCGCTGCTCGGCGTCACCCCCGCCGATAGCCTGACGATCGGGTTCGACGTGCAGATCAACGATGACGACGGGGGAGCGGACGACCCGGACCGCGACGGCAAACTCGCCTGGGCAGCCAATGAAGACTTCTCCTACCAAAATCCTAGTCTGTTCGGCCTGCTTACGCTAGTGGAAGTCGAGGCCCCACCCATCATCGCGGGTACCGACGCAAGCATCACCATCGATGGTGAGATCGATCAGGCCTACGACCGGGCCGATGTCTACGACATGCTCAATGAGGTACAGCCCGGCATCTCCGACGCAGCAGATTTCAGTGCTAACTGGCGAGCGCTGTGGGACACCAGCGGACTCTACTTCATCGTGGAGGTGACCGACGATACCCTCATTAACGACAGCGAGAACTGGTACGAAGACGACGGGGTAGAGATCTACATCGACGCCCGCAACGAGAAGTCTACTACCTACGACAGTAACGATCACCAGATCGTAGTCCGGTACGGTCTGGATACGATCTACGACACCAAGAATCAGCTTGGCCCCGGCGCACTAAGTGCCATCCTGGTAACCGAGGGCGGCTACACCGTAGAGGCCTACATTCCCTGGACCGCGCTGGGCATCGACCCCACCGCCGGTACCTTTATCGGCCTGGACGTACACGGCATCGACGACGACGCCGGAGAGGGCGGCAACGACGGCAAACTCGCCTGGTTCGCCACCATCGATGAGAGCTTCAAAAATCCCAGTCTGTTCGGTACCGCTCTGCTCGGCGACATCATCTCCACCGGTCTGCGGCGGCCGTCACTTCAACTGGGCGACTGGCTCACCGTGAGTCCTAATCCGACCAGGGGCAAGCTGCGGTACAATCTCGGCACCTTCCGTACGGCTACCCTTCAGGTACATGACTTCCACGGCCGTCTACTGCAAAGCCGCACCGTGACCGGCACCGGTGGTGAGCTTGAGCTAGGCGCACTACCCAATGGGGTGTACTTGCTTACGGTCCGCGAGGGCGCGGAGTACGCCCGTCAACGTATCGTCGTGCAGTACTAGGCTACCGGTCTAGTACGCCCCGCAAACCCCGGTGGCCCAGCAGGGGCCACCGGGGTTTTATGGTTTTACTAACCAACGTTTCGGACGCTTAGCCGTTTCTTTTGCCTGAACGATTGGCGTTGCACCGGCGCGCCGCCGCCCCACTTTACCAAATGATGAACCGAATGAGATCAGTATTCCTTGCCGTCAGCCTCCTGGCTACGCTGTGCCTGACGGCCCAGACCGCCGTGACCGAAGCCCCCGACAACTGGTGGGACCTGGACCGCACCGACGATAACTTCCCCGGCGTAAGTGCCGATAAGGCCATCGCCTACCTGACCGGTAAGAAAGCCGAGCCCGTGGTGGTGGCCGTGATCGACTCCGGGGTGGACATCGAGCACGAGGACCTGGCCGATGTGATCTGGACGAACGAGGACGAGATACCCGGTAACGGCATCGACGACGATAAGAATGGCTACGTCGATGACGTACACGGCTGGAACTTCATCGGCGGGGCCGACGGACAGAACGTGAACTACGAGAACCTGGAGGTCGTACGCCTGTACAATCAACTAAAGGCGAAGTACAACAACCGCAACCGCGAGGGACTGAGCAAGAAGGAACGCGCGGAGTACGACCGGTACCTGGCCTACAAAGAAGAAATCGAGGCCAAGCAGAAGGAGCTCGGGCCCACCGCCCAGCAGTACGGCATGATCAAAGCGGCCGTGGATACTATGCTACAGGAGATGGGCAAATCGGCCGACGAGGTCACCGCCGAGGACATTGCCTCCTTCAAAAGCGACGACCCCGGTATCCTGATGGTGAAGAACGTCGTAGCAAGTGCTACGGCCGGCGGGGGAAGCTTCGCCGAACTGTACGAGCAGTTGGAGGGGGCGATGGACTACTTCGACTCCCAGTTGAAGTACAACTATAATCCGGACTACGACGCCCGCAGTATCGTAGGCGATGACCCCAATAACCTGAGCGAGCGCTACTACGGCAACAACGACGTGGAGGGCCCCGATGCCGCCCACGGTACCCACGTATCGGGCATCATCGCCGGCGAGCGAGGAAACGACATCGGCGTCAATGGGGTAGGGGGCAGTAACGTCCGCATCATGAGCGTCCGTACCGTGCCCAACGGCGATGAGCGGGACAAGGACGTAGCCAACGCCATCCGCTACGCCGTAGATAATGGCGCTAAGGTGATCAATATGAGCTTCGGGAAGGGACAGAGCCCCGCCAAGAAGGAGGTGGACGCGGCCATGAAGTACGCCGAGAAGCATGACGTGCTCATCGTGCACGCTGCAGGAAACGACGGTAAGCTCCTGGACCTGACCAACAACTTCCCCAACGATACCTACCAGGGCAAGAAGCGTACCGGTAAGACCTGGATCGAGGTGGGAGCGGCAAGTAGTAACTACGGACCGGCACTGGCCGCGCCCTTCAGCAACTACAACAAGAAGTACGTGGACGTATTCGCCCCCGGCGAACAGATCTACTCCACGATACCGGATGATAAGTACGCCAAATTCGACGGCACCTCGATGGCCGCTCCCATGGTGGCCGGTATCGCTGCGCTGCTGCGCAGCTACTTTCCGGACCTGAAAGCCGCGCAGGTAAAGGAGATCATCGAGGAAAGTGCCCTGCCCGTCAACCTGGACGTTAATAAGCCCGGCGCGGAAGGGGAAACCGTGAACTTCTCCGAGCTCTCCGCTACGGGCGGGCTGGCCAACGCCTACACCGCCGTCAAACTCGCCGAACGAACCAAGGGAAAGAACAAGCGCCTGCGGGACGAACGCGATGAGAGCCTCCGGCAGTTTTAGGATGATCCGACTCACTGAATTTAGCCACGGCGCCGGCTGCGGCTGCAAGATCGCTCCGGCCGTACTGGATACGATCCTAGCCCAGACTACCCCCTCCCGGCCCGATCTTAAGTTGCTGGTGGGCAACGCCGAACGCGACGACGCGGCGGTGTATGACCTAGGCGACGGCACGGCGGTCATCTCCACCACGGACTTTTTCATGCCGATCGTCGACGATCCGCTCACCTTCGGGCGCATCGCCGCTACGAATGCTATCAGCGACGTTTACGCCATGGGCGGTACGCCGTTGCTGGCCATCGCCATCCTGGGCTGGCCGGTCAACGAGCTACCGGCCGAGGTCGCTGGGCAGGTTGTGGAGGGCGGCCGTCAGGCCTGTGTGGACGCCGGTATTCCCCTGGCCGGCGGACACAGCATCGACAGCCCGGAGCCGATCTTTGGGCTGGCCGTCACGGGGCGGGTCGACATCAAGGACCTGAAAAAGAACGGTGGGGCGCAGGTCGGTGACGTCCTTTTTCTGACCAAACCTATCGGCGTGGGTATTCTCAGTACGGCGCAGAAGCAGAAAAAACTGCGGCCGGCCGACGCCATGCTGGCTACCGAGCAGATGGTACGCCTGAACTATATCGGACCGATACTCGCCAAATTGCCCTACGTGCACGCTATGACGGACGTCACGGGCTTCGGTCTGCTGGGCCACCTCTCCGAGATGTGCGCCGCTAGCGGCACCGCCGCCCGGGTGGAGCTAGCCGCCGTTCCCCTCATCGACTCAGAAGTACTGGACTACTACCTGGAGCAGGGCTGCATTCCGGGGGGCACCGAGCGTAACTGGGCGAGCTACGGTCAGCACGTGCAACTCGGTAGCGAGCGGGCCAAGTGGCTACTTGCCGATCCACAAACCAGTGGCGGATTGCTGGTAGCCGTAGCACCGGACCGGGTGGCTGACTTTACCGCTCGCTGCGCCGCCGGGGGCCACCCCGTACAGCCGCTGGGCGAGATGTGCCAGGCTGGTGCCGGCGCCCGGATCCAGGTGGTGTGAACCAAGGGGCGGGGTAGTAGCTTCTACCCCCAAACGCTCCCCCATGACCAAGGTATTTTCCCTCACCCAGCTCCCCGCCGGCCACATGCATCAGGTCACGGTGGGCGACTACGACATTTTGCTGGCCAACGTCGACGGCCAGGTGTACGCCATCGAGAACAAGTGCAGTCACTACGGCGCTCCCCTCACCAAGGGGGCCATGTGCGAGCACCGGGTGCGCTGTCCCTGGCACCACGCCTGCTTCGACCTGCGCACCGGCGAGCAGATCGAGGGCCCCGGCATGGACGGGGTGGCTAAGTTCGAGGTTACCGTAGAGGGTGACGATATCCTGGTCGGCGGAACGCCCATCCGCACCAACGTCAACGACCCCAGCGACCGGCCGGTCGACATTGCCATTCCCGCCGATGGGCACTACCGCTACGTAGTCGTCGGGGGCGGGGCCGCGGGTGCCTACGCCGTGGAAGCCATCCGCACCAATGATCGCGCGGGGAGCCTGCTGATGGTCAGCCGCGAGCAGCTTCCTCCCTACGACCGTACCAAGGTGAGTAAAGCATTCCTGCAGGAGCAAATGGCCACCGAAAAGCTCCCGCTCCGCAACACCGAATTCTACCGCCACCTGGGCGTCCACTTTCTGCCGGGGACGCAGGTGCAGAGCCTGGATGTAAGCGCACGATCCCTGGAACTGTCCGATGGACGCTCCCTCACCTACGATAAAGTCCTACTCGCCACCGGGGGCACACCACGTACGCTGGACGTGCCCGGGGTAGCGCTTGCCGGAGTACACACCATCCGCAAGGCTAGGGACGCCCGCACGGCACGCGAAGAAACCAAGGAAGGCACTCCGGTAATCATCGTCGGGGGCAGCTTCATCGGTCTGGAGACCGCCATGAGCCTGGGCAAGCGGGGCGGAAAGATCACCGTGATCGCCCCGGAGGAGGTGCTATTTGAAAAAGTGTTTGGCGCGGAAGTAGGGAAATACATTCAGCGACTACACGAGGAGGCCGGGGTGACGTTTAAACTCGGTGCCAAGGTGCGGGCCATCAGTGGAAACGAGCGGGTGAGCGGGGTACTGCTAGAAGACGGTACTAGTTTGCCAGCCGAGGTGGTCATTATCGGTATCGGGGTGAAGCCCACTACGGACTACGTGCAGGGAGTGGCGCTACAGCAGGATGGTAGCCTGGCCGTTGACGGTCACCTGCGGTTACACGCTCAGGAGGCCTACGCCGCCGGCGATATCGCCACCTACCCCGACCGCGAGGGCATGGTGCGCATCGAGCACTGGAAGGTAGCCGGTCAGCAAGGACGTACTGCGGGGCGTAATATGTCGGGAGAGTCAGCACCTTACCACATGGTGCCTTACTTCTGGACCAACCAGCAGGGGACGAACTTCCGCTACGTAGGCCACGGCACTGACTTTGACGACATTGTCTACGACGGTACGCCGGGTCAGGACCCCTTCCTGGTCTTTTACGTCAAGGACGAGCACGTGCAGGCCTGCCTGGGCGTGAAGCGTGACGCCGATGCCGCGGCGGTCAATGAGCTCATGGCCCTCGGCAAGATGCCGCCGGTGGAGGCGCTGAGCGGTCAGGACTGGCAGGCACTCTGCCGGGCCGCTTCCGTAGTAGACTAAGGAACTATCCAGCGGAGGGTCCACTCGTTACCACCGCGGGATGCTGTCAGGCGTAAGTTATGCTCCCGGTCTAGCCGTAGCACATCCGCGTACTGAATCCGCGTGACCAGCACCCCGAAGTTGGCCGCTGCGTAGTCAGTCTGCTGCTGCGCCAGTTCCGCCCAGTCGGGGGGGAGCCCATCGTCGGCCCGCTCGAGTGGGGTAGAGGGGGGCTGCTGTGTCGCGTAGGCCTTGCGGCCGTGCTTGGGCAACTGGTCAAATACCTCGCGGGCTTCGGTACGCGGGAGCCAGTGGGTGGGGCCGTGGCCGGAAAACTGAATGCGCGTATCGGGATCCCAGAAAAGATAGCTGACTAAGTTGTTAGCCTTCAACTCGCGGGCCTTGATGGAGCGACGGTCGGTGTACGTACGCAGCTCGGCGCGCTCGCGGTCGGCGCTGCGGAGCACGACGGTACGCTGTCGCGGGACGCCCTGACCGCCGACACTAGCCACGTAGGTGAGTCCGAAGGGATGGTCTCCGTTACCCGCCCCGGCTAAAATTAGGTCCCAGGCTTGCGTCCAAAGGTCTAAAGCCGCTATATTACCGTTCATAAACAGCCAGTTACGACGAGTGGGGAAAAAAATCGTTCGTCACCAAACACAAAATGTGTTTCCCTACGTATGTGCTTACATATATTTGGATCGACAAAAAGCTAAAAGTTGTAGTGATTCTCTGCTTTTCGTGCCGTCACAACGACGAAGCCGCCGGTAAGAGGCGACGGTGTACGAATTTGCCCAGAGTCTCTCAACTCATGAATATGGGTTTTAGGTGTTTTTCCGGAGGGTTTGGACTTAGGTTCAAACCCTCTTTTCGTGGGTACAACCCAGCCACCGCCCCAGTCGTTCTATCTTCGTATCCACAACCCGCCATCGCATGAGTTTTGTCACGCTGTTTGCCGTCATCTTCGCCGTATTTGGTATCAGCTTCCTGCTGATCAACCTGCGTCACATTGTTACCGGTAATGAGTTTCGCGGCACCTGTTCCAGCAACAATCCCATGCTGCAAAAGAAACTTGGCGGTAAGTGTGATGTCTGTGGTAAGGCTCCCGATGAGGAATGCCAGCTTCCCGAAATGCCGAAGGTCTAAGCCTGTTGCTGCTTTCCCCCCCCCCGCAAGGCGGCACACACGTCGGCTACGTAGCTTACCTGCGGTGATCTAAGGAGAAGGCGGCGTACCGCTAGTAAATCGGTCACGAAGCCATCCGCATGAAAGGTTTTCAGGTACTCCGCGTTGAAGAGCAGCTGCGTCTGCGCCATGTGTCGGCACTCCAGTAGGAAGTAATTGCTCTCCTTAGGATCGTAAGCGACTACGAAAATGCTCTTCCCGGCTAATTCGGAGAGTTGGACGAGGTAGGGGTAAGGATAGTAATCGTCGTTCCAGATATCGTACAGGCCCGCTTCGAAGAGGGGATAGATCTTTAGCGAACTGGCCTGCCCCCTCCGCGCAAGTTGCTCCACCAAGCCGGTAAGGGCGTGCACCTGTGCTTCCACGGGTCCCTCACGTAGTGGATCGAGACTCCGGTAGGCCCGCCAGCTCTCCGTACGCACGTCGTAGTACTGCGCCGGACCAAGGCGAAGTTTGTAGTCGAAGCGGTGGTAGTCCGGAACCACATAGCCCGGGTAGTAGTACCTAAAACCCCGGTCCAGGCAGTGCTGCATCTCCAGTAGCATGGTGTAATACCCCAGGCTAAACGTACGCAGGGCAGGGTCGAAGATGCCCAGGATGCTGGCCGCTGAGTCGTTGCCGAGATCGAAGTAGCTACAGGCTACCAGCCGGCCGCTGATGCGCTCCCGCACGCTGACTTCGTAGGTATTGAAGACTACGTCACCATCGTAATCCTCCAGGCTATCGGCGATGGTGGGGGATAGCCGGCCATCAAAGTCCGCGGCATAGCGGTCGTACAACTCCTCGTGCTCCTCATCGATCACCCGGGGCGCTACTGCTACCTCGAACAACTGCGCATTTTTGCGGAGCAGACGGCGCTGACTCTTGGAAAAGGCGAAAGACTGCAGGTCGATACGAATCCACACCGCGGAGTACGGCCGGTTCTTAAAAAAGAGGAAGTGAGTCGTAAAAATGGTAGACCCCATGCGGTACCAGCCCTTCGCCAGGTGCCAGTCTAGGCTCTCCGGACTCAGGGTAAAGGGCGTATTTTTTTCCGCGTAATTGAAGAACATCCGTACGGGGGCCATTGGCGCGGGTGTAATATGCGAAATCTGGCGGGTAGTGATCTTCGTTACAGTGATTGCACGCTGCTACACAGGGCGAGATCCCGCGCGTCATTACTTGCTATGACCACGAGGCGACCGGCCGAATAATGCGCCAGCTCAGTAGCGAACCAGCTGGCGGCCGCTTGGTCCAGCGTGACGGTGGGCTCATCGAGCAGCAATAAGGGGGTCGCAGCGTAGAGGCCCGTAGCCAGTAATACCCGCTGCCGCATGCCGGAGGAACAGTCCAGCAGGGTGCGGCGGCGAACCGACCCGAGTGCGATGCGCTCCATCACCCCCTCGATGGTCAGCCCCGGTGCCAGTGGTTTGAGCCCGAAATGGAACCGGAGCATCTCCTCGATGGTGAGCTCCTCGACTACTTCCAGATAGGGACCCGTCCAGCTCACGAGTCGGTACACCCCGGCGACGGCAAGGGGGCAATCGGCGAGGGTATAGCTGATGCTGCCCCGACTGGGACTTAGCTGTCCGGCCAGTAGACGCAGCAGCGTAGACTTCCCGGAACCGTTGCGCCCCCCGACGCCGTAAACCGTGCCACTCTGATACTGCTGCGTCAGCTCCCTGAGTACCCATTCCCGGCCAAATCGCTTCGATACCCCAGCGAGCGAAATCGTCAGCGGCAGCAGCTCAGTTGCCATTGTCCAAAGCCTGGAAGCTGCGGATGATCCCCGTTTTCTCCGTGGCCCCGATGAAGCTCACGACCTCGTCGCGCTCGTCCGAAAGCGGTACGGAAGCCTCGATTTCCGTTACGGCATTGGTGATGTTGAGCCCCTTGACGAAGAGGATACGGTAGATCTCGTGAATGGCGTTGATCTGGGCAATGGTGAAGCCCCGCCGCTGGAGTCCGATGCGGTTGACCCCGATGTAGCTAAGCGGCTCGCGGGCGGCGCGGATGTAGGGGGGTACACTCTTGCGCACCAGACTACCGCCGGCGATGAAGCTGTGCCGGCCGATGCGCACGAACTGCTGCACGCCGACCTGTCCCTCGATGATGACGTAGTCTTCCAGCACGACGTGTCCGGCCAAATTCACATTATTGGCGATCACGATGTAGTCGCCTAGAATGCAGTCGTGGGCCACGTGGGCGTAGGCCATCAGCAGGCAGTGGTTACCGACCCGGGTGGTGCCGGCCGCGGCCGTACCCCGGTTGATGGTCACGTACTCGCGGATGGTGGTGTGGTCACCGATCTCGGCCGTAGAGTACTCTCCGCGAAACTTCAGATCCTGTGGAATGGCCGCGATCACCGCTCCGGGGAAGATGCGTACGTTTTGGCCCAGACGGGCCCCGGAGTAGATGGTTACATTGGGGCCGATCTCGCAGCCCTCCCCGATGACAACGTCCTCCTCGATGGTGGTGAAGGGTCCTACGGTGACACCGGCACCAAGTTTTGCATTCGGGTGGACGACGCTCAGGGAATGAATGGACATGAATAGCGTTGGATGGTGAGTAGATTGGGCGGCCCCCCCGGGCGGGGGGTTAACTTCGTCGTACGATCTGGGCCACCAGGTCGGCCTCCGAGACCAGCTTATTGCCCACGTAGGCCGTGCCGCGCATCTGGCAAATGCCCCGGCGCACCGGTGCCATCAGTTCCATCTTGAAGAGCACCGTATCGCCGGGCACCACGAAGTTTTTGAACTTGGCATTTTCGATCTTGAGGAAGTAGGTATCCCAGTTGCCGGGGTCCTCCTGTTGGGTGAGTACGAGCAGGCCGCCGGTCTGTGCCATGGCCTCGATCTGTAGCACGCCGGGCATGACGTGGTTGCTGGGAAAATGCCCCTGGAAAAAGGCCTCGTTAAAGGTGAGGTTCTTAAGGCCCACGATGTAGTCATCGCCCATCTCGATGATCTTATCAATCAGTAGGAAGGGGTAGCGGTGGGGCATGATCTCCAGGATCTGCTCCACGTTGTACACCGGCTCGTCGTTGGGGTTGTAGTAGGGCCTTCCCCTGAGGCGGCGCTGGTCGAGATAGGCCTTTTTGAGTAGTTTGGTGAAGGCTACGTTTACCCGGTGGCCGGGCTTAGTGGCCAGGATACGGCCGCGGATGGGCACGCCCAGCAGGCTGATGTCGCCCATCACGTCGAGCAGTTTGTGGCGGGCCGGCTCGTTGTGGAACTTTAGGTCCAGGGTATTGAGAATGCCCTGCTCGGTGACCTCTACGGTCTCCTTACCCATTTTCTTAGCCAGAGCGTCCAGCCGCGGCTGAGGGACGTGACGGTCGGCGATCACGATGGCATTGGTCAGGTCGCCGCCGCGGATTAAATCATGCTCGAAGAGAGCCTCCAGCTCGTGCAGGAAGACGAAGGTGCGGCAGGGGGCAATTTCCTCGGCGTAGTCCTCGTAGCCCCGCAGGGTGGCGTACTGCTGCCCCAGTACCGGACTATCGAAGTCGATCATCGATACCACCTCGAAGCCATCGTAGGGCAGGGCCACGATCTCGGAGCCGGTGGCCTCGTCACGAAAGGTGATCGGTTCCTCCACGACGAAGTAGTCGCGGGCCGTATCCTGCTCCTCGGTACCGGCCTCGAGCAGGCGGTTCACAAAGGGGCTGGCGCTGCCGTCAAGGATGGGCACCTCGCCACCGTCGATTTCGATGAGGACGTTATCGATCTGTAGGCCCGACAGGGCGCTCAGCAGGTGCTCGATGGTGGAGACCGTGGCGTTACCGCTGCCCAGGGTGGTGGACCGCTCGGTGCTCACCACGCGGTTGACGTCGACGTTCATCAGGGGTTGCTCCGCCAGGTCGGTGCGTTTGAACTTGACGCCGTGGCCGGTGGGGGCGGGTTTGAAGACCAGGTTAACCTCCTGACCCGTATGCAAGCCCACCCCACTGATGGAGACGGTACTGGCAATGGTACGTTGATTCATATATACTTTCCCACTGACTAGGCGGGCAAATATAGGTGTCAGGCCTGATTGTAGCGGTGGGTGGGGTCGCTGGCCCGGATCACGTGGGCGTTGCGTTCATCACTTTCTACCTCGCCGTCGCGCAGGCGCACGATGCGGTGGGCGTGCTCGGCGATGTCCGGTTCGTGGGTCACCAGGATTACGGTGTTGCCCCGACTCTGGATCTCCTCAAAGATGCCCATAATCTCGATCGAGGTCTTCGTATCCAGGTTACCCGTGGGTTCGTCGGCCAGGATGATGGCCGGACGGTTCACTAGCGCCCGGGCAATGGCCACCCGCTGCCGCTGCCCACCCGACAGCTCGTTGGGCCGGTGGTCGAGGCGGTCGCCCAGTCCTACGCTATCGAGCACTTCGGCGGCACGTTCCTGCCGTTGCTTCTTGGCCAGTCCGGCGTACACCAGGGGCAGGGCCACGTTTTCGAGCGTTGTTTGCCGCGGCAGTAGATTGAAGGTCTGAAAGACGAAACCGATTTTTTCGTTGCGGATGTTGGCCAGCTCCGTATCGTCCATCTTACTCACGTCCTTTGCATCCAGCAAGTAGGTGCCGGAGGTGGGGGTATCCAGGCAGCCCAGTAGGTTCATCAGCGTCGACTTGCCGGAGCCCGAGGGTCCCATCAGCGCCACGTACTCATTGGTCTGGATCTGTAGGTCGATGCCCCGCAGGGCGCGGACTTGCGTCTGGCCCATGATGTAGGTCTTTGTGAGGGAGGAGATATCGATGACGGCAGCCATGGGCGGGGGGAGGTAAGTCGGTTAAAGAACGCGGGGTACCCGAAAGTACTCCCCGTCGGAATCGGGAGCATTAGCCAGTGCGGTGGCACGGTCGAGGTGCGGTCCGACCGTATCGGGGCGGAGTACCTGCTCGCTGTCGGTGACGTAGCGTAGGGGTTCGACTCCATCCAGATCGAGATCGTTGAGCTTTTCTACCATGTCCAGGATGCGGACCAGATCGCCGCGCAGTTGTTCCACGCGTTCGGGGGGCGGTGCGAGCTTGGCCAGTTTGGCTAGTTGCAATACTAGGGCATCGTCCACGCGCATCGGGGGGCTTTTCGACGAAGGTAAGCCTACTCCCGACGTTCCACTACCTCCCAGGTGTGATCTCCGAGTAGTTTCACCGTAGCGATGTAGTCATAGGGCGGCCGCGAGCCCCACTCCGCCGGGCTCACCAAGCTCAGTACGTTCGTCCCGTCAGAGCGCTCATAGAGGTAGTAGGTACGCGATACGATGGGGTCGATGCGCATCTCCGCCTCGTAAATGCGCTCCGAAACCGTCATCCGCTGCTGGATCTCACTGGCTTGCCGAGCCAGCAGTTCGATCTGGGCCCGGATCTGGTCGAGCTGCATGTCCGTCTGTTCGTACATCGCGTGCATCGCCAGGCCCTTGATCTTGCCGCGGTCCACGGGCCTGATCGTTGCCCCTCCGCGCTCGTGGGCGTAGGGTAGCAGGTGGGGGTTAAGGGCTACCTTCTCCCCGTCGATCGGATTAATAAATTTCTCGTCCTTCTCTTCGGCCATAGTTTCATTAACTGATGCTGCTGCATAGGGGTTTAGGCAGAATGGCTGGATGACCCGTCGGGCACCGCCCCGGCTAAAAAAAGCTATGTTTACAGCGACCTACCCAACAGCCATGACCATACGATTTACCCTGCTCGTGCTGGTGGCTACGAGCCTCACCGCGCCACTCGCCGCTCAGTTTCGTACCGATAAACGCGCCGCCGACAAGGCTTACGAACTGAGCGCCTACACCCTGGCCATCGAGGGCTACCGGCGCGCCCTGGCCGAGCGGCCGGATGACCTGGAGACCCTCTCCCGCATCGCCGATGCCTACCGCATGCTTAACGCGCTGGACACTGCCCAGACGTACTACGAGCGAGCCATGCAGGGCAACCGCCAGGTGCAGCCGGCTACACTACTGGGATACGCTCAGACGCTTAAATCCCTCGGCGAATACGTGCAGGCGCGTCCCCTCTTCGAAGCCTACGCCAGTGAGGCGGACCAAACCGTCGGTACCCAGTACGCCGCCAGTATTGACTTTGCCACAAGCCAGCAGAACGAAACGGCCGGCTACAGCGTAGCTCCCGCCCCCTTTAATAGCCCCGAGGCGGACTTCGGACCCACCATGCCCCGACCCGACCAAGTCGTATTCTCCAGCTCACGCATCGCGGAGAGTTTCAGTGGGGTAGCGGACAACAAACCCTACCTGGTGCAGCGCAATACCCTGGGGGCACTGGAAGCTCCGGTACCACTCGCTACGGGCTACGTCAGCCGGGGGGGTAGTGCCGGCCCCGTGAGCTATAGTCCCGACGGCAGTCAGGTCGTATTTACCCGTAATTCCTTCACGCCGGGAACGCGTATGGTGCCCGAGGCGGGCATCCAGATGAGTCTGCTGATCGCCGACGTCAGTGAGGCCGGCATGTGGAACAACGTACGCCCCCTACCCTTTAACGGCAATGGCTACAGTACCGGCTTCGGCACCTTTGGGGCCGGTGGGCAGGCCATCTACTTTGCCAGTGACCGGCCGGGCGGATTTGGTGGCTACGATCTGTACCGCGCCCGGCAGGTCAATGGCAACTGGGAAACCGTGCCCGAAAACCTCGGTGGTACGGTCAATAGCCAGGGCAATGAGATCACTCCCTACTTCGACGGCAGCAGTCTTTATTTTTCGAGCGACTGGCACGCCGGACTGGGAGCCTACGATGTCTTTCGCGCCGCACTCAACGATGCTAACCGTCCGTCGGCACTCTTTCACCTCGGGGGCGCGGTCAATAGTCCCCGCGACGACTACGGCTTTGTCTACGATGCGGGACAGCGACTCGGCTACCTCACCTCCAACCGGCCGGGTGGTCGGGGCATGGAGGACATCTACAGCGTGCGCTTCACGGAGCCCCTGCCCACGCCGGTCACCGCCGCGGCTGCAGCTACGGCGCCAGCGGGGGACGGCCTGGCCACCGGACCCCAACCCGGGGTGCCCGAGGGCGTACGCGTGGGTGAGCCGGTCCCCTTCGGTACGGTGCGTGGTTACATCAGCGATAGTAAGACGGGCAGACCCGTCAGCGGAGCCGGCGTAGCGGTCACCAAGCGCAGCTCGGGCCAGACCGCTACCGCTCAGACCGATGCTGAGGGTGCATACTACGTTGAAGTGGAACCCCAGACCGTCTACGACGTCGAGGTAAACCGGGAAGGCTACGAGTCCATCACCTTTCCGGTCACCACGGCGGTGGATCCCGCCCCCGATGCCTTCGGTAACATCCTATTGCTCCCGATTGAGCGAACTTACGCAGCGGCGGTCGCGCCACCCGCGCCGACCGTCGCCACGGATGCGCCGACCGATACCCAGGCAGCGGTTGCCGATCCGAGTACGATCAGCACCGTAGTAGCGAAAGGCTTTAGCGTCCAGGTGGCTAGCGTGGCTGCCGAGCCCCAGCTCTCCGCCTACAGCGAGCTTGCCCCCCTCGGGGAGGTGTACCACATTAGGGATGGCGACCGCTACAAAGTGCGCGTGGGCAACTTTGCTACCCGTGATGAAGCGGTCGCTGCCGCCCAGCAGGTCCAGAACCTCGGCTACGCAGGTAGTTTTGTCGTAGTCGGCCAGGGTCCGGTACCCCAGACGGTGAGTGGGGGTCCATCCACGGAGCTTGCACCTGCGGCCGCGCCCCCCGATACGTCTGCTGCCGTACTGGCCCCCTATCGTGTGCAACTCGGTGCGTTTGCTAAGCCGGAGAACTTTGATCGTGCGGCAGCCACTCAGCTCGGAATGCTGGGCGAAAGTAAGCGCGATGCGCTGACCGTTTTTTACCTTGACGGACTACAGACCATCTCCCAGGCCGAAGCCGCCCGCAACCGTGCCCAGGCGGCGGGTTATGCCGGGGCTTATATTCTCCAACTGGTCGACGGTGCCTACGTAAAGCAATAATCCCATGCGCGTGCTGCTCTGCCTACTGCTGTCGTGCACCCTGCTGGCCCAGCCATCGGTAATACCGCTCTATAGTGGGGAGGTACCCTGTATGGATGCGGTGGCCGCGGACGCCTCGCACTACGATGCCGAGATTGGGGAGGTTGTGACGGCCGTCCGGGTGCCCGATCTGGCCTACTTTCCCCCCGTGCCCCGCAGTGCCAGCTCGGAAGCGATACTGGTCATTCCGGGCGGCGGCTATACCATTGAAGCCTATGACCTGGAGGGGGCCGATATCGCGCGTTACCTCAGCGCCCGGGGGTACCATGCCTTCGTGCTGCGCCACCGGCTGCCGCAGGGCATCGAAGGACCGTGCAAGGATCACGTAGCGCAGGACGATGCCCAGCAGGGCCTGCTGAGCGTGCGGCGGCTGGCCGATAGCCTTGGCTACCGGGCCGATCGGGTGGGGGTGATGGGCTTTTCGGCGGGTGGGCATCTGGCCGGGTCGGTGTCGGTGCACACCCGGATGGAGGACAGTCTGACCACTCGTCCGGACTTCAGTATACTGGTGTACCCGGTACTAATCATGAGCGCCGCGGATAGCGGGCATGCGGGTAGTCAGGCGGCGCTGCTGGGGCAGGTGCCCGATCCGCAGCGGCTAGGATACTTTAATTTGCCCACACAGGTCGATTCGCTGACCCCACCGACGATTCTCTTTCACGCCTCGGACGATACGGGCGTGCTGCCGCAGAACTCCCTACGGTACTACGAGGCGCTGATCGCCCACGGCGTACCGGCCGACCTGCGCATCTACGCCAGTGGGGGTCACGGCTTCGGCTCGGCCCGCGAGCTGGCTGCGCCGGTGAGCGGCTGGCTGGAGGAGGCCGTCACCTGGATCCGTAGTCGCTACCCCACGCCATGATCGAACTACCGCCCCTGGACCGCGTGCCTACCCAGGCCGATTTGCTGGTGACCCACGAGGCCATCCACCCCTTCGTGCACCGCACGCCCATACTCACTAACCGAAGCCTGGATGAGCTGACCGGCGCGCGCCTCTCGTTTAAGTGCGAAAACTTCCAGCGCATCGGGGCCTTCAAGATGCGGGGCGGGGCCTCGGCGGCCCTGCGCTTTACCGCCGAGCAGCGGGAGCGGGGGCTAGCCACCCACAGCAGTGGCAACCACGCCCAGGCCGTAGCGAGTGCCGCCCAGCAACTCGGCGTGCCCGCCTACATCGTGATGCCGCACGACGCGCCCCGGGTGAAGGTGGCCGCCGTACGGGGCTACGGGGCCGAAATAACCTACTGCAACAACACGCCCGCCGAGCGGCAGGCTGCGCTGGAGGGGGTTGTGGCCCGTACCGGGGCGGCCTTCATTCACCCCTTCGACGACTACGGCGTGATTGCCGGTCAGGCCACCGCGGCGATGGAGCTGCTCGAGGATACGGACGATACACTGGATTACATTCTGACGCCGGTCGGTGGGGGAGGACTGCTTGCCGGTACCGCCCTGGCCGCCCGCTACTTCAGTCTGGGGGCGCAGGTATACGGCGCCGAGCCGGAGGGCGTCGACGATGCCGCCCGTAGTCTGCGCAGCGGCCGCATCGAGGTCAATGAGACTAATCATACAGTCTCCGATGGACTACGTACCCACCTTGGCGAGCGCACCTTTCCGATCATCCACCGCCATGTGCCCGAGATCTTCGTAGTGAGTGATGACGAAACCGTAGCGGCCATGCGGCTGATCTGGGAGCGCATGAAAATCATTGTGGAACCCAGCTGCTCTGTGCCCCTAGCGGCCGTGCTGCGGTACCCGGACCACTTTCGCGGTAAGCAGGTGGGTATCATACTGACCGGCGGCAATGTAGATGTGGACCGACTGCCCTTTTAGCGCAGAACCACCCGGCCCGCTCGGGCGTATCCCTTCCAAACTTCCCCGCCATGGCCTCCGCCCTCAGCAACCTCAGTGATTACGACGCGACCAACGTACCGGATGCGGCTAAACTCCGCTTCGGCATCGTGGTCGCCGACTGGAATAAAGACATTACCCACAAACTTTACGAGGGCTGCTACGAAACCCTCATTAAGCACGGGGCCCTAGCCGATCAGATCCACACCATGCAGGTGCCCGGCACCTTCGAGCTGCCCGCCGGCGCGCGCATCATGGCCGGTAGGGAAAAGCTTGATGCCGTCATCTGTCTCGGCTGCGTCATTAGGGGAGAGACGAAGCACGACGAGTACATCAACAACGCCGTCAGCCAGGGACTGGTCAACCTCAGCATCGCCACCGGCAAGCCCTACGTCTTCGGCGTGCTCACCCCCAATACCCACGAGCAGGCACAGGACCGCGCCGGCGGTAAGCACGGCAACAAGGGCGTGGAGGCCGCGGTGACCGCCATCCGCATGGCGGAGTTGTACACCACCAACAAGACTGCGAAGAAGTCGATTGGATTCGGGGCCTAGGGCTTCTGGAGCTTGATTCGGCCATCGCGTAGCCGCAGGGTTACCTCGCCGGGCTCCACCATGTCGGGATCGGTCACCAGTTTTCCGTGCTGACTCACCAGGGCGTAACCTCGCGCCAGGGTGGTCTCGGGGCGCAGCGCGTCGAGCAGCACCCCGTAGTGGTCCAGCCGTTGTTGGGTCACCGCCACACTCTGCCGGGCCGTCCGCTGCAGTTCGTCCAGCAGGGCGGCGGCGCGCAGGTGCGCAGTCTGTAGCGAGGCAGCCGCGGCTCGGTCGACCTCCCCGGCGTAACGGACCAGCCGGGTCGCTTCCTGAGTCCGAAGCTGGCCGGCCGTGATGGCGATACTTCGACCCAGGTGAAGGGCATGACTTTCGGCCCGGAGTAGCTGCTCAATGAGGTAAACGGCAACTGCCGTAGGGGTTTTGAGGCTGCGGTGCACCACCCGGTCGGCCACCGTATCGTCGATCTCGTGGCCGATACCGGCCAGTACCGGTAGGGGGGCGTCGGCGAGGGCCCGGCAGATGGCCTCCTCGTTAAAGGCCGCTAGGTCGGTTTTTCCACCGCCCCCCCGCACCAGGACGATAAGGTCGTACTCATGGCGCCGACGGGCGATCTGCCGGAGGCGGGCGGTCACCTCCTCCCCGGTCTGTACCCCCTGCATGGCGGCGGGGTAGAGCTCCGTGGCGAATGCGAAGCCGTAGGTATTTTCGTCCAGCTGCCGCTGAAAGTCGGCGAGCCCGGCGGCGGTATCCGAGCTGATCACGGCCAGGCGTTGGGGGACTAGCGGCAGGGGTAGATTAGCGTTGCGGTCGAGGAGTCCGTCGGCGGCCAGTGCCTCGAGGGTGGCCTGCCGGCGCCGTTCCAGGCTGCCAATAGTGTGGGCGGGGTCGATATCCTCCACGATGAGCTTGAGTCCGAAGCGCTCGTGGAAGGAGGTGGTGACCTGGAGGCGGACCGACATGCCCTCCTGAAAAAGGTCGCGCACTAGCTTCGGGCCGTGTAGTTTGTTCATCCGCTTGAGCCCGCTGGCCCACACCACGGCATCGAGCTGAGCGACGATTGCGTCCCCCTCCGCTTGCTTTTCGACCAGGGTCAGCCAGGTGTGGCCGCGCGAGGTGCTGACCTGTCCGAGCTCGGCCGCTACCCATACCGCCTCGGGTAGATTCAGGGCAAAGACGCGGCGAATGAAGGCGGCGAGTTGGGAGAGGGGGAGGGTGTCCATCGCCGCCAATGTAGTACCGTGCGCCGGGATCGGCTAGCTGGCGAGGAGTGCGGGTGCGGACGATACGACGCGATTGATGAAGCTTAGCTTCTCCCGCACCGGACCGTTGAGTACGAAAGGGTACAGGTCCGGCCGGCCCATACCGCGGTTGATACTGTTGACGGCGAAGGTGATGGGTACGGCGGTGCTAAGGATACGATCCATATTGCGATCGGCGTAGGGATCGAAGTCGGCACGGGCCTGCATCGTGAGCTCGGGCATGCCCGGCGGGTCGACCTGTAGGCCGAAGGCGTAGGCGGATTCGAGCAGGTCGAGCAGGTGCAGGTAGTGGGCCCAGGTTTCGGCCCAGTCCTCCCAGGGGTGGGAGGTGGCGTAGGTGCTGATGAAACGGGACTCCCAGTCGGCCGGTGCCCCTTCCTTGTAGTGCTTTTGCAGGGCCTGCCCGTAGTCGGCGCGCTCGTCGCCGAACAGCTGGCGGAAGTCGGCCAGCAGGGTGGGGTGGCTGGCGACGAGTTCATCCCAGTAGTAGTGGCCCACCTCGTGGCGGAAGTGCCCAACGAGGGTGCGGTATTTTTCGTGGAGCTGCAGGCGGTTCGCTTCTCGCTGGGCGGAGTCGGCCTCTTCGACGTTGAGGGTGATGAGACCTTCATCGTGACCGGTCATCACGCGGTCTGCCCCGGGCTGATCGGCCAGAAAGTCAAAGGCCAGTCCGTGCTCGGGGTAGGTCATTTTATCCTGTACGGGTAGGCCGAGACGGAGTAGGGCATAGACAAGCCGGTGCTTGGCCGCTTCCAGTTCCTGCCATTCCCTAAGCTGGACCGCATCGCTTAGGTTCGGTACGGTGCGGTTCAAGTCGCAGGCGACGCAAAGACCGGTGGCATCGTCCTGAGGAATCAGCCAGTTACAGGCCTGGTGGGTGTGGTTGCCGCAGTAGATGAAGGTGAGGGTGGTGGTATCGCCGTAGGGCTGCCAGCTGGACCGGCCGGGAGACAGGGCAACCATCTGGTCTTGCTGGCTATCGTAGCCCAGCCAGAAGCCGCAGTTGCTACAGACTACGTTTTCAAAGTAGACGGGGTAGTTACAGTTGCCGCAGTGGTAAATCTTCATTCGTGTGGTCTAGGGTGCTGGGGCATAACCCGCTTACTATTCCGTAGTGCGCCTACCAAGCGGTAATTTTGCCCCATGCACGCTAAGAACCGGTACCGGGGCAAGCATGATTTTGCCGCGCTGCTGGACCTAGAGCCGGAGATGGCTGACTACCTGCGTAACGCCCCCGATGGGCACTCGACGCTCGACTTTACCAAGGCCCGCGCCGTGTACCTGCTCAATCGCACCCTGTTGAAGCACGACTATGACCTCCAGCACTGGGACTTGCCCCGGGGGTACCTCACCCCGGCCGTACCGGGCCGGCTGGACTACATTCATTTGCTGGCCGATCTGGCCCCGCAGGCAGAGTGGGTACTAGATATTGGTACCGGGGCAAGCTTGATCTATCCCATCCTGGGGGCGCGGGAGTACGGTTGGCGGTTCGTAGGTACCGACGTTAATGCCCGCAGTATCCAGGTAGCCCGGGCGATCGTGGAGTTCAACCCGGGGCTTAGGGGGATTGAAGTACGCCAGCAAGCTGAGGCTAGCCACATCTTTGTCGGGGTACTACTGGCCGGTGAGCGCTTCGACCTGACGATGTGTAATCCACCCTTCTACCCGGACCGGCCCACTGCGCTGAAGGCTGGCCGGACCAAGTGGACCAAACTCGGCAAGCGGGACCGGGGCCTCACCTTCGCCGGCCACGATGCGGAATTGAGTACGCCCGGGGGGGAGGCGCGGTTTCTAAGGACCATGATCGCCGAGAGCAGCGACTACCGGACGCAGGTGGGGTGGTTTACCTGTCTGGTGTCTAAGCGGGGGTATCTGCGTGCGGCCCGTCAGCACCTCGCTGCGTTGGGAGTAGCAGAAGTGCGGGTGCTGGAGCTAGCGCAGGGCAATAAACGGATGCGCGTACTGGCCTGGCGGTGGTAAAGGCTCGTGGCTTGTAGCCGTGGTCAGTATATTCACCAGACCACACCTCGTACGCTATGTCCTACCCCGATTTGTCCCTCGATGCCCAACCGGTGAGCCGGATGTTTCCCCGCCTGAGTGCGGAAGAGGCCTGGGAGCGCTACCGGCTAGCGGACGATCAGGTTGAGTTTTTTAGAGAGAACGGGTACCTGAGTAATATCAAATTGCTGGAGGAGGAACAGGTGCAGCAACTCCGCGATGAGCTGGCCACGATCGCCGATCCGGAGCATCCGGGCAACCAGCTCTTCTATGAGTTTCACACCAACGAAAGCGGTGACCCCGATGCCGTGCTCTTCCATAGCCTGGGCCACTGGCGGCTCACGCCGGGATTTCACGACGTACTCTGGAATCCACGCTTCGTAGTGGCTGCCTCCCAGCTGCTGGGAAACAAGGCGGTGCGCTTCTGGCACGACCAGCTGTTCTGTAAGCCGGCCCACCACGGTGGCGTTGTGGCCTGGCACCAGGACTACAGCTACTGGACCCGCACCGGCCCCATCCAGCACCTCACCTGCTGGACCGGACTCGACGATGCCACCGAGGCCAATGGCTGCCTGCAGTACATCCCGGGTTCCCACCGCTGGAATCTGCTCAACAAGACGGCACTGGCCGGAGACATGGAGGGGCTGTACGCCCACCTCGATCCAGTGCAACAACGGTTCTTTGACAATAAGGTAGCCATCGAGATGAAGGCGGGCTACGGCACCTTCCACCATCCGCTGCTCGTGCACGGCTCCTACGCCAACCGATCGGATCGCTCGCGCCGGGCCTTCGTGCTTAACGTGTTCGCCGACGGTACCCGGTCGAACGTCAACGAGCAGCTACTGGAGGGCGTGCCGGCGATTGCGGAGGGTGAGAAGATGGAAGGGCAATTTTTTCCGCTACTCTATACGCCTCCTACTAGGGTGGGGTAGGGTTAGCCGTTGCGCGCTCCGAAGAGCAATGAGCCAATCCGAACCAGCGTGCTGCCCTGCCGTAGGGCAATGGCGTAATCGCCACTCATTCCCATACTGATTTCGGTGAAGGCCGGATCGTCAGCAAAGTACCGCTCCTTCAGTTCACGAAAGATTTCGTGGAGCTCACGAAACTCCGACTCTACCTGTGCCCCGTCATCGGTATTGGTGGCCATACCCATGACGCCCGTTATCCGCACATGGTGTAGGGGGTCGACTCCTACCTCCTCCAGGAGCTCTCGGGCGGTGCCCCGGCTCAGGCCGTACTTACTTTCCTCCTGGGCAATGTGGAACTGGAGCAACACATCGATGCGGCGATCGTCGGCTTTGCGATCAAGCTCGCGCAGGAGGCGCAGGCTATCACCGGAGTGGACCAGGTGCACCAGGGGCGTGATCAGTTTGACTTTATTGCGCTGCAGGTGCCCGATGAAGTGCCAGCGGATGTCATCGGGTAACTGTGGGGCTTTTTCCGCTAATTCCTCGGCGCGGTTTTCTCCGAAGTCGCGGTGCCCCAGGTCGTAGAGCTGCTGTATCAGAGCCACGGGGTGCGTTTTGCTCACCGCGATGAGTCGGGCATCGGCGGCGGCAACCTCGCGGGACAGGGTGGTGTAGGTAGATTCCAGGGACATAAAAGGCGGGATGAATTAGAACTGACCGTTTCCGCGTGGTTGGCTACCGCTCCGTAAACGGCTGGCACACCGGCCCTTAAAATTGTGTTACGTCTTTTCCCGGGCACATGAGGCTTCCTATATTGAACGTTGCCTTGGTATAACGACAAAACTGATCCAAACGATGAGCTCCATTACCCTCAAGAATGACCGCAAGCGCCGCCGTCAGGCCCGCGTGATTACCTTTCTGATCACCGCCGCTACCCTGACGGGAGCCGCCTACACCATGGGTGCTGCCGATGAGGCGATCCACCTACTTCAGCAGCTATTTCATATCGCTCCCACGGTAGAAACTGCCGAGCCGGTGGCCTCGATCATTTAACCTCAAACAGCTCTACGTCGAAAATGAGCGCCGCGTAGGGGGGGATGGTTGGGGGTGATCCCTGCGGGCCGTAGGCCAGGTCGTAGGGAATGTAAAAGCGGTACTTGGCGCCCTCCTTCATCAACTGCAGGCCCTCCGTCCAACCGGAGATGACCCGGTTCAGGGGAAATTCAATGGTCTCGCCGCGGTCTACCGAGCTGTCAAATACCGTACCGTCGGTGAGTGTACCGTGGTAGTGTACCCGGACCGTCTCGGTAGCCGAGGGACTAGCTCCGCTACCCTCCTGAAGCACTTCGTACTGGAGGCCCGAGTCGGTGACCTGGACTTCGGGGCGTTTGGCATTTTGCGCTAAGAAATCCTCGCCCTCCTTCCGGGCGCTTGCACCGGCGGCCGCGGCTGCTTTTTGTAGGTACTGCTGGATGTACTGATTGGCCTGCTCGGGGGTGATGTTGGCCGTGCCGGCGAAGCCTTCTTCAAACCCTTTGGCCAGGCTGCTGGCGTCGATGCTGTCAAATCCCTGACTTTTCAGGTTCTGGCTCAGTACAATGCCGAGACTGTAGGAGGTGGTGTCCATGGCGGTGGATAAAGATTGGGCCCCGAGGAAGATGGGGCAGGTAAAAAACAGCAGTACAAGACGCGGTAGGCGGGTGTTCATGCACGGGACTTGAGGCGGTGGGCGTACTTCTTACGAATCTTGCTCACCTTGGGCGTGATCACAAAGCTACAGTAGCTGTTGCGGTCGCCTACCTTGTTGTAGTAGTTCTGGTGGTAGTCTTCGGCGGGGTAGAAGGTTTGGAAGGGGATGAGCTCGGTGACGGCCGGCTTGCCGTAAAGCTCCGTGGCCTGCTTAATGGCCTCTTCGGCGGCCTGCTTTTGGGCATCATCCGTATAGAAGATGGCGCTGCGGTACTGGGGGCCCGCGTCGTTGCCCTGGCGATTGGGGGTGGTGGGGTCGTGGGCGGCAAAGAAGATTTCGAGGATCTCGGCGCGGTTGATCACCTGCGGGTCGAACTCGACCAGGATAACCTCCACGTGATCGGTGCGCTTGCTGCATACGGCTTCGTAATTGGCCGTGGCGGCAGTGCCTCCGGCGTAGCCATTAATAACACGCTCGACACCTTGTATGTCCAGGAAGACGGCCTCGACGCACCAGAAGCAGCCGCCGCCGAGAATGATGGTTTCCAGGCGCGAAGTATTGGTAATTTCGGCGAGTGCCTCACCAAATTTTGGAGATGTAGACATTTGTACGGGGATTGTCGTTAGAGTAATAGGAAGGTAACACATCGGTATGCAGCAGGTTTTGAGTAGAGTGTTTCGTGCCCGCCCGGGGGAGTGGGGGGCGGTGGTGCTGCTCCAATTCCTGGTGTTCCTGATCATTTGTGCACTGCTGATCATCAAGCCCACGGCCAGCGCGCTTTTTCTCTCGGAGTACGGAGCGGTAGGACTGCCGTATATGTTCCTGGCCACGGCCGTGCTGGCGGCCATCGTGAGCACTGGATACGCTGCTGCGCTCAGGCGGTACAGCTTACTGAGGGTCAGTATTGTATCGCTGGTCGTTTGTCTTCTGGTGTTACTGGGTTGCGCGAGCTTCATTCGCCTACCCCTGGCACGGCCCACGGTGGCTGCGGTGCTCTACCTATGGACGGCCCTCTTCGGGGTACTTGCGGCCTCGCAGTTTTGGATGATGGCCAGCTTTGTGTTTGACGTGCGGCAGGCCAAGCGCCTGTTCGGACTGATCGGCGCGGGCGCCATCGCGGGGGGGATCACCGGGGGCTACCTGACCACCCTACTGGCACGCGAGATCGGAACGCGCAATCTGATTTTACTGGCTGCGGCCCTGCTGGTGCCCTGCCTGGTGCTTACGGCGGTGATCTGGCGACGGTACGTGGCGCGCAAACAAAGCGTGGTAGCGCGCAAAAAGAAGGTGAGTGCTGCCTACGAGGCGCCGCACCGGCTCATCCTGGAGAGCAAGCACCTGCTGCTGCTATGTGGTATCGTGGCGCTGAGCGTGACGGCGGCCAAGCTGGTAGACTACCAATTCAGTGTACTGGCGGCCGAACGCTACGGAGACCAGGACCGGCTAGCGGCATTTTTTGGGTTCTGGTACTCAACCTTCAACATCGTGGCGTTGGTGATCCAATTGGTGCTGACCCACCGCGTAGTGCAGGGCCTGGGGGTGAGTGGCGCGCTGTTGTTCTTGCCGATCGGCCTGGGCATCGGGGCTATCGTGATGCTCTTCGTGCCGGGATTGAACGCCGCTACGCTGAGCCGGTCTGTCGATGGGAGCCTGAAGCAAAGTCTTAGTCGGGCTAGTGTAGAGATGCTGTTTCTGCCGTTGGACGAGGACACGAAAAAGAAGGTAAAAACCTACATCGACGTGTTTATCGACAGCCTAGCCGGAGGGCTCGGTGGGATACTTCTCATTGCGCTTACCCAGGTTTTGGGCCTTTCGGCCCCCGCGATCAGCTGGTGCGTGCTGCTGCTGGTAGTGGGCTGGTTGGTCAGTGTGGTACTGATCCGGGAGGAGTACATCGAGGCCTTCCGCGCCCAGCTCTCCCACCTCAAGCCAAAGGAGCACCGCAACCGGCTGAAGAGTCACCACCGCAAAGTGATGGCCAGTTTCCTACACGTGCTGGAGGAAGGACAGATGAGTACCCACGAAAAGCAGCTGCTCTACGTACTGGAGCGCGCGGACGATCTGGGCGATGACACCTTCCACGAGCCCGTGCGTAGACTGCTCACCCACCCCTCGGCAAGCGTGCGCTCCCGGGCCCTGCGCAGTCTGTACCTACAGCCCGGGGCGGAGCTGCTGGAAGAGGTAATCCCCCTGCTGGATGATCCGGAGCTACAGGTACGCGCGGCGGCCTACGATTACCTCTTTAGTCGCCCCGATGCGGTGGGCCGCGAGGTACTGGAGCCACTGCTAGAGAGCGACAACATGGAGACGGCCGGCGCGGCACTCGTCAGCCTGGCCTCCGAGACGGCCCACAATGAGTTTGCCCGCCGGGCGTGGAAGGTAGAAAAGCGGTTGCGCGGACGAATGCGGCAACTGCCGGAGCTGCCCGTCAAGGAGCGTAGCGCCTGGTATTTACACTTACTCAAAGCCGCCGGCAGGTCGAATACGGCCACGGGTCGGGCCTTCATTCAGCGCTGTTTGCTCCGGGAGGAAGAAGACGTTTTGCGCTATGCGGTGCTAGCCGCCGGTGAGAGCCTGCACGAGGAGCTGATCGTGCCCCTGCTACACCTGATCGTGGAGCCCAGGTTACGTCCGCTAGTCATCAATGCGCTGGTGCAGTACCAGGGCGGACTGCTGACTACGATCCCGGGGCTCATCCGCTCGGGGGAGCTCTCTCTGGGGGAGGTACGCAGACTGCCGTCGGTGTTAGAAAAGATCGATCGGCAGCAGACGGTAGAGCTCCTTCTTTCCCTGCTCGAGCGGCACTTCCCGCACGATCTACCCCTGCGCATGGAGGTGCTGCGGGCCCTGAATGCCCTGCGGAGGGACTTCCCCAGACTCAGCGTGCCCGCCAAGTGGGTATTCCGCAACATTGTGGCCGAGGCCCGGGTGTACGACAGCCAACAACAGCAGCTCAGTGTGCAGTATACGTCGTTGCACGTGACGCAGTCCGACGAGGAGCTTGCCTGCCGCGAATCCTATACCGCTCTGCTGCGGCAGCGTATGTCCGGTACCTTCAACCGACTTTTTCGCCTACTCGGGCTACGCTACCCGCCGGCCGATATCATCCCCGTGCACCTTGCCCTCCGGAGTGATCAGGTAGCGATTCAGGTAAGTGGTATTGAATTCTTGGATAATCTGCTGGAACTTTCCCTCAAGCGCCTCATCATTCCCCTGCTCGACCGCAGGCAGCGGCAGCTCGGCAAGCAGATCCGGTCCTTCCCCGGCGTAGATGACGATCCCGGTAAACTGCGCCGTCAGGAATTTAAGAGCCTCCGCCGTACCCTCCGGGGTCGGGATACGGCGCTGAAGGTCGCTGCACTGCGTCTGATTTCCACGCTTGGCGATCCACAGTACCTGCCCCTGCTTGCCCACTATGCGGCGGCGGGGGATGCTTCCCGCAATGTTCGGCTCGCAGCCGGAGAGGCGTCGGAACAGTTGCGTGCAAGCCTTGCACCGGCGGCCGAGGTCGTTTAAGCGGCCGCGGGCCGTTGGGGCCGTAGGGAGTTGGCTATCTTTGCCGCCCTTATGATGCAGCAGCTTCCCGACCTCCTGACCGCGGGTGTCCGTTCCGGACTACAAACCCTTTACCAACTCGACGCAGAGGCGGTCGACGTCACCTTGCAGTCCACACGCAAGGAGTTCGCCGGAGAGTTTACGGTGGTGACCTTTCCCCTGACCCGCCTGGCGCGCAAAAAGCCGGAGGAGATCGGTCAGGAACTGGGGGAGTACCTGAAGGGGCAGCTTGATGAGGTCGCCGATTTCAACGTCATCAAGGGATTCTTGAACCTCGTCATCGCCGATCGCTATTGGATCGACTTTTTACTCCAGCAGGCCCAGGAAGAGCGCTTCGGCCAAGCCCCCCGTACCGAGGAGCGGGTGGTCGTCGAGTTCAGCAGCCCGAACACCAACAAACCCCTACACCTTGGGCACGTCCGCAATATTCTACTCGGCTGGTCGACCAGTCAATTATTAGACGCGGCGGGTTATGACGTCAAGCGGGTGCAGATCATCAACGACCGCGGTATCGCCATCTGTAAATCTATGCTCGCCTGGCAGCGGTTCGGCGAGGGCAAGACTCCAACGCAGGCCGGCATGAAGCCCGATCACTTTGTGGGCAAGTTCTACGTGCGCTTCGAGGAAGAGTTCCAAAGGGAGTATACCGCCTGGCAGGAGGAGCAGTTCACCAAGAGCGGCGGAAAGGAGGGGATGGGCAGCGAAGCCCACTGGAAGGAGTACAGGAACACCTACTTTAACGAATTCAGTGGGCTAGGGCGGGCGGCCAAGGCGATGCTACGTGCCTGGGAAGAAGGGGACCCCGACGTAGTCGCGCTGTGGAAGAAGATGAACGGCTGGGTGTACGAAGGCTTTGACGAGACCTACCGCCGTCTCGGGGTCACCTTCGATAAGCTCTATTACGAATCGGATACCTACCTGCTGGGCAAGGACATGGCCGAGGCCGGGCTGGAAAAAGGCGTGTTCTACAAAAAAGAAGACGGCTCGGTCTTCGTTGACCTCACCGACGCCAAGCTCGATCAGAAGGCCATTCTACGCAGCGACGGCACCAGCCTATACATCACCCAGGACCTGGGCACCGCCCGCCTACGCTACGACGACTTTGGGGCCAGGCGCATGGTCTACACCGTAGGCGACGAGCAGAACTACCACTTCCAGGTGCTTTTCGAGATCCTTAAGCGTCTCGGGGAGCCCTACGCCGAGGGCCTGTACCACCTGAGCTACGGCATGGTCGATCTGCCCACCGGCAAGATGAAGAGTCGCGAGGGCACCGTAGTGGACGCCGACGACCTCATGGACGAGGTGATCCAGGAGGCCTACAACTCCAGTCTGGAACGCGATGCCACCAGTGAGCTGTCGGAAGACGAGCGCCGCGAGATCATCCGCAAGATCGGCATGGCCGCCCTCAAGTTTCAGATTATCAAGGTAGGGCCCCAGAAACGCATGACCTTTGACCCGAAGGAAAGCGTCGATCTACAGGGGCAGACCGGCCCCTACGTGCAAAATGCCTACGTGCGTACCCGGGCCGTGTGGCGCAAGGCCGTTAGCCCCGAGCTAGCTGCAGCGGCAGACTATAGGGAGTTGGAACCTACGGAACGCGAGCTGATCAGTCAACTATACGCCTATCCAGGCCTGGTACAGGATGCGGCAGCGAACTACGACCCCTCCGTGGTGGCCATGTACTGCTATGAGCTGGCCAAAGCACTGCATAAGTTCTGGCACGACGTGAGTATCCTCAGTGCGGAGACTGACGCGGCAGTCGCCTTCCGGCTGAGCCTGTGCCGGGCCGTAGGTAATGTGCTAAAGAGTGGTATGGGACTTCTAGGAATCGAGATGCCGGAGCGGATGTAGGCTACTTTTGCCACCCGTCCACATAGTACGTAGTCCGCCCCGCTACCTTAGTCACCCTCACCTCCCCGACCCCCTCCGGGCCGGGCTTGCCCTCCTCGCGCCACACGTGCCAGAACCAGTCTTCGGGGTAGTCCTTGTAGTAGGGCGCATTCTCGGTACCGTAGGTCATCACGGCTACGGTTTCGGCGTGCAGCGCGGTGAGTTGTTCGTCCGTAAGCTCATTGACCCGGGCGGCGGGGTGGATGCGGGTGCGGTAGCAAATTTCGTCGGCGTAGAGGTTGCCTACTCCGGCCAGGATGCTCTGGTTGAGTAGTACGCCTTTAATGGTGGTTTTGCGACCGCGCACCGTGTCGAGCCACTCGTCGAGGGTGATGTCGAGGGCATCGGGGCCGAGCTTGATTTCGGCGATGTAGGCATCGCGATCATCCAGGTAGAGGATGCGGGCAAACTTGCGGGGGTCATCGAAGCCCAGGATGTTGCCGTCGGCGAAGTACAGGGCGAAGCGCTCGAATTTGTGGCGGTCCACCTCGTCCTGGTAGAGGTTGAGATCGCCCGTCATGCCGAAGTGTAGGAGTAGGGCGTGGCCGTTGTCAAGATTGGCGAAAAGGTATTTGCCGCGGCGGAGGCTATCGACGATCCGCCGGCCGGTTAGCGCATCGGCAAAGGCAGGGCCGGGCATATTGCGGATGATATAGTCGTCGTGGACCCGCACCCCGGCAATGGTTTGGCCCGTAGCGGCGGCATCGAAGTAGAGTTTGAAATTATGGACCTCGGGCAGTTCTGGCATAGTGGGGGGATAAATTTTGGACTACTAACGGCTCATCAAATACTCAGTTTTACCGCATCAGTCCGAACAGCTTGTTCTCCAGTAGATAGTACCCCTCGTCCTGTCCTCCGAATTTGGCGAAGTACTCCCGTACCCCCGGCAGCTCGGAACCCTCAAAGTCAAATACCGCGCCGGGCACGCCACTCTCTCGCTCCATAATCAACGCCAGTAGCCTACTCATGCCCCGCCGCCTGAGTCCCCGGGCGGTTGAAACAGGTGCAATGTTAATCGTACGGTGCCGTAACGTAGGAAAAAAGCCGGCCGCCAGCAGCTCACCCTCCTCGCGCAGTTGGTAGCATACACCTAGCTCTTGCGCTACGGCAGCATCGATAATTCGCCGCAGGTACTCAAAGTGCCTGGCCTTAATGCCCTTACGGTCACCGAGTCGCTCCAGGCACAGGGCTACGAACGGATCGGTGGGCATGACCTCCAAGGTGTCGTTGTCGGATTTCCGTAGGTAGGCCTGCAGCGTGCGTGGAAACCGCTTACGAACCACACTGAAGGGGGGGGATAAATCCACCACGTAGTTTATCCTGCGCCGGTAGTGGTACCGGGGTGGTATTTCTGCCGGGTTGAGCGTAGGGGCAAAGGTCAGTGCGGTTTGAAAGGTGCGCGGCACTGCCCGGAGCAACTGGGCCGCATCTCCCGGTACTACATCACCGTAGGGGCCGAGCTGCTGGGTGTAGGGGGGGCGAATGGCCGCCGGTAACACCCAGAATCGTTTCATGGTCGGTAGGGGAAGCACTACCCGGTAATCGTCCAGTACCAGCCCCTCCCACCGGTGACTGGTCGCCGCATCCAGCCACCAGTGGAGGCCGTAGGGCAGGGGAGTGGCATCCCGAAGTACGGCGGCATCCCACCGCGTTACGTCGATGGCCGTCCGCCGGATACGTCTCACTTGGTTAGCCACGCGCTAGGACTGCTCCTCGACCAACTTAGCCCGCACGTAGGCCGTATACTTCTCCTGGCGAAACTCCCGCCACCGCTCGTAATTTTTCGGAAACCGACTCAGCTCCGCCTTGAAGTTCTGAAAGGGATTGGGCCGCTTCAGCGCATAGGTCAGCGCCTGCCACAGCTCCTGATTACGCACCCGGTCGGTAAAGGCAGCCATGATCTTGATGGCCTCCGGGGCGGTCATGCGTTCGATGTGTACGTAGGCGTCCGGATCGGTACTTATGTCCTGCATCACGGCCTCGAAGACCTCGGGGTCGGCCCGTACGTTGCGCTCCGGGTCATCGGCGATGAGCATGCGACCGTGTGTGCGGTGCACGTACACCTCCATGCCGCGGCGGATGGCCGTGGCCGCCTCCTGCAGGTCCGTATCGTTCAGTTCAATCATGGTAGGTTCATTTTTACACGGACCAGGCGGTCGTCATTCGTCAGGTAAAGCCAGTCCTCGGCCGGTGACAGGGCAACGTTGGATACCGGAACGGGACTGCGTACTCTGGCGATAAGCCTACCGTCGGGCTCCATCACCCACACACCCCCCGGGCCGGTGGCAAAGATGCGACCGCTGCGGGAAACGGCCAGTCCGTCCGGAAGCCCGGGTAGCTCTCCCACCAGCGCAGCACCATCCAGCAATACCCGCGGCTCGCCCAGGGTGAAGGCGCTATCCAGGATCGGGGTGGCGGTCACCACCGCCCGCTTGCCGTCGGAGTTGCCGAGGTAGAGTGTTTTTCCGTCCGGACTCAGCCCGATGCCGTTCGGCCGGCTGTAGTCCTTCGTCAGTAGCGTCACCGTGCCACGCGGGTCCACCCGGTACACCCCGCAAAAGTCCAGCTCCCGCTCCCCGTCCTCCGGCAGTCCGTAGGGCGGATCGGTGAATAATATGCTGCCATCGGTGGCTACGACCAGGTCATTGGGACTATTGAAGCGCTTGCCGCGGTAGCGGTCGGCCACGCTTACATAATTGGCGGCCGGGGCGTCTAGTGGGGCCTCCAGTTGGGCTATCCGCCGGCTGCCGTGCTGGCAGAGGAGTAGTTCGCCGCTGGCACTCAGGGCCAGTCCGTTGCTGCCGGGTTCCCGGCTGTAGTCGTCGGCTGCATCGCCCGAGTTAGTCAGGTAGACCCCATCGCTAGCGGCCGACCACTGTAGGATGCGGTTGCGCGGTACATCGGAGCAGAGCACCCGTCCGTCGGGCAGTACAAGGGGGCCTTCCGACCAGTCCATTCCCGTCAGCAGCACCTCAAACAGCGGCTCGCTTCCGAAGAGCGCCCTGGCCTTTGCCCTTGATATCATCTCCACTCCGAGGGCATCCACCGCGGCGGGCGGCACGGCGGGCCGGGGCACGCAACACACCAACAGGGGCAGCAGGAGCAGGAGAAACAGACGAACGGTCACGGCCGCGAAAGTAGGGCAAAAACTTCAGCGAACAGGCGGGCGGCGGCGCGCCGGTGCAGGGCGGATCGTAAGGAAGCCGGGGGTAGTGGTAGTGCGACTTTTCCGTATACTTACGGTCCGTTCGCTTACGGCCACTCACCTGCCTGCTTAACGTCGTTTCATGAATTCATTCGCCCTGTCCACCGTCGACATCATCGTCATGGCGGTGTACGCCGTGTTTATCATCGGCTACGGACTCTATTCCGCTAAGGCCCAGAGCTCGGAGGAATACTTCCTGGCCGGGCGCAACATGACCTGGCCCATCGTGGGCATCTCCCTCTTTGCGGCTAATATATCCAGTTCCACGCTGGTGGGACTAGCCGGTGATGCCGCAAAGACAAATACGCAGGTATTCAACTACGAGTGGCTTGCTTCGGTGGTGCTGGTCTTCTTCGCCATCTTTTTTCTGCCATTCTATTTGCGGTCGCGGGTATACACCATGCCGGAGTTTCTGGAGCGCCGCTACGATGCACGCTCCCGCTACTACTTCAGCTTCGTGACCATCGTAGGCAATGTGCTGATCGATACCGCGGCGGGGCTTTATGTGGGCACCGTGGTGCTCAAACTACTTTTCCCGGGGCTTTCCACCTTTGCCATCGTGTCGATTCTAGCACTGGCTGCGGCGGCCTATACGGTGCCCGGCGGACTCAATTCGGTCATCCAGACCGAGGTGATCCAGGCCATCCTGCTCATCATCGGTAGCTGCCTCATTACCTATTACGCCTTCGATCAGGTGGGGGGTTGGGACGAGATGATCGCCCAGCTCAACGCCCTCGGTGCGGCCGGTGAATTGCCCAACATTAATAACATCGACGCCGACGCCTCGGGCCTGGTCGAGGGGATGGCCACTACTACGATACCGCTCTCGGAACGGGTATACGAATCCACCTACTACACCCCCCAGAACGCCGAAGAAATCCTGAGCCTGGTGCGCCCCGCCAACGACCGCTTCATGCCGTGGACGGGCCTGCTGCTCGGAGCCCCCATCCTGGGTTTTTACTTCTGGGCCAACAACCAGTTCATGGTGCAGCGGGTACTGGGTGCTAAGGACCTCGACCACGGTCGCTGGGGGGCGCTATTTGCCGGCCTGCTTAAACTACCCGTGCTGTTTATCATGGTACTGCCCGGCACCCTGGCCATTCTACTGTTTAAGGACTTCGACATCCCCAGCCTTAACTATCAGTTGCCCGACGGGGGCGTGTGTCAAAATTTGGTGGACTGCCCCAATGCCACCTACCCGCTGCTGCTGTTCACCCTGCTGCCCCAGGGCGTGCTCGGTCTGGTGCTGGCCGGACTGCTGGCCGCCATGATGTCATCCGTAAGCGCTACGTTCAACTCGGCCTCGACCCTGATCACCATGGACTTTGCCATTAAGCTCCGCCCCGACCTCACGAGTAAGCAGCTGGTACGCATCGGTCAGATTTCTACCCTGGTGCTGGTGGTCCTGGCCTGTCTGTGGGCGCCGCAGATCGAGAAGGCCGCTTCGCTCTGGGAGTATCTGCAGATCGTGCTGAGCTTCATTGCCCCTCCCGTAGCGGCGGCTTTCATCGTAGGTATGTTCTACCGGCGGGCGAACGGGGATGGTGCATTCTATAGCCTGCTCTTTGGCGCGGCGGTTTCGATCCTTTATGTGGTCATGTCGGTACTCGTAGCCAGGGGGTCCATGGAAAGCAATGGCTTCCTGGAAATGCACTTTCTCCACCGTACTTTTTTCCTGTTTGCGGGGTGCGCCGTGCTAAACATCGTCATCAGCCTGGCTACCGCCCCGCCGCCGCCGGAGAAGGTGGAACACTACACCTGGAACGAGGGCATCATCGCCGCCGAGACCGAGGAGTTGCGCAGCGTGGTGTGGTACAAAAACTACCGCTTCCAGGCCCTAGCCCTACTGATTATTACCTTCATTCTGGTAGGGTTCTTCTGGTAGCTTAGCTTATACTTGGCTTGCACCCGCGGCCCCGCCCTCATCCCTATGCCCCCCCCCTACTTATGACGCCAATTGATTTGAGTACAATTTCTACCCGCGCCCCCGAGGAGTTGGATAAGGATGAGGCTAAGGAGATTAGTAAGGAGCGTGCCGAACGGATTGCGGAGCTGCACGAACAGTTGGTGGCCGAGGGCGAACACGCCGTGCTGATTATCCTGCAGGGCATGGATGCGAGTGGAAAGAACGGAGCCATGGAGCATGTCTTTGGGTCCTGCTCCCCCTTCGGACTGCGGGCCGTGGGGTGGAAAAAGCCCACCGAGGAGGAGTTCGATCACGACTTTCTGTGGCGCATCCATAAGCAGGTGCCGGCCAGGGGAGAAATGGTGATCTTTAACCGGAGTCACTACGAGGACGTGCTCGTTCAGCGCGTACACGGCTGGATCACCGAGCAGCAGGTCGACCGGCGAATTGATAGCATCAATGCCTTCGAGCGCCTCTTGCAGCATGATAATAACACCTTGATCCTCAAGTTCTACCTGCACCTGAGCTACGAGGAGCAGGAGGAGCAACTGCGCGAGCGGTTGGAGGAGCCCGATAAGTATTACAAGCACAATGACGGGGACTGGAAAGAGCGCGAGCACTGGAGCGAATACCGCGCCGCCTACGAGGACGTGATGGCCCGTAGCGAGCTACCCTGGCACATCGTACCGGTCGATCAGCGCTGGTACCGCGACTACGTCATGACCGAGATCGTACTGCGCGAGCTGGAGGGTCTTAACATGCAATGGCCGGGGCTGGAGACCGTTACATTCAGCAAAGCGGACGGTTAGTTATGATGGCACTCCTACTGGGGCGAGTGGATGAGCACGTGGGGTTTACTGCGGCGCAGCAGCGAGAATACCTGGAGTTGTACCACCATCCGGCGGGCTTTGCCGGTGGAGAACACCGCTTTCGCGACGATACGCGTAATCAATGGCGCTCCTGGGAAGCGGTACCCGGGCGGCGGGTGACCGCGCTGACTGAATTCCTCCAGCAAGCGGGCTTCATGCCCCATGCCATCCACGATGGGGTCTTTGGCTACGTGACGCAGGCGGCGGTGCGGCTGTTTCAGGAATACGTACGGACTACCGAGCAGGGTCACTATCCACCCGACGGTGCGTCGCTCTGGCCGGATGGGGTCGTCGGGCCCCTCACCGAGTCGCACATCACACGCTGGCGGTCGGAGGGGCGACGGTGTCGCTGGGGCGAGCCGGTGGGTAGCACTGCGGATTACACCCGGTGGTTGGACTGGCTGGCCCGCATTGGGGCCCGCTATCGGGCGGCCCCGGGTCACCACCTCCGGGTGGTGTCAACGTTCCCGGAGCGGGGCGATACCTTACTGCCGGATGACTGGTCCTTCGGGGTAGATGAGCCTCACCTGATCGGGCTACGCGTGCACGACCAACAGCCGCTGAGGGCTGCGGATCTACAAAGCCGCCCGACCCGCCCACCAAGGGCGTGATCGTAGCGCGCGATTTGCACGGACACAATGCGCTGACGGACGATAACCTGCTCGACGGCATCGACCCCCGGCCCAACCCGACCATCAATATTCACTAGAATGGACTCGGCCTGAGCAACTGGAGCGCGGGCTGCCAGGTAATCAGCGGTAGCTCCTACCGCAACGACCTCGGTGAATGGATAGACTGTAGCGCGTATACGGCCCGCAACGACGGCGAGCGTGAAAAGCGCCGGCAGCCGGATGGTCCGCGACTTACCATGGGAGCCTACACCGTACTCAGCGATCTCCTGCTTTGCTACACGCGGCCCGACCCACGCGGCGAAAAACCGACCTTTCGCTACACCCTGCTCCACAGTGAGCTGCTGGAACGAGTGCCGGGACTAAGTCTCGCACAACTTTCTTTGTTACAGGGCGGTATTTTATAACCTTACTTACCCCACCATACACCCTTACCCCATGGCCGAAAACAAAACCTTTGGCGACTTTATCAACGACATGACCAGTCTGGACGTGGTCACCCTCACCGGCAACCTCACCGTACAGGTCAGTGCCCTCGAGGGCGGCAGCGACGATGATGACAGCAAACCCCTTAGATTTAGCCGCATTATGCGGCAGTTGGAGGGGCGCGTCCTCAAAAAGGACTCCGAAATCGCGGCGCTGGCTGCCACCCATGTTTCCCTGGACCGGGATACGGTCACCTTTGTGAAAGAGAACCTCTCTCCGGAGGAGGCCGTCTACCTGGAGTTTCACAACGAGACCGTCAAAGCAGCGGGCATTGCCCGGGCAGCCATGGCCGACGGCATCGCCAAGCTGCTGCTCGGTAGCAAGGCGTAGCACCATGGCACCGGCTGATTTCATCGCCAGTTGCCGGCGCCTGCAGGCACTGGAGTTTACCGAGCCGGTGGTGAAATCAGTGGTTAGTGCGGTGACCGTGGAGATGCCCCGTCACTACGCGATGTCGCTCGGCGTTACTACTGGTCAACCCTTTCTGGGCGGCGGGCCAACGACGCGCAATCGCCGGGGGCAGTACCACGAGTTGGTGCAGCACCTGACCGACCTCGGTTACCTGAGTCTAGACTTTTTTCGGCGCTGGCATCTGCTCAGGGTAGCGGATGGAGAACCGAGTCTCGGTCAGCTCAACACCCTGACGGCAGCGGTAGGCACCTTCTACCGCGAAGACCCGTACTGGCGGCGTACCCTAGTACCGCCCTTCCCCGATGCGGGAGGCGAGCACGCTAGGCAGTGGCTACAGGAACACCTGACGGAGGTTGTGTACCGGCTCGGGCGCTACACCTCCTTTGACGGTGACCTTGCGCCCGACTCGACCTACCGAATTGGCGACCGCACCGCTTACGGTCGGTCCTTAGTCTTCCGGATGCGGGTGTATTTCCACGATTACACCCGTGGGCGCACGGGCCGGCGTAAGGTGTACTTCGATCGGGGCCTGCTGCCGCTCCTTTACAGTCTGGACAATTCGCTACGGGGTGCACTCCGCGAGCTACTACCGGAACGGGATGCTAGCCAGCTACACCCTAGTTTGCAGCGCCTGCTGCTGGACAGCGAGGAGTTGTTCCGGCTATACCGTACCCAAAACCGCTTCCTGCCCGGGGCGGGTGGTGGATACTACCTGCTGTACGAAGTGGAGGATGACCCGTCACAGCGACTCCGGGTCGTCGCCTCGGACCAGCGCCGGGCGGCCCCTCGTCTCGAGCGCGGTGAATGGCACGCCGACACGGGTGGTAATCGCCTCGGTATCCGGCTGCTACAGCTAGGCCTCTGGCGTGCCGGCTTCTACACCGGGGTGTTGGACGGGGCTTTTGGTCCGCTAAGTCACCGGGCGGTGCTCGCCCTGGTAGATCAGGAGCGCGACACCGGGCGACCGGTATTACGTAAGCGACAGCTCGACCGCGTAGTGCAGATCGTGGACCACGAGGTGCTGGTGGACCTGCGATTAGTGGGTAAACTGCTAGATGCTTACGCTCCGCTGAGTAGCCTAGCGGTGAAGGAAGAGGAGGAACGGTTGTGGGGAGAAATCGAAACGGCGGGGTGGGGTGACCGGCTCGACGCCACCTTTGCCGATCGGGAACTGGAGCTTGGTGCGGCCTACGGGAAGTTGCACCGCCATCCGCATCGCAGGGTCTACTACGGTCTACGGGGCTTGATTCGGGGAGCCGCACGGGCGGTAGGGCGGGTGCTGGGCTGGCTGGCGGGC
Source organism: Saprospiraceae bacterium (assembly GCA_958295895.1). Lineage (GTDB taxonomy): Bacteria > Bacteroidota > Bacteroidia > Chitinophagales > Saprospiraceae > Neolewinella. The sequence continues at coordinate 31,715 of CATQHI010000010.1, read as the reverse complement.
GGCATGCGGGTACTGCTGGGCGCGGTATTCGATTTTGTCAAGGCGGTGGTCAAGCGCATCCAGGAGGGCGCGGGACTTTTGCTGGTGGGCTTTCGGTACTTTGGGCACTATCTGCTGGGTCGACCCTTCGTGACGCTGGGGGGGGAAGGGGTAGGGGAGCGGCCGGTGCTCCTGACCCGCTTTGCCCTGGACTTCGATACGGTTGCCTTCGTGGATCGTCGGGCGACGGGTGACGACGTACGCGCGCACTCCGCTCAGCTGCGACGGATGCAGCAGGGAGCCCGGTACTTTATCGGACTCGTAAGCCGATTGATCCGGGGTATATCACTGATCACCACTCCGGTGAGCTGGCTTCGCCTGGGCATACTCCTGGCGCGTACGGTGCGGGATCTACTGCGGGAGGGGGAGCTAGGCCGGCCGGTGGGCGGACTCGAACAGGTGTAGCAGGTCGCTCATGCGCTCCTTGAGTTCGGCCCGGTCGACGATGAAGTCGAGGAAGCCGTGCTCGAGGAGAAACTCCGAGGTCTGGAAGCCCTCCGGCAGTTCCTTTTTGATCGTTTCCTTCACGACGCGGGGTCCGGCAAAGGCGATGAGGGCCTCGGGCTCGGCCAGGTTGATGTCGCCGAGCATGGCGTAGCTGGCCGTGACGCCCCCGGTGGTGGGGTCGGTCATGAGACTGAAGTAAGGTACGCCGGCCTTCGCCAGTTGGCTCAGTTTGACGCTGGTCTTGGCCATCTGCATGAGGCTGAAGGCGGCCTCCATCATACGGGCGCCACCCGACTTGGAGATGATGAGTAGCGGGGTGCGCGTCTTACGGGCCTCATCGATGGCAAAGGCAATCTTTTTGCCCACCACGCTGCCCATACTACCGCCGATGAAGGAGAAGTCCATGGCCGCGATGAGCAGCGGCCTACGGTTGAGCTTGCCGCGGGCTACGCGGATGGCGTCCGATAGGCCGGTCTTTTTCTTGGCGGCTTTCAGGCGGTCCTTATAGGATTTAAGATCCTTGAACTGGAGTACGTCGACGGCCTCCATGTCCGCTTCGTACTCCTCGAAACTGCCATCAAAAATGAGGGTGAAGTACTCCTCGCTGCCGATACGATCGTGGTAGTTACAATTGGGGCATTTGTAGGTATTCTCGCGGAGCTCCTTACGGGTAGAAGTCTCGCCACAGCGAGGGCACTGGTACCAGAGGCCCTCGGGGGCTTCCTTTTTATTGCGCGTGGCCGTTTGGATACCGTCCTTTAGTCGTTTAAACCAACCCATGTACGTTTATTAGCGGGGGGTGAAGGTACGGCTCCGGCCGCGTTGGGCAAAGCATGGGTCAGTTCGTCCGAAGAATGACCACGCCACAAATGATCAGTAGGATACCCAGTACCCGTAGCCAGTTGGTGGGATGCTCCGAGATGCCCATCAGTCCGTAGTGATCGATGAGCAGGCTGAATACCATCTGCCCGGCTACGGTAAGTCCGATAGTCAGCGCCACGCCCAGCCGGGGGGCCAGAACAATGATGGCAAAAACGTAAAAGGCGCCTAGCACGCCGCCCATCCAGTAGTACCACGGCAGCTCGAAGCCTTTGCGGATGTTGCCCATGGGCACCCCCGTGACCAGGCAGTATGCCAGCAAGGCCACCCCCCCGGCCACGAAGGATAGGAAGGCCCCGTAGACGGGGCTTTTGACCGCCCGCCCGAGTCCGCTGTTGAGGCCCGCCTGCACGGCCAGCATCGCTCCGGCGGCCACCGCCATCAAAAAAAGGAGTGTTTGCTGCATGGGCTTTGCCGGTAGGCTGTATGTTTGTCGGCCCAAAGTAGAAAGTAATGCTGAGAGAATTTAACACCCTCACCGAGCAGGAACAGCAACTGATGTTCGACGCCATCCCCCTGATCGTCATCCTGGTGGGCGCGGCCGACAATGTGCTCGACGAGGTAGAACTCTCCGAAGCACAGCGCCTGGCCGATATCCGCAGCTACAACAACCGCGGCCGCCTCAACGCCTACTACGAGCACATCGACGCGGGGCTCACCGCCCGCATCCAGCAACTCTTTAACGGCATGCAGAATGGGGTCGCGGAGCGCGAAAAGTACATCGTTAAGGAACTCAGCAAACTCAACGGTATCCTAGCCAAACTACGCGAACCCTACGGCTATCTGTACTACCATAACTTTCGCACCTTTGCCCGGCACATCGCCGAGTGCCACGGCGGCTTCATGCGCTTCATCACCGTGGGGCCTAAGGAGGCCAAGGTTGTAGACCTACCCATGCTGCAGCCCGTACCTAAGCCACCGGAAGACGAGTATCCCAACCTAATCTAGGCGGCCTCCGTCATCTGCTCTTCCCCCTGCTCGGGTGTCACGCCGTGGCTTCGGTAGATCAGGTATTCCGCCACAATGAGGCACGACAATACCCCCACCTGAGCGTATACCTCGCCGATGGCGGGCAGCTCCGTCACCAAGAGGATCGCACTGGCCACTACGCAGCCGATCCGCGCCAGCACCACCGACCGAAACAAGGACTCCGGTGCCGCCCAGTGAATGAGCGTGATGGCAGTCAGAAACAACACGCAGGCCCCGTGCAGCAGGTATACCGCCAGGGGGGGGTGGGGGTGCTCCGCAATACTGGATTCGATCAGGATGAGGATGGAGACGCTGATGAGCATCACGCTGATGTACAGAAAGTAGTGACTGTAGCCATAGAAGAACGACATCAGGGTACTGCGCCGGGTATTTTCCTTCAGTTGCTCGGTAATGGTATCCTTGCTGGCCTCGTAGAAGTACAGCTTCCAGATACACACCGTGAGGGCGAAACCGCCGAGCACGTAGACCGCCACGTCATAACTGAACTGCTCGGCCTGACTGGCCGCCGTAAGTGCCACGATACCCTCACCCAGCACGATGATGCTGAACAGCCCGAAGCGCTCCGGCATGTGACTGAGCTGCACCGGGTAATCACGCCGGAACAAATAAATAGACGGGGAGGCCGCCGCCTGAATGGCTATACCCAGCACCCAGAGCAGGTAGCGCCAGGGCGGTTCGAACCACAGGCTGAGGGCAAAGCAGCCGATAGACAGCGCAATAGTACCCATAAACCGCCGTGTGAACCAGCGTAGATCGGGGTACATTATGTACGCGCGCAAGTACATCAGCAGGGCTACGCCGCCCATAAAAATATAGGTCAGCTCGTAGAGTCGGCTACCAGCCAGCCCGTCGGAGCGAATGACCAGCGACATATACATGACCCCAGCCATACCGGTTAGCATCAGGAACTGGTAGCTTACCGAATCATCGTCAAAAAGGTCACCGTAGTAGCTATACTCCATCCAGCACCACCAGATTGGCAGGAAGTACACGAACAGTAGCAGCACCCCTTCCCGGGTGAAGTGGTGCTCCAACCGGTAGCTCAGCGCGGCCACGCTGACTACAAAGACCAGGTCAAAGAACAGTTCCAGCCAGGTGGCGCTACGCTCGCCGTCGGCTGATTTAAAGACCGGGGCACTGAGTTTGCTGTGCATGGATTAATTTGAGCCCCAAGAAAAGTACTTTATGCACAAGCTTGCACTGCACTGGCAAATATTGATTGGCATGGCCCTGGGCGTCGGCTTCGGGGTTCTGGCTGCCAGCCAGGGGTGGGGCGATTTTGTCAGCGACTGGATCAAGCCCTTCGGTACCATTTTCATCAACAGCCTCAAGCTGATCGCTGTCCCCCTCATCGTCGCCAGCCTCATCAAGGGCATCACCGATCTGCAGGACATCTCCAAGCTCAGCAACATGGGGGTGCGCACCATCGGGCTCTACATCATCACCACGGTGGTGGCCATCGTGGTCGGACTAGTCATCGTCAACACCGTAGGGCCCGGCCGGGGCCTGGACCAAACCACCCGCGATAACCTGCTCAACGACTTTGCCGCGGACGCAGGTGCAAGGATTACCGACGCCACCGCTCAGGCAACCGCTGGCCCCCTGCAGGCCCTGGTCGATCTGGTACCCGAAAATATCGTGGCGGCAGCAGGTAACAACGGCAACATGCTGCAGGTAATCTTCTTCGTGATTTTCTTTGCCGTGGGGCTCATCCTTATCGATCCGGTGAAGGCCAAGCCCGTCAAAGATTTTTTCGACGGGGTCAATGAGGTCGTGCTGAAGCTCATCGACCTCATCATGCTGGCCGCCCCGTTCGGCGTATTCGCCCTCCTGGCCGCCCTGGTGGTGGAGGCCCCCAGCAAGGATCTTTTCCTGGCCCTGCTGCTGTACAGCGGCTGCGTACTGGCCGGGCTCGCCATCATGATCTTCATTGTCTATCCACTACTGGTCAGGGTATTCACCGGCCGCAGCTACGGTAGTTTTATGGCCGGTATTAGTCCGGCGCAGCTCCTGGCCTTCAGCACCAGTTCCAGCGCCGCCACGCTTCCCGTGACCATGGAGCGAGTCGAAGAGCACCTGGGAGTCGATGAGGAGGTGACCAGTTTCGTACTGCCCATCGGCGCTACGATTAATATGGACGGAACGAGTCTCTACCAGGCCGTAGCCGCCGTGTTCATCGCCCAGGCCTACGGCATGCAACTGGGGCTGGGGGATCAGTTGACCATCATTACCACCGCGCTGGCTGCCAGTATCGGTTCGGCCGCCGTGCCGGGGGCCGGTATGGTGATGCTCGTCATCGTGCTCGGGCAGGTCGGTATTCCGGAGGTAGGCCTGGCGCTCATTTTTGCCGTCGACCGTCCGCTCGACATGTGCCGCACCGTAGCTAATGTGACCGGCGATGCGACGGTGGCCATGCTCGTGGGCAAGTCCGTCGGCAAGCTGCGGGAGCCCCACGAGCGTAAGCTAGACGATTACTATGTAGAGGCGTAAACTTATGCGGAACAGCGCACCTACAAGCCGCTTCGTACCCTAAATTCTCCCAGTCGATAAAACCCATCCCCCACCAGCCGCTCGTCCCGGTAGCCCAGCGGCACCTCCTGGAAGTCCCGGGCACTATCCCGCAGCCGCACGGCAAGGACGTAGTCTCCGGCCGGGAAGTTTTCCGGCACCGCAAAGTCGTAGCTTAGCCAGTTGGCCAGGTGTAATTCGCCTACTGTATTGGCCCCGGAGGGAATGGAAAAGTCCTTCCGGGCAGGTCCGATCAGGCGCACGTCCATCGTGTAGCGGGCGTTAGGATCGACGCTGCCCACCGTGCGCCACTCCATCTGCACGTCGAGGTCCTCGCCCGGGCTTACCTCGCGCGGCATATTCATGGCGTATACATAGTGCCCGACTCCGTCTGCGGGGTTTTCGGTGACGGCATCGCTTAGGTCTATTTCCTGGCGGTTGGCCGAATCACTGCAGGCCGGCAGCAGGAGCACAAAGGGAAGGAAGAGGACGACGAGTTTCATACCGTTACTTTGTGGGTAGAGCTAGTTTCGGGGGGTATTGTTTAGGACTACGGTGGGGCAAATGCACAATTGTGCCTACCTTGCCGGTACGCCGGATGCCTGACTGAGCGTCCGCTACGCCGTATTAAAGTTTATGTTTAGACAAGTTGCGTACTCCGGTGCCGTTGCTAGGCTTGTTGCCCCGTTCCACTTACTTCGCCAAACCACTTAGTCAATGAAGTTATGTCTGCTCACACTCAGCCTCCTCGTCGGCTGGAGTGTGCATGCCGAGCAGGTGTACCTGTTGTTCACCCCCGAATGCGGCCAGCAGCTCCGTTACCGCCGAAGTGTCGAACAAGCCCCCGCGCCGGATTACTACACCTACGTCTTTGCCGACGAGCTGGATGGCGCCCGCTACCTCCTGGAGACCGACGCACAGGGCAGCCGTAGCCGATCCACCCTGCCGGATAGTTACCTGAGCTGCGGTACCGCCGTGCTGTCGGCCCGTATGATCGAGCGCATTAACGCGGGTACCGACCAACTGACGCTGTTGATTTCCAGCCCCGACGGCGGGGACTACCAGGTGCAGCCGGTAGTAATGGCCGCGGTCATGCAACGAAGCGGCGATCAGATCACCTACAGCTCACCACTGGCTACGTTTGCCTTCGACACCCGCCTGACCGTGATCGGCGAAGACCTCGACCGGGCCGACGAAGGGGCAACCGTATACTTCGAAGGACGGGAGGGGGCCGATGATTGCCGGGGAAATTACCTGTTTGTCCAGCACCACGCCAGCAGTGCCTACCCCGCCATCACCTACCGGATCTCTCCGACCCTCGGAATCATTGAGCGCAGCATGGAGGGCAACGGCACCTACAGTAAGAGCGAGCAAATTATCGCCGTAGCGGCAAATGGCGTACCGACAGACGCTTACCTCGCCGAGCACTGCGGCGAAAGCAGTACGTTGCCCCCGGCCCCCGTCACGGATTTTGTTCCCTACTACGTGGAGTCGACACTGGAAGATGAAGTGGCTTCCCCTGACCTTGCACCTGCGACCGCGGCAGATCCCGAAGTACGGCACCGGGTGCAGGCGGGAGAAACGCTGTACCAACTTTCCCGCCGCTACGGAGTGGCCTTGAATACCCTTAGGGCGCTAAACGGACTGGATGGAAATACCATCTTCGTGGGTCAGGAACTGGTGATGACCCAGGGGGATACGCCCATCGAAACTGCGCCCATCGAAGCTGCGCCCGAAGTAGCCCAACCCGGCCCCGAAGTGGCTGTGCCGGTGATTAGTTCGGTCGTATCCGATGACTACCACGTGGTACAGGCGGGTGAGACCATTGCTAGTTTGGCCCTACGGTTTGGGTATACGGAGGCGCGTTTTCGGGAGTTTAACGGAATGGCGGATCAACCGGTGGCGCTGGTAGGACAACACCTCAGAACCTCCCACTGTAGCTGCCCCGCCGAAGCGGAGGCGCCGCCTACGCAGGAAGAGGAGGAGATGGTGGCAACCTATAGTCCCCCGCCGCCGCCGTCGCTGAGCCCACCGGAGTATACGCCGATCGTAGTGCCGCCGGCCCGCCCCGTGCTGATGGAGCACACCGCGGAGGATCCGGTCGCCGCCACTACTACGGCGCTGCCGCCGGCCTACGGTGGAGGTCGTACGGTACACGTCGTTCAGGAAGGTCAGAGCCTTTACGCTATCGCCCGGCAGTACGGCGTGAGTGTGGGTGAGCTACAGCAGCTCAACGGGCTGGGCCCCTCGGATGTAATCGTCCCATTCCAGAAGCTGTACGTAAACTAAAGCGGGGGGCGTTGCCTTCTAGCAGCAATAACCCGCCGATGGATCCATGGTCGCATTACTACTTTTTGCCCTTTTCTCGATTGCCTTTAGTTTTCTCTGCTCGATCTTCGAGGCCGTGCTGTTATCCATCACGCCGAGCTATGTGCAGGTAAAGGAAAAGGAAGGTGGACGTATGGGTGCGCTGCTACGCCAGTTCAAGAACGAGCTCAATGAGCCACTCACAGCCATTCTTTCCCTCAACACGATCGCCCATACCGTGGGTGCCATTCTGGTGGGAGCAAGTACCGGTGCGGCCTTCGGAGAGGGGGGTATTCAGCTCCCGCTGGTGAATTACGAGCTGTCCTACGAGGTGCTCGTCAGCGTAGTGATGACGCTGGCGATCTTGATCTTTTCGGAAATCATCCCCAAGAACCTCGGGGCGATGTACTGGAAGCAGCTAGCCCCCTTTACGGTGAAGTCGCTCGACATCCTCGTGAAGATTTTCCGCGTGCTGGGTATCGTCTGGATTTCAAATAAACTCAATCAAATACTCGGCGGCGGAGACGCCCATAGCACCTCGCTAACCCGTACTGAATTCGCCCTTATGGCCGAGGCGCAGACCGAAAGTGGTGGACTCAAGGAAGAGGAGGGTAGAATCCTGCGCAACCTGCTCAACTTCGAATCCCTGACCGTGCACGACGTGATGACCCCCCGCACGGTAGTGGTGGGAGCCAAAGCGACCATGACGATCCGGGAGTTCTACGAGAAATTCGATAACAGTCCTTTCAGTCGTTACCCGGTTTTCGGCGATACGCGCGATCAGGTCCAGGGTTACGTGCTGAAAGACATGGCGTATAAGGCCATCATCGAGCAGCGGGATCAGGAAACGATTGCTAGCCTGGTCCGACCGCTGCTGGCCATGTCTCAGGATACCTCCCTGCACCGCCTTATTGACCTGATGCTTGAACGACGGGAACCCATCGCCATGGTAGTGGATGAATTTGGCGGTATGGAGGGGCTGGTGACCATGGAAGATGCGATGGAAACCCTCCTGGGGCTGGAAATTATGGACGAGATGGATAGTACCCAGGATATGCAAAGTCTAGCCCGGGAGCGCTGGAAAGCCCGGGCCAAAGCCATGGGACTGGAGCTGCCGGAGCCTACGGCCTGAGGTTACCGCTCAGTCTATCTTTCCCCTTAGCCCCAGTTCGATCACCTCTAGGTTTTCCACGCGCCCCCGCTCAACTGTGAAGCGGACTACCGTGCGCATGCGGTGAAAGCCGTGGCGGCCACAGGCACCTGGATTAATATGCAACACACCACGCTGCTTATCCATCATGACCTTCAGGATATGGCTGTGCCCGCAGATGTATAGCTTGGGGCGTAGCTCATCCAGCAACCCGCGCACCCGTGGCGTATAGTGACCGGGGTAGCCCCCGATGTGAGTGATGAGTACGGGTAGGTCCGCGACGGTAAAGTGCTGGTTAAGGGGAAGGCGCCGGCGTACGGTGGCATCGTCGATATTACCGTAAACCGCACGCAGAGGCCTGGCCGCCTCCAGGGTGTCGAGCACAGCGGCATCCCCTACGTCCCCCGCGTGCCAGATTTCATCGCAGTCCCGAAAGTGTTCCAGGATAGCGGGGTCGAGGTAGGAGTGGGTGTCCGATAGCAGTCCAATACGCATGTCAGTCCGAGCGATTGTGGTAAATACCCACCACCAGATCACCACGCGGGGTCAGTTCTACGGCGGGGTGGGCGAAGATGCCGGAGCGGTTGCGCACGTCGACTGACTCCTGGGGCCAGTAAAAGTTAGTGGCCACGTAGTCGGCTTTCCCCCACTCGCTTTCGGCCACAATCTTACCCCGGGCGGCGGGGGGTAGGGCACGGATATTATCGACGCAGGGCCAGTTCTGGCACTTGACGCGCACGGTTTGCCCCTCCGGAACTTGCTCGGCCAACTGTACCAAAGCTTCCCGGTAGCCGGCCCCCCAGTAGTCCATGTCGAAGCGGGCCGTGAGCTGTCCGTGGATGAAGTAGTTGAAGTAGACCTGCTGAAGGGGGTGCATGCGCACCATATTGATCAGCGTGACGGTCAGCGCGAGGCCGAGTACCAGGGGCGCCGCCCGTGCGAAATAGCTACACGCGTAATCGTAGCCGGTAATGGCCAGGAAAACCAACCCGGGGTACACGAAGTGTAGATGCCGCCACCCATTATAAACGGTGGAGTGCAGGACGATAATCACGATGATAGGGCCGATCGAAAGTCCGAGCTGTACGAAATCCAGTTGGCTACCGAAGTCCTGCCAGAGTTGGAGCCGACGCAGGCCTAGCAGGCTCTGGCGAATGGTCCGGTACACACCGGTCAGCATAAAAAGGAGGTAGCCAATGGGGGTAGTGATGAGGATCCAGGCAGGGATGTAGTAAAAGGGGAGCTCGGTGGCCCTTAGGTGGTCTCCGAAGAGAAGGTTTGTACTATCCCAGGTATAGGAACCCATGTGGGCGATGGCCCCGGTGAGCCGGCTGCCGGTATCCACCCACAGGTAGGGAAAGAAAGGCAACATGAGCAAGAACGTGGTCGGTAGGTAAAGGGCGATCTGTAGCAGCCTGCGAAAGTTGCCCGGCCGGGCGAAGAGTTGCTCCCACAGCAAGATGGCCACCGTGCCCCCCACCAGCGTCAGGGCAGGAAACCGCGTGTTAAGGGCTAGGGCACTAGCCAGCACATGCCAGGCCAGCGCCCCGTAGGTACGCCGCTGGAGAAAACGGGCCAGGGTATAAGAAGCGATAACGTAGGATACCAGCAGTACGTGGTCCTTGGGATTGAAAAACGCGTGGGCAAAGATGCGCGGAGTGAGTACTAGCAGGAGCGTACCCAGCAAGGGGTACCAATGCTGCGTCGGCCAGCGAATACGTAGGGTGCGGTAGAAAAAAATGAGGGCCAGGCCGAAGAGCAGGTACCCCAACACGTGCCTGATGCGGTAAAAGCGGTAGGCATCATCCATGGCCCCAAGCTCGACTTCGGCCACGGTAGCGATCATCTGAAACAGCATGCCGTACTCGGAAAACGAGCGCCCCTCCGTGGCCAGTGGCGGGTGGTTGATGCCTAGTTGGTCGGCGATGTAGGCTACCGCTACGTGTCCCTGTCGGCGCTGCACCGCCTCATCGTAGGTCACGCCATAATCGTCCACGATGAGCCAGCCCACCAAGAAGTAGGTAGCAAATAGAAGCAGACTGAAAATTTGGTGGGGACGCAACGGCAGGCCTTGAGTCCGCAAAGGTAGGACGCTAGTCTTCGTCGCGGTCCACGTCCTCTTCGGACAGTTCGTCGAGGTCAATGTCCGCCTCTTCGATATCCTCGTCAAACTTGTCCTCGTACTCCTCCCGGGCCTCATCGGTCAGGATGCCGTCGTCATCGTAGTCATCGTCCTCCTCGATGATCAACTGGGCCTCGGACTTCGTCATCCGAATGAGGTAATACTTCTCCTCGGTTTCGAAGGGCAGGGCGCTGGCAATCTTGCCGTTCACGTCGGTGAAGCGGATTAGGTGGCGCTCAAAGCCATTGGGGTAGTTGAGTTTGATCTGTTCGAGTAGCTCGTCGTCGAGCTTGTCATAGTTCTTAATGACACGGGGCTTACTCATGCGCGCTAAGGGTGTGGGGGTAGGGTAGGGGCAAGGGAAAATACCGCCCGGGGCGCGGCGTGCGGGCCCCGGGCGGCGAGTGGATTAGGATACGACGCTGAGCGATTTCTTGTGATCGGCAAGGAACTTCTCAAGTCCGATATCGGTCAGCGGGTGCTTAAACAGGCTTTCAAAACTGCTCAGGGGACAGGTGACAACGTCGGCTCCGGCCTTGGCGGCAGCGACGATATGGCCGCCGTTGCGAATCGAGGCAGCTAAAATCTGTGTCTCGAATCCCTGAATGGCGTAGATCTCAGCGATGTCGCTGATCAGGTTCATGCCCTCCCAGCCGATGTCATCGATGCGGCCGATGAAGGGGCTTACGTAGGTGGCACCCGCCTTAGCGGCCAGGATCGCCTGACCGGCGCTGAATACGAGGGTACAGTTGGTACGGATGCCCTGGTCGCGGCACCAGGCCAGGGCCTTGACGCCCTCGCGGATCATGGGTATCTTGACTACGATATTGTCTGCGATTTTGACCAGTTCGCTGGCCTCGCGCTTCATCCCTTCCAGGTCTACGGAGATTACCTCGGCACTTACGTCGCCGTCGGTGATTTCGCAGATCGTCCGGTAGTGCTCGCGCACGTTTTCCTCCCCACTGATGCTCTCTTTGGCCATCAGACTAGGATTGGTGGTTACCCCGTCGAGGATGCCGAGGCTTTCGGCCTCGCGGATGTCGTCGAGGTTGGCGGTATCGATAAAGAATTTCATGCGGCGGTAGTTGCTTGGTTTAAGGCGCTAACATAGCACCCGCCGCGATGTTTCCCCCAAATTCGGCTATCTTCTAGCCCGGGAGCTCACACGCGGCGCAGCCGCAGGGGGTAGGTGCGGCCGCTGTACCACTGGGGCACGTAAAGGTTCTTGTCCTCGTCCAGGCAAACGTCGTGGGGGTTAAGAAAGGTGCGGTTGTCGTATTTCACTCCCGTGAAGTCCGACTGGTCCATCGGCGCACTGCCCCCCGGCAGAGATACCACCTTCATGTTCCGGTCGAGCACGGCCACCATCCCGTCGTAGGCCCACCAGCTTTTGGTTACAATCACGGCAAAGTAGGTCTCTTCCCCGTCGATCACCGGCCGGCAGATCGACAGACCGGGCAGCCGGTGCACGTCCAGTTGTTTACCGTCCAGGCTCCACCGCTGAAACTCGTTGGCCCCCCGGCTGGTGATGAGCAGGGTAGGTTGGGCCGTCCGCTCGTCCAGGACGATACCATGACTACAGTCAAAGAATTCGCTGCCTCCAAAACTGTGCTGCAACCTGCCCTTGCTATCGTAGCGAAAGATTTTGTTGCTCCCGTAGCCATCGGTAACGTAGATATCCCCGTTACCGGCAACGGTGGTTTCGGTCGGTTTGTAGGGCTTGCCATCCAGTAGCTCGGTCGGGGGAGCATCCAGCTCGCGGATGATGCGTCCGTCCAGGTCCAGATTGATCACCCGCCCGTCGGTGCAGTCGGTGATCCAGAACGTCTGGTCCTCTCCCTCGCCGGCCTTACTTAGGCCGTGGGGCTCGGGCAGCTCGTGGGCCCAGGCCTTCAGCAGTTTACCATCTTTATTGTACACCAGTACGTCGTGCTGATTGGAAACGGAGGAGCACACCAGGCGACCGCGACTATCGAGCACCATCTCGTGGCAGTGCTGCAGCGGGTGCTTCTGGGGGTCGAGATTGCCCCACTTAGCGTCCGCCTGGTAGATGAAGGTGCCGTGACCGACGAGCGTTTTGGACATGGAGGGGGAATTCAGGGGTAGGGCCAGGCCCATGCCCAGTGTGGCGGACTGCTTGATGAAGGTGCGGCGGGAGGAAGCGGGCGTCATTTTTTAGCGTCTTGTTCGGCGGGTTGGAGCGTGGCACCGGTATCGACCATGACCTGGGGGTGGGCCTCGGCGTAGGCGGCAACGGCGGCAGGGGTGACTGCGGTCTGCCACAGGTACACCCGGCGTAGGGCGGGCATTTGCGTAAGGTAATTGAATACTTCGTCTCCGACTTTCGTGTTGTAGAGATTCAGGGATTCGAGGTGCTGCAGGCCGGTGAGGGAGCGAAGTACGGTACTATCTACCGCCGTACCGTTCAGGCGGAGTCGGTTGAGGTGTTTGAATTCCGCTACCTGTAGGAGGGCCTCGGCCGGTAGTTCCTGATTATCCAGTCCTAGATAGGTAAGCTGGTCGGGTGCCGCGGCGGCCAGCTCGCGCAGGGCATTGGCGTCGACTGATTTGCCGGGCTGGGGCTTCACTTCCAGGGCGGGGCCTCCGGGTACCAGATCGGTGACCGACCAGTTGAGGGAATGGAGTCCCTGCCGCGTCTCATCGTTCAACATCGCACCGCGCATCGTCTCCACAAACAGGCGGGGCCGCAGGTCCAACGCATAATCGCGCTGGAGTAGGGCCTTGATATCCTCCGGTACCTCGTCGAGTTGGAAGACGTAGCTGGTGTCCGCTCCCTCGTTCAACCAATATTCGAGCAGGCGTACCTCGGCGAAGGTCATGCGCTCGCCCTGCGGGGGCATTGCCTTAACGTTCTGGGTGGGTAGGGTCACGCGGTTGTGCCAGCGGCTGGCGATGGCGTTGCCGGCTACGAAGAGCGGGCCGGATTCACCGCCTTTCAGTAAATAGTGGGTGCTATCCATCCGTAGCCCCCCGTTTTGCTTCTCGCTATTGTGGCAGCGCACGCACTTATCGTCGATCACCGGGCGCAGGAATTCCGCGTAGACGGCGATACTATCCGTATTGCGGACTGACCAGTCAGTAACAAGCATACTATCCGGGGTGTGACCACTGATGCGCTGCACCAGGGGCGGGGCGTACTGGAAAAGATACTCCTCTCCGTGGGTCAGGTTGCCCCCCTGGTGCCCGGCTAGCGTGAGGGCAGCGGCCGTCATCAGGCCGTATACCTTGGTGGTGATGCCGCCGCGTGACTGGAGGAGCACGCCACCGACCGCCAGCGCGGCTACAGCCACGCCCGCCCAGCGGTGCCAGAAGAGCGTCTCGCCGCCGTAGCCCCCTCCCGATGCGAGCAGCCAGCCGGCCAGGGCAGCACCCACGGCGGAGGCGGCTCCCAGCACCCAGGCCACCTTAATTGCCGGCCGCACCCGGTCGCCGGGCCACAGCTCGAGCACCACGGCCAGGAGTAGAAAGCCAATGGGCAGATGTACTACCAGGGGGTGAAAGCGGCCCACGAAGAGGGCGTAATCGGCAAGCAGAAGATGGAGCATGAACGGCGGGAAACTTCTCGCACAAGGTACACCAAAGCCGGCAGAAATTGCCTACCTTTGCGCCCCGGCAAAACCGGCTGCCCCCTGGCGGGAGTAGGTCGGTATTACTAACTAACGACAGTTGTCACCATGCCAGTTAAAATTCGACTTCAGCGTAAGGGCCGCCGTAAGCGCCCGTTCTACCACATCGTCATCGCCGACGCCCGGGCTCCCCGCGACGGTAAGTTTATCCAGAAGATCGGTACCTACAACCCCATGACCGTACCGGCCACCATCGAGCTTGACCGCGAATCGGCCTACGACTGGCTGATGAAGGGCGCCCAACCCACGGACACCGTACGCGCAATCCTCCGGTTCAAGGGAGTACTCTACCGCAAGCACCTCCAGCGCGGGGTGGCTAAGGGGGCCCTGACCCAGGAGGAGGCCGACAGCAAGTTCGAGGACTGGATCGCCGAAAAGGAAGGCACCATGGCCGAGCGCCGCGCCGCCCAGGAACAAAAAGAGGCCGAATTCCGCGCCCAGGTTTCCGGTACCCCCCCGCCGCCGCCCGCACCGGAGCCAGCGCCCGCCGCTGCCGAAGACGACACTACGGTAGCTACGACCGAAGACACGACGCCACCCTCGGCCACCAGTGCGCTGGATGCCGCCCGCGCCGAAGCAGAGGGTAGTACCCCGGCTTCAGTTGCCGCCGCCGCCGACGTGGCCGGTGAGGCCAAAGCCGAGGCCGATAGCGCCGAAGCCGCCGGTGAGGCCCTGGCCACCGCCAACGAGGGGGAGGACGAGGCCGCTACCGGGAACATCGATAAGGAGGTGTAATCCACACCACTAGATTAGACAATGCCCCGACCCCTACGCTGGAGTCGGGGCATTTTTTGTGTACTCCGACCAGGCTCGCATCAGCTTCTTGGTGATTGCACCTGCGCCCCCGCCCCCAACTTTTTTGTCACCTACCCGGGTAATGGGCAGTACACCCTTTACGGTGCTACAGAGGATGGCCTCTTCGGCCGCCAGTAACTCGGCCACCGAGACTGCCCGTTCCTCGGCGGGAATGTCGAGCTGGCGAGCCAGGGTGATCAAGTGCCTACGCGTGATGCCGAGTAAGATATTTTCGTGCGGTACGATGAAAGTGCCATCCCGCACAATCATAAAATTAGACCGATCGCTTTCGCGGACCAGGCCGTCGCGGTCTATGTAGAGCGGATACTGGGCCCCGTGCTGCCGCAGAAGGGGCTGAATGCGAATGCCCTCCAGGTAGTCAATACTCTTCACGCGGGGCAGCTGGCGCTCGTAGTGGTGCAGCATACAGTGGCAGCCCGCCGCGTAACGCTCGGCCGGGGGTGGAACGTGGGGGTAGGCAAGCAGCAGCAGCGTAGGGGCAGTGGGCGTATAGCCATCTGTGGACAGGCCGCCGGTAACCACGATACGGATACCGCCCTCCCCACCGCCGTTGCGCTCGATGAGCTCGTGCACGATGTCGGTCAGACCGCGGTCAGTGACCTTGAGATCGAGGTGTAGGGCATCCATACTACCCTGGAGGCGGGCCAGGTGATCGTCTAAAAAACGCGGCCTACCGCCGGCGAAGCGGAAGTAGTCAAATACGCCGTAGCCCCGCAGCACCGCAAGGTCACTGACGTGAAGCCGTGCCGAACCAGCGTCGAGAAAGCGGTCGTTCAGGTAGACGGTATCGAGCATTAGAGTGTGATCTGACCGGTGAAGACCCGCTCCGCCGGCCCCACCAGTTGCAGGTGGGTGAAGCGGTCAGCGTGACGCTCGCCGGTGACGTAGAGCTGCCCACCACGGGCACGTACGGGGATGTGAAAAGACCCGTCTTCCGACTCCGGACTGCGCAGGAGCAGACCCATGGCGGCCGCCGTAACGCCCGTGCCGCAGGCCAGCGTCTCGTCCTCCACGCCGCGTTCGTAGGTAGCTAGTTCCAGACCGTCGTGCGTCTCCCGCACGAAATTGACGTTGATGCCCTTTGCGGCGAAGGGGGCGGACTGGCGGATGGCCCGACCCTGTTGTACTACGTTCACCTCCTCCAAGGAGGGTACGAATTGGAGATAATGAGGTGAGCCGGTGTCTAGCACGTAATCCGCGCCGTGGCGCTCAAAGTAGCTTACGTCGTTCATCCCCAGGGCAACCTCGCCGGCCGGTGTGAGGGTAGCCTCGTGGGGTCCGTCGACGGCCAGAAAGCGATAGATCGTGCGGTCGATACCCAGCTCGGCGGCGAAGCGCACGATACAGCGCCCGCCGTTTCCGCACATGCTGCCGGGCCGACCGTCGGAGTTATAGTACAGCATCTCGAAGTCGTAGGGAGCTACGGCATGGCGGAGCAGCATAAGCCCATCCGCACCGATACCGAAGTGGCGGTCGCAGAGCCGGGCGATGTTTTTCTCATCCAGAAGAGGTAGGATCTGCCCCTGTCGATCGTCGAACAGGACGAAGTCATTGCCCGCGCCCTGGTACTTATGGAATTGGAGTAGCATTACTGGCGGGATTTGCGCAGGGAATCTTGCCGGGCGGCCTCCCGGTCGGCCTTATCGTGGTAGTAGTCCCGCTGCTGCGGTTGTTCCAGCGGGTCGTCGAACCCAACGGGCACCCCCAGGGTATAGTGGCGGTAGGCCGCCAGGGCACCTAGCACCAGGATCAGCACCAGTCCGATGAGGCTTACCCGCCAGCCGAAGATGTTGCCGGAAGCGGGTGGGTCCCCCCCGGGCTGCGTATTGAATTTCACCCTGCAAAGGTAGTGTATCTTTGCCCCCCTCAAGCCTACCGCCGCTATGCCCGTCGTTTCCCAGCGCTCTCAGTCCGTTCCCCTTTCCCCCTTTCGTAAACTGATCCCGCTGGCCGACCGCGCCCGGGCCGCCGGCAAACACATCTACCACCTCAACATCGGCCAGCCCGACATCGAGACCCACCCCACGGCGGTGGCTAAGTTTCGCAAACTACCCTGGCAGATCCTGGACTATAGCCCTAGCAATGGGATCGACACCTACCGCGAGGCCCTGCGCGATTACTACGCCCGCTTCGACGTAGCGGTGACGGCCGATGAGATCATGATCACCACGGGAGGTTCGGAGGCCATCCTGTTCTTCCTGCTGGCCTGTCTCGATCCCGGCGATGAAATAATCATTCCCGAGCCGTTCTACGCCAACTACAATGGCTTCGCCCATATGGCCGGGGTGAACGTGGTACCCATCACTTGCAGTATCGAAGACGGCTTTCGGCTACCCGATCCTGCTGAGTTCGCCCGTAAAATCACGCCCCGCACCCGCGCCATCGTGATCACGAATCCCAACAACCCAACGGGCGCTTGCTACAGCCGCACCGCGTTGCAAGGACTGGCCGAGATCGTACGGGAACACGACCTGTACCTCTGTGCCGATGAGGTGTACCGCGAATTCAGCTACGATACCGAGCTACAGAGCATTCTACAGCTGCCTGACCTGGACGAGCACGCCATCATCATCGACTCGGTGTCAAAGCGCTACAGTGCTACCGGTGCTCGGGTGGGGGCGCTGGTCACCCGCAACCTAACCGTGCGCGAGAGTGTCGACCGCTACGCTAAGCTGCGCCTGAGTCCGCCGGGACTCGGACAGCGCCTCAGCGAGATCATGTTACAGGACGATGGAGCCTATCTGGCCGAAGTGAAGGAGGACTACACCGCCCGCCGGGATACGGTCTTCCAGCGGCTGCAGGCTATGCCAGGTGTGTACAGTTACAAACCCGGCGGAGCGTTTTACTGCTTCGCCCGGTTTCCTATCTCCGATAGCGAGGACTTTTGCCGCTGGCTCCTCGAGAACTTCAGTCACGAGGGCGCGACGGTGATGCTGAGCCCCGGTCCGGGCTTTTACGCTACGCCGGGGTTGGGGGAGGATGAGTGTCGTATTGCCTACGTTCTAAAGGTCGACGACCTGGAACGCGCCATGGACTGCCTGGCCGCGGCGCTAGAAGTCTACCCCGGCCGGACCGAATTAGCGGCTACGGCGGAGTTGGGCAGTCACCTGACCCAATAATACCTCCTCCACCCACAAGCGGTACTGTCGGGCACTGGGGTGCAGTCCGTCACTAGCCACTAGATCGGGCTCGGCCAGTCCACGCCGTGAGATCGGCGTGATGTGGTAAAAGGGTATACCATAGCGTTCCGTGACCGTCTGGGCGGCCTGATTGAAGGCATCGATCTCGCGGCTTACCGCCTCACTGCCGCCCCCAAAGGGTGTGAAGGCGTAGTCCGGTATCGACACCACGAATACCGCAGCGGTATCGCCTCCCGCCAGAGTAATTGACCGTTGCAGTAAGTCCTCGAAGCGCTCCGTGTAGCCACTAATGCCAAAGCCCTGATACTGATCGTTTACGCCGATGAGCAGAGAAACCAGATCGTAGGGTCCGGATGGCGGATCGTCGGTCAGTGCGTTGCTGAGATTATCCGTACGCCAACCGTTGCGGGCTACAATTGCTAAGGGCTGCACCCCGATGCGCTCCCGTTCCTGAAGCGCCCGCGCAAGCTGCCGGGGCCAGCGCTCATCCTCCTGTACGCTGGTTCCTATCGTGTAGCTATCACCGAGCGCAAGGTAGGAAACGGTCGTATCCATTTCCGTTACCGGGGGTTGCTGGTTCATGGTGATGGGATCCTCCTCCCCGGTACAGCCAGCGAGTAGGGCGGTAAACAGGAGCAAGCAATACCAGACCTTAGCCATAGCCTAAGGTACGAATATGTATGAGGCACAGATTTAGACATTATCCTGGTACCGGTATGCCTTCACCGTATTTACGAAGGTCTTTACGCCCTCCAGTGGAGTATCGGGATAGACCCCGTGGCCCAGGTTAGCGATGTGCTTGCGGCCGAAGGTGTCCAGCATTCGGTGCGTGGCCCGCTCAATGTCCTCCGGGGAGGCATAAAGCTGGGTGGGGTCCATATTCCCCTGCAACACCTTGCTCTGCACCTGCGACCGCGCCTGCTTTACGTCCGCGATCCAGTCGAGCTGTACCACCTGGCAGTCGAGCCGGCCGATATCGGGGATGGCGTGGCGGGCATCCTTAGCAAATACCGTGACCGGCGTATCGCCGAGCTCCCGGCAGATCAGCTCGATGTAACGCAGGCTAAACTCCCGGTAGTGATCGGGCGGCAGTACCCCCGCCCAGCTGTCGAACACCTGAATCAGATCGGCCCCGTGCCGGGTTTTTTCCTTTAGGTAAGCGGCCGTGGCGATGGCAATTTTTTCCAGTAGCTGGTGGCTGAGTGCAGGATTTTGGTAGAGCATCCGCCGCGCCTTGCTAAAGGTCTTGCTGCCGCCGCCCTCCACCATGTAGGCGAAGATGGTCCAGGGCGCGCCGGCAAACCCGATGAGGGGTACCCGGTCGGCCAGCCGCTTTTTGGTTGCATCGAGGGCATCGTACACGTAGCCGAGGTGCTGCGGGGCCTCCTCCGGCGGACGCAGGGCAGCAATATCCTCCGCCGATTTGATCGTCTTTGGAAACCGGGGTCCTACTTTTTCGACCATCGTGTAGTCCAGTCCCAACGCTTCGGGGATGACCAGGATGTCGCTGAAAATGATGGCTGCATCCACGCCGAGCTCATCCACCGGTTGCACGGTGACCTCGGCGGCCAGATCAGGGGTGGAGACGAGCTCCTTGAAACCACTTAAAGAAGCGCGCAGGGCCCGGTACTGCGGCAGGATTCGGCCGGCCTGTCGCATGAGCCAGACGGGGGGGCGTTCGACGGTCTCACCGCGGGCGGTGCGAAGGAACAGATCGTTGGTATACATGCGGCGAAAATAGGGTGCCGATCTGCGCCGTGGCAGTCGGGTAGTTTATATGACCTAAGCTTTACTACATTCACCCCCCAACTCCCTGCCTATGTTCATCATCGGAAGCTACACCCTGGCCGTAGCATTTTGCATCGTCACCATGCTCTGCTGGGGCAGCTGGGCCAACACCCAGAAGCTGGCAGCCACGAGCTGGCGCTTCGAGCTCTTCTACTGGGACTACGTGATTGGCATCGTCGTATTCGCTCTACTATTCGGGCTTACTGCCGGGAGCGCGGGTGCAACGGGGCGTGGTATGGTAGCCGATCTGGCGCAGGCCGACTGGCCCAACATCGGCTCGGCACTCCTCGGCGGTGTGTTGTTCAACGCCGCTAACATTCTGCTGGTGGCCAGTATTGCCATTGCCGGCATGAGTGTGGCCTTTCCGACGGGCATCGGGCTGGCCCTCGTGATCGGCGTGGTGGTGAACTACCTCGACCGACCGGAGGGTAACGCCACCCTACTTTTCGGGGGCACCCTCCTTGTGGCTGCCGCCATACTCCTGAATGCGTATGCCTACCGCCGGGCGGGGACGGGGCAGAAGGACACCCCCACCAAGGGGCTGGTCCTGGCCATCGTAGCCGGCTGTCTGATGGGCCTATTCTACAAGTACGTGGCTAACTCGATGTTTGAGGACTTCGAAGTGCCGGTGCCGGGAAAGCTCAGTCCCTACTCCGCCGTATTCGTCTTCTCACTGGGCATTTTAGCCAGTAACTTCCTCTTTAACACCCTGCTGATGCGCTATCCCTTCGACGGGCCGCCGGTGAGCTTCGGTGATTACTTTCGTGGCGGCTCGCGCGACCACCTGATGGGGGTGTTGGGGGGCGTAATCTGGTGCCTGGGCATGTCGTTCAGCATCCTGGCTAGTGATGAGGCGGGGCCGGCCATTAGCTACGGGCTGGGGCAGGGGGCTACGATCGTGGCGGCGGTGTGGGGGATTTATGTGTGGCGGGAGTTTGCGGGGGCTCCGGCTGGCACGGGAATGGTGTTGAATGGGATGTTGGCTTGTTATTTGGTGGGCTTGGGCTTGATTGTGGCTGCTGGATAAACAAAAGTAAGGGCAGTTGCCAGGATCAATATACCAACCGCAGAGGGCACGGAGGTACCCAAAGACGCCTTCAGAAATACCTCTGCGGTTCTCTGCGCCCTCTGCGGTTCATATTGTGTTGGTAGCATGCTGAACGGATGGATAACCATAAAGAAACGTACCAATGGGCAAGTATTATGAGTAGAATAACCGTAGTAGGCAGCAGCAACACCGACATGGTCGTGAAGACCCCCCGCTTCCCGCAGCCCGGCGAGACGCTACTCGGTGGTGAATTCTTTCTCTTCGCCGGCGGCAAGGGCGCCAACCAGGCCGTAGCAGCCGCACGCCTCGGGGGCCAGGTACGCTTCGTGGCCCGGGTGGGCGATGACGTGTTCGGCCGACAGGCGGTGGAGGGCTTTGAGCGGGAAGGAATCGACTGCAGTTTCGTAAGCAGCGATCCGAAATTGGCCTCGGGTACCGCGCTGATTACAGTGAATGGGGAGGGCGAAAACACCATTGTGGTAGCGTCGGGTGCGAATGCCGCGCTTGGTGTTGAGTCGATCACCGAGCTGGATCTAGGGGAGGATGAATACGTTCTGACTCAACTGGAGACTCCCCTCGAGACGGTCAGGGAACTGGCGCAGAGAATTCATCGACTCATCCTCAATCCTGCCCCAGCTACCCAGCTGCCGGATGAGCTACTCGACGGCCTTTTCATGATTACTCCGAATGAAACGGAAACGCAGTTGCTTACCGGCGTCCGCGTGACCGACGAATCATCTGCCGCTCGGGCTGCAGAGCTGCTGCGGAGTAAGGGGGTGCGGCACGTGATTATTACAATGGGGGCAGCGGGTGCTTTTTATGCCGGCCCTGACGAATCATTCACGACCCCGGCACCCCATGTAACCGCGGTAGATACGACGGCGGCGGGGGATGTATTCAATGGCGCACTGGTCGTTGCTCTGGGGCGGGATAAGGACATGCGCGAGGCGATTGCCTTTGCGGTGCGGGCGGCCTCGGTAGCAGTCACGCGAATGGGCGCGCAGGACTCGGCACCACGCCTAGGTGATCTTGAACAGATTACGTCTGCACCGCCCCGACGTTGAAACGCTCCGTAGGTGCATGCGTAGCCGCTTCAATACCCGCAGAGATGTAGGCCCGCGTCATCCGGGGGTCGATGAGTTCGTCCACCCAGAGGCGGGCCGCGGCGTAGTACGGACTGGTCTGTGCGTCGTACCGCTCGGTGATTTTCTTGAGCAGCGCCTGTTCCTCCTGCTCGCTGACCTCCTCACCACGTGACTTTTGACTGCTCACCTGAATCTGCAACAGCACTTTAGCGGCCTGCTCGCCCCCCATTACGGCGATGCGTGCCGTCGGCCAGGCTAGCATGAGACGGGGATCGTAGGCGCGGCCGCACATGGCGTAGTTGCCCGCGCCGTAGCTGTTGCCGACCACAATGGAGAATTTAGGTACGGTGGAATTACTCACGGCACTGACCATTTTCGCCCCGTCCTTGATGATGCCACCCTGCTCGGAGCGGCTACCGACCATGAAGCCGGATACGTCGTGCAGAAACACCAGCGGTATCTCCTTCTGATTACACACCATGACGAAGCGCGCCGCCTTATCCGCCGAGTCACTGTAGATGACCCCGCCGAACTGCATCTCCCCTTTGCCGCTCTTCACTACCTCCCGGTTGTTGGCCACGATGCCGACCGACCAGCCGTCGATGCGGGCGTAGCCGCACAGTAAGGTCTTTCCGTAGTCCTTTTTATACTCCGTAAAAGTGCCCCCGTCGACTAGGGCAGCAATGAGGGCACGGCCGTCGTAGGGTTTGGCGCGTTCCTCGGGTAGTACGCCCAGGATGTCCGCCTCGTCGACCTCCACCGGCTCACTGCGGTTGAAGGGGGAAAGCACTTTTTTGGGGACTCGGCCCATCAGGTCGCGGATGGTCGCTAGGCACTCCCGGTCATCGGCGCACTTGTAGTCGATCACGCCGCTGACGGAACTGTGCATGGTGGCCCCGCCGAGGTCTTCGGCTTCCACTTTCTCACCGATGGCGGCCCGCACTAGGTAGGGGCCGGCCAGGAAGATGCTGCCCGTGCCCTCTACGATCAGACTTTCGTCGGACATGATCGGCAGGTAGGCCCCTCCGGCCACGCAGCTGCCCATGACCGCGGCTACCTGCGTGATGCCCAAGGCGCTCATGCGGGCGTTGTTGCGAAAGATGCGCCCGAAGTGATCGGCATCGGCGAAGATCTGATCCTGCATCGGCAGGAATACGCCGGCACTATCGACCAGGTAGATGATGGGTACCCGGTTTTCCATGGCGATCTCCTGCGCCCGCAGGTTCTTCTTACCCGTGATGGGGAACCAGGCGCCTGCTTTGACGGTGGCATCGTTGGCTACAATCACGCAGAGCCTACCTGCGACTCGGCCGTAACCAGCGATGACTCCGCCGGCCGGGCAGCCCCCGTATTCCTCGTACATCTCGTAGCCGGCAAATGCGCCAAACTCCAAAAATTGGGTGCCGGAATCGATGAGGGCGGCTACGCGTTCGCGGGCGGTGAGCTTTCCTTTTTGGTGTTGCTTGGCTACGCGCTTTGGGCCACCCCCCTCCAGGATGCGTTCCAGGCGGTGGTTCATGCGGGCTACCTGGAGCAGCATGCCGTCTTCGTGGGCGGCGGCCGTGCGTTCTTCTTTGGTCATACGTGGGGGCTTGGGCGGCGGAAATGTACGATATTCGCGCTAAGCCCCCCATCATGGACAGTAGCCTCATCGGACTTATCATTCACCTGGTGTTCTTCGCCATTGGGGTGTACCTGTACCTGTTCTCCCGGGGGCTGGTCCGGGCCGGCAATATGGAGACCCGGGAGCGAGCTGAGACCTTCCGTAAGGAGAATGCTACCTGGATGCGCTACCTGGGCCTTGCGCTGGCGGCTGTAATGCTGCTCAATCTGGTCTACGACGTTTTAGCTTTACTAGACTAAACGCGAAAGGCAGCGAAGCAGCCCATGAGGGCCGCCCGCTGCCTTAGCGTGTACGTGTACCCGGAACGGGAATCGAACCCGTACTCTCAGTACTGAGAACTGGATTTTACTTACCACTACGGCTTTCACCGCCACCGCTGCTGCTCGGCGTTTGGGGTCTGGACTTTACCTTCACCTTGCCCGCCCCGAAGGACAGATTTAGGTGCTCGCCGTCAAGTCTCTACACCTTCCCACTCCCTTGCAGGTGGGGGCTTGGCTCGGTATTGGCAGCGATGTCACCACCGCAGCGTTCACCGACTTTGACGAGTTCTACTCCGGCAGTTTCCTGCCGGGCAACCCTGATGTTGTCAACCGACCTTGTCGATTTCAACGGCACTCCGTGGGTCAAACAAAGAGGAAGCGTTCCTTCCACTGATTATGACTCGGACAGCATACGAAGTGCGAACTTGAGTCCAGCGCGTCTACCAGTTCCGCCATCCGGGCGGTACGGGGGTAAAGGTAAGTTGTTGAACGTAGCTGCGCAAGTATGTACCTACTGCACACACACATAGCGCAGCCAGAGGCTGCATTTTGCTGGCGCTGCAGGAGGCAGCATTGTACTACTTCGGTGTACAGTTGCTGTACTGGACTACCCCCCGCAGTGCTTTTTTTAATGCCCGCCGCGCGATCTCCTTCTCGGTATACTCGATCTCGTACCACCGGGGCTCCGCCTGTAAGTTCAGCCGGCCGTTTACTTGTACAGTTTTGACGAGCGCTCCCTCGGTAAGGTCGTAGACGTAGACGAATGCAGAGGCCTCCCGATCGGCCGGTATAGCGGCAGGAAAACTGGGCACCATTTCTCCCCGGCCGGGGCCGATATCGAGGTACAGAATATAGTCCAAGTCCGTTTGCTCCACAAAGAACTGCAGGTTATGCTCTGCTAGCCCCTCGCCATAAAGTGCTGGCAACTGCGCGGCTTCATTCATCATATCCTCGGTCAGTAGCTCAGCCTCCCCACACTTCTTCAACATGCTGCGTAGCTCGCGGTACGCCTTGTCCGCCGATGCCGGATCGCCGAACGGCCCCCGGGGTTCCAGTACCCCAATACGCGCATCTCGTAACGGAAGCTGCACGCGCTCGAAGGAGCCGGCCGTTGTGTAATTGCCACGGTGCACACAGGACGTCAATAGGAGAGTGTACCAGGCAAAGGAGAGCATACGGATACGCAAGACGAAGCACTTAGGTGAGCGGGCAAATTACTTCCATCAGTTATCCGCCGCCCGGTCAGCCATTTACTTTAGCACAAGATTAACGTCAACTGCCGCGCCACTCACTTGGCACCTGCGGCCCCGCCCCCTAAAACACCGTGCCCCCCTGGGCCCCTACTGCTATCTCCTTAAATTTTAGTACCTTTGCGGCTTCTTAGTACACACGGGTGGCTAAAGGACTTACGCTGGGGTGCCAATTAGGGCACAATGAAGTAGGCCGTTTCACCCGTATAAAGTAGGTGAAATGGAAACGTTTAATGAGACATCGCTGCGCGATGACGTCAAGCAGGCCGTGGCTGAACTCGGCTTTACTACCCCCACGCCGGTACAGGCACAGACCATACCGGCTATTCTTGATTCCGACCGTGACCTCGTAGCGCTGGCCCGCACCGGAACGGGGAAAACGGCTGGCTTCGGACTACCCGTCGTAGATGGCATTGACCCCGAGATTCCTGCGGTGCAGGCACTCATTCTTTGTCCGACGCGGGAGTTGTGCCTACAAATTGCCCGGGACTTGACCGATTTTGCCCGCTTCCGGAAGGGGGTGAACGTGGTGGCCGTTTACGGCGGGGCAAGTGTCGGGGACCAGATCCGCGCCATCCGCGCCGGCGGCAACATTGTGGTAGGTACCCCGGGCCGTACGCTCGACCTGATCAACCGTGGCAAACTAGTAGTAGACCAGCTCAAGCGCGTAGTGCTGGACGAGGCCGACGAGATGCTCAACATGGGCTTTCAGGAAGAGCTCAACGGCATTCTCGACGCGACGCCGAAGGAGAAGCAGACGCTGCTGTTCTCAGCCACCATGCCGAAGGAGGCGCGCAAAATCTCGACCGACTACATGAACGACCCCCAGGAGATCAGTATCGACCATACCGATGCGGGGAACTCGGATATCACCCACATCTACTACAAGGTGAAGGGCTCCGACCGCTTCAATCTGCTCAAACTGCTGGTGGAGCTTGACGAGGATATGTACGCGGTGATTTTCTGCCGTACGCGGCGCGAGGTGGATGGGGTGGCCGAAGACCTACGCTACGCCGGGCACTCCGCCGATGCGCTGCACGGTGATATGAGCCAGGCACAGCGCGATGACGTGATGAAGCGTTTCCGCAAGGGGCGCATCAAGCTGCTGGTCGCCACCGATGTGGCTGCCCGTGGATTGGACGTCAGCGACCTGACGCACGTCATTAACTACAATCTGCCCGACGCTCCCGAGGTGTACGTGCACCGCAGCGGACGCACCGGCCGGGCCGGCAAGGAGGGCATCGCGGTAAGCATCGTGACCGGGCGCGAGCTGCGCAAACTCCGCGATATCGAGCGCTACGGCAAGATCGAATTCAATGAGGCACCGATCCCGAGTCAGGATGAGGTGTACAGCCGCCGGGCCCAGCGCTTCGTCGAGACGCTGAAGTCGGCAGAACTAAAGGACAAAAAAGTACAGGCCCTGCTACCTGAGATCAAGGAGTCGCTGGAGGGCATTGACCGCGAGCAACTCATCGAGCTGATCGTAGCCCACGGACTGGCCGGCCTGAGTAAGCAGCTCGGCGACACCCGTAAGCTGGAAGCCCCCCGGGAGGACAAAAAAGAGAAGAAAGGGCGGGAACGCAGGTCCAACGTCAATTACACGCGGCTGTGCATGGCGGCCGGGCGGCGGCAGGGCTATACCGTACCCCAGGTGATTGGGATGCTCAACAAGAACGTTCCCGGTCGCAAGATCGACCTTGGTAAGATAGACCTACAGAACAACCTCACCTTTATCGACGTCGACGAGCGGGAGGCTACCCGTGTGGTGGCCGCCCTTGACGGGGTGCAGGATCGGGGGCAAGACGTGAACCTGCGTGTTTATGACGGCAACGTGGCTCCGGAGAGTAGCGACCGAAGTGACCACAAGCCGCGTAACAAGTACAAGGGGTTTGATGGGGGCTTCAAAAAGTCTAAGAAGAAGCACCGGAAGGGGCAGGGGAAGTAGACCGCCTTTGGCAGGTAGACACCGTTTCGCGGGTAGACGTCTGCGGCTGGTTAGAGGTCGCGGAGGTGTAGGTCGTGGCCGATCTTGATGGCTAGGCGGGTGAGGAGTTTGAGCCAGAGGACGGCCGTGATGTAGCAGTCGCCCAGGGCGGTGTGGCGGTCGGAGAGCGGGATGCGGTAGCGGCGGGCCAGGGAGTCAAGGGAGTATTCCCCTTCGGGGGTCCAGTAACCGGCGGGGCGCAGGCGCTTAGCGAGCTGGGCCGTGTCGATGATGCGGTTTTGGAGGGGGCCGGCGCCGTGGCGGGCCAGGCTCCGGTTGATCATTTCCAGATCAAAGCCGATGTGGTGACCTACGATGATACTGGCACCTAGGTAGTCGAGTAGCTCTGCCAGTAAGGTGGGCTCGTCGCTATAGGTGTAGCGGCGGCTGTTGGGGATGATGCCGTGGATGGCTACGGAGTCGCCGGGTGTATGATGGGGCGGGGTAGGGAGGTAGCCCTCGAACTTTTCGGCCAGGTGAATGCTGTTACCGTATACCCGTAGGGCGCCTAGACTGAGGATACGATCGCGGGTAACTTGCAGGCCGGTGGTTTCTGCGTCGAGGACTACAATGGGTAGCTCCCGCAGCAACTGGTCGGGTGAGACGGTACGGCCGGCGAGGGTAACGCGGTAGTTTCGGTACCATTCGGGCCAGCTTCCTGTCTCGCTGTCGGTAGCATGACTACCGAAGCGATACCGTAGCCGATCGAGCCAGTCGCTTCCCTCCATTAGCGAAGAAAGGTAAGCTGGAAGCGTAACTCAAGGAGTTGCTGAATCTCGCGGACGGGGGCGAAGCTGTTACGCAGCAGAAGCCGTTGTACGCGGGTAAGCTCGCTGGGGGCCACGAAGCGACCGGAATCGCCGCGCTTCAGACCCAGCACCGCACGTAGGCGGATCAGTACCTCGTAGGCCTCCGCTGCATCCTGGTAGAGCTGGGCGTTCTGGGGTTCGAGTTTGGCGAGGGCCTCGTAGCGGAGGAAGGTGTTGTTGATGTTGCCCTTGCGCGCGCTGAGAATGAGTATGCGGGCGGCATCGGTGAGGGGGCGCATGGCGCGGGCCTTGAGGTCGAACTGGTCCTTGTGCTCGCCGGAGCGCTCGACGACGAAGTTGCGAAAGAAGGTAAGCGGGCTGGGATTCTGGAGGGCGGCCCGGGCCAGGGAGGCCTGGAAACGGGTGGAATGACCCTCCATTTCGGCGAAGATGTGGGCGGTAAGTTTATCGGGTAGGCTTCCGTTGCCCCACACCCCCCGGTAGTCAAAGAAAATAGAGGTGTTGAGCAGGTGCTCGGCGGTGTTGTCGTGCATCCACCGGCTGAACTGGGCCTTCCATTTGGCTACGCTGAGGCACCACTTAGGGTTACTAGCCATCATGTTACCATCGCAGTAGCTGTAGCCGGCGGTGTTAAGGTATTCGGTGACGTAGTCCGCTAGCTGTAGAAAGTAGGCCTTGACGGCGTTGTAATGCTCTTCGGGTACATCCTCAAAGATCAGTGCATTGTCCTGGTCGGTGCGTAGTAGCTGTTCGCCGCGGCCCTGGCTGCCGAGGGCTAGCCAGTCGAACAGTGCCGGCGGATTGCCGTGGCCATCGGCCTGCATGCGGGCCAGGGCTAGCTTCATGGACTTGCGAATGATGGCATCGTTGATCTGCGTCATCACGGCGGTGATGTAGGAGATGGCTACCTCCTTATCGAGCAGTCCGGCCAGGATGGCCTCGGCGCGGTCGCGGAGCTCACGTAGGTAGCGCGGTGATTTGGCGCGCCCGATTTCCTGGATCAGTACGGCCGGGTGGTTACCCTGAGCCAGTAGCACGTCGTGCTCGCTAATCACCCCGGTCACGGCGGAGCGATCCGTGCCGTCGGCAGTCTGCACCAGGTGGTGGTAGCCACTCCGTAGCATAGCGATCTGGACATCCGCAATCGTGGCACGCTCACCGATGCACACCACGGGGCTAGACATGATGGCCGATACCGGTGACTGTCGACTTACCAGTGCCGTGGCTACGCTACGCCGCAGGTCGCGGTCGGTGACAATACCCACCGGATGCTGCGCTTCGTCAACCACTACGATAGAGCCCACCTCTGCTTCGGTCATAGCTTTTGCCGCGTCGATGATGGTTTGCTCCGGCTGGCAGACGATGGGTTCGCGACTCTGTTGTACGAACTGTAGCGCCTGGAGGTCGGGTGTTACCTCGTCCGGCGCCGGCGCTGTGGACTTGGCGGTAGCTGCGCGGTACGCTCTGGCGTAGCGGGTGCTACCGGCCATACTCGCGAGCAAGTACTGCAGCACCCTGGGGTAGTTGCCGATCAAGTCGCGAAAGCCCTCGCTGTTGACGGCGTAGAGCAGACTTTCTTCTGCCGCCCGAGCTACAAAAACGTAGTTGTCATCGGCCAGTAGTGGGCGGATGCCGAATAGCTCTCCTTCGCCGCAGCGTTCGACCAGTAGCTCCTCGCCGCTCTGGTCCTCGCTGAAGAGCTCGATGGTGCCTTCTTTGACAACGTAGAAGCGGTCGCGGGGTGGCTCGCCGGGACGAAACACTACGGTACCCGGCGGTTGGTAGCGCACCTCTACCCGGGCGGCAACCTGGAGCAGGACGGCGCGGTCGAGGTAACTAAAGGGTTCTATGTCCTTGAGGAAATCGCAAACCCGGTGGGTGACCTGGTTGGGCATACGGGTCTATTCGTAGCGGAGCGATTCAATGGGATCAAGCGCGGCGGCGCGCAGGGCGGGATAAAGGCCTGAGATCAACCCTACGACCGTACACACGATCAGTGCCAGGCCGATCCAGAGCCAGGGTACCAGGAAGCTTCCTCCGGTGAAAAAGACCACCGCGTTGCCGGCTAGCACCCCGAGGAGTATGCCCAGGAGTCCACCGAGTTGACAAATCACGACCGCCTCGATGAGGAACTGCAGCAGTACGTTGCGCCGGGTAGCACCGAGGGCCTTGCGAACTCCGATCTCCCGGGTGCGCTCGGTGACCGAGACCAGCATGATGTTCATCAGGCCGATGGCGGCACCGAGCAGGGTCATGAGGCCAATACTGACCGCGGCCAGCCGCAGCGTGACTGTATTGTCCTTGATGATGCTCACCAAGTCTGAGCTATTCTCGACCTCGAAGTCATTTTCTTGTCCGGCCCGGAGCCCCCGCACCCGCCGCATGGTTAGGGTGGCCTCCGACATGGCCGCGTCGATGCCGCTGGGGTCGGGTACGGCGACCAAGATGTCGTAGTTGGTACGGTTGGAGGCGTAGTAGCGCTTGGCGGTCTGCAGCGGGATGAGTATCCGCTTGTCGTTGTTGTTGAGGCTGCTGCCCTTGCTGGCCAGGGTGCCGACGATGGTGTAGCGGACACCCGCAGCCTGTATCTCCTTACCGACGGCAAATTGGTGTTTTCCGGAGAATAGCTCGTCAACGAGGTCGGCACCCAGGATGGCAATGTTACCCCCCTCCTGCACCTCGCGGGTGGTGAAGTTGCGGCCGGCCTCGATCTCGTAGCCCTTGCTGGTGAGGTAATTACCGGTCATGCCGTAGAGTGAAACATTGGGGTTCGTTTCTCGCTCTCCGAAGCCTACCGTAGTGGCACCCTTAGCGAAGAAACTCACACTTACCGCGGCGGGGTAGTTGTAGCCCTCGACAAAGTCCATGGCCTGGTCGTAAGTGAAGGGCTCAGACTCCTTTTGGTTGTTGCGGCCTCCCCGCGACCGGACCTGATCGCTCTTGCGGTTGATCTCAAAGGTGTTGGCTCCCAGACTGGATAGGTTAGAGGACAGGGAATAGATGGCCGCATCGATCGCCGTCAGGATGCCGACCAGGGCCATGATACCGACGGCAATGATCAGTGTGGTGAGCAATGCCCGTAGCCAATTAGCGCTCACGCTACGCAGCGCTACGCGGATATTTTCCATCGTATCCATAGGACATAAAAGTAGGGCGGGGGTGGGGGAATATCACCGCTTTTTCGACGAATGGCGGCCCGGGCAACCAAAGGCGGGCTAGGTTTGTACTTTCTGCATTCTCTATGATCGACCTACCCCTCGCCCCCTCCCGCTCCGAGCGCCAGCGTAAGCCCGACTGGCTCCGCGTGAAGTTGCCCATCGGCCCCGACTACAAGCGGGTACGCGCGCTCGTCGATGAGTATAAGCTCCACACCATTTGCCAGAGTGGTAACTGCCCCAATATGGGCGAGTGCTGGGGGGCGGGCACGGCCACATTCATGATCCTCGGCAATGTCTGCACCCGCTCCTGTAGCTTCTGCGCGGTGAAGACCGGCCGGCCTACCGAGTACGACGAAGACGAGCCCCGCCGGGTAGCCGAGGCCATCGACCTGATGCAGGTCAAGCACGCCGTGCTCACCTCCGTGAACCGCGACGAACTCAAAGACCGCGGCGCCGAGATCTGGTACCAGACCGTGCGGCAAATCAAAGATCGTACGCCCCAAACCACCATCGAAACCCTCATCCCAGATGTACGTGGCAACTGGGACGCCCTCTACCGCATGATCGACGGTGGCCAGGAGGTCGTGAGCCACAACATGGAAACCATCGAGGAACTGTACCGCAAGGTCCGGCCCCAGGGACGCTACGCCCGCAGCCTGGAGGAGCTACGCCGCATCAAGGAGGCCGGCAAGCGCACTAAGAC
>CATQHI010000009.1 GCA_958295895.1 Saprospiraceae bacterium | reverse complement strand
GGTGACGGCCATGGGGTCGTCGCCGATGAGGTAGTTGTCCTCAAAGAGTCCGGAAAGATCGTCGGTAAAGCGTTTCTTGGCCATGGTAGTCAGGAGGTAGGGGTCCCTGGGTCGGTCACCCGGAACCGAGCGGGTTAAGCGGGCACGTCTTTTTTCGGGCGGGGACGCAGGTGCACGGGTTGCTCGGTGCGCTCGATGATTTCTTTACACACCTTGAGGTAGTCCTTGGCGCCGTGACTATTCCGGCTGTAGGTAAAAATGTCCTGCCCCTGGGAGGGGGCCTCGGCCAGCGAGACATTGTTGCGGACGTAGGTGTCGAAGATCAGCGGACCGAAGTACTTCTTGATCGTCTCCACCACGTCGCGGTTGAGCACCTTCCGCTGGTCGTACATGGTAGCCAGTACGCCACTGATGTGGAGCTCCTTGTTGAGGCGCAGCTTCACCTTCTGGATCACCTGCTTGATCTTGGCCAGTCCCTGCATGGCCAGAAATTCCGTCTGTAGCGGGATGATCACCTGCTGGCTGCTCGTCAGGGCGTTCAGGGTGAGCAGGCCGAGACTGGGCGGGCAGTCGATGATGATGAAGTCATAGTCCTCATCGACTCCACTAAAGAGTTCGCGCAGGATGAACTCGCGGCCGGCCTCGTTGACCAGTTCCATCTCGGCGCTCGACAGGTCGAGGCTCGAGGTGACTACGTCGAAGCCGGGCTTGACCTGGTAGGGGGCCAGGTCGGACTCGCCCATCATACTCTCGTAGATGGTCACCGGCTGGCGGGGGATGCCGAGGCTCAGGGTCAGGTTGGCCTGGGGGTCGAGGTCGACCAGCAGGACGCGCTTGCCTAGTTCTACGAGGCCGGCGCCGATGTTGATTGCGCTGGTCGTCTTGCCGACGCCGCCTTTGTGGTTCAGTAAGCTTACTACAGTTGCCATGCGGGGTGCTTGGTGGAGGGGCGAAGGTAGTAAATAGATCGCCTTCGGCGAGTTAGACCCCTTCGGGGGTAGATAGAAAGGTATATGTTTGGGGGATGCGGACAGTACTGGTCTTAGTAGTTTTTGGAATCTTTCTGGGGGGCTGCCAGCGGGGGGCGGGCTTCGTGGTGCCGGACCGCAAGGCGCAACTGGGCGAGATGCACTACTCGGCGCCGGTGGGTGGGGTGACGGGGACGGAGTCGGCCGCCTTTGCCGAGGAGTTTCTGGCACCGGGCAGTGAGCTGCTGGAGATTGAGGCGGGCACGACCGGCAATCCAGATTTTCTGATCGTGCAGTGCATCCGCCTACAGTACCGGGTGGGGCGGGGGCGGCGGCAGACCTATACCATCGGACGGCCGGCGGGGGCGGACTTTGCACCGGCCTACCGGGTGCCGGAGGGGGCCAAGCTTATCGGCATCAGCGGGCGGGGCGGCTGGTATATCGATGCGGTGCAGTTTCACTTTTCGGACGGCAGCGTGTCGCCGGAGTACGGGGGGCAGGGCGGCGATACCACCTTCCGTACCCTGATGACGCAGCGGCCGGATGGGACCTACCGGGGGGAGGTGCGGGGGCTGTACGGGCATGCCGGCGAGTTCGTGGAGGTGCTGGGGCTGATCTTCTGGCCGTTGGAGTAGCGACGGCCATACCAAGCCCCCTACCTTTACCGTTGCGCTTTTTCACTCGCGAGTATACATGCGGCTACCGATACAGTTTCTCTGCCTTCTCCTGATGGTTTGCACCGGCGTACGCGCCCAGGTGGAGACGGCTACTATATCGGGGCGGGTGACGGACCTGGTGAGTGATCAGCCCGTGGACTTTGCGACGGTGTACGTGCAGGGGTCGAGTAGCGCGGTGGAGACGGCGGAGAACGGTCGCTACGTGACGGCAGTGCCTACGGGGGAAGCCTTCGTACTGGTATTCAGTCGCATCGGCTACCAGCTGACGGAGGTACGGGTGGAGGAACTGCCGGCCGGCGGACGTAAGCAAATCGATGTGGCTATGGCCCCGATCGAGAGCGGGCTGGAGGTGATCGTACGCGAGAGTAAGGTGGAGGAAGGGGGCATGATCCGCGAGGACCCGGCCCAGTTGCGGCTACTGCCCTCCGTGACCGGTAACCTGGAGAGCATCCTGCCGAGTATTGCCCTGGGGGTGAGTAGCGGGGCGGGGGGCGAGTTGACCAGTCAGTACAACGTGCGGGGCGGTAACTACGACGAGAACCTGGTGTACGTCAACGACTTCGAGATCTACCGGCCGCAACTGATCCGGCAGGGGCAGCAGGAGGGGCTTACATTTGCCAATCCGAACCTGATGCGGAGCCTGAGCTTCAGTTCGGGGGGCTTCGAGGCCAGGTACGGCGATAAGCTGAGCTCGGTGCTCGACATCAAGTACAAGCGGCCGGATAGCCTGCGGGCCTCGCTGGATGCCAGTCTGCTGGGGGGCTCGGCGCACATCGAGGGGAGTAAAAAGCTGGGCAAGACCAATTACCAGCGGCTGCGCTTCCTGGGTGGGGCCCGGTACAAGACCACGCGCTATATTCTGGGTACGCTGGAGACGACGGGAGAGTACCAGCCCAACTTCTACGACCTACAGGCCTACGTGACCTACGACTTCAGCAAAACGCTGCAGCTGGGGGTGCTGGGCAACTACAACCGCAGCGTGTACAACTTCGAGCCCCTGGCGCGGTCGACGGCCTTCGGGGGCTTTTTCGAGACGTTGCGGCTAGAGTCGGTCTTTGCCGGCGGGGAGCAGGACGACTTCGCGACCCAGATGGGAGGGCTATCGCTGACCTACATTCCGGAGCGGGCGGCCAATCCGCTGTTCCTGAAATTCCTGACCTCGGCCTTTCGCAGTGACGAGGATGAGGGCATCTCCATCCGGGGGCGCTACATCCTCGGCTCCCTGGATACCGGCCTGGGCTCGGAGACCTTCGGGGAGGTGACCGATATCGTCGGAGCGGGCGAGCAGCAGGAGTACGTGCGCAACTTCCTGGATATTCAGCTCTACAACGCCGAGCTGCGGGGTGGACTGGAGCTGAACCAGGGTGATGCGGTGACCACCAGGAGTCACTTCTTACAGTGGAGCGTGAAGGCGCAGCACGAGCGCATCAACGATTACATCAACGAGTGGGAGCGCCTGGATTCGGCCGGCTACAGCCTGCCCTTCGACGAGGACGGGGTGCGGCTGTTCAGCGTGCTGAAGACCGAGAACGAACTACAGAGCAACCGCTTCAGCGCCTTTTTCCAGGATACCTACACCTGGCGGCAGGAGGACCGTGCCGATATCCGTCTCAGTGCCGGCATCCGGGCCGTGGCCTGGGACCTGAACGGTGATATCGATATCAGTCCCCGTGTCCAACTCCTCTACAAACCCCTGGGTGGCACGAAGGATATCACCTATAAGCTGGCCGGTGGGCTCTATAAGCAGCAGCCCTTCTACCGCGAGCTACGGGCGCCGGACGGGACGGTCAATACCGACCTACGGAGCCAAAAGTCCTTCCACATCGTGGGCGGCCTGACCAGTGACTTCTACTACGGCAGGCGCAATCCGAAGAAGTTTCGCCTCATCACCGAGGCCTACTACAAATCGCTCTGGGACCTGGTCAGCTACGAGATCGAGAACGTGCGCATCCAGTACGCGGGGCGCAACGATGCTAGTGGCTACGTGGCGGGGCTCGATTTTCGGCTCAACGGGGAGTTCGTGCCGGGGGCGGATAGCTGGCTTAACCTAAGTCTGCTGCGCGCCCGCGAGCAGCTCAGGGGAGTAACCCACCGGCGGGTGACCGGCCGTGGGCCTGAGGGCGAGGTGCTCGCCGATACGGTCAAGTACGTGCCCCGGCCGACCGACCAGATCTTCCAACTCGCCCTTTTCTTCCAGGACTACCTACGGAACAACGAGAACTTCCGCACCCACGTAAACTTGACCATCGGCGGCGGGCTACCCTTCGGTATCCCGGGCAACAACACGGAGACCCGTAACACCCTGCGCTTCGACACCTACCACCGCATCGACATCGGCTTCAGCTGGCGGCTCTTCGACCGGATGACCTCGCGCAACCGCGCCACTTCCCCCCTGCGTTTTACCCGCTCTACCTACCTCAGTCTGGAGGTATTCAACATGATGAACGTGGGCAACCAGGCGGGCAATACCTTCATCAAGACCATCTTCCAGCAGCAGTTCGCCGTGCCCAACCGACTCACGGGGCGGCGGATCAATCTGCGGCTTAAGGTGGAGTTTTAGCACAAAGCGTAAGCACTGTGTTAAATTTCGCGAATACAGCGATAAACACGGCAGTATGTGACAACCAAAAAGCGATATGCGCTATTTTTGCCCTAGTGTTTGTTCATAGTGTCTGTTTATAAAGCCAGTTTCGCTGCTTCCGGTGGCAAAACTGGCTTGTTTGTTTCTATGCACCTGCGTCCCCGCCCTGCAGCTTACCCTCCCGTGGAAAGGCCAGGTGGAAGAACACCGCCGCTGCCACCCCCACGCCGCCCGGCACCAGCCAGATGGACCACCAGTCGTGCTGCCCCGTGGGTAGTGTATTAGCACTGACCACCTCGCCGGCAATCCAGCTGCCCAGGAATACACCGATCCCGAGGTCAGCAAAGGAGACCAGCCCCTGCGCCGTACTCCGCAGTCCCAGTGGCACCCGGTTGTCGATGTAGATCTGAGCGGCGATGATGATCCAGGCAAAGGCCACCCCCTGCACCGCAATGCCGGCGTAGAGTAGCCATTCCAGCTCCCCCGGCCGGCCCAGTCCGAAGGCGAAATACCGTAGTCCCCAGGCCATGAGCCCCCAGAAGATGATGCTCCGAAAGCGGAAGCGCCGGAAGATGAACGGCATGGCCAGTACCACGCCGATCTCGAATAGCTGCCCCAGCGCCATCTTGGCCGCCGCGGCCGGCCAGCCCACCTCGTTCAGGAAGGGGTTGAGGAAGCTGTAGTAAAAGGAGGAGGGGATACAACTGGCGATGAGCGCAATGAGCAGTACCACCATGCCCCGCTGCCGGAATACTTTTGCCAGCTCCCCACCCCGTAGCGCCCCCCAGTCAAAGCCCGACTGCGGCGGCGTGTGCGGCAAAAACCGACAGTACACGGCCAGCCCTAGCGACCCGATACCCCCGGCCAGGACGGGTAGCGCCGAGTTCTCCACCCCGAACACACTCAGCGCCACGCCTACTAGCATGAAGCTCACCGTGCCCCACACCCGCACCCAGGGGTACTCCTCGGCCGGCTCCCGCAGGTGATGAAAGCACATGGCCGCGGCCAGACTGAAGGTGGGGATGAAACAAAGGTTGAACAGCAGCATCCAGCCGTAGAACCAGGGGAAGCTGGTCGTGAAGTAGCAGGCGATGAGCGCCACGCCCCCGATCGTGTTGAGTACGCTCATGAGCCGCTCGCTGGCGAAGCTACGGTCGGCTAGGAACCCCATAAGGGGCGGGGTCACCGTAGCGGCTACGGCGTTGGTGGCGTAGATCATACCTACTTGCAGGCCCGTGAAGTGTAGGCTCTGTAGCAGGTAAGTGCCCAGATTGATGAGCCAGCTCGACCAGACGGCGAATTGAAGGAAGAGGAGGAGGGAAAGGCGGGGCTTGATCCCCATACCCTCAGACATCCAGCCGCTCCCGCATCCGGTTGGCGATCTTCTCCACCACGCCATCCTCGAAGGGATTTTCCAGTCCGGCGAGCTCCACCAGTTGCAGGAAGGACCTAGAGCCGCCGGCCTTACACAGCCGCACGTAGTCGGCCCACGCACTCGCGTGGTCCTTCTCATCCTTCAGGAAGAACTGGAAGGCACAGATCTGCGCCAGGCAGTAGTCGATGTAGTAGAACGGCACCGAAAAGATGTGCCCCTGACTCTGCCAGAAGGTGCCGGCGGTGAGGTGATCGTTGTCGCTGTAGTCGAGGTGCGGCAGGTAGCTGGCCTCCATCTCTTTCCACACGGCATTACGACCGGCGTTGTCGAGGTCAGGGTTTTCGTAGACCCGGTGCTGGAACTCATCCACCGCACAGCCGTAGGGCAGGAAGCGGAAGGAGCCGGCCACGTGGCTGAAGTAGTACTTTTCGGTGTCGGGGCCGAAGAAGCCCTCCATCCAGGGGTAGGTAAAGAACTCCATGCTCATGGAGTGGATCTCCGCAGCATCGAAGGTGGGCCAGTTGTACTCCATCGGCCGCTGATTGCGACTCGAATACACCTGGAAGGCGTGGCCGAACTCGTGAGTGAGCACGTCGATGTCGTGGCTCGTACCGTTGAAGTTGGAAAAAATGTAGGGGGCCTGGTACTCATTGATGAAGGTGCAGTAGCCGCCGGGGGCCTTGCCGTCCTTAGCTTCCAGGTCCATCAGTTTAGCATCCTGCAGGTACTGGAAGAACTCACCGGTATCGGGGCTCAGCTCCTTGTACATCTTGTCGGCGTGGGCTACGATCTCGGCCGGGCTGCCCTGCGGCTTGGGATTACCGTCCGGGAAGCGGAAGCCCAGGTCGTAGTAGTGCAGCCGCTCCACCCCGAGCCGCTCGCGCTGCTTCTCGTACAGCCGCTGGGCGATGGGCACGATGTATTCCCGGATCTGACGGCGGAAGTTGGCTACCTCGTCGGGGCCGTAGTCGGTGCGGTTCATGTTGGCGTAGCCCAGGCCGACGTAGTTGGCGTAGTCGAGCTTGTGGGCCATCTCCGTGCGCAGCTTTACCATCTTAGCGTAGATAGCCTCGAAGCGCTCGCGGTGGCCGGCAAACCAGTCCCACTTCGCCGTGCTGGCTTCCTTACGCTTCTCGCGGTCGGGCACCTGCTCCAGGGGGGCAATGCTGCTCAGGTTATAGGTCTTGCCGTCCAGCTCGATCTCTGCCCCGCCGCGCAGTTGGGTAAACTCGCTACTCAGCTTATTCACCGCCTGTAGCTCCTCCAGGATCTCCGGCCGAAAGGTATTGATGCTCACCTTCGCCGAGTCGAACAGTTGGGGACCGAAGTGCTGCTCCAGGGCCTCCCGGTGGGGCGAGTCGAGCAGGGCGCGGTAGTAATCGACCCGCCACTGTTCGGTGCGCGGCAGGTGCTCATCGAACCAGTCTTTTTCGGCCCGGTAAAATTCATCCCGCGTATTGATCGAGTAGCGGATGTAGCCAATATTGTAGGCCGTAGCTACGCTGGCGCGGATGGCGTCGATCTGCTCTACGGCGGCGCTGGCGTCGCTGAGGGTTTCGGCGGTCTTGAGTTCTTCGAGCACGGCCTGGAAGGCGGCTTCGAGGCGGTCGAGGTCGGGGCGTTGGTACTGGAAGTCGGGGAAGGATACGTGGGACATGTGGGGGTAACGCGGGAGGGGTGGGGGAGGTTATTGGGGGTGTGAGATACGGGCGGGGCCGCGGGTGCGGGGAATGTTGAAATTGCGGAGGTTGTCGAAGTCGCGGAGGGCTAGCACCCTCCGCTCGGTAAGGGCGCCCCCTCCAGGGACGGTAGCCTATGGCGCTTCCCTGGAAGGGGAGCCCTAACTAGGGATGCCTGTAGTTCGCCGCTAGGCGGACGCAGGGCTTCCCACATTAGAATGAACTATCAGTTTACCATAGATTTATGCAAATTGCTTAGACGACTAGGCAATTTGCATAAATGAGTTTATCTTTAGGTGATGATTGCCAGACAAGTATCCTCCCCAATTCTAGCCCAGGTAGGGAAGTACTCCGTCATCATCGTAAGCGGACCGCGGCAGAGCGGAAAGACTACGCTGATCCGATCCTTATTTCCCGACTTCCCCTATTTTTCACTAGAAAATCCCGATGTACAGCAGCGGATTGAGCAAGATCCTCGGGGCTTGTTCCAGCAGTACGGACACCGGATGGTACTGGACGAGGTACAGCGTCTACCTATCATACTATCATACATTCAAGGAATTGTCGACGATGACCGGGAGGCCTGTTTCGTCCTTAGTGGCTCGCAGAACCTGCTGATGATGGAAAGCGTGAGTCAGACGCTGGCCGGAAGGGCGACGCTATTCTATCTACAACCCCTTTCTTACGATGAGCTGCGCGAGCATCTACCTGCCGAAGTGACCTCAACGGAGCTTATATGGCGGGGTGGCTACCCCAGAATATACGATCGCGACGTTGCCGCCGAACGATTCTATCAGGACTATCTGGCTACCTACGTACAGCGCGACGTAAGGCAGGTAAAGAACATCGGAGATCTCGGAGCCTTCACCCGCTTTTTGGGTATCTGTGCGGGGTTCATCGGACAGACCATCAATAAAAGCACCCTGGCTTCCGCGGCAGGTGTGAATACGGCAACGGCGGCCTCCTGGCTATCCGTGCTGGAGACTTCCTTCGTCACCTATCAGTTACAGCCCTACTTCAAGAATTTCAAAAAGCGGCTGGTCAAATCCCCAAAACTATACTTTCGGGATACGGGGCTAGCCTGCGCGCTACTCGGTATTACCTCACCGGAGTCGCTATTCACCTACTATCAGCGGGGAGCCATCTTTGAGAACTTCATCATCAACGAGGTAGCTAAGGGCTTCTTCAATCGCGGCACGCAACCCCCACTCTACTTCTGGCGGATAGCAACCAGCACGAGATTGATCTTTTAATCAATCTGGGAAACGGTCTCCGACCAGTGGAGATCAAATCGGGCGCAACCTACCGGAGGGACTTCTTTAAGCAGCTCGATTGGTTCGCAGATATCGCTGACGTACCCCTTCGGCAACCCACGGTCGTCTACGGCGGTACGGATTATCAGCAGCATACCATCGGTGAACTACTTAGTTGGCAAGCCGCTTCTGAGTTAGCTTTTCTATAAACCCCGCACCGCGGCCCCGCCCCATCTCCCCCGCCAAGCCCTACCTTGCAGCCCCCATGCTAGGCCAATCCCTCAAACAGTCGCAACTCCAGAAGCTGAGCCCCCGGCAGATCCAGCTCATGCAGCTGATGCAGCTGCCGCTCTACGAGCTGGAACAACGCGTGAAGGAAGAACTGGAACGCAACCCCACCCTGGAAGAAGCCGCCCCCGAGGCCCCCGCCGAGCCCGACGGACAGGAGGCCGAAAAAGCCGGCGACGACCCCTTCGAAATGGAGGAGCTGTTCCAGCAGTACATCGACGACGACCCCACCAACTACCAACAGAGTAGCAGCCCGGACGATACCTACGACGCCCCCGGTAGCTACACGGCCGACGAAAACACCTTCTTCGAGTACCTCCAGGGGCAGCTCGCTAACCTGGAGTTCGACTCGCCGCTCGATCGCACCATCGCCCTGCAAATCATCGGGAACCTCGACGACGACGGCTACCTACAGCGGATGCCCTCGGCCATCGCCGACGACCTACTGATCAATTACGATATCGATGTCGACAGCCGCCGCATCAAGGATGTACTTAAGGTGGTACAGTCGCTCGACCCCCCGGACTGGCCGCCCGTAACCTGCGCGAATGCCTGCTGCTGCAACTCAACAGCAAGGTAGATAACGGCGAGCTGCTCGACAACCACACCTTTGCTGACCTGGTACTGGCCCAGACCGTGATCCGCGATCACTTCGAACTGTTCAGTAAGAAGCACTACGATAAGCTGCAGGAGAAACTGGAGGTCGACGAGGACGAGCTGCGCGATGCCCTTGGGGAGATCCTTAAGCTCAACCCCAAGCCTGCCTCCGGTCTGACCGGTCGTGCCGGGGGAAGGGCCGCCCGCGTAGTGGTACCCGACTTCCTGGTCACGGTCACCGACGGTGAGCTCAAGCTCAGCCTCACCGCCCGCAACGCCCCCGACCTCAAGATCAACGACTACTACCAGCAGCAACTGGCCGAGTACCGCCGCAAGCAGAAAGAATCGGGTAAGCTCACTACGGCCCAGAAGCAGGCCGCCGGCTTCATTCGGCAGAATATCGATTCGGCCAGTTGGTTCATTGAGGCCATCCAGCAGCGACAGCAGACGCTGTACAGCGTGATGTGGGCCATCGTGCGCTACCAGGAGGAGTTCTTCCGCACCGGCGACCTCAAGGCCCTACGGCCTATGATCCTCAAGGACATCGCCGCACCCACCGAGCTCGACATCAGCACCGTGAGCCGGGTGGTAAACTCGAAGTTCGTACAGGACCGACTTCGGCACCTACTCCCTGCGTGAATTTTTCTCCGAGGGCATGACCAACGAGGACGGCGAGGAGGTCAGCACCACCCAGGTCAAAAAGACCCTCGGCGAGATCATCGCCGCCGAGGACAAGCGCAAGCCCCTCAACGACTCCAAACTCCAGCGCGCGCTCAAGGAGGCCGGCTACGACATCGCCCGCCGTACGGTGGCTAAATACCGCGAGCAGCTCGGCCTGCCCGTG
The DNA here is from genome assembly GCA_958295895.1 of Saprospiraceae bacterium. Lineage (GTDB taxonomy): Bacteria > Bacteroidota > Bacteroidia > Chitinophagales > Saprospiraceae > Neolewinella. Next base: position 268,628 of record CATQHI010000009.1, on the reverse strand, counting down.
GCCCGCCTGCGTAAGGAACTTTGAGCAAACATGTTGGCGGAAAGTCCGTACTATTGCCTCTTACTCAAGTCAGTACCCCCGCATGTCCAATCCGACCGAGTCCGTCGTCAATAATAAAGAAAAGCACCAGTTCGAAGTCGTCAACGGCTCCCAGATCTCCAAGCTCGTCTACCAGATGCGCGGCGAGGATATGATCGACCTGGTGCACACCGAGGTACCCGAGGACCTCGCCGGACAGGGCATCGGCAAATCCCTGGTCACTGCCGCCCTTGAGTACGCCCGTGACAATGGCCTTATGGCCATCCCCTCCTGCCCCTTCGTGGCCAGCTACGTGCAGCGCCACCCGGAGTGGAACGACGTGGTGGCCGAGCTTTAGGCCCTCTTGGTGGCGGTCCTACTCCTTCTCGCTACCGCCGTACAGCTTACGGTTTGGTGGTGGGTGTACCGGCCGGCGCTCACGCCTGCTCCAAGCCTACTTCCCGCTGAGTCTGCCGGCGACCCGCCCCCGGTCACCGTCATCGTCTGCTTCCACAACGAGGCTACCCATCTGGAGGCGACCCTGCGGGGTATTTTAGCTCAGGGCTACCCCCACTTCGAGCTCCTGGCCGTCGACGACAACTCCACCGACGCATCCGTAGCCATCGTACACTACCTACAGGACCGCTACCCCCAGTTGCGGCTCCTCCAGCCCAGCCCCACCCGCCCCGGCAAGAAAGACGCCCTTACCGCCGGTATCCGTGCCGCCCGCCACCCCCTACTGCTGCTTACCGACGCCGACTGCACCCCAGCCTCCGACCTCTGGCTGCAACAGATGGTGGCTCCCCTGACCCATGGTTATGAGCTCGTACTAGGCTGCTCTCCTTACCGCTACCGACCCGGTCCGTTAGCCTGGTGGCAGCGCTTCGAGGCTACGCAGACCGTGCTTCAGTACCAGGGGCTTGCTCGCCACGGCTATCCGTACATGGGCGTAGGGCGTAACCTGGCCTATCACCGCAGTTTTTTTATGGCTGCCGGGGGCTTTACGGCCCACGCCCACCACTTAGGCGGCGACGACGACCTGCTCGTCAATGCCCACGCAGTGCCCTCCCTCACCGCCCGCATCACCGATCCAGCGGCCTGGGCCTACTCCGAGCCCACCCAAACCTGGCGGGCTTACCTGCGGCAGAAGGTGCGGCACCAGTCCGTCGGCACGCACTACCAGCTCCGTCATCAGCTGTTACTTGGGTTACTGGCGCTGAGTCACGGTGGATTCTATTTGCTGGGGACTATGCTCCTTCTCACCGCTTACTGGCCGTTAGTAGTCGCGCTATACGTACTGCGTGCGTTGGTGGTCCTGTCCGTCTACCGGCAACCCAGCGTGCGGCAGTTTACGGGCGGGGCCGCGGGTGCTGGGTTGGTTGATGCGGGGGTGAGCGTCCTTTTGGGCGATTTGCTGCTGGCTCCGTATTACCTCTTTGCCCTTGTGGCGACCGCGTTACCGCCCCGCCGTTGGTAGCCGCCTTGCTATATTCGTCGTATGAGCGAGGAACCAGAAGAGAAGAGCGAGAGCGGCGCACCCATTTACCGCTACGATCCCGACCAGGTGGAGCAGGGGTTTCAGCCCGCGCGGGGCGAGGAGCACATCGAGGCCATTGCCGACCACATCGAGGAGCATATCGGTCCGGTAGAGTCGGTGTTTCACGAGGTGGTGTCCGAGATCGTACACATAGACGTGCACATTGTGGCCCCCACGGCCGACTACCCCTTCTACACCCTGGTGACCTCCGGCATGAGCGACCTACCCATGACCGCGCCGGAGGGCTACGAAGGCTACCGCCGCGCCGAAGTGTACTTGCAACTCCCCGCCGACTGGCCCCTGAAGGATCAGGACGTGATGCAGCAGGAGGAGTACTACTGGCCGATCCGCTGGCTCAAAATCATCGCCCGCTTTCCCCACACCTACCACACCTTTATCGCCTCGGGCCATACGATCCCTAATGGGGAAGAGGCCGCGCCCCTTGGTCCGGGTACCGAGTTGGGCTGTATGATGGCGGTAAGCGGCGGACCGTTTCCCGAAACATTCGATGTCTTACCCCTCGAGGACGGTACGCTGATCCACTTTTACCAGCTCGTCCCCCTGTACCCCGCCGAAATGCAGCTCAAACTCACCAAGGGCATGGAGGCCCTAATGGATAAATTTGACGAGCACGATATTGCGGACGCCATTGACCCCCAACGCGTTAACACCTGCGCCAAAAAACGGGGTTTCTTTAGTCGATGGTAAAGCGTACCCGACGGCAGCGGCAGGCTAAGGCGCTACGGCGTACCCGGCGTATTCACCGCTGGTCGGGCATCACGCTATTTGTCTTCTTCTTCGTGATCGGGGTGACTAGCGTGCTGCTGGGCTGGAAAAAAGACAGCGACTACCTCATGCCACCCACTAGCCGCGGCAGCAGCACGGAGCTAGCCGAATGGCTTCCTACCGATCGCCTCCTTACCCTTGCCCAGACGGCGCTGCGCGACTCCCTCGGAGCGGACTACTCTACCACCATCGACCGTATTGACTACCGGCCGGGCAAGGGCTCGATCAAGTTTCTCTTCGAGGGTCACCTTCAGGAGGTGCAGTTGGATGGGGCTACGGGCGAGGTGCTCAGTATCGGTGCCCGCCGCTCGGATCTGATCGAGTCGATCCACGATGGCTCTGTTCTAGGCGACACCGTAAAGCTGCTGTACTCTACGGTGATGGGACTGGCTACGCTGGTGTTTACGGTCTCGGGCTTCTGGCTTTGGTACGGGCCTAAGCGGATGAGGAAGTAAAATGCCGCCTCCGGCAGCGGCAGCAACATGCAGCCTCTGGCTGCGCTGGGATATGTAGGATGGGAGCATAGTAATCAAAACCTATCATGCTTCCCGTCTAACTCCGGTCGCCGCCAAGGCGGCTCTCGCAGGCGGAGGCTGCTACGTCTACCGCTGCCGGAGGCAGCATTTTACTTCCACTTGATGCCGCAGCCCGCGCTAGGATACTGCTTCTCCGGGCTAGGCTCCCCCTTTAGCATCGCATCGATCGCCCTGCGCAGGTCGTCGCCCGTCACCGGCTTACCGGAGTTCGGGCGGCTCTCGTCGAGGCGGCCACGGTAGTAGAGCTTACCCTCAGCGTCGAAGAGGTAGATATCGGGCGTACAGGCAGCATCGTAGGCGCGGGCTACCTCCTGGGTCTCGTCGTAGAGGTAGGGGAAGGTGAAGAAGTTATTCAGCGCGAAGGCCTCCATATTATCGGGGCTATCGACGGGGTACTTTTCTACGTCGTTGCTGCTGATGGCTACCGTGCCAATACCCTTGGGCTCGTAGTCGTTGGCCACGTCGACCAGGGCGTCAATGGTGTGGATCACGTACGGGCAGTGGTTGCAGATGAATACCACCAGCGTGCCCTTCCCCCCCTTCACATCATCGTAAGTAAGTTTCGTGCCGGACATCGTGTCGACGAGCTTGAAGTCAGGAGCCGGAGTGCCGATGTCGACCATCGTGGATTCGGTGAGTGCCATGAGCAGGGGGTTAAGGGGTGAATGAGTAGATGGGTTAGGGAGGGTTGCTGAATTAGCGCGCTGTGATGTAGTTTGCTGACCTTTTGATAAAGTCCCGGAACGCACACATGGTTGACACGCAACCTGCATTGCACCCGCGGCCCCGCCCTACCTATCACACTACCACACCTATCCCACCAGACTACCCAACTACCTACTACAGAACTACTCCCTATGACCTTCCTCTGTATCTCCTGCTACTTCAAGGGTATGCCCTTCCTGCGCGCGTGTAAGACTGCCGGTAACACGGTGTACCTACTCACCGCCAAGAAGCTGGAGCACGAGGCCTGGCCGCAGGAAGCGGTGGACGAGTTTTTCTACCTGGAGGACGATAGCAACAGCCCCGCTAACCTAGCGAACATTGCCAAGGGGGTGGCCTGGATCATGCAAAGTCGGGAGGTGAACCGGGTCGTGGCGATGGATGACTTCGACGTGGAAAAAGCGGCCTACCTGCGGGAGGAATTCCGGCTGCCGGGGATGGGGCAGACCACGGCGCGGTACTTTCGCGATAAGCTGGCGATGCGCATCCAAGCGCGCGACCAGGGTATCCCCGTGCCGCAGTTTACGAGCCTGTTTAATGATGTGACGATCACGGAGTTTGCCAACCGTATCGCGTATCCCTGCCTGGTGAAGCCACGGGGGGAAGCCAGTGCCACCGGCATCGCCAAGGTGCACTCGGCGCAGGAGCTTTGGGATAAAGTGCATAGTCTGGGGGAGCGGCGGAAGGACTTTCTGGTGGAGCAGTTCCGGCCCGGTGATGTGTATCACGTGGATGCGATCTCGGTGGATGGCGAGGTGGTCTTCTGCCAGGTATCGCGCTACCTGAGTACGCCCTTCGAAGTGGCGCACGGCGGGGGCATCTTCCGCTCGGTGAGTGTGCCCTACAACGACCCCGAAGCAGTGACGCTACGACGGATGACGGAGAGTGTGATGCACGTGTTCGGGATGCAGTTCAGCGCCTCGCATACGGAGTTCATCAAAACGGCGGAGGGCTTCGTGTTTCTGGAGACGGCTAGCCGGGTGGGCGGGGCGAATCTGGCCGAGATGGTGGAGGCGGCCACCGGCATCAGTCTCTGGGAGGAGTGGGCGAAACTGGAAACGGCGATGGCAATGGGTAAGCGGTACAGCCTGCCGACGCGGCGGTACGACCAGGCGGGAATCGTGGTGAGTCTTTCGCGTTTTGCCCATCCGGACACCTCCTCGTTTACCGATGCGGAGATTGTGTGGCGGATGGATAGAGCGCACCACATCGGGCTGATCGTGGCCTCGCAGTCTACGGAGCGGGTGCGGGAGCTGCTGGATGACTATGCGGGGCGGATCGGGCGGGACTTTCATGCTTCGGCGCCGGTGCCGGCTAAGTCGGCACACTAGTGGTTCCCGGCTTCTAGCCGGGGTGCGCCGCTAAAGCGCCTCTCGCTCTCGGAGAGAGCTTCGAACGGCGCTGCCGGAGGCAGCATCGTACATTTGCACAAACCAACGTGTTATGCTACGAATTACTCTACTCACCCTGTGCCTTGCCCTGTTCGGTAGTCTGGCGCAGGCGCAGATTGTCTCCCCCGCCCCCTCACCCACCGTTAAGCTCGAAACCACCGTGGGCCTTACCGACGTGATGCTGGAGTACAGCCGCCCCGGCATGAAGGGCCGTACCCTCTTCGCCGCCGACGGACTGGTACCCTACGGCGAGATCTGGCGCACTGGCGCTAATCAGGCCACGAAGATCACCTTCGGTGCCGACGTGCAGGTAGCAGGCGAGGAAGTGCCCGCCGGCAGCTACGCCATCCTCAGCAAGCCCACGGAGGAGCAGTGGGAGGTGATGTTCTTCCCCTACGAGACCGGCGACTGGACCAGCTACGTAGAAAAGACCCCGGCCGTGACTGTCACCGCCGAGCCGCTACAGATGGAACAGGAGGTAGAAACCTTCACCATCGAACTGATGAACTACTCATTGGATGGTGCCGACCTGGAGATGAAGTGGGGCCAGACTATGGTCGCCCTACCTATCGTATCGAATGCCAAAAAGGATGTGATGGCCGCCATCGACCGCGTAATGGCCGGTCCGAGCGCGAACGACTACTACCAGGCTGCTACCTTCCTCAATGAGTCCGGCGAGGACAACGAGAAGGCCCTGGAGTACATCCAAAAGGCCAACGGTATGGGCGATAGCCCCCGTTACTGGATGGTGCGCCGCGAGGCCATTATCCTAGATGCGCTAGGTCGCAAGGACGAGGCCATCGAGGCCGCTAAGCAGTCCAAGGACCTAGCCCAGGAGGCCGGCAACATGGACTACGTGCGCATGAACGAAAAGTCGATCGAGGAGTGGTCGATGTAGGTTAAACCACTAAGTAGAAAAGGCGCGCCGGATACCTCCAGCGCGCCTTTTTTATGTCTAGTAGGTAGCCTACCGTCGTACCAAAGAGCTCGTGATCACACTGGTCAGCGCGATGATCGTGCCGAAGACAACGGCGTGGGACAACGCCCGTACCGTAGATCCCTTGACGATGATGCCGCTATCCTTAGCCTTATCGTCGAAGTCGCCGTGGCTACCGTGGTCGCCGGGCACGGCCTCGAAGAGATAGTCCTTTTCGTGGGTGGCGGGCTTGTCGGTCTTCTGTCCACTCACAGCGGTCTTACCTAGAAAGATGTCCATGAGTCCGGGGAAGAGCTTGCTGCCGATAATGGTTTGTACGGCGGGCAGGCCTACGTAGTACTCGCGGTCATTGGTATTGGCGGCCTGGAGAACAGCGCGGGCGGCTACCTCGGGCTGGTAGATGGTGCCCATGGGGCGGGGCTGCTTATCGAGCTTGTTGCGTACCAGGCTGAATTGGGTGGTATTTACGCCGGGGAGCTGGACCATGGTGGTTTTGATCTTGCTGTTTTCGTACTTTAGCTCGGAGCGCAGGCTGTCGTAAAAGCCCTCGATGGCGTGCTTGGCTCCACAGTAGGCAGTCTGGAGCGGGATGCCCCGGTAGGCCAGGGCCGAGCCGACGAAGACGATGCTACCGCGGTTACGGGGCTGCATCCGCTTCATGGCGCACTTAGTGCCGTAGACGGTGCCCAGGTAGGTCACGTCGGTGACCCGCTTGAACTCGTCCATATCGATGTCTTTGAACAGGCCGAGGACACTGGTCATGGCGTTGTTCACCCAGACGTCGATGGGACCGTAGGTTTCCTCTACCTTACCGGCTGCTTCATCGAGGGCGCGGAAGTCGGTAACGTCTACGGGAAGTACGAGGGCTTCACCGCCGAGGTTTTCGATCTCCTTACGGGCCCCCTCCAGGCCTTCCTGGTTGCGGGCGATGAGGCCGATACGGGCGTGTTCCTTAGCAAATTCGCGGGCGATGGCGCGGCCGATACCGGCGCTGGCTCCGGTGATAACGACGGTACGGGGACGCTCAAATGTGTTGTTGCTCATTAGGTACTGGATTTAAATGGTAGGGGTTTATTACAACCGGGGGCGCGGGGGGAGTTGTTCGGTTGGCTCACCCACCGCCTATGTCCGCTTCCGCCGAAATGCCCTACTTTATCAAGCCCTCCGTTAACCTGACGGCAACAGAAAAAGAGGCGGCCTACGTTCGGGCCCACGCCGCTATCCAGGCTACGATCGGTGAGGAGGAGGATGAGCTGCTGAAGATGGTCACCATCAATAGTCTTCTCAAAACCTTCCTGCCTTACTTCTACTGGGTGGGGTTTTACCTAGTGCGTGGCGAGCAAGAGCTGGTGGTTGGTCCTTACCAGGGTACCCTGGGCTGTCTGACTATTCAGTTTGGGCGGGGAGTGTGCGGGGCGGTGGCCGCTAGTGGGCAGACTAAGATTGTGGCCGATACCCATGCACTACAGCAAGGGAAAGAGCACATCGCCTGCGACCCCAATAGCCGCTCGGAGATTGTGCTACCCGTGCGGCGGCGGGCGGATGGGTCATTGCTGGGGGTGTTTGATGTGGATAGTACATTGACGGGGTCTTTTGATGCGGTAGACCAGCGGTGGTTGGAGAAGATACTCGCCACGTTCTAAGGTCGTCTGCCAACTTCAATCGGGGGCCCCTACCCCCGCTTTCGTTTACGTAGTTTGGCTCGTCCGCCGACTACTCAGCGATTATGAGCTACCACATTCACCTCCCCCAGTTCGAAGGCCCCTTTGACCTTCTCCTGTTCTTCATCGAGCGGGACGAGCTGGATATTTACGACATCCCTATCTCCAAGGTCACCAATGACTTTCTGGCCTACCTGCGCGCCGCCGAGCAGATGGACATCGACCTGGCCAGCGAGTTCGTCCTGGTAGCCGCCACGCTCTGCCGCATCAAGGCTAAGATGCTCATCCCCCGCAAACCGGTCGACGAGGAGGGCAATGAGATCGACCCCCGCGAAGAGCTGGTGAGTCGCCTACTGGAGTACAAGCGCTACAAAAGCGTACTGAAGGAACTGCGTAGCCTCGAGTCCGCCCGCGGTCTGCGCAACTACCGCGGCAACATCACCAACGAACTCGCCCATCTGGCCACTAAGGCCCTAGTCGACGTCGAGTTAGAAAGCGTTACCCTCTTCAAACTGCTCCGCGCCTACGAGCGCATGCTCACCCGCCTGGAAGAGGCCAACTGCAAGCCCGTCGTCCACGAGATCGCACAGTTCACCTTCACCATTGAGGCGGAGCAGAGTCGGATTCTTGACCTGGTGGAGGGCACGCTGAATGGTAGGCCACGGCCTAGCTTCCAGGACCTATTTGGCCCCTGTGAGACGCGTATCCATGCCATCGTTACCTTCCTTGCTCTACTGGAACTACTGAACCTCCACCAACTAATGGTCATACCCGGATCAGGCGTGAATGATTTCTGGCTGGAAGCGCTAACTACCGAAGAAGAGTAAGTACTAGTTCAGCACCGCCGAAGAAACATGCATAAACCGCGGCACCGCTACCTGAAAGTAATTCTCTACCCCCTGACCGTCCCGCCGGTACATCACGTAGCTGCCCTGCATAGCACCGATGGGGGTAGCAAACTGCACCCAACTATTGTACTCATAGGTCTCGCCCGGCGCAATCCAGGGCTGCTTGCCCACTACACCTTCCCCCTCCACGTGCCGGCGGTTACCGGTCGCATCGATCACCTCCCAGGCACGGCTTAGCAGCTGGACGGGTAGGTGCCCCTCGTTCTCGATCTTGATGCGGTAGGCATAGACGTAGTTCTCGTCCTCCGGTTGGGAGTACCGCTCCTGGTAAAAGCTCTGGGCACTGACAGTGACGCGCTGGGTGGTCTGGCTGGTCATGGGCAGGGGGGGTGAATTAGAAGGGCAGATCGTCGTCGGCCTCGAGCACGGGCTCATCGTTGGCCGAGGGGAAGTCGCCGGGACCGTTGTTGCTCGACGCACCGGCACCAACTGGCGCACTATTCGCACTCATCGCCTCCACGCGCCAAGCGTTCAGGTTCGTGAAGTACTTATCCTGCCACTGGCGGCCGCGCAGGTCGAAGTGCACCTTGATCTCGTCGCCCTCGTTCATGTCGTCGATGATGGAGGTGCGGTCCTGGGTGGTCTGAAACTTGACGAAATTGTCGTACTGTCCGCCGTCATTGGCCTTGATCACGAAGTCGCGCACCCGGAAGGATTCTCCCTTGGTTTCGGTTTCGTATTTCTTGACGAGCGTTCCGGTAATTTCGAATGACATAGGTTCGTGTTTTATCTTTTTTATTGAAAGCAAGCTAGGCCCGCCTGCGGTTCAAGTGAAGTCCCCAATTTATGGAAAAAGCCCTTAGCCTTCACCCCTATCCCCTGGTACGCTCACAAGCCCCCGCACACTCCCCAAACAGGTTCAGGCTGTGCCCCGTCACCCTGAAGTTCAGGATCTCCCCCATCATGTTCTTGATCTGCTGCACCCGCGGATCGCAGAACTCCAGCACCTTACCACAACCGTTACAGATCAAATGATCGTGCTGCTTGTAGCCGTAGCTCTTCTCGTACTGCGCCAGGTTCTTGCCGAACTGGTGCTTCTTGACCAGATCGCAGCTCACCAGTAGCTCCAGGGTATTGTAGACCGTAGCCCGGCTCACCCGGTAGTTATTGGTCTTCATGTGGATGTATAGCGACTCGGCGTCGAAGTGGTCGTCGCGGCTGTAAATCTCCTCCAGGATGGCGAAGCGCTCCGGCGTCCGACGGGCCTTGCGCTCCCGCAGGTGCTCGGCAAAGAGCTCCTTTACCTGCTCGATGTCGGTGGTCGGATTGGTCTGCATGGGGCGGGGGGACTATTCTACCCGGGAAACGGTTGAGACGTTATCTAAGTTTTGCAGGCCCCGCCGGGCTAGTAGCAGCTGATCGGTATTGCGCACCAGCAGACTCACCCGCGCGGTAAAGGTGCCACTCTCGGCCGCGATCTGGAAGCTGCGAATATCCAGGTCCATCTCGGCGATCTCGTGACTGATGCGTTCAATCACGCCCTTGCCACTGTCCAGGCCCGTCAATTGTAGCTCGGCCACGAAGCTATGCTCGGTCGTACTTACCCACTCGGCCTTCATGATGCGGTAGTCGTAGTTGGCCATCAGGTTCTCGGCGTTGGGGCAGATCACGCGGTGGATCTTCAGTCCCGCATTTGAGGTCAGGTAGGCAAACACCTGGTCGCCCTGCACGGGGTTGCAGCAGTTGGCCATGCTGTATTCAAGCTGGTCGCCGGGCTCGCCGTTGATGAGCAGCTTGGTGTGGCCCTTGATGCGGTTGGTCCCGTTTCTTCTTCCTTTGCTATCCGCATCCTTCTCCTGGGCCGGGGCCGCGGGTGCAGCGGGAAGGGTGAGTTTACCATGCTCTACGATGAAGGGTTTGAGCACCTGAGCGATCGACAGCGTCTCCCGTCCGATATCGTAGAACAGGTCAACGTGACTGCCGCCGGTATGGTAGCGGGCGAGCACTTCGATGGCGTGCTTCTCATCCTCGACATTGAGCTTCTTGAGCCGGCGCAGGAGGGCCTCGCGGGCCAGCTCCCCGGCCTTGCGCTTTTCTTCCTTGAGCGACTGGCGGATTTTGGCCTTAGCCTTGCCCGTCTTGACCATATCCAACCAGCTCGGGTTGGGTTTCTGACTTGGGCTGGTATTGACCCGCAGGCGGTCGCCGTTACGCAGCTCGTAGCTCATGGGCACGATGCGCTCGTCGCACAGGATGCTCACGCAGTGGTACCCCACCATACTGTGCACGCTGAAGGCAAAGTCGAGTGCGGTAGAGCCCTTGGGCAGGGCGACCATATCTCCGTCGGGCGTGTATACGTACACCTCCTCGTTGAAGAAGCTATTGGCCCGGAAGTCCCCCAGGAACTGTACCGTATCGCTATTCGGATTATCAAGGATGTCGCGTACACTTTCGAACCACTGCTCGTACACATCGCGGTGGTTGCTCACCCCCTTGTACTTCCAGTGAGCAGCAAAGCCCCGCTCGGCGATCTCGTTCATGCGCTCGCTGCGAATCTGCACCTCCACGAAGCGGGCCCCGGGACCTACTACCGTGGTATGCAGGCTCTCGTAGCCGTTGGACTTCGGAATCGTTATCCAGTCCTTCAGGCGGCTCGGCACGGCCTGGTAGGCATCGGTGATGGTGCTATAGACGGCCCAGGCGGCCAGCTTCTCTTTCTCCCGCGGCACGTCTAGAATCACACGCACGGCAAACAGGTCGTAGATCTGCTCAAAGGGTACCTGCTTCTTTTTGATCTTATTGGCGATGCTATAGATCGACTTCGGCCGGCCGAAGATGCGGTAGCGGTAGCCTAGCTCGTCAAGCTTTTCGCGCAGCGGAGCGATGAACGACTCGATGTACTTCTCGCGCGCGGCCTTGGTCTCCTGCAGCTTGCGGGCTACGGAGTTGTACTCGTCGCGCTCCAGCACCTTCATGCACAGGTCCAGGAACTCGGAGCGGAAGTTGTACAGCCCCAGCCGGTGGGCCAGGGGGGCGTAGATGTAGCTGGTCTCGGCGGCGATCTTGAGCTGCTTGTGCTCCGGCATGCTCTTGATGGTGCGCATGTTGTGTAGCCGGTCGGCCATCTTGATGAGCACGATGCGCACGTCGACCACCAGGGTACTGAGCACCTTCTTAAAGTTCTCGGCCTGTTGGCTCTCCGACTGGTAGGCGCTGTCGAGCTTGGTCAGGCCGTTGACCATCTGCGCAATGCGCTCCCCGAACTGCTCCTGTAGCTCCTCGGTGGTGACCGGCGTATCCTCGACCACGTCGTGCAGCAGGGCGGCACAGATGGCGGTAGGGCCCAGTCCGATCTCCTCGGCACAGATGCGCGCCACGGCGATGGGGTGAAAGATGTAGGGCTCGCTCGACTTGCGCCGCTGGTGGCGGTGGCTGTAGTTGGCCAGACGGAAGGCACGGTCCATCTGCTCGCGGTCCTCGCGCGAGAAGGGGGTGCGTAGGCTGGCGATCATGGCCTCGTAGGCCTGCTCGATCGCTACTTGCTCCGCTACCGTAATATCGAGTACTTCTGCCATATCCTTCTACTAACAAATTTACGCTACTATCGGACGAGTGGCGCTCACCACCGTATTTGGGTGCCTGACAGCACTAAATTTCCACCACAGATTTCACGTCAGCGGAGCTGAAGCTACAGGGAAGACGGGTAAAAATCTGTGTTCAATCTGTGCCTAATCTGTGGTGAACCCCCGCGCCGCAGGCGCCACTCACTCCCTGTTACCCAACCGCCGCAGGGCGACCAAATCCCGGAACGCCTTGCGAGCCTCCTGCACCGGCGACCCGAACCAGCTCTTCCCCGGCGGTAAATCCCGCCCCACCCCACTCTGCGCCATAATGACCGTCCGCTCGCCCATGGTCACATTCTGGGCGATGCCGGCCTGCCCCTGGAGGATGGACCAGTCACCGATCACGCAGTTACCCGCCACGCCGACCTGGGCGGCCATCTGTACGTGGGCCCCGATGCGGCAGTCGTGACCGATCTGTACCTGGGCGTCGAGCTTGCTGCCGCGGCCGATGACCGTTGTCGACGACACGCCGCGGGCGATGGTGCAGCAGGGTCCAAGGAAAACGTCGTCCTCTAGCCGAACGCTGCCCCCGCCGCGCCAGGCGGTGAGCCCCTCGGCGGTGCGCTTGTAGTAAAATGCCTCCCCACCGACGACCGTACCGGCACTGACCGTGACCCGGTCGCCCAGTACGCAGCCCTCGCCAATGACGCAGTTGGGTTCTAGCAGGCAGTCCCGCCCGATCACGACCCCCTTACCGAGGTGAACGCCGGGAGCGATTATCGTACCCTTGCCCACGCTCGCCGGAGCCTCGTTCGAGTTGTAGTGCACCTGCGGCCGCGCCCCCCGGATGACGCTGTTGTAGGCCTGGAAGGGGGTGGGATGAACAAGTAAGGCCTTGCCGGGCGGACACTCCTGCACCTTATCGATGAGGATGACGGAAGCCGCTGAGGCCAGGGTGGGCGCGTAGTACTTGGGGTGGTCGACGAAGCAGAGGTCACCGGGCTTGACGTGGTGAATCTCGTTGGCCCCGGTGATACTGAGGTGGCCGTCGCCGATGAGTTCAGCGCTGAGTTTTTCAGCTAGTTCAGCAGCCGTGGTGGGTTGGGGGAGCTGCATGGGCTTTAGTTGATGACGCCCTCGAGCCGGTACTTGTAGTAGCGTACGCCAGCGCCGTAGACCCAGCCGAGCTTGCCGTCCTGTAGGCGCACCTTCACCCAGGGCTCGGTGGGGGTGACATCACCCAGGTCGATGGTGTATAGCGAGTCGGTGACCTCATTCATGTAGGTGACCGGTTCGTAGAGCTGCAGGCGGGCCAGGATGGGGGCCCCGAGACTGGGCTGGACGCGGACGTTGAGCCCGTCGATGGTGCTGTAGAGGGTGGTTTCGTTTTTGACCACGACCTGGGCGGGGCGGCCTACATAGACGCCACTGTCGCCGGGCAGTGGCTGGGTGCGGGCGCGCAGCAAGGCAGCCTCGCGGGCCAGGACCTCCTGCTCGGCCTCCGAGAGCAGACTTTCACCGGGGCTACCCAGCACGGCGGCGGCCTGGAGCTTGCGGATGCTATCGCGCAGAATGCTGTCGCGGCGGTCTAGGTAATCCTCGCGGGTGTTGCGCTCCTCGATCATGGCGTAGTCGCTGTCGTTGGCGCTACAGCGACGCATCGCCCACAGCATAAAGAACAGGGTGACCAGGGAGACGATCACGAAGGGGACGAGCTGGGGGGTAGAGCGGGCGGCCATGGAGGGGGTAAATTTACACTTTGGCCGCTGCATGGCACTGGCGTGACAACCCGATGTAGCTTCCCGTAGTTACTGCAACGAATCAGCCTCCTTTCCGTGCCCCGCCACTACTCCCACCTCTACCGCGAGCTCCGCGCCATCGACCCCACCGACTACCACCGGGTGATCCGCATGTACGAGGAGCGCGAGCAGGAGATCGGGCGGCTGGACGTGGAGGAGCACTTCGAGCTTACCGTACACTACGTAGATGCCCTCTTCGAGACCGGTGCCTACCGCGAGCACCAACTGATGGTGGATTTAGTGATCCACGCCAGCATTCGGCACGATATTCGTCACATGCCGGGGCGGGAAGAGCACGTGTTCGAGCAGCAGCTGTTCCGTAAAGCGGCCAGTGCCTTTCGCATCGGGGAGTATGCAACGGCGGAGCACGTGCTGCGCGAGCTAATTCGGATGCACCCGGGTGAGGCCGTGTACGGGCGGTTCCTACGTACGACGCTGTTTCGGCAGCAGCAGCCGACGCTGCAAGTCGGGCGGGCGGTGTGTATCTTTTGCCTGCTGCTCGCGGCCCTGGCGGTGACCATTAACTTGCTGGTGGTACAGAATTTTTTCCCCCCCTACGCGCCGCTGGTCAACTGGATAAGTATCGGTATTTTTCTGACCGGGGTGCTGACCCTGGGTGGTGCCTACGCCCTGGCCTACTACCGCTGCCGGCGGGAAGCGACGCATTTTCGGGCCGCGCAAGCAAACAAACGGCGGGCCGATTCGCTCTAGAAGAAAAACCCACACATGGCAAGTAAACCCACCTTAGTCATCCTCGCCGCGGGGATGGGCAGTCGCTATGGCGGCCTCAAGCAGATCGACGGCGTCGGCCCCAGCGAAGAGGGCATCATTGAATACAGCATCTATGACGCGATTCGTGCCGGCTTCGGTAAGGTCGTCTTCGTGATCCGCAAGGACATCGAGGAGGCCTTCCGCGAGAAGTTCGACGGTAAGTTCGGCGACAAAATCGAGGTGGCTTATGCCTTCCAGGGTATGGACAGCTACGTACCCTCCGATGTCGACTACTCCAAGCGCGAAAAGCCCTGGGGTACCACCCACGCCATGCTTGTAGCTAAGGAAGTAACTAAGGAGCCCTTCGCCGTCATCAACGCCGACGACTACTACGGTATCGAGGCCTTCGAGAAGATGGCCTCCTTCCTGGTTGCCGAGGCCGACGAGGAGACCTTCGCTATGGTAGGCTACATCCTGCACCGTACGCTCAGCGACCACGGCCACGTCAACCGCGGCGTCACCGTCGTAGCCGAAGACTACCTACTCACTGACGTAGAAGAGCGGCTGAAGATCCAGCGTGGCGACGATAGCAAGGTGCGCTACCTCGGCGAGGACGGCCACCAGTACGAACTCGACGACGAGTCGGTCGTATCCATGAATTTCTGGGGCTTCCACCCCTCCATTTTTGACCGCATCGAGAAGGGCTTTGCCGAGTTTGCCCGCGCCAACAAGGACAACCCCCGCGCCGAGTACCTCATTCCGGAGCTCGTCGATGGCATGATCAAGGACGGTAGTGCCAAGGTCAAGGTGCTCGTCAGCGAGGACAAGTGGTACGGCGTCACCTACCAGGAGGATAAGCCCAAGGTACAGGAGGCCTTCGCCATGCTGGTCGCCGAGAATACCTACCCGAGTCCCCTATTCTAGGTCGATCAGGTATTCACTCCAGCTGCCCGCATACAGCGCCGGCATCTCGCCGAAGGTATAGTAATAGGCCAGAATATTGTGACAGGCCGTCACGCCCGAGCCGCAGTAGAAGACATTCTGCTGCGGCTTTTCCTTGAGGTCCCGGAAGCGCTCGCGCAGTTCCTCCTTCGATTTGAAGGTACGCCCCCCCTCCAGATTATCCGGCCACGGCAGGTTGATGGCCCCCTCGATGTGGCCGGCTACGGGGTCGAGCGTTTCGTTCTCGCCGCGGTAGCGGTCGGCGGTGCGCGAGTCGACGAGCACGTGGTCGGGATCGGTACGTAGGGCGTCCACTTGGGCGCGTTCGCGGGTGCAAATATCTTCGGGAATGACAACCGGGTAAGGAGCCGGAGCCGGCGTGGCTTCTTCCTCACCGGCCGCGGTGGCCTGTCCGGCGATAACCCAGAAAGGGTAGCCCCCGTCTAGTACGGCGACCTTATCGTGGCCAATCGCTTTAAGCAGCCACCAGGCGCGGGCGGCGATGCCGCCGCCCTTGTCGTCGTAGGCGACTACGGGGCGGTCGGGGGTGAGGCCCAGGGCGGTCATGTGTTCGGCGAAGGTGGCGAGGTCGGGCAGCGGGTGGCGGCCGGTCTTGCCCGAGATGATTTCCCCTGAGAGGTCGTCGTTGAGGTGCAGGTAGTGGGCACCGGGAATGTGGCTGATTAAGTACTCCTGACGGCCCTGCTCCAGGTCGGCGAGGTCGAAGCGGCAGTCGAGCAGGAGGGGCTGGTCGGGGAGGAGGGCGGCGAGCTCGTGAACGGAGAGGAGGGGGGTGGTCATGGGAGGAAAGGTACGGGGTCAGGGTCTAAGCAGGCGACCCAGCGCCAGACAGTGTGCCCATATCATCAGCGGGGCCACCAGTGCTGGCAGCCAGATGAATGGAAAGTAAAAAATCGCCAGCGTGGGCTGCTCGAAACCGTACTGCTGATAGGGGGAGGGAGCGGAGAGTACGGCCCGGCTGACGGTCCAGCCCAGTGAAACGATACCCGCCACGTTCCACACAATCGCGTAGGTAGGGGACAACCAGCCCAAACGGAAGACCAAGAGACCGACGAGGGGCCCGGTGATCCCAGCGAGTAAGTCTACATTTTGTCCCTTGAAGGTTACAACTTCGGCGACCAGGCCGGCGGTAAATAATCCATGGAGGAATACCACCTCTACCAAGATGCGTATACCGTGGAAGTAGTGAATATGCGCGAGGTTCAGGTCTGCTCGCAGTGGTTCACCTAGTGAACTGAAGCCAATCACAGGAGCCAGTACCAGCGTTGGCACTATGACCAGGGCCAGTCGCGGTGGCAGCGTATCGGTCACTTCGTAGAATCCACCGTACGCCAGTATGCCGTGTACCGCCAACCAGAGGACGAACCCTATTCCCACCACAGCCCGGCTGCCGGTAAGCCGGTAAAACCACCAGGCGGTCAGGAGGGTCAGGGCAATGAAGCCATAGGTTAGTGATGGAGGTGATTGCACAGCGTTGGATAGCTATATAGAGGTGTTGCGCATTGAGCGGGCAGGAAACTTCCTATTTTTGCTTTGCGTTTGAGAATCAGTAATACAGTCAGAAGATGACATTAGAGAGTAAGAAGACCAGTATCGCGCAGTGGATCCTAGCAATCTCCGGAGAAGACTTGCTCGAACGAGTGTCTGCTTCGATTGACCAAGTGAGGCATGAGTCAGACGACTCGATTACTTCTCTATCAGGCTTTAGTACTTATGCTACCCTGCGACAGCATAAGTTTGATTTGGAACAATTGAAAGCGGAGCAGCACATCCGCCCCTTCGAGCCAGGTGAATTAGAAAAACTGGTCGAGCAAGCTAATATTGAAGAGGACTTAGACACTCTTCTGGCGGAATTATCGTGAGATGGACACGGTCTTAACTGATCTAGGTGAAAGGCTTTCGCGCTCCACTTTCGATGTAAGCAGTTCACGAACCGTCGAGGGCACAGAGGCAGCCGAGGCCTCGCCAAGTGTGCTTCCGCAATCCTTGGCACGCTCCGCGGTATACCGATACTCTTTTAGCGCAGCCAGAGGCTGCATTTTGCTGCCGCCGCCGGAGGCAGCATTGTACGGATAATTCCCCGGCCTTTTCCGCTGCCGTATCTTGCCGACTTACCCCAAAGGCATGAATCGTATCTACCCGCTCCTTCTCGCCCTGCTCTGCACCTGCGGCCCCGCCCTCCTGCACGCACAGCAACCCCTCAACAAAGACCACTGGAAGGCCCTAGCCCCCCGCGCCATCGGCCCGGCCGGTATGGCGGGGCGTGTGACGGGCATCGACGTGCACCCCGTAGATAAGGATAAAATTTACGTTGGCACCGCTTCGGGTGGACTCTGGATGAGCGAGAATGCCGGCACCAGCTTTCGGCCCCTGTTTGATGACCAAAAGTACCTCTCCATTGGGGCGGTGGCGGTAAGCGAGGCCAACCCCAACATCATCTGGGCCGGTACCGGTGAGGGCAACCCCCGTAACTCGGCCAACTACGGCGGCGGCATCTACAAGAGCCTCGACGGCGGCAAGAACTGGGAGATGATGGGCCTCGAAGACACCAAGGCCATCTACCGCATCCACCCCCACCCGACCGACCCGAATACCGTCTACGTCGGTGCCCTCGGCAATATGTGGGTCCCGAATCCCGAACGCGGCGTGTACCGCACCACCGACGGCGGTAAGAGCTGGGATAAGGTGCTCTACATCGACGAGGGCACCGGTATCGCCGAGCTGGTCATGGACCCCACCAACCCCAATAAACTGATCGCGGCGACCTGGACCTTCGACCGCGATCCCGACTACTTTAACTCCGGCGGACCCGGCTCCGGCATCTGGGTAACCACCGACGGGGGCGACAACTGGACACGCCGCACGGCCAAAGACGGACTACCCAAGGGCAACCTTGGCCGCATCGGACTGGCCATCGCCGCGGGCCAACCCGAGATCGTCTACGCCCTGGTCGAGGAGACCGGCGATAACGGACTCTATAAAAGCACTGATGGCGGACAGACCTTCAGCCTGGTGACCAAAGAAAACGTCGGCGACCGCCCCTTCTACTACGCCGAGATCTACGTAGACCCCCAAAACGAGAACCGCGTCTTTCACATCGCCACCTACATCAGTAAATCGGAGGATGGCGGTAAGACCTTCACCGAGATCGCCAATTACGGCAACAACGTGCACCCCGATAACCACGCGTTCTGGATCGATAAGGACGACCCCGACTACATCATCGAGGGCAACGACGGGGGGCTCAACATCAGTCACGATGGCGGGGATACCTGGCGCTTCGTAGAGAACTTACCCGTGGGGCAGTTTTATCACGTGGCCTACGACATGAGTTACCCCTACCTGGTGGGTGGCGGAATGCAGGACAACGGCAGCTGGGTTGGCCCCAGTCAGGGACTCAAGAGCGGCGGCATCACCGACGCCGACTGGCAGGAGGTCTTCTTCGGCGACGGCTTCGATATGATCTTTAAGCCCGACCAGCCCGATATGGTCTACGCGGCCAGCCAGGGCGGTTACCTCGGCACCGTGCACCGGCCTACGGGTAAGACGACCTTTATCCGGCCCGTGCACCCCGAGGGGGAGTTCCTACGCTTCAACTGGAACGCGCCGATCGCCCAGTCGCCCACCGACGCCAACACCATCTACATGGGCAGCCAGTACGTACACAAAACCACGGACGCGGGCATGAACTGGGAGCTCATCAGCCCCGACCTTACCACCAACGATACCAGTCTACAGCGCTCGGACCGCAGCGGCGGCCTCACCATCGACGCCACCCAGGCCGAAAACCACACCACCCTGCTTACGATCGTGCCCGAGGTGGTACCCTACGCGCTCGGCGACAGCAACATCTGGGTCGGCAGCGACGACGGCCGGCTGCACCTCACCCGCAACGGCGGCGGCAGCTGGACCGACCTGTCTGCCCGGCTCCCCGGCATGACCCCCGGCAGCTGGATCGGCTACATCGAATCTTCCCCCATCAATGCCGGTGAAGCCTTCGTGGTCGTCAACGATTACCGCCGCGGCGATACCCGCCCCATGGTCTACCACACCACCGACTACGGTAGCAGCTTCACCCAGATTGTGGACGAGGACAAGGTCAGCGGCCACGCCCAGGCCATCGTGCAGGACCCGGTGCAGGAAAACCTGCTCTTCCTGGGTACCGACCAGGGGCTCTGGTACAGCCTCGACTACGGCGACAGCTGGACGCGCTTCGACGCCGACTACCCCCACGTCTCGACCATCGACCTCAAGATCCACCCCCGCGAGCACGACCTGATCGTGGGCACCTTCGGGCGGGCGATTTACATTATGGATGATATCCGTCCCCTGCGTGAGCTAGCCAAACGGGGTCCGGAAATGCTGCAGGACAGCTTCGCCGTCTTCCCCGCGCCGAACGCTTACCAATACGAGTACCGTTCCTACCAGGGCACCCGCTTCTACGCCCAGGGACAGTTTCAGGGGGAGGATCGTCCCGACGGCGCGCTGCTCACTTACTGGGTGCGCCCCGGTGGACCGGCCGATACGACCACTACCAATCCCGATAGCATCGACGTGGGCCGGCTCACTAAATTCTCCCTGATCGCCCCGGAGATCAAGGAAGACATTCCCGCCCGCGAGACCGGCAGCGCCGAGCAGGCCTACGCCGACCAGGACGACGAGATCGAAACCATCGCCCCGCCCAAGGAAAAGGTCAAGTTCCAGATCATCGACGTACAGAGCGGCGACACCATCCGCACCTACACCGAAAAGCCGCAGTGGGGCATGAACCGCACCAGCTGGAACATGCGCGCCGACGGCGTGGAAATGCCCAGCCGCCGCGAGCCTAAGGACGATGCCGACATCCCCAGCGGGATGCCCGTCGTACCCGGTACCTACCGTGTCCTGATGACTTACGGCAACCACTCCGGCTCCACCACCGTGACCGTTGGTGCCGACCCCCGCCAGGACTACCACGGCAGCGGCCGCTACGTCCAGCGTGATGCCCTCACCGCCGAGCTGGAAACGGAGATCGACCGCGTCAAGACCGCCTTCGACCGCCTGCAGGAGGCCCGCAGGAGCATTAAGCGCGTCGACGGTCTACTCGGTGACGCCCCTAAGGCTACCAAAGACACCTTTACTCAGCGTGGCAAGGACCTCGTCAAGCGCATTGACGAGTTGGAAGCGATCCTGATGGACCCCGAGGACCAGAAGGGCATTCAGCGCAACCCCACCAACCTACAGTCCAAGCTCTACGGTGCCCGCAGCTACATCAGCCAGATCGAGGGCGAGCCTAGCCAGATGGCCCGCCTGACCCTGGAGCAGTTCCGGGAGGGCGCGGGTGACTTCGTGGGTCAGGTCAATGGCTTTCTCTCCGGTGAGCTCAAGGCCTACCAGGATGAGGTGACTAGTGCCCAGCTTAGCGTATTCGGTGAGTTGGAGCCGGTCGAGGATTAATGAATCCGCGCTACCTCGGCTTCGGCTTCCTGCACTTCTTCTTCTCGGCCGTCGGGCAGACCTTCTTCATCGGCCTGTTCGTAGCCGAGATGACCGAGCGGCTCGACTGGGAGGAAAATACCTTTGCGGGCCTGTACTCTACGGTGACCCTGGTGGCGGCCTTCCTGCTACCGGTGATCGGGCGGCAGATCGACCGGGGGCGGGTGCGCTACGTGAGCACGGCCGTGGGGCTGGCGCTGCTGGCGGGTACGGCGTTGCTGGCCTTCTCGCCGAGCTTTGCGCTGGTAGCGGTGGGGACTATTCATCGTGCGCTGCGGCGGGCAGGGGGTGTTGCCACTTATCGGGAGTACGACGATCGGGCGCTACTTTGAGGCACGGCGGGGGCGGGCGCTTTCGCTGTCGTTGCTGGGGCTTTCCGTGGCGGAAGTGGTGTTGCCGCCGGTGGCGACCTATGCGATTCTGGCCTACGGTTTTGGCACGGTATGGGCCCTGGCGGGGCGGTGCGGTGCTGGTAGTCTTTCTAACCGGCGGTCTGGCTACTGGTGCGGCGCTACGACGATTTTCAGCGGGCGGATACGGTAGCCAAGGCCCAACTACAGGCGGGCGGGGACGCAGGTGCAACCTCTTGGTCGCGGACGCAGGTGCTCAGAGACCGCCGGTTTCAATTACTCATCCCGATCTTTTTATTTATTCCCTTCGTATTTACGGGATTGGTTTTCAATCAGTCCGTCATTGCGGCCGAGCGGGGCTTCAGCGCGGAGTTGATGGCCTACGGACTGAGTGCTTACGGGCTGGTGCGGGTGGTGTTCTTGCTCTTCGGGGGCGATCTGATTGACCGGTTGGGGCCGGGTACGCTGCTGCGGTTTGCGCTGATCCCGGCGGTAGCGGGGCTCTTGCTATTGCTATTCGTGCCTTACGGCTGGGTGGTGCCGGTATTCTTCGGCCTCTTCGGAGCTAGCGCGGGTACGGATGCGGTGATGATGCCGGCGCTATGGGCGGAGCGTTACGGACCGCGCTATCTGGGCAGTATCAAGAGTACGGTGCGGCTGTTCGTGGTGGTGAGCTCGGCGGCGGCTCCGATTGTGTTTAGCTATGGGCTACGGTGGGGGGTGGAGGGTTGGTTGGGGGTGCTGGTGGGGTACGGGCTGCTTTGCTTTGGGCTGGCTTGGTTGGAATATAGTGGGGTGATGACTCGAAGGGATAAGGTATGATAGGCAGCTCCGCTGCTTTAAGGATCAACCACAGAGTGCGCAGAGAACACAGAGGTGCTTCTGAAGACGTCTCTGTGGCCCTCTGCGTCCTCTGTGGTTCATTATAAAGCAGCGGAGCTGCACTGAGCAGTCAGTAATCCACGCATTTCTCCACGCTATTCTCGCGGAGGTAAGCAATATGCCGCGCCAGCAGCTTTTTCTGATCCGTATAATTCCGCCGCTTAAACGCCAAGTATGCCTCCGGCAGCTCTGCCTCTTCGAAGGTGAACCGGCGGTACTGGTATACGTAGTAGCCCCCGCCGTGCTGGATGGCCAGGCGGTCAGCGATACGTTCGTACTTATTCTTGAAGCGCTGGCTGGTGACGTAGCGGGCTCCGTCTGTAGCTAGCTGCGCGTTGGAGCGGCTCACGTAGTAGGAAATATGGCCGAACTCGTGAATGAAGCAGCCTACCTGTGCTGAGTACGACGCGTTGCGGAAATCGGCTGGCTTGTCGCTCACGTCGTCGACGTAGACGGCGTAGGTCCTCCGGTTCCGGCGCTTGCCGAGGCCGAGGGGGCGGGCGGCCATGGAGGTGCGGAGGCGTCTGCGGATGAGGCGAATGTCGATGCCGCGTAGGTTGGGGTAGAAGGAGAGGGCCGCCAGGATCTTATCGCGGTAGGCGGAGGCCTCCAGCTGGTCACCGAACTGCGCTTCCAGGGCGGGCAGGGCGGCGGCTACCGTGAGCGAGTCGATGGACTGGCAGCTGTAGCGGTAGTCGGCTAGGGGGTTTTCGTAGGGAGTGTCGGTGAAGGTGACCGTCTTGGCGCAGCCACCTAGGCTGAGTAGTAGGATGAGCCAGTACAGTAATACGGTCGAAAATTGGGGTGTCATGGGGTTTAGGGCAGGAGGTAGTGGGTGCTGCGGCCGGCACCGTGCTGGGTGAGGGCACCGATGGAGGTAAGGTAGCGAAGGGCGCGGGCGGCGGTGGCCTGAGAGACACGATTGATGCGCATGTACTTGCGGGTGGTCATGCTGCCCTGGAAGCCGGCGGGGCCAGTGGCGAACATTTTTTCTATTACTTTACGGTGGTGGGGATTGAGTTGGACTGCAAATTGATGAAAGTAACGGCGTTTGCGTAGACTGAAGCCTACCAGCTCATTTGCGCGACGGACGGCTTCGTTGAGCACCTCGCAGAAGTAGGTAAGCCATGCGTCGATCTCCAGGGAAGTAGAAGACTGCTGTAGTGCGGTATAGTATTCCCCTTGGCGAGCAAGGATAGCCTGAGAGATACTGTAAGGAACGAATGTACCGAGCTGTTGGGAAAGTAATGTCTCCAGGAGAGCACGTCCTATACGACCGTTCCCGTCCTCGAAGGGGTGGATGTTCTCAAAGTAGAGGTGTGCGATACCAGCTTTGAGGACTGGGTGAGTACCTACTGCATCACCGGTATTGCAATACGCAACGAAACGCTTCATTTCCTGAGGCATATGCGCACTAGGTGGGGCCTCGTAGTGCACTTGCAATCGGTAGCTAGAACCACTCACGATACGCATGGGGGAGTTGCCCTGGCGGTAGTCTCCGGTAATACTGAGTGTACGGTCATAACCCATCAGTAATTCATGCCAGTACTTCAGTCCCGTTTCGGTAAGTGGCCTATCGTAAGTGATCTGATTCAGAAACAGTTGCCGGGTGACTGCCGTGGCCCGTACGTCCCTCACTGCTAGTGCTTCGATCCCTAAGTTCACATTATCTGTGATTGACGAAACGAGATCCTGACGGTTTATAATCTCTCCCTCAATACCAGATGTACTGACAGCTTCTGCGACTAGACGCTCCAAATAGTAGGCTTGCGCGTCATCTACTTCTAAGCATCGAATAGTAGCGACAAGCTCGCGCACAGCATTGACGTAGCTCTCCAGTTGAGCAGTGTAGTCTTCGGGATCAAAGCGAAAGTTAGGCCATTCGGGTTGCTGCCAGTTATACATATGACACGATTACAAAACTTAATCGACTCAAATATAGCTGATTATGAGGCGATTAACTGAGCTAATCGCCTCACCTCCCCCAGCACCGCTAGGTGCTGGCCTCTGGTTTCCTCCGTGCACCTCGCTCCGACGACGGCTCCGTGATACCTCCGTGAAACCCTTTGTGTGGTCCTCTGGACCTCTGTGGTGAACCCTACCGCATAAGCTCGGCATATAATGCCTCGACCTATGCACAGAGCTCATACCTTCAAGGCTTACCATTGCCGCTATGCTACGATTTCGACTGCTTGCCGTTTGTCTCATCTACATATACATCACTACATTGGTGCAAGCCCAACCCCTAGACCAGCCCACCATCACCCGCCTCACCGACGCCGCCCTGCCCAGAGCCCTGGCCCAGCTCACCGACTTCCTCGCCATCCCCAACGACGGCAACTACCCCGAGCAGGTAGAAGCCAACCTGGCCTGGTGTCAGGAAAACTTCACCACGAAGGGCTACACCGTCACCCGCCTCGAAACCCCCGGCATGCCCCTGCTCTTCGCCGAGCGACAGATCGACCCTGCCCTACCCACCGTACTCTTCTACCTTCAGATCGACGGACAACCCGTAGATACCAGCGCCTGGGACCAGCCCGATCCCTACCAAGTGGTGTACAAGCGCAAGGAGCAGGATGGGAGTTACACCACGGTGACCGCACCCGCGGACGCGCCCTACGACCCCGACTTACGCCTGTTCGCCCGCTCGGCCTCCGACTCGAAGGGACCGGCTATTGCTTTCATGACGGCCTTGGATATTTTGGAGCAGGAGGGACTACAGCCAGCCCACAACGTGAAGGTAATCATGGACTTCCAGGAGGAACTCGGTAGCGACGACCTACCCGGGGCGGTGGCGGCAAATCGCGACCTATTTACAGCGGACCTCCTCGTGATCATCGATGGCACCCGGCACGTATCGAACGAGCCTACGCTGACGTTCGGGGCGCGGGGTATCGCCACGGTCACATTGCAGGTGTACGGGCCGCGGGATGCGCTGCACAGTGGGCAGTACGGGAACTTCGCGCCGAATCCGGTCTTTGCGACCGCGCGACTACTGGCGGCAATGAAGGACGAGCGGGGGCGGGTGCTGATCCCTAATTTCTACGATGGGGTGAAGCTAACCGAGGCCGACAAGCGGGAGATGAATAAGGTGCCGGAGACGCGGGAGGAGATTCGGGCGATGGTGGGCGTAGCTGAGCAGGAGGCGCTAGGGGATACCTACCAGGAGGCGCTACAGTACCCCAGTCTGAACGTACGCGGACTGCGGGCCGGCTGGGTGGGTAAGGAGGTGCGCACACTGATCCCCGAGGCGGTAACCGTAGAGATCGACATGCGGCTGGTGCCGGAGACGCCGGGGGAACGGCAGGTGGCGTTGCTGCGGCAGTTCGTTGTGGACCGGGGCTGGCACCTTACGGAGGGGGAGCCAACGGAGGAGGAGCGGCTGAGGTACCCCAAGCTGATCTCCTTCAGCTCCAGCCTTGGATCAGTGCCCTTCCGTACGGACCTGGATACGCCCATCGATCACTGGCTCACGGCGGCCGTCACCCGGGCCCTGGGCAAGGAGCCGGTACGGATGCGCACGACGGGGGGCTCGCAGCCGATGGGCCCGTTTGTGAATCTACTGGGGCTGCCGGCGGTGTCGCTACGGATCCCTAATCCAGACAACAGCATTCATGCCCCGAACGAGAATCTACGGCTGGGGAATTTCCGAGAGGGGGGTGATGGAGTGTGTGGGAGTGCTGACTGCTGAGATAGTGAAGTGATAATCGTGGAGGCTCCGTTGCACAAGGCGAAGTTTTTTCTTCGCTTTCTTGTTGGTGTGGTGGTAAGCAGCATATATTGCTTTTGTAAAACGATTTAGCTAGTATATTTCAAGCGTTTCTTCCTAACTCAAATCACACATTGATGGACATTTCTACGAGACTTCCCGCGGGAAGGCCCTTGCTGGTGCTGCTGTGCCTGCTGCTTACCCTCGGCCTTCAGGCACAACGCACCGTGACCGGGCAGGTAAGTGACGCGCTGAGTAGCGAAACCCTGATCGGGGCCACCGTAAAGGTCAAGGACGGCACGACGGGTACCGTTACGGATATTGACGGCAACTATAGCATCACCTTACCCGAGGGGGAGCAGACGCTGGTGTTTTCCTCCATCGGTTACGGCACTCAGGAGATCGAGGTGGGCAACCAGTCGGTGATCGACGTGCAGATGAGCTCCGACATCGAGTCGCTCTCGGAGGTGGTCGTAGTGGGTTACGGTACGCAGCGTAAGTCGGACGTCACCGGGGCCATCGGCGTAGTAGGTTCCGAGGAGCTACTAAAAGCACCCGTCACCAATGCTATCCAGGGACTACAGGGCAAGGTAGCCGGTGTGAACGTATTTCTGAACTCCGGCTCGCCGACGGGCAGTCCGCGGGTACTGATTCGCGGCCTGGGCACCATCAACTCCAGCTCGGCCCCGCTCTACGTGGTCGATGGGGTAGTGATGGAAGATATCCAGTTTCTCAATCCCAACGACATCAAAAGTATCGAGGTGCTGAAGGATGCCTCGGCTACCGCTATTTACGGCTCGCGGGGGGCCAACGGGGTCATCCTCGTGACCAGCAAGCGCGGTCCTAATGCCGAGGGCATTACGGTGGGCTACGACGGCTACGTCTCGGCCGGAATGCTACGTAAAAAGATGGATCTGCTCAACGCCGAGGAATGGCTAGACGTCGTACGCATCGGTATGGAAAACACGCCAAAGTACCGCCCCGGTACCGAGCCGGTATTTACCACCGACGACCCCAACCTCTTCGATGAGAACGGCAACCCCCTGTACGACACCGACTGGCAGGAGGAGGCTACGCGTACTGCGGTGAGTCATAGCCACCAACTGTCGATCCAGCAGCGTACCGGCAACTCCTCCTACGGGGTATTTCTCAACTACACCGGCACCCAGGGCATCATGCTCAACAACTATCTCGACCGGCTCTACGGTAAGGTGGCCTACGAGGGCAACCCTAAGGACTGGCTGACCTTTGGCTTCAACATACTGACCAACGTGACGAAGGAGAACAGCTTCGAGGAGGGTGGCGGCGGCCAGTCACCCCGGCGCACCATGATCGAGATGCCGCCCATCTTTCCGGTTCGTTTCCCGGACGGCACCTACTCCAATAGCCAGATGATCTCCGATGCCTACAACCTGGAGGCGATGGCCAACCCCGTACACGTGCTCGAAACCCAGGACCGCCTGGCCAAGCGCACCCAGCTGTTCGGCAATGCCTACCTGGTCTTTCACCTGGCCGACGGACTCGATCTACGCACCCAGTTCGGCTTCGATAAGCAGGACCGGCTGTTCCAGAACTACTCGCCGCCGGACCTGGTCAACATCTCCTCCCCGCTGGGCTCCGCCAGCCAGAGTCTCAACCGCTTCACCTACTGGCAACAGGAGAACTACCTGAGCTACAATAAGCAGTTTGGCCCCCATAGCATCAACGCCGTAGCGGGCCTGAGTTGGCAGAAGCGGCAGGCCGACGGCTTCGGTATTGGTGTACAGGGCTTTGCCGACGATTTCTTCCGCTTCAATAGTCTGCAGGCGGCCAGTCAGCCCGGTGCCCCAAGCTCTTTCTACGACGACTGGACGATGAACTCCTACTTTCTACGGGGGGGCTATTCCTTCAATGACCGCTATTTGCTCACTCTGACCGGGCGCATTGACGGTTCCTCCCGTTTCGGCGAGAACAATAAATACGGGGTCTTCCCCTCCGTAGGCGTGGGCTGGGTGGTGTCTAATGAAGACTTTCTGGCAAATAATCCAGTGATTAGTACGCTCAAGCTACGGTCGAGTTACGGCGTGACTGGTAATACGGAGATTGCTGCCTACCAGTCGCTGGCAACCCTCTCCTCGGGTACCACCCTAATCAACGGGCAGCGGGTCACCAATACCGTCATCAACCGCCTCAGCAACCCCGATCTGCAGTGGGAAAAGACCCAGCAGTTCGATATAGGCTTCAACCTGGCCCTGTTCAACTACCGGGTCAACCTGGAGATGGACTACTACTACAAGCTGACCACCGACCTGCTGCTGGCGCGACCTATCCCCCAGTCAACGGGTTTCAGCGGTATCTTCGACAACATCGGCGAGGTATCTAACCGCGGCGTGGAGGTACTGCTTAACACCCAGAACGTAACCGGGCCCACCTTCAACTGGAGCTCCACCCTCAACTTCAGCTACAATAAGAACCGTATCGAGAAGCTCGGGGAAAACGACGAGGACATCTTCCCCGGCCCCTACTGGGTCAGCGGCAGTCAGACCATCCTGCGGGTGGGCGAATCCCTGAGTTCCTTCTGGGGCTACCGCCGCCTCGGTACCTGGGGCACCGACGAGGTCGAGGAGGCCTCGGAGGTGGGTTCCGTACCCGGTGAGGCTAAACGCTCAGACGAGCAGGAAATCATCGGTAAAGGCCTGCCCGACTGGAACGGCAGCTTCATCAACAATTTCAGCTACGGCAACTTTGACCTGACGATAGACCTACAGTTCGTACTCGGCGTGGACATCATGCAGCAGTACTACCACTCTACCGAGGACCGCTCCGGCATCGCCAACGGCCTGCGCACGATCCTTACCGAGGGGTGGACGCCCGAAAACCAGAACACCATGGTGCAGGAAATCCGCAACCAGGCCTACGCCGGACAGAACAGCCAGGTCGACGACCACTGGATCGTCTCCGGCTCCTACCTGCGGGGCAATGCCTTCACGCTGGGCTACAATCTGCCGGGCATCTCGGCCGACCGTTTCGGCCTCGGTAGCGCGCGGGTGTATGTCTCCGCCCAGAACCTCTTCGTGGTCAACTCGGACGAGTTTCAGGGGCTGGACCCGGAGGCTACCTCCTGGGGGGGCAACCAGTGGGGGCAGAACATTTTCTTCTTCCAGTACCCGCGTCCCCGCACCTTCACCCTCGGCCTTAACGTCAAATTTTAATCCGCGCACCGCATGAATTACCTATCCAACCGCCTCGCGCTCCTGCTACTGACCCTGGTGACCTTTTCCTGTAGTGACTTCCTGGAGGAGGCGCCGCGGGACGAGATCAGCCTCAATCAATTCTTCACCGAGCCGGCCCACGCGGAAAACTCCGTCAATGCGCTGTACCGCGACGGGGCGCCGGCCATGTGGATGAACGGCGGCGTGTACTCCGGCCGCCAGATCATGTACCCTTCCTACCTGACGGGCTTCTTTGACAACGAGTACAAGGGGCAGGAGCCCTTCATTCAGTTCGCCCAGCAGCTGACGCTCAACCCCATCAACTCCGACGGCTTCATCAACGGCATCTGGTCGCAGATGTACCGCGAGATCGGCCGGGCCAACAATGCCATCAAATACATCCCCACTACCCCGGGGCTCTCGCAGGCCGACAGCGACCGGCTGCTCGGCGAGGCGCGTTTCTTCCGCGCCTGGTCATACTTCTTTCTGGTACGCTTCTTCGGCGACGTGCCGCTGATCGTGGAACCCTACGAATCGCTCGAGAACATTTACCGGGCCCGCACTTCCGCCGCCGAGGTGTACGCCCAGATCGTAGCCGACCTGGAGTTTGCGGTCAATGATGCCGGCCTTTCTACGAGTAATATGGTCACCAACGGCTACCGCGTTACCCAGCCGGCCGCCGCCACCCTGCTTGCCGATGTCCAACTGACCCGTAGTGGCCTTCCGGTACAGGAGGACAGCTACGCCGCCGCCGCCGCCGCCGCCCGTAGGGTGATCAATGGGGGCAGTCATTCTCTGGCCGAGAACAGCTACACCGCCTCCGGGGAGGTGGACCTACCGAACAGCGCCTACAACAAGATTCGTCGCCAGGAGGCCGTAGCCCAGGAGTTCGTGTACCCGATCGAGTTCACCATCGGCATCAGCAACTCCGGCTACTCGGAGTACAGCTATCCCGTGACTCTGACCCGGGCCCGGACTAGCGAGGGCGATATCAGCTTCACCATCAATAACGGAGCCTACCAGCCCCGCGACGAGTTCATCCGCGGCTATGATCAGGAGGAAGACCTACGCATTCAGAACCGCCAGTTTTTCCACTTTATGCTCACCGACACAGCGGGTAAGGTGGTAGAATTTCCCTACACGCCCTACATCTGGCACGACGACAATGCGGTGTTCTCCACCGGCCAGTCGGAGCTAGAGGTTGCCGCATACAGTTACCCCGAGGTACTTCTGATTGCGGCCGAAGCGATTGCCCGTTCGGAGGGCGTCACCGCCGAGGCCGTCGACTACCTGACCCAGGTCCGCAGCCGGGCCTACTACAAGCAGGACGGGGACGAGATCAGCGGCGCGCTGGCCGGTCTCTCCGTGCAGGACTTCGTTGAGGAGGTCTGGAAGGAGCGCTTCCGCGAGCTCGTCTTCAACTTCAAGCTCTGGTTCGACATGCAGCGCACGCGTACCTACCCCCTTACACAGGAGGGGGGTGAGATCGATTTCGTGCCACTGGTAGGCCAGCGCAATACCTGGGGGCAGACCTTTGAGGAGCGGCATTTGCTCTTACCGCTGCCGCAGCAGGAGCTGCAGCGCAATGGGGAACTGCTACAGAATACGGGCTACTAGTACAATGCAGCCTCCGGTTGCGCTAGGACAAGCGCAAAGCAATAATTCCGAGTTTTTTCTGCCCACCGAACCCCGTGGAATCGCTGCTAAACCCCTACCTTGACTTCCCTTAAGTCGATCAAAAGTGGGTTTAAACAAGAAAATAGGGTACGTAGTGTTGATAGTGGGGCTGCTGCTTTTAACCAATTCAGAAATAGCCGCCCAGGCCGGCCCCGTTACCGGCCTGGACGCCACCGGCTACGACCACCACGTGGAACTGCGCTGGGAGGCGCCCACCAATCCGGCCGTCAGGAGCGTACGGGTGTTTGGGAGCCGGGGGGAGGGAGAGTTTGCGCAGCTGGGGACGGGGACGCTGACCGATAATGGCTTCATCGACTTCGTCGGTGACTTCGACGTGACCACCCGCTACTATCTACGGGCAGTGACCGGCTCAGGCACCCTTGGCGAGGTGTCCGATACGGTGACGGCTACAACCGTAGAATTTAGCGACGAGGAACTGCTGGACATGGTGCAGGAATACACCCTGCGCTACTTCTACGACTTCGGCCACCCGGTGTCCGGACTGGCGCGCGAGCGGAGTACGACAGCCACGGTGACCAGCGGCGGCAGTGGCTTCGGGCTCATGACGCTGATCGTGGGGGCAGAGCGGGGCTTCATCACGCGGGAGCAGGCACTGGAGCGAACCATCAAGATCGTGGACTTCTTACTTACCGTACCGCGCTTCCGGGGGGCGTTCGCGCACTGGATGAACGGGGCTACCGGGGCGGTGATTCCGTTCAGCCCACTCGATGACGGGGGCGATCTGGTGGAAACGGCCTTCCTAATCCAGGGGCTACTGACCGCACGGCAGTACTTCGCCGGAGCTAGCGAGGAGGAAACTGCCCTACGCGCTAATATCAACGCCATCTGGGAGGGGGTCGACTGGAATTTCTACCGCCAGCAGGGGGAGGGAGTGCTGTACTGGCACTGGTCACCGGCAAATGAATTTGCTATCGACCTGCCACTGCGCGGCTTCAACGAGACGCAGATCGTATACATCCTGGCCGCGGCCGCGCCGGACTCCACCAAGCGGATACCGGCCTCGGTCTACCACACCGGCTGGGTGGGTGACGACTACACCACCGACAATAGCTTCTACGGCATTCCCCTGATCGTTGGTCGGGGGAAGGGTGGGCCACTGTTCTTCACCCACTACAGTTACCTCGGCTTCGATCCGCGGGACAAGCGTGATCGCTACACGAATTATTTCGAGCGCAACATCAACCAGACGCTCATCAACTACGCGCACTGCGTCGAAAATCCCTATGACCACGCCGGCTACGGACCGGAGGCCTGGGGGCTTACGGCCAGTGACGATCCGGACGGCTACCTGGCCCACGCCCCCGACAACGCCCGGACCGACAACGGAACCCTGACGCCCACCGCCGCCCTGAGCAGCATCGTCTATACGCCCGATAAAAGCCTGGCTGCCCTGAAGCACTTTTACCGTGACCTGGGGGATAAGCTCTGGGGCCGCTACGGCTTCTACGATGCCTACAACGAGGACCGCAACTGGTACGCCGACAGCTACCTGGCCATCGACCAGGGCCCCATCGTGGCCATGATCGAGAACTACCGCAGCGGGCTGCTGTGGGACTTATTTATGTCCAGCCCCGAGATCGCACCCGCCCTGGCGGCCATCGGTTTTGTGGAAGATTCCTTGTCTACGGCCGTGATTTCGCCACCGGATTTTTTGGTCCGGGCCCCCGAAATATTTCCCAACCCGGCCACCGAACACGCCAGCCTTTCGGTGGATTTACCCAGAGCTCAGACCCTGTCCATCGATCTGCTCGACGTACAGGGTCGGCACCTGGCCCGGCTGCTACCCGCCACGGCGTTTGCGCGCGGAGCGCATTCGATTCCGTTGCACCTGAGGCCCCGCCCCTCACCCGCGCCTTACTACATCCGCCTGACTAACGGGGAGACGACGTACTCCCTGCCCTTCTTGATTCACTAAGTCAACCATCTCGATCATGCACCGACTGCTACCATTTCTTTTCCTCTGCTTCACCGGCCTGGGCTACGCCCAGACGACCGTGCTGGAAGACTTCGAGGGAGACTCCGACATCACCTGGGAGGCCATCAACGGGACGTATAACGGCGTGGTGGCCAATCCGGAGGATAGCACCGGGGCCAACTCCAGCGCCAACGTGGGCTCGTACACTAAGAGCGGAGAGAATGCCTATAGCCTGTTTGTGGGTACCCTGGCCGACTCGCTGGACCTGACGACGAATAGCCGCTTTACGATCCAGGTGAATGCCGGGGCGGCAACGTCGTTCATCATGAAACTGGAGGGCGCGGGCACGCCGGTAGAGATGACCAAAAACATCGCCACCCCCAATGTCTGGCGTACCTACACCTTTGACTTCAGTTCGGTAGCGACCACACTACGGGCCGGACGGGTGATTCTGTTCTTCGACCCCGGGGTGGAGGCAAGCGCCGATACCTACCTGTTCGACAACCTGACGGTGCGCCCCGCCGGCCCCTGCGCGGGAACGGTGGCGGATGCTACCGTGATCGACGACTTCGAGTGCCAGCGCAATGCCACCTATGAGGCGGGCTTCGATAGTCTGATGGTGATCGCTAACCCGGATAAGAGCGGCATCAATACGAGTGATAGCGTGGGGCGGTATACCGATGAGAACACTGCCTTTGCTGCTTTAGTCATCGACTATAATGCTGCCCTCAACCTGTCGGTCAATAACCGCATCTGCATGAAGGTGTGGGCCCCGGTGACCGGCAACCTGCTAGTGAAGCTGCAGGGCGGCTCATCGGCCGCCGTGGAAAGACCGGTGGCCGTCACCGAGACCGAGACCTGGGTGGAGGTTTGCGTCGACTTCAGCGACCAGTCGGCGGCCAATCACGAGCAACTGGTGTTTTTCTTTAACGCTGGCGTAGACGGCACTGCTGGCGACATTTACTATATCGACGACATCACCATCACCCCCGCCCCGCCGCAGGAGGCCATCGAGGACTTCGAGGACGGTGCGAGCCTAAACTGGGGGCCGGCCAACGACAATGCCGCCCTCAACGGCACCTTCACGGTGATTGCCAACCCCGATACGGAGGGTAACGAGAGTGAGAACGTCGGCTCCTACGTGCGCGGCACGGCCAACTTTGCCACCCTCACCGCCGCCCTGCCCGACGGCCTCGACCTGAGCGGCAACCCCCAGCTCAACCTCGACGTGTGGGCCCCCGCAGCCAATACCGTGGTGACCCTGCAATTGACCAGCGCTACCGTGGCCGGCCCCATCATCGCCACGGCCACCGTGACCGAGGCCAGCAGCTGGCAGACGCTGAGCTTCAACTTCGCCGACTTCGCCGCCGTGACCGACTTCGACCGCATCAACCTACGTTTTGCCCCGGGGACCACCGGCACGGGCACCTATTACTTCGATAACCTGGTACAGGGGCAGGGCACCGTGGAGGCCTGCCTGGACGTGGAGCCCGATCCGAGTATCCTGGATGACTTCGAGTGCCAGCGCAATGTGACCTACACGACCGGTAGCGAGTTTTTGAGCGTAGTGGACAATCCCAACGGCGGGCCGGGCTCTCCCAATCCGAGCAG
The DNA here is from genome assembly GCA_958295895.1 of Saprospiraceae bacterium. Classification (GTDB taxonomy): domain Bacteria; phylum Bacteroidota; class Bacteroidia; order Chitinophagales; family Saprospiraceae; genus Neolewinella. The sequence continues at coordinate 234,324 of CATQHI010000009.1, read as the reverse complement.
CCGCGTGGGAGCCTTCCGCGACCAGCCCGGGGCCTTCAATTCCCTGGTCATCGACTTCGACTCCGCGGGGCTGGACCTGAGTCTGCGCAATCAACTATCGGCTACGGTCCGGAGCCCCAGTGCGGGACAACTCCTCTTCAAACTGGAGGGCGGTACCGCAGTCGACATCGAGCGCTACGTAGCCATCGATACGACCAACGCCTGGTCGACCTACACCGTCGACTTCAGTGATGCGGTCGACGGAGGGTACACCCGGCTGGTACTCTTCTTCGGCGCCGGCGAAAACAACACGGCCGAGGCGACCTACTATATCGACGACCTCCGCCTGACCCGGGCGGCCTACGTGAGCTCCTGCGTCGTCAACTTCGAGGAGGAGGACCTTACGCTTTCCGACTGGAGCTACTTTGCCAACGGCTCGCTGACCGACGCTGATTTTATGATCGTCGACAACCCCGATACTACAGGCATCAATACTAGTGCCCGGGTGGGCGTCTTCGAAGAGGCCGCCGACGGAGACGAAACCTTCGCTGGCTTGTTTACCACCCTGGAGGCCCCCGTGGCCCTGCCTACCGACAATAAGGTAGTCACCATGAAAGTGTGGATGCCGGTAGCCACTACCGTGGTTTTCAAACTCGAGCAAGGGGATATGGACCCGGCGGGGACCACCGACATCACCGCTGACTATACCACTCCCAACGCCTGGCAGGAACTCACCTTCAACCTCAGCGAGACCCCCGACAGCGCGCGCTACGACCAGATCACCCTCATCCTGAACAACCAGGAGATCCCCGCCACCGACCAGACCTACTACTTTGACGACATCGCCGTGGGCGGGGGTGACTGCAGTAACATTACCAGCATTTTCGAGCCCATCACCGTGGAGGGAATACGGGTATACCCCAACCCCATCACCGACCGGCTTACCATCGAAAATCCCCTGGGTGCCACCCGCTTCACCCTCACCAGCATGCTCGGCCAGCAGCTGCAGCAGCTCAACGTCAGTGGGGCGCGTACGCAGGTGCAGTGGGAGTTGAACGACCTACCGACCGGTACCTACCTCCTCACCGCTCAGGACCGCAGCGGGCAGTTAGTGGCCCGATCGATGGTGGTCAAACGCTAACTAGCGAGGACCTTTGAGGATCCGGTCGATCGCTAAATGCCAAACCATGCAAAAGGCAATCCTCCTTCTACTTCTTCTCAGCGCCTGCTCCGCCGCCCCCCGGGCCACGGCGGAGCGGGGCGGACAGCGCGTGGGTACGCCCTTCAGTATCGACACGCTACAGCACCGCACCTTCAACTACTTCTGGGACACAGCCCTGCCCGGCAACTACCAGATCCCCGACCGCTGGCCCACGGAGCGCTTTAGCAGTATAGCCGCCACTGGCTTCGGGCTCACCGCCTGCCTGGTGGGGGCGGAGCGCGGCTACGTGACCCGCGAGCAGGCCGCCGAGCGTACGCTGCTGACCCTGGAGAGGCTCTGGAGCCTCCCGCAGGGGCCGGAGATGACGGACGTGGCGGGTTACAAGGGACTGTTCTACCACTTCCTGACCAACGACGAGGCCCTCCGCTTTAAGGACGTGGAGCTCTCTACCATCGATACCGGACTGCTAATGGCCGGTATACTCTCCGCCCAGAGCTACTTCGACGGGGATACGGAGGAGGAACGGCGCATCCGCGAGCTCGCCGACCTACTGTACCGCCGTGTGGAGTGGGACTGGACGCTCAACGACGCGGGCCGCATGAGCATGGGCTGGCGGCCCGATCGCAAGTTCATCCCCGCCCAGTGGAAGGGCTACAACGAGGCCATGATCCTGCTTGTACTCGGCATGGGCTCGCCCACCCACCCGCTGCCGGGCGACGCCTGGGAGCGCTGGACCGACGGCTACGAGTGGGCCGAGTTTCAGGACTTCGATCACCTGAACTTCTCGCCGCTCTTCGGCCACCAGTACAGCCAGATGTACGTGGACTTTCGCGGCATCCAGGATGCCTACATGCGCGAGCATGGTAGCGACTACTTCGAGAATAGCCGCAAGGCCACCCTGGCTAACCAAGCCTACTGCATCGAGAACCCCGGCGGCTTCGTCGGCTACGGTCCCGAGCAGTGGGGGCTCACGGCCTGCGACGGACCCGGCGGGCTGGACACGATTTACAACGGAGCAGCGGTGAAGTTCTTTAGCTACCGGGCACGGGGGGCATCGGCCCTTCACATCATCGACGACGGCACGATCGCGCCCACGGCGGCCGGCGGCTCCGTGCCCTTCGCCCCCGAGGAGTGCCTGGCCGCCCTGGAGCATATGTGGACTACTCAGTACGATAGCCTGGTCGGCCCCTACGGCTTCAAGGACGCCTTTAACCCCACCTACACCTTCGACCCCGACCGCCCGGGGGGCTGGTACGACGTAGACTACCTCGGCATCGACCAGGGCCCCATCCTGATCCAGCTCGAAAACTACCGCACGGGCCTGGTGTGGGAGTTGATGCGCAAGAACCCCTACATCCGCCGCGGTCTGGAGCGGGCGGGCTTCACCGGCGGCTGGCTGGAATAATTTCACCTACCCAAAAAAACACTTTCGACCATGCACCGACTACTCTACACCACATCCGCACTACTGCTGACAATCACCCTCACTGCCCAGACCACCGTCACCGGCACGGTCACCGACGGCACGGACCCGCTCATCGGCGTCAGCGTCCAGGCCCTCGGGACCAGCAGCGGGACCATTACGGACTTCGACGGCAACTACAGTGTATCCGTCCCGCAGGGCAGTGACAGCCTGGTCTTTTCCTACATCGGGTTCCAGCCGCAGCGGGTGGCCATCGATGGGCGCACGACCGTTGACGTGCAGCTCGGTGAGTCCACGGAGCTGCTACAGGAGGTGGTCGTAATCGGCTACGGCGTACAGCAAAAGGATGACCTCACGGGGGCGGTGGGCGTGGTCAATTCCGAGCAGATCACGGACATTCCCACCCAGTCGCTGGGCCAGTCGCTACAGGGCAAGGTATCGGGCCTACAGATCATCCCCAACTCCGGCGCGCCGGGGGCCGATGCTGTCTTTCGCATCCGGGGGGTGGGCACGCTCAACAACGCCGATCCGCTCTTCGTGGTCGACGGCATGATCCTCAACGACATCAGCTTCCTCAATCCCCAGGACGTGGCCAGCGTCTCGGTGCTCAAGGACGCTTCCGCCACGGCCATTTACGGGGCCCGGGGTGCCAACGGCGTCATCATCGTTACCACCAAGCAGGGGGGCGGGGCCGCAGGTGCGGGGGGGATCACGCTGAGCGCCTACGCGGGCTCCCAGGACATCGTCCGCAGGATCGATCTGGTGAACGCCACCCAGTACGCTACGCTGATCAACGAGGCAGACGTGAACGAGGGCCGTGCCCCCCGCTTCGCCGACCCCGCGCAGTTTGGCGAGGGTACGGACTGGCAGGACGCCGTGTTCCGCACCGCACCGATCTACAACGTCAACCTGGCCTTCGGGGGCAGCGGTGACCAGGGCACCTTCAACCTGAGTGCCAACTACTTCCGCCAGGACGGTATCATCGAGGGCTCCAATTTCGACCGCTTCACCACCCGCCTCAACAGTACGCGGAACGTGAATAGCTGGCTTACGGTGGGTAATAACCTCTCGCTGGTGTACAATACCGCCGACCGGGTCCCCGCCGGCAGCATCATCGACGGGGCCTACCAGGCCGACCCCATCACGCCCGTGCGCGACTCCAACGGCAACTTCGGTAATACGGCGACCTACAGCAGTACCGGTAACCCGGTCGCTACCATCTTTTACACCAACGACCAGCTGCGGAATTACCGGGCGGTAGGCAATGCCTACGCCGACGTCGTCTTCCTGCAAAACTTCACCTTCCGCACCAACTTCGGCCTCGATTTCAACTACGAGCGGACGCGCAACTTCGTGCCGGTCTTCAACGTCAGCCCCATCCAGCAAAACCAAGAAAACGATTTCACCGTGCGCAACGCCTACCGCCGCAACTGGCTGTGGGAGAACACGGTGAGCTACAATAACGACTTCGGTATCCACCACCTCGACGGGGTGGTCGGTATTACCTACCAGGACAACTTCGGGGAGTTCATCTCCGGCGGGCGGCAGCGGCTGATCGGCGAGGACCCGTCCTTCTTCTACCTCAACAGTGGCGACCAGACTACGGCGACCAACGAGGGCGGTCCGGACGGTGGCGACTGGGGCCTGGTCTCCTACCTGGGCCGGGCCAACTACGTATACAACGACCGCTACCTGATCACCCTGTCGGGCCGGGTAGACGGCTCCTCCCGCTTCGGCGCGAACTATAAGTACGGCTTCTTTCCCTCCGTAGGCGTGGGCTGGAACGTATCCCAGGAGGATTTCTGGAATGATGGAGGTACCATAAGCCGCCTGAAACTACGCGCCAGTTGGGGCAAGACCGGCAACGACCGCATCGGCGAGTATGCCTACGTGCCCCGGGTATCGAGCAGTCAGGGGGCAGTATTCGGACGTGACCCCGTACTCCTGGTCGGTTCTACCGTGACTAGCCTGGCCAACCCCGACCTGCGCTGGGAAGAAACGGTCCAGACCGACCTCGGCGTGGAGCTCGGTCTGTTCGGTAACCGCTTCCTGCTAGAGGCCGACGTGTACCGCAAGTTAACCAGCGGGGTACTCTTCAATGCGCCCATCCCGGCCTACCTAGGTGCCAGCGCTCCGGTGCGCAACGTCGCCGAGGTGCTCAACCGCGGCCTCGACCTCAGTGCCAGCTGGCGGGAGAGTGGGGGTAACTTCGACTACTCCATCGGGGGTAACGTCAGCCTCGTTCACAACGAGGTGCTCCGACTGGATGGTGAGGGGAACGACTTCTTCGCCGGGGGGCTGGGTGTCGGTGGGCAGCTCGGTACTAACTCCCGTCCCGGCTTTGCGGCGGGTACCTTCTACGGCTACGAGCTCGACGGGGTGTTCCAGAACGAGGAGCAACTCGGTGAGTTTGCCCAGCTCGGCGTACAGCAGGTGGGTGACCTACGCTTTCGCGACCAGAACGGCGATGGCGTCATTACCGCTGCCGGTGACCGGGTAGCGCTGGGTTCCGCCATCCCCGATATGATCCTGGGCGTGAACGGCTCGGCAAGCTACCGGGGCTTCGAACTTAGCTTCGATATTACCGGACAGTTCGGGAATGAAGTGATCAACGCCAAGAAGATGGCCCGCTTCGGTGCCTACAACTTCGAGACCAGTTTCCTCGACCGCTGGACCGGCGAAGGAAGCAGCACTACCGAACCCCGTATCACCCTCGGGGGGCAGAACATCGAGACTCTCTCCTCCCGTTTCGTGGAGGATGCCTCCTACCTACGGCTGCGCAACGTCACCCTCGGCTACCGCTTCACCTCGGCGCTGGTGAACCGCTTCAAGCTTCAGTCGGTGCGCCTCTACGTAGCCGGCACTAACCTGGTCACCTCCCAGAAGTACAGCGGCTACAACCCCGAGATCTACAACGGCAGCGTTTTCGACAACGGCATCGATCGGGGCGACATCTATCCCATCTCCCGGACCATCACGGCGGGAATCGACGTATCTTTCTAAACCCCTGACCCTACAATCTTACCGCCATGAAATTCCGCTTCATTACCCTGGCTACCGCCGCCCTCCTGCTGGTCTCCGCCTGCACCGAGGTCCTGGACCGTACGCCCCAGGGCGAGTATACCCTGGAGAACTTCTTTCAGACCGAGGAGCAGGCCGTACAGTCCGTCAACGCCGTATACAATCAACTGCGGCAGTGGCAAACGCACGTCTTCAGCTACATCGGGATGACCGATATCGTAAGCGACGATGCCGATAAGGGGAGCACCCCCACCGACGGGCTCTTCCTCCAGGACATCGACGACTTCACCCTGACTGCGACCAACGTCGGTCCCTCCACCGTATGGGGTGGTTACTATACGGGTATCTTCCGGGCTAATTTGGCCATCCAGCGCATTCCCGACGTACCGGAGATGGATGAAGACCTCCGCAGTCGCCTCATTGCGGAGGCCCACTTCCTGCGCGGCTACTACTACTTCAACCTCGTGCGCTGGTTTGGCGACGTGCCCCTGATCCTGGAGCCCTTCCCGAGTACCTTCGAGATTCCGCGTACCCCACGTGACGAGGTCTACGCCCAGATCGAGGCCGACCTACAGGCGGCGGATGTGCTACCCACCTCCTACTCCGGGGCAGATGTAGGCCGTATCACCAGTGGGGCGGCCACCGCCATGCTTGCCAAGGTGGCCCTGACCCGTCAGGACTTTCAGACTGCCGCCGATCTGGCTTTACGGGTAATTAATAGCGGTCAGTACGCCCTACTGCCTAGCTACGCCGAGGTGTTTACCCTGGCCGGCGAGAACGGTAGCGAGAGCATCTTCGAAGTACAGGCGGCGGCCTTCGAGATCGGTGGCGGTGGCTCCCAGTACAACGAGGTACAGGGCGTGCGTGGCGACCCTAACCTGGGCTGGGGCTTCAATCGGCCCAGCGATAATCTGGTGGCCTCCTACGAACCCGGCGACCCCCGCCGCGACGCTACCATCCTCTACGTCGGCGAGGTACTGCCCGACGGCTCGGCCGTCGTCGAGGATAACCCCAACCTAGAGGACGAGCGCTACAATCAGAAGGCCTTCGTGCCCGACCACCCGGGCGGCAACGGCAACGGCCCCGGCAACATCCGCGTACTGCGCTATGCCGATCTGCTTCTGATCGCCGCTGAGGCCTTCAACGAAATCGGCCAGTCGGAGCAGGCCCTGACCTACCTCAACCGGGTACGCACCCGCGCCCGCGGCAGTGCCTCCGGTGTGCTACCCGATGTGACGACTACCGACCAGGCCGCCCTGCGTGAGGCGATCTACCGGGAGCGCCGCTCGGAACTGGCTCTGGAACAGCACCGCTGGTTCGACCTGGTCCGCACGGGCCGCGCCGCCGAGGTCATGCAGCCGCTGAAGCCCAACTTTACGCCGGGGAAGAATGAGTTGTTTCCGATTCCGCAGACGGAGGTGGACTTGAGTCAGGGAGCGCTGGAGCAGAATCCGGGGTATTAAGCAGGGGGTAAATTAGCGTGCCAGCCGCTCAATCCACCCCCCAATCACCTCCCGCCAAATAGCATAACCCGCCGCATTCATATGCAACCCATCCGCCACGAAAATGTCGTCGCGCACCTCCCCGTTTTTCCGTAACGCGGGCGTCCAGACGTCAGCGAAGTAGGTGTGGTCGGTACTATCGGCGTAAGCCTCCAGCAGCGCATTAGCTTCCTCATACTGCGCTCGGAGGTGCCAGCGGGCTACGCTAGGCTTGGGAGAAATGAAGACTACAGGGGTATCCGCTCCCAGGTTGGCAGCGATGGAGTCACGCAGCATACGCGCTTGGGCAAGTACCTGCTCAGGCGTATCGCCGGCATTGATGTCATTGTCGCCCTCGTAGACGAACACCACGCTGGGCCGGTAGGGATACACCACCCGGTCGGCGTAATACTGTAGGTCGGAGAACTCACTGCCCCCGAAACCACGGTTGAGCACACGGTGATCGGGGAAGTCCTCGGCCAGCGACTCCCAGAAGCGCACCGAGGAGGAGCCGGTGAAAAGGATGGCACCGGGGACCGGGGCATTCACGCTGTCGGCACGCTCGAAGGCCTGGATCTCGCCTTCGAAGCGCGTAGGGTCAGGCTGCGGAGCGATCAGGTACAGGGTATCCTGCCGCCCGTCGATGTAGGTGAACTGCTCCCCGTCCCAGTAGCCATCTTCTTCCATCATCATGCGGATGTCCTTGCCCCAGTCGGCCAGCTCCACGCGGGTGTTGAGCTCGATGCTGTAGGCGGTGTTGGGGTAGAGGGGATAATCGCCCGACCCGGGTACGCCGCCCTGCTGGTCCCAGAGTCCGATCGTAGGGCCGGCCGCGTGCCCGTGGTAGCCGATGGGGTGGGTGTACACGGTAGGCCGCAGCCCCTCCTCCTGGCCCTGCACCAGCGTCCGCGCCAGGAGTTCGTTGCCCGTTGTGCCGTCCTGAAAATGTCCGGTAAGGATGTCCATGACGCGCCGGCCCTGGGTGAATGCTTCCCGTAGGTACTCCGGGGCCTCCGTCTCGCCGGGGCGTAGCACGTAGGCGTTATGCTGGGTATCGGTGTTGAGGCCGCAGTAGGTGATGCCGTAGTCGCAGTGCAGTAGGTCGCCGGGCTGGATGACGGTCGCGCCGGGCCGGCTACTGAAGGCGTAGAGGCTGTCCTTTTCCGCGCGCTGCACGTCGACGCTGGGATGGAACCAGACGCCCAGGCCCAGCTCCCGGGCCCGTTCGCGCAGGTGCCAGACGACGTCTTCGGTGGTAGTCACGCCGGGGGTCACGACCCGGTTGCTGAAGGCCTCGGCGATGATGTAGTGCGCCACTGCCATGATGTGCTGATAGGTCTCTATTTCAGCCGGGATGCGGGTTTCCAGCCAGCCGATGGCTAGGTCCTCCCCGCTCACCATGCGGTCGGCTAGCTCCGTGGGCAGGTACTGTTGTAGCTGATCGTAGTGGTAGGCGCTGATGCCGTCGGCTAGTCCGAAGGTTGCGCTGCGGTTTAGGGCGATCTGCTGCGGGTTGCGCTCCTCGATCAGTTTGGTGAGGGCCCGCCACTGGTCGGGTTCCGCCTCCGGGTCCCAGGCCTTTTTGAATACGTCGCCGACGTCATAGCGCGCACAGGCCAGGGTCTCCAACGGCTTGCCGTCGCCCGGATCGTAAATCACCAGCATGGTGGTACGGCGGGCGCCCATCCAGGTACTCGGCAGCATCGTTTCCAGCACCGGGTCTTCGTTGTATTCCCGGCTGATGAGTAGCCACATGTCGACGCCGGCGCGGCGCATAAGGTCGGGCAGGACGGTGATGGCGCGTTCCTTTAGCCAGGCGTCTTCTAGCTCGCCCTGCTGGCGGAGGGTGAGGATGGGTGGGGGGCTGTTCTGGGCGTGGAGGGTGCCGGATAGGATGAATAGGAGCAGGAGGATGCGGGTCACGGTAGCGGAATTAGGTGTGACAAGGTAAGGGCGCGGGCGCGGGTGCGGTGTTTGGGACCCGATTATTCCAACCAATCCAGATAATTCTCCCGGTTTATAGTCGTGTACGTAGAGTTAGGATACGACTCACCGAAAACCTTAGGAAACTTCCCCTTCTTCTTGGGGCTCCACTTGAATTCATAAGTATGTAGCGTACCCCCCCGGTCTTCGACCCAGTCGATCTCCTGCCGGTCGTAGGTACGCCAGAAGTAATTGTACACCAGCATGTGGGTGTACTGCTGGTACTTGATGCGTTCGGAGATGATGTAGTTCTCCCAGAGCATGCCGACGTCCTCCCGATTTTCCAGGGGCTTTAGGTCGCCGATGAGTGCATTGCGGATGCCGTTGTCGTAGAAGTACCACCGCTTGCCCTTAACGATCTCCTTGCGCAGGTTTCTGCTGTAGGCACCTACGGAATGGAGGATGAACACCTTGCTGAGTAGGTCCAGGTAGCGGTCCACGGTATTCTTGCTCACGCCCAGCTGGCGACCCAGTTCGGTATGGCTCACCTCCCCGCCGATCTGGAAGGCGATGAGACGCAGGAGTTGTAGGATCTTATCCGAGTTGCGTACCAGGTCGAACTCTAGAATATCCTTCAGCAGGTAAGACTTGATCAGATCGTCCAGGTAGATTTTTTTATCGACTGGGTCCGGTAGATGGATAAGCTCCGGGTAGTTCCCATATACCAACCGGCTACGCAGATTGGCGCTCTTCTGAAATACGGTCTCTACCTGATCGAACTCCCTTTCGGATAGCGCAAAGAGTTGAAAGGTGGTCTTCCGACCGGTAAGTGGCTCCCCGGTAAATTTTCCCAGATCGAAGGCGGAAGAACCAGTGGCTAAGATTTTGAGTCCGTCTATCGTATCGACCATCAACTTAAGAATGGCCCCAATGTCAGGTATTTTCTGTGCCTCATCAATGATGAGTAGCGAAACGTCGCCTAGTACGTTCCGGTACCGTTGGGTGCTCCGGTAAGCCAGTCGTTTGCGCACATCAAGGTCCTCTCCGTGCAGCAACAAGTAGGGCTCGGAAATACGGGCTAGAATCTGTCTTATCAGAACGGTCTTACCAACTCGTCGTGGACCAAGTAGCACGACTACTTTATTTGGTCGTAGGTAGTCGATAACTTGCTCCTCAATCTGCCGCACAATAAGTTCCACGACGTAAATATAGTCAACGTACTGACTAAATTTAGCTAAATTTAGTCAGTACGTTGACCGTTTTATGTTTGCACCGGCCTCAGAAGGTAAAGTCCCACCACAAGCATGAACAAACTCACCGCCTACCTACTCCTCCTTCTCCTAGCCGGTTGCCAGCCCGAGCCCGCCGCACTTGCCGCACCCGCCCCTCCACCCCCCGAGTCTCGCCCCATCCTCGCCCTCACCTTCGACGACGGCAGCACCACCGACCTCCTCGACTACCCCTTCACCGACTGGAACGCCATGATCCTCGACGCCCTAACCGCCGAAGACCTCCAGGCCACCTTCTTCGTCACCGGAGCGAACAAGCGTGACGACAAGGGCCGCTACCTCCTCCAGAGCTGGTCCGAGGCCGGCCACCAGATCGCCAACCCCGGCTTCACCCACGCCAACTTCGGCGCGGAAATCACTACCGCAGCCGACCTACGCCGGGAGCTCGGGCAAACCGATGCCATCATCTCCGAATACGCCGGCTACACCAAGCTCTTCCGCTTCCCCTACCTCAAGGAGGGCGACACCCCAGAGAAGATCGCCGCCTACCGCGCCGTACTCGCCGAGGCCGGCTACCGCAACGGCTACGTGACCATCGACGCCTCCGATTGGTACATTAACAGCGAGTTGATCGCTAACCTACGTGAGAAGGGCATGGATAGTCCGGCCCTAGGAACCTACCGTCGCTTTTACCTTGCGCATATTTTGGACCGCGCCGCTTATTACGACGACCTAGCCTACGAGCTGACCGGCCGCCACGTCCCTCACACCCTCCTGCTCCACCACAACCTCACCTCCGCCCTCTTCCTCGACGACCTCATCGACACCCTACGCATGGAGGGCTGGGACCTGATCGACTCCCACGAAGCCTTCGCCGATACCCTCTACACCCTGGTACCGAGTACGGAGCGTGCCGGGGAAAGCCTGATCTGGTCACTAGCTAAGGCCACAGGAACGTATGAGGATCGGCTGCGGTACCCGGCGGAGGACAGCCGGTATGAGGAAGAGAAGCTGCGGGCGTTGGGTTTGTAAGTAGCCCTGCCCTCCCGCAGCGCCGCTAGGCGCTGGCCTCTGTTTACCTCTTCCCCCGCCGGCTCTGTGATACCTCGGTGAATCCCTCCGTGGAAGGGCGCTAGCCCTTTCCGTGGTGAGCTTGTTACACCTACCATAGCGCAGCCAGAGGCTGCATTTTTCTGCCGCTGCCGGAGGCAGCATTGTACTTAAACCGCCGTATCTTCAAGATCCCCTGAACCACCCAAATGGTCAACTACAACATCGACGCCGACAAATCCGTCACCTACGACGCCATCGTAGTAGGCTCCGGCATCTCCGGCGGCTGGGCGGCCAACGCCCGCATGGGCCGCGACCCGAAGACCTCGGTGCTCAACGCCTTTAACCAGGTGCACGGGGCCGAGAACGTCTTCGTCACCGACGGGGCCTGCATGACCTCCTCCAGCTGCGTCAATCCCTCCCTCACCTACATGGCCCTCACGGCCCGCGCCGCCGACCATACCGTTGCCGATCTCAACAAACAGAATATTTGATGCACCGTAGAGACGTCCTCCGCCACCTCAGCTACCTCAGTGGGGTGGCCATCACTGCCCCTTCGCTTCTAGTCGCTTTGCAGTCCTGCGGTCGTGCGGAGCCTGACCTGGACTGGACCCCGCAGTACTTCAATGACGACGAGGCCCGCTTCGTCACCTCCTACGTCGTCACCCTGCTACCCCGCACCGACACCCCCCGGCGGACTGGACGTAGGCGTACCGGCTTTCATCGACCGGGTCATGGCCGCCACCGCCGTGGAAGGCGAGGGTCCTTCTCCGCTACAGGCCGGCATCCTGGAGTTCAACGAGGGGGCGCGCACCCAGTACGGTATGCCCTTCCACCAGCTCGACGCTACGCAGCGGGGCGAGCTCTCTACGGCGGCCGAGGGGGTGGCACCCAGATACAATCCACAGGTCTGGGGCACGGCCGTCGGCGAGCACCCGCCGGTGGGCTTTTACCGGTCGCTGTCGATGGCGTTGTGGGGCTACCTATCCTCCGAAAAGATCGGGACGGAGGTGTTGCATTACGATCCGGTGCCGGGGGGGTATGATGGGTGTGTGGAGCTGGCTAGTTTGGGGGGGCGGGCCTGGAGCTTATAGGGGGCGGGGTGTACCCAAAATTTCTATTCATACATGCCTAATACTATAACGTGATGACTCACCTTCGGTACCGTAATTACTTCCTCGTTTACCTCCTACTGACCGCCTGCGGATTCCTCCCCGCCCAAGCCCCCCCACCCAACTACGACGAGACACAGGTTCCCACCTACACCCTGCCGGACCCCCTCGTCGCCAGGGACGGCACCCCCGTAACCGCCGCCGATTGGCCCGCGCGCCGCGAGGAACTCCTACGCTTGTTCGAAGACCACGTCTACGGCAGCGTACCCGGCAAGCTGGACAGCATAAGCTGGCAGATCGTAGAAGAGGGCGAAGCAATGCGCGGAAAGGCGCTCCGGCGGCAGGTCGCTATTCGAATGTACTACGGGCCACACGAGCTCCGGGCCGGACTGCTGCTCTACGTACCCAACCAGGCGAACGGGCCCGTACCGGTACTGCTGGGCACGAACTTCTTCGGCAACCACGCCGTGCTGCCGGACACGGCCGTACTGCTGACCCCCAACTGGCTACCCAATCAGAAGGCCTATGGCATCACCGATCACCGGGCCACGGAGAGCTCCCGTAGCGCGCGCGGCCACCGCTGGAACCCCGAACTGGTCGTGGGCCGGGGCTACGCCTTTGCAACCATCTACAGCGGGGACTTCGATGGCGACCGCCCCGATGATTGGACCGACGGCGTGCACCCCCTCTTCTACACCGGTACGCAGCAGCAGCCCGCGGTGGACGAATGGGGCACGATCGCGGCCTGGGCGTGGGGCTACTCCCGCGCCATCGACTACCTGGTGACGGACACCCTGCTCAATCCCGACCAGATCGTCATCATGGGCCATTCGCGCATGGGTAAGGCCGCCCTCTGGGCCGGGGCCAATGACCCCCGCGCCGCCGTGGTCGTGTCCAACAACTCCGGCTGCGGCGGTGCCGCCCTGAGCCGGCGGCGCTACGGCGAGACGGTGGCCAGCATCAACGAGGCCTTCCCCCACTGGTTCAACGACCGCTTTCCGGACTACGCCGGCCGGGAGGAGGACCTGCCCGTCGACCAGCACGAGCTGATCGCCCTGGTAGCCCCGCGCCCCGTCTACGTCGCCAGCGCCGTCAATGACCGCTGGGCCGACCCCCTAGGGGAGTTCCTGGCGGCCTACCACGCCGGTCCGGTCTACCGACTACTCGGTGCCTCCGGTCTGCCCCAGGATACCCTCCCGCCCCCGAACGAAGCTCTGGACCGCACCACCGTTGGCTACCATATCCGCCGGCGGGGCCACGCCGTGCTCGACTACGACTGGAACCAGTACATCGACTTTGCGAATCGCCACTTTGCCAGTAGCGGCGACTAATCACCCATTAACCCCCCCCCCCCCCCCTTGGTAGCCGGCTTCATCATCCCATCTGGCGAGGCCTCTACCTTCTCCCAGTCCGAGACGAGGCCCTCGCCGTCGTTGTTTTTCCAGTAGTAGACCGGCTGTTCGTGTTTCAACATGTCTACCCAGAGGATCAGGTGCCCGGGGTCGTTGGCGGTGAGGCTAACATCCGAGCCGTCCTGGAGACGAAGATTGATGGTGCCGGTCTGGAGAATGGTATTCCAATGTAACCGGTAGGAGGATACTACTTGCATGGGGTCAGTATTTAGGTGTGATATAGGAACGTGGGGTTACCGCCGGATGCCTAGTTTGCGCATTTTGCTGAATAGCGTCTGGGGGTGTATCTGTAAAATTTCGGCCGCCCCGCCCTTGCCGCTTACCTTGCCGCCGGTGTTGTCGAGGACTAGCTGGATGTACTTGCGCTGGTACTCCTCAAAGGACAGAAACTCGGTGAGGGTACCGTCGAATAGGTCCAGCACGGGGGTTTCCGTCTGGGCGGGTTCGTGCTGCGGCAGGGCCAGGGGGAGGATGCCGCCGCTGGTGATGATGAAGGCGCGCTCGACCATGTTTTCCAGCTCCCTGACGTTGCCGGGAAACTCATACTCTTTAATCCGGTCTAGGGTCGTGCTATCGATGCCGGAGATGTCCTTCTCGAACTTGGTGTTGAACTTCTTGATGAAGTGACGGACCAGGGGGTTGATATCCTCCTTGCGCTCCCGTAATGGGATGGGTCGGATGGGAAAGACATTGAGCCGGTAGAAAAGGTCGCGGCGGAACGCACCCTCCTTGACCAGTTGCGGCAGATCGCGATTAGTGGCAGCGATGACGCGTACGTCGACGGTCTTTACCTGGGTAGCCCCCAGGGGCATAAATTCGCCATCTTGAAGCACGCGCAGCAGGCGCGTCTGCATCAGCAGCGGCAGCTCCCCGATCTCATCCAAAAAGATGGTACCCCCATCGGCCAGCTCAAAGCGCCCCTGGCGGTCCTTGGCCGCTCCGGTAAAGGCCCCCCGGCGGTAGCCGAAGAGCTCGGATTCGATCAGCTCCGGCGGTAAGGAGCCACAGTCTACGGTGACGAAGGGCCGCTCCGCCCGCGCACTGAGATCGTGGATGGTCTTAGCGATGAGCTCCTTGCCGGTACCGGTCTCGCCGGTGATGAGTACGGTCGCGTCGGTGGGGGCCACCATGCGGATCTGCCGCACCGTCTCCGCAAAGGCCTCGCTGTGGTAGATCAGGTGGGTGCCATCGGCACCATGATCGAGCTGAGTCCGCAAGCGGTGGTTTTCGTCCGCTGCCGCACCGACCTCCAGCTCGGCCTGTACGAGCGCGTCCTTTAGGGCGTCCTCGTGTTCGAGCTGGGAGCTGATGTCGCGGGCCGTCAGGAGGTACAGGCTATTATCGGGGGCCTGGCTCGATACGATACTGATCTCCATCGGACACACCGTGCTGTCCTTGCGGAGGAACTCGGTCCGAAAATGCGTCAACCCATTGGTATCCACATCCTCCATCTGACGCTGTAGTCGTTCCTCCCGAAAGTCGTGGATGATCTGCCGCAGGTGATACAGCTTTCCCTGCTCCCGGGGGGCATAGCCCAGGTGCTTCAGCATCTGGTCGTTGATGTAGGAGAGATTGCCCTTCAGGTCCAATTCGATAATAAAACAGGCTACGTCGTTAAGAATACCCGAGAACCTGGTCTGCGAGGGCTCCTCACTCGGCATCAGCATACAGCACAGGCAGGAACCCTCGGATACCGTAAGCTTTACGGTATGGGTGGTGTAGTGCTGATTTTTGCCGAGTGTGATCCGTTTGACGACGCACTGTCCACTCTTCAGGGTTTCAAACAAGTTGCTGTCCGGCGAGGCACTGGGAATATCCTCCGGCACACCGACCAGAAAATCCCTCGTCTGCAGTTGCGACTGTGCCAGCAACTCGTCGAAGGCCCCGTTTGTCACCACGGTCTCCCCCTCTTCCGTGGCGAGTAGGGTGGGCAGGGGATTAGCCTGCACCCACTCCATGACGGGGTCGGGGATAGGGAAGGGGGGGTGTTCAATGTCGGCCAATTAGTCAAATACTGAGACGTAGCGCGCAAGAAGCGATAAGCCGGGTGAAAGTCAAACTCACCAAGTGTGAACAACAATGATAGGTCCTATTCCCACCAATAACCGAATCTGCCTAAATACTTACGATATAAGATAAATGCGCCTAATCACCTAATTTACTGAGGTAAAAAGAACCGCAGCGCCGCCGTACCGCCCCACTCCCGCTCGGCGGC
This sequence comes from Saprospiraceae bacterium, assembly GCA_958295895.1. Classification (GTDB taxonomy): domain Bacteria; phylum Bacteroidota; class Bacteroidia; order Chitinophagales; family Saprospiraceae; genus Neolewinella. Next base: position 218,317 of record CATQHI010000009.1, on the reverse strand, counting down.
GGCAACGAGGCCGGAAGCCGAGCGCCCGGTCCCCGAATTGTATTCCACGGTGAAATCGAGCGCAAGCTGGGGCGATAGAAAGTATGCGGCCCCCGCCCCAAGTCGCCAGGTGGAGGTACGCGAGCGCCGCTCGACCGAATTGCCGAATCCTTCCACCTCCTGCCGCAGTCGCCGGTAGCCGATCCCGGCCCCCGCGAAGGGCAGCAGCCGACTCCGCTGCAGGAAGTAGTAGCGGCCCCGCACCCCGGCCGTCAGGTCCGCGGTGGTGAGGTCCCCGAAGGGGGAGGAGCTAAAGTCCCGCTCGCTACGGTAGCTCGCGTAGCTCACGCCGAGGTCCGCCTCCACCAGCAGTCCGTCCAGCACGAAGTAGCCCACGCGGGGCGATAGCTGGAGTAGTAGATTGGATTCGGCCAGTCCCCCGCTGGCGGTACGCCCGTAGGCCAGGCTGGCCAACTGCCCGGCGGCCGTCAGGGTACCCGCCCCCACGGAGGCTGTCCTGGGGGTACCGCGCAGCTGCCCGGTGAGTACGTTTAAGCCCAGGTTCAGCACGGTATAGTTCAGGCCGTAAGCGTAGGCGTCATAATTCAGATTAGCCGTACCCAGAATGCCCGGGGCCAGGGTGAGTTCCGCCCCCAGCCCAAGGTGAAAGTCGGTCTCGAAATCGGAGCCATCCCCGACCCCTACGGTGCCGAAGCCCAACTCTCCGAATAGGGAAAGCGGCCGCGCACCCAGGTCAAGAAAGTAGTAGCGCAGGAAGGGCTGAAGGGTGAGGGTGTTACGGCCACCGAGCCACTGCCGCTCATCACGCGAGATGCTAGCGTAGTCGATGCGGGTGCCTACCAGCAGGCGGTTCGTCAGAAAGTATCCGCTACGGAACGACTCAAAGCGCAACCCCGATACTAGCTGAGACACCCTGGCACCACCGCTCAACTGATTGAGGTCCCGCTCTACCGTCAGGTACTGCAGGGCCGTATTGCCACTCAGGTAAAAGTTACCCCTTCGTTCCTGGGCGGTAAGCGTGAAGGCCAGGAGCATACAGAGGGAAAGCAGGTAAGTCTTCATCGGCTAAGTGATAGTGCGTGAGGAGACTACGCACTCCCAGGACGTTCGTAGCGCCACTTCCGCTGCTTTGCACCTGCGGCCCCGCCCGCATTCCCTAACTTGGGTGCGCCCAGACATACCACTATGCCACTCCGCTACCTCATCCTCCTACTGCTGTCCACCCCCGCCCTCGCCCAGATGACCGAGACACGCTACCTCTCCGGCACCGACAAGGACCACCGCCTAGACTGGGACTTTCGCATCGACCGCGGCCGCAACAGCGGGGAGTGGGGCAAGATCGCCGTACCCAGCAACTGGGAGTTCGAAGGCTACGGGGTGTTCGCCTACGGACAGGCCAACGGTCCCGACCGCCCCGGCTGGCACGAGCTCCTGCCCGAGGTCGACGCTACCGCCGTATACCGCACCACCTTCACGGTACCCGCCGACTGGAGCGACCGTTACATCAGCATCGTCTTCGAAGGGGTCATGACCGACGCCAGCGTGCGCATCAATGGTCAGAGCGCCGGACCCACCCACCAGGGCGGCTTCTACGAGTTCAGCTACCCCGTGACCGAGCTACTGCGCCAGGGGCAGAACGAGCTGGAGGTCACCGTCAACAATGTCTCCCGCAACGCTTCGGTCAACCGGGCGGAGCGCGACGCCGATTTCTGGGTCCACTCCGGCATCCACCGGCCCGTCTACCTGGAGGCCAAGCCCCGCCGGCACATCCGCCGCATCGCCACCGACGCCCGGGCCGACGGCACCCTCACCGTACACCTCTTCCCGCAGGGCATCCAGAGCAGCTCACTCAGGGCGCGGTCGCAGGTGCAACGCCTTGATGGAACCCCCGTCGGCCCCCCGATTACCGCCTCACTTGCCGACTCCGATAGGCCTGATCGTGCTCACCGGTCAGATCCCCGGGGTAGAGCCCTGGTCACCGGAATACCCCAATTTGTACCAACTCGTGGTATCCATCGAAGACGAAACCGGCACCACCCTACACGAGACGATGGAGCGCATCGGCTTTCGCACCTTCGAGCTGCGCCCCCGCGATGGTTTTTACCTGAATGGACAGAAGATCCGGTTCCGCGGGGTGAACCGTCATACCGCCTGGCCTACCTCCGGCCGCACGACCAGTAAGGCACTCAGCATCACGGACGTCAACCTCATGAAGGACATGAACATGAACGCGGTGCGCATGTCCCACTACCCTCCGGAAAAGCACTTCCTGGAGGTCTGTGACTCCCTGGGCCTGCTGGTCATCGACGAGCTCACCGGCTGGCAGGACGCCTACGATACGGTGGTGGGCCGCAGACTGGTGGAGGAGCTGGTGTACGCGACGTCAACCACCCCAGCCGTAGTGCTCTGGGCCAACGGTAACGAGGGCGGCAACAACTACGCTCTGCTCGGTGACTACCGGCTGTATGACCCCGCAGGACCGTACCGTGATCCACCCCTGGGGGCTGGTCAACGACACTTACACCTTCCACTACGCCGACTTCAACTGCTGCGGCGGGGCCTTCTTCGACGGCCACGGAGGTGTTCTTTCCTACCGAGTTCCTGCACGGCCTCTACGACGGCGGGCACGGCGCGGGGCTGGCCGACTGGTGGCGGGAGATGCGCGGCAATCCCCTCTCCGCCGGCGGCTTCCTGTGGGTCTTTGCTGACGAAGGCATCGACACGCGGCGATAGCATCGACACCCAGGGAAACAAGGCCCCGGACGGCATCGTAGGGCCCTACCGGGAACGGGAGGCGAGCTACTATACCATCCGCGACATCTGGTCGCCCATCGCCATCGACCGGCAGCGGCTGCCCCCGGCTTCGACGGGCGGCTACTGATCGAGAACCGCTTCGACTTTACGGATCTGGCGGACTGTAGCCTGCGCACCGCCCTCGTCGACTTCCCCGCCCCCAATACAACCGCCGGGGTGGACACGGTAGCGACCTCCACCGTGAATCTACCCTCCGTAGTCCCCGGTCTGAATGCCTACGTAGACCTCGATCTTCCGGAAGACTGGGCGGACCACGACGCCCTCGAACTACTCGCCACCGACCCCCACGGCCGCACCGTCATGCACTGGACGCTACCGATCAGCGAACCGGCGGAGGTGGCGGCTAAAATCACGGGTGCTGCGCTAGCCCCATCCGAAGGGGAAGCAGCGCCCCAAGTAACGGAGACAGAAGAACTGATCACCCTCTCCGCCGCCGGCGTCACCGTCAGCCTAGACAAGGGCAACGGTACCATCGCCTCCGTGCGCAACACCGCCGGACCGATCACCTTTGGCAATGGCCCCCGGCTCACCGCGGACACGGCTACCCTGCGGTCGGTAACGCAGCGCACCGAAGATGGGGCGCAGCTGGTGGAATTCACCTTCGACGGCCCCCTCGATACCCTGACCTACCGGATGCTCCCTAGCGGCTTGCTCCAGCTGGACTACGCCTATTCTCCTACCGGTGAGCACGACTTCATGGGCGTCACCTTCGACTACCCCGAAGACCGGGTGACCGGCGTGCGCTACCTCGGCGACGGCCCCTACCGCGTGTGGAAAAACCGGCTGCAAGGCGTTGACCTCGGGCTGTACGAAAAGGCCTACAACAACACCGTCACCGGCGAGAGCTGGGACTACCCCGAGTTCAAGGGCTACTACGCCAACCTGTACTGGGCCACCGTAGAAACCACCGAGCAGCCCTTTACTCTCCTCACCGCCACCCCCGGCAAGTACCTCCACCTCTTCACCCCGGACAGTCCCCCGCGGTGCCACCAACCAAAACACCGAGGGCCGCTTCCCCACCGGCAGTATCTCGATCATGGATGCGATCAGCCCCATTGGCACCAAGTTCAAGGAGGCCGCCCGCCTCGGCCCCGGCAGTACGACCAACCAGTTCCGTGGTCACCGGGTCGGTAAGAGCATCTGGGGCGGCCGCCTCTGGCTGGATTTCCGCGCGGCATCCCTCCCGCAGCGCCGCTAGGCGCTGGCCTCTGTGCTAACTCTGTGCAGCCCTTTGTGTAGCCCGTAGGGCTCTCTGTGGTGAACCCTATCACGTGAAGCCGCCGAAGCTCGTACCGAGACTTTCCTATTTTTTGCTATTCCCTATCTTGACTACATGAAGCACTACCCCCAAGCCTGCCTCGCCCTTACCCTCTGCACTCTGTTAGCCTGCGATTCCACCGTACCCGTGGCCCCGCCCCCTGAGACGTCCACCCCCGACCGCCCAAACTTCATCCACATCTTCGTAGATGACCTAGGCTACGGCGACCTAAGCTGCTTCGGCGCCACCGACATCGCCACCCCCCACATCGACCGACTAGCCGCCGAGGGCATCAAATTCACCGAATTCTACTCCGCCTCGGCCGTCTGCTCGCCCTCCCGCGCCGCCCTGCTCACCGGCCGCTACCCCGTGCGCATGGGCATCAACGAGGTGTTCTTCCCGGAGAGCTTTACGGGGATGCCGGAAAGTGAGATCACGATCGCCGAAGTGCTCAAGCCCCTAGGCTACGCGACCGGCATGGTGGGTAAGTGGCACCTGGGGCATATGGAGCGTTACCTGCCGCTCAATCAGGGTTTTGATAACTACTACGGCATGCCCTACAGCAACGATATGGAAAGCGCGGTATACCTGAGCGGTAACGCGGTAGACTCCTTTACGGTCAATCAGCGGTACATGACACAGACCTACACGCGACATGCTACGGACTTCATTCGTGCGCACGCCGGGGAGCCCTTCTTTCTCTATCTGGCCCACAATATGCCGCACGTGCCGCTCTACGCCTCGCCGGACTTCGTGGGTAGCTCCGAGCGCGGACTGTACGGTGACGTGGTGCAGGAGCTGGACTGGAGCGTAGGGCAGGTGCTACAAACCCTGGACTCCCTGGGTATCGCCGAAAACACCCTCGTCATATTTTCCAGCGACAACGGGCCGTGGCTGGTCATGGAGGATCATGGCGGGAGCGCAGGTGCGCTGCGGGAGGGGAAGCAGTATACCTTCGAGGGGGGCATGCGCGTGCCGACGGTAGCCCGCTGGCCGGCCCGTATCCCCGGCGGGCAGGTGTACGACGAGCTGGCTACGCAGATGGACTGGATGCCCACCTTTGCCGCCCTTGCCGGAGCCGAACTACCCGCCGACCGTCCCATCGATGGCCGCGACCTGACTGCCGTGCTGGAGGGTACGGGCGAGCGTGCGGACCAGGGCCTGCTCTACATCTTTGCCAATGAGCTACGGGCCTACCGCCACGGCGACTACAAGGTGAAGCTGCCCTACCGTGGCTTTGCCGGCTCACCGGGAATGAAGGCGGTGGCCGCCCACGATACCTTGCTCTTCAACCTGAAGGACGACCCGGGCGAGCAAAACAACCTGCTGACCAGCGAGTCGGAACGCGCCCGGGCCCTGCTGGAGGAGATGCACCGGGAGTACGATGGCCTACTGCCGCTGCCGGAGCAACTGGTGATTCGCTCCCCCGCCGACCGTTCCCACTACGACCACGTGCGCGAGTACCTGGCCCGGCGGGATGGGGGGAATAGTGACTAGCTTTGCGTGATGCTCGCCAAACGCATCATCCCCTGCCTCGACATCAAGGACGGCCGCACCGTCAAGGGTGTCAACTTCGTGAACCTGCGCGACGCCGGCGACCCCGTGGAGCTGGGTGCGAAGTACAGCCTGGCCGGGGCCGATGAGCTGGTGTTCCTGGACATTACCGCCACCCACGAGCGGCGTAAGACGCTGGCCGACCTGGCGCGCGACATTGCCCGCCACCTCAACATCCCCTTTACCATCGGCGGGGGCATCCGGTCGCTGACCGACGTCGACGTACTGCTTGACGCCGGGGCCGATAAGGTAAGCATCAACTCGGCCGCCGTGCGCCGCCCGGAGCTGATCGACGAGCTGGCCTACGCCTTCGGTAACCAGTTCGTGGTGGTGGCCGTGGATGCAAAATTCGTCGATCGGGAATGGTACGTGCACCTCAACGGTGGCCGCATCAAGACGGCGCACCGGTTATTCGACTGGGTGGGCGAGGCGCAGGAGCGGGGGGCGGGGGAGATCCTCTTTACCAGTATGGATCACGACGGTACCAAGGCGGGTTTCGCCACTGAGGCGCTGGCGCGGATGAGCGATCAACTTAGCATTCCGATCATTGCCAGCGGCGGGGCCGGAAATAAGGAGCACTTCGCCGATGTATTCACGCGCGGGAAGGCTGATGCGGGACTGGCCGCCAGTATTTTCCACTTCGGTGAGGTAGGCATCGGGGAGTTAAAAACCTACCTGGCGGGGGAGGGGATACCGGTGCGGCCGGTGGGCTAGCCGAAGGCGGCCAGGCCTCCGCCGATCGCGGCAAATAGAAGACCTAATCCCATTATACCAAAGTAAATTACGGTGATTATACCGTATATCTTCAGCATACGACCCAGGGAGGCCAGGGACTTCGTCATCGCCACGCTATCGTTGTTATCCACGGCGATAACCGCTTCGGCACCGAACTTGTAGAGCAGGTAGACGAGGTAAAAGCTGAAGGCAAATAAGGCGACGTAAAAAACGATCAGGCCAGTTGCCGCGCCTCCGCCGCCAAACTGACCGCCGGACATCATCGCTACCATGGTGCCACCAAAGCCGATGAAGGCCAGAATGATCAATCCCAGGAAGACCATGGAAATGATGCCGAGAAAGCGCCCCCACTTGCCGGCTTTACGTAGGTTTGCGGTGTCCTGGGGGGAAAGGCTTAGGCCGGTACTATAACCTCCGTCTAGCGTAGTATCTCCAATCATGCGTATATCGGGTGTGTGTGAGTGTACAAGATAAAACAATGGAAATAACTGCCAACCACATAACCGAACTTAACTTTAACAAATCCCCCAACGGCCTCCTCCCCGCCATCATCCAGGATGCCCGTACCCGCGTCGTACTCATGCAGGGCTACATGAACCCCGCGGCCCTCACCCAGACCCTCGCTACCGGCCGGGTCACCTTCTACAGCCGCAGCAAGCAGCGCCTCTGGACTAAGGGGGAGACCTCCGGCAACATTCTCGAATTGGTGCGTATCGACGCCGACTGCGACCTTGATTCCCTCCTCATCCAGGCCCACCCCACCGGCCCCGTCTGCCACACCGGCGCCGACACCTGCTGGGACCTGCCCAACCAGGGCGACTTCCTCGACCACCTGGAGCGCACGATCCAGGACCGTCGCGATCATCCCAGCGAAAGCAGTTACACCACTTCCCTCCTCCAGCGCGGTATCAATAAGGTGGCGCAAAAAGTCGGTGAGGAGGCCGTCGAGCTAGTCATCGAGGCCAAGGACGACGATAAGGACCTCTTCCTCGGCGAGGCCGCCGACCTCATGTACCATTACCTCGTCCTCTTGGCCGCTAAGGGCTACACCCTTGACGAGGTCCGCGGCGTACTACGCAGCCGCCATCAATAACCCTCTAGCAACTATTGCCCCCGCCTACCACGTTCCCCCTTAAGTCCTTAAGTTCCTGACTCCTCAACCCCCTGATCACATGACCCTCCAAGAGCGTATCACCGACGACCTCAAAACCGCCATGCGCAATAAGGACGAGGCCGGCAAGCGCGGTATTCGCGCCATAAAGCAGGCTATCTTGCTGCAGCAGACCGACGGCAGCGGTACTACGCTGGACGAGGCCGGCGAGATCGCCATGCTCCAGAGGCTGGTGAAAAGCCGTCAGGAAAGCCTCGAGATCTACGAGCAGCAGGGCCGCGATGACCTGGCCCAGCCTGAGCGCGAAGAGATTGAGGTCATCAGCCGCTACCTGCCCGAGCCACTGAGTGATGAGAAGCTCGAAGCCCTGATTGAACAGGTCATCGCCGACACCGGGGCCACCTCCATGCGCGACATGGGCAAGGTCATGGGCCAGGCCAACGCCAGGGCAGCCGGTCGCGCCGACGGCAAACAAATCGCCGCCACCGTCAAACGCCTGCTAACCTAGGGGCATCTAACGAGCGAAGCGATCTAACCGCGCAGCGGTCTACCTGCCGAAGGCAGTCCAATGAGCCGAAGGCGATCTATGCTAAAAAAACTGGATTGGTATATCATCGGTAAGTTCCTCCGCACCTTCTTCTTCACGGTGCTAATCTTCTCGCTGGTGAGTATGATTATCGACTTCAGCGAGAAGATTGAGCGGTTTATTGAGTCGGGCATCCCTACCCGGGTGATCGTACTGGAGTACTTCCCCACCTTCCTGCTGTTTATCCTGGGCTTTCTCTGGCCGATGCTTACCCTCATCGCCGTGATCTTCTTCACCGGGCGCATGGCGGATAACTCCGAGATCATCAGCATCCTCAACGCCGGGGTAAGCTTCTGGCGCCTGATGCGGCCCTACCTAGTCTCGGCCGGCTTCCTGTTCGTGCTCTACCTCGGGGGGGTGCACTTTTTTGTGCCCCTGGCCAATTCCCACCGCGCCATGATCGAGCGCGACTGGTTCGGTCGCGGCCGGGACGAGGGTAAGACCACCAACGTGCACTTTTTCGTGGCCCCGGACACCAAGGTGTTCATGACCCATTTCAGCAAGCGCGATAGCGCCGCCCGTAATTTCCGTATCGAGCACATCATCAACAACCAGCTGGTGAGCCTCACCAAGGCCCGTACCGCCCGTTTCGTCGACGGCGATCCCGGCCGCTGGCGCCTCGACAACTACGAGACCCGCACCTTCGACGGGATGAAGGAGACCATCGAGGTTGGCAACCGCGAAACCCTCGATACCGTGCTTAACCTGCGCCCCGAGGACTTTGTCGACTACCGCGAGCAGCAGTCCGCCCTCACCACCCCCGAGCTCCTCGCCCAGCTGCGCAAGCAGCAGGAGCGCGGCTCGGGCAACATCCGTAAGTACGAGGTCGAGCTGGCCCGCCGCACCGCCGAGCCGTTCACCATTTTCATCCTTACCCTCATCGGCCTTTCCGTCGCCGGCCGTAAGGTGCGCGGCGGCATGGGTATTCAGCTGGCCATCGGTATTTTTATGGGGGCGCTCTTCGTCTTTCTGAGCCGCTTTGCCTCTACAATCAGTGCGGGGACGGACCTGCCGGTGTACCTGGGGATGTGGATGCCGAATATCTTGTTCTTCGCGGCTGCGCTCTACTTCGTTTCGCAAGCTCAACGGTAGAGGGCCTTCGGCGATCTATCTCGGCATTCATTTGTTAAATTAGGGCGAGTTCGAACATACACCGGACCCGGCTAAACCCAAACCATGGATCAGAAAAAATTAATGACCTGGGGCATTGTCGCCTTCTTCCTCCTCATCGTGCTGACGATGGTGAGCAGTGCGACCTTCGTCACCATCGACTCCGGGGAGCGGGGTGTACTCTTTCGCCGCTTCAACGGATTAGATAAAGAAACTATTTATGCGCCTGGCTTCCACGTCGTAGCTCCCTGGAATACGATGTACGTCTATGAGGTCCGCGAGGCCCAACTCGAGGAGGAGATGGAGGTGCTTTCTAGTAACGGCCTAAATATTCGGGTCGACGTGACGGCCCGTATCCGACCCAATTTCGGGCAGGTGGCGCTACTGCACGAGACCTTCGGCCGCGAGTATATGGAGCGGCTCATTCGGCCCGAGGTGCGCTCGAGCGTGCGGCAGGTGATCGGTAAATTTACCCCCGAGGAGCTTTACTCCACGAAGCGCGACGAGGTACAGACCCTCATCACCGAGGAGCTGTCCCGGACACTGGCCAACAACTACATCGATCTGCGCGCAATCCTTATTCGCGATATTGAGCTGCCGGATAAGGTGCGTACCGCCATCGAGGAGAAGCTCGAGGCCGAGCAGGCTTCGCTGAAGTACGAGTATATCCTGACCCGCGAGAAGCAGGAGGCCGAGCGCCGCCTCATCGAGGCCCAGGCCAAGGCGGATGCCAACCGTATTCTGACGGCCAGTCTGTCCGAGAATATTCTGCGCGATAAGGGCATTGAAGCCACCCTCGAACTCGCCAAATCGCCTAACAGTAAGGTGGTAGTGGTGGGTAATGGCGACAGCGGCGGATTACCTCTCATCCTGGGCGGCGGTGGCAACTAGGCCTCAGCCGGGCGCAGCATGCTCAGGTAGTAGTTGTAGATGAACTTGGGGGTCTCGGCGTAGAGGGTTTCATAAAGAGTGAGTGCCTGCTCACGGGCCTGCTCGTCCGCCCCGCCGCTGAGGCGGAAGATGGTCAGGTAAGCCTCGGCCTCTTGATCGCGGGTGAGCGTCTTAGCTTGCAGGAGCTCCTGGATTACCTCCCATGCCTGCTGGTAGTTGGCCCCATCGTAGGCGGCCAGACAGCGGGCATGGAGTAGCCTGGCACCGAAGAGGACATCGGGGTTACCTAGCTCTTCGGCGACTTCCAAAGCTTCCTGCTCCACGGATTTTACTGCTTCGAGCTTTCCGTCGGCTAGTAGCACCTGTCCCTTTTCGTAGAGGCTCGCTCCGAGCACCAGGCGGTTGTTGGTGGTGCGGGCGATGTCGATGGCCTGATCGTAGTACTGTACGGAGCGGTCGTATTCTCCCTGGACGTAGTAGATGTCGCCCAGGGTGTTGACGGCCTTGGCTACGCCCTTGCGGTAACCCAGCTCGCTACTGATCGACAGGCAGCGGTCGAGGTGGCCGATGGCCTTGGTGAAGTTGCCCATCACGCTGTTGAGGTCACCGAGCAGGCCTTCGGTGACGGCGATGCCCTGGCGATCGCCGAGCTCGTAGCACATCTTGAGGTCCTCCTCAAAGAGCTCGCGGGCGGCCTCGTAGTCGCCCTGCCGCTCGTAGATGCTGCCGAGACTGCCGAGCCCGATGGCCTGCAGGCGGCGGTCACCGAGCTCGCGGGCCAGTTTGAGGCCCCTGCGGTGCTCTTCCAGAGAAAGATCGTAGTCGCCGCTCTCGAAGTACACGATACCGAGGTTGGTGTGCAGGGTGGCTAGTCCCATATTGTCACTACTGAGCTCGTGGCGGGGAATCTGGTCGCGGATGACCACGATAGCCTCCTCGTACTGGCCCAGATTCATGTAGGTGAGGCCCAGGTGGCTGATGGTACTGGCCGAGGTGGTGGTACCGGCCTGGCTAAGTCCGCTTTCGAGGGACTGGGTGTAGTAGGTGAGGGCCTTATCGTAATGGTTGGTGCGAAAGAAGAGGTGGCCCATATTACTGTAGGCCTTAGCGATGCCGAACATATCGTCGACGGACTCGAACAGTCCGGCGGCTACTTTGAGGTAATCCATCGCCAGTTCGTAGTCGCCCTTCAGGGTGTGGAGCTGGCCCAGGGCGTTGTTGGTGCGCCCCAGCAGGACCACGTCGCGGCTTGATTTGGCGATGCGCTGGGCCTCTTCGTAGGCGATCTCGGCTTCCTCCCAGCGGCCGACGATCTCGTAGACGCTGCCCTGGTTGAGGTGCACCTGTACGGTCAGTTCCTCCTGGGGCTGCTGGCTCATCTTCTTGATGAGGCGCTGGTAGAGTTCGAGGGCCTGCTGATTCTGGTAGTTGGCCCGGGCGTAACTGGCCGCCTTGCTGAGGTACTCGAGAGTTTTGTTCGTTTCTCCGCTCTGCTCGTAGTGAAAGGCCAGGTCGACGTAGCGCTCCTCGATGGTGTCGGCGTAGAGCTTCTCGATGGCCTGTGCGATCTGGCGGTGCAATTGCTGGAGCCGTGTGGTGAGCTGCATACCGTACACCGCCTCGCGCAGCAGGCTGTGGCGGAAGATGTACCGGAGTTCATTCATGGCACTCCAGATCTGTCCGCGCTCGGCTACCTGAATCTGTTCCTCCAGCAGGCGCATGACGTCCTCCGCTCCGTCGAAGCCGGCATCGGTGCGCATCACCTCACTCAAAACGGGGATGTCGAACTCCCGGCCGATCACGGCGGCGGCCTTCACCGTTTCCCGCACCATATCCGAAAGCCGGTCGATGCGGGCGGTCAGGATCGAGGTAATGCTGGTAGAGAGCTTGATGCTCTCGTCGCTCAGGTGTAGTAGGCCGTCTTCCTGGGTAGTTAGTAATTCGTTTTCGCGGAAGTACTCCAGGATCTGCTCCAGGTAAAAGGGGTTGCTGTTGGTAGCCTTGAGGAGGGTATCGAGGGTGCTTTCGTCGATGGGTCCCCCCAGGGTGGTTTCGGCGAATGTTCTGACGGCCCCGGGGCTGAGGGCCCCGATCTCTACGCTCAGTGTATCTACCGCCAGTTTATCCTGTAGGGTGGTACGGATCAGGTGGGGGTAGTTGCCGTCGTCGTCGGGCCGGGCGGTGGCCAGGATGAGTAAGGGGTGGTTGTCGATACGGCGCACCAATTCGCGAATCACGGTAAGGCTATCCTCGTCGATCCAGTGGATATCCTCCAACTCCAGCACGGTGGGCTGTAGGGTGGCCTCCGCGATGATGAGGTTGACGATGGCGTCGATGGTGTTCTGGTAGCGGCCCTGCGCGTCGAGCCGCGTCCAAAGTGAGCCCGGTTTTACGATTCCCAGCTGGGCGGCGAGCACGGATTCGGTACGTTGCAGCTCTTCGGCGAGCTGGCGCGATTGCTCCCCCTCCTGCCGCTGTAAGCTAAGCCGGAGACGGCTGATGCGAAACTGAAAGCGACGCAGGTTTTGCTCGGTATCGAGCTCGGCGCTCTGCCGAAAGATGCGCCGTAGCAGGTAGGTAAAGGGGTTGAACGGCTTACGTAGGATCTGGTCGCAGCTACCCAGCAGCCAGTTGATCGTCCCCCGTTCCCGCAGTTGGTGGCGTAGCTCGTAGGTCAGGCGGCTCTTGCCGATGCCGGCCTCCCCGAGTACGTAGGCGATGCCCGCCGGTTGCCGGGAAAAGATGGGCTCGGCGAAGGTCTTCAACTGGGCGACCTCCTCGTCGCGGCCGATGGGCTCGCCTCCGTAGGTAGGTTTACCCAAGGTCTGCTTACGTCCCTGCAACGCGTAAGTTGACTCCGGCTGCTGGATGCCTTTGTAGTGAATATCACCCTTGGGTAGAAAACGGAACTGCGGACTACTGCCGATCTCCCCGTCTACCAGCACCGCCTTCCAGTCGGCCTCGGCCATAATGCGGGCCGCCAGGTTGACGCGGTTGCCCACGCAGGCATACTGCGCCCGCTCCTTACCGCCCACGATGCCGGTAAAGGCCGTACCCACCGTCATGCCCATACGGTACTGAAAGGGCCGTTTAGCGGCTACCGCCAGGGTGTCGAGCTCCTGCTGCACGACTAGGGCGAACTCCACTGACCGCGCCATATTATTTTCGTAGGAAACCGGTGCCCCGAAGAAGATCACCATCAGGGCCCCCTTGTCCCCGTAGTCCACCTCCTTGAAGTAGCCCCCAAAGTCGCGCACCTGGTCGAGTACCACGGTGGCAAAATGGTCTAGCTCATCGTGCGAGTGTACCCCTTCGAAGGATAGAAAGCAGGACACTACCGTCCGAAATTCGCCGGCCTGATCGTACCGCACCACTTCCGGCGGCAGAAATTCCGCGGCCACCTCCGCCGACACCGCCGGCAGCTCGAGGGGGCGTACGCGCTCGTCAGCCTCCGTGGCGATGTCGCCGAGTATCCGGTAAGCCGTAGCGTTAAGTTCTTCGGTGTAGATCAATCCCCCCTCGGTGAGGTTATAGACGAATTGGTCCACTACGATCTCCTGCTCGCCGGCCTGACTCTGGCAGTCGGAGGCCGCAGTGATGGCCGGCCCCCGAAAGTAGAAGGCCCGCAGCTCATCGCCCACGATACCGTAGTGCACCTTGCCGGCACCGATACCCGCCTTGATACCGATCGTGAACTGATCACCGAAGCGGTTGCCCCGGTCACGAAACAATTGCCGCGCCCGCTCCGCTACCCGCAGCAGGTGCATGGCGTGGGTACGGTCCAAGCTCAGCGGATACACGGCCGTAAAGGCGTCGCCAGCAAAGTAGGGTATGAAGCCGCCCGTAGCGTACACCAGGGCCACCAGCGGCTCGAAGATGTCGTTGAGGATGACCGATAGTTGCTCGGCCCCCGCCAGGCCCTGCTTCATCAACGTCTCGGTCAGGGGCGTGAAACCGCTCAGGTCTATGTTCAGGGTGAAGGCCTCTATCTCACCGTGTAGACTGCCCGCCAGGAGCTTTTGCTGAATAAAGGGAGGGATAAGCGGCTGCAAGGGCGGGGTGGAGTACGGTGAGTAAATATAGGCCGCAAATGGAAAACGGCCCCCCGCAGTAGCGGACGACCGTCAGGACTAATTCGATAGAAAGGGCTCCACGCTAGAGATAGCGGGAACCGTCCAGTAGGGCTGATGTAAGACTAAGGCCACCACCCAGCGCACAAGCAGCCATGAGTACGTAAAGGAGCGTCATACGGGGAGAATTAAATGGTTTCGGACGTAAGGAGGAAAGCATGTCATCACGCCGATTGCAACAATCGCGGATAGGCGCGTAATAAACGCCATTTCGACTAGCTTTCCAAACCCTAACGTCGAATTTTTCTAACTTAGTCTTTACCCGGTAGCTCAATCGTCACCAAGGGCTGCTCTGCCTCCAGCGGCGGGCCCCCGTGATTCACTGCTCTACGGTAGATTCGTAAGCTGCCGGCAGGTGTACCTAGCTTGACCACCGAAAGCCCCCCCTGCTGCCGCGCCGTCACAACCTCAGGAGGCGCCCCGGCCTGCCCCCCAAAGATGTAATAGGCCTCTCCCCCATTTAGCGCGGCTAGGTCCGAGAGGTCTACCAGCGCTACTCCGGCTCCCGCCAGCAGGTGCACGTGCAGCACCCCAGTATCTACGGCCTGCTCGATAGACTGCAGGTTATCCCAGTTGCCCACCGCGGTCTGGATTGCGGCGCGGTTGCGGGCCATGTCCAGCCGGTGGCTCGCCTCGTCCTGGGCGTGCAGGGCCCGCTGGGTGACCAGCTCGCCCCGCAGATTTTCTTTAAGGCGGAATAGGTAACCGCTGAGCCCTACCAGTAATAGGCAGGCCGCAATGAGTACGTAGCGCCAGATGTTGAGCGTGTGGTTGCGCTCCATCATGGCGGTAATCATCTCGTGGTCGAGGTCGTGAAAATCCTCGGCGGTGCGGGGCGGCCGCCCGTCCGCCGGCGGAGCGATGTTACGGGCATCCGCGTAAGCATTCAAGTCCTGCCGCAACTGATCGGCCTCCCGGGCCAGGGTAGGGTCGCCTTCCAGCAGGCGTTCTACCTCGGCGGATCGCTCGGGGTCGAGCAAACCAAGCACGTACTGGTCTAGGATACCGCTGCGCTTCAATTCCTCCCTACTCATACCTTAAGGCCAACACGTAAATCCGCCGCCTTGTGCGGCTACCTTGCCTGCGCCGCCCCATCGTAGGCCCACTTCAGGTACAAAGCGCCCCAGGTAAACCCCCCCCCGAAGGCTGTCAGGATCAAGTTATCGCCCCGTCGTAGCTGCGATTCGTAATCCCACAGGCAGAGCGGTAGGGTACCGGCCGTCGTGTTGCCGTATTTGTGGATGTTGACCATCACCTTGTCAAGCGGGAAATCGACCATTTTACTCACCGTCTGGATGATGCGAATATTAGCCTGGTGGGGCACGAGCCAGTCCAGGGTATCGACGGTAAGGTCGTTGCGCTGCATGATCTCCTTGACTACGTCCGACATGCCCCGCACCGCCGCCTTGAAGACCGGCTGCCCGTTCTGGCGCACGAAGTGCTCGCGGGCCATCACCGTATCTACCGTAGCGGGCCGGCGTGAGCCGCCGGCCACCAGGTAGAGGTATTCCTCGCCGCTGCCGTCGCCGTAGTGTCGGTAGTCCATAAAGCCCGTACCATCCGTAGCGGGTTCTAGCATCACCGCCCCGCAGCCGTCGCCGAAGATGACGCAGGTGGTACGGTCGGTATAGTCGATGATGGAGGACATCTTGTCCGCCCCCACGACGATCACCTTCTTATGCTGCCCCGCCTCGATGAATTTAGCCCCTACGGTGAGGGCATAGAGAAACCCACTACAGGCCGCGCTGACGTCGAAGCCGAAGGCGTTGTGGATTCCCGCCTTATAGGCCGCCACGTTGGCCGTATCCGGAAAGATGCTATCTCCGGTCACGGTGGCACAGATGACGAGCTCTACCTCCTCGGGCCGGGTACCGGTTTTCTCTAGCAGGCCGCGCAGGGCCGCGGCCACCATGACGGAGGTGCCCACCTCGTCCCCCTTCAGAATATGCCGCTCCTTGATACCGGTGCGACTGGTGATCCACTCATCACTGGTATCGACAATGGTGGCTAGTTCGGCGTTGGTCAGGACGTAGTCGGGCACGTAACCCTGTACCCCCGTGATGGCGGCGCGCAATTCGGACATGGCCGCAAAGTACGACGGTCCTCCTACAGGGCCCAAGCAACAATACCGGAGATTGCCGGCCGCTAAAGCGAATTTTCGCTACCTACCTTATTCCCGGGGCGAGACGCTCAGCGCGATGAGCCCAAGAAAGGTGAGTAGTCCATTAAAGGCCAGGATGAGAAATCCGAACTGGAAACCTCCCAGTAGCTCCGCTGAATTACGGTCGACCAGGATAGAAATGACGGGTGAGAGCAGGCATACGATCAATAGCGCCGGTACCCGCACACTGCCTACGGTGATGGTCTCCCGTACGCGAAAATCGGTCAGTAGTCCGAAGGCAAACAACCCCAGTAGCGGACCGTAGGTGTAGCCCGCCGCGGTAAATAGTCCGTTGATGACCGCCCGGTCATTGATCAACTGAAATAGCATGATCACACCGAATAAGAGCACGGAGAAGCCACTATGCACGAGCAGTCGCTGCCGCTTGTCCGAAAGGCTTGCACCGGCGGCCCCGCCCGCTTCTTCCCCCCGTACTGTGGGCTGTACCTCCCGGTCCTGCATGCCCAGAAAGTCGACGCAGAAGGAGGTAGTCAGGGCCGTGAGCGCGCTGTCGGCACTGGAATAGGCCGCCGCTACGATGCCCAGCACGAAGAGGATGCCGGCCACGGGGGGCAGGTTGGTGAGGGCAATGGTGGGATAGAGCAGGTCGGAGGTCGCCGGTGCGGGTAGGCCCACGGTGGCAGAGTAGATGTAGAGCAGCGCGCCCAGACTGAGGAAGAGAATGTTGGCGAAAAAGAGGACGACGCTGAAGGCCAGCATATTCTTCTGGGCGTCGTGGTAGCTGGGCATGCTGAGGTTCTTCTGCATGAGGTCCTGGTCCAGGCCGGTCATGACGATGGTAATGAGGGCCCCGCTGAGGAATTGCTTAAAGAAGTTGTTGGGATCGGCCCAGCCGCCGTCGAAGAAAAACCACTGCCCGTAGTCGCTCTGCTGAATGAGCCGGGTCATGCCCCCCAGGTCCGTGTCGAGCGCCCCGCCGATGTAGTAGACGGTCATACCGGCGGCCACCAGCATGCAGACGGTCTGGAGCGTATCGGTAACGATGATGGTTTTGATGCCGCCCCGGAAGGTATAGACCCAGATGAGCACGATGGTGACGGCTACCGTAACGGCAAAGGGGATGCCAATAGGATCGGCCACGAAGTTTTGCAGCACGATAGCTACCAGAAAGAGCCGGAAGGCCGAGCCGATGGTGCGCGACAGCAGGAAGTAGAAGGCCCCGATCTTGTAGCCGTACCAGCCGATACGCTCGTGGAGGTACTCGTAGATACTGGTGAGCCGCATGCGGTAGTAGAGCGGCAGTAGTACCAGGGCAATGACCAGGTAGCCGAGCATATTGCCCATCACCACCTGCATGTAGCTGAAGGCCTGGTTGACCCCACCGGCCCCCACCGCGCCGGGCACACTGATGAAGGTCACGCCCGAGAGCGTGGAGCCGACCATGCCAACGGCCACCAGGGGCCAGGGCGATTTGCGGCCGGCGAGGAAGAAATCGACGTTTTCGCTTTCCCGCCGGCTGGTGAGGTAGGCAACCAGCACCAGCACCGCGAAGTAGGCACCGACGATGCCGAGGATGGCGTAGGGAGAAAGGGAAGGATTCATGGGGCGGCTGTAAAGTAGCTACTTCCCGCTGAATTCGTTTTCTAGCTGGGGTTAGCTTAGTTTAGCCAACTCGTTCTTGAGGGTCTGGGGACTCTGTACCCCGGCGGCGCGAAACTTGAGCTCGCCCTGCTGGAAGATCATGGTAGTGGGCATGGACTGTACGCCGAGCTTCTGGGTGATCTCGGGGTTGCGGTCTACATCGATCTTGATGAGGCGCATGCTATCACCCATGTCTTCCTTGAGTTGCTGCAGGATGGGGGAGTAGGCCTTGCAGGGGCCGCACCAGGTGGCGTAGAAGTCGATGAGCACGGGGGTGTCGCCGTTGATGAGTTCTTGGAAGGAGGTATTGGCCATGGTGGTTTTGTTGGAAGAAACGGCTGGGGGTTGAAATGAGTTCGGGTGGCCTAGTGGGATAGGAGCCGCTCCGCGGCTCGGGGCTCAACGCAGAGGTACACAGAGCCGGTGTGAGATGCGTCATTAGGGGAGGGGGCCCCTAATGTAAGCCACAGAGGCCAGCGCCGCAGGCGCTGCAGGAGGCAGCAGGAGACCTCCGTGTACCTCTGAGCATCCCTCTGAGTCTTCTGTGTTGAGCCCCCCTATACCAGCTCCAAATACTCCCCCTCCGTCAGCACCCGCACCGTACCCAGCGACGTAGCCTTCTTGAGCTTCGAGCCCGGCTTTTCCCCCACTACGAGGATGTCGAGCTTGCCGCTCACGGCCGAGACGATGCGCGCTCCCGCCGCCTTAGCGCGTTCCTGCGCCTCCTTACGGCTAAGCTGCTGTAGGCTACCCGTAAACAGGATGGTCTTGCCTACAAAGGGCCCCTCGGTGACCTCGGCGGCGGGGCGGTCCTCGTCGGTGGGGCGGACATTGACGCCAAGGGCCTCCAGCTCGCGGAGCTGCTCCAGGTGGAGGGGGTTGGCGAAGTAGGCGGTGACGTTGGTAGCTACGGTGGGGCCGATGTCCTTGATGTGGAGGAACTGCTCCTCGGTCCAGTCGGCCAGGTCGAGGACGTGCTCGATGTGCTGGGCCACGAGCTGGGTGGCCTTCTTGCCGAAGTGGTGGATGCTGAGGCCGTAGAGGAGGCGCCAGAGGGGATTCTGCTTGGCCGTGTCGACGCTGCGGCGCAGGTTCTCGGCCGAGCGCTCGCCGAAGCCCTCCAGCTCGGCGATCTGGTCGTAGGGTAGGCGGTAGACGTCGACGATGGTGCGTAGCCAACCTAGCTCGTAGAACTGCTCGACGTAGCGGCGGCCCATGCCGTCGATGTCCATGGCGGCCTTAGAGACGTGGAAGATGATGCGTTGCAGGTTCTGGGCCCCGCAGACGCAGACCGGGCAGCGCCAGGCGGCCTCGCCCTCGGCGCGTACTAGCAGCACCTCCTCGTCGGTCTGGTTGATAGGGCAGCTCAGGGGCCAGACGATGGGCTGCTCCGTGCCGTCGCGCAGGTCTTCCAGGGGCTTAACGATGTAGGGGATCACATCGCCGGCCCGCTCTAGCAGTACCTTATCGCCCAGGCGAAGGTCCTTTTCGCGGATGAAGTCCTCATTGTGTAGGCTTACGCTGCTAATCATGACGCCGGCCAGGGCCACGGGCTCGGTCTTGGCCACGGGGGTGATGGTGCCGATCTTGCCCACCTGGTACTCCACATTTAGTAAGGTGGTAGTGGCCTGACGCGCGGCGAACTTATAGGCGATGGCCCAGCGCGGGTGGTGACTGGTGTAGCCGGCGCGTTCCTGAAGAGCTAGGTCATCTACTTTTACCACCATGCCGTCGATCTCGTAGGGGTAGGCCTCGCGGTCAGTTTCCCACTGGGTGCAGAAGGCGGCCGCCGCGGCAATATCGGGCACCGCCGCGCGCTCGTAGCCGGTAGCCGGTACCTTGAAGCCGAGCTCGGTGAGTACGTCCAGGGCATGGGTATGGGTGCCGAGGGCCTGTACGGCATCGTTGCCCGCCTCGTCCGTGCCGTAGCCGAAGCTGTACATAAAGGCCTCGAGTTTGCGGTCGGCTACCTCGGTGGGCGATTTCATGCGCAGGCCACCGGTGGCCGTGTTGCGGGGATTGGCGTAGAGGGTGAGTCCGGCCGCGGCGCGCTCGGCGTTCAATTCCTCGAAGCGGTCCTTGCGGATGATCACCTCGCCGCGCAGCTCCACCCGGTAGAGTCCGTAGTGGCTGAAGGCGGCCGTGAGCGGTACGGAGCGGATCACGCGGGCGTTGTGGGTGATCTCCTCACCGAGCACGCCATTGCCGCGGGTGGCGGCGCGGATCAGTCGGTCGTTTTCGTAGACCAGGGCGATGGTGCCCCCGTCGAATTTGGGCTCCACGGCGTAAGCTAGTGGCACTTCCTCCTCCATATTCAGCATCCGCTTGACCTGGCGGTCGAATTCAGCCAGGTCCTCGGCGTTGTAGCTGTTGCCGAGGCTGAGCATCGGTACCAGGTGGGGTACGCTCTCAAAGTCGCCGCTCAGGTCGCTACCGACCCGCTGCGTGGGGCTATCGGGGGTAATTAGCTCCGGGTACTCCGTCTCTAAAGCTTCGAGCTGCTTGTAGAGCCGGTCGTAGTCGTAGTCGCTCAGCACCGGGTCGTTCTGCACGTAGTAGCGCCACTCGTGGTAGCGCAGTAGGCTGCGTAGCTCGGGTAGTTGCTCGGCGGCAGGTAGGGCCACGGCACCGGCGAGGTACTCCTTGGTGCGGGCGTAGTACTGGCGTTGCTGTTCGGGACCGTACATCGGGGGGGCTTAGGTGGGGGGCGTGGCCGGATCAGACTCCGGGGGTTCGGGCAGGGTGATCAGAATTTCCTGGATGCGGCGCTTATTGACCGACATGGCCTGGAAGCGGTAGTTCTCGTACACCAGCTCCTCGCCGGGCTCCGGCAGGCGGCCGAGGAGCTCCAGAAACAGACCGGCCAGGGATTCGGCCTCGCCCTTCACCGGCTCGAAGGTGGAGGTGCTCATCTTCAGGACCCGGTAGACATCGTTGAGCAGCGTCTTGCCGTCGAAGACAAAGTTCAGTTCGTCGATGCGCTGGTAGATGATCTCGTCGTCCTCGTCAAACTCGTCGTGGATGTCGCCGATCACCTCCTCCAGCACGTCCTCGAGGGTAGCGATGCCCTCGGTGCCGCCGTACTCGTCGACCACGATGGCCATGTGAGTCTTCTCGGTCTGGAACTCCTTGAGCAGGTCGCTAATCTTCTTGGTCTCGGGGACGAACAGAATGTCCTCCCGCATCAGCTTGATCCAGTCGAAGTCGGCCGGCTCGTGGCGGTGGCCCAGCAGATCCTTTACGTAGAGTAGTCCGACAACTTTGTCGAAGTCCTCCTCGAAGACCGGGATACGGCTATAGCTCGATTCCCGCACCACGCTGACCACCTCCGGGTAGCTCAGCTTGCTGTCTACGGCCACCACGTCGCCGCGCGAGCGCATGATCTGCCGCACGGTTACGTTGTTGAACTTCACGATGCGCTTGAGAATATCGACGTCCTGCCGCTGGGTCTCCTCGCCGCCCTCATCGGAATTCACCGTCAGGTCGATAGCCTCATCAATGTCCTCCTGGCTAGCCGCCGCGGCATCCAGCGTGTGGTTCTCTAGCCGCCGCTCGATGAAGCCCGCCCCCTGCACTAGACTGGAGGAGATGGGGTAGAGGGCGCGCATCAGCAGGGCGACCGGACTGGCCATCTGGGTGGCCAGTTGCACTTTGTTGTAGCTGGCGTATACTTTGGGCGCAACCTCGCCGAAGAGCACGAGTAGGAAGGTGACGCCGATCACCGTAATGGCAAAGCCGATAGCCCCGCTCAGGGTATCCACCCCCACCTGCCGCATGAAGGTGAGGTTCTCCTGGATATTGAGCGCCCAGGCGGCAAAAAGACTGGCGGGAAAGAGCTTGCTGAGCATGATCTCCGACACCAGCACGATGGCGATATTGATGAAGTTGTTGGCGATCAGGATTGTGGCCAGCAGCAGACGGGGCTTTTCGCGCAGCTCCAGCAGCTTGTCCCGCGAGGGATTATTGGTCTGCTCCAGCTCTTCGTAGTCGTTGGCGGTGAGCGAGAAGAAGGCCACCTCCGAGCCCGACACCAGGCCGGACAGCAGCAGTAGCACCGCGATCCCCACAAAACCCAGCAGCAATTCTACCCCGGTACTCATCAATAACAGCACGGGCCAGTGGGATAAAAAAGGATCGGAGGGGTCCAACGATAGGAATTGGTGGCTGGCAAAGATAGTGCCCCGCCCGCACTAGAAGGGCAGATCTTCCTCGGCGGCCATCGGCGGCGCTTCGTTCACCGAGCCGGCGTCAGTTCCACCCTCCTCGTAGGTATCCCGCTTACCGTCCAGGGTGCGAAACATGGCCCCCACCACCTCGGTACTGCGGCGCGGATTGCCGTCCTTGTCTTCCCATTTCCGGTGGGTAAGCTTACCCTCCAGGAATACCAGCGACCCCTTACGGCACTGCTTCTGCGCCCGTTCGGCCAGGTGGCGCCAGAGCACCACGTCGTGCCACTGCGTCTCCTCCTGCCACTGCCCGGCGCGGTCCTTGTAGCTCTCCGTGGTAGCTAGGCGCAGGCGGGCGACCATCGTGCCGTTCGCCAGGGTACGGATCTCGGGGTCGGCGCCCAGGTGGCCTACTAGTGTTACGCGGTTGATCATCGTCGGGGGGTGGGATTAGCCGGCAAAGCTACAATCCAGCGGCTCAGAAGCCCAGGGTAAGCGTCGTATCCTCCAAAAAGCGCGTGATGATACGGGGCAGGGCATAGCGGTCGAACTCATCCCGCGGCACCACCATCGGGGAGTCGGGCGGGGCCGCAGGTGCAAGCAAACCGTGGGAGGCCAGCACGTGAAATACCGCCCCAATCGTCTGGTGACTGAGCTGGTGGCGGTACACCCCGCTACGGCGCAACTGGCGTAGGCGGGTGGGGTCGAGCGTGGCCGGCCAGTCGGTGTGCTGTATTAGTTGCTCCAGGCTAGTATCCACGCTGTCGGTTTCCACGAGTGGGAATTGGTAGAGCGACTGCCAGATGTCGCCCGCCGGCCGCTGTTCGAGCAGGTAACGGTCGCGGGCGTCGGACACCACGAGGTAGTGAAAGTAGCGTGGCCGTACCGTGGTCTTCTTGCCCTTTACCGGTAGATCGTAGACCCTGTCCTGAGCCAGCGCCTGGCACCCGCTTGCTACGGGGCAACGGGCACAGTCTGCCTGCTTAGGCGTACACACCAGGGCACCGAAGTCCATGATCGCCTGATTGAAGCGGGCGGCGGGCACCTCCCCCAGCGCCCGCTCGGCGAGCTGCTGAAAGTGCTTTCTTCCCGGCTCGGTCGTAGTGGGGGTGGCATCACCGGCGTAGCGGGCCAGTATCCGGAAGACGTTGCCGTCCAGCACGGCTACCTGGCGACCGAAGGCAAAGGAGGCTACGGCCGCGGCGGTGTAGGGGCCGATGCCGGGTAGGTCGAGGAGTCCGGCGTAGGTAGCGGGAAATTTTCCGCCGTGCTCGTCGGCTACGGTGCGGGCGGCCTTTAATAGATTCCGGGCGCGGGAGTAGTACCCCAGACCTTCCCAGAGCTTCATTACCGCGTCATCTTCGGCGGCGGCCAGGACCGTCACGGTGGGGTAAGCAGTTACGAAACGCTCGAAGTAGGGCCAGCCCTGCTCGACGCGGGTCTGCTGTAGGATGATCTCGCTAAGCCAGATACGGTAAGGATCGGTCTCTTCCTTCCAGGGCATGGGGCGCCGTTCGGGGCGGTACCAGGCCAGTAGTTCCTCGCGAAAGTGTTGCCAGCTTACGTTTGCTATCGCCATATCCGTCAACGCCAAAGACCCGCCGCAAAGATGCAACGGGCCTAAAGCATGTTGCTTCAAGGTTTAATTAACACGGATACATAACACTAGAGACTACACGAGCAACACGGTAGAAAAAGAGACAAACACTGTGACAACACCACTATCTTTCACGCAGCTTGCCGTACTGGCGGGCAATCTGTGCCTTGAGATCTTTACGGGCGAAGAAGATGCGGCTCTTCACCGTGCCCAGGGGAAGCTGTAGGTGGTCGGCAATCTCCTGGTACTTAAAGCCCTGGTAGTGCATCAGGAAGGGGATGCGAGTAGAGTCCTCCAGCTCATCGATCATCTCGGTAAGCTCCTTGATGAGCATATTGCTGTCGGCGGCGTTTTCGATGGAGTGCGAACCTGAGTTGAGATAATACAGGTTATCGGTGTTGTCCATGATCGTATTGGCCTTCATCTTTTTCCGGTAGTTGTTGATGAAGATGTTCTTCATGATGGTGAAGAGCCAAGCCTTGAGGTTCGTACCCTGCCGGAATTTATCGCGGTTCGTCATGGCCCTAAAGGCCGTCTCTTGGTAGAGGTCCTTGGCGTCCTCGGAGTTCTTCGTCAGGTTATAAGCAAAGGAATGCAGGAGGGTAGACTGCTGATCGAACTGCCGGAAAAAGTCAATTTGCGTCATCATAGCTTTCGGCCGGGGCCGTTTTGTTGAACCAAAATTAGGCAAACGTTAGATACGATGCAACGAAATTGCTTCCGTACAGTGGTTTATTTTCACAAGCGCGGGCATTTAATTTAATTTTGGGTATGTAAGCGGTTGTTTATCAGTGATTTATTCGCTATTCTGCGGAATCTTACTGTTATAAATTTTCAGAAAAATCTGAAAGAAGACGCCTGCACGACACTTAGCGGCCACCCCCGGTGGACACACAGGCTTAATGAATTGACGTAACTTCCCCTGCAAGCCGCCCCTCCAGTCCATGCCCGAATTTACGACCGACCCCTTCCCTCTAGAATACGCTATTCCCGGCTTCATCGTCCTACTGCTGCTGGAGCTTGGCGTGGCCATCGCCGAGGGCCGGGAGCGCTATACGCCTAAGGACACGCTGGGTAGTCTGGCGATGGGCATCGGTAATGCCCTGATCCGTCTGGTCACCAAGGGGCTCAGTATCGGCGTGTTTTTTGTCATTTACGAGTACCGGCTCTTCAATCTCGGGGGCGCCTGGTGGGTGTGGGTGCTCTGCTTTTTTGCCGAAGACCTAGCTTACTATGGCTTCCACCGCAGCAGCCACGGCGTACGCTATTTCTGGGCCAGTCACGTCGTACACCACAGTAGTCAGAAGTATAACTTTTCCACCGCCCTGCGGCAAACCTGGACGGGTAGCCTCTCGGGTACCTTTCTATTCCACGCCTGGCTCCCGTTGCTGGGTTTTCACCCCATTATGGTGGCCATCTTTCAAACCTTCAGCCTGGTCTACCAGTTCTGGATTCACACCGAGTACATCCGCAAACTGCCCGCTCCTCTAGAGTACGTGCTCAATACGCCGAGCCACCACCGGGTCCACCACGCCAGCGACGTCAAGTACCTCGACCGCAACCACGGCGGCGTACTCATCATCTGGGACCGGCTCCTCGGCACCTTCCAGCCCGAGGAAGAACAACCTACCTACGGCCTGGTGACTAATATCACCACCCACAACCCCCTGCGCATCGCTACCCACGAGTGGTCGGCCATGGTCCGGGATATTCATAGCGCCCCCGGCTGGCGGGCGCGACTGGTGTACCTCTTCGGCCCCCCGGGCTGGAGCCACGACGGTAGCCGCCGCACTAGTGAGCAGCTGCGTCGTGAGCTTAACGCACGACGGCCCGCTTCCCGGAAGGAAAGCGAGCCGTCGTCGGTAGATGCCGTGGCGGAATCTTGACTATTCCTCCACGTAGCGCACATCGTCGAACTCCGCGGCCAGTACCCGCAGTACGTTCATGATGGTCTCTTCCTCCAGGTCGGTACGGCGCACGAGGTCCTCGGGGCTCGTCTCGATGACCGAGCGGGCGGTATCCAGGCCGATACCCTTGAGGGCGTCGATGACCCAGCCCTCGATCTCGTCGCTGAATTCTTCCAGGTCGACGTCGTCGATCTCCACCTCGTTGTTGCGGTACACGTCGATCTCGAAGTCGACCAGGCGGCTAGCCAGCTTGATGTTGGTACCCCCCTTGCCAATGGCCAGACTGACCTGATCGGGCTCCAGGTACACCTTGGCGCGGCGGCTTTCCATATCCAGGTCGATGTTGGAGACCCGGGCCGGGGTCAGCGACCGCTGGATGTACAGGTTGGTATTGCTGGTGTAGGGGATCACGTCGATGTTCTCCTGATTGAGCTCGCGCACGATGCCGTGGATGCGCGATCCCTTCATACCCACACAGGCACCTACGGGGTCGATGCGGTCGTCGTAGCTCTCCACGCTCACCTTAGCCCGCTCGCCCGGGATGCGCACGATACCCTTGATGGTGATGAGGCCGTCCTCAATCTCGGGCACCTCCTGCTCCATGAGCTTGGCCAGGAAGCGCTCGTCGGTGCGGCTCACGATCACTACGGGGTTGTTGTTGCGCATCTCTACCTCCTTGATCACGCCGCGGACCATATCGCCCTTGCGGAAGTAATCGCCGCGGATGGTCTCCATGCGGGGCATCACCAGTTCGCGACCGTTGGCATCGTCGATGACCAGCACCTCGCGCTTCAGAATCTGCTGTACCTCGCAGAGCACCAGCTCGCCCACCCGCTCGGTGTAGCTGCGGTAGATCTCATCTTTTTCGAGGTCCATGATGCGGCTGATCAGCGTCTGCCGCGCGGCCATGATGCTACGCCGACCGAAGTCCTCCAGGAACAACTGCTCGTAGCACTCCTCACCGATCTCGTAGTCCTCGTCGATGGCGATGGCCTCAGAGAAGGAAATCTGGCTCAGCTCGTCGGTCACCTCACCGTCCGGCACGATCTCGCGTACCCGCCAGAGCTCCAGGTCGCCTTTATTGGCGTTGACGATAATGTCGAAGTTCTCGTCGGTGGTAAATTTCTTTTTGATCAGGGTGCGGAACACGTCCTCGAGCACCCGCACCATGGTGGGGCTATCGATGGCTTTGCCCGAGCTGAATTCCTTGAAGGTATCGACCAGGTTCATCATGGCTTAGAAGGATATTTTTACGATTGATTTTTTGATGGCATCGGTGGCTAGCGTGATGTCTTCCACGACGGTCTTCTTGCGTTTGCCCTCCTGGATACGCCGCTTGGCCTCCAGCACGACCTCGGTAGGGGTAGCTGCCTTGAGCTGGCCGGTATAGGTATCGCCGTCGGTGGTAGTCACCTCCAGGGTACGTCCCACGTTCTTCACGTACTGCCGGTAGAACTTCAGGGGCCGGTCCACGCCGGGGCTACTCACGTCCAGCACGTACTCCTCCCCCAGGGGCTTTTCCTCGTCGAGGTAGCTTTCCAGGTAGCGGCTGATGCGCTGGCACTTCCCGAAGGTCATCCCCGAGTCGCTATCTACGAACACCTCCAGCCGCTTATTGGAGTGGTTCACGTCCACCACGAAGCAGTCCGCGAAGTCCTCCTCGGCGGCGAAGTAAGTATCCAGTAGGTTGGTGATCGTCTCTTCCATTGTTGCACCTGCGGCCCCGCCCGAATAAATGGGGGGGAGGGGACACAAAAAAGAGGGAACCTTGCGATTCCCTCCCTTGCGTTTTACGGCCTTGTTTGGCAAAGATAACGCTTTGCCGTGGTATTGGTTGACTAGTTCTCCAGGTCGGGCAGTAGCAGGCCGTCGATGAGGTGGATGACGCCATTGGTGGCCTGAATGTCGGTAGTGATGAAGTTTACCCGGGTGCTGTCGGGGGTGATGAGTACCGGGGCGAGGTCATTACCGTCTGCATCCTGGTCGATGTTGATGTTCACGGTCTGGTCGTCGCTGAGGGTAGTTAGGTCACCTTCTTCCAGGTCCTCACTGCGGATGTTACCGGAGACGATGTGGTAGAGTAGCACCTCGGTCAGCGTATCGCTGGAGAAGGTTGCGATCGTATCGGCAGCAGCTCCGAAGGCGGCATTGACGGGGGCGAAGACGGTAAAGGGACCGTTCATCATTAGGTCGTTGACCAGTCCGGCCTCGGTCACGGCGGCCTGTAGCGAATCCAGTGCACTGGCCTTCACGACAAAATCCACGACGTTCTGCATCTCTAGCACCATATCAATGGGGTGGATGACGCCGTTGGAAGCGAACACGTCCGTAGATAGCACCGTAGCATCGGCATTGATGGTGATGGGGTCGGCATTGGTGATGAGGAGCGACAGGGCGGAAGAGTCCGGACCGGCGGTGCTCAGGGTCGTCTGGAAACTCTGTCCTCCAGGAATACTTGCGGCATCAATACCCTGACCAATTACGTGGTAGAGCAGCAACTGACGCACCTGCTCGTCGGTGAACGTAGCCAGGTTGAGGCCGGAGGCGGCAAAGGCATCGTCGGTAGGGGCAAAGACCGTGTAGCTACCCGTGTCGCTCAGTACGTCGTCCAGTCCGGTACGCTGTAGGGCGGCAATGAGGGTAGAAAATCGGCCGTCTAGCACCGAACGATCCACGATGGTAGGCGGGATGAGCAGCGCATCGATGGGGTAGACCGAGCCGTTCACGGCCAGGATACGGTCGCCACTCACGTTAGCCGCATTATCGAGCCGGATGGTGCTGCCGTCGTTGTCGAAGGTCAGGGGAATGGCATTATCCTCCCCGGGGGCGGTCAGGTTGAAGGTATTACGCTGGGTACGCCCGTCTTCGATGTCACCGTCGCGGATGACCGCACCGGTAATCACGTGGTAGCTAAGGATGTTGCGAAGCTCGGTATCGGATAACGAAGCCAGGTCTATTCCGGCGGCGGTAAAGGCGTCGTTGGTGGGCGCGTACAGGGTGTAGCGAGCAGTAGGCTGATTGAGGCGTATGGCCAGGTCCGTGCGCTCCAGGGCGGCGGCTAGGGTAGAAAACTGCGCGTCGTTGCGGATGATATCCGTGATGGAGCCGATGACGGGGTTGTTGGGGGTATCGTCGTCGTCCCCGCAGGCAGAGAAGCCCAGCACTAGCGTGCAGAGAAGTAGGGTGAGTAGGGGAAAATGCTTGATCATAGGAAGGGAGCAGTTGATGGTGTTGTGAGTGAAAGGGTGCATGATCGGCGGCAGTAGCGTACCGAACGGCCGCCAAAGATATTTCCGGATCGCATACGAAACGACTGCTGAGGGGCATAAGTACGCTAGACGGCCAAAAGTTTATCGTCCACCGGGGCCATAATTCGCGAAATATAGGAAATGCTGGGGTGGGCGGGGCCGCGGGTGCTAATCATGCTGCACCGCCGGCAGGTCCCAGTCCCGCCGCCCGCCCCGCTCGTGGTAGTAGCGGATGGCATCCTGAATGGACAGGAAGTGACTCTCGGCCCCCATACGCTGCATGAGGCCCGACTGGTAGAGCACGTCGCGGACCGGACCGATGACTCCGGTGAGGTAAAGCGCCACGTCGCGGCTAGCCAGCTTATCGAATAACTGCTCCAGGGCGTAGAGGCCGGTGGTATCGAGGTCGTTGATGGTGTGGGCATCGAGGATGACGGCCCGTAGGGGATTGCCGCGCTCGTCGGCCAGGGCCAGGATCTGGTCGCCGAAGTACTCGGCGTTGCCGAAGTAGAGCTCGGCGTCGAAGCGGACTACGAGCAGGGCCGGGTCGGTCTCGGCGGTGGGGAAGCGAGCCAAATTGCGGAAGGCATTGGTGTGGGGGATACGACCGAGCTCGGCGAGGTGGGGACGGGCCGCACGCAAGAAGACAAAGGCTAGGGAGAGCACCACCCCGCCGGCGATGCCCCACTGCAGTCCGGTGAAGAGGGTGAAGACGAAGGTGACCAGTAGCACGGCCAGCTCCTTGGGGGCTAGTTTAGCTAGCCGCTTCATTTCCTGCAGGTCAAAGAGCTTACCCACCGAAAAGACGATGATGGCCGCTAGCATTGGTAGCGGGAGGTAGTAAAAGAGCGGAGTAAAAAAGAGCAGTACCGCCGCCAGCAGCACCGCAGCCACCACCCCCGTCAGCGGCCCACGCCCCCCACCCTCCTCCACCACCGCCGAGCGGCTGAAGCTGGCCGAGGTGGGAATGGCGGCGAAGAAGCTGCCGACGATCTTAGAAGCCCCCAGGGCGAGTAGCTCCCGGTTGGGCCGGATGCGGTAGTAACCGTGGCGGGTGGCAAAGGCATTGCCGATGCTGAGGGTCTCGACGAAACTGATCAGGGCCAGCACCAGCGCGACGGGAAGCAGCGTAGTCAGGGTGCTCAGGTCTACGGCGGGCACCACTAGGGCGGGTAGGCCACTGGGGACGGCCCCGACCACGTCAATACCCAACCGGTCCAGCCGGAGGAGGTAGACGAGCAGGGTGGTCACTACGATCCAGATCAGCATCACTGGCAGCCGGGGCAGGTAGCGCTTGCCGAGTATCAGCACGGCCAGACTGCCAAGCCCCATCAGGGTGGTAGGTAGATGGAGTGTGCCGAGGTGACGCACAAACTGGTACACCGTATCGTGCAGGTAGGTCGTGCGCGGCATCGTGACCCCAAAAATGGACCTAAGCTGGGAGGCTACGATCAGTACCGCCGCCGCCGATACGAAGCCGGAGAGCACCGGTCGGCTTAGCAGACTTACCAATCCCCCTAAGCGGAGCATCCCAAAAAGTAACTGGATCACCCCGGTAAGCCCGGCCAGCACCACCGCATAGATAAGGTACTGCGCGCTGCCCGGCTCGGCGAGGTGACTGAGGCCGTTGAGGCAGAGCAGACTGGCCAGGGCGGTGGGGCCGACCGAGACGTGGGGGGTACTCGCTAGCAGCGTATAAATTAGCAGCGGAAAGAGCGCGGCGTAGAGTCCGTACACCGGAGCCACCCCGGCCAGGATGCCGTAGGCCATGGCCTGGGGGATAAGGATCACCCCCAGGGTAAGACCCGCTACGACATCACCCCGCAGGCGGTAGTCGGCAGGTCGGGGAAACCAGGACGAAAGAGCGGATTGCACGGTTGTACCTAAGCGTCGACCGACTCGGTAGCCAGGATATCGGCTACCTGATCCTGTACGTTCACAATACGGTCGAACCCGCGCGCCTTGAGGATACTGGCCGCGATAGTCGAACGGTAGCCGCTGCCGCAGTGGACGTAGTATTCCGTGTGTGGGTCGAGCTCACTCATTGCCGCAGAGAAGCTGGCTAGCGGCAGATTGAGGGAGCGACGCAGGTGGCCGCCATCATACTCGCTTTCCTTGCGCACGTCGATGATGTATTCGGTGCGCTCGGGATGAAAGGCATCGGCCCGGATAGTTTCTATCGTATCCACCTCACCACCGTAGGCGCGCCAGGCTTCGATGCCCCCTTCCAGGTAGCCCAGGGCACTGTCGTAGCCCACGCGGCTGAGGCGCTCGACGGTCTCGGCCTCCCGTCCCGGCTCGGTGACCAGCAGGATGGGCTGTTGCAGATCGGGCACCAGCTCTCCCACCCAGGGGGCGAAGCTGCCATCGAGCCCGATGAAGATGCTGTTGGGGATGAAGCCCTTGACGAAATCTTCCTTGGAGCGCACGTCCAGAACCAGGGCCATCTCCCGGTTGGCGATCTCCTCAAACTGGCCGGGGCTGAGGGTTACGGCCCCGCGGTCCATTACCTTTTCGAAGGACTCGTAGCCCGCCTTATTCATCCGCACGTTTTCACTGAAGTAGGCCGGCGGTGGTAGTAGTCCCTCGGTGACCTCGCGGACGAACTCCTCGCGGGTCATGTTCTTACGCAGGGCGTAGTTCGTAGCCTTCTGGTTGCCCAGCGTATCGGTGGTCTCGCGGCTCATCTTTTTGCCGCAGGCGGAGCCGGCCCCGTGGGCGGGGTAGACGGTAAGGTCGTCGGGTAGCAGCATGATCTTCCGGCGCAGGCTGTCGTAGAGTAGGCCGGCGAGGTCTTCTTTTGTGAGCGCCCCCTTTCTCTGGGCTAGATCGGGACGGCCTACATCACCGATGAAAAGCGTGTCGCCCGTAAAGATGGCCCGCGGAGTGCCCTGCTCGTCGAGCAGCAGGTAGGTGGTGCTTTCCAGGGTGTGACCTGGGGTGTGTAGCACGCGAATGGTAAGTTCGCCTAGCTTGAAGTCCTCCCCATCCTTCGCTTCATATTTCTCATAGTCCGTCTTCGCCCCGGGGCCGTACACGATTTGTGCGCCGCTTTCCCGGGCCAGGTCCAGGTGACCGCTCACGAAGTCGGCGTGGAAGTGGGTTTCGAAGATGTACTTGATGGTATCTCCGGCCGCCCGGGCCCGTTCCAGGTAGGGCTCGGGACTCCGCAGCGGGTCGATCACGGCCGCCTCGCCGTTACTCGCGATGTAGTAGGCGCCCTGAGCCAGGCACCCGGTGTAGATCTGCTCGATGGTCATACTGCTTGGGGGGGTTATGCGTGGGTTATATGAACGATTGTTCATATGAAGGTTTGGGGGGTGGGTTTAGTTGATGGTCCAAGCGGCTTACTCCCTACATCCCACCAACTCAAACTGCGTATGCCGCACGCTCCGCGCATATTCATACTCGCCGATGTATTCCTCCACGTCGAACTCCCGTTTGCCGTAATCCGGTGTATAGCGCGCCTGGTCCCAGAAGAGCGTGCGGGGCTCCGTGGCCCGAGGGTCGTCGGTCGCTACCATCCAGCGGTCCACCTGGCTAGCTAGTCGCTCCAGATCACCCGCGTAGGCCGCCCGGTCCGCTACATTCGTCAGTTGGTAAGGATCGCGGCGCAGGTCGTACAGCTCCTCTCCGGGCCGCTTGCCGAAGACCAGCCGGTAATAGTCGGTCGTATCCCCCGCCGGTTGATCCCCCGCCAGAATGAGCATCTTCGTGATGGAGTTATCTACGTCGCCGTAGGCCCCCACGCTGCGCACGGCCAGGGAATCACCCGCCGGCCACCGCTCCGGAAAGATGTTGCGGATGTAGAGAAAGCTGTCGGTACGCACCCCCCGCATGGCGTAGCTACCGGAGTCGGCCCTGACCTGGGCGTGGCGCTCGCGTTCGAGGTAGACGGCGGTATCTCCCGACGCATCGGTATCCGTAAGCTGACCCAGCAGACTCTGCAGTTCGATTTCTCCCGGCACCTGCACACCCGCCGCCTCTACAAAAGTCGGGGCTAGGGCGGCTAGGTTGACGTAGGAGGTCCGCACCGTCCCCGCCGGGATCCGCGCCGGCCAGTGGGCTACGAAGGGCATGCGCGTACCGGCATCGTAGAGGTTGGCCTTGGCGCGTGGGAAGGGCATTCCATTGTCGCTGGTCACGATGATGAGCGTATTGTCGAGCTCGCCGCGGGCCTCCAGCAGGTCCACGATCTCGCCCACGTGGCGGTCGAAGCGCTCCACCTCGGCGTAGTAGTCGAGCATGTCATTGCGCACGCAGGGCAGATCGGGAAAGAAGGGCGGCACCACTACGGAGTCGGCCTCCATGCCAGACCAGGCCCCCAGATTCGTCAGGTATTGCCGGTGCGGGTCCTGACTGCCGAACCAGTAGCAGAAGGGCTGAGCATCATCCCGCTCCGCCAGCATATCGGTAAAGTCATCGTACTCCTTGCCCGCCGGATTGTGCGCCCAACCCGTACTGCGCCAGTCCCCCGGTGCCCAGCCCTTCTGGTCGTGCCCCACGATGTAACCGGCCTCTTCCAACACCGTCGTATAGGTGACCGCCTCGGCCGGAAATTCCGACCACAGGTTACCGGCCACGCCGTTCTGGTGGGGATAGCGGCCGGTGAGAATGCTGGCCCGGGAGGGACTACAGCTCGGCGCGGCGGTATAAGCGTTCGTAAATAGCATACCGCCGGCGGCTAGGCGATCGAAGTTCGGCGTCTGCACCACCGGGTCGCCGTACACCCCGGCGTGGGGGTAGGACCAGTCGTCGGCTAGGAACAGAATGATATTGGGGCGCTCAGGGGGCGGGGCCCCGACAGCCATCGGGGGTCCCACATAAATTGCAAGGAGCAGAAGGCTGAATACAGAGGCGAGAGTGTACGGCATAGCGTCTAAGGTATGCCAAACGGATTAGTCTCGGCGGACGAAGGTCCTTATGGTACTTCGACTACATTCAACACCCGCCCGATAATATCCTCCTGCCTGATATTCTCCGCCTCGGCCTCGTAGGTCAGCCCGATGCGGTGGCGCAGTACGTCCTCACACACCGACCGCACATCCTCCGGGGTCACGTAGCCGCGCCGCTCGATGAAGGCCTGTGCCTTGGCGGCCAGGGCCAGGTTGATGCTGGCACGGGGGCTGCCACCGTAGTTGATGAGCGGCTTCAGGTCAGCCAGGCGGTAGCTTTCCGGCTCGCGGGTAGCGAAGACGATGTCGATGATGTAGCGCTCGATCTTATCGTCCATGTAGATCTTACGGACCGACTCGCGGGCGCGCAGGATGTCCTCCGGCGTAGCCACCGGATTGATGGTAGCGAAGCCCGCGCCCAGGTTGCGCTGGATGATCACGCGCTCGTCCTCCCGCGTCGGGTAGCCGATATTGACCTTGAGCATGAAGCGGTCGGTCTGGGCCTCCGGCAGCGTATAGGTACCCTCCTGGTCGATGGGGTTCTGGGTGGCCAGCACCAGGAAGGGCTCTTCGAGCTTGAAGGTGTCGGTGCCGATGGTCACCTGCCGTTCCTGCATAGCCTCCAGTAGGGCCGACTGCACCTTGGCCGGGGCGCGGTTGATCTCATCCGCCAGCACGAAGTTGGCAAACACCGGGCCCTTTCGTACGCTGAAATCATTCAGGGTAGGGTTGTAGATCATCGTACCCACGATATCGGCCGGCAGTAGATCGGGCGTGAACTGGATGCGACTGAAGTCGGCGCTGACCGTCTGGCTCAATGTCTTGATGGCGAGCGTTTTGGCCAGTCCGGGTAGGCCTTCCAGCAGGATATGTCCCCGGCTTAGCAGTCCCAGCAGCAGGCGGTCGATCATATTTTCCTGCCCCACGATCACCTTAGCCGTCTCCTGGCGGATGCGCTCGACGACTTCACTGTCTTGGCGGATTTGCTGGTTGAGGGCTTCGATGTCTACGCTGGGCATGGGGGTGGTACTTTTGGGGCGGGGTCGCGGGTGCAAGGTAAGGCGGGGTATGGGGTTGTTGCGTTTTTGCGTCTGTGAGTTGTTGCGTTTGTGGGAATGCTCGCTTCGCTCGTCTTATTGGTTCTGCGCACCTGCGGCCCCGCCATCTGTTGCCCCTCCGACGCCTCCAACGACGGCCACGCAACAACCCAACAATTCACCCACTCGACAACGCAACCCCCATGACCGACGTAAACACCCTAGGCGAATTCGGACTCATCGACCACCTCACGGAGGGCTTCGCTACGCAGCAGCAGTCGACGATTTTGGGGGTAGGCGACGACGCGGCCATCATTGCTGCGGGCGACGAGCAGCTCGTAGTGAGTACCGATATGCTGGTGGAGGGCATCCATTTCGATTTTACCTATACGCCACTGAAGCACCTGGGGTACAAAGCCGTAACCGTTAACCTCTCCGATATCGCGGCGATGAATGCGCGGCCGGAGCAGATCACCGTGAGCATCGCCCTGAGTAACCGCTTTTCGGTGGAGGCGCTCGATGAGCTATATGCGGGAATCAGGGCGGCCTGTACGCAGTATGGCGTCGACCTGGTGGGTGGCGATACGACGAGTTCGACGCGGGGACTGATCATCAGCGTCACGGCTATCGGGCGGGCACCGGCGGGGCGCATCACGCGGCGAAGTGGGGCGAAGGTGGGGGATCTCATCTGCATC
Organism: Saprospiraceae bacterium; assembly: GCA_958295895.1. GTDB lineage: Bacteria > Bacteroidota > Bacteroidia > Chitinophagales > Saprospiraceae > Neolewinella. The sequence continues at coordinate 182,820 of CATQHI010000009.1, read as the reverse complement.
ACCGGCAACCTGGGGGCGGCCTACCTAGGGCTACAGCTGCTGGAGCGGGAGAAGCAGGTATTCAAGGATAACCCCGACATGCAGCCCGATATGGGCGAATATGCTCCCTACCTCCTCCAGCGGCAGCTCCGGCCGGAGGCCCGCACGGATATGGTCGATCTGTTCGCGAAGGAGGGTATCGTACCTACGGCCATGATCGACATCAGTGACGGGCTCGCCAGCGAGATTTTCCACATCTGTAAGGCCAGCGGCGTCGGGGCGGTCATCGAGGAGAGCGGCGTACCCATCCACAACGACGCCCAGCTCCAGGCGCTGGAGTTCAACCTCGATCCCATCACTACGGCGCTGAGTGGCGGGGAGGACTATGAGTTACTCTTCACCATCGACCCCAAGGACACGGAAAAGATCCGCTTCCTACCGGATATCTACATCGCCGGCGAGATCGTCGCGAAAGAAGATGGGGTGAAGCTGCACACCAAAGGCGGCAATATTCACGATATAAAGGCACAGGGGTGGAATCACTTTGATGAGTGACCGGCCCGTGCGTAGCTTCATCATCTATCCTACCGCACCACCCGTGCGATATCTACCATGTACATCTGCCGCTTGCCTCCCTCGTGCGTACTATCAAAAAACACCCGCCGGCCCTGCTGGTCACTGCGGGGGTGTAGGTCGCAGCGGTACTCCCCCCGGAACAGGGGTGGCTCGTAAAATTCTCCCAGTTCCACGCGTGTCCCAGTAGGCAGGTGATAGAGATATAACTGCTGCATCCGCTTTTCGCCCTGGGGGTAGGTATCGTTAAGGATCCAGGTGTAATCAGTACCGGGCACGAAGGTATTGTGGCCGTTCACGGGCATCTGGGTGCTGTCGATCAGCAGGGCCTCGCCGCTGCGGTCGGGGAAGTCGTAGAAAGCGGCTAGCGTACCGGCGTTGTCCATGGCCCAGGCGGTCAGCGTATCGGACCCCTTCCAGATGAAGTGGCTGAACATACCGCTGTAGTTGAGGGGGTACACCTCGCTGCCATCGGTGCTCGCGGTGAAGGCTCGTGTCAGGTAAACCGGACTACCGGCCCCGGTACTGGCCCCCTGCCAGTCGGGGTTAACCTGCGCGTAGGCATCCATGGCCCGCCCGTCCTTCACGGGACGCGAACGGTTCAGGAAGATAAAGCGCTCCCCCGTGGGGTCGATGAGTAGGTGGTTGAACCAGTGGTAGTTGGTATCCACCCTTGGCCCGGCCACGTCCAGACCGGAGATTTCTGCGTAGCTCAGGAGCAATTCGTCCTCACCATTGGTCAGGTCCATTTTCCAGATGCCGTCATCCCCCGGGGCCTTCACGTCCACACTCAGGGGGCGCTTACTGGGATAGCCGTAGCCGGGGCGGAAGTACTGCAGCCGGCCAAAGTCCACCGTCAGCGCGTAGGTACCGTCGGGGCTCAGCGTATACACCGGCCGGGGCAGGGTGCGGGTCTCCCCGGTGCGGATGTTGTAGACGCGGCTGACAAAATCGTCCCCCCCGTGGTCGTTCCAGATTACCTCTTCTTCCGATCCCGGAATCCACTGCAGCATACAGCCCTGCTGCCAGCCCCAGCTGGTGCTCTTGCCGATGTAACGCTTCTCGAAGTTGTTCTCCAGGTCGATCAAAATGATGTCGAGCGTGTCGGTTACCGCCGGACTGGTCAGGAACAGATCAACCTCCATACCCAGGGCGTAGCGGCCCGTGGGGTCGATCTGCTCCTTGTCGTAGTAGCCGAACCAGTGCTGCCGCGCGGTGTCGGGGGTGATGAGGATGGTCTGCTGGCCAATCAGGGCGGTGGCAGAGCACAGGGTCATTGCCAAGCAAATCGCTGTAAATAGTGTTGAACACCCCAGTGCCCGGCAATCTATTTGTTTCCAGTACATAGTTTACAGTATAAAACACCTATCCTAATCACTGCCACGCTACGGCCGGAATGAAGTCCGTAATAGTAATCTCCCCCAGTACTTCGCTACGAAGCGTAGTGGGTGCGCCGAAGTACTCGATCCACTCGTACCCCCCCGTGTCGGTACGCCCCCGGGGGGAGGTATGTACCTCTACTCGTTTGTCGACCAGGTTGACGATACAGTACTCCGAAATGCCGAACAGGCCGTAAAGCCGTGCTTTGCTTCCCTGATCGCGCGCAAGCGTACTATCGGAAACTTCCACGGTAAGATGCACCTCGGCAGGTAGCGGTTTCCGATTAAAGTAGCGATCCTTGCTCGGCGCGGCAAGCACGTAGTTGGGTTCCGGAGCACTGTGTTCGGGTAAGGAGATCGGCTGTTCCTGGCGACAGGTAAAGCGGCGTCCGAAGCGTGCTAGCATAGCATAGTTTAACTCCTGCACGCAAAATGCGTGTAAATCACCAATAGCCAACTTATGTACGATTCGCTCGTACTGCTCCAGTGTCCAGTCGGTTTGGTGCAGCAATAGTTCGGGCTCTACGGACACGGTCATTAGGTAAAGATAAGCAACAAGAACTACCGCACCACCAGCTCCTCCCGATCCGCCCCGGTGCTCACCATCGTCACCGGCACACCTAATCGCTCCTCCAGAAACCGCACGTAGTCGATACAGGCCGCCGGTAGTTCCTCCTCTATCTTCACGCCCGAGAGGTCACTATGCCACCCCTTTACCTCCGTATACACCGGCGCGTAGTTCTCGTGTACCAGATCGAAGGGCAGTTCGTGCGTCACCTCTCCCTCCACCCGGTAAGCATCGGCCGCCTGGATGGTCTCGAATTTATTAAGTACATCGACCTTGGTGACCACGAGCTGGGTGACGCCGCTGAGCATGATGGTATACCGTAGCTGCACCAGATCGATCCACCCGCAGCGGCGCGGCCGGCCCGTAGTAGCTCCGAACTCAGCCCCTTCTTTGCGGAGAAACTCGCCTGTCTCGTCCATCAGCTCCGTCGGAAAGGGGCCAGCGCCCACCCGGGTGCAGTAAGCCTTGGTGATACCGATGACCTCACCGATCTGCTGGGGCGCTACGCCGAGGCCCGTACATACCCCCGCCGTGATCGTATTGGAAGAGGTCACGTAGGGATAGGTGCCGAAGTCGATGTCGAGCATGCTGCCCTGGGCCCCCTCCGCCAGTACTTTCTTACCCTCCTTAAGTGCATCGTTGATGTAATATTCGCCATTGACGAAGGGTAGAGCCTTGAGCCGATCTACCGCCGCGAACCAGGCGCGTTCCTCGCCCGCCAGGTCGAACTCGATGTATGGGTATAGGCCCACTAGTTGCAGGTGCTTTTCCTTGAGCCGCTCGTAACGCTCCTGAAAATCGGGAGCGGTGAGATTACCGACGCGCATACCGTTACGGCCGGTCTTGTCCATATAAGTGGGGCCGATGCCCTTGAGGGTAGAGCCGATCTTACGCTCCCCCTTGGCGTGCTCGCGCGCGGCGTCGAGTAGGCGGTGGGTGGGTAGGATCATGTGCGCCTTGCGCGCTACGAAAAGGCGGTCTTGGTAGTCGATACCGGCCGCGTCGAGCGCGTCGAGCTCTTTGCTCAGCATGATGGGGTCGATGACCACGCCGTTGCCGATCAGGTTGAGCTGCTCGCGGCGGAAGATACCGGAGGGGATAGTGTGAAGCACAAACTTCTTGCCGTCGAAGATGAGCGTATGACCGGCGTTAGGCCCGCCCTGGAAGCGGGCGATGATATCGTACTGGGGGGCGAGTACATCCACAATTTTTCCCTTGCCTTCATCACCCCACTGGAGTCCTAAAAGTACATCTACGGCCATAAGTCCATCCGGTTTCGGGCGAAGGTACTCTGTTTGAGCGGAGTCCCTACTGTGCCCTTCTACGTGGCTTGCACCTGCGGCCCCGCCCCCCCCCTCACTGCGAACAATGTGCTGGCGGAAGGCCATATAGAACTAAACTACCCCCGTGGCGCTAAGTAATTCTACCGAAAATAAACTCTTTATCACTGGTTATACCGCTAAGGGCATTGTCTATAGCCTCATCGGCATCTTTGCCATTGCCGGGGTGGTCGGTGGGGCCGGGCAGGCGGGCGGCGGTCCTAAGGCGGTCATCACCTGGATCGGGACTAACCCCTTCGGACAGCTGCTACTGTTCCTGATCGGCGTGGGCTTGCTGGCCTACTGCAGCTGGCGCTGGTACACCGCGGTACAGGATAAAAAGAACGAGGGCAAGGACAAAGAAGGCATCATCAAGCGGATCGCCTATGCGGTCAGCGGGACAGCCTACGGTATACTGAGCGCCCACGCCTTTAAGCTGGCCGTCAGTGGTGGCGGCGGGGGTGGCGGACAGAGTAAGCAGGACATCATCGCCCGTATCCTCAGCAACAGTTGGGGGCCCTACGTGATCGGTGCCATTGCCGTCATCATGGCCGGGGTGGCGATCTACCAGCTCTACCGGGCGCTGAAGGATAAGCACATGGAGGGTATCAAGGGGCAGCAACTGAGTCACGAGCAGCGGGAAACCTTCGAAAAGACCGGTGAGGTGGGCCTGACGGCGCGTTTTGTGGTCTACGGTATCGTCGCCTACTCCCTATTCCGGGCGGCTACCCTGGATGATGCCAGTAAATTCAGGGGTATCGGGGAGTCGCTGTCCTACATAGAGAACCAGTCATACGGCGCGGCGCTGCTCTCCATCGTAGGGCTGGGGCTACTGGCCTACGGTTTGTTTATGTTCGTGCGGGCGCGGTACGAGCGGGTTTAAAGCACCTTGTCCATGCGCCAGTCTTCCATGAGGTAGCCGTGGCCGATGTCGGTATCGAAACGCTCGAGCTTGGTGAAGCCGAGGTGGGCGTAAAAATCGACGGCCTTATTTTGGTAGTTGACGTCGAGGCAAAGCCGCTGCTGGCCGGCCCGGCGGGCGGTGCGTTCGACGTGCTCGACCAGTAGCCGACCGAACCCCCGGCCCTGGGTACCGGGTAGCAGATAGAGTTTATGGATCTTGGTGGTACCGGGTAGGTAGTCAATCTCATGGCTTACGTAACCTACCGGGCGGTAGCGGGTAGTCGACTGGCCGCTGTAGTCATCATTGGTGGCAGTGTCGGCATCTAACAAAAGATGAAATACATGCCCCTGCTCAACCTGCTCCGCCAGTGCGGCCGGACGGTACATCCGCCCCAGCATGTAATCGATCTGGGTAGTAGATAAGATACCGGAAAACGTATCCGGCCAGGTCAGCCGGGCAATGCGCTCGATGGCGGGGTGGTCGGCGGAGGTAGCGCGTACAATGCGGGGGGGGGGAGCTATACCGCGGCATGCAACTCCGGCCCGTTATTGCGCACATTACCCACCTTGGCCGAGATCGGGTAGGTCTTCAGCGTCCCATCCGGCGGCGTTTCCAGCAGCGCGAGGATCTCCGGCAGCTTGGCCTGAGGATTCAGCCACTGGCTCTGCCGCTCCTCATCCAGCAGCAGCATCGGCATCCGGTTGTGGATGGGGGCCATCTCTGCGTTCGGCTCGCCGGTAATGACGGAGTAGGTATGCACCGTATCGCCTCCGTCTTTAGGCGTCCAGCTTTCCCAGATGCCGGCCATGACCAGTAACTGCTCGTCGCTCGGCATAATCCGAAAGGGTTGCTTGCCGCCATCTTTGCGCTGCCACTCGTAGAAGCTGTCCCCGATTACCAGACAGCGCCGTTCACGGATCGGCTTACGAAAGCTCGACTTATCCTCGATGCCCTCCCGCCGGGCGTTGATCATCCGCGCTCCGATACCCAGGTCCTTGGCCCAGAAGGGCACCAGGCCCCAGCGAAACTCCAACAACTGGTCCGGCTGGGCATCGGTGATGACCAGTCCGTTCTGCGTCGGCGCCATGTTATAGTTCGGCTGTAGCCCACCGGGTGGTGTAGTCAGTTCTTTGGTAAACTGCTTACGTAACTTAGCCGCGTCGATGACTACGCTATAACGTCCACACATACCCCTTCTTAACTCGTCTGCATCTTCTGCTTGATCTCAATGATCTCGTAGCCCTCGATTACGTCACCTTCTTTGATGTCGTTGAAGTTCTTGATGTTGAGACCACATTCCATGCCGCTGCGGACTTCCTTGACGTCGTCCTTGAAGCGCTTGAGGCTGGCTAGCTCGCCGACCTGACCCTCCTTGAGGGGGAAGGTGACGATGCCGTCGCGGATCACGCGGATCAGGGTGTTGCGGCTGATCTTGCCCTCGTCGACGTAGCAGCCGGCGATGGTACCCACCTTGGATATCTTGAACACCTCGCGGACGGAGACCTGACAGGTCGTCTTCTCCTCCTTGGTCGGTTCGAGCATACCCTCGATGGCGCTGCTGATCTCGTCGATGGCCTCGTAGATGATCGAGTAGGTCTTGATCTCTACCCCCTCGCGCTCGGCGAGTTTACGGGCCGAGGAGCTAGGACGCACCTGGAAACCGACGATGATGGCATCCGAGGCGGTAGCCAGTAGAATGTCGGAGTCGATAATCTGGCCGACGGCCTTGTGGATCACGTTGACCTGTACGGTCTCCTGGGATAGCTTGATGAGGGAGTCCGAAAGGGCTTCTACCGAACCGTCTACGTCACCCTTCACGATGAGGTTGAGCTCCTTGAAGGTACCCAGGGCAAGACGGCGACCGATCTCGTCAAGCGAGACCCGCTTAGCGGCGCGGTTGGCCTGCTCGCGGCTGATCTGGGCGCGGCGGCTGGCCAGCTGACGGGCTTCCTGCTCGCTGGGCATCACCTTGAGGATTTCACCGGCCTGGGGCGCACCGTCGAGTCCGAGTAGCAGCACCGGTGAGCCGGGGCCTACTTCCTTGACGCGCTTGTTGCGCTCGTTGAACATGGCGCGGACGCGGCCGCTGGCCTCTCCCGCTACCAGGATGTCCTGTACACGCAGGGTACCGTGCTGGACCAGAATCTTGGTCACGTAACCGCGGCCCTTCTCCAGCGAGGCTTCCAGTACGGTCGCTACGGCGGGGCGGTCGGGGTTGGCCTGGAGCTCGAGCATCTCGGCTTCCAGTAGAACTTTCTCCAGCAAATCTTCGATACCGACGCCGGTCATGGCGCTGATATCCTGACCTTTTGGTATTTACCCCCCCCATTCCTCGACCTGGTAGCCCATGCCGGCCAGCTCGGTCTTGATGCGGTCGGGGTTGGCGCCCGGGCGGTCGATCTTAGTTGATGGCAAACACCATCGGCACCCCGGCGGCCTCGGCGTGCGAGATGGCCTCCTTGGTCTGGGGCATCACGTTGTCGTCGGCGGCGATGATGATGACGGCGATGTCGGTCACCTTGGCACCCCGTGCCCGCATGGCTGTAAAGGCCTCGTGGCCCGGTGTATCCAGGAAGGTGATTTCCTTACCGTTGTCGAGTTTGACCTCGTAGGCACCGATGTGCTGGGTGATCCCACCGGCTTCCCCGGCGATGACGTTAGAGTCGCGGATGCGGTCGAGCAGCGAGGTTTTACCGTGGTCGACGTGGCCCATGACGGTCACGATTGGCGGGCGGGGCTCCAGGTCTTCGGGATCGTCGACGTACTCTTCTTCGTCCTCCTCCGTCCTCGTCCACGCTGATGAATTCCACCTCGTGGTCGAATTCCTCGGCGACGAGCTCGAATGATCTCGGCGTCCAGGCGCTGGTTGATCGAAACGATCACACCGGCGTTCATACAGGCAGTGATAACTTCGCCGATACGACGTCCATCATGTTGGCCAGTTCCTGGGCCGTGACAAACTCGGTCAGCTGCAGTTTTGTCGGTGGTCTGCTCGTCGCGCAGGGCCTCCTGCTTTTCGCGGCATGCGGGTCGCGGTTGTCGCGGCGCTGCCGTTGGCGCTTTTTCTTGCCGCCGCCGCCCTGTAGGCGGGCCATGGTGGCCTTGATCTTGTCCTCGATGTCCTTGGCGGATACCTCCTTGGGCTCGTCGTTGCGTCCACCGGTACGGCCGCGGTCGTTGCGCCCGCCGCCACTGCGGCCGCCTCCGGTTTGGGGGGGTCCGGTGGTGATTTTCTTGCGCTTGCGCTTCTTACGCCCATCGTCGGAGGTAGACGAGCTGCCCCGCTTTTCGGGTTTTTTAATTTCGATCTTACCCAGCACCTTGAGACCCGCGCAGTTTGGGCTCGGCCGTGACGTGCACATCGGGCTTATCGGTGGCCTTTACTTCAGTGACCGGCGTGGTGGGCTCGGCCTTAGCGGTAGCCGGAGTGGGTTTAGCGGCGGGTGGGGGGGTAGGTGCCTTGGGCGCCCGGGTGGGCTCGGCCGGTGCGCGCTTGGCGGTAGGCTGTGGGGCGGGTTGTCCTTTCTTGGGAGCGGATTTTGCGGGCCGGCGCCTGTTGGCGTCCAGGTCAATCTTGCCCATCACCTTCAGGCCGGGCACCTCGCGCTTGCCGGTGGGGGCTGCTTCCTTAGGAGCGGCCGGGGTGGGGGGTGGCGGGGGGTGGTAGTACCCGCGGTGGGTGCTGATGCGGGCGGTGAGGGCGGCGGAGTGACCTTGGCGGCAGGCTGAGCGGGTCGCTGCACGGGCGGCGGGGCCGGCACACCGGTGGGGCGTGGCGGCGGTGGTGGGGCCGGGGTGGTGCTACGGACGACGGGCGGTGGCGGCGGAGGGGCGGGCGTGGTGGGGCGGGTACCGAACTCCATCTTGGCGGCCTTCTGCTTATCGGAAATGGCTTTAGCGAACTCCTGGCGGAGGGCCGATTCCATCTCGCCGCTAACCGGCGCCGTGGGCTTATTGTCGATAGTGAAGCCGTGTCCGCTTAGGTACTCGACCAGGGTCGAGGTGGCCACGTTCAGTTCCTTCGCTACTTTAATTAGTCGTTTACTCATTCGATCTCTTAAGCACGCATTCGTTGACCGCGGGGTGCTGCCGCGGGGCCATTTAGAACTACCCTAAAGGACCGATTTCCCCCCATCTGCCTTGACGCCGCGCTGGAGGACCACTTCCGGAACGCTATCCGAATGCGACGCAAAGATAAGCTATTTCGAGGGACAGGCCGGCAGGCTCACCGGCTTTGTCCCGTGTCTGGGTAAACGCCGCCGTGAGAGTTTAGGTTTAACCCCAATGCGCAGGGATCGTTTTACGGTTCGTGCCCCGTCAATACAGTACCGTCACCCACTGCGTAAGGCTAGCCCCAGTGGTGGAATCAGTCACCCGTAGCGCGTAATTCCCTGCGGGAAGATGAGCTACCGGCACGGTGTGGCTGGAGAGGTTGCCCCGGTGGGCGTACACCGGCCGGCCCTCGCTGGTCAGCAATACGAGAGATAGCGGGTTGGTCTTTCCGGTAGTAGTTACGGTCAGCCAGTCGCTCGTCGGATTCGGAAACGTACGTACCCGCGCCAGGCCGAGCTCGTGTACCGCCGTACTGCTGGTATCCGTGGCGGCCGGGCAGGCCACGCCTGCGGAACTAGGGTCGCCGTTGTTACCGGCATTAACCAGGGGGTCGGTCTCATCCGCATCGTCAGCACCGGTGTAGCCGTCGTTGTCTAGATCGGCGGGGGAGTATTTCCAGAGCTCGGAACCCACGCGGCCATCATCGGCTGCGAAGTAGAGGAAGTCGCGGTAGACATAAAGATTGTCTGGATCACCGGAGGCAGTTCCGGAATTAATATCGGCGACCAGCACCGTGCCTTCCGGAGTGCCGTCGGTAGACCAGAGCTCACGGCCCAGTTCCGGTAGCTCCGTGCTGAAGTACACCAGACTATCGAAGACTGTGAGGCTGCGGGGATAGGAATCTGCCGGACCGGCATTCAGATCACCCAGGGAGACGGCGGCGGTATTGGCATCCGTGGCGGTCCAGAGCTCAAAGCCCGTCGCATCGGTGCTGGCGGAGAAAATGAACTTATTCCCGAGCAAGACAACATCCTGGATGTACCGGAAGCGCTGAAAACCATCCGTCACGGGAGATGCCTCGACGTCAAAGCGTTGACCCTGCGTAGAGAAAATCCGATCGTTCCCGAACATGCCCTGACGGGCCACGAAATAGATGCGGTCCTTGTGCTTAAAAAATCCACGGGGCCCGTAAACCGCCTGGGCATTCGCTAGCTGATAAGTACCCTCCTCCGTGCCGTCCGACCGCCAGAGGGCCTGGCCGAAGCCATCGTCCGCCGAAAAGTAGGCGATGCCGTCGATAACGGTCAGGTAGCCAATGTGATAGGGCCGGGAAATCTCCTCTACCTGTCGGATATCCTTCACCAGGTAGGTTCCCGCCGCCGTGCCGTTCGTGCGCCAGAGCTCGGGGCCAAATTTGTCGGTGCTCTCCACAAAGAGGGAGACACTATCGTTCAGGGCCGTAAAGCCGAACCCGGAACCATTCAGGCCGCCCTGACTAAATACCTTGAGCAACTGCAGCTGATCGGTAGATACCTCTTGGGTATACAGTGCCTGACCCACCCCCGGGAAATAACCACGTATTAGCAGGCGATTACGGATGGCACCGATATCCGATAGGCTGGGTCCACTGTTTAGCGTCTCATCGGCCGGGTCGAGCAGGCCCGTACCCCTGACCGTGCCATCCGTCCGAAAGATCCGGTCGGATCCAAAGCCTTCTCCGTAAATAACGAAGAAAAACTCATCGCCGATTGGTGTATACGTATAGGGAAACGAAGAGGTCTTACCCGTGGAAAGGTCCCCCAGTAACTCCGTAGTGGCGGCACTCCCTCCGGTCTTGAAAGTCTCGAAGCCCGTACAGCCCGTGTTGGCCGTAAAGAACAGGGTATCGCGGAAGGTAAAAAATCGGTTGGGGTAGGAGCCGCTCTCCTCCGTCCGCACATCCCGCACCAACTGCGTGCCCCCCGCCGTACCATCGCTACGGAACACTTCACGCCCAAATTCAGGACTCTCCGCGGCAAAAAATAATTGCGCGCCGAGACCGGCCAGGTGGTGGATATCGGGACCATCCGGACCGGGATAAAAATCTTTGACCAATGCAGTACCCCGGGCAGTTCCATCCGTGCGCCATAGTTCCACCCCAGTCTCGGGGCGGTTGGCTAGAAAGAAATAGGCCGCCTCCGTAGCGACTATCGTCCCCGGTCTGAAGCCGTTCACCCTACCCGGCTGTATATCGTCAAGGAGAGGGAAGGTACCAGCCTGGGTGCCATCCGTTCGTCTTAGGGTTACGGTTTTCGTAGTACGGTCGTAGAGCCGGTAGAAAATAAGGTCACCCATCACCTGGATCGCCTGTAAACCGCTGGAGTCACGTTCGGGATTGAGATCGGCCAGTAGCTCCACCGATCGATCACTGGGGTCAACCTGCCATAGCTTGATACCAGTTGGACCCTCTAACCGGGTAAAAACCAATTTTCCCTGCCGTTCACGGAATCTACCCAGCAGGCCCGTAGGTAGACCAGGTGCCCACTCCCGCAGTGCACGTAGCTCGCTGAATTGCGCATCGGTGAGGAAAGCCCCCGAACTGTCCCGGCCGTAAGCCGAAACAATTACAGAGTCGCCCACGGCCACCGGTCCGTACAATCCCTCGAACTCTGGCGGCGGGAAGCGGGTAAACGTGCCCCCGGCGGTACCGTCGGTCACCGTGAAGGGTGCTGCTTCGCCGAAGCCGTAGTCGTAGGTCACGAAGAGTCGGTCACCGAACGTATTCAATTCGCTGATGTACTGGTCCTGCGGTAAATCGCCAAGGTAGGTCGTGCCCTCCGCCGTGCCGTCCGTTGCGTATAGCTCACGAATGTAGTCGTCGGTAAGGTGTACGAAAATGACGCGGTCGCCCACCGCCGTAAAGTAACTCTCGCCTGCGTTCGCACCGGGAGAAGGCAGGGTGGTCAGGGTAGTCACCACCCGGTCCCCCAGGTTCACCCGGTAGTACGTCGTCGTGCCCTCCCCGTGTTGGTAGTAGTAGACGACCCCGTCGATCAGTGTCGTAGAGAAGGGGTGGAGAATGGCCTCCTGGCTGACGGCATCCACGAGCAGTTCTGCCCGGCCGTCGGCTCCTGTCACCACGTATAGACGCCGCTCGCCCCCGTCGCCCAGCGCCGTGAAGATTACGGACTGGCCATCGGACTGGAGGGCCTCCGGACGGCTACCTGCATTGCTCTGATTGAGATTAGCGACTAGCACCTGCGTCCGCGCCGAAGCACAAAGTAAAGACAGCAAAAAAGTGAGGTAAAGAACTTGTTTCATCCGAAAGTAAGGGGGGTGAGTGAATGGGTAAAGGCGCCCGCTACCTGGCCAAACCGGTAGCTTTCGTCTACATCAAACAGCTGGTAATGGAGACTCATTGCCCCAGGGGGGGTACCTTAATTGCCCCGGGATCTGTATGTCCACTCAGCTAAGCTGATGGGTAATTCGCGTGATTCCGACGTGTAGACTCTACGATTTATCGTAATTTCCCGCCCTACCGTACCCGGCTCCCCAAACCTAACTGACTACCCGCGATGACCCTACGCTTTCGCCTGTTTCTTTTCCTGGCTAGCTGCCTGAGCACCCTGGCCGCCCAGACCACTTTTCCCTACAACGGCGTCTACGACCAGCGCGAGGGCTACTACGCCTTCACCGGCGCCACCGTGCACGTCAGTCCGGAGCAAACCCTGGAGAATGCTACCCTCGTCATCCGCAACGGTAAGGTGGAAAGCGTAAGCGCAGGCGGGGCGGGGCCGCAGGGTGCGGTGCCCGTGGAACTGAACGGCAAGCACATCTACCCCAGCTTCATCGAGGTGTACGGCAGCTACGGAATGCCCGAGGTCAAGGAAAGTCGGGGTAGTTGGAATTCGCCTCCACAGTTGGAATCGGAAACCGAGGGTGCCTACGCCTGGAACCAGGCCCTGCGGCCGGAGACGGACGCCTCCGCCCTGTTCACGATTGATGCCAAGGCCGCCAAGGCCCTACGGGAGGCCGGATTCGGCACCGTGTCCACCCACCACCCCGACGGCATCAGCCGCGGCACGGCCGCCGTGGTCACCCTGGCCGAGGAACGGGAGAACGAGGTACTGCTGGCGCGCAACGTGGCTCACCACCTCTCCTTCGACAAGGGCTCCTCCCAGCAGAACTACCCGAACTCGCGCATGGGGGCCATCGCCCTGCTGCGCCAGACCTACCTCGACGCCGAGTGGTACGGCCGCGAGCGCCGCGAGGAGGCGAACCTGAGCCTCGACGCATGGGCCGAACTGCAGGAGCTGCCGCAGATCTTCGCCGTCGAGAGCTGGCAGGATGCGCTGCGGGCCGATCGGGTGGGCGACGAGTTCGACAAGCAGTACATCATTAAGGGAAGCGGGGATGAGTACCAGCGCCTCGACGCCCTCAAGGAAACCGGGGCTACCTTTATCCTCCCCCTCACCTTCCCGAAAACCTACGACGTCAGCGACCCCTTTGCCGCCGATCTCGTCTCCATCGCCCAGCTCCGCCACTGGGAGCGGGCCCCGGGCAACGTAGCCGCCGTAGCTGCAGCCGGTATCCCCTTCGTCCTCACCGCCGATGGACTGGAAAAGCCCACCGACCTGCACGAAGCGATGCGCAAAGCCGTCAAGGCCGGAGCGGACCCTAAGGTAGTTCTCGCCGCCCTCACCACCGGCCCGGCCGAACTGCTCGGCATCGCCGACCGGGTGGGCACCCTGGAGGAGGGCATGCTGGCCAACTTCATCATCACCGACAAGGACCCATTCACCGAAAAAGCCACCGTATACCAAAACTGGGTGCAGGGCCACCCCTTCGAGCTCAAACCCATCCAGAATGTGGACCTGGCCAGCGGCTACGATATCACCGTGGGAGGAGAAACCTTCACCGCCGAGGTAACTGGCGATCCGGGCAGCCAAAAGATGAAAGTCACCACCGCCGGCGATACCACTGCCCGCGACGTCACCTTTAGCGAGAGCGGCGGGGTGGTCTCCTTCCAGTTCCGCCCCGGGGAGGAGGGCGGCTACTACCGCGTTAATGCTACCCCCGACGGCGAGGGCTACGCTGGTACCGGTCGCGACCCCCAGGGCAACCCGGTCACCTTTACCGCCACGCCCCGTGCGACCACCGCCCCCGATGACGAGGACGATGCTAAGAAAGAAGATGAGGACAAACCCACCGAATATAAGGGCCGCCTCACCTACCCCAACATCGCCTACGGACTCACCGAGTTGCCGCAGGCCGAGCGGGTGCTATTCCGCAATGCTACCGTGTGGACCGGTGAGGACGACGGTATTCTCCAGGAAACCGACGTCCTCATCGACGGCGGTAAGATCAGCGAGGTCGGTCAGGGCCTTTCCGACCGTGGGGCCACCGTGATCGACGCCACGGGCCTGCACCTCACCGCCGGTATCATCGACGAGCACAGCCACATCGCCCTGCTGGACGTCAACGAGAGCAGCGAGTCAAGCACCGCCGAGGTGCGGATGCGCGACGTGGTCGATGCCGTAGACGAGAATATTTACCGCCAACTGGCCGGGGGCGTCACCACGAGTCAGCTGCTACACGGCTCCGCTAACCCCATCGGCGGACAGTCCGCCCTGGTCAAGTTCCGCTGGGGCGCTACGCCGGAGGAGATGCTATTTGAGGATGCCGACCCCTTCATCAAGTTTGCCCTCGGCGAAAACGTCAAGCAGGCCAACTGGGGCGATGCCAACCGCGTACGCTACCCTCAGACCCGCATGGGCGTGGAGCAGATCTTTGAGAACTACTTCAGCCGCGCCGAGGAGTACGGGCGGGCCATGAAGGCCGGCGACGACATCCGCCGCGACCTAGAGCTGGAAACCCTACTCGAGATCCTTAACGGCGAGCGCTTCATCACCTGCCACAGCTACCAGCAGGGCGAGATCAATATGCTCATGGAGCTGGCCGAGCGGCACGACTTCCGCGTCAACACCTTCACCCACATTCTGGAGGGCTACAAGGTGGCCGATAAGATGGCCGAGCATGGGGCGGCGGGCTCGACCTTCTCCGACTGGTGGGCCTACAAGTTCGAAGTCAACGAGGCCATTCCCTACAATGGGGCGCTGATGCACGAGCAGGGCGTGGTGACCGCCTTCAACTCCGACGATGCCGAGATGGCCCGCCGCCTCAATCAGGAGGCCGGTAAGGCCGTGCTCTTCGGCGGCGTGAGCGAGGAGGAGGCCTGGAAGTTCGTCACCCTCAATCCAGCCAAGATGCTCCACATTGACGACCGCGTCGGTAGCATCCGCGCCGGTAAGGACGCCGACCTCGTGCTCTGGAACGAGAACCCCCTGAGCATCTACGCCCGCGCCGAGCGCACCTACGTCGACGGCAAGGAATACTTCAACCGCGAGGACAACGAGGCCCGCCGCACCGAACTCGAAACCGAGCGCAACGCCCTCATCCAGGCCAGTCTGGACGACAAAAACCAGGGAGGTAAGACGCAGAGCCCCCGGGGCAACAGCCGCCGCCTGTTGCACTGTGATTCCGTCAACCACTAGAAATTAACCCCCATGAAACGTCATATACCGAGCGTGCTGACTGCGCTCTTCCTCCTGCTTTGCACCTGCGTACGCGCCCAGAATCCCACGCCTGCCCCGCCGCAGACTACCCCCTTTGCCGTGACGAACGCCCGGGTGCACGTGGGGGACGGGACGGTGCTAGAAAGTGCTACGCTCCTGATCAGCGACGGACGCATCGAAAACGTGGGGCCGAACCTGAGCGTGCCGGCCGGCTACGAAACCGTGGACGCTAGTGGCCGGGACGTCTACCCCGGCATGATCGCCCTGAACAGCCAGCTCGGCCTCACCGAGATCGGAGCGGTACGCGCCACGAACGACCAGCGCGAGGTGGGCACCTTCAACCCCAATGCGCGGGCGGTGGTGGCCTTCAATACTGACTCGCAGGTGATCCCCACCGTACGCTGCCGCGGGGTGCTGCTGGCTCAGGCCACACCGGAAGGTACCCTGGTGGGCGGCCGCAGCGCCATCATGCAGCTCGATGGCTGGAACTTCGAGGACGCTACCGTGCGGGCCGACGACGGCGTGCACATCAACTGGCCCAACCGCAACAGCTACAACTGGCAGACGGGCGACCTGATGCCAAACGAGAACTACGACGAGCAGGTGCGCGAGTTGGAGGCCTTCCTGGAGCAGGCCGTGGGCTACTGCGGGCGCGAGAAACGCGAGGGCAACCGACTGCTGAAACTGGAGGGCTTCTGCGACGCGGTGAGCGGCACGGCTAGGGCCTACCTCCACGCGGACGAAGCCAGAAACATTCAGGCCGGAGTGCTACTACTGAAGCGGATGGGCGCCAGGCCGGTCGTAGTGGGGGGCTATCAGGCCCACCTGGTGGCCGACTTCCTGAAGCGAGAAGACGTGCCGGTGATCTTGGGAAGTACTCAGGCCCTACCGGCCGCCCAGGACTCGCCCGTCGATGAACCTTACCACAATCCGGCCCTGCTGGCCGAGGCCGGAGTGGACTTCGCCATCAGCCACGAGGGTTACTGGCAGCAGCGCAACCTGCCCTTCGTGGCCGGTCAGGCGGTGGCTTTCGGCCTACCGTACGAGAAAGCGGTGGAGGCCGTAACGCTAGCTGCAGCAAGAATAGTGGGTATAGATGAAGACTACGGAAGCATTGTTAGCGGAAAATCCGCTACTTTTGTGATTGTTGATGGCGATCTACTCGATATGCGCCACTCGAATGTGGAAAAAGCGTACATCGACGGGCGCGATATCAACTTAGACAACAAGCAGGCGGAGCTGTACCGCAAGTTTGGTGAGAAGTACAGCCGGCAGAGCCGTTAAGACCTACCTTTTTCCCAGCAATTTTAGTTTTCATGGTCCGCCTTCCCGTACGGGATCGCGGGCCATGCTTGTTTTGGGGATGTTAAAGCGGAGTGCTGGGTGAGCAGTAGCGCCTACTTTCGTGGGACACTAATTACTAGTCATGACTACTGCCGCCCGCCTACTCTGTTTTGCCTTGCTGTTCTTGTCCACGGCCGGCGGTGCGCAGGTACTGAGTGGCCGGGTGACGGACGAGTCTACCGGTGAGGTGCTCCCCTACGCCTCGATTTACGTACAGCAGACCGGTACCGGGGGCCACAACCAACGTCGAGGGGCGCTACGAGTTGAAGCTGCGGCCGGGGGATAACACCCTGGTGTTTCAGTTCCTGGGCTACCAGACGCAGGTGGTGCAGGTGAGTAGCGGCCGGGGCTCGCTCGACGTGCAGCTACGTCCCGAGGCGCTTGATCTGGAGCAGGTGGAGGTGCTCAGTGGCGGAGAGGACCTGAGCTACAGCGTGATCCGCCGTGCCATTGCCAAGGCCGACTACCACCGCAACCAGCTGGATAGCTACTCGGCCGACGTGTACCTGAAGGGGAAGGGCAAGGTGGACAAGATCCCGAAGCTATTTCAGAAACTCGTACCGAAGGAGGACCGCGCGGAGGTCACCGAGATCATCGGTAAGAGCTTCACCAGCGAAACCACGAGTAAGATCACCTACACGCGTCCGAATACGTTCCGGGAGGAGGTCGTGAGCCGCTACGTGGTGGGGGAGGAGAACTTCTCGGTCAGTGGTTACGTCTTCTCTAGCTTCTACCAGCCGGAGGTGGCTGAGGTGGTGAGTCCGCTCTCGCCGAAGAGCTTTGCGTACTACAAATTTGCCCACGAGGGCGTATTCGTGGATCAGGGGAAGCTGATCAATAAGATCCGGGTCATCCCGCGTAGCCCGGGTGAGAATGTTTTCGAGGGCTACGTATACATTGTGCAGGACGACTGGTCGCTCCATAGCCTGGACCTACGCACCTACCGCCTAGGCTTCACCATCGACGTGAAGATCAATTACAACGAGGTGGAGCCGCACATCTGGCTACCGACCACGACCATCATCGAGGGCTTCGGCGGTATCGTGGGCGTAAAGATCAGCGCGAGCTACATCGCCTCCACTAGCAACTATGAGATCGCCCTCAACCCCGATCTCGGCGGCTACGTGGAGGTGATCGACGAGAAGACTCAGCCCGAGGTAGCCGCCGCGGCCCGCAAGGAAAACCGGGTGGCCGGCTACGAGAACACGCTGCAGGAGGGTGGCGAGCTTACCCGTAAGGAGCTGCGCAAGCTGATGCAGTCCTACGAGGAGGAAGAGCAGGAAAAGTCGGACGAGCCCGAAGTGATTGCTGACTACACCTTCATCGACGACAGCGTGAAGACCATCCGCGACTCCGCCGCCTGGGAGGCCGTCCGCCCCATCCCCCTGACCGCCGAGGAGATCAGCGGCTACAAGTACCAGGATAGCATCGCTACCGTCAACCGCATCGATTCCATCGCCGAGGCGCGGGGGGAAAAGCCCAGCAGTGGAAAGAATAAGAACCGTAAGCCGCTACCGTCCTTCCTTCGCTTCGGCGTGGACCCCGATCTACAGTTCAACCCCGTAGAGGGCTACGCTGTGGGGGCTCAGCTCACGAAGTCATTGCGCTTCACGGTGCAGGAAGAGGGGGATACCAGTAGCCACCAGCAGAAATTCGGCGAGCTCAGTCTGCGTAGCCGCTACGGTTTTGCCTGGAAGCGCGCCAGCTGGGAGGTGGGCTACACGAACTGGACCAACGATCGGGCCAAGGGCCGCTACTACCTCCGCGGCGGGCGCTACCTGCGGCAATTCGACGACAGCCCAGCCATCGACCCCATCCTGAACAGCTTCACCGCCCTGATCTGGGGGCGACAGCTACGTGCGCCTCTACGAACGGGCCTACGCCACCCTGGGCTACCGTAAGCGCTTCAGCGACGCCTTCAAGCTTAGCGGCACGGTGACCTACGAGGACCGCCGCGCCGTCACTAACCAGACCCGATCACCGCTGGGGTGGTCCGGACGAGTTCGCCTACGCCCCCAATGCGCCGGTTAATGCGGAGCGTGGGGTGGTGGACCGGGTGCAAAATGCCGCGTTGGTGGAAATCCTAGCCGCCTACCGCCCCGGGCTCAAGTACTACATCCGCAACGGTAATAAGCAGGTGATCGACAATTCGGCGCCCGTGCTGGGGTTGCGGGTGAAAACCGGCCTACCGTCCATCGGTAATAGTACCTCCGACTTTACGCTGGTCGAGGGTAGTTACCGCCACCGCTTCGAGGCTGGCCGCAAGGGTGACATCAACCTGCTGCTGCGGGCCGGGGCCTTCCTCAACAACACCTACGTCGACTTCCCCGACTTTCAGCACTTCGCCACCTCCGAGATTCTGCTGACCCGGCTCGACCCCATTGGCAGCTACCGCCTGTTGCCCTACTACCGCAACAGCAGCGGGGAGGAGTACGTCGAGGCCTACGTGCACTACCAGTTCCGCAAGCTACTGCTCACCAACATCCGTAAGCTCCACCTCATTGGCCTCAAGGAGGACCTGTTCGTCAACTACCTCTACACCCCCACCTCCGATCACTACACCGAGCTGGGCTACTCCCTGGACAATATCCTGCGGGTGCTACGCCTGGAGTTCGTGACCAGCTTCCGGGATGGGGGGTACGAGGATTTCGGGGTGCGGCTGAGTTTTACGACTAACTTTGGTGGGGGCAATAATAGTGGGGAGACTGAGCTTACGGAGTTTTAGGCTGTATAATTTACCAGCAACTCCGGCAAGTATTTACTCGTTCTGGAGTAACTTAAGCTCTGAAAAAATTGACTAATGGGTGCTGTGAAAATCCGGTCCGAAGTAGATCAATATTTAGATCAGGTAGACGAACCGTTTCTGCGGGTAGTCCATGCCATGCTAGGCGCCTACGTGCGAGAACGGACGCTGCCACCACCGCCTTGGGCGAAGCAACAAACCGTCGCGGAACGCAACCAGACACTACTCGACGCGGACCGAGAAATTGAGCGGGGCGAATTTGTGACTTTAGAGCAGTTGAAGAGAGAGGCGGAGGAGTGGTAGGGAAGAAGTTCACGATCATATTCTCTAGGCGGGCAAGAAACCGGTTGAAAGAGATTGCTGATTTCTATCGGCGCGAGGTCTCAGAAAAGTCCGCCAAGCGTGTAAAGACGGGTATCATCCGTGCTGCCGATACGCTAGCTAATCTACCCCGCATCCAAGCCAGTTTTACCCGATACGGAGCACATGCCCTTTCAGGTTCGTTATGCGAAATATAAAGAGTTCAAAGTTGTATATCGGATTGAGCTGGACACAGATACGGTCAGAATTTTGACCATCAGTCATGACGCTCAGGCTCCTGCATCAGTCATAGACGACATCTAGACCGCCAAAAAATCCCGAATGATCCGCTCCCCCACCAGCGCCGACTTCTCGGGGTGAAACTGGGCGGCGTAGAAGTTGTCGCGGTGCATCATGGCGGCAAAGTCCGTCCCGCAGTAGGTAGTGGTCGCCACGGTATCCGGCCCCGCCTCCACGTAGTAGCTGTGCACGTAGTAGCAGTAACCGCCGTCGACCTCATCGCTGACCCAATCGTTGCCGCTCCGTAAGCGCACGTCATTCCAGCCCATGTGCGGCACCTTCTCCCCGCTCACCGGCCGGAATTGCTTGACGCGCTCGGGAAATACTCCCAGGCAGGGCACGTCACCCTCCTCGGAGTGGCTACAGAGTAGTTGCATGCCTACGCATACGCCGAAGACGGGTTGGGTGAGGGAGCGGATCACATCGGCCAGTCCGGTCGCGTTCAGGTGGGCCATGGTGGAGGCCGCGGCTCCAACGCCAGGGAAGATGACCTTATCGGCGGCACGGATCCTGTCGTGGTCGGCCGTGAGCTCGTGCGCCACGCCGATCCGTTCCAGGGCGTAGAGGACGGAGCGGATGTTGCCGGCGTTGTAGTTGATGATGGCTACCATGGGCGTGAAGGTAGGGCGGGCTGGGCGGTGGAGTTGGGCGGGGTCGCGGGTGCGGCGGGGATTGAAGCAAGCAAGACGTACCCACTCGGTCCGAAAAACGTTTACTTTGTGATGCACAACACGAAATGAACTTCGAGAACGAACCAACTATCGGTCAGGGGATTTACACCCCATGCGACATCGCGGACATTTTGCGGTTACCCTATGAGCGGGTACACCGTTGGATCAACGTATACTGGGATGGAAAGCTGGGAGAAGAATATAAGCGCACCTACTCTTGGCGCATCGATGGGTCACAGGCGGTGAGCTTTCATACGCTGGTTGAGTTCTACCTCATGATGTTGTTGGGGGAGGCCGGAGTATCCCCAAGAAAAGTGATGAAAGCCCACCTACGGCTTGGTGAGTTGTACGGTACTCCTTTTCCTTTCGCGAAGGGAGAGATTCTAGAGAATATTCGAACGGATAAAAAGCACATTTACTTCCAGTTACCTGAGGGAGAAATAATAAGTCTTGACGGATCGGATCAGTTGAATTTAGAATTCATTCGTTTATTTTTTCAACGACTTGACTTCGACGCGAACGACTTGGCAAATAAGTTCTGGCCGATGGGTAAGGATAAAGCGATTATCGTCGACCCCAAGCGTAAATTTGGTCATCCACTTATTGGAGACCGGAATATCTACCCGGAAACACTTTACGGTCACTTTCAAGCTGGAGATCCAATACCGTACATAGCTTACGTCTATAAAATTGAAGCACGGGAAGTGGAAGACGCCCTTGAATTCTGCCGGGCTGCATGACAGTTTTTGTAGACGAGAACATACCCGAGCACGTCGCAGAGGGCTTCAATATTCTACAGATTCCGGAGGGCTTAAAAAGCGGTTACCCCATAGTAGTGAAATGTATCCCCACCGTATTCGGTCGGGGCGCGAAGGACGTGGAATGGATTCCTACGCTCGGAAAGGAGGCCTGCGTCATTACTCAGGATGTAAGTATAGGTCGGCGCAAGCATGAGCAAGAACTCTACCGGAAGCACGGCATCGGTATGTTCTATCTGCGTGGATCTTCGAGAAAGCAGGGGCTTTCTGTCTAGGAGATGGTGCAGGCACTGGCTAAGAACTGGTCAAAAATCAGCCGTCTTGCCCACGAAGAACGCAGACCTTTTGAGTATCAAGTGACACTGTCTCGAGGAGTCAAGCGCCTCTAAGGGGAGGTCGCTATTTCTTACTCCACTTAAACGCCATTCCTCCCATATTAAACCCGCCTTTGTCGATCACCAGCCGCAGCTTCCGCTCCCCGGCAGGAAAATTTAGCCTCGGTAAGGTCACGGTTTGCCAGATCTGATAGCCCCCCGTAGCAGGCACCGCCACCGGCTCCCCCAGCATCTCCCCATCCAGCTCAAAGTGAAAGCGCCCCCCGGTACTATCGGCCGCCACGCGAACCTCGGCGGTGTAGGTACCCGGCTCGTCCACCGTCACAGTGTACTGTAGGAACTCACCGGCACTGGTCCAGCCTACGTTGTAGCCGTTACTGAGTACGGTATCCTGAGACGCCTCGATATCTACTCCATCGTTACGATAGGCACTACCGTTGTTCCAGGCGGTGCGGGTGCCGGTGGCAACGTGGTAGGTGGCGTAGACCGAATCGGCGTAGGCGTAGTCCAGCGGGCCCAGGTCATAATCCACCGCATAGATCGTGCCCGGTAGGCGGTGCTCCATGAAGGGTACGGTCTTGGTCGTCGTGGTCTGCCGGAACAAGGCATCCGTCACATCGGGCTGAAAGCGGGCGTTTTCGAGCTTCAGGGCTTCGACCTGGGCGAGCAGGGCAGCTTTGGCTTCCTCGGCGGTGGGCTCCGGGCCCTCGCCACGCCAGTAGTCCAGCAGGCGTTGGTAGCCGGGGGTCAGCTCTACGGATACCGGACCGGTCACGGAGGCGATCTTCTTCCACGGCCACCAGGCCCAGCCCAGGTCATGCTCGGCAAAGAGGATAGCTGCGTTGCGGAACCAAACGTTGGAGTTCTCCCCCGTTTCGCCGAAGTAGATCGGTGCCCCCGTGCGTTCCCGCAGGTCGAGGGCGTAGGCGATGGAGGTGGAGTCGTTGTAGTTCCAGTACTTATGGGGACCGTAGGCCAGGTTCTCGTCTTCATATGCCGGTAGCCCCCGGTAGTCATTGGCAAAGCCGTTGCCCTCCAGGATGATAAGGTGGCGGTCATCCACCGTGCGGATGCTATCGATGATTTCCGCAAAGAGCTCCCACAGCGGCGCATTGTCCTCCCCCAGTTCGTAGTTCGTCTCGTTGATCAGGTCGTAGGCACCTACCGTCGGCTCGTCGGCGTAGTACTCCGCCAGGTGCTTCCACAGCGCTACAGTTTTGTCGCGGTTGGCGGCACTCTCCCAGAGGTTGGGCTTATCCTCGTCGCGGTCGCTGATGGGCTGGTCGTTGCCCTGTCCACCGGGGGCGGCGTGTAGGTCCAGCACCACGTACATATCGCGGGCTTTGCACCAGCTGATGAGGCTATCGGTGAGCGTGAGCCCTTTCTGCAGCCACGTGTGTTCCCCAGCTACCGGTTCGTCTTCCACGGGCAGGGTGTAGAGGTTATAGTGCATCGGTAGCCGTACGGAGTTGAAGCCCACCTGGTGCATCTTCTCGATGTCTGCTTCCGTGACGTGATTAGCCAGCCAGGCGTCGTAGAATTCTTGGGTACCCTCCTCGCCGATCAGCTCCGTAATCCGCTCCCGTAGCTGGTGCTGAGCCCCGGCGAAACCGGAGGTCTTCATCATGTAGCCTTCCTGGACCATCCAGCCGCCTAATCCGATGCTCTTCAGGAGGTAGGGGGTGCCGGTCTCGTCGACTATCTGGGTGCCTTTGGCTTGGAGGTAGCCTTGGGCCTGGGTGTGGGTCAGGGTGAGTAGGAGAAGGTAGGTTAGGAGGGGGCATAGCACAATCGGTACGGTTTAAGGCGGCCAGTAAGGTAGTGAAACAGCGCAGTGAGGACCTCGAAGCGTTCGTCGGCGCGTAGCGCCCTCGGATCTTTGAACGTCCAACGTGTCGCTGTGCGCCGTTTGTCCCAGCGCAGCCGGAGGCAGCTTCGTACTGCCGCGGTCGGAGACCGCATTGTACTAACAGGTTACCGCCCCAAGTGCACCAGCAGCACACTCACATCCGCCGGGCTCACCCCACTAATCCGACTCGCCTGCCCGATCGTCACCGGCTTCAACTTATTCAGTTTCTGGCGGGCTTCCTTGCTCAGGGCGGTAAGCTGCTCATAGTCAAACGACCGACCCAGCTTGATGCCCTCCAGTCGACTGGCCTTCTCCACCGCCTGCCGCTCCCGCTCGATGTAGCCCTCGTACTTGAGGGTAACCTCGGCGAGGTTGACGGTCTCGGCGTCGTAGGGAGAGAGGAAGTCGCGTAGGGCGGGTAGGGCAGTGGCAAGGCCCTTCAGGCTCACACCGGGGCGGGCCAGGACCGTGTCGAGCTTGACGCCCTGGCGGAGGGTAGCCGTGCCGACACTTTCAAGGTAGCCATCGAGCTGGTCGGGGGACACGCTGTGGGCGCGGAGCTCGGCGGCGATCGCGGCAACGCCCTCGCGTTTGGTTTGCACCCGCGCGCCCCGCCCGTCCATGTTGCGTACGCCGAGGGCCTGGGCCATGGGAGTGAGGCGCAGATCGGCATCGTCCTGGCGGAGCAGGATGCGGTACTCGGCCCGGCTGGTGAATATGCGGTAGGGCTCCTCGGTGCCCTTGTTGATGAGGTCGTCGATGAGCACGCCGATGTAGGCGTCGCTGCGCAGCAGGATGAAGGGATCGCGCTCCTGTACCTTGAGGGCGGCGTTCATACCGGCGATAAGACCCTGACAGCCAGCCTCCTCGTAGCCGGTGGTGCCGTTGATCTGTCCGGCGAAGTAGAGGTTGTCTACTAGGCGCGTCTCCAGGGTGGGGCCGAGCTGGGTGGGGGGGAAGAAGTCGTACTCGATGGCGTAGCCGGGGCGGAACATCTTCATGTTCTCGAAGCCGCGGACCTTGCGCAGCGCCTTGTACTGTATGTCCTCGGGCAGGCTGGAGCTAAACCCATTCACGTAAATCTCGCAGGTATTGCGGCCCTCCGGCTCCACGAAGAGCTGGTGCTGGTCGCGGCCGGCGAAGCGGTCGATCTTGTCCTCAATGCTGGGGCAGTAGCGCGGGCCCAATCCCTGAATGCGGCCGTTAAACATGGGGCTACGGTCGAAACCTTCGCGTAGCGTCTCGTGCACCTCCGGCGAGGTGTAGGTCACGTGGCAGGGCAGCTGATCGACCAGCGGCGGGGTATCGGTGTAGCTGAAGCGGCCGGGGTGTTCGTCGCCGGGCTGCTCGGTCATCGCGCTGTAGTCGAGCGTACGGCCGTCGAGGCGGGCGGGGGTACCGGTCTTCATGCGGCCGGACTCGAAGCCAAGGTCGCGTAGCTGCTCAGTCAGGCCTGTGGCGGAGCGCTCGCCGGCCCGGCCCCCACCGAATTGCTTTTCGCCGATGTGGATGGTGCCGTTGAGAAAGGTGCCGTTGGTGAGTACGACAGAGCGGGCGGGAATCTCTATGCCCAGTCCGGTGTGGACGCCCTGCACACGGCCATCCTTGACCACCACGCCGGTGACCATCTCCTGCCAGAAGTCGATGTTGGGATGAGCCTCCAGTTTTTCACGCCAGTTGAGGGCGAAGGCCATGCGGTCGCTCTGGGCGCGGGGACTCCACATGGCGGGGCCCTTGCTCAGGTTGAGCAGGCGGAACTGTACCATGGTCTCGTCGGTGACGATGCCGGAGTAGCCGCCTAAGGCGTCGATCTCGCGTACGATCTGTCCCTTACCCACACCACCCATGGCCGGGTTGCAGCTCATCTGGGCGATGGTCTGCATATTCATGGTGGCCAGCAGGACTTTGGCCCCGAGGTTGGCGGCGGCTACGGCGGCTTCGCAACCGGCGTGTCCGGCTCCGACTACGATGACGTCGTATGTGGGGAACATGGTGGGGGGGGTAGGGGGATTAAGGGATGGGGGACTGGGGGAACGTCTGGGGGGGCGGCAAAGTTACGGAGTCGGATATTACAGCGTGAAGTACCTCCTCCTAGCCTTAGCCATCGGTGCCCTCCTCCGCATCCCCGGTTGCTTCACCCAGGAGCAACTTCAGCGCTGGGGGCTCTTCGAGGCCGACGAGGAGCAGCACATGGCCATCGCCGTAGACCGCTACAATGAGCTGGCGGGGCCGGACGGAGCCATTCCCGACCCCTTCGAGTTTGGTAACTTCAACGTGCAAGGGTACGGGCGGGTGAGTGCCTACGTGCTGTACGGGTGGCATCTGGTTACGGGCCGGCTGCCGGACTTTGCCACCATCATTTATACCAACCGCGGTTTGGCAATTACCTTTTCCCTGCTGCTCATCATAGTAGTGTATTTCCTGGGGCGGACCCTGAGACTGAGCGCGACCTACGCCGGAGTCGCGGCCCTACTCGTAGCCAGTTGTGATCTGCTCATCAGCTACGGCCACTACGGGCTACCGCTTTCGGGCTACGTGCTTTTCGTTTACCTGTCGCTGCTAGGGGGCTGTCGGTTGCTGCGCGGGGCCGATCCGGTTGGTATGGTACTGCTCGCGCTGGGGGCGGCCGGGGCGCTGGCCTTCAAGTTCGATGGCTTCGTGGCGGCGTGGGGGGGCTTACTGCTGCTCTACACTACGACTATCCGACATAAGCGAGCCTACCGGCTGCCACTATACTATCTCCCGCTGGCCCTCGGACTAGGCCTACTCTTCCTCTGGCTACTCACCTACGGCTGGAGCTGGGAGGAGATCCACTTTTCCTTCGAGGAGCTGCGCCGCGAGAATGCCGATGTGGTCGAACGCGACGATCACCTGCGCGATAACCTTGCTGTTTACCCCCTTATGGTGCTGGCCGGGATCGGACTGCCGGCCTGTGCACTGGCTAGTTACGGCATCTTACGTACCCGCCCCAGACCCGGTGTGTTGTACATCGGCGGACTGTTACTCACCGAGTTCGTGTTGCTCTGGGTGCTGGACACCACCTTCGTACGCCGGGCGGCCGTGTTCATGCCGGCAGTCGCGTTACTGGCAGCGGCGGCGCTGGCCCGGCTTCGTCCTCGCCCGATCTGGACGGCGGGGGTGGTCGCCTGGTCACTGGGCCTGGCGCTAACCGGACAGTACAACCACTGGTACGATACCCGCTACGCCTTTCGCGACTGGGCTAAGGAAGTCCTGCCCCCGCCGGTACGCATCGGTACGGCCGGCATTGCCGTAGGCGGACTGTCCAACACCCGCTACTACGAGGGTGCTCCGCTGGACTACTTCGCGGTACACGAAAGTATCGCGGGGCGGTACACGCGGTCGGCCACCACTCCCTTCGGGGTACCGGACTGCTGCGCGGAGGTCTACCACTGTGGCCCCGAGGCCCGCTGCCGGTATGTGCAGGATATCTTGCTAGATAAGCATGCTAGCTTCGAGCTGGCGCGTGAGTTTGCGCCCCTCGATGTCTTCCCCGAGCGGCTACTCTACGCTGCACTATTCGGCTACTACGAGACCTTTCTGGGCTACGTACGGGTGTACCGTCGGGTGCAGCCGCAGCGGAATACGTATCCCCTGTCCTGACCCTACCTTCGGCCCCGATGCCGCGCGCTACCTCTATCCTGATTCCCCTGGCCGTGCTGCTGCTGGCCGGTACCCTGGTATTTTACCGGTTGGGAGTCAGCGAACTACAACCCTTCGACGAGGCACGCCGGGGCACGAGCGCCATCGAGATGGCCTACGGCACGGCCGATCACTTTCTGGTGCCCACCTACGCCGGCGCGCCCGACCACTGGGGCACCAAGCCGCCGCTACTGATCTGGCTACAGGCTACTTCCGTGCGATTGTTTGGCATGACGGCCTTTGCCGTGCGGCTTCCCTCGGCCCTGGCCACCCTCGGCCTGATCGCGCTGCTACTGCGGTGGTGCCGGCGCGACTGGGGCGGTTACCTCCCCGCCGCCGTAGCCGCCCTGTATCTGCTGAGTAGTGCTGACTACCTGGGTAACCACGGCGCCCGTTCCGGGGACTTCGACGCCCTGCTGATCTTCTTTCTCGTGGCGCAGCTGGGGTTTATCCACCGGTTTCGTTGCACCGGCGCACCCGCCCAACTTTTTTTGTTTGGCCTATGTGTGGTGCTGGCGGGGTATACAAAGGGGATCGCGGGCTGCTTTTTCCTGCCGGGTATCGGGCTGTGGTTGCTACTGGACCGACGGGGGCGTGAGCTGCTGACCCAACCCCGGCTGTACCTCGTAGGACTGGCCGCCCTGGCCCTGATCGCAGCCTACTACCCACTGCGCGAGGCGGTCGACCCGGGCTACATCGCGGCGGTGCGGCACAACGAACTCGGGCGACGCTTCACCCTGGCCCTGGAGGGGCACGACGGGCCCTGGTACGCTTACCTGGAGTTTCTGGCCTTCGACGGGGGGACGAAGTGGCTCAATCTGCTACTCCTACCGGCGCTGCTTTCCATCCGCAATAGTCGCAACGGGGCGCTCACGCTGGTCGCCGTGGTGGCCGTCACCTACCTGGGCGTAATTTCCGTAGCGGCGACCAAGATCTTCTGGTACAAAAGTCCGCTGCTCCCCCTGATCGGATTGCTCTACGGGGCGGGCCTACAGCACTGGCTGGGTCCCCGCAATTGGTCGGGCCGGCTGGGTCTGCTTGCTGTTATCGGTCTGACGCTCTTCACGTTATACGGTAGTTGGCAGCAACTCAACGGGCGGCGGGCGGTGATCAACTACGTCCCGGCTCCGGCACCGTACGTGGCGGCGATCGACGCTCCGGATTTTACGGCTCCCTTTACGTTACTTCTACATCACTACCAGCCCAATGCGCGCTTCCATCTGGCGCGGTCGCAGGTGCGGGGCAGGTCGATTCGACCGGTGTACAGTAAATTCCCTCCGTACATTACGGTGAATCAAACACTCCAGGGCCCCGATTTGGCGGTCGGCGAGCGAGTAGCCGTATGCACCACACGGGACTACGACTACCTTGCCGCCCGCTATTTGCTCAAGGAACTGGCCCAGGCGGGGGCCTGTCGGCTGTATCGGATGGAAGGTGCCAAACCGGCCGACTAACTAGATAAAATCTAAATAAGGCGACAATCTTAACATGGCCTGGCCTGACGGGGCCGGACCATCGTTAAGTCGTAACTTTGCCGCAATTTCCCCCCTTTGTCGGCTGCTTGCAGTCCGATTTACCCTCCAAACGCAGCCCCACGCGTATGAAATTCACGAAACCGGCTGGCCTTTTTCTGCTGCTTGTTGCCGCATTTGCCCTACAGTCGCAGGCTGATCCCCTGTCGGGTGGCAACCTAGTGTTTTACGGTATCGCAGCTCTGGCGCTGATCATCTTTTTCTACATCGTGATCAGTGTATCGGATAACTTCATGGTCATCGAGTCCAAGCAAATGGGGCTCAACGCGGAGAAAGAGGCGGGGCTGTTCCCCCACTTCAATCAGCTGTTTCGCGGCAAGCTGCCGGACTACCTGAAGAAGAGCCACGTGTACAGTCTGCGGGCTGGCTACGACATCCCCATGGGGGGCGAACCTAGTGATGAGATTCGCGAGCCGAACGTCACCCGCTTTGCGCTGAGTCCGCCCGACTTTTTCGGGCTACGGCCCATTCCCAAGGTGCTCGTTGAAGAGGGCGATACGGTCAAGGCCGGCGACCCCATTTTTTACGATAAGCAGCTCAGTCGCATCAAGTTCTGCGCCCCCGTGAGCGGGGAGGTGATTGGCGTGAACCGGGGCCTGAAGCGCTCCATCGCCAACATCGTGATCCTGGCCGATAGGGAGCAGCAGTACCGGGAGTACGACCTACCCAAGGGCAACGCCTCGCGCGAAGAACTCGTGGAGTTCCTGCTCGAAAGCGGCGTGTGGCCGGCCATCCGCCAGCGGCCCTACAACATCGTGGCCAACCCCGATATCGTGCCCCGCGATATCTTCATCTCTACCTTCGATACCTCGCCCGTAGGCCCCGACCTTAACCTTGCCGTACGTGGTCGTATGGACGTCTGGCAGACCGGCATCAACGTCGTGCGCCGCCTGACCGAGGGGCTCGTCTACCTGGGCCTCGATGGCCGCGGCAAGAAGGAGCCCCCCTTCGCCATGACGCGGGGCGTGGAGAAGCGCTACTTCCGCGGTGCGCACCCGGCCGGTAACGTGGGCGTGCAGATCCACCACATCCACCCCGTGGGTACGGGAGACAATACCGTCTGGACGCTGGACGTGCAGGACGTGCTCATGATCGGTGAGCTGTTTCAGAATGGACGGCTGGACACCACCCGCCTGGTGGCCATCTCGGGTCCTAGCTTTTCCGACCCCTGCTACGCGCGCACCAGGATTGGGGCTAACATCGGTGAGCTCATTGCCGGCCACGACCTACGGGAGCACTCGCGCATCATCAGTGGGGACGTGCTCTCGGGCACCCAGACGACCAAGGACGGCTTCCTCAACTTCTTCGACAACCAGGTGACGGCCATCCTGGAGGGCGACGAACCGGAGCTCTTCGGCTGGCTACTGCCCATCAAGGAACGGGCCTCGGTGTCACCTACCATCCCGGTGCTGAGCAACCACCTCGACATCACCACCAACAGCCACGGCGAGAAGCGGGCCTTTGTGGTCAACAACGATTATGAACAGGTGATGCCGATGGACATCTACCTTACGCAGCTCATGAAATCGATTCTAGTCAACGACCTGGAAAATATGGAGGGGCTGGGCATTTACGAACTGGTGCCGGAGGACGTCGCCCTGGCGGAATTTGCCTGCGTGAGCAAGCAGCCACTACAGCAAATATTGCGTCAGGGACACGACACCATGATTGCGCAAGGTTAACAACTATAGAATTGTCGGGCTGTTTTATCGTACAGCCTCTACCCAATAGCTATGAAAGCATTGAATGATTTCGTCAAGAAGTTCGAGCCGGACCACGCTACGCAGCCGCTCCTGTCTACGACGTACGACGCCTTTTATACCTTCCTGTTCCAACCCGGTTCGACCACCAAGGGAGGGGTGCACGTGCGTGATGGCATGGACCTGAAGCGGCAGATGGTCTGGGTAGTGCTCGCCCTGCAGGTGCTCTACATCTTCGGCACCTGGAACATCGGCAACCAGCACTTCCACGCGCTGGGTATGTATACCGGTCTGCTGGAGGGCTTCCACCTTAAGATCGTTTACGGTCTGATCCAGGTCATCCCGATCTTCGTCGTGACCCACGTAGTCGGCCTGGGTATTGAGTTCATCTACGCCGCCAAAAAGGGTCACTCCGTGGAGGAGGGCTTCCTGGTATCCGGTGCGCTTATCCCCCTCATCATGCCGCCCGATATCCCGCTGTGGATCCTGGGTATCGCCGTTGCCTTTGCCGTCGTGCTGGGTAAGGAGGCCTTCGGTGGTACGGGGATGAATATTTGGAACATTGCGCTGCTTTCGCGGGTGTTTATCTTCTTCGCCTATCCTACTACGATCTCGGGTGACGAGGTCTGGGTGAGTGGTATTGAGAAGGTAGACGTGGGCGTTTATGCCAGCGAGGCATACAGCATAGTTCACCACGCCTTCGACTGGGTATTTGCCGGTCTGGGTTGGAACACCTTCGGTCAGGGCGGACAGCTAGTCGCCGATGGCTACACGGGGGCTACCCCGCTTGGTATTGCGGCTAAGGAAGGCTGGGAGGGCGTTTCGGCCGTCTACGACCAGAGTGCGATCTTCTGGGGTAACATTCCCGGATCGATCGGGGAGTCGAGCGTACCACTGATCCTGTTCGGTATGGCCTTCATTATGTTCACCCGCATTGCCGACTACCGCATCATTGTCGGTGGCCTGATCGGGTTCATGGTGGGTGGCTTCATGCTCAATGCCATCGCTCCCTCCGAGCTTACGGCCGACACCCCCGGTATTTTCAAGTTCATGGCCATCCACCCGCTGCGGCAGATGATCATGGGCAGTTTCCTCTTCGCGATCACCTTTATGGCCACCGACCCTGTAAGTAGTGCCGATACACCCACCGGTAAGTGGATCTACGGCTTTCTGGTGGCCTTCATCGGCCTCATCATCCGGGTCCTGAACCCCGCCTACCCCGAGGGCTGGATGTTATCTATCCTGTTGCTGAATACCTTTGCTCCCCTCATCGACCACTACGTTTACCAGGCCAACATCAAGCGCCGTGCCAAGCGGACTGCCAGTATGGCTAAGACCCGCGACGAGCTCATCACCAAGCGTGGCGACGTCGAGGTCTTCACCCCCGAGAACGCCGAAGGCTACCGCCCGGTCGGTAACCTCGGCATCTACTAAACCCCCCACCCTGCCATGAGCACTAAATATATTTACACCTTCGGTACCATCATGACGGTCCTCGTAGCCCTCCTGCTGGCCGGCTTCCGGACCGCTACGGCGGGTGCGGCGGCGCGTAATGAGGACGTGTTTAACAAGCGCGAGATTCTGGCTACGGTAGCCGAGCCCCTAGAAAAGGCCGGTAAACCAATCAGTGCGTTGACCGACCAGGAAGTACTCCAGATCTTTAACGATCAGGTACAGCAGGTGGTAGTTAATACCTCGGGTGAGGTACTTCCCGATGCCGACTTTGCTAGCATCGACCTGGCCACCGAGTATAAGAAGCCGGAGGATCAGCGGCAGTATCCCGTCAATATCTTCAACATCGACGGCGATCGCTACTACGTCTTTAGTGTGCGGGGCAACGGACTTTGGGACGCTATCTGGGGCAACATCGCCCTAGCTAGTGACCTCAACACGGTGACCGGTGCCAGCTTCGATCACGCGGGTGAGACCCCCGGGTTAGGTGCCGAGATCAAGGACAATGCCGGCTGGAAGAACCAGTTCAAGGGCAAGAAAATTTACGACGGCGACAAATTCGTCAGCATCCTCGTCCGTAAGGGTGGTGCCGTGGATCAGGAGCACGAGGTCGACGGACTGAGCGGCGCCACCATCACCAGTGACGGTGTGACCAAGATGCTCTACAATGGTCTGAAGGCTTACGAGTCATTTATTGATGAGCAGCGCGCCGAGTCGGGCGAGGCTACCAGTATGAATCTTAAGTAATTATCCCACTGTGTATCTCACTCTACATTTGGGTGGGGTGCATGGTTCCTATAGCTACCACAGCCATGGCAGAATCAACTGAAGTAAAAACCGGTGTTCTCACCGAGGATACGGCGGCCGAAAAAGAGGCCACCTTTGAATTTGGTAAGAAGGAGAAGATCTTAATTACCGATCCGCTACTGGACAATAACCCCATCACCATCCAGGTGCTCGGCGTCTGCTCTGCCCTGGCGGTTACCTCCCTGGTGTATCCCTCCCTGGTCATGGCCGTGGCCGTGACCTTTGTGACGGCCTTCTCCAGTCTGGCGACCTCGCTGATGCGCAACATCATCCCGAAGGCCGTCCGCCTGATCGTACAGTTGGTCATCATTGCCACGCTGGTTACCCTGGTTAACGAAGCGCTGAAGGTGCTGGCCTTCCCGGTATACAAACAATTGTCGGTCTACATCGGACTCATCATCACCAACTGCATCGTGATGGGTCGTCTGGAGGCCTTCGCCATGGCTAATAAGCCCTGGCGGTCTTTCCTGGACGGCATCGGCAATGGACTGGGTTACGGCCTTATCCTGGTTGCCGTAGGTGTCGTACGGGAGCTTTTCGGCAAGGGAAGCCTCTTTGCCGGCTCCGGGATCGCGTTGAACATCATCGGTCCCAGCAGTGACTCGACTAAGTATTTGATCAATACCACCGCCGAAAGCGGTATTGGCAGCTTCTTCGGCTGGTACGCCAACAACAACCTGATGGTACTACCGGCCGCGGCGATGTTCGTAATCGCGGTGTTCATCTGGCTACAGCGCAGCTACAACACCAAGCTGGTCGACATCTCGTAGTCCACTTCCTATCCTGCGTCCCCCGTCCCTCAATCCCCTAATCCTACACTGCCATGGGTGATTTCCTCAACATCTTCATCAAGTCGGCCTTCATCGAGAACATGGTGCTGGCCTACTTCCTCGGTATGTGCTCCTTTCTGGCCGTATCGAAAACGCTAAGTACGGCGAGCGGTCTTGGTCTGGCGGTCATCTTCGTGCTTGGCGTGACGATGCCCATCAACTGGATCATCAACGAGTACGTACTGATTCCGGCGGACCTCGAGTTCCTACGCTTTATCCTCTTCATCGCCGTTATTGCCTCTACCGTACAGCTGGTGGAGATGGTGCTGGAGAAGTTCTCCCCCGGCCTCTACGCCGCGCTGGGCATCTTCCTTCCGCTCATCACGGTGAATTGCGCGATCCTTGGAGGTAGCCTCTTCATGGTGAGCCGGGAGTACAACCTAAGCGAGTCGGTGGCCTTCGGACTGGGTGGTGGCTTCGGCTGGTTTCTGGCGATCATCGCACTGGCCGCTATTCGGGAGCGTATTCGTTACAGTAACGTACCACCTGCACTGCGCGGTCTGGGTATGGC
This sequence comes from Saprospiraceae bacterium, assembly GCA_958295895.1. Taxonomy (GTDB): domain Bacteria; phylum Bacteroidota; class Bacteroidia; order Chitinophagales; family Saprospiraceae; genus Neolewinella. Next base: position 148,699 of record CATQHI010000009.1, on the reverse strand, counting down.
GTTCCTGATCACGGGGCTGATGGGTATCGCTTTTTTGAGCCTCACCGGTATTGACCCGGCTGTTTTTGCCGGCTGGCATCCGACGCCTGCCGAGTAAGTTTTACCCCCAGTAGATAAACCGCCGGCTCCCCTTCCGGCTTACCTATAAAAGTATCCCACCATGATCACCATTGGAGCAGCCGTTGTCGTCTTTACGCTCATCGTGCTCGCACTCATTACGATGCTGCTCGTCGCACGCCGCAGACTCGTACCCCAGGGCGAGGTCAAGATCGTTGTCAACGGAGATACCGAGAACCCCCTGATGGTGCAACCCGGCAACTCGTTGCTCTCGGCCCTGTCCGATAAGAGTGTTTTTCTTCCCTCTGCTTGTGGCGGCGGTGGTACCTGCGCCATGTGTGAGTGCGAGATTACCAAGGGGGGCGGTGACGTGCTGCCTACGGAGCTCAACCACCTTACCCGTCGCGAAGTTGCCGAGCACAAACGGTTGGCCTGTCAGGTAAAGGTGCGTGAGGACATGGAGATCCACATCCCCGAGGAAATCTTCGGTATCAAAAAGTGGGAATGCACCGTCGACCGGAATTATAACGTAGCTACCTTCATCAAGGAATTCGTTGTACGCCTACCTGAGGGGGAGAAGATGGACTTCGAGTCCGGCGGCTACATCCAGATCGACGTACCTAAAATCACCGTCGACTTTAAGAACTTCGACATCACGCCCCACCCCGTCTTCCACAAAGGAGCACCGCAGGATAAATTCAAAGCCGATTGGGACAAGTTCGGTATGTGGGACTTCACCATGAAGAACGACGAAGAGCAGTTCCGCGCCTACTCCATGGCTAACCACCCCGGGGAAGGCGACATCATCATGCTCAACATCCGTATCGCACCCCCGCCCTTCGACCGGCAGAAAGGTGCCTACCTGGATGTGAACCCCGGCGTCTGCTCTAGCTACGTTTTCAATCAAAAGCCCGGCGACAAGGTGACGATCTCCGGCCCCTACGGTGAGTTCTTCATCAAGCCCACTGATAAGGAGATGGTCTACATCGGCGGTGGTGCCGGCATGGCCCCCCTGCGTAGTCACATCTTCCACCTCTTCCATACCCTCAAGACCGACCGCAAAGTCAGCTACTGGTACGGCGGCCGCTCCAAGGCCGAGCTTTTCTACACGGAGGAATTTAACGACATCGAAAAGGACTTTCCCAATTTCAGCTACCACATTGCCCTCAGCGATGCCCTGCCCGAAGACAACTGGGATGGTATGACCGGCTTCATTCACCAAGCCGTCCTCGATAACTACCTCAAGGACCATCCCGAACCCGAGGAGATCGAGTACTACCTCTGCGGCCCGCCCCTTATGCTCCAGGCCGTCCAGAACATGCTCGACGAGCTCGGCGTACCCGAAGAGAATATCGCCTTTGACGACTTCGGTAGCTAGAATTACAAAGCCCCGATCCACCACGTGGATCGGGGCTTTTCTGTAGCGACGGCTTTAGCCGTCGCTACACGTACGCTATGTCCACCATCATTATTTTAGGTAGCGCGCGCAGCGATGGTAATACCGCCAAAGTCGCTGCCACCTTGGCTGAGCTGTTAGAAGCTTCCATAGTCGACCTCCTAGACCACCAGCTCTCCCCCTACCGCTACACCGCCGACTACCCCACCGGGGATCAATTTGTCTACCTCATCGAGAACTACCTACTTCCTCACGATCACATCGTTTTAGCCAGTCCGGTCTACTGGTACACCATGAGTGCTCAGCTCAAGGTGTTTGTCGACCGTTTATCCGATTTGCTTACTACGCACAAATCCTTCGGCCGGCAGCTACGTGGGAAGCAACTCAGCGTGCTCTCCTGCAGCAATGACCGTCAGATCAACGATTCATTCTACGCTGCTTTCCGACTGACTGCCAATTACCTTGGCATGAGCTACGGCAAAGAGTGGCACGGGTGGGTAGTTGACAATCGAGTCAAATTAACCTCTTCAGCTATTCTGCCATAAGACTACGCTACTTTACCAGCCCCAGATGCTTCACACTAAAAAAGAAGATCGCCCCGAAGCCCAGCGCTAGCAGCCCGTGAAAGAACACAAAGATGGTATTCTGTAGGTAAAAGCCCCCCCACACCGCAAAAAGAAAATACACACACAGTAACCCCTCCCCAATTGTAATCAGGTTGAGCTTGCCGGAGAGGTAGCGCTTGGCAGAGAGCTTATCCCGCACGGAGCTGATGTTGAACTTCGGCGTGCGCACGAAGGCACTCTTCTTACCCCGGTAGCCCTGTAGCACCGCCACCGAGTTGTGCAGCGAGAGCCCCATACTCAGCGCCAGAAATAGCGGGAAAAGGAAAAAGAACTTAAACACCGACTTTCCGAAACTCCGCTCCTTATTCGCCACGCTCTGCACGTTGGCTACGTAGTAAATACCGATCACGGAGAGTAAACCCGTCAGAAAGATCGCAAAGAAGTTCTTGCTGAACCCATACTGCACTAGCTCCCCAAACAAAAAGAGCAGCGGCACACTAAACACTGCGCACAGGAACACAAACAAAAAGATCGACGAGGCCAGCAGGTGGGCCGTAGCGTGCACCTTATGGTTCCAGGGTAGGGCACTGCGCCACACGTCAGGCAGCATCTTGCGGGCCGTCTCCGCACCCCCCTTCATCCAGCGGTGCTGCTGGCTCTTGAAGCCGTTCATCTCCACCGGTAGCTCGGCCGGACTGCCCACCCGCTCCAGAAAGTAAATACGGTATCCCGCCAGCTGACTGCGGATGCTCAGGTCCAGGTCCTCGGTCAGGGTATCCGGTTGCCAGCCCCCACCCGCCTCGATGGCCGCCCGCCGCCACACGCCCGCCGTGCCATTGAACTGTAGCAGGTGGCCCCCGTTCATCCGCCCCACCTGCTCTACGGTAAAGTGTACGTTGAGCTGCAGCGCCTGTAGGCGGGTGATGATGCTATAGTCCTGGTTCAGGTGCTCCCAGCGCGTCTGTACTACGCCCACTCCGGGGTCGGCAAAGTAGGGGATCGTACGCCGCAAAAAGCTCGGCTCGGGCACAAAGTCCGCATCGAAGATAGCGATGAACTCCCCCCGCGCCTCGGCCATCCCATCGCGCAGTGCCCCGGCCTTGAAACCCTGCCGGGTAGGACGGATGATCTGCCGGATCTGGTAGCCCTGCGCCCGGTATTCCTTCACCTTATGTGCCACCAGCTCGACGGTCTCGTCCGTACTGTCGTCCAGCACGTGAATTTCGTAGCGCTCCCGCGGGTAATCAAAAGCCGCCACCGCATCGATCAGCCGCTCGATCACGTAGTATTCATTGTAAATCGGCAGTTGCACCGTCACGAAGGGAAGCAGGGGAGTCGTCTCGGGCGGGGCCGCAGGTGCAAGCGGTTCGAGCGACACCGGGTGGTCGGTAGGGTTCGGACTCAACTTATAGTGGTACAACAAATTGAACTGCAGCAGACAGTACACCGTGATGTACAGCAGGCTCAGCGTATAGACGGCCAGTACCACAAACGCCAGTGCCGTCATGCTCAGATCAGTTTGAAGATCGTCCACAGGATCTTATGCCCCGCCAGTAACGTACCACGCACGGTACCCGATATCTTCGATACGCCGATCCGCTGCCGGTAGCGCACGGGCACCTCCGTACACCGCAGGCCGGCCTTGGCGGCGCGCACCTGCATCTCCACCGTCCAGCCAAAATCCGGGTCCCGCATGCCCAGCTCTACCAGCGCCGGATACCGGATGGCCCGAAACGGCCCCAGGTCCGTAAACTCGTAACCGTAGAACAACCGAATCAAGTTAGTGGCCAACCAATTACCGAATACCTGGGGCAGCGTCATGCTACCGGCTTCGGTCTGGCCTAGGGCCCGTGACCCAATCACCAGGTCATATCCTCCCTCCGTGATGGGGGCCACGAGCTCGGGGAGCTGCTCGGGATAATCGCTGTGGTCCCCGTCGACGAACACAACGATATCGGGTTGCTCCGCCACCGGGCGGTGGGCGATGTGCTGCATTCCGCGCAGGCAGGCGGACCCGTAGCCCGGCCGGAGCTCCCGCACCACCGTTGCACCTGCGGCCTCGCCCACCTGTGCCGTACGGTCCCGGCTGTTGTTGTCACAGACGATCACTTCCCGCACCAGTTGCCGGGGTAGTTCGGCGATCACTAGGCCGATGCTGGCTTCCTCGTTGTAGGCGGGTATGATGACGTCGATGACCACTAAGACAGGCCGCCGTCGACGCTTATGACCTGTCCGTTGACGTAGCTGCTAAGGTCGGAACCGAGGAAGATACAGGCGCCGGCCACCTCCTCGGCCGTGCCGAAACGTTTGAGGGGGATACCGGCGAGGTAGTCCTGCCGGACCTTTTCGGAGAGCTCGTCGGTCATGTCCGTTTCGATGAAGCCGGGGGCGATGACGTTGCAACGGATATTGCGGCTCCCCATCTCCTTGGCGACCGACTTGCTGAAGCCGATGATGCCCGCCTTGCTGGCCGCGTAGTTGGCCTGGCCGGCATTGCCCTGAAGACCGACGATGCTGGAAATGTTGATGATGCTACCGCCGCCGCGTAGCATGGGGCGTAGAGCGTGCTTGGTAAGGTTGAAGACAGACTTGAGGTTGTTGTCCATGACGGTATCCCACTGCTCCTCGTTCATACGCAGCAGCAGGTTGTCGCGGGTCACGCCGGCGTTATTGACCAGAATGTGGAGGCCCCCAAAGTCGGCAACGACGCCCTTAATGAGTTGCTCGGCGGCGGCGAAATCGGCTGCGTCACTCTGGTAGGCTCGGACGCCTTCGCCGAGCTCCTCGACCAGTGCCTCGGCCGGGCCGGCCGAGCTGCGGTAGGTGAAGGCGATGCGGGCGCCGGCTGCGGCCAGGCTACGGACCAGGGCGGCCCCGATGCCGCGGGAGCCGCCGGTGATGAGGGCGACTTTGCCGTCTAGTAATCCCATGTGCGTGTATATTTATCCTGAACCGGCAAAGGTAGGATAAACTAAAAAGCCCGCCCCGGCCTTTACAGAACTCACGAAACACCCGCGCTATGTTTGGAGATATGATGAAGCAAATGGAGGAAATGCAGGCCAAAATGCAGGAGCAACTGGCCCAGCAGTCCTTCGAGGCCGAGGCCGGCGGGGGCGCCGTCAAGGTGAGCTGTGACGGTACCCGTACGATCCAGAACGTGAGCATCGACCCCGAGCAGGTAGACCCCAGCGACCTGGAGGCTCTGGAAGATTTGCTCGTCGTAGCGACCAACCGCGCCCTAGAAAAGGCGGCCGCCTACGAGGCGCAGCAGGCCGGTGGGATGATGGATAATATGCTACCCGGCGGACTGGGCAGCCTGCTTGGGGGATAATGGAGGAGCTCGCCGGCATCATCATTCTGGGCATCTTCGCCCAGTGGTTCGCCTGGCGGGTGAAGGTGCCGGCGATCCTGCCGCTGATCGTGATCGGGCTGGTCGTAGGCCCGCTATCTACCCTCTTTACTGCCGACGGGAGCAAGCTGATCAGCCCCATCTTCGAGGTGATCGGGGAGGACGGGGAGGGGCGCGGCCTATTTCCGGGGGAATCGTTGTTCTACTTCGTGAGTCTGGCCATCGGCATCATCCTGTTCGAGGGGGGGTTGACGCTACAGTTCCGGGAGGTGCGGGAGACGCAGCGGTCGATCCTGCGGCTGATCTCCATCGGTAGCCTCATCACCTTTCTGGGTGCGGGGCTGGCGGCTCACTTTATCATGGGGCTGGGGTGGAGCATCAGCTTTCTGTTCGCGGCGCTGATCATCGTGACGGGGCCTACGGTCATCGCCCCGATTCTGCAGAACATTCCCCTGAACCGCAACGTGAGCACGGTGCTGAAGTGGGAGGGTATCCTGATCGATCCCCTGGGGGCGTTGGTAGCCGTGCTGGTTTTCGAGTTCATCAGTTCCACCGACCACGGGCTGGGCTTTACGGGGGAGGCGGTGCGCACCTTCGTGCAGATCATCATTTACGGGGGTACGCTGGGCTTTCTGGCGGCTACGGGCTGTTTCAGATCATCAAGGCGGGAGCTGGTGCCGCACTACCTGCTCAATGTGTTCATCCTGGCCTACGTGCTACTGGTTTTCGTACTCAGCGACCAGTTGGCACACGAATCGGGGCTACTAGCCGTAGTGGTGATGGGGCTGGTGCTGGCGAATAAGGACGTGCCGCGGATCAAAGAAATCCTGTCGTTCAAGGAGTCGCTGAGCGTACTGCTCATCAGTATCCTCTTCATCCTGCTGGCCGCCAATATGAATATGGCGGAGCTGCGGCTGCTGACGGAGGACTGGCGGCCGCTGGCCCTGTTCGGCTTCGTCATCCTGGTGCTACGGCCACTGAGCGTGTTCGCCAGTACGGCGCGGGGAAACCTGGACTTCAACGAAAAACTATTCATCAGTTGGGTGGGGCCGCGGGGGATCGTGGCGGCGGGCATCGCCTCCCTCTTCGGGCTCAAGCTAGCGGCCGACGGGGTGCCGGGGGCGGAATACATCACGCCGCTGGTGTTCATGATCGTGCTGGGTACGGTGCTCATCAATGCCACGACCGCGCGGCTGGTGGCGCGGTTACTGGGCGTGATCCAGGATTCCTCCAACGGGGTGCTTATTCTGGGGGCGACCGACTTTGCGCTCACCATCGCCGAGTACCTCGACGAGCAGGGCCGGGAGGTCTTCTTAGTGGATAGCAACGCCGGCAACGTCAAGCGGGCGCGTGAGAAGGGACTACGCGGCATCGTCGCCAATATCTACAATTCCGACCTCAGCGACGAGTACGACCTACTCGACGTGGGCTACCTGCTAGCCCTGACCGGTAGCAACGACGTGAACCAGTACGCCATCAGCCGCTACGAAGAGCTCTTCGGGGAGCGCGGCGCCTACCGCCTCATCACGACCGAGGAAATGAAGGCGGGGGGGATGCCCGAGGATGCGGAGCACCTTTTCAGTCATACGGACGACTTCATCAACTTCAGCGAGGCACAGCGCGAGGCGGCCGTCGTGCACGAGCGACCGCTGTACAGTCAGCGGGAGTTGCTCGATCTGCTCATCGTGGCGCGGGAGGAAAACTACTCCGTACCGCTGTTCCTTAAGGCACCGGACGGCTCGCTACAGATTCTGCCCCACGATCCAGAGTCCATCGATGTCGACGGCGGGGGGTACCACCTGGTGTACCTGGGGGTGAAACTGCCCAAGGTGAAGCAGCCGCGGGAGGTAACCCAGGACCGGGGGGAGCTATAAAGGGGCTATCTTTGGGATGGATTGCATCTATACGCGGCCAGTTTGGGCAAGAAACCAACGCGCCCGGCCGTTTTTGGAATAACTGGAACCGATACTCAACATGCGTTACTTTATCACCCTCGGCCTCCTGGCCTGGGCCGCCGGCGTCTTTGCACAGGACCCCGCCGACATCTTTCACAAGACCGTAGACATCGACAAGGTCAATCGGATCTCCTTCGACGTCTACCCCAACGATCACGTCGAGTACCGCAGCTGGCCGGGCGATGATATTCTCATCGAGACCACCGTCAAAATCGAAAACGCTAAGCAGGATATTCTCGACTTTTATATGCGCCAAAACCGCTACGTACTCAAGCCGGAAGTGACCGGCGATGCCATGTCACTCGTCAGCTTCGACAAAACGCGCCGCACCGTAAAGGGCACCGAGGGGGCCGCCTACGAGTCCGTAAATATCGTGGTATACCTCCCCGAAGACTTCTCTCCGTCCGCCGACGGACTATACACCCGCCAGGGCCAGTAGCCCGCCCACTTGCGGCAGTGCGTACCTTTGCGTGCGATGCCGACCACCGTTGAGATCAAGCTTCCCCCCGCCGCCCTGCACGATGCGGCCGCGCTGCGGCGTGCCGTCAGTAAACAGGCGAAGCTACCCGAGGCTAAGCTGGGCGAGCTCACCGTCGACCGCCGTAGTATTGATGCCCGCGGCAGTGACCCGGTTTTCCGCCTGCGCGTAGCCGTGCACCGACCCGACGAGCCGGTGGCGGAGGCACCCCCCGGGTTCCACCTACAGGACGTTTCCGCGGCACCCATCGTGGCCATCGTAGGCTGCGGCCCGGCCGGCATGTTCGCCGCCCTGGAGCTGATCGAGCTCGGCCTCAGGCCCATCATCATCGAACGCGGACGGGACGTGCGTGCCCGCCGCCGCAGCCTCCGGGCGATCCAGCAGGAGGGGGTGGTCGACCCCGATTCCAACTATTGCTTCGGCGAGGGCGGGGCCGGCACCTACAGCGACGGCAAGCTCTACACCCGTAGCCTCAAGCGCGGCAATTACCTCAAGGCCCTGCGTACCCTGGTCGAGCACGGTGCTCAGTCAGACATCCTCATCGACGCCCACCCCCACATCGGCTCCAATAAGCTGCCCGGGGTGGTGAGCAATATGCGGGAGACGATCCTAAGCTGCGGCGGCGACATCCGCTTCGGTCACCGCCTCACCGACCTGGAGTACGCCGCAGATCTCACCGCCCTACTCATCACCGATCCCGAAGGACAAACCTACCGCCTCGCCGCCGAGGCCTACATCCTGGCTACCGGCCACTCCGCCCGCGACGTGTACCACCTCCTCCACGCCCGCGGCATCCGACTGGAGGCCAAACCCTTCGCCCTCGGCGTACGCATCGAGCACCCCCAGCCGCTGATCGACAGGATCCAGTACGGACAGGAGCAGCGGGAGGAGAACCTACCGGCCAGTAGCTACAAGCTCGTTACTCAGGTCGGTGACCGCGGGGTATTCAGCTTCTGTATGTGCCCGGGCGGACTGGTCGTGCCGGCCGCCACCGCCCCCGGCGAACTGGTCGTCAACGGGATGAGCCTGAGCCGGCGCGATAGTCCTTACGCTAATTCCGGTACTGTAGTTGCCGTAGAAGTTGAGGACCTCACTCCCTATGCGGATCATGGTGTCTTTGCCGGCCTGGCTCTTCAGCAATCCGTCGAGCGGGCCATGTTTCAGTCCGGCGACGGTAGCCAGCGCGCCCCCGCCCAGCGGCTCACCGACTTCGTACAGGGTAAGGTATCTAAGGGTCTACCGGATACAAGCTACATCCCGGGCCTCCACGCGGCGGCTCTGCACGAGTTACTTCCGGCGAGTATCTACACCAAGCTTCGCCAGGGCGTCAGGGACTTCGGCCGCAAGATGCGGGGCTACTACACGGACGAGGCCAACGTGATCGGTACCGAGAGCCGTACCTCCTCTCCGGTTCGTATCCCCCGCGACCGCAAGACCTACCAGCACCCGGAGGTAGCCAGTCTTTTTCCCTGCGGGGAGGGGGCGGGCTTCGCCGGTGGTATCCTGAGTGCAGCCATGGACGGGCAGAACGTGGCCCGCGCCGTCGCCGCAAAGGTGAGCGGATGAGGCTTGCCGCCCGCATCGCCGGAGCCTTCCTGCTGGCGGCGGGCGTACTGTACCTGGGCTACGGGGTAGACCGTACGGATTTTCATTCCCTCTTCGGTGCCTGCACCCTGGCGTTTCTGGGCTACTTGCTGGTGATCTGGCGACCCCTCGGCACGCCACTACGGTACTGGATCGGACTGGGCATTGCGCTGCGCCTCCTGCTGGTGTTTGCCTTTCCCCTGCTCAGCGACGATGTATACCGCTTCATCTGGGACGGTCGGTTAGTTGTCAGTGGTCACAATCCCTTCGCCCACCTGCCAGCCTATTATCTGGAGCCAGGTCAGGGCGTGGAGGGGCTCGGTCAGGCGCTGTTTAATCGCCTCAACTCCCCGGACTATTACACCATTTATCCCCCTATTGCCCAGGGGGTATTTACCTTAGCGGCCTGGATCAGTCCTACGAGTTGGTACGGGGCGGCGGTGGTGATGAAGTCGGTGCTCTTCCTGGCCGAACTGGGTAGCTTACTGCTACTGTACCGGCTGCTTCTCACCTTTCACCTGCCGCCCGAGCGCCTACTTTACTACTGGCTCAACCCGCTCATCATCGTGGAGATCGTCGGCAACCTCCACTTCGAGGGAGCCATGGTCTGCTTTCTGCTCTGGTCCCTTCACCTACTCACTACAAGCAACTACGCCGGGGCCGCGGGTGCAATGGCACTGTCCGTAGCCAGTAAGCTCCTGCCGTTGATGTTACTCCCCTTTCTGCTCAAGCGCCTGTGGGGGCGGCCGTTCTGGACCTTCTTCGGGGGAGTTGCTGCGGTAACGGGGCTACTCTTTCTGCCCCTGCTCGTGGGCAGTGGCTTCGTGGAGGGGTTCGGGGGGAGCCTGGAGCTCTACTTCCGCAAGTTTGAGTTCAACGCGAGCGTGTACTATCTGCTACGGGCCTACGGCTACTACGAGCTGGGCTGGAATCAAATCGCCCGTTTTGGTCCGGTGCTGGCGCAGGTGGCTGCCGGAATCATTCTCATCGTAGCACTATCCGATAACCGCACCGACTGGCGTAGTCTACCGGGGCTGTGGCTGGCCGCCTTTGTCATCTACCTACTCTGCGCCACGACGGTCCACCCCTGGTACCTGGCCGTGCCGATCGTACTGTGCATATTCACCTCCTGGCACTTCCCCCTCCTCTGGTCCTTTTTGATCATGCTTACCTACACCAGCTACGTCACCGAGCCCTACCAAGAAAACCTCGTGCTGGTGGGGGTGGAGTATACTTTGGTGGCTGGGTACTATCTTTGGGAACGTGGCAGGCGCAGCGTACCGGCCTAAAACAAAGAAAGGCCCGCACGTGGTGCGGACCTTTGGTCGTAGTTTTCTAACTACCGAAATAACTGGAATTTAGAGCGCCTTGGCGCCAGGGATTACAATACAAACCTTCAAAAACCGGTGGGGAAAAACCAACAATCCCTCCACCAAATCAAATGAACACGCTTTTTGGAAAACCACGAAAGAGAAGTTGCACCTTCCCTTTCGATACCTCAAAGATAGGGGTGGGGGTAGGGGGGGTACCACCCCACAACCGTGGGGTGTGGTAAAAAAACAGGGAATAATCCCCTATTTTTTGCCCGTCATGCCCCCACTGGCGTGATCGAGAGTTGCGCCGCCACCTCTAGCATCTTGGCGTAGGCTGGCCCGTACTCATTGGCGATGTCGCCGTCGAGGATGGCCTCCCGTACCCCATCCTTGATTTGGCCCACCTCCCGGCTCGGGGGGATGCCAAAAGTCTCCATGATGAGCTCCCCGCTAATGGGGGGCTGCCAGTTGCGCAGGTGGTCCTTTCCCTCGATCTCACGCATCCGCTCGCGGAGCCGCTCGTAGTTTTCGAGGTAGCGCCTCACCTTGCGCGGATTCTTGCTGGTGATGTCGCTCTCGCAGAGTGTCATCAGGTCATCGATGTCCTCGCCGGCATCGAATAGGATGCGGCGCACGGCCGAGTCGCTGATCTCCTCCTGGGTCAGGGAAATAGGCCGCTGGTGCAGGGCCACGAGCTTCTGTACGTACTTCAGCCTATCGTTGGGCAGCCGCAGGCGGCGGAATACCTTAGGCACCATCCGCTCTCCCACCGCATCGTGGGCGTGGAAGGTCCAGCCCGCCTCCGGTTCCCAACGCTTGGTGCGGGCCTTGCCGATGTCGTGCAGCAGGGCCGCCCACCGCAGCCAGAGGTCGGGGCTCTTGCGGGCCAGTTTATCGACCACCTTGGTGGTGTGGATAAAATTGTCCTTGTGCTTGCGGCCGTTACGGCTCTCGACGCCCCTGAGAGCGGCTAGCTCGGGCAGGATGTACTCCAACAGTCCGGCCCGGTCGAGTAGCAGTAAGCCTACGCTCGGCTTCGGGGCCAGCATGATCTTATTGAGCTCGGTGGCAATGCGCTCCCAACTGATGATGCGCATCCGGTCGGCGTACTCCTGGATGGCCCGGAAGGTCACCGGATCAATGGAAAATCCCAGTTGGGTAGCGAAGCGGATGGCCCGTAGCATCCGCAGGGGGTCGTCACTGAAGGTCTTGCCCGGCTCCAGGGGGGTAACGATACGCTTAGCCTCCAGGTCCTCCAGTCCGTTGAAGGGGTCGATGATGGTGCCGTAGTCCCGTTCGTTGAGGCTGATGGCCAGGGCGTTGATCGTGAAGTCGCGCCGTAGCTGATCGTCGGCCAGGCTCCCCGACTCCACGGTGGGCTTGCGGCTATCCGAGCGGTAGCTTTCCTTGCGGGCCCCTACGAATTCGATCTCGAGGTCGTGGTGACGCAGGGCGGCAGTGCCGAAGCGCTTATAGACGGTCACCCGGCTACGGGGCTGCAGACTATCGCCCACGCACTGCGCCAGTTCGATGCCGCTGCCTACGCAGACGATGTCCAGGTCCTTACTCGGCGGGCCAGCAGGCGGTCGCGCACGTAGCCCCCCACCACGTAGGTCGGAAAACCGAGCTGCCCGGCGGCCCGGCCGATAACCTCGAAAATCCTGCGTTCGTCGTCCCGAATTTGAAATACCATACCGGCCGCAAAGATAAAACTTAACACCACTCCACGAATAGTAGAGTGGGGCGGCCGACCATTGCGGTAAAAACCGTATGAACGTATTTTTCTACCCGCCACCTGCTGACTCTTCTACTTCTCTACGTCCTTAGCACCTGCGGCCGCGCCCAGGATACCTTATATATACAGGGTTTGAAGGAGAACGGGAAGGACAACTCCCGTACACCACCAACGTGCCGCCCTACGGCAGCGGCGGCCTGCCCACCTGGAACGTGGTACCCCGGATTAAGGGTATTGACACGGCCTACGCCGGCGAGCACTTCTGGGCGGCCCGGGATGTAGATAACGCCCTGGCCAGCGACCCCGTAGGCCGCCTTGTCTTCGATGCCGGCGAGATCTGTAATCTCACCAGTGCCCCGCTTCGTGTTCGCCTACAATGTGGTGGGCTACGACGGCGGCGATGACTTTGGTTACGAGCTCTACCTGGACGGCTTCCTGCACGAGCGGGTGGTGCTCATCGACGGGCGCAACGGCGGCGGTGTTTCTACTGACGGCTGGGTCACCGATACGGTACGCATACCCGGTACCGCCCAGACCGCCCGCCTGGAGGTGTACTTCGACCAGAATGGCGACGATGTAGCTGGCCTCGATAACCTCCAACTCCTGGCCAGTGGCACGGACGGTAGCTGCAATGCCGTGTGTGGCGTAAAGCTGAGAAAGCCCCGGCTCGACTGTAGCGCCTTCCACCGCCGTGGCCGACGGCGTGCGCCTGAGCCTGCCCTACCGGGGTGCCGAGGCGGGTGTGACGGTCACCGTGGGCGGGGGCGGGGGCAGTCACCGGTGACGATCCGGCTAGGGTGCAGGACGGCAAGATCGTAGTGGAAGACTTACTAGAGGGGCAGTCCTATGTAGTGCGGGTTTCCGGCGGCGACTGCGACCTCGAATTGCCCATCGAAGTACCCGCCGATCAGTGTGCCCCCAGTGACCTGGTCATCAACGAGGTACTGGCCGACCCAGGTGAGGATGTGAATCAGGACGGCAAGGTGAATGCCGGCGACGAGTTCGTCGAGATCTATAACGTAGGCGACCGGCAGGTGGAAGTGGGTGGCTTCACCCCTGCACGACGGCTCCAATTCCGGCCCCCGCTTCACCTTTCGGAGGGGGCCGTGCTGGGACCGCAGGAGAGCTTCGTGGTGTTTGCCGGGGAGAGCGAATCGCTCAGCCTACCCTGTGAATTCGGGGTAGCCAGTGGTTTCCTGGGGCTAAACAACGACTCCCCCCGAGACCGTCACGTTGCGCAATCCGGCGGGGCGGGTCGTGGCCCGGGCGGCCTTCGACGATGCCCCCGACGGCGAGTCGCTCACCCTGCATCCGGACGGCAACACCGCCGGCGGCTACCGGCCCTACACCTCCATCGACCCCACTAAAAAGGCTTCCCCCCTGCGCCAGTGTAGTAGCCACGCCGGTAGAATTACTCTACTTCACGGCCACGCCGATGCAGCGAGCGGTACGCTTGGACTGGGCCACGGCCAGCGAGCAGGACAACGACGCTTCGTACTGGAGCGCAGCAAGGCCGGCCGGGTGTTTACCGAGATCGGACAGGTGCCTGCCGGCGATGGCACCTACGTCTACGTCGACCACCAGCCCTTTCCGGGCCAGAACCTGTACCGGCTGCGGCAGCGCGATTTTGATGGCACGGAGACCGTGTACGGCCCCATCAGCGTACGCCTCGACAGTGGTACGATTGCGCTGTACCCCAATCCGGCGGTCAGCAAAGTCTTCCTGAGCGGCGAGATCGACCCCGAGCAGTCCGTAGTGGTATACCGCAGCGACGGGCAGGTCGCCCTGAGAGCCCGGGGAGCTACGATCGATGTCTCCAGGTTGCCGGCCGGTAGCTATTACCTGCGGCTACGGCGCGGTTCGGGCGTCTCCTCGCTCCGGTTTATAAAGGAGTAGAGCAGGGTGTGAATCCGCGGCCGGATACTGAGGGAGTAGATTGCCCCCCGCTCCCGGCTCGGGTGTACGCGGTTACTCAGGAATACATATAATAGGTCGTACTCCGGATCGACCCACACGAAGGTGCCCGTGTAGCCGCTGTGCCCGAAACTAGCCGGCGAGGCCGCCTCGGCCACCGAGCTGGTGGCCGCATCGTACTCCAGCAGCGGCTTATCGAAGCCCAGCCCGCGCCGGTTGCCCTCCTCCGGGTACTGGTAGCGGGTAAACTCCCGGATGGCCTCTTCGGTCAGGTAGCGCCGGCCCTCGTAGGTACCGCCGTTGAGCAGCATCTGGTACAGTTTGGCCAGGTCCTCGGCCGAGGAGAACAGCCCCGCATTGGCACTCACGCCGTCCATCATGGCCGCCCCCTCGTCGTGCACCACCCCGTGCAGGGTATCCATGCGAAAGAAGGTGTCCACCTCGGTGGGTACGATGCGGTCGAGGGGGATGCCCCGGTCCAGCGGCCGGTAGCCCAGCGTAGTGGCTCCCAGCGGATCGTAAAAGTTGTCGCGTAGGTACTGCCGGTAGTCCGTACCCGTGGTGCGTTCCACGTAAGCCGGTAGCAGGTAAAAGAGCAGTCCGGAGTAGGCGTACTCCCCGGGCGGCTTGAGCGGCGATTTACGGATGGCCCGGTAGATGTGCCGCTGGCGGTATTTGCGGTGCAGCCACATATCGTCCGTCAGCCGGATCGGGAAGCGGGCCGAGCTATCGGCCCGGATGGTGGCCCAGCGGAAGCGCCGGTCGTTGGTACGCGTGGCGTCCCAGTCTTTCCGCCAGGGGTAGCGGGCCTCCCCGCGCAGGGTCGTCTGCCAGTAGGGCACCCAGGGCAGCAGGCCGGCGCGGTGGGCCAGCACGGAGCGCAGCGGAATCTGCTGCTTATCGGTCTGCTTGAGCTCCTCAAAGAGGATACCCAGCGGCGCATCGAGGTTCAGCCGGTGCTCCCCGTACTGCTGCATGAGTACCAGCAGGGCGGAGCTGGTCTTGGTTACCGAGGCCAGGTCGTAGACATCGTCCGGGCGGGTAGGGCGCAGGTTTTCGTAGGTATGGTAGCCGGCCGTGACGTGCACCAGCGGCTCCCCCTTATGCCACACCAGCACCTGGGCGCCGGGGAAGGCTCCACCGGCAATACCTTCTTGGAGCACGGCGCGGATCGAGTCGACCAGGGCCAGCGTATCCTGAGCGTGCAGGCTTACATTCCACAGTAAAAACAACAACAGTACACGCATAGGGGCGGGGTCGCGGGTGCAAGGATGATCGAAGATACTACCGCGGCATCCACTCGGTCTCCATGGCGGCCAGTAGCTCGTCCCCCCGCCGGAGTCGATGCCGGAACGCCAGGGCGGCACCCGGCTCCGGGAGGCTACCGGCGGTGAGGCGATCGCCGTAGCGGGCCTCGCGGTGGTAGGCCAGCTCGGCCCGGCGGGGCAGGTGGTGGGTGAGGAAGTCGGCCCCGAGGGGTTCCACCATCAGCTCGGCGAAGGCGGGGTTGGTGAGGTGGTTGTTGAAGTCCAGGTGGGCAAAGGCCACCCGGAAGCTGCGTTCACGGTCCACCGCTTCCGCCGCGACCACCTTGTGCGGTGGCCAGGGTAGGTGTCGCTCCGGTGGCGGTAAATCCTTCAGGAGGTCGTTGATGGCCGTAGGCAGTGGCTTGATGCGGCGGCTGGCGGTGTTCATCACCGACCAGGCCGTGGTGGAGGTGATCATCGGCCGGCCCCTAGCGTCGAGTAGGTAGAAGTCGCGGATGGTCACCAGGCCGCGCTCCACCCGCGTCGGTACGGTAAGTACGCTGACCTCCTCCCCCAGGCTGGGCCACCGCTGGGCGACGATCAGCTGGCGGTGCAGCACCCAGGTTAGGCCGAAGCGGCGCATCAATTCGGGGGTGGAGATGCCCAGCCGGTCGGTATTGCGCATGGCCGCCTCCTGGAATAGCCGGACCAGGTGCGGAAGGGTGAGGTACTGGTGGGGGCC
This sequence comes from Saprospiraceae bacterium, assembly GCA_958295895.1. GTDB lineage: Bacteria > Bacteroidota > Bacteroidia > Chitinophagales > Saprospiraceae > Neolewinella. The sequence continues at coordinate 132,363 of CATQHI010000009.1, read as the reverse complement.
TACGGCCGAGGCCAGGACGCGGGAGGCTACCCGTTCTACCAGGGACGATTCGGGAAGTGGGGTACGGGGCGTAGGGGCCAAAGTAAAACTATTTGTTTAGTTTTGGGTCACTCAAAACAGCTTGTATGGCCCCGCGCACTAGTTTGCGGCCGGCACGCCGACCGGTATTCATTGCCTCCTACGAAGGTAGCCCGCGGGCGGTGGAACCCAGGGTGGAACCCAGAGTGGAGGCAGAAGAGGAGCCGGTCAAACCGCTACGGCACGCATTTCCAGCAGCCGGTACCGAGCTGCACGGTGGGCGCTGCGATGGCTACTGTTTTCGCATCACCTTTGCCGGGGGTACGTTGGAGCGTTCCTACGCCATGGTCCGGGGCTTTCTGACCGAGCACGGCTACGGTGAGCTTCCCCTGCCGGCTGACGTGGCGGAGCTGCGGGCCTTTCGCCTTCCTCCCAAGTTGCGCCACCAACTTTCTCTCTTTGGGGAGGATGGTTACGTGCACAACCCCCTAAAGATCATTTTCCCCCCTAAAGGCGGCAAACGTGGAAGTCTTCTGCTCGAACTTTACCACGAGCGAGCTCCGAACCACCTACTGCGGTTTCACCAAAGAAGTTACTGAGCCGGAGGGTGAAAGTGGGCAATTCACACAATTACTAACTCCGTAATAGGTTTAAGCCCTAAAATTGCACCCTTAAACTTACGAACCCGAACAAAAAGGGGACGTAAGCGATAAACCGTTAAATGGCCCAAACCAAGTCCGGGGGTCCCATTACCTAGCACACAACCAAACGTCAAACCCGCACCATATGCTTAAGCAACTACTTTTCGTTTTCGCGGTCCTCACTAGTATAACCGTGTACGGCCAGGATAGCCTAGTCACCACCAGTCTACCCCTCAGCACCGAGACGCCCGAAAGCCCCTACCCCTGGGAGTTCGGCCTTAAGTTGGGAGGAAGCGCACTGGCCGGAGACCTTACCGATAACAGCTTCCCTTCCTTCGATCAAATCAGTCCCGCCGGGGCTGTCTTTCTCCGCCGCCGCCTGGGTAATGTCTTCTCCCTACGCCTGCAACTGATGTATGGCATCCTACAGAACAATTCGGATAAGGCCGAAGACCAGGCGATTCAGGCGCTTGATGCCCAGATCGAGTCGTCCGTACTCGAGCCCAGCCTTAGTCTCGATATCGAGCCTTTCTTCAGCAGCCGGTTCAGTGATGATTACACCTTCCGCCCGGGTATCTCGCCCTACCTCAGCGTAGGTATAGGCTACGGTATCTGGGGCGACAGCCCGGTAGAATACGGTGCCGGTACCAGTGCCGATCCCGCGCTGGTCGCTAGGGACGTCGCCGATCGCGAAAATGAGACCGGTAGTGTTGTATTTCCGGTAGGTGCCGGACTACGCTACTACCTCTCGCCCAAGTCTAGCCTAGGTATCGAATACCGGGTACGGTTTTCCGGTTCTGACCTCATTGACGGTGTTTCCAGCGCCATCGGTAATTCCAATGAGGGCGATAAGTACAATTTCATCGGTCTGACCTATGCGGCTGGCTTCGGCGCCCGCGACGCTGACCGTGATGGTATCCCCGACGAGAGCGACGAGTGCCCCACCCAGCCCGGCCCCGAGAACACCAACGGCTGTCCTGACGCCGACGGCGACGGTGTAGCCGACAAGGACGATGAATGCCCCAACGAGCCCGGCGTAGCCAACCTGAATGGTTGCCCCGACGGTGATAGCGACGGTATAGCCGACAAAGATGACGAATGCCCCACCGAGCCCGGTACCGCCGCCACCAACGGCTGCCCCGACGGCGACGGCGATGGCGTAGCCGATAAGGATGACGAATGCCCCGATGAGGCCGGCCTGGCTAGCCTGAACGGCTGCCCCGACGGCGACGGTGATGGCATTGCCGATAAGGATGACGAATGCCCCGCCGAGGCCGGCCCCGCTGCCACCAACGGCTGCCCCGACCGCGACGGTGACGGCATCGCCGATAAGGACGACGAATGCCCCGATGAGGCCGGTGTTGCCGAGCGCAACGGCTGTCCGCTGCCTAATGACCGTCCTGAGAACCTACAGGAGCGTATCACCCGCTACGGTCAGCTCCTCGAGGGGCAGGACTTCGAGCACATCCGCGTCGACTCGATCAACGGTACGATCATGATCGACCGCATCTTCTTCCCCACGGATGTGTCTAGCCTCAACCGCCCCGACCGGGTAATCATCGAGGAGATCGACCGCTTCCTGGCGCTGCCCGGTGCCGAAGACTTCGAGATTCGCTACGAGGGTCACGCCGACCGGCGCGCTTCGGATGAGTACAACCAGGGCCTCTCCGAGCGTCGTGCCGGCTCCGCCAGCGACTACTCCGAGCAGCAGGGTGCCGATCCGGCCAACCTGAGTATGATCGGTTTCGGTGAGAAGCAGCCCGTAGGTGCTACGCTGCGGGAAAACCGGGTCGTCATTCCGGTAGCCACCGAGCCCACCCGGATGATCGATCTGCGCAACTAAGCGCGAGCAACCCACCGATTTTGCGAAAAGAGGGTGTCTCCAGTGTGGAGGCACCCTCTTTTCATTAGAATATCCGCACCTTTGCGCCTAGGCCTCAGTTGAAAATAAGGGGGGACAAGAAGCAGTAGGGAAATGTCTGAGTACAAAGTGATCATCGCGGGACAGTTGGAGTTTGGCTCCCGCCGGGCATTTAGCCAGGTTATGGAGCAGTACGCTCACCGGATGGAAAATTATTACAAGAACGACATCCTCCTGAAGCCCGAAACGATCTTCAAGGAGGAAGAACTCACCCTGGACGTACCCCGCACCGTACTACCTAGCACCGAGCGCCTCTGGCTCAACACCCTCAATCTGTTGGAGCGCGTAGTGACCTTCAGTATTGCCGGAAGCCTTAACCTCTGGCGCCTCGATGCCGGGGTCATGATCGACCACCACCAGCTCGAGCCCAAGAGCGACCGCACCACCGTACAACTCTTCAACCACGGTCGTGAGCTGGTCGACCAGCGCGACAACGAGCAGGAGGCCCTGAAACTGATGACCAAGGTCGTCAGTCGCTTCGAGCGTCACGCCCAGGCCTACGAGCGGCGCGGCTTTATCAATTACCGACTCGGCAACGACAAGGATGCCCTCTACGACTATTCCAAGAGCATTTCCATCAACCCCCTGATGCCCGAGAGCTACTACGGTAGGGGACTGGTCAACCTGCGCCTGAACGACGTGCCCGCCGCGGCCGCCGACTTCGAAGCCGTGACCAAAAACAGTATCCCCCACCAGTCCATCTACTGGATGGCTCAGGTGGCCCTCGGCGATGCCTACCTCCAACTCGGCCAACTCACGGATGCCATGCGCGCCTACGGCATGTTCACGAAGCGCAAGCAGCGGATCGCTAGCCTGGACCGCTACGACCGCCGGGTGGCCTTCCAGCTCGGAGAACTCTACCTACGGGCCGGACGCAAGTCGGACGCTATCGTAGCCCTGGAGCGTGCCTTGGCATCCCCCCCCGATCACAAGGCACCGGAGGAAACCACGATTCGCAACTTGCTCGACACGGCCCGCTCGGCCTAGCTTCCGGCGTACTATTCGGGCACTGACTTCGTTGCATCTACGTACGCGTCTACCGTCCATCATGCCTCGCTTCTGCCTACGCCTCCTGGGTGTTCTGCTGCTCTGTTACCTCGCCGTGCCGCTATCGGCTCAGGCAGGTCAGGAGCTTAAGCGTCGCGACCTGGAGGAGCTGACGGCCGTGCAGTCGCTGATGACCCTCCAGCGCTTTGACGACGCTACACTACGCCTCGCCAAACTGATCAAGAAGTATCCGAAGGTAGCCGAGCTCTACTTCCTCGAGGGGGAGATCGATCAGTATCAGCACCGCTACCCGGAGGCCATTGCCGCCATCACCCGGGGGATCGGCCTCGATGGGGGTAAGACGGACCGGGCCTACCGCATGCTGGGTGACGTGTATACCCAGGCGGGGGAGTACGCCGCCGCGCTCCGGGAGTACGAAGCCTACCTCGCCGCGGCCCGTAGCGGGGGGCGTGCCTCGACCATCGACGCAGCCCGCAAGCTGGTCAAGCAGGCACGTACCGTAGCCGAGCTGGCCGCTCATCCCTATCCCTTCGCTCCCACACCGCTCGGCCCCGGCGTCAATACCCCTACTAGTCTGGAATATTTTCCCAGTCTCAGCGTAGACGGACAGCGCCTGATCTTTACCCGCCGCGTGGACCGCCGACAGGAGGATTTTTACGAGAGTACCAGGCAACCGGATGGAACGTGGTCTACCGCCGTCCCCCTTACGGGCGTAAACACTAGTCTGAACGAGGGGGCACAGAGCATCACGGCAGACGGTAACTACCTGGTCTTTACCGGCTGCGGGCGGCGGGAGGGGGTGGGGGGCTGCGATCTCTACGGGAGTACCCGGGTAGGGGGGCGCTGGACCGAGGCGGTCAACCTGGGTCCCGTGATCAACACCCGCTACTCCGAGAGCCAGCCTAGTCTCTCCCAGGACGGGAGCCTCCTGTTTTTCGCCAGCAACCGGGAGGGCGGACTGGGACAGGACGACCTGTACGTAGCGGGCCGGCAGCCCGGCGGGGGGTGGGGTAAACCGGTCAACCTGGGCCCCGGCATCAACACTGCGGCCAACGATCGCTACCCCTTCTGGGCGGCGGACAACAAGACGCTTTACTTCACCACCAGCGGGCGGGCGGGCATGGGCGGGGCGGACCTGTTTAAAACCACCCTCAGTGAGTCTAACCAGTGGCAACCGCCCGTCAACCTGGGTTATCCCATCAATACCCCCGGCGAGGAGACCAACCTGTTCATCGCTCTCGACGGCAAGGCGGCCTACTTCAGCAAGGGCGTAGCCGACGACATCGACATCTATACCTTTGAGCTGCCCGAGGCCCTGCGACCGGTGGCGGCCACCTACGTAGAAGTCACGGTCGTCGACGACCGGACGGAGCAGCCCCTCGTAGCCGATGTCCGACTACAGCCCCAAACACCGGGCAGCAGAGTTACCGTGCGTGCCACGGATAGCGACGGGCACTACCTCACCGTCTTACCGATTGGCCTAGAGTACGGCTTTACGGTCGAGAAATCGGGCTACGTATTCTACTCCGATCATTTTTCTCTCACCGACACCTTTTCAGTCACCGAACCCTTCAAATTGATGATACGCCTCCAGCCCGTGGAGGAACTTGCCTCCGCTCCCGAAGCCGAGGCGGATGGGGCCATCGTACTACGCAACGTCTTTTTTGCAACGGCTAGCGACGAATTGATCGGGCTGTCCACCGAGGAGCTGGACCGGCTCGCCACTCTGCTGCGCGACCAGCCCGACGTCTCCGTAGAAATCGCCGGCCACACCGACGACGTAGGCAGCGAAACGGCCAACCAGGCCCTGAGCGAGCGGCGGGCCCGTCGGGTAAAGACTTATCTGGAAAGCCAGGGCATTGCCGCCGAACGCATCACGGCGGTAGGTTACGGAGAAACCCGTCCCGTAGCTCCCAATACCACCGAGGAGGGCCGGGCCGGCAACCGCCGTACGACCTTCCGCTTGATCTTTTAGTCCTACTTTTGCGGTATGCCTGATGACGCCCTGGCCACACCTTCCCGCCCCTGGCCGGCCCTAGTGGTGAGTGCGCTGTTTCATCCACTCCTACTGCCGACCTACATTTTTCTCCTGCTGGTGGGGATCAACCCCTACCTTTTCGGCACTACGGAGCTGGGGGACTCACGCGCCATGGGCAATTTGATCCTGATTTTTCTGGACACCTTCGTGATCCCGGTAATCGCCGTATTCATCATGGCGCGCCTCAACATGATCAACAGCATGATGATGGAGGAAAAGTCCGAACGTATCGGGCCGCTGCTGCTCGTCATGGTGCTCTACTTCTGGATCTACTGGAACTTCAACAAGGGCAACGAGATGCCGACCCTCTTTAATTCCTTCATGCTGGGGGTGGTGATCGCCCTGGTAGTGGCCTTTGTCATCAACCTACTCGACAAGATCAGTCTGCACGCCACGGGTATGGGGGGGCTGGTAGCGGTAAGCATCATCCTGCTCGGTGCCTTCGGAGCGAACAGTATTTCGCTGGGCGACTGGCTGGTGGGGCCCCGCCTGGTCGTGGTACTTACCGTACTACTGGCGGGGCTGGTGGGTACGGCACGACTGGCGCTCGGTGCTCACGATCGGCTACAGCTTTACGTAGGCTATTCGCTGGGTTTCGTGGCACAGTTTGTCGCCCTTAAATTTTATTACTGATGCAGCGAAAGAGCGAGCGCCAGAGTAGCCGGGGGCTGGGAGAATCTCCACGGGTGATCGGTCACTATATCGGTGAGGAGCGGGGGCCGCTCGTCGTGGCCATCGGCGGTATTCACGGCAACGAGCCGGCCGGCGTAATGGCCCTCGAGCAGCTCTTCGACCTCCTGCGGGAGGAGCCCCTCGTCAATCCGGGCTTCAGCTTTCGGGGGGAACTACTCGCCCTGCGGGGTAACCTGGCCGCTCTGCGCAGCGGTCACCGCTATATCGACACCGACCTGAACCGTATCTGGAACCCCGGTATTCGGCGCGAGCAGGCCACCTCCGAAGACCGGGAGCTCGACGGACTGCTGGCCGCCATCGCCCACGCTCTCGACGAGACCCCGGCCAGCGAGCTCATCCTGCTCGATCTGCATACCACCACGGCCGCGGGGGGAGTATTCGCCGTCACCGGCGATGACCGTCCAAGCTTACTGCTAGCCACTGAGCTCGGCGTGCCGGTCATCAAGGGTATGCTTAGCAACCTCCAGGGAACCACGCTCAGCTACTTCCGGGGCGGGGAGTTCGACTTCGAGCGACCGAGCCGGGCCATCACCTTCGAGGCCGGCGCGCATACCGATCCGACCTCCGTGGAGCGGGCCCTGGCCGCTACCGTCAACCTGCTGCGCTCCGTAGGCTGCGTGCGTACCGAAGACGTCAGTACCCACCACGAGGAGACCCTGCGCCGGGCCGCCGCGGGTGCCCCCCCTTTGTTAGAACTGGCCTACGTCCATCGCATCGACCGCTCTGACGGGAAGGGTTTCGCCATGCGGCCGGGCTACGCGAACTTTCAGCCGGTAGCGGAGGGGACGGTACTGGCCGATGATGCCAGCGGACCCATCGCCGCGCCCTGCTCCGGCTACCTACTGATGCCGCTGTACCAGGAACAGGGTGAGGAAGGTTTTTTTATCGTGGTCCCCTATCCTTCCACTTCCTGTTACTAAGTACCCCTGCATGGCCCGGCGGCACATCGGTCTCTTCTTCGGTTCCTTCAATCCGGTACACACCGGGCACATGATCCTGGCCAACTTCATGGCTACCCAGACCGCCCTCGATGAGGTATGGCTAGTGGTGAGTCCCCAGAATCCCTTCAAAAGTAGCGGCAGTCTGGCCCGCGATCACGACCGCCTCCACCTGGTAGAACTAGCCATCGGTGACACCCCTCGCCTGCGGGCCAGCCGCGTGGAGTTCGACCTCCCCAAGCCCTCCTACACCATCGACACCCTGGCCGTGCTGCGCGACAAGTACCGCGACTACGACTTCACCCTCCTCATGGGTAGCGATAACCTGGCCTCCCTGCCCAGGTGGAAGAACGCGAACATTATCCTACGGGACTACCGGATCCAGGTCTACCGCCGGCCCGGGCAGGAGGGCGGCGACCTGGCTACTCACCCCAGCGTGACGGTGTACGACGCGCCGCTGATGCACCTATCGGCCACCTACGTGCGGGCGTGTATTAAGGAGGGGCATAGCATTCGGTACCTGGTGCCCGATGCGGTGGCGGAGGAGCTGGAAAAATCGGGGCTGTACCGGTAGTACAATGCGGCCTCCGGCAGCGGTAGACGTAGCAGCCTCCGGCTGCGAGAGCCGCCCTGGCGGCGACCTGAGTTAAAATGGTGCGACATCCTCATCTGAGATAGCGAATGTCTCGAAACATCTAAGCGCAGCCGGAAGCAGCATTGTACCCGACAAAATGACAGCGGTAGCTGGCTGGAATACATCTTGTGCTTCTCCCACCAAAATCAACCACCATGCAGAAAGGAAACATATCCGTACAGACGGAGAACATCTTCCCCATCATCAAGAAATTCCTGTACTCCGATCAGGAAATCTTCCTACGGGAATTAGTCTCTAATGCCACCGACGCCACGAGTAAACTAGCTACCCTAGCCCGTAAGGGAGAGGCCAGGGGGGATTACAGCGATAAGACCATTGACATTATGGTCGATCAGGAGGCCGGCACCCTCACCATCCGCGACCGCGGTATCGGTATGACCGAGGAAGAGGTGAAGAAGTACCTCAATCAGGTAGCCCTTTCCTCCGCCCAGGAATTTGTGGATAAGTACCAGGACGATGCCTCCATCATCGGGCACTTCGGACTCGGCTTCTACTCCGCTTTCATGGTGGCCGATAAGGTGGAAGTGGTGACGAAGAGTTATCGGGAGGATGCCCAGGCCGTACGCTGGGTCTGTGAGGGCGACCCTAGCTACGAGATCGGCGAGGCGGAGCGCGATATGCAGGGCACCGACGTCATCCTGCACATCGGTGAGGACAGCAAGCAGTACCTCGAGGAAGACGAGATCGAAGCCCTGCTGCTCAAGTACTGTCGCTTCCTGCCCTACCCCATCCGTTTCGGTACCAAGACCGAGACCGAGTATAAAGAATTCGAGGGCGAGGTAGCCGAGAGCGAGGAAAAGCCCGAACCCGAGCAGATTGACACCGAGGTCGATAACATCATCAACAACACCGACCCGCTGTGGAAGAAGTCGCCAAACGACCTAACCGACGAAGATTATAAGGCCTTCTACCGCGAGCTTTACCCCATGGGTGAACCACCGATGTTCTGGATCCACCTTAACATCGACTACCCCTTCCACCTCACGGGTATTCTCTACTTCCCCAAGGTATCCGGTAAGCTGGAGCTACAGCGTAACAAGATCCAACTGTACAGCAACCAGGTCTACGTCACGGACAACGTCACCGATATCGTCCCCGAGTTTCTGACCCTGTTGCACGGTGTCATTGACTCGCCCGACATCCCCCTCAACGTATCGCGTAGCTACCTCCAGGCCGATACCAACGTCAAGAAGATCACCGGTTACATCACCAAGAAGGTAGCCGAGAAGCTCAGTAGCCTCTTCAAAGAGGATCGCCAGTCCTACGAGGAGAAGTGGCCCGACCTGGGTGTCTTCGTCAAGTACGGCATGGTCAGCGAGGACAAATTCTACGATCGTGCCGTCAAGTTCGCCCTGCTGGAAAATACCGAGGGCAAGTACTTTACCGTCGAGGAGTACCGCGAGCGCATCAAGGACCAGCAAACCGATAAATACGACCGCCTGGTCGGCATCTACACCGCCGATGCTACCCGCCAGCACACCCTCGTCGAGGCCGTGCGTGAACGCGGCTACGACGTCCTCAAGCTGGAGCACGCCATCGACGCCCCCACCATCCAGACCCTGGAGCAGAAGGAGGATAAGCTCACCTTCGTCCGCGTCGATTCCGCCACCCCCGACCAACTGGTACAAAAGGATGAGGAGAAGAAACACCTGCTCGACGAGACCCAGCAGGAGACCGTCACCAAAGTATTCTCCGACGTGGTAGGCACCGCCGGCACCGTAGAGGTCAAGCCCCTCGACGTGCAGGATGCCCCCGTACAGATCGTCCGCAATGAGTTTATGCGCCGCATGAAGGAAATGCAGTTGCTACAGGGCATGGACTCTAGCATGTTCCCCGACAGCTACCAGGTCGTGGTCAACGCCAACAACCCCCTGATCAAGGAGCGACTGCTAGGGATCGAAGACGAAACTACCCGCAGCCAGAATGCTACCTACCTCTACCAGCTCGCCCAGCTGAGCCAGCAGTTACTGACTGGTGCGGAGCTTAAGGCCTTCATCGACCGCTCGCTGAAGATGATGTGAGTGTCACCGTACCCCGCGGTCCACGCAGCGTCGCCTCTATTTTTGGTTCCGTAGCCAGCACCGCCCGCCAAGCTACGCCATACCGCGCCAGGTCCGTATTGACAGCCTCAGCATCCGGGCACGACAGCCGCAATTCCACCAGCTCCACCCTTACCTCCGGAAGAGTATCCGCGGGGTGGGTGGGGGAGTCAGACCAGTCGATGAGAAAGGGGCGCACCACCGTAGCCAGCGCCTTACCCGGGTCGGTCAGTTGCCACCGTAGCTGACGGCCGTCGGGGAGCTCACGGGTGCCGGTCTGCCAGTCGTGTTCCGCAAAGGAGGTTGCACCGGCGTGTACCGCCCACCTGCTCAGCCGGGGAAGCGTGCCGAGGTCGATGCCCATCCACCGGGGGGGAGGAATATGCGTACCGGGGTCTACGGCCAACACCTCCAGGTAACTGCGGGGGCCGAGGCGCAAGAGTGCGTTATGCGTGCCGTGGGTCACGTGCCGTCCGCCGGGGGAAAAGGGGAGGCCCAAGCTAGCAAAGTGAGCGACGGCGGCCTCCAGGTCGGCCACAACGTACACGAGGTGGTCTAACATGAGCCAAACATACGGGCTATGTACTAACTTCGCCCGCTCCCGAGTGGACTGGACTATCCCCGAAACTGAAGCGTATGCGTTTGTATTTTTTCGTGCTGTTGGTGTGCCTGTCGGCGGCGTTACCGGCCCAGAAATACGGCAACCCCGCGCTGGGCCAGGACGTGCCCCTGCAACTCCAGTTCGATACCGTGATCCAGGTCTCGAACCGCTACCGCGAGCGGGGCAGTGAGTTTCGGGTGGTACGCCGGGAGTACCTGGATAACTTCATGCAGAACGTCAGTGACTCCCTCTCGCAGTACCCCCGGGAAATCGACCGGTTGGAGGAAGAAAAGGCGGCACTGCAGCAGCAGATCGACGCTACGGCCTCCGAGGTCAGCGACCGCGACGCCACCATCGCCGAGCTCAACGAGGAGCGCGACAGCGTGAGCTTACTGGGCATGCAGCTCGCCAAGGGCACCTACAGCCTCATCATGTGGGCCCTGGTCATCGGCCTGCTCGTAGCCCTTCTGGTGGCCCTGGCCAGCACCCGTATCGCCGCGGCCAGCAGCACCGAACTAAAGCGCGAACGCGACAAACTCGCCGAGGAGCTGGAGCAGAGCCGCAAGAGCCGCCTGACCGTAGAGCAGGACCTGCGCCGTCAGCTACAGGACGAAATCAACCGCCGCAACGCATAAGTCGGGGCGGGGACGCCGGTGCAACCAAAGTTTAAGAAATTGAACACAATAGGGGCCCGAAGTATTCGGTTTTACTAGCCGTAGGTCGGTACACCGCGCACCATCGCCGGGCAACGTTTTTCCGACTCGCTACCTAACTAACTGGACGACCACCACAATATGAATTTGCTAAAACTCCTGCCGTTCTTCTGTCTGGTGCTGCTGCTCGCCGGCTGTAACCGGAACAACGAACGCAACCGGACCACCAACTGGAAGTACAATGACGAGAAGTGGGGCGGCTACGAGAAGAGCCCCGAGTTTGACGGCCAGGAAGCGCCCCCGAACATGGTACTCATCCCCGGGGGTACCTTTGTCATGGGTTACACCGAGGAGGACGTGCCCTACGACTGGGACAACATCCCCCGCCGCGTCACCGTGGCTAGCTTCTACATGGACCAGACCGAGATCGCCAACGAGGACTACCTGCTGTACCTCGACTGGACGGCCGACGTCTACTCCGAATACCCCGAGGTACTCCTTAATGCCCTGCCCGATACGCTGGTGTGGCGCGATGAGCTCAGCTTCAACGAGCCCTACGTGACCGGTTACCTGCGTCACCCCGCCTACGCCCAGCACCCCGTAGTGGGTGTGAGCTGGACCCAGGCCCGCGAATTTTCTAGCTGGCGCACCGACCGTGTCAACGAGGCTATCCTGATCGACAAGGGCATCCAGGAGAGCCGCCCCGACCAGCAGGGAAGCGATGTCTTCGTGACCGACGCTTACCTGGCCGGACAGTACGAAGGCGTAGAGCGTAAGGGCAAAAAGGACATGACCACCGGCGGTACCCGCCCCGTGCGGCTGGCCGACGGTATCCTGCAGCCCGACTTCCGCCTGCCCACCGAGGCCGAGTGGGAGTACGCCGCCCTAGCCCTGCAGGGCCTACAGGAAAACGAAAAGGACGAGAACTACACCGACCGCCGCATCTATCCCTGGAGCGGTACCAGCCTGCGCTACCAGCGCCACGACAAGAACCAGGGTAAGATGTACGCCAACTTCAAGCGGGGTGCGGGTGACTACTCCGGTATCGCCGGTAAGCCCAACGACGGGAGCATGATCACCAGCAACGTTTTCGATAACTTCCCCAACGACTTCGGTCTGTACAACATGGCCGGTAACGTCAACGAGTGGGTACTGGACCTCTACCGTCCGCTGACCACCCAGACGCTGGTCGACGCCGACAACCACGATTTGAACAGCTTCCGCGGAAACGACTTCCAGAACGTGAAGCGGGACCAGGACGGCAGGGCCGTAGAAAAAGATAGCCTCGGTCGCCTGGTCTACGTACCGGTAGAGGACGCCGACGTAGCCAACCGCGATAACTACAACCGCGGACGAGTCTACGACTACCTCGACGGGGATGAGGAGAGTGGAGCCGAGTACAATACGGACGAGTACACCCTCATCAGCGATAAGGCCCGCGTCTACAAAGGCGGCAGCTGGGCCGACCGTGCCTACTGGCTCAGCCCCGGTACTCGCCGTTACCTAGACCAGGACCGGTCCAGCCGTACGATCGGTTTCCGCTGCGCTATGGTACGGGTAGGCAACAGCTCCGGCGTCGATGACGCACAGGTGAACCGCTTCGGCGTCAAGCCCAGCAAACAGAAAAAGAGTCGTCGCCGGTCCCGCCGGTAGGTGACAAACCCCACTGTGTTAACAAATGCCCCGTCTGGTTTCAGGCGGGGCGTTTTGTTTTCGTTACCCCTCGAATAGCTTTGCGCCATGGAGTCAGCCTACGTAGCCCCCGAAGACCTCTACGCTTACTACCTGGAGCGGCGCGACGTGCAGATCGATAGCCGGCGGGTGCGCAAGGGAAGTATCTTCTTTGCCCTACGGGGCGCGACGGACGGCAACCAGTACGCCGCCGCCGCCCTGGAGGCCGGGGCCGCCTACGCCGTGGTGGATGCACCGGAGGTAGTAGTCGCGGGGGATGCACGCTACCTTCTGGTAGCCGATAGCCTACGTAGCCTCCAGCAGCTCGCCACCCGCCACCGCAGCGAGTACCGCATGCCGGTGCTGGCCATTACGGGCAGTAACGGAAAGACAACTACCAAGGAGCTCATCGCTGCGGTGATGTCCCAGCAGTACAGCGTCCATGCCACCCCCGGCAACTACAACAACCACATCGGTCTGCCGCTGACGATCCTGGGTATGCCGGATGCCACCGAGTTCCTGATTCTGGAAATGGGGGCCAACCACCAGGGGGAGATCGCCGAGCTCTGCGCAATCGGTCGGCCCACCCACGGAGTGATCACCAATATCGGGGAGGCCCACCTGGAGGGCTTCGGGGGCATCGCGGGGGTGCGCAAGGGGAAGGGAGAGTTGTACGACTTCCTGGCGGCCCACGGTGGGGTAGCCTTCGTGAACCGCGACGAGCCCTACCTACCGGAAATGGTGCAGCGGGTGGAGCGGGTGATCCCGTACTTCAGCAGTGACTCGCCCTCCCCGCTGGTGCCCGGCATGGAGATTGGTACCCTGGCCGTGCACCCCACCGTGCGGGTAGCCTTTCTGGACGAGCAGCGGGCCCTAGTTTCTGCCACTACCCAGCTGAGCGGGCAACACAACCTGCAGAACGTGAAGGCGGCCGTGGGGGTGGGGAAGTACTTTAAGGTGAGCGGAGTAGGTATCATCAATGGGCTACGCGACTACCGGCCGCAGAATCACCGCAGCCAGCTGCTGGACCACCGGGGCGTGTCCTTTTACTGGGACGCGTACAATGCTAACCCAACTAGTGTGCTGGCCGCACTACGGGGCTTCGCCGCTACCAACAGGCCGCTGGAAAGCATCGTCATCCTAGGGGAGATGCTGGAGCTCGGCGAAGAATCCCCCGCCGCCCACCGCCGGGTGGTGCTCCGGGCGGGGCAGGTGGCGCGCACGGTGCTCCTGGTGGGTAAAGAAATGGAGGTGGTGGCCCGGGAGTTCGAGCGCCCTTACTTTGACGACAGCCGGCAACTGGCCGAGTGGTTCTGGCAGCAGGACTGGTCGGGTAGACGGGTGTTTGTGAAGGGCAGCAGGGGAAATAAGCTGGAGCGGCTGCTGGATTAGTCCGGGATCAGGCGTTGGACGCTTCCAGAGCATCCAGTGCCTCCTCCGCGTCCTCTGCCAACGGCTCACCGATGTAGTAAAGCGAATCGCCCGCCGTGACCGAGAGCGGTCCTTCATCCGCCGTGATAAAAGTGATCTCTCCGTACTCCGCGCAGCGTAGGTAGAGGGGCACAGCCTTAGCCTCGCGGAGTCGCTCCAGGAGGGGGGTGATTTGTTGCGGGTCCGTGAGTTCTACTGCGTTCACCTCTCCGTGAGTGCGCGCCGCGCGGTTGAAGAGCAGGTAACTGGCGTAGTGGCCAAATAGTGCGTCGGGGGCGAAACGCTGGGATTGGATCTCCTTGCGGGTCACCAGTCGGTAAGCGCCCCGGATACCCTCGCGGCTGCGGTAGGTGTTGAGCAGGTAGAAGTTGTCCTCGTCGCTGCCGGTGAGGGCCAGGATGTAGCCGATGTCGGTCATATCCACGTGGCTATCGAGCTCCTCGCTGTCGATGGGTACGGTGACAGCGGTGAGGTTTTTCTCCTCGGCGACATCGGCCACCGCCCGATTGGGGGTGATGAGGGTAACGTCGCGGCCACTTTCCTGTAGAGAATCCGCTAACTGCCTCGCTCCTTCCGAGGCACCAAAAATGAGTACCCCGCTGCCCTTCGGTAGGCTCACCTTGAGCTTACGGGCGATCAGGCCGGCCAGGGTAGCATTTAGCAGCACCGTACCGAGCACGATGAGAAAGACCAGGGGGGTGATGTACTCCGCATCCGCGATTCCTTCCTTCGCCAGTTCGATACCAAAGAGCGAGGCTACGCCCGCCGCTACAATACCCCGCGGCCCCACCCAGCTGATAAAGGCCTTATCCTGCCACGTAAGCTCCGAGCTACGCAGGCTCCAGAATACCCCCAGCGGCCGGGCTACGACCACTACGATCAGGAAAACGACCAGGCTCTCCTGCGTCAGCACCAGCGTGATTTGGTCGACGGTCATATTGGCCGACAGCAGGATGAAGAGCAGCGAGATGAGCAGCAGCGTCAGACTCTCCTTGAAGTCCAGAATGTCGTGCAGGTAGGGCACCTCGCGGTTGGCCAGGTAGGCCCCCATGACCACCGTGGTGAGCAGCCCGCTCTCGTGGGCGATCGCGTCCGAGACCAGAAAGGCTCCCACCACGGCCCCCAGCGTAAAGATGTTGAGCAGGAACTTCGGGATGTACAACCGACTGATCAGAAAGTAAAGGACGTGGCCCATGACGAAGCCCAGTCCGATGCCCACCAGGCCCGACTGCACGAACTTGATCAATGCCTCGTACACCGTGGCGGCGGGGTCGTAGTAGGCTACGATGAAGTTGTAAAACAGCACGGCCAGAAAGGCCCCCACCGGGTCGATCACGATGCTCTCCCACTTCAGCACCGTGGCCACCTGCCGCTTTACGTTGATCTGCCGCATGATGGGCGCGATCACCGTAGGTCCGGTCACGACAATGAGGGTAGAAAAGAGAAAGGCGATCTGCCAGTTGAGGCCCATCACGAAGTGAGCGGCCAGTCCTGCCACCACCGTAGTGGTAAAGGCCCCGTAGGTCGTGAGACGAAAAATGCTGTCGGCCAGTCCCCGGATCTCCCGCAGCCGCAGCGTCAGTCCGCCCTCGAAGAGGATCAGACCGATGGAGAGCGAGACGAAGCTATACAGCAGGTTACCCGGAAAGAGCCCGGTACCCGCCTCGCTATCGAAGCGCGGGTTCACCAGCCGGTGCCCGCTGTACCACTCCCAGCCCGGTCCGATAAGAATGCCCGCCAGAATGAGCGGAAGAATGGCCGGTACCCGCAGCCGCCAGGCGATCCACTGGGCTACGACGCCGATGATGATCAGGCCTCCAATTTCGTACATGGAAGTAAATTGCCCTACGCAGGAAGATGTTTAATGCCTCAGGCCACAGCCGTTTCCTCGCAGGCGAGACAAATTTAAGGCCTATCTTCGCCCACCCCCTTCACCTATTCCCCAACTCCGACCCCTTGACCCGCCAGGAATTCGATGCTTCGCTGACCGAAGCCACGCCGCCCGCGTCCTTCGGCCTAGAGCTAGCCTCCCTCTGGTGGATCAGCAACAACCACTGGGAGCGCGCCCACAAGCTCATCGACACCGCCAGCGGACAGGACAAGGCCTGGGTACACGCCTACCTGCACCGCATCGAGGGCGACGAGGCCAACGCCCGCTACTGGTACCAGCGCTCGGGCCGCGACGTGCCTAACTACGGCCTGAGCAAGGAACGCGATGTACTGCTCGAGTACTTCCTAAGCAAATAGCTGCCATCATGCGCCCGTTTTTTCTTCTCCTACTCGCCCTATCCCTCAGCTACTGCGCCCGGCCTGTCGCCAGCTTCTCCCCCGAGACCGCCACGGTAGCCGCCGCCGATACCGTGCGCTTCCGCAAGCGCCTCGGAGCGGGCCGTGCGCTATGAGTGGGACTTCGGCAACGGACAGACCAGCACCGAGGCCGAGCCCCAGGTGCGCTACTACAAATCCGGCGACTACCCCGTAGCCTCACCGCCACCGACGAGAAGGGCCGCTCCAAAACGACCACCCAAACCATCAACGTGACCCCACCCACCGAATGCCTCGTACGCATCGAGACGCCCCCAGGGCGACATGCTCGCACGCCTCTCTAACCTTACCCCCCAGCACCAGGACAACTTCGTCAAACTGGTCGAGGAGAACTTTTACGATAGCCTCCTTTTCCACCGTGTCATCGACGGCTTCATTGATCCAGGGCGGTGACCCCGATAGCAAGGGAGCCTCCCCGAGCGCCCGCCTCGGTAGCGGTGGCCCCGGCTACCAGGTGCCCGCCGAGTTCGACCCCTCCCTGGCCCACATCAAGGGTGCCCTGGCCGCCGCCCGCACTAACAATCCGGAAAAGGCCAGCAGCGGCTCCCAGTTCTACATCGTGCACGGCCGGCCCGTCACCGAGGCCGAGCTCAACCGCCAGGAAGGGACAAACCGGTGTGCGCTACCCCAGCGATGTGCGTGAGGCGTACCTGAAGAACGGCGGCGTCCCCTTCCTCGACCAGCAGTACACCGTATTCGGGCAGGTGATCGAGGGCCTGGACGTGATCGACAAGATCGCCGCCACCGCTACCGGGGCCGCCGACCGGCCGAAGGAGGACGTGACCATGAAGATCACCCTGGTGCGCTAGGGGCATGCGTCCGCCGTTTTACTATCTTCACCGCTCAAGGATGAATACAGCGGCATGCAGGAAACCACCATTCTCGGCGTAGACGTAGGCGCTACCGGATTCAAGGGCGGACTGGTCGACGTAACGACCGGTACCATGCTCACCGAGCGCTTTCGCTTCGATACCCCCCAGCGCACCCCGGCAGCCATGGCCTATACCTTTCGTAGTCTGATCGACCACTTCGACTATACCGGCGTAGTCGGCGTCGGCTTCCCCGCGGTGGTGCACCCGCAACGTAGCCGGTAGCGCCTCCAACATCGACAAGGCCTGGATCGGCACCAGCATCTCCGAAACCTTCGGCCGCCTGCGCGACGTATCCATCTACGCCCTCAACGATGCCGACGCCGCCGGCATCGCCACCATGCACTTCGGCACCGGCCGCTCCCACAAGGAGGAGGGCACCGTGGTCATGATCACCATCGGCACCGGCCTGGGTGGAGCCATGTTCCTCGACGGTGAGCTCATTCCCAATTTCGAGCTCGGCCAGCTCTACCTCAAGGGCATGGACATCATTGCCGAGAAGTTCGTGTCCAATAAGGTCCGTAAGGACAACAACATGGACTGGAAGACCTTCGGCAAGCGCCTCAATAAGTACCTCACCCACGTCGATTCCATCCTCAACCCCGACCTCATCATCCTCGGCGGCGGCGGGTAGCAAGTACTTCCTCGACTACAAGAAGTACCTCAAGTGCAGCTGCGAGGTCAAGCCCGCCGAAATGCGCAACACAGCCGGCACGGTGGGCGCGGCCATGTACGCCTACCAGCGGCATCATCGGAAGGTGGCGGCTGTTTAGCCAATACTCCAACTCGCCCCCTCCTTTCCATCCTTCACCGTAACGCCCGCCCCCGCCAGCGCATCCCGCAGCCGGTCCGAAAGGCCCCAATCCTTATCGGCACGGGCCTGCTGCCGGAGATCGAGGACGATCTGCATGACCCGGTCCAGCGCCTCCCGCTCCGCACCTGCGGCCCCGCCCTCGTCCTCTAAGCCCAGTATGGAGAACAGCAGCGTACCCAGTCCGTCGCGAAACTGTACCAGCTCCTCTGCCCCCACCTCCTCCAGCGACAGCTGCCCCCCCTGGAGGGCATTGATGCGGGTGACCAGCTCGAAGACCCGGGCCAGCGCCCGCGGGGTGTTGAAGTCGTCGTCCAGCTCGGCGTAGGCGGCGGCCAGGCCCTCGGTGAGCTCCTTGCCGACCGTGCCGTTCTGGGCTCCTCCTTTACCCTCTATAGACTGTAGATTGCTCCAGGCTTCCAGCAGGCGGGCGTAACCCTTTTTGGCCGCCTGTAGGCCCTCGTCGCTCAGGTCCATCGTGCTGCGGTAGTGGCTCTGCAGCATGAAAAAGGCTCACGACCATGGGGCTATAACCCTCCGAGACGTGGGGGACTATCGCCGCTGAACAGCTCCTCCGGACTGATCGTATTGCCGTCCGACTTCGACATCTTGCGGCCGTTCATCAGTAGCATGTTGGTGTGGAGCCAGTAGCGGGCACCGGCCGCCGATCCGCAGGCCCCGACGTTCTGGGCGATCTCGTTCTCGTGGTGGGGAAACTTCAGGTCGTTACCGCCGCCGTGGATGTCGAACTGCGCTCCCAGGTACTTGGTACTCATGGCCGAGCACTCCAGGTGCCAGCCGGGGAAACCCGCGCCCCAGGGACTGTCCCAGCGTAGGATATGCTCCGGAGAGGCGTTCATCCAGATGGCAAAGTCACTCGGACTGCGCTTTTCTCCCTGCGCTTTGAGCTCCCGGGTATCGGCCAGCAGCTCGTCGATCCGGCGGCCGCTGAGCTCGCCGTAGCGGTCGTCATTGGCGGCATTGTAGGACTCTACGTCGAAGTACACCGAGCCGTTCACCTCGTAGGCGTAGCCGTGGTCCAGGATCTCGCGCACCATCTCGATCTGCTCGATGATGTGCCCCGTGGCCCGCGGCTCGATACTGGGCGGCAGCGCATTGAGGGTGCGCATCACGTCGTGGAACTGGTTGGCGAACTTCTGGGCCACCTCCATGGGTTCGAGCTGTTCGAGGCGGGCGCCGCGGCTCATGCGGTCCTCGCCGTCGTCGGTCAGGTGGCCCACGTCGGTGATATTGCGCACGTAGCGCACCCTGTAGCCCTTAGCCAGCAGGTAGCGTAGATCACGTCGAAACTCACGAAGGTGCGGCAGTTGCCCAGGTGCACGGGGTTGTACACGGTGGGACCGCAGACGTACATGCCCACGTGGCCCTCCACCAGGGGCTCGAATACTTCTTTTTCCCGGCTCAGGCTATTGTACAGGCGCAGTTCGCTGCTCGGCATGGCTATTTCGTTTGGCCCGCAAAGCTAAACCGATTCCCGCCGCCACCAGCAGTACAGCAACGGGCAACCAGTAGGGCGGGGCCGCCGGTGCAGAGCTGGTCGAAAGGGGACCGATACTCCCGTGCAGCGCCAGGCCCGCCCAGTAGTACGGATGCGCATAATCGGCCGAGTGCCGCAACCGCTGCTGGGCGTAGTACAGCGCCTCCTGCCGCCCGCCGCCCTGCGCCAGCCGGTCGTAAAAGTGCCGCACGAGTTCCAGCGTGGCCCGCTCGTCGACCTGCCACAGCGTAGTGAGGGTGGAGTGGGCCCCGGCGGCGGCAAAGGCGGTGGCCAGACTGGCGACGGTTTCTCCGGGCACGGGCTTGCCGATGCTGGTTTCGCAGGCCGACAGCACCACCAGCTCGGCCGGCAGGTGCAGGGCGGAGAGCTCGTTGTAGTAGAGGCGTTCGTCGGGGTCACTGGGGCCGCCGGTCTGGGTGAAGGCGACGTAGCTGAGGTTGGGGTTTTCCAGGTCAGCCGAGCCGTGGGTGGAGAGGTGTAGGATGCGGGCAGCGGGCGCCGGGTAGTGAAGTTGGTCCGGTTGGCCTGCCCGTCCACCAGTAATTCGTGACTGGTATAGTGATCGCATACGGCAGCTGCTTCCTCGTGACTTAGCGGTAGCAAAGGCAGGGTATTGGGCGCGAACGCAGGTGCGAAGGCTAATAAATCGAGCGAATAGGTATCGGGACGGGGTTCCTCCTGCGCTAGTAGGGTAGCGATAGAGTAGCCGAAGCTTAGGGGCGCATGGTCCCCTAGGTAATCTATACTATCGTAGTGAAGGGTATGCGCAGTGGCTTGCCCCAGGGGAAGGGCCGCGAAGGGTAGCGCGTGCAGAATACCGTCGGGAATGAGGATCGTAGGCAAGGCCCCGGCCCGTAGGTCGAGCTTGGCCGCTAGTTGTTGTCCATCGGTTAGGTAGGATCGGTCCAGCGCTTCCTGATCTTGCCCATTACGCATTGACTTGCGGCGGTAGGCGGACTCAGCAATGTCCGTACGCCACTGGATCACGGCCTCGGTCAGTTCGGCTCCGACGACGGGGAGCCGTTCGAGGGCGAGCTGTCCGTCTTCGGCTAGTGCGAAGCGGTAGGCGCTGCTGTCGGTGAGGTGGTAGAGGAGGAGTCGGGCGTGGTGCTGGCTGAGATAGTTCTGTAAGCGATCATGGTCCAAGGGTTGAAGGGCGGTGGTGTCGTGAATGCCCTGTCGCCGCACTAAACGGTCAAGGCGTAAGCGAGCATCTGACAGGGCCGTTTGTACCGTTGAATCCATAACAACCTGGCGTTCCAATTTAGCAATTTTGCTCCACGGTTCCATCTCTACATTTGCAGCCCCGCCCCGACGGTAGCTCCGTAGCAGGTCGTAGGCCCGGGCCCATTCGCTGAACTGGAGAGCTTGCCAGGCCATTTCTTCTTGTCCCTGCTTATAGAGTCTGTGACATACCTCTATAGCATCGTCAAGTAGTGGACGTAGGTTGGTACTCAGGCGTTCACGACTTCCCCCGCTACTCACGTCGCGCCGTAACCTTTCGCGAATTTGGAGCACGGTTCCGTAGTCTCGTAGTGCATCTCGGTAGCGGCCCTGGTCAGCTAGGAAAGCGGCGCGGTCAGTGAGGTGAAGGGCAAGGAGGTCAAGGTTAGCTTCTATCACTGCCGGCGGGTGTACGACCAGTAGGTCACCCTCGTAGGTACCGCTGCTGTCGAGAAGCGCGACGGCGGTATTGAAGAACTTCAGGGCGGGTGCTGGCTTGCCAGAGGCTGCCAGTAGTAGGGCCCGTAGTTTGGCGTTGTGAGAGTGGAGAAGGTCGCCGGGGGGGACGTTGGCTTCTGCGGTGCGAAGGTGGGTTTCGGCGGCAGGTAGGTTGCCGAGGTGAAGTTGATTACGTGCTAATGAATGGTGGAGGTAGCTAAGTGACTGCTGATCCTCAGTTAGTGTGAACACTAATGCAAGTTGAAGATACTGAATGGCATCCTGAAAATTATTTGATCGCTCAGCAATGGCCGCTAGAGATTGATAGCAAAGCCCAACTCGGCGGTTGTCTCCTAACCCTTGGTTTATATCTAGGGCTGCGAGCGCGTGGAGTTTAGATTGTTCAAATTGGTCGAGGTACAAAAGTGAGACACTAATATCGTAATACATCATAGCTGCTTTGTCAGCTGCTATCGAACCATGAAAGTTTTCAAAAATGAACCTTGCACGACGAGCTGCAGCTAATGCCATTTGGCTATCTCCTAGTCCAGAGGCTACCTGTATAAGCTCGGTTAAAACCGTCTCGTAAAGGGAAAAATCCGGCAGGGCAGTTACTTCTAAACGCTCTATCGCAGCATGGAGATAGTAGGCTGCACTATCCAAAGCCCCTTGTTCTATGAAAACTCTAGCGAGATTAACCCGTGATTTCGCTTGCTCGTTGTGAGGTTTCGCAAAAGCGACGTCCCTCACTGCAATCGCACCTTGATAGTATCTCTTAGCATCTTCCGACTTAGAAAGATAATATGCGCAGACACCCATGCGGTGAAGGGCGTATCCACTTAGGCTATCCACCAGCAGACTTCCATCAAATTTCGCGTAAGCTACTTTTTGATAGGCCACTAAAGCTTTTTCAAGGCTGTCGGCAGTATAGAGTGTGTGTGCATACTGCATAAGCTCGATACGGCTTGATTCCGGTTGGCCGAAGCCCGTTGTGACGCACAGATACAAGAAGAGGGTGCTTAGTAGTATCTTCAAGACTTTGATAGATGATTAACTGGGTAGATAAATTCAAATGTAACACACCTTTTTCATCAAGCATAAAGTTGAAACGCCTCGTTTATGTGTCAATCGCCTTACCTGCTCCTGATCGCTTTGATCTCTCTATTTGTACTTGGGTGTGATGGGTGTAGCAACGATGCTGATCTGACATATGCCGATGGTAGGTGTAATCCTCCCCCCCTCATCTTGGTACCTAAAGGAATAACCCAGAATCACTACAACCTACCGACGGTAGCCTGTGGTGATCCGCTATTTGAGCACCAAGTCCGGCTACCGGCTCCCACATCTGGTTCGGTATTCCTTCAGTTTGAAAACCTGAGTCAGGAGGTCTACTACCGCGCGTACGGCATTTCTGACGGTGGTGGGGCACCTCAGGAGTTGCTAAGTTGTCAGTCTTCGAAGGCGTTTTATCCTTCGGTTAATTTTTCGGTTCCAGCAGGTCAATTCGATGCCGTGGTGGTATCCGTTAGCCGTAATCGCCGTTGATTTCCAGTTTTACCGACAACACGATCAGACTGACAGCTTACCAGCAGGAGCCACAGCGGCGCACCATAAGCAATAATGTGGCAGTGAACTGCGATGGCGAGCGTACGCAACGAAATGGTCATCAGGTAGTTGTAATCCGAATGCCTTCGTTGGGGCGTGGGGCGCGCGAACAGGCTTGACAGTCGTTGATTCCCTACCGTTTCCCGGTGTTGGAGGACTCGTTGTTGTAGAGCTACCCTATGGTATTGATCCAAACAGTGAGCCTCCGTTAATTCGAGAGAAGATCAAACAAGACACCATCAACTACTTCGTAGAAGAAGACTTCCTGATCCGTCTCACTCCCCGTAGCCTCAGCCCCCTGTCCACCGTGCAGTCGGTATCGGATGGACGCCAGTACTACACGATCACCGATACGGTAGTTTTTCCCGCCCAGTATGTTGGGCCGGCTACCTGTGAAGCACTGCAGTTCCGCCCCGATGTGGCTATGCCAAGTACGTCCGGTGGGGACAACATCGTCATTGCTATCATCGACTCGGGGGCCGACACCCTACTCTCCTCGGCAATTTGGGATCGACATGCCTACCGGGGTAGCAGTACACCCTTCGTACAGACTGATGGGCTTGGCTATGACTTCATCCATGGGGACTTCTCCCCCAACGATCAGCTCGGTCACGGGACTGCGGTAGCCGGAGCTATCGTGAGCAACTACCGGGGCAGCCGTCCGTTGACCCTGGTGCACTACAAGATCTTTAACGGGTACGGGGAGGCCACCTACTTCGGGGCCATTACGGCCATCTACGCCGCCGTACAGAATGGCTCCGACATCATCAATCTAAGTTGGGGGATTCCTACCGAGGAAACTCCCCTGGCCCTACAGTGCGCCATCGACTACGCCAATGACCAGGGTGTCATCGTGGTTACCTCCGCCGGCAACGAAAAGACGGATATTGATGACGCGCCTCAGTGGCCTGCCGCATACGCCGGCCAAGACACCTTCCCTAATTTGATAACAGTAGCCTCCTACGTGGATGAGAACAATGCGCTCAGTCTGGCCTCCTTCTCAAACTTTGGGGTTCAGTCCGTTACCCTTGCTGCCTACGCGGCCGCCGAAGCGCCAAAACTAGGGGCCACTCCAGCAGGGAGTACAGTATATACTACAGACATAGTTTACGGCACCTCTATCTCTACCCCATTGATCACTCGGGAACTGGCCCGCCTCATGAGTGAGTTTCCCTTGGATGGCGTGCTCACTATCATTGAAAAACTTAAGGGACTACTGGAGGAAAACCCAAGCCTAAGTCAGATTCAAGGCGGTCGACTTTTGCCTAATGGATGCTTTGTGAGACCCTAATTCTGCTACTGCTTGATGCAGAACGGTCAATTCAACTGTACGGTGCATGGTTGAAGGAAGAAGCAAGCAAAAAGAAAAATTTGGAATAGTCCTGGGCAAGGCGTATTTTCGGACTGCGAACTTCAATATTGCAGTGATAAACTACAAGGTTAGACTCATAGCGCCTTAGTTGTAGGCCTGAGAGAAGTGCGTACACGACACTGAACTGAACAGCCTACACGACTATACACTATGAAATTCCTTACTCTAGCTATACTACTTGTCCTTACATCCTGCCTTCACCAGGAAGGTGACTTTGGACTGACATCCAGCACTGTTACTCAAACCTTATCCTTCGCGGATGGCATCTGTAACGCCCCACCCTTAGTTCTTAGGGTGGAAGACGCGTATGATGGGGCTATCTACCCAGAAGATGCCGCACTAGGTGACGACTTGAAGTATCACGTCAGACTAGAAATACCTGCCGATGGGGAAGCCTTCGTTCAATTCGAACACGGAGGTTCTGGTATGTCCTACCAGGTGTTCGGCATGCCTAAAGAGGGCACCTCCTTACAAAAAGTCCAGCAGCGTCAGTGGAGTAAGGCAATGTTTCCTTCAACCACTGTGACAGCTTCACCTAGTGAGTACGAATACCTGATCTTAGCCATTAGTCAAGTCAAACGCGCCACAACAGCGTCTACCCCCATCAAGCTGACCGCATTTGATCAGCAACCAAAGCATCAGTACATCAATGGGATTGCTATTAATTGCGCTGGCGAGCGAACTCAGAGAGTGGTTGTCAGCAGCTGCAACCCCAATGCTTTTGTAGGGGCATGGGCGCGAGAGCAGGGACTCAACGTAATTGACAGTTTGCCCTTTCAGGGTGTAGCGGGTCTTGCTCTGATCGAACTACCTGCCGGCATTGATCCTAACAGTGAACCTCCATCAGTCAGGAAGAAGGATCAAACAAGACACCAATCAAACTACTTCGTAGAGGAAGACTTCTTCGTTCGCTTACCCCAACACGATCTTCGGCCTAACTACGTCGCAGAGGGGGGCGGCTGGCAATACAGTTCGCACTGTAGTGCACTCACCTATAATCCACTTCCAACAACCGTAGGCCGGAACGAGGAAAATGAAGTAAGAGTAGCAATTGTAGATTCAGGAGTGAGAATGAACAACTTTACGATTTGTGGCAGCAGTACCGAAATAGGAGGAACGATCGAAGGGGTGTTTTCAAAACCACAGAGCATAGGGTACGATTTCATCGATGGTGATGATATACCCGAAGACCGGATGGGACACGGCACTTCCGTAGCTGGAACTATTGTAGGTGGATACAACGGAGAGGCACCTTTGACACTATTACACTACAAGATCTTTGACGAAGATGGAAAATCAACCTATTTTGGTTGCAGTCACGGCAATTTACGCAGCAGTAGTCAACGGAGCCGATATCATCAATCTCAGCTGGGGCATATCTCAGGATGAATATCCAAGAGCCCTCAAATGCGCTGTAGAATACGCGAGTAGTCAGGGGGTGATCATAGTTACGTCCGCAGGCAACGATTGCCGAAACATCGACCTTGAGCCTCAGTGGCCCGCCGCATTCGCAGGCGCAGGACATGAGAAAAAGCTGAACGTCATCACGGTAGCTTCCTATGAGGTAGGAGGTGGAGGTGACGCGATATCGTTAGCTAAATTTTCGAATTACGGGGAGCAAAATGTAACCCTGGCAGCTTACGCTACTGCAGAAAGTCCCAACCTTCTACAATCCAGCGGTGCTAGATACTCCCTACGGGACCCTCAATATCTGCTCCGCTAGTGAGTAGACATATTGCTTCTTTAAAAGGGAACAACCCAAATACATTCAGGATCGGTGACTTTTATAGCGCACTATCATCCGAACTACCTGAAGGATTGATCTACCAAGATCGGATTTTGCACTAAAGTGTGACTAAGCTACAGCTACTCGCTTCCCCCTAGCCCATCTCCCACAAATACCGACTAGCAAAACTGCGGTACGGCCGCCAGGGCTCCCCCGCCGCAGCATCGCTGCCACCAGGGCCTTGCCCTTTAGGTGGCCGAGGGTCGAACAGCGCGATTGAGGTTGCGCCGCACGACCAGGTCATCCAGCGGGTAGCAGATCCGGGCGCCGGAGGACGAACATCAGCACCATCTCCACGGTCCACTGGCCTACGCCCCTGATCAGGGTAAGGAGGTCGATGATCTCCTGGTCGGTGAGCTCCGACCAGTCCCGATCGATCAGCTTGTGCTCCAGCCAGAAGGCCGCAACGCCGTGGAGGTAGCCGGCCTTGGGGCGACTCATCCCCCGCCGCGCGCAGGTCGCTCTCGGATAGGTCCAGCAGCCGCTCCGGGTGGGGGTAGCCATCGGGAAACAGGTCCAGAAAGCGCCCGAAGATGGTGCCCGCCGCCCGCCCGCTCAGCTGCTGGTAGGTGATGGAGCGTAGGAGACCGAAATAGACGTCGCCTCCGTGGTCGGGCCGGGGGGAGAGGGTGTGGCGGGCGATTAGGGGGGCTAGGTGGGGCTCCTGGAGGAGATGAGCGGTGATTTTTGGGTCGGTCATGGGGTACACTCGTCGGCCGCAATTCTCGTCGGCAGACGAACGAAGCTGCGCAACGTTCGGCGGACGACGAGGAGGACCACTAGCTCCGCGGGCTCACCCCCTCGTAGTGCTTACGCGTATCCATCTCGGTAATGGGCTGACCTTCCTTGCTGGTGGCCTTGATGACCTTACCCACGAAGAGGATGTGATCGCCGTGGGTGGTCAGGGCATCTTCGAGCTTACACTCCAGGGTGGCGATGCCGCAGTCGAGGACGGGGGCACCGGTTTCGCCCTCGGTGTAGGAAATACCGTTGACGGAGTGGGCGCCGTAGTCGACCTCGGTCTGCTGAGCGAATTTCTTGATGAGGGCCTCGTCATTCTTGCCCAGGACGGTGAGGGAGAAAGACTGCGCCTTCTGAATGGTCTCGTTGACGTCGCTGTCCTTCTGGATGGCAATGGTAATGAGCGGCGGATCGAAGCTCGACTGGGTGGCCCAGCTGACGGTGGCGGCGCTGATCCAGTCCTCGGAGCGGGTCTTGAGGTCGTGGCCGTCCTTGCGGGTGGCGACGATGTAGAAGCCGTAGGTGAGTTGCTTGAGGGCGTTGTCGAGGGAGGAGTTGGGGGACTGGTCCATGGGGGTAGGTATACGTATTGGTTAGGATGTGCTGACGCAACGGGATTGATTTTGCACATGTTCGCCTGCTTTGTCGGCCGGGGGGGGCGACAATAGTGGGGCAGCAGCACCACCGGGCGGGGGCGAGTTACGTTCTTGTAGTTCACGCAACCAGCGCCGCACCCGCGGCCCCGCCCACCTATGAAACACCTGCTGCTCCCCCTGCTGCTTCTGCTGGCCCTGACGGCTTGCCGCGACGACGATGATGTGGACATGCCGCTGACCGAGACCGATCTCACGCTAGATTTCCGTGCCGAATACGATGGTGCGCCCCTCGGCATTCAGCGCGATGCCTACGCCTACCCCACCGGGGATACGCTCAAGGTGCTGCTGTTTCAGTACTACGTGTCGGACCTGGAGCTGCTACCCCGGAATGGTGCCGCGCCCGTGCGCCTGACCGACATTGACCTGCTGCGCTGGATGTCGGCCAGTGATTCGGCTATGCAGACGCGGACCTTTCGCGTGCCGGAGGGAGATTATGCGGGGCTGCGCTTCGGCCTGGGCGTGAAGCCGGAACTCAACGCGCAGGATCCGAGCGCTTTTCCTGCCGACTACGTGCTCAATGAGGCGGAGTTCTGGGGACCGACCACCCGCTACGTCTTCGCGAAGATCGAGGCGAATGCCGATCTGGAGAGCGACGGACTCTACGATACGGGTCTGACCTACCACATGGGCAGCGACTCGCTGTACACGACGGTAGAGTTTAATCAACCCTTCAGCGTGCGCGCCGGCCAGACGCCGCAGCTGACCGTGGTGGCCGACGTGCTCAGGGCCCTCTCCGACGGCAGCGATACCTTCGACATCACCAATCCGCAGCAGCAGGCCGTGCACGGGGGCAACCAGGCCGTGGCGCTGGACATCTGGAACCGGCTGGCCGGGCAATTCCGGCTGGAAGTACAGCAGTAGACCATGCGGGGCTGGCTGGCACTGCTTATTTTAGCCCTTGGTTGCGGGCCGGACGTGGAGCCCCCCCCACCGGACTTTGCCGCTATACTCTACCCCGATGATAATCCTTCTACTCCTGCTGGTATGGCGCTGGGTGAGCGCTTGTTTTTCGACCCTATTCTCTCGGCGGACAGGACGGTAAGCTGCGGTACGTGTCACCGGCCGGCGCTGGCCTTTAGTGACGGGCGACCGGTGAGCGTGGGCGTCGGGGGGCTGGCCGGTACCCGCAATACTCCCGGCCTGGCCAACATCGGCTACCTCCACCAGCCCTTGTTCTGGGACGGCCGGGCCGACAACCTCGAGACCCAGGCCCTGCACCCCATCGGCACGGTCCACGAGATGGGCGGCAACTGGCCGGCGGTGATCGAACGGCTGGACTAGCTACCGGGAGGCATTTAGGGAGGCCTTCGGGACGGAGGCGATCGACTCTACGCGGGTGGGCCGGGCGCTGGCACAGTACCAACGCACACTCGTCTCCCGCAACAGCAAATACGACCGCGTACAGCGGGGGGAGGCTAGCTACACCGAGGCGGAGGCCCTGGGGCGCGCCATCTTTTTCGACTTCGGTGACGATCCGCAGGGGCCGTACGCGGGCCTGCCCAAGGGAGAGTGTGCTCACTGCCACACGCCGCCCCACTTCACTAATCAGCGCTACGAGAATAATGGGTTGGATGAGGCTACCGACCTGACCGCTTTTCGTGATCCGGGGCGCGGCGCCATCACGGGTCAGCCCTACGATAACGGCCGTTTTCGTACCCCGGCCCTGCGCAACGTAGGTCTCACAGCTCCCTACATGCACGACGGCCGGTTTGTAACGTTGGAACAGGTAGTGGAGCATTACGACTCAGGCGGTAAGTACGCCGAGAACCGCAGTGCCAATATCCGGCCGCTGGGGTTAGACGACACGCAAAAGGCGGCATTGGTCGCCTTCCTACACACCCTTACCGACTCTTCGTTTGTTTACGGGGCGGGGCCGCCGGTGCGGTACGAGTTGAAATAGCAAGATAACATGGTACGCCTTTTCGTCATGCTGGGTCTTACGGTCTTACTCGCCGCCGCGGGGTGTCGGGAAGAAGGAGGTGCGGACGGGGTGGAGCTACCGGAGGAGGGGGCTATCACCGGACCGAACACCCCCACCCCCTACGCCCTAGAGGTGCCGGCCTACCTGCCCGCGCCGGTGGTCGACGCGGAGAACCCTATGTCAGTAGAGGGGGTAAATCTCGGGCGGCGCATCTTTTACGATACCGACATCCTGAGCACGGACGGTACGATGTCCTGCGCCAGTTGCCACAAGCAGGAGCTGGCCTTTACCGACGGGCTCAACCGCTCCCTGGGTATCCGCCGCCTGGAGGGCAATCGCAGTGCGATGTCACTGGTGAACCTGGCCTTCAATCCGAACGGCTTCAACTGGGACGGCGACGCCCCCAAGCTCTGGAAGCAGGCCATCCACCCCGTCGAGGACATGCTGGAGCTCGATAACGACTGGGAAGAGGTGCTGCGCAAACTGCGGGAGGATGCCGACTACCCGGCCCGTTTCCGGGCAGCCTTCGGGATCGACACGAAGGAGGAGATCACCCAGGAGCTGACCATCAAGGCGCTGGCGCAGTTCGAGCGCACGATCATCTCGGCGAATAGTAAGTTCGATCGGGTGGTCTACCAGAATACCGACTTTTTTACCGAGGAGGAGCAACTCGGGGCCGATAGCCTGTTCTTCGTAGAGAACCTGGCCCCCGGCGTGCTACACCCCGGCTGTGGTCACTGCCACAACGCCCCCGGCTTTGGCGATAACAAGTTCCACAACAACGGCATCGAAGACGTGGCCTCCCTGGATGACTTCCCCGATCCGGGCCTCGGCGGCGTGACCGGCAACCGCTTCGACAACGGCAAGTTCCGTACCCCCACGCTGCGCAATATCGCCCTTACCGCCCCCTACATGCACGACGGCCGCTTCAAAACCCTCGAGGAGGTACTCGACCACTACGCTAGCGGCGGCCACAACCTGGAGAACGAGGACCCGAACATCACTGGCTTTACGCTGACGGAGCGGCAGAAGCGGGCCTTGCTGGCGTTTCTGCATACGCTGACCGACGAGTCGCTGCTGACTGACGAGCGCTTCTCGGCACCTGAGTAAAATGCTGCCTTCGGCAGTGGCAGCAACATGCAGCCTCTGGCTGCGTGGATAGCGACTACTTCCCCAAAAACTTCTTCACCCCAGCCCCCGACGCCACAACCCCCACCAGCACCAGCTTCCATGCCTTCAGCAGAAAGATACCGATCGTAGCCAGCAGCCCCGTTTTTGCCAGTACCTTGGCCCCGAACAAAGCAGCTACGCCGTAGGCGGCCATCTCATCCGTATTCGAGTCAAAATCGGCGTAGCGGTTGCCCTCGGTATAGGCCAGGCTCCCTAGGAACTGATCCAGGTCCCCGTTCACCTCGGGCAAATCCTTCATGCCGCCGATTACGTTCATGGTCAGGTAGCCGCGGCGGCCCAGGAACATGATGTTGTAGTTGAGGGTCAGTTCGTCCTGCTCGTCGAAGCGTAATTGCTTGGCCAGTGCAGGCGCTTATTGGCGCTGTCGTAGTGGGGGGTAGCGGCCCAGTCTACCAGTTGCATCGTTCCGTAGCCCTGTTCGAGGCGGCTGGCATTGCCCGCTTCGGTCTCCTGCTGTAGCTGCTCGAGCAATTCATCATAGTCATAGTCGGCCGCATCGTCATCCGCTACGTAGCCCTCTTCAGTGAAGAAAATGTCAATGCCGTAGCCCGCCGTAGACTCCGGTCCGTACTTCTCGGGAAAGAGCATGCCCAGTGAGCCCGCGCCCGTACTCGGGGGATTGCCCCAAAGCTCCACCAGCACGGTCTCGGCATCCTCGCCGTATACGAAGCGGTAGCCCGGAGGCACCCTTAATTCAGCCAGGTCATCGCCGAGCACTACGGTGGTATCGGTGTAGTAGGTCAGGGTGGCGGCCACGCTGTCGGCGTAGACTTGGTAGGCGGCCCGGTAGGCGGCGGCCTCCTCAAGTTCGGTGGTGGCCAGTTGGGCAGTGAGGCTTACCGGCAGCAGCAACAGGCCGCAGCAAAGTAGACGAAGGGACATAAACATGTAAAAAACGTACTTGGGATCGATCAATGAGAGTGCTAGAAGAAAACCCCGTACTATTCACTGCATCAAGCAGTTAAGGGCGGGGCCGCGGGTGCTGGGTTAAAGGTACTACCTAGAAAACGTAACTTCCGATCACCCGTATTCCGCTGGTTTTAGTTGCCCGAGTGATTACCCTGGAGTAACTTGTATTTCGCTGGTAACGTACCTCGACCCCGAAATATGCTCCCGAAAACGCAGACCTAGCCCGCCGGAAGCACTAAAACTGCCGTGGAGGTCGGTCGCAGGGCCGCGGTCATAGTGCACATTGCCCGAAAGCACAAAATTGTAGCCCCCGGAGAGGGTCGCAAAGATCTTCGTAGTAGACCCCATAAAACTGTAGTAGCGCAGTCCTAGCGGTAGTTGGAGTACCGCATGATCCGTAGCGGCCATTTCGATGCGGTACACCGGACTATAGGTTCCGGCCGATTGGTAGCGGTAGTAATTAGGCTCGATGACCAGGCCGTACTTATTATTGCCAAAGGGTAGTCGGTACTCCAACTCCAGGCCGATGCGTGGACTCAACTTGCTTTCCATTTCTACCAGCATCCGGCCATTGGTCGTTTCCATCATCTTAAACCGAGTGAGGTAGGCCCCCGGCGGTTACGCCTACGAAAACGCGCCTCCCCCCGCGCCGCGTTATTGGTA
The DNA here is from genome assembly GCA_958295895.1 of Saprospiraceae bacterium. Taxonomy (GTDB): domain Bacteria; phylum Bacteroidota; class Bacteroidia; order Chitinophagales; family Saprospiraceae; genus Neolewinella. Next base: position 100,026 of record CATQHI010000009.1, on the reverse strand, counting down.
TACAGCTTGCTTTGCGCGCCCCGACAAGCATTGTACGCCATCACTATCTCACGCAGTTCCCTTAATTCATAGCCTGGGGTCTGTTTGCTGCTGTGGGTGCCACACTGCAGCGCACTCATCAGTTGTAGGGCGTACTGTTTGTTTTCCCGGACCTTGTTAGTGGCGGTAACCCACCGTTGATACACCAATTGTGTAGGCGGAGTAGTTGAGTCCAACTGTAAAAAGAATTTTGTTACCTGCTGCTCGCTGTAGCTGTACAGGCTAGCCGGTCCGGCGACTTCAGCGCGCAGGAGCAGGCGTTTTTGCCGTAGCGGGGTGGGTGCGCTGGGAAGGGCGCCGGTTTCTGTGCTTGACCGCTCCATCTGTACGGTATAGTTCACAAAGTGCGCCTTTCCGGGAATACCAAATTCATTCAGCGCGCTGACCGCAATAACGGTAGGCTCACCTCCGCGCAGCACGGTAATCTTCGTCGGGGGTGTACCGCCAGTCTAGGTTAAGAATGTCCACTTGTTGCCGCCCACCGTCTGAAGTGACTAGGTAACCGGCCTCGTAAGTTTGCTGGGCGTTGAGTAGGGCAGTAAGGCAAAGGGCGCTAAAGACAAACAATTGCCGTAGCCGCCCGCAGAGGGCAAAATACATACAGTGATGAACTAGGGGGCAACAATGACCGGGTCAAAGTCCATATAACGGCTAGTCGGTAAAAAGCGTATGCCCGAGTCCGCAGACACCGGTCTTGCTATTCTCCTACGTCCGCGTAAAGAACCGTCCAATAAACGCCGCCGTCTTCACCGCCACTCGTTTCCGCCAGACATGCCCCGGAGAAAACAACCGGATGGGCCCATCCACATAGTGCCAGTACTGCTTGTCGGAAAAACTGGGCCGGGCACCGGTGACGAAGATGTCGCGTAGGTAGGCCTTATCCCAGGGCTTGGACCGGCCGGCTGCGTGCGACATGACGTAGCCGAATTTACCGAAATCCATAGCGTCCGGGCCCCATGATGCTTACCGTATCGGTGAGGTCCTTGGCTACGTTGAGGGCATCCTGGTCCATGAAGTGGAACATGTTCCAGCGGTCGGCGATGCCGATGCGGTCCTGGTGGCCGGTATACTCTTTCATGTACCGCTGTAGCTCCCCCCAGCGCTCGGCGAAGCCCCGGTAGCGGCGGTGGATACCGACGAAGCCTCCGTTGACGTAGATATCGTCCTTCGGTTCGTAGCCCACGCCGTACTGCGCGTAGTACGCTTTCCACTGGGCCCGCAGGGGGTGGGATTTAGCTACCGGCGAGTTCATATCCTCGCACAGTGCTACGCCGTACTGTGCCCAGTTCTCCAGGCGGTGCCAGGGGGCCTTGATGACGATGTCGCAGTCGATGTAGAAGACGATCTCCGTAGCTTCTCCGTAGCGCTCCCACACCTGCTGGATCAGTTCCGGTTTGATGTTGGCCAGCATCTCGGTCGTGTCCTGAGCGGCGAAATGGATGGTGAGTCCCTCGGCTACCGGGTACACTAGCAGGCCATCCCGCTCTGTCACTGCATCTACGGCCCAGGGGGGGTAGCGGCCCGCGGTAGCCGGCGTACAGCACCCCCCGGTAGCCGCTAGCGTAGAGGGAGTTGGCCAGGGCACCCACGCCGAGGTGGTACGCGCCCTCAAAAACGGTACAGATGATACTTTGGGGATTAGGCATCTAACAAGCAGTAACCGGTAGGGTCGGGTGCTGTTCCCTCCCCTCCTTCGGCAGTGAACGCAGCGGGGGGGTAGTAACGTGCCTTCGGGTGGCCCTGCACCTGCGGCCCCGCCCGCTGGGTTACGGCGTGTTTCCCCCAAACTTCGTGTGTCCTGTGAAAGGGGATTGAGTGATGACTTTAGGCGCTTTGGCCTATGCGTGTGGATGCTGTTTTTTTATTGTGGCCAGTACAATGCTACCTCCGGCAGCGGCAGTAAAATGCAGCCTCTGGCTGCGCTGGATGGCCAGACTAACCGCGAGGCCCTACCGCCTACGGCGCTACAGACCTCACTGCATTAGGGCTCCCCCCCCCGGGGAAGGGTACGGTACCGTACCCCAATTAACTAATTTGCTGCCGTGCTATTTCAGACCAGACGCCTCTACGTACGGGAGTTGGATCCATCCGACCTGCCTGGATTCTACGACATGCAGCGCAACCCGAATGTGATGCGATACCTCAAAGCGCCGATGACCCCGGCGGAAGCCCAACGGGAGCTAGATCGTTTCATTGGCTACTACCGCGATTCGAGCGAATTCTATAGGCTCTGGGCCGTCGTACGTCTGGCTGATACTGCCTTCATTGGTATGGGTGGTGTATACCGTAACCAAGGTGCGGAGTACGAGATTGCTTACCGTCTGCGGGAGCGGTACTGGGGGCAGGGATTCGGGAGCGAGATTGGCGCAGGGCTGATTGACTATCTATTCACAAGTACTCAACTAGAGGTGCTAACGGCGTATGCCCATGAGCACAATGCCGGCTCAATTGCGATACTGGAGCGGTTAATGACATTCAGTGGAAAGGTGGAATCGGATACTTTGAAGGGTCATGAGCGAAAGTATACGCTCAAACGCAGCGGGAAGTAGCTATTAGCTACGCCAGACTAATACCCCCCAGCCGGATTCTCCTTCTCACTCAAAAAGTGCTCCGTCTTCGCCCGCTCCACCTTGTTGTACAGCCGCTCCGACTCGTGGCGGTCGCGGGTCACCTTGGCTTTGTGCTGTTGGAGTGGTCGATGATGGTGTGGGACATGGTGTAAGTCATTGAGCGGCAAACCTCCGGGGTATGCGCGGGGCCGCGAGCGCTATATCGACCAGTGAGCGCTCCGCGTCGATTGACAAAGTCACAAAGTGTGGGAAAACGGAGAAAACCGGCCAACGACCGCCCTCCGCGCCAACGTCTTCCTCGAAACGGTTGATTCATATCCTTACCGCATACGCCATGAAACTACTATGCTTTCTTCCCCTGCTGCTGCTCAGTATTTGCTCTTGCTCCCCCAAGGCCGAGGTATCGTTCGAAGGCTCGGACCTCATCGGCAGCTGGGACTGGGTCAGTACCGGCGGCGGATTTACGGGCAAACTGAACGAAACTCCTGCCTCCACCGGCACCACCGTGCGACTGGATCTACTCGCCAACGGGCGCTATACCATAGCGGAGGATGGCGACGAACACTCGCAGGGTACCTATACGATTACGCTGCAACGGTCCATTTACTCCGGCGGGGAAGACCGCTACATCACCTACTCAGATGACCTTCCTCCCGTTGGGGTAGCATTCAGCGGCATCATCCGGCTGGTGGGGGTGGATAGCCTGACCATTAGTGACAACTCCCACGACGGTATTGGAAGTCTGTTCGCGCGGAGGTAGACGATGGGGGAGCACCCGCGGCCCCGCCCTAGTCGCCGTACACCGCCCCTGAATCTCCCGCCAGGTGATCAGGGTAATCCCCTGCTCCCGTAACAACTCGCGGAGGTGCGAAGTCGAGGTGGGCGGCGATCCGCTCATCGTTACTCATCGGTGGACAAAACATACGACTTCCGGGGCGTTCAACAAAGTTGACCTACGTAGTTAATATTTTTTCTATATTGTGGCAAATAGGAGGGGTCAAGTTCTGTTTTGTCGGTGATGAAAAGAGCATGTAGTGGGTTAAATAAATAAGGGAATACGATTTGATACTTAAGTAAATAACACATAAATCATGGAAAACATGCAACCTACCCTTACACCCCGCACCCCGTGTCTCTGGGCACTGATCGTCTTCTTTCTCTGGGGCTTGCCGGGGCAAACGCTTAGCGCCCAGACCGTCAAGGCGTCCAATGGCCTAGTGATCGTCACCGCCAGCCCCTACAATGCGGACAACACGGGTGCGACGGACGCTACGGCGGCAATCCAACGCGCGATCGACGATGCCTATGCCGCCCAGAAGGCCGTGTTCGTACCTTCCGGCACCTACCTCATTAGTAATACGCTGATCTGCGAGACCCCCGGCACTACGAGCAAGACCTACCGCCCGGGACACGTGCTTATCGGCTCATCCTCCGGCAAAAAGCCGGTGTTTAAACTGGCTGACAACGCCCAGGGCTATAACGATGCGCAGCAGCCAAAGCCCATCATTCACCTGTACCGGTTCACGAACGGTAGAATCAAGCACAACGACAACTTCAACCAGGCCCTGCGGGGAATCGACTTTGACCTGAGGGGGAGCGGTCACGCAGGAGCGGTAGCCGTAGAGTTCAGGGCCTGCGAGGGTAGCGCCATGACGGACGTGAAGATCAACGCTACCGGCGCGTTTGCGGGCGTAAAGGACCTCATCGGTAGCGGTGGCAGCATTACTAACCTGGAAGTCATCGGCGGGAAGTACGGGATATACGCCCCCTACGGCCAACCCTGCCCCGTCATTGCGGGACTGAAACTAAGCGGTCAGACGGACTACGCCGTCTGGTACCAGCACTGGACGCCGCTGAGCATCGTAGGCTTTGAAATCACCAAAGCAAGCGGACCTGTAGTGGGCGGCATGAAGCTAGGTAGCGGCGGACTGACCGCCGTAGAATCCAGCGGGAACGTAAGCCTAGTGGACGGTACCATCGAGCTCACCGCGCCCGGGGACGACGAAGTGGCCATCGCTAATACGGACCGGTCCATTTACCTCCGTAATGTCTACTTCCGGGGGGCCACGCGGCTGGTCAACAACGCAAGCGCCGGGGAGGCCCTAAGGGTGACCAACTCAGGTGTCTGGAGCAAGGTGCTTGAGTACTCCTACTGCAAGGACTACGCCGCTCCGGCCAAACTAATCGACGGGGTACTTTCCAACCGAACAGTGGCCGACGTGGTGGAGAATGTCGCCGCGGCTCCCACCGACCTGGTGGCCAAACACGTCTGGCCCAACGGCCACGCCTTCTGCTCGTTCGAGAACCCCGGCGTAGTCAGCGTGAAGGAGTTCGGCGCGGTAGGCAACGGCGTTGCTGACGACACCGAGGCCATCCAGAGCGCCATTGACGCCGCAGAGGAGGTGTTTTTACCTAAGGGCAATTACAAGGTCACCAAGACCATCAGGCTCAGGGCAAACACTAAGTTATTCGGCCTGGGTCGCCACATCTCCGTGGTCGACGGGAAGACCTTCGATAACAGCGGCAGTGCACCGGTCCCGATCTTTGATACCCCCGATGACGCCGGGGCTACCTGTGCTATGGCGAATATGAAGATCGTCTTTCCCCGCACATCCTACCGCGTCTACCCCCTGCGGTGGAGGGCCGGTGCTAATTCAATCGTCCGCGACGTCTGGGTGGCTCCCCACCGGGTAAACAGTACCAATTCCGCCCTACAGCGCCTGATCATTACCGGAAACGGTGGCGGAAAATTCTACAACCAATTGGGCTTCCACAACGACGATTCGAATAATCCCGACTACCGCCACGTGTTGATTGACGGTACCTCCCAGCCGCTGACGTTCTACATGTTTCACAACCAGCACATCAAGCCCCTCAATAGTCCGATGGCGGAGATCAGGAACGCGGCCAACGTGACCATCTTCGGCCTGAAGTGCGAGGAAACGAAGAACGACCCCTACCCGCTCAGAATAAGCGATTCCGAGAACATCAGCATCATCGGAGGAACGGGTCTGCTAAAGAACGATCCGCTGGTCGAAGTGATTAACTCCACGGGTATCACGATCGCTAACTACGCCCGCTGGGGCGATTCCACCTCGAGCTACGTTACGGAGCTCCACGAGGGCACCACGTATACCATTGAGGCACCCATCCTCAGTCTGTTTAAACGATCGAATGGGGCGGAGGTACAGTCGCCCTACCTAGAGAGAAACTTCCGCATCCCGAGTGACGTGATCGAGGGAGAGTACTACGACCTGGGGGGGCAGGGGGTGGCCTACAACGACGACGAAAAAAGGAACGGGAGCACCTCCTTTAGACCCGACGATGGGGTAGACGTAGTGGAGAAAGAGAGCGCTAGTAATGGCTACAGCATCGGCTACAGCAATTCCGGAGAGTGGGTGGAATACACCGTTGACGTCACCTCGACGGGCACCTACGATATCACGCTCACCTACTCCAGTGGAGCTGTAAGCCCCGGTGATCTACAGCTCAGCCTGGACGGCGAGGTGCAGGGTACGTTCACGGATATAAGCCCCACCGGTGGCTGGGACGTATTCACCACCACGGTACTGCAGGACGTACCGCTCACCGCAGGCATGGGTAAGGTCCTCCGCCTGGAGTACGTGAACGGAGCCGGCTTCGACATCGACGCCCTAGCCTTTTCGTCCACTAACAACGAGACTGTGTCCATTCGGAGCGAACCACTTGATGAACCTGCGCTGAGTATCTATCCTAATCCCAGCAACGGCGTATTTGAGCTTCGGCTAGGAAAGGCAGGTAAGGTAGAGGTTGTCAATCCTACAGGCCAAAGTACCTTTCAACAGTCCTTTCCCCGGGGTACGCACCGGATGAATTTAAGTCACCTGCCTGGGGGGGTGTACTTCCTCCGGTATGGGGAGCGGATGTATAGGGTGGTGTTGCAGTAAAGGAGCGGTTAGAGCGAAAGGGGGCGGCCCCGCCCTAACTGCCCACGACCACAACCCGTCCATTCAGCGGCTGCTCGCCGCGGTAGTTATTGAGCGGCATCAACTGGCCGAGGGTCTCGACCTGGGCGTGGGAGACCGTGATGGGCTGGCGGAACACGAACCAATCCACCCCCTCGGTACAGGGCGGCGTAGTCAGCGAGCCGGTGTAGTGGTAATACTGGCGCTCCAGCGGCAGGTTCTGCTCCAGGGCGAAGCGCTTATTGACGGTCTTGGGCTCATCGATGGCCAGGGGCAGCAGCCGCTCTAGGAAGGTGAAGGGTGCGCTGTTTTCGCCCTCCTTGACCATCACGGCCAGCACGAGGTACTTGCCCTTCGCGTTGGTGTGTACCAGGTGCAGGACCAGTGGGTAGCGCACCCCGTCGATGGTGTGTTCCGAGCTCTCGTGGAAGTGAAATTGCTGTAAGTCGTAGCGCGTACCCCCGTAGGTCACGTAATCGCCGCGCTCGAAATCGTACTGTATCGTATGCCCGTTATTCACCACGTCGGTAATACGGGTGCTATCGGCGTAGTGGATCTCCAACTTGGCCTGACTGGTGTCCGGCACCGCATTCACGGTGATGATATTGATGGGCGACTGCTGATTCCCGCCGCAGGCCGAGTTTTTGAGCAGTTCGGCCCAGTGGGTGGGGCCGGTTTCGCCGGCGTAGCCCCACTGGTCGCCGGGCGGGGCCGGACGTTTGGCGTGGGCGGCCGGTCCGGTGTGGGGGGGCACCACGGCGGTGGGGGGTGACGGTGTGTCCGTACAGCCGAACAGCAGCAACACCAACAAACAGAGCGAGCAGGGAAGGGGACGCATGGGCGGCGGGGGTTGGTGGCATTATAGAACCTGGTCTGGCAGTGGCTTGTGCGGGGTGTGGCCGTCCTGGTGGGGGTGCTGCACCCGCGGCCCCGCCCCGGTGCACGTCCAAACAAATAATTCAGGAAAAAAGAACATCCCTCCGCACCCGCCGGTTAGACCCATCACGGCAAAGGTGTCAAGGTGACGCCCGGCCGTGGAATCGTGTAAATACACACCCATGAGTAACGGTACAGTAAAGTTCTTCAACACCGCCAAAGGATTTGGCTTCATCACGCCGGACGATGGCGGGAAGGACGTCTTCGTGCACATCAATGACCTCAACGAGGGCACCATCGCCGAGGGCGACAAGGTATCCTACGAGGTCGAGGAAGGCAAGAAGGGATTAAACGCAGTGAACGTGACGGTGCTCTAGTAGCCCCCACGGTAGAATCTCCGAAGGGACAAAGCCCGGCGACCCGTTCGCTGGGCTTTGTCTATTTTAGGGGGTGCACAACAAGTACTCCGCCGCTTATGAAGACGCTGTATCTCCTGGTTTTCGTTTTATTTGGACTGACCCTGCCCGCCCAGTCGGTGCCCGAGATTGGTGTCGTACAGGAACTCGAAAACGATAGCCTACTCCACGCCGCCGGCTTTCAGCTTCTCGTGGAAGGTACACCCAAATTGCTCTCACCGCGGACGGTCACGGAAGAGCAATTTCAACACTCGCTAGCTACCCTCCGTAATCTTCGGGTGCCGCTGTACGCCTGTAACCTATTCCTGCCCGGCGACCTGAAGGTGGTCGGACCGGAGGTGAACGAGGCGGCCGTACTGGGCTATGTCGATACCGTGCTGCGCCGCGCCCACGCGGCCGGACTCACGCTCATCACCTGGGGTAGTAGCGCCTCGCGCCGGGTGCCGGAGGGATTTGACCGCGGGCGGGCGCGGGAGCAATTTATTGATATGGCCCGCCGGGTGGCAGAGGTAGCCGCACGCTACGACATCCTACTCGCCCTCGAGAACCTGAACCGCACGGAAGCCAACTTCATTAATAGCGTACCGGAGGCCCTGGATATCGTGAAGGCCGTCGATCACCCCCACTTTCGGCTCTGCGTGGACATCTACCACATGCTCGTAGACGGCGATCCGGCCACTGACATCACCGGCGTGGGTGACTATGCGGTGTACTGCGAGCTGGCCGAGGGGGAGGGCCGTACGCCGCCCGGGGTGCAGGGGGTGGACTTTCGCCCCTACCTGGCTGCGCTACGGGCGGAGGGCTATACCGGGAAGGTGGTGATCGAGTGCCGATGGGCTGATTTGGTGGGGCAGGGGGCGGCGGCGTACGGGGAGTTGCGGCGACAGATTGAAGCGGTGTACTAGGTTGGCGCTCCGGGCGGTATGGGGTACGACGCGGTCGGAGACCGCATTGTACTACCAGACGCCGAGTACGTAATTGACCCAGTGCCACTTGGGTACCGCGCGGTCAATGAAAAAGTCCGGCTGGATGCCCACCCCGTCAATGGTGAAGTCTGGAATGCGTAGACTACGGGTGAGCGAGTAGCCCAACTGGTAGTCACCACACGGTGAGGGGACGAAGTACATATTGGAGATATCCAGCACTCCGAAGGTCGACTGCCCAAAGAGCTTCACCTTCTGGCTTTGCTTTGCGGCTAGCAAGAATTCCTCGTCCGTGCTGCCATTGCCGCCGTCGATGAGGATGGCTACGCGCGCGGGGTAGGGGTGGATGGTGTCGAAAGTGAGCGTATCCTGCCGCCCGCCGTCCAGGTTGACGAACTCGCCGAGGTGCTGCGACAGCGTGTCGTAGCCCCGGAGGGCCCAGGCTGTTGTCTCTTCGTCGATGCCATAGGCCGTGGGGTCATCGGCAAAATCGAGCATCCGCTGGTTGTTGGCGGGGGTGGAGTAGAACTCCGTATTGGTGGTGTAGATGGGATTGGTGTAGAGGATGGGTAGTAACTCGGCGAAGCTCTGGTCACTGCCCCCCGTACCGCTGTGGATGTCCAGGATCAGGGTTTCGGTGCGGAGTATTTCCTCGCGGTGCGCGGCGATCACGCTATCGATCTCCACTTTTTTGTGCTGATCGAAGCTTGGGATTCTTAAATATACTGTCCGATCGTCGATACGTTCGAAGAGCGGCACCTCCGTTTCACTGGCACGCAGGTAAAGGTCGAGCATCGGGTCATCCTCCCCCCGGGGCGTCTCGCGCTGTAGCGTCACCCAGTCGGCAACTAGATAATTGGTCCCTACGGGAGTGGGCGCGTGCACGTACCGCGGACTGTGATCCTGCATATAGTAAGTCAGCATCGTATCCAGATCGAATTCCAGTTTGATCTGCCCGGGCATCCAGTACAGGCTATCGGCACGGAGGATGGCCCCCACGTAGCGGTCGTCCATTTTCTTGATGCCGATGCGGTAGTCGCCGGTCACCCAAATTCCCTCGTAAGGGTCGTCAGATTCTAGGGAGGCTTCGAACTCACTGACCGGTACGTCGACGCGCTTCCAGTTGGCGTAGCGGCTACGGATCTCCTCGGCCGTAGCGGGTGGGGCATCTTCCTGAGTATTCTGTTGCTGTACCTGACTGATCGATACGTGTCCCGGCCGAAACCAGGTGAGCCATCCGTAGATCGCCTGGGTACAGCCGTTTGCTTCGCTTACGGTATCGACGGCCGCCTGGGTTTTCTTCGTCGTTGCTTCGTACGCCTGCTGCCCCTTCCGGTCAACGGCGTAGGCAAAGCCCGCGTCATTCTCCTCGAAAGTCTTTTTCACCCAGGCGAAGGTGGCCGGGCAGTCGCAGTCGGTTTGGGCGGTGAGGAGCAGGGGGAGGAGCGTGAGCAGTAAGACTACTTTCATGTAGTGAAGATAAGGGCGGCAGTGCAGTCGTAGATTGCATTACACGGCGCGGTCGGAGGCCGCATTGTAGGTGAAGGTTTCGCCCGCACCCATGCGCCAGTGGAGGCTGTAGGGGTGGAAGCCGGGAAACGTCACCTCCGGCACCAGCGTTGCGCAGCACTCCGCTAGCAGCTACTGGGGGGGGAGGGTGTAACAACCATTCGGAAAGCATACATATACGTTCGGAAAGAACCGTAGGCAAGAGCACGTCAATACCCGGTACTTCCGATCGAATCGAATACCAACAAATACCTCCGCGATGAACTACTTCCACCTTCTCTCCCTTTTGCTCGTTTCCTCCGCCGCCTTCGCCCAATCTGGCGACCTCGCCCGGGTAAACACCGAGCAGTGGCAGGAGACCACAACCACCGAAACCACCGCACCAGACCGGGAGCCCGCCCTGACCGGTAAGCAACCCGACGTGACCCAGTGGCTGGCCAGCCGCGTCCACTATCCGGAGCTGGCTACGGACTACGCCGTGGAGGGCGAGGTGATCGTGCGCTACCTGGTACACTCCGACGGACGGATGACCGACGTCAGTATTCTACAGAGCGTAGGCTACGGATGCGATGAGGCCGTGCTAAAGGCCCTGGCGCAACTTCCCCGGTGGACACCCGCCCGCAAAGGGGGCCAGGCCGTAGCTACCTGGTGCGAAACACCGGTCAACTTTAGTCTTCGGTAGGGCGCCTCCGCTGCCCACTCCTTCTAGTGACCCCGTCCCAACCTCCCCCGTCCCAATCTCGTTACCTTTGCATCCCTAAAAATCTATGATATGCTATCGGTAAACGACCTCACCGTCCAGTTCGGTAAGCGGGTGCTCTTCAATGAGGTGAACCTGAATTTTGTGCGCGGTAACTGCTACGGCATCATCGGCGCCAACGGAGCGGGTAAGTCGACCTTCTTAAAGGTGCTCTCCGGCGAGCTGGCCCCCAACCGCGGCAACGCCAGCCTGGAACCCGGTAACCGGATGGCCGTGCTGAGCCAGAACCACTTCGGCTACGAGGATAAGGTGGTGCTGGAGGTGGTTAAGATGGGCTACGAAGAGCTCTACGCCATCGAGCAGGAGAAGAACGCCATTTACATGAATCCCGACGCCACCGACGCCGACGGCATGCGCGCCGCCGAGCTCGAAAACCAGTACGGGGAGATGGGCGGCTGGACGGCCGACTCCGACGCCGCCGAGCTACTCTCCAATATGGGCATCGCCGAAGATCTCCACTACAAAGAGATGGCCGAGCTCACCGGCCCCGAAAAGGTGAAGGTGCTACTGGCCCAGGCCCTGTTCGGCAACCCCGACATCCTGCTACTGGACGAGCCGACGAACGACCTGGACGCCCAGACCGTCCACTGGCTAGCCGACTTCCTGGCCGACTTCCCCAACACCGTGATCGTCGTAAGTCACGACCGCTACTTCCTCGACATGGTCTGCACCCACATCGTGGACATCGACCGCCAGCAGGCCACTATTTACACCGGTAACTACAGCTTCTGGTACCAGTCTTCGCAGCTCGCCATGCAGCAGGCCCAGAACAAGAACAAGAAGATGGAGCAGAAGCGCGCCGAGATGATGGAGTTCATCCAGCGCTTCAGTGCCAACGCGAGTAAGTCCAAGCAGGCCACCAGTCGCAAAAAGGCCCTCGATAAGCTCAATCTGGAAGAAATCAAGCCATCGAGCCGCCGCTACCCCTTCATCGCTTTCCAGCCAGAGCGGGAGCCGGGCGACCAGATCCTGAAGGTCACCAACCTGAGCAAAAAGTCCATCGACGGCGGCATGCTTTTTGCGAACGTCAGCTTCACCATGAACGGCCCCGACAAGATCGCGCTGGTCAGCATGGACTCTGCCGCCCTCACCGCCTTCTATGAGGTACTGGCCGGTATCACCGAGGCAGACAGCGGCACCATCGAGTGGGGCCAGACCATTACCCCCCAGTACCTGCCCAACGAGAACAACGACTACTTCACCGAGCAGGTCGGCCAACTCGACCTGGTAGAGTGGCTACGGCAGTACTCCCAGAATAAGGACGAGCAGTTCATCCGCGGCTTCCTCGGCCGCATGCTTTTCGGCGGCGAGGAGGTACACAAGAACGTGAGTGTCCTCTCCGGTGGCGAAAAGGTCCGCTGCATGATGTCGAAGGCCATGCTCAACCACCCCAACTTCCTGCTGCTCGACGAGCCCACCAACCACCTCGATCTGGAATCCATCACCGCCCTTAACAACGCCCTGCGCGACTTCCGGGGCAACCTCATCATGAGCAGCCACGACCACGAGCTGGTACAGACTGTGGCTAATCGCATCATCGAGATCGGCCCGGGCGGCATGATCGATAGCCTGCTGAGCTACGAGGAGTTTCTGGAGTCTGAGGCGGTGGAGGTGAAGCGGGAGGGGATTTATGAATTAGTGGCTTAAGGGGTAACCACAGAGTTCCACTAAGTTGCTTTGTGTGACTCTGTGCCTTCCTTTGTGTCACTCTGTGGTTTTTCTTATGTACTTCGATCACTTCCTAGCCATAGACTGGTCAGGCAGAAACAAGCCCAGCCCCGCCAGGCCCACCAAAGACGCCATCTGGCTCGCCGAGGCTACCGCCACCGGCCCCCTACATACCCACTACTTCCGCACCCGCCACGCCTGCTATACCTACCTGGGGCAACGCCTGCTTCAGTTACGCGACGAGCGTGTACTGATCGGCTGGGACTTTGCCTTCGGCTACCCTAAGGGATTTGCAGAGGCCCTTCGGCTCAGAGACAAACCCGCCTGGCGTGCTGTCTGGGATTACCTAACCACCCTCATCCAGGACCGGCCCGACAACCAGAACAATCGCTTCTGGGTCGGTGCCCAGCTCAACCAGCGCATCGGTGCTCCGGCCGGTCCCTTCTGGGGCGTGCCGGCGGGGCAGGTAAGTAGGCACCTCGGCCCCAAACGCGACTTTAACTACCCCATATTTGCCCAGAAGGTGCTCCTCTCCGAGCGCCGCCTAGTCGATACCCTCCACCCCCGCATGCAGCCCGCCTGGAAACTGGCCTATACGGGGAGTGTGGGCTCGCAGTCGCTGCTTGGCATTCCAGTTTTACGCCGGCTGCGCGACCATCCTGAGCTTGCGGAAGTATCCAGGATCTGGCCGTTCGAGATAGGGGGCGGGGACGCAGGTGCGGGGAAAATTGTGCATGCCGAGATCTATCCCAGCCTGCTTCCCCGCCCCGGCCGCGATCCCATCCCCGACCGGGAGCAGGTAGACACCTACGTAGCGTGGCTACAGGCGCGGCAACGGGCGGGGGAGTTAGAAAACCTGCTAGAGCGGCCGTGGGGGGAGAAGGCCGGAATGCACCAACGAGTTACTGAGCACGAGGGGTGGGTACTGGGCTTCTAGCCACTCGACCTTAGCGTGTAGAGGCGCTACAAATATGCGTATCTTTGCGCCCCTCAAACCAACCCAGCCCCGGAAACGCCGGAGCATACCGATCGCGTATGACAACACGCAAAATTAATTCCGCCCTGATTTCGGTTTACCACAAGGAGGGCCTCGGCCCCATCGTGGACGGACTGGATAAGCTGGGCGTCACTATCTATAGCACGGGGGGTACCGAGACTTTTATCCGCGACCGCGGCATCGACGTTACTCCCGTAGAGGAGCTCACCGGCTACCCTTCTATCCTTGATGGGCGAGTGAAGACCCTTCACCCCAAGGTACACGGCGGCATCCTGGCCAGGCGCGAGGAGGAGCACCTGCTGCAACTCGATCAGCTCGAGATCCCCCAGATCGATCTGGTGGTCGTTGACCTCTATCCCTTCGAAGAAACCGTAGCCAACACCGAGGAGGAAGACCTCATCATCGAAAAGATCGACATCGGCGGCATCGCCCTCATTCGGGCCGCCGCTAAGAACTACCGGGACGTCCTCATCGTGCCCAGCCGGGAGGACTACACCACCCTACAGGACATCATCGACAAGAAGGGAGGCGTGAGCGAACTCACCGAGCGCCGCAAACTGGCCCGCCGCGCCTTCGCCATCAGCAGCCACTACGATACGGCCATTTTTACCTACTTCAATGAGGACGGCGAGCTGCCGGTCTTCAAGCGCAGTGAGATGAAGGCCAATGCCCTCCGCTACGGCGAGAATCCCCACCAGGAGGCCACCTTCTACGGCCGCCTCAACGAGATGTTCACCAAGCTCAACGGCAAGGAACTGAGCTTCAATAATCTGGTTGACATCGATGCCGCCGTCGGCCTGATGAAGGAATTCGAAGAGGCCGACCCCACCTTTGTCATTCTCAAGCACACCAACGCCTGTGGCGTAGCCGTACGGCCCACCCAACTGGAGGCCTGGAAGGCCGCCCTGGCCGGCGATCCGGTCTCGGCCTTCGGAGGTATCCTCATCACCAACCGGCCCCTGGAGCTCACCACCGCCCAGGAGATCGATAAGCTCTTCTATGAGGTGCTCATCGCGCCCGACTTTACCGACTCGGCCCTGGAGCTGCTGAGCAAGAAGAAGAACCGCGTCCTGCTGCAGTACCACCACCTACAGCAGCAACCCCTGAGCTTCAAGAGCCTGCTCAACGGGGTCATCGTGCAGGATACCGACCTGCAGACCGAGGGAGCCGATCAGTTCAAAACCGTCACCGAGCGACAACCCACCGGTGCGGAGACCGCCGACCTGGTCTTTGCCGGTAAGTGCGCCAAGCACCTGAAGAGCAACACCATCGCCCTGGTACATAACAACCAGCTCATCGGGATGGGCTGCGGACAGACCAGCCGCGTGGATGCCCTCAGACAGGCCATTACCAAGGCGCAAAACTTCGGTTTCAGTCTGGAGGGGGCCGTGATGGCCTCCGATGCTTTCTTCCCCTTCAGCGACTGCGTAGAAATTGCCGCCGCGGCCGGGATTACCGCCGTGGTCCAGCCCGGAGGCTCCATCCGTGATGAAGACAGTATCGCCGCAGCAAATGCCGGAGAAGTAGCCATGGTCACTACGGGTGTTCGGCACTTCAAGCACTAGGCCGAATATCCGGTGGCGAATTTAACTTCCGCTTAAGAACCCCTACCCTGCACCCACGCGTCTTATACTCGACTTTAAGATGAGTGAGTCCGCTCCTACCCTGGTCATCGATATCGGAAATTCCGGCGCCAAAGCCGCCTGCTTCGACGGAGATGAACTACTGCCCCCGGTCGCCCGCCTCACGGACGATAGCGATTGGTCGGCAATCGCGGAGCGGGTAACCAACCTTGGGGTGCGTAACATCCTCTATGCTACCGTGGCAAATGTGCCGGAATGGCGGTGGCTCGAGAACTGGAAAGCGAACGGAATCGGCGTCTTTGCGCTCGATCGCAGTCGGCCCCTGCCCTTTGCCTCGGACTATAGCACGCCCGAGACCCTGGGCCAGGACCGGATCGCGGCCGTAGCCGGAACCCTCGGATGCATCCACACCGCTCGGCTCGTAGTCGATGCCGGAAGCTGCGTCACCCTGGATCTGGTCGACCGCCACGATCGCTACCTGGGCGGTAACATTTCCCCCGGTGTCGGTATGCGGCTACGGGCCATGCACGAGCAGACGGCTCGGTTGCCCCTGGTCGCTGCCGGAGTGCCGGACGCCACGGTAGGTCGATCGACCGAGCAGGCCCTGCGGCACGGCGGACAGCTGGGCGTGGTGTACGAGATCGAGGGGCTTCACCGCCGCCTGCTCCCGGCCCATCCCGACCTACGGCTTGTACTCACCGGCGGCGATGCCCCGCTACTGCTTTCCCATTTCTCGCTGGAGGTGCTACACCTGCCCCACTTGGTCCTGCGTGGACTCAACCAAATCTTGTCGACCTATGTCAGTTAAGCGTTTTTTATCAAGTCCGCTCCTGTTTACCCTATCCCTGAGTCTGCTGGCTGCGGCTAACGTAATGGCCCAGCAGAATAGTACCAACTTCACTGACCTTCGCCCCAAGCAAAACAGCCCCCTGAGCCGCTTCGGTCTGGGAGACCCTATCGATCAGTTTCACGCCGCGCAGTCCGGTATGGGTGGGCTACAGACTACCTTCCAGGACGCCTTTCACCTCAATCTACTCAACCCCGCCAGTCTGGCGAGCCTCCAGGCCACCAGCTTCGAGATCGGACTCTACGCCCGCAACTCCGAGCTTTCCGACGCCGGGGGTAGCGCCAACGCCTGGCAGGGGAACATCCGCTACATCGCCCTGGGCTTTCCGCTGCGCAATCCGGTCAACCTGAGTCTCGACCGCCTGCTCAACTCCTGGAACGCCGGTATGGCCTTCTCCCTGGCCCCCACCACGCTGGTGGGCTACGATCTGGAGCTGAAGAGCAACGTCGATAGCGAGCTCGGCTCTACCTCCAACCGGCTGAAGGGCACGGGGGGAGCCTACCGGGTAAGCTGGTCTACGGCGCTGCGTTACCGGGGGCTCTCCGGCGGGGTGAACGTCAACTACAACTTCGGCAAGATTACCAACAGCCGCATCCTGACCTTCGATAGCATTCCCGCCGCACTGGCTACCGAGTTCGTCGAGGACTTCAGTATCAGCGGGTTTAACCTCGGCTACGGTGTGCAGTACGCCTTCAACTTCACGGACGTGAACGAGGAGGGGCAGAAGGCCGCTAACGGTAAGCGCGTCATTGTAGGCGTGAATGGGGTGCTGGGGGGAAGCGTAGATACGGATGCTACGACACTGTCCCGTCGCTTTAGCCTACAGAGTACCAACAGTGGAATTCCGTATATTCAGGATTCCATCCAATCTGAAAACACCATCCGGGGCCGGGCCAAGCTACCCGCCAGCTACAACTTTGGGATCGCCTTTGAGGACGTCAACCGCCTCTACATCGGGGCGGAGTACGGCCGGCAGCACTACGGAGACTACACCAACGACGCCCAGCCGGAATCGCTGGCCGACGTGACCCGCCTGGCCGCCGGTATTCAGTACATCCCCAACGCCGACTCCTACAACAGCTACTGGAAGCGGGTACGCTACCGGGCGGGGGTGCGGCTGGAGGACGATCCCCGTACCATCAACGGAGAACAGGCGCGGCGTAATGCCGTTACCTTAGGCGTCGGAATGCCCATTCGCCTACCCCGCCAGCAGGTGTCTTTTCTGGACCTTGCCGTGGAATACGGTAAATTTGGGGTTCCCGACGTGCTCGATGAGACCTATGTACAATTTACGCTAGGGTTTTCGCTCAACGATAACTCCTGGTTCTTTAAACGCAAACTCAATTAAACCAATATGCATATCCTTCGTACGCTCGCGCTGCTGCTCGTCCTCTGCGGTTCCGGCGCCCTGGCGAACGCCCAGTGTGTTACCTGGGTAGACTCGCCCCAGAAAGAACAGGCCGAAAACGCCCACGTAGCCTACCGCAACTTCGTCAAGGGTAAAACCGCCGAAGACCTCGCCGCTTTACCCGACGCCGAATTCAACGACGCCTTCAAAAACTGGAAGACGGCCTACGACATCGCGCCGGCCGCCGACGGCAACCGCCCCTTCCACTACCGGGATGGCCGCATGTTCTACCGCGCCATGTACGATAAGGCCACCGATGAGGCCCAGAAGAAGGAGTACGCCGACATGATTTTTGCCCTCTACGATCAGGAGTTGGCCTGCTACCCCAAGTATCAAGCCTACCTGCTCGGCCGCAAGGGCTCGGACATGTTCTACCTCATGGGCTACAGCGAAGATGCCATGACCACCATCGAGAAGGCCATCGATGAGGGCGGTAACGATACCGAGTACGTTGTACTGGCCCCCCTGGGTAAACTGCTCAATTACTACTTCAAGGAAAAGGCCATCGACAACAACCGCGTGCGGGAGTTGTACGATAAGGCCGCCAAGGTAGCTGACTACAACATCGAGAACAACGAGACTTATGCCCCCTACTACCAGGCCGGCAAGGACAACCTCGAGGCCGATGTACTGGAGTTCGCCGATGAGATCTTCGACTGCGACTACTTCAAGGGACTGCTACTGCCCAAGGTCGATGAGAACAAGGACAGCATCAACATCCTCAAGTATATCGTCACCAAGCTGAAGGCCCAGGGCTGTGACTCCACCGATGCCGACATAGTACGCGTACAGAATATGTACGATGACCTCTACGCCGAAAAGGCCGACGAGTACGAGGCCGAGCGCCGGCGGCTCAACCCCCTCTACGAGGGCAGTGAGCTCTACAATGAGGGCAAGTTTGACGAAGCCGTACAGGCCTACGAGCGCGGCATCGAGGCCACCGACGATGACGATAAGAAGGCGCAGGCCTACTACCAGATTGCCCAGATCCAACTGGCTAAACTCGGTCAGTACAGTTCCGCCCGCTCCAACGCCAACCGCGCCGCCGAGCTCAAGCCGGGCTGGGGTAAGCCCTTCATCCTGATCGGCGATATGTACGGTCGCATGAGCAGCAACTGCGGCGACGCCTGGGAGCAGCGCCTCGCCGTACTGGCCGCCATCGACAAGTACAACTACGCCAAGAGTATCGACGGTGAGGTAGCCGGTGATGCCAACCGCCGCATCGGCAACTACCGTGAGTCCATGCCCATCCGTTCGGAGGCCTTCTCCCGCAACATGAAGGAGGGGGACCGCGTGAGTGTAGGCTGTGGTATTGGGGAGACGGTGACGCTGCGCTTCTAACTGTAGCGACGGGTTGGCTGCGCTGCTATAAGGGCCCGCCTGACTGTGTCAGGCGGGCCTTTTGCTTAAGGCAACTTACCTTGACCACTCAAGCAGCTTGACGACTAAAGTCGTCGCTACAGGTACGCTATGTGGAAAAATCTAAAGGGTTACTTCATCGTAGAGGAGGAGGAAAAACCGGCGAGGGCTAAATCAACCCTGCCGGACAAACGGAGCGAGGTAAAGCAAACCGCCGCTGCTACCAACCCCGCACCCGCGGCCCCGCACCCTACCACCACCGGTGGAAAAGTGGCCGATAAGTTCGTAGAAGTACTCCTACAGGCCATGGAACGCGCCAACCTGCCCGGCTTCGACTACCTGGAGTACAAGAAGGCGTTGCAGAACCTGGAGAAGATGAACTTCGACGAGGGCATGCGCTTCCAGACGGCCTACGCCGCTGCCCAGAGTATGGGGGTGACACCGGCGCAACTGACTGACTCGGCCGCCCACTACCTCAGCGCGCTGAAGGTGGAACAGGACAAATTCGCGGCCGCCATGCAGAAACAGCAGGACGAGCAGGTAGGCAGTAAGCAGGAGGAGCTCAAGCGCCTGGATGGGCTGGTGGCAGAGCAGGAGACTAAGATTAAACAGTTACAGGAACAGATCGAAAAGACGCGGGCGCGGCAGCAGCAATTACAGCAGACAATCGGGGAGAGCCAGGGGAAGATCCAGTCGACGGCCGCCGATTTTCAGAAAACCTACGCTACGATTGCCGGCAGTATTACGGCCGATATCGAGAAAATGCAACAATACCTGAAATAGTCGATAAATTCGGGGCGCTGGTCGAGGCGGGCAAACTTGCCGCGCGGGCTAACCTTTACTGGGGGAAAGCCGTTCGTTATCTTTGCTGACGGCCCCAAAATTTGCACGAACTATGGAAGGAACACAGATGAAACCAAAATCCTTCTGGCAGCGGCCGGAGGGTGTGACCGGACTCCTCTTCCTGGTGGCCCTAGTGGGTATACTGGGTTACGTGGTCGTCTCCTTCGGCGCGGCAATCCTTAGCTTTATCGGTACTACGATCGGACTGGTCGTCGCCGGCCTCATCCTGATGGCCCTGATCTACATGGTCCTGGACCCGAAGATGCGTAACCTCGTCTTCTATATGTACAAAAGCGTGATGCGGGCCATCACCGGCATGTTCGTGCAGATCGACCCCATCGGTATCCTCAAGACCTACGTCGAGGAGCTGCAGGGTAACCTGCGCAAGATGAACAAGCAGATCAGCCAGCTGCGCGCCCAGATGCACAAGCTCAAGGAGGTGATCGTCAATAATGAGCGCGAGATCAGCTCCAACCTCAAGATCGCCGGCAAGGCCAAGGAGACCAACAAGCGCAATGTGATGATCCTGAAATCGCGCCGCGCCGGCCGCCTCAAGGATAGCAACATCCGCCTGGAGGAACTGTACAAAAAAATGGAGGTGCTCTACCGGGTACTGACCAAGATGTACGAGAACAGCTCCATCCTGGCCGAGGACATCCAGGACCAGGTCATGGTCAAGGAGCAGGAGCGCAAGGCCATCCACGCCAGCCACGGTGCCATGAAATCGGCCATGAGCGTGATCCAGGGCGATCCCGACCAGCGGGCCATGTTCGATATGGCCATGGAGAGCATCACCGAGGACGTGGCCAACAAGGTCGGCGAGATGGAGCGCTTCATGGAAGTGTCGGCCAACTTCATGGACTCGGTCGACCTACAGAACGGCGTCTTCGAAGAGGAGGGCCTCAATATGCTCGAGCAGTGGGAAAAGGAATCGAACAGCCTGCTACTGGGCGAGGAAAAGTCTACTCTACTGCTGCAGGCCAACAACGACAGCGACGTACTGGACCTCGACGCGCCCGTGCCGGAACGGCAGCGGCAGACGGGCAGCACGAACCAGTACGATTCTTTCTTTAATTAACATACATGGCACGCCTCACCACCTTCAGTAAACTTCTCATTACCGTTCTGATCCTCCTGCTGATCGTCTTCGGCGTCAACTACCTCACCGACGGCAAGCTGCTCTCCGGCGTACTGGGCAACGGAACGGAGCAGGCCGACGACAGCTACGACCGAGTTAGTAGTGACGGTGATCCCATCCGCATAGGCGTGGTAACCTGGGGCGGGTACGCAGGTGGACAGTACTTCAACGAGGGGTTCAAGCCCTCCGCGGAGAGTCGCTTTCGTAAGGAGTATGGCATTGATGTAGAGTTTGTCCTGAACGACGACGTGCCGGCCAGTCTGAACGCCTTCAAGAATGGCGACATCGACGTGCACTGGTATACCATCGACGCCATGCCGACAATCATGCCGGAGCTGGCGGACTTCAATCCGGTGGTGCTCTGGCAGTCGGACTGGTCACGGGGTGGGGATGCGATCGTGGTGAAGCGGGGTATCAACTCGGTCGCTGACCTTAAGGGTAAGACCGTGGCGGTGGCCGAGCTGACGCCGAGTCACTCCTTTCTATTGTGGTTGCTTGAGGCCGGGGGACTTACTGTGGACGATATTAACATACAGGGCGTGCCCTCGGCCATCGATGCCGCGGCAGCCTTCAAGAGCGGGAACGTGGATGCGGCCGTGGTCTGGTCGCCGGACGACGAGCTCAGCGTACGCGCCGTCACCGGAGCTAAGGTGCTAGAGAGTACCCGTTCGGCCTCCAACATCATTGCCGATATATTCTTCGCCAAGCGCGACTACGTGGAAGCCAACCGCGACCGCCTCGAAAAACTCTACGAGGGCTGGATGCGTGGGGCCGCCGAGATCAATGCCAGTCAGGCCAATAAAGAGCGGGCGGCACGGATCATCGGCCCCGAGATGTCGCTGACCGAGGCCGACGCCATTGCAATGATCGACAACGTTCGCCTGACCACCCACGGCGACAACGTCAACTTTTTCGGCCAGAATCCCGACTTCCGTGGCGTGACCGGCGGGCAGCTATACCGCAAGATGGAGCAGGAGTACCGTAACCTGGGTCTCATCGACGGCCGGGTACCCGACTTCCGCCAGGCGAGCTACGGTACGCTGGTGATTAACGCCAATGATGACCTGATGGGCAGTGAGAACGCCGCCGAGCCCAGTGCCACCTTCGCGCGCGTCGACGAGGCCGAAGGGGACGATCTAGAGGCGATAGCCACTAAGCGGGTCAGTATCAACTTTCCTACTGGCGTGGCTACGCTGGACGATCAGGCCAAGGGAATTATTGATGACGAGTTCGTACAGATCGCCAAGGCCTTTGGTAACGCCCGTATTCGCATCGAGGGAAATACCGATAATACCGGAAGTGCTGCGACCAACCAGACACTGAGCAAAAGCCGCGCCCAGGCCGTGGCCGACTACTTCTCCAGTGAGTACAATATGGACCCGAACCGTTTCATCATCATTGGTAACGGTCCGAATAATCCTATCGCCAATAACAGCAGTGAAAGCGGGCGGGCACTGAACCGGCGCACGGACTTTGAGCTGGTACGCCAGTAGTAACCCTTCTACATGCGGCGTCTCCCCCTGATCAGCTACGCCATCATCGCCTACATGCTACTGGCCTTTGGCTGGTGGTCGATCCTGCTGCTGCGTAAAAACGAGGAGGCCCACAACGCCCGGGTGGATAAACTAGCCATCGAGCTGGCCGTACAAAAGCGCATTGACCAGCCGAGCGACTTTCGCCGTACCGAGAATTACCAACTCCTCACCGACCGCTTCGAGCGGCAGCAGCGCATGATCCTGGGGGAGGCCCTGCTGCTGGTGCTGAGCCTGGCCGGGGGCATCTACCTACTGTTTCGCAACCTGCGCAAGGAGATCAGCGCGGCCGAACAGCAGCGCAACTTCCTGCTCAGCATCACCCACGAGCTGAAGTCACCCCTGGCCGGCATCCGGCTTATTCTGGAGACCTTTCAGCGGCGCCGTGAGCTACAGCCGGAGATTCAGCAGAAGCTCAGTACCAACGCCCTAGCGGAGACCGACCGACTCACCGCCCTGGTCAACGACCTGTTGCTGAGCGCCAAGCTAGAGAACGTCTACCAGCTCAACCGCGAGCCCGTCGACTTCGGCGAGTTGGTACAGGACGCGGCCGACCGCGTGGCCATGAAGTACAAAACCGCCAAGGTAAATGTGGACATCGAGCCCGATATCCCCTTCATCTCCGGTGACCGCCCGGGCCTGACCAGCGTAGTAGTCAATCTGCTGGAAAACGCCGCGAAGTATTCCCAGCCAGAGCCGATCATCCACACCAGTCTGCAAAAAGGGGGAAATAGCGAGATCGTCTGGACCGTCGAGGATAATGGCCTGGGCATCCCTGATCGAGAAAAGCGGCGGGTGTGGGCCAAATTTTACCGGGTGGGTAATGAGGATACGCGGAGCACGAAGGGCACGGGGCTGGGGCTGTTCATCGTCAAGCAGGTGATCGATAAGCACGGGGGGCAGATCGAGCTGGTGGATAATGCGCCGCGGGGTTCGGTATTTCGGGTGTACTTGCCGGTGCGTTGAGGGGCGACTGGCGTCGCCTGGGTTTAACCACAGAGTCCACAGAGGGGTGCAGAGGTGTTTCTGTGTGTGATATACCTCTGCGACCCTCTGTGTCCTCTGCGGTTCGATAACTTAACTTGCGGCGCCCAACCCACCCATACATGCTCACCACCCCACTCACCAACACCCACCGCCACCTAGACGCCAAGCTGGTCAACTTCGCCGGCTACGAAATGCCGCTGTCCTACACCTCGCTCAAGGAAGAACACCAGGCCGTACGCCAGGCTGCCGGCATGTTCGACGTATCGCACATGGGCGAGTTCATCATCCGCGGAGAGGGGGCCGAGGCGCTGGTGCAGCACGTGACGAGCAATGACGTACGTAAGCTCACGGAGGGCCAGGCGCAGTACAGCTGCCTGCCACGGCCGGAGGGCGGTATCGTCGATGACCTGCTGGTGTACCGCCTGCCCGCCAACCCTAAGATGGGCATGAGCGGTACCCACCCCAGCTATATGCTGGTGGTCAACGCTAGTAATATTCAGAAGGACTGGGACTGGATCGCCCAGCACAACACCTTCGGCGCGGAGCTGCTGGACATCAGCGACCGCACGGCACTGCTGGCCGTTCAGGGGCCGAAGGCGGTGGAGATCCTGCAGCCGCTGACGGATGTAGACCTGGCCGACATTCCCTACTACAGCTTCGTGCGGGGGGCCATTGCGGGTGTTGACAACGTGATTATTTCCGCCACGGGCTACACCGGCTCTGGGGGCTTTGAGCTCTACCTCGATGCGGACCGGGCGGAGCAGGCCTGGAACGCCATCCTACAGGCCGGTAAGCCGCACGGGCTACTGCCCGCCGGACTGGCCGCCCGCGATACGCTGCGGCTGGAAAAGGGCTACTGCCTCTACGGCAATGACATCGATGATACCACCAGTCCGCTGGAGGCCGGTCTGGGCTGGATCACCAAACTGAATGGGGAAGACTTCGTGGGTAAGGATTTTCTAGTTCAGCAGAAGCATGAGGGCATCCCCCGCCGCCTGGTGGGCTTTCGCGTGCACGACCGGCGGGCCCCGCGCCACGGCTACCCCATCCAGAACGAGGCCGGGGAGGTGATCGGGGAGGTGACCAGTGGCACCCACGCACCGAGCCTGGATCATCCACTCGGTATGGGCTACGTGAAGGATGGCTACCAGCAGCTGGGTACCAAACTACTTATCGACCTGGGGCGGAAGACCATGGAGGCGGAGGTGGTTAAATTGGGCTAGGGAACCAAGTCACTGTACGAAGTGTACTTGTACACGTTCCCACACCCTACACTCCCCCCGCGCATGATCCTCTACAAGACCAACGACAACTGGTTCGGTGACGTTGCCCACCTGACCAGCAGCTACACTATGGAGCGCATCCTCCAATCGGTGCTCTTCCTGGGGCTTTACGCTGCGGCCATTGAGGGAAGCATCGTACTCTTTAATCTGCACGACTACCTGCAGATGGATACTACGATCTTCTCGCTGCTGGGGGTGATCCTGTCGATCTTCCTCGGCTTTCGTACCAGCACGGCCTACGACCGCTGGTGGGAGGCCCGCAAGCAGTGGGGTGCCCTGGTCAATAATTGCCGTAACATGGCCATTTACGTCAATAGCATGTGGCCGGAGTCCGATACCGGTATCCGCCGCTTTATGGCTAAGCACATTTCCAACTTCTGCCTGGCGCTGGCCGAGCACCTGCGCGCCGGCACTAAGCTCGATAAGCTGGTCTACCTGGCCCCCGAGGAAACGGCTTATTACCAGACCAAGGACCACATCCCCAACTTCATCGCCCTACGCATCTTCCAGCGCATGGCCGCCGCCCACCGGGAGGGCACCATCAACGAGGGCGACTACATCAACATCAAGGCCCAGCACCAGAGCCTGCTGGATATCCTCGGCGCCTGTGAGCGCATCAAGAAAACGCCCATCCCCTTCAGCTACGCGGTGTACCTGAAGGTCTTCGTCAGCGCCTACTGCCTCCTACTCCCCTTCGGACTGGCCGAGCCCTTCGGCTGGGCGATGGTGCCCCTCACCATGCTCATCTCCTTTGCCCTACTGGGCATCGAGCTCATGGGCGAGGAGATCGAAGACCCCTTCGGCCTCGACTGCAACGACCTGCCCACCGGTGATATCGCCCACACCATCAAGCGCAACGTCTTCGAGCTGCTCGAGGACCGTACCCCCGCCGAGGAGCACGAGAAGGAGCTCTACGAGAAGGTGTTTTAAGCTAAATAGTACCGTTCGTCGATACATTCCAAGGAGTGCTCGAACGCTTTTGTGAAGCCAGGTGCTAACCCCCACTTTAGCACCATGCAACGGGACCACCCCCGCTGCCGTCCTTCTTCACAAAACCGCAACCGGCTACTCCACCATGTTACGCACCACCGCCCTCCTGCTTCTCCTCCTCCTCACCGCCTCGGCCTCGCTGCTGGCGAAGAAGGGCGAGAGCATCTTCGACCGCTGGAGCCACATGGACCACAAGACCATCGAGTTTCGCCTGGACCTCGACAGCCTGGAAACGCTGCGCTACTCCGAATCCTCCATCCGGGGCACCGTGCTCGATAATGGGCGCACCTTTACCCTCGACGTCAGCGTACGGGGCCGCTTCCGCCGCCGCACCTGCGGCCTGCCGCCCATGAAGCTGCAGTTCGATAAGGAGATGCTGCGTCTGGCCGGGCTTAACACCCACAACGACTACAAACTGGTCACCCCCTGCACCGACGATGCCGCCGGACAAGATGCCATCCTGCGCGAGCAACTCGCCTACGAGCTCTACCAGACCATCGACCCCGAGGCCAGCTTTCGCACCAAGCTGCTGACCATCAATTACGTCAACACCGCCGACGGTAGCACCACCACCAGCTACGCCATCCTGATCGAGGATACCGACGAGCTCCAGCACCGCCTGCAGGCCGACAACTGCAAGGACTGCTACAATGCCCCGCTAGCCGAGTACGCCAACGCCGAGCAGGTGACCCTGTTCCAGTACATGATCGGCAACGGTGACTTCAGCACCCTCCTGGCGCGTAACCTCAAACTGCTGCGCACCGCCGATGGCCGGCTCACCGCCGTGCCCTACGACTTCGACTTCAGTGGCCTGGTCAACCCTTCCTACCTCAACGATAAGGTGAAGCAACGCAGCCTCGTCTGGGAGTTTACCGATGCGCCCGACCTCAGCCAGGCCACCACGGATTTTCTGGCACTGGAAGATACCCTGCTCCAACAGGTAGAAAACTACACGGTGCTTGACGGAAGCAGCCAGCGTGCGATCACCAGGTACCTCCGGGGCTTCTTCCGTGAGCTGCGGGCCGGCCGCGTCACCCTCTAGCGCCGGGCGTACCTTCACGCCATGTCCGCCGCGCGTGCCCTGACCTTTTACCTGCCGATCTTCCTGATGGCCGTCAGTCTGCTGGCGGCCATCGGTATCGGTGCCCTATTCTTCCTCAAGCGCAGCGGGGAAGTACGCGCCAACTGCCTCTATGGGGCCCTACTCATCGCCGGCGGATTCACCCAGCTGCACTTTCTCCTGCTCTTCTCGGGTCTTACCGACCGCTATCCAGCTCTCGAGTTCCTGCCCATCTACTTCACGCTCTGGCTGCCGGTGCTGCTATTTTTCCACGTCAAGATCAGTCTCTACCCCGGTTACCGCTTCCGACTTGGCGATCTGAAGCACTTTATTTTCCCCTTCGCCCAGCTGCTGTTTTTTGTCTCCCTCTGGCTCGTGCCTACCTTCCGGCGACCGGAGGGGCGCTACTTTTACAGTCCATTCTACGGGGGGCTGGAGCAGGCGCTGTACCTCGTGATCTGGCCGGCCTACATCGTATTCGCCTACCAGTACCTGCGGCGGCGGCGGGCGCAGCTCGGGCGTAAGTCCCTGCCCCGTCTCCTGTGGTACCTCCGTAAGCTGCTGAAGGGCAGTATGCTGTTCGTCATCGCCTACGCCATCCTGGCCGTGAGCGACTTCGTGAGCTACAACTACCTCTTCGTCGACATGCGCGAGCAGGCCTGGTACGCCGGGGCCCAGTCGCTGAGCTACACGATCCTCTTGGTCTGGCTCAGCGTGTACGGCTTTCAGGTGCTGCTCTGGGGCCGTCGCTTACTCCGCTCGGAGGCCATTGGGGAAAAGTAACCTACCTTTTGGGGTAAAGCCAGCAGTATGCCCCTCGACCGCCGCAAATTTTTACAGACTACCACCGCCGCACTTGCCAGTGGTACACTCCTACGGGCGGGGCACGCCGGTGCAAACTCCCCGGTGGAAGGCCCCCTGCGCGTCGCTGTGCTCGGAAGCGGTCTTCGCGGGCAAAACCACATTCGCGTCCTACTCACCCAACCGGAGGTGAAAGTTACCGCCATCGCCGACATTGACCCGGAGATGGTGCGGCGTACGCACGAGGTGTTTGACGAGGCGGGGCGGGAGCGGCCTATTGTCTACGACCGGGGGCCGGAGGACTACCGCCGCCTACTTACCGAAGCTACCATCGATGCCGTCATCATCGCCACCCCCTGGCGCTGGCACACCGTGATGGCCGTTGCCGCCCTGCGTGCGGGAAAGTATACGGGCATGGAGGTAGCCGGAGCGTTCAGTGTGGACGAGTGCTGGGAACTCGTGCGGGCGCAGGAGGAGAGTGACACCCACCTCTTCTTTCTCGAGAACGTCTGCTACCGTCGCGACGTGATGGCCGTGCTCAGTATGGCCCGCCAGGGCGTATTCGGCGAGCTGCTACACCTGGAGGGCGGCTACCAGCACGACCTACGGGCCGTGAAGTTCAACGACGGCAAGCAGCCCTACGGGGGTGGGGTGGAGTTTGGGGAGAAGGCCTTCCACGAGGCCCGTTGGCGTACCCAAAACAGCGTACACCGCAACGGGGATCTCTACCCCACCCACGGCCTCGGCCCCGCCGCTAACCTGCTCAACATCAACCGGGGCAACCGTTTCGTAGGCATCAGTTCCATGGCCACCAAGGCCCGGGGGTTGCATAAGTACGTAATGGACCAGGCCGGCCCCGACCACCCCAACGCAGGGGTGGAGTTTAAGCTTGGCGACGTAGTGACCAGCATGCTCTCCACCCAGAACGGCGAGGTGGTCGTCCTGCACCACGATACCAACTCACCGCGGCCCTACAGCCTGGGCTTCCGCGTACAGGGCACCAACGGCATCTGGATGGACGTCAACGACAGCATCCACATCGCCGGTGAGTCGCCCGAGCACCAGTGGGAACCGGCCGCCACCTGGCTACAGCGCTACGACCACCCCTACTGGCGGGCGGAGGGGGAGCTGGCCGAGGGGGCCGGGCACGGGGGCATGGATTACTTCCTGATCAAAGACTTCGTACGCGTGGCCCGGGCCGGCATAGCGCCACCGATCGATGTGTACGATGCGGCCACCTGGCTGGCCGTGACGCCGCTTTCGGAGCAGAGTGTAGCGACGGGTGGTACCCTACAGGCCTTTCCCGACTTCACCCGCGGCCGCTGGATGGACCGCCCGGCCGACTTCGCTACCGCAGAATGGTGACGCTACCCGTGCGAATCAATTCTTCCTCGCCGCAGCGGTAGACCGCCCGCCAGAGCATCACCCCGGGATTGACGGGCTGACCCTTGAAGGTGCCGTCCCAGCGGGCAAAGCGGTCGTCGGTGCGAAAGACCTGCCCCCCGTAGCGGTCGTACACCTCGAAGCTCAGGAGCTCCCCGATGGCAAAGGGGTTGGAGATGCCGAAGGTCTCGTTGGCCACCGGGCCGATCCCGTTGGGGGTAAAGGCCTTGGGGACGAAGAGGGTAGTGCAGTCGAGGTCTTCGGGGTCGATCACCTGTAGGACCAGGCTATCGCGGGCTACGCAGCTGCTGACATCGTCCTCGATCCGTACCCGGAACACCCGCCGACCGGGTGCCGTGGGGGTAATGGTGGGCTCAGCGTCCGTGGGATCGACCACCGGATCTGGAGGTGTCCAACTGAAGGAGGTACCGCAGTTGCTGTTCAGGTCTACGGTGATGCTCTGTCCCAGGAAGAGATTGGTGGGCGGGGTGAGGACGCGGTCCGGAAAGAGGTATAACTCCTGCACCTCCTCGGTCAGTAGCGGCCGGCCGTAGATGCGCAGCTCGTCGATGAGGCCGATGAAGTTTGTCGCCATGGAGTCTTGGCAGGCCGAGGCCCCTACGAGGAGGTCACCGGCATTGTCGACGTTTACGCGCTGGGAGGAGGTGGCATCGGCTACTTCCATTCCGTTGATGAATAGGCGGATACGGGTGTTGTCGCGCACCAGCACGAGGTGCTGCCAGCAGGACTGGTTGGTGAGGGTGTAGTTGAGGGCGGTGATTTCCCCGCTAGCTCCGGTAAGTTCGACGGTGATGGTACGGGGGGCTACGTCGTAGCGGATGGAAAAGGCGGGCTGCACGGTGCAGTTCGTGTCGCGTTTGGCTAGCAGGTACTGCTGGCCTACGGAGTCGAGCGGCTTGAAGTAGAAGCTCACGCTGAAGTCCTCGTCGTCGAACTCCCGGTTGACGTTGTTGGTGGCCCCGCCGGGGATACGTACGAAATCGCCCGGGCCGCCCAGGAGCAGCGCCTCACCCAGTACCCCACAATCGTAATCGACCGCTCCCTCCGGACTGCCCAGGTTGGTAGGCTCGCCCGTGGCATCACCCAGGTTACTCTCGAAGGGGTAGTAGGCGGAGAGCCCCAGGTCGGTTTGGGCCGAGGCCGTGAGGGAAACAAGCAGGAAGAGAAGCAGCAGACGCATACAGTGGGGGCGGGTAGCTAGGTAGAAACGAAGCGCGCCTTCCACTCCGGGCGCGGCAGCATGCATTCGGCCCGCTCTCCGAACCAGCGGTAGCGATTGCGGCCGACCAGGTCGTAGACCCAGTCACGCAGGGAACGCGGGAACAGGCGAAGGTAGTACAGCGCGGCGAAGGAGCCCCCCATCAGCCGGGCGGTACGTAGGGCGGCCTCACTGCGGGTATAGGCGATGCCGTCTTCGTAGAGCACGAGTGACCTGAGGGCCTCCGGATCGATGCCTAGCTGGGGGAGGAGCTCGGTGGCGAGCTCCGACTGCAGGCTGGCGAACTTGAGCTGGCCCCGCCGGTCGTGTTTTAGGACGGTCTGTACCGCGCCATTGCAGAGATTGCAGACGCCGTCGAAGAAGAGCACGGGGGTGGGGTAGGCCATGGTAGGGGGGAAACGTGGTAGCGGGTGCTTAGTTAAAAATGACGGGAAATGAACAAATGCCTGGTTTTTGGGGCTTTATGGCTATATTCATCATTCAAACAAAAACCACACGCCTTATGGGTATTATTGCCTGGATTTTGCTCGGCCTCATTGCCGGTGCGCTCGCTAAATGGATCATGCCCGGTCCCGATCCCGGTGGCTGGATCGTCACCATTCTCATCGGCATAGTTGGTGCCGTCATCGGCGGTTTTGTCGGTGGAGCCCTCGGACTTGGGGGTGTTGACGGCCTCAACATCGGCTCTATCCTGATCGCGGTGCTGGGTGCGTTGATCCTGCTCTTTGTTTACCGCAAGCTAGCCTAAGCAGCTTTACCTTACACTATCGACGACCCTTCTACGCTTGTGGAAGGGTCGTTTATATTTAACGGCTATCTATACGTCTCCGCGCAAACTAAAAAACCGTGTCCCTACGCGTTATTCAACTTACCGATCTACACCTACTACCTCCCGGCGAACTGCTCATGGGCCTAGACGTGAACGCCCGCCTGGAAGCCACCCTGGAACAGATCGCCACGCTGAGACCAGACGCTATTTTCATCACCGGTGACTTCTGCGCCCACGAGCCGGTACAGGAGGTTTACCACCGGCTACGTAGCCGCTGCGAGGCCTTCGACGTACCGTATTTCGTCATTGCAGGTAACCACGATGACCGGGCCATGATGCGCGAGGCCTATCCCCTCATGCCGGGCAAGGACCAAGAACCGATCTACGGCCCCGTGGAACTGGCTGGGGAGTGGTTCCTTTTTGTGGATTCCAGTCCCGGTGTAGTCGATCCCCCGCAGCTCGACTGGCTGGCGGAGGCTGTGGTGGAGCACCCTACCGCTACGGTGGTCATCCACCACCCCCCGATCAAGATGGGTATGCCCTTTATGGATGATAACTACCCCCTGCGCCACACCGACCGGCTGCTTGACATCCTCACCACCGATGGCCAGCGCCGCCGCGTGCTCTGCGGTCACTACCACGCGGCCCGCACGGTGAGCTACCGCAATTTGGATGTGCTGCTCTGTCCGCCGACCAGCTTTTTTATCTACCCCGGTGCCGATGAGTTCGTCATGGAGGATCACCCCCCGGGCTTCCAGCTGCTGGAGTGGGCTGATGATGGCTCCTTCCGGCAGACCGTCTACGCAACTTCCGCCCGCCCCGGCGAGTTACAAAAGTAGCGGTCTAGCTTGGAGGAAAGTTTCCGCCCCCCTATATTTGCGGCCGCTAAGGCCAACAGAGACCCATGGTGTAATTGGCAACACAACAGATTTTGGTTCTGTCGTTCAAGGTTCGAGTCCTTGTGGGTCTACTCAAAAGCCCCTCGCCGCCCACCGGTCAGGGGTTTTGTTTTTTGCACCTGCGGCCCCGCCCTACTGCACTGACGGCTGGTACATACCGGACGAAATGCCGTAACTTTGCGCCATGCAACCGGTATCCGCCCCCCGCATCCGCCTCCTGAGGCGAAGGATCTGATGTGCTTCCCGCTACGGCCCGGAAGCGACTAGCTCGTATCCTGAGCCTGCCCCCCCTCCCTGCGATACCCTTCTTCCTTATCCCGGCCCCTGGTGGTCGATTTTCCCCCCTTTTCTATGCAGATTAAGATACTGGTGGCCCAACCGGAACATACGGTGTACGCCCGGGCCATTTGCACCCTGATCGAAGAGAGTGCCAAGGCGCGCGGCACCGGTATCGCTAAGCGAAAGCCGGAGTATGTAGAAGAGAAGATGCTGACGGGCAAGGCCATCATCGCGCTGGTGGACGGTGAGATCGGCGGCTTCAGCTACATCGAAACCTGGGACCACGGCAAGTACGTGGCCAACTCCGGCCTGATCGTGAACCCCCAATTTCGGCGCCACGGCCTGGCCCGGCGCATCAAGGCGGCGGTGTTTGAGCTGTCGCGCAAGAAGTATCCGGAAGCCCGCGTGTTCGGCATCACCACCAGTCTACCGGTCATGAAGATCAACCACGACCTCGGCTACCGACCCGTGACCTTTTCGGAGCTTACGCAGGACGATGCCTTCTGGGCCGGCTGCAAAACCTGCCCGAATTACGACATCCTAAGCCGCAACGAGCGCCGCATGTGCCTGTGCACCGCCATGCTGGCCCCGAGCGCCGACGAGGTGCGGGCTATGGAAGTGGACCTCTCCGACATGATCGTCGAAGGCTGAGCCCGGTCGTCCGCCGACTTATTTCCTACCCAACTCCCCACCCACATGAAATTAGTATTAGCCTACTCCGGCGGCCTAGATACCAGCTACTGCGTAGCCTACCTCACCGAACAGGGCCACGAAGTACACGCCCTCACCGTGGATACCGGCGGCTTCGCGGAGGCCGAGATCGACGAGATGAAGCAGCGCGCCCTATCACTGGGAGCTAAGTTGTACAAGCGCATCGACGTCACTGAGGAGTACTACCACGACTGCCTGCGCTACCTCGTGTACGGCAACTGCCTCCGCTACCAGACCTACCCCATGTCGGTGAGTGCCGAGCGGATGTTCCAGGCCATCACGACGGCCAAGTACGCCGTGGAGCTGGGAGCGGACGGCGTGGCCCACGGCAGCACCGGAGCCGGCAACGACCAGGTGCGCTTCGACCTGGCCTTCGAGCTGAGCGGGCGGGAGCTGGAGATCATCACGCCCATCCGCGACCTGAAGCTATCGCGGCAGGAGGAGGTAGATTACCTGGCCGAGCGCGGCCTCAAGTGGCCCGAAAAGAAGGGTACCTACAGCATCAACGCCGGTCTCTGGGGCACCTCAGTGGGTGGGGCGGAAACGCTGACGAGCGATCAGCCGCTGCCGGAATCCGCCTGGCCCGTACCGGTCACGGCCACCGAGCCGCGGAAGCTGGAGCTGCACTTTACGGAGGGGCAGTTTACCGGCTTTGACGACCAAGAAGTTGACGGGCCGGTAGAGGCCGTTAAGGCGCTGGAGCAACTAGCCGCCCCCTTCGGCGTAGGGCGCGACGTACACGTAGGCGATACCATCATCGGCATCAAGGGCCGGGTGGGCTTTGCCGCGGCCGCCGCCATGCTCATCATCAAGGCCCACCATCTGCTCGAAAAGCACACGCTGGCCAAGTGGCAGTTATTCTGGAAGGAGCAGCTCGGCAACTGGTACGGCATGATGCTGCACGAGGGGCAGTTCCTCGACCCGGTCATGCGCGACATTGAAGCCTTCCTGGAAAGCTCCCAGGGTACGGTCAACGGCACGGTCCACCTCACGCTCCACCCCCACCGCTTCACCCTCGACGGCATCACCTCCCCCGATGATTTACTGGGTGCCGGCTTCGGCAGCTACGGCGAGATGAACAAGGGCTGGACGGGCGACGACGTGCGCGGCTTCACCAAGATCATGAGCGTGCCGGGCCGCATCCGAAATGCCGTAAACGCCAAACAATCGTGAAGAAAGTAGGCATCATCGGGGGCGGCGGGTATACGGCGGGTGAGTTGCTGCGGCTGCTGGTGCACCATCCGGAGGTGGAGGTGGCCATAGTCGAAAGCGGTAGTCAGGCGGGCAAGGACGTGGCGGAAGTCCACGACGATCTGGTGGGGGAAACGGACCTAAAATTCACCGGGGCCGCCGGTGCAAAGCTTGGGGAACTGGATGCCGTATTCCTCTGCATGGGCCACGGCGTCTCCCGCGGCTGGGTCGACGCCCACCGCCCTCCCAGAGGTACCCTGGTGGTGGACCTGAGTAGCGACTACCGCATGGATGAGTCCTGGGTCTACGGCCTGCCGGAGATCAACCGCGAGCGTATCAAGGAGGCTAAGCGGGTGGCTAATCCCGGCTGCTTTGCTACGGCTATTCAACTTGCTATTCTTCCCCTGGCCCAGGCGGGGCTGGCTGAAGGGGAGCTCCACGTCAACGCCCTCACCGGCAGTACCGGAGCCGGACAAAGTCCCTCGCCCACCACCCACTTCAGCTGGCGCAACGGCAACGTGAGCGTCTACAAGGCCTTTTCCCATCAGCACCTGGCCGAGATTGGGCGCAGCGCGGCGCAGGTCGGCCGGGTGGCTACGGAGGGGATTAACTTCCTGCCGGTGCGTGGTGCCTTCGCGCGGGGCATCTTCTGTACCACTTACCTCGACTGCGGCCTGAGTGAGGCGGAGGCACAAGACCTCTTCCGCGACTTCTACGCCGGGGCGGCCTTTACCCACGTGACCGACCAGCCCCTGCACCTCAAGCAGGTGGTGAATACGAATAAGGGCCTGGTGCACGTCGAAAAGCACGGCCGTAAACTCCTCGTCACCACCGCCCTCGACAACCTCCTCAAGGGGGCCAGTGGGCAGGCGGTGCAGAATATGAATTTGGCGTTGGGGTTGCCGGAGCGAATGGGGCTTAGTTTAAAGGCTTCTATGTTTTAGGTCCGCCCGACAAAATCAATATCCTATGCAACTCTTCGACGTATACTCCCTCTACCCCATCGAGCCCGTCCGCGGCCAGGGGGCCTACGTGTACACCGAAGACGGGGAGCGCTACCTCGACTTCTACGGGGGCCACGCGGTGATCAGCATCGGCCACGCCCATCCGCACTACGTGAGCATGATCTCGGAGCAGGTCGGTAAGCTGGGGTTCTACAGTAACAGCGTAGAGAACAAGCTACAGTTGGAGCTTGCCGACAAGCTAGGCCGCCTATCGGGGCTCGATGACTTTCAGCTTTTCCTAGTCAGCAGTGGGGCGGAGGCTAACGAGAATGCCCTCAAGCTAGCGAGCTTCCACACCGGGCGCAGCCGCGTCATCGCCTTTCGCGGCGCCTTCCACGGCCGTACCTCGGCAGCCGTCAATGCCACCGATAACGAGGCCATCAAAGCGCCCATCAACCGCAACTATCCGGTCACCTTTCTGGACATCAATGACCTGGAGGCGGTGCGCAAAGAGCTGGAGAAAGACGACGTAGCCGCCGTCATCATCGAGGGCATTCAGGGCGTGGGCGGCATCCACGTACCCGATGCGGACTACCTCGAATCTTTACCTAACCTCTGCCACCAGCACGGGGCGCTGCTGATCCTCGACGAGGTACAGTCGGGCTACGGCCGCAGTGGTAAGTTCTTTGCCTTTCAGCACAGCGGGGTGCGGCCCGATATTATCACGATGGCGAAGGGGATGGGCAACGGCTTTCCCATCGGCGGGGTGCTCATTGCCCCCGAGATCGAGCCGAAGTCGGGGATGCTGGGTACCACCTTTGGGGGAAGTCACCTAGCGTGTGCCGCGGGTATTGCGGTACTGGATGTGATCGAGCAGGAGGACTTACTTGCTAATGCCCAACTGCAGGGCAATTACCTCATGCAGGCGCTACGGGATACCGGGCTGTTCAGTGAGGTACGGGGGCACGGGCTGATGATCGGGTTGCAGATGGATAATTCGATCGGCGCTCTACGCAAGCACCTCCTCTTCGACCACCACGTCTTCACCGGCTCGGCTAAAGATCCTAATACCCTGCGCTTGCTATCACCCCTGAATGTGGGAAGGAAGGAATGTGACGCAT
Source organism: Saprospiraceae bacterium (assembly GCA_958295895.1). Lineage (GTDB taxonomy): Bacteria > Bacteroidota > Bacteroidia > Chitinophagales > Saprospiraceae > Neolewinella. The sequence continues at coordinate 63,956 of CATQHI010000009.1, read as the reverse complement.
TGCTGGATGCACTTGAGACGGCTGTGACGACGGCATCTACTGCCTGAAAGCGTAGCTTACGCCAGTGGTCAAATACTGCCGGTCGAGGCCGCTAAAGATGCGCCGGAAAGAAGACACGGAGAAAATGCGGTTCTCGCGACGACCGAAGACTTCCAGGCGCCCGTAGCGGATACCAAGGCCTACATTCAGGTTCATGGATTGCCCCTTGGTAGAACTAGCCCGTTTGTCGTTCGCCTCCGCCGTTCTATGATAGGAGGTGGCCCCTCCGATCAGATAAGGACTAAAGGTCCGGTGGCCGAAGGGGAAATAGTTCAATTCAGTCAGCAGGCGGTACTCACCGGTGGTGATGGTTTTCCTACCCGTGCTCGCCTCCCGATCGTACTGGCTATGCAGGTAGCCCACCCCGAAGGTTATCTCCCAGTGACTGTTGTCCGTCACCTGCCGCAGTTTAAGTACGTAGTCCAGGCCGATACCACGGAAGGGCAGTGTCTTCCCCTGATAAAACAGCGTGGGGGTATACACCGCTACTGCATGGCGGAGGGAAAGTCGTTTTTCCTTATTGGAAATGATACTGTACGGTACCTGCGCACCTACGGCTTGGTTGTAGCTGGTCACTAGCCTGGCAAGTTCCTTCTCCTCAAAGCGGGTAGACTCGATGCGGGAGGAGGCCTGGGGCCAGTCTGCCATCATATAGTTTAGCACCCCTTTGTACCGTTCCAGTAACTGAAAACGAAGGTGACCCTGGGGCGAGAGGGATTCGACAACTTCGAGTTTCTGCTGCTTGCCCCCCTTACTCGCGTAGTAAACAACATGGGGTAGGTCTAGATAAGCCCGACTGATTTCGCTACGGTCTACGTCCAGTCGGTACAGATCGAGTCGAGTTCCAGCCACCAGCTGCTCGGCGAAGCGAAACTCGGTTACGGGCTCTCCCTCCGGTCCACCGTAAGAATGAGATAAACTGACAAAGCGAGTGACTGGATCGGTGAAGACCACCTCGTTTACCTTATCAGGGGAAAGCACGACGACGGCGGAGCTGCTAGATGACCTGAATCGTATACCACGACTCATGGCCAGGTTTGCCTCCCGGTTGAAAGAACCGCTGACCGTATCACCGGATGCAGATAGGTAAAAGCCGGGCTGGTAATCACCGTATTGGGCTAACAAGTTTACGGACAGACCTATAACTAGGAGTAGGAGAGTAATGATTCGTTTCATCTCATCAGTAAGGTAAGAATTAGCACCGCCGAATGCCTACTGGCTCAACGTGGTCGAGGCACGGCACGTACCCCGTCTGCTTATATTAAGAAATAGAACGTAGTGCTGCAAGGCACACCTGCTACCAAAGACCCGATGAGCGCCTAGGGGGTACACCCCTGCTGCTGATCAATATCCTACCTTCACGACCGCCCCCGCAACCCCGTAGGGGTTTCCCCGCCCCGACCCAGAACGAAGTTCTGGGACACAGAAACCACCCCATGAAAAGCTTCGTATCCGTCCACGACGCCCCCGACATCCCCGCCCTCCTCCACCGCGCCCAGCACTACAAGCAACACCCCTTCACCACCCAACCCGGCCACCAAAAAACCCTCATCAACCTCTTCTTCAACCCCAGCCTCCGTACTCGCCTCAGCACTGAGAAGGCCGGCCACCAGCTCGGTTTTCAGGTCATCACGATGGACATGGCCGGCGGCTGGCAGCTCGAATTCGAGGACGGGGCGGTGATGAACCTCGACAAGGCCGAGCACGTGCGGGAGGCCGCCGGGGTCTTAAGCCAGTACTGCGACGTGCTGGCCGTCCGGGCCTTCCCTAGCCTGACCGACCGCGAGGCCGACTACGCGGACCGCATCATCAACGCCTTTCGCGAATACGCCACCGTGCCGGTCGTGAGCCTGGAGTCAGCCATCCGCCACCCGCTGCAGAGTCTGGCGGACTGTATGACCATCGCACAACATTCTCAGCACCTGCGTACCCGCCCCAAAGTGGTACTGACCTGGGCGCCCCACCCCCGCCGCCTGCCGCAGGCTGTGGCGAATAGTTTTGCCGAGTGGATGCTTGCCTGGGGAGAAGTGGACCTGGTTATCGCTAACCCCGAGGGTTTTGATCTAGCCGAGGAGTTCCGGGCGGGGGCGCAGGTGCAACACAACCAGCGGGAGGCCCTTCGCGACGCCGACTTCGTATACACTAAGAACTGGTCGAGCTACGATGACTACGGCGCTACCGCCGACCTCTCCGACTGGATCGTGGACGAGGAGAAGATGGCCCTGACCAACAACGCCTACTTTATGCACTGCCTGCCGGTGCGGCGCAACGTGGTGGTGAGTGACGGGGTGCTGGATGGGGGGCGGTCGCTGGTGCTGGAGCAGGCGGGGAATCGGGTCTGGGCGGCGCAGGCGGTGCTGGAAGGGGTGATATGCGATATGTGATACTCGATATGCGATTTACGGCTCTGCTCGCTTCGCTCGTCTGAAGAGCACATCGTACATTGTAACCGCGCATAATCAGCGTAGCTAATCGTATCCACCATGGCCCGCCAATTATTAGAGACCGAACAGAAAGCCCTAGAAATCAACCTGAATCCGCGCATCTACGGCACCTTCGCCGAGATCGGAGCCGGACAGGAGGTCGCGCGGCACTTCTTTCAGGTAGGGGCGGCGGCCGGTACGATCGCCAAGACGATGAGTGCCTACGATAAGGTGTACTCGGATCAGATCTACGGGACGGAGCCGAGTGGGCGCTACGTGTGTGAGAGCCGCATCCACAAAATGGTGGACCACGAATATGACCTGATGATGGACCGGCTGCGGCACGACCGGCCGGATACGAACTTCTTTGTCTTCGCCGATACGGTGGCGGCGATCAACTATACGCGCACGATCCGGGGGAATGGCTGGCTGGGACTGCGCTTTCAGCTGACGCCGAACGGGGGGGCAAACGATATGCTACTGCACGCCCGGATGCTGGACAACGACAACCAGCTGCAGCAGCAGGCCATTGGGATACTGGGCGTGAATATGATCTACGGCGCCTACCACCTGCACGACACGCCGGAGGAGCTGGTGGAAAGTCTGCTCGACGGACTCAAGGGCCGTATCGCGATCGACATGATGGTGATGAGCGGACCGGACTTTGCGGTAGATAACCGACTGCTGAGCCTCTGGTTAGTGAAGCACGGGCTCACCGATATCACCATGTTTGACCCCCGGGGCCGGAGTATTCATCCCAGCGAGTTCCTGTACCGGAAGGCCGTGATGGTGGTGCGGGGCAGCTACCGGCCCACGACGCTGGTCAACGCCGATATGCTGGAGGCGGGCTACAAAAAGTTTCGCTCCGAAGAGCACATCGACCCCTCAAAGAGCTTTCTGCTCACGGAGCTAACGCTGGATAACCTACAGGGCAACTCCGAGCTCAACGAGCGCGACTACCTGCACCGGGCCACGCTGCTTAATGCACTGGGCCAGACCGTAATCATCAGTAACTACCACCGCTACGGGGACCTGATTGAGTACCTGTCGCTGTATAAGGTCTCGCCGCTGGGGATCGTGGTGGGCGTGAACGACCTGCTGCAGCTCATCAGCGACAAGTACTACGCCAACCAGGACGGGCGGTTGCTGGCGGCCTTCGGAGAGATATTCACGCGTAACGTCAAACTGTATGTCTACCCCGCCCAGCAGGAGGGAAGTGCGGACCTGATGACGGCCGAGAACGTGCCCATCCCCGAGGGCGTCAAATTCCTGTACCGCCACCTACTGGATAGCGGACAGATCGTCGACATCGAGGAGTACAAGGCGGAGAATTTGCACATTTACTCCCGCAAGGTCCTGGCCATGATCCGGGCCGGGGAGGATGGCTGGGAGAAGATGGTGCCCGAGCGGGTGGCTAAGCTGGTAAAGCAGGATTGTTTGTTTGGGTATCCGGCCGAGAAGCTGGAGTTTGAGTACTGACCCTCGGCGGCCGAGAAGTTGAGACCGTTGTAAAAGATAACTCCCCTAAGAAACAAACCAACGTAAATTATGCAAACTTCTGGCTGGTTTAATCTTTTGTGCTGTGATCTTTTTCTCGAGCATTTCGGATTTCACCTAATAATTCCATTGCCTTCATCAGCGGCGTCCATTCTCTGCCTGAAAATATCCATTGAAACCATTTTTTTTCCCGATTATCGTATTTGATATTTGCAAAAAGCCAAATCGCTAACACGGTAAACGAGAACGTAACTAATATTTGAAGAATCCAGAGAAACCAGTTCCCATCTTCCACCATACGTTCGTTCCAATAGAATGTTGTCCAAGCTGGCAATTGGAGAAAAAGAATACGAGCTACCCACAGGGTTGAAGTCTGTAGTTCGACCAGTCTTTTTTGAGTATCGATTAATGGTGCGGTCAAATCTATCTGACTGATGGCTACTAGCTGATAGGTGTAAACTCCTAGTGCGAGCATTGTTATCCAGAGCTGAAAAGTAGCCGAAAAAAGGAAAAATTTATTGGATTCGGAAAAATCATTCAAGAACACATTAACAACGTACGGTACTCCGATACTTACCCATACAACTCCGACTAAAAGGGCGAACACTTTCGTTGGCGTCGTTGTAGAGACAAGATTCTTAACCTTAATCTTTGTCACATCTTCCGTCATTCGTTTAGTAATGACCAGTGATTGTTCAATTTTTTCGTTTGACGATTGCCAAAGCTTTTTAAGATCCGATTCGTTCATTTATTATGAATTTAATTTTGAGAATTTCTGTTTTAATTTTCCTTTGATCCGTGCTATTTTGGTGCCGACATTGCTAACGGACAAACCCAAAATTTCTCCTATATCTGCATGGCTCTTATTCTCTAGGTATAACAGCATTAAGGCTTTGTCAAACTCATCTAATTCCTCAATGAACTGCTCCAGCAATAAAAGCTGTCTTTCTTTTTCCAACACATCCTCATCTTCTTCTGCGAACACAATGTTTGATCGTAAAGTAGTTTGCCGATTTTGTTTTGTTGTATTTCTTCTGTAGAAGGAAATTGCAACGTTCATACAAATCCGGTACAACCAAGTTGAATATTTGAACTTATTGTCGTATTTGTGCATCGAAAGCCAAATCTGTATCATCATCTCTTGGATGAGATCCTGCCTGTCTGTATTATCCTTGCAATAGGTTCGTGCTACTTTCAATAATATCCCTTTGTTTTCGGCAATGATGTGCTGAAATTGCTGTTCCTTACTCATAGTAGTTGTAAATACCATCTGTCTTTGTTACCATTAAAGTAGTTTATCAAAATACTTTGTGCCTCAACCTGAAAGGCAACTAGTAGTGACAAAAACATCACTACGCAAAGATCCTTTTGATTTTCATTGTGCAAGTAATTTACTGACAAAGTTTTCCTGATTATTCGCAGAAGGGTTCAAAACATCACGCTTTCTCTATTTTTTCTTTCCTACGTGTCACCAACGAGGGCGTCACTGCTGCCGGGGCCACGCCGGGAGTATTGCACGAAGTGTGTCAGCAGTTGTTGGGGTTAGGGGGAGACAGGTTTCGACCAGCCCCGGTAGCAGTCGGGCGGGGGGGGTAAACTGGAGTAAGGAAAGCTGGTTGGAAGGCCGTGAACCGCACTAGTGACAATTCAGCCTTCTTCGCGCACTCTGTAGGGGATCGCATCCATGAAGACTGGAGGGTAGACACTCTCCGGCGGTCGTCTGCGCTACTCCTAGAGTAAGGGGATGACTTTATCCGTTACGCAGGAAATCGTGGCGGAACTTACCTCTACGTCGTACACCTCTTCGAGGAAGTCGCGGATGTCACTTAGCGTACTATCCGAGTGTAGAACGTCATGATCTGGCGTTCGATGTCTCGGAGAAGGTTCTCCTACCGCTTGGTCACGACTTTGGAATGAAAGCTGCCGTCTTTGTCCCGAGGCGTAGCGATTGCTACGTCACTCAGGTTAGTGCGGATGACCTTATTACCTTTGCCGTTCTCACGGTTAAGTCGTTCTTATTGATTCAGGTCAGCGTCGAGTTCATCCCCCGTTGCCGCATCCGCGGTAGCCGCCAACCAATCCCCCCGCTGGAGTGTACTTACAGGTGGCACTTTTAATCAAAACAAGTTCTATGTACCCCGCCGAATTTACCATCCCGATGGCCAAGGACCTCACCAGTTTTGGCTTCGAGGCCCTCACCACCCCCGAAGAAGTAGACGCCGCCCTGGGCCAGTCTGAGGGCACCGCGCTGCTGGTCGTCAATTCTGTCTGTGGTTGCGCTGCCGCTATGGCTCGCCCAGGAGCAAAGATGGCTGTGCGCAACGAGAACCGTCCCGACCGACTTTATACAGTCTTTGCCGGCGTAGACAAGGCCGCTACCGCCCAGGCCCGCGAGCACCTGCTGCCTTACCCCCCGAGCAGCCCGAGCATTGCGCTGTTTCACGACGGCAAGCTGGTGCACTTCCTGGAGCGCCACCACATCGAGGGGCGCCCGGCCGAGATCATCGCCCAGAACCTGAGGATGGCCTTCGATAAGTACTGTGTACCGGCCGAATAGGTAGGCGCACTCGCTTTTGAGAATCCTTTAACGCCCCGCGAACACACTTTCGCGGGGCGTTTCTGTTTACTCAGGACATCTTCGCTTCCAAAATTCAGTATTCGGTGTACTACCTACTTAGCTTTCTGACTCTATTAGGATTTGCTGCCCCCGCCCCCCAGCGCATCAGCGTGGAGGTGATCAGCTCCACTACCGGAGGGAAGGTATACGTGGCTGCCTACGCCAGCCAGGCTGGGTTCAAAAACAAGGATTTCGTCGCTAACGCTATCGTGACGCTCGATGAGGCTAGTGACCGCACCGAGCTTGACCTGCGGGTCCCCGAATCGGGCCGCTACGTGATCGCCGCCTTCCAGGACCTGAACGGCAACGGCGAGTTGGACCGCAACTTCTTCGGCGTGCCCACCGAGCCCTACGGCTTCTCTAAGCTGCCGCCCTCGAAGTGGCGCTCGCCCTCTTTCACCGAGATCTCCACGCAGGTAGAAGGCGCGGACAAACTGAAGATCGAAATGCGGCGCTGGAGCGAGTACTAGGCCCCGGGACAACTATGACTTTTGGCCCGTCGTTAGTGGAGTATGCTCCGTAAGCTGTTTATCCTGCCGATTCGCTTTTACCAGGTGGCGATCTCGCCGGTGCTGGCGCCGCGGTGTCGCTACGATCCTAGCTGCTCGCACTATGCGGTGGAGGCGATTGAGGAGTGGGGACCGCTGAAGGGGAGCTGGCTGGCGCTGAAGCGGATCGGGCGGTGCCATCCGTGGGGGGGATTTGGGCCGGACCCGGTACCTAAAAAAAAGTTATGATTATGCTACGTGTGCTACTTTTCTGCCTGCTTTCTACCTCCCTGGCCGCTCAGGGCATCGACTTCTTCCACGGTAGCTGGTCCGAGGCACTAGAAAAAGCCGAAGCCGAGGACAAACTCATCTTCGTGGACGCCTACGCCGAATGGTGCGGCCCCTGTAAGATGATGTCGGCCCGTGTGTTCCCGGATGCGGAGGTGGGGGAGTACTTCAACGCCAACTTCATCAGCGTGAAGTACAATATGGAAAAGGCCGAGTCGGAGGACTTCCGTCAGTGGCATACGGCCTCTGCCTACCCGACGCTACTCTTTATCAACGCGGAGAACGAGGTAGTGCATCGGTTGATCGGGGCCCGGCAGTCGGAGCAGCTGATCCGGGAGGCTGGTGCTGCCCTGTCCCGCTCCGAAAAGGACCTCGACGAGCTACGGGCCGACTACGAAACCGATCCCACCGACGAGGCGACCTTCAAGTACGTACGGGCACTCATTCGCGCCGGGGAGTCACACCTGCGCGTCGCCAACGACTACCTGCGTCGGCCCAGCACCGACTTCACTGCACCTGCGACCCTCCGCCTGCTCTTCCTCGCTACGACGGAGGCGGACAGCCGACTGTTTGACCTGCTGCTGGAACACCGCGAGGCCGTAGCCACCCTCGAAGGGGCCGAAGCCGTGGAAACGCAACTACAACGGGCGGTACGCACCACCTTCGATAAGGGCCTGGAGTACCGAAGTGCGGACCTGCTAGCTGCGGCGGTGGACAAACAGGCCCTCATCGACAAGGACGAAGCCAACCGGCTGGAATCGGAGGGGGAATTTGCAATGGCACTACAGGGTAATGACTACAAGGACTTCGTAAAGGCCACGAAAAGTTACCTGAAGAAGGGCGCTGCCGATGACGTTGGACGCCTGCGCGGAGCCTTTGCCGCCATCACCGAATCCTCCTTCAAGGACTATAAAGAGGCCACCGACCTGGCCGCCGAAGCCCTCTCCGCCGCCGCCGCCCGGGCCGAAGATGGCTGGCGCGACTACTACCAGTTGGCCCGCTATCTACAAGAGCGTAAGCGTCCGGAGCAGGCGTTGAAGGCCGCCGAGCAATCCCTCACTGCCCTGGCCGACGGCCCCGCCAACTACCGCCGCGCCGTACAGGGGCTGGTCGACGAGCTGCGGGCCGCCACCAAGTAGGTAGGCCGTAGTTTTGCGGGCATGTACCCGGACCTGTCCTACCTCCTGCACGCCCTGCTGGGAACTGCGCGCGACAATGCCTTCAGCATCGTCAAGACCTTCGGGCTGTTCCTACTCCTGGCCTTCCTTACGGCGGCCCGGTTGCTGAAGTGGGAGCTGCAGCGCCGCGAGCGCATCGGACAGCTGCCCCCCACCAAGACCCTCCAGGTCCCCGGCTACACCGTCACTACGGCCGACTACATCACCAACGGCATCCTCGGCTTCCTGCTGGGCTACAAGTTGCCCTACGCCGTGGCCAACTTCGCCGCCTGGCAGCGCGATCCGAGCGGGGTGCTGCTGTCTACCGACGGTTACTTGCTGACTGGTTTATTGGGAGCCGCCTTACTCGTGGGCTACTACTACAACATTGCCCGTAAGCAGGGTGCGGTGCCCGATCCGGTGCCGGTCGACGTATATCCCAGCCAGCGCGTGGGACCCATCACCATGCGGGCGGCCATCGGCGGGCTGCTGGGCGCAAAGCTCTTCGCCGTCATCGAGTACTGGGACCGTTTCCTCGCTAATCCCCTCCGGGAGCTTCTCAGCGGCGGCGGGCTGGCCATCTACGGCGGCCTCATCGGCGGGGGCGTGGCCGTCTACCTCTACCTGCGCAAGCATAAGATCCCCATTCTGCCGGTCATGGACGCGGTGGCCCCGGCCCTCATCGTCGCCTACGGGGTGGGGCGCATCGGCTGTCAGCTCAGCGGCGACGGTGACTGGGGCGTGGCCATCCCAAACGGCATCCCCGAAAGCTGGTTCCTCCCTGATTGGATGTACGGCTTCGACTACCCCCATAACGTCCTCCACCAGGGCGAGGCCATCCCCGGCTGCACCGTCGAATACTGTAGTCGGCTGGCGGAGCTGCACTACCCGACGCCGTTTTACGAGACTATGATGGCCTTTGCGATTGGGGGCATCCTGTGGGGCCTGCGCAAGCGGCTGACGGTGTACCCGGGCCTACTCTTCAGCATCTACCTGTTCCTCAACGGCGTGGAGCGCTTCTTTATCGAGTACGTGCGGGTGAACGATCAGTATGACGTACTGGGGGTGAGTTTGACGCAGGCGCAGCTGATTGCGGTGGGGTTTATGGTGGGCGGGGTCGCTGGTGCGGTGTGGGTGGGGCGGCGGGGGCGGCGCGTGTAGCGACGAGTTCGCTGTGCGTCTTGCTTTGCAGATTAGTCGTCTAGCTGCTTATTAGAGTCGAGTACTTCCGGCTACCCTGATCGTCAGAGAGGTAACGAGCGGTCGCCGACATGGGCGTGTAACGTCTTGTGTGTATAGTGTTTCAACTATGGTCGGTTTTTTGCGCCCGAGCGGGTCTGATGCGTACTGTTTTGGTACTCGACGTGCGAGTGGATGCAACACTATTACCAATAGTGTTTCAGTTATAGACTTCCCCAAAATTGGGCAAATTATAAATCACTAAATTTGAGTTGTGGGCCCAGCCTAACAGTCCTGAGCATCTGCCAGCCCCCCCATTCACGCTAGTATTCTCATCCGACGGGCGGCAGCCAGAAGCGACCGGGCCCAAATTCCCGCTACCTTGGGTCGTACAGCCAACTCCCCCTGTAGTGTCTCACCTTACCGCTTTCCTTCTACTTATTCTGCTTGTCGCAGTGCCTGACTGCTTGTTTTGCCAGTCTACCATCCTGAAGGTGATCGACAGGACCACGGCTGAGGCCATCCCCTACGTAACCATTTATGTCCCCGCCCGCTCCACTGGCACGCTGACGGACGCTACAGGATTGGCCACCCTGCCGGCGGACTACGCCGCGACCGACAGCTTTACGTTGAGTTGCCTCAACTACCGGGATACCACGCTGACTCTTGGTCAACAGGCCCGCACCCGGGACACCATCGAGATCAGGCTTACCGGCAGGGAGTACACCATAGCTACGGTCGACATTGTCGCCGGACGGATCGACTACCGGCCCGACCGACTGGGCGACAAGCGCCGGCCCACGAATGCGATGTACGACCTCACCATCCTTCCCCCGCCGGGGGAGATCGGGAAGATCATTCCGGTCCGGCATGCAAGCATCGTTGATTCGCTGGTCGTTTACGTGAACGAGATGGAGATAGACTCCTTCCTGCTGGAGGTCAACTTCTACGACTTCGCCCTGGGCTGGCCCGGCGAACGCCTACAATCGGCCCGGATCATCCGGACCGTCACGCAGGCGGCCAACGGCAGTGAGTACACCATCGATTTGTCGGATCAGGACCTGCGCCTCACCCGCGATGCCCTGGTTACCCTGAAGGGCCTGCGGTTCCCCCGGGACGCCGCGGCTCCGGCGGCACTGTTGCTGGCCGCACGCGTAGGCCATGGCAAGGGAATGGAACGGAAAACCGACGGCAGCTGGTCGGATGTGTACCGCACGCCCGCCCTGCTCCTGCACATCAGGCGCTGAAGGAAATAATGATTGGGGTCGGGCATACGGGTTATACTTTGTCTTTTAGCCAGAGAGCGAAGCTCAAGGGCCAAAAAGCGCCTTTCAAACGGGAAATCAGCAGTCATTACACCTCGAAATTCGTACTCAAAAGCGAAGTGTGAAGTTCAAAATATTGTTGTATGTTGCGGGCAGACACAACAATACATGGCATCCAGCATAAATATTGGCGAGAAAGCGATCGGTATCGACAAGAAGAGTGGCTTCGTCTGCCTCACCGATATGGCCCGGAGTCAGGACGCCAATCAACCCAATCGACTCATCGAACGGTGGATGCGGACCTCGGCGAGTATCCAGTTCTTTCAGGCCTGGGAACTGCGGAACTGCTCAGATTCTAAACCCCCCGATTTCGGGGGGTTTAAAAATCGCGCCGGAGAAAACACCTTTACGCTCAGCGTGCAGGATCTCGTCGACGCCGGTGCGACCGGCATCTACGCCCGTCGCGGCCGCTATGGGGGAACCTTCGCGCACATCGACTGGAGCATCCACTTTGCCAACTGGCTAAGCCCGGAATTCTACGTCCTCACCATCGAAGCCTTCCGCAAGTGGAACGACTTGGTCGCCGGGCGGGAGCACCTGCAGCTGCGCTTCGCCCGGGAACTGGCTGCGAAGAGCTACGGCTTAATTACCCAGGCAAATCAGGACCGGGCCATTCCGTCGCCCCCTCCGGCCATGACCGACGTCACCATCCCAGGCGATCGCACTACCCTGATCGAGCGTAAGCTTTCGCAGATGCACGCCGACATCATCAACCTGGCGATGTGGAAGATGACGGCCAAGGAGTTTCGCATCAAGTTCGAGCCGCCCCCCGACCGCCCCACCATGCGGGACTTCGCGACGGCTCCGGAACTGGAAACCATCTCCGCCCTGCAGATTATGCTCCGCCAGTTGCAGGAGCAACAGTACAGCAATAGCGAAATGCTCGATTACCTCACCATCAAGGCTCCAGAGATCCTGGCTCACTATTGTAAGACCGAGGAGCAGCAGTACCTCCTGGACCGCACCCGGGACAAGCGGGGTTGGTGACGACCAGACTAATCTCAAGGAAGAATTTCCCGAGCCCACCACATCCTTAATATATAGCTCCCTTTATGGAAGACGTAACCGCCCTCGCCAAACAAGTCGCCCACCTGCTCCGCAAGTCCGGTCTGGAGACCTACGACCAAACCAAGCACGTCTTCCGGGAAGTGCGTAAGGAACTGGACCTGTCGCCCCCGAAGCGGCGCGGGCGCAACACGGTCAAGCGCCTGAGCGTCGAACACCTGCGGGCCTTCCTGAAGGCGGCCAGGCGGGAGGAGCCCAAGGTGAGCCTGATGATGCAAACACTCTACGAGTCGGCCGTCCGCGTGAACGAGTTCACCAGCCTGGAAGCTCGGGATTTTATGTATGACCAGCGTCGGCTCGTCGTGCGGGCCGGCAAGGGCGATAAGCGTCGCGAGGTTATCATCAGCGCGGAGTTAGCCGGGATGCTGCGGTTGCACCTGGGCGACCGAAAATCCGGGGCACTGTTCCGCAGCCGGCAGGGCAAAGCCTACTCGGATAGACGTATTCAGCAACTAGTCGACCAAGTGGCCACCGAGGCCGGGATAGAGAAACGCGTGACGCCCCACACCCTCCGCCACACCCGGGCGACGCTGCTGACGGAGGCCGGTATGACGCGGGAGGAGCTGGGGCCGCTGCTCGGCCACGAGCAGTCGAACACGAGGGACATCTACGTCCGGACCGCGCAGGTGCTGACGGTGGAGGCTTTTGACCGGGCGCACCGGGGGGTGGGGGAGCGGGTGTGAGGTCATAATGCGGTTTGAGGTGACTGTTCCGCAGATGTTATCCGTGATTGCGCCGCCCAACTTTCAACTAGCTAACTTGGCATTACACTGCTATACATGGGGCCAGCTGAGTCAGGTCGGTAGTAGGAAAAAGTGAGTGGATGTTGGTATCTTTTGGATTACTACATCTACAAGAACCAATGACTCATCCACTCCTGGACCAAGTTAAGGCAAGCTGCCCGGACTTGCCCGATCACCTGCTCAACAATTTATTCGTCACCGCCCAGTGCATCTATCTGAGCCGATCCTGTAACCTAGCTCGGGCCAAAGACTTCGTGCCCCAGGTAATCGGCACGGCCCTGGCAGCCAGATCTACCCCCCAGGCCAATAACACACGGCTCATCCGAACGGTGCGTGGCGCCGTGGCCGCCGAGTTTGCCGATCAAGTGCAGTTAGCCCTGCATCACTTTCGGCTGGCCATGGTGAGTTGTTTTTCCAGTAAAGCGATCAAAGCCGCTAAACAGCTCGTGCTGGATGGCACCTCCTGGAGCTGCCGGGATAGCAAAGTACACCTGATGATTCTGGCTCTGGTCATCGATGGGGTAGCCGTGCCGATTGCCAGCATCGATCTGGCCAAGAAAGGACATTCTTCGCAAGAAGAACGACGGGAGTTGCTCCACCGGGCCAGTAGGCAGTACGAACTCAAGGGCATGACCTTGCTTGCGGACCGGGAATACATTGGTCCTGACTGGTTTTCCACGCTTGACGAGTACGAGATCGAGTTCGTCATCCGGCTCAAAAAGGGCATCTACCACGATGCGGTTAACGAGAGTAAGGGTAAAGATTGGGGGGGACTTTGCCGCAAGCTGCGTCAGTGTAAAAAGAAGAAGCGCATCAGCAAGCCCATCATGCTGTTCGGTCGTCGCTTTTACTACATCATAGTACGTAACCCCAAGGCTCATCACCCCGAAGAAGATGAGTTTGTCTTTCTGCTCACCAGTCTCAAGCAGGTCGATCAAGCCCACCGGCTCTACAGCATCCGCTGGCAGATCGAGGTCACTTTCGGTCACCTCAAATCCAATGGTTTTGATCTGGAAGCCATGCGCGTGCAGGGGACTCAAAAGCGAGAACTGCTGCTGCAACTCGTTACCTTAGCCTACATCTGGATGAGTGCGGAGGGCCTGCGCTTCTACCGCAAAAAAACCCCGCAGTCGGCAGACCAAGTGGGATGGCAAACGAAAGGTGAGAACGCTGGTCCATTCCGTCTTCCGCCAGGGAATGGGCTGGGTGATGAGCAAGTTAGCTAAACCCGCATCCTTATTAAGACAAATAGCTAGCAAAATCGACCGTATCGATAACATACTTTGGGCTCATGTATAGCAGTGTATTTAATCCATGTGAAGAAAGGTTTCAATGGAATGATGCGGGACTTAACCAATCAAGTTAGAATAGCAGCTAGAAGACTATGGATGGATCTACACTCCGAAGAAAAAAACTTTTTACACGAGCTGTACGAAAAACTAACCGGCAAGGAAAACTTTCACCATTGTGGAAGTCCAACATTAGAGGAATTTCTAGCTTTATTCACTAATAAAAGGTTACACTTCGTTATTGCTTTTTGCTCGATAAATAAAACTGGTCGAAGAGTGTTTAATCAGATAGAAACTTTCCAGTCTAATATTGCCAAATTCGCTTTGTCTGAGACTGTTCGAGAAATGAAGTCTCAGGATTACAGCGTGTGGGTGTGCGAAATAGAACATCAATTTGAATGAAATGCAGCCAACACCGTCTACCACGCATGTAGGCTTCCCCATCGCCGCTACCATGGATAAGTAGAAGTAACCCTTAACTTTACTTCTAAACTTAGCACCATGCGTAAGAGCAAATTCACCAAGACCCAGCAGCAGGCTATTCTAGCCCAGCACGACGCGGGCACCAGCGTAGCCGATCTGTGCCGCGAGCACCAGATCTGTGCCGCTACCTTCTACAAATGGAAGAAGGGCCACCAGGACGACAGCAAAGCAGAAGAGCGTCGCCTAGCCGAGCTGGAACGGGACAACGCTACTTCACCGTAGGGCCCCTCCCCCATGCTTCGTGGAAGAAGATGTACGCCGAACTCAGTATGAATCACGAGATCCTGCAGGAAGGCTACTCGATGCTAAAAAAGTGGCAGGCCCAAGACGTCAAGAAGAAGTGATCGATGCGATCTGGCAGCCGGACAGTCCGAAGAGTGTCCGTCAGTGCTGCCGCGTCTTGGGCTTTCGTCGGCAGACCTACTATGCAAGAAAGCGGGGCCACCGCCCTGAGGTAGCCGATGAAGCGTTGGCGGCCGTACTACGCCGAGCCTGCGAGGAGCACCCTACTGGGGCTTCTGGAAGATCTTTCACTGGCTTCGGCGTAAGCCCGAGCACACCTTCAATCATAAGCGGATGTACCGTATCTGGAAGCGGGAGGGGCTCAACCTGCGCCGGCCACCAAAGCGCAAGCGTATCCACCGCGAGTACCAGGCCCTGTTGGCTCCCGAGGGCATCAACGAGGGCTGGGCCATGGACTTTGTCAGTGACTGGGTAGTGGGCCCCGGCCAGAAGTCCGTGCGGGTGATTAACATCATGGATGAGGGCTCGCGGCGCGCCCTATGGACCGAAGCGCACACCAGCATCTCGGCCCGTAAGTTGATCGAGGTGCTCGATCAGGTGGTCGAGGTGCGAGGTCGACCCGGCTACATCCGCTCCGGCGATAACGGACCGGAGTTTATCAGCACTCGGCTCAAGCAGTGGGCCACCAACCAAAGCATAGCACTGCGCTTCATCCAGCCCGGTAAGCCGACGCAGAACGGCTTGATTGAACGACTTAACCAGACGCTACGGGTGGAATGCCTAGATTTGACGTGGTTTACGACCCTGGAAGAGCTCAACGAAGAGATGCAGCACTGGTCGCTGACCTACAACCTGGACCGCCCCCACGCTAGTCTAGGCCACCAAACACCCGCCGAACATGAACTTGAACATCAGAAATTCTACTATCTACCGGTAGCGGCTTAAGGGAAGCCTACACCTACCTGACGCTGTTTGCTGATGATCTGTAGGGGAGCATGTGCCCGGAGAAGTTCACAAGTTTTGTAAACGAGCTAGAGATGTCCATAAGAAAGGGGTGTTTCTTGTGAGAATGGATTCCCAAATTATACTTTAGGCCCTGAAAGTATAAAGTCGTGGTTGAGTTTATACGCAAGTATAATTTCGCGGCTGACTTTATATTTCTTGCCCTCAAAGTATAATTTGCCCTGCACCTGCGGCCCCGCCCCAATCCCCTCACTCCACTACCCACCCCACAACCCGCTTCTCCACACTACTAAAGTTAACCCCCACAGCCACCACCTCCTTCCCCGTAGCGCGGTAAGCGGTAGCATAATCCCGTTCCTTGATTTGAGCTAGGGCTTCCTCGGCGCTGCCATCTAGTTTAAACTCCAGGATGTAGACGTGGGTGGCGGTCTGCACTACGGCGTCTACCCGGCCGCGCAGGACGCTCACCTCCGAAGTGATGTACTGACCCAGGTAGGTGAACAGCAGGTGGATGAGGGCGTGGTAGAGGTTTTCCTTGGCGGCGACGAAGAGCTGATGGGGGATGGTCTGGAAGAGGCTGTTGATCAGGTCGCGGACGTCGTCGAGGTCGCCGCGGCGGAAGGCTTTGGTGAGGCGGACTACGGCGGGGGTGGTCTGATCCGGGCTGCTGTGGCTGAAGGCAGCGATGAGGTACTGGAGCATGCTGTCCTTTACCTCGCGGTTGGGGTAGTCGAGGGTGTAGAGGTTGAACTCGGGGTCGTAGGCCTTGATGGTGAGGTAGCCGGTCTGGAAGAGGAGGGGGGTAGTTTCCAGGCGGTCCAGTTGGTAGGACTCGAAGGCGGAGGGGGAGACTTCCTGCTGCTCGAACTGAAAGTAGTAGCGTTCCCGCGTGAGGTCGACGAGAAAGGTGGGGGTGCCGGTGGTGAACCAGAAGTTACGGAAGAACCAGCTGCTGAAGTAGCCCAGTAGGGAGAAGGGGTTATATACTTTGTGCGTTCCATCGGAGAAGGAGTAGCCGTTGTACCACTCGCGGATTTTGTCCCTTAGGCCCTGCGCTCCGATTTGCTGCTCCCGGTCGTCGATGGCCTGTCCGAAGTGCTGCTCCAGTTCCTGCTCGGTAATGCCCACCAGGGTGGCGTGGGTAGCGGACAGACTAATATCTAGCAGATTATTGAGGTCCGAGAATACCCCGACCTTGCTGAACTTGCTGACCCCCGTGATCAATAGGAAGCGGAGTTGCGCGTCGTTGTCCTTTAGGATGCTGTAGAAGGTCTTTAGTAGGCGCTGGTGCTCGAAGGCGCGGGGAAGTTCCTCCTTCGATAGGTAGTCAATTAGTGGCTTGTCGTACTCATCGATCAGGACCACCACCCGGCCTAGCTTGGCGTTTAGTTTGATCAGTAGTTCCTGAAAGCGGAAGCTGACGCCCTCGCCGACTAGCTCGAGGCCGAAGCGTTCCGCCTGCATATCCAGCTCCCGTAGGATGGCGCGTTCTAGGCCGATCTCCTGGTAGCCTAGGCGGCTGAAGCCAATATGTACGACCGGGTTTGTGCGGCTCCAGTCCCAGTGCTCGTCGATCCAGAGTCCCTCGAACAGCTCCCGACTTCCGTTGAACAGCTCATTGATGGTGGATAGGGTTAGTGACTTGCCGAAGCGACGCGGGCGGGCCAGGAAAAAGTACTTGCCTCCCGTTACCAGTCGATAAATGTGCTCCGTCTTATCGACGTATAACGCGCTCTCCTCGCGGATACCGCGAAAGTCTTGTTGGCCGATGGGTAATTTCGGGAGCATGGAGCTAAGGTACGGTGGGAGGGAAGGTGACCGGCAACAATCCTCGCCCCAGCTTAATTACCCCACCATGCGTTCCAAGAAACCACCCGAACAGCGCGCCACCATCGTCACCGCCTGGGTCGAGCCCGCCGACATGCTGCCCTTCCACCGCCTACGCCAGGCCTTCTTCCCCGGCCACCGCAACTTCCTGAGTGCCCACGTGACGCTGTTTCATCACCTGAGTCCGGGGGTGCGGGATCGGGCTATGGCACTAGCGCAGGACTATAACTGGGCGGACCAGCTTTCTTTACAAGACGGTACGCTATCGGTCGGGGTGACTAAGGTCTTCTCGATGGGAAAAGGCGTGGCCTACGCGCTGGAGCCGGAGCCGCTGATCGCCCTACGCAAGCCCCTGCGGGATGCCTTCGACGGGGAGCTCACCAGTCAGGATGCCCGGCCGTGGAAGCGACCGCACATCACGGTACAGAACAAGGTGGATGGGGCTACGGCCGATCGGCTACAGCGTCACCTGGCGGCGCGCTTCAAACCCTGTACGCTCACCGTGAAGGGACTGCGCTTCTACCGCTATGATTACGGGCCCTGGACGCTGCTGGAGGAGATAGGATTTTAGGGCCCTCTGCAAAGCAACCTACTCCAGCTCCAGTTCCTTGGTCTCCGCGTTGGCCTGCCCCCGTAGCGATAGGTATAGCTCCCGCATTTCCGCCGTCCGCTCGGGGTCCACGGTAGCTAGGTTTTCCGTTTGGGAGATGTCGTCGGCGAGATTGTACAGTTGGGCCTCCGCGCTGTTGCCCAGTTCGATACCGACCTGCTGGTTGACGGCCCGGTTGCCGGGGTAGGGCGGGATGTAGAGGTAGTCGCCCGCACGCAGGGCGGTCCGGCTGGTGGCCTCGATGACGAGGTGGTCGCGGCCGTCCTCACTTTCGCCGAGCCACACGGGTAGCAGGGGCTGACTGTCCGTATCGGGCACCTCCTGGTCGGTCAGTTGCGCCAGGGAGGCCAGTAGATCGAGTTGGCAGACCAGGGCGGAGGAAACGCCGGGTTCGATGTGTCCCCTCCAGTAGGCGATGGTCGGCACCCGCGTACCCGCCTCGTAGAGACTGTACTTACCTCCGCGAAGGGGGCCGGCCGGCCGGTGGTCTCCGAGGAGTTCTACCGCCTGGTCGTTGTAGCCGTCGTTGAGCACGGGGCCGTTGTCGCTGGAAAGAATGATTAGGGTGTTATCGAGCAGCCCCAGGGAGTCGAGCGTATGCACGAACGCCCCGATGGCCCAGTCGGCCTCCAGGATCACGTCGCCCCGCGGCCCCATGCCGGAGGTACCCACGAAGCGCGGGTGGGGGGTACGCGGCACGTGGGGTTGCTGCAGGGCGTAGTACAGGAAAAAGGGCTCGCCCTGCCGCTCCGTGACGTAAGCCTGCGCCCGCGCCAGGAAGTGGTCGGCCATATCCACGTCGCTCCAGTTTGCCCGCTCCCCACCCTTCACGTAGCCGATGCGGGGAATGCCGTTGACGATGCTGTTGTTGTGGCCGTGGTGCCAGGTCATGGTGGTCAGCTCGGGATTATCGCGTCCGGTGGGCTCGCCCGGGAAGTTTTCCGCGTAGCTGACCTGGATGGAGTCGGCGGGGTCGAGCCCCTGCACGGTACCGTTCTCCAGGTACACGGTGGGCACCCGGTCCTGGGTAGCCGCCATGATGTAGGAGTAATCGAACCCCACCTCGTTGGGGCCGGGGGAGACGCGCGCGTTCCAGTCCACCTCGCCGCTGCCCAGTCCGAGGTGCCACTTCCCCACCACGCCGGTGCGGTAGCCGGCCTCCTTTAGTAATTTCGGAACGGTGGGTTGCTCGGTACTGATGATGAGCGGCGCCGTTCCCGGCAGGATCTTCGCCTCCGCATTGCGCCAGGGATACACCCCGGTAAGCAGGGCATACCGGCTGGGCGTGCAGGTAGCCGAGCTGGCGTAGGCGTTCGTGAAGCGCACCCCGCCGTTGGCCAGGCGGTCGATGTTCGGGGTCGGCAGGGTCGTCTGCCCGTAGCTGCTCACGTCTCCGTAGCCCAGGTCGTCGAGGTAGATGATCACGACGTTCGGCGGGGAGGGGGCGGGCGGGGATTCCGTGTTTGTCGCTTCGGTACCGCCACCCGAGCACGCCTGTAGCATTACACACAACAGGTAGAAGATCAGGGGAGTGGGAGCAGCTTGCATGGGTAGAGTTGATCGCTTGTAACGGGACCGGCAGCATACCGGCCAGGACGATACTACGAAAAAGCTGGGTGACGGGCATTTAGTGGGGGCGGGGCCGCAGGTGCGGCGTGTGAAGACCCGGCCGTTACGTAAGACATCGAGTAGAATGAAGCCTTCTCCCATTCCGGTGAAACAGGAAGATTGGTCAACCAAAATTTGGTTAACCAATCTTTGCGTCCTATATTTGTCACACTCCCCAGATAAACAGGTCAATACCATAAGCGCGTTAGAGAGTTTTAGCGAGATCAGTGTAGAGAGCCCGGTGGATGTGATTATCCGCCAGACCTCTTCTGCTGCCCGCCAATGAGCTGGCGAGAAATAGTAACTTGGCACCACAGAACCCGGGCTATTAGACACTCATTCGCCGACACCGGCGGGGTAGTGCAGGACTACGCTGCGGAAGAATTCATCATACTGAGCATAAATTGGTTGACCAAAATTTGGTCAACCAATTTTAAAACCCTAACTTTGACCTGACCGCTTACCCCGGCCCAACTTTTGTCATCATGCTAGAAAACTTCAGCGAAATCAAGGTAGAGAGCCCGGTGGATGTCATCATCCGCCAACTCCGCGCGCTGATCACCTCCGGGCAGTTGGCGCCCGGCGACCGGCTACCGTCGGAACGAAAGATGGCGGATAAATTGGGTGTAAGCCGCGGTCACGTACGGGATGCTCTACAGAAGCTCGAATTCTATGGTATCCTGCGTACCCTGCCCCAGAGCGGTACGGTCGTAGCCGGTATGGGCATCAATGCCCTCGAAGGGCTGATCACCGATGTGCTACAACTCGAAGAAAACGACTTTGCCTCCCTGGTGGAGACCCGCGTCATGCTCGAGGTACAGGGCGTACGGCTCGCCGCCGAACGCCGCACGGCCGACGACCTAGTACTGATGGAGCAGGCACTGGCCGCCTACGAAGACAAGGTAGCCACCGGCACACCGGCCGTCGAGGAAGACCTGCTCTTCCACCTGAGCATTGCCGACGCCAGTAAGAACGGCGTCCTGAAGTCTTTCCTGATGGTGATCACGCCCGACATCATCAACAGTTACAACACCTACCGGGTGTGCAATACGCGCACTAACCAGAAGGCCTACGACGAACATAAGGAGATCCTCCACCACATCCGTAAGCAGGACGCGGTGGCGGCACAGGAAGCCATGCTCAGGCACCTGGGCGACGTAGCGAAATTCAGCGATACGCTACGCGGCAAGTAACCATAGCGATCATACATCACCGGCCCCCGCTGAGGGCCACCGAACCTACGCCAGGCAGTGCCCGCCGGAGTGGACCTCCCGTCCATACCCCCACCGTGCGTGCCTCCCGGAACCGACCGCCACCACCCGCGGCGCCGGAACCATTAGCCAGTAAACCGAGTCGATCATGCGCTTTTTCCACTTCACTGCACCTGCGTCCCCGCCCGCCTATTTGTGTGCCTGCCTCGTTTTGTTCCTATTAGGAAGCTGCGGCGCGCCGGACGGACAAACCGACACCCCGGAGAGCATTGCCGAGGCTATCGCCAAGGCTGAGCCGGGCGACGAGATCGTGCTGAGCAGCGGTACCTATACCGACCTGGCCCTGGATTTCACCGGAACCGGCACGGCGGAAGCCCCCATCAAGCTGGTCGCGGAGGAAAAAGGAAAGGTCTTTTTGGAGGGGCAATCCTACCTCCGCATGGCCGGTGAATACCTCGTCGTCGAAGGGCTGGTCTTCCGCAACGGCTACACGCCGACGAGCGAAGTGATCAGCTTCCGGACCACCAACGATTCCCTCTGTAACCACTGCCGCGTGACCGAGTGCGTGATTGACAACTACAACCCCGTCGAGCGCTACGAGAGCGACTACTGGGTGGGCATCTACGGCCGCGACAACCGCTTCGACCACAACTACCTGACCGGCAAGCGCAACCAGGGCGTGACCGTAGCCGTACGCCTGGATACGGAAGAAAGCCGCGAGAACGGCCACCTCATCGACCACAACTACTTCGGCGAGCACCCCATCCTGGGCTCCAACGGTGGGGAGACGCTGCGTATCGGCACCAGCCACTATTCGCTGAGTAACTCGAATACGCGAGTGGAGAGCAACTATTTCGACCGCTGCAACGGCGAACACGAGATCATCTCCAATAAATCGGGCGGTAACGTCTTCACCGGCAACACCTTCCACGAATGCCAGGGTACGCTGACCATGCGGCACGGCAACGGCACGACGGTCGACGGCAACTTCTTCTTCGGCAACGGCAAGCCCAACACCGGCGGCATCCGCATCATCAACGAGCGGCAGCGGGTGACCAACAACTACCTCTCGGGCCTGACCGGCTACCGCTTCCGCGGTGCCCTGGTGATCATGAACGGGGTGCCAAATTCCCCGATCAACCGCTACTTCCAGGTGAAGGACTCGGAGGCCAGTGACAATGTGTTCGTCAACTGCGACCACATACAACTGGGGGCCGGAAGCGATGAAGAACGCAGCGCGGTACCCGAGAATACCCTGGTGGCCGATAACGTCTTCGTGAATAAGGACCGCAGTGAGCTCTTCACCGTGTACGATGACATGAGCGGTATCACCTTCCGCAATAACCTGCTGGACCAGAACCTGGAACCCCTCCAGGAAAAGGGCTTCGTAAAAGAACCTATCACCCTGACCGACGCCGGCGATGGCATCATGCTGCCGGAGGGGACCCCGGCTGCTGACAGTATCCGTGCCCGCATGGAAGCCCGCGCCACCCCGGAGAATTGCGGCGTCGACTGGTACCCGGTTCACGAAGAGGGGCAGTCTTTCGGCACCGGCAAGACCATCGTCGCCGCACCCGGCGAGAACACCCTGTCGGACGCCATCGCTGAATCCGAACCCGGCGACATTATCCAGCTTTCCGCCGGTGAATATTTACAAACCAAGGCCATCGACCTGCGCCACCCACTCACCATCATGGCTGCCGGAGGGGAAAAGCCCGTACTGCTGTTCCAAAAAACGTCGCTCATCAACATCGAGAACGGCGGCGGGCTCACCCTTCGGGGCGTACGGGTAGACGGCCGCGAGTGCCTCGATCAGCCGCTCAACAGCGTGATCCGTACCAGCCGTTACTCTATGGTCGATAACTACCGGCTGATCATCGAGGACTGCGACTTCACCGACCTCGACATCAACCACAGCTTCAACGTACTGCGGGTAGCTAAGCACACCTTTGCCGACTCGATCGTGGTGCGCAACTCCACCTTTACCAACATCAGCGGCAGCGTACTGCCCCTCGCCGAGGAGAACGACGACATCGGCATCTACAACGCCGAGAACGTGGTGATTGAAAACTGCGACTTCGACGGCATCGGGCAGGCAGCGCTCCACCTACACCGGGGCGGCAGCGACGAGAGCACCTTCGGCCCCATGCTGACCATCGACCGCTGCACCTTCGACGAGGTGGGCACCGACGCCAAGTGGAACAAATCGGAAAGCTCCGTAAGCCTCTACGGCACCCAGGAAGTGACGATCACCAACTGCATCTTCGACGATTCAGCCCCCGTGCGCCTGCACCTCGTGGTCGGCGACCCGGTCGTTTCCCTCACCGACTGCGTCTTCTCCGGTGGCACCGAGCTACTCGATAACGGCGAGCCCTACGTGACCGAAAACCTCCAGTACCTCCCCGAACCCATTACCTCCCTGTCCGACGGTCAGCAGATCGGCAGCCAACTCAAGTGACCTTGCGCCACCTCCTCTGCATACTCCTCTGTCTCGCCGGCCTGCTCACCCACGCCCAGACCGACTATCCGCCCTTGTTCCAACAAACTCTGGCGGGGACGCAGGTGCAAACAGATCTGGCCATGGAGCAGGCCTTCCTGGTACCCACCCCAAAGGACATGGCGGGCGGCTACACCCACGAGGTCCACAAACAGAACTGGAAGACCCTGGCCGACGCCGCGGCACTCTACCGGCTCACCGGGGAGGAACGCTACGCCGCCTTCGTGCGTGACGGCCTGCTCGCCTACGCCGAAGTTTACCGCGACTGGCCGACTCACCCCACTGCCCGCTCCTACGCTACCGGTAAGATCTTCTGGCAGTGCCTCAACGATGCCAACTGGCTGGTGTACGTGAGTGGTGCCTACCAGGACATTTACGACTGGCTGGACCCGGCCGTGCGCACCAAACTCAACGACGAGCTCTTCCGGCCGATGGCGGACTTCCTCTCCATCGAGAACCCCCAGTTCTTCAACCGCGTCCACAACCACAGTACCTGGGGCAACGCCGCCGTGGGTATGATCGGACTGGTGATGGACGACGACGAGCTAGTGCAGCGAGCACTCTACGGCATCCCTACGGATGAGCTGCCGGCTGACCTACGCGACGACGACTCCGGTAAGATCATGTCCGAAACCGGTCGCGCCGGCTTCCTCGCCCAGCTCGATCTTTCCTTTTCGCCCGACGGCTACTTTACCGAGGGGCCCTACTACCTGCGCTACGCCCTCTCTCCCTTTCTGCTCTTCGGCCGGGCGCTGGCGGAGAAGCGGCCCGACCTGGACATTCTCGCCTACCGCGACGGCATCCTCGGTAAGGCCATCGATGCCCTGCTGCTCCAGGCCGACCCGCGGGGAGATTTTTTTCCCCTGAACGATTCCCAAAAGGGCATGTCGCTATACGCCCCGGAGGTTGTCAAGGCAGTCGACTACGGCTACTACCTCTACGGGCAGGACCCCAGTTTGCTCTCCCTGGCTGAGGTGCAGGGTACGGTGACCCTCGATACGGCCGGGCTCGCCGTAGCCACCGCCCTGGCCGGCGGAAAAGCCCGCCCCTTCCGCCCTAAATCCATTGCCTTCACCGACGGGCCGGAGGGCGACGAGGGTGGGGTAGGTATCCTGCGCGGCTACGGCGCCGATTCAGCGGCTACGGTGCTGGTCATGAAGTACTCCGCCCAGGGCATGGGCCACGGTCACTTCGACAAGCTCTCCTACTCCCTCTACGACGATACCGGCGAGGTGGTGCAGGACTACGGTGCGGCCCGTTGGGTCAATATCGACCAGAAGGGCGGCGGCCGCTACTTACCCGAAAACCAGAGCTGGGCTAAACAGTCAGTGGCCCACAACACCCTGGTCATCGACCGTACCTCCCACTACGACGGCGACATCCGCATCGGCGAACGGTACCACCCGGACCTCTACGCCTTCGTCACCGCCGGCGACTCCCTGCAACTGGTGAGCGCCGTGAGCGAGCACGCCTACCCCGGCCGGCGGCTACACCGCAGCCAGTGGCTGCTGACTGACCCGGTACTCGCTCACCCCCTGATGATCGACCTTTTCCGGGCGCAGGGCGACAGCGCGGCCGTATTCGAACTACCCACCTGGTACCGGGGACAGCTGATGGCGACTAACCTGGACTACACCACCAACGATACGCTGGCGCCCATGGGCGCCGATCACGGATACCAGCACCTATTTCTGGAGGCGCGCGGGAAGGCGGACACGACCACCGCCACGGTTCAGTGGTTCGGTCAGGGCCGCTTCTACACCCAAACCATGGTGACCGAGGCCGGCGATGAGCTGCTCTTCGTCCGCCCCGGTGCCAACGACCCCGAATTTAATCTGCGCCGCGACCCGGGATTTATGCTGCGGCGGGAGGGGCCGAGCAGCAGCACCTTTGCCGCGGTACTCGAGTCGCACGGCAGCTACAACCCCCGCGTAGAGGTAGCGGGCGACCCCTACGGCAGCATCACCGGCCTGGAGTTACTGCTTGACAACGCCGACTACAGCGCCCTGCGGATCACCCACCGGCTCGGTAAGGAATGGCTCCTCTTTCTGGCTAATAGCGATCCTGCAGCCGACCGAGAGCACGAATTAACCATCAACGGACAGTCGTACCAGTGGCGCGGCGTCCATCACCTTATAACATCAGCACATGCAAGCAAGTAAGGAATTTCTGTTCGGTAAGGACCTCGAGTGGGAGGAAGTAGGCCCCGGCCTCAAGCGCCAGGTCATGGGCTACGACGACCACATCATGCTGGTCAAGGTCGACTTCCGGCCCGGTGCCGTCGGCCAGCTCCACGAGCACCACCACAGCCAGGTTACCTACGTGGAAAGCGGCGTTTTCGAAATGACGATCGGCGATGACGTACGCACCATCCGCGGCGGCGACTCCTACTACATCCCCCCCCATGTCATGCACGGTTGCACCTGCACCGAGGCCGGGGTACTCATCGACGTCTTCAGTCCTCACCGCGAGGACTTCCTTTCCACATCCACTGACGCATGAAACTATCCGGACTCCGGTGGTGGGTAGTGAGCTTGATCGCCCTAGCCACCGTCATCAACTATATCGACCGCCAATCGCTCAACGTGCTCTGGCCGGAGATTTCCGTCGATCTCTACCCCGAGAAGAACGACGACGAGCGCAAGGAGATCTACGCCCTCATCTCGGTGATTTTCGTTTTCTCCTATGCCTTCGGGCAGGCGCTATTTGGCAAGATCTTCGACTGGGTGGGTACGCGGCTAGGCTTTGTACTGTCGATCGGCGTGTGGTCGGTCGCTACGGCCCTGCATGCGGTGGCCAGCGGGGTGGCTAGCTTCGCCATATTTCGGTCCATTCTCGGCATCGCCGAGGCCGGCAACTGGCCGGGGGCTACGAAGGGTAATGCGGAATGGTTTCCGACTAAAGAACGAGCCCTGGCCCAGGGTATCTTCAACTCCGGCGCGGCGATCGGGGGTATTATCTCCATTCCGCTCATCGCTTTCCTATCGGTCTACTTTAGCTGGCAGGTCATCTTCATTCTGGTGGGCGTTACCGGACTGCTGTGGCTCATCCCCTGGGTGGTGCTGGTGAAGTCGCCCCCCAGGGACCACCCCTGGATTACTACTGCCGAACGTGAGTACATCCTGACCGGTCAGCGCAATCAGGATCTGGACGAGGACGGTAATTTCGACGAGGGCTACAATCCGGGTCTCGGCGAGATGCTCTCCCGCAAGGAAAGCTGGGGGGTGATCATCGCCTCGGCCGTGATCGACCCCATCTGGTGGCTCTTCGTCTTCTGGATCCCCATCTACCTTTCAGAAGTCTACAACATGGACGTCAAGACGATCGGCATCTACGGCTGGGTCCCCTACGTAGGCGCCATGTTCGGTGCTTGGTTCGGGGGACTACTCGCGCAGAACCGCCTGCGGGCCGGCTGGACCGTCGACGGCACCCGTAAACTGGTCATCACCCTGGGCTGTGTGATTATGCTACCGGCTCTGCTGGCTATGTCCAACCCCGGTGCGCCGGTGACCGCCGTGCTGCTCATGGCCACCATTCTGTTCGGCTTCCAAACTGCTATCGGTAACGTGCAGACCCTGCCTAGCGACTTCTTCGGGGGCAAGACCGTGGGTACCCTCGCGGGCCTATCGGGGATGGCCGCTAAGCTGGCCGTCGCGGGGCTTACCTCCCTCGTTCCCTGGCTCACCTCGGGAGGTAATTACACGCCGGCCTTCGTCATCGGCGCGGCGCTGGCCTCCATTGCTATTGCGAGCGTCTGGATCCTGTGTCCTAAGATCGAGCCTCTACAGCCGGTGCGGGATTCATCGCGTCTAGTCCCGTAGCATGAAGAAGTTGCTGGCGTTTCTACTCTCCTTCGGACCGGGAATCTTCGCCATTGGCTACACGATCGGCACCGGAAGTGTCACCGCCATGATCGTGGCGGGTAACTCCTTTGGAATGGGCCTGCTGTGGGTACTCTTTCTCAGCTGTCTGTTCTCGGGTGTGCTGATCTATGTGTCGGGCAGCTATTACCTGGCCACCGGGGAGACGGCCTTGTATGCCGTGCGTAAACACCTGCCCCGCGGTAAGTGGCTCGCCATTGCCATCATCGCGGCGGTAGGCATCGGGCAGTGGAATTCCCTGATCGGCATCCTGGGAATTACCTCTAACGTCATTTTCGAGATCCTGGCCATTAACTTCCCCAGCCTGCAGGAGTACCAGTATGGAATCGTACTTGGTACTGCGGTGCTGGTGATCGGCGTGTTTTATTTGCTGCTCGTGAAGGGTAACTATTCCTTGTTCGAGCGGGTACTGGCCCTCTTCGTTTCCCTGATGGGGCTTTCGTTCGTCTTCACGCTGCTTTTCGTCTTCCCCCAACCCACGGAGATCGTGCAGGGGTTAATCCCAAAAATTCCGGAGGTGAAGGGAGCCGGCATCCTCATTGCGGCCTTCGTGGGTACGACCATGGCGGCGGCTACCTTTCTGTCCCGCCCCCTATTTATTCAGGGTAAGGGCTGGACGAAGGAAAATACGGGCATACAGCGGAACGATTCGATCATTGCCGCCCTATTGATCTTCACCATCAGCGGCTCCATCATGGCCGTGGCGAGCGGAAGTCTGTACGGGAGCGGCCGGGAGATCACCCAGGTGCTGGATATGTCCGGTGCCCTAGAGCCTTCGGTGGGTAAGTTTGCGGTCTCCATCTTCTTTGCCGGTACGCTGAGTGCCGGGCTCAGTTCGATCTTCCCCTGTCTGATGATCGTGCCCCTGATGCTCGGTGATTATACCTCCGGCCGGCTCGACGTCGAGTCCGGTCGCTTTAAGTTGATTACCGGTATCGCGAGCATACTCGCTCTGAGCGTACCGGTAACCGGCTTCAATCCCATCCAGGGGCAGATCTTCACCCAGGTATTTAATGTGTTCGCGCTGCCGCTGGTCATCGGCTGCTTTCTTTACCTCTGGAACCGTAAGGGTACGGGGTTGCCGGGCGGGCAGTGGCTTACTAACCTGGTGATGGTGGCGGCGCTGGTGTTTTCCCTGATTATTTCCTGGAACGGGTTGGTGGATGTGTTTGGGTAGGGCAACGTCGTCCGCCGACCGCACCGCCCTACCTGCAACGGACACAAAAAAACGCAGACGACACGATGTGCCGTCTGCGTTGTGTGAGGATTAGCGTTCAGGTAGGCTAGCTGAAACCTAGGCCGCCGTTGATATCAATATTGCTACCTGTGATGAAGGACGATTCATCAGAGGCCAGGTAAGCCACCAGGTCAGCGACCTCTTCCGCCGCTCCTTCCTTACGTAACGGGGTTTTGGCGGCCACCGAGGCGCGCACTTCATCCTTGGTGAAATCGTCATGGAACTTGGTGCCGATCAGTCCCGGGCAGACGGCGTTCACCCGGATGCCCTTCGGACCGAGTTCTTTCGACATGGCCCGGGTGAAGGTGGTAACGGCACCCTTCGAGGCACTGTACAGCGAGGAGCCGCCGCCGCCACCATCACGGGCGGCTAGGGAAGACAGGTTAATGATCGCACTTCCCTTGCCCATCAGCGGCTCAAAGGCCTGGGATACGAAGACGGTGGACTTGAAGTTAACGTTGATGACGCGATCGTAGAACTCCTCGTCTAACTCGGGTAGGGTCTTGCGGGCAAAAAGTCCCCCCGCATTATTCACCAGCACGTCTACTTTCTCACCGAAAGCATCAATGGTCGCCTTTTTCAGCTTAGCGATGTCGTCCAGCTTCGATACATCCGCCTTGACGGCAATGGCTTTTTGACCGACTGCCTCGATCTCCTTGACGGTCT
Organism: Saprospiraceae bacterium; assembly: GCA_958295895.1. Lineage (GTDB taxonomy): Bacteria > Bacteroidota > Bacteroidia > Chitinophagales > Saprospiraceae > Neolewinella. The sequence continues at coordinate 34,620 of CATQHI010000009.1, read as the reverse complement.
CCAGAGCACCCTGTTCCGTATTAAAGTAGTTGACCACCACGTTGGCGCCTTCCTTGGCGAGTTTGATCGCGATGGCTCGACCAATATCCCGGGAGCCGCCGGTCACGACGGCTACCTTTCCTGTAAGTTTCTGCATGTTCTTTGCTGTTTCTGATTAGATACCCAGGGCCTGGCCACCTCCGATCTGGATGGTTTCGGCCGTGATGAAGGCAGCGTCGTCACTGGCCAGAAAGGCGACCACGGTGGCTACGTCCTCGGGTTTTCCTAAACGGCCCAGCATGATATTGTTCTTCCAGGAAGCGAATACCTCCGGCTTGGTCGACTTGATCTGGGCGTGGAAGGGGGTGTCGATCGTTCCGGGCGAGACGGCATTGACCCGAATACCGTACTCAGCGAGGTCTTTGGCCAGGGCCCGGGTGATCGCGTGTACTCCGGCTTTGGAGGTGCCGTATATCCCCGCCCCCGGTCCGCCGGCGTTCCAGGCAGCGTTCGAGGTGAAGTTGATGATAGTTGGATGGGTGCCCTTCTTAAGGAAGGGGATCGTGGCTCTGGAGACATAGAACACCGAGTCCAGGTTAAGCGCCATGACCTTCCGGTAAAACTCGGTGGTCATGCCTTCGAATCGTGACCGCCCACCCAGTCCGCCGGCATTATTGATCAGGATATCGACTTTGCCGTATTTCTTTCCGATAGTCGCTACGCAATCGTTGACCTGCTCCTCGTCGGTGACGTCGAAGCCGTAAAACTCCGCGGTAATTTGCTCTTCCTGTAGCGTTTTCACGCATTCGGCACCCTTGTCGTCGTCCAGTCCGTTTAGGATCACCGTGCAGCCTAGCCGGCCGAGATGTTGGGCTACTTCGAAGCCAATGCCTCCGGTCGCGCCGGTGATGAGTGCGGTTTTGTCCGTTAATTTCATTATAAATGGGTTGTTTATTCGTTAATCGGTGAATATTCTTAGTAGCCTGGGTTTTGAGTGATGACTCCAAAGCTGGCGAGTACCTCGGAGACCGGTATGGGAAACAGGTAGTAGTTGCTATTAACCGATTGACCGATCTCCTCATCGACCGTACCGGTTCTGACCAGGTCAAACCAGCGTTGGCCCTCAAAGGCCAGTTCCAGTCTTCTTTCGTCCAGGATGGCTTCCCGGACCAGTGCCTGGGTATTGAGTACGGTAGGGTCCAGGGTATTTAGTCCCGCTCGCTCACGTATCGGGTCTAATAGTTCGAGTGCTCCCGCGGGCGAGGCTCCATTCTCGTTCAACGTTTCCGCGTATAGAAGAATGATATCCGCCAATCTCAGTTCTATCCAGTCGTGATCCGGTCCTCCCGTTTGCGGGTACTTTGCCGATGAGGTGAACGTAGTGGTGTCGACCACCACCGGGAACCTCAGGTCCGTGGAGTTCCTCCCCCCGAAGGCCTCAATCAGGTCAGGATCTAGGGGTTGCAGGGATTTTGTGTCCAGACCTCCGTACCACGACCAGAATTCAGAAAAGCCGTATTCATCGGGTATGGAACCCGATATCTGTGTGGCAAAGATGATCTCTAAGTTCAGGTCGTTATCTACCCCGAAGATATCAGCATAATCAGCCTGCAGACTCACTCCCGCCTCGGCAGCCCCGTTGACCACGGCGGCGAGTGGCGCTTCGGCACGCTGGAAATCACTGCGCTGTACGAAGACTTTACCCAGTAGAGCCTGGGCCGCGATTTTGGAGGCACGGCCGGTGGACAGGCCCGAATTATCCAGGGTCGCTATCGCATCCTCCAGATCGGTAATGATGACATTTTCATAGATGGCTTCGGCTGGTTGTCTCACCAGGATGGACTCATCCGTTATACTAGGAGAACTCGATAAATTCAGCGGAACATCGCCAAAAGCACGCACGAGCTTAAAGTAAGATAGCGCCCGGAGGAATTTGGCCTCGCCCACCTGAGACTCGTCCGTCGAATTCTCGATCACTCCGTTCGCGCTCAGTATCGATTTGTAGAGCGCCGTATAGAACGGACCGAAAAACTGATCCTCCAGCGCCGTCAGATTAGGGCCGAACTCGTCGATTTCGGTCAGCGGTGGTTCCAGCATCATGGCATTGTCTGCCCTGAAGTCCCCCATGATCGCCAGTGGCGTGACGGAGCCGTGCTGGTAGAAATACGCTGCGTTCAGTACCTCGCCATACTCCGTTAAGGAATTTGAACTGGCAAGGTTCGGGGGAGATTGGTCCAGATCATTATCACATGCCGTCAGCCAGAGCAATGATCCTAGTATGATGTATATGAATTTCATCGATTGATTCTTTAGAAGTTAACGTTTAGACCCACGGTAAGACTCCTTACGATTGGACTGGCACCTAGTTGCACCCCGTAAGTTGTCGGTCCTAAGTAATCACTCTGCGTAACCTCTACGCCTTCGGGATTGAGGGAGGTGTAATTATCGGCCATTAGGTAGAGTAGATTCGTACCGGCAGCATAAACTCGCAGGGAGTTCAGGCGGCTTCCAATACCCCTATCCGGACTGAATGTGTAGCCAATGGTGAAATTTCTCAGCGCTACGTAGGAGGCATCCTGCACCTGGGCGTCCAACTGGTTTCTCGACTCAGTATACGGTAGCCCGTTATGGTCGGCAAACCCGTCATTGTCGGCATCGAAGCTAGGTCGTAGTCTTCCGCCGAATTCCGAGCGCCAGTAGATCTCATCGATGTTGAACACTTCACCCCCCTGTGCCCCCTGTATCTGTAGGGAGGCGTCGAATTTTCCGAAAGTCATCTGGCTATTCAGGCCCCAGTAGAAATCAGGGGTGTTTTGACCTATTTTCACCAAGTCGCCCCCCTCTTCTACGGTGCGGTTCCGATCGATTACCCCGTCCCCGTTCTGGTCGACGACGTAATATTCTGAGCTATTGATGCCAATTGCACGCGTGGGGTCTTCTATGTACTTGGCTTCGACCAGCCCGATGGTCTCCAGCCCCCACATCTCGCCGATCTGTCCGCCGACGTAGTTCCTAAACACCGGACCCCTACCGGACTGGCCGTAGATCACCCGGGGCAATTCCTCGAGGCCACCAAGGTCCCTGATTTCGGAGTTAACCGTAGATAAGTTACCACTGATGTTCCAGCGGAAGCCGGGTTTATTGATTAAGGCCGCACCCACCTCTAACTCTACGCCCGAGCTTCTGACGTCGCCGGAGTTAAGTGCTATCGAAGTGGTACCCAGTACTTCCGATACGCTCTGGTTGATCAGAATATCTTCGATATCGGACGTGTAGTAATCTACGCTAAGTCGAAAACGGTTTTCCAGGAAGCCCAAATTGATCCCGTAGTTAGCCTCGGTATTTGTCTGCCAGGTCAGATCGGGGTTTGCCACATCCGACGGGATGAGGAATCCGGTACCGAATACCGTTGCCTGGGGGTTAAGTAGGCTTAGTGAATTGTACGCACCCAGGAAGGACGTCGTTCCCAGTGAACCTATGCTATACCGTAGTTTCAGATCAGTCAGAAATTCAGAGGTATAAAAACCCTCGTTGTGTACGTTCCACCCTAGCGACAGGGCTGGAAAGGTCTCGAAGCGATTGTTAGCCCCGAAGCGGGAGTCACCATCCCTGCGCACGGACACCGAAGCCAGGTAACGGTTATCGTAGGCATAGTTGATCCTTCCGAATACGCTCCGTCGCGCGATCGTCTCGTCCCTTTCCGAGATCGCCACGTCCGCCGGATTGAGTAAGGCGAAGTTTTGCGGCTGATTAAAGGGAACATTCGTACCCCTCAGGGCTATACCGTCCAGGTAGAAGTTCTGAAATTCCAGACCGGCGACGGCCGATACGTCATGCCGTCCTATTACCCGGGCAAATTGCAGCGTAGTTTCACTCAGTACCGAAGATCTGGCCACGTCAATTTGGTCCAGGGCGGTCTGATTACTCCGCCCCTGGCTGTCAAATTCCAGGCCCCTCCAGAAATAATCTCTGACATCCCTTCTGTCTGCGCCCAGTACGGTTCTTATTTTTAGACTTTCTAGGATGTCGAATTCTAGATAGGAGGTAATGTTACCGAACAGAGTCCTTTCGTAACGGTCGGTATTATCGAGCTTAGTCGCCGGGCCCGCGTCACCGGATCCACCGATGCCGTTACCGCTTCGGCCGTAGTGCCAGTCCTGCGCCGTCATGCCGGGCTCCAGGGTATAAATGCTATTGTTGAATGGTGCATCGCCGCCTCTGTAGCCGGAATCGAAACCATCAAGTCCCAGCGCCTGAGCCTGCTGGTCGAGTTGTTGGACAAAGGCAATGGATGCTTCCGTGTGGTAGATAGGATGAATGCTGTACGCCCTGAGGAGGTCCCGCATATCGTGGCCTACGATGTCTCTATCGCCGAGGTATCCGTTGAAATTTAGTCCCGTTTTGAATCTTTGTCCCAGTTTGGCATCGACATTTAACCGGGTGTTGTACCTCTCGAAACCCTGGGTGATCACAATACCCTGAGTGTTGAGGTAACCAAGCGAGGCATAGTAGTTTACGTTATCCGTTCCCCCACTGATGCTGAAGTCATGGCTAGTGTTGTAGCCCGTGCGGAACAGCCAGTCTTCGACCGCCACAACGTCAGGTGCATTTCTGTAGGCGTTTAGTTTATAGTCCACGAAATCGGGGTCCAGTTCGGAAACATCATAGGTGCCGTTGGCGATGCCGGTCTCCAATTCACTGGCCCATTCTCCGGCGGTCTTGAGTTGTTCCACGTCGCCAACGTACCGGTGTGAGGTACTCACGTAAGCATTGTAGCTGATGCTGGGCGCACCCGTCCTTCCCCGTTTAGTGGTGACCAGAATGACCCCGTTTGCGCCCCGGGAACCGTAGATGGCCGAAGAGGCCGCGTCTTTTAACACTTCTAAACTTTCGATATCGTTGGGGTTGACCGTAGCCAGACTTCCCGAGATGGGGTAACCGTCTACTACAATGAGCGGATTAGAATCACCCGATATGGAGGAAGCCGCCCGGATCTGAATTTTGGGGTCCGCACCGGGCGCTCCATCCTGATTCTGGATCAAGACACCCGCCAACTTACCCGCCAGGGCGTCATCGACCCGGTTGGCCTGTATGGCCGTAATATCCTCACCCCCTACCTGGGCAATCGCACCGGTACTGTGGGACCTTTTACGGGTGCCGTACCCAACGACAACTACCTCCTCCAGAAGCTCTGAATTGGATGTCATGACGACGTTATAGGTCGTCTCCGACCCGACGACCACCTCCTGTGACGTGAACCCCGTATAACTGAATATAAGGACGGCCCCCTCCTCAACGTTCAGGGTGAAGTTTCCGTCTAAATCGGTCACCGTGCCGCTCGAAGTGCCCTGTACGGTAATGGATACCCCGATCAGTGGAAAGTTATCCTCCGCGGAGGTGACCGTACCGGTGATTTCTACGACTGACTGGATAAGCCGGTCGTCAGCCCGCTCGGCAGGTGCCCCCCAAACATCAGGCCCGGTAAAAAGAAATAAGGGTAGGACCACCAGCATGCTGGTTTTCCAGGTCGAATAGCGTGAGTGTAAGTATCTCGTATGCATGATCGAATGTTGATTGGATTAATGGTTGATCCTCCCCGCGAGAATCGTTATGTGGGCTAGCAGTACACAAAGCTTCGCTCCCGATCCGGCGTACACCGGGTCCTCCTGAGCTTTCTTTTCTCCTCGGCTACCGTCTTATCTAGGTCAGCCACGTGAACACGGACGCTAAAAGCGAAATGCTGCTACCGACCAGTCGAACGGATGGGTATTGCCGCCATTTACTGCCCGGTAAAGGGTGAATAAACCCACGGCCTAGCTTGTGTTAAGAGGATGCTGCATGGATCGCCCGGGTTGATTTGGTCTGCAATGATCTGACCTAATTGCGTTGCTTACCGGCAGGAGACCTTTTTAGGGCTTACTGGCCGCTGTAACCAACACTAGTTAGCCGTAAATTGGTTGACCAGTTATTGGTTAACCAAATATACGCCCTTTTTTCTTCCAACCAAACTTATGAGGCTTTTTTTATCGCATATCCCTAAAATGCCTCCCCAGGACCCGGCCTACATCCTAATTGAGGGTTCACTATACGATTGGAATTTGCCCTGAAAATTTTGGTCGACCAATCTTCTTTACGTGTATACAGAGGCAAATTCATGGGTTAAGTACGGGCGGCGGCACGCGGGTGCAACGTGACGAGCAACTGCGAGCATTCTTTGGGGCTAGCGTACCTTTCCCGGATGCGAATAGTCACCTTCGGAGAGATCATGCTCCGGCTTAGCACCCCCCGCCACCAGCGTTTCCGTCAGGCCCGCATCATGGAGGTGGAGTACGGCGGCGGCGAGAGCAACGTCGGCGTCTCCCTAGCTAATTATGGTCAGGACGTACGCTTCGTCTCCCGCCTACCCGACAACGATCTGGGCGACTGCGCCATCCGCTCGCTGCGGGCAGCAGGCATTGACACCTCCCACATCGTACGGGGGGGCAAGCGCCTGGGGATCTATTTCTTAGAGACCGGTGCCGTGCAGCGCCCCTCTAAGGTAATTTACGACCGGGAGGATAGCTCGATGGCCACAACCACACCTGGTATGATCGATTGGGACGCAGCCCTCGACGGCGTCGGCTGGTTCCACTGGTCGGGCATCACGCCGGCGGTAAGTGAGTCTGCCGCTGCTGTATGCCTGGAAGCCTGCCAGGCCGCCGCTGCGCGAGACATTACAATCAGTGTAGACCTCAATCACCGTAGCAAACTCTGGCAGTACGGTAAGACGCCCGCCGAGGTGATGCCACAACTGGTAGAGTATTGCGATGTGATCGTGGGCGGTAGCTACGAGGCCGAGCGCTACTTCGGCATCGAGGTAGTAGATAGCACGGACTTCGAGCCCATAGCCCGGGCCCTGCGTCAGCGGTTCCCGAAGGCGACCAAGATCGTAACTACCCTGCGCGGCACGATCTCGGCTAGCCATAACACCTACACTGCCCTCCTCTGGGATGGCGAGCGGATGCACTCAAGCCCAACTTACGAGATCACCCACATCGTCGACCGTGTCGGTGGCGGCGATAGCTTCATGGGCGGGCTGATTCACGGACTCATCACCTGGCCGGACGATCTAAGCTACGCGCTGCGCTTTGGCGTTGCGGCTTCTACCCTTAAGCATACCATCCCCGGTGATGTCAATCAGGTTACGGAGGGTGAGGTCATCGAGCTGATGGAGGGGGATGGGAGCGGGCGGGTGCGGCGGTAGCTATACCTCCATCCCGTCCCGCCAGTTCCAAATCACCAATACCCAGTCTCGCCCATCCGGCGCCGTAAACCGATCCAATTCCGCAAATCCGATCCGCTCGTGCACCCGCTGCGACCGCGTATTGCGCGCATCGATGGCCGTCACACAGTAGGGAAAGCGCAGGTGGTAGCAGCCGCGGAGGTACTTATACATGCGATCAGCGAGCTTCTGTCCGCGGGCCTCCTCGGCAACGCAGATTTGGCCCATGACCAGGTAGCCGCTTTCGCCCAGTAACTGACCGCGGTGCTCGATGGCGTCCTGCCGCTCGAACAGCGCGGTTAGCACCGGCACGGACTCCCCAAACTCCCGGGTCATGGCCAGGCAGTAGCCGAGCACCTTGCGCCCCTCGATGGCGATGACCGAGGCGGCGGAGGCCGTCATCTGCTTCAGTAGCGGCAGGTTGTGGGTAGCCGTCACGAAGCCCTGGGATTCCGCCGTAGCTGCATCCACTGCGTCGATCACATTGACGCGTTGGAGCTCCAGGATCTGCTTGAGCTGGTAGTCTTTGCGGGCTAGGGTAATTTTGGTGGGGGACACTACCCCTTGCGCTTCACCACGCGTTTCACGGCGGCTACAATATCCTTCACACCCAGGCCGTACTTCTCCAGCAACTCCTCGGCCTCGCCGGACTCCCCAAAAGTATCGTCGGTACCGATGAACTCCTGGGGGGTAGGGTGCTGCGCTGAGAGGGTCTCGGCGATGGCACCGCCCAGTCCGCCGTAGCGGTTGTGCTCCTCGCAGGTGACCACGGCGCCGGTCTTCTTGGCGCTGGCCACGACGGCCTCGGCGTCAAGGGGCTTGATGGTGTGGATGTTGATCAGGTCGACGCTGATGCCTTCCTTTTCCAGCTGGCGGGCGGCCTCGATGGCGTACCATACGAGGTGGCCGGTAGCGAAGACGCTCACGTCGCTGCCCTCATTGAGTTGCAGGGCCTTACCAATCTCGAACTTCTGATCTTCGGGGATGAAGATGGGCCAGCTCGGACGGCCGAAGCGCAGGTACACCGGACCGTGGTACTCCACGATAGCCTGCACCGCGGCCTTGGTCTGGTTGTAGTCGCAGGGGTTGATGACGGTCATGCCGGGGAGCATGCGCATCATACCAATGTCTTCGAGGATCTGGTGGGTCGCTCCATCCTCGCCGAGTGTCAGGCCGGCGTGACTGGCACAAATTTTCACGTTCTTGTCGCTGTAGGCGATCGACTGGCGGATCTGGTCGTATACCCGCCCGGTACTGAAGTTGGCGAAGGTGGTCGTGAGCGGAATCTTTCCGCCCGTAGCCAGACCGGCCGCCACGCCCATCATATTCGCCTCCGAGATGCCCATCTGGATGAAGCGATCGGGATAAGTATTGATGAAGTCTTCCGATTTCATGGACCCGCGCAGGTCGGCCGTGAGCATTACGACGTTGTCGTGCTTATCGCCGGCGGCCTTAAGTCCGGCACCGAAGCCGTCACGGGTGGCTTTTTTGCCGGTGGATTGTAGTTTATCTAGAGTCAACATATGATTTACGATTTCTTATGTACGAATTATGATTTCCGATTACCATCGTAAATCCTACAGCCCTTCCATAGCAAAGTCTCCCAAGGTCTCCTCCAGCTGCTCCAGCGCATTCTCCGCCTGCTCCTTATTCGGGGCCTTGCCGTGCCAGTGGTGGGTGCCTTCCATAAAGTCGACGCCCTTGCCCATCTCGGTCTTCATCACGATGCAGGTAGGTTTGCCGTTGCGCTTGGCCTGGGCCTCTTTAAGGGTTTTGACGACTTCCTCCATATTGTTGCCGTCCATGCGCATGATGTCCCAGCCGAAGGCGGCGTACTTATCGGCGAAGCTGCCGAGCTGAAGTACCTCGCGGGTGGGCCCGTCGATCTGCTGGCCGTTGTCGTCGATGATCAGCACCAGATTTTCGAGTTTGTTGTGGGGGGCGAAGAGGGCGGCTTCCCAGATCTGACCCTCCTGCTGCTCGCCGTCGCCGGTGAGGACAAACACGGTACGATCATCGCCGTCCATCCGCTTTTCGATCGCCATGCCGGAGGCGACGCTGACGCCCTGCCCGAGGGAACCGGAGGCTACGCGTATGCCGGGCAGTCCCTCGTGGGTAGTGGGGTGACCCTGGAGGCGGCTATTGATGGCGCGAAAGGTCCTGAGTTCCTCCACGGGGAAGTAGCCGGAGCGGGCCAGTACACTATAGAAAACGGGGGAGATGTGGCCGTTAGAGAGAAAAAATACATCCTCGCCGTGGGCCTCCATATTGAAGCTAGGATCGTGTTTCATGACCTCGAAATAGAGGGCCACGAAGAGGTCGGTATTGCCGAGGGCCCCGCCGGGGTGACCGCTCTGGCATCCGTAGACCTCACGAATGATGTCGCGCCGCACCTGGGAGGCGATGCGCTTGAGTTCCTGAATATCTGCCATGTGAAGGGGGTACGTTTAGTGTGCGTGGGGCATAGGCCTACTAGGCTTGCCTTCTAAAGAAGAGAAAGCAAGGTGTTGCAATTTGTTTGCCGAATAGGATTTAAAGGCTGTCGATCCAGTCCTTGATTTCCTGCTTGGTCTTACCGAGCTTGGTCTGCAGGCGGCCCATAAGCTCGTCCTCCTTGCCCTCCTCGTAGGCCACGTCATCGTCAGTGAGGTCGCCGTACTGCTGCTTGGCCTTGCCCTGCAGCTGCTTCCAGTTGCCCTTGATCTTATCGTGCGTTGCGCTCATGGTACCCTGTATTTAAAGGTTTGTAACCCTACCCGAACGTTCGCGGGTACACCGTGTTCGATTAGGGATGCAAGACGGTCGCCACCTCGCCGAGCTGCTGGCCCACTACCGCAGCTACCGCACCGCCTACCTGGACTGGGCCGCCGAACACGACTACCCCGAAGCGACTGCTCTCCACAACTACCGCCGCGCCCTTGTCGGTTGGTACGAGACTAGCATGGACCCCGAGCGGCCGTACCGTGGCGACGTCCTCGATTACCTTACCACGGTAGCCGGCGTCTACTTCGGCCAGTCCCGTCCCGCCGAAGAGGTCCCCCTCGGTGACGACCCCCTCCAGCACCTGCCGCGCACCATCACCCTCGACGCCACCGGTCAGCAACTCCTGGCTCGCTTCGAGGCCTTGCCCGAAGACTGCCGTCAGCTCCTGCTCCTGGCCGACTACCACCAGCTCACCCCCACTGCCCTGGCCCGCGCCCTCGACACCCCCAACCTAGCCACCCTTCACGATCAGCTTGAAGCCTGCCGCACCCGGCTTACATCTAGGGCCCCTACCCCAGATGACGCAGCCTCCTACCAACCCGACCACGCCCTCCACTGGCCCGCCATCATTACCCTAGCCGGTCGTAAAGACCTACTTAGCACCCTTGCTAAGTCCCCCGCACCTGCGGCCCCGCCGCCTGAGATGCCTACAACACCTACCACGCCTCCCACATCTATCCCGCCCGCAACGCAACAATCCAATAACGCACCCCGCCAAAAACCCTCCCCCGCCATCCTCCTAGCCGGCCTGCTTTTTGGTGTCTTCCTCTACCTCGCCTACACCACTTTCGGCGGCTCCTCGACCGGCTCCCTCTACGACCGCTACTTCGCACCCTACCCGAATATCTTTGCCGACCAGCCCCCACAGACCGACGACGAGCGCGACCTACAGCGTATCCTCTACCACTACGACCGCGGCGACTACCGCACGGCCTACGACGAGCTGCTGCCCACTGCCGATGCCTACCCCGCCGCCCCGCTCTACCTGGGCGTGACCGCCCTGGAGCTCGACAACCCCGAACGGGCCCGCGAATGGTTCAGACAGATCGCAGCCGATAGCCCGTACCGGGACGCTGCGGAGTGGTACAGTGCACTGGCCCAACTTGCTCAGGGCGGGGCCGCAGGTGCAAGGACCATGGTGCAACGACTAGCTAACTCCCCCGGCCATCCCTACCAGGCCGAGGCCCAGCAACTTTTGTCGGACCTTTGAGCATTAGTAAAAAGTCGGCCGACGATCTTTCTGCAACTACGTTGCTAGAAAGGAATCAGCGGACGACCCCGACTTATACATCGATTAGCATGAAACCTTCCTTGCCCAAAGGCACCCGCGACTTCCTCCCCCACGAGGTACGCCGCCGCAACTACATCTTCGATACCATTCGCAGTTCTTTCCACCGCTACGGCTACCAGCCCATCGAGACGCCGGTGATGGAAAACCTCAGCACCCTGACCGGTAAGTACGGCGAGGAGGGCGACCGGCTGCTCTTCAAGGTGCTCAACAACGGGGATTTTCTAGGTAAGGCCGACGATCAGGACCTAGCAAGCAAGGACAGCAACGCCGTCCTGCCCCAAATCTCAAAACGCGGTCTACGCTACGACCTCACCGTGCCCTTCGCCCGCTACGTGGTGATGCACCAGAACGAGCTGGCCTTTCCCTTCAAGCGCTACGCCATTGCCCCCGTGTGGCGGGCCGACCGGCCGCAGAAAGGGCGCTACAACGAGTTCTATCAGTGCGATGCCGACGTGGTGGGCTCCGACTCCCTGCTCTACGAGGCCGAGTTGACGCAGCTGCTGGACGAGGTGTTTAGCGCCCTGAATCTAGGCGTCGTCATCCGCCTCAATAGCCGCAAGATCCTAGCGGGCCTGGCCGAGATCGCCGGTCACGAAGACCGGATGCTAGACATTACCATTGCCATCGACAAACTCGATAAGATCGGTGAGGAAGGCGTAAAGAAGGAACTTCTGGAGCGTGGGGTAGATGCGGAAGCCGTGTCCACCATCATGCAATTCCTTGCCACGGACGACCTCGAAGCGGTAGCCCCCCTCCTCGAACGCAGCGAGATAGGTATGCAGGGCGTTCGGGAACTACGCGAGATACTCACCACCATCGGCTTCCTGGTCAATCGCGTAGAATTCGACGTCACCCTGGCCCGTGGCCTCGACTACTATACCGGCTGCATCTATGAAGTCGCCGTTGACCCTGAGGAGTACCCCGACGTTGTTATGGGTAGCATTGCTGGCGGCGGCCGCTACGCCGACCTGACGGGCATCTTCGGGGGGCGCGATCTGCCGGGGGTAGGCATCAGCTTTGGGGCCGAGCGGATCTATGACGTGCTGGAAGAACTGAACCTCTTTCCGAAGGATACTAACGATGATCTCGATTACCTCCTGCTGTGCCTGGACGATGAGAGCCTTGCCCACGGTTTCGATCTCCTCCGCGACCTCCGCCGGCAGGGACATAATACCGATATCTATCCCACCGCCGCCAAGCTCGGCAAGATGATGAAATATGCCGATCAGCGGGGCGCGCCGAGGGTAGTAATCATTGGGAGCCGGGAGGCGGCCAGCGGAGAATATACGGTTAAGGATATGCGGACTGGGGAACAGGAGGTGGTAGAGCGCCTCCGGCTGGTAGGAACCACCTAATCCCTATTCCCAACCCGTTTCCCACCAAGCGCCACCATATCCTCTACGATCTGCACCGCCTCGCGGATATACACGTCCTTACCCACGCTCTGCTTGAAGTCGTCGTTACGGGCCACCTTGCTCTCGTCTTCGAGAATGGGCTCGAGGTCGACCTCTAGATTGAGGACGCCGGGGTTGACCACGTCGTCAAAGAGGTCATCGTACATCTCGGCCTCGGTGCGGTTGGCGCGCTGGAGCTCCTCAAAATCGGTGAGGGCCAGGGGGTAGGTATCGCGGTCGCGCTGGCGTTTGACGCGCTCGGCGTTTTCCTGGATGCGGCCGAAGGTGGGGCTATCGGCGACCCGGCTGGCGCTGCGGGCCTTGAGCTCGTCGAGGTTGTCGATCTTGTAGACGTCCTGGCTGTACTTAGCGGGTTCGATCTCGCTCCAGGCCATGGGGTACTGCTGCTCCTTTTCTCCGGTTTCGAGGAGGGAGCGGCTGTCGGGTAGGATAATGTCGGGCGTCACACCACGGAGCTGGGTGGAGCCGCCGTTGATGCGGTAGAACTTCTGCATCGTGAGCTTGACGGTGCCCAGGGGCTTGATGTCGTTGTAGCCGTTGACGGTGCGGTCCATGTCGATGAAGCGTTGCACGGTACCCTTGCCAAAGGTGGAGTTGCTGCCGACGATGACGGCGCGGCCGTAATCCTGCAGGGCGGCGGCCAGGATCTCGCTGGCGGAGGCGGAGTACTCGTTGACGAGCACCACGACCGGGCCATCGTACTGGACGCGGCGGTCTTTATCGCTCAGAATTTCTTTGTCCATGCCCCGTCCGGCGACCTGTACGACCGGTCCTTCGGGGATAAAAAAGCCCGTCATATCGACTACGTCGCGTAGGGAGCCACCACCGTTATTGCGCAGATCGAGCACGATGCCATCTACGTTCTGGTCCTGCAGCTTTTCGAGCTCGGTGGCAATGTCCTTGGCGGAGAAGCGGCCGTCTTCGTTCTGGAAGTCGGCATAAAAGCTCGGCAGGTTAATGTAGCCGATCTTCTCGTTGCCCTCCTGGTCGTCGATGATGAGCGACTTGGCGTAGGTATCGTCGATCACGATCACGTCGCGCTCGATGGCAATTTCTTCGATCACGCCGTCGGGCTTTTTGACCTTCAGGTACACCATAGTGCCCTTCGGACCACGGATCTTATCGACCACATCCTCCAGGGGCATACCCTTGATGTCGACCAGGTCCCCCTTCTCCTGGCGTACGCCCATGATCACATCATCTTCCTTGAGCTCCTTACCCTTCCAGGCCGGACCGCCCACGACCACGGAGGTGACCTTGGTGTACTCGTCATCCGTCTGTAGCGTAGCCCCGATGCCCTCCAGGCGGCCGCTGAAGCGGATGTCGAACGACTCCTTATCCTTGGGCCGGAAGTAGCTCGTATGGGGGTCGAAGACGGCCGTCATCGCATTGAGGTACTGCGATTCCTTCACGCTGGGTTTGAGCTCGCGCATGCGCTTGAACCAGTCCTGGTAACGGTCCAGAATCTTGCCGCGGTACTCGATCTCGAGGCTGTCCAGGGTAGGCTGTACGGCACCCGTGGTGTCTTGTTCGAGCTCCTCGCGGCGATCAACGATCTGGCTCAGGAGCTCGCGCTTCATGTAGTCGTGCCAGTGCTGTTTGAGGGCTTCGTCGTCGGCGGCCCAGGGGGCATCGTCGTCGGGATCACGCATCTCGCCAGCTTCCTCCAGGTCGAAGGGCGTGGCGAGTATTTCTTCGAACCAGCCCTGCGCCTTATCCATATTGGCGTCCAGGTGGTCCTGTACTACTTGGTAAAAAGTGTATTCCCCGGCCTTGGCCTGGTCGTCGATAGCATCGCGGTACTGGCTGAAGGCGTCGATGTCCTCCTGGGTGAAGAACAGCCGGCCGCCGTCTACATCATTGAGGTACTGAGTGTAGACGCGCTCGCTGAAGTCGTCGTCGATGTCCTGCGGCTGGTAGTGGTAGCTCTGCAGGTTGGCGAGCATGGTCTTCAGAATGACGGAGGGCGCATCCCCCGGGGGGGTATCGGCGGGGCGGACGGCGGCAATGAGGCCGACGACGAGTACGAGGGCAGAAAAAAGCAGGGGTCCTCTCGTTTTCATAGTTTTCTGTTTAGGGATTCCGTCGCGGGCGTAGGAAAGTCGTCCCACCGGAGCAGTCGTATAGTAATGTTTGGCGGGCTCTACTAGTTGACTTTCCGCTCCGGCAATATCCTGTTTAACAACATATTAATGGGACTTACCTTCGCCCTAGTGCGCAAGTGGTACTACATTCTTGCCCTGGGGCTGCTTTTTCCCGCCTTACTGGTCCATCTGGGCCTCATGGTCTTCATCGACGACGAGGCCATCCGCTCCCTGGTCGCCCAGGAGATGCGCTGGTCGGGCAACTACATTGCCCCGGCCATGCACGGCGATGCCTACCTCAACAAGCCACCGCTGTGGAACTGGGTCCTGGCCGCCAGCTTCACCCTCCACGGGGGGGCAAGCGAGTGGGCCGCGCGACTGCCGACGGTGATCAGCCTACTTGGCTTTGCGCTCACGACCTACCTATTCAGCCGCCGCTACTTCGGTAGTTACCTGGCCAGCATCCACGCCCTTACGGTCATCACCTGTGGGCGGATGCTCTTCTGGGACAGCATGCTAGCGCTCATCGACGTCACCTTCAGCTGGGTCGTCTACACCCAGATCATGCTACTCTACCACTACGGGAAGGACGGTCGCTGGTGGCACGCCTTCGCCTGGAGCTACCTGCTCACCGCCGTCGCCTTCATGCTCAAGGGGCTCCCCGCCGTAGTCTTCCAGGGCCTGAGCGTATTCGCGATCCTGGGCTGGCGACGGGCCTGGTGGCAGCTCGTCCGGCCGGCCCATTTGCTCAGCGGACTGGGCTGCGTGGCCCTGCTGGCCATCTACTACGTGCAGTACCATCAGTACGTCGATCTAACCGCGGTCGGCCGGCGCCTCTTCGTCGAAAGCAGTAAGCGCACCGCCGTAGCCCACGGGGCGGGGGAGACGATCGGGCACATCCTGGCCTTCCCCTTCGCGATGAGCTACCACTTCCTGCCCTGGACGCTGCTGCTGGTCTACCTCTTGCGTCGCGGTAGTTGGCGGCTCCTCAAAACCAGTGACTTCGCCGCATTCTGCTTAGTCGCCTTTCTAGCTAACATCCCCGTGTACTGGGTTTCTCCCAACGTCTATCCGCGCTACCTACTCATGCTGTTTCCGTTGCTATTTGCTAGCCTGCTCTGGCTGCAGCAGTACCACGCGCGGGATCGGAGTGCGACCTACACGGGGCTCCGCTACCTACTGCTGGGTACCATGACGCTGGTGGCTGTGTTGCTGCCCTTCGTGCCCCTCGTCCCCCAGACTACGATCATCCCCTACGCCTGGCCAAAGAGTATAGCAGTGGGCGGGGCCGCAGGTGCCTTAGTCGTGGCGGGCTGGCGCGATCGCGCTAATTTCCTCCTGATCCTTTGTTGCTTCCTCCTGCTACTCCGCCTTACGTTCGATCTATTCGTGCTGCCCGTACGCGCCGTGGAGGATGAGCGGGGTATCGCCGTACGTGCTACGGCCCAGTCCGTCGTACGTACCAATCAGGGTAAGGACCTCCACATCTACCGCTACACCCTCATCGAACCGGCCACCGGCTACTACCTCACCGAGGCCTACGGGCGGGTGGTGCGCCGGGCGTTCGACCGGTATCCCGCCGGATCCGTTTACATCGGCAGCCCCCTTCAGTACGGTGAATTGCAGATCGAGGCCACCGACTCGCTTTACCTGCGCCATCTCGATACGCTCTACCCGGTGGGTTACCTGCGCCACCCCCTCCCCGCGCCGACTGGTGATGGGGAGGAACTACGGGATGGAATGGGCTCCGGCATTGAGATTGAGTAACTTACCCCCGTGCACCTCTCCGTAGTCATCACCATCCTCAACGAGCTGGACAACATCCGGCCGCTCCTCGCACAGGTCCACGCCGCGCTGGAGGGCTACGATTACGAGGTAGTGTACGTCGACGACGGTAGCACCGACGGCTCCGTCCGGCTCCTGAAAAGTCTGGAGGACCCCCACCTGGTCGTCGTCGAGCTGCGCAAGAACTACGGGCAGAGCCTCGCCCTCATGGCCGGCATCGACGTAGCCCGCGGCCAGTACATCGCTACCCTCGACGGCGACCTGCAGAACGACCCCGCCGACATCCCCGCCATGCTCCGCCTGGTCGAGCGGGAGGACTGGGACCTGGTCGTCGGCGAGCGCGTCGATCGCCAGGATGGGGCGGTACTGCGCAGAGGCCCCAGTCGCGCGGCCAACTGGCTCATCCGCCAGCTCAGCGGCGTGCACCTGCGCGACTACGGCTGTGCGCTCAAGGTCTTTCGCGCCGAGATTGCCAAGGACCTGGGTATATACGGCGAGCTGCACCGCTTCATTTCCGTACTGGCGAGCTTGGAGGGCGCCCGCATTACTCAGGTACCGGTACGCCACCACGCCCGGCAATTCGGCAAGAGCAAGTACGGGCTGGGGCGCACCTTCAAGGTGGTCAGTGACCTGATCCTGATGCTTTTCCTGAAGAAGTACCTCCAGAAACCCATGCATCTATTCGCCCAGGCCGGGCTGCTGCTCTTCACCGTCGGCGCACTCATCAACGTGTACCTGCTGGGCCTGAAACTGATGGGGCAGGACATCTGGGGCAAGCCCATTCTCATTCTGGGGGCCCTGCTGGTACTGGCGGGCATTCAACTCGTCACCGTAGGCATCATCGTCGAGGTACTGATGCGTACCTATTACGAGAGCCAGAACAAGCGGCCGTATAAGGTACGGGAGATCAAGCGGTTTGGGGGGGTGGAGGTGCCGGCTCCTCGTCTGCCGAGGGTTGCACGTAATGCGTAAGGCCCCGCCCCCCTAAAACACCCCCCAAGCACAAGGAAAATAAGGGAAAGGCGCATAAACACCGCGGAAATTTCTACGTTTGCACCCGTAAACCAGGGCATTCCTGGCGGTGGGAACACTCATCGACTCACAACCAAATTAACCTAGTAATGAATAAAGGAGAACTCGTATCGGCCATTGCCGACCAAGCTGACCTCACCAAGGACCAAGCCGAAAAGGCACTCAGCGCTATGACGGACGCCATTGAGAGCGCCCTGAAGGACGAGGATAGCGTGAGCCTGATCGGCTTCGGTACCTTCTCGGTCACTAACCGCCCCGCCCGCGAAGGCCGTAACCCCCGCACCAACGAGACCATCCAGATTGCCGCCAAGAACGTCGTCAAGTTCAAGCCCGGTAAGAAACTCAGCGAGTCGGTCAACTAAACCGGCCCGGCCCCATTAGGCCCGCTAAAGGCCCTGACCCAACGACCCGACCGGCACCGCGCCGGCCGGGTCGTTCTACTTCTACCCCATGACCTACCTTATTGTGGGCGGCTCCTCCGGGATTGGCCGCGCCCTCGTCGACCAACTGCTACAGGCCGGCCACACCCTGCATGTGTGGGCCCGCGAACGCCGCGACCTGCCTAGTAGCGTGACCTTCACTTCCCTCGACGTGACGGACGATAGTGCCGACTTCAAATCTGCCGTACCCGATCAACTCGACGGATTAGTGTACTGCCCCGGTAGCATCGACCTACGGTCCTTCCGCAGCCTCAAACCGGATGCCTTCCGGGAGGCCTTCGAGCTCAACGTAGTGGGGGCCGTGCGCTGCCTACAGGCCGCCGAGCGAACGCTGAAGCAGAGCGAGCGAGCCGCCGTGGTGCTGTTTTCGACCGTGGCCGTGCAGCGGGGCATGCCCTTTCACGCTGCGATCGCCGCGGCCAAGGGGGCCATCGAGGGGCTGACGCGGAGTCTGGCGGCAGAATATGCACCGGGCGTACGCGTCAACTGCATTGCCCCCTCGCTCACCGATACGCCGCTGGCCGAAAAGCTGCTGGCCAGCGACGATAAGCGGGAGGCCAGTGCCAAGCGGCACCCCCTGAATCGGGTGGGTACGGCGGGGGAGATCGCCAGTATGGCGGCCTACCTGCTGGGGGAACAGGCGGCCTTTATCACGGGGCAGGTGATCGGAATGGACGGGGGGCTGGGGGCTATCTAGGACCTCAGGTTCTGGGCGACCAGCTCCTGAAGGTGCGGCACATTGTCCTCCTCGAACCAGGGGTTGCGGCGCAGGTAGATGCCATTGCGGGGGCTCGGGTGGGGGATAGGGAAGTACTCCGGTAGATACTCCCGGTAGTTGCGTACGGTCTCGGTGAGGTTCTTCTTGCGGCGGTCACCGAGGTAATGGGCCTGGGAGTAGGCACCGATGAGGACCCTGAGTTTGAGGTTTGGCATGAGGCTCAGCAGAGGGTCCTGCCAGAGCGGGGCGCACTCGGGGCGGGGGGGTAGGTCGCCGCCCTTGCCCTTGCCGGGGTAGCAGAAGCCGATGGGCAGGACGGCGAAGGTGGGGGTACGGAAGAACTCCTCATCCGTGACGCCGAGCCAGTCGCGCAGGCGGCGGCCGCTGGGGTCGTCCCAGGCTACGCTCGATAGGTGGGCCAGCCGGCCGGGGGCCTGGCTGATGAGGGCGACGGTGCAGTCCGGATGAATGCGGAAGATGGGGTTGGGGCCCAGGGGCAGGTGGGCGGCGCAGACCGTGCAGGCGCGGGCCTGGGTAAGCAGGGGGTGGTCGTAGATGGGGGTGAAGCCCTTGGCCATGGGGTGCTAGAAGGTGCGTGCGTAGCTGATGAGCAGTTGCTGGGTGATGCTGATGCGCTGGCCGAGGCCGAGGGTACCGTTGGGCTGGTCGTTGTCGGTGACCTGTACGCGGATGTTGTCGTCGTAGAAGGCATTGACGAACAGGTTGATCTGCAGGTGCTCGGTGAGGGCGAAGGAGAGGCCGTTGAGCCAATCGATGTCGATGTTTTGCGGGTCGCGCAGGTAGTTGGCGTAGAGGGTAAGGTTGGAGGTGAAGGTGGCCCGGTCGTCGGTCAGAAAAGAAGTCTTGTACTGTACCTGTAGCAGGGCTCCGAGCTGGGCATCGATGTTTTTGTATGCGGGGTAGATGCCCAGTGCGTTAGCCTCGCCACTGACCTCGTTGCCGTGTACCCCCCGGGCGGCAATGCTGTCGCTTGCTACGATGATGAATTTGCTGGACAAGGGGGAGAAGAAAATAGACAACTCTTCCACGGGTTTGTAATCGATACCGAGAGAGGCGGTAGCCGTGGCCGGGGAGAGGAATTTAGAACGTGGGCTACGGCCGGTTTCGAGGAAGTCCGTAACGTAATTGCCGGATGCGCGGTCCGGAAACTGGTAGGTCGGCAGGATCTGGCTCATGAAGGTGCCGTTGACGGAGTAGTACAGCCGGCCCTCGGGCTTGATCTGGATACCGTACTTGCTGGCCAGGCGGAACTCGTCGATGGTCTTCTGGAAGGGCACCTTGTCGCTAGACCCCTGGGTAACGGTGCCCGAGCCGATGCGCTGCAGGCCGAACTGCCACAGCACGGTGTTGTCCCAGGCCTGGCGGCCGCGTTTCAGGTTGGCGAAGCCGTTGAAGGCGCCCTCCAGTCCCAGGCGGTTCTGGGCAGCTCCCTGCCGGGGGTTGATGTTGAGGAGCTGGGATACGTCGAGTCCGATGCCGACGCCGAAGCGCCACCCTTCGGGGATTTCTTCCTTCTCTTTTTGTGCATACACGGGGCTGCTGCTATACAATAAGAGCAGCAAAACAAGGGGGGTATACTTCATGCGGTAAAACTAACCGATGCACGATTATCCCTCCAAATGCGGGGGCAGTTGCTGCCGCCGGCCCGCCTCCCGCCGGCTGTGCATCTCGAAGCCCTCGCTGCTGAGCTTGCTGAAGGGGATGGTGAAGTCGGACTCCTCGCCCCGCAGCGTGATGGTGACGTTATTAAGGTGGATGATCTCGCCGCGCCGCTCGCCGATGCTTACCTCATCGCCTAGCTGCAGCTGATCGCGGTTGTAGAAGCTGGCCAGGATGTTGCCCATGATGTGCCGGGAAGCCATGCCGTAGCCGATGGCAAAAGCACCTGCGATCCCCGCCAGGATGATGCTGATGTTGTTTTCCATGAACTCCGTCTGAAGCTGGGCCTGCTTGAGGGCGATCAGGATGACGTTGAGCAGGATGAAGTAGAATACGGCGTTGCCGATCAGATTTCCCGAGGGGATACCCAGCGAGCGGCAGGCCGAGACCACCACCCGCTTGAGGCGGTCGGCCAGGAAGATGCCCCCAATGAGGATGATGAAGGCCGTCACGGCATTGGGCAGGTAGGCCACCAACTGAGCCATGAGCTCGGAAAGCTTCTCCATACCCAGAGCATCTACCGCCGCCATGGTGAAAATGATAAGCACGAAATAGTACACGATGGCCGCGAGCACCCGGCTGGGTACGAGCGGGAGATTGAACTTCTGAAACAGTTCGATCTGCATCACCTTCTCGCTCAGGCGGTCAAAGCCCGAGGCAGCCACTAGGCGGCGGATCAGCTGGTAGAGCAGCTTGGCCAGGAGGTAGCCGATGAGGAAGACGACCAGCGCCTTAGCCATGGCGGGTAGCGTGTTGAGCAGTTGCAGAGCCTGCAGGCGGAGAATTTCGAGTACGGATTGCATGCGCGGGTGAGTTAGCGATTAGGACCCCGGGGGGGCGCGCCGTAGGGATCGTTATCGTCTCCCTCCTGTAGGGTAAGGTAGTGCTCGTCCTCAAGCAGCGGATTGCCGCCTCCCATCACGCTGAGGGTATCGGCCATAAGGGGACCAAAGAGCTCGATGATACTGCCGATGTGCTCGGCCGACCGTAGACTTCCCTCCACCCGCTCGCGCACGGCGGTACTGCGCTCCTCGGTAAAGGCAGCCAGGTCTTCGTCCCGTAGCGATAGGAATGCATTCATGGGCTTAGGAAGCTAGCCGGGCGAACTGCCGGTCGTGGATGCGTTTGGCCTTTTCCTTGGTGCGCTTGAGCTGCATCTTGACGGCTGATTCTTTCTTACCCAGCAGGTGGGCCATGGCTTTAATCTTGACCCCGTCCTTGTACTTCATCAACAGTAAGGTACGCTCCCCCTCGCTGAGCTCACCGAGTACGTAGCGGAGCTCGTCGAGTTGCATGGTGAGTAAGGTCTCGTCGGGTACCTCGTCTACTGGTTCGGGAGGATCGGCAACCTCCTCGGCAAACAGGTCGCGATTGCGCCTATCCTTACGGATCTTATCGATGCAGAGGTTGTAGGTGATGGAGTACACCCAGGTGGAGAATTTACTCTGCCCCTCGAACTTGTGCAGGTTAAGGAACACCCTGGTGAATATTTCCTGGGTAGCATCCTCAGCTTCATCCGCCCGGTGCAACATCGTCATCGCCTTGCTGTAGATGCGCCCGGCGTAGCGTTCGTAGAGGAGCTGAAAGCAGCGTGCGTGCTTCCGCTCGCGGTAGGCACGGACGATGTCCATGTCTTCCATAGTAGCGTCGCAGCCCTTGAGTGGCGTACCGCTTGGCATGGGTGTGGTGACTTACTGGGGCCCGCCGGTGAATAAACGGACGCTAAGGGTGAGTCGTTAAAATACGACTACCGGTACAGCTTACAAAGCTAGTGAAAGTCTATTCTACTGTTCTGCTGGCAGAACTGACGGCCGAGACATTGAATACACCCAGGATGGGTTCCTCAGTCGTTAGGTCGATCACGTTACCCGGGGAGTTGGCTACGGGGATCTGGAAGATGCCGTTATCGCCGTTCTGAATCTGATCGCGGGCCACACTCAGGAAGAAGAAGGCTTCGGGGTTAAGCGACCAGATTTCTACCCTGATTTGGTCGCCAGATTCTAGGGCAACAAAGCCGCCGTCATCATCGAGCTTATTGATGTTAAAGCGAATAGGGAAGATGAAGACGATACCGTCCGTTCCACTGCCGGCATCGAAGGTAGCGTCGTAGGCCAGGTTGAGCTCCTGGGGGCGATTGAGTAGGGTGTCGTTGATGGTGGTGCGAATCAGGTAGGCGTCCCCCTCTCCGACGAAGTCCCGGGCGTACAGTTGGGCGTAGAGGCCCTCGTCCAGTCCAAGACGCTCCTCCTCTAACTTCACGCTGATCGAGTCGATGGGGGGCACCCGGCGCATGGTGGAGGTAGCGGCGTAATTCTCCTCGCCGCGCTGGATACCCAGCACGAACCGATCGTCGACCTGGCCGAGGGTTTCCCCCGGCTGGGGCGTCCAGACGTACCGGCCGGAATCCTGGTGCACAAAGGGGTAGCAGGCCGCGCCGGACTCTAGGCAGACGACCACCTCGGCATCCTCCACCCCGGTGGGTAGGCGATTGGCGTAGTAATCCTGACTGAGCGTGAGGCGGATGGTCTGAGGCTCGGATTTGTCCGTCAGCCAGGCATCGACCACCAGCTCCGGGGTCTCGAAGTCAGTGGTGAGCTCCACGGGGTCGGTGCAGGTGTAGAGCGCAGCGGTCAGCAGCAGGAGGGAGAGCAGGCGCATCATTTGAAGGTGAAGTTGTAGGATACGGAGGGGACGAGGCTACCGACCACGGAAAGCTTGATGGCTTCGGTACTGATGGCTGAGCCGGGGGCGGTGCGCCCGTCGGCCTGCTGTCCGTAGACGGTAAAGGGGTTGCGGCGGGCATAGAGGTTGTACACCCCGAAGACCCACTGCCCCTGCCAGCGGCGGTCGGCTTTTTCCTTCTTGGGGTCGAGGGTGAGGGAGACATCCAGGCGGTGGTAGTCCGGGATGCGGAAGTTGTTGCGGGCATCCCCGGCGTTGTTCGGCACGTAGTAGCCCAGCTGGTAGTAGCCGCTGTTAGCCAGCGTAAGCGGGGTGCCGGTATTGTAGACGAAGGTGGCGCTGAGGGTGACGCGGTCGTTGAGCTCGTAGAAGCCCGTGAGGTTGAAGTTGTGCGTCTGGTCAAAGCGGGTGGGGTACCACTCGTCGTTGTTGATGCCCTCCACGAGCCGCTCGGTACGGGCCAGGGTGTAGCTGAGCCAGCCCGAGGCGCGGCCCTTGGTTTTTTTCAGTTGCAGCTCGGTGCCGTAGGCCCGGCCGGTACCCACCAGGACCTGCCCCTCGACGAACTCATTGAGTACTAGATCGGCCCCGTCGATGTAGTCGATGAGGTTATCGAAGGATTTATAGTAGGTCTCCAGGCTCAGCTCGAAGGCGTTATCCCGGAAGTTGCGGAAGTAGCCCACGGCGACCTGGTCGGCCAGCTGAGGGTCGATGTTGTTGGTGCTCGGCGTCCAGATGTCCAGGGGGATGGAGGCGGTGGTATTGCTCAGCAGGTGGATGTACTGGGCGGTGCGCTGGTAGCTGGCCTTGACGGAGCTGGTTTCGGTAAGGGCATACTGTAGAGCGGCGCGCGGCTCCCAGTTGAGCCAGTCCTTGATGGTCTCGTCGCGTTCGGTGGGGGTAATGCCGGTGAGCGGGCGGGGTAGTCCCTCGCGGGGTGCTTCGCCGTAGGTATAGGCGTTGCGGCCGCCGAGGTAGGCGAAGTGGCTCAGGCGGATACCGTAGTTAAGTTTGAGCTTTTCGAAGAGGGTGATCTCGTGCTCCACGAAGGCACCGGACTCCAGCGCCCACTGCCGGTTGACGCTGATGTCGATGCGGTCACCCTGGCTCACGGCCACGGCATTGGCCGGCTCGAAGCGGTAGTGGATCACCTGTCCGCCGAAGCGCAATACATTAGTGGGGCTGATGAAGTAGGAGAACTCCGGCTTGAGGCTGGTATTGACGATGCTGGCGTCCCAGTTGAAAGCATCTTCGTTGGGATCGTCCCCGAAGTCGATGGCGTAGTCGTAGTCGCTGTAGTAGGCCGTGAGGTTGGCGAAGAGCTTATCGGTGAAGAGGTGATTCCAGCGTAGGGTGCCCGTGGCGTTGCCCCAACTGAAGCCGGCATCCTCGCCGGGGCTGAACACATCACGGCCGAGGTAGCCGGAGAGAAACACCTGGTCGCGGTCGCTAAATCGGTAATTTGTCTTCAGGGTAAGGTCATAGAAATTGAGCTTCGTACCGGATAGGTCGCCACTCAGGAAGGGCGCCGCGAGCACATCGATGTAGCTACGCCGGCCGGCTAGCAGGAAGGACGATTTATCCTTCACCAGCGGGGCCTCCACGCTCAGCCGGCTGAAGATGGTGCCGATCCCCCCCTGCATCTCGAACTGTTGGTTGTTCCCCTCCTTCATGCGTACGTCGAGGATGGAGGAGAGCCGTCCGCCATAGCGCGCCGGGATCCCGCCCTTATAGAGCTTCACCCCCTTGACCGCATCGGGATTGAAGACCGAAAAGAAGCCGAACAGGTGGCTGGAATTGAAAACCGGTGCCTCATCCAGGATCACCAGATTCTGATCGATGCTACCCCCGCGTACGTTGAAGCCGGCCGCACCCTCGCCTACGCTAGTCACGCCCGGCAGAAGTTGAATGCTACGGAGCACGTCGACCTCCCCGAGCAGACTGGGCAGCTTCTCGATGGTGCTCATGTCAAGCTGCTCCACACTCATCTGCACCGTGCTTACATTCTGGTCCTCCTCCGTGGCCGTCACCAGCACTTCCTCCAGGACGCTGCCGGCCTCACCCAGGGCGAAGTCTAGCGTTTGATTGCCGATCAGTTCCACGTCCCGCCGCTGCTCTCCGTAGCCCAGGTAGGTGACCACCAGGGTGTAGGTACCGGGGGCGACGGTGAGGGAGTAGAAGCCGTATTCGTTGGTGGTAGTGCCCTTGGTGGTGGCGTCCAGGTAGACGGTAGCCCCAATGAGGGTCTCGCCGTTAGCCGCATCGCGCACGTAACCCTTAACGGTGACGTTGGTCTGGGCCAACAAACTGAGCGAGCAACACAGCGCGAAAAGGGCGAGGAAAAGATGCTTCATTCGATTTCTACTAGGAGGGGCTTAGCAAACGGTACCCCCATAACGACGTATGGCGCAGCGGGGTTAGTTCCGCTACGCCATTCATCGTAGATGTGACACCTGTTAGACGCTTAACCCTTGCTGCCAGGTTGGTCGCTGGTATCGGCCTCCCCCACCTTTAGGAAGTGGCCGGCCTCGGTGATGGTCTTTTCCACCCCGGTATCGGGGTCGGGGTAGCTGCGCTCGTGCACCTCTACGCTGAGCTGCTTGCCGACGAGCTGCTCGGTGTCGAGCTCCTCGCCCTCCATCTCCACGGCGCGCATGAGCTCGGCCAGGATGGGCTTGCTGGGCTCGCTGTCGTAGAAGCGCTGCTCGACGAACCCCTCCTCGGTCTCCATGCGGGCAGCGAAGAAGGGGATACCCTTGTACTCGCTCTTCCCTTCGGAGATCTCGGTGATGGTGACGACGTGGCGGCCGTGCTGGAGACGGGGCTTTTCTTGGACTTGTAGCTTCATGGTGGGTTGTTTTTAACTAGAAAGCAACTTAAAACAAATTGTTCGATTTACCTGAGCGAAAGTGTCGTGGGTGTGTCTTTTGTGCCTGGCGGCACTGGAATTTAACCACAGAGGGCGCGGAGGGTCGCAGAGGTGTTTCTGAAGACGTCTCTGCGGTCCTCTGCGCCCTCTGCGGTTTATATCTGAAGCACTTAACTAAACAGTGTCAGCTGTCTGCTGCTGTAGCCAGGCTAGGAACAACCGCACCCCAAAGCCCGTAGCCTGCCGGTCCTTAGCGTAAGGCCCCTGCTTCAGCCCTACCCCAGCAATGTCAAAGTGAATGTACCGCCCGTGGTCGTGGGTGAAGTGTTCCAGGAACTTAAAGGCATCGGTAGCACCGTGTAGGGGAGTGCCGCTGAAGTTTTTCACGTCAGCTACATCGCTGGCCAGTCCCTTGGCGAAGTCGTCCCAGGGGGGGAGGGGCCAGACGCGCTCACCTGAGGCCTCCCCCGCGCGACGGAACTGCTCCACCAACTCCTCATTCTTACTCAGGGTAGCGGCGCAGACGTAGCCGAAGGTGCGCACCGCACTGCCGGTCAGGGTAGCCACGTCGATCAGGGTGGTGGGCTGGTAGTACTTCACGGCGTAGCTGAGGCCATCGGCCATGATGAGGCGGCCCTCGGCGTCGGTGTCGATGATCTCGATGGTCTTGCCGGCGTGGCTCCGGATCACGTCGCTGGGCTTGATGCTCAGGGCGTCGACGCTGTTGTCGGTAGCCGGTACGATACCGACCAGGTTGACGGGTAGTTGCAGGCGGGCGGCGGCTTCCATCGTACCGAAGACGGCTGCCGCGCCGCCCATGTCGGACTTCATCAGGTGCAGGTTCTGACTGCCCTTGATGCTCACCCCACCGGTGTCGAAGGTGACGCCCTTACCAATGATGGCCGTAGTATCGTCGTCGGTCGCCCCACCACGATACTCCATGACGATCAGGACGGCCGGGTCCTCGCTGCCGCGGTTCACGGCCAGCAGGGCGTGCAGACCCTCTTCCCGGCAGGCTTCTTTGTCGAGCACCTTGACGGAGTAGCCGTAAGTACTGCCGCTCTCCGTGGCCCACCGGGCCAGGTCCTGGGGTCGTTTTTGGTTGGCCGGGGCGTCGACCAGGGCCATGATGCGCGTCTGTACGTCCGCCACCACCAACTCCGCACCTGCGTCCCCGCCCGCCCAGTTTATCGTGCCGTGGAGGAGGGGGTGTGGTTTATAGTCCTCCCGCTGGCTGCCGGCCGAATAGCTGCCCAGTTTGAGCCCCCCGATGAAGGCGGTGGTGAGGTTTGGGTCCACGTCTGGGGCCTCGATGGTCACTTCTGTTTCGAGTTGCTGGCCGGCCTCGTAGCTCAACGTACGGCCCAAATTTTGCGAGGACGCGGGTGCGGCGTCTTCCGGAAGGCGGGCAATATAGTGCGCGGCGGTAGGATCACGCAAGTACTTCCCGGGCAGGACGGAATCGGCGTAGGCCCCCTCGTGGGCGGCGGGCAGCAGGGTAATGGTCGTAGGCATGGGGCGAAGGTAGCGGTGGCAAACTATTTCGGGGCCTACCGCATTTGAGACAGCATGAAGATTGGCGTGGTCTGTTATCCTACCTACGGCGGCAGCGGCGTGCTGGCTACCGAGCTCGGACTGGGGCTGGCCCGCCGCGGACACGAGATCCACTTCATCACCTACCGGCGGCCGGCCCGGCTGGGGTTCTTCCACGAGAATGTGTTTTACCACGAGGTGGATAGTGGCGCCGATTACCCCCTCTTCGAGTTTGCGCCCTACGAGACGGCCCTGGCCTCCAAGCTGGTGGACGTAGTGGAGAACTACGAGCTGGACCTGCTGCACGTGCACTACGCCGTACCCCACGCCGCGGTGGCCTACATGGCCCGTAAGATCCTGCTCTCGCGGGGCCGCTACGTACCCTTCATCACCACCTTGCACGGCACGGACATCACCCTGGTGGGCTCCAACCCGGCCTTTGCCCCCACGATCACCTTTGCCATCAATAAATCGGACGGGGTAACTGCCGTCTCCGAATCGCTAAAGAAGGACACCCTGAGCAGTTTCGCGATCTGCCGGCCCATCGAGGTGATCTACAACTTCATCGACTTTGAGCGCTTCAAGCGCGACAACAAGGAGCACTTCCGGCGGGCCATCGCCCCGAACGGCGAGCACATCCTGATCCACGTGTCCAACTTCCGACCGGTCAAGCGGGTCGATGACGTGATTTACATCTTCAAGATCATCCACGACCAGACGCCCAGTAAGCTACTCTTGATCGGTGACGGCCCCGAGCGCAGCAAGTGCGAGGACCTGAGCCGCCGCCTGGGCCTGACCAAGGATATCCGCTTCCTGGGCAAGCAGGACGCCGTGGAGGAGCTGCTGGCCGTAGCCGACGTGTTCCTGCTACCCTCGGCCAGCGAGAGCTTCGGTCTGGCCGCCCTGGAGGCGATGGCCTGTGAGGTGCCGGTGATCAGCAGCAATGTCGGCGGTATCCCCGAGGTGAATATCGACGGGCAGACCGGTTTTACCTCCGGCGTCGGCATGGTCGATAAGATGGCCGAGGATGTGCTCAAGATTTTGGATAGTGAGGAATCGCTGCGGGGGTTCCGGGAGCGGGCGTTGGCGCAGGCGGCGCGGTTTGACATTGAGGAGATGATCCCGAAGTACGAGGCCTACTACGAGGAGGTACTGGAGCGGAGCCGGGTACAACCGGAGGAGCCCGTGCTGGACTGCTAGGCTTGGCGGCTCCGCCGCTAATTATCGAACCGCAGAGAACGCAGAGACGCGCAGAGGCTAGCACTACTACCACACCTCTGCGCCCTCTGCGGTTAATCCCCAGCGCCGCTGGGCGCAAAAAACGCTAATCGCTCAGTGGTTAAACCACCCACACCACCAGTAGAAACAACACCGAAGGGCAAAGCAAACACCCCAGCCCAGTATAAAACGTAGCCGTAAGCGCCCCATAAGGCACCAGCCGCGTATCCGTAGCCGCCAGCCCCGCCGCCACCCCACTCGTCGTACCGATCAGCCCCCCGAATACCGCCGCGGAGTGTGGATTATTGAGGCCGATGGAACGCGCCACCAGCGGCGTAGCCACCGTAGTCACGATCGTCTTCACCACCCCCGCGGCAATGCTGATGGCGATCACCTCCGAGCTAGCGCCTAGTGCTCCACCCGTCACCGGCCCTACGATATAGGTGCAGGCTCCGGCCCCGATGGTGGTCAGACTGACCGGATCGGTATAGCCTAGGGTAAAGGCTACGGCCACACCGAGCACGAAGGAGAGCAGCACCCCGACGAAGAGCGCTACGGTGCCCGCCAGCCCTGCCGAGCGGATTTTGTCCAGGTCCGCGCCCATGGCCGTAGCGACCACCGCGAAGTCGCGGAGCATGGACCCGCCGAGGAGGGCCAGCCCGCCGAAGAGAGGTACGTCGGCCAGTCCCCGTTTACCACCGAGAAAGGCCAGTCCGAGACCAGCCACGATGGCCAGGGCTACGCCGGGGATACGGTTGCCCAGTAGGTGCTTAGCGAGCCAGAAGCAGACCCACATTAGCAGGCCCACGCAGAGGAAGGCGAAGAGAAGCCCATTCTTGATCAGCACCTCCTCGATCAACTCACTCATGGTTCGGGACTTCTGCGGGCGACCGACCGATCCGGGAAAGGGCCGGCACGAGGAGAAAGCCCCCCACCGTAGCCACCACCCCAGCTAGCAGCGCTACCCACCCCCCCGTCAGTGCCGCCCGCACGTTCTGCACCGCAGCCATGGCGACGATGATGGGGATGTACATCGCACTCCAGAAGAGAATACCGCCGGCCGTGGCAGTACTGAGTCCGCCGTGACGTTTGAGGTAGGTATTGCCGACTACCAGAAGCAGCATCGCAAAGCCCACCCCACCCACGTCGCCGTCGATACCCATCGCTACCCCCAGCAGCGTACCGGTGATTTTGCCCACTAGAAAACAAAACGCCAGTAAGGCTACGCCGTAGATCGTCATGCGAAGGCGGTTTTGAGCTCCTGCTTAGTGACCTTGCCCATCACGTTGCGCGGCAGATCGTCCTGAAAGATGTAGCGGCGCGGTAGCTTGTAGCCCGGTAGCCGCTGGCGGAGCCAGGCCTGTAGCTCGTCCAGTCGAGGGGGTGGCCGTCGGTAATCAGACTGGCGCCGATGATCTCGCCCCACTCCAGGTCGGGTAGGCCCACGACGCCGCACTCCTCGATCTGTGGGTGAGTACGTAGCACCTCCTCAATCTCCAGGGCGGAGATCTTATAGCCGCCCGACTTGATAATGTCGACCGAGTTACGACCCAGGATGCGGTAGGCCCCATCCTCGTAGACGGCGATGTCGCCGGTGCGGAACCAGCCGTCATCGGTGAAGGTAGCCGCGGTAGCCTCCGGCCGGCCCCCAGTATTCGTGGAATACGTTGGGCCCCTTAACCTGTATCTCGCCGTCGTCCGCTAGCCGTACCGTCACCCCGTCCAGTGGCTGCCCAATGTGGCCCGGCGCCGCTCGCCCGCGTAGGGATTGCTGATGGCCATACCCATCTCGGTCATGCCGTAACGCTCCAGGAGGGGTATGGCCGCTGATGTCGCGCCATTCCTCCAGCACCGAGACCGCAGGGCCGCCGAGCCGGAGACCATGAGACGGAACTTCCGTAGTGGCCTCGCTCACTCCCCGCTGCTCCGCTTCCGGCAGACTGCGGTAGTGGTGGATGAGCTTGTAGTAGATGGTAGGCACCGCCATAAATACATTCACCTCTCCCCGCCGGAATACCTCCAGCACCTCCCCCTCATCGAACCGGGGCAAGAACACACAGCAGGCCCCAGTCCACAGCGCGCAGGAGAGTACGTTCACGATGCCGTGCACATGGTGTAGCGGCAGGATATTGAGGATACGGTCGTCGGCACTCCACTGCCAGGTCTCCACCAGGG
Source organism: Saprospiraceae bacterium (assembly GCA_958295895.1). Taxonomy (GTDB): domain Bacteria; phylum Bacteroidota; class Bacteroidia; order Chitinophagales; family Saprospiraceae; genus Neolewinella. Next base: position 3,695 of record CATQHI010000009.1, on the reverse strand, counting down.
CGGTGACCTGCGCCTCGATGTTGGCGTGGGTGGTGACCACCCCCTTCGGCCGACCGGGTCGTGCCGCTGGTGTAGAGGATCATGGCCCGGCGGGCGGGGCTAGGTCGGGTAGGGTAGTTGGCTCCTTGCCGTAATCTTCTGCCCGGACGAAGTCTGCAGGTAGATCAGAGAAGAGCGGGGCCAGTTTCTCCGTAAACCGTTCCGTGTATAGCACGGTGCGCGCCGCCGTGTCCTCGATCGCGTACCGTAGCGAGGGGGTAGGGTACTTGGTGCAGAGCGGCACGGCGATGCCCCCGGCCCGCCAGATACCCCATTGTATAGCGACGTAGTCGAAGCCCGGCGGCACCAGAAAGGCGATACGTTCTTCCTCCAGATCAGTGGTTCCGGCGAGCAGTGCGGCCGCGATCCGGGCCGAGCGGTCCAGTAGTTCTTGGTAGGTATAGTCCCGGCCCGTGCTAACCACGGCGGTACGTGATCCGAAGGCGGCAGCCCGGTCGATGAGGGTAAGCATGGTAGGCGCTGGCTTAGTGAGTGCCCCAAACTACTACCGAAAAGTTGCTTGTCACGGCCCTACCTTCTACTCGCGATAATCCAAAGGCGGCTCCCGATCCCCCAGTAGCGCCTGGTACTCAAAGCCTTCCCCCCGTTGCTCCAGCAGTTCTTCCCGGGCGCGGGGCCAGCAGGTCGGGCTGTTGCATCAGCTCCATGGCGGTCAGCGCCATCGTCTTAGCCGCTACGGTCATCCCCTTCTGTCCGATGGAGGTACCCCCGGCGGCAATGGCCTGCCAGCTGTGGGCCGAGGTGCCGGGTACCCAGGTGGCGGTGCGCAGTCCGACGGTGGGCACCACCCAGCTCACGTCGCCCACGTCGGTGGAGCCGCCCTGCCCGGTGCGGATGACGCGGAAGGAATCTACCGTTCCGGCCGAGGTCAGTTCAGTGCTGCCCGGGTCGGTGAAGGTGGTGGCGATTTGCTCGGCGAAGGCCTGTTCTTCTGCCGTATAGCTCACCCCGCCCACGCGACTCAGGTTTTGATGCATGACCTGGCTCAGCGTCACGTTCGGCAGTAGGTTGTAGGCCCCGTGGATGACCTCGTAGTCCATCGTCGTACCGGTACCTAGCGCGGCTCCCTCGGCACACTTCACCACCCGCGCGAAGTTATCGGCTACCATCGCCATATCGGGGTGACGCACGTAGGTAGAAGACCTCGGCAAAGTCCGGAATCACGTTCGGCGCTTCCCCACCGTGGGTGATCACGTAGTGAGTGCGCGATTCCATCGTCATATGCCTCGCGCAGCATATTGACCATATAGTTCATGGCCTCCACACCATCGAGTGCCGAGCGGCCATTTTCGGGAGCGGAGGCGGCATGGGCCGAGACCCCGTAAAAACGAAACTTAGCCGACTTAATTCGATAGCGAGGAGGCCGCATCGGCGCTGTTCCCGTCGGAGGGGTTGCCAGTGGATCACCGCGTCCACATCATCGAAGAGTCCGGCCCGCACCAGGTACACCTTCCCGGCTCCGCCCTCCTCGGCCGGACAGCCGTAGAAGCGCAGGGTGCCGGCTACGTCATTGTCCTCCATCCAGTGCTTGACGGCGATGGCCGCGGCGGCCGATCCGGTGCCGAAGAGGTGGTGGCCGCAGGCGTGTCCGGCCGTCGCATCCTCGCGTTCTTCTCGCTTAGGGCTATCGGTCTGCGTGATGCCGGGCAGGGCGTCGTAACTCTCCGAGGATACCGATGGTGGGTCCTTTGCCCTGGCTAAAGGTGGCCGTAAGGCGGTGGGCATACCGGCTACGCCGGCGGCTACGTCGAAGCCCTCGGCGGCCAGGGTTTCCTGTAGGAGCTGGGAGCTCTGCGCTTCCTGGTAGCCTACTTCCGCGAAGTTCCAGACCTGCCTGGCTATTTCGAAGTAGTGGTCGGAGTCGGTATCGAGCTCGGTGAGTACGGCCTGTTCCGGTGCGGTGAACTGGGCTATGAGGGGAAGGGTGAGCGCTAGTAAGAGGGTAGTGAGTTAGATTTGATGGCATAGTGCTGAATTGCTATTGTTGCTGGTTGTTAAAGGTACGTTACTATGAGTAGGTGTTTTTGAACCACAGAGGCCACGGAGGAACACAGAGGTGCTTTAGCATGTGTGACGTGCCTCTGCGTAACTCTGCGCCCTCTGTGGTTGTATTTAAAACCGCAACACCCCATACCCCCGCATCTGGTACATCGCCACCGTCGTCAGCATCGAGGTAGCCACTTCCACCTCCTCAGAAACCGCCGTAAGGGGCAGATCCCGTCCGATCAGCGACTGCCCGCACACCGTCACTCGTACCCCAGCCTTACGTAGTGCCCGTAGCAGCGGCAGATTCGGATTATCCGTCCCGAACCGTTCCCGGTACGCCGCATCCGTCAGCACCCCGAAGGTTGCCCCGCCGTGGATGGCCAGCACCACCTCCACCTGCTGGTCCGGCACCCCGCCTACAGAAACAGGTTAAGCATCCGTGCTACGTTATAGAGTCCCAGTCCGAGGCTATCCGGCTTGTCGTGGCCGCTCATTACGTCGATCACCAGGCGGTAGTCGAGTGTAGGGTCCGGCGTGACCGTCGCTTCGGGGATGGCGTAGATGCCGCCGTAGGGCACCACCGGAGTAACTTGATCCTGGGCGCGGCCGCAGGTGCAAAGTAGGTAGAGGAGCAAAAGAGTTAGTAGCAGGCGGTTAGCAGTCATAGTGGGGTAAAGCTAGGGTAGTGGGAGCAGCGTACCTATTTTTGCCGCCATGGCTTCCCTTACCAAAATCCGCATCTGCCTGGTGATCGTCATGGCGGGGCTCTTCATAGCCGGCGTCACGGCCTTCCCCCTGCTTGCCGAGGTTAACTGGCTCAGCCAGTTGCTCGTCGGTACCGGCGGCAGTCTGGACCCGGCGCTGTACGACGGTGTGACCCAGTGGATACTTACCGTCCGCCAGGGCCTGGAGGTCACCTACCGCGACTACCCTTGGCTGGCTTACGGCACCGACTGGTTGGCCTTCGGCCACCTGATGATCATGTTGTTCTTCATCCTGCCCTACCGGGACCCGGTGCGCTACGAGGGAGTGCTGTGGGTGGGGATTTGGGCTTCGCTGCTGGTGTTTCCGCTGGCGTTTATCTGTGGGCCGCTGCGGGGTATCCCGTGGTACTGGCAGTTGGTGGATTGTGGGTTTGGGGTGGGATCGGTGGTGCCTTTGGGGGTGGCTGTTTGGGAGATTCGGCGGTTGGGTGGGGATTATGTGTAAGGGGGCGGGTATTTTGGATGGCAGGGCTATATTGTGGGATGTTTGTACGATGCATGAACTTAACCGTTCCTTTTAACGTCGTCTACCAGAAAGAAAAATATTATCAAATTTACACATGATCAATTTAGAATACACAAGTCTACTAGGTCAAATTATCGATTTCAATCTACCCGATCGCAACGAGAGTGCTGCATTTCTAATGTGGTATTTATATCATTATTACAGATTAGATGTGGGGGAAGCAATCGACCATATCTGTGACCAACCTAATGATAAAGGAATAGACGGTATCTATGTTAATGAAGCAAACGGGACTATTGATGTTTTTCAAAGTAAGATAACCCAGAAAAACGGAAGAACCATCGGTGATAGAGGTCTCAGAGAGTTTAGCGGTACCTTAAATCAGTTCGATTCTACTGAGTCAATTCAAAACATAGTCG
>CATQHI010000008.1 GCA_958295895.1 Saprospiraceae bacterium | reverse complement strand
CTTTGAACAAACTCGGTTTTTTAGATCTTCACGCCCGTCCCTTTCCTAAGGGGACGGGCGTCTTTTTTTAGTCGAAGTTGGCGTAGCCCAACTCCCCCCTCCCGGTGCGTACCCGGTGGTACCGTCCCGTCACCCCCAGATCGATCAGCGGTTCTCCGCCCGCTAGCTGCCGGATCACATTAGCCGCCTCGCGCTGCGGCGCGATGCGCAGGTAGTGGTTACCCCGCAGGGGCACCTCCGTCCGCCGCCCGGGATACTCAGCCGGCGGGGTAGGGGGCGGGTCTTCCCCCTGCAGGTACGGATAGGGGTCCCGTGCCCCCCTAGCATAAATGCCGAAATGAAGGTGGGGCGGCGTAGTGCGCGCATTGCCCGTGTTGCCCACCAGGCCGACGGTATCCCCCCGCTCGACGTACTCCCCGGCCCGCACCAGCTGGCTGTCTAGGTGAGCATAGTAATAGCTCAGTCCCCGTTCCCCGTCCCGAAGCCACACCGTCTTTCCCCCCAGCCCGCCGTTGCGCACCCGCGAGACCCGCCCCTGCGCAACCGCCAGCAGCGGCGTGCCCCGGTCGGCAAAAATGTCATTGCCCTCGTGCCTCCGCTGGCCCCCGTCGCGACTGGCCCCCCAGAAGCTCCGGATCGCCGTTTCATCCTTGCCGGCTACCGGGAAGAGTAGGGCTGGAACCGTTATCATTTGCAGCCGGTAGCTGCTATCGGCGTGGGGCGCGGTCTGTAGTACGAAGCGCAGGTTCTGCCCCGCCGGCGCCCCGGTCTCGTAACTCAGGCTCGGCGAAAGGGTATCCCACACCAGGAGCTGCTCCCCCTCCGTAGTGTATAGCTCCCCGAAGAGCGGACCGCTGCCCCCGGCGCTGATGCGTAGTTGCCGCCCCGGGGGCAGGTAGAAGTCCCAGGCATTAGCGGTGTAGAGCACATTGGTATCCGGGACGATCAGCTCCTCGTGGGGAAGCTCCACGAGCAGGGTATCGCGAGTGGACCGCACAAAAGCGGTGTCCCAGCGCGCCATAGTAGCCGCAGCGAAGGGTTTACCCCAGGCGTACTGCTCGCGCGGCGTAGCGCTTCCGAAGGTTTTATCGACCCAGCGTTCCAGCCCCGTTCGCCACTTGGTACAGCCCCCACCGAGGTAGACGGCCACGAACAGCAGGGGAAGGAGAAGGCGCCAGTATGACCGGGGGGTGTGGTAACGGGCCATGGCCGAAATAACACCCCGGTAGTCGGTTTAGATTTATCACCGGATGACTTACCGCACTACCACCCGCACCGCCCGGCTCCCGTACGTGGCGTCCTGCACCCGTAGCGTATAGACGCCGGTGGCCAGGGGCATACCGGTAGGTAGCCGTAGCGACTGGTTGCTCCCCGTTTGTAGTTCCTGGGTCAGTACCCTACGACCGACCTGATCGATGAGTTCGGCGGTGAACCGTTCTCCGCCGGGTAGTCCACCCAGTTGCACGTTCAGCTCACTGCCCCTGCCGGGGTTGGGATACACGGATAGGGTCAGAGCCGACCGCTCGCCCAGGGTCACTTCCACTAAGTTGGAGTACTCGAAGGTACCGTCCAGGTCTACGGACTGCAGGCGGTAGAGGGCAGTACCGGCTACGGGATCGCCATCCAGAAGACTATAGTGTAGCCGTTTTCCCGACTCGGAATATCCCGCCGCTGGCAGGGTGCCGATGGTGGTGTAGGTGACCCCGTCCGTGGTGCGTTCGACGAGGAAGTGACTGGTGGCCGATTCGTTCTCCGTAGTCCATTCGATGAAGACCCCGCCGGGGGCGGGTCGGGCGGCGAAGGAGATCAGGTCCAGGGGCATCGCCACTTCTTCGGTGGCGGTAGCGGAGCCGAAGCCATCACCGGAGCCTCCCCCGAACTGGGCGGAGACCATGAGGCTTACTAGTAGTAGACTGAGCGTAAGCAGACCCCGCAAAACAGTAGGTAGCGTAGACATAACTAGATTGGTTTGGGAGGTGATTAGAGGCCGCGAACGCCGCGGGCTTGTAGCCATTTGTAGCGGCTACTGGCGGTGGAGAACTGTAGAGTCGTATAAGTGCGGTCCGAAATCCGGGCAAAACTGGCGTCGTTGTCGGTACGCCCCCCGCGGAAGCCGACCCCGTCGCGCGTGGTGGGCCAGGTGGCCACGTCGAATAGCCCCGCCGCAGTGATCTGCCCGTCGCCGTGAATATTGGTAAAGGCGCGCCCGGTGCTGTCCGTCATGACTACGACGCTCTCCCACTGGTTACCGGACAGTTCCATGTTACCGTAGAAGCCGGCGCCGGCGTAGACGCGGTTGGCCACGGGAATACTGGCTGCGAAGATGCCGCAGCGCAGGGGACCGGAAACGGTCTGAACATTGTCGTCGATCGTGCCCAGGGCGGCATTACCGCGGCTGCCCATAGTGGTCGGACCCTGTACTACCTCGGTGGCTTGGCCCCGGTTGCCCAGTCTGTACCCCCCGCTGCGCGTCTGTCTAGTGCCCCAGGCATACTCTAGCTGCTGCGGAGAAGCAGTGCCACGTGCAGCCTTTTCGTACTCTAGCTCCGTCATGGGTCGTAGCGCAGCCCAGTCGAGGTACGTAAACATGTCGTTCTGACTGAGGTATCCCATAGGGATAACCGGACGAGTAGTCGTAGCGAAACCCTCCGCCGTCAAATCGACACTGTTCCGCCAACCGTCGGCATCCTCATCATTACTGGCGATCGTCACGTCACGTGCCGCGCGCTGGGCGGCCGTAAGCGTGTTAAAATACTCTACCCACTGCTGCTGCGACATCTCGTACTTCATCAGGTAGAAGGCCCGAAATCCTTCGGGGAAAGCAGCCGGGATAGTGCCACTGCGCAGTGCGAGCCGTTGCTCCACCTGCGCATTCGGGTCGCGCGTATCCTCGAAGTAGAGCTTCCCGATTTCGTCGCCCACCTCGATCGGCCCGTCGTTGTCCACCACGTAGGGCAGGCTGTCCGGCCCGAAGGTGAAAAACTCATCGACCTCATTCGGTCCGTCCGGCGTAGGATCCGGTCCCGTGCCTAGGGAGAAGGCCCCCTCGGGGATGTAGACCATCTCCAGGGCGAATACTTTCAGCTCCAGCGTTCCCGTACCGTCGTAGCCATCGGCGGCTAGGTCCCAGGCGATGCGGATGTCCCCAAAGGCGGTAGTGCCGCTGAAGTCCGCATCGTGGTAGATCATGGCCCCCTTATCATCCATCAGTTCGACCGTCGCACCGGACGGCGTGGCGCTTACCCCGCCTAGCGTTACGTGCTGCCAGTCACCGCCATCCACCCGGTACTTAGCGAAAACCCAGGCCGCGTCCCAGTTGCCGGGGCTGGTACTGAGGCGCCAGGAATTCTCCCAGTTCAGATCGAAAGCAATATCGGCGGTTGCGTAGTCGGCCGGGGCAATGACCCGTGCGTTGGAGACTACAAGATCGTTAGCGTGCAGGAGGGTGCTGCACAGTAGCAGCAGGGCCAGCAGGCTGAAGGAATAGGTTTGTTTCATGATAGTTCGTTGAATAAGCAAAAGCACGACCGACGCGGCGGCCGGCGCAGCAGGTAAACACCCAGCAAAACAGTTGCTTACAACCTAACTTTCATGCAGGTAAACTGCCCAGTAAGAGCACGGCAAACTATTTTTCACGAGAGTTCTTAACACACCATACAATGGCGCAAATATAGCCGCGCGGACACTAGTGGGCGAAAGATATTTTACCTTAACACAAGTAATTTTTGCCACGCGTAGCTTTTTTCGCCGCGTACCCTCATTGCACCAGCGCCCCCGCCCGTCCTTCCACTACCGGTACGCCTAGTTGGGTCAGCACTCCGCGGTAGGCCCGCGCCGTTTCTTCCGCCCGCGCTAAATTGGGGTAGCCCTTGCCGGTATACACCACGAGCAAATCATCCGCCTCGCCAACGCAGTTTGCCCGCATCAGCTCGTGACCCCGCAGTCCGGCCGCGCGTAGTACACTCAGTCGTCGGTTAGCTTCCTCCCTCGGCAGCACTGCGTCCACCACCACGAACCGGCCTCCCGCTTCCACCGCACAATCCGGGGCCTGTGTGATCTGGGGTAGGGGCCCTAGATGTAAGCCAGGTGCAACGGTAGGTCCGAACACCTCCCCGCCCACCGTACCGGACGGGCTACCGATCACCACCTCCGTCGGAGAACGGTACCGGGGGTGGGAAAAGGGATCGGGCACCACGGGGCCGTAACTGCGCTCGTACCCCAGTAGCACCAGGAGGCCCGTAAGGGCAAGCAGGAGGGCAATGTGGAGAAAGCGCCGCCGGTTTTGCCGCCGCTCGGGTGGGGTAGGGCCGTAGGTGGGGTCTTGCTCGATCTGGGCCAGAATATCCTTCCGCTTGCCGTAGCGGCTGAGGTAGTCGTTGAATACGTGGCGGGGGCAGGGTGTTTCCCGTAGGGTAAGTTTGCCGGCCGCATTGACCACGATCAGGCCTACGCCGTGCTTGCGGCAGTGCCGCCGCAGCGTGCCCTCCTCGGCCGGCCGGGCGAAGGTATCGCTACCCACGGCGATCCAGCTCTCGTTGGCCGGGTACCGACCGAGCTGCTCGATGGCTCCGATGCGCTGGGTAAAGCTGAGCTGTAATCGGGTGACCAGTCCGGTGATCGCCACCGAACCAGTCACGAAGAGCCCCAGTAGGAGCAGGGTATTCCAGGCGTTGAAGTACCACTCGTAGCCCAGCAGTAGCAGCAGACCTACGATAAGGAGCAAACTGAGGATGCGACCCGCCCACCGGGCCCGGTGGGCACTGGTACGCAGCTTGAGCTGGTGAATCGTAGAACGGCTCTTAGCCTCTACGACCACTACGTAGGGCCGGCCGGGGGCGCGCATGAAGGCCAGCAGCACGTCGGCCCGGCGCAGGCGGGTGTACACCTCGGTATTCACGTAGGCGGGCCGGCGGCGGTAGTACTGCCCGTTGAGCCGCTCGGCTACGGCGTCCTGAATGAAGCGTTCTCGCAGCGTGCTGCCCATCGGGGGCGAAGATAGGATGAAATTAATTGTATGATACGCTTTGAATAATAAACAAATTGCGGTATCATTGTGGCGGGTAAGGTGCGCTGTCAATCACAGCACACATGTTAGTTAAAACTTATGCCAGCGCCGTCCAGGGAGTGGACGCACGCTCCATCATCGTAGAGGTAAACGCCGGCGGCAACGTGCCGGAAAATAAACCCTGGTACAACGTGATCGGCCTGCCCGACAGCGCCATCCGCGAGGGAAGCTACCGGGTAGAGACCGCCCTGCGCAACAGCGGCTTTCGCAACCTGCGCCTGCGTACGGTCATCAACCTGGCCCCGGCCGACGTGCGTAAGGAGGGTGCCGCCTACGATCTGCCCATTGCCATGGCCTACCTCCAGGCCACCAACCAGATGTACGCCCCCGATCTGAAGGACTACCTCATCATGGGGGAGCTCTCCCTCGGCGGAGAGGTCCGGCCCATCAAGGGGGCCCTGCCCATTGCCATCAAGGCCCGGCAGCTCGGGTATAAGGGGATGCTGCTGCCGCGGGAAAATGCCCGGGAGGCTGCCATCGTCGATGGGCTGGATATCTACGGGGTCGGTAGCCTCAAGCAGGCGGCGCAGTTCATTACCGGCCAGGAGCAGATCGCCCCTACGGAGGTAGATACCCGCGCTGAGTTCGCCCGCGAACGCACCGTCTTCGATGTCGACTTCAGTGACGTGCGCGGACAGGAAAACATCAAGCGCGCCCTGACGATTGCCGCGGCCGGCGGGCACAACGTCATCCTGATCGGGCCTCCCGGCGCCGGTAAAACAATGCTCGCCCGTCGCCTGCCCACCATCCTGCCCCCGCTGACCCTGCGGGAGGCGCTGGAAACCACCAAGATTCACTCCGTAGCCGGTACACTACCGACCAACAACGCCCTGATCACCCGCCGGCCCTTCCGCGCCCCCCACCATACGATCAGCGACGTGGCCCTGGTGGGGGGTGGCAGCTTTCCGAGCCCGGGCGAGATCAGCCTGGCCCACAACGGGGTACTTTTTCTGGACGAGCTACCGGAGTTCAAACGCACCGCCCTGGAGGTGATGCGCCAGCCCATGGAGGAGCGCCGGGTGGTGATCAGCCGGGCCCGTATCACCGTAGAGTTTCCCTCCAGCTTTATGCTCATCGCCAGCATGAACCCCTGTCCCTGTGGGTACTTCAACCACCCCGATAAGGAGTGCATGTGCGCACCCAGCGCCGTGAAGCGCTACCTACACCGGATCAGTGGTCCGCTGCTCGACCGGATCGATCTGCACGTAGAGGTCACTCCGGTCTCGCTGGATAAACTCACCAAGGTTCCGGCCCGTAAGCCGGAGAGCAGTACCGTCATTGCCGAGCGGGTTCAGGCCGCACGCGTCCTTCAGGAGGCGCGTTTCGGGGAGCAGCGCGGCATCTACTGCAATGCCCAGATGCCCAGCCGCCTCGTACGGGAATACTGTGGTCTTGATGCCGCCGGACAAAAGCTACTGCGCACCGCCATGGAAAAGCTACAACTGAGTGCCCGGGCCTACGACCGTATTCTGAAGGTAGCGCGTACGGTAGCCGATCTGGAAGCTGCCCCCACGATCTCTCCGGCCCACATCGCCGAGGCCATCAACTTCCGCAGTCTCGACCGGGGCAGTTGGGGGGAGCGGTAAGGAAGGGAGTGGGCCCTAGCGGCTGTTACGGAGCTTAAGGATCTTGACCTCTACCCGCTGGTTGCGCTGGTTACAGGCCTCGGTGTCCTCCGTACAGACGGGGCGGGATTTACCGTAGCCCCGGGGAAGTAATTGGGCCGATCCGATGTGCTGCGACTGTAGGTAGTCGATCACCGCCACCGCGCGCTCCTCGCTGATGCGGCTGGCGTAGACGGGGCCGGCACGGTAGCTGGCGTGGCCGCCGATCTCGACGACTACGTCGGTATTTTGCCGCAGAAAGTTTACGATCTCGTTGAGGGCCTCCTCGCTTTCCTGCTCGAGGGTGGCGCTATTGGCCTGAAAGATGATGTCGTCGATTTCAAAGACCTGTCCGATCTTGAGTTCTCCGCGCGTGTTGCCCAGCTTCACGACCGGGGCGGCGGGGGCCTCCGGGCGGCTGGCTACGGTAGCCTCGGGCCGTGCGCGCTCGGGGGTAGGTGGCGTGGTGGGGGCGGCTGGTTTCGGCTCCGGCTCGGCAACGACGACATCGGCACGGGGCGGGCGGGGGGTATCCAGATCCTGCTCGCAGGCTACGGGCACGAGGGGCTGGGCGTTGTCGAGTAGCAGATTACCGTTGTAGGCGAATAGAATGGGCTGCTTGTAGTAGGCCTCCAGCACAATGAAGGTATAGTCCTGGGTGGGCTCGAGCTTGATGCGGTACTCCTGCCAGTCCCAATTATCGACCAGGGGGCTCTCGCCGAGCACCTCACCGAGGTCGCAGATGCTGTAGCCACCGCGTACGCGCAGTTTGACGGGCTTGACGTAATTGGCCTCGTCGTCGGTCAGGCGGCTCCTGGACATGTACATCTCCGAGCGGGCCAGTTGGATGCTGAGCTCGTAGCACTGGCCGGCGACCATGGGCGCGCTCATGCGCTGTCCGACGCGCTCGTAGGTCTCGTTGTCGCGGGTTACCATACCCAGGTAGGTCCTACCAGCCTGGGCGGGCTTGACCACCTTGAACTCCCGCTGCGGGTCGGGTTGGATGTCGACGGCCGATTCACCGATGAAGCCGCAGTCGCTCCAGTAGCGGGGTGCGGCACCTACGCGGGGCACATTGTCCTCGAAGGATGGATTGGTCAGAAAGATCGTGCCGTCGGGGCCGGACTGGGCACCCAGGGTGAGGCTCAGCAGAGCCAGCAGCGGCAGGTAGTAATAGCGCATCTCGTCTCAGTTGTGCTGAACGCCGGCGACCTACGCTAGCCGGCGCGTCATAATCCATAGTACCCTCCCTAACGCCCCAGACAACAAATTGGTGCAAATAGTTTGTTACCGTGGCGTGCGCCCCTTTGACTACAGCCGCGACTACAAACAGCTCGATCTACGGGCGCAGCCGGAGCTCTACGCTATCGGGAAGGGCGAGCAGGGGGTGCTTTTGGTAGAGCCCTACAAGTCGGAGATCCTACCTCACTGGCGCTTCAAGGACCCGGAGGCCGCCACGGCATCGTCGCAAACAATTTACGGTATGTTTTTGGACTACCTCGCCGCGGAGGACTTCGTGGGGGCCGATATGGCCCGCAAGTTTCTGCAGATGGGCTACACCCGCGCGCGCCGCTACGCTAACTATAGGGGGGGCAAGAAATACGACGGCCCGGTGCCCGAGGATAAGAAGGGACAGAGCGGTAGCCACGGCCGCGAGCAGCTCGACCGGCAGGAGGAGGATCCGGTAAAGGCTGAATCTGCTCGCATCTTTAAGGCGAAATGGGACGAGGCCAAGCAGCATCCGGAATACGTGCGGCAGAAGGCGGCTTTTTTAGAAAAATATGGATAAGTTTCAAGGTCGAGTGGACCTACTGCAATTCCCCCGCCAGACGCTCCAGCATCCGCATACACCCCGCCAGCTGCTCCACGGCTACGAACTCATTGGCCCGGTGCGCCTGCGCGATATCGCCCGGCCCGCAGATAACGCTCGAAAAGCCGGCGTTTGAGAACTGCCCCGCCTCAGCGGCAAAGGCCACCGTTCCGGTAGTCGCATTACCGCTTATGGATTTCACCAACTTGACGATCGGCTCCTCCTCGGCGGTATCCAGGGGCGGTACCGGCGGGTGCATCGGGATGTGCTCGATACTAAAGTCCGGGTACACTTGCCGCCGCAGCGCCTCCCGCTCCCGGCAGAAAGCCTGAAAGTCGGCGAATAGCTCCGCCGCATCGTCCCGTGGGATCGTACGGTAATCCCAATCGAAGCGACACACATTAGCGATGATGTTGAAGGCCGTGCCGCCCCGGATCTTACCCACGTGGATACTAGTATGGTTGGGGTGAAAACGATCATCGGTGTGTCCGGCGGCAATGAGGGCCCTCATCTTTTCTTCCAGCCAGACGATCAGGTGGGCCGCCTCGTGCACCGCATCGACCTCCTCCATGATGCGGCTGCTGTGCCCCTGGCTCCCGGTGACCACGGTCGTATACACCATGATCCCCTTCTGGCCCACCATCGGCTGCAGCATCGTCGGCTCCCCGATGATGGCCCCCAGCGGCTGCTCGGCGTAGTGATCCCGGATCGCCTCCGCTATGATATCGCCCGCCATACAGCCGATCTCCTCGTCGTAGCTGAAGGCAAAGTAGACCGGTCGGGCTAGTTCCGCCGCCTGGAACATCGGCACGGCGGCCAGGCAGCAGGCTACAAAGCCCTTCATGTCGCAGCTGCCGCGGGCATACAGTCGGTCCCCTTTTGGTACGAGCTCGAAGGGATCGGTATCCCAGGGCTGCCCCTCGGTGGGCACCACGTCCATGTGTCCGCTTAGGATTACCCCCCCATCCACGGCCGGGCCAATGCGGCAGTGCAGGCAGGCCTTGTCCCCGGCTTCGTTCGGTACCAGGGTGTAGGCTACGCCGTGGCCGGCGAGGTACTCCTCGATCCAGTGTAGTACGGGCAGGTTGCTCTGTCCGCCGAGGACGGGAAAGGATACGAGTTGGGCGAGAATTTCGGTGGCGGTCATGGGGCGAAGGTAGGGAGGGGGAGGGTGTTGCACCCGCGGCCCCGCCCCACCTGCTCACAGCGGCCGTAACAGCAGCAACACCTACAACGACGGTAGGGCAACAACTCAACAACCCGACAACGCACTCCGTACCTTAGTGACCAACCGCCCCACCGGCGTCTTATCACCGAACGTACCTCACCACTATGAAAGATCACTTATTTACCCTCACCTTTGTTACCCTGCTGCTACTGGCGGCCGCCACGCTGACCGGGCAGGTCACGACCCAGCAGCAGATGATGAGCCGCGGCAACAACGACGCCCTCGTCCTGGAGCTCCCCTCCGCCCAGTCCAAACAGGTCGAAGACCTCTGGGAAGATTACCTCAAGGACAATTACAAGGTCAGAACCGGCAAGACGAAGAAGGTGCGCACCGGCGAGCTTTCGAGTCTCAACTTCGAGCTGCCCGGAGTGAGCGCCGGTAGTAAGGTCGATATGTACAGCCAGGTGCGCGAGGTCGGCAGCGGCAGCGAGCTCATGGTCTGGATCGCCACCCCCGACGGTTACGTAAGCCCCGCCCTTAACCGTGGCCAGTACCTGGAGGCCGAGAAGATGCTGATGCGCTTCGCCCTCACCGTGAGCCGCGAGCAGACCGCCGAGGACGTCGACAGCCAGGAAGGCCGCCTTAAGGACCTAGAGAAGGAACTTGACCGCTTGCGCAAGGACAAGGAGCGCGCCGAAAAGGACATCGCTGACGCACAGCAGCTCATCGCCGAGCGCGAGGCCGAAATCCAGCAGAACCTTCTGGACCAGGAGACGAAGCAGCGTGAGATCGAGACGCAGATGCGCGTGGTGGAGCAGGTGAAGACGCAACTCAAGGAGTATTAGACGCCTGCCGGCTGTTAAACCGCCTAACCAGCCGGCAGGCGTCTGGCGTCTGGCGTCTAACGAGCGAAGCGATCTATTTTAGCGTTATGCACGTCCTCATTCTGCTTCTCCTCACCGGCTGCCTCCACGCCCAGGTCACCCCCCACACCTTTAACGCTCAGCGGCTCGAGCGGGTGGATAGTTTTCTGCAGCAACTGGTCGAGCGGGACATTGCCCCGAACGTGCAGGCCGTGGTGCTACAGGGCGGCAAGGAGGTGTACCGTGGCACCTTTGGCCTAGCGGACGTAGCGAGTGGGCGTGCCGCCCGGCCCAATGACATCTACCGCATCGCCAGCCAGACCAAGGCCCTGGTCACGGTGGGGTTGATGAAGCTCTTCAGCGTGGGGCCTTCTTTTTGGAGGACCCCATCAGTAAGTACATCTCGGCTTTTGCGGGGACGCAGGTGCTGGGTCAGTTGGATAGCGTGAGCGGCGAGTATGCGCTGGAGCCCTCAGAGCGCCCCATCACCATCCGGCACCTACTGAGCCATACGGCGGGCATCGCCTACGAGATGCCGGGATGGCGGGAAGCTGGACGGGGCGCGACTGCTGAGTCCGCCCACGGTAGCGATGATGCTGCGCAACCAGATCGGTCAACTCACGGTGTGGGACCGCGAGGATAAGTTCGGCCTCGGCTTCCAGCTCATCACGCCACAGAGTCACTACGGAGGTCAGGCCACACCGGGCAGTTTTACCTGGGGCGGCATGTACTGCTCGGAGTATACGATCGACCCTACGGAGCAATTGGTGCTGCTGGTGTATACCAACGTGCATCCGACGCCGTATTACGGGGAGGTAGTGCGGAAATTTCGGGTGTTGGTGTATGGGGCGTTGGAATAGGACGGCTAGCAAGGACCTTCGAGGTCCTCGCTTTTTCGGAACACTCTTACGGACCCCCCCGTTACACCAAAAACGCCCAGCCCCCATGCCCCGCCCCCTCACCGAAGCCCCCCACATCAGCGGCCGCCTGCCAAAAAAACACGCCGAGGAGCCCATCTCCCAGGCAGATGCACCGGCCGTAGATACGTTTGATGGTACCCCCCGGACCAGCGGCCGCTCCGCCCGCAAGTGGAAGCCGAAGCACATCTATTTCACGGCGCCGGCCTGGGAGGAGGACCACGGTCGCCGCATCGCCGAGCGACTGGATAGTCTGGGACTGGGCTATGAGGTCATGAACGGTAACCGGCTGCCCAAACTCGGGGGCTCCACCATTCGCGAGACCTACCAAAAGGCGAAGAATACCCTGGCCATCGTCACCGCCCCGCCCAGTGCGCTGAAGCTAACTCCCATTCCGCCCTCGGCCGACTGGCAATTTCACTTGGCCAAGGGCTGCCCGGCCCACTGCCAGTACTGCTACCTGGCCGGTAGTCTGCCCGGCGCCCCGGTGACGCGTGCCTACGCCAACCTGGACTTGGAGAACAACACGAGCTACATCGACCCCAATAAGTCCCTGACCACCTTCGAGGCTAGTTGCTACACCGACCCCCTGGGCATCGAGCACCTGACGGGCTCGCTGAGTCGGGCCATCAACTGGTTCGGGACCCAGCCCGAGGCGCGGCTGCGCTGGGTGACGAAGTACGATGACGTAGAGCCCCTACTGGACCTGCCCCACAACGGACAGACCCGCTGCCGCATCAGCCTTAACGCCGACTGGGTCACCCGCCGGCTGGAGGGGGGCACCGCTGATCTGGAGGCTCGACTAGAGGCTATGCGTAGGTTGGGGCAGGCCGGTTACCGGGTCGGGGCGGTGCTTGCTCCCCTGATGCCGTTCGAGACTTGGCAGGAAGACTATACCGATTTGCTGCGGCGACTGCGTGAGGCCCTCGATTTCGAGGTCGATCTGACCTTCGAGCTCATTACCCACCGCTTCACCCCCGGCTCCAAGGAAATCCTACTCGACTGGTACCCCAATACTTCCCTTGACTTCGATGAGGAGAAGCGCAGCAAGAAGCTCAACAAGTTCGGTAGCCATAAATTCGTCTACCGTAAGGAGCAGATGAAGGAGCTGAAGGCGTGGTTTACCGAAGAGATTGCCGCCCGCTTCCCGGAGGCGGAGGTGCTGTATTTTACTTAGCGGCAAGCGTGTGTAGTAAGACTGGGCCGCGGAGTACACAGAGTGACGCAGAGGTGTTTTCAGGTATGACTCTGGGGCCCTCCCCGCGCTCTGCGGTATTTTTTTGTCACACTACCGTAGCTGTGAATGCGAAAGGCGAGTTACCTAGAGATTTTACCGAGTATGTTTTTGGCATTTTCACTTACTTCCAGTCCTGCCCAACTAGCTGCCCCCCCGGTACACTTCTTGGTCGCCCCGCTCCAGTTGCACCTCGATTTCCGCTTTCAGACTCTCGTTAATCTTGCCCGTCATGGCCCCGGATATCGGGCTTGCCAGTTGTCCGCCCGGAGCCGGATGGCCCACGAGAGTCAGCTTCCACTCCCCCTTGGTGAATACCAGTCGAACGGCCTGCTCCGCCTCTTCCAAAAACACCTGCACCTGCGCCCCCGCCCAGGTGGTGAAGACGTGGAGCTCGCCCTCCAGCAGAAATGTGCAGAGAAAGCCCGTAAAACTCGACTTCAGCCAGGGAATGCTGGCTACACTGGCCATGAGACTGGCCGGCCGGCCGGTGTTACTAAGGTGGTTGCTCTGGGTCCAGATCCAGGCGTCGGGGAAGCCCGTGCCCCAGTCCTTTTCGGTGTAGCCAACGCCGGAGGAGGCATCGTAGGTAGCGTGCCCCACCCGGATCGAGCCCAGCGTACGGTGGTAAAAGCTCACCAGCCCGTGGTAGCACTGCATGCCCGGTACGTAGCCGTACCACCCCATGACGCCCGGCGCCTTCGCGCTAGCCGGCCAGCCGGTGACGCCCTCCAGGGAAAGATCGAGCTGTAGGTCGGGTAGGTCGATGAGGAGCCGGTCGGTGGCAAAGGTGTGTGGGCCAAGCTGGAGGTAGAAGCGGTCCGGTGCCGGTTGGAACTGCTCCGTGCGGTACTCGTGGTACTCCGAGGTGGCGGCTACCCCATTGAGGACCTGGAGGAAGGCGTGGCCCTGGCCCGCCCGGTCGTAGCTGATGCCGGGGATGAAGGCGTAGGCCAGCTCGTGCTCCGGCACCACCACCTTGAAGTACCATCCCTCGAAATAGTACCACCTTGAAGTACCATCCCTCGAAATAGTGCCGGCGGCGGCCCCAGCCCTGGAAGCGGGGCGGATCGAGGGCGGCGCGGCGGCGGAGGAGGAAGTCGGTCACCGGGTGAAGATAGGCGTCGGACGCTTGTAACGACTTGGCATCTCGGCGCATAAAGCAAAAAACCGTCCGCTATGCACCGCACGCTTACCCTCGTCTTCCTGCTTCTTTCCCTTACCGACGCCCGGGCTCAGTGCCCCACCCCCGACCTGGTGCAGGTCACCGCCGAGCAGCGGGCGGCCGTGGTGGCGATCACCAACATCGACTCTACCGTCGATAGCGTGCAGGTTTTGCTGGGCGATGAGTTCTTTTCTATCCTGGACGATACCCCCGATTCGGTGTACACCTTCACCGACGAGTTCCAGCGGCGGGGCTTTATACTTTACGATTTAGAGCCGGGTACCGCCTACCGGGTCGTCGCCCGCTCCTACTGCGGCGGCGTAGGTAGTGCGACTACCGGACGGGGCGAGCTCTTTCGCACGGATAGCGTCGGTCCGCCCAGTAATGACGAGCGGGCAGAGTACAAAATTCTGGCCGGCGCGGCGGCGGCCTGCGGCTACCTACCGGCTACCACCCGTGATGCTACCGCTTCGGAGGTGCCCGACGGCGACTGTGCGGGGGCGGCCGACGACGACGTCTGGTTCAACCTGCAGCAGTTTTACGATGACTACGGCTTTCGCTTTCGGCCTGTGGGGGGCACCGACCAGGACATCGTGGTGGAGGTCTACGACGTGCAGGAGCGGCGGCTGGCCTGCATCGATGCCGGTGGGGTGGGGGAGCCGGAGACTTATGAAGTATTCGGACTGGCGGAGGATGAAGAACGCTACTTCCGCGTGTACACCAAGGGCACGGACGGCTACGCCGACTTCGAGTACTGCAACTTCCGCCTCGATCCCGCCCCCGTAGCGGAGGGGATGGGCTGCATCACCGCCCCACCGGTCACTTTTGACGGGCAGGGGCAGCCCGGAGAGCTCCTGGACGTAGTCGATTCCAGCGGTGCCCTCATCGTCAGTATCGAAAACACCCAGCCCCTGGGCGAGGTCAACGTCAGCTTTTACGGCACCACTGGTGAGCCCCGCCAGACCGACACCACCCGCGCCCGCTACGCCAACCGCAACATCAGCATCGTGCCTACCACCCAACCGACCGATACCATCGGAGTGCGGCTTTACCTGAGTGCCGATGACGTAGCCACCCTCATCAGCAGCGGGGCCATTACGGCCGCCGGAGAGCTCGATGTGACGAAGGTACCGGCCGCGGTTTGTTCTGCGGCCTATCCTGGCGGTGGAAAGTCCGTGCGGTTTCGCGGCGCGGGGCGCTTTGGCGATGGTTACTACGTGGATATCGGCGTGGCCGGCTTCAGTGAATTCTTCATCCATCCGGTGGGTGAGTCGCTGACGACCACCACCTCCATTACCGCCAATGAGCGAAGCGCGGCACCCTGGGGCATCTTCCCCAACCCAGTCACCGACCGACTTACCCTCACTGTACCCGCCGGCCTGGAGGGGGAGCCGGTCAACGTCACGGTATTCGGTTTCACGGGGCAGCGGCTCACGACCCTTACCCTCGCGCCGGGGCCCCAGCCTACCATCGCTACTGCTACCTGGCCGCGGGGCATGTATACCCTGGTGCTAGGTGCCGGTGAGACGCAGGTCAGTACGCGCATCCTAAAGGAATAGGGGCGGGGGCGCAGGTGCTGTGCAATTCGGGGGAAAGCTGCATCAAGTAGGAGAAACCCCGAACTTCGCCACCGTATGCGCTACCTCCTCGCCCTCCTACTCCTGACATTGACCGCCGCCCTGGTGGCCCAGACCGACCCTGCCGACTACGCAAAGCTCAAGGCCTACGTCGAAGCCGGTAAGTACCAAAGTGCGCTGACGATAGCCGATAGCATCTACGCCCGGGCGGCGCGCGGTGGGCAGTCCGATGAACTACTGCGGGCGCTAGGGGAGCGGGTCACGCTGACGCAGTTGCTGGCGGAGGACGAGCAGGAGGCGGCACTCGGGGTGCTGCGGGAAGCCCTCTCCACCCAGGGTCAGGACCCGGTGGTGGCCGCTCTCACCCACCTGATGTTGGGGGAGGTGTACTCCAACTATGCTCAGCAAAATCAGTACCGACTCAGTCAGGTGACGGAAGTAGCGGGGCAGGAGGTAAGCGATAGTCTACCACTGGCCGACTATACCCTGCAGCAGCTCCTTGCCGCGGGCCGCAATCACCTCTACCACAGTCTCACCCTGGCCCGGGAGCAGCAGACCCGACTGGCCGAGATACCGGCGCTGGTGGTAGGTGGTGAGACGCGCCGCGATGAGCTCCCCACGCTCTACGACCTGCTCGTGGGCCGGGCTATGGACTTGCTCAGTAGCTCGCTGGGCTCCCTGACCGACGACCGGCCACTCGACGCCGCTGAACTGTTGGTACCCGCAGGTGATTTCTGCGATCTGAACCTAGCCGCCCGCTACGACACCACCCAGGCCACCCCCCGTAAGCTGCTGCTATACCAGGAGTGGATTTCCTTCCACCTGAACGAGGTTACCCCCGCACTACTGTACGCGGACCTGGAACGCCTGCGGTACGTCCACCAGCTCGGGGCGGCAGACTCCCTGTACATCCGGGCGCTGGAGCAGGCCTACGAACGTTACACCGCACTCCCCGAGCGCGACCGGTTCCTGGTGGAGATGGCCCGACTGCTGGACCGCGACGACGTCTCACTCGGTGAATTACCCCGCGTGCGTGCCCTTGCGTTGCTGGAGCGGGTGGGAGAGGAGGACGAAGTCGCCCGGGTGGAGGCCGTACAGCTACGCGCTAGTATCACCGCTGCTACCCTTAGCACTCAGACCCACAGTCACTACCCCCGCGGCGAGCACCTCCTCGTCTACCTGATCTACCGTAACGTGGAGCAGGTCTACTACCGATTGTATAGCTACGACCCCGCCCGGCCGGCCGATTATATCCGCGACGTCTCCGAGCGACTGGCGGAGATTCAGCAGGGTGAGCTGGTTGGTAGTGGTAACCAGCGCCTGGCCCCCAATGATGACTACAGTCAGCACACCACCGAGCTCGACCTTGCCACCCTACCAGCCGGGGGCTACTACCTGGTGGTGTCCGACAGCGAGAACTTCGATCCTGAAGCCGGTACTTTTACCGTATCTGACTTTCAGGTCACCGATCTAAGTACGCTGAAAGTCAGTAGCGAAACGGGTGGCCCTGTCCAGGTCGTCGACCGTACTACCGGGGCCGCCGTGGCGGACGTACGCGTCGAGGTATACCGCAGCAACCGCCGCGATCAGGATTACCGCCTGGTTTACACCCGCCGCAGCGATGATGATGGTGTCTTCACCCTCCCCGCACCGAAGGACTACGCGCAGTACCGCCTCGTCCTTACCCACGCTTCGACCGGTGACCGGTTGGTGACCAACCTATATACCTACAACAATCGAAGCGGGGGGTCACTCACTCAGACCTACACCACCTTACTTACCGACCGCCCCCTCTACCGTCCGGGGCAGCTAGTGCACGTCTACGGCCTGCAGTACCAAACCGGCGTAGACCAGCTACCTTCCATCCTTCCCGAGGTAACAGTTACGGTTATCCTCCGCGACGCTAACTACCAGGAGGTAGCCCAGCAGCAGGCGATTACCGATGCGTACGGCCGTTTTAGCGTAGATTTTGAGCTACCGGAGAGCGGGCTTACCGGTGAGTTCAGCATCCAGACCGATAACGGGAATGCCGCAATCCGCGTGGAGGAGTATAAACGGCCCCGTTTCGAAGTCACGCTGGAAGCCCCCGAGGCCGCGGTGCCCGGTCAGCCGGTAACTGTACGGGGAGAGGCGCTGACCTACGCAGGGCCACCGGTGACTGATGCACGGGTAAACTACCGCGTGTACCTGGAGGAAGTCCGCTGGTACTTCTACCGGGGGTACGGCGGCGATGGCGGCGGCGGCGAGCGCGAACTGGTCACCAGCGGCGAAACGACCTCCGGTGAGCAGGGCGAATTCAACCTGACCTTTACCCCATCGGCCTCCCTAGGCACCACCGGCTACCCCAGCTACCGCTACGTGATCGAAACTGACGTAGCCGATCAGACCGGGGAGACGCATACCGCCACTACTACGGTCGGTATCCGGGGGGAACGGCCGGCGGTCGTGGTTACCGTCAGCAAGGAGACTTTAGATCGCGGCGATAGCCTCACCATCCGCGCTCAGACCGACCAGCGCGACACTACCTTAGCCATCCAGCTACGGATTACCCCGGTCACCAAGCCCAACGCCAGCCTCCTCGAGCGCGACTGGCCCGTACCCGACCGGCCGGTGATCGAGCGCGACAGCTTTGTAGACCACTTCCCCTACCTGAGCTACGCCGCCGTGCCGGAGCTCGCGGAATGGCCGACTGATGGAGATTCGGTATACCAAACCACGGCCACCCTACGCCAGGGCACTGCCACCGTCTCCCTACCGGCCGACTTCCCCGCAGGTCACTACCGCATCGACTGGCGCTACGCTGATGGCATCGCCGGGGCACCGGCCGCCTTCAGCGTGTACAACTCCGCCACCGCTGAGCTGCCTGCCGGTACCCTTTACCAGTTCACCGATGTACCCGACAGCGTGCGCGTAGACGAGCCCATTAACTTTACCCTTCTCTCCGCCCTCGACCTCCCCCTCGTGCTCAGCCGCTGGGAGAGTCGTAGCGGACTGGTCCTGGAGCGCGACAGTACCACCGCCCGCCGCCTCACGCTACGCTACACCCCTACGGAGGCCGACCGTGGTGGACTGTTCCACCAGCTCGCCTTCGTGCGCCTGAACCGAGTATTTCAGGAAAGCCGGCAGCTGCCCCTGCCGTGGGAGAACAAGGCACTGCACGTTACCTACGCCACCTTTCGCAGCAAGCTCCGCCCCGGCACCCCCGAGGAGTGGACGCTGCAGCTTAAGTCCAACGATAGCCTACCGGCCGCCGCGGCAGCTCTCGCCACGATGTACGATGCCAGTCTGGATCAGCTCTACGCCGGACAGGGGTGGCAGTTTTCGCCGTATCCGGTGTACGGGGGTAGTGGATCGCTGGTGGAGAACGCTAGTTTTGGGAGTGCGTTTGGGGAGTCCTACGGCAACTCCGCTGGTACGCCGCAGGATACCATTCCGCAACTGCCCTATTTGAACTTGACCACGAGCAATCTCACGAACCAGCTTAGGGGTAAAGCAGCGAGCATAAGCCTGCGTAGTCGGATGACCATGCCGGAAAATGCTGCTCCCGAAGTGCAAGACGCCGCCCTGAGTGAGGTCGTAATCACGGGTTATGCCGAAGCCGATGAACCTTCACCAACTTCCGCTGCACCTGCGGCCCCGCCCATTTCCGCCGAGCCGCCCGTCGACCTACGCACCAACCTACAGGAGACTGCCTTCTGGCTACCTGACCTGACCGCCGGCCCCGATGGCTCGCTGCGGGTCACCTTTACCAGTCCCGAGGCACTCACTGCCTGGAAGTTCCGTCTCTTCGCCCACGATAAGGCGCTGAACTACGTGATCTCCCAGCGCGAGGTTATGACCCAAAAGGAGCTGATGGTTCTACCCAACGCACCGCGCTTCCTCCGGGAGGGTGATCAGATGGAGCTTACTGCTAAGGTGTCTAACCTAACGGACCTAGCGATGGACGTGCGCATCGATCTGGAACTATTTAATCCTGACGGGAGCGAGGTAGTACGCGTAGAGAGTAGTGGTGCTAGTGAATTGTTGCGTCTGGAAGATAGTAGCTCGGCTACCGTACGCTTCCCCATCTCCGTGCCCGACGGTGCCTCGCTGGATGGACCGCTGGGCTACCGCATCATCGCCCGGAGCGGAAGCTTCAGCGACGGGGAGGAAAATGTCGTGCCCATCCTCTCCGATCGCACCCTCCTCACCGTCTCCCAACCCTTTTACCTCCGGCGCGGCGAAACCAAGGAAGTCATCCTCCCCGGGCTACTCCCTTCATCCCCCGTCTCCCCCTCCCTAGCTCCCATCAGCTACACCCTCCAGGCCACCACCAACCCCGCCTGGCTCGCCCTCAAGGCCCTGCCGTACCTGATGGAGTACCCCTACGACTGCACCGAGCAGCTCGCCAACCGCTACTTCGCCAACCAGCTGGCCTACCAGACGGTGTCCACGAAGCCGGTGCTAAAGGAAGTCTTCAACCAATGGGAGGCCGACTCCACCGCCCTGCTGAGCGAACTGGAAAAGAACCAGGACCTCAAAACCGCCCTGCTCACCGAGACGCCCTGGGTACGCGCTGCCCAGTCCGAGGCCGAGCAGCGCGCCCGTATCGGCGAACTCTTCCAGCTTGAACGACTGGCCCGCGAGCAGCAAAAGGACCTCGCCAAACTGGCCGCCCGCCAGGAAAGCGACGGGGCCTACAGTTGGTTCCCCGGCGGCCCCTCCGATCGCTACATGACGCAGTATGTGGTGGAGACCATCGCCCGTATGCAGCAGCTCGGCGTTATCGACCCCGCTCAGCGCGCTACGGTGGACCAGATCACTACCGCCGCCCTCCGCTACCTAGACCGGCAACTGGAGGAAGATTATAAGCAGCTACTAGCTGAAACCAAAGATTCTACTCAGCTGCGGCAAGACTACCAGCCCACTCCGCTGCAGCTCCACTACCTCTACGCGCGCACTTTAATCGAGGAGGCTTCTGCACCCAGCACTAAGGCCTTTGACTTCTACCGCGAGCGCGCTTTTGCCGAATGGCTGTCCTACGGACTGTACGAGCAGGCGCTAATCGCCATCACCATGGCGCATTCCCCCTCCGCCGGAAGGGGCCGGGGGGAGGTCATCCTCGCCAGCCTCCGCGAGCGTGCCCTGCACAAGGATGAGTTCGGTATGTACTGGAAGTATGAGCAGGGCTACAGCTGGAACGAGCTACCCATCGAGACCCACACCCGCCTCCTCGAAGCCTTCCGTACCATCGACCCCCGCCCGGAGGAGCTCGATGAGATGCGCCTCTACCTACTGACCAACAAGCGCACTACCGCCTGGCCGACCACCAAGGCTACCGCCGCGGCCGTCTACGCTATCCTTAATTCTGGAGAAACCTTCACCATCGATCAACCCACCCAGCCGATCACGGCAAGCTGGCCCGGCCGCACGACCAAAGCACTCAGCACCCGCGTCCGCGCCCTCCAGGAAACGGCGGAAGCAGCTACGGGCGAGTTCACCCTCCGCGTGCCGGCCGAGCAAGTCAGCAGCGACCTAGCTACCACGACCATCGCAAACCCCGGTAACGACCTCGTCTGGGGCGGCGTCTTCTGGCAGTACACCGAGCTCGCCGACCGCGTCGAAGCCAGCCACACCGGGCCCCTCAGCCTCGAACGCACCCTCTACAAGAAAGTAGGCGACCAGCTCCAACCGATCACGGAAGACGCCCCGCTTCACCCCGGCGACCGTATTACCGTCCGCCTCACCCTGCGCAGCGACCGCGCCATGGACTACGTACACGTCAAGGACCGCCGCGCCGCCACCTTTGAGCCCGTCGACGCGCTGTCCGGCTACCAGTACCAAAATGGATTGGGTTACTACTTCACCCCCGGCGACCTAGCCACGAACTTCTTCATCGACCACCTGCCGCGGGGTACGTATACGCTTGAGTACGACCTGTTTGCGACCTACGTAGGGAGCTTCAGCAGTGGACTGGGGCGGGTGGAGTGTATGTATGCACCGGAGTTTGGCGGGAATAGCTCCGGAAATAGAGTTTCCGTCGAGTAGATCGCCTATCGGCTCATTAGACGCTGCGCTGGTTAGATCATCTAACGAGCCAAAGGCGATCTACTACAGCTTCAGCTTTTCAATCCGCTCCGCCAAAGTATCCCGGTAACTCTTTCCTACAGGCAAAGTCGTAATCTTTCCCTTCTCCTTCACCTCCACCATATTGCCCTGCAGGGCCTCGATCCGTTCCAGGTTCACGATGTAGCTGCGGTGGATGCGCTGGAAGTCGCTGGTCGGTAGCTTCTCCTCGAGTGACTTCATAGTCTGTAGGGTGATGACGCGGTCATTGGGTAGGCGGATGATGACGTAATCCTTCAGCCCCTCGATGTATACGATCTCGTCGATGTTGACGCGCACGAGCTTCTTGTCGGCCTTGACGAAGAAGTAGCCCGGTCCGCCGTCCTGTACGGGTAGCGCCTTGGCCTTCTGCTGTAGCTCGGCCTGCTCTACGGCCCGGTTACAGGCCTGCAGGAAGCGGTCCATGCTAATGGGCTTCACCAAGTAGTCCAGCGCATTGAGCTCGAACCCATCCAGGGCGTAGTTGGGGTAGGCGGTGGTAAAGATGGTCACGGGCGGGTCGGTCAGTCCACGGAGGAAGTCGGTGCCGGTAAGCTGCGGCATGTTGATGTCGAGGAACATCAGGTCCACATCTTCCTTATTGAGTACCTCATTGGCCTCGAAGGCATTGGCGCACTTGGCCACGAGCTCGATCTCGGGGATACGTTCCAGGTAGGTCTCGAGGATGTCCTGGGCGAGGGGTTCGTCGTCGACGATGATGGCGTTGATCATGGGGGGGTGAGTTGTTGCGTTTTCGGTTGTTGTGTTGGTGCGGGTGTTGGAGGCGTTTATAGGTGTAATATCGGGCGGGGCCGCAGGTGCAAAGAAAAAATACGACCAGCGAGCTGCTTCACGGCACGAATGGGGGGACTACAACTCCAGCGCCAGTCGCACCGCATAGGTTCCCGGCGTCTCGCGGATCTCCAGCTCGTAGCGCTGCGGGTAGAGCAGCTCCAGCCGCCGGCGCACGTTCACCAGGCCGATGCCGCCGCTGGGGCGGGCCGCGTCGGGGGAGCGGGGCATGGTGTCGCCCTTGGTGTTTTCGAGGTCGAAGCGAATGGCCCGGTGCTCCACCTCCAGGGTAGCGTGCACGAAGCCGCCCTTTAGCGCCGCATTAATACCGTGCTTGAAGCTGTTTTCGAGAAAGGGAATGAGTAGGAGCGGGGCGATCTGCTGGTCCACCACCGAGCCCTTGACGTCAAGCGTGATGTCGATGCCCTCCCGCTGGCGCAGCCGCTCCAGGTCGAGGTAGTTGCGCAGGTAGTTGATCTCCTTGCGCAGGGGCACCTCGGGCTCGTTGCACTCGTAGAGCATGTAGCGCATCATCTCGGAGAGCTTAATGACGATATCGGGGGCCTTATCGCTCTTCTTCAGCGTCAGGGCGTAGAGGCTGTTGAGGGTGTTGAAGAGGAAGTGGGGGTTGATCTGCGACTTGAGGAAGCGCAGCTCCGACTGCATGGTCTCATTCTCCACCTCCTGCTTTTTGCGGTTCTCGGCGATCCAGTCGGTCATGATCTTGCCTACGGAGCTGACGCCGCCGATGAGGAAATTGCCCAGGAAGTAGGCCTCCATATTGTCCAGCAGGTCGATCTGTACGGATTCCTTGGAGGAGAAGAGGAAGTACTTAATCACCAGCTCCATCGGCGTGAAGAGTACCGATAGGCCGATCAGGGCCCCCAGGTAAATCCAGTAGCGGCCGCGTTTAAGGTAGATCGGAAAAAGTAGAAACAGGTTAGTGTACACCACCACGGCAAACACGCCTACCGTGATGAGCTCGTTGATCAGTACCAGTCCGATGCTGTACTCCCCGGCCTGTAGTTGTAGCACGACCAGAATACCGAAGAATACCAGCCACCCGATGCCGTGGTAGAGTGGCCGTCGCATCAGGGTCTGGCCCAGGCGGTCGGTCAGGCTGCGGAGGGGTGCGGTCGGGGTACGGGCGACGGACATCGCCGTAAGGTAAGGGCAGGCCGGTAGGAAAGCTGTTCGGTTTTCGACGAATGGCGGGAAGCAACCCACCACCCGCACCACGCGTTATCTGATCCCATGGGTACTTACCTCATCGCCGCCGTCGCTGCGGCCATCATCTACCGCATCGGCCGCGAGGTCGTGGGCAGTTTCCGCCATCCCGAAGATGAGGAGCTGCTCGACTACTGGAACGACATCACCAAGACCGAGGACCGCTCCGCCTACCGCCAGATCAGCGAGCACCTGGCTACCTGCGAGCAGTGCCGCGACCGGCTCGACGAACTGCGCAAACGCCCCGGCGGCCCCGGTACCCACTCGCCCCTGATCAGCCGGCGGTACTAAACATGCGGGGGCCCGGCTACGGTTACAGCGGTAGACTATCTAATCAATTCCCGACCATGACCGTACAGCGCTTCCACGACGAGACCATCGACCAGTATTCCTACCTCATCACCGACGGGGGCGAGGCCGTGGCCGTAGACCCAACCCGCCGCATCAAGCCCTACCTAGACTACCTGGCGGAGAATAAACTTCGCCTGCGCGCCATCGTCATGACCCACTGCCCGGGGGCTTTCGCCAGTGGCTGGGCCGAGTTGCGCGAGGTAACGGGTGCCGATATGGTCGGAGCTACCACCTATCATTTTCACGGCGAGGGGCAGTTCGTGAAGGCTGGCCGGGCCACCATGATCGAGTTCGGAGAAGGCTGCCACATCCAAACCCAACTCACCCCCGGATATACGGCCGATAGCATAAGCCTATTAGCCATGAACGCCGACGGTAACGTAGAGGGCATCTTCACCGGCAATACCCTGCTTCAGGATGGTGCTGGCTACCCCCTGCCACGCCCCGAGGACAAGAACCCCCTGCACAACGAGCGCACCTACGCCAAGGAAAGCTACGAGAGCATCTACGGCATCATCCGCGGCTTCGACCAGCGGGCTACGGTTTACGCCGGATTTGGGGAGGAGGCTCACTTCAGTAAGATGGGTGATGCTACCCACGGCCGTTTCAACCTCACGGAGGCGCAGGACGAAAGCCCCGTCTTCGACAAGAAGATCAAAAACGCCGATCAGTTCGCCGACTGGCTGACGGAAGACTACCCCTTCGTACCCGCCTACGTCTACGGCTGCCTGGAGGGTAATCAGGAGGGCTACCACCGCTGGGAACGGGCCATGTCTCCCTTCCGCCACCTCCTCACCGGCATGCATAAAGATGACATGCAACCCGTGGGCGACGATGATGCTACTACCGCCACCATGCCGAAAACCACACCAACCGTGACCACCGAGCGCGTCGTTGAGGCCCACGGCAACGTCGTCATCCTAGAGGAGGAAACCGCCCCCGCTATCAACCCTGCACCGGCGGCCCCGCCCGTTGCCCTACCGTTAGGCACCAACACCTGGCTAATTGATACCCGGCCCGCCGACGACTTTAAGGCCGGCCACCCCCGCAATGCCATCAACATACAGGCGAAGGGAGAATTTGCCCTCTGGCTCGGGGCCATGGTGAAGCCCGGTGAGGAACTATACGTAATCGTGGACTCCGAAGAAGCTGCCTACCAAACCGCACAGAGTATCGCCAAGATCGGCTACGACCGGCAGGTGACCGGCGCTACGCAGTGGGTCGGCGACCTGGCCGAGCTGATGGAAACACCCCTCGACCTGGAGGATTTCCGCGAGCACCACATCGGCAAGTATACCGTGGTGGATGTGCGCCCCGAAACACCGGCCATCGAGGACACCCGCTTCTACGGCGCCATCAACATCCCCGTCTGGACGCTGCGCGACCGCTGGAAAGAAGTGCCCCAGGACCGCCCGATTGTGGTGCACTGCGGTGGCGGCTACCAGTCGGCCATCGGTGCCAGCCTGCTACGCAAGAATCTGAAGGGGAAGGTGCCGGTGTACGACCTCGGCGAGCACATCAAGGACTTCAAAGCCTCGCGCTAGCTGTAGCCGTCGCTACACATTACACCTTCGCAGTCAGCTTAGGATACGTGAGATACCCCTCCGCTCCCGGCGTATAAAACGTACGCTGGTCCGGAATAGCCAGCTCCGCTTCCTGCCGAAAACGCTCCACTAAGTCGGGATTAGCAATGAAGGGCCGTCCGAAGGCTACTAAATCGCCGTTACCGTCCGCTAACTGCCGGTCTGCCTCGTGGGCATCGTAGCCTCCGCTGAGGATGAAGGTGCCCCTGAAGTTATCCCGCAGCAGCTTACGCATCTCCTCTGGAACGTGGGGGGCACCCATCGCCTCGTGATCCACCAGATGGAGGTATACTAGACCTATTTCGTTGATGATCTCCGTCAGCCGGCGGTAGGTCTCGGTAATGCCCTCAAACTCACCCAGCTCTCCGAATGCTCCGTAGGGACTCACGCGCATTCCCACCCGGTCGGCCCCTACAGCGGCTACGGTAGCCTCGGCTACGTCACGAAGGAAGCGCAGCCGGTTCTCGACACTACCACCGAACTGATCCGTACGGAGGTTGGTCTTCGGGTGGATGAACTGCTCCAGTAAGTAGCCATTCGCGGCGTGCAGCTCCACCCCGTCAAAGCCGGCATCGATGGCCACCTTAGCGGCCATGGCGTACTCAGCCGTGGCGTCCTGGATATCGTCCTCGGTCATCTCCTGGGCCAGGGGGATGGGCTGCTCGCCCTTGCCGTCGACGTACATCTTGGTTTGCGTCATCTCCACCGAGCTGGGGGCCAGTACCCGGCCGCCGGTCCAGAGGTTATCGGGGTGACTCACGCGGCCCGTGTGCATGATCTGCAGAAATATCTTACCGTCCTGCTTGTGCACCGCATCGGTCACCAACTGCCAGCCGTGCAGCATTTCGGGTGTAAACACCCCTGGGATACGTGGGTAGCCTAGCCCATTAAAGCTCGGCGAGGTCCCCTCGGTGATGATGAGTCCGGCACTGGCGCGGTTGGCGTAGTAGGTGGCCATCATTTCGTTGGGCACGTTGCCCTCGGCGCGCGAGCGGGTCATGGGGGCCATGACTACGCGGTTCTTTAGGGTGATGGGGCCTAGGGTGTGGGGGGAGAGGAGGTGGTCTAGCATGGGTTCTGGTTTCTATAGTTTAGTCCCAACCAGGGGCGGGGCCGCAGGTGCGAATAACCGCGAGAAAGTCGGCGGACTTAAGTAAAGTCAAACCCGGTCGCCGCTGAGGAACGGAATAAAATTATCTTGACTGATCGTCTGAGTTTCCGCATCGGGATAGGCCTCCCGGAAGCTCTTTGGAAAGGAAGCGCGCTTGCGGGGATTCCATTTGAATTCAAAGGCATGCAGCAAGCCGTCGGACTCTTCAATGTAGTCAATTTTCTGTTGGGTATAGGTGCGCCAGAAGTAGTCATTGGAATACCGTTGATGGTACTGCTTTATCTTCTGCCGCTCACTTACTAAGAAGTTCTCCCAGAGCGCGCCCTTATCCTGGCGAAGGTGTAGTGGACTGAAGTTGGCGATTAGGGCGTTGCGCACGCCATTGTCCCAGAAGTAAATCTTACGACCTCTTTTAATCTCACTACGCAGATTACGGCTCAAACTTGGCAATCGGAAGATGACGAAAGCCTGCTCGAGCAAACTAATGTAATGTTCTACCGTAGCAGGGTCGGCTCCGACGGTTTTGGCGACTTCATTGTACGATACCTCACTACCTAGCTGTAGTGCTAGGGCCTGTAAAATCTTCTTTAGTAGATCTACCCTTCGTACCGTTTCCTGATAAAGCAGATCTTTATACAGGTAACTATCTACAATAAGGTCGAGGTACCTGCGCTCACTACCTGCTTGATTGACGACTTCGGGGTAGCTGCCGTACAATAGGCGAAGTTCTAGACCATCCAATGCCTGCGCCTGCCCCTGACTATGACTTATTTCTTCGAAGCTTAAGGGGTACATAAAATGCTGAAACTTCCGTCCGGTCAGCGACTCGTTTACACCAAAGGAAAGTTCGAGGGAGGAGGATCCAGTTACTAACAATTGTGTTTCGGGTTGAGTGTCGATCAGAATTTTCAATTTTAACCCAATCTCGTCGATTCGTTGTGCCCTCATCGATCACCACCAACCTTCTTTGACCGATTACTGCGGCCAAGTTTTCGTAGCTTCTACTTGCTAGTAGGTCCTGTACACTAGAAAGGTCACCGTTTAGGTAGAGATAGTCCCTATCACGACTACTGAAGCCGCCAGACCACGTACTAAAGTAGTTTTGCCTACCTGTCGGGGTCCCAGTACGACTATGACTTTTCCGCGCCAGAGATCCTGCCGTATCAGTCCTTCGGTTATTCTTCCAATCATTAGACCAAATTTACGGATCGTAATCCGTAAATTCAATCAAATGTTGGGATTAGGTCTAATGTCGTTGGCCGAGTTCCACGAGCGTAGCCAGTGGCTCGTCCAACGAACGACCAGCGATGATCAGCTACAGCGCAATCGGCGCCCCCAGCAACTTATCCGGTATCCCAAACCCATCCACCAGTGCCCCTACCTCCGGCCGGAGCTCAGCGCACAGCTTATCCACCAGCTTGCGGATGGCCTTACTCTTCTGCCCGCTGATGTAGTCGCTTTCCAGGTACCAGCCGCGGTGCTGCTCGATGGTGTGGTGGGCGTAGAGGAGGATGACTTTTTGGAGTAGATCGGGTAAGTCGGCGGACGAGTCGCTCGCTGCGCGAGCGGAACTCGGCAGACGACCGTCGCCTAGCGCATCGACCCGTGCCAGACTAGCCTCCAGTACCAGCAACTCCACGTAGGCCTCGGCCGCCTCGATCATGTGGGTCTGGCAGAGCAGGCCGGCCTGGTAGCTGCTCATACCCTCCTTGATGTAGGCGCGTAGCCGGCTACCGAGGGTGCTTACTAAGCGGCGGGCACGGAACTGGAAGGCGGAGAGGTAAAAGCTGCGACTTTCGAGGTGCTCGCGGTCGGTCTGCCGCACTACGTAAGGGTTCTGCTCGGTAACGATGGTGCCCACGCGGCGACCGATGAATTTGAGCACGGCGAAGTTGCCATCTTCCTGAAAGGACTTTTTGAACTCGGTCAGCAAGCTTTTGGCAAGCAATTGCATCAGCACCGTGTTGTCACCCTCGAAGGTGGTAAAGATGTCGGTATCGCCCTTGAGGTCGGCAAAGCGGTTCTCGGCCAGGTAGCCCTTGCCGCCGGTGGCCTCGCGGCACTCCTGAATGGCGGCCGTAGCGAACCAGGTAGCGTAGGACTTCAGCCCCGCAGCCATGGCCTCGATCTCGCGCATCTGCTCCTCGGTGCGGTTGACGTAGCGGTCCAGTAGGTGATCGAGACCGAACTGCACGGCGTAGGCCTTAGCCACCAGCGGGATCAACCGGCGCTGCTGGTTAGGGTAGTCGAGGATGATGGTCTCGGAGCGCATTGACTCCGAGGGGAACTGCCGGCGGCGCAGCCCGTAGCGGACGGCAATGGTGAGGGCCGACTTTGCCGCGCTCAGGCCCGCCCGGGGTACGAAGACGCGGCCACCAACCAGCGTACCGAGCATGGTGAAGAAGCGGCGCGTAGGACTCTCAATCGGGCTAGTATAGGTACCCTCTTCCGTGATGCCGCCATACTTATCGAGCAGATTACCAACCGGTACCCGCACATGGTCGAACCAGAGGCGACCGTTGTCCACGCCGTTAAGTCCCATTTTGTAGCCATTATCCTCAACGCGGATGCCGGGCAGGGTAAGCCCGTCGGTGCTACGAATTGGCACCACCACGGCGTGTACCCCGTGGCTCTCCCCGTTCACGATGAGCTGACAGAACACCGCGGCCATACGGGCGTGCATGGCGTTGCCGATGTACTCCTTGCCGGCCGCCACGCTAGGAGAGTGGACGATGAGCTCGCGATTGTCGTGGTCGTAGACGGCGGTGGTCTCCAGTCCGCGGACGTTGCTGCCGTGGCCGGTTTCGGTCATTGCGAAGCAGCCCGGCAGTTCCAGGGTACCGGTGGCCCGCAGGTAGGCATCGTGGTGGCGCTTCGTGCCCAGGTTGTACACCGCCCCGCCCCAGAGCCCGAACTGTACGCCGAACTTAATGGTCAGGCTCAGGTCGTGGTAGGCGATGGTCTCGAAGGCGGCGGCGTATTCGGCCATGCTGTTGTGGCCACCGTACTCCACGGGGTAGGAGAGGGCTCCGATACCCTCCCGGGCCAGTTCTTTGCACCAGCGCAGCACCTGCTCGCGGTAGTCCCTCCTTGATGCGTAGGGTGGGCCGCTCGAAGCTGGGACGTAACAAGATTTCTTTCGTCCGGGCGATCACCTCGGCGTGCTCCCCATCCAGCACGCGTTGGAGCTCAGCCGGGTCGACGCTGCCCTCCGTGATAGCCTCGAAGAGCTTCTCGCGCTGGTCGTACAGAGGGAAAAGGCTTCGGTAAGTATCCTCGCGTACCCCCCCCAGTCCCTCTTCAATGCTACGTAGCGCAGTCAGCTGCTGATTCCAGTAGTCCAGTCGCGCCGCCGGATCCTCCTCTGCGGCCAGGGCCAACACGACGGCCAGTTCCGCCAGACTCGCCGGTTTGACTTCCGGTAGACTTTCGGCCGCCTGCCGCCCGCTGCTTAGCCACTGCTGGTACCGCTCGCGACTGGGGGGGGCGTACTGGGTCGCTCCATTCTTGCAACACGCGGCGATCCTCGGCGGAAAGAAACTCCAGTGCGCCTGCCTCCTTACGGAGCGACTCGATCTCCGGCACACTCAGATGGCGGTCCGACCAGGCGGCGTACAAAAACGGTAGCATCGCCTGTATGCCGGGGGTGGTAGTGGTGTTCGTTTGGAGGTCGGCGCCCATAAATAAGATTTGTTTGGGATCAAAACGCCTACCGAACAGGCAGGGTTGGGCTAAAATAGCAGCAACACCGGCCACGCCCCCAGCACCAACCCTCCCCACCCGATCACCCGCCAGCTCAGCGGATCCTGCCCCGGCTGCAGGTACGCCTCCGTAGGATTCTGGGGGTTGAAGAAGACGGTTGGCGTGCGTCGCATCAGGTAAAAGCGCGCCATATTACGGTAGTGCCGGTGCTGCCGCTCGAAGCCGGGTTCGACCTGCTGGCCCTCGTATTTTTGACCGCCCACGTAGTAGGCATAGGGCTCCTGGAGATGCCCCTGCGTCCCCGCCCTTTCTTTCTGTAAAGTCACGCGGGGTTCCAGGATGGCCTTCGTCTGCGGCCAGGTGAGCACGCGCTGCCGGTTGTGGGCCGTGCGGATGCGGGGGACGATGAAGATCAGGAGGGCGGTGTAGTACACGCTGAGCAGGAATACGGTCATGAGCGGGACAGTTTTTGCGGGGTCGCGGGTGCGGCGACGCGTTCCTGCAAACTTTCTAAGAGCTCGTCGTGCGGCGGGGCTTCGTTTTCTACCGGTGGAGTGGGGGTGGGGATAAGGTAAGTGCCGACGTTAAGTACGGACTTCGAGGCATAGTAGGCAGCCAAAAAGATGATCGCCCCGGCCAGAAACGCTCCGGTGACCATCAGTTCCGCCTGTAGCGACGCCTGAGCGGCCCAGTAGCCAAAGTACCCGACCAGCAGCGGAAAGATCAATCCAAAGAACGCATACAACAGCAGACTGTGATTACTGAGCAGGTGGCGTCCCACCGAGAGGTAATTGTTTTCCGGATCGTGGGGATCGTAGCAGACCTGGTAGCGCTCGTGCTTCTGCAGGGCGCGCAGGAGCAGCTTAGTCTCCTCGGGATTCAGGCGCTCGAGCTCGGGAGCCAGGCGCTGGCCGGTAAATTTCTCGCCGCGGGCGTAGAAGGCGTAGGGCTCCTGCAGTTGAGCCCGGTAGAAAAGCACCTCGCCATACTTATTGGTGGCAGCGGGCTCCAGGGCGGCGGTACCGGGCTCCAGGACGGCCGTAGCGCGGGGCCAGGTGAGGGTACGCTGCCGACGGGCTTCTTGCCCCACGCGGCGCAGGAAGCGGTAGGCGACCAGG
Source organism: Saprospiraceae bacterium (assembly GCA_958295895.1). GTDB lineage: Bacteria > Bacteroidota > Bacteroidia > Chitinophagales > Saprospiraceae > Neolewinella. Next base: position 293,168 of record CATQHI010000008.1, on the reverse strand, counting down.
AGAAAAACCAGCAGGGCTACGATGATACCGATCATCGCCAGAGCATTTCGCGCTTGGCGAGCTCTCCGGTCTTGGAGCTGGCCTGGAGGCGGGCGGTGAGCAGATGCAGGCGGCCGGCGGGCTCGCGGGTGTAGACGGCCTCGAACTCCTGATTAACGGTCTCGCCGAGGGTAAGGGCCAGGGCATCGGCGTCTTTGCGGGTGCCGAGGGTGTTCGGTACAGCTAGGTAGTACTCGCCGCGGGTCCAGTCGTCGGGCAGTTTGAGGCGTAGCAGGTAACGGGGGTTGTCGATGGGCGACATGAGCTCGGCCAGTGATGAGGCGAAGAGCTGGCTGTCGTGGTGCTCGGCGTCGCTGAGGTAGAGGAACTGCTCGTCGCCCTCCTCCTCCAGCTTGAGCTGCTCGGGGGTAGCGACGTGGAAGTGCTTGCCCGTACCCAGGGCAGTGGCCAGAGCCTTACCGTAGCTCAGTAGGCGCTCGCGGGTATTGGCCAGCAGGGTGTGGCGGCGCACGGCCTCGTCGCGCTGCTGCACGGGGGAGCGTAGGGCGCAGACGGCCATCCAGCCGGCGTACACGACCGCGAAGACCAGCGGAGCCAGCCAGCTCACCGACAACAAGACCAGGGCAAACAGCAGCGGCATGATGAAGTAAGGGGTCAGATTCAACTCTGCATCGAAGGCGGGGTTACGGTCGGGGTCGCTGAGGCGGCCCGCGACCTGCCAGCGTAGGGTGCGGAAATGGGTATAGAAGTAGGTTCCGGCCCCTGCGGCCACCGCGCCCAGCAGGGCTCCGATCAGTAGCGCGGGGAGGGCCAACTGGCCTAGCAGCACCCCCCCAAGCATCCCCCCTACCAGGGCAGCCATAGTGGCTACCTTCATGTTGAGTAGCAGCAGCCGGTACTGCTCCTCAATGTGGCGGTCGATCGATTCGCGGTAGTGCAGCGTAAGGGGATCCTTACGCTCGTAGTAGCGTTCCTGCGGCGGTTTGATTGCCTCCACGAGTTGGGTGCCGGTGCCGAGGGCCTCGGTCCAGCGCTCCGGCGAGTTGGGGCCGCTCGGTGGCCCGCTGCAGGCTATCGCGGCGTAGGGCGACCATGGCCTCGGCGTCGGTCGTGCTGTAGGAGCGGCCGGCGGGCAGGAGGTGCTGGGGCGTCTGCGTGGGCAGGGTCGCAGGTGCGGAGAATTGCAGACTAAAGCGCTCCAAACCATTCTGAATAGCGGGCTTACCGTCCAGTCGTGGCCCCGCGAAGCCCCGGAAGCGACGGCGCAGGCGGTCTACGTCAGGTCCGCCGCGGCGCACGGTAGGGTGCACGACCATGGGGTGCCAGATGTTGGCGGTCTTACCGGGCTTGCCGCGCACGGTGCGGATGGCCCGGCCGCGCATCTGGTTGCTGAGCACGAAGCTGCCGACGCGGTTAGCTAGCACGAGGCTATTGACCACGGGAGCATCCCAACCCTCGCCGAGCAGGGATTTGGTGCCGACGATCACGGTCATGTGGCCCTCCGTGAAGAGCTGGGTGAGCCAGCTGACGGCATACTTATTGGCCAGTGTGCCCGTGTCTACCACCACGTAGTCGGAGCCCTTAAACAGGGGTTGAGTCTTAATGACCCGCTCGTCGGGCAATTGATCGTAGGCGATCTCGAGCAGACGGCGCTCGGCCGCTTGCGGGATCACGACCAGGGAGCCGCTCAGTATACAGAGCTTGTTCTGGTAATAGGCTCCCTCCTGCCGGCGCAGGGTCTCGAAGACCGGCACGGTACCGACCTTGGTGATGGCACGGCGATCGTGCTCGGTGGTGGGAAGGAACTCATCGTAGATGTTGTCGGTTAGGATGACCATGCGTAGCTCATCCACCAGGGCGTCGCTCTCAAAGGCGGCGATCTCGGTCAGGGCATCGAGTTTGGCCTGGGGGCTAGCTAGCTCCTCGGCTTCGGCCCCGGAAGCGGGGGGCAGCGCGCTGTCGAAGTGGAGCTTACTGTCGTGCCAGGCCCCCATGGTGGAAAGGGCCCGCTTGTATGGGCGCAGGAGTTCGCGGCCCTTTTCGGTGGTGAAGTACACATCGTCGCGTAGGGCCCGCTGTAGGAAGAGCGTCAGCCAATGATCATCGAGGGCCGGGGCCAGGGTAGCCTCCCCGTGCAGTACCCCAAGGGCGGCGGCGGGCGGCTCGCTACCCTGGGCCCGCAGCATACTCAGCAGGGCCGTGAAGTACTCCGGCGTACCGAAGATGTCCTCGTAGTGTGGCTCGGGATCGGCCAGCCAGGGGTGCTCGCGCAGGTAGTAAACGAGCTCGGAGCGGGTGTGGGCCAGTTCGAGCAGGGCATCCTTCCGCTCCTGCCACTCGGTGATGAGGCGTGATTCCCCGGGCGGGGGCAGGATGGGGTAGATGAAGTCCTGGTGCGGACACAGGTCGCCGCTGGCCACTAGTTCCGGGATACTGATCTCCTCGTCGATTTCGCCACAGAAGCTGTGGTAGCGCCGCCACTCCACGCCGCTGACGTCGTAGGGTGGGGTAGCGGTAAGGGCCACGAGCTCGGGCTGGTAGCGGTCCATGACCCCGTCCAGCACCCGCCACCACTCGCGGCGCAGGTGGTGGCACTCATCGACTACGAGAGCTTCTACCCAGTCGAGCCCGTCGGTGCCCATCTTCTGGTGGTAGGCGAACATGGCCTGGTAGGTGACGATAGTCAGATCGGCCGGGGCGTAGAGGTCGTTGGAGATGAGGGCCTCGTCAGCGCCGAAGTCCTGCACGAAGCGCTCCGTCCACTGTGCCCGAATGGTGAGGCTCGGGGCCAGTACCAGGGTGCGTTTGCCGAGTCGTCGCATGATCTCCAGCCCGAGCACGGTCTTGCCGGCGCCGGGGGGTGCTACGACGTGGATCTTGCGGTCCTCACGGTACAGTTCCAGCCGGTCGAGGATGCGCGCCTGGTAGTCCCGCCAGGGGTACTTGAAGCTTAACTGGGGCAGGGTCATGTGGGGAAGATAGGGCGCTCCACTAGGAGAGACTAAGGTAGCTCGACGGGTGCCAGGCCAGGCTCGACCAGGACAATGCTGCCTCCGGCAGCGGTAGTAACCGCGTCAGCAGGGGGAGGGGCCCCTGGTGTAAGCCCTCTGGCTGCGCTTCTAACCCTACCAGCGCAGCCAGAGGCTGCATGTTGCTGGCGCGGCCGGAGGCCGCATTGTACTTAGTAAAGGAACCCAAACAACCACAGCGGCACCCGCCCAGAATGCCCCGGTGCCTCCCCGATCTGCTTGAACGACTTATTCCGCCCCCCCCACCTCAAAGAGTAAACGGCGTTGCGGCGTAAGGAACACAAAATCACCCGACTCCGGCAGCTTAATCTCTGGCGGCACGAGCGCTTTGCTGTACGTCAACTGGGCGAGCTGATTCATAAAGAAGGTCTCCCGCAGCGTGCCGAGATTGACCTGCTGGTGGGCCTGGAAGTATACATCCCGAGGTCTACGTACAGCGCCTGCCGGGGTGGAAGCTCAAGGGCCCGCAGACGCTGCAACAGCAGGGTGGTCTTGCCGACCCCCCGGGGCCCTAGGATAAAAATAAGCGGGTCTAACCAGTGTACTTCCTGCATCAGCGCACGCTGGTAGTCGGCGCTTACGGCGGCTACGGCAGACTTGCTTCGAAGAAAAAGGGACTCCATTTGTATAACGCGTTATACAAATGAACCTGATGAAGTGGTTTGCCTTCGTTGCAGTTTAAGGTAACCCCGTACCCCCCCCCCATACTTTGACTTAAAGTCTTCAGCATGCGCATCTTTTTTATCCTACTCCTCTACAGCACCTGCGTGCCCGCCCGGTGGACCATCACCGCCACCCATATCGACCCCGCCAACTATTACGGCATCACGGTCGCCAACGGCATCTACGACAACTACCAGCGCGGTCGCGGCTCCAATATCCCCAAGACGTTCAACCACATGAATAGGAACCCCGACGTGGACGGCCGCCGCATCGGGGCGGGCATCAGCGATGACCTTCAGCAGCAGCTCAACATGCAGCACACCGAGCTCGTCACCACCTTCTCCACTGGTTGCCGGTGAGACCTACACCTGCGGGTGGAGTGATCAGGCACCCGTTACCCGATTACTTATCACACCCAGGACATCCATTCCTCTGAGTAGGGCCCGACCGTACTGCGAGCTAGCGTTGGTTAAGTCCAGCGTCACCCTACCCACGATTTCTCCATTCGCTAGTTGCCGGGCGGCTACGATCGGTGCATTCTCCGGATCGTAAAAACCAGGCTCCAACACGTACCGCTGTAGCTTCTCTGCTTCCGGGGCGCAGTACACCTCGCCGTAGCGCAGGTTCTCCGCCTTCATCTCGGAGTAGTAGCCGAGAAAGTCCGTCAGCCAGGTCCCGATGTCGCCGAACTCCGGTCGCAGCGTATGCATCCGGATCAGATTGCGCTGCTGCATGAGATGGAGCAGCTCGGCTACTCCGGTCGGCGTGACCTCCGGTACAGCACCGTCCACGGCCACCCGCCGGGCGTGGGGTTTGGCATTCTGTAGTTGCTTGAAGAGGTAGGTGTCGCGGTAGCGGCTTGCCTCCGCGTCGGTCTCTTCTACACCCAGTGCATCATCTACAGCGCGGGCGGCCAGGTGACCGGCGGCCAGCGCAAACTGGGTGAAGCCGCGGTCCTGCCCCTGCTCGGCCTTCCACAGCCGGCGCGACTCGTCGAGTACCGTTTGCAGCCCGGCCGGGTCCACCGTCCAGGCCCGGCCGAGGTGGAATACCTCCCGGTTGACGGTCAGGGCCTGACGTACAGATTTTGGTAGGTCACTCAGTGCTACGAGCCGTAGTAGGTCATCTTCGGCGATGAAGGGGGCCAATCCGCCGGGCCCCGCTAGCTTGGCCGCGCTGAAGAGGCCGGAAGACGGGATTCCGGCGTAGGCCCCGAAACTACTGGCCCCGAGACCGAGCAGCAGGGAGGACCTGAGAAAATCGCGGCGGGTGGGGATGTTGGTCATGGTCGAACTAGTTTAAACTTACTTACCGGCTTTTTCCTGCAACTTGGCCTGCTCCACGTAGTACTCCAGGCTCTGCTTGTGCGCCTCGAACTGCCGGGTATCCTTCTTGGCCTGTGCCAGGTCGATATTCCCTTCCAGGTACTCACTACAGGCCCACATGAAGTCATGGCCCAGCTTCAGGCTCTGGGCGTAGAGGCTCTGGTTTTCGGTGCCCTCCAGGGCCTCCTCCACCGTATTGCTACGTGGTCGCCGTGCTGCACCGCGCGGGCCAGGCGGATAATGGGGTCGGCTTCGTCGTAGAAGTTGGGGTCGATGAGGTACTGCCGCGTACGTGCGGGTTGGGGAGACTGGTAGGCCTCGGTGTACCGCTCGATCTCGACGTAAAAGCTCTGTCGCTCCTCGTCCAGCGTCTCCCACTGCTTTTCCCAGTCGTCGACCGTGGCCGGCAGAAAGGTTTTAAAGGTCGCCAGCCGATCGGCAAACTGCATGGCCAGGGGGCCCTCGAGCGCGTCTACCGGGAGGAAGGCGGCGGCCGGGTGGTCGCTCAGCTTATGCGATAGGGTCGCGGGGTGGAAGGGCGGCTCGGTGCCGTCGGCAAAGACCCGGTTGAAGGTCGCCGCGTCGTGGTAAATACTGGCGTGGGCCGGGCCCGGGTAGCCCCGCGTATAGTAGGCCAGGTCCGTAATGCGAAACACTGGCTTAAAGGTGCGGTCGCCGGCCAGGTGGCCCATCCAGCCGATGGTGTAGGCGAGTTGTTCCTGCTGCGTGGCATCCCCCTTCCAGGTCTCCTTCCACTGGGTCAGTAGGGGCAGGATGAAGGTATCCCCCGAGCGCGTACAGCTGCCCAGCCGAAAGGCATCGGGGTAGGCGGCAACGGCCCCGGCAATACGCCTGCTGAATCCCTCCCGCTGACTGACCACGCGCAGGCTATCTTCGCCGACGGCAATGTGGGTGATGTGTTCTGACATGATGCGACGAATTGGGTGTGGAAGATACATTATTCTTGTACGTCGTTGCAGGGGGGCGGGGCCGCAGGTGCAACGAAGTGGTTCCGGTGCCCTACCTTGTCTGCGCCCAATCCACTCAACTATGCCATGTTCACGCTTCCGCCCCAATCTAGTCCTAAGCATCGGCCTGGAATAGGGCTTTTCCTACTGCTCAGCACCCGCGGCCGCGCCCAGACGACGGACAATATGGGCTTCCCCGTGCAGGTAAACGTAGCGCAGGGCACCCTAGAAGGTCGCTACAGCACCCAGACCGGCGTACAGACCTACTTCGGCATCCCCTTCGCCGCCCCGCCCGTAGGTGAACTACGCTGGCAGCCGCCGCAGGATGCCGAGAACTGGGAGGGGGTCAGAATGGCTACCGAATTCGGTCCCCGCGCCATCCAGCGCTACGTGTACGACGATATGCGCTTCCGCTCCCCCATGGCCAGTGAGGACTGTCTGTACCTGAACGTATGGACGCCCGCCCGCCAGGGCACGACCGACCTGCCCGTGCTGGTGTACTTCCACGGCGGCGGCAATACGACCGGCAGTGGCGACGAGCTGCGCTACGACGGTGAGAAGCTGGCCGAGGACGGCATCATCGTCGTCACGCCCAACTACCGGCTGGGCGTATTTGGCTTCTTCGCCCACCCGGAACTGACGGCCGAGCAGGGGGGGCACAGCGGCAACTATGGCCTGCTGGACCAGGTGAAGGCCCTGGAGTGGGTGCGCGATAACATTGCGGCCTTCGGCGGCGATCCCGACCGCATCACCATTGCCGGGGAGAGTGCCGGCAGTATCGATGTGAGTGTACTGATGACCTCGCCGCTATCGCGCGATCTGCTGGCCGGGGCGGTAGGGGAGAGTGGGGCTGCCATCAATCCGACCTACGCACCGGTGCCCCTGGCGGAGGCCGAGGCAACCGGCACTGAGTTTGCCGAACAACTGGGCGTCACTTCCCTGGCTGGGCTACGCCAGACCCCCACGCGCGTGATCTACGAGACCGCCGTACGGAACCAGGACTACCGCTACCGCGGCGGGCTGGTGATCGATGACTACCTGCTGTCCAAATCGCCCGCCGAGATCCTGGCGGCCGGCGAGCAGGCGCAGATTCCGCTACTGGTGGGCTGGACGAGCGCCGAATCGGCCTGGGCCCCCGCACCGGAAAGTGCGGCTAGCTACGAGGAGCAGGTGCGCGAGCAGTTCGGCGACCGGGCCGAGGAGCTACTGGCGCTTTACCCCAGCGACAGCGATGACCTGCACCGCACGGCCGTCGACCTGCGCTCCGATAACTGGATCGTATTCAGCACCTGGAAATGGGCCCAACTCCACGACCGTACCAGCGAGCAGCCCGTGTACCGCTACCGCTTCGACCGGGTGCGCCCGGCCCTGAAGGAGCGGCCGCGTGACAGGGAGCCCTTCGGGGCCGGCCACGCCACCGACATCGAGTACTTCATGAATACGCTGGCTAAGTCGGATGCCTACGCCTGGGACGAGGACGACCGCAAGGCTGCCACTACCATTTCCTCCTACCTAGTCAACTTCGTCAAGACCGGCGACCCGAACGGGGGGGAGCTGCCCGAGTGGAAGCCCATGACCGCCGATACGCCTAACGTGATGCACCTCGATACCGAGAGCCGCCTGGAGGCCAGCGGCGTGGAGGATCGGTACCGGGGCCTGGATGGCTACTATTCGACGGGAAACTAAACCCGCTTGGGCTTACCGCCACCCGCCCCCCAGCGCCTCGTACAGGTTTACGATGGCTTGCAGCCGGTTGTTTCTGGCCGTGACGATGTCCAGGCTGGAATTCAGCGCGTTCTCCCGCGCCCGTAGTACCTCCAGGTAATTGGCGTAGCCATTGGCCAGGAGCTCCTCGGAGTATTCGGTCGCCAGCTCGTAGGCGGCGAACTCGCGCTGCTTCACGTCGATCTTTTCGGTGGCCGCCTCGTAGCCGTAGAGGGCGTCGGCCACCTCTTTACCGGCAGTGAGCACGGCGGAGCGGAAATCCAGCGTGGCCTGCTCCTGCTCCAGCTCCGAGACAGCGTACTGCGTCCTGATCCGGCGTCCGTTGATGAGCGGACGGGCGGCCCCCCCCACCAGGGTAGCGAAAAAGGAGCTTGGGTCGAGAAACTTGCCAAGCGTCAGACTCTGTAGCCCCGCCGTGGCCGAAATGGTGAAGGAGGGGTAGAAGTCGGCCCGCGCCACATTGGTCAGTTCAAAGGCATTCACCAGCGCATACTCGGCCGCGATCACGTCCGGTCGGTTGGCCAGCAACTGGGCGGGGACGCCGGTGCGCAGCTCGGTGGTCAATTGCTGAGCCTCCAGGCTCGACCGGGCGAACTCCCGCGGATCGGTACCCAGCAGGATCGAGAGCGTATTCTCCAGCAGGTGGGCGCGCAGCCTAAGGTCGATCAGGATGGCCTCGGCGGTGTAAATCTGGGCCTCGGTCTGCTTCACGCCTACCTCGGTGACGTTGCCCGCCTCCTTCAGGGCCTGGGTAGTTTCCAAGCTGTTGCGGCGGTTGGCGATGGTCTGCTCGGCGATGCGGCGCTGCTCGTCTACCGCCAGTAGGTCATAGTAGGTGCTGGCGATGTTGGCCACCAGGCGGCTCTTCACGGCGGTGTGGGCGGCCACGGACTGCAGGTAAAGCGCCTCCTGCGCCCGCCGGGCACTGCTGATTTTGTCCCAGACGTCCGCCTCCCAGGAAAGCGTACCGCTGAGCTGATACTGGTTGAGGGTGCTGAACTGGGCCCCGAACTGGCTATTCTTCGATAGCTCCGAACGGCTGTACTGCAGGGTGCCGCCCACGGTGGGGCGGATGCGTACGTTGGCCTGGAGCAGGTAGGCGTTGGCGATGTCGATCTGCCGTAGCGCCACCCGGATATCGATGTTGTTACCGAGGCCCTCCGTGATGTAGCCCTGCAGGTAAGGATCCGTGAAGAGTTCCCGCCAGGAAAGCAGGGCCAGGGAGCTGCTATCCCGGTCCAGACTGTCGGTGCGGTAGTAGCGGGCCGTGACGATCTCCGCCTCCGGCCGCACGTACTGCCGGGCGGAGTAGCAGGAGGCGAGCAGCAGCGGAAAGCCGAGTAAAAGCAGGTAACGGTGTAGGTACGGTGCGGTCATGGCCTACTCTTCTTCGCGTTGGACGATGGGCTGGAAGTCGGGCGGGCCCACGATCTTCTCCTGCAACCACTGGAAGAACATGAAAAGTATAGGAATCACAAAGACCCCGAATACCGTACCGATCAGCAGTCCGCCCACCGCGCCCGTGCCGATGGACCGGTTGCCCTCCGCGCCCACACCGCTGGCCAGCACCAGGGGCATCAGGCCCAGGATGAAGGCGAAGGAGGTCATCAGAATGGGCCGCAGACGGCTCTCGGCCCCATCGATGGCCGCGTCCACGATCGACTCCCCGTGCCGCCGCCGCTGCACCGCGAATTCTACAATCAGGATGGCGTTCTTGGCCAGTAGCCCGACCAGCATGATGAGGGCGATCTGGAAGTAGATGTTATTCTCCAGCCCCGCTACCATGGTGGAAGCATAGGCGCCCAGCACGCCCAGCGGCAGCGAGCCCAGCACCGCCAGGGGGATCAGGTAGCTCTCGTACTGGGCCGCGAGTAGGAAGTACACGAATACGAGCGAGAGCAGGAAGATGGTGGTGGTCTGGTTGCCGGCATTGACCTCCTCCCGCGTCAGACCGGAAAAGTCGGTGCTGTAGTTAGCCGGCAGCGTAGCGGCCACGGCCTGCACCGCGGCGATGGCATCGCCCGAGCTGTAGCCGGGGTTGGTCGCCGCCGTGATCTTGGCGGAGTTGAACAGGTTGAAGCGGGAGACGAACTGCGGCCCGTACACCCGCTGGAGCGACACGTACTCCGTGATCGGGGCCATCTCGTTGCTGCCCGTGCGCACGTAGATGTTGTTGAGGTCGGCTACGTCCGCCCGGTCCTCGGGCAGGGCCTGGATGTACACCCGGTACTGCTTGCCGAAGCGGGAGAAATCGGAGGCGAATAGACTGCCGATGTACCCCTGCAGGGTGGAGAAGATACTGCTGATCGGCACCCCCATCTGCTTGGCCAGCGGCGCGTTGATCTGTAGCTCGTACTGGGGGTAGACGGTATTATAGGACGACTGCGCAAAGCGGATCTCCGGCCGCGCGGTAAGGGCCGCGATAAACTCCTGGTTGACCCGGTCGAGCTCCTCGAAGCTGCCCCCGGAGCGGTCCAGCAGATTGACCTCCGCCCCGGCCGCCTGCCCGAAGCCGGGTATACTGGGTGGAGCAAAGAAGATGATGCTGGCCTCCGGAATCTGGGCGGCCGCGGCAAACATCCTGGCGGTGATGGACTTCAGCGACACCGAGTCGGCCCCCCGCTCGTCCCAGTCCTGCAGGCGGATAAAGCCCAGCCCGAAGTTGTTGCCGGCGCCCCCCAGAAAGCTCCGCCCCTCGATGAGCGAGCCCTGCAGCACGCCCGGGATGTCCTTGATCTTGTTGTACAGCTCCACGTTGACCTGGTGCGTACGGTCGAGGGAGGCTCCGGCGGGCAGCTCTACGTTGATGAATACGATGCCGCGGTCCTCGTCGGGTACGAAGCCCGTCCGCACCTGCCCCGACGACCACCAGATGCCGCCCACGGCCAGCAGCAGGATCAGGGCGGTCACCCACTTGTGGCGGTACAGGAAATGCACCGAGCGGCCGTAACGGTTTACCGTCGCGTCGAAGCCCCGGTTGAAGGCCCCGAAGAACCGCTGACTGAACTTCTTTTTCTTGCCCGGTTCCTCCTTCTCGTGCCCCTTCAGGAACAGCGCGCAGAGGGCGGGGCTCAGCGTGAGCGCGTTCACCGCCGAGATCATGATGGCCACGATCAGCGTGACCCCGAACTGTTGGTAAAATACCCCCGTCGGCCCCTGCACGAAGGTGACCGGAATAAATACCGCGGCCATGACCAGGGTGATGGAAATAATGGCCCCACTGATCTCCTGCATGGCCTCCTTGGTGGCCCGCTTCGGATCGTCCTCGCCCGCGTCGATCTTGGCGTGCACCGCCTCCACCACCACGATGGCGTCATCGACTACGATACCGATGGCCAGCACCAGAGCGAAGAGGGTCAGCAGATTGATCGAGTAGCCGAACAGATTGAGAAAAAAGAAGGTGCCGACGATCGATACCGGCACCGCAATGGCCGGGATGAGCGTGGAACGGAAGTCCTGCAGAAAGATGAACACCACCAGAAAGACCAGCAGGAAAGCCTCCACCAGCGTATCCACCACCTTTTCGATGGAGGCGTTGAGGAAGTTGTTGGTGTTATAGGGTACGAAGATCTCCATGCCCTCCGGCAGTTCGGCCTCGATCTGGTCCAACTCCCCCTCGATCTCGGTGATGATGTCGCGCGCATTGGACCCCTTCACCTGGAAGACCCCCAGGTTCACCGCCGGATTTCCCCCGGTAAAGGAGCTGGCCAGGTACGACTGGGCCCCCAGCTCCACCTCCGCCACGTCCGCCAGCCGCAGCAGCTCTCCGTTGGGCAGGGCCTTGATGATGATGTTGCGGTACTCCTCCTCGGTCTTGAAGCGGCCGCTGTACTTGATGGTATAGCTGAAGGCCTCGCCGTTATTCTCCCCCAGGGCACCGGCGGCGGCCTCCAGACTCTGCTCCCGCAGGGCGGCGGCCACGTCAGTGGGGATCAGGTCGTAGGCCGCCAGCTTATCCGGCAACAACCAGATGCGCATGGCGTAGTCCTTGGCCCCGAAGACGTTCACGTCACCCACCCCGTTGACGCGCTGTAGCTCCGGGATCACGTTGATCCGTAGGTAGTTCTGGATGAAGATATCGTCGTAGTCGGGGTTGGTGCTGAAGAAGGAGATGAACATCAGCGCGCTCGTCTGCTGCTTCTGCACGGTCACGCCGGTCTGTAGCACCGCCTGGGGCAGCAGGGGATTGGCGCGCGCTACGCGGTTCTGCACGTTCACCGCGGCGATGTCCTGGTCCACGTTCTGGTCGAAGAAGACGGTGATGGTGGCTGTACCGCTATTGGTGGCCGTGGAGGTCAGGTAAGTCATGCCCTCCACCCCGTTGATCTGTTCCTCGATGGGCACGACGACGCTCTCCAGGATCGTCTCGGCGTTGGCCCCCGGATAGCTGGCGGCCACCGTGATCGTGGGCGGCGCGATGTCGGGGTACTGCGTGATGGGCAGCTGTAGTAGCCCCAGCACGCCCAGGATCAGTAGGATGATCGAGATCACCGTGGACAGTACGGGCCGGTTGATAAATGTCTCTAGCATGGCGTCGGCTTAGCGGAATACCGTGGGGAGGGGCTGGGCGATACTGTCGAAGGCCATCGGCAGCGGGCTGACTTTGGTCCCGCCCTTCAGCTTACTGACGCCCGTAGCCACGATGCGGTCGCCGGCCTGTAGCCCGGAGGCTACAACGTAGAGGTTATCCACCTCCGAGCGGATGTCGATGGGCGCGGCCACGGCCGTACTGTCCTCGCCCACCTTGTACACGTACACCGTACCCTGCTGGTCGTAGGTCGCCGTTTTGGGTACTACTACGGCATCGGTATACTCCTGGGGAACGCGGATAGTGCCGCTGCCGCCACTGCTGAGTAGTCCGGCCGGATTATCGAATACGGCCCGAAACTGGATCGTGCCGGTCTGGTCGTTCACCTGATTGATGATCGTCTCGATCTGCCCCTCCTCCCCGTAGGTGCTGCCGTTGCTGAGCACCAGGCTCACCCTGGGCAGGTTCTTGATGCGCTCGCGCATGTTGCTGCCCTCCGCCTTCTGAATGAAGTCCAGGTATTCCCCCTCATTCATGGAGAAGTAGCCGTACACCTTACTGATGTCGGAAACGGTGGTCAGCGGTTGCTGGCTGGTGGGACTCACCAGGGCACCCTCCCGCGACGCGATCTTACCGAGGTAGCCATCAATGGGACTGGTGATGCGGCCGTAATTGATGTTGGCGTCGATGGCGTCCAGTCCGCTCTGTGCCTGCTGTAGGCGGGCCCTGGCGGTCTCCAGCTGTACGTTGCTGATGATGTCCTTGGCGACCAGCGGCTCCAACTTATCGACCTCCACCTGGGCGGCGAGCACGTTGGCGCGGGCCGCGGCGGCATCCTGGGTCAGCGTCTGGGTTTCGAGGCGGAACAGGGGTTGGCCCCGGCGCACGTACTGCCCCTCGTCGGCCAGCACCTCGGTGATGTAGCCGCTGATCTTGGCCCGCACCTGGCTGGTGACGATGCCCGTCAGCCGGGCGGGGTAGCTGGTGTAGGCGGTGACGGTCTGGGTGGGCACGGTAGTCACGGCCGTGGGGGGCGGTCCGGGCGGCGGTCCGGCGGGTGCGGCGGCCTCGTTGCCGGTACACGACCAGAGCATCACCCCCAGTAGGGAGGTGAGGAGGTAAGCGAGCACATTCATGGCGGTGAGCGGGGGTTGGTTCTCGGGGCGGCGGGCTTGGCCGTATGGACACTACTAGCAGGGCTAACGCCTTGTCTGGGGCAAAGTTGGTGGGCCGGTTCCGGTACCTCAGGCAGAACAAGCCCGGCCTAAAGTCATTTACACAGCAAAACCTCCCTATGAACGTCACCCTAGCCCAGGCTGAAACCATCATCGCCGCCGCCAAAAAGAAAGCCACCGAGATCGACACCAAGATGGACATCTGCGTAGTCGACGCCGGCAGCAACCTGGTGGCCTTTGCCCGCATGGACGGTGCCTGGATCGGCTCCGTCGACATCGCCATCAAGAAGGCCCGCACCGCCGCCTGGTTCATGATGGACACCCAGGCCCTAAGCCCCCTCGTACAGCCCGGCGAGAGCCTCTACCAGATCGAGCACAGCAACGGCGGTCTGATCACCTTCCCGGGCGGGGTCGTGCTCAAAAACGGGGACGAGGTCATCGGGGCCATCGGCGTGAGCGGTAGCGTGGTGGAGAACGACCATGCGGTGGCGGAGGCCGGGGCGGCGGCGTTCGATATTTCGTATCAGGGTCAATCGACCCGAGCGTAAATGGTCGTGGTGGGCACCAGTGGTACGAGCAGCAATTCGGTAACGGCAGTTCTTCCGTGGTACGCTTTCAGCAGGGTGGTGGATTTGTGGGGGTAGGTCTGACGGTGGCCTTAAAACGGTATACCTCCCGTCCACAGATCATACTTTGTTACGAGTGCCACCGGTTCCGGTATTCCTACCTCTTTCCTCAGCCTACGCCGGGTGCCGGAGATTTTGTTCCTGTCGTGCTTGGACCCGTAGGTACCCCTCCTTATAGCCAGGGGCTCACTTTAGGCGTTGGTTTGCGGCTGTAAGTAAGTGGGCGGGGCCGCGGGTGCAGTGTATGATTCGCAACGGAGATGCCAGAAGCGTTGCCTCATCCCGGGGGATGGAGGAGTGTCAGGCGGGGTATCGCAGGGCTATAGGAGATTAATATGTTAAAGGGTACCTGCCGCCCCGAAAAAAGCGTAATTATTTACTGCGGAACCTCACATATTTGCTAAATTTTTTTTGACACCCCATGCGATACCTCCACCTGTTTTGGCTATGCCTGCTTCTTCTACCCGCCTGCAAATCTGATGAGGACGCTATCGAAATAAGAGAACTCGGCGACCTAACCGTGACGGTCATTACCCAGTTTGGCGACCGCGTCGACGGGGCGTCCGTCTATACCCAGCCAGCTACCGTGATCGGTACGACCGACGAGTTTGGCACCGCACTGCTCAGGGAACTTCCCAAGGGCAGTTACGAGGTCTATGCCGAGCTAGCCGGATACGGCAGTGGGAAGGCCACCGTCAATATTCAGACCGATGAGCTGAGCTCCGCTACCATAGTAGTAGAAGAGGGGGTAAGCGTAGGCTTGGCTCCAACTATCGAGTTGCTCTTCCCCGTCCAGCCTGCCTCCTTCGCTCCCGGCGAGGAGGTAGTGTTCCGAGCAACCGTCAGTGACGATCAGACTGCTGCGGCTGACCTTTCGGTAAGGTGGGAAAGCGATCTGGACGGGCTGCTACACGACGAGGCAGCCGCGGCAGACGGCACCACGACCTTCAGCACGACCGGTCTGAGCCAGGGGGTACACCAAATCACCCTCACGGTGAAGGATGGGGACGATTTCTCTGCCGTAATCTCCTTCGAGGTGCGCACTGACGCCCCCCAGGCCATCACCCTGGATGAGGCCGTCTCTACGGCCGCCGGCGTCAGTCTGAAGTGGTCGACCTACGGTCAGGCAAATTTCGGGAGCTACCGCGTCTACCGCGCCGATCGGGACTGCGCCGACGAGAGCCGCCAACTAATCGCTCAGTTATCCACAGCAGATAGCACGACCTACACCGATAGCCAGGTACCCTTCGCCAACCGGGTGTGCTACTACGTAGAGGTCACTACCGACGACGGACGAAGCCGCCGCAGCAACGCCCTGACCGTGGATGACCCCAGCGGTCCGGTGTTTAATTTCGTGGCCGATGATTTTCTCCTGCATCCCGATCGCGATGAGGTCTTTCTGCTGGACCGGGGAGGCCAACGGATCATCCGCTACAACTACACCACCCAGGAGCAGACGGGTGTCATCGATGTAGAAGGACAGGTAGGCTACTGTGCGCTGGGGGACAGCGGCTTTGGTCTCGAGCTCTACGTCCCGAGCGAAGACGGCTGGGTCTACGTCTACGGTGCCGACGACCTGGAACTGAAAACTTCCATCAGTACCGGACTGCCCAACGCCAGCGTGGTGGTCAACGGCCTCGGGCACGTCATCGTAGCCCTGCGCCCGAGTCCCTGGTGGGAGCAGCCCGTACGTACTTACAGCCGGGCCACCGGGCTGAACCTGGATGGGAACGGTGACTTCGACGGTGACCGACTCCGTATGTTCCCTAACCAGAACAAGATTATCTCCATCAGCCAGAGTGTAAGCCCCATTGATATGGAATACTTCGAGCTCGACGGCGCGGGCATGATTACCCTGCACGCCGACGATCAGTACCATGGCGACCACCCGCTGGACCCGAGTATCTTCCGCATCTCCCCCCAGGGAGACTACGTAATTACGAGTAACCAGGGTGCGGTATACTCTGCGAACTCCAGCATGGAATACCGCGGACAGCTGCAACGGGGAGCCCTGGAGTACGCCGACTTTGCCTTTAGCCCGGATGGAGAAGTGATCTACGCCGCTACCCGTAATCGTGCCTCTATCCAGATCGGCAGCTATCCGGCCCTGACGCGAAGCGATGAGATCTTGACACGTGGGTTTCCCCTCTTCATCGATTATAAAGATGGGGTCCTGATCTGTCTGAGTCAGGCGGAGGAATTCGGTGGCGTTACGGGTATAGAAGTGATCGCACTGCGGTAACCGTTGGTTGCCCGCACCGCAACTCAACCGGACGCTCAAAGGTTCCAAGGGCTCACGTCCACGGAACTCTTCGGGGTCCTTTTGCATTGCCCCCGTCAGCCTGCCCCCATGCCCAACCTCCGCCTCTCCTTCCCCTGGTTCGACCGCCGGGCCTTCCCCGTCCTGGCCGCCGTCGTCGCCGGACTCTACCTCCTCGAAGAGGTCTTCACCCTGCGCGAACAGCACCACGGTAAGGCCGGGCGCACCGTCACCAATACCGCCGTGGCCGCCAGCGGCTTCACCGTAGCCCGCTTGCTACTGCTGCCCATCATGGTCTACGCCGGGGAGTGGGCCGACCGCCGCCGCTTCGGCCTCATCCAGTGGCTGCCGCTGCCGCGCTGGGCCCGCTACGCCGCTGGGGCGTTGCTGCTCGACTACACGAACTACCGCTGGCACACCCTCACCCACCGCGTGTCCTTTCTCTACCGCTTCCACCGGGTGCACCACTCCGACCTGGATATGGACGTCACCACCGGTTTTCGCTTTCACCTCGGCGAGCAGGTCTTTTCGATCGTGTACCGCGGCGGCATGATCGCCCTCATCGGTGCCCCGGCCGATCTGGTACTTAGTTACGAAGCCGTCTTCGAGGGGTGTACGGCCTTTCACCACAGTAATTTGCGTCTTCCCGAGGCCGTTGAGAACATCCTGGCCAGGGTCATGATCACCCCCCGCGCCCACGGCATTCACCACAGCATCGTGCGCGAAGAGTTTGATGCCAACTACGGCGTAGTGTTTGACTTCTGGGACCGCCTCCACGGCACCCACCGCATGGATGTACCCCAGGAGGCGATCACCATCGGGTTACCCGCCTGGCGCGATCCGGAAGAATTAACGGTACTCAAGCTACACACCATGCCGGCGGACGATATCCGCCCCTGGGCCCTCCCCGACGGGACGGTGCCAACGCGAAGGGTAACCGTCCCCCAGGTATGGCCCTCCTAGCCCCCAACGTCGTCCGCCTGATCGAGGCCTACGGAGCCTACGTGGCCCGCCACCCTGCCGCCGGCGGCGACCTGATCGCTTTTGGGGGCTACCTACAACGTGGGGGCAAGGAGCCGCCGCAAGAGGAGGTCGATCTGGAAAGCGCCCGGGTACCGCGACCCATGCGTATCCTGCGGGAGCTGGGGTGGCTCTCCGACCACTACCGCCGCTACATCCGCAACCTGCTACGGCACAGCAGACTGGCTGAATGGGACGACCTGGTCATACTCACCGTACTGCACGCGGCGGGCCGTGGCCTACGTAAATCGGAGCTACTGGAGAACAGTCAGTTAAAGCCCTCCAGCGGAACCGAGGTGATCGACCGGCTGCTGGGCCACAACCTCCTCCGCATCCTACCCGACCCCAACGACGGCCGCGTCAAACTCGTCACTATCACCGATAAGGGGCAGGAAGAATACGTCCACATCTCGGAGCAGATCACCCTACTCAGCGAATTTATGGTCGCTAACTTCGATGAGGACCAGCAGATCGAACTGCTGCGCAACCTGCGGTTGCTCAACGAATTACACAACGGGGTAGCCGCCTCCGGGGAGGAGGACATTACGGAGCTGCACACGACCTACGTCAATCGCCTATTGTGAGTTGCTGCGCACCTGCGGCCCCGCCACATCCGTAAAAAGCTGCACCTTAGGGGAATGCGTGCTCTTTACCCGTCCCTCCTATTTATATTATTGGCTGCGTGTGCTAGAACACCGACACTAGACGTAAGCCATAACCTGGACTTCGAGACTACCACCGCTGGTCGAGCGCTACCCACTGACTGGAGCCAAATAGGACCGAAGGGATACAGGCTGGAAGGAGACAGTACTACTGAAGCACATTCTGGTACACGAAGCTTGTATATCGCCCAGCACCAAGAAGGACAAGATGCTGAATTCGGTGCAGCCCTTCGCATACTTCCCGGGCAGTTTGCCGGTGACTCTATCACATTGAGTGGATGGCTGCGTACGCGCGATATCACCGAAAATATGGCCGCGTTACTCCTGCGAATAGACGGTCCCGACGGACCGCTACAGTACGGCAATACTTTTGACCAATCCATCGCCAGTACCCAGGATGAATGGACGTACCGGCAGCTCACGCTACCTTATCCACGTGACGCCCAAGCAATCGCAGTCGGGGGAATCTTGCACGGCCCCGGGGAGGCCTGGTTTGATAATTTCGCGGTAACCATTGACGGCCAACCTATCGGACAACTTACGCCCCGCCCACCCCCTAGCTACGCAGCAGCACGAGACACGGCATTTTTGACCGGATCGCGCGTTGAATTTCCGGCCGTAAGTCCGGAAGTGGTCGATAGGCTGGACGTGCTGGGCCGTGTATGGGGCTTTGTTAAGTACCACCACCCCGCCGTGGCGGCCGGGCAGCATAACTTCGACGCGGAGCTCTTCCGAGTGCTGCCGGATTACTTAGCGGCGGGGACGCAGGTGGAAAGCGAAACGGTACTGCTGAGCTGGATCGAACGGCTCGGCCCGGTGGCTCCCTGCGATCCCTGTGCCGAAGCCCTTAGGGATCCGGTGCGAACGGTGCCACTGACTACACTGACGAACTTACTTACGAATGAATTGCTGGTCGAGCAGCTAGGCCATATCTATCGCAACCGCAACGCAGGACAGCATTACTACGTCGGTCTGGCCCCCGGGGTGGGCAATCCGGACTTTCGCCACGAGGATGGTTACGTCACCATGACCCTACCCGATGCCGGCTACCGGTTACTGACCCTGTACCGCTACTGGAATATAATCTATTACTTCTTCCCCTACGTAGAGGAGACCGACCGCGACTGGGAGGAGGTGCTGCCCACTTACATTGCTCCACTCTTGGAGCTCGATGACCAGGCGGAGTATGAGTACACTCTACTTCGCCTGATCGCTGAAATCAACGATACCCACGCCCAGCTAGCCGGGGCGGAGTGGATAGATCACGCCCGGGGTAACCGCTACGCCGCTGTCCACTTGCGTCATTTGGCGGCCGGCTTTACGGTCGCCGACTACTACAACGACGAACTGAGCGATACAACCGGCCTAAAAATAGGGGACGTGATTACTCACCTGGAAGGCCGCCCCCTAGAGGATCTGGTCGCCGAATGGAAGCCGGACTATCCTGCTAGTAATGACGCCGCCCGGTACCGGGATATGGCCCGAAACCTGCTGCGCAGCAAAGAGAATATGCTCGCAGTGACCGTAAAACGCGCGGAACGTACGCTCGATTTGACCGTGCCGCTATTTCCCCAAGACCAAATCGACCAGTACTGGGGCCCAGCCCCCCGCACCCGCCCCGCCCTGGAATTGCTAGATGACAATATCGGCTACGTAAGCCTGCAGAACATCACCGAGCAGGACGTCAAGCTACTACCGGACACCTTTGCCAAGGTGAAAGGACTCATCGTCGACATCCGCAATTATCCCGCTACGTTTGTACCCTTCTCGCTCGGCGGCTGGCTGCTGAAAGAGGATACACCCTTCGTCAAGTTCACCCACGGATCAATAAGCAACCCAGGGGCATTCGAGTGGACCGAACCCCTGGAGATCCCCGCCTCCCCCGACCCCTATACCGGAAAAGTAGTCGTACTGGTCAACGAGCTTACCCAGAGTCAGGCCGAGTATACCGCCATGGCTTTTCGTGCTAGCCCCCTGACCACCATCATCGGTAGCACCACCGCCGGGGCCGATGGTAACTATTCCAGCATACTCCTGCCGGGCGGACTATCGTCGGGTATCTCCGGTATCGGCATCTTCTACCCCGACGGTACCCCTACCCAGCGGGTCGGTATCGTACCGGATATCGAGGTGCCGCTGACGCTGGAGGGAGTGCGTGATGGGCGGGATGAATTGTTGGAGCGGGCTATTGAGCTGATAGAGAAGGGAATGTAGCGCAGCCGGAGCCTGCGCGGAACAGCGCGGTCGTAGACCGCTTCGTACACACTGCACCTGCGACCCCGCCCGTGTGTTACACCAGTGACGCTCCTCAAGCCCCCGCCCCGTGAACCGCCTAGCCCAAACCACCTCCCCCTACCTCCTCCAGCACGCGCACAACCCCGTCGACTGGTACCCCTGGGGCGAGGAAGCCCTGCAACGGGCGAAGCAGGAAGACAAGCCCATCCTGGTCAGCATCGGCTATTCCACCTGCCACTGGTGCCACGTGATGGAACGGGAGAGCTTTGAAAAGGAGGAGACGGCCCGGATTATGAATGAAAATTTCGTGTGCATCAAGGTAGACCGCGAGGAGCGCCCCGACGTCGACCAGGTCTACATGGACGCCTGCCAGGCCATCACCGGTGGGGGAGGCTGGCCGCTCAATGCCTTTCTGCTACCCGACGCGCGCCCCTTTTACGCCGGCACCTACTACCCCCCGGAGCGCAAGTACAACCGCCCCTCCTGGACCGAGCTGCTCGAGTACATCGCCCGCACCTACCGCGAAAACCGGGAAGAAGTAGAGCAGCAGGCGCAGCAATTGGTGGAGAATATAGGCACCGGTGGCAACCGACTACTAGACATGGAGATGGGCGGGGACGCAGGTGCAGAGCAGATGATGGAGCAACTCCGCGCCAACTACGACGAGGCCCGCGGTGGCTTCGGCGGGGCCCCGAAGTTTCCCCAGAGCCAGTCCCTGGAGCTGCTGCTAGCTAGCGGTGTACTGACCGGCAACAACCACGACGTGTACCGCGCCGGACAGAGCATGCAGGCCATGCTCAACGGCGGTATCTACGACCAACTCGAAGGCGGCTTCAGTCGGTACACGGTCGATGCGCACTGGCGGGTGCCCCACTTCGAAAAGATGCTTTACGACAATGCCCTATTGCTACGCCTACTCGGTAAGCTACAGGCCGTAGCCCCCAACGACCGCTACCTGAGCGCCATCGCCGAGACCACCGACTGGCTCGAACGCGAGATGGCCCTATCCGCCGGCGGCTACCGCGCCGCCCTGGATGCTGACAGCGAGGGGGTAGAGGGCAAGTACTACGTCTGGCAGTACCGCGAGCTGGAGGAGCTGCTGCCGGCCGGGGACGTCGAGGCCGTGGCGGAATTCTACGGCATTACGCACGCAGGTAACTGGGAAGAGGAGGCTACGAACATTCCCTACCGCCCGTCCGGTAGCGCGGAAATGACCCCCCAGATCGCCGAGGCCCGCGATATTCTTGCTACGGAGCGCCGCCAGCGCGTACCCCCCGGCGCCGACGGTAAGCTCATCCTACAGTGGAACGCCCTGCTCGTCTCCGGCTGGTGCTGGTGCTACCGGGGTACGGGCGAGGAGCGCTACCTGGAGCTGGCCATGTACCTCTACCAGCACTTGCACGAAAAACTGCACCACGAAGGACAGTGGTACCGCAACCTGACCAATGGCACCCTGGGCGCGCCGGCCTTCCTGGATGACTACGCCGCCCTGGCCGCCGCAGCCCTCGACCTGAGCGAGGCGAGCCTGGACTTGAAGTATGCCCTAGAGGACGCCCGCCCGCTAGTCAATCATGTGCTAGACACCTTCTCCGATACCGACGACCGCATGTTCTACCTCCGCCCCCCGGCCGCGAGCGAGCTGCCCGTAGCCACCCAAGATTACTACGACAACGCCCTACCCAGCGGCAACTCCCAGATGGCGCACAACCTGTACCGTCTGGGCCGCCTCACGGGTGACGAACGGTACGCCAAGCGCGCCGAACGGATGCTCACCGCCCTGTCCGGTGCCGTACAGCGCTACCCCACGAGCTTTGCCGGTTGGGGGCTCACGGCCCTGCTGATGGAGCAGCCCGAGCGGGAGCTGGTGGTGACGGGACCCGGTGCCAGGGAGGTCGCCCGTCAATTCCTGTCGGACTACCGACCCGGCTTGCTGATTGTGGCCGCCGAGCACGACCGCTACCCGATTCCCTTGTTAGAGAATCGTTACCTTTCGGAACTCCGCTTTTTCGTCTGCAAGAACCGGAGCTGCAAGTTGCCCGTTCCTACCGTCGAGGCCGCCCGCCAACTGTTAGTCCATCCTTCATGACCCGACATCTGCTCCTTCTTGTCTGTCTATTAGTGGCCGGGGCCGCGGGTGCGCAGCAATTTGCGCAGTACAGCCTCTTCTGGCTCGACCCCGTACAGTTCAATCCCGCCTACGCCGGCCTGGACAATAGCCTGAGCGTTACGGCCAGCTACCGCGCACAGTGGACCGGACTGGAGGGACAGCCCAGCGGACAACGCATCAGCGCTCACCTACCCGTGTACTTTCTGAGCAGCGGCTTCGGCATCGAGGGGGAGCGGGACGAGATTGGCGCGCGCACCATGAACCGTTTCGGTGCAAGCTGGAACTACCAGCTCGTGCGCCCCACCGCCGTATGGTCGCTGGGGCTTTCGGCCCGGTACCAACAGATGAGTCTGAATGGGTCCATTCTACGGGCGACCGGTGGACAATACCCCGAGCCGGGCGTGATCATCCACAACGACGACCTGATTCCGGACGGTACCGAGGGAGCGGGAACATTCACCCTAGCCCTGGGTGCTTACTATCAAGCAGAACGACTGGAAGGCGGAGTCTCCGTACTCAACTTTAATCAGGGCACGATCTCCTATCCGGGTAGAGACTATCCGCTGCGCCAGCAGTACCACGCCTACCTTCGCGCCCGTTTCGATCTGCTGCGCGCCTGGGATATTTCACCTATGCTCTTTGCGGTCAGCGACGGTATCCAGCACCAGCTCAGTTTCGGCGCCATTGCCCGCTACAATGAGAACATTTTTGCCGGGCTGGCTTACCGGGGCTACAATAAGGTTACCTCGGATGCGATTGTACTTATGGCCGGATTGAACCTAAGTGATAAAATTTCGGTAGCGTATGCGTACGATCTTACACTATCGGACTTGCGCACGGTGCAGGACGGTAGCCACGAGATCAGCCTCAAATACAACCTGCGTCAGCGTATCGGTGCCGGCGTACCGCCACCGGTGATCTACAATCCCCGGACCAAACAGTAGGGGCTTTGTCGGGATGCCGCGCTTCCCAGTACTGGCAGTTGTTAAACTTACCCCTACGCCGCACCCTACGTACTAACTATGTTTTTACCTTCGTTTTCCCTACAGTCTTACCCTCCTTTGAAAACCAAGCCGTATCCCACGGCCTCCCGCATGAAAAACTTTCTACACACCGCACTAGCTGTTTCCGCACTGGCTCTGCTATTTACCAGTTGCGGCGGTAGCAAGGAAACCGGCGAACTCGTCGGCTCCCTCGATCGCCCCACCTGGAAGGGCGTACAGCCCTACGGTATGGTCTACGTACCGGCCGGTACCGTCCACGTCGGCAACAGCGATCAGGACATCACCGGCACCTTCATTCAGCGCCCGAAGGCCGTTACCATCAACGGTTTTTACATGGATGACACGGAGATCTCCAATAACGAGTACCGGCAGTTCATGGACTGGGTCCGTGACTCCATCGCCCACGTCATCCTCGGGGACGTCGACGAGAACGGTAATATCGACTGGGAACTACCCATCGACTACGGCGACGAGGCACTCAGCGAGCTCTATCTCGAAGAGTACTACGCCGGTAAGAAGCAGACTAACACCAACCTGTACGAGTATACCTATTCTGAGGTAGACTGGACCGAGGCTTCGTTAGCCCGCCCCCGCGGTGAGGACGGTAACGGCATCACCCCCTACATTAGCGAAAAGACGGTCAACGTCTATCCCGATACCCTGGTCTGGGTACGTGACTTCGCCTACGCCTACAACGAGCCCATGGCCCGCGTGTACTTCAGCCACCCGGCCTACGATAACTACCCCGTAGTCGGTATCGACTGGCATATGGCCCGCGCCTTCAGCTTCTGGCGTACCACCCTCTGGAATACCTACAATCAGGAGGCCCTCATCGAGAACTTCCGGCTGCCCACCGAGTACGAATTCGAGTACGCCGCCCGCGGCGGCAAGGAAAATGCCCCCTACCCCTGGGGAGGCCCCTATACCCGCAACTCCAAGGGCTGTCTGCTGGCTAATTTCAAGCCCGGCCGTGGTAACTACGCCGACGACGGCGGTTCCTACACCGTCCCCGTCGATGCCTACTACCCCAACGACTACGGCCTGTACAACATGGCCGGCAACGTAGCCGAGTGGACCATCACCGCCTTCCAGGAGAACGCCACCAGCTTCATCCACGACTTCAACCCCGATATCCGTTACAACGCGAAGGATGACGATCCCATCAGCTATAAGCGCAAGGTGATCCGCGGCGGTAGCTGGAAAGACATCAGCTTCTACCTCCAGAACGGTACCCGCACCTACGAATACCAGGACACCACCAAGTCTTACATCGGTTTCCGCAACGTGATGTCCTTCACCGGCCGCTCCATCAACGACTTCTAGGGAGCCCCCTTCCCTACCTTGACGGCCGCTCCGATCCCCGGGGCGGCCGTTTTGCGTTTACCATGAATCCCACTCAGCTCGCTACCCACATCAAACAGACGGCCTACGACCTGGGCTTCGGTTTCGTCGGCATTGCCCGGGCCGAGCGCATGGACCCCGAGGAGCGCCGCCTTGCAGCCTGGCTCGACGCCGGTCACCACGGCACCATGCAGTGGATGGAAAATTACTTCGACAAGCGCGTCGATCCCACCAAGCTCGTTCCCGGAGCCAAGTCGGTCGTATCGTTACTCTATAACTACTTCCCCGCCGACGATACCCCCAGCCAGGAGGCCCCCAAGATTGCCCGCTACGCCTACGGGGAAGACTACCACCGGGTGGTCCGCGCCAAACTCCGTGAGCTCGTCGATCGCCTCGAAGAATCCCTCGCTCACCCCATCGACGGCCGCGTGTTCGTCGATAGCGCACCGGTGCTAGAGCGCGACTGGGCCGCCCGCGCCGGCACCGGCTGGGTGGGCAAGAACACTCTCCTGCTTAACCCCAAAGCCGGCAGCTACTTCTTCCTCGCTGAGCTCATCACGGACCTCGACCCCGCCATCGACTCTCGCATCCGCGACCACTGCGGCACCTGCACCCGCTGCATCGAGGCCTGCCCCACGGAGGCCATCAGCCCGGCCGGCTACGTCGTCGACGGCAGCAAGTGCATCAGCTACCTCACCATCGAGCTCCGCGAAGCCATCCCCGAGGAGTTCGCCAGCCGCATGGAGGGCTGGGCCTTCGGCTGCGACATTTGCCAGGAGGTCTGCCCCTGGAACCGCTTCAGCACCCCCCACCAGGAGCCGGCCTTCCTGCCCCACCCCGACCTCCCCAGCATGGGTGAGCCCGAGTGGCGGGAGCTGACCGAGGAGGTGTTTCGGCGGGTGTTTCGGAAGTCTGCGGTGAAGCGGACGAAATTTAGTGGGCTGCGTAGAAATTTGGACTTTCTGGGTTAGACGCTGCGTCTACCCTCCAGAAGGCGGTCTACTCGGCCGGAGGGCGAAGGGGAGCATAATAAACATCCCCCCCATAATCGCCATATCCGCCACGTTAAAGATCCCCGTCTGCAATCCCAGCGCCTTGAGGTGCAGCATATCCACCACGTGGCCGTAAAGGAGGCGATCGACGATATTACTCAGGCCACCGCCGACAATGAGGGAAAGGGCCACGACCTGCCAGCCGTTGAGGAAGCGCTCGCGGAAGATGTAGTACAGTAGAGCAATCAGCAGCAGAGCCGGGAACACATTGAGCAGGATAGGCCGCCAGGTGTCGTTGAGCCCGGAGCCGATGCTCAGGAAGGCTCCCGTATTGTGCACGTGGGTGAGGCGCAGGATGCCGCCGAGGTAAAACTGATCGGGTTCCCCCTGTAGGTAGACGGTAGCCAGGTACTTCGTCCACTGGTCGAGGCCCACCGAGACGGCCACCACGGCAAATACCACCAGTAAGCGGGAACGCATATTCTTCATATAGCCCAAAGGTAGCGCACCAGCCCTTTAGCGGGCCCCGAGCACCTCGGCCAGCTTGCGCTCCAGATCGGCACCGCGGAGGTCGCGGGCTACAATGTTGCCTTCACGGTCCAGTAGTACGGTCTGCGGTATAGCCGTCACCCCGTAAAGCCGGCCAAACTCGCTGGCCCAGCCCTGTAGATCGGAGACGTGTAGCCAGTCCAGCTCATCGGCCGCGATGGCCCCCTCCCAGCGCTCGCGGTGCTCGTCAAGACTGATACCAAGTATCTCGAAGCCCAGCTCCTTGTACTTATGGTAGATGCGCACCACGTTGGGGTTCTCGCGTCGGCAGGGACCGCACCAGCTGGCCCAGAAGTCGAGCAGTACGTACTGCCCGCGGAGGTCCTCTAGGCTGATCGACTCGCCCTCCGGTGACTCTCCCGTGAAGAGCGGCGCGGGTGCCCCGATGGTAAAGCTGGCCAGTCCGGCGGTCTGTTGTTTCACGAAGGCGATGGCACCGAGCTCCGTGCTTTCGTACTCGGCGATCAGGGCCTGGGCGACGGAAAGGGTAGCGGGGTGCTTGGTCGGGATGAGTGCCCCGAGTGCCCCACTACGTGCCAGGTAACGGGCCTTACTGCCGGCCGGCCAGCTACCGGTTTGTTCCAGCACCACTGCGGCAATCTCCCCGGCGGGCAGTACTTTGATCAGCGTAGCGGTGAAGTTCCGGCTGCCCTCGAAAGTCCACGATAGATCGTTGTAGCCCGGATCGGTGAAGTCGACGAACTGGAAGTAAGTCCGTACATAGTGGTCCACCTCACCGGCGTACTGTTCCTGGTCGGCACTGTAGAAGCTCAGGTAGGTATTCAAACTAGCGACGCGGCCTAGTAGTGGGTACTCCACCGCCATGCGCGCTACCAGCTCCCGCTTTTCCTCGTCCAACTGCCGCATGGCCTCCTCGCCCTCGCGGTTCACCCGCTCGTCCTGGACCACCTGGATGTCCTGGATCAGGGTGGTGTACCGCTCATTAAAGGCATCGAACTCCTGCTTTAGCTCCCCGTACGCCGTATTGATCGCGCTACCGCTCACGACGGCCTGCCGCAGCGCGCCGCAGTCGCCGCTGATGGTCAGCGAGTCTTCTCCACCCAGAATGATCGGCACGGCCGAGGACGGGTCGGTACCCAAGTAGCGAAACACCGGCTCCTCTACGGTAAGGGTTGCGCGGTAGGAGCCATCGTCCTGTAGTACGAGGGGCCGCAGGGGCTCGAACCCAAATCCGGTGAAGCGGTACAGTTGGGGGGCTTTCGGGCAGTCGCCGAGCTGGGCGGTGAGGGTGACCTCCCGTTGGGCCGAGAGACTGACCACACTCAGGGTGCAGCATAGCAGTAGAAGCAGGCGTAGCATACCACGAATTTACGCCATAAGCCCTGCACCGGCGGCCGCGCCCGCTAGATTGACCGATAAAATGCCGTCATCCGACGAAAAAGGGTGCCCCCCAGGATGCTGCTGCCAACCCCCCGCGGTCCGGGCCTGTTCACCCCGTATGCTGTCCAATCGCTCTTCCTTCGAACGCTCGCCGCTCCGTACCGCCCTGGGTATCGTGGTGGCGCTGGTCGTGCTCTACGTGCTGTTTTCCATCGTAGGCTGGATCATCGCGCTGCTCTACCGCCTGGCCCCGCTGGCCCTGCTGGCCGCCCTCGTCATCGACTATAAAGTCGTCACCGGCTACTTTACCGGCATCAAAAATCTGTTCCAGCGCAACTGGGTCTACGGCCTGGCCGCTACCGCGCTGAGCATCGTTTTCTATCCCTTCGTGTTCCTGTACTTCCTTGGCGCAGCGCTCTTCAAACGGAAGGTGAAGGAGGTACGCAAGGAGGCCGATATCCGCCGCAACGGCAAGTGGGTCGACTACGAAGAAGTCACCAGCGAGCCCATGGACGTCGATGATATCGAGGTGCTGCCCCCGCCACCCGAGCCCCGCCCCCGGCAAACGCGCGACGAGCCGGGCTACGACGAGTACTTTAAGTAGTTGGGGTGGCTAGTGGGCGTACCGCTGCTTACCGCCTTCGTCTATGCGGCCTGGCAGCTTTATAACTATACCTACTGGCTATTTTCGCTGGGGGATGACCCGGCGGGCGGGCGGTTGCCGCACGTTTCCGTCGTCGTTCCTTTCCGCAACGAGGCGCACAATTTGGGCCGACTCCTAGCGAGCCTAGCCGCCCAGGATTACCCCGGCGACCGGTACGAGGTTATTTTAGTTGACGATCATTCAGAAGATGGCGGGGCCGCGGGTGCTACGCTTCCCGTAAATGCCAGGGTCATCCGGCTCGCCGACGGGGGGAACCCGGAGGGGTGTGTGGCCTTTAAAAAAGCCGCGCTGAGCCTAGGCATTAACCGGGCGACGGGGCGGGTAATCGTGAGTACGGACGCTGACTGTAGCTGGTCGCCGGGGGCGCTGCGTCGGATCGGGGAGCGGATGGCGGCGGGGGCGGACGTGGTACTCGGGCCGGTGTTTATCGATCCAGTGACCGACTTCTGCTCGGCCTTCCAGGCACTTGACCTGGCGGGCTACCAGCTCTTTACCGCAGCGACCGTCGTAGTGGGCACCCCGGCGCTAGCCAACGGAGCGCACTTTGCCTTTCGGCGTTCGGCCTTCGAGCGCGTAGGAGGGTACGCCGGAATCGACCACCTGCCGTCGGGCGACGATGTACTGCTGCTGCATAAGTTTGTCGCTGCGGGGTGCTTTAGCATCGTGTATTCCACGGCGGTGGATGGCATGGTGACCACCCGGCCCGTGGCGGGTTGGGGAGCCCTGTGGCGGCAGCGGCTGCGGTGGGCGGGTAAGGCGGGGGCTTACGCTAGTGGCACCCTAAGGGTGGCGCAGGCGCTTGCCTTCGTGACCTCGGCGGCGATACTGCTCGGGTTGGTACTGGGGGTGGTTTTTCCGCAGGTTCTTGCCTATGCAGGACTGGCCTGGCTGGTGAAGGGAGCGGTGGATTACCTGCTGTTGCGCTCGGTGTGTAAGCACTACGGGTACACTCGCCCCCTGCGCTGGTATATTTTGGCTCAGCTGATTTATCCGTTCTACCTGGTGGCGATCGGTAGTGCGGCCCTCCTGGGCTTCAAGGCGGCGTGGAAGGGAAGGTGAAGATTAGTGCTGCTCCAAAATGGTGAGCAGCTGATGGGGGCTAAGGTACTGGAAGTACCGATCGGTGGCCACGAAGTTCCGATCGAGCAAGACCATCGCCGGAAGGGAAAACGGCCGGTTTTGGCGGGAGGCCATGAGCAGGGGTATCTGGTGTACGGGGTTCACCCTGTTGCGGCGCTCATTGATGAACGTCTGTCCGCCGAACCTAACCGTATCGGGCGACTCTACATTCATCCTGACGGCGTAAAATGTATCGTTCAGCAGCGTTGCGACGGAGGGATCGGTGTACGTTTCCCTGTCCATTTTACGGCAGGCCGTACACCAGTCAGCGTAGAAGTCGATGAATACCGGGCGGGGCTCGGCCGCCAGCGCGGAATCAAGCTGCTCGAAACTCAGCCAGCGGACGGCCTCCGCCGCTGGTTGGGCGGCCGGCCGGTGGACTACGAAACAACACAAAGCAATCAGGAGCTTAATGCACAAGGGACTAGAGCGATTTGAGGCGGAGGCCGACGTAGAGGGTGCGGGGCAGGGCGGGCCCGTAGATGTAGTTGCTGTCGCGGTTCTTGCCCGTGTCGAAGTCATCCTGGTAGGCATTGAGGGCGTTTTTCACGCCGCCGAATAGCTCCAGTCCGGTCTTCTCCCTGACCAGGTCGAAGGTATGGGCCAGTCTTAGCCCGACCTCGGTGAACTGCGGGGAATCGACATACTCATCCACCTCCTGCCCGGTGTTCGCTCCGGCAAAGTGGGCGAGTTGCATGGTACCGGTGTAAACGACATTGGTGGTGACGCTCCAGTCCTGGCTCGGATTATAGGTGAGGGTAGCGTAGCCGTAATCGTTGGGGGTGCGTAGGAAATCGCGGCGGGCGGGTAGCCCGTCGATGTTTGCCACCGCCTGGGCGAACTGGCTCGACTGTATGGTGAAACCGGCCTCCAGTTGCAGTACGTAATCGAAATTAGCGCGGGTTTCCAGGGTGATACCCCTGACCGTTGCTCCGGGTCCGTTACGCTTTTCGAACCGCTGCCCGAACTCATCCTCGCCCAGGGGGAATTGGTAGAAGGCATCGTTGAGGTGAGTGTAAAAACCTTCGAGGGTGAAGCCGGCGATGAAGTGTTCGCTGGCCCCATCGTAGTTGACCGAACCGGTAAAGCTATTGGACCGCTCTTCGCCCAGGTTGTTACTCAGGCTAATGCGCGAGACGCCGCCCGCGGCAAAGGCGATGTGGAGGTCAGTATCGAAGGCCTGCGGGGCCCGAAAACCCGTACCCCAGCCCAGGCGAAACTGGGTAGTTTCCTTTAGCTTATAGAGTAATGAGAGGCGTGGACTGAAGATCGTATGGTCGATCAGGTTGTGCTTGTCGAGGCGAAACCCGGAGAGCAGGGAAAGCTGGGGTGTGATGTCCCAATCGTGCTGCACGAAGGTGCCCAGGTCCTTCGTGGTCTGATCGATGAGGTAGCGGTAGGCCGGGATCTCATCGAAAACGTCGTCGTAGACGTATTCGGCCCCGAGGGTAAGCACGGCCCTGCCGCCGAGGAAGGTAGGTAGTCCGTGGTTAAACTGCACGCCCCCCTGGTGGGTGGTCACGTCGGAGGTGCCGTAGGGCGGGTCGGCCCGGAAGGCGATGAGCGCCTCGGTGTCGTCGGGCTTGATACCGGTGTAATGGGTGCGGTCGGTCTGCTGTCCGCCGTAGTAAAAAATGAGGGAGTTGCGGTCTTCATTGAAGTTGATCTGGTAGTCGAGGCTGCCCATGAGTACGTCGTGGGTACGCTCCTCCGACTGCTGGGCGAGATAGGCCGCCCGGTCGATCATCTCCCCCCCGTAGCGGTACTCGTGGATGCTGCTTAGGCTGACCTCCAGCTTCTGGTTCTCGGCGGGGAGGTAGAATAGGTTGGTACCGAAGGAGTTGTTTTTGATCTTGGGTATTTCGGAGAAGTTATCCCCATTGGCGTCGTAAAAATCCCGGTTGCGGTTGCTCACGAAGAAGGTGGCCCCGGCGTTGGCGGCGTCGTTGACCAGGGTGGCGTTGCCGGACAGGATGTTGTCCGAGGAGCCACGGATCGACTGGTAGGTATTGGACACACTATAGTCGTTCTCGGTGGGCACCTTGGTAATTACGTTGACCGTGCCACCGATGGCACTCGACCCGTAGAGGGCGGAAACGCCGCCGCGGACCACCTCGATGCGCTCGATCATATTGACGGGGATCTGCTCCATGCCGTACAGTCCGGTCAACGGACTGAAGATCGGCCGACCGTTGATGAGAATCTGGGAGTACCCACCCTGTAGGCCATTCATGCGCAGCTGGGTGTAGTTGCAGGTCTGACAGTCGGTTTCGACGCGAAGTCCGGGTTGAAATTTGAGCCCTTCGGAAAGGGTGCTGGCCGCTACCCGGTCAAGTTGCTTGCTGTCGACCAGGTTGACGATCACGGGGGCATCGATCTTACGCTTGGCGGTGCGGGTGGCGGTGACCACTACCTGGTCGAGGGCTGACATATTTTCAGTCAGCTCGGCATCGAGGGTGACTGTGCGTCCGGCTTCTACCCGTATCTCCTGACGAAACACGCCGTAGCCGACGGAGCGCACCTCGATGGTTTGGGGACCAGCCGCAACATTCTCTAGTAAGTAGGAGCCGTCGAGGTCAGCGGTAGTACCCTGGCCGGTGCCTGCTAGTTGCACGGTGGCAAACGATAGGGGCTCGCCGGCGGAGGTAACGTGGCCGGCAATACGTCCTACCGGCTGGGCGGAAAGAGAAAGGCCAAATAATAACAGCAAAAAGAAGAGGGGTGAGTTCATGGGGTAGCGGGTCAGGTGCAGGAGGTCGGCAACGCAAACTAAGAAGTTAGATAAGTCTAACAATTATGTTTTGCGGATGTTGCGCTCCAGCGATTTATCCCATAAATTTCCATCGCTACTTACCGAGCCGGGCGGCGGGGGCTACGGTGTGCTCGGCAAATAGCCGCTGCGCGTGCTTAAAGGTGGCCATCACCCCGATCATAGCCGCATTATCCGTGCAGTATTCTAGGCGGGGCACGAAGGTGGTCCAGCCCCGCTGCCGGCCCTCCTTTTCCAGGCGCTGACGTAGGGCACTATTCGCGCTTACCCCACCGGCCAGGGCAATCTGGGTGAGCTCCGTTTGCTCGGCCGCCGCGATGAGTTTGCCCAGCAGCGTATCAATAATAGCCTGCTGGACGGAGGCGCAGATGTCGGCGAGGTTTCCTGCGACGTAGTCGGGCTGCTCCCGGGCCTTTTTTTGTAGGGTATAGAGGATGCTGGTCTTAAGGCCACTGAAGCTGAAGTCGAGCCCTCCCGGATCGGGCTGAGCGAATGTCAGTACTGGCGTACCCCGCCGGGCCAGGCGGTCGATCTCGGGGCCGGCGGGGTAGGGCAGGCCGAGTAGTTTGCCGGACTTATCGAAGGCTTCGCCGGCGGCGTCGTCGATGGTGCGGCCGATGATCTCCTGCTCCAGGGCACTGTGCACGACCACCAGCTGGGTATGCCCGCCGGATACCGTGAGGCAGAGGAAGGGGAAGTCCGGGTACGGCGGCTCGGCAAAATGGGCCAGGACGTGCGCCTGCATGTGGTCGACCTCGATCAGGGGGATACCACGGGCCAGGGCAAAGGCCTTGGCGAAGCTAACACCCACCATCAGCGAGCCGATGAGGCCGGGGCCGCGGGTGAAGGCAACGCCCTCGATATCCTGCTCGGTGACCCCCGCGCGGCGTAGGGCGACGGCGACCGTGGGGGTGATGTTGCGCTGGTGGGCGCGGCTGGCGTACTCGGGTACCACGCCGCCGTACTCGACGTGGATGGCCTGGGCGGCGGTGACGTTACTCAGCACGGTGCCGTCGCGTACGACGGCGGCGGAGGTGTCGTCGCAGCTTGATTCTATCGCAAGAAGGGTGGGCATGGTGGGAAAACGTATATTTATGGCCGGGGGTCGCTGACCGGTCCGGGAAATTGTTTTATACTTGCACCACACAACTGCTCACGATGCGCAAACTATTCAGCCTGGCATTTTTGGTCCTGGCCTTCGTCCTGGCCTTCTTCCTCTACCGCAGTATCGAGGAACCCATCACCTTTGCCGATGAGCGGGCCGTGCGTGAAGATGCCGTCGCCGACCAGCTCAAGATCATCCGTACTACCCAGGAGATGTACCGCGACATCACCGGTATGTTTGCTCCCAACTTCGATACCCTCAAGCAGGTACTGACCCAGGGGCGCTTCACGGAGGTGCGTATCATCGGCGATCCTGACGATCCCAACTTCGACCCCTCAACCGCCTACGATACTACCTACATGCCCGCCATCGACAGCGTACGCTCCCTGGGCATCGACCTGGACCGCCTGGAATACGTCCCCTATACCGATAACAAGACGTTCGATATTGCCGCCGATACCATCGACTACCAGTCGACGAAGGTGCCCGTGGTACAGGTAGGCATCGCCCGTAAGGAATTCATGGACCGCTTCGGCGACGCGCGCTTCAAGCGCTACGACCAGATGTACGACCCCAATAAACCGCTGAAGTTCGGCGACCTAAGCAAACCGAGCCTGGCCGGCAATTGGGAGTAGCCGCTTACGATAGTACCGCACCGGCCTTCCGCCCGGATGCCACCGCTGATTACGAACTGTCCATCCTCACGGGGGTGGACAGTTTTGCGTATATCATCCGCAACCAGCTCACGAATCAGCTCCTAGCCTACCGCCGCGCCGAATTACAGCCGGTGGCAGCGGTCGACTGGCCGGCCCGACTGGCCGACCTCGTAGCCGGCGACCTACGCCTGCACGGCCGCACCTACGGCAGCGTGCAACTGGCCTGGGATACTCCCACCTTCACTCTGGTACCCGCCGAACTCTTCGCCGCCGGGCAGGCCCGCACCTACCTCGAACAACTCACCGTCGTCGGCCTGGAAGATGAGGTACGACACGAGGCCCACCAGGCGCTCGGCGGTCACCTGGTCTACGGGGCCCGGCGCGACGACCTGGTGGCAGCAACGGCCACCCTGGCAGTGCGCCGTATCCAGCACTATGCCGGTGGCCTGCTTACCGCCTGGGCCGCCCGCTCGCAGCGCCTCCAGCACGAAGCTATCTCCTGCTCGGTCCGGGGCAACCGCCTGCTACTGGCCGGTCACCGCAGCGGGAGACTGGTATACTACAATTCCTTCCACTGGGAGAGCTCGCAGGACGCCGTCTACTACCTGCTGCTGGCCTACACCCAGTCGGGCTTGCTGCCCAGTCGTTCCGCCCTTTACCTAAGCGGAGAGATTACCACCACGGATGAACTCTACTACCAGTTCTACCGCTACGTGGAGGACATCCGGTTTAGCACCTACCCCGTGCCGCCCGTACTCAGTCCCCCCCTGGAGGACCTCCCGCCCCAGCAGTACTTCGACCTGCTCTGCCTGGGCTAATTCTATTCTCCGATGCGCATCATCTCCGGTAAGTTCAAGGGACGCCGCTTCAGCCCCCCGGCCGATAACTGGCCCACCCGCCCTACGACGGATTACGCCAAGGAGGGGCTCTTCAATCTGCTCAACAACCGGCTGTACTTCGAAGAGCAGCGGGTACTCGACCTGTTCGGCGGTACGGGTAGCCACGACTACGAGTTCATCAGTCGGGGCTGCTGCGACGTCACCTACGTCGATAAGCACGCCCCGGCGGTAGCTTTCGTCAAAAAAACTATTGCCACCCTCGGCGTCGAGGACTGCATCCAGGTCTGGCGTATGGACGTTTTTAACTTCATCGAACGGCCGGTCGCAGAGCCCTACAGCTACATCTTTGCCGGTCCACCCTATCCGCTACCGAACATTCCGGAGCTTCCCGATCTGGTATTCGGGGCCGGTCTGCTCGCACCCGGGGGGCTTTTCGTGCTGGAGCATAACCCGCACCATGACTTTGCGGGGGATGGGCGGTGTACGGAGGTGCGGAAGTACGGGAAAACTATTTTTAGCTTCTTTCAGACTTGACGAGCAACTATTACTGGGACAATTTACCACAGATAGCCCTACGGGTTGTACAAAGGGCTGCTCAGAGGTTTCACAGAGCCGTCAGGACAGAAGGGGAATGGAGGGTTCGCCCAGCGGCGATTATGGGTTAAAACTTATATGCAACAGCGCCGGCGAAATTCGTTACCTAGCAAACTGCGGGTTTATGTATCGACTGTGCTGCCTATTTGTGCTGCTCTCCTCCCTCGTGAACGCCCAAACCCTGGAACGCAGCTTCAGCCTGGAGCTCACCCCCCAGTACGGTAGCCAGCGCATCTCCGGCACCAACACTGCCACCTTCAGTCAGCTCGAACGGCTCGACAGTCTGGAGCGGGGGGGCTTTAGTTACGGACTGGGGGTGGTGTACGAGTCACGGGTCGATCGCATCGGCTATACCACCGGACTGCGCTTTACGCACCTGGGCTACTCCACCAGCCAGCAGCCGGAGGCCGGAGTGGCCGGGGGCAGCTTTTCCGAAGCGGTAACGGCCAACTACCTGGCCCTGCCCTTCGAGCTCAATTTCTACCAGGATGCTACGGAGCGCGACCGGGTCATGTTCTTCCTCGGCGCCGGGGTGCAGTACCATTTGGGCACCCGCACGGAGCGGACCACCTTCCGTGATGGGCAGGAGTTAGGTACGGAGCAGGTATCCGATGATGACGTAGACTACCGCGGTTTCGTCACCTCCCTCACCACCGGTATCGGCTACGACCGTAAACTAAGTGCTGACTGGGCCATCCGGTTCCAGCCCACCTTCCAGTTCTTCCTCAATGGCAATTTGCGGCCCGGCGATACCACCATCGCCAATCGGAACTTTTATCAAGTAGGGCTGCGCCTGGTCGTCCGTAGGTTATTTATCTAGCAACCCCCACGGGCGAACGTGCAGCGCTTACCCCACGTTACACCACCCGTATTGCCCGCCTCACCACAGCCTACCCCTATGGCCTTCTACGGACACGTCATCAAAGCCCTTATCCAGACCAAGCACGCCCTGCTGCCCCACGAGCCCGGTGACCCGGGTGCCGCCCAGGAAACCCAGCTACGCGAGCTGCTCGAAACGGCCCGGAATACCGCCTTTGGCAAATACTACAACTTCGCCGGCCTACTGGAAGCCGAGGATGTACGAGTTGCCTACCGGAAGGCCGTACCCCTGCACGACTACCACACGATGAACGAGCAGTGGTGGAAGCAGCAGCGCCGCAACCCCGACATCACCTGGCCCGGTCGCCCCGAGTTCTTCGCCCTTAGTAGCGGTACTACCGGTAAAAAGAGCAAGCGCATCCCCGTCACCGATAATATGCTCGAATGCACCCAGCGCGTGGGTCGCGCCCAGGCCGAGTGCCTGGCCAACTTCGACCTGCCCGCCGAGCTCTTCGAAAAGGACATCCTGATGCTCACCAGCTCGGCCGACCTCGACGAAAAAGACGGCTGGAAGGAGGGCGAGATCAGCGGCATCAACGTCAGCAATATGCCCGAATTTATGGAAGGCGTGTACAAGCCCGGCCTGGAGATCGCCCAAATCGCCGACTGGGACGAGCGCGTACAGCGCATCGCCGAAGAGGCCCCCTCCTGGGACGTTGGGGGCCTGGCCGGCATTCCCTCCTGGATGGTCATGATGCTCCGTAAGGTCATCAAGCACAACAGGCTCAACAACATCCACGACATCTGGCCCAACCTGAGCGTCTACACCACCGGCGGGGTGGCCTTCGAGCCCTACCGTGAGGTCTTCGAGTCGCTGCTGGACCACCCCATCGTCATCATGGACACCTACCTAGCCAGCGAGGGCTTCTTTGCCTTCAACGCCCGGCCCGATACCATGGCCATGGAGCTGGCCCTCGATCACGGCATGTACTTTGAATTCGTGCCCCACGACGAGCGCGGCTTCGACGCTACCGGCACCATTTTAGAGAAGCCCGTGGTGTACGATTTCCGACAGGTGGAGGAGGGGGTTGATTACGCCCTGATCGTGTCCACCCCCGCCGGGGCCTGGCGCTACATGATCGGCGACACCATCAGGTTCGTCGACAAGCGGAAGATGGAGATCGTCATCACCGGCCGCACCAAGTACTTCCTTAACGTAGTCGGCAGTCAGCTCAGCGAGGAAAAACTCAACAAGGCCATCCAGGTCCTCAACGAGCGGGCGGGGTCGCAGGTGAAAGAATTCGCGGTGGGGGCAACCAAGCGCGCCGAGGACGGGGAGTATATTCACCAGTGGGTCCTCGGACTGGAAACCGGTAAGCTCGACGCCGAGCAAGCCAAGCAGCTGATCGATGAGCACCTGCAGGAGGTGAATAAAAACTATGCCGTAGCCCGTAAGAAAGCGCTCAAGGACCTACGTGTCAAAGTGGTGCCCGCCGACCGCCTCTACGCTTTTCTAGAGCAGACCAAGAAAAAGGGGGGGCAGATCAAGTTTCCGAAGGTGATGGGGGAGGAGCAGCTGGGAGAGTTGCTGGCTTTTCTGGGCTAAGGACTCGACCGGACGCTCAAAGGTTCGAGGTCCTGCCCTACAGCAAGCCTAGTATTAGGTAAAGCCCCGCAGCCACCACCCCCGCCAGCCCCGCGTACGGCAGCTGCGTCTTCACGTGATCGATGTGATCGGTGGAGGAGGCCATGCTGCTCAGGATGGTCGTATCCGAGATGGGGGAGCAGTGGTCGCCGAACACCCCGCCCCCGAGCACCGCGGCTACGGCCATCAGCACGTTGGCGTCCATGTCACGGGCCATGGGTACGGCGATGGGGATCATGATCGCAAAGGTGCCCCAGCTCGTGCCGGTACTGAAGGCAATGAAGCAGGTGACCAGAAACACCAGGAAGGGGACCAGCCCCGGAGAGAGCCAGCCCTGGGCTACTTCCGAGACGTAAATCCCGGTCTCCAGTTGCCGGCACAGCGCCCCGATGGCGAAGGCAAGCAGCATGAGCAGGGCCAGGGGGATCAGCCCGGCAATGCCCTTCAGCACCAGATCCACCGACTCGCGAATGCCGAAGATGCCCTGCACTTTATAGAATACCATCGACACTAGGATGGACAGGGTCACCGCGATGAGCACGGCGGTAGATCCACTACCACTGCCGATGGACTGGAAGATCATTGCACCTGCGTCCGCGCCCGGTCCCAGTACCTCGCGTGCCTCCGCCCAGCCCGTGTAGGCCAGCATGAAGGGCATGAAGAAGACCATGACGGCGATGGGGATGACCATATTGACCGCCCGCGGTGGTATACCCTCCTTGGCCTCGATACTCGTGAGCTCCTCGTCGACGACGGGGGTGGCCCCTTCATTGAGGGTTTGCCCCCGACGGGCCCGCTGTTCGGCGCGTTGCATGGGCCCCCACTCGATGCCCGTAAGCACTACCACGGGTACCAGCAGGATGGCCGCAAAGGCGTAGAAGTTGTACCCCATGGCCCGCATCATGGTGCCGAAGGGATTGTCGAACCCCTGGGCGGCCAGTAGGGTCATGATGAAGGCCCCCCAGCCATTGAAGGGGATGAGGATGGAGCTGGGGGCGGAGGAGCTATCGGCGATGTAGGCCAGCTTTTCCCGGCTCAGTCCGAGCTTATCGAAAATAGGCCGGTACAGGGTGCCTACCGTGAGTACGCTGATGCTCGACTCCACGAAGATCAGCACGCCGGTAAACCAGGCTAGTAACTGCACCACCGTGCGGCTGGACCCGTCCCTGCGCTCCTCGTAGCTCCGTAGCCGCTCATCAATCGCCTCGATGAAGCCCGCTACGCCCCCGCTGCGCTGCATGAATACGATCAGCGCCCCCACCAGCGCGCAAAACATAATGGTACGGGTGTTGCCTGCATCGGCAAATACGTCCACCAGCCCCTGCATGGTATCCAGAAAGCCGATCCAGGGATCGCCACCGGCCAGAATAATGTAACCCAAAAAGATGCCCGCCAGCAGGGAGATGAAAACCTGCCGCGTCGCAATGGCCAGGATGATGGCGATGACGGGGGGGAGGAGGGTGAGGATGCCTAGTTGCTCGGCCATGGGTAGGAGGTAGTGAGTAATCGGTAGAGAGGTAAGGTAACGCCACTACCCACTACCCACTACCCACTACCCACTACCCACTACTCCTTCCGAACTAATACCTACACTATTGCTTATAAACTAATCAAACCCCATCCCCCCATGCCAAAGACCGTAAAAACCATCGACCAGAACCTCATCAAAGCCTTCGCCGAGGCGCGCAACGGACTGCCGGCGATGGTAGACCAGGTAGAGGACGGCTACAACAGCCAACCCCTGCGCTTTCACTTCGACGAGGTGGATAATACGGACAGCTTCGACATCAATCCGGTGAGCTGGAAGGTGTTTTTTGTTGAGATGCAGAACCGGGAACTGGCTCTGGCCTACGAGGAAGACGGCGACGACCCCTACTACTACGAGTTCGTACCCGCCCACGCCTAAGCGATGGAAACGGTACTGATCGGAGGGGGAAGCGGATTTGTAGGCATGCACCTATCGCGGCGGCTGCGGCAGCAGGGCTATGCGGTTAGGCACCTGAGCCGAAGTAAACGGCCGGATGCCGAGTTCCCTACTTTCCAGTGGGACGTGGTGGCCGGTACGGTGGACGACGCCGCCTTTGCGGACGTCGATTACGTCGTCAACCTGACGGGGGCGGGCATCGCAGATGAGCGGTGGACGGATGCGCGTAAGGACGTGATCATCCAGAGCCGTACGGAATCAACCCGCCTGCTGGCCCGCTCCCTGGAGCGTCTAGGTGTGCTGCCGAAATTGTACCTATCGGCCAGCGCCATTGGCTACTACGGCGACCGGGGCGAGCAGCTGCTGACGGAGCAGGACGCGCCGGGCACGGGCTTTCTGAGCGAGTCCTGCGTACTGTGGGAGCAATCGGTGGAGGAAGTCAGTAAGTTGGGCATACCGACGTTCATCAACCGGACGGGCATCGTGCTGCACCCCGACGAGGGGGCCCTGGAAAAGATGCTGATCCCCCTGAAGGTGTGGACCTCAACTTATTTCGGCAACGGGCAGCAGTACTACAGTTGGATTCACGTCGAGGACCTCATCGGAGTCTACACCTACGCGCTGGAACAGCAACTGACCGGCATCTACAACGGAACTGCCCCCCACCCCGTCCGCAACAAACACTTCGCCGAGGCGCTCGGGCCGGCCATGGGGAAAAAGGCCGTCGTGCTGTCCGCTCCCGTACCCGCGCTGAAGGTAGCCCTGGGCGAGATGAGCCACACGGTACTCGACAGCGCCCGCTGCTCGGCGGCCAGGATCGAGGGGGCCGGCTACCGCTTTGCCTACCCCGAGCTGAGCCAAGCCCTGGAACAGTTACTGGGGTGATCTTTACCTACGACGGCTCGTTCGCGGGGCTGCTATCCGCCATCTTCGAAGCGTTCCGGCTGCGGGCGGAGGTGCTCGACATCATTCCAGAGGACCGCTACCAACAACAGCTTTTTGCGGCAGCTATCCACGTACCAACGGATAAGGAGCGGGCCACGCGGGTGCGGCGGGGGTTGAAAAAGCGTAGTGACAATCCACAGGTCATTCAGCTCCTTCGCCACGCCTTTCTAACCGAGCAGCCGGAGGTAGAACGGCTAATCCTACACTTCGTACAGCGGCAAATGGCGGTGCACGCCCTCGATGTCAGCAAAGACGCCAGTGACGAAAAGGTGCGTCGCATTTTGCGACTCAAGCAGCAGATGGGCCGCGAGGTGCACCGGATGCATGCCTTCACCCGCTTCCAACTCACACTGGATGGAATGTACGTGGCCCTGGTCAACCCCGATTTTAACTGCCTACCCCTCATCGGCGATCACTTCGCGGCGCGGTACCCGGCCATGGAGTGGCTGATCTACGATACTACTCGTCACTACGGCCTGCACTGGAACAGCGCGACCAGGCGGGCGGAGTTCATCACGCTAGATTCTAACCAGGACGGCCACCTACGTAGCCTGTCCGCCGAGATGCTCGATGCGGCCGAGACCGACTACCAGCAGCTCTGGCAGACTTACTTTAAGGCTGTCGATATTCCGGAGCGCAAGAACCTGAAGCTGCACCTACAGCACGTACCTAAGCGCTACTGGAAGTACCTCACCGAAAAGATTTGAGCATGAAGCGGTCGCAGCCGCCGTGACCGGTGGCGCCCATCGGCCCGGCAATGGGCTCGAAGCCGTACTTGCGATACACCTGTGCGGCAGCGGTCATGGCGGTGACGGTCTCCAGGTACATGGCGGCAAAGCCATCACGCTGGGCACCGGATAGGCAGGCGTCCATAATGCGTTTGCCGCCTCCCTTGCCCCGGGCGGCCGGTACTAGATACATCTTACGCAGTTCGCACACGGTGCCATCACCGCCGGCCAGGGGAGCATAGCCTCCTACGCCTACGGGAGTGCCATCTTCTTCGAGTATATAGAATGCCGCGCGGGGCTGGTGGTAGGCGGTGTACATGTCTTCCAGTTCCGGATCATTGATCGAGAAGCCCTCCCCGACGCAGCCGAACTCGGGCATGACGGCGCGGACGATGTGTGCTACAACAGGGTTATCGGTGGGGGTGATGGGGCGGAGGGTGAGCATCTTTATTTTAGATTGTAGTTGTAGCTGCGCAGGCATACACTAATAGTCCTCAGCCAGCTGGTAGATAGCGGGCAGTTGCCGGCCCAGCCCATCGTAGTCCAGCCCGTAGCCCACCACAAATTTAGTGGGTATCGTGAAGCCGACCAGGTCGATCCGCACGGGTACCCGCTGGGCATCCGGCTTATGCAGTAGGGTAACCAGGGTAACGGACCGGGGGCCTAGGGCTTCGAGCACCGGCAGGAAAGCCTGCATGGTGAGTCCACTGTCCACGATGTCCTCGATGAGTACGACGTCCCGATCGCGGACCAATTCTTCCTCGGGGGGAAGCAGCAAATTGACCTTTCCTTCCGACTCGGTACCCGCGTAGCTGCTCGCACGCACGAAACAGACCTCCCCGGCCAGTCCGCTGGCCCGTACCAGGTCGGCAGCAAAAACGAAGGCTCCCTTAAGCATAACCACGAAGCTGGGGGCACCGCCCGCAAGTCGGTCGTTAAGCTCCCGTCCGAGGACGGCTACGCGGGCCTGAATCTCCTCCTCCCCGAGAAAGGGCCGGAAGGTGTGCTCGTGGAGTCGGATGCGGTCGGGAAGCGGGGGCGGCATGGAAAAAATGCTGAGGGCTAAAGGAACGAAAAATTGCCACGGTGGGCTCGCACCGGTAGGGCAACCGCAGCTGTACTGGTCAGGGGCCGCGCTACGGGTGTAGGAATGCCTGCCGGCCAAATTGAAACAATTGGGGGACTGACAGCGCAATCGCAAAATTTTGTTCCATCCTCGTGGGAAGGCAGCCAATAATCCAGCAAAGAAGCTAAGATATATATTCGTTGTCATGGCAAATAAGCCATTTAAATTCTACCGTTTTAGTACTTACCTATGGATGATTTGCCTATGACCGGAAGTGGCAAAATGAAGGAATTGTAATTTTTTTGTCCGGAGACTATGAAAATCCCTCCGGATATGACTTATATTTGAATCAACGTACGGCTCCTGGGGCCCCGCGTTGCGATTAATTTGGTTTTATTTGGTTAGGGCTGAGGTGGTGCTGTGGTGGCACTACCTCTTTTTTATTCCCAGCGGACCGTGATGGTGGCATCCAGGTCCTCGCCAAAGCGGTTGACCTGCTCGGTGCGGATGCCGTAGCCCACGGCGGGGTCATAGGTCAGGACGTGGTCGCCGTCGGAGAGAATGGTGCCGGTCTTGCGGTACACGACGATCTTAGTGGGGGTATTGTCGTTACTAAGGGTAATGTCCAACTGCCGAGTCTGTAGGCTGCTGTCCGTTGCTACGTAGCGTTGCACCTGCGCTCCACCGCCCGCATTCTCGTTGGTTACCGTGTATTTGTCCAGCCAGGCCGGTTTGTTGATGTCCGCCTCACGGAACATGCGCAGGTCGGTAGCAAAGCGGAGGTCGGTAAGCTGCTTGGTTTCTTCCGTGCCGTTGAGGATGACGGTCTTGCGCACCGGGGGTTGCAGCGCGGTAAGGCTATCGATCTGGGCCTGCATGTAGCCGGAGAGATCGAAAAACGGCTCCCGCTGCATTTCCTGTTGGACCTCTTCTGCGTAACAGCCGGTCAGGAAAAGGGATAGTATAAGCAGACGA
This sequence comes from Saprospiraceae bacterium, assembly GCA_958295895.1. GTDB lineage: Bacteria > Bacteroidota > Bacteroidia > Chitinophagales > Saprospiraceae > Neolewinella. The sequence goes on along the minus strand of CATQHI010000008.1, from coordinate 249,769 downwards.
AACACGGGCGGTAGATTTACCCCATTAACACCCCAGCCGGCAAATGGTGGACGCTAGGGTAGGGCAAAGGCCACGTACCGATCGCCCGACCTGGTGCCCAGCTTGCCCCCGCCACAGGCCACTACGACGTACTGCTTGCCCGCTACGGCGTAGACTGCTGGAGTAGCATAGCCGGCCGCCGGGAGTTGTGCTTCCCACAGCAATTTGCCATCGCGGCTGCGGAAGGCCCGAATCCGTTCGTCCAGGGTAGCGGCAATGAACACCAGGCCGCCCGCCGTAGCCACCGGGCCGCCGTAGTTCTCACTGCCCGTATCGTCGATGCCACGCGCCGCCAGGTCGGGATAGGTGCCCAGGGGGATCTGCCAGCGGATGCTGCCCGCGTCCAGGTCGAGCGCCGTGAGCGTGCCCCAGGGCGGGGCGGTGATGGGGTGGCCGTCGCCGGTCTTAAGGCGCTTGTAGCCGTCCATGATGTAGGGGTAGGGCCAGGCTCCCTCGCCGGTGGCTTCCTCCTTGTCGCTCTGGCCGGTGGTAGCTAGGATCTCCTTCATTTCGGCGTCGGCGGGTAGGGCCAGAAGCCAGTCGGTCACGTCACGCCGCTGCTGGTCGCTAAGCCAGTTGATGGCCGGCATGGCACCCCGACCGTTGACGATGGTGTGGGAGATTTGTGGTCCGTCGAGCCTCGTGGCCAGACCCAACAGGGAGGGGCTCTGAAACACCCCGCCGCCCCGTAGATTGCTACCATGACAGGCCTGACAGGCGATGGCGTAGACCGCCCGGCCGGGATCCTCGCCGGCCAGCCCCGCTACCGGATTCATCTTCAGCATCCAGGGCATCTCGTTAGCGTTGACGAAGAAGAGCCGGTCGCTCGGGGAGTAGGAGGCCCCGCCCCATTCGGCCCCGCCGTCGAAACCGGGGAACATCACCGTACCCTCCTCACTGGGCGGAACGAATGGACCGCCGTGCTTACTTGTAGCCAGTAGCTCCCGCGCCTCCCGGTTCATCACGCTATCGAAGGGATAAAGATCCTCCTCGGTAAGCTTCTGCCGCGTGAAGGCCGGGGGTAGTAGGGGCATCGGCTGGGTCGGACTACTCACCTCGCCGGCTAGGTCACTTACCGGGTAGCTACGCTCCTCGACCGGAAAGAGGGGCTCACCGGTATCGCGGTCGAGCAGGAAGAGGTAGCCCCCCTTGGTTACCTGGGCTACGGCATCATGGGGGGTACCGTCATGCTGCACGGTCAGGAGTACGGGGGTAGCGGGGTGGTCACGGTCCCAGAGGTCGTGGTGCACGGTCTGGTAGTGCCAGATCTTTTCGCCGCTGCGGGCGTCGAGGGCCAGCACGCAGTTGGCGTAGAGGTTGTCGCCCGGTCGGTTGCCGCCGTAAAAATCGTAGGCCGCCGAGCCCGTGGGGACGTAGACGTAGCCACGCTCCGGGTCTAGGCTGAGTCCCGCCCAGGCGTTGGCACCGCCGGTGAGGGGGCTACGCTCGTCGGGCCAGGTCTCGCTCCCCGCCTGCCCCGGTTCGGGAAGCGTATGAAAGATCCAGCGCAGCTCCCCCGTGTGCAGATCGAAGGCGCGGATGTGGCCGGGCGCGGCGCCAAGGTCCTCACTTACCCGACCGCCCATGATGATGAGGTCCTCGAAGATCACACCGGGGCTAGTGGAGATTACGAATTGCTCCCGGGCGCCGTCGCCGAGACCGGTGTGTAGGTCTATGCGTCCGCCGCTGCCGAAGCTTTGTACCGGCGTACCGGTGGCCGCGTTAAGGGCGTAGAGAAAGGGGCCGGCGGGGTAGTAGATGCGGGCCTCGGTACCGTCAGTCCAGTAACTCAGACCCCGGTTCGTACCCATACCCAGCAGCTCGTCGCTGAATACGGCGGGGTCAAAGGTCCAGCGTTCCTCCCCCGTAGCGGCATCGAGGGCGAAGGCCTTGAGTTGGGGGTTGGTGCCGTAGAGGGTACCGTCGATCACCAACGGGTTGCACTGGATCTGGCTGCGGTCGAGGGTGTCGCGGTCGCCGGAGGCGTAGCTCCAGGCTAGTTGGAGTTGGGCTACGTTGGTGGTGTCGAGTTGGGTGAGGGCGCTGTACTGGGTGGTGGCGGGGTCGCCTAGGTAGTGGGGCCAGTCGGCGGGGGCGGGGTCTTGCGTCATGAGGGGAAGGGGCCCCTCATGTAAGCCGGGGGAATTGGTGCAGGCGGGGAGGGTGGCTAGGCCGGCTAGAAGTAGTAGAATATGTAGAGGCAGTTGTGTACCCATATAGCTAAAGGTACGGTAGCCGTCGCAGCCGGAGGCTGCGGGCAATGGCGCTGCCAGAGGCAGCTTCGCACTACCCACTACACCAACCATAGGGGGGGTGGGGCGTTAATTGGCAAACCCCAACGTATGAAGGCCCGCAACGATGCCAACTTCGCTACCCAGTGTATTCACGGTGGACTGGAGCCCGACCCCCAGACCGGATCGGTGATGACGCCCATTTATCAGACCTCCACCTACGCCCAGTCATCGCCCGGTGAGCACAAGGGGTACGAGTATGCGCGGACGGGTAATCCTACGCGGACGGCGCTACAGAAGAACCTAGCTGCCATCGAGAAGGGCAAGCATGGAGTTTGCTTCAGCAGCGGATTGGCGGCGATGGACACCATCATCCGTCTTTTCGAGCCGGGCGATGAGATCATTGCTAGCGATGACCTCTACGGGGGCAGCTACCGGCTACTGACCGCCGTGCTCGGTACCTTTGGCATCAAGAGCCAGTTCGTCGATATGCGCGATACCAGTAAGGTCGACGCCGCCATCACCGATGCTACCAAATTGCTCTGGATCGAGACGCCCACTAATCCGATGCTCAACATCGTGGACATCAAGGCGCTGACCGACCTAGCCAAGGAGCGAGGTATCCTTACCTGCGTAGATAACACCTTCGCTAGTCCTTATCTCCAGCAGCCCCTGGAGCTCGGTGCCGATCTGGTCCTGCACAGCGCCACGAAGTACCTCGGTGGTCATAGTGATGTGGTCATGGGCGCGGTCGTCACCCGCAATGACGAGCTCGCTAAGCGGCTATACTACCTGCAAAATGCCGTGGGTGCCGTACCCGGTCCCCAGGACTGTTTTTTAGTCTTGCGTGGTATTAAAACCCTGCACCTACGCGTCCAACGCGCCTGCGAGAATGCCCGCAAGATTGTCGAGGTACTCCAGGACAACGAGCTGGTGGCCAATGTGTACTACCCGGGCCTAGCCGATCATCCCCGCCACGAGATCGCCGCCCGGCAGATGCGTGACTTCGGGGCCATGGTCAGTTTTGATCTGAAGGAGGATACTCAGGAGGCCGCCACCCAGGTCATGAAAAACACGCACTACTTCACGCTCGCCGAGAGCCTCGGCGGCGTAGAAAGCCTCATCGGCCACCCGGCCTCGATGACCCACGCCAGTATCCCGCGGGAGCAGCGGTTGAGTGTGGGACTGACCGATAGTCTGATCCGCCTAAGTGTGGGCGTGGAGGATGGGGAGGATTTGGTACAGGATCTAGAGGCGGCTCTGGCTGCTGCGGTGGCCGTGGCGGCGTAACCCAATAGGTCGAGGCGTTGTACGCCGAGTATGGTCAGTGTGTGCTCGGCGTACAACGCCTCGACCTATTGCGCGAAAGTGATCAGCCTTCTCATTGCTTCCCATAACGCCTCTGCACTCACCCCGCTAAACACGATCCGAAACCACCCCACCTCCGGCTGCCCCAACCCTCCCGGTGCGGTGAGCAGTACCCCGGTCTCCTCGAATACCCGCTCCCACCAGGCTTCCGCCGCCTCCCGCGTACGCTTGGGGAGGTACTGTGAGAAATCAGCCCATACGAAGAGGCTCCCCCGTGCTGCGGTGTACGGCACCTGCAGCTCGTCCAGCGCATCGGTGACGGTCAGGTAGGCCTCGGTCAGTAGCTCACGATTTCGGTCTTGGAAGGTGGTGACCCAGTCATCCTCCCGGAGCAGCTCGCTTAGTAGCCACTGGGTGATATTGCTGACCTGCTGCGGCGCGTTGAAGTTAGTGTAGGCACTCACGAGATCGTCACTGCGACTGTACAGCAGCCCCACCCGCAGGCCGGAAATACCGAAGTCCTTAGAAAAGGAGTACCACCAGTGTAGGTAGGGGCTACCACGCTCCTCCAGCAGGGGTAGAAAGGACGTAAAGGGGGAACGGTTCGCCAGCTTATCTTCCCCGCGCGAGAACTGACTTAGCGCATAGATCTCGTTTACCACCAGGTGGATTTCATGCTCGACGCACCAGTCCGCAAAGGTGACCAACTGCTCGGTGGAGTACACCGCTCCCGTAGGATTATCCGGTTGCGTAAGCACCAGCATCCGAAATTTATCTCCCAGCTCGTCGTGCGCCCGGTCCAGTTCGGCAGTAGAAAGGGGGTGAAAGTCTACCCCAAACTTCGCCGCATACTCCTGAATATCGTAGCGCTCCAGCCCCGCCTTACTGTTTACATCCGGCCGGTAGGCCTGGTAGGCCGGGGCAGGAAATACCGCGTAGTCACCGGGATCGCCCAGACAGAGGGCCGTCACCTCCACCACGGCCGTTGCACCTGCGCTCGCGCAAAAGTTTGCCGCATCCAGCTCCACGCCCGCAATGTGCTTGCCTACGAAGTGCGCCACCGCCTCGCGAAACTCCGGGGCTCCGTTCAGCGGCGCGTAGGCAGCCATCCACTCCGGCCAGGGGCGCTGGGTGGCGATGTCTTGGAGTTTATCACGCATCGCCTCCCACTGGAGCAGGTTTTCGGCGATACAGAGGGTGATAGCCCCGTCGGTATTATCAGGGGTGTAGAGATTCTCCTGGGCCCGCTCGAAGAGGGCGAAGTCAGGACGGAGGGGTTCGGTGGCCTTCTTACGGCCGCGGGTAGAAAGCATAACTTAAATTTCAAAGTCGAGCGCCCGGCGTAGCACGGCCGAGTCGCGCTGGTCCATAAGCTGCCGGTACATCTCCTCGTTGAAGCGGTACAGCACGGCCGGCCGGTGGGGCACGTTCTCCTGGCGGCCCACCTCCTCCAGGATACCGGTTTTCATAATGCGGGTGCGGAAGTTGCGCTTGTTGAACTCCGGCACGCCCAGCACGGTCTCGTACAGCGCCTGCAACTCGGCCAGTGTAAACTCCTCCGGCAGTAGCTCGAAGCCGATGGGCTGGTAGCGCACCTTTGCCCGTAGCCGGTTGGTAGCCATATCGATAATGCGCGCGTGGTCGAAGGCCAGTTCCGGCAGCTCATGTAGCGGATACCACTCGGCCTGCTCGGCGTCGGAGGCGGCCACGGCGGGGTGATCCGTCAGGTTGACCAGGGCGAAGTAGGCCACGCTGATCACCCGTCCGCGGGGGTCCCGGCCCGGGGCACCGAAGGTGTACAACTGCTCGACGAACAGATCCCGGACGCCTGTCTCTTCCTCCAGCTCGCGTAGGGCGCTTGCCTCCAGATCCTCGTCCATATCCACGAAGCCGCCCGGCAGCGCCCACTGCCCCTTAAAGGGCTCGCCGCCCCGCTGGATCAGCAGCAGCTTCAGGTCGCGGCCCCCGTCGTAGCCGAAGACGACGACGTCAACGGTGACGGAGGGGCGGGGGTATTCGTAGGTGTACAAAGGGGGGGGATTTATAATTTGGGCTCGTCTGCCGACTTTATTCTACGTTCAGCAGCGCTTCTTTTGCTTTGAGCAGCTCCGGCGCCAGGCCGTACACAAAGGTATCCATATCCGCCGCATGCCACCGCCGCCAGTTTTCCAGGGCGCGGCCGCGGGTGCGGTGAATGTCGTAGGGGCGGTCGATCGCCACCCCGTTGCGAAAGACCGGTTCGAGAAGTTCTACGGCCTTACCCTCCAGTTCGTGCTGCTGTAAACGCTCATCTATTACCTGGGCCGAGGGGGGGGCACCGAGGGTATCGTACAGCTGGCTGGCCAGGGGGCGGTCACCGGCGTAGTAACGGCGCACGGCTAGGCGACCCGGGTTACTGACTTTAATCAGGGTTTCTGAGCGTTTGACTTTAGTCTCCCATTCGCCAGCTTCGTTCTGGATTGCAGCGAGCTTGTACACCCCACCCAGGGCGGGCTGGTCGTAAGCGGTTGCCAGGCGGGTACCAATGCCCCAGACGGTGATGCGAGCACCGGCGGCCTTAAGGCGCGCGATGGCGTACTCGTCTAGGCTATCGCTGGCACTGACGAAGGCGTCGGGGAAGCCGGCCTCATCGAGCATCCGGCGGGCACGGATGGAGAGATCGGCCAGATCACCGCTATCTAGGCGGATGCCGCGCAGTTCATGGCCTTTCTCGCGCAGTTGCTTGCCTACGCGAATGGCGTTGCGTACTCCCTCGATGGTGTCGTACGTATCGACCAAAAAGATGCAGTTATTCGGTAGGGCCTCGGCGTAGGCCTCAAAGGCGGTTAGCTCGTCGACGTGGGCCATGACCCAGCTGTGGGCGTGGGTACCCCTGACCGGCACATCAAAGTAGCGGCCGGCCCAGACGTTACTTGTACCGTCGCAACCTCCAACGTAGGCGGAGCGGGAGGCGGTAAGTCCGCCATCAATACCCTGGGCGCGGCGTAGGCCGAACTCGATGACGCGGTCCTCCCCGGCGGCGGCCTTGATGCGGGCTGCCTTGGTGGCGATGAGGGTGGAGAAGTTCATGACGTTGAGGAGGGCGGTCTCCAGGAGCTGGGCCTGGATCAGTGGAGCTTCTACACGTAGCAATGGCTCGTGGGGTAGGGCGATCTCCCCCTCGGGGATGGCGTCGATGTCGCCGGTGAATTTCAGGCGCTGGAGGTAGTTGAGGAAGGGCTCCTTGAAGAGTGGTTTTCCATTGGCGCCCGTTAACCGACCCAGGTACTGTACATCATCGGCACTGAAACTTAGTCCCTTGACAATCTCGATGGCGAGGGGCAGGCCGGCCGCAACGGCCGCGCGCTCCCCGAAGGGTGCCTTGCGGAAGAAGAGGTGAAATACCGCCCGCCGTTCCTGCATCCCCTGCTGGTGGTAGGCGGCGGCCATGGTGAGTTGGTAGAGGTCGGTGAGTAACCCGAAATTCGGACGGTAAACTTGAGCGAGCGGAGAGGTAGGTGACATTGACTTAGTTTAAAATTTAAACAAAGCTATGTCTTTTTGTGCAAACTTCCAAATACCCTACTCGGCGGCGACCGGTTCGGGTAGAATAAAGTCCATCCAGAGCAGGGGGGAGGGGAGAAGCCGGTAGGTAAAATCTATGGCTTCGAGCGGATCGCTAGCATCGGGATATTCACCGATGACTTTGGGAATGGTGAGGCCACTATCGTAATCGTAGAGCACATGGTTGCCGTAGACGGTGATGCCGGTGCGGATGGCGAGAGGACCGGATGCCAGGGAAGGCTCAAGCAGTGCCTTGTGGGGTGGTACGGTAAGTCGCACGGTAGGGAAGTCCACATCCCTGCCCCCAGCTTGGTGGGCGAGTAGACTTTGCCTGTCTACCGTAAAGATGGGTCCAAGGTCTTGCACGGTTTTATCACCTTTCGTATCCAGAACTACTAAGCTGAGTCGGATTTGCTCAGGAATAAGGATCGTTTCGGGCGGTAATTGCCCTATTAGATTGAGAGTGATGGGTACCTGCATCTCGTCGATAAGACAGTACTGCATGGTCTCACTGAGTACAATGTCTACGGGGCGGGCAGTGGTGTCAATGACATAGGTAGCCGCATCCGCTTCGACAAAGTCAACTACAAACGCATCGAATTCGAGGTATTTAACAACCCGCTCCGCAGCCTGCTTGCTTAGTGCATTGATCTCGATGCAGGTGAGCTGGAGCTCCGCCGGGGTAAAGCGCGTCATCAGGGGCAGCGCGAGGGTGGCGAAGGGACCGGTACCGGCGTAGAGTACGTGTACGGGACCGGGCCGGCGGGCAGCTACCTCGTGGACCGCCTGGTAAAGTCCGGCCACGAAGCGCTGGGTACGGATCAGGTCATCCACGCACAGCGCCGCCCAGGTAACGCCGATGGCTACGCCCTTACCGGTATCGAGGTGGTCTACGCTTGTAGCTTCTCCCAGGTCGATGCCGGAGGCGGTGAGTAGAAGATCCCGGTAAGTTTCAATAGTGTCGCGTAGTAGCGGGAGGGAGGTAGTAGGGTCGAGCAGCACATCGGTGATGTGGGCTAGGGTTTGGTGTTTGGTCATTCGGGGAGTACGGCGGCCGCCCGGAATGGGTAAGCTGCTGGGGTGAAGGTACATCATGGGTAAAGTTGATATTTTTCCCGCAGCGTTCGGTAAGCCGCCAGGTCCGCCGCCCAACTCACCCGAATCTCCTCCTCAGACTTCCCCGCCTCGATCATTTCACGCAATGCGTCCGTACCGGCGAGTAAATCGAAGAAATCGGGCCGGGTAAAGAAGGTCACCCCCTGCCCCTCAAGCTCCTTGTACGCTTCCAGTACCGGACCGAGATCGATGGAATCAATCCGATAGGCGGCCGGCGGCTCTGTACTCAAATCGTAGCCGTGGCAGAGCTCTCCGTTCAACTTCGGATTGGCGGCACCGGGACCGGGCCGTGGGGTGAAAAGCGCCGGTCCGGACAGCAACGCCGGATGCCCGTATAACTGAAATTGCCGGTCCGTCCCCCGCCCCACGCTCAGGGCCGTGCCCTCGAAGAAGCACAGGCTGGGATAGAGGTAGATGCTGCGCTGGTTGGGTAGGTTAGGAGACGGTGGCACGGGCAGTTCGTATACGGCATCGTGGGTGTAGTCCGGACAAAGCTGTATAGCTAGCTCGCAGTGTAGCCCCTCGCCGAGCCAGCCTTCTCCGTTGACCATAAGAGCGTACTCGGCTACGGTAAGTCCGTGTACGACGGGGATGGGGTCGAGCCCTACGAAGCTCTCGAAGCCCGGCTTGCGCAAGGGGCCATCGATGTAGTGTCCATTAGGATTGGGGCGATCTAGGACGAGCACCGGCTTGCCGTAGCGGGCCGCCGACTCCATCACGTAATGCAGGGTAGAGATATAGGTATAAAAGCGCGCCCCCACGTCCTGGATGTCGAAAACGATAAGGTCGATATCCGCCAAGTCTTCTTCCGAGGGCTTTTTGTCGCTACCGTAGAGCGAGCGGATCGGCAGGCCCGTCCGCGTATCAATACCGTCCTTCACCTTAGCCCCGGCATCGGCATCTCCACGAAAGCCGTGCTCGGGGGCGAAGATGCGGCGCACGTCCTGTCCGAGGGCCAGCAGGGTATCGACCAGGTGGGTACCGTCGGCCAGGGTGGAGGTCTGATTGACGACCAACCCAAGGCTTTTTCCGGCCAGCTTCGGCAGGTAAGCTTCGGGGATATAGGCCGCAGGATACTCGGCCGCCGAATCCCCGCGCAGCGGGTTCGTCGGCCGAGTGCTTAATGAATTAGCGGTATCTCCCAACTCGGCGGACGAACTTCGGACCAGCTCCGCCTGGTCCGAAGAATTCGGCCGACGAGGGTCCGATTTAAAACAATTTGCGGCAAACGTTAACAAAAAACAGAGAAGAAGGTATACCTTGGCCATCCGAGTGTGAGGTTTAGAGTCCGCCGTAGGGGCGAGGGTGTCATGGGTAAACAAGAATATGCGATCGTCGATATTGAGACCACGGGAAGCCGCGCCAGCCGGGCCCGGATCACCGAGATCGGCATCGTGCTCTTCGACGGCGAAAAGGTAACGGAGACTTTTGAGACGCTACTAGACCCCGAGCAGTATATCCCGGCCGGTATCGTAGAGTTAACGGGCATCACCCAGGAAATGGTAAAGGGGCAGCCGAAATTCTACGAGGTGGCCCGGCGGATCGTGGAGCTCACTGAGGGGCGCATCTTCGTGGCGCACAATGCGAAGTTCGATTACGGCTTCCTGCGCGAGGAGTTCGGCCGACTGGGGTACACCTTTTCGCGGCGGCAGCTCTGTACGGTGCGCCTAGCCCGTAAGTGCTTCCCGGGGCTTAAAAGCTATAGTCTCGGCAAGCTCATCCAGCACTTTGGCTTCCACGTCGATGCGCGCCACCGGGCGCTAGCCGATGCCCAGGCTACGACCGAGCTTCTCCAACTCTGCCTGGCCGGTGAGGACTGCGCCAAGGAAGCCAAGCGCCTCATCAACTACGGTATCAAGGAAACTCGGCTGCCCAAGCAGATCAAACTGGAGCAGATCACCGAGCTTCCCGAGGAGACCGGCGTATACTACTTCCACGATGCCAACGGTGACGTCGTCTACGTGGGCAAGAGCAACAACATCCGCAAGCGCATCGCCCAGCACTTCAACGACCATACCAGTAAGGGCAGTCGCATTGCCGAGAAGGTCGCCGATATCACCTTCGAAATCACCGGCAGCGAGCTCGTGGCGCTGCTGTTAGAAAGTGAGGAGATCAAGCGTCTCCAACCGCGCATAAACCGGGCCCAGCGGGGCAAGCGCTTCAACTACGCCATTCACAGCTACCTCAACGAGCAGGGCTTTCGCTGCTTCGATGTGGTACGCAATACGGCCCAGGCCCGTAAGGAGCTCGATATCATCAGTGAGTACCCGGGGCTCAGTCGCGCTAAGGGTCGCCTCAACTTTGTCCGCAAGCACCTGGAGCTATGCAGCGCCTTCACCAATATCTACCCCAGCCGTGGTGCCTGCTTCCACTACCACCTCAAGCAGTGCCGGGGCGGGTGCGCGGGGGAAGAGTCGCCCGAGGAATACAACCTACGCGCCGAGGAGGCCCGCCTGCACCTACGTAACGTTTTTGACGACGACTTCCTGCTCTTCGACGTAGGCCGTACGCACGATGAGGCCTCCGTCATCCTGGTCGAGGAGGGCAAGTACCAGGGCTTCGGCTACATCGATAAGGAGCACTGTACGAATATAAATATGGCTATTGACAGCGTGAAGCGGTCGGTGACCTATCCGGATACGGCGCGGATCATTCAGCGGTACGTGAGTGAGAAGGGGGGGAAGATGGTGAGTTTGGCTACGGGTAAGGTGGTGCGGTAGTACAATGCTGCCTCCGGCAGCATTCTACTTGCGGAACGGGATACCAAGCATCGTGCGAATACTCCAGTGATGCTCCTCCTCCATATGCGTATCCACCCCGTAAATAAGCTCCCGATTATCCAGCTCGGAATAGGTGCCAAACAGCCGATCCCACACACTGAAAATATTCCCGTAATTCGTATCCGTGTACGGCAACTGGTAGTGATGGTGCACCCGATGCATGTCCGGCGTAACGAAGACAGTGCGCAGCGCACGGTCGAGGCCCCGGGGCACGGTGATGTTAGCGTGGTTGAACTGGCTCAGTACTACGCTCATACTCTGATAGAGAAATACCAGCCAGATCGGCGCACCCAGTAGCACGACCGCCGCGGTGGTAAACACAAAGCGGATCACACTCTCCCCCGGATGATGTCGATTAGCCGTAGTGGTGTCCACATTCTGATCGGTATGGTGGACGAGGTGGAAGCGCCAGAGGAGCGGGACCCGGTGCTCGGTCCAGTGCGCGAGGTAGGCGCCGAAGAAGTCCATCAGGAGTAGGCCGACGGTAGCCATAGCCCAGAGCGGCAGATTCAGCCACTGCAGAATGCCGAAATCATTAGCCACCGCCCAGTCACTCCCCTTAACCAGCACGAAGGCCAGCAAGAAATTGACCACAATGGTCGTGAAGGTGAAGAAAAAGTTGATGCCGGCGTGACGCCACTTTTTGTACTCACCCGTGACCAGGGGCGCGGCACTTTCCAGCCCCCAGAATAGGGTAAGGCCACCGACTAGAATCAGCGTACGGTGACTGCTCGGGATAGTTTCAAAGTAGTGGATGATCGCTTCCATACCCCCAAGATACGCAGCCGCTGCCGTCCGGTGGGGTAATTTGGCGGACACAAGCCCCCCCAAGTGAAGCGACTTTTCCTTAGCGAGCGCGCCATGCTGATCGCCGTCATCCTCAATGCCGCGGTTATTTTTGCCCTTTATTTTCCCAGCCTGCGCGACAACGCCCGGTTGCTCACCCTCGACCACGCCTTTATCGTCTTCTTTCTTACCGAGGTGATCGTGAAGCTGGCCGTGCTAAAGCCCAAAGCCTACTTCGGCAGCGCCTGGAACCGCTTCGACTTTCTTATCATCATGGGGAGTCTGCCGGTACTTTTCCTAGCCGTCTTCGATGTGCCGGATACTACACTGCTTATCCTACTGCGGCTCTTCCGGCTGGTGCGCCTGGTGCGCTTCCTGCGCTTCATCCCGAACATCGACCAGGTTATCCAGGGGCTAGGCCGGGCGCTAAAGGCCTCCGTATTAATCTTAGCCGCGCTGGTGTTTCTCAACCTGATGCTGGCCCTCATCACCTGCCACTTCTACGCGGAGGTGGCCCCGCAGTACTTCGGCAATCCATGGGTAAGCATCTACAGCGTCTTCCAACTCTTTACGCTCGAGGGATGGAACGAGATACCGGCGGCCATCACGGCCGGTAGCGATAGCCCCCTGATGGTGGGCATGACTCGCTTTTATTTTTCCCTGGTCGTCATTCTCGGCGGCATCTTCGGCATCGGGCTGGCCAACGCCGTTTTTGTGGACGAGATGACGATGGATAACACCAAAACCCTGGAACGCAAGGTGGACGTACTCACCCAGGAAATTCGGGCGTTGCGGGCAGCCGTAGAGGAAAGGCCTGTACCTACCGATTCACCAGCAACCGACGCGTCGTAAGGATCCGCCCCCGCTCGTTGGTCATGCTGTAGATGTAGGGACCGCGGGGCAGCTGACTCACGTTCACCTCCGTACGCACCCGACCGTCGACCGACGTGAGCTGCTGCCGGATTACTTCACGGCCGAGCATATTGACCACCCGTAGCGTGTAGTTGCCGGAGGCCAGACCGGTCGCCTCGAAGGTTGTCAGGTCGCGGGCGGGGTTGGGATACACCCTGACCTGGGCCTGGGTCAACTGGGGGCCGCGCACGGAGTTGGTTACGTCACCCTGGAGGAAGAGCAAGCTTATGGGCGCGTCAAACTCATCAACGGTGACGATAGCCACGGCTTCCTTTTCTGTATTGGTCCAGTAGTAATAGGTGATAATGGGGTCCTGCTCGCCGAGAAAATCTCCTAAGTCGGGTTGCTGTTCTAGTATGACACCCGTTACGGGCAGCTCTATTCCTCCAGTTTTGACCAGTACCTCCGCGCTGTTGGTTTCGGTGCGGCGCTCGCGGAGCACCTCGTACGACTGTCCGTTGATCGTAAGCGTACCGTAAGCATCGACTACATCGGTACGTGCGCTGGTGGACACGATACGGATGGAGTCTATTCCATCCAATAGGGGGCCGAACTCATCGAGTGCATCGACAGCCTCATCCGGTAGGCTATCAACGTCTACGGCAATAGCATTTACGGTAGTGGATACGTAACGATCCTGATAGGTAAGCGGCGCACGTCGCTGCGCCCGCCCGGGTGTCACGGGGGCATTGTACTCAAACCCCGGCAGTACATCGGTAAGCATACCGCGGATGCCCACTAGCTCATAGGCGGTATCGGTGAGGGCGTAGTAGCCCTCGTTAGCACTATCTATAGCCACAATTACATCGGCGTTCGGAAACTCTGGATTACCGTCGTAGGGCCGAATGATTTGTAGCTGCGTGTCCACCGCGGTCTGGGTGCCAAAGTCCCACTGCCGGTCGGGACCGGGACTAAGTAAATTCACAGTCGTCGCCGCACTATCCGACTCCCCGTAACGCAGGGTATCGCCAGCGGCGGGGAAGTAGGCCTCGGTGATCGTAATCTGGGCGGTGGCCGACAGGGCACAAAGCAGGAAAGCAAGGAGGGTAGCAGTACGCAGCATAGACCGGTTTTTGTAGGGTGCCCCTAAGGTAGGCGCTTTTGGGCGGTTGCGCGATGCGTCCACCGGATTTAACGCTGAGTTAAGGAATCACCCCCGGATCGGTGCCAGCCAGCGGTCAGCCGTAACCGGATCCCAGCCCTTGCGCGCCGCATAATCCCGCTCCTGATCGGGTTGAATACCACGTACCGTAAAGTAGCTCGCCTCGGGGTGGCTATAGTACCATCCACTGACACTCGCCGTAGGGTACATCGCGTAGCTTTCGGTGAGCGTAATACCGGTAGCCGCCTCGGCGTCCAGTAGCTCCCACAGTTTACCCTTCTCGGTGTGCTCGGGACAGGCCGGGTAGCCCGGTGCAGGACGGATACCACGGTACTTTTCCCCAATCAACGCGTCGTTATCCAGTTGCTCTTCCGGCTCGTAACCCCAGAATTCCCGCCGCGTACGCAGGTGCAACGCCTCGGCAAAGGCTTCGGCCAGCCGGTCAGCCAGCGCCTTGAGCATGATGGCCGAATAATCGTCGTGGGCCGCCTCGAACCGCTTCACGTGCTCCTCGATCCCGATACCCGCCGTGACGGCAAAGGCACCGATGTAATCCTGCTTGCCGCTCTGTCGGGGGGCAATATAGTCGGTCAGCGACTGGTTGGGCCGTCCCTTGGCTTTCTTGCTCTGCTGCCGGAGCTGGTAGAGGCGGCACTCACTTCCTCCGTGCGCTGCCACCACCGTATCGGTATCCACTTCCGCCACAGCCGGGTAAAAACCTACCACCCCCCGCGCTGTAAGCCACTTTTCCCGCACCAGTTTATCAAGCATCGTCTGGGCCTCTTCGTACAACTGCGTAGCCTGCTCACCCACCACCTCGTCGGTTAGAATTTCGGGGTACTTCCCGGCCAGTCCCCAACTGCTGAAGAAGGGCGTCCAGTCGATGAAGTCGACTAATTCCTCCAGGGGGTAGTTGTCCAGCACCTTCGTACCGAGGAAAGTTGGTACCGGCGGCGTGTAGTTCTCCCAGTCTAGCGGCAAACCGTTCTTACGCGCCTCCGCGATCGGTAGCATCTTCTTGTTCGACTGCTGCCCGGCCCGGTGTACCCGCACCCGCTCGTATTCCTCCGTGATGCTTTGGCGGTACTCCACGCGCACGTCCTCTTCAGAATTGAGTAGCTCACTGACCACCGCCACGGCCCGACTGGCGTCCAGCACGTGTACCGTAGGACCGGAGTAGGCTGGCTCGATCTTGATGGCCGTATGCGTTTTGCTAGTCGTGGCCCCCCCAATTAGTAGTGGCGTTTTTAGTCCGCGCCGTTCCATCTCGGCGGCTACGTTGACCATCTCGTCGAGGGAGGGGGTGATGAGGCCGGAAAGTCCAATTATGTCCACGCCTAGGCGCTCCGCCTCATCAAGGATCTTGTTAGCCGGCACCATCACACCCAGATCGTGAATTTGGTAGTTGTTACAGGCCAGCACTACGCCGACGATGTTTTTGCCGATATCGTGCACGTCGCCCTTTACGGTAGCGAGCAAAATTCTGCCCTTCCCCGAGTCCGCTGCACCTGCGTCCCCGCCCACTGCATCAGGGTTTTCTTCCGCGAGTTGCTCTTTCTCTAGCTCGATGTAGGGCTGCAAATAAGCCACGGCCTGCTTCATCACCCGCGCACTCTTCACTACCTGCGGTAGGAACATCTTGCCCGCGCCGAACAGGTCACCGACCACGTTCATACCATCCATCAGGGGGCCCTCGATGACGTGCAGGGGGCGGGGGTACTGCTGGCGGGCCTCCTCGGTATCTTCGGTGATGTACTCGGTGATGCCGCGCACCAGACTGTGGCGCAGCCGCTCTTCGACGGTGCTCTCGCGCCAGCCCAGGTCACGGGCTACGGTGCGGCCACCCACGTCCCTGAGCCCTTCGGCGAACTCCATCAGGCGGTCGGTGGCGTCGTCGCGGCGGTTGAGGATGACGTCCTCGACCCGCTCCAGCAGGTCCTCAGGGATGTCAGCGTAGACCTCAATGAGGCCGGCATTGACAATGCCCATATCCATACCGGCGCGGATGGCGTGGTACAGAAAGGCCGAGTGCATCGCCTCGCGCACCACGTCATTGCCACGGAAGGAAAAACTCACGTTCGATACCCCGCCGCTCACCTTCACCCCTGGACACAGCTCCTTGATGCGCCGCGTGGCCTCGATGAAGTCGACCCCGTAGTTATTATGCTCCTCAATGCCGGTGGCTACGGCGAAGATGTTGGGGTCGAAGATGATATCCTGGGGGTCGAAGCCCGCCCGCTCGGTGAGAATTTTGTAGGCGCGCACGCAGATATTGACCTTGCGGTCGATGGTATCGGCCTGCCCCTTCTCATCAAAGGCCATTACGACGGCCGAGGCTCCGTAGCGCTTCACAAGCCGGGCCTGCCGCAGAAACTCCGCCTCCCCCTCCTTCATACTGATGGAGTTGACCACACACTTACCCTGTACGCAGCGCAGTCCGGCCTCGATCACCTCCCACTTCGAGGAGTCGATCATCACGGGCAGCTTGGCGATGTCGGGCTCGGCCATGACCAAGTTCAGAAAGGTCGTCATGGCCTGCTTCGAGTCGAGCAGGCCCTCGTCCATATTCACGTCGATGACCTGGGCGCCACCTTCCACCTGCTCGCGGGCTACATCGAGGGCGGTGGGGTAGTCGCCGGTTTTGATCAGGCGGGCGAATTTGCGCGAGCCGGTCACGTTGGTGCGTTCGCCTACGTTGACGAAGTTGGTCTCCTCGCGTATCTCCAGGGGTTCCAGTCCACTCAGGCGGGTGTTGGAGGCGTGGGCGGGCAGGGGGCGGGGTCGCAGGTGCAGCGTCGCCTGCGCCATGGCCCGGATGTGCGCGGGGGTAGTCCCACAACACCCTCCGATCATATTGACCAATCCGCTTTCGGCGAAGTCCCGAATGTAGGCCTGCATCTCCTCGGCTCCCTGGTCGTACTCGCCCATCTCGTTGGGCAGACCGGCATTGGGGTAGGCGTGCACGTAGCACTCGGCGATCTTAGCGAGCGAGGCCAGGTGGGTGCGCATTTCCTTTGCTCCCAGCGCACAGTTCAGTCCGATACAGAGCGGTTTGGCATGAGAGACGGAAATGTAAAAGGCTTCGACGGTCTGGCCCGAAAGGGTGCGGCCACTAGC
Source organism: Saprospiraceae bacterium (assembly GCA_958295895.1). GTDB lineage: Bacteria > Bacteroidota > Bacteroidia > Chitinophagales > Saprospiraceae > Neolewinella. The sequence goes on along the minus strand of CATQHI010000008.1, from coordinate 232,835 downwards.
ATCCGTAATGGTACCGGAGATGATGACCGGCAGCTCGATCCCGCGCTCGTCGCGCACCTCCTGCAGGGCGAAGATGGCCGCCTTGGCGTTGAGGGTATCGAAGATGGTTTCGATGAGGATGCAGTCGGCCCCGCCGTCGGTAAGTCCCTCGATCTGGGTCCTATAGGCCGCCGCTAGCTCTTCGAAGGTGATGGCGCGGTAGCCAGGGTCGTTGACGTCGGGCGAGATGCTGAGCGTACGGTTCGTGGGGCCGATGGCACCGGCTACGTAACGGGGCTTTTCTGCGGTCGAGTAGGCGTCGGCGGCGCGGCGGGCTACCTGGGCGGCGGCTTTGTTCAGCTCATATACGATACCCTGGGTACCGTAGTCCTCCTGGGCGATGACCGTGCCGCTGAAGGTGTTGGTCTCGATGATGTCTGCCCCGGCTTCGAGGTAGGCGCGGTGGATCTCCTCAATCACATCCGGGCGGGTGAGTACCAGCAGATCATGATTGCCCTTCAGGTCGCTGGGGTGGTGCTCGAAGTGGCCGTGGCGGTAGTCAGCCTCGGTGAGTCCGTAGCCCTGGATGAGGCTACCCATGGCGCCGTCGAGGACGAGGATGCGTTGGGCGAAGAGGGTTGCTAGCGGGGGACGGTTCATGGGGGGTGCGAAGGTACCGTTATTCAGCTTCAAATTTAGCAGGCGGGCTTGGTGAGTAAAGAGACGATCTCATTTGTAGTTCATTATCAACACCTGACGATGCCGCACTCACCTCCTTACCGCTCCTACTTCAAGGATTTCCTTTTCATCCTTGCCGGCGTAGTCCTGGCCGCCCTCGGCCTGAAGGGCTTTTTACTTCCCGCTCACTTCATCGATGGCGGGGTGACCGGTATCTGTTTGCTGCTCGCCGAGGCACTGGGTTGGCCGCTGGCGCTACTTTTGGTGGTGGTCAATATTCCGTTCCTATTCCTGGCGCGGCTGGTGATCGGACGGGTATTTGCCCTCAAGACCGTCGCGGCTATTCTACTACTGGCCCTTGCCGTCTGGCTCGTCGAGTTTCCGTCCCTGACGGAGGACCGTGTGCTGGTAGCCGTCTTCGGGGGGTTCTTTCTGGGCACCGGTATCGGACTTTCCATGCGCGGGGGTAGCGTGCTCGACGGTACGGAAATTCTAGCCATCTTCCTGAGTCGTAGGTTAGGCACGAAGGTCAGCGACTGGGTCATCCTGATCAACCTGGTCATTTTCGGCGCTGCGGCCATGCTCCTTTCTTTGGAGCAGGCGCTTTACTCTCTACTTACGTATATCGTGGCCTCCAAGGCGCTGGATTTCATTATCGACGGGGTGGAGGAGTACACGGGGGTGACCATCATCAGCATCCAGCATCCGCGTATCCGTACGATGCTAATTGAGGAGATCGGCACTGGCGTAACTATCTTCAAGGGCGTGGGAGGGTACGGCTTTCATGAAGCTACCCAGGAGCAGGATATTCTCTATACTGTCATCACCCGACTGGAAATTCGCAAGCTCACCCTGGCCGTACAGGAAATCGACCCTGGTGCCTTCATTACCATGACCAGCATCAATGACGTCCGGGGCGGGATGGTGCGCAAGCGGGTAGTTTGAATTTCTATTCCACCCGCACCCCCCGGGTGCTGAAAGAAATACCCTGCTGGCCATAGGTGGAAATATACACGCCCTCGAAAAGTGGCTCGTGTACCTCCCGTGGTGTGCTCCACTCAAAGTAGAAGTTATCCCCCGTGCCGCCCTTGCGGTCGCGCATATCGATGATAATGGATACCGTTTCCATGGGCGCCAGGTAGATCGGCTCCGCGAAGTAGTCCCGCACCAGCTGTCCCTGAGTATCGTAATAAGCCGCCCGCCGGATGTACACCGTGTCACGCAGGTTAATGTTGCGAATGCTGATGGTGCCGGTGAGGTCGAAGAGCCGGTGCTCGGTCTCGGTGTAGATCTGGGAGTAGCTCGGTAGGTAGGTTGCCCCCTGCACCAGCGTACTATCGGTGGGTAGGGTGGCACGGCGGGCGGCCCAGTCATTGGGGTCTACGGAGCTGACGGACTGCTCGGTGGTCTCGCAGGCAGCGGCCAGTAGTACGGATAAGAAAAGAATGAAGGTGGCACGGCTCATGGGTGAAAGGTATCACTTCGCCGCTCGGCGGTTGCTAGGCACACCCCGGTCATGCCCTCAAACCTCCTGCTCCGCTACCCGCGGAGTGTACAGCAAGATGAGTTGAATGGCAAGGGCAAGCACTATGAGAGCACCAATCTCCAGTTGGGTAAAGAGCTCCGCCGAGCCGATCGCTTTTTGACTCTTAAAGAGTTGCTGCTTTCCCTCGCTGAGTTGGACAGCCGACAGCGCGGTGAGCTGTTCTTTGACCGCGGTAAGCTGCTCGGAGATGGCCTCGGGCGCTGATTGTTCCGCTACAACAGTAGTTTCTAAGCGGCGCAAATCTGCCACCGTCTGTTGAAGTTGCGTGAAGATGACTTTTTCCCGCTCGGTTAATTTGGTCGTGGCAAAGAGTTCCAAAGACTGTGTGACCCTGGCATCAATTGTACTTAGCCTGTTCTTTGGTGGCAGGTCAGCCGCCTTAGCGTACAGCACCTCCTTTTCCAGTACGGACTGGTAGAGATCGAAAATAATGTCCTGGGCGACCAGCCGGTCGGCGTAGATCGTCTCGATCGAGTCTTTGACAACCACGAAGTTTTGCCGATCGATGAGGTTGGTCATCAGGATCAGCAGGAACACCACCATGATGCCAAGCACCCATTTGATCTTAGTGAATAGGGTCATAGCCGTCGATCTTTAGAGGCTTTCGCCCCGCGGTTCTTGTACCGCGGTCCGGTGAGTCTAGGCTTGGTCGGTCTGGTCACGGCCGTATCTGCCTGGGTGATCAATCGCCGTTGGTTCTTGTAGGCCGGCCCGGTGAGTCGGGGTCTGCTCGGCCGGTTAGTTGCGACGGGAGCGGTCCGGTAGAGCACCTTTATCCGTCCGGCCGCCCGGGGATTTTTGTAGTGCGGACCGAATTTGATCAATTCTTCGATGCGTTGGACTTCTAGCCGGTCGGGGGTGAGCCCTGTGGTGTCGACACCTTCATCGGCCGTTTGTGCCCGACCGGCAACGCTCAGCGCGAATAGTCCGAGCAGAATCATGAGGAGGGGGAGGGGGGGTTGGCGGGCCATAGTGATATGGTTAATGCATTGTTAAGATAAGAAGTTAAACTATGCAAGTCAATAGTATTACTATTTGAAGGTGTCATAAAATTGTCAAACTGAGAAACCGAAGTGGTTTCTTGTGTTAATTAAATAGTGTTTTATCACTCATATGAAAATATTTATTTGCTTCTGCACCAATCTAACAGTACTTTAGGGAAGTATTTGTGATTATTTCCCAATTGTTCGATTATGCAGCCTGCCAATTTCTGGTGTATATACATCATAGTGTGGTCCTTCTTTCTACTGCCGGTCGGTTCGGATATACAAGCATCATCCAGCGCCACGCTCAGCCAGGACGGCGCTACTTATTGGTTGGAGGCCGAGTGCGCCACCGTTGGTAATCGGTGGACCAAGGTGGTGAGCGACGAGGCCGCAGGTGGCGCGTACGTGGAAACACAGTTTGTCGCACTAGCCTCACCCCCCGCCGCCACCCCCGAAAACTTGATCCGCTTTACGGTACAGGATCCTCCGCTTACCGCTACCTATACCCTGTATGCGCGCGTAGATGCTCCCTCCCCCGGTAATGATTCGTACTGGCTACGGATTAACGGGGGGCCGTGGCAGGAGATCAGGAACGGCTTCCGGATCGGGCAGGGCTTCCAGTGGGTACGGCTGACTACGACTTTACTCCAGGGCGGTACGAACACCATCGACTTCACCTACCGGGAAAACAGTACCCGCTTAGACAAAATCTTACTCACCGATACGGACGTGAGGCCGACGGGATTCGGGGAGCCTGCGCAGGAATGCCCCGATGTCATCCCGCCCCCGGTAGACAAAGGGCTATTCTGGCTTGAGGCTGAGTGCGCTACCGTCGGTAGCACCTGGATGCCGGAGCGCGACGCCGCGGCCTCCAACGGCATCTTAGTGACCAGCACGCGCAGCAGTAGCCGGTACCAGCCCCCACTCGACGTGCCCAGCAATTACATCCGGTTTGCGTTCGATGACCCGGAGCTTACTTCCGGGGGGTACCGTATCTGGATTCGCGCTAACCTGCCGGACGATAACAGCGACTCCTTCTGGATTCGATTCAACGGAGGCAGGTGGTCGTGGCGCCAGCCCAGCAGGATCCGGGGCAAGGGCCTACAGTGGGCGGGCTACCCCGTGGGAAGAAATGTGCTACAAGCGGGGCGCAATACCATCGACATCGCCTACGGGGATACCGGTATACAACTTGACAAAATACTAGTCACCAAGTACAGCATCGTACCGAGCTTCCTGGGTGGCCCCGCCGATGCCTGCGCCTTTATCCCCGCACCGACGGTCAGCGATCGCAACACCTTCTGGTTGGAGGGGGAATGCGCCGAGGTCGGAGACGCATGGACCGCTGAGGAGGATATGGATGCGAGTAACGGAACGGCCGTCGTCGTACGTAATAAGTCCAGCACCGCCACTCCCCCCGCGGATGTACCCGCCAACCTGATTCGTTTCGACCTTCCGGCCGTAGATTCTGGTACTTACAACCTCTTTGCGCGAGTAAATGCGCCCAATAACTTGAGCGATTCCTACTGGGTGCGTGCTAACGGGGGGGCGTGGCACGAGTGGTCGCGGGGCTTTGCCATTGGTAAAGGCTATGAGTGGGTCCAGCTACCCACTGCTCTGTCACTGGAGGAAGGGGCCAACACCGTAGACTTTGCCTTTCGGGAAAGTAGTACCCTACTGGATAAAGTGTTCCTCACCCTCACTGCCGCAGAAGTTTCCGGAGACACGCTCGGCCCTGCCGATCCCGGCTGTCCATCGCTAGTTGCCCCACAAGCCGTAGTTGCCGCTCAGGCGAACGACCCATCAGGTACGTGGTTTGCAGCGGAGTTAGGCTCATTTCTAGAGGTCAGCTTGTTTCCCAATCCGGCTAGCAACCAGTTGACAATCCAGCTGCGGAGTTCCCTGAGGGAACACGTCCTGGCGATAATCATAGACAGCAAAGGCCGCACCGTCCGCAGGCTGGAGTTCGACCCCACCGACGCAGAACTGAGGGTGGAACTGGACGTCAGTACACTGCCCGCCGGGGCCTACCACCTACGCCTGCTACAGAATGGACTACAGACCGTGCGTACATTTATTAAACAGTAAATTCTAATCCGATTGATCAAATTCAACGCAACCGGGAATGCTAGGCTCAAATTATACTCCTTCGTCGCCGTGCTATTCATGCTGCCGGGGATGGCCTTTGGACAGAAGATCATTTGGGCGGTAGGAGATGGGGATGACCGTCCCGCTGAATTTGCGCTGGCCCCCGCTGGGTACGAGCAGTTTCTGGCGAATGATTTTGGATGGGAAGATCGCTTCTTTGTGCCGGGGTATTCTGAGGTAGCCAACGATTTTCCCTACGTTTTGCCCGGCGCTACAGATTACTGGGGTGGGACGTCCGGGCTAGCTGGTATTCGCCCCCACGAACTGAATCTGTTGTTTGGCCTGGAGGGAGAATTAGGCGGAGAGGAATGGGTGCTAGTGGTGGACATTGTGGACTGTAGCCCCGAAGCACCTCCACAATTCAAAGTAACGGTCAACGGCACCTCCTGGAAGCACCAATTCGAGCCGGGAAGCAGCGAGGAGGCCCTGAAGGGGAGCGGTAGACGGGCCAAGGAGCAAAAGCTAGTACTTCCCCTGCCCGCAGCGCTACTCCGAAAAGGGGGCAACTCCGTTCAACTGACTACCCTTGATGGCAGTTGGCTCGTTTTCGATCAGGTTAAGCTGGAAGGTCCGGAAACGGCCGAGTTAGTAGTACCCCGGCGGCTCCTGGTGCGTGACGTGACGGTCGCCGACTACGAGATCAACACCGGCGAAGCAAGGTTTCAGCCCCTACTAGTGGATGTCCAACACCTGGAAGCTGCCCCCCAACTGATCGTCAGGCTGGATGGGGAGGAAGTTTTCCGGGAGGAAGTTGCTAACGGCAGACATGCGTTTGAAGTCCCGATGCCTGCCGTGTCGAGAGAAGTCAAGAGTAATTACGAGTTAGTAGTAGATGGTCAAACGGTACAAACAGGTACGGTGACGCGTAGCCCACGCGACGCAGCGGCACCATCCACCTACGTCGATACGAACATCGGCACCGGTCATTCGAGGTGGATGATCGCGCCGGGCCCGTGGATGCCCTTTAGTATGGTGAAGCTTAGTCCCGACAATCAGGATGAAGGCTGGCAGGCGGGCTACCAACCAACCTTTGAAAGCGTGGGCACCTTCAGCCATATTCACGAATGGACCATGGCGGGTTTGGGCACCTTACCCACCAACGGACCGCTGAACACTACCGTCGGTACGCCGGAAGATCCCGACAGCGGCTATCGGTCGAGGATTGACAAGACCACCGAGCAGGCACCTCTGGGGTACTACTCGGTGCTATTGAGCGATTACAATATCCGGGCAGAACTGACCGCCTCCACCCGCTGCAGTTTTCAGCGATACACCTATCCAGAGGAGGTGCCGCAATCCAGAATCCTGGTGGACCTAAAAATACCCGCCGAGTATCCGTACCGCATTGAACGGGCCTACCTCGAGAAAGTGGGTCCGAATAAAGTCATCGGATACAGCAGGCAGATTACCCCCTCGGTGTGGGGGGAGCGACATTACCGCAAGCAAATGATTGACAACGGGGATGCGGTACGGGAGTGGGATGATATCGAGCAGGACTACACGGTCAATTTTGTTATGGAGTTTGACCACCCAATTAAAAAGTTCGAGGTATGGGTGGATGGGCGGGAAAAGGGAGCCAGAGATACTACTACAGTAAGCAATCGTGACACGATTACCATCAACGAGCCGGAAGATGTGGTGGCCATCATTGAATTTGACACTGCGGAAGACCCGGTGGTGCTGACCAGGACGGGAATTTCCTACGTGAGCATAGCTAATGCGGAGTTGAACCTAAGGACAGAGATCGCGGAGCCCTTCGGCTGGGATTTTGCGGCGGTAAGAAAAAATCAGGAAAGCGTTTGGAACCAACTACTTGATCGGGTTCAGATCACTACCGACGACCAACGGGAAAAGACCCGTTTCTACTCCAATATGTACCGGGCACTGGTAAGCCGCAACATCTTTAGCGACGTTGACGGGCGCTGGGTAGATGCCACCGAAAGGGTGCAACAGCTTTCGACGCCGGATGCCGTCGCCCTCGGCTGCGATGCATTCTGGAACACGTTCTGGAACTTGAATCAGTTCTGGAACCTGGTCGTTCCAGAATGGTCTTCCAGGTGGGTCAATTCTGCGCTGGCGATGTACGCGGCTAATGGCTGGCTGGCAAAGGGGCCCGCCGGCATGGAATACATCCCGGTCATGGTAGCGGAACACGAGATTCCGCTAATCGTAAGCGCCTACCAGATGGGCATTAGAGACTTCGATGCAGAAAAAGCATTTGCGGCAGTCTACAAAATGCAGACCACCAAAGGGGAGCCGGTAGGACACGGGTTCGCGGGAAATAGAGACCTAGAGGCCTACCTGAAGTATCACTACGTGCCCTACAACAAAGGGAGATTCTCAAATACGCTGGAGTACGCTTTCGATGACTTCGCCGTCGCTCAGTTCGCGGGAGCATTAGGAAAAAAAGCGGCCTACACTGAATTTTCCGACCGGGCCGAGTGGTGGAGAAATGCCATCGACCCGAAGATAGGGTTTGCCCGTCTGCGGCATTCGGACGGTAGCTGGTATGAGAACTTCGATCCGTTGACCACGGGAGGTAACCACCAGTACGTCGAAGGCAATGCGTTTCAACTAACTTTTTTCGTACCGCAAAACGTTCCGGGTCTCATCGCCATCATTGGTCAGCAGGCGTTCGTCGACCGATTGAACGCAGGCTTTGAGGTAAGCAGCAACTGGCGGTACAACGCCCCCAACGAACTGTACTGGGATTTTCCGGTCATCCAGGGCAACCAGCAGTCCATGCACTTCGCTTATTTGTTCAACTGGGCGGGGCACCCCTGGCTTACCCAGAAGTGGAGTCGGGACATCACACAGCGGTACTACGGATATGGTATCTCCAATGCTTACCTGGGTGACGAGGATCAGGGCCAGATGAGCGCCTGGTTCGTGATGGCGGCACTCGGATTGTTCCAAACCGACGGAGGAACCAGGAGAGAACCCATCTATGAGATCGCCAGCCCGCTGTTTGAGAAAAGCGTTATCCATCTGGGTGGCGTCTACGGCCGTGGCGATACCTTCACGATCGAGGCGCAGAACGCATCTTCCGTAAACAAATACGTGCAGGGCGCAAAACTCAACGGGAAGGTGCTAAGGACGTTCTGGTTTCCAGCTGCCGAGCTACTGGGGGGAGGTAAACTCGAACTGACAATGGGCCCGGAACCTAACACCGCCTGGGGCATCGGTCCATTGCCGGCGGGTCAGGAGTAACAGTCTGTCGCGTACTCCCCGCGGCACAGCTCATTCCTCTTCGTCTTTGACCTGGGTGATATCCCGGTGCACCGCGATTGCCGCATTCAGCTCGAAGCCGATGATAAGAATCAGCGCATTGAGCTGTAGCCACAGCATTACAATAATGATCGTGGCAATGGAGCCGTAGAACTTGGTGTACGTATCGTAGCGATTAAAGCCGTCAATGTAGAAGCTAAAGGCCACCGAGGTCGCCAGACTCAGCAGCGTGGCTAGCGTCACCCCCGGCGAGACGTAGCTAAAGCGCTCGATCGTAGCCGCTCCGTAGCGGTACAGGCTACCGATGATGATGTAGTAGAGCGAGAGCATCGTGACCCAGCGAATCACGTCGATCAGGAAGATCGAAAAGCTACCCAGGCCCATCCAGTAGTCGACCCAGCCGATGATGCTATCGCCCAGGATGACCAGAATGACGCTGGCCACAATGAAAAGTCCGATCAGAAAGGTCAGCCCCGCGGCCACTATCCGCTTACGCAGAAAGCCCCGCTGCCGGAAGACCTCCACGTAGCTCTTCTCGAAGGCCTGCATGAGGGCGATCATGCCATTGGTCGAGAAGTAGATCGCCAGCAAAAAACCGAAGCTCAGCAGGCCCACCTTGGGCGAGTTGGTCACGTCCTGTACGAAGCCGAAGAGGATGTCCCCGGCCTGCCCCGGCATCACCCGCTTGATCTCCTCGTAGAGCGTCATGTTGAAGTTTTCAAGCTCCGGGAACCAAATGGACAGCAGGTCGAGCACGAAGGGCGTCAGGGTAAACAGCGTCAGGATCGACGGAAAGAGCGACAGGAAAAAGCTGAACGCCACACTATTAGCCCGCGTAAAGAGATCGTCCCGCGTGGCTTCCTTAATCACGAAGACCACCACGTCGTAGATCGGCACCCCCTTGAAGCCGATGAAGCTGTTCTCGCGGGCGTACTTCGTCAGCCCGATCACCCAGGGGTGCTCGGTGAAGTAACGGGTAAAGGCGTCGATGTCGAACTTAAGCTTCAAAGTAGGGACGTAAGACCTCCAGCAGGTAGTCCGGCGCGTGCACCGTCTGCCCGGTCTTCACCGTCACGAAACACAGCTTGACCGACCCGCCGTTCACCAATTTACCCCTTTCGTTGTGAATCTCCAGGTGAAAGGTGATCGTCCGGTCCGGCATATGGCGTAAGGTGGTCGTGATCGTCAGCAACTCATCGTAGCGCGCCGGCCGCACGAAGCGTTGATTTAGACTCATCACCGGCATCATCACGCCCTCCTCGCCCTCCATATCGGCGTAGTTCAGCCCCAGGTCGCGCAGCATCTCGGCCCGGCCGATTTCGTACAGCAGGCCATAGCGGCCGTAGTAGAGGTAGCCCATTTGGTCGGTTTCTCCGTAGCGGACGCGGTGGGTGGTGGTGGAGGTTAGCACCGCGCAAAAGTACAATGCTGCCTCCGGCAGCGCTGTTCCGCGCAGTCTACGACTGCGCTAGGAGTGTTGACGCCGCGACTGCAAGTCGCGTTGCACAGCGCGGTCGTAGACCACTTCGTACGGTGTTAGCCGAGCCAATCCCTAGCTCCGTCGAATACCCCCAACCCAAACCCCCTATCTTTAGTATTATACACACTCTTTCCTCCGCAACATGAAAAACAAAACAACCGCCGGCATCTTCGCCCTCTTCTTCGGGGGGCTCGGCGTACACCGCTTCTACCTCGGGCAGACCGGCAAGGGCCTGCTTTACCTGCTCTTCATCTGGACCTTCATTCCTACCATCATCTCCATGATCGACGGGATCATCTTCCTGACCCAGAGCGAGGAAGACTTTAACCGGAAGTACAATCCGGCCGAGTACTACGCCAGCCTCAACCAGCAGCAAACGCAGACCGCGACTTACACTGCACCGGCGGCCCCGCCCACTGATCGCGTACCGCGCCCGACCGGACCTAAACTGGACCCCTTTCGCATCAGTGGCGATCAGAAGTACGCAGACTATGACTTTGAGGGGGCCATGCAGGACTACCGCCGCTCGCTCAACGTAGACCCCCGCCAGGGCGAGGTGCACTATAAGCTGGCCGCCCTACATAGCATCCACGAGGATACGGCCGCGGCTATGCGTCACCTGAGCCTGGCCCTGGAGAATGGCTTTTACGACTTCGACGCCATCGAGAACAACGACCACCTGGCTTACCTGCGCGCCACGCCGGAGTACTATGCTTTCAAGTCGAACGGCTACCGGACACCGCCTGCTACCGCTGCAGGTGAGCCCGCCCCTAGCGAGCCGGCCGATACCCTGGAGCTCTCCGACGACCTCATCACCCGCATCGAGCGGCTGGCGAAGCTGAAGGACGATGGTATCCTAACCGAGGAGTCCTTTAAGCGGGAAAAGGCCAAAATTCTGCGGTCGTAGCTATCTTCCGGGGTGTTCACTCGCCCCCTATTCGTACTGGCCGTGCTCTGTCTGAGCGTGGTGGCCTCCGAGTACCTCGTGCGCCGCACCCCGCTACGTCATCTGGGTACGGCCCTGCTGGTCATCATTGTGGTAGCTATACTGGCTAATCTGGGCGTTATTCCCTCCGCCTCCCAGGGCTCGGAGGTGTATACTGGCATATTTCAGTATCTGGCACCGCTATCTATCTTCTACTTGTTGCTAGACGTCAACCTGGCGAGTATCAAGCGGGCGGGGGCACCGATGCTGGGCCTGTTCGTACTGGGTAGTTTGGCGACGGCCGTTGGCGTGTTAGTAGGGATGCAGCTCATCGACGGGCGTACCCACTTCGGGGCGCTTTATCCGGCCATCAGCGGCATGTTTACTGGTACGTACACGGGGGGTAGTGTCAACTATAACGCCATCGCCATTCACTACGACGTTATGCGGGAGGGGGTGCTATATGCAGGCATGACAGCGGTCGACAACATCATCACGGCCCTGTGGATGATCGCTACCCTGGCCATTCCTCTACTGTTCAGGCGCGTCCGCGGGATGCACCCAACCGTAGTGAAGGCCACCGAGGGCGTGGAGCGCGAGACCGAGGGCATCAGCGTACGCTCGCTGGGCATCCTGCTGGGTATAGGCTTTTTGGCCCTGGCGGCCTCCGATGCGCTGACGGTCTGGCTGGATGGGGTGGGCTATGCGGTACCCTCCATTCTTATTCTTACGACCATCGCGCTGCTACTGGCTCAGCTGCCCTTCTTTCATCGGTTGGCCGGTGGGCAGGTGATCGGGCTATTTTGCGTGTACCTGTTCCTGGCGGTGATCGGGGCGTTCTGTGAGTTGGCCGCACTGGGGCAAATTGGTGACCTGGCCTGGCGCTTACTGGCGCTGGTGACCGTCACGGTATCAGTGCACGGGGCGATCGTCTTCGGCGTGGCGTACGTGGCTAAGCTAGATATGGACGTGGCGGCCGTAGCGTCTCAGGCTAATATTGGGGGCTCCTCTTCCGCGCTAGCCCTGGCTAAGAGTCTGGACCGGATGGACCTTTACCTGCCGGGTATTTTGGTCGGAGCGCTGGGTAATGGACTGGGTACCTATCTAGGCTTTGCGGTAGCAGGTCTTGTGAGCTAATCCTTTAGTACGACCGGCTTGCCGCCGAGCATGACGGCCTCAACTTCACGTAAGGAGCTAATACTCTCAAGGGGGTTACCGTGTACTATCAGCAGGTCGGCAAGGAGGCCCGGCGCTATACGTCCTAGCCGGTTGTCTAACCCAAAAACGGTAGCGTTGCCGGAGGTCACGGTGCGTAGCACCGCGAGTGGTGACATGCCGTAGTCAACCATCATCTCCAATTCCCGTACGTTGTCACCGTGGGGAAAGACGCCTACATCGCCACCGGCAACGATGGTAACACCGGCACCCAGTGCCTCCGTAAAGGAAGCGCGTTTCTGGGTGATACGCTCCGGCTCTGGATCCACCTCTTTATTCCAGCCGCGATACTGTAGGATGGCATCACCGGCGGCCAGGGTGGGGCAGAGGGCTACCCCGCGTTCGGCCATTAGGGCGAATACTTCCGGGGTGCCGCCGTCACCATGTTCGACAGTGGAGACCCCGGCCAGGGTAGCGCGACGCATTCCCTCGGCGGTGGCGGCGTGGGCGACCACGGGGCGGCCGCTACTCGTGGCCAGCTCTACGATCAATTCGAGTTCACGCTGGGTAAAGGTGGGCTGGGCGGTGCCGTTGGGTCCCCAGCGGTAGTCGGCGTAGACCTTGATGACGTCGGCCCCGTGGCCGATCTGGTCGCGGACGACCCGGGTGAGCTCATCGACGCCGTCGGCTTCTTCGGCGCCGAGGGGCACGGTCACCTGTTCGTTGAAGCCGCCCGGTCCGTAGCTGCCCGTGGCTACGATGGCCTTACCCGCCACCAGTAGGCGGGGCCCCGGGGTGACTCCCTTGGCAATGGCCTGTTTCAATCCTACGTCGGTATAGCCCGCCCCCTCCGAGCCGAGGTCGCGCACGGTGGTGAAGCCCGCCCGCAGCGTAGCCTGGGCGTGCAGAGCGCCACGTATGGCTCGCTCGGCCTGTGACTCGCGCAGAACTTGGTCGTCCCAGGACGTCTCGTTGTAGGGATGCAGTAGGAGGTGGGCGTGGCCCTCGATCAGGCCGGGGAGGAGGGTGGCGTCGGGATATTCTCGAACGGTACAGCCCACGGGTAGCTGCATATCAGCGGAGTCACTGACGGCGGCAATCGTGTCATTTAGGACAAGTACCGCCCGGTTTTCCAGGAGCTCCGTGCCGTCGAAAACGTACTGCGGCAGGAGGAGCGTACAGGAGGGGGGCTGGCCGGGGAGGCGGCAGCCATACTGGAGGATCAACAAGCAAATCCAATAGCGATTGAGGTGCATTGCTGCAACCTACGCATTCACTAGCGGAATCACCCGCTCGCCGATCAGTTTGATGGCCTCCATCTGCTGCGCGTGCGTAAGGTCCGCCACCCCCATCTGCAAACTGAAACGGGTCACACCCCCCAGCGCCTTACTGTGCCGCAGCATCTTCTCGGCCACTTCCTCCGGCCCGCCTACCACTAGGGCTCCGAGTTTACCGCGCTGGGCATCGAAGTGGCCCCGCGTGATGGGTGCCCAGCCGCGCTCCTTCCCGATACGGGTCATCTGACGGGCGTAGCCGGGGAAGAACTCATCGGCCGCCCGCTCGGTGGTCTCCGCTACGTAGCCTAGGGAGTGGAGGCCTACCTCCAGCGTGTCCAGATCGTGACCGGCCCGCTCGGCGGCGGCCCAGTATAGATCTACCAGGGGACGGAAACGGTGGGTCTCGCCACCAATCACGGCGACCATAAGCGGTAGGCCCAGCGTACCGGCGCGGGCAAAGGAGGCCGGGGTGCCCCCTACACCGACCCAGATAGGGAGTTTGCCCGTCGGACGGGGGTAGATCGGTTGGTCATCTAGCGGCGCACGAAACTGGCCCGACCAAGTGACCCGCTCATTATCGCGGATTTGTAGTAGTAAGCCTAGCTTTTCGGTAAAGAGCTCGTCGTAGTTGCGCAGGTCGAGTCCGAAGAGCGGAAAGGCATCGACGAAGGAGCCGCGACCTACGACCATCTCGGCCCGTCCGCTGGAGATCAGGTCCAGGGTGGCGTAGCTCTGGAACACGCGCACGGGATCGGCAGCGCTCAGTACAGTAACGGCACTACTTAATTTGATCTGCTTGGTGCGACTTGCCGCCGCGGCCAAGATCGTCACCGGTGAGGAGTCGAAGAACTCCTTGCGGTGGTGCTCGCCCATGCCGAAGAGGTGAAGTCCGCTACGATCGGCCTGCTCGATGCGTTCCAGTAATTCTGCCATAGACTGCTGGGCGTGTAGCACCTCATCCGTCTGCGGGTCGAGTACGCTAGCGCCAAAGTCGTCGATACCAATTTCCATAGTAGGTGTATTTAATGTATAAACACTTGATTGATTACGAAGTTGCCGGAATGAAAAAGCCCGGAACTGTGGCAGTTCCGGGCTTTTGTATCACTTATTTAGTGAAAACTTATTCCTCCTCACTGGCCGCTGTAATGTCAGCTACGTCCGGCGTCTTAGGCGCGGTTGGGTTCTCGGCGATTGGTGCGGCAGCAGCTGCAATAGGTGCTGCGGCTGGCTTGTCGGCGATCGTCTCCTCGGTAACCTCCGTCGTCGTCGCGGTAGTGGCTCCCGAAGTAGTGGCGGCGCTGCTGCTACCACTTCCCTTGCTACCCCGACGGCGGCGGCTACGACGGGTTTTGCTGGTAGATTTGGCCGCGTCCTTGTCGTAGACCTCGTTAAAGTCAACCAACTCGATCATCGCGGTCTCGGCACCATCTCCCAGTCGGAAGCCGGTCTTGATGACACGCAAATACCCTCCTGGACGGTCGGCCACCTTATCGGCCACCGTGCTGAAGAGCTCCGTTACGGCCTCCTTATTCTGCAGGTAGCTAAAGACCACGCGGCGGTTGTGCGTATCATTGGTCTTCGACTTGGTGATGAGGGGCTCGGCGTACTTCCGTAGGGCCTTAGCCTTCGCCAGGGTGGTATTGATCCGCTTGTGCGTGATCAGGGCGATGGTGAGGTTGCGCAGCAGCGCCTTGCGGTGGGCACTGGTGCGACTTAAATGGTTGACTTTCTTACCGTGACGCATGTCAGGAGAATTTGGCCGGCACCACGCACCTTCCGCTCATGGGCAGCTCGGGCAACTGCGAGGGGGAAGGGGTTAGTACCGCTGGTTTATGTGGATAAACTACACTGTGGTCAGTGACCCGAATAAAACCCAACTACTCTTCGTCGAGCTTGTACTTGCTGAGGTCCATACCGAAGGTCAGGCCCTTTTCCACCAGCAACTCCTCGATCTCTACCAGCGACTTCTTACCGAAGTTGCGGAACTTGAGTAGCTCGTGGGTATCGTAGCGGACCAGTTCGCCGAGGCTATTAATCTTGGCGGCCTTGAGGCAGTTGTAGGCACGTACCGAGAGGTCGAGGTCTTCCAGGCTCGTTTTGAGCAGCTTACGCATGTGCAGGATGTGCTCGTCGACGATGGTCTCCTCGCGGGCACCACTGCTCTGAAACTCGATGGGCTCGTCGGTGATCAGCATCAGGTGCTGAATCAGGATGCGAGCGGCCTCGCGTACGGCATCCTCGGGGTGAATGGTACCGTCGGTCTTGACCTCCAGGATCAGGTTCTCGTAGTCGGTGCGCTGACCCACACGGGTAGACTCTACGCGGTAGGCGACGTTCTTGATCGGGGTGTAGATGGCATCTACGGGGATCACGCCGATGGGGGCGTTCTTGGGCAGGTTCTCATCCGCGGGGATGTAGCCGTACCCCTTGGTGACCGTAAGCTCCACCTCCAGGTTGACGAAGGGCTCCATGGTGCAGAGCAACAGATCGGGGTTCATGACCTTGAAGACATTGGTGTGGTCGCCGATGTCCTTGGCGGTAAATTTCTCCTTGCCACTGATGGTGAGGTAGATCTTCTCCTCCTCCATGTCGGCATTTTCGATCTGCTGCTTCAGGCGGACCTGCTTCAGATTGAGGATGATTTCCACTACATCTTCCACCACGCCACGGATCGTACCGAACTCGTGGTCTACCCCGGCAATACGCACGGCCGAGATGGCAAATCCCTCGAGGCTGCTCAGCAGCACGCGGCGCAGGGAGTTACCGATGGTCTGTCCGAATCCGGGTTCCAGGGGCTTGAATTCAAAATTGCCGTGGAACTCGTCCGACTTGCTCATCGTGATCTTGTCCGGCTTCTGGAAGTTTAGGATACTGCTCATACGTTATTTGCTTGACTTTGAGTGCGTTACGGCCGTGGATGACCCGGGCGAAAACACCTGGACGATAAAATTAGTTTGCCCTGACCGACTGCGGAGCCGGTCAGGGCAAGCTGCTCCCTGTTGGATTACTTCGAGTAGAGCTCGACGATCAACTGGGTGTTGATCTTCTCCGGGATGTTCTCCCGCTCGGGGTAGGCAAGAAAGGTGCCTTCCATTTTTTCGGAATTGAAGGACAGCCAGCCGTAATTGCGTACGTCACTGCGGCCCCCCATGGTGTCACGAATGACCTCGAGTCCCTGTGATTTTCCCCGTACCGAGACTACATCACCGGGACGAACCTGCGTGGAAGGGATATTATTGAGTCGGCCGTTCACCATGATGTGGCGGTGGCTGACGAGCTGACGGGCGGCGCGGCGGGTAGGGGCCAGTCCCAGACGGAATACGATGTTATCCAGCCGGGCCTCCAAAAATTGCAGCAACACCTCACCGGTCACCCCCCGCGAGGCAGCGGCGGTCTCGAATAGGTTGCGGAACTGCCGCTCGAGTACCCCGTAGGTGTACTTCGCTTTTTGCTTCTCCGTCAGTTGGAGCTTATAGTCGGAGGGCTGGCGCCGACGGCCACGGGTATTTCCGTGCTGGCCGGGCTTATATTTCTTACGCTCGAAGGCCCGGCTGTAGCCGAAGATCGGTTCGCCGAGGGCACGGGCTTTTTTTGCCTTGGGGCCGGTATATCTAGCCATAGTGACAAGGTGGTTTGGTGGTTACTGAATGACCCCTTCCGGAACGAGGGGTAGGGTAGTGTCCCGCCGGCTTGGGCAGGTCCGGAATAGCTCGCGATCTTATTCCTCCCATGTGATGAGAGGAACCAGGCAAGCATAAAGTTTTACACGCGACGGCGCTTAGGCGGGCGACAGCCGTTGTGGGGCATCGGCGTCACGTCCTTAATCTTAGCTACACGAATACCAGCACCATCGATGGCGCGGATCGCAGCCTCACGACCACTGCCGGGGCCCTTAACGTAGACCTCCACAACCCGCAGACCAGCCTCGTAAGCTACGCGAGCGGCGTTACCGGAGGCGACCTGGGCGGCGTAGGGGGTAGATTTCTTACTGCCGCGGAATTTCTCCTTACCGGCACTACCCCAACTGATGACGTCACCCTGCTTGTTGGTGATCGAGATAATGATATTGTTGAAGGTAGCCTGGATGTAGGCCAGTCCTTCGCTGTCTACCTTGACCTTGCGCTTCTTTACTACGCGGCCGCCGGGTGCTTGACGCTTTGCCATTACTTAGTCGCTTTTTTCTTGTTCGCTACGGTCTTCCGCTTGCCCTTACGGGTACGGGCGTTGGTCTGGGTACGCTGTCCGCGCAGGGGCAGGCCCTTACGGTGGCGCAGGCCACGGTAGCAGCCGATGTCCATCAACCGCTTGATGTTGGTACTCACCTCGGTCCGTAGATCACCCTCTACCTTGTACTCGTTGGTGATGAGGTTGGAGATAGTACGGATGTTCTCGTCCGTCCAGTCCTGCACCTTTGTATTGTGGTCTACCTCGGCGCGGTCGAGGATCTCGCCGGCGCGGGTGGTGCCTACGCCGAAGACGTAGGTCAAACTAACAATGCCGCGTTTATTCCGCGGCAGATCAACTCCTGCAATTCGTGCCATGATAGTCGCTTATCCCTGCCGTTGCTTGAACTTCGGGTTCTTCTTATTGATGATGTAAACTTTGCCCTTACGCCGCACGATCTTGCAATCGGCCGAGCGCTTCTTTACGGAGGGTCTGACTTTCATAATAGTTGATTTACGACCAGCGACAGCGGGCGGGCTTATTTGTAACGGTAGGTAATACGCCCCCGACTCAGGTCGTAGGGGCTCATCTCCACGGCCACCTTGTCTCCGGGAAGGATTTTGATGTAGTGCATCCGCATCTTTCCCGAGATCGTAGCCTTGATTTCGTGATCGTTTTCGAGACGCACCCGGAACATCGCGTTCGACAGAGCCTCCTCAATCACGCCATCCTGCTTGATCAGGTCTTTTTTGGACATCTTTTAAATTTCGGAGGGCAAAGGTACGATTATTTTCCGTACTACCCAAGCCCGGAGGCTAAGTTTTCATTAGGCCAGGACCAGCGGCTGGTAGCGGGCCACCAACTCCTCGTCTACATTGTCTACTTCCTTCAGATTGGGGTTGGCGCGAATGGCTTCCTCGATCGGCCGGTGATCACTCATCAGGTCGGCCGGCGCACCATCCGGGGTGATGGCGATAGAATGCTCGTAGTGGGCAGCGGGGCTACCGTCTACGGAGATGATGGTCCAACCATCGTCGCGGCTCACCACGCTGCGCTTGCCCAGGGTGATCATGGGCTCGATGGCGATGATGAGGCCGGGCTTGAGCACGGGGCCACGCCCGCGCTTACCGAAGTTAGGTACATCGGGAGCTTCGTGCAGGTTACGCCCCAGTCCGTGGCCGACCAGTTCCCGTACTGCCCCGTAGCCACTCTCGCGCTCCGTGTAGTACTGGATGGCGTAGCTGATATCCCCTACCCGATTGCCCTGGCGGGCGGCGTCGATCCCTAGGTACAGGCTATGTTTGGTGCGGCGGCAGAGCTCCATCGTCTCCTCCGCTACATCTCCTACACAGAAGGTATAGGCGGCATCTCCGTAGAAATCCTCCACCACTGTCCCGCAGTCGATAGAAAGGATATCCCCATCTTCGAATACCTGGTTCTGGTCCGGCAGTCCGTGTACCACCTCCTCGTTCTTCGAGACCAGCAGGGTAGAGGGGCAGCCATACAGCCCCTTGAAACCGGGCACGGCCCCATTGTCACGAATAAACTCCTCGGCAAACGTATCGATCTCCTGGCCGGTCATGCCGGGGCGCAGGCGCTTTCCCACCTCGGTCAGGGTCTGGCACACCAGCAGGCAGGCGGCGCGGCTGCGCTCGATCTCCTCCGGTGTTTTGTAAATCATTTTGCGGCCTTTCCTGCCCATAGTGGTGGGGTTTCAGCAGTAGGTAACGCGGCTAGGCGGTAGTAGTTGTTGGGCGGGGGCGCGGGTGCGCAGGTGATAGTAAGAAGGCAAGCTTGTTCTTTGCGCTTGGATATGGCGTATGCCTGACATCAGCAAGCAGCCCACTCGGCGTACAATGCCCCGACCTTTTCTGAGGCCACGTACCACCGTCGAGCGGCCTCTGGCCCGAGCGGAGTCACATTGCCCGTCCCGCAAGCTCGGATCGAAGTCCGCTTGACCTAACTAATATCGACGTTGAAAGGCGGCGGCGGCAGCGGCGGCGGAAGATAGCCCAGCTCGAACAACTCATCGCGATCGGCTACCGGCCGGAGGTAGCCATCGGTAAGTAAGTAGTTGCGATCGCTGGTAGCTAGTACGTCTTCGTAGTGGTGGTCGGTGAGCAGGATACCCTTGGCCGGCCGCTGCCGCTGGATGGCCTCCTGTACCAACTCCACCGAGAGTGGGTCCAAACCGGCATACGGCTCATCCAATACAGTAAAGCGGGTAGGCATTTCCAGTACTATCAGGGCCTCAAGTAAGCGCCAGGGTAGGGTATGCATCCTCTGCGTTAATTGGTTTGAAAAGCGAGAATAGCGAGATAAAAATTCACTTATATCTAAGCCGTGAAGTTCCAGGATGCGCTGCAGGGTGAGGTCAGGCGGACACAGGATGGGCTGTGGACAATAATTGATCAGGCCGGGTACGCGGTACGGTATCCGCACCTGGTGTCCATCCACACTGATAAAGGCATGCTGCGGCCGGAACTGACCGAAAAGTGTACGCAGCAGTAAGGTTTTACCGGCCCCATTCGCACCAAGCAAGCCGACTACCTCCCCCCGCTGCAGCGATAATGCCACATCACGCAGAATCTCCCGTCCCCCAAACTGGTGGTAAATGGAATCTGCTCTAATCATAGCACGAGCGTGACAAGTACGGCACATAGCAGTAAATCAATACTTACCGCGTAGCCCATGAGCAGCAGCGGAATGAGCCCCAAATTTTGGTAAAACGTCATAGTGGGTTGACGTTTTCGGTAAGTTACCAGGGCAAGTACGGCGGTCGTGATGAGCTTGAAGTAGATCAGGGCGGATAGCGGGCCGCTACCGTATCTCCAGCACTGAGAGACCACGAAACCCGTCAGGAGTGCGGTTACCACCCAGTACGTGCGGGCGTATAACCAAAGAAGGGGAAGGAAGTGGGGAGGTGAGCGCAAGCAGTTAAGCTAGATTAATCTGTGATGAATAGGATACTCGCTTTGGCCTACCCGTTGCTCGCTCGGCGTTCAACGCCTCGACCATATCCCCTTGCACCCGCGGCCCCGCCGCCCCCGCCGTACCTTCGCCCGCATGGCCAAAGTCGTAGCGATCGCGAACCAAAAGGGCGGGGTAGGGAAGACCACGACCACCATCAACCTGGGGGCCTCGCTGGCCATCCTGGAGCGGCGGGTCCTGATCGTGGATGCCGACCCCCAGGCCAATGCCACCAGCGGCGTGGGCCTGCCCCCCGAGGAGCTCGAAGGCAGTATCTACAACGTGCTGATCAACGGGCTGGACGTCAACGAGGTGGTGTACGAAACCGAGACGCCTAACCTACACATCGTACCCAGTAGCATCCAACTGGTGGGGGCGGAGGTGGAGCTGATCAACCGCTTTCGGCGCGAGGACGTGCTGCGCAATACCGTGGTGGAGCCGCTGCGCAGCCAGTACGACTACATCCTCATCGACTGCCTGCCGAGTCTGGGCCTGCTCACTGTGAATGCCCTGACGGCGGCCGACTCCGTGATCGTGCCCGTACAGTGCGAGTACTTTGCCCTGGAGGGACTGTCGAAGCTGCAGGATACGATCCGGCTGGTGCAGCAGCAGCTTAATCCTAAGTTGGAGCTGGAGGGTATTCTGCTAAGCATGTACGATCAGCGACTACGTCTAGCAAATTTGGTGGTGGAGCAGGTGCGCGAGACCTACGGCGACCAGGCCTTTCGGACCATCATCCACCGCAACGCCCGCATCAGCGAGGCCCCGAATATGCACCTGCCGGTCGTGATGATCAATGCCGGGAGCCGCGGGGCGGTCAATTTTCTGAACCTGGCGGAGGAGTTCCTGCTTAAAAACGGCGATGGGGTGAGGAGCTAGTACAGTGTGCCCCTGTATCCTACCAGCGCAGCCAGAGGCTGCATGTTGCTACCGCTGCCGGAGGCAGCATTGTACTTTTCAACCCCATTAGCTCTTTCATGTCAAGAAAAAAACGCCGCAAACCCACCACCCCCGCCCCCACCGCTCCGGCCACCAACCTACCCTCCACCGGCCGCTGGCGCTTCTTCGTGTGGATGTCGAGCTTCTTCTTCGTGGCCGGACTACTGGTGCAACTCGACGTAATGACCGCCTGGCCGGGAGCCGAGGGCTTTGCGCTAGCTAACGCCGTGGGCACGGACTACGGTCCTTACCTACCCGCCGCGCTCAACCACCTGCTACTGCCACTGGGCGAGTCGGTGACGGAGGCAAGTAATGCGAGCTTTTTGTTTCCGCGGTTGGTCTCGGCGCTGTGTTTGCTACTGACTACCGTATTCACCTACCGCTGGATGACGCTGATTTTCGGGCGGCAGGTGAGCCAGTTGACGCTGCTGTGTGCGGGGGCTACTTTTTTCCTGCCCTTCTTCGGTAAGGTGGCTACAGCCGATGCGCTGGCGCTGCTGGGGCACTCGGGAATGTTCTGGACGGTGCTGCTATTTGGGCTTACCAAGGACCGGCGCAAGCTCTTTCCCTTCGGCGCCTTCGCGCTACTGGGAGCCATCGCCGCACCGGTCTCCACGCTGCTGCTGGCGCTGATGCTGGTAATTCTAGCGGTATTTCAGCGCATGGACTACGGCTGGCAGGTACCGGCGGGTATCGCGGTGGGGGTGTCGTGTCTGGTGCTGCTGATCCAGGGACCACAGGGAGCCAATACCTACTGGTACTACGGGCAGGAGGATAGTCGGGTGCTGGACCTGCTGTACTACGGGCTGTTAGGTATGCTGCCGCTGGCCGGCTGGCTGGTGGCGGGCATTCGCGACCTAGTGTTCAAGGGACAGAAATTCGAGCAGTTCTCGCTCATCGTGGGTATGGCGCTGGTGGGCACTTTGCTAGCGCAGTCGCTGCTCTTTATGCTACTGCTAGCCCTGGTAGCGGGTAAGCAGATGCAGCTGTACTTCGCCGGTAACTATCCGTGGAAGGACTACGTGAAGACGGTATCGGTACTGCACTTAGTGCTGGCCTTTCTGGTGGCCTTTCTGCTCCTCACCGGCGGCGGCATTGCCTTTCCGGGGGCGGGCTTCCGGGCGGCGCTGGGCATGGCGGCGGCCTACTGGATCTTCAGTCTGCTGGCCGTGCTGGGTATCTTTGGCGAACGGCGCGACTTTGCCATCGGCGGCTCGGTGCTAGCGGGTTTGCTGACGATCATGTTCTTCTGGGTACAGGTGTATCCCTATCTGGAGGCGGAGCGATCGTGGCCGCGGCGGCTACTAGAGACGGTAGAGGTAGGACCGGCTACCCTACAGCTACCGGATGAGGCGAACGAAAGCGAATTGAGCTCGGCTCTGCCCTACTTCGAGCGGGCCGGGTGGACGCTGGGGGAAACGGGGGCCTACGAGCTGTACCGGACGGAGGCTACCGATAGTGTGGGAGTGGGCGGCGGTGCGCAGGTGCGGGGGCGGATGATCTTGCGGCCTAGTGGGTTTGGGCTGCGGGGGGTGGGGGAGTAGGGGTCAACCCGGAGCCGGACGACTCCGTACGGTAGGCCCGATCTTTTCCCGTCACTGAGTTGCGTGTACCTACAATAGACCGTACTTTACTCACTAAACCACACCCACCATGAGCAAAGAACGCATCGGACTCATCCTCATTGGCCTCGTCGGCCTGGCCCTACTCGGCAGCGGCATCATGAAATTCACCCAGCCCGCCGAGATGGTCGAGGCCATGGGCGTCGGCCCCCTCCTCACCCTGGCGGTGGTAGAATTACTCATCGTAGCAGCTCTGATTATTGCTCGCACCCGTATGCTCGGCATTATCCTGGCGGCTAGCTACATCGGCGGTATTATTGCCTTCAGCTGGCTGGTGGAAGGAGAGACGCCGATCGTGGGCATCATACTGAATAGCCTGTTGTACGGTGGTGCGGCGCTTCATCGTCCCTGGGTCACCGACGGTCGAGTAGGCGGTACGGCCATCGATCAGCCGGGGCCGCAGGTGCAACCCCTATAGCTTACTCCATTTCTCTCCACTGCGGGAATTTTCTACCACTACCTCAACGAAGCGCATGCCACGCAGGCCATCCTGTACGGTGGGGAAATCCAATTCCAGCGCGGTAGGCGTCCGCCCGTCCATGTGGGCCCGCACTGTATCGGCGAAGTTGCGGTAGATGTTGGCAAAGGCTTCCAGGTACCCCTCAGGGTGGCCGGCCGGAATACGCTGGGCCCGCTGAGCTGCCTCGGTAAGGTTTCCGCCCACCCCGGTTCGGAATAGCTTCGACGGCGCGTCGTGCTCCTTTACGATCAGCGTATTGGGCTCCATCTGGTGCCACTCGATACCACCGGTCTCGCCCCAGAGGCGGATGTTGAGGCCGTTCTCCTCGCCGGCGGCAATTTGCGAGCAGTGCAATACACCCTTCGCTCCTTCTTCAAAGCGGAGTAGGATATTGGCATCATCGTCCAGCCGCCGACCCTCCACGAAGGAGGTGAGCTCGGCACAGACTTCCGTCACTTTCAACCCCGAGATGTACTCGGCAAGATTTTCGGCGTGGGTGCCGATATCACCCATCGCGCCACCCATCCCCGACTTCTCGGGATCGACCCGCCAACTAGCCTGCTTGGAATCAGTATCCTCCAGTTTGGTACTGAGCCAACCCTGGGGGTATTCTACTACGATCTTGCGCACCTTGCCAAAGTCGCCGCGGGCCACCATATCACGGGCCTGCTTGACCATGGGGTAGCCGGTATAGTTGTGGGTGAGGGCGAAGACGAGGCCGGTTTTTTCGACCAGGTCCACCAGTTGCCG
Organism: Saprospiraceae bacterium; assembly: GCA_958295895.1. Lineage (GTDB taxonomy): Bacteria > Bacteroidota > Bacteroidia > Chitinophagales > Saprospiraceae > Neolewinella. Next base: position 208,528 of record CATQHI010000008.1, on the reverse strand, counting down.
GGCCTCGTCGACACTGAAAGCCAGCGGCTTATCGCACACCACGTGAAAGCCGTTCTCCAGCGCCATCTTCGCCGGACCGAAGTGCACGTGGTTTGGCGTTACGATGGATACGAAGTCCATGCGCTCACCCTCCGGCAGCTCCTTTTCTGACCGGATCATCTCCTCATAACTACCGTACACACGGTCGGCCGGCAGAAAAAAGTCCTCCCCCGATAGCCGTGACTTTTCGGGGTTCGAGCTGAAAGCTCCGCAGACGAGCTCGATCTGCTGGTCGAGGGCTGCGGCAAAGCGGTGTACCCCCCCGATGAAGGCTCCGCGGCCTCCGCCGACCATTCCCATGCGTAGTTTTCTTGGCATTCTATCGTTGATTTTCTTAGTTGGCAAGTATAGGGAAAAGTAGCGGGGTGCGGGGTGCCGAGGCGATCGCGTAGCGATTGCCCCCTCTGTGACCTCCTATCCCGACGGCTCTGTGAAACCTCAGTGAAGCCCTCTGTGTAGCCCGCAGGGCGCTCTGTGGTGAATCAACGAGCGGTAGCGAGCAGAACCGTACAGCAAAGCCCCGCCCGACTAAGGTCGAACAGGGCTTTACTAATGCAACTTGACGGCTAAAGCCGTCGCTACACCGTCACCGGCTTATCCGCTTCCGCCTTCACCTCTTTCACCTCCTGGTCGCTGGAGAGATCGTAGACAATCGGACTAGCAATAAAGATCGACGAGTACGTACCCACCACAATACCCACCAGCAGCGCAAAGGCAAAACCCTTAATGCTCGCCCCCCCGAAGAGGAACAGCACCAGCACCACCAGAATGGTCGTGAACGAGGTCATCACCGTACGGCTGATCGTGGAGTTGATGGCATCATTGATCAGGTGCTCGCGGTCGCGCTTCGTGTAGCTGGTGAGGTACTCACGAATACGGTCGAAGACCACCACCGTATCGTTGATCGAGTAACCGATCACCGTAAGAATGGCCGCAATGAAGGCCTGATCGACCTCCATATTGAAGCCGATCCAGCCCCAGCAGGCGGCAAAGACGCCCATGGTGATGATGGTATCGTGGAACAGGGCCACCACCGCTCCGGTAGAGTACCGCTTACCCTTGAAGCGCAGCAGCAGGTAGAAGAAGATACCCAGCAGGGCCACAATGCCGGCCTCGAGGGCCGATCGCTTGATGTCATCCGCGATGGTGGGGCCCACCTTACTCACGCTGGTAATGTGCGTGCCCCCGTTGAACTCCGTGTTGCTAAAATCTTGTAGCGTTACCGCCTGATCGCCCGTAGCCGCAGTCACTCCCTCATAGAGGGCGGCAAGTACCACGTCCTGTGGCTCCTGCCCGTCGATCTGGGCGGTCTGGTCGATGAGGTAGTTGGTGACAATATTGTAGGTATTGTCGGCATCGACCGACTTGATCGTCGGTACCCCCTGCAGCGGACCCTCCAGGGCATTGCGTAGTTCCTGAGCCGAGACGTCCTTATCCAGGACCACCGTGTAGCTGTAGCCTCCCTTGAAGTCTACCCCCAGGTCGAAGCCCCGGGTGAAGATGAAAAATAGGGAGATCACTACCAATACCGCACTAATGCCGTAGCTGATCTTGCGGAAGCTAAGCCAGTCGATGTTGACATCGGCAAAGAGGTTCTCACTGCCGGCGGTCCAGAAGGTCATCGTACCCTTCTTGTTGATCCAGTAGTCGACCATCAGGCGGCCCACCAGTACGGCGGTAAAGACCGAAGCGATGACACCTACAATCAACACTACGGCAAAGCCCTTGATGGGCCCCAGACCGAAGTAGGCCAGTACCGCAGCCACCAGGATGGTCGTCACGTTGGCATCGATAATGGTAGAGTAGGAATTACCGAAGCCATCACGCACCGCGTTGGGTACGGTCTTGCCCACACGTAGCTCCTCCCGGATTCGCTCGTAGATGATCACGTTGGCATCCACGGCCATACCGATGGTGAGCAGAATACCCGCGATACCCGGTAGCGTAAGTACGGTACCGAGGCTAGCTAGGGCACCGAAGATGAACACCAGGTTCAGCAGTAGCGACACGATGGCCACCACGCCGGCCCCACCGTAATAAAAGAGCATGAAGGCCAGCACCAGTCCGAAGCCGATCAGCAGCGCCGTGATGGAGCTAGTAATGTTGGCCTCACCCAGTGAGGGACCGACGATGCTTTCCTGAATAATCTGCGTACGGGCGGGCAGGCGGCCTACCTGTAGGATGTTAGCGAGGTCGGTAGCCTCCTGCACGGTGAAATCTCCGGTAATGCTGGTGCTACCGCCCGTGATGGGACCGTTCACCCGCGGGGCGCTCACTACCTGGCTATCTAGCACGATGGCGACCTGCCGGTTGCCGGCGTTGGCGGCCTCGGTGGTCATACGGGCCCAGATGCGGCTACCCTCGGAGTTCATCGTCAGGTTCACCGCTACCTGTCCGCCGGGTTCGGGGCCGGAGCCGGCACGGGTCACGTACTCACCCGTGAGGGGAGCTACGCCGTCACGTGGCAGGTCGAGCTGGTAGAGTTGGTAGAGATTGCCCGGGGTGCCCTGATCGTCTGCCGGCAGCGCAGTTTCAGAAAAGCGGAAAGAGGCGTTGCGGGGAAAGAGCCGCTTGATCTCCGGGTCATTGAGGTACTGCATCACCCGCTGGCGGTTGCCGCCCTCGGCGATGCCGAGTACGGCGGGGCCAAAGTTGCCATTGTTGGGCGTCAGTAGGCCGAAGAGCGGACCGGCGGTTTGGTTCTGTACCTCGCGCTCGTTGATGGAGGCGATGCTGTCAGTAAGAATGTTGCCTAGCTCGTCAAGCGCGTACACCGTATCGTACACGGTTGTGGTCTGATCCACTACCGAGCTGTCCAGTCCGGCCGCAAGATCCTGCCGCCGCTGCAGCAGTTGATCGGCCTGAATCAGGGCATTGATACTGTTCTGGTCCACGTTGAGCACGTCGAAGAATTCCAGGTTAGCCGTGCCGGTAAGGAAGGCGCGGGCCCGGGCGGGGTTCTCGATACCGGGCAGTTCGACCACGATGAGGTCGCGCTCAGCATCCAGGGCTACGTTGGGCTGCACCACGCCGAGCTGGTCGATGCGGTTGCGCAGCATGACGAAGGTCAGGTTGACGGTCTCGTCGGCCTTTTCGCGCAGGATGCGGAGCACCTCGGCGTCGCTGGTGTTGATACCGACCTGATCGCGCAGGGCGTCGTTGCGGCTAAAGATGGTAGCCAGCTTTTCGTCACCGGCCCGTTCGGACCAGGCGTTGCCAAACAGGGTGATGAAATCGTCGTCGGCCGACTGCTGCGCTTGGGAGGCTGCTTGGATGGCTTCTTCAAATGTGGGGTCCTTGCTATTGCGGGCCAGACTTATCAGGAACTCCCGTAAGTCGACCTGTAGGACGACCGACATGCCGCCCTTGAGGTCCAGGCCCAGGGCCAGCTGCTGGGCCTTGAGGTCTTGGTAGGTGTAGGATTTGATCAGGGGCAGTCGAAAAACTTCCTGATCGGAGATGCTGTCCAGATAGGACGCGCGAGCAATGCGATACGCTTCGCCTGAGTCGTCACCCGTTACGTTCTGCGCGTAGTCGTCGGCATCGTTTTCCACCGCGGTGGTGGGGATGACGAACAGGTACTGCGCAATCGTTACGAGGAGCATGACGACAAGGAAAAACTTGATCAGTCCCTTGCCTTGCATAATGAAGAATTTAGGTTCCGGCGGAGCCGCCGTCGGAATCGGGCGGACCACCATTTGAAGAAGGATGGTGAAAGTCCCTCCGCGCCAGAGCCTCCCAAGACCGGGCGCACGAGGGGGCGCAAATATACGGCTTGCGGGCCGGAAAAATTGTTCCCGTCGGCCCACATACAGTCTGTGACGATCCCTGTACGAACATAGATAGACAACTTCCCCGTTAGAGTGCCTAAGCCCCCCAACCAAATCACACTGTGCCCTATCCCTTTCCGCCGGCTGCTAGTATGCGCACTTTACTGCTCTTCGTGGGAGTCTGTTTGTGCCACCTCAGTGTCCTGGCCCAGTCGCCCCTCGACGTAGGCCTCCACGTTTCTCCCCAACTGCGCTACATCAGCTCCTCAACCCCCGACGGGGTGCAGCGGCGCGTCACTACCAGTGGGAAGGATGGGCTCGCGGTCGGCGCAGTGGCCGGCGGCTACCTGGAGTACGCTCTGACCGACCGCTGGTACGTACGCGGCGGCATCGACATAGCCTACAAGCGCAACTACTATGCTACGCAGCGCACGGTCTTCGAGGTCGACTCGGTCAGTAGTGGGCGTAACTTTATCAGCTACGCCAGCATCGAGCTGCCGGTGGCCATCCTGTACCGCTTCGGCTACCGGCGCAATTACGACACCTGGCTGCTGGGCGTAGCCACCACCCTCACCCGTTGGGGCGGCAACCCGCGCATACTCTCGACCTTTTCGGGCAGCACGAGGGATGATGTGGACTACCCGCGGCGTAGCGTGACCGTCTTCGGGGGCTACGAAACCTACCTCTCCTCGGTGATCGTGCTGGGGCTGGAGCCTTACCTCTCCTACGTGCCTACGAAGTTTACGATCGAAAACGCTACAACTTCTAAGGTGCGTTTTGAGGCGGGGCTTTCGCTGCGTTTGCACTTGGACAACTAATGGCTCCACCGCGCACCGCGTGCCTCCCTAAAGCGCCACCGGCACTATATGCCAAAGCCCAGCCGCCACCAACGCCCCAATAGTAGGCCCCACCACCGGCACCCAGCTATATCCCCAATTGCTTCCCCCCTTATGCGGTAGCGGTAGCACGGCGTGCGCAATCCGCGGGCCCAGATCCCGCGCCGGATTAATCGCATAGCCCGTAGGCCCCCCCAGCGATAGCCCAATCCCCAGCACCACCAAAGCTACCGGCAGCGCATCGAGCGCGCCGAGACTACCGGGCGAGTCGCCGAACTTCGGCCCCGTGATGTAGAGCACGGCAAATACCAGTACGAAGGTGCCAATAGCCTCGGTCAGTACGTTGGATACGCCGTTCGGGATGGCCGGATCGGTACCGAAGGTAGCCAGCACCAACCCGGTATCCTCGGTGGCCGCGTAGTGGTCGCGGTAGGCCAGGATGACCAGCAGTTGGCCCAAAAAAGCCCCGATAAGCTGCGCCAGCACGTAGCCCGGCACGAGGGCCCACTCGAACTTGCCTACCGTAGCCAGCCCCAGGGTAACGGCCGGGTTCAGGTGGGCACCGCTCAGGGGGGCGGTAACAAAGACACCCACAAAGACCGCCACGGCCCAGGCCACGGCGATCGGCATCAGGCCCTCTCCGTTACCCTTCGTCCCCTTCAGTAGCATGTTAGCGACCACGCCGTTGCCCAGCAAGACTAAAATGGCGGTACCGAGTAGCTCACCGGAATAGGCAATGAAGTCGGGCGTTGACACGAGAGCGGAGGTTTACCGGTGATGAACTGCCGGTAATATACAGGTAGGTCCCTTACCGTATCGTAGTCCCCAGACTCAATTGATTCACCCCCCCACCCAGGTGGTAGGTACCCCGCCCGTAGGCGATGCTGAAGCGCCGCGTCTGCCAGGCAAAGCCGAAACTATACCCCGCCCCCGAGCGAAAGTCCGTCAGCCGCAGCTCCCGCCGCAGCCCGTGGTTGTAACCGATGCGGGCGCTCAGGTTGCGTTGCTTGCCGATGAGGAGCTCTCCGTTCACGACGAAGTGCCGGGCCAGGTTGTCGAAGAAGACTGCACCTGCGCCCCGTCCGCCCGTCTGCTGCTCCCCCAGAAAGGTCAGCGTACTGTTGTCCTCCGCGTTGGGGTCATCGTAGATCACGTTCCAGCGATCGAGGTAGCGGTACACGACGGAGAAGCGGAAAGGGAGGTACTTAAGCTCACGTACGATGCCCAACTGTAGCTCGAAGGGCATGGGCTCGCGGGCATCGCCGTAGTGGGTCAGTTGGCGACCGAAGTTGCGTGCCAGTAGTGAAATCTGAAAGCGCCCCGTCGTATCCTGGTAGTGCACCCCGGCATCCAGGCCCAGGCCGAGACTATTGTAGCCCGCCAGCTGGGAGGCCAGCACCTTCACGTTCACCCCCACGCTGAGCCGCTCCTCGATCTGCCGCGCCGCCCCTCCGCTGAGGGCGAACTCCGAGGCACTGAAGTCGCCCAGCGCCTGCCCGGTAGCGTCGCGCCGCACCAGGTCGCCACCGTAGTTGATGTACTGTAGGCCGGCCTGGAAGGTGGTCCGGAGGTCCTCGCGGTAGCGAGCGTAGCCTAGGTAGCTGTTGTTGATGCCGGAGGGGAGAAAGGCATGGCTTAGGGCCGCCTTGCCGTGCATGCCGGGGTTGAGTAGGCTAGGGTTGCGATTGGCCAGGGTGATGTCGTCGTCCATCAGCGCTATGTGGTGACCGCCCAGGGCCGCTACCGTAGCGGAGTTGGGAGCGTTGAGGAACTCATAGGCGGAGATGCCGCCGATCTGCGCCGCCGCCCCGCACCAGACTAGGGTCAATACCAGTACCACCACACATCGCATAGCCCGCAAGTTACGCAAGCTATGATGCTCGCCGCCGCTAGTTCGTGGCATTGACTCCCGGCGGACGCGTCATATCCGGCGGATCAGCCGGTGCCGGGCCCCCATCCTCCCGCCGCCACTGGGTGGTGCACACGCCCATCTGGCAGTCGCGTACGGCGGTGAGCTCGCCGGTCTGTTCGTCAAACACAAAGAGCGTGCCCTGTTCTTTTCCCTCCAGGTAAGTCCCCGCCGCGCTGGGCTGCCCGTTCTCGTACCATTCGCGGAAGGGGCCGTTCTCGCGATTATCGGCGAAGGCGACCTTCTCGCGCACCCCGCCGTCGGGCCAGTAGCGGGTCCAGATATTGCCCATGCTACCGTTCACGTACTGGCCGCGCAGCCGCATATTGCCCGTACTATCGTAGGTGATGTACTCGCCCTCGAACTGCCCGGCGCGGTAGTTCTCCACGATCTCCGGCTTACCGTCGGGGTAGTAGGCCGTGCGTAGGCCGTCGAGCTTGCCGCCGGTGTAGTTTTCTTCGACTACTAGATTTCCGTCCGGATCGAAGCGTTGGGCCACTCCTTCCCGCTCCCCGGTTTCGGGATCGGTGGTGTAGTCGGTACGGTAGCCCAGGTCGTCGGTTTCCGTGTGTTCTTCCAGGGCGCGTCCGCAGGTGCAAAGAATCAGGAGAAGGAGCGAGGCAATCAGGTAGCGCATAGTCAGCGGGTTGGGCTCAGGAAACGCTACTTTGGCCGGCCACCGTATGTTCAATCCATCGCCCATGTACCGTATGTTGGTTGCCCTTCTCGCTTTACTTTGTACCTGCGGACGCGCCCCCGAACCTACTCAGGACGCCGAGCGCCCCGCCGAAGTCCGTGGGACCATCGAAGAGCGCCTTATCACCGAGCTGAGCCCCTCCGACGATCTGGCCGGTCGGCAGCGCAACGCCATCATCAACCGGGCCATCGACCGTAACTACGATGTGTATGCCGCCCCGGAGGGTTACTTCTACGAGGTGCTGGATACGGGGCAGTACAGTGCGCTGGTGGAGGGCGATATCGTGAGTGTGCACTACGTAGGTACTTTCCTCGACGGTACCGAGTTCGACAATAGTTTTAGGCGGGGCACGCCGTTGCGATTTCGACTGGGGGATTTGATTCCGGCCTGGAATATGGCGCTGCAGCGGGTGCGGCCCGGGGCAAGATTGCGAATTTTGACGCCGAGTAGTCTTGCCTACGGAGCTGATGGACTGGTGGCCCCGAACGGCGATACGCTGGTGCCGGCGCATACACCGCTGGAGTTCCTGATCGAGGAGATCACGATTTTAGAGGAATGATTACTGCTTGGCAGTCGCCTCCGGTAAGTCGTAACTAATATCAAAGTCATCCAGCACGGCATCGAGAATGCGGTCGTCGCCCTCGGTATACTTGTGCTTGAGCTTGTGGCCGTAGAAGCCGGCCAGCGTGGCCCAGTAGCGGGCGGTGAGGCCGCCGCGGAGATCCTTGATGAGGTCGTAGATGGGCTCCTCGGTCTCGCGCTCGATCATGGCGATGAGCACCTTGCCCTGGGTTTTGGACATCTTCTTGAGGGGTTCCTCAAATTTAGTTTCGAGCTCGTCCTGGAGCCGCTTGATGTACTTGCGGCGGTCGCGCTTGCTCATGTTCTGGGTCATGTACTCCGTTTCGCGGAAGATGCGGATGGCGTCCACGGCGTAGGGGTAGGCCCGCTGGGCGTAGATGCGGTAGCGGCGGTAGAGCTTGTACTCGTCCTCATTGGCGAAGAACTCCGGCGAGCTGATACTCACGTCACTGAGCTCGGCAATGATGAGGGTATCACCGCAGTCGTCGAGGGTATAGGGGTAGTACTTGCCGTTTACCTTGGTGTAACCGGTCTGGGCTACGGCCAGGAGGGAGCAGGTGAAAAAGGCAAGAGCTAAGAAAATATGACGCATGCGGGGGGATGTGTTCCGTAAAGTAAATGCTTCGCGGGCGGGTCTAGGTGTGCTGGGGGCGTTAAATCTTTGGAATTTCCGGGTATAAAGATGGTCCACTAAAACAGGAGGTCACACAAAATTTGAACCGCAGAGCGCGCAGAGGACCGCAGAGATACGCCTTCAGAAACACCTCTGCGTCTCTCCGTGCCCCCTGCGGTTCAAAACCTATAATCAAGGCACGCCGCAGCGCCGTACGACTACCCCTCCGCGCTAAAGACCTCCAAAGAAGCCGCCATAGCACCAGCAAAGCACTCCAGATCTACCCCACTACGCCCCGCCCCGAAGTACCCCACCAGCCGCTCCGTAGGCATATTTCCCGTCAGCTCATCACGGGCCATGGGGCAGCCCCCGAAGCCGCGGATGGCTCCGTCGAAGCGGGTACAACCGGCCTCCGCCGCAGCCACCACCTTTTCCTCCCAGGTCGCTGGTGTAGTGTGCAGATGCGCCCCGATCTCTAGCTGGGGGTAGCGGGGGATGAGGCTCGAGAACAGGTAGGTAATACTAGCCGGCGAGCTCACCCCGATGGTGTCCGAAAGCTGAAAGATCTTGATGTCGAGCGCGGCCAGACGGGCCAGCCACTGCTCCACCACCTCCACGTTCCAGGGATCGCCGTAGGGGTTGCCGAAGCCCATGCTGAGGTACACGACCAGTTGCTTACCGGCATGCAGCGTGAGCTCCTGGATCTGCTTGACCCGCTCTACGCTATCGGCCAGGGTGGCGTTAGTGTTGCGCAACTGGAAGGTCTCGGAGACGGAAAAGGGGTAGCCCAGGTAGTCGATCTCGGCTTCAGGGCGGCTACGGCACCGCGGCGATTAGCGACGATGGCCAGCAGCTTGGTCTGGGTTTCACTCAGGTCGAGCCCGGCAACCACCTGAGCCGTATCCCGCATTTGGGGAATGGCCTTAGGGGAAACGAAGCTACCAAAGTCGAGCGTATCGAAGCCGCAGGCCAGCAGTTGCTGGATGTAGGCCGTCTTCACCGCCGTAGGAATGAAGGCGTGCCGCCCCTGCATCGCATCGCGGGGGCACTCGATCAGTTTGACGTGCGCGCTACTCCTTTTCACCTGGCCCGACAACACCACCGCCCCCGGGTAGTTTCCTTGCTAACGTACCGCCCCCCACCATGCTTAAGCACGCTACTGCCTTGACCGTCATCGGTTTCGTCCTCTTCTTTCTGGGCCTGGTCTCATTCTGCTCAACTTCGTGGGGTGGATATCTTCTTTTTGTCCTGGCTATATAACTACAGCGTGGCGCTGTCCTTTGCCGTGCGGCTCTTTATGATCATTGGTGGGGTGGTGCTGATCTACGTGGGGCAGACGGACTGGTCGCGAGAGGAGCTCTGACCATAGAGTAGCACCTACGGTGCTCAATATGTTTACCACAGATTCTGCAACCTGCGGTTGCCATTGGAATCATGCCAAGTCGCGCAGCGACTTGTAATCCGTGGTCAATCTGTGAATAATCTGTGGTGAAAAATAGAGGCCGCCAGGCCTGCCAGAGTAAGTGGTGATACTACTTCAGCACACCAGCACCCTCCCGCTGCAGCAAAGCCTGATCCCCCGTACAGTCAATGATCGTACTGGCCTGCATACCGCCTATACCCCCATCAATAATCGCATCCACCCGCTTGCCGAAGGCATCGTTGATCTCGTGGGGGTCGGTGTAGTACTCCATCACCTCGTCGGCGTGCTTCACACTGGCGGTGAGGATGGGCCGGCCCAGACCGCGGACCAGGGCGTCTACGATATTATTGTCGATGATGCGGACCCCGATGGTCTCCTTACGGTTTTTGAGCACCTTGGGCGTACGGTTGTTGGACCGCAGGATGAAGGTGAAGGGCCCCGGCAGATTATGCTTCATCACCCGGAATACATCATTATTGATGGTGGCCGAGTACTCCGTAACCTGGCTGATATCCTGACAGATAAAACTGAACATCGCCTTCTGGGGGTCGATGCCACGGATCTGGGGCGACCCGCTCTACGGCGTTTCTTGTTGGTGATGTCGCAGCCGATACCGTATACCGTATCGGTGGGGTAGATGATCACCCCGCCCTCTTCGAGAATATCGACCATCTGCTTGATGAGCCGCGGCTGGGGGTTGTCAGAATTTATGGATACCATCATAGTACACTGGGTTTTGCGCAAAGTACAATGCGGTCTCCGACCGCGTCAGTACAATGCAGCCTCTGGCTGCGCTGTTCAGTCAGGTCCGCTGTATCGCCTGCACCGGATCCAGCCCCGCCGCCCGCCTAGCCGGATACGTTCCGAACACAATGCCGTCAGCACCGCCACGGCCGCCACCACCAGCATCGTCTGCCGCTGAACACCGCCTGGAACTCGAACTTGGGCGAAGTACGAGATGACCGACGCACTCAAGAGCGCCATCACCGCACCCAGCAACAGGCCGAATACACTGCCGATCACCGAGATCGCCACGCTCTCCGACAGAAACTGCGTAATGATGCGCCGCCGGTTGGCCCCCACCGCCTTGCGCACCCCGATCTCGGCCGTACGCTCCGTGATCGACATCAGCAGCACAATTCATCACGCCCACGCCGCCCACCACTACGGCAATACCGATCAGGAAACTCATCACCAGTCGGAACACGCTGAAGCCCAGTTCCAGGTTTTCCACCATTTCCAGGCTGGCCATCGTCTCCACCGGCTCCTCGATGGCGGGGAAGCGCTCGGCGAACCAGCCATCGATGAATTCCTTACCGGGCCGCACGTCCTCGATGCGCTCAAAGTTGACCAGCCCGGAGCGGAGTAGGGGACCGCCGCGGTATCGCGTGCCAGTAGGTCGAGTGGGAACATGGCCTGCAGTACGTCATCCTCTTCCTCAGCGGGGAGATACCCACGACCTCCATGTTCTGTCCGGCGATCACAAGCCGCATGCCCAGCGCATTCTCCTCCTCGCCCCCTGCTCCCACTAACCGCTGGGCCAGGCGATGACTCACTACCCACCACGCCCCGCTCGGCACCTCCGTCACCGACACGCAGCATGCGACCGTATACTACGCTATCTACTTTTTCCACGATGGCAGGGAAGCTGCCAGGTAGCGTACGCCCAGGGTCTCGGTGGTATCCGGCCGCTCGACGAGCGACGTACCGGTCACGAAGAGCTGGCTGGCGGCGGGGTAGGGCAGGGCGGCCAGCATACTGTCCATCAGCGCCTGGGAGATCGGGGCCTTTTCCGTGAGCGGCACCCGCAGTCCGTCGACCACCCGATAGGTCTTCTGCTGCACGACGACCGTCTCCATCGAGGTCTTATCGGCGATGCTGTCGCGGGCTAGTCGCTCCAGTCCGTCGATCAGGGCCAGCATCGTCACCAGTGCCCCCACGCCGATGATGATGCCGAGCACGGAGAGAAAGGTCTGAAAGAAATTAGAGCGCAGATTACGAAAGGCCTCCACGAAGGCGGTACGGATGGCAGTGAGCATGGGCGCAGTATAGCCATCGCGTACCTTAGGTGTCCGTTGTCTTAGACCATGTAATAGCTTTTTTCGACTAAAGCGCAACGGGGTAAAGGACCGGGGCCGCAGGTGCAGTGCAAATCAAACTGCGCACCATACCCAGGCGTATAACACCCATGGCAAAGTATAGCATCGACCTGAAGGCCGGCAAGGTCGCCGAAGACAAGGCGGTAAGCAGTCGCGGGGAGACCATCGTAGGCATCGACCTGGGTACCACCAATAGCCTCGTCGCCCACGTGAAGGACGGTAAAGCAGTGGCCGTAGCCGGTAAGGACGGGAAGAGCGTGCTGGTGCCCAGTGTGGTCCACTTTAAAAGTGATGGCAGCGTAGTAGTGGGCGATGCCGCTAAGCAGTACCTCACCACGGCCCCCGAGCGCACCATCTACTCCGTCAAGCGGCTGCTGGGTAAGAGCTACTCCGATCTGACGGAGGTGAAGGACCGCTTCGGCTACCGCATCATCGACGAGAACGAGGACCGGCTGGTGAAGATCGCCGTACCCGATGGCGACGGGCGCGCTAAGTTCTATAGCCCCATCGAGCTCTCGGCCCGTATCCTCCAGGAGCTCAAAACCCGCATTGAGGAGGAGCTCGGTACCCCCGTCGCCCGGGCCGTCATCACCGTGCCGGCCTATTTCAACGATACCCAGCGGCAGGCTACGCGCGATGCCGGTAAGCTAGCCGGACTGGACGTGCTGCGCATCGTTAACGAGCCCACCGCCAGTAGCCTGGCCTACGGCATCGGGCTAAAGGATGAAGACGAGGGCCGCACCATTGCCGTGTACGATCTCGGGGGCGGCACCTTCGATGTGTCGATCCTACGCATTGAGCAGGGCATCTTCGAGGTGCTATCGACCAATGGGGATACCTTTTTGGGGGGCGATGACTTCGATCAGGCAATTGTAGACTACTGGCGTGAGACGTACACCCTACCCGTCAATACCGCCGAACAGCGCGGGGAACTGCGCCTACTGGCCGAGCAGGCCAAGAAGTTCCTGAGCGGCGAGGAAGCGTTCGTGGCGGAGTATCGGGGACGGGAACTACTCATCGATCGTGCTACGGCAGCGGAGCGCTTTACGCCGCTCGTCACCAGGACCATTGCATCCTGCGGCCGCGCCCTCGCAGACGCTAAGTTGCGGGTGGAAGATGTGGACCACGTGATCATGGTGGGCGGCAGTACGCGCATCCCGCTGGTGAAACGAACGGTGAGCGAGTTCTTTGGGCGGGAGGTGAACGATAGCCTCGATCCCGATCAGGTGGTGGCCCTCGGTGCCGCGATCCAGGCCGACGTACTGGCCGGTAACCAACAGGACGTGCTGCTGCTCGATATCACGCCGCTGAGTCTGGGCATCGAAACGGTGGGGGGGCTGATGGACCCCATCATACCGCGCAACTCGAAGGTGCCGACACGGGTGGGCCGCAAGTACACCACGAGTGTGGACGGGCAGGTCAAACTGAAGGTGGCCGTATACCAGGGCGAGCGCGATATGGTGGCCGATAACCGGAAGCTGGGCGAGTTCGTGCTGACCGATATTCCGCCGATGCCGGCCGGGATACCGCAGATCGAGATCCACTTTTACCTGGATGCCGACGGTATCCTGCGGGTGAAGGCCACCGAGCACCGCAGCGGGACGGAGCAGAGCGTGACCATCAAATCGCAGTACGGCATCACCGAGGAGGAAATGGCCCTGATGCTGATCGATAGCCTCCACAACGCCGAGTCGGATATGCAGGCCCGGGGGCTGGCCGAGGCTAGGACGGAGGCGAATAACGTGCTGCTGAGTGCGCGCAAATTCATCCGCCAAAATGAGGACTGGCTGACCACGGGGCAGGTGAGCGAGATCAATCACTTCGTGGACCTGCTGTCGGAAGCCGTGGCCGGCGACGATAAGGACGCGATCAATAACCGGCTGGCGGAGCTCAACGAGTTTACCGCACCGCTGGCCCACGAGGCGCTGGACCGTAATGTGGCAGCGGCGATGAAGGGTAAGGATCTGACCTCCTAGTTACCACCGTTCGCGTTCCAGGGCGTTGACCAGGCGGCGCAGCCGATCGACCACCTGTTCACGAGCGCTGGGGGAGGGGGCGTGGCCGGCCTGCATGCTGGTGGCGAGTTGCTGGAGATTGGCCTTGAGTTGCTCGTCGCCGAGAAGGTGGAGGCTGGTTTTGAGTTTGTGTTTCAAGTCGGCGACCGCCCCGGCGTCCTGGGAACGGATGGCGCGCTCTATCTCCTGGGCGGCCTGGAGGAGTTCGCGCTGGAGGACGCGGGAGAAGTCGGCCAGCTCGGCGGCATCGTCCTCGAAGGCTTCACGAAGCAGGGGGAATGACATGGGGGGTAAAGTACGGCGGGGCAAACAATCCCCCGCGGGGGCTGTCTTTACCCTCGATCAATCCATGCCCCCATGCCCCTGAAAGTCGGCGATAAAGCCCCCCTGTTCACCCTCTATAGCGACGAAAGGAAAGAGGTGAATCTATCCGACTACCAGGGGCGCCGGTTGGTAGTACTTTTCTTCCCGCTGGCCTTTACGGGCACCTGTACCGAGGAGCTCTGTACGATGCGCGATGCACTGGCCGACTACAACGAGCTAGAGGCGGACATCGTGGCCATCAGCGTAGACAGCGTATTCACCCTGGAGCGCTTCAGGGCCGCGGAGGGGTTAAACTTCCCCCTGCTGAGTGACTTTAATAAGGAGGTGAGCCGGCAGTACGGTGCGCTTTACGATACCTTCGTGCTGGGCATGGAGGGGGTGAGTAAGCGCGCGGCCTTCGTGCTGGACGGGGAGGGGATCGTTCGCTACGCGGAGGTACTGGCTTCGGCCGGTGATCAGCCCGATTATTCGGCCCTGCGGGCAACTTTGGCGAGCCTATCGTAGTTTTTTCTTGAATTGAGCGCCTAGACATATGAGCATATACGCATCCGGCCAGGAGGATGTCTTATTGGAGGAAGACATCGACGTCAGCATTGGCGAGCCCGCCGACCTAATCGTCTTTAATGATGACCACAACACCTTCGACTGGGTAATGCAGAGCTTTGTGGAGGTACTGGGGCATACCTCGGAGCAGAGCGAGCAACTGGCCCTGCTGATCCACCTGAAGGGGAAGGCTACCGTGAAGTCGGCGGCATTCAACGAACTACGCCCTAAAAAAGATGCGCTGTGCGACCGCGGCCTGAGCGCCGTCATTGAGGGCAAAGGCTAGTCGATGCCCCTGTACCGTCTGGACCCCCGGTTTCCGGAGCTCTTTCCCGATCCACTGCGGTCGAACGGGGATGGGCCGGCCTGCTTTGGGGGCGACTTGAGTCCGGAGCGGTTGTTTGCAGCGTACCGACTAGGGTTTTTCCCCTGGTTTGCCGAGGGGGAGCCTATTCTTTGGTGGCATCCCAATCCGCGCTTCGTACTTTTTCCCGGCGATCTGAAGGTGAGTAAGAGTATGCGTCCGTACTTCAATCAGCAGAAGTACCGGGTAACCTATGACCGGCAGTTTCAGCGGGTGATGGAGGAGTGTAGAGAACTGTACCGACCCGGGCAGTGGGGCAGCTGGATCACGGACGAGCTGATCGACGGGTACGTGGGGCTGCATGCGCTCGGTATTGCGCATAGTGTAGAGGTGTACGAGGGGGAGGAGCTGGTAGGGGGGCTGTACGGACTTGCGCTGGGGAAGGTTTTTTTTGGTGAGAGTATGTTCTTCAAGCGGCCGAATGCGAGTAAGTTTGGCTTTATTTCCCTGGTGCGGCGATTGGGGGAGCGGGGCTACCGGCTGATCGACTGTCAGCAGGAGACGAGGCACCTGAAGAGTCTGGGGGGGCGGGCGATTCCGCGGGCGCAGTTCGTGGAGCAGTTGGCGTTGATTGGGGAGGAGGAGACGGAGCGGGGGGCTTGGGGGTAGGTAGGGCGGCTCCGCCGCTTTTAACCTTTGCACGCTTTGCGTGCCTACCATATTTTTCACAACTTACACTGTTACTACCCCATGACCACCCATTTCTGGCTCACCCACACCCGCCCATCCCAGCACGCGCATGCTCCTGAGAATCGCATCTACGTGCGGCAGTACGGTCAGGGCAGGGCTATTCTACTAGCTGTACACGGTTTCGGCCGTAGCGGAGCCCGTATGGAGCGGTTGGGCCTTCACCTGGGGCAGCAGTTCACCACCCTGGCGCCGGACCTGCCTTACCACGGCAAGACCGAGTGGTACGATGACCGGTATACACCGGAGGATTTTACGTTGATTCTGCAGCAGTTGCTCAATCGCTACCACGACCGGCCGGTGTACTTGCTGGGCCATAGCCTCGGGGGGCGCTACCTGAGCTCGTGTCTGGCAGGATTGACGCATCCCGATCTGCGGGACGTGGCGCTGGTGGCTCCGGACGGGGCCGGCGGGCGGTACACGAACTGGATCGACACCCTGCCTACGGTGCTAGTGCGTCCCCTAGCGCGAATTTCCGAGCGGCCGCGGGCTATTCTGCGGTTGTCGAACTGGTTGAGTAAGCGGGGTATTATTAATCGGTATTCGGCGGAGTACCTGAAATACAATTTGAACGATCGGCCCTTCCGACGGCGTATCGCGGGTACGCTACGGAGTATTCTAAAGTTTCCTCCGCGGGCCGAGGAATTCGAGGCAGCCCTGCGGCGTCATAACATCAAATGCACCGTGTTCGTAGGCGATAAGGACCCCCTGCTCCACCACGACCGGCTGGTAAGTATGTATACCCCCCTGCCGTCGGTCCATCTGCATCACTACACCGGTAGCCACTGGTTGCCGGAGCGGTTACTGGCCGACTACTACCGCGATAGTTTGGTGACCGCCGTACCTTAGCGGGGTGAAACCCCTTGCTTATCCTAATGTCGGTACCGTACTGGACCGCACCACCCGCCTACTCAAACAGTACTATTTACGTGCGTTTAAGGAAGAGGGGGTAGATATCAGTACCGAGCAGTGGGTGCTGCTCGACCGACTTCATACGGAGGGCAACGCCAGCCAAACCGATCTGGCCAACGGCACCTTTAAGGATGCCCCCACGGTAAGCCGCATCATTGATAAGCTGGCCAAGAAGAAGCTGGTGGAACGGCAGCGCTTTCCCAATGACCGCAGGCGCTACCTGGTAGCAATCACCCCGGCCGGCAGGGCCATCCACGCGCGCATCATGCCGCACGTCAGGGAACTGCGTAAGCAGACCTGGGCGGGACTTACGGAGGAAGATTACCACCGGCTACAGGACCTGCTCCGGCACATTCGCTGCAATTTCGAGGAGGAATGATGGAGTTTCTGCCCCAGCACGTTGAAAGCCTCATTTTCGCCGCACCGCAGCCCATTGCCCTAGAGGACAT
The DNA here is from genome assembly GCA_958295895.1 of Saprospiraceae bacterium. Taxonomy (GTDB): domain Bacteria; phylum Bacteroidota; class Bacteroidia; order Chitinophagales; family Saprospiraceae; genus Neolewinella. The sequence goes on along the minus strand of CATQHI010000008.1, from coordinate 191,266 downwards.
CCGCGGCGTGCTGGAGGAAACCTTCGGACTGGCCTTTACCAACGACAGCGTGCTACAGGCTATCGAGGAGTTGAAACGGCGGTACGACCACGCCCGGCATAGTTTCGAGGTGGTTGAGATCGCCGGCGGCTACCAGTTCATGAGTAAGGGCGCTTACCACCAGACCATCGGTACCCACCTGCGGCAGCAGAGTACGAAGAAGCTGAGTCGCTCGGCGCTAGAAACCCTGAGCATCATCGCCTACCGCCAGCCCGTGACCCGCTCGGAGCTGGAGAAGATCCGGGGAGTAAGCTGCGACTACGCTCTGCAGAAACTATTGGAAAAGGAGCTTGTTACCATTACCGGTCGGGCCGAGAGTGTGGGAAAGCCCCTACTGTACGGCGTGACCGACCGATTTATGGACTACTTCGGCATCCGGTCGCTCACCGACCTTCCCCAGCCGAAGGAGTTTAAACTACCCGAGAGCATCGGCACCCCCGATGATATTCTCGTGGACGCAGCCCAAGCAACCGATGGTCAATAAAGTCGCCGCCTCCGGTCTTATCACCCTCAAGCTGGAAGAATACTGGCCCCGGCAGCCTCTAGTCAGTTTCGACCTGAAGGACTACCTCTTTATGGAGCTCATCCTGAAGGAAAAGGACTTTCGTGCCGCCGTCAAGGAACACGACTTTAGCCAGTACCGGGATAAGGTGCTGCTGGTGTACTGCTCGGCCGATGCCATCATTCCCGCCTGGGCCTATATGCTGGTGGCCGCCGCCGCCTCTCCCTACGCTAGCGATGTTTATCAGGGCACCGAGTCAGAGTATCTACGGGATCATTACCGGCAGGTAGTGCGCTCTTTCGATGCCGAAGACTATGCCGGACAGCGTGTAGTTATCAAGGGGTGCGGCGACCGCGACGTACCCCCGGCCGCTTACCTGGAAATTACGGCTAAACTGCGCCCCGTAGCCCGCTCCATTATGTTCGGGGAGCCCTGCAGTACGGTGCCGGTGTACAAACAGCCCCTGGTGCGGAAGTAGGGTAAGATACGGTGCCTTATCTTGGCCCGTAAACCTTGCCCATGCGTTCGATGCCTTACCTGCTTGCGTTTGTATTCCTGCTGGCTGCGGTAAGCGTGCGCGCGCAGGACGTTCACTTTACCCTTCACGATTATAATCCGCTGTGGCTGAATCCGGCCCAGACCGGTGCGTTCAGTGGATCGGGCCGCGTCGGGGGCATCTACCGCGGACAGTGGTACACCGAGAACGGACTGAGTACGCCGAGCGCCTACTTCGACGTGCCGGTGATCCGCGGCTTCCGTAAGTATGATTGGATCGGGGCCGGTGCCAACCTTATCAGTGACCGGGCCGGCGTCGGCGGGAACCTGACGCTTAAGTCCAACTACTTCGGGTTTTCGGCCGCCTACCACCTAGCCCTCGATGACAACCGCCGTAATGTATTTACCCTGGGAGCCCAGTACGGGAGCACTTCCTATAGCCTGGAGGTAAGCAACCCAATGCTCATACAGCAACTCACTATCGACCCTAGTCTGGGCGGTGGCGGCCAAACACAGGGGGAACTGCAACCGGAGAACATGGGCGGCTCCGGGAATAACGAGACCTATTCCGATATCAACGCCGGAGTCATGCTCCGCTCCGTGCTCGACCCCGAAAAGAATAACCTGCTGGAGGTGGGCGTGGCCATGATTCACCTCAACGGACCGAAGCGGAACAGCCTGCTACCCATGTCGCTCGCCGATAGTACTGTGATCGACAGCACGACGATAGGGCAACGCGCCGGAGACGCCGAGCGCCGCCGCCGCGCCACGCTCCACGGCCACGCCCGGCTCGATCTGGAGCTGAGCGAGAAATGGCGCTTTCAGCCCTCGCTATTCGTACAGAATTCGTCCGGAGTTACCGCGGCCTCGCTCCAGGCCTGGGGCAGCCGGGCGCTCAAACCGAACATGGACTTACGCATGGGACTCGGCTACCGCACGGGCGACGCCGCACAAATTTTACTGGGACTGGACTACGAGCAGTTGCGCGTCGCGCTGAGCTATGATATCACCCTGAGCGATGCCCGTACTGTGACCAACTACCAGGGTGGCTTCGAGGTCTCGGCGGCCTATATTTTCAACATCTACAAAAAACCGACCGTCGTACCCACGATGTTGTGCCCGAAAATCTAGGCACTCCTTACCGATCTGCCGGCCCACTACGTTCTACTTTCTCATTCACTTGCTGCGTCATGTCCAAATCCATCCTGTCGGTTCTCGTCCTGCTGCTCGGTCTGCCCCTGGCGGCCCAGCCCCTGGCCGGTAGCTCCAACGAGGAGCAGTTGCTGGCCGCAGCTGACTCCGCCCGCGTCACCTACAACTGGACGGTAGCACTGGATAATTATCAGGAGGCCTTTGATAAGAGTGAGGACGAGGCACTGCTTCCCCTCATCGCCCAGATGAACTACGAACTGCGCGACGTAGATGCCGCCATTCGCGGCTATACCCGCGCCTTCCGCCGGACCGAGGCCAGCGACACCACCAACAACATCCACCGCTTCTACTTTGGCCGCGTACTGAAGATGGACGAACAGTACGACGAGGCCGTTACCTACCTGCAAAACTTCCTACAGTTCAATCAGGATACCACCCTCGACTACCTGGCCCGCATGGAGATCGAGGGTGCCCGCATCTACCGCGACGTAGACCGCGAGGCCGGCGAGGTCGAACTCGAGCTGCTAGACCGAAGCATCAATAGTGTCTGGAGCGAGTACTCCCCGGTACTCTCCGCCGATGGCAATACCCTCTACTACGCCACGGCCGATGCCTCCGAAGCCATCGAATTTACCGACGCCAATGACGACGGACAGTACGTACGCATCTACAGCGCCACCCGCGGCGAAGAAGCCGGAGAGTGGGAAAAGCCCGAGGAGTTGGGCCGCGAGGTCAACCGCCCCGGCGTCCACTCCGCGAATCCCAGCCTCAGTGCCGACGGCCGCCGCCTGTACTACAACCGCATTGCCATGAACAGCAATCAGGTGGCGGAAGCTAAAATTTATGTCAGCGACGTAGACGATGCCGGCTGGAAGAGCGGTAATCCCGTCAGCGGCATCAACAGCGATGATTACCTGGCCCTACAGCCCGCTACCGGCGAGCTCTTCGGCGAGGAAGTGCTGTTCTTCGTCAGCGACATGGACGGTGGCTTCGGCGGCTACGACATCTACTACGCCACCTACCAGGGTGATGGCCGCTACGCCACCCCCGTCAACCTCGGCGAAACGATCAACACCGTGGGCGACGATATGACGCCCTTCTACTTCGACGGCACCCTTTACTGGAGCACCAACGGTCGGCCCACCATGGGCGGCACCGACCTTTTCTACGCCGCCTGGAACGGCAGCAACTGGAGTGAGGCCACTAATATGGGGCCCGGCTTTAATAGCTCCGTCGACGATCAGAGCCTAAGCGTATACGGTGACGGACTGGTCGGCTTTATGACCAGCAACCGCCCCGGTGAGGGCCGCTCCGTCAAGAGCAAAACCTGCTGCGACGATATCTACGGCTTCGAGATCCCCACCATCCGCGCCAACCTGGTCGTCGGACTCTTCAGCGAGGACCGCCAGCCGCTTTCCAACGGCACCATCGAGCTACAGCCTATCCGCAACGGCGAACCCCTCGGCGACGGTACCCAAAAATCGCGCGACGATGGTAACCGCTTTGACTTCGGCCTCAGCCTCGAAACCGAATACAGCGTCGTAGCCAGTCACCCCGGCTACTACCCCGACACCGTCGAGCTCAACACCCTCGGCCTCCTCGAAAATAAGAGCTACGAGCAGGTCTTTTTCCTCAAGCTCGACCCCGCTGCTAACCCCGTTTACGATACCATCGAGATTGAGGAATCCATCGCCCTCGAAAACATCCTCTACGACCTCGATAAATCCGACATCCGGCCCGACGCCGAGGGCGATCTCCGTGTCCTGACCGCCCTCATGGAGGAGTACCCCGACTTGGTCATCGAGCTTGGCTCCCACACCGACTTTCGGGGAGACGACCAGTATAACCTAAGTCTAAGCAAGCGCCGCGCCGACTCCGCCCGCCGCTGGCTCATCGCTCAGGGGGGTATCGCCGCCAACCGCATCAAGTTCCAGGGCTACGGTGAAACCCAACCCATCATCGTCTCCGAGCGCCTGGCCGAGCGTACCGATGGCATTTTCGCTCCCGGCGACACCCTTTCCGAGGCCTACATCAACGCCTTACCCAACAACGAGCAGAAGGAGATCGCCCACCAGCTCAACCGCCGCACGGAGTTCAAGGTCCTCGAAGGGCCCACCAGCATCATCATCCGCCGCGACATCATCGAGCGCGCCATCGAGGGCCCCGACCGTAATAGCCTGCCGCAGGATACCATTCCGGCCATTAGCCCCATGAGCACCCTGTACGGAAAGTCCGCCGAAGAGATCGCCGCCCTACCCATCCTCCAATTCGATCAGCGTAACCTCGATCTCGGTACCGTGAAACAGGGCGACAAGAAATCCTTCACCTACACCTTCACCAACGTAGGCCAGGTCCCCGCCCAGATCATGCTCATCCAGGCCTGCGACTGCACCACCGTTACCCACGACAACACCACCGTCTACCAGCCCGGCGACAGCGGTACTCTGGAGGTCACCTTCGACAGCACCACCAAGGACGCCCCCGAGATCATCGGCATCGACATCTTTCTCGAGCAAAGCCACCCCGTCACTGACCGCCCCGTCACCGAACTGGTAGAATATAGCTTCAGTATCGCCCAGTAGTAGTGACTCTGCCGCACTCCCTTACCGCCGCCCTTAGCGCGTACTACGAAGGCCTTACCCGTTATGCCGACTTCAGTGGCACCACCTCACTCAGGAGCTACCTTTCATTCTTAGCTATCAATCTCAGTATCTCCCTTCTCCTGTCCTTTCTAGAGTTCCTTTCCGGCGACGGTTTCTTCACCCTCATCGGCCTCCTCTACGGCCTAGCCCTCCTGATCCCTGGCCTAGCCATCACCACCCGCCTCCTCCGCCACCTATTAGCAACGAGCGAAGCGAGCTAATTCTACTATGACTCTACCCCCGAAGCGGTCTACAATCCCGCGTTAGCGGAGATTTCCAGCATTCTATCGATACTCTTCACCCCCCGCTCAATCACCCAGTCTTTCAGCTTGATCTCCGGCAGCTCGTACTCCATACACAGGTACAGCTTCTCCATTGTGTTGCGCTTCATGTGCGGGCACTCGTTGCAGGCACACGTATTATTCGGCGGCGCGGGGTAGAACTTGCGGTCCGGCATGGCCAGTTCCATCTGGTGAATGATCCCCGGCTCCGTAGCTACGATGAACTCATCAAAGGCACTCTCCCGCGTGAACCGCAGCAAACTGGAGGTAGAGCCCACGTGATCGGCCATATCCAAAATATGCGCCTCACACTCCGGGTGGGCGATAAACGCCGCATCAGGATGGGCCAGTTTCAGCTTCGTGATCTTCTCGTGGCTGAAGATCTCGTGCACCATACAACTCCCGTTCCACAGCACCATATCGCGGCCGGTCTCCTTGATCAGCCAGCGGCCCAGGTTCACATCCGGCGCAAAGATGATCGGCTGGTCGCGCGGGATCGAGTCGATCACGTGCTTGGCGTTGGTGCTTGTGCAGCAGATATCCGTCAGCGTCTTCAGCTCTGCCGTACAGTTGATGTAGCTCACCACGATGTGGTCCGGATACTTCTCCTTAAACTTCGCAAACACCGGCGCGGGGCAGCTATCCGCCAGACTACACCCCGCCTTCAGGTCCGGTAGTAGCACCTTTTTCTGCGGACTCAGCATCTTAGCCGTCTCCGCCATAAAGTGCACCCCCGCAAATACGATGATATCCGCATCCGTCGTCGCTGCCTGCTGACTAAGTCCCAGGCTATCCCCGATGTAGTCCGCAATATCCTGTATCTCCGACTCCTGGTAGTAGTGCGCCAGGATCACCGCATTGCGCTCCTTCTTCAGCCGGTTGATCTCGGCAGCGAGGTCCAGCGTAGGGTCCACATCCAGGTCCAGGTATCCCCGGCGCTTCAGGTTAGTAGTGGCAAGGTCGAGCAGAGCGGACATATAGATCAGGTTGTTGAACGGCAATATAACGGGTGGCAGGTTTAAAGGTTGCTTTGCTTAAAGTTAAAACTAAGTGTGTAGTGTGCCGTAGTTGGGCGGGGCCGCAGGTGCGGAGCTGTACGAAGCGGCTTACAGCCGCGCGGTGCCGGGCGGGCTACGGCCGCGCGTGAACGCACGAGCGAAGCGAGCATCCCCAATCTACCCTTACCTTTCCCCAAATTCCACCCCCATCGCCACCTTCCACTGGGCCATCCTCGGCCTCGGCAAGATCGCCCACAGCTTCGCCACTGACCTGCAACGCGTCGAGGACGCTAAACTCGTAGCCGTCGGCTCCCGCTCCCAGGAGCGCGCCAGTGCGTTCGCCAAGCAGTACGGGGCGGAGCACGCCGCCGGAAGCTACGGGGCCACCTTCGACGGACCCCGCGTCGACGCCGTCTACATCGCCACCCCCCACACCAGTCACCGCGAGCTCACCCTGATGTGCCTGGAGCGCGGTATCCCCGTGCTTTGTGAAAAACCCCTGGGACTAAGCTTTGCCGAGGTCACAGAAATGATCGAGACCGCCCGCCGTACCGGTACCTACCTCATGGAAGCCCTCTGGTCGCGTTTTCTGCCCGCGCTGGTGGAAGTGAAGTCGATGATCGACAGCGGAGCCATCGGTCAGGTAGAGAGTCTACGGGCCGACTTCGGCTTCCTCGGCGAGCCCCGTGAGGATTTCGACCGCGACCGACTGTACAATCCCGCCCTCGGGGGAGGGGCCCTACTCGATATTGGGATTTATCCCATCTGGCTGGCGCAGTACATCTTTGGGGCACCGGAGTCCATCCACGCTACCGCCCGCCTCACCGAGCTTGGGGCCGACATCGATACTCAGGTCACGCTCCGCTACGCCGGCGGTGAGCTCGCTCACTGCTACTCGACCCTGCTGGGGATCACGAAGTGCGATGCACTCATCCTGGGGTCCGAGGCAAGTCTACACATTCACCCCCGCTTTCACGAGTCGCGCGGTTACAGCATCCTCCGCGGAAAGGACGTACCCCCCGAGAATCACTACCACGCCTTCGAGGGTAAGGGGTACTTGTTCGAGGCTCGCGCGGTGATGAAAGATGTGCGGGCGGGGCGGACGGAGTCGGCGCAGTGGTCGCTTGACGATAGCCTGGTGTTGCACCGTACGCTTACTAAAGTGAGGGAGCTTATCGGTGTGCGGTATCCCGGGGAACCGTCTGAAGACCGCTGACGACCATCACTTACTCACCTGCAACCCACTCAAATAGCTCACCAAATCCACCAGCTCCCCCTCGGACATGATGGTGTGGAGCCCTGCCGTCATCAAACTCTCCTCCAGGGGGCGGCGGTCCTGCACCTCGGCCTTTTTCACGGTGCGGCTCACCCCGCCCATCATACGCACCGTGAGCTCATTCTCGGTTTGCGACTCGATGTAGCCGACCAGCTTGGTACCATCCGCCAGCGCCAGCTCGTAGCCCTCGTAGCCAAAGCCGATGCCCTGACTGGGGTAAGCGATGGCGGCTACTAGTGCATCCTTACCCAGCTTTTCTCCGATGCGGCTCAGGTTGGGGCCGAACTGGACGCCCTGCCCGTTTACCTGATGGCAGGCCGCGCAATACTCACTGAATACAGCCTCCCCCCGCGCCCGGTCACCCTGCCTGGCGGCAATTCCATCCAGATCAACCACTTCACCGGTCCGGTTAGCCGCGAGCCAGCTTATGGCTTCATCCCGGATGTCGGCACGCCAGGACCGGCTGAGCACCCGGGCGATGTATTCTCCTTCCTCCCGTGGTAGATTGCCGTCCTTAACCTCTTCGAGTAGGATCGCCATCCCCTGCCACATATTGGCAAGGCTACGGGTGGCTAGTTGGCGCATGGCTAGCTCCTGGGTAGTGTCGTTGCGTATGTCCTGTAACCAGCTCATGATCTCTTCGGTGTGCAGGTGGCGGGCCAGGTCGACCAATCGGCTGCGTTCGGTCACGTCGGCGGCGGCGTAGCGCTTCAGGTAGAAGGCTGGTCCAGCAAGCTCGTAGGCCAGTTTCACGGCCCCCTCCCGGTAGTCGTTGTCGGTATGCTGCAGGGCGGAGTCTAATAGCATGGGGGCCTCACTGGTGATGCCGGCATTCCTGACGACCAGTAGCCAGGCGTCCGTACCACGTAGGCTGGGCATGATCTCCTTCACCCGCCGTTGCAGGCGGGGGTTGGTGCGTAGCTGCTCGGGATCAATACTAGCCAGGGCAAAGCGTACCATTTCCGCCTGCTGCGGATGCTCCTTGGTATACACGGCGCGTTCGATAAGGGGGGCGGTGCGCTCAGCGGGCTGAAAGTGAAGCGTGCGGAAGAAGCGAGCAAGCTCCTGAGTGTCCTCCGCCTCCCGGATGTAGTCTTCGACCTGCGCCAGCGCCTCCGGCGAACGACTACGCCAGACAAGATCGCGGGTAGCCTTTTTCTTCAGCGGCGGGTCCGTAGCGAGCCAGGCCGCAAAACGGTCCTCGGCGTACAGGTCGGACCCGATACCCAGTGCCTCCAGGTACCAGCGGTCGCTGCCATCGTAACGATTTGCCAATCGCACGAAGAGCTGATCGGCTGCCTCACCCTCCAGAAAGCGTAGCCCCAGGGCCGCCTCCCGCCACAGGGCGGCATCCTCCCGGTCGGCCGCCCACCCGATCAGGTCCAGCAGGTCGCGGTTCCCCTCCCCGGGGTACTGACGGGCCATACGCAGGGCCAGTTCCCGCAGGGGCGGGTACCCACTCTTGCGTAGCAGGGGGGCTACCTCGCCGATACTCCCCTCGATCTCGGCCAGCGCCCAGGCCGCCCGGGCCCGCAGGCGTACGTCTGCCTTGCCGTTAGCTACCGTGGTACGCAGTTGCCGGGCCGCAGCGGGGTCGTCTACGACCCGCCGGTAAGCAAGGTAGCGCGTCGCCTGGTTGACGTGGCCCAGGGAGGCTATCGCTGTATGTAGGTCACTTAGATCCGGAGCCTGTACCGTATACGACTCCTGCCCCACGCTGTGCAGTCGGTACACCCGCCCCCGCACGATATCGCCCATCAGGTGACCGCCCACGCCGCTATCGTACCAGTCGGCGATCATTAGCGACCCATCGGGGGCCGCACAGACATCACTGGGGCGGAACCACTGGTCCTGGCTTTCCATCAGATTGACCACATCGGCCGTAAAGCCCGCGCCCTGCGCCGCGACGGGGTAGGAACGCACTACGTTATGGCCCGGCTCGCAGTGGATCATCTGTCCCTCGAAGACTTGCGGCAGTTTATGTCCCTCGTACACGAGGATACCGGTCGGTGAGCCACTGCCAGTTTGCAACAGATTGGGCACTACGCCGGGGTCATTGAGGTGCCAGTGGCGCAGGGGGATCTCTTCCTCCATCCCCACCCGGGCCTGCTGCCAGGCCGCCCCCGTGATCTCGTCGTGGTAGCCGTAGTTGCCGTAGTCCATTACGAAGTTGATGCGCGTGCCCTCGTTGCCATCGTCGTCGTTGTCGCTCTGCCACATACGGCCGTATGCGTCCAGCGCCACCTCGAAGTTGTTGCGGAAGTTGTGGCCCATGATCTCGAGCTCCGAGCCATCGGCGTTGCAGCGAAATATCATGCCCTGCCGGTGCGATTTGCCCTCCTCCACCGTTTCGCCGCGCAGATCTTTAGCCAGCTCCCCACTGGTCGTCCGCAGCTGCTTGCCCTCGTTGCCGAAGTTGAAGTACAGCTTCCCGTCGGGCCCGAATACGATGGCGTGCACCCCGTGGTCGTGGTCCACCCCGGAGATACCGGTAAACAAGGTATCCAGCGACTCCGGCACATCGTCTCCGTCCGCATCGGTGAATACCAGCATGTTGGGGCTGGCGGCCACGTACACCTTCTCGCCCAGCTTAGCAATGCCCAGGGCGGCATTCACCTCGGGGCCCTGGTAAAACACCTTGGAGGTATCTGCGCGGCCGTCCCCGTCCAGGTCCTCCAGGATCATGATCCGGTCACCGGCCTCCCGGGCCGGGTGGTCGTGGTTGAAGCGGCGGTAGTTCTGCGCCTCGCATACCCATACCCGACCCCGCTCGTCTACGTCTAGATTAGTGGGATTGATGAGCATGGGCTCGGCGGCAAACAGCCCTACGTCTAGTCCCTGGTGCAGGGTGAAGGAGGCCAGGGCATTTTCCGGCTGGCGTTTCTGCTCTTCGGTCAGGCTGCCGTAGTCGATGGCCGGCGGCTCGGGGGTGGACTCGCGGCGCTCGCAGGCGGAGAACGCTAGAAGAAGGGCGGCTAGGGATAGTACGTACTGCATGATCGATGGGTAGCCAGTAAATATACGTTATCTGGTCGTCCCGCCCCGCACCCGCGGCCCCGCCCGTACCTTCGCCGGCATGCAGGAGGGCCCCACGCTACGCGACTTTCTTACGCTACTCGGCCTGAGTCTAATCTGGGGCAGTAGCTACGTGCTCATCAAGTGGGGGCTGGAGGTATTTACCGCCCGGCAGGTGGGGGTGCTGCGACTGGGTATCTCCGCCCTGGCGCTGGCCCCCCTGGCCGCGATTCACCTACGGCGGGTACGGCTACGCCAGCTCCCGCTGCTGATCGTAGTGGGGCTCACCGGTACAGCCCTGCCGGCTTTTCTGTTTCCCACCGCGCAGCAGTACCTAAGTAGTAGTCTGACGGGGATGCTGAGCAGCCTCACGCCGCTGTGCACCTTCCTGGTGGCCTGGCTGGCCTTTCGCAACCGGCCGGTGCGGCAGCAGGTGACCGGTATCGTGCTGGGGCTTGCGGGCGCGCTAGCACTGGCCTACATTTCCCCGGCGGGGGAGGGAAATAGTACCCAGCAGCTAGGGTATGCTGGACTGGTGCTACTGGCCTGTCTGTGCTATGGTACGGCCGCCAATCTGGTGGCTAATTACCTCCGCGAGGTACCGGCCCTGACCATTACGGTGGTGAGTTACTTCCTGGTGGGCTTGCCGGCCCTGGGGTATGCGGTGGGTGCGTCGGGGGTCATACCGGCGGTGATGCGGGCGGGCACCGCGGGTGCAACGGCGCTGGCGTATGTCAGTATCCTGGCCCTCGGTAGTACGGTGCTGGCCGGTCTGGTCTACTACCGCTTAATCCAACGGGCGGGGGCGGTGTTTGCCAGCACGGTGAGTTATTTGATCCCGGTAGTGGCACTTATTTGGGGACTAGCCGACGGGGAGGGGGTACTGTGGCAGCAACTGCCGGCGGTGGCGTTGGTGTTGGTGGGTATTTTTCTGAGCAAGCGCAAGTGAAGGGACACTTTATCTCACCGATTTTGTCGTTCTTGTTCTGCCGCTGTTTCCTACGGTGGGCTGCTAAGCTGGCTGCATGAAGGTATTTTTACTTACGCTGTTTGTGTTACTGTCTCTGGCGAGCTGGGCGGGCCCGGGTGACTCCCTCTACATTCAGGAGGTGTATCTGGTGGGGCATAAGAAGACGCGGCCGCGGGTGGTATTCCGGGAGATGACCTTCGGGCAGGGCGACCGGGTGGCCGTGGCTGATTTCGAGCAGGAGGTCACGCGGAGCTATAACAACCTGATGAATACCGGCCTATTTGCCTCGGCTACGATTACCTACGATACGACGCAGTTGGAAGCGGGAGGGCGTATGGCCGTCATCGTGAATATGCGCGAGACGTGGTACATCTATCCCGTGCCGGTATTCGAGCTAGCCGACCGTAATTTTAACGTGTGGTGGAATGAGCAGGAGCGCTCCCTGGACCGGGTCAACGTGGGGGGAAAACTGACGTACTACAACTTTTCGGGGCAGCGCGATCGACTTAAACTAGGCTTTACGACCGGCTACACGCGCTCCTTGCAGGCGGCCTACAACTTCCCCTACCTCAACCGGGCGGGCTCCATTGGCCTAGGCATTGAAATCAATCTACTACGGCGGCGGGAGCAGAATTTTTTGACGCGGGACAACCGCCAGGAATTTTATGCCGACCCGGATAATTTCGTGTACCAGAACGCCGCGGTCAACGTAGGCCTTTCGTACCGCCGCCGCATTTACATCACCCACGATTGGACCCTGGGGTGGCGGCATTCAGCCATTGCCGATACGATCGGGCAGGTTCTTAATCCCGATTTTTTCGGGGGGGGGCGTACCGAGCAGAAGTACTTCCGTATCGGCTATGACTTTACGAACGACCGGCGGGACGTGCGCAATTACCCCTGGGCGGGAAAGTACTATTCGGTGGGTATCGCCAAGGAGGGCCTGGGCGTCTACGGGGAACGCGATGGCATGGAGGTGCACGCTGATTACCGGCGGTACTTACCCTTCGGAAAGCACGCTTCGTTTAATTATGGGCTGGCGGGTAAGTACAGCATCATTCGCACCCGCCAGCCGTTTTTGGAAAACCGGGCCATTGGCTTCGGTAATAATGGTCTGATCGGGTACCAATTCTACGTCGTGGACGGCCTGGACATGCTCATCTGGCGCCTGGGACTACGCCGGGAGCTATTCAAGACCAGGCTCGATCTCGGCAAGCTGGTATTTATCGACGCCTTCCGGTACATTCCGCTGCGAATGCTCGTCAACTTACAATTCAACCAGGGGGTAGCCAATGCCCCCTTCGTAGATGGATCCAACCGGCTCAATAATATTCTGCTTACCGGCGTGGGCGCGGGCATCGACCTGGTGCTCTACTACGATATGGTAGCCGGTATCCAGTATAACCACAACCACCTGGGCGAAAATGGGGTGTACCTGAACCTGAACCTAGCATTTTAAGCGTTAAGATTTCGTAACCTTGCCGGATGCAGGTAGTTATCTACAGTCAGGTATTCAAGCAGGACGATCGCCAACCCGTACAGGAGTTGTTTGACCTACTGGCGGACGAGCAGTTTTCTACCTACGTCTACGGGCCGTATCTGGAGCAGATCAGGCCCCACCTTCGATTTAAGCGCGATGTAGGTACGTTTGACACCCATCTTGACTTTCGTATCAAGAAATTTGATATGCTCATCACCCTAGGAGGGGATGGGACCATACTCAGTGCCTTACTGATGGTCAGGGACTATAACATCCCTATTTTGGGGATCAATCTAGGGCGACTCGGGTTTCTGGCGCGGGTAGAAAAATCAAAAATGCGGGAGGCGTTGCGGTTGCTGGCCCGGGGCCGCTTTGAGACCGAGCGGCGCGACATGCTCTACCTGGAAAGTAACCTGCCGGTATTTGGCGATACGCCCTATGCGCTCAACGACTTTACCCTCCTCAAGCGGGATACCTCCTCGATGATCACGATTCATACCTACATCAATGGGGCCTACCTGAATAGTTACTGGGCCGACGGCATCATTGTAGCCACGCCGACCGGCAGCACGGGTTATAGCCTAAGTTGCGGAGGCCCCATTGTATTTCCCGGCAGTGGTAATTTCGTGGTAACTCCGGTGGCACCGCATAACCTGAACGTACGCCCCATCGTCATTAGTGACGACGCGGTGGTGAGTTTCCAGATTGAAGGCCGGGCGGAAAACTTTCTCTCCACCCTAGATAGCCGCTTTGAAACCGTAACCGCGGTGCACGAGCTAGCAGTGCGGAAGAACGATTTCGGTATTCACCTGGTCAAGCTACCCGAAATCACCTTTATGGATACCCTGCGCGGTAAGCTCAACTGGGGAGAAGACCGCCGTAACCATTAGGCAAAATAATTTTATATATATTTGCCCCGTACCGGAACATTTGATTATATAGAGGTTTTTATATCAAAGCATCCAGAGTGCGGCAACCAGCGTGGTTGGCGCGGCCTTATAACCCCGGTTCAATTACCTACCCTAGTTATTGTATAGGAGAATTGTCTTTATCCATTTATCCACTGATCGGTTCGTACCCCCCTCCAGTTGACGGAGCGGTATTCTCCGGTACATAGCCCGTCAGTTCACTCAAATCAACCTTAATGGCTAATTTTAAAAAAGAGCTCAAGGCAGTCATGTCCCGCTTCGATGCCGCCCAGGAAGCCTTCACCGAGGGGGCTAACAAGCACAAGAAATCGAAGAAAAAGCTTAAATCCGCCAAGGCTAAGATTAAAAGTTTGGAGCAAAAGGTCGCCAGCCTAGAACAGGAGCTCAAGCTCGCCAAGAAGGCCAGCAAGGCCGATAAGGCACCCGCTGCCCCGCTTGATTCTACGGCAACCACCGCCGACAAGCCCAAGCGCGGTACCAAATCCACCGGTGCCCGTCGCGGGGCGTCCGAAAAAGAGCGTAGCTACCGCGAGCGATAACTCTTCTTCCTCCGACGACAGCGCCTACGCCAACGGTCAATCGGACAACGGCACCGACACGACCGATTACAATAAGAACGTCTCGGCCGAAGAACTCGCCCAGGCCGTTTCAGACGCCCCCGATACGGTGAGCGAGGCTGCCGCAGAAAAGACCTCCGACGACGACACGAAGTCCGGTCCCAAGCCCCGCCGTGGTCGCCCCCGCAAGACGGAAGGTGCCGCCAAGGCCGCCCGCAAGACCAGTGGTCCGAAGAAGACCAACTCCGGTAATGGACGCCGGGGTCGTCCCTCCACCAAGCCGCCCGCAAGCCCCCTGACCAAAATCAGTGGCGTAGGCGTCACGATGGCTACCCGCTTCGAGGAGGCCGGTGTCACCACCGTGGAAGAGTTTTCCAAGCTTTCGGACGACGATATGAAGGAAGTACTACAGAAGTGCGGCCCCCGGTACCGTAGTGCCGATGCCGCCCGTATGGAGGGCTACCGTGAGGCTGCCCGTGAGGCCATGGAGGCCTAATCCGCCAGGTAGGTCAAAAAAGAAAACCGCCATCCGGAAACGGATGGCGGTTTTTTTGTGCGTTACGGTCAGCTTACTTCGCGGCCATGTAGCGGCGGTTGACCTCCTGCCAGTCGACCACGTCGAAAAAGGCCGAGATATAATCCGGCCGGCGATTCTGGTAATTGAGGTAATAGGCGTGCTCCCAGACGTCGAGGCCGAGGATAGGGGTGCCCTTTTCGTCGACTACATCCATCAGGGGGTTGTCCTGATTCGCAGTGGAGGTCACGGCCAATTCGCCGTTGTCCTTGACGATGAGCCAGGCCCAGCCGGAGCCAAACTGCCCACCGGCAGCGTCGGAAAACTTCTGCTTAAAGGCGTCGTAGCTACCGAAAGCTTTATCAATGGCCTGGGCCAGTTCGCCACTGGGCTGGCCACCGCCGTTGGGGCTCATCACCGTCCAGAAGAGGCTGTGATTGTAGTAGCCCCCTCCGTTATTACGCACCGTAGTGCTGGCGCTGCTGATGTTTTTGAGGATATCCTCGATGGACTTATCGCCCATATCGGTACCTTCCAGGGCGGCATTTAGCTTAGTGGTGTAGCCAGCGTGGTGCTTATCGTGGTGGATTTCCATCGTGCGGGCATCGATGCTGGGCTCGAGGGCATTGAAGGGATAGGGAAGATTGGGAAGGGTGAACATAGTGGGTGGGATGAATGAATTAATGTGCGTAAGGCCACGACAAGTGGTGTCCGACCGCCGCCTTGCTACAACGTAGCAGTCCGGGCAGGGTTGACCCCGCGCTCCTCCGCAGGGGCACTACCTTTGCGGAATGCCCACTAAGTATATCTGCATTCACGGTCATTATTACCAGCCCCCCCGTGAGAATGCCTGGTTGGAAACGATCGAGATTCAGGATAGTGCCGCCCCCTACCACGACTGGAACGAGCGCATCAATGAAGAATGCTATGCACCCAATGCCACGGCTCGGGTACTGAATTCCGAGCAGCACATCACCCGCATATCGAATAACTACGCCCGCATCAGCTGGAACATGGGGCCCACCCTGCTGTCGTGGCTGGAGGTACATGATCCGGCCACCTACGCTCACGTCATCGAGGCCGACCGGCAGAGCCGGCAGCAGTTTAGCGGACACGGATCGGCCGTTGCCCAGAGCTACAACCACATTATCATGCCGCTGGCCGGTGCACGCGATCAGCAGACGCAGATCAAGTGGGGCATCGCCGACTTCGTTCACCGCTTCGGCCGTCAGCCGGAGGGCATGTGGCTCGCCGAGACGGCCGTCGATACGGCCTGCCTGGAAGCACTGGTCGATAACGGCATCCGCTATACCATCTTAGCCCCCCGGCAGTGTAGGGCGGTACGGGCCGGCGATGGCGAGCAGTGGCACGAGGTACACGGTGGAGTAGATACCCGGCGCCCCTACCGCTGCGTACTTCCCAGTGGCCGCAGCATCGCCTTATTTTTTTACGACGGCGACGTAGCCAAGGCCGTAGCCTTTGAGGGCCTCCTTAATGACGGTCGCCTGCTGGCTAATCGTCTGATGAATAGCCTCGATCACAACGACGAGGTACAGCTGGCCCACATCGCTACCGACGGCGAAAGCTACGGGCACCACCACGGCAAGGGGGAGATGGCCCTGGCCGCCTGCCTGGACGATATCGATCAGCACCCCGACTACCACCTCACCAATTACGGGGAGTTCCTGAAGCTCCACCCCCCCACCTGGGAGGCCCGTATCCACGAAAGGAGCTCCTGGTCGTGCGTGCACGGGGTAGAACGCTGGCGTAGCGACTGTGGCTGCGAGACGGGCGGTGGGCCGGGCTGGCACCAGCGCTGGCGTGCCCCCCTGCGTGCCGCGCTGGATGGGGTACGCGACCGGTTAATCGAGGTATTCGAAACGGAGGGTGGAAGCTTATTCACCGACTGCTGGGCGGCTCGCGACCGGTACATCGACCTGGTGCTGGACCGCTCGACCGAGCAGACCGCCGCCTTCATTAGCCGGGTGGCGAAACTTGATTCCGTCACCGACCAGCAAAAGATCAGGATGCTCCGGCTACTGGAAATGCAGCGGCACGCGATGCTGATGTACACCAGCTGCGCCTGGTTCTTCAACGAGGTGACCGGTATCGAAACCCTCCAGGTGCTACAGTACGCTAACCGGGCCCTACATCTTTGTGAGGTACTCACCGGTAAGGACTACCACACGGACTTCGTCGCCGCTCTGGAGCACATCGAAAGCAACGTACTACCCAGTGCCGCGGTAGCCTACCGCGATACCGTCATGCCGGCCCGGGTGGGTCTACTCCGGGTAGGCATGCACTTCGCTGCCGCCAGTCTATTCGAGGAGCAGCCCGCGCAGTTGGAACTGTTCAACTACCGGAGTGAGCTACAGGCCCTGCGGCAGTTCCGGGCCGGTGCGTTTCGGCTCACGGTGGGCCAGATGCGCATCGTGTCCAAGATCACCCACAGCTCGTCGGCCTTCAGCTACGCGGTGCTGTACCTGGGGCAGCAGGCGATGATTGGGGAAATCTGTCAGGATATGTCCGCCGAGCAGTTCAACGGGCTGCTACCGGAGCTCGAGCAGGAGTTCCGCGACGGACACGTCAGTGAGGTGATCAACCTCATGAAGGACTACTTCTGCCACCAGAGCTTTTCGGTCTACCACCTGTTCCGCGATGAGAAGCGCAAGATTCTGCTGGAGATGACGGAGCGCACGCTAGACATTGCCGCGGCCAGTTTTTCGGACGTCTACTACGACAACTACCAGCTGATGAGCACCATGCGGGCTAGTGGGCTCCCGCTGCCCGATAGTTACCGAGCTACCATTAGTTTCACGATGCGGCGGCGACTCCTGAACCTACTTTCGGCCCAGCAGGGGGTAGACCGCCCCCGCCTACAGCGTATCGTGGCCGACCACCGCCACTGGAACCATCGCTACAAGGAACCGGCCCTACTGGAAAACGCTGCAGAGCAGCGGATCCACGCCCTGATTCAGCAGGCAGTCCGGCAGCCCGCCCTGTGGCAGTGGATCCTGGAACTGGTCCATGCGCTGCGCCAGCTGGGTCTACAACCCAACTTTTACCGCGCCCAGACCAGCCTGCTCAAAGCCTGGACGCCTGACTACGCCAATTCCCTCACCACCTCGGAGCGTACGGCCGGACTAGGCCTGGCCCGCGAGCTGGAGCTCCAGCTCGGGTTCGTCGACGCGCTACAGCCCGCGTAGGTTCGTGCGACTGGCGCTGCTGGCCCCCCTGGAGTACCCCCTCACCGAACCCTATGCGGGAGGGCTGGAGCGACACACCGTGCAACTCGCCCGGGGGCTGGCGGAGCTAGGCCAGACGGTGACCGTCTTTGCCCGCCGGGGCTCCGATCCGCTGCCGGGGGTGGAGCTGATCACTGATTTTGAAGATTACCGAACGTTACTGCGCTACCTACGCACCGCCCCCATCGATCTGCTGCACAACAACACGATCAACTTTCTGCCCACGCTGCTTTCGTTTCGCCTGCCCTTTCCGGTGGTCACTACCCTGCACACGCCGCCTTACCGGCGCTTACTGCCGGGTGCCGTGGCCTCGCGACTGCTCTGCGGATCGACATTCGTAGCCATCAGCGCGCACCTGGCGCAGCGTTGGGTACGGTATACGGGGCCGGTGCCGGTAATTCATAACGGGATTGATCCCGGGGAGTGGCCCTTTGCTAGGGTTGCACCTGCGTGTACCGCCCTGTGGTACGGACGGATCACGCCGGAGAAGGCTCCGCACCTGGCCGTGCTGGCAGCACGACGGGCGGGCTACACGCTGGAACTGGCCGGTCCGGTGGTGGATAAGGATTACCACGCAACACAACTGCTGCCTCTCCTGGGAGAAGACGCGGTTTACCTGGGCCACCTGGGAGGCGCGGAGTTACTGCCCCATACGGCCGTGGCGGTGGGGCTGTTTACCTCGGTGTGGGACGAGCCCTTCGGCCTGGTGATTCCGGAGCTGCTGGCCTGCGGTACGCCGGTGGCGGGATTTGCGAGCGGGGCCGCACCGGAGTTATTGGACGATCGGGTGAGTACCCTCGTGCCGGTGGGGGATGTGCTAGGACTTGCCGCCGCCCTCCCCCGGGCCGCCGCCCTCGATCGCGCCGTGTGTCGTACCTATGCGGTGGAACGGTTTGACGTGCGGAAAATGACCGCCGCCTACCACGCACTTTACCTTCGGCTTCTGGCCTAACCTTGCTACACCATGACCCTTCCCCTCACCAACGACCTGGTCTTCTTCGACCTCGAGGCCACCGGACTCAACCTGACGCGCGACCGCATCGTGCAGATTGCCCTCATCAAGCTCTTTGCCGACGGCAGTCCGCAGCAGGAGCTGGAAATGAAGATCAACCCCACCGTACCGATCAGCGCCGAGGCCAGCGCCATTCACGGACTCAGCGATGCCGACGTGCGCGATGCGCCTACTTTTCAGGAGGTAGCCACTAAAGTTCAGGACTTTATCGGAAAGGCCGATCTAGCGGGCTACAACTCAAACCGCTACGACGTGCCCCTGCTACAGGAGGAGTTCTACCGCGCCGGTATCTTTTTTGACACCAGCGGCCGCCGCCTGATCGACGCCCAGCAAATCTTCTACCAGATGGAGCCGCGTACGCTGAGCGCCGCCCTCAAGTTCTACGCCGGCAAGAAGATGGAAAATGCCCACGATGCGCTGGCCGACGTGCGCGCTACGGTCGATGTATTCACCGGGCAGCTGCGTCACTATGCCGGCGCGACCTACGAACGCGAGGATGGTACCGTCATCGAGCCCTTCGCCGACCTAGATGCCGTGGCCGATTTCTGCAAAGACGACCGCTTCCTGGATGCCACCCGCCGCCTTAAGCGCGGTCCCGACGGCGTACCCGTATTCAACTTCGGCAAACACGCCGGCAAGCCCGTCGCCGAGGTTTTCGCCAAGGAGCCAAGCTACCTGCGTTGGATTTTGGAAAAGGACTTCACTACCGAGGTAAAAACCCTAGTACAGGTGATCGAGGAAGAACGCAAAAAGAAATAGGTCCCCCCGATAACTAGCGGCGCTCGTCGTCGTCATCGAAGCCGGTGCCGTGACCGTAGCCGCCCTTGCTCTGGTCCACGTTCTTCAGGTCGTCATCGTCCTGATCGGCGTGGTCTTTTTTCGGGGTCTTGTCGGTCTTTTTATCGTCCTTATCGTCGGCCAGAAGGGGGCGTTGACTTTTGGCGTCGAAGAGGCGGTAGCGGGTGGGCGTGCGGTTAAATTGCATGGTGAAGGGCTTTGTGGGGTAACCTATCCTCACGAGGCTTGGTTCGCCACCGAACAGCAGCGCAGCCGGAGGCAGCATTGTACTGATTGCCGCTAACGAGCGAAGCGGTCTACCCCCCGCAGGGGGTCTACCTCGTGGGCCCAGTAGGATTTGAACCTACGACCAACGGATTATGAGTCCGCGGCTCTAACCGCTGAGCTATGGGCCCGGTCAGCGCGCAAAGATAAGCGGCTAGCCGTAGAGCTCCAAAATAACCTGCTGCTCGGCGTAACCCATACCGAGGAGACTGGCGCGCGCCTCGTCGACCATCGCACTCCAGCCACAGAGGTAAAACCGCAGATCGCTGCGGGGCGTAGCGTAGTCGCGCTGGTACACCTGGTGCACGTAACCTGCTAGGGCTTCAAATGAGGTAGTTTCTCCGGGAAGTTCACGGCTCAGCGTAGTCGTATAGGTGAAGTTGGGATACCGCTCGCCCAGTCGCTCGAATTCCTCCCGGTAGAGCAAATCCTCCGGCCGCCGGCAGCCGAAGATGAGGTGAAAGTGGCGTTTCTCCCGGGGCAGGCGCTGGTAGAGCATGGACCGAAAGGGCGCCACCCCGGTGCCCGTACAGACCATCACTAGGTCATGGTCGAGCGGCCGTTCGGGTAGGGTAAATACGCCCCCTGGCTCCTTGGTCAGCACCTGCGTCCCCGCCCCGGCCTCCTCGAAAAGGTACTTGGTGCCCCGCCCGCCCGGAAGCTGTACGATGCAGAGCTCGGCTTCGTTGGTCTCGTTGGGGGGCGAGGCAATGGAGTAGCTGCGCCAGCGCTCGCGGCGGTTCTCGCTGATGGGCAGGTCGAGGGTCAGAAACTGTCCGGGCCGAAAGTCAAGCCGCTCGCGGTCGGGTAGGGCCACCCAGAAACTGCGTACCGTAGGGCTCCGGTCCTGGGTGCGCGTGATCACCGCCTCCTTCCATTTACTCATAGTGCCATATCGTGGTAGGGGATGAAGGTGCCGTAGCCCCGCTCGGCGAAGTAGGCCCGCAGCCGTTCCCTAGGTTGCTCGCTCAGGGCCCAGATGAAGTCGCCGCCCCAGGCACCCAGGCTTTTGAGTGTACCGGGGAAGTCGGGAAATGTTTCCTGCACGGGGCGCAACGCTAGCGCTTCGGCAATAAGTCGTTCGTGCCGTGCGAGCAGTTGGGCGGCGGCGCGCAGGTGCAGCGTAGCTTGTAAAAGACCGGTGAGCTCACTTACCTCCCCGGCCACCTGGGGTGCCACGTCCGCCGCTCGGTACGCCCGAATACCCTGCCGACTATCCTGTTTTCGGTTGCGGTGCACGAAGTAGGTCTGCCGGAGCCAGTCCGTTCGCCAGTCGATGGGGGTGACCAGGGGCCTGCCGGATTCTCCTCGCTCGTACAGGACGGGGCCCGCGGCGGTGGCGCAGGCTAGATCGTAGCCGCTACCGCCGAAGGTGCCGGCCAGCAGGGCGTAGGGGTCCATCCCGAGAAACTCGGCCAGAAAGCTGACTAGCGTGGAGCTACTACCCAGTCCCCAGTTAGGCTCGAACTCAAGGTAACAGTCTACGTGCTTACCGACCAGTACCTCCTCCGTACAGCCCGGCCTGAGCTGCTCCGCCGCGTGAAATAGTTGCAGCAGGCGGTCCCGAACCGGCTTCCCGCCCGGCCGCGGATCCTTCCATTCCCCGGCATGGAAAGAGTAGCTACTTATCGGCTGGGAAGTGCTGACACCGCCGACCGACCACGTCAGATCGTAGCGGGTCGGGAAGGGATACGGCGTAACCGTAAAGCGCTGGCCCGGCCGGGTGGGAATGGCCAGGGCGGTCGCGCCGTCGAGCACGAAGTATTCGCCGGTCAGCAGTAGTTTGCCGTGGTAGTAGTACTCCTGAAGCATGGGGGCACAAAGAAAAGGCCACGCTACCGAAGCAGCGTGGCCTTGTGTCAATCAATAGCTACGGGCAGTGACTAGTTGTCGTCGTCCTCATTGTCTTCTCCTTCGTTGCTGAGCTGCTCGCGCAGCTGCTCGAAGGCGCTCAGATCACCCAGGGTGGAGCGCTCGTTGCTGGCGTTGGTCTGCTTGACGGCCTTGCGGGTGTACTGCTGCTCCTCGCGGCGCTCGCGCACGACGGTGTCCTTGGCCTCGCGGCGAATGTCGTTGACGTAGCGGCTGTGGCTGACCATCAGCTTCTTCTGGTCGCGGTCGAACTCGATGACCTTTACGGTCAGCGTCTCGTCCACCTCGGCGATGGTACCGTCCTCCTTACGCATGAGCTTGATCGGTGCGTAGGCTTCCAGACCGTAGGGCATCTGTACGATGGCACCGCGGTCGTCCTTACGCAGCACGGTGGCCTCGTGGTAGCTACCCTCGGGGAAGACGCTCTCGAAGCTGTCCCAGGGGTTCTCCTCGAGTTGCTTGTGGCCGAGCGACATTTTGCGGTCGCGGTCATCCACTTCCAGTACTACGGTGTCGATGTCATCACCCACCTTGACGAACTCGCTGGGGTGGCCGAAGCGTTTGGTCCAGCTCAGGTCGCTGATGTGGATCATACCGCCGATGCCGTCATTGAGCTCGACGAATACACCATAGGGGGTGAGGTTCTTGACCTTACCGGTGTGCTTGGAGCCGACGGGGAAGTTGATGTTGATCGTATCCCAGGGATCCTGCTGCAGCTGCTTGATCGATAGCGACATCTTGCGGTCGTCGCGGTCGATGGTGACCACCTTGGCGTCGCGGGTCTCGCCGACGGTGAAGTACTCGCGGGCGTTGATGGGCTGGTTGCTCCAGGTTACCTCGCTGACGTGCACCAGGCCTTCTACACCGGGCATGATTTCGAGGAAGGCACCGTAGTCTTCGATGTTGACTACGCGGCCCTCGACGGTGCTGCCCTCGGTGATGTTCTCGTCCAGTACCTCCCAGGGGTGGGGCTGGAGTTGCTTCAGGCCGAGGCTGATCCGCTTTTTGTTCTCGTCGAAGTCCAGTACGGCCACGTTGACCTTCTGGTTGAGCTCCAGGATGTCGGAGGGGTGGTTGATCCGGCCCCAGCTGATGTCGGTGATGTAGAGTAGTCCGTCGACGCCACCCAGGTCGAGGAAGGCCCCGAAGTCGGTGATGTTCTTGACGATACCCTCCAGTACCTGACCGCGCTCGAGGCTGGCGATGATGGCCTCGCGCTGCTCGGCCAGATCGGACTCGATGAGGGCCTTATGGCTCACTACGGCGTTCTTGATGGTCTCGTTGATCTTAACCACCTTGAATTCCATGGTCTTGCCCACGTAGGCATCGTAGTCGATGATGGGCTTGATGTCGATCTGCGAGCCGGGTAGGAAGGTCTCCAGTCCACCGCAGTCGGCAATGAGGCCGCCCTTGGTCTTGCTGATTACCTTACCGTTGATTACGGTGCCATTAGCGTAGGAGTCGCGGATGCGATCCCAGGCCCGGAGCAACTTGGCTTTGCGGCGGCTGAGTACGAGCTGGCCGCGCTCATCCTCCTGTTGTTCTACGTAGACCTCTACGGTCGTACCGACCTCGATATCCTGATCGCGGAACTCGGAGAGGGGCAGCAGTCCGTCGCTCTTGTAGTTGAGGTCCAGGATGACGTCGCCGTCGATGATGGCCGACACCTTGGCCGACATGATCTCGGCTTCCTGGATGTTGGTCATCGAGGCCTCGTACTCCTTTTCCATGGCCAGGCGCTCGGCATCGCTGTAGCGGTTGTCGATCTTGGCAATGGCATCCCAGGCAAAATCGTCGTGGGCGGAGCCGGTAGCACCGCTGGTATCGGCTTCTTCGATTTCCACGGCTTCCTCCTTCACCTCTTCGGTCAGGGCTACGGATACCTTGGAGCTTTCCTTGCGGATCACCTTGGCGGTAGGCGCAGAGGATTCTTCCTCCTCGTCGAGGCTTTCGGTGGCGTCTTCCAGTGCCTCATCTACGACCTCGGCGGGGGCGCCGGGTGTGGGCTTGATCACGGACCGGGTCTCGCTTACAGAGATAGAGCCGTCCGCGGCAGCGCCGGGGTTGGCTTGTTCTTCAATGGTGGGTTGGGCCTCCGGGGTAAGGGAATCGGTGGAGGTCTCCTCGGTCCCGTCTACTTGCGGGTCCTGATTATCATCTACTTGCATTCGATGATGGGGTTTAAACGGTTAAACATTTGGGCCGCTTCGGGGGCGGCCAGTCCCCTTCCTTTTCCGGGGGTGCCGGTTAAGGGAGCGCAAAGATAAGGGAAATAGATCGCTTCGCTCGTTAGAGCTGAAGGCAATCTAAAAAAACCGCGAAGGGCAAAGCCCAACGCGGTTTTTGAGGTTGGGAGCGGATTCGAACCGCCGTACAAGGTTTTGCAGACCTTTGCCTAGCCACTCGGCCACCCAACCAGGGGAGGGCAAAAGTAGGTGGCCCACGGGGGGAGTACCAAACTTTGCCGTCGGTTTATTTACCGAATTAAGTGGACAACGCCCGTGCGACGGCTTAAGTTCCCCGTGGGGGTGGTGTAGCTAAGGGTGTAGAGGTAGGTGCCGGTGGGGGCGGCGGTGCTGCCGATGACACCGGTCCAGGGCAGGCCGGGCTGGTCGGAGGAGAAAACCAGGGCACCCCAGCGGTCGAAGATGAGGAACTCGTAGCTTGCTAGTTGGGGGGCGCTGCCGAAGATGGGACCGAAGACACGGTTCTCGGGTTGCTGAGCGGTAGGGCTGAAGACGTTGGGGAAAAACACCTCGGGCTCCTCGAAGAGACAGGCCTGATTGGAGAGGAAAGAAAAGGTGGCCGCACTATCGACGGGGGCGTAGGTAGCTGCGATGCGGTAGCAGCGGGGGCCGCCGGCGGGGGCAGGGGATCCATCGAGGTAGGTGAGGTCCGTAAGGGAGTCGGCTAACGGTGTGAAGCTGCCATCAGGGCTGACGGCGAGTACCGTGTAGGTGATGGTGCCGGGTAGGTTATTGATCAGTGGAGTCCAGTTGAGGGTAGCACCACCGGAGGCCGGCTCGGCAAAAAGATAAACGGGACTCACGGCGTTGGTGATCAGCGTATCACCACACTCATCTTGAAGTATCAGGCGGGCAGAGTCGATGACCTCCTGACCGGACCCACCGAAGGGTAAGATGAGCTCGGTAGTACCAAAGGACTCCGGAGTAACGGGAAGCTCCTCCACAGTGAAGCCACGGTATAACTCCAGGCTGGCCGCTACGGGCAGTGGATTGTCGGTAAGCTCAAACGGCAGACGTACCGCTCCATCATTGACCTCAATACCGTACACATCGAAGGCGCGAATAGGGGGGATGATGTCCAGTGTAATACAGAAGGTATCGGTGCGCACCGTCTCCCCGGTAGCGTAGGTACCCTCCTGGTAGAAGCAGATGGTCTCGCCGTCGTTGCCCCCATCATAAATAAGTGTATCGGCACTCCCGGTCTGGTAAGGCTCCTCCGTAAAGGGACCACCGTCTATCGAGGCATAGAGGCGCAGGGGCTCGGCCAGGGTATCGAGTAGGGTAGCGGTGCCGGTGGTTGCGCGGACTAGACTTACCTCCGAGGTACAGCCCTGCCCACCGCTACCGGTAAGGCCCACCGCCGAGGTGATCTGACTCTGGGGGGTATCGTTGCCACAGGGGTCGATGGCCACTACGACGTAGTCGCGTGCAGTGAGGGAATCAACCGGTACGCCGGTAATCCGGTAGGTGGTCTCGGCACCTACCGTGTCGAGGGGGAAGGTGCCGGTGTCGGTGACTTCCAGAATCACGTAGCCACTTACCTCCGGGGAAGGCGAGGGGTCCCAGCCGATGAGCAGGTCGCCATCCTCCACACTGACGTAGCGCAGGTTAATGGCCGCCGGGATGCGATTGTCGAGGGTGTCACTGGTGAGGGTGGTAGCGCCCGGGCAGTCGTAACGGTACGTGAGGTAGTAGAAAAACTGCTCGCCGGTGGGGTTCTCGTCGCGGTACTCGGTGACAGTAGGATCGGTGAGGGTAGCGAGTAAGGTATAGGGGCCGGCTTCCGCAGTACTGCGGTAGATCTCAGTTGCCTGGTAAGGGCCGCAGGAGTTATCTATGTTACTCCAGGTGAGTATCTCGCCACCGGCCTCCGAGCGAGTACACAGAAAGTCCGGCGCGGCTACCTCCTGGGCGGGCAGCCAACTACAGAGGGCCAGGGCCCAGATAAGATAGCGGAGGAACAATTGTGTGTACTTAGCGTCGATAACTCAGCCATCCAACGCAAGCGGGGGTACCCATGTTATGGCGCACGGCGGACAGCCTCCCTAGTCCGTTACATCATCCGTGCCAGATAGGTCGAACAGGGTGATGGGCGTGCGAAAACGGGCGGCCAATTCACGACGGATCCGGTCGCGGCGGGAAAGACTGCGCCGAAAGTCCGTTTTTACCGCCCGTTTATCGCTCCGCACCGTGTAGGTTTCCAGCGGTCCCCGGATGGTGTAGTATACGTTGAACAGTCCGTTGCGGGCCGGTAGCACTTCCAGTGCGCTATCGTGGCGGCTCAGTTTATTAGTCACTACCTGACCTGCGTTAACCTTCACGCTATAATCCAGGTACTGATCGAAGGTATGGCTGCCACTGAGGGTAAGGTTGAGGGCACTGGACTGGATGAACATGGCCGGAATATAGATCGTCCGGTCCCGGATCTCGAAGACATTGGCCAAGCGGTTAAAGCGGACGCGCTCGAGGTCACCGGACTTGAGGGCGAAGGCAAAATTTTCCAGCATACCGAAGTTGCGTAGTTCCCCATCCTGGACCTCCAAACTAGCCCGCACGCCCAGTCGCTCGTAGTCGAGCGCTCCCGCCGCGTCGTAGGTCATATCTAGGAGAAGTTGAGCGTTCAGGTGACCGGTGAGGTGGTCGGCGGTAAGTACCTCCTGACCGAAGTTGTCGCACTGGCGAAAGAACTCGGTGGCGTCTACATTCTGCGCCGTCACCCTAGCATCGACGATGGTGCTATCCTCGAAGTAGGTCACCGCATCTACCCGAAAGCGGCCCCCCATGGCGGCGGTGAGCCCCCGCACGTCGAGGCGACCGGGTAGGAATACGAGTTGGCCACTGAAGTTTTCGCCATGCATCCCGTCCCACCGCCACTCGGCCAGTTTGGCTTCGAAGGTGCCGTGGAGGAGATCGGTGAGGGTGGCACGCTGTACTACTGGGGTACCGGATGATACGACTGCAGAAGTATCTCCTGCATCCCCACTTTCTCCGGTTAGGGCTAGTATTTCGGCCACATCCAGGCGCTCGCCGCTCAGCGTGGCGGTGAAGCGCAGGGCCGCATCGCGGGAGTTAAGGCTATCGGAAAAAAGTACGGGGATCAGGTTGCTGCCCCGTCCGTTAAGCGTGCAGCGGGTACTGGGGAGGGTCACGGTAAGGTCTTTCACCGTGATTGCGTTATCGTCGAGGACTACGGTGCCGGAAGGGAGCGCGATCGGCAGCTCACGGTACATCAGGTGAGCATCTTCTAAGCGCAGCGTACCGGTTGAAATTATTCGGCCCGCCCGCCGGGGCTCCACCATATCGGCGTAGCGACCGCTCAGGGTGAGATCATCCAGGTGGAGTAGTCCCGCTGCCTCAGTCACGGCTGCTGCCTCCGGTAGCAGAGCCGGTAGCACACCCAGTGGCAGGCTACCCCGGCCACTGAACGTGAGGTAGGGATCGGCTAAATCTTCCAGCCGGAGCCGGAGATCGAAGGGTGCGCCGGCGAAGGTGCCGCTCAGCTCCTCGACGGCGAAGGTCTGTATACCGCCCCGGGGCCCTTCCAGGTAGGCAAAGCTGGCCCGCAGGGCTACGTCGCGGCCTGTGGCATTTATGCGGGGGCTGCTGAGGCGGCCGTTGGTGAAGGTCAGATGGCCGTTGAGGTGGGGGTAATCCCGCTCGGTCCATTCGCCGGTTACGTCAGCTGCGAGGGCAAGCTGACCGTCGGTCTCTAGCTCACCCAAGGTAGCAGCGTAGCCGGGCGGTAACAGAGAGAGTACGTCGTTGAGTTCCCCGGCGGTACTACTTAGCCGTAGATTAGTGATGAGGCCCCGCTCCGTAAGGGTGAGTACCCCGGTAGTTTCCACGGTGAGGTCGCGCGCGGCGAGGACCAGGGGGGTGAAGCGGTAGCTACCTTCTTCCTGGTTGATGCTCACCGTCCCACTGAGCCCGAAGGTTTTCCGGGCTAGGTAGCGGGTGCCGTCCTGATCGAAGTAGGTGACCGCGACCTGGCTTTCCGTTTTCAGCTCGGCGGTGGTAGCCCCGAAGTTGCCGTCGAGCCTACCTTCCCGGATCGTGAACACGGCGTCGGTTTTTAGGCGGGCGTCCTGGTAGACTACGGTCACGTTGGTGAACTCGGCCGCCCGTACCAGAAAGTTTGCACCCGCGGCCCCGCCCGTTGGTTGCTCCGCCCGGTCGCCTACGGAGGTGTGGGTGACCTGGTAGTTGGTGTTGCCGTCGCGGTCGGTGAAGAGCTGGAGCTTGCCGTCGCGAACGCGGATGCCGTTGATACGGGGGGTGCCGAATATGCTCGTTAAATCCAGCACGCAGTCCAGGTGCTCGGCCTCCAGGAGGGTACTGCCGTCGCTGCCGCCCACCCGTACCTGCTGTAGCTCGACGGAGAGTTGGGGAAAGGCCCGCAGGAGACTCAGGTCGTAGTGACCCACCGTGATGGGGGTCTGAAGTTGGGCGTTGAGGGAGTGGACGACGCGGCGGGCGATGGGATCACCCAGGAGATGGACTGCCGCTAGGAGCAGCAGGGCCAGGGTGAGGAGCAATAGGGCAAAACGCCGGATGAATCGCATGCAGGGACGGGCTTCCGCTAGGGCACCAACTCGGGGACGTGGGCGAGTACCTCACGTAGCTTGTCCTCATTGGCCGCCGAGAGGGGAACGAGGGGCACGCGTAGGTAATTGTCGCACAGCCCCAGCAGCGCGCAGGCCGCCTTGATGCCGATGGGATTGCCCTCGACGTAGAGCAGGGGGTGGACGTCGAGCAGGTCAAAGTTGAGCTGGCGGGCCTCGGCTATGTCGTTATTCAATGCAGCGCGCACCATGCGGCTGAACTGGGCGGGCAGGGCATTGGCGATGACGCTGATGCCGCCGTGGGCGCCTACCGCGATCATAGCCGTAGCCAGGGGGTCGTCGCCGCAGAGCACGGCCAGGTGATCCGGACGGTGCTTGAGGATTTGGGCAGCCTGATCCAGCACGCCACTGGCTTCCTTGACAGCGGCGAAGCGGTCGGTAGCCTCAGCCAGGCGCAGCACGGTTTCCGGATGCACGTTGGAGCTGGTGCGGCCGGGAACGTTGTAGATGATGAGCGGCCGGGGAGCTACCTCGGCTACCCGCATATAGTGCTGGTAGATGCCCTCCTGGGGCGGTTTGCTGTAGGCGGGGCTGCTGGACATGATGCCCGCCACCCCCGTCAAAATTGTAATCGCGGATGGTGCCGACCAACCGCTCCGTGTAGTTGCCGCCGAAGAAGCCGGCCACGATGGGTACCCGCCCGTCGACGTGGCGGATGGTGAAGTCCAGGATCTCCCGACACTCCTGGGAGCTTAGCGTGATGGCCTCCCCGGTGGTGCCGAGGCAGACGACGTAGTCCACCCCGCCGGCGATCACGTGGTCGATAATACCACCTAGTGCGGGGTAGTCCACGGACTTAGCGGCCCGAAACGGGGTGATGAGCGCAACGCCGGTGCCGGTAAATGTGGGGGGGGGAGGGGTGCGCATGGTGATCAGTCAGCGTGGGTGACCTGCCCGATGGAGGCGTACTTCTCGATGCGGTCCTCGACCATCTGATCGACCGACTTTTCCTGCACGGCGGCGATGGCCTTCTTAAGCTGGCGCTTCAGTAGTTTGGCCATTTCCTCGGGGGCGTTGTGGGCACCGCCCTGCGGCTCCTTGATGATCTCGTCCACGATGCCGAAGCCGTGCATGTCCTCGGCGGTGAGCTTGAGGGTCTCGGCGGCCTGCTCCTTGAAGTCCCAGCTGCGCCAGAGGATGCTGCTGCAGCTTTCCGGAGAGATGACCGAATACCAGGTGTTTTCGAGCATCATCACGTGGTCACCCAGGCCGATACCGATGGCCCCACCGCTGGCCCCCTCGCCGATCACGGCGCAGACGATGGGTACGCGCAGCTGCGCCATCTCGAAGAGGTTGCGGGCAATGGCCTCGGCCTGCCCGCGCTCCTCGGCCTCGATGCCGGGGAAGGCCCCGGGGGTGTCGATCAGGGAGACTACGGGAAAGCCGAAAACGCTCGGCCAGCTTCATCAGCCGTAGGGCCTTGCGGTAGCCCTCCGGATTGGCCATCCCCGAAGTTGCGGTACTGCCGCATTTTCGTATTGACGCCCTTCTGGTGACCGATGAAGACGACGGTCTGCCCGTCCATGTTCCCCGATACCGCCCACGACGGCCTTATCGTCGCCAAAGCAGCGGTCGCCGTGTAGCTCCACGAACTTGCGGCACATCTGCTCGATGTAGTAGAGGGTATACGGCCGTTCCGGATGCCGGCTCAGCTGTACGCGCTGCCAGCCATTCAGGTTGCTGTAGATGTCGCGGCGTGTCTGTTTGATTCGCTCCTCCAGCTCAGTGATGGTGGGCTGCATGTCAACTACTCCGTCGTCGCTGACCGCGCGGACCTTTTCCAGCTGCTCGTGTAGCTTCTCTAGTGGCTGCTCGAAATCCAGGAATATCATAATCGTAGTTTACTTTTCGTAGACCGAGCCTTGCGGAGCTTGGTTCGTCCGCCGAAAAATCAGAGATCGCTGGCCACTCGGCGGACGAACGAAGCTGCGCAACGCTCGGCCGACGAGGTTAGCGAAGCTGGACTTTAGCCGAGCCCAGCATTCCAATATCCGTGTAGATCTCCGCCCGGTAAAAGCCCTCCGCTAGCTTATCGTTCAGCTCGTGGGTAAAGCTGATGCGCTGGTTGCGCTCCAGGTTCACGTCGCGGCCCTCGAGGGCGATGATGTCCTTCTCCGCGCCGTTGACGATTGACTTGGCCCGCACGGGGTTCTCGCTGATCACGGGGGTGGAGGATTCATCCGTCAGCACCAGGAAGATGGGGCGTACGCCGAGGTACTCCTGCGGCACGTCGGTCAGGTCGAAGCTCACGGCGATGCGGCGGGCGCGGCTAGCGTTGGCGGTGTTGCTGCCGTTCTTGCGCAGCAGGTCGACCTGGATGGCGGTGGCCTTGAAGTTGCCCAGCGTCATGCGTTCCAGGTCAGCCTCGATGCTCTCGTTCATGCGGCTCAGGTTATCGACCTGCTTGGCGTTCTCGTAGGCCTCGGTCTTGGCGGTGCTGAGATCCTGACGGAGCACGACGTTGCGCTGTCGCAGGTCCTTATTCTCCTCGGTCAGCTCCGTGATGCTGGTCTCGAGCATGGTGCGCACATTGATCAGGTCCTCGATCTGCTTGCGCATTTCGTAGGCTACCTCGTTGTCGTTCTTGCGCGACTTCTGGGCCTGGCGCATGTCGTAGAGGGCGCGCTGGGCGGTCTCCTGCGCTTCGGTGAGCTCGCCCTGTAGCTGCGCATTCTCCCCGCTGACCTCCTTGAAGGCCTGATCGAGGCTGTCCACTGACTTCATCAGGTTATCGCGCAGTAAAGTGAGCTGCTCGGCCTCGCCGGACTTTTCTACGTAGACAGTTTCCAGCCGGCTCTTGGTCGTAACGCCCCAGATCAGGGTCCCCACGAAGAGTAGGGCTAGTAGGACGGCGATGATGGTGAGAGTACGCTTGTTCATTGGCCATAGGCTGGTGAGGGGCGAATTTACGGTTAAATCCAACGACGCGACCGAAACCACCCCAGCATCCCCAGGATCAGACACAGCATCACCCCCCACAGCACGAAGTAACCGTAGCGGGTATGCAGCTCCGGCATATTGTCCCAGTTCATGCCGTAGACCCCTACCAGGAAACTCAGCGGGATGAAGATAGTGGACACGATCGTCAGGGTCTGCATCACCGAGTTCATGCGGAAGCTGATCTCGCTGGTATAGAGGTCGTAGAGGCCGTTAGTGACGTCGCGGTAGGTCTCCACCAGATCGGTGATCTGGATCACGTGATCGCGCAGGTCGCGTACGTAGAGCTGGGTGTCGGCCGTGATCAGCGTGCTTTCGGTATCGGCGAAGCGGTTCATGAGCTCGCGCAGGGGGCTGATACTCTTACGTAGAGTGAGTAGGGAGAGGCGGATGTCGTGAATCTTCGACTTCGTCTCCACCTCCGGCGAGCGCATGATGGTTTCCTCCAGTTTGTCGAGCTCGTTTTCAATCTGGTCGATGACCGAGAAGTACTTATCCACCACGTTATCGACCAGGGCGTAGGCCAGGTAGTCAGCCCCCCGTGTACGGATACGGCCACTGCTGGTTTCCAGGCGTTTACGTACGCTCTTGAATAAGTCGCCGCTGTCTTCCTGTAGGCTTAGCACCACGCCGTCGGTGACGTAGATACTTACCTGTTCGATGCTCAGTTCCAGCCGGTCCGGGTTGAAGGCAAAGGCCTTGATGACAAACATCACGCCGTCACTGTAGACCTCCATTTTGGGACGCTGCTGCACGTCCACCACGTCCTCCAGGGCGAGGGGGTGCATGCCGTACCGCTTACCGAGGCGCTCCACCAGTTCCACATTGTGCAGTCCGCGCATATCGTACCAGAGGGTGGCCTGCGGGGTGACCGGCTCGGGAAAGTCGTCCTGGATGGTCTGACAGTCATAGAAGTTGCCGTGGTACTGCGTCAGGTGTACCATGATGTGGTCCATCTCGCGCACGCCGGTATACACCATGGTGCCCGGGGGCGCGCCGGCCTTTTTCCGCGTCATGGCGGATTTTTCTTCTTTGGAGCGGAGGAGATTGGTGATGCGCATGGTGGGTAAACGGGCGGGGTCGCTGGTGCAATGTACGTGGTGGTAGAGAAGGGGCGGCAACCGAGGACTTCGGACCTTTGAGGGTCCGGTTGATTACCTTATCTTCCGGCGGGCTAAGCAAACTGCCCGCTACACTTCCCTGAAGTAAGTCGATCACTATGCAACGTAGAACCTTCCTCCACGCTACCGGTGTTTTTGCCGCCGCCGCCGCCCTCACCGGTTGTACCCCAACGGGCAAAAAAAAATACCGTGAGCACCGCCTCCACTGCACCCGAGGGCGACCTCTGGTTCGATATCAGCCTGGCGCAGTGGAGCCTCAATAAGGCCTTCTTTTCCGGAGAGCTCGATAACCTCGACTTCGCCCGCATTACCCGCGAGACCTACGGCCTGGGCGGCATCGAGTACGTCAACCAGTTTTTTCCAGGACAAAGCCACCGACCAGGCCTACCTAGCCCAGATGAAGCAGCGGGCCGAGGACAACGGCGTACGCTCCCTGCTGATCATGATTGACCGGGAAGGCAATCTGGGCGCACCGGATGATGCGGAGCGTAGCACCGCCGTAGAAAACCACTACAAGTGGATTGACGCGGCCAAGTACCTCGGCTGCCACAGCATCCGCGTCAATGCCGCCGGACAGGGCAGCCGCGAGGAAGTAGCCGCCGCTGCCGCCGACGGCCTGGCCCGCCTGAGTGAATACGGGCAGCAGGCCGGTCTCAACGTCATCGTCGAAAACCACGGCGGCTACAGCAGCGACGGTAAGTGGCTGGCCGACGTGATCGCCGCCACCGGCATGGATAACTGCGGCACCCTGCCCGACTTCGGTAATTTCTGCCTGGAGCGTTCGTCCGATGGCTGCGCCAAAGAATACGACCGCTACAAGGGCGTCAGGGAAATGATGCCCTACGCCAAGGCTGTTTCCGCCAAAACGTATGACTTTGCCGACGACGGTACGGAGCTGCACACCGACTACGTACGCATGCTCAAAATCATCAAGGAGGCCGGCTACCGGGGCTGGATGGGCATCGAGTACGAAGGCGATAGCATGACCCCCGAGGCCGGAATCCGCGCCACCATCGAACTGCTGCGCCGCGCCGGCAGTATGGTGTAAGTGATGCACGACGATCTTCTCGACGACTGGCCGGAACAGCGGCGGACTGGGAAGGGGCCCCGCCCCGATCCCATCGGTATGCTCTTTGATGGCATTCCGGAGCCGGTCATCGTCAGTGAGGAGGAGGAGCTATCCATTCAGCGGCCGTTCTCCGGGCAGCTGGTGGGAGAGCTGATCGGCTGGCTCACCGGAGTGATCGCAGTGAGCTACCTCATCTACCGGGTGTGCGAGTACTTCGGCTGGTGGGGGGTGTAGGCCGACCTACTTGGTGGGCAACTCCTGCTTGCTCAGCCAACCGGTATCGAAGTTGCCGTCACGGAAGTCCTCCTGCCGCAGTAGCCACTGGTGAAAGGGCACGGTGGTCTTAATGCCCTCGATGATAAATTCATCCAGGGCCCGTTCCATCTTGGTGATGGCCTCGGCGCGGGTGGGCGCACGGACGATCAGTTTAGCGATCATGCTGTCGTAGTAGGGGCTTACGGTGTAGCCGGCGTAGACGTGGGTATCGACCCGCACGCCATGACCCTTAGAACTGTGGAAGCTGGTGATCTTACCCGGACTGGGCCGAAAACCGTTCCAGGGGTCCTCGGCATTGATGCGGCACTCGATGACGTGGCCCTTGGGGAAGTAGTTCTTACCCGAAAGCTCCTCGCCGTAGGCTACCTTAATCTGCTCCTTGATCAGGTCGTGGTCGATGCTCTCCTCGGTCACCGGGTGTTCCACCTGGATGCGGGTATTCATCTCCATGAAATAGAAGTTACGGTCGGCATCGACCAGAAACTCTACCGTACCTACGCCCTCGTAGCTGATGGCCTTACCGGCCTCGATGGCTGCCCGGCCCATGCGGTCGCGGAGCTCATCGGTCATGAAGGGGCTGGGGCACTCCTCCAGCAGTTTCTGGTGGCGGCGCTGCACGGAGCAGTCGCGCTCGCTCAGGTGTACCACCGTGCCGTACTGGTCACCGATCACCTGGATCTCGATGTGGCGCGGCTGGGTGATGTACTTTTCCATGTAGATGCCGTCGTTACCGAAGCTGGCCTTGGCCTCCTTTCTGGCACTGTCCCATAGATCGACGAAGTCCTCCTTACGGGTCACGATGCGCATCCCCTTGCCCCCGCCGCCGGCCGTGGCTTTGATCATGACGGGGTAGCCCATTCGTTCGGCGCGCTCCATACCGTCCTCGGCGCTCTTCAAAAGGGTGCCATCGCCGGGCACCACGGGTACGCCGGCACGGATCATGGTGTCCTTGGCCGTGATCTTATCTCCCATGGTGCGGATCTGCTCCGGGTCGGGCCCGATAAACTTTACGCCGTAATCGGTACAGATCTCGGCGAAGTCCGCATTCTCACTCAGGAACCCGTAGCCGGGGTGGACCGCATCGGCGTTCGTGATCTCCACGGCGGCCATGATACGGGGGATGTTGAGGTAGCTCTCGGCCGAGGCGGGCGGTCCGATGCAGACGGCCTCGTCGGCAAAGCGCACGTGCAGGCTCTCGCGGTCGGCCGTGGAGTAGATGGCCACCGTTTTGATGCCCATCTCGCGGCAAGTGCGGATGATGCGCAGGGCGATCTCCCCGCGGTTGGCGATCAGGACTTTGTTGAATTTCTTGGCCATACCTTATGCGGGGTCTACCAAAAATAGCGGCTGATCGTACTCGATGGGCTGGGCGTCCTCCACGAGCACCTTGACGATTTTGCCGGCTACTTCCGACTCGATCTCATTGAAGAGTTTCATGGCCTCCACAACACAGACCGTATCCCCCTTGGCAACGCGGTCACCCACCTTCACGTACACCGGCTTGTCCGGCGAGGAAGAGCGGTAGAAGGTGCCGATCATGGGCGATTTAATCTGCACGAGCTTGCCACTATCTTCCTGGCCACTCGTGCCTCCCGCATCGGCATGAGCGCCGCCGGTGGTGGCAGCGGCGGGTGCGGCAGCAGCGGGCGGGGACGCGGGTGCGGCGGAAAAGGCCGGGGCAATGGCCGGGGCCGCGGCGGGCACGTTGATGATGGAGGGGGCTGCCGTAGTGGCTAGTCTGCCGCTACTGGGGGGCACGTAGGACTTGCCGCGAATGTGCACGGCCACCTCGGCGTCCTTGTACTTAAACTCCGTAATCTCGGTTTTGGCGACCAGCTTGATTAGCTCCTGGATGGTCTTTTAGCGTCATGCGTGGGGGTAGTTATACACGGCTTACGTAAGCGCCGCTGCGGGTGTCGATCTTGATCCGGTCGCCGGTGCCGACGAAGAGGGGTACCCGCACCTCGGCACCCGTTTCGATGGTGGCCGGTTTGAGGGTGTTGGTGGCCGTATCGCCCTTGATGCCGGGTTCGGTATAGGTAATTTCCATTTCGATGTACTGCGGCAGATCGACCGTCAGGGCCGTATTGTCCTCCGTATTGTAGAGCACCTCGATGGTATCACCCTCGCGCAGGAAGCCCGGGTTTTCGATCAGCTCCTCGCGGATACGCGCCTGCTCGTAGGTCTCGGTGTTCATGAAGTGGTAGCCCATGTCATCCTTGTAGAGGTACTGCATCTTATGGCGTTCCACGCGTACCTCATCGACCTTATGGCCGGAGGGGAAGGTCTCACTCAGTACCCGGCCCGTGCTCAGGCTCTTGATCTTGGTGCGCACGAAGGCGGCTCCCTTGCCGGGCTTGACGTGCTGAAACTCGACCACGCTGTAGATGTCGTGGTTGTGGCGGAAGGTGAATCCGTTGCGGATATCGGACGTAGAGGCCATGGGGGTGCGTTTGTCGCTGCGGCCAATGTAAGCACGGCAGCCGGATCTGGTTAAGGAAGCGCGAAGATATGTCATCTCCTCCTTTGTCATTCCGCCCGCTCCAGTAGCTGGTGGTCGGCAAAGCTGTAGTAGCGGTGACCGGCCACGATGAGGTGGTCGATGACGTGCAGGTCCAGGTCGCGGGCACCGCGACTCAGTTTGCTGGTCAGCCGGATATCCGCACTGCTGGGCTGGGCCTGTCCGCTGGGATGATTGTGGGCCAGCACCAGGGAGGTGACG
Organism: Saprospiraceae bacterium; assembly: GCA_958295895.1. GTDB lineage: Bacteria > Bacteroidota > Bacteroidia > Chitinophagales > Saprospiraceae > Neolewinella. The sequence goes on along the minus strand of CATQHI010000008.1, from coordinate 154,232 downwards.
CTACCGTGCTGAAGGGCGGTGCGGAAGATGGTCTTGGCATCGGCCACCGTGCCCGTGGTGCCGCCGCGGCTGATCAGGTGAGCACCCAGGAGTCGGTTGGCGCGGTTGAGGCACAGTAGGTGAAACTCCTCGTGGTAGAGATCGCCGAGCAGGGGGCGCAGGTAGCGAAAGCAGGCCTCACTATTGGCCAGGGTGGGGGAGGAACGGGACGGGGCGGCCTCGCGGCGGCGGCCCAGCTCCAGGGCGGCAATGAGTTGCATGGCCTTTACCTTACCCATGCCGTTGATGCGGGTAAGGTCCTGTACCTCACGGCGGGCGAGTTCGTGCAGGTCGTGACCGGTAGAGAGCAGGACCCGGCGGGCCAGATCGAGGGCGGAGGTACCCCGGGTACCGTTGCGGATCAGGATGGCGAGCACCTCGGCGTCGGTGAGGGCGCGGGGGCCGCGGGCCAGGAGTTTTTCGCGGGGCTGCTCGTCTTCGGCCAGGTCGCAGATGCGTAGGGCCGGTGGCGGGTAGGGAGGCTTGGTCATGTTCCGGTAGTAAGACTGAGGACCGGAAGGGAAGCTATTCTTTGCGCCACAAATATAGGGTAGGCCCGGCTACTTCTCCATTTCGGAGTAGATGCGGCCGCGGCGGTACTCCTGTAGCACGTGGCGCACGGTGGGGGTCAGGTTGGGGGGCAGGGCATCGTAGGGATGCCAGGCTACGTTCTCGAATTTGTCGCGCTCGCGGCTGCGGATCTGCCCCTCGTAGTGGTGGGCCCGGAAGTAAAGCACGATGCGGTGGGCGCGTTTGTAGCGTTTATGCAGGGTGTGGACCAGGGTCAGGTCGGCGCGGGTGAGTTCTACCCCGGCCTCCTCATAGCTTTCGCGAATGAGGGTTTCGGCGGCGTACTCCTGCCGCTCGATGGTACCACCGATGAGGCTGTAGTTGCCGCCGTTGGGCTTGGTTTGTTTCAGTAGTAGGATGCGTCCGCGATCTTCGAGAACAAGTCTAGCCTTGAGGGTGACCCGAAATTTAGCCATTCGTCCTTTGGGGGTGTTTGGGTGAGTGGGGGCGTAAGATAGAGAACCAACCCCCGGCCCGGTTGCCACGTTAAGCCCCCAGCTACTAACTTTGCTGGACCCACTCGCTAAACCCCCTGCCCCTTTATGCACTACGACAGTGTCCTACAAGCCATCGGGAATACGCCGCTAATCCGACTCGACCGCATTTGCGGCAGTCGCATCCCGGCCGCCGTGTACGGCAAGATGGAATCGATGAACCCGGGGCAGTCGGCCAAGGATCGCGCCGCCCTGTACATGATCGAGCAAGCGGAGCGCAAGGGGCGCATCCAACCCGGGGCTACCCTCATCGAGGCCACCAGCGGCAATACCGGCTTCAGCATCGCCATGATCGCGGCCATCAAGGGCTATAAGTGCATCCTGACCCTGACGGATAAGGCGGGGCCGGAAAAGCAGGCGCTCCTGACCGCCCTGGGAGCAAAAATCGTCCTCTGCCCTAAGGACGCCGCACCTGAGGACCCGGAGTCCTACTACAGCCGCGCCGAGGAGCTAGCCGGTACCATTCCCAACAGTTTCTACCTGCGCCAGAATTGGAACCTGGATAACAGCGGGGCGCACTACCATTCTACCGGCCCCGAAATCTGGAAGGATACCGAGGGCAAGATCACCCACTACGTCTGCTGCGCCGGCACCGGGGGCACGCTTTCCGGCACGGCCCGCTACCTCAAGGAGCAAAATCCTGACGTAACGGTTGTAGGGGTGGATGCCTACGGCTCGGTACTGAAGAAATACTGGCAAACGGGCGTTTTTGACCCCGACGAGATCTTCAGCTGGAAGGTGGAGGGGCTCGGTAAGACCATCATCCCGGACAACGTGGCCTTCGACCTCATCGATGAGTTCATTAAGGTAGGCGACCGGGCGGCGGCCCTGCGGGTACGGGAGCTGGCGCAGCGCGAGGGGTTGTTGCTGGGCTACAGTAGCGGAGCGGCCCTGGAGGCCGTTTTCTCCATCCGTAAGCAACTCACTCCGGAGGACGTCGTCGTTGTGTTGTTTCCCGACCACGGCAGCAAGTACCTGGGTAAGGTCTTTAACGATGCCTGGATGCAAGAACAGGGTTACCTAAAACCAAACGGGGAGCCGGCGACTTACAGCGTCAAGCACCTGCAACGAATGTACCGGGTGTATAAGCGGATGTACGGGCGCAAGATCAAAAAACGCTTCAACCTAGTCTAACCCTATGACGACGCGCACCCAAAAATTCAAATCGAACGCGGAGCAGGCTCCGCCAATGTTCGAAAATAAGCTGTTGAACCGGCTGTCGCAGACGCACATCGCTACCCCGATCGTGATTTTTTTCGTCTACGCCACCGGGTTACTCTGGTACACCGAGGTAAAAACCGATATCCCTACCCTGATCGTCGTGCTCGTCTTCCTGGTCGGCACCCTGGGCTTTACCTTCATGGAGTATGCCGTACACCGCTGGGTATACCACCCGCCCCACGGGGCGTCGGAGGCCTATAGGCAGGCCACCTACAAGCTACACGGTATGCACCACGACTATCCCAAGGACAAGCGTCGTCTGGCCATGCCCCCCCTGGTCGCCATCGCCCTGGCTACCAGCCTGCTCTTTGTGTTCGAACTGGTACTGGGACAGTACGCCTTCTCCTACCTGGCGGGCTTCGTAGTCGGCTACGCCCTCTACCTCATGGTACACTATACGGTGCACATTTATGCCCCACCCCGCAATTTTCTGCGCGCGCTCTGGGTCAACCACTCCATCCATCACTACAGTGAGGACGAGGTGCTATTCGGGGTAAGCCAGCCGCTGTGGGACTACGTATTCGGCACGCTGCCCAGATCCGCCCGCGATAAGCAGATGGCGCGCGAGATTCACCGTTAGTCCTTGGCCGCACCGTACATCGCCGACGTACACGACGTGACCCGCCTCATTCCCCCCGGCCGCGTCACGACCTACGGGGCTATTGCCGATTACCTCACCCTGGGCAGCGCCCGCATGGTGGGTTGGGCCTTGTTTCAGTGCCTCACCGTTGCCGATGACGTACCCGCCCACCGGGTGGTCAACCGTCGGGGGGAATTGAGCGGACGCAACCACTTCGCCACCCCCACCCTGATGCAGGAGCGCCTGGAGGCCGAGGGGGTAGCCGTGGTGGATGCCACGGTACGGGACTTTGCCACCGTATTCTGGTCGCCCACCGAACTATTCGACTGATGGAGTTACTGCTGGAAACCGCCACCGACGTATGCTCGGTCGCCGTGGCGTACGCAGGAAAGATCCTGGCGGAGGTCACGGCGACCGAAGTGCACCAGCACGCCAGTCACCTCACGCTATTTATCCAGCAGGCGGTACGCGAAGCGGGTATCGGTATGGACCGGCTTACCGAAATCGTACTCAGCGACGGGCCGGGCAGTTACACCAGCCTGCGCGTCGGAGCCGCTACCGTCAAAGGATTATGTATGGCGCTGCCCGAACTGGACTTTTCGGTAGTCCCCACACTTACGGCCCTGGCCTACGCGGCCCGCGATACGGCGGGAAAGGACCATATCCTGGCCACCATCACCTCCCGCCGGGGGGAAGTGTACGGACAGGTGTTTACCGCCACGGCCCGGCCGGAGGCCCGCAGCGGGGTGATGAACGTGCGCCTCACCGATCCGACCTGGCGCGGACGACTGCTGGGGGGCGAGGGACTGGGTCGGATGCTGGTGTGTGGACCCGGTCAGCAGCGACTGCGCGAGGCGCTCGATCCGGTGGATAATGCCTTTAGCTTTTCCGGGCCCTACGCCTGTAGCGCCTCCCTACTGCTTGCACCTGCGCGCCGCCGCCCACCCGTTGCCGCCTACGAACCGTTCTACCTGAACCCGCCCTTCGTGACCCAGTCGAAAAAACGGGCGCTGCTGTGAGTGAGGTCCGCTACATGCTGGAACTCGCCTACCGGGGAACGGCCTACGCCGGGTGGCAGCGGCAGCCCAACGCCCGCTCCGTGGAGGAGACGATCGACACGGCCCTGAGCACTGTACTGGGGGCGCCGATCAAGCTGGTGGGCTGCGGCAGGACGGATGCCGGGGTGCACGCTAGTGACTACGCCGCCCACTTCGACTTCGGGGGGGAGTTGCCGCCGCGGCTGCTCGGCCGGCTCAATCGCTACCTGCCCGATGATATCGCGCTACGGGGCCTGTACGAAGTGCCAACGGACGTACACGCGCGCTTTTCCGCTACGCAGCGCAGCTACCGCTACTGCATCAGTCATGCGAAGGACCCATTCCGGCCCGATACGGTGGCCTGGCTACCGCAGCTACGTGACCTGAATCGGGAACGGATGCAGGAGGCCGCCGCACTGCTCCTTACCTATGACGAATTTGCCCCCTTCTGTAAGACGAACTCGGATGCCTACACCATGCGGTGTACGCTGACGGAGAGCCGATGGGACTTCGGGGTGGAAGAGCTGTGCTACCGGGTCAGTGCCGACCGCTTTTTGCGGGGCATGGTGCGGCTCATCGTGGGCATGTGTCTGCAGATGGGTACCGGGCGACTCCGGGCCGACGAGGTGCGCCGGGCACTGGACCGGCAGGAGCGGCTACCGCGACCCCTGAGTGTGCCGGCCTGCGGATTATTTTTGACACGGGTACAGTATACTCGAACAAGCTGGTGCCGGCTCGATTCATAAGTTAGCGGCAGGCGTATCTTTGCGAAAATTAACCCTGAGGTAATACCAGAGCAATAGCTTCAGAGGTAAATTTGTTAGTCCTTACGTTGCCCGACTTACTCCCACCAAGCCCACGTGTATGTTCGAATTTATACTCAGCTTCCTCATTTCTTTTGCCCTTGTGTTTGCGATCATGCCCAACGTGATCAAGATCGCCATCGAAAAAAAGCTAGTGGCACACCCCGAAGCGCGGAGCAGTCACGACATCATCACTCCCTGCCTGGGGGGTATCCCGATCTTTCTGGGTATACTCTTCTGCTCGCTGCTGCTTACTCCGATCGGCGAGTGGGATAGTCTACAGTACATCCTCAGCGCCCTCGTTATTGTGTTCATGATTGGGACTAAGGACGATATCACCGAGCTCAGCGCGGGCAAAAAAACCGCCGGGTTGATGATCGCCATTGCCATTTTGGTCACCCGGGGCGAGGTGCGGCTGGAGGGCCTTTACGACCTCTTTTACATCTCGGGTACCCTGCCGTACTGGCTCTCGATCACCTTTAGTGTATTCACCCTGCTGGTCATCAGTAATGCCTTCAACCTCATCGATGGCATTGATGGGCTAGCCGGTACGGTAGGCATCATCGCCATGCTGAGCTTCGGCACCTGGTTTTTCGTAGTGGGTATGGCGCACCTGGGCATCCTGGCCCTAGCTGCGGCGGGGGGCTTGCTGGCGTTTCTTTACTACAATATCTCCAGGACGCAGAAGACCTTCATGGGAGATACCGGGGCCCTGGTGATCGGTACGCTGCTGGGCGTGATGACGGTAGAATTCATCGACATTTGCTCCACGGCTGCTATCCCGGCGGTGTACCGCTTCGAGCACCCCATCAGCGTGGCGGTGGGCATCCTGATCATTCCGCTCTTCGATACCATCCGGGTGTTCGTCACCCGGGCACTGCGGGGCGTGAGCCCGATGAAGCCCGACCGGCGGCACATTCATCACCTGCTCATTGATTCTGACTTCAGCCACATCCAGGCGACATTTGTGCTGGCGCTGGTGAACTTGTTTTTTATCAGCCTGGCCCTCTATCTGGATCCTGTCCTGGACCTGCACCTGATTTTAGCCATCGAGATTGCCGCGGCCGTAGGACTTACCTACTGGCTCAATGCCCACGCCCGCACCATCAAGCGCACCAAACGGCAAATCGAGGAGGCCGCCACCGAGGCCGCCACGACCACGGCGGCAGCACCCGCTTCCGTGCCGAGCCAGAATCGGCAGGTGGGCCAACCCGCATGAATGTAGCCTGGGTGTTCCTGGGCGGGGGCCTGGGTGCGGTGGGTCGGTACGGGCTCGCCGTACTGCTGCCCGCGGGGACCCCTGCGGCAGGGTCACTTTCCCTGGTCCACCTTCGCGGCAAATTTTGTAGCCTGCCTCCTCCTAGGGTTAGGCGTAGCGCTACTAAGTCGCGGTCAGCTCGGCCGACCGGCGCAGCTGTTTCTACTCACGGGCTTCTGCGGCGGGTTTTCGACCTTTTCCACCTACGCCGTCGAGATCCTCGAGCTTGCCCACGGCGGGTACTGGACGCTGGCACTGACCTACCTGACGGTGAGCCTGGTGAGTGGAGTGCTCAGCCTATGGATGGTCCTGTACTGGCTGGCGGACTACTAGGTAGTTGCCCGCTCCGGTAAGTGCCCATGGTGATGATGATGGCGATGCTGAGAAAAAAGAGCGTGCCGATCTTGTCGGTCTCCAGTACGTCGTTGATGATACAGAAGGCCGCCACAATGAGTACTGACAGCAGCCCCGCCATGATGGCCGCCCCGCGCCTCCGGGTCCGGCTGCCGGTGGTAGAGCTGCTCACCGTACACGAGCACGCCGGCCATAAAGAGCAGTAGAAAGAATAAGCCCGGATAGCCTGCTCCACCAGCGTCATCAGGTAGTAATTGTGGATGCCGCTACGCTCCAGATTATCGCTGACGTAGGTAACGAAGTTGTTGTTGGTATAGGCTTGGTAGTGCTCGACGAAGTTGCCCGGGCCGAAGCCCGTGAGGGGGCGGTAGGGGATCATATTACCGCCCGCTACCCAGCGGTAAAAGCGTTCCATCGTGGAGATGTCCTCGAGCTGGTAGGTAGCCGAGAGGAGGTCGTTGAACTGCTGGTGGGAGATCGTCGTGTCGTAGTCCGGCGCGTAGTCCAGGTACTTGTCGTCGTAGGTGAAGTACACCGCCGTAGCCACGCCGGCCACTAGGACCAGTACGAGCGCGGGACGAAGTAGCCGCTGCCGGATGACGTAAAAGGCCGCTGCGGCCCCCACCAGCGCCACGTAGGCCGCCCGGGTGAAGGCCAGTCCGATAGCCAGCAGCCACAGCGCGCCGATGCCGTAAAGCAGCCACTTGTAGCTACGCCCCGCCCGCCGCCGCTGCACGATCAGGTACCCCAGCCAGGGCGTGAAGGTGGCCAGGCACCCCGCGTAGCTTACGTGGTTGCGCATGAAGGGGTGCATGGTGTGGAACTGATCGGCGAAGCTAAAGCCGTAGCCGGCGTGCCGTAGCAGCGTCTGAACCGCCACGAAGAGTAGCGGCCAGAAAACACAGTGCGCAAAGATGGTTACCCGCCGTGGTGTGGTCAGCAGTAGCAGCGGGAGCAGGAAGAATGCCCCCACGTACCACAGCTTGGCCAGCGAAAACTTCAGACTGATCAGTGGAATCTCCCGAATACGCTGGCCACCAGAATCCAGACCACGTGTAGGTACAGCAGTAAGGCGATGGGATGCAGAAAGGTCCGCCGGTCGTACTGCGGCCAGTAGCGTACCAGGTGCACGATCAGCAGTCCGGTAAGCCCCACGGCGATCGGCTCCGTAGGCAGGTCCGTACCGATACCCCCCGGCAGGTTCACCTCCGTACCCAGCGGGATCATGATGAGTAGTAGCCAGAACAGGGCCCGAAAATCGAGCACCGACTGCACTGCCACCCACAGCAGCACGGGCAAGCCCGCCACCCAGTAAGCGCCGCTAACAGTGGCCACGCCTACGCTGAGCAGTACCGTGGCAGCGTAGCCCACGTAGATGCGGAGCAGGGTGGGGGTCACCGGGTGATGCTTGTCCAGTCGTACCGCCGCCCCGTATCCAGCAGCAGCACGCCGATCACGGCGAAGAAGAAGGTCACGGTGGTAGCGATACTGACGATCAGCCAGCGGACGGGCGAGGATTTTACCAGCGGTACCTGGGCCTCCTCGATGACCTCCAGGGTACGCCGCTCCCCGTTCAGGATCGTCTGATACTGCTGCAGGCGTAGGCGGTTCTCCGTCAGGGACTCATTGGCCTGGAGGCGTTCCTCCTCCAGGCTCGCGATCTGGCTCACACTGCCGTTGTACTTCTGAAGCTGCTCATCGAGCGCGGCGCGCGAGCGCTGCAGACCGATCAGGTTCACGCTCAACCGGTTGATGCTGTCGCGTACCCCCCGCTCCCGGAAGGCCTCCAGCCGCGCCTCCGTAAGGGCCAGTTGCTGATCGAGCTGCCCGGAGAGGGTAGAGAGCGCCTCGCTCTGGGCCTCGGTACTGTATACCCCCGAGGTACGGCGCAGTTCCGAGAGCCGGGTGCTCAACTCGGCCAGTTGCTGCTCACTCTGCCCCACCTCCTGGGCCAGTCCGTCGGCATTGCGGCGGTGGGTAGCGCGGATCAGGCTCAGGTTCAGCGCATCGATGTGGCGGCGGGCGGCGGTGGCCATGGCGGCGGCCCGCACCGGGTTGCGGTCTTCGACGGTCAGCTCCAGGATGTCGCGCGGCGAGCGCTCCACCTCGTAGTAGCTGCGGAACTTCTGGGCCACCTTCACCGGCCCCTTCAGGGAGGTGCTGTCGATGCCGTAGACGCCGTACAGCTTGAAGGTATCGACCATGAAATCGACCAGTTCGTTACTCTCCGCGATGCTCAACAGGCGGTCAATATCGTCGCCCGTGCCGTAAAACTGGATACGGTTAGTACTCGTGCCGAAGGTGCTCTCGATCGAAATCTGCTCCGGACTAATTGCCACGAAGGAGGTAAAGCCGGTGTAGTAGACCGGCAGCAGTAGCGAGATCACTACGGCCAGCACGGCTCCGGCCAGGGTAGTCAGCACGATCGGCCGGCGCCACTGCCAGAGGGTACGCAGCACGCCCAGCAGGTGGGTCGGCGGAGTTTGGTGGTTCGGGGTGGGTTGCAGCATAGGTGAGATTCCGGGGCACAAAGGTAAGCAGGGGGCGGGTGCGCCGGTGCAAACTGATACGAGTAGGGCAAGGCAGCGTGGCCTCCCGGTCCGCCGATCACCCCGTGGAATTCGGCCCATTAACCTTGATACCAAGAATAAATTTGCGCACGTGACTAAATGCGGTACATTGAGCGGCGAATAACGCGCCAACAACCGTATATATGCTTAGCACCCTTACCCACTGGCGGGTAGCCCTTTGCCTGCTACTACCGACAATTTTACTTGCTCAGTACCCCGTCTCCGGCACCGTCAAGGATGCTACCGGCGAACCATTGGTGGGGGTCTCCATCCTGGTAGTAGGTACGACGACCGGTACCGTTACGGACTTCGAGGGCAATTTCGAGGTGCAGATCCCGGACGACCGCAGTCAACTTCGCCTAAGCTATACGGGCTTTGCTACTCAGGTGGTGGACGTCGAGCGCGACATTGCCCCCCTAGACATCACCCTGGAAGAAGATGTAGCCAACCTGGAGCAGGTAGTGGTGACGGGCCTGGCCAGTACCATCAAGCGGTCTAATCTGGCCAATGCCGTGTCGGTGGTCAGTGGGGAGGAGCTCACGGGCGTTACCACCCAGCAGACGGTAGATGGCGCGCTGTACGGTAAGCTAACGGGGGTAAACATCACCCAGACCAGTGGTGCGCCGGGAGGTGGCTACGCCGTTCGCCTACGGGGAGTGTCGTCGCTATCGGGCAACAACCAGCCGCTATTCATCGTCGATGGTATCTACATCTCCAACGCAGAGATCCCCAGCGGATCGCGCTTTGCCTCCGGAGCCAATTCACCCAACGAGGAGTCTGCCTCTAATCGCGTGGCCGACCTAAACCCGGACGACATCGAAAGTATCGAGGTGCTGAAGGGAGCCTCCGCGGCCGCGATCTACGGCACCCGGGCCAATGCCGGCGTGGTCATCATCACCACGAAAAAGGGAACGTCGGGACGCACCAAGGTGACCTTTAACCAGGACCTCGGTTTCAACACCATCATCCGCAAAGTAGGCCGCCGGACCTTTACCCCCGAGCAGGCGGAGGCCGAATTTGGCGGAGCAAACCCCGACCAACAGGCCGCCGGCCGCCAGGCCCGTGCCGACTATGAAGCCGCCCTGGCCCGCGGTGAGATCTTCGACTACGAAGACATCATCTACGGAGAGGAGGGCTTCATCACCGATAGCCGCCTCAAGGTCAGCGGGGGTAACGAAAAGACCAACTTCTTCGTTAGCGGCAGTTGGCGCGATGAAGATGGCATCATCAAGAACACCGGATACAAGCGCTTCACCCTGCGGGGCAACGTTTCGCATCAGGTTAACGATCGGCTCAAGGTACAGTCTAATACGAGTTACATCCGCTCCCAGGCCTCCCGCTCCTTCAGCGGCAACGAAAACGAGGGCGGACTAAGCTACGGCTACACCCTGGCCTTTACCCGCGACTACGTCAACCTGTTTCCGGACGAAAACGGCATCTACCCCGATAATCCTAACTTCTCCGGTAATCCCCTACAGACGCGCGACCAGACGCGTAACGAGGAGAACATCGACCGTATCCTGGAGGGCATCAATGTGAACTATCGCTTACTCCAAACCAATCAGCAGTCGCTGAGTCTGATTTTCAACGGTGGCCTCGATTTTATCCTGGGCAAAACTTTCGTCTACGTGCCCGAAACCTTTCAATCGCAGCGCGGCCTACAGAATGGCTTCCTGGCAGAGGGCAAGAATGACCTGTTCAACTACAACTACAGCGCTATAGCGGTACACGATTTTTACACCGATAGCGGTATTAACTTCACGACCCAGGCGGGCATCACCTACCTCAACCAATCGGCGGATAACCTCCTGAGCCAGACCACCCAGCTGATCCCGCTACAGACCAACCTGGCGCAGGGCGGCGCCCAGCAGACCTTCCAGAATCTGTCGGACGTGGAGGAGTTTGGCTACCTCATTCAGGAAGAAGTCAACGTCAGTGACCGGGTGATCATGACGGCCGGCGTACGCTTCGACAAATCTACCCTTAACGGCGATCCTAACAAGTTTTTCGCCTTCCCACGCGCCTCGGTGGCCCTCAACCTCCACGAGTTCGAGTTCTGGAATGAGGGCGGGCCCATCGACCAATTGAAGCTACGGGTGGCCTACGGCCAAACCGGCAACAGTGCCACGTTTGGTAGGCTCTTTACCTCGCTGGCCACCAATGGTATCGGGGGGCGCCCTGGCCTGACCGTAGCCGGTAGTCAGGGCCGAGAAGACTTAGAGCCGGAGACCAGTTCGGAGCTGGAGTTCGGTACCGATTTTGGCCTATTCGACAACAAGGTCAACGTCACGGCAACCTACTACATCCGCGACGTAAACAACCTGCTGTACGATCGCTCCATTCCTACTTCTACGGGCTTCAGTAGCGAGATCCGCAGTGACCTCGATCTGCGCAACCAGGGCTTTGAATTTCAACTCGGGCTCACACCCTTCCGGGGGCCCGACTTCGAGTACCGCACTACCCTTAACTTCTGGCTCAACCGTAGTGAAGTAACACGACTGGGCATACCGGACGGTAGTGAGGGCGAGGACATTCCCAGCTTTGTACCCCCAAACGTGGGCTTCGGTCTTAGTTTGGGTACCTTCTACCTCAACGAAGGCTCGCCGATTACGGGGCTCTGGGGTAACGTAGGAGGCGTCCCTACTCAGATCGGCAATGCCGAGCCGGACTTCCAATTTGGCTGGGGCAACAACTTCACCCTTTTTCAGAATTTGGACGTAAACTTTCTTTTCCACTGGCGGCAGGGTAGTGATGTGCTTAACCTTACGCGGCTGCTGACTAATCTGGGCAATACCACTCCCCGGGAGTTCGACAATCTGGAAGGCTTCATCGAGGACGGCTCCTACTTCCGGCTCCGGGAGGCCGGGATTGCCTACCGGGTCCCGCTCGGCGACACCTTCATCCAGGGCCTTCGCATTGGCATTTCGGGCCGCAATATTTTCACCATTACCGATTACAGCAGCTACGATCCGGAAGCCTCCGTCAACGGGGGTTCTGGCCTGTCTACCAACCTGGAGGTGGCCCCCTTCCCCAGCAGCAAGCAGTTTTACCTTAACCTCGGTTTTGACTTTTAGTCCGGCTCCTTCTCTAACCACCCCGCACCTGCGGCCCCGCCCCGGCGTGCGCTTCTAATATACCTCCTGATGAAGATCCATCACTATTTTCTCTGTAGCATGCTCTGCCTGACGGGTGTAGCCTGTAGCTTTGACGAACAATCGGACCCGAACGGCACGAGTATAGCCGGCGTCCTGGAGACCGCCACGCCCGCCCAGCTGGCCCTGCTCGCCACGGGTATCGAGGCGGATATGCGCGCCGGCTTTACCAGCTATGTTACTGCCTCGGGTACCATTGCACGGGAGTTGTACATTTTCGATGCCGATCCCCGCAATACGCGAGATCTACTGGGTAAGGGAGACCTAGTACTGGACGCCAACACCTTTTACCTGACCGGACCCTTCGCCTCGCGGTACCGGGTGGTCAAGGATGTAAACCTATTGCTACAGGCCCTAGAGAACGCCGATCTACTTAGTGATGCGGAGAAGCAGGGCTACCGGGCGTATGCCAACACCATCAAGGCCTACATGCTAAGCCAGGTGCTCGATATGCTGGGTAGCAATGGCATCCGCCTCGATGTAGCCGATCCCGAAAATCTGGGCCCCTTTCTGAGTGAGGAGGCAAGCTACGATGCGATCCTGGGGCTCCTCGACGAGGCGGACGGTCAGCTCGATGGGGCCTCGTTTGCCTTCACCCTATCGGACGGCTTTGCCGGCTTCAATACCCCGGAGACGTTTTCCCTATTCAACCGGGCCATTGCCGCCCGAGTGGCTACGCATGCGGCCCGCTACCAGGCCGCACTGGACTACGTAGATAGTAGTTTCCTGGACCTGAACGGAAACCTTGGCACGGCGGTCCAGCATGTCTTCAGCACTAACCCAGGCGATTTGCTCAACCCGCTCTATAAAGCCCCCGGCCAGAGCGGCGATCAACTCGTAGTGCACCCCCGTATCATCGAGAACGCCACCGAGGGGGATAATCGTCTGAATAAGTTTCGCCTGCGGGAGCAGACCGCCGGACAGGACGGCCTTAACGGGCAGTACGAGACCGCTCTCTACACATCCGCCACCTCGCCCATCGATATCATCCGTAACGAGGAGCTCGTACTCATCTACGCCGAGGCTAACATCAACCTCGGTAACCTGGAGGAGGGCGTGGAGGCGCTGAACGTGATCCGGGAGGCTGCCGGGCTAGATGACTACGACGGGGCCATGACCCAGGAGGCTCTTATCGACGAGATGCTCTACCAGCGCTGCTACAGCCTCTGGGGCGAAGGCCACCGGATGTGGGACCTACGCCGCTACGGGCGATTAAATGCTAATTTCTTGCCCATCGATCGGGAGGGGGATGATGTGTTTACTCAGTTTCCGGTGCCGCTTTCTGAGGGGTAGGCCTCGGCCGACGAGGAGACGAGAAAAGCCCCGCCACCTGAATAGGTAGCGGGGCTTCTAACTTGCTTCGGGAAAACGGAGGCGTGTGCCTACTGCAGCACGATCTCCTTCTCCTCGATCATCTTGCGCATGTTGATCAGGGCGTAGCGCATCCGGCCCAGGGCGGTGTTGATGCTGACGCGGGTAAGCTTGGCGATCTCCTTGAAGCTCATGTCGGCGTAGTGGCGCAGGATGACCACCTCGCGCTGCTCGGGCGGCAGAGCGTCGACGAGCTTGCGCACCTTATCGTGGGTCTGCGAGCGGATCATGCCCTGCTCGGCGTTGTCCTCGGGGGCCTGCAGCACGTCGAAGATGTTGAAGGTTTCCGTCTGGCCGACCTGGGGGCGGCGCTTGTTGCGGCGGAACGAATCGACGCACATGTTGTACGAGATGCGCATGGCCCACTGCAGGAACTTGCCCTCGTGGTTGTACTTGCCGCGCCGCAGCGTGTCGATGATTTTGATGAACACCTCCTGGAAGATGTCCTCAGCCTTGCTGTGGTCCTTCGTGAAGAGGTAGATGGAGGTGTAGATTTTCTGCTGGTGGCGTCCGAGGAGCTCCTCGAATGCGCGGTCCTGGCCAGAAAGGTAGAGGTTGATCAGTTCCTGATCGTTGTACGTGGTAACGTCCATTACTAACAATGTTTCAATTTGGGATTATCCCCGAAGCAGGAGGCTGGCGCGACTGCCAGTCACAGTTAGTGTAGACGTTAGACGATATAAAGACTTTAGAAACTGTAAGAGGGGGTGCAGCCCCTTTGATGATTCAAATATAGACCGAGCGGCATGACATGTGCAAGATTTTCTTACCCAAATGGTATCATTTAACGCCCGTTTAACAGTTGCTACAAAATTTGCTTTGGGTCGAACCCCAAAAAATTGCGACAAGTTCGACATTTAGGCGGTTGGGAGCAAATTATAGTTTGTCGTTCTGACTATTCCACGAGATGAGTTTTTCATGACAATTCAGTCGAATAATGGGGTTACTCCCACCCCATGCCCCGGTTTTCCCACAGGATGAAGGGAAGACCATTGGCTACCCAGCCAGCCAGTTGTCCCCGATCCGGTACCGGCTGCATGCTAAGACTCCCAGCCACTAGGTCCGTATCCCCATCACCATCCAGATCACCGGCCGAAAGACAGACCCAGCGCCCCTTATCACTCGCCGGTAGTCGGTAGCGCTGCCACTTCCCTTCGGACTTGCGAAAGACGACCGCCGCCAGCGGCTCCGGCTGCCGGTAGTCCGGAAAAAACGAAATGGCGGCCAGCTCCAGGTTGCCGTCCCCGTCCAGATCGGTAGCCACGGCATCGTAAGCTCCGGGTACCGGCAAAAATAACTCCTCGGTGTAGCCTCCAGCGGCCCCGGCCAGGAAAATGCGCAGGCCGTGGTAGGGCTTGACGACCGGATGGTAGTCGGCATTGTCCCCGTTCACGTACAGGAGGTCTCGCCGCCCGTCGCCGTTCCAGTCCACCAGGTGGATAGCGACCGAGCCGTAGGAAGGGGGAAACCGTAGCACCTGCCGGCCCCGGAATCCCCCAGCCCCCAGGGTGTAGCGTACCAACGATTCGTTGCCCTGAGCGTAGAGGACCAGCAGCGTGGAGTCCGACTCCTGCAATACGCTTACCGCTCCGGTCTGTGCGCCGAGCACCTCCGCGCGGTAGCTTCCGTCCACCTGCCGGTCGTACAGTTTTAGGGCGCCCCCCCAGCGTCCGTACTCCGTGACCACGAACTCCGGCTCCGGGTCGGCATCCGTGTTCATGGCCAGTAGGGTGGTCGGCCGGCGCAGCCCCTGGTGCAGTAGGCTCACCCCCTCCGCGTCGATACGTACCAGCGTGCCTACCAGGTCATCGGTAGGGGTGAAGGAACCCAGTACCGTGGCGTAGCTCACCCCGGCGTAGGTACTGATGTCCGTTATGCCCGGACCCGTAGCTAACTCCTGCCGGGCCACGAGCGCGGTATCGTACACCCAGAGCCGCTCCTTATTGATGTCAGCCGCTAGTAGTCCACGCCCGGGTAGGATCTCTACGTAGCTCGTACTCGGCGGACTCATAAAGGTCTCGGTGAACCTAGCCCGGAAGGGGGCCGTACCCGCCACGGCCAGCTGAGGTGCGGTGAGGGTATCGGGGGCATGCTGTAGCAGGTAGCGACGGATGCTTACCCACTCGGCATCCGTGTAGCCGGTAGTACGCAGTGGCGTAGCGTCGGCCATAAACGCACGCATTCGGGGTAGAATGATGGTGTCCCAGGTAGCACGGGGCAGATCGGTAGGTTCGGGCAGTTGGTGACAGGAGGCGCAGGCCGCACGAAACAGCCGTTGCCCGTCGGCATCCTCCCCCGATCCGGCACAGCGACCCAGACTGCCCAGCAGGAGCACCGTAAACAGACCCATCACCACACCCGTGTATCGCCTCACCTAGCGGGCATCTGCCTTGTTTAGTTGCGCCCGTTCCACTCCGCCCGCCGCTCGAAGCGGGGTAGCTCGGTGGGGCGATGGTCCAGCTGTTTATAGTCGGTCAGGGACTCCATAAAGGTAACGATATCGGCCATCTCCGGCGCGGTGAGCCCTAGGGAATCAAAGGGTAGCGTCTGGTGCTCCAGGTATATACCGATGCCCTTACCGCCGCCGCGGTTGTAGAAGTCCAGTACCTCAGCAAGGGTCAAGTACACGCCATTGTGCATGTAGGGCGCGGTGACGGTCACGTTGCGCACCGTCGGCGTCTTGAAGGCATAGGCGTGAAAGTAGGCCTCATCCTCCGGCCGACCGCTAGCAATGCGGCCCGGATCGGGATCTACCGCAGCCCCCTCCCAGCGCACGGCCGCCGGCACGCCCAGCACCTCACTCTCGTTTTCCCGATAGAAGGGCGGTACGAGTCCGCTGAAGGTAGGAGCGAAGTGACAACTGCCGCAGGCGGCCTTGCCCATGAACAGGTTGAATCCCCGGCGTACGCCTGGCTCCAGCACCTCGGTTTCCCCGCGGGCATAGCGATCAAAGGCGCTATCGAAGCCCCGTAGGTTACTCACATAGTGGGCCAGGGCATCACTCACGCTCCAGGCGCTCAGGGCGTACTGCGGCTGGTCGGCGTAGGCCGAGTCGAACAGCAAGCGGTAGGTATCGCTCTGCCGCAGCCGCGCCTCGATGGAGCCGAAGTCGGTGGCAAACTCGTGGGCGTCCATCACCACGTGGCGGGCCTGCCGCTCCAGAAACTCCTCGCGCAGGTCGTAGAAGTACCGCTCGGCGTATACGCTATTGACCAGAGTGGGGGCATTGCGGCGCACGCTCAGGGCCTTTCCGTCGGTAAAGGCCAGTTCCGGCCGGTGACAGCTGGCGCAGCTCATGCTTAGCTCCTCGCTCAGTACGGGGTCGAAGAAGAGCAACTCGCCCAGTGCCCGCCGCTCGGCGTCGTAGGGCGAGTCGCTCAGCCGGTCGTAGTAGTCGGCGTTCAGGAAGTCGGGGGCGAAGAGGGAGGTGGCTAGTTGATTGACCGGTCGGGCCAGCCGCTTGTCGTCCGCTACGGACTCGATACCAAGCAGCGCCTGCGCCCGCGGCAGAGCGGCAAGGAGCGGATCGGCGGTGAGTTGCAGAAAGGCCAGACGGTCGAAGGTGTCGAAGTCAGCGACCCGTAACAGCTTCCGCCCCTCACGGAACGCGGTGCGGATCGTCTCATCCAGTGCCGCATCCCCCCGTGCCACGTGCGCCCCGTAACCTATATATACAGCTTCCAGCCGCTCCAGACTCGCCAGCGCCTCGGGCAGGGCAGCTATCGATCCCGGCGTATCGAAGCCGGTCACGCCCAGGGTGAACATCCGGATTACCTCCTCGCGTGCCGCCTCGAAGACGTGGCGGTGCTGCAGCCTACGCCCCTGCATATAGGGGATGACCTTCGTGAGCGTGCGGTACAGTAGCCGGGTCTGTTCGCCGAGCGCCCCGTAGTCCAGGCTATCGGCAAAAGCCAGCTCGTCGAGTACCTGTAGGCCCACCGGTTCGACCACCACGACCTCGGGCACCCCGGGCTCGATTTTGGGCAGCGGCGCGCCGTTGAGGTAGCGTTTCACCGTCTCCGGCTCGATGTATTCCAGCAGGTACTCGCAGCGCTTAAAGTGTAGCCGCGACCGCAGGTGCAGGGTCCGTAGCGTGGAAGCCGGGGCACCCACCGCGGCTGCCTCCGCGTACTCCGCCACCGTCAGCAGCAGGGTATCGAGGTCGGTCCGAAACTGCTGCTGCACCCCGGCCAGTACCACTTCCAGGCGTGGTTCGGGGGGTGGGGCCAGGAGGTTACGCACCGACAGGCCGTGTCCGAGCAGTAGGAATAGGGTAGAAAAGGCGGCAAAGCGCCCCAGATCGGTGAGTGTACGCATGCGGGATGGGGAATAAAAAGGGCCGACGGAATACGGGATTCCGCCGGCCGATGCAATTGGGAAAAAATGGATTACTGTTTGACGAGCCTGACGAGCTCGCCCTCGTCGCTACGCAGGTAGTAGACGCCGGCGGGCAGCTGGCTTACGTCGATCTCATCGACCTGGCGGTACACCCGTAGACGCTGGCCGGACTGGCTGTACATCGCCACGTCCTGTGCCCGGTTCAGGAATACGGTCTGTAGGGTGGGGTTGGGGTAGATCTCCAGTCCCACCGCATTGGCATCGCGGTCGGGAGCCTGTAGGGAGGTCACCGTCAGCCCGTCGAAGCCGTTGATGGCAAAGGTCAGCGAGTGATTGTAGGGGAAGGGGTTATCGCTGCTGGGGTGCTGGGAGTTGACCAGGAGGCTTTTGCCGTCGGGAGTAGGCTTCACGCCGGTGACCTCGGCACCGACGGGGGTGGCGGTGATGCGGATGAGGTCGTCGACACTAGCCGAGTCGACGCTCAGCGGCAGCAGGTAGAGCTCGCACATGCGGTTGCGCACGCCGGAGCCGCCGCGGTTGTTTTCGGCGGGCATGCGGCCGAAGGTCTCGCCGTTGAGGTCCTCGCAAATGACGAGGAACTGCTCGTCGTCGATGGTCATCACGTTGAGGCCGTCGGGATTGGAAAGGTGCTTATCGGGGTACTCGGCCTCGGTGGGGCTCTCGCTAAAGTAGGGGCCGCCCTCGATCTTCACGCTGATCTCCATGGTGGTGGGGTCGTACTGCATGACGCGGCCGTAGTAGTCCCAGTACTCATCGCTCAGGGCGGTGATGGAATCGGCAAGAGCCGGAGTAGCCGCCGCGTTCTGAGCAGCGGCGCGGGCGGCGTGGTGGGGGGCCACAACGGCACCGGCCTCGGCCTCATCGCGCCAGGCGCCGCCGGGGTTGTCGCGGCCGGTTTCGGTCCAGTAAATCATACCGGACTTCGGGTCGATAGCTACCCACTCGTTGCGGTTGAACATGGTGGCGCCGGCGGCGATGGAGAGGGAGTCGAGGTGGAGCACGGCCTCGGCGTTGTCGTTGTCGATCTGCACCCATTTCTCCTCCGTATCGTGCTTGTACACTTCCAGGATGCCCTGGGTGAAATCACCGGGGGTAGCGGCCGTAAAGCGCAGGAAGAAGGCCGGGGTAGCATCCACACCCAGGTAGATGTACTTATTGTCCGGGCTCACGACGCCGCCCTCGAAGCCCTGGCGGCCGAAGTTGTACTGCTTGCGGATGGCCCGGGCCTGGCGGGGGTCGATCTCCACCATCCAGTTAAAGTTCTCGTATTTGGCGATGGTGTCGCCGTCGATGAAGGGGAACTCGGGGGCGTCGACGGCCCAGGCACGTAGGTCCCGCACACCCTGGTTTACCGGGCTGCCGAGGCTGTTCTCGTCAAAGCCCACGGCCGAGGGGTAGGAGACCGGGGCGGGATCGAACTGGTTATAGTTCGAGAAGTTGCCGTAGTTGATGTCCTGGTTGTTGTCGCGGAACCACTCCTCGGCGGTCCAGATACGGCCATCGACCACGGAGCTGATACCACCGCAGTTCATGCCGGTTTCGCCTACGTAGTTGACGAAGTCCACGTTGAAGTACTTGCCGGCGCGGCCGTCTTCGAGCTCCTGGTCCATAACCTCTAGGTCGCCCGATTTCTCGTCGCGGTTGACGCGGAAGACGGTCATGCCGCCGCCATCACCGATGCGGTCGTCGCGGTAGATGCTCTCGTGGTTGACGCTGACCCAGCCCAGGCTCTGCCCCGTGGTGTCGGGGGTGAAGCCGATGAAGTCGTGCCACTCCTTGGCGTTGGTCTGTCCGGCGTCGTTGCCGTAGGTGGCGGTAGTCTGCACCAGGTCGACGCCGCCCACGAAGAGCACCTGGGTTTCCAGGGGGCTGGGGGGCATGAGTATCTCGCGGGGGGCAAAGCCCGTGGGCACCTCCACCTCAGTAGGGAAAATCTGCTGGGCGGTAACTGCGGTTGTTAAAAGAGTAAGCGATAACAAGTAGAATATGCGCATAGCGTGGGTGGTTTTGAATGGCTCAAAGGTCCCGGTGGGGTGTTAAGCCCGGTTCACGGCTATGCTATCTTGGTGTTATGCTTGCTCCCTTCAGTGTTAGGTGTTTTTTAATGGTGTGTAAACTGCTTCATCCTGACTTAACACAGAGGCCAGCACCTAGCCGTGCTGGGGCGGCCATCACGATTTTCAGCAGCTTAGCGTATTGGGTTCTTGTCTGTTCAATTGTATTCAATAAATTATATATGTTAAGATATTTGTTATTTAAGGATTAATTTATATGTATATAACTGACAGTCAGCATATTACACCCTTCAATTATCCGTTCATATGATCGTTTGATCCTACGTGGAATCGACCGCCGGCGGTTCGGTGGGGTATGTTAGGGTATGAGAACGAGTGACACCGCTGCCCCGAACCGGACTGAGGCCGCCAACCGGGCCGATATCGAAGAGCTGAAGGACCGCATCTACGCCTACCAGCGGGGCAAGGAAGATGAGGACCGCTTTAAGCACTACCGCCTGACCCGGGGCGTGTACGGGCAGCGGCAGGTAGGGGTACACATGTTTCGGACCAAAATCCCCTTCGGCTACATCACGCCCGACCAGCTCATTGCGCTGGCCAATATCTCCGAGAAGTACACCAATGGGCGGCTGCACATTACCACCCGGCAGAACGTGCAAATGCACTATGTGAAGCTCAACGACAGCCCCGCCATCTGGGAGGAGCTGGTGGCTGCCGGCATGACCGCCCGCGAGGCCTGTGGCAATACGGTGCGCAATCTCACCGCCAGCCCGCTGGCCGGCGTGGACCCCGACGAGCTCTTCGACGTGAGTCCTTACGTATACGCCACCTTCGATTATTTCCTGCGCAACCCGATCTGCCAGGAGATGGGCCGTAAGATCAAGCCGGCGTTTTCGAGCAGTGATAAGGACTCGGCCTTTACCTACTTCCACGACTTCGGTTTCATCCCCCGCATCAAGGACGGGCAGCGTGGCTTCAAGGTGGTCGTGGGGGGCGGACTCGGTGCCGTCTCGATGGTAGCCCATACGGCCTTCGAGTTCCTGCCGGCCGATCAGATCATCCCGTTCCAGGAGGCGGCCCTGCGGGTGTTCGACCGCTACGGGGAGCGGGAGAAGCGCATGAAGGCCCGTATGAAGTTCCTGATCAAGGACCTGGGCTTCGACCGCTTTATGGAGCTGGTGCACGAGGAGTGGCCCGCCATCGCGCACAGGGAGTATGCCATCGACGAGTCGCTGGTGCCGAAGCTGGGGAGTGTACCCGGTGACAACTTCCCGCCGCTTGCACCTGCGCACCCCGCCCTGTACGAAGAGTGGTTGCAGACCAATGTACTAGAACAAAAGCAAGGAGGATATCGCGCCGTGGCCATCCGTATTCCGCTCGGTAACCTAGAGGCCGAGCAGGCGCGTCTACTGGCTGAGGTGATCCGTACCCACGCCAGTGATGACATCCGCCTGAGCGTGCAGCAGGGGATGATATTACGGTACGTGCCGCCTACCGCCCTGCCGCACCTCTTCAATGCCCTGTACGCCCTGGACCTGGGCCTACCCGGCTACGATACCACGGCCGACATCACGGCCTGCCCCGGCACCGATACCTGTGCCCTGGGCGTAACTAACTCGACGGGGCTGGCACAGGTGCTGGAGGCCCTCGTACGTGACGAGTATCCCGAGCTGGTCACCGAAGACGACATCCGCATCAAGATTAGCGGCTGTATGAATGCCTGCGGACAGCACATGGCGGCCAACATAGGCTTCCACGGCTCGAGCATCCGCGTGGGGGATAAAATCGCGCCGGCCATGCAGGTGGTGGTGGGAGGCGGCATTGCCCCCGACGGACGTGGCTTCATCGCCGAGAAGGTGATTAAGGTGCCGACCCGGCGGGTGCCCGATGTGGTACGTATCCTCTTCGAGGACTACCGGCTACAGGCCAGTGAGGGGGAGTACTACAACGATTACGCCGTACGCCAGGGCAAGCGCTACTTCTACGGACTGCTCAAACCGCTGGGCGATACGAGCGAGATCGCCGACGGGGAATTCTACGACTGGGGCCAGGACGAAGACTACAAGCAGGAGATCGGCGTAGGAGAGTGCGCCGGGGTGAGCCTGGACGTCATCGGTGCCATCCTGAACGACAGCAGCAACAAGCTCGTTGCTGCCGGCCGCAGCCTGGAGGGCGCAGCCTACGCCGATGCCGGTTACCACGCTTACTCCGCCATGGTCACCGCCGCCAAGGCCCTGCTGCTAGCCGAAGACCAGAAGTGTAACACCCACATCGGTATCCTGAATGATTTTCAAACCTACTTCGGGGAGCAGTTTCCGGAGGTAGCTCCCTTTGCGGCTACGGTGCTGGGGATCAAGCGCAACGAGCCTACCGCGGACTTTGTCACTGACTATCTCGCCCAGGCGCGGGCCTTTGTGAGCAGGGCGATTGCTACGCGGGAGCGGCAGTTGGGCAAGACGGTGGTGAGTGAGTACTATAAGGCGTAATGATATGCGATATGCGATTCTCGATATGCGAGGTATGAGGTGGCTACCGCAAAGGCATGCTCGCTTCGCTCGTCTAGCGGCACGAGCGAAGCGAGCAGACAACAGCGGAGCACCTCGCATATCGAGAATCGCATATCGAGAATCGCATATCAAATCCTAAACAAATCATGCCTACCCCTAAACTATCCCTCATCGGCGCCGGCCCCGGCGATCCCGACCTCATCACCCGCAAGGGATTGCGCGCGCTGGCTACGGCGGATGTCGTGCTGTACGACGCCCTGAGCAGCAATGAGCTACTGACCGAGACCCCGGCCCCACTGCCAGCACATCTTCGTGGGCAAGCGGGCGGGCTGTCACTACAAGAAGCAGGAGCAAATCAATGCGCTGATCGTAGCGTGTGCCCTGGAGTACGGCCACGTAGTGCGGCTCAAGGGGGGAGACCCCTTCGTCTTCGGGCGGGGGCAGGAGGAAAAGGCCTACGCCGAGCAACACGGCATTCCCGTCACCGTAGTGCCGGGCATCAGTAGCTGCATTAGTCTGCCGGAGCTACAGGGCGTGGCACCCACCAGCAGGGGCTACGCCGATAGCTTCTGGGTGCTCACGGCCCATACCCGCGACGGAGGGCTGAGTGAGGACTTGTTTCGCGCCGCTAAATCATCCGCTACGGTCATTATCCTGATGGGGCTGGCGCGCCTTGACCAGATCTGTGCCCTCTGGGACGCGGAAGGAAAGGGAGAACTCCCCGCCATGGTGATCCAGAACGGCAGCCGACCCGACGAGCACTGCTGGGTGGGTACGGTCAACGACATTGCCGCGCGGGTAGCTGCCGAGCGGGACCGGGGCCCCGGAATCATTGTTTTAGGGGAGACGGTGCGCCAGCACGAGAAATTTAGGAGTTTAGCGAGCGTGCTTACTCAAGTATAAAACCCCATGACCAATCCCCTCTACCCCGCCTTCTTCCGTCTCGACCGCCTGCAACTCCTCGTCGTAGGGGCCGGTCAGGTCGGAGAGGAGAAGCTGCGCTTCATCCTAAAGAGTAGCCCGAATGCCCGGGTGACCGTCGTAGCACCCTGGATGGGAGAGGAGTTACGCGCTGCCCTAGACAAGTACGGCCGGGGGGCTGCGTCATTTGGGGTAGGGGCTGCGGGCGTGTGGTCTACCAGCAGTGGGGGACGGGTGGTGTGGTATGACCGAGAATTTCAAAAGGAGGACGTTTTACAGGCTGACCTTATCGTAGCGGCTACCGACATCCCGCGCGGTCAACCAAGCCGTGTACGAGGCGGCAAAAGCTGCACGGCGGGTGTGCAACATCGCCGATACGCCCGAGCTCTGTGATTTCTACCTGGGCAGCATCGTCACCCGCGGTCCGCTCAAGGTGGCCATCAGCACCAACGGACAGAGCCCTACCTTTGCCAAACGCTTTCGGCAGTGGCTGGAGGCGGAGCTGCCTGAGTTGGAAACCACCGACCTTATTGACAACCTTAAGTTATTCCGCGACCGGCTGACGGGTAATTTTCAGACGAAGGTGCGCGAACTCAATACCCTTACCGGCAGCTTGCTTACCTCCGCGCAGGCCGGATGTACCTGCCCCCCGGGTGGTTGCCTTTGGCCGCCGCCGCCGCCGCACCTGCGTCCCCGCCCGAACGAATGGATACTACCGCGAACGATACACTACCGAACGAATGAGCTTACCCCACTCCACCACCGCCCTGACTTTTAATCTGGCGGCCCTGAACGACGAATTCTCCGGCCTGGACTTCCAGGAGCGGATCCGGCGGGTGTACGATTACTTTCCCGTAGGGGAGGTCCTCTTCACCTCCAGCTTCGGCACTAAATCGGTGGTGATGCTCACACTGGTCAGCCGTGCCAATGCCCGGCAGAAGGTACACATGCTAAATACTGGCTACCACTTCCCGGAGACCATGGCTTATAAGAATACGCTAGCCAAGCTGACCGGTCTGGAGGTCCTGGAGATCCTTCCCGACCCGGAACGTCACCGTCTCACCCGTGAGACGCGCATGTGGGAATCTCAGCCCGGCCGCTGCTGCCACTACAACAAGGTACTGCCCCTGAAGGCCGTCAAGGCGCGGCATAAAGTATGGATGTCGGGCGTGCACAGCTACCAGACCATGAACCGCGCGGCCATGGAGATTTTCGAGGAGGTTGACGGCCTGATTCACTTTCACCCGCTGATCGACATTGAGGAGGGGGAGTTCCTCTACCTGCTCGAAAAAGACAAGCTACCCCGCCATCCGCTCGAGGCCCTCGGCTACGGCTCCATCGGCTGCACCTACTGCACGCTGCCCGGGCAGGGGCGGGCCGGGCGCTGGGCGGGGCAGGAAAAGGACGAGTGTGGCCTCCACCTCTAGTTGCCCCAACCACCCCCGCCGGCCCGTGTTAAGTAAGTAACTCCAGAAATACCACCGTCATGATTCAAACCGATATCCTCATCATCGGTGCCGGCCCCGTCGGCCTCTTTACCGTCTTCGAAGCCGGACTGCTCAAACTGCGCTGCCACCTCGTCGATAGCCTGGGACAGGCCGGTGGTCAGCTCACCGAGATTTACCCCAAGAAGCCAATCTACGATATTCCCGGCTTCCCAGCGTGCTGGCCGGCGATCTAGTGGATAACCTAATGGAGCAGATTGCCCCCTTCAATCCCGGATTTACGCTCGGCGAGCGGGCCGAGCGACTGGAACAGGTGGGGGAGAAGATGTACCGGCTGACCACCAACCGGGGCACCGTCATTCAGGCTCCCGTAATCTGTATCGCCGGCGGACTAGGCTGCTTCGAGCCCCGCAAACCGCCCATCCCGAATATTGAGCGGTATGAGGATAACGGCGTAGCCTACGTGATCCGCGATCCGGAGGTGTACCGCGATCAGCGGGTGCTGCTGGCAGGTGGCGGGGACTCGGCGCTGGACTGGACCATCTTCCTGGCTGATATCGCCAAAGAGGTTACCCTGGTACACCGCCGCGATAGCTTCCGCGGTGCGCTGGACAGCGTAGAGAAGGTACACGATCTAGCCCAGGCCGGCCGCGTGAATTTGGTCACCAATGCACAGGCCGTCGGTATCGTCGGCGAGGACGGTGTAGAGGGTGTTACGGTGAAGCACAAGACCGGCGAGGAGGTCGTGGTGGCCACCGATGCCTTCGTGCCCCTCTTCGGCCTATCTCCCAAGCTCGGTCCGATTGCCGACTGGAACCTGACCATCGACAAGAATGCCATCGAGGTAAATACCGAGGATTATTCCACCGGTGTACCCGGCATTTACGCCATCGGTGACATCAATACTTATCCCGGCAAATTGAAGCTGATTTTGTGTGGGTTTCACGAGGGTACGCTGGCCGTACAGTCAGCTTTCAGTTACATCCACCCCGATAAGAAATTGAGCTTCAAGTACACTACGGTGAATGGGGTACAGGGGCTGCCAAAGGAGGAAGCGGCCGGGGTGGCGGCGTAGCGGAAAGCAACTCACACCTTATCTTTAAGTCATGACGAAGGCGGTGTCAACGCAGGATGTGGTAGAGAAGACGGTGGCGTTGATGCCGCTGGTAGAGATGACGCCATTTTTGTGGACACTCGATCGCTACCACCGCGCGATCGATGCAGGCGTGTTCCAGGAAGACGACAAGCTCGAATTATTATTTGGTCAAGTTATTCCGAAAATGCCGGTTGGTGAGACACACGCCGAGTGTGTAAGTATGCTTAATGTCTATTTCATTCTCAAGTACCAGCGCAAGTATAAATACCGGGTTCAGGATCCCACTACGCTTCCGGGTGCATCCGAACCCGAACCGGACTTCATGGTCGTAGTCGATAAACCGTACGGAAAGAAATATGGTCATCCCAAAGCAGAAGATACTCTTCTGGTGGTGGAGGTGTCCGATAGTATTCTGGTTATCGACCGGAGTATAAAAGCCAGAACTTATGCTTTTGCAGGAATTGCTGAGTACTGAATTGTAAATCTAAAAGCTAGGCAAATCGAGGTTCATCTCGAACCTAACGAGGATACGGGAGACTTCAATTCTATTCACCGGTACGCTGATGGAACTAAGTTTGAAAGTCCCTTTAATGGATCGACCGAAGTGGCTGAGCTACTACCACCCGTAGAACAAGAAGAAGAATAAGAAAGCCGGCCGTTCCTGTAGGGAGCGACCGGCTTTCTTCATTACGGGCTAATGGGTTAGTTCACTACCACCTCCCGGTCGCTGCTCACCCGCGCCTTCGTCTGCACGAAGGAAAGGATGTCGCGATTCAGCCGGTCCTTGTGGGTGTAGAACAGGCCGTGGGGGGCGTTGTCGTACTTGTGGTACAGGGCATTGGGTAGGAGCTTATGCGTAGCGTCACCTCCCACATTGATCGGTACTACCTTGTCGTCCTCGCCGTGGACAATCAGCGTGGGGACGGTGAACTTCTGGATATCCTGCCGGAAGTCCGTTTCAGCGAAGGCATGGATGTAGTCGATGGCTGCCTTGCTGGAGCCGGTCAGGGCCATCCCCTGCGTCCAGCCGAGGAAGGAGTCGCTCACCGGGTGGCTCAGCAGGCCAATGCCGTAGAATTGCTTGGCCCAGGTGGCGTAGAAATCGGGCCGGTCCTTGCGGATACCGTCGATCATCTCCTGGAACACGCTCCACTCCACGCCATCGTGGTTGTCGGTATCTAACATATAGGGCGTCACGGAGCTTACCAGTATGGCGGCACTGATGCGGTCGTTGCCGTACTTGCCGATGTAGCGGGCAATCTCGCCGCCGCCCATGCTAAAGCCTACCAGGGCTACGTCACGCAAATCTAGCTCGGTCAGCACGGCGTTCAGATCGTCGGCCAGGGTATCGTAATTATAGCTGTCGCCCACCTTGGAACTAAAGCCGAAGCCCCGCCGGTCGTAGGCGATACAGCGTAGGCCCTCGCGGCTCAGGTAGTCCATCTGGTACTCGAACATATCGCCGGAAAGCGGCCAGCCGTGAATGAATACAACGGGCTTGCCGCTGCCATATTCCTGGTACCGCAGGCGGACTTCCTTACCGGATTGCTGGTCGGTGGTCTTTACAAAAAGCATAGTGGGGTAATTTAAAGCATTAGGTGTGAATAATACACTCACGCTTATATATGTCGGTACACGGGTTAGATGTTTTACTCCCGTAACCGAGCCACCGCAAGACCATCGCGCAGCGGAAGAATTAGGTTTTCTAATCGTTTATTTTGGTACACTAGCTCATTATACGTTTGGAGTGCGGCGGCGTCCTCATCCCGTATCTTCCCGCCCGCCCGGCCATCCCACAGCACGTTATCGGCCAGCAACAGCCCTCCCACCCTCAGTCGACTCAGTAGAAAGGGCAGGTAGTCCGGGTAGCCACGTTTATCCCCGTCTAGAAAGATCACATCGTACGGACCGGCTAGCCGATTCAGCACCTCATTCGCCTGACCCAGGTGCAAATCAATGCGGTTGGCAAAAGGAGATGCCGCAAAATTTCGCCGCGCCCAGAAGGCCACCTCCGCATCCCCCTCGATCGTATCTACCCTTCCGGCCTCGCCGAGGCCCTCCGCCAAACACAGGGTCGCGTAGCCCGTGAAGGTGCCGATCTCCAGGATACGGGCCGGTTGCTGCAGCTTACTCAGTAGGGCCAGTAAGCGTCCCTGTAACCGACCACTCATCATCTGCGGTGCCACAGTCTTTAGGTAGGTCTGCCGTTCCACCTCCACCAGATAATCCGGAATGGGACCGCTCATCGCCTCCGCGTAGTCCCGTAGGGGATCGATCCGGTCGCGCCGCGAGGCCCTACCAGGCATCCCGGCTAGTGAGGGCCGGCGCGGTGTAGCTGGCCTTGGTGTGGGCGCGGGCGCACTGCCGCTCGTACAGCAAGCGGGCAAGACCGGTGGGCGCGGCCGCCGGTGCAGCCGGGTGGAGGGCCCCCGCCACGCTTTCTTGATCGAGATCCAGGGTGTAGCAGAGACTCATCAGGTACGCAGGGCGCGTACGCAGTAACTCAGCCACGCACATAGCTAGCCAGTCCAGTAGCTCGGCTTCGGTTAAAGTTCCGGCGGGCAGATCGAAGTCCTGGCGCAGGAGGTCGGTGGTGGCAGCCTCGACGTCCACACCGCTTACTTCAGTTCCAGGGAGGTATTACCCACCAGAAAGCCCTTATTATAGAGTTCCACGGTGTAGGTACCCTCGGCGAACTCCTGGCCCGGTGTGCTCCACTCGGCACAGTGGTTGGCCGCATCGCCCTGGAAATCGAAGGGAACGTTTTTGGTGTAGGGGATTTGCTCTCCCTCGTCGGTGGTCAGTACGCCACTACCGGCGGCCTCGATGCTCATGGTTTCCCCGGTGGGGTTAATGATACGCAGCTGGAAGGCCTCCTCACCGGCCCGGGCAACGGCGTTGTCCAGGCTATTGAAGCAGACGTAGAGGCGCTCGACGTTCTTGGCATTGGTGCGGGTGACCCAGCGGCCACTGTTGCGCTGCTTTTGTCCCTCGGCGCTGATGTTATTAGTTTTGATGACGCTGGCTACGTTGACCTTACGGCTCAGCTCACTATTTTTGGTGGCAAGTTCTTCGCGCTCGCTGACCAGGGAGGCGCGTTCCGTGCTAAGTTGCTCGTTGGTTTGCTGACTTACCTGTAGGTCGTTGCTCAGCAGGTCGCGCTCGGTAGAGAGCCGGTCGCGGTCCTGGGTGAGTTGTTCGTTGGTCGCCTGTAGTTCTTCGAGTTGGGCCATGTAGCCGGTCATCTTCGACTTTAGATCAGCAAGCTCCCGGCGGGCGGCACCGAGATTGCGATTATCGTTGGTGAGGCTCACGATCTTTTCGTTCTGTAGGCGCAGTTCTTCCTTCTGCTGATCGATCATCGCGTTAAGCTCCTCGTTACTACCGCGCATTTCCTCGAGTTCGGCCAGTGACTCGTAGTACTGTTTTTCGGCCTGGGCCTTGAATTGCTCCATCTCGACCAGGTTCGTGCTGATCTCCGCATTATCGGTACCCCGGTTCATGAAGCCGATGCCTAGGGCGATCAGCGCGATCAGGAGAACTCCGATGATTCCCGCCAGTAACGGCGTACGGTTCTTCTCCGGTTTAGGAGCGGGGGTGTAGGAGGGTTCGGGATTACTCTGAATGGTAGCCATGTGGCGTTGGTTTGATGAAGGATCGCTGAGCGGAGGGGTGCAACCGCTGCCCCGCAACCCCAAAGGTAGCTGACCCTCAGGTCAGGCGGACTACATAACGTAGCTGGAAAACGATGTATTACGGGGAAATGTTAAAGTTTTCCTCCCCCCCAGACCCCCTCAGTACGACGGTAAGGCTACGCGGACCGTGCGCCCCGATCACCAGGCTTTGTTCGATATCGGCCGTCTTACTGGGCCCGGCCACGAAAACTCCGAAGCCCGTCTGCCGAATGTCGATGCGCCGGTAGGCCACGTGCATGGTGGGTACCAGCGCTGCCCGGTCGAGTACTAGAATAAGGTGCTGGGTAATGAAGGGTAGAGCCCGGTAGACCATCTCGGTTTCACTCAGCCACATCGCGCCGTTCTCCGCTACACCAAGCCGGGCGTGTAAAACGGCCAGGTCCACCCCCGCCAGTTGTAGGGGATCGCTGATGTCAGCTAAGTTAAGCGTACCACTGACTCCCGCTACCGTGGACACAATCGTCTTGTCAGTGCCGAAGTCCCGCACATGCTCCGCCAGCGCTCCTTCCTCGACAAAGCGCGTCTTACTGGCTGCGAGCACCTCGCGAAACGCATGCTCGAGCTCGGTGGGTGCCGGGTCTAGGGGAAGCATTGGAAGCTCACGCGGACCGGGCTTGTTGACCCGGATAGCCGCTAGTATATGCTCTTTACTGCTCACGCTTCGGAAGTCTGGGTGCGGTCGTACCACTCCTTGAAGCTTTCAGTAGGTACCTCCGGGAGCTCGCGGCTTTCCCCCCAGGCGTTGAAGCGGTTGTAGACTACGGCGCGGGGGGCGAGGTTAAGGGCCGTGCGGGCGGCCTTACCCACGAAGTTGTACAGGCCGCCGCGGCTCAGCACGGCACCGGCTCCGAGGAGTGGAATGCGTTTGGTACTGGCCAGGTGGCCCGCTTCGCTCACGATCTGTCGCCACTTATAGAGCTGGGCGTGGATGTCGATCTTGACGGGGCAGACGTCCGAGCAACTCCCGCAGAGGGTAGAGGCGAAGGCCAGATCACCGTGTTTCTTTAGGTCTAACCCGGGGGAAAGGATGCTGCCGATGGGCCCGGGAATAGTGTGATCGTAGCTATGACCACCACTACGCCGGTAGATCGGACAGGTATTCATGCAGGCGCCGCAACGGATGCACTTGAGGCTATTACGGAAGTCCTCGCGGCCAAGCTGCTCGCTGCGCCCGTTATCGACGATGACGACGTGCATCTCGCCGCCCGGCTTAGGGGCGTGGTGGTGACTGGTGTAAATGGTTACGGGCTGACCGGTAGCACTACGTGCCAGTAGCCGGGTAAATACCCCCAGGTGCTCCGCGCGCGGGATGACCTTTTCGATGCCCATGCAGTGAATCTGCACCGGGGCCAG
This sequence comes from Saprospiraceae bacterium, assembly GCA_958295895.1. Taxonomy (GTDB): domain Bacteria; phylum Bacteroidota; class Bacteroidia; order Chitinophagales; family Saprospiraceae; genus Neolewinella. The sequence continues at coordinate 123,392 of CATQHI010000008.1, read as the reverse complement.
GTGGATGCCCATATCGGCATTGCCCTCATTAGTGCACACGACGATGCCGCCCGTTTCCGCTACGGCGAAGTTGACCCCGGTAATACCGGCCTTCGCCGCCAGGAACTTTTCACGGAGGTGCTGGCGGGCGGCCTCGGTGAGGTACTGCGGGTCGCTGGCTCCTACGTCGGTGCCGAGCTGCTCGTGGAACAACTGTCCGATCTCTTCCTTCTTCAGGTGGATGGCCGGCATCACGATGTGGCTGGGTGGCTCGCCGCGTAGCTGAATGATACGCTCCCCGAGATCGGTATCGATCACCTCCACGCCGTGCTCCTCCAGGTACTGGTTGAGGTGGCACTCTTCGGTGAGCATCGACTTCGACTTCACGATGCGGTCCACGCCGTGGCGTTCGAGAATACCGTGTACGATGCGATTGTGCTCGGCAGCGTCCCTAGCCCAGTGCACGACTACGCCATTGGCCGTGGCCTGCCGCTCGAACTCCTCCAGGTAGGTGTCGAGATGACTTAGAACGTTATCCTTAATGTCGGAACCGAGTTGCCGCAACGTCTCCCACTCCGGAATACCGGCGATACTGCCATCGCGCTTACTGCGGACGTGCCAGAGACTCTGGTCGTGCCAGTCGGTGCGGGGCTCGTCCCGGAGGAAGGTGGCGGCGCGCTGGGCGTGGGTGGTCATTCGACCAAGGTAAGGCAGATAGTATTAAATACGCCGCTCCTTGATGCGGGCCTTCTTACCCACCCGGTCACGCAGGTAGAACAGGCGACTACGACGGACCTTACCGCGCTTGACCACGGTGATTTTATCGATGCTGGGACTAGACAGCGGAAAGATGCGCTCTACGCCGATGGCGTTGGAAATCTTACGGACGGTGAAGGTCTTGGTGAGGCCCTCGCCCTTGATCTGGATGACATCGCCCCGGAACTGCTGGATGCGCGACTTTTCACCCTCCGTGATGATGTAGTCGACGGCAACGGTGTCGCCGGCCCGGAACTTGGGGAATTCTTTTTGCTTGCTGACCTGCTGGTGTACGAAGGTGATGGCGTCCATGGCTGCTAAAGTTTTGAAGACCGCACGTAGCGGACCGCAAAGGTAAGCTGAATTCTAGCAATGGCCAAATGCCACCCGGGCAGATTTCATCTCCCACATTTAACGTCGCCCTATAGACCTAAGGCACCTAATTCGGCGTTTGAAGAAAAGCAACGCTGCTTTCTAGGTTGCCGTCTTTACACTCAAACCTTTTACCCATGAACTCCCTCCTGCTCACCCTTGCCCTGGCCTTTGCGCCCTTCGCGGTAACGACGGAGGCTATCAGTGCCCAGTCCATCGGCGACATCACTAAGGCCCTCGGCAGCGGTGATCTGGCTAGTCTTACCGGCATGATGGACGCGGAAGTAGAACTCAGCATCCTCGCTGACGAAAACACCTACGCGAAGGAACAAGCCCGCGAAAAACTTGCTGCTTTCTTCGGAGCCAACACCCCCTCTGGCTTCAGCCAGGTGCACCAGGGCTCCTCGAAATCCGACAACGCCGAGTACTGTATCGGCAACCTGACCACCTCCAACGGGGTATACCGGGTGTACATTTACGTCGCTAAGAAGGGCGAACGGATGGTACTACAGGAGCTACGTTTCGACCGCGAGTAGGGCCGCCCGGGCAATCGCCGCCAGGTCCTGGTCGCGCATACAGCGGAAGTGCCCCTGTGGACAAGTTTCGTAACCAATCTTCGAGCAGGGCCGGCAGGCTAGGCCATCTACCTCCGCTACTATGGGTGCCGGGCCCTTCGGCATATAGGGATACATTCCGAGTGCCGGCACGGTGTTTCCCCACACGCTTACAATAGGCTTACGAAAGGCCGCTGCGATGTGCATCAAACCCGTATCGTGGGTTACCACAGCGGCTGCTTTGCGTACCACATCGGCTGATCCGTTCAGGGAATAGGCCCCGCAGCCATTCGTGATATACTCCCCGGTGGCAGCAATCCGTTCGCCTAGCTCCCGCTCCGCCGGACCGCCCAGTAGTACGATTGGTACGGAGATACGTCGGCATAGTGCAATCATTTGTTCTTCCTCCAGCCGTTTCGTGGCGTGCGCTGCTCCGATCACAAAGGCGAGGTAATTTTTTGCCGGTGGCGTGACCTCCTCTTCCGGAGCAATGAAGTAGTCCAATCCCTTGCCGTCGTTCGTTACTCCGAGGGCACGTACTGCGTCCAGGTACCGATCTACGATGTGCACCGCCGGCATCCGGTCGATCCGAAAGCGAGTAAGTAAGAACTTCCGGAAGTTGAGTTTATTAAAGGTATGCACCCGGGGCGGGCGGCGACCGCTGCGTAGGTGGCCCCAGAACAGGCGCTGCTTAAGGTCCAGCGTACGTAGGTTACCGTGGAGATCGATCAGGTGAGTGAAGTCTTCGGCAACTAGCGCAGCCGCAACTTCCTCCACATCTTTAGTAATCGTCCACAGTTGGTCCACGTAAGGATTATGCTGTAGGGTAGAAGAGAAGGCCACCTTGGTCAGGAAGTGCACCGCAGCTCCGGTCTGCTCCTTCACGCAGCGGATGACCGGGCTGGTGAGCACGATGTCGCCGATGGAGCTGAAGCGGACGATTAAGACTTTCATAACTACGATTACTCGGCCGACGAGCGAAGCTACGCAACGCTCGGCGGCCGAGTAGCCGCAAGCTTGCGGAGCGCTGTAGGGTTTATCTCCGCAAGTTCCGGCACCTCAGCGATCACCGGCACCCCCGTTAACTGCTGAATGATACGCGCCGACTCCGCATTGTGTCCGTTGAAAACTATTCCACACACCCTGCACCCGCGGCCCCGCAACACCTCCACACTTAGTAAAGTATGGTTGATGCTACCTAAGTAGTGGCGCGAGACAAGAATAACCGGCAGATCCAGATGTAGCACTAAGTCGAGCATGGTTTGCTGCTCATTCAGTGGGACAAGCAGGCCACCGGCACCCTCTACCAACAAGGGCCTTCCACCGGGTTCCGGTAGCGTGAAGTCTTCCAGTTTGATCGCTAATCCATCCAGCCGTGCGGCGTAGTGAGGGCTGGCCGGAGTACGTAGTCGGTAGCGCTCGGGATGGTAGCGATCTTCGGACATACCCGTCCACGCTTTCACCCGGTCAGTATCGCCGAAGTTAAGGTCACCGGCCTGCACGGGTTTCCAGTAGTCTGCATCGAGGGCAAGTTGGAGGAAGGCGCTGACGACCGTTTTGCCGACCTCGGTACTGATGCCCGTCACGAAGTAGGCCTGCCGCTCCGTACTCACGCGACTGCCTCGCGGGTCTCCTCGCGAATCATACTCACTAGGGCGGCCACCCAGCGGGGGTCGTCATTGAGGCTGGGTACCAGGTCGATGTGCTCGCCGCCCCACTTTTCAAACTCCTCCTGGTACTCCACGCCGATCTCGATCGTGGTCTCCAGGCAGTCGGCTACGAAGGCAGGACTGAAGCAGAGGATTTTCTTCGCCCCCCGCTCCTTGGCCCAGGCCTCGAGTACGTCGATGGTGTAGGGCTTGGCCCAATCATCGAAGCCCAGCCGGCTCTGGAAGCTGGTGGTGTAGCGCTCCTCGGGTAGCCCCAGCTCGGCGGCAATGGCGCGGGTGGTGGCGTGGCACTGGGCGGAGTAGCAAAACTGGTTGACCCGGCTAATGGTGTCGCAGCAGCCATCTACAACGTAGCAGTGGTGGCAGTCGTCGGCCTTCTTGAGCTGCCGCTGCGGCAGGCCGTGGTAGCTGAAGATGATATGGTCGTAGCGGTTCAGGTCGCCCAGGTCGCGGGCATTGTCGGCAAAGACCCGGATCAACTCCGGCTGCTCGTAGTAGCTGTTGACGAGTTTGACGTCGGGGATGGTCTGCCGCTGGCTCAGCAGCCGCATCACCTCCTGGTGGACCGAGCCGGTAGTGGCACTAGCGTACTGCGGAAAGAGTGGGAAAACCAGGATGCTCGATACCTGTGCGGCTAGTAGCTCATCGAGGGCCGAGGCGATGCTGGGGCTCTGGTAGCGCATGGCTAGCCTGACCACGTAGTCTTCGCCGAGCTCGCGCGCTACCTTTTCGGTCACTACCTCGCCGTAGTACTTAAGGGGGCTGCCGTTTTCGGTCCACAGCTCCTGGTACAGCTTGGTGGAGCCGCCCGGCTTGAAGGGATTGACAATGCCGGAGCGGATGGGCGCGATGATGCCGCGCACCAGCAACTGCTGGGCCACGCCGGGCAGGTTGTCGATCACCCGGGGGTCGGTAAGGAACTCCCCCAGGTAGCGGTTCACGGCCGTGGGCGTGGGCGCGTCCGGCGTGCCGAGGTTGACGAGCAGGACGCCCTGTTTTCCGTAATGGGGCTGAAGGGGCATGGAGGGGGCGGCGTTAAAATGTTGGTCCGTGAAGTTAACTCCCTAGCCTCCCTTCGGTTTACCTGTACCACACCTAGCCCACCATGCATTTATCCACCCGATTTTGGCGTTACCTGCTGCTGATCACCTTCATTGCCGTGCCCATCGTCAATTACCTGCCTTTTGTCACTGGCAGCGGACAGCGCCGTTTTGCCGACGACGTGTCTACCCGGGTGGATGCGGCGGGCTATGCATTCAGTATCTGGGGGCTCATCTTTACGGGTATGCTCGTCTTCGCCGCACTGCAGCTGCGCAATGCCCGTAAGACCAGAGCACTCAAGCGTGCCTACCAGTTTCTGGTGCTGGCGGGCCTGGCTAGTATTGCCTTCGTACCCATCAGCATGGGCGACGATCAGGTGGTGGGGGCCGGTGATTTGCTCTGGCACCTGGGGGCCCTACTGGGCGCTTATTTCGCGCTGCGGGACCATGAAGCGGAATCAAAGGTGATGCACTACGGCTGGGCCTACTTTGCCCCCTCCGTCTACCTGGGCTGGATCAGCGCGGCGACGGTTATCTCGCTGGCCCTGGCGCTGAACCAGCTGGGGATAGCATTCGCTCCGCCTATGGCCATCTATATTGCCACCGGGCTGGTCGGCGTGCTCACTGCGCTGGGTACCTACCTGAGTCTGCGGGAGGATAACGTCTACACCCTCACGGTGGCCTGGGCGCTGGTGGCCGTGGCCGTGCAGCAGCGGGACGCGGCACTCATTTTCTGGGGCGCGTGCGCGGGTGCGGCGCTGTTGGTGGGACTAAGCATTTGGGCCTGGCGGGGGGACCGGAAGTTCTTCTACGCCTGGTGATACCCCTACCTTAGCGCCGTGGTACAATCAACGGCAGCCAGGCTCTTACTAGCCCCCCTTTCCCTCCTTTACGGGGCCGGGGTGAGCTTCCGCAACTGGGCCTACCGGCGGGGCATCCTGCGGGGCATCTCCTTCTCGGTACCGGTGATCAGCGTGGGCAACCTGAGCGTGGGCGGGGCCGGTAAGACGCCCCACATCGAGTACCTCATCCGCCTGCTTGACCCCTACCTCAACATCGCTACCCTGAGCCGGGGCTACCGCCGCAAAACACGTGGGTTCCTAGTCGTAGAACCCGGTATGGGGGTGGAGGAGGTGGGCGATGAGCCCCTACAGTACGCCCGTAAGTTCCCGGAGGTGATGGTCACCGTGGCCGAGGAACGGGCCTTCGGTATCCCCGAGATCGTGGGCCGCCGGCCGGATATCCAGCTGGTGCTGCTCGACGATGCCTTCCAGCACCGCGCCGTGCAGCCGGGGCTCAACATTTTGCTCACCCAGTACGCCCTGCCCTTTACGCGCGACTACCTGCTGCCCAGCGGCCGGCTACGAGAGTGGCGGAGTGGCTACGGGCGAGCCGACGTGATCGTGGTGAGTAAGTGTCCGCCCGAGCTCGACCGGGCCGCCGCTGACGCGCTGATCGAAGAAATTGCTCCCCTACCGCACCAGCGGGTGTTCTTCAGCTACTACGCCTACGCCGCGCCGTACTACTTGCTGGACCCCCGCTATCGCCTCCGCATGGAGCGGGGCATCGACGTACTGCTAATCTCCGCGATCGCTAACACCGAGTATCTTTCGTTGCACCTGCGCGCCGCCGCCCGCACTGTGCATAGTCTGGAGTACGCCGATCACCACTACTTCAGCGCGAGCGATCTGGTGAACCTGAAGGAGAAGTTTAGGAAGCTGGACGGCAAGCACCGGGCCATCATTACGACGGAAAAGGACGCCATGCGGCTGGACGTCCACCGCGATTACATTACCGCCGAGCACTTGCCCGTTTTCGTACTGCCCGTAGCGGTGCGTTTTCACTTCGGGGGGGGACCGGCATTCGATCAGCTGGTCAGAGACTACCTACAGGGCTTCGAGGCGTAATGCCTACTTTGCGGCTTCTACCTCACCCCTATGTCCTCCGAACCCTTCTTCTGGGTACTGCACTTTATGAGCCGCTGGATGCTGCGTGTGTTTTACCCCGGTATGGAGACGGAGGGGGTACACTACGCCAATCACCCGGGCCCTATGCTGCTGTGCGGTAACCACCCTAACACCCTGGCCGATCCCCTCATGGCCGGTATCCACCTCGACTACCAAACCTTCTTTTTGGCCAATGCCGGACTGTGGATGAATCCGGTCACGGCCTTCGTCATCGACCCCTTCTGTGTGCCCGTAGCCCGCCCCAAGGACAAGGAGGCCGGGGCCGATAAGGGGAGTAAGGAGGAGGTGTTTAACCGCACCTTCGCGGCCCTGGAGAGCGGAAAGATCATGTACATCGCTCCCGAGGCCTACTCTGAGCTGGAGCGCAGGCTGCGCAGGATCAAGGCCGGCGCGGCTAGTCTGGCCCTGGAGGGCGAGGCCCGTAACCATTGGCAGCTCGGCGTGACCCTACAGCCCGTGGGCGTGAACTACGAAAGCCCCACGACCTGCTTCAGCCGGGCCTTTACCCGTTACGGCGAGCCCATTGTAGCGGCGGAGTGGCGCGAGGCCTACGAAAAGAGCCCCATGCGGGCCGTGCGGGGACTCACCGACGAGCTGAGCCGCCGCATGCAGGAGCTACTCATCCACACCCACGATAAAAACGAGGAGCGCTGCCTGCGCCGCATCGAGCGTAGCGTGCAGAACGACCGCCCGCTGACCGTCTCGCAGCACCATTTTCGCACTAAGCGTATTCTGGAGTGGCTGCGTACGCTTGAGCCCACCGATCGCGAGCCGCTCCGTGAATTAGCCGGTCGCTACGATGCGTTGCTGCGGCAGACCAAGCAGCAGGACGTTGCGTTTAGCACCAACCCCTACCGCACCTACTCCCCGGGCCTTTTCCTTGGCCTGCCGCTGTTCCTCTACGGCCTGGTCAACCACCTACCCTGGCTACTCACCATCAATGCCATCTGGCGTGCCCTGGGCATTGACCGGGGGTATAAGGCTACGGTGCAGACGCTGGGTTCGTGGTTCGTGCTGCCGCTGACCTACCTCCTGCAGACGCTGGTGTTTCACTGGGTGTACCCGGGGGGTATGGGGTGGATCTACTTGCTGAGTCTGCCGGTTTCGGGGATGTTTGCCCTACGCTACTGGACCACCTACCGGGCCTTCTGGGCGGGGCGCTTCAGTGGGAGGAGTGACCGGGACACCGAACTACAGTCCCTACGCGGACAGCTCATGGAAGTAATCCCGGAGCTTTAGACATGGACTTACTCCTACAGATTAGCATTTTCGTAGGGGCCATCGCGGCCCTGCTGTGGGCTAGCGAGCGGTTTGTAGCCTCGGCCGAGCGGGTGGGCCTGTCGCTGGGCATCAGTCCATTCATCATCGGAGTCACGATCGTAGCCTTTGGCACCTCCCTGCCGGAGCTAGCCACTAGTATCGTGTCCGTACTTGACGGCACCAGCCAGATTGTGATCGGCAACGTGGTGGGGTCCAACATCACGAACATCGCCCTGGTCCTCGGCCTCACCGCCGTGGTCGTCAAGACCATTGACCTGGAAGATGACCTCTGGCACATCGACATTCCCTTTCTGTGGGGCAGTGCTTTTCTGCTCTATTTTACGGTGATGGACGGGCACCTCTCGCTCTTCGAGTGCGGGCTGTTTTTGGGGGGCATTGTCATCTTTCTTGCCTACAGCTTTAAGGATCAGGCAAAGGCCGACGCGGCCGACCGGCCCACTGCCGGCTGGAAGGACTACCTGTTTTTGGTACTGGGGGGGGCCGTGGTAAGTGTATCGGCCAGCTACGTCATCGCATCCATCACGGCCATCAGCGTGATCCTCAATATCGCGCCGAGCGTGATCGCCCTGTCGGCCGTAGCGGTGGGTACCTCGCTGCCGGAGGTGGCGGTGAGTCTGGCCGCCGCCCGCAAGGGCAAGGCCAGTATCGCGGTCGGTAATGCCATCGGCTCCAACATCTTCAACACCTTCATCGTCATGGCCGTTCCGCGCTTCTTCGGTCCGCTGGTCATTCCCCCCGAGATCATCACTACCTACCTGCCGCTCATGATCGTGATGACTGTCCTGCTCGGTGTCATGAGCAACAACGGCAAGATCACACGCTGGGAGGGTTGGGTGCTGCTGCTGTTCTATGCGTGGTACTTTTCGGCGATCATTCAGGAGGCGGGGTAGGGGTAAGATGCGGCTTGTAGCCGCGCCGTGTAACGCAACTTGCAGTTGCGGCGTGGAGGCTATCAAATTTTCAACGAAGGGTACTGATTGTTGTTAAATATTATACTAAAGCGCGCAGTCGTAGACTGCGGCTAACGGCGCTGCCGGAGGCAGCATCTTACAATTCTACACCCGGCTGACAGAAGCCCCCGCACGGTAAATTATCTTTGCAGTCGCCCCAAGTCACTCCATGCTGCAGCATTTTCACATTCTTACTCTGACCCATCGCGATGCCAAGCTCAAAGAGGTTGGCGCGCTAGTCAAGGCTTTCGAGGGAGAGGACGGACTGCGGGAGCGACTCACCTGCCTGCGGGAGCGGGGACTGGTCGATGAAGTGTTCTATGCCTCCACCTGCAATCGGGTGCTGTTGCTCTTCACTACGGAGCGGAAGGTGGACGAGCACTTTCAGGCCTCCTTACTTCCCGGGGCCCTACCGGATTTGCGGCGTATGCGCCACCTGGTGGGCCTGGATGCCATCCGACACCTGTACGAGGTAGCCGGCTCGATCGACTCTCTTGTGGTGGGTGAGCGACAGATTCTAGGGCAGCTCCGCGAAAGCCAGGTCATGTGCCGCGAGTGGGGCCTGATCGGCGACGACCTGCGTATCATCACCAATCAGGCCGTACTGGCCGCTAAGGATATTTACGCCAATACCCGGATTGGGGAAAAATCCGTATCGGTGGTCTCGCTCTCCATGCAGCAACTACAGCGCTACGCGCCGAGCCGCAAGGCCCGTATCTTGATGATTGGTGCCGGGCAGACGAACGTGCTGGTCACAAAGTTTCTACGCAAGCAGGGCTACAGCCACGTCACCGTCGTCAATAGAACACTGGAACGGGCCGAGCAACTCGTCAGCGGTTTTGACCACGGTCGGGCTATTGCACTAGACGAGCTAGACGATTACACGGGGGGCTTCGATGTACTGTTCGTCTGTACTGCCGCCGCCGAACCCATCATCACCCCCGAACGCTTCACTAGGCTACTAGCCGGTGAGGAAGCTAAGGGTAAGATCGTTGTGGACCTGGGCGTTCCAGCCGATGTAGCCGAGGCTACCGTAGCTACGCACGACTTCACCTACATCGCCATTGAGCACCTGCGGGCCCTAGCTGAGGAGAACATGGACTTCCGCCGCCGCGAGGTGGAGCTGGCCCACACCATCATCGAGCGCCACCTAGTCGAAACCGAGACGTTGTACCAGACGCGCCTCATCGAGCGTGCCATGTCGGAGGTGCCCGGTCAGATCAAGGCCATCCGCCACAATGCTGTCAATAAGGTATTTCGTAAGGAAATCGAGCACCTCGACCCCGAGGCCCGCGAGCTCATGGACCGCATGATGCTCTATATGGAGAAGCGCTGCATCGGTATCCCGATGAAGGCGGCGCGGGAGGCGGTGCTGTCGCGTACTTAGACCAACTCCCGACTCTCCTCAAACTGCCGCCGGATCACCTCCTGCACGCTTACCCCCTCGATCTTCGATTCTAGCCAACTGGGAATATCGAGGTAGGTGAAGGGGCGCGACTCATACGGCAGTTTCGCCACCTCATCCAGGGTTTCCTTCAATTTGATGAACTCATCACGCAAGTCTTCCTCACGAATACGGGGGATACGGCGCAGGAAGCGGAAGATCACCCGTTGGGTTTCCTGGAGGTGCTCCACCTTTGCCAGGAAGCGGTAGACACTCTTGACCTGGTACTCGACCAGCTGCACGTTACCCATCTCAAAGTGGCAAATGAGGCTGAGGATGCGGGCGTAAGCCTGGATGTCGGAGCGGTAGTTGGGGCTGCGCTGATTGATGATCAGGTTGAGATAATCGATGGCCGTATCGTTGTCGCCGCTACCGAAGTACAGGCAGGCAATACGGTAGTAGAAGACCATATGACGGTGGTCGTCCCAGTTGTAGCGGTTGTCCTCGATGACCTCCATGATCTGTGGCACCAGCCCTAGCCCCTCGGTGAAGGTGCCTTCCATGTAGTGGCGGCGAATCTGGTGGTCGAACTGGTAGAGATGGTACAGCCCAGCTACGTTGACGTTATTGGTCAGGTCGAACTGGTGAGGGAAGAGGTCCAGCTGGTGCAACTCGGCGATGAAGCGGTCGTACCGCCACATGTTGAACAGATTGGCCAGGTGGTTATGTAGTCCCTTGAGGTAAAGGGGTGCATTGACCTCGGTCATCTTCGGTTGCTCGCGGAAGAGATCCACCCAGCGCTGAGTGTAGCGGTAGCAAAGGGGAAATTCCTGTCGCATCAGGTACAGCCAGGTGTAGCTCTGGCAGTAGTACACCTTGCCCCAGAAGTCGAGTTCCTCGAAGGGAGTGCTTGGAAGATTATTGTTGAAAAAGGCCTGTACTTCCTCGGCCTCCTGTTCGCTGCTGACCAGGCCGATGGTGAGGTAAAGACCGTATAACCGGAGCGATAGATTAGAAAAGCCGTTCGTATCGCCGATCTTACCGGTCAGGACCTCGCACTCCTTACTGAGCTCCTCGGCGCGGCCCTCGATGCTGCGGGTGATGTACTGGCCCTCGATAAGTTTTTCGAATTGGGCGGTTTCGAGGGCAATGGTGTGGGACTCGATATCTAAGGCCCGCTTTTTGACTTTTTCGAGCACGTCGAGTGACTGGCGGTACAGCCCCTTGTTGTAGAGGATACGGGCGTAATCGAGGTTTTCGCGCAGGGTTATTTCCTCGTCCTTGTTTCGGTTCAGTAACCGTAGGGAGGTGAGAAGCTGTTTATACAGGTGGGCCTTCAGGTTACTGAGCTGCGACTTTTTGATACCTTCGATGCGCTTTAGCAGGTAGGCCTCGTCGTACTCCCCGGTTCGTTCCAGAATATCGAACAGTTGGAGAAATAGGATATCGGCCTCCGCCTGCTGGTTGCGTTTGACAAACAGGCGAAAGTGCCGCTTTTCGGCCCGGTTGAGGGAGGCTACGAGTTTAAGTAAGTCGTCGGTCTTCTGCTTAGGCATTGTATAAACTGTTTCGGTAAGTGCCTGAATCACAAGGGACTGCGCAACAATCCCTCCGTCATCCAGGTAACATTGCGGTAGATATTCCCCACCACCGCGGCCCGGAGTTCCGGGCGGGAAGCGTTATTTTCACACGAACGACCAACAGACTGTTAGAATCCGCCCTAAAGATAGCAGAAGCCGGTAAACCGCCCGAACCACGTATGACCACCAAGCAAGTCCAAATTTTCGATACCACCCTGCGCGACGGCGAACAGGTGCCCGGCTGCAAGCTGGATACCCGCCAGAAGCTCGTCATTGCCCGCCAGCTCGAACGCCTCGGTGTCGACGTCATTGAGGCCGGCTTCCCCGTATCTAGCCCCGGTGACTTTAAGTCCGTCGAGGAGATCGGCCGCACGGTAAAGGACGTGGTAGTCTGCGGCCTCACCCGCGCCGTAGCCAACGATATCGACGTGGCCGCCCAGGCGCTGAAGACCGCCCGCCACCCCCGCATCCACACCGGCATCGGCGTTAGTGACAGCCACATCCAGTACAAGCTGCGCACCACGCCCGACAAAATCATCGAGCGCGCCGTAGCCGCGGTGAAGCACGCTAAGTCGTACGTAGAGGACGTCGAGTTCTACGCCGAGGATGCCGGTCGGGCCGACAACGAGTTCCTCGCCCGCGTCATCCAGGCCGTGGTCGATGCCGGGGCCACTGTGCTCAATATCCCCGATACCACCGGTTACTGCCTGCCCCAGGAATACGGCGCGAAGATTGCCTACCTGCGCGACAACGTCAACGGCATCCACCGCTGCACCCTCTCCACCCACTGCCACAACGACCTGGGCCTAGCCACCGCCAACTCCATCGCCGGGGCCGAAAACGGGGCCCGCCAGATCGAGTGCACCATCAACGGCATCGGTGAGCGGGCCGGTAACACCTCCCTGGAGGAGGTGGTGATGATCATGCGCCAGCACCCCCACCTCGATCTGTATACCAACGTCAACTCCAAGCTTCTACTCGAAACTAGCCACCTGGTCAGCGAAAGCATGGGCATGATGGTGCAGCCCAATAAGGCCATCGTGGGTGATAATGCCTTTGCCCACAGCTCCGGCATCCACCAGGACGGGGTCATCAAGCGCCGCGATACCTACGAGATCATCGACCCCGCCGAGGTGGGCGTAGACCAGTCGCGCATCGTGCTCACCGCCCGCTCCGGTCGCGCCGCCCTGGCCTACCGCTTCAAGAACCTGGGTTTTAATCTCACCAAAGTCCAGCTCGACGATATTTACCAGGAGTTCCTCAGTATCGCCGACCAGAAAAAGGAAGTTGAGGATGCCGATCTGCAGCGGATGATGGAGGGAATGGCGGCCTGATGAAACAGAAAGATGCACTTAAATGGATGCAATGGGGTAACCTAAAAAGAGCCTCGTATCAGGAACGCAAAGCAGTACTTAGCTTTCTAGTCTTTATACTACTGTTTTCGTGTCTATTTGCATCTTTGTTGATATACTTCCAGTAGTTTTTGCACCTGCGTTCGCGCCCATATCCCGCCTTTTCTGGCAGTAAATTGTAAATTTTATGCCCACCCTATTCGACAAAGTCTGGGACGCCCACGTAGTCACCCAGGTGCCCGGCGGCAACCAGGTCCTCTACATCGACCGCCACCTCATCCACGAGGTGACCAGCCCACAGGCTTTTAACGGACTGCGCGAGCGCGGTATCCCCCTGGCCCGGCCCGCCCGCATCGTGGCCACAGCCGACCACAACGTGCCCACCAAGGACCAGCACAAACCCATTGCCGAGCCCCTGAGCCGCAAGCAGGTCGAAATGCTCACCACCAACTGCGCTGAATTCGGCGTGGAGCTCTACGGCCTCGGTCACCCCTACCAGGGCATCGTACACGTGATCGGACCGGAGCTTGGCATCACGCGGCCCGGCATCACGATGGTCTGCGGCGATAGTCACACCAGTACCCACGGGGCCTTTGGGGCTATCGCTTTTGGCATTGGTACCAGCCAGGTCGAGCAGGTGATGGCCACCCAGTGCGTGCTGATGAGCAAGCCCAAGAAAATGCGCATCAGTGTGAATGGCGAACTACAGCCGGGCGTAACGGCCAAGGACCTGATCCTGTACGTCATCGCCCAGTTAGGCACCGGTGGCGGTACGGGGCACTTTGTGGAGTATGCCGGCTCGGCCGTACAATCTTTAAGTATGGAGGGCCGCATGACGGTCTGTAACATGAGCATCGAGATGGGTGCCCGCGGCGGGCTCATTGCACCCGACCAGACGACCTTCGACTACCTGGAGGGGCGGAAGTTTAGTCCGCAGGGAGCAGCTTGGGAGGCGGCCGTCGATTACTGGCGTACGCTGCCTACCGATGCCGATGCGGTATTCGACACCGAGTACCACTTCCGCGCCGAGGACATTCCGCCCATGATCACCTACGGCACCAATCCGGGTATGGGCATGGGCGTGACGGACGATATCCCCGCACCCAGCGAGCTGCACGGCGCGGCCAGCATGCAGAAGGCCATGACCTACATGGGCCTGGAGATGGGGCAGCGCATGGAGGGCATGCCGGTGGACTACGTATTCATTGGCTCCTGTACCAATTCGCGCATTGAGGATCTACGGTTGGCGGGGGCGCAGGTGCGGGGTAAACGGGTGGCACCCGGCGTGACGGGTATCGTGGTGCCGGGCTCGCAGCAGGTAGCGAAGCAGGCCATCGCCGAGGGGCTGGACAAGCTCTTCGAGGCGGCTGGCTTCGAGTTCCGCGGCGCGGGCTGCTCGGCCTGTTTGGGTATGAATGAGGATAAGGTACCGAGTGGGCGCTACTGCGTGAGTACCTCCAACCGCAACTTCGAGGGGCGGCAGGGGCCGGGGGCGCGGACTATTTTGGCTAGCCCACTTACGGCGGCGGCGGCGGCCATTGAGGGGCGTATCGTGGATGTGCGAAAGGTGGCGGTGCCGGCCTAGTGATTTAAGGATTTACCCAAAGCACCGGAGGTAGCTACCTTGCCGGTCCGTCAAACTGCCGTTTCTACATGACCCCCTTTAAGAAGCTCACCTCCACCGCCGTCCCCCTACCCATCGAGGATGTCGATACCGACCAGATCATCCCCGCCCGCTTTCTCAAAGCGACTACCCGCGAAGGCTTCGGGGAGAACCTATTCCGCGACTGGCGCTACGATAAGCTGAACCACCCTAAGGAGGACTTCGTGCTGAACAATCCTACCTACAGCGGGGAGATCCTGGTGGCGGGGGCCAACTTCGGCTGCGGGTCGAGTCGGGAGCACGCCGCCTGGGCCATCGCCGATCACGGCTTCCGGGCGGTGGTATCGAGCTACTTTGCCGACATCTTTCGCGGCAATGCACTTAACAATGGACTACTACCCGTTACGGTCAGCCCCGAGGTGCTTGACGAGGTATTTCGTACCATCGAGACCGACCACACCGCCCGCTTCACCGTCAACCTGGAGCAGCAGACCTTCACCAATGAGCAGACCGGCACCGTGACCGGCTTCGCCATCGACGAGTACAAGAAGACCTGCCTGATCAATGGCTACGATGACATTGACTTTCTGCTGAGCCAGAAGGATAAGATCGCTGCCTTTGAGGGGGCGCGGGTCGATCATTCGCTTAGTAACTAGCTTAGTTAGTGCATCGTTTATCGTATAGATATTTTCTCATGTCGATCACTGAACTTAAGTTAGATATTATCGATAGGGTTGTCAATACCCAGGATGTTGAGGTGCTCGAATACATCAGCACATTGCTCTACGATACAGCAGATGCTAACGGTAAGACCCACTGGGATACCCTTCCCGAAAGCGAGCGGCAACGTATAATTAGTGCTGTTAAAGATATCCGTAATGGTAAGGTGGAAACTATCCCTCATGAAGTAGTCATGGAGAAATACCGCAAGCTTTTATGTCTAAGTTCAACCTAGCCGTCCTGCCCGGAGACGGTATCGGCCCCGAAGTCACCGCCGAAGCCACCAAAGTACTCAACGCCGTAGCCGATAAGTTCGGTCACACTTTCGCCTACACCTACGCCCCCGTCGGCGCCGTAGCCATCGACGAAACCGGCGATCCCTTACCGGATAGCACCCTACAGCTCTGCAGAGATTCCGATGCCCTACTCTTCGGGGCCATCGGTCACCCCCGCTTCGACAACGACCCCTCGGCAAAGGTGCGCCCCGAGCAGGGCCTGCTACGACTGCGCAAAGAACTCGGCCTGTACGCCAACCTACGCCCGGTGGCCGGCTACGCCGAGCTCGTCGATCTGAGCCCCCTTCGCCCCGAGCGGATCAAGGGGGTGGATATGCTCATCGTCCGCGAGCTCACCGGGGGTATCTACTTCGGAGAGAAGGGGCGACTCAACGACGGTAATACCGCCTACGACACCTGTACCTACCACCGCCACGAGATCGAGCGCATCGTCAAAATGGGCTTTGCGGAGGCCCGCGCCCGCCGGAGTAAGCTCACCCTGGTGGACAAGGCCAACGTGATGGAGTCCAGTCGGCTGTGGCGCGAGATCACCCGCGAGCTAGCCGAGGAGAACACCGACGTAGAGCTCAACTTCATGTTCGTTGACAACGCCGCCATGCAGCTGATCCTGAACCCGGCCCAGTTCGACGTCATCGTCACCAGCAACATGTTTGGCGATATCCTCTCGGATGCCTCGAGTGTACTGGCCGGCTCGCTGGGCCTGCTGCCATCCAGCAGCGTCGGTGCTACGGTGGGCATGTTCGAGCCCATCCACGGCTCCTGGCCGGAGGGGGCGGGGCAGGATCGGGCCAATCCGGTCGCCGCCATTCTCTCGGCCGCCATGCTACTCGATCACCTGAAGCTGCGGGAGGAGGCCACGGACATCCGCCGGGCGGTCAACACGGCATTAGCCGCAGGGGTCGGTACCGAGGATTTACGGCCCCGGGAGCGGATCGGTACCCGGGCGTTTGGGGATCGGATTGCCAGGGGGGTCACCTATTCGGGGTAAATAAAAAAGCGCCCGTTCCAGCTTGGAACGGGCGCTTCCGATTACAGCGCGCTAACTTGAAAAGGATTAGTCACGGTGTAGGTAAAGCGAGCTCAACCCTTCGAAGGGTAGACGACGCACCGGTGTCTGATTATCTTGGGCGTTGCCTTCAAAAACCAGTAGGGTACCGCCGTCAGTGGCGCGTTCGGCTACGAAAATACGGTCGGTTTCTTGATCCCAGGCTACGTCAACCGGATTACCCAGACGGGTAGCATCGCCACCGATACGGGTGTATTGCGTACTATCTACACTGGTAGCCGAACTACCCAGGTTAGAAAAATTGCGGATCACAACAAGGGCACCGTCCATATCGTCGCCGGCATCACCGATGTCGGTCAGGATCATGATGTCATCGTCAGCATTGTATTCCAGGCCGTGGGTGCGGGTGATGCCGTTTACTTCGATGAAGCGGCTGGGCACCAGCGTGTCGCCAGTAGCATTACTCAGAAAGTTGGTAAATACGGCCACCGAGTCACTCTTGTCAACTACGGCGTACAGATCGTTACCCACGAACTGAATGCCCCACAGGGCAATCGAGGTAGCATAGGAGGCGGTCAGCTCGATCATATCGTCATCGTCCGAGATGTCGTACACCACGAAGCGATTTTGATCATCATTACCGTCACCACCCTGCTGGGCGACCACTACGCGGTCGTCGCTGAAGGCTAGTCCGCGGCCGTTAGAAAAGTCGGAAGTACTACGGGCCTCGACGTCTACCCCATTGGGATCGTCCAGGTCATCGCGCACGTCGTTGTATTCGACGACGATGCTATTGGTACGGTTTACCTGGTAAAGGTTACCCTCGCCGGAATCGTAGTACAGACCATCGCCATCCGTACCGGCCGCGGTAAAGGTCTCGATCGGAGGGGTGTCACCATCCTCGAGGTTCAGTACGCCCACGACACCCGAGGTGTTGGAGGAAAGAAAGAGGGTACCGTCGTCATCGAGATCAATACCCAGGAAGGTATCATCGTCGTCATTACAACCACTCAGAGAAAACACGGCAAGGGCGAGAAACAGCAGGCTGAGCCGGCTGTAGGATAAATTAGTCAACATAGTTTATTTGGTTTAGGGGGAATAGGAAAATCAAGCGCGCTACTAATGCCCCCTTAACTATACCCACTTACCTATGTTCGGTCGGCTACCTTACAGCACCCGCATCCAGGATCAGTTGTAAGTGCCCCAGATGGTGCCGCCCGTGCCAGGCGTAGTGGGCCGCCAGCGTGTCCAAATGATAGGTGATACCGCTGCCCGGATGGTACGCCGTACGCTCCCACTGCGCCTCGGTACACTGGGCCAGCAGCACCGCCCAACGCAGTTGTAAGCCCCGCAGAATATCTAAACTCGCCCGCACCGGCACGGCCTGCACGTCCGGAAGTTCCGCCCAACGCACCTCGTCGTAGGGTACCAGGGTAGGGTGGTCCTCGAGCAGCGTCACCTTACACCGCCGGTACGCATGTAGGTGACTATCGGCCAGGTGGTGGATAAGTTGCTGGGCCGTCCACCCCCCGGGGCGGTAGCTGACGTCCAGTAGGTCCCGGTCGTGGATGCTACGTGCCACCCGCTCCAGTTGCTCCGGTAGGGCACCGATTTCCTTGACCACGCGTAGGCGCAGGGCCACATCGCGGGTCTCCGGCAACGTAAATCTTCCGATGGGGTACCTTAGGGCTTCCGTATTCATCCGCTCAAGATAGGGGGCGGGGGCGCAGGTGCAAGGCCTGGTGGGACTTACCCCAGGCGCAACGCTAGCCCGATCTCGATGCGCCACTTCCCCTCGATCGGGGAGTAGTCCCGCAAGTACCGATTTATGGCACTGTTGAGTATGATGCGCTCGGTCAGGTGAAAGTATACCCCGGTGGCGAGGTAGGGGGTGACTTTGATGGTTTCCCACGATGGGGTACTGTCCGGATCTGTGCCGGAAACTCGCTGCGAGACACCGTATAGAATACCTAGGCCGGCATACGGATCAATAAAGTTATTCCGTACGGGAACCAAGTATTTCGCCTCCAGGGCCCCCGTCACCGATGCAGAATCAGCGGGCTCTAGCTGTGGATCGTACAAGTAGGTCGTACGCAGATAGCGCAAGTCCACTCCGACAAGCAAGTACGGCCGCAGCAAGCGATCCACCTCCACCTGCGCAGAGCCGTAGAGCCCGTAAATGTCATCCCCATCTTCTAACAGCGAAAGGGAGGCCAGGTGCCCGTTCACCACCCACTGGCCTTCCACCAGGCGCTCGGGGATGCGCTCCTTGTTCGACCAGCCACTCAGTGAAATCAGACTGCCCACCTCTAGGGTGACGGCCTTGCTGCGCGAACTGTATGCATATCCCAGCGATACCCGTCCAAACACCCCTGGCGAAAACCGGTATTCCGCGCCCACCATAGGCTGTAGGGCCAGGTAGCTTCCGCTATCGGCCACCGCCCCCACGCCGAGCTCTACGTACGGAATGAATCCGGCCCGCTCCCCGAAGTAGTAGCGGCCGAACAAGTCGCCGCGCAGTCTACCGTTATTGCGGGTATTGAATAATCGCTCGTTATCCGCACGTGTAATCGCGCCCAGAAGTAGCCGATCAAACAGAAACCCTCCCCCCTTAAAGTAAAAATCATCCCCGGGGGCACCGACCCGCAGGCTTGACCGCCCGTCGATCACCACGTCGCCCTGCCGGTGCTGGGCGGTGACGGCAGACCAGGCGGCCAGAAAGAGAACGAATAACAGAAATCTCATGGGCAGAGCACTTGGGGAGGCGAGGGCCGACAAAGCTAGCAATTGTCGGAACCACGTAGCGGCCGATTGCGTAGCGGAACCAAGCGCCCCGCTAGCCCGTTCTGCTACCTATGTCTTTTACCACCGACTGGCGCCGCCCCGTACTCCTCGCCGCCGCCGCCTACAACCTGCTCTGGGGTGCCTGGGTGGTGCTTTTCCCCAGCCACGTGTTCACCCTCACGGGTATGGTGCAGCCCCTCTATCCCATGATCTGGCAGAGTGTGGGGATGATCGTGGGGGTGTACGGCATCGGCTATGCCATTGCCGCCCTCGACCCTGACGGCCACTGGCCCATCGTGCTGGTGGGTTTTCTGGGTAAGGTCTTTGGCCCAATCGGCTTCGTGTACCATTTTGCCCTGGGCCACTTCCCCGCCGCCTTCTGGTGGGTGACCCTCTTCAATGATCTGATTTGGATCGTACCTTTCTACTTCATCCTGCGCTCCGCTTACCGGCGCAGCCGCCTCAATTGACGGTCGCCGTGCGGATCACCTGCACGACCTCCTCCATCAGATCGCGCTTTTTGCGCCCCGGGGCGTAGACGAATCCGTCGACTAGCACGAGCTCATTGCTGGTCGTATCGTTGAGCAGATAGGAGACGAAGGGGCCGGCCAGAAAGTCGTTTTCAATCTCCCAGATGCCGCGGCCCTCGATGGCGTAGGTACCGTTGAGTTCGGTCGGCTCGGTGAAGAGCGGCAGGTCCGTATCGTTGATCTGCATGTAGGTGTTGTTGGTGGTCGAGCTGACGTACTCGCGGCCGATGCGGTTGCGGATCTCCTTGAGCCCTTCCTTACTTAGCTGCGCCTGACTCCGGTAGGGGACCTTCGTGACCATAATATTCAGACTCGCGCCCTGCACCTCCTTGCGCAGCCACACCACGCTGTCTGCATCCAACGGTACCCGCACGTATCCCCCCGGTATTTCCAGATTGGCCCCTGCCAGTTGCTGCACGGTATCGCCCAGCCGGCGATTTACGCCCTCGAAGTAGGTCGTGACGCGCATCCGCTCATCCTCGCCCTGCTGTAGGCGGCGCACCACCCCGGGGTAGACGTTGCTCATGCCGGTGAGAAGCTCATCGTGGTTCTTACCCAGGATGTACACCAGCTGCTGCCCCGTGGCCCACTTGTTCTTGGCTACCGCGGTGCCAAACCCTTCGCTGCGTACCTGCTGGATCTTTTCGTCGCTCAGGTCCTGTAGCACCATCTGGGTGGTGGGGCTATCGGTATCGCTCAGGTCGGCCAGTACCACGTAATTGCGCAGTTGGCCCCAGGTGGGCTCGGCCACGATGCGGCTGGGCTCGATGAAGCGCACGTCGAAGATCGGCTCCGGTTGCGGCAGCAGGATATAGGGGGCCTCGAAGAAATAGGCTACCGAGTCGCCGGCCCCCGCCTTCCAGGTGCTGCTGTCGGCTACCACCACCAGACTATTGATTTGCCCGAAGGCCGAGGGCGTGGGCTGGAAGGTACTTTCCAGGCGCTCGTTGCTGCAGGAGGCTAGCCCCAGGCAGCAGGCCAGCACGAGAACAAAGATGCGGTAACGGGATACGGACATGGAGTGACGGGTTCTGCTAGAGGAACAGATGAGTTTAGGTGGGGTTTTGGTGGGTCACAACCCCAACTCATTGATCGCCTCCCACACCAGCCCACTCTCGTACCCCCGCTTAAACATATAGTCGGCCAGCGCCCGCCGCCGCAGGTAGGGGTGCTGACCGGCTTTCTCCGCCTCGTTGCGCCGCGCTAGCTCATTACACATGGTGGTGTAATAGGCCTCGTCGTCGATTTCGCTAAGCCCCTTTTTGATGCAGTAGGCGCTGATCTGCCGCTTCTTTAGCCCATCGCGAATCTTGTACCTGCCCCACCGCTTCATCTTGAACTTGCCGCGGGCGTAGCTGCGGGCGAAGCGCTCCTCGTCCAGGTACTTCTCCTTGATCAGGTCTACGATTACGAGTTCGGCCGCATCGCCGTAGTAGCCCAGCTCGTGCAGCTTTTCGCGGGCTTCCTTGTGGCAGCGGTCCTGGTAGGCACAGTAGTGCTGCAGGGCCTCCAGGGCCTGCTCGTGGGTGTAGACGACCTTTTTTTCCGGGGGGAAGGCGATGATTCCTACAATTTGTGGTAAATATACTACATTCTCACCTGCTCACCTTGCACCCCCGTGGAATTACGTCAACTCTAGGTCCCGATTCTGAGCCGACCTTCCTGGAGAACGGTTTTAAACTACTGGCCGGCCACTTTCTGCTAATGATCAAGGAGTAAAGTACTTCAACCGCCGCACCTCCTCTTCCGACAAAAAGCGGTAGAAGCCCCGCGGTAGGTTCTTTTTCGTCAGGCCGGCCAGGTAGGTGCGGTCGAGGCGCTCGACGGTATAGCCCAGGTGCTCGAAGGCCCGGCGCACGATACGGTTGCGGCCGCTGTGAATCTGTAGGGTGACCGTAAGCGGATCGTTGGGTTTGGCGTAACGGACCCAGTCGACCTGGAAGGGGCCATCGTCGAGGTCGAGGCCGGCCTGTAGCTTAGCTAGGTCGAGCTCCGAGAAGGGCCGGTCGAGGGTGGCCTCGTAGATCTTACTGGTCTCGAAGCGCGGGTGGGTAAGGCGGGTGGTGACATCGCCGTCGTTGGTGATGAGCAGTAGCCCGGTGGTGTCGCGGTCCAGGCGGCCAACGGGGAAGAGGCGCACCCTGGCCAGGGCCGGCTCGTCGAGCAGGTCCATGACGGTGGTGCGGTCGTGCTCGTCGTCGGTGGTGGTGATGACGTTGCGGGGCTTGTTGAGCAGGATGTAGAAAAAGCGCTCCGAGGGGGCCACTACCTTACCCTCGTATTCTACTACGTCGCCCTCCCGAACCTGGTAGGCCGGGTTATTGAGCAGCTCTCCGTTCACTTTTACCTTACCGGCCTTGACCATATCGCCCGCCACCCGCCGGCTGGCCACGCCGCTGTGGGCGATGTACTTATTAAGGCGCATGCCTACGATCTCCTCGCTGGCCCGCTCCAGGCCGGGTGGGGGGGCGGAGTTGCGGGCCTGGGAGCGTTGGAAGCGGCGGGGTGGTTTCATGAGGTGCAGTATAATCAATAGCAAAGATCAAGGACCTCAAAGGTTCCAAGTCGCTGCGCTCCAAGGAACGCTTCGAGGTCCTGCGACTTACTCCGCACCCGCGGCCCCGCCACCACGTTACAATAGCCCAAAAGCCCGATCATGCCCAAAGTTACGTTCACCACCCTGCTTGCCCTGCTGCTTTCCCTTACCGCTACCGCCCAGATTGGGATCAAAGCCGGCGTTACTCTCGGAGGTACCTACGGTAGTGCCGAGGAATTCAACGGGGACAAGATCGAATCCATCGACCCCGCCGTCGGCTACCAGTTTGGGCTCACGGCCACGGTAGTAGATCTGCCCGCCTTCGACCTGCGCGCGGAGCTGATCTATGAAAACCGTCGGGGAATCAAAAACGCCGATTTCTCGCTGGCCCCCACCCAGGGGGTAGAGGTGCAGACCGACATCAAATTCAAGAACAGTTTTCAGTACCTGAGCCTACCCGTGCTGGCCAGCTTCGGCGGCGATCGGCTTAATTTTTACATCGGGCCCAGCTTCAGCTACCTGCTGGCGGCCAAGTCCGAAACGACCACCGGTACCACCGTACTTCCCGCCCAGCTTTCCGGACAGGGCGGACTGCCGACCAGCGGCGAGGTAGATGGGGAAATTGACTTCATCGACGACTACGAGGAACCTTACATTAACCGACTCAATATTGCCGCTAATGTGGGTGTGATGTTTCCGATCTTTCCGAGTACCAGCCTGGACATCCG
Source organism: Saprospiraceae bacterium (assembly GCA_958295895.1). GTDB lineage: Bacteria > Bacteroidota > Bacteroidia > Chitinophagales > Saprospiraceae > Neolewinella. The sequence goes on along the minus strand of CATQHI010000008.1, from coordinate 100,304 downwards.
CGTATACCACACCCTTACCGACGTGACCAACGACGATGAGGACCGCAGCATCATCGACCGAGCCATCCGCCTGCCCCAGGCGCGCCTACGCGACGACAACGACAGCACCGTAGGCCTCCAGGCTAACCTCGTCTTTCGCTTCTAGGAAACGAACCGACTCCGGTAGGCGGCGTTACCCCGGCATGTTCCACACCATGACCACCTCCGCCGATCTGGACGCCGCCCTGGCCGCCTCCCAGGATCAACCCATCGTCATCTTCAAGCACAGCAACAGCTGCCCCTTCTCGGCGCGGGCGCAGGTGCAAATCTCGGAGGCCAAGCACGACCTGGAGATCTACGGCATCGTCATCCAGTACGCCAGGGAGCTCTCCACCGAGATTGCCGAGCGGCTCGGCGTGGAGCACAAGAGTCCCCAGGCCATCGTGGTCAGTAAGGGGGAGGCCGTCAGCGACTACTGGCGCGGCGATATCCAGGAAGACACCCTCAAGCAGGAGGTAAGCCAGTTGAGCCAGGCGGCGTGATCCCGGCCTCGGAACTCATCCTCCGACCCAACGGCGCCGTTTACCACCTCGATTTGCTGCCCGGACAGGTAGCTGAGACCATCATCACCGTGGGTGATCCCGAACGGGTGGCTCAGGTGAGCCGACGCTTCGACCACGTCGAATTGCGGGTGGAAGCCCGGGAGTTTGTCACCCACACCGGGGAGCTTGGGGGCCGACGGCTCACCGTAATCTCTACCGGCATCGGTACGGATAATGTCGATATCGTCCTCAACGAACTCGATGCCCTATTCAACGTCGACCTGGCCCGCCGGCAGGTACGCGATGAGCTCACCCCGCTCACCTTTCTGCGCCTCGGTACCAGTGGCTCATTTCAGCCGGACCTACCACTAGGTAGCTTCCTGCTTTCCGAGGCGGCATTAGGACTGGACGGCCTCCTAGCTTTTTACCCACCCACCGATACGCCCGACCCACTGGCGGTTGCACTGGTAAAGCACCTCGACCGGGCGGGCACCCACCTACCCGTGCCTCCCCTGCTTGCCCGGCCCCGACTTCCGCTACTGAATTGGTCACTGATCCCCGACTTAGCCCGCGGCATCACCCTCACGGCCGCCGGTTTTTATGCGCCCCAGGGCCGCAGTCTACGTCTGCCCAGCGGAATGTCTCCCCAGTTACTCTCGGCGCTGCGGGAGTTCCGCCACGACGGCCTGCGTATCACCAACATCGAGATGGAAACGGCCGGTATCTACGCACTAGCTACCGCCCTGGGGCACCGCTCGGCCTCCCTGTCGGCCCTACTAGCTAACCGGGCACAGGGAACCTTCAGCACGCAGCCCGCCGCTACGGTCGAGCGGCTCATTGACCGTGGCCTACTCCTCCTCGCAGGGATCGGTACTGCTGATGCGGTCGATGAATAGCTCCGTCAGGTGCTCGCGCTCCTCGTACATGGGTCGAAAGCGCACGTTCCAGCCCATCTCCGCGTAGGTGTAGCTCTTGTTGATGTGCACCTGCTGGGCGAAGGTCTGATCGTAGGCATCCACGGCCACCAGCAGCTCGGAGTAGCGGCGGCAGTAGTCGTCGCGCGTCCAGCCGTGCATGGGGCTCTCCGCGGTAATGGGGTGTACGATCGTCCAGTTAAGGGGGAAGAGCGGCACGAATTCTCGCTCCAGCTCCAGGGGATGAAATTTGCGGTTGAGGCCCCGTTCCGTCTCCTCCAGCCAGGTCAGCACCACCCGTGCCTGCACGTTGATCAGGCTGGTATCGCGCTTGTTGACGATGCGAAACTGCAGACTCTGCATTCCATCCCGAAAGGGAGCCACGATGGCCTTCTCCGAAAACAGAATCATCCGGGTCGGGCGTGAGAAGCGGGCGAAAAACAGTCCCGTTACCAAGGCCAGTGCCACCCAACCGAAAAGTGCCAGCAGGGCAGCCAGCGCATTGGCGGCCACGGAATCCGGCGCGATGACCCCGTAGCCCACCGTCGTGAACGTCTGCACGCTAAAGTAAAAGCACCCGAGAAACTTATCGAAGGGGCTCCAGCCATCGATGCCCGAGAGCTGCTCCGGGCCGATCAGGTAAAAGCCTACCGCGAAGGTTAGGTTACACACCATATACACCAGCACCGTGAGCCCGATAAAGCGCGGCCAGCTCATTTCTACCAGGTTCTTGTAGGGGGCAAAAAGTGACTGTCCACTCCGGGTAACGTTGAAGGTGCCATCGGCATTAATCAGTCGCGTACCGGGCTGGCGGGCCACCTTGTCTCCCAGACCAAAGTCGCCCTCCTGCGCGGGGTCACCGGCGGGAGAGCCGGGCGTGAGGCGATTGCGAAGGTCGGTGAGGTCCATGGGGGTGAGTTGTTGGGTTGTTGCATTGTTGCGTGGCGGACATTAAAGGTGTGATAGGTGTGATAGGCGGGACGTGGGGCGGGGCCGCAGGTGCAATGAACGTGAAAAGTACTACCAAGACGAACGAAGCGAGCATCCCCTTCAACGCACCAACGCACTAACCAAACAACTAAAAACCTGAAAAACTTTAGAACTATCCAAAGTTTCCCCCGTTCTTTGCGGCGTGATCGACACCAAGGAAAAACAGAAGCTAATCGAGAAGGCCGGAGAGCTTTTTATGCGCATTGGCATTCGTAGCGTAAGCATGGATGACATTGCCCGGGAGCTAGGTATTTCGAAGAAGACGCTCTACCAGATGGTGGAAAACAAAGAGGAGCTGGTGCAGCTGGTACTAGAGGAAGATACCCGTCAGGATTTATGCATTATGGTCGGAAACCGGCACGAAGCGGCCGATGCAATTGATGAGTTCCTACGCAACAGCCGTTACTTCATCCGCGAAATGCGCAAGGTGTCTCCTACGGCCATGCGCGACCTGCGGAAGTACTATCCCGACATCTGGCACACCCAGGTGAAGGCCCACCAGGACGAGTTTCACAAGGGGGTGGCAGCCAACCTGGAACGTGGTATGGAGGAAGGGTTGTACCGCGACGACCTCGATGCCGAGGTAATTGCCAATCTCTATGTGGGCATGACGGTTATGGTTATCGATCGGGGGGTGTTTCCGGCCCAGGACCGCTCGCTTTCCGATATCCTGCATCAGCACAGTATGTACCACTTTAACGGCATCGTCAATCAGTTTGGCCGCGACCGGCTCGACCACTACCTCAAGCAAGAAGACCTCTCCTAAGCATACGCACCATGCGAATCTCACTCCTCATACTTAGTTTGTTCCTCTACGGGGGGCTGACGGCGCAGGAAACCGCTACCACCGCCAGCTACTCGCTGGAGGACGCGGTCAACTTTGCCGTGCTTAATTCTAACACTATTCGCAACGCCCGGGTAGACATCCTCGATGCGGAGCAGAACGTACGCGAGCAGCTCAGTAGTGGGCTACCGCAGTTCAATGCCAGCCTTGACTTTACCCACTACCTTAAAGTGCCCGTACTGCCGCTGCCCGAAGCTTTTGCGATGGGCGATCCGAATGCACCGACCTCCATTGCCTTCCAGCTTAAGAACAGTTTTATTGGTGGGGCGAGCGTAAGTACCATGCTCTTCGACGGCTCCTTCTTCGTGGGCCTGCGTGCTGCTAAGGCCAGTAGTAGCTACTTTAACCTACAGCTAGAAGACGCCCAGCGACAGCTCCGTAGTCAGGTGACCCAGAGCTACTTCCCCGTACTGCTGTTATCAACCAACGTACAGATTCTGGACCGCAACATTGCCAACCTCGAGAGTCTGCTGCGCGAGACCGAGGCCCAGTACGAGGCTGGCTTCGTGGAGCAGCTCGATGTAGATCGCCTGCAGCTCAGCCTCCGCAACCTGCGCGCCAACCGGGCCGACGTGGAACAGCAGCGCGAAAATGCCCTACGCGCCCTGAAATTCACCCTCAACTACCCCGAGGACCAGGAACTACTGGTCGCCGACGACTTGGACCAGCTCGAGATCGAGGTGGAGGAGGCCGCCCTGACCTCCGATATTCCCTACCAGCAGCGTAGCGAGCTCCGGGTACTGGACGAGGCGCTCGTGCTCCAGGACCTCAACGTCGATCTCCAGCGCGCCGCCTACCTGCCCCGGCTCGACGCCACCGCCGCCGCCCAGTACCAGTACCAGGGCGATAACCTCAGCGATGGTTTCTGGGCCCCGACGGTGCTGGTAGGTATATCGGCCTTCATCCCGATCTACGACTTCGGTGGACGCAGCGCCCGCCTACAGCGTGCCCGCCTGGCGAAGGAAAAGGTCGTCAACCAGCGCGATGACCTGCGCCGCAGCATCGCCCTCGAAGTCCTCAACGCCCGCGGCACCTTCAACACCGCCCGCGAGCGCCTCAACGACAACCGCGAGAACCTCGACCTGGCCCAGCGTATCTACGACGTCACCCAGGTGAAGTACAAGGAAGGGGTAGGCAGCAGCATCGAGACCGTACAGGCCGAGCAGCAGCTCTACGAGGCTCAGGCTAACTACCTCACTGCCCTCTACGACACCCTAGTTGCCAAAGAAAACCTCTACCTCGCCCTCGGCCGCTAGCCCACCTCCCCATCCCGCAACCCGCACCCACGATGAACCGTACCCTATCTGCCTCCTTTCTGCTTCTCCTACTTTGCACCTGCGGCCGCGCCCCCGATGACGCCGTGCCGGAGACGTCCGAGGAGATACAGCAAGCCCTCAAGGACCGCCGCACCGAACTGCGCACCCTGACCAAGGAGGTGGAGGACCTGGAGCTCAAACTCGCCGAAATAGACCCCACCTTCGCTCCCAACGCTACCCTGGTCGCCTACGAGACCGTCGCACCCAGCAGCTTCACCAACTTCGCCGAGGTGCAGGCCACCGTGCGCGCCTCCGAAACGGCCATGGCTACCCCGGAAATACCCGGCCGCATCCTGCGCATGAACTTTGAGGAGGGCGACGCCATCCGGAAGGGACAACTCGTAGCCACCCTCGATGTAGAGGGCACCGAAACCCAGCGCGCCGAGTTAGAAACCGCCGCCAGTCTGGCTAAAACAGTGTACGAACGGCAGGCTAAACTGTGGGAACAAAACATCGGCTCCGAGATCCAGTACCTACAGGCGCAGAACAATTACGAGCGCATCCAGCAGCAAATCAAAGCCATCGACGTACAGGCCAATAAGCGCAACGTCTATGCCCCTCTGACCGGCACGGTAGAGAGCGTAATGCTGCGTACCGGAGAGGCTGCCCTGCCCGGTGCGCCGATCCTGTCGATCATCAGCACCAACGACCTGGACATCATAGCCGATGCCCCCGAGGACCTACTCACCAAGGTCAAACTACGTCAGCAGGTGCACGTGCGGATTCCGGCCCTGGGCCTGGAGTTTGACGCACCCATCAGCCGGATCGGCCGCACCGTCGACCGCGCTAACCGCACCTTTGAGGTAGAGATCGACGTGCCCCGCCAGTACATGGCCCAGCTCAAGGCTAATCTACTGGCCGAGGTGGAGGTGCAGGACTTCGAGGCCGCCGACCTGATCGTAGTAAGCCAGGACCAGATTCAGCAGGACGTAGACGGGCAGCGCTACGTCTTCACGGCCGAGGAAGACGAGGAGGGCGAACTGGTGGCCCGTAAGACCTACGTGCAGACGGGCCCGAGCTACAATAACCAGGCCGTAATCGAAAGCGGACTGAAATCCGGCGACCGCATCATCACCACCGGCGGCCGGGGACTCACCGACGGACAGCCCATCGCCCTGAGCCAATCACCCCTACAACCCACCACGACCAATGGCTAATCCACAGAAAAGAACCTTCGGGCTCACCAACCTATCGGTCGACAACGGCACCAGCGTCTTCCTGCTGGCGATCATGATCCTGATCTTTGGGCTCTACGCCTACGAACAGGTGCCCAAGGAGCAATTTCCGGAGGTGGAGCTGCCGCAGGTGTACATCAACACCCCCTACTTCGGTAACTCGGCCGCCGATATCGAGAGCCTCGTGACCCGGCCGCTGGAAAAGGAGCTCCAGGGCGTGGACGGGGTGAAGGTGATCCGCTCGACCAGTATCCAGGACTTCAGCGTCATCACCGTAGAATTTAATTCCGACGAGGACTTCGACGACGCCCTGCGCCGGGTCAAGGACGCGGTGGACCTGGCCAAGGCCGAGCTGCCCACCGACCTGGACACCGACCCGGTGGTGCAGGAGATCAATCTGTCAAAATTCCCCATCGTGACCGTCAACATGAGCGGCGACTTTCCACCCGAGGAACTGCGCCGCTACGCCGAGCTGATGCAGGACGAGCTGGAGGAGGTCGATGGCGTGAGTGCCGTCAACCTGAAGGGGGTACAGGAGCGCGAGATTGAGATCGCCGTCGACGTGCGCAAGATGGAATCGCTGCAGATAAGCTTCCAGGACATCGAAAACGCCATCGCCGGCGAAAACCTGACGCTCTCCGGGGGTGAAATCATCAACAATGGGGTACGGCGGGCCATCCGCGTGGTGGGTGAATTCAACGACGCCGAGGAGCTGGCCGGCACCATCATCAAGAACGAGAACCAGCGCCTGGTGTACCTGCGCGACGTGGCCGACGTGACCTTCGGCTACGAGGATCCCAAGAGCATTGCCCGGGCCGACGGCCTGCCGGTGATCAGTCTGGACATCATCAAGCGCTCGGGGGAGAACCTGCTCAGTACCTCCGATGCTCTGTTTGCTAAGATCGACGACGTGCAGCGTCGGTTACCGGGCGACCTGAGCATCACCTACTTCAACGACCAGTCGGACAACACCCGCAGCGAGGTGGATAACTTGGAGAACAGCATCATCTCCGGGGTGATCCTGGTGGTGGTCGTGCTGCTTTTCTTCCTGGGCCTGCGCAACGCCCTCTTTGTGGGGATTGCCATTCCGCTGTCGATGCTAATGGGTATCCTCTGGATCTGGCTCAGTGGCGTGACCCTGAACATCGTGGTGCTCTTCGCGCTAATCCTGGCTCTGGGGCTACTGGTAGATAACGGTATTGTAATTGTAGAGAACATCTACCGCTACATGCAGCTGGGGGAGGTATCGGACCGGGCGGCGAAGTACGGGGCGGGTGAGGTCGCCTGGCCGATCATTGCCTCTACGGCTACGACGCTGGCTGCCTTCATGCCCCTGGCGATCTGGCCGGGCATTGTGGGGGAGTTCATGAAGTACTTTCCGATTACGCTGATCCTAGTACTGGTCTCCTCGCTGATTGTGGCCCTGGTCATTAACCCCGTGCTGGCCAGCCGCTTCATGCGGGTAGATAAGCGGGCGGAGACGCCGAAGGGGCGCCGGCGCAAGGTGCGTAATACCTTGCTGACTGCCGGTGGACTGATGGTGGTCGGCCTGCTCGGTCTACTGGCGGGCGCCAACTGGCTGTTCAACCTGATGCTGGTCAGTACGCTGGTCACGCTGGTTTACTTCTTTCTGATGCGGCCGGCCTCCTTCGTGTTCCAGGACCGCTTCCTGCCCTGGCTAGAGTATAAGTACAACCGCTTTATCGGGTTCGCGCTGCGGTATAGTAAGACGATGATCTTTGGCACGATCGGCCTACTGGTGCTCTCGCTGGTCCTGACCGTGCTCTTTCCGCCCAAGATCGTCTTCTTTCCTGAGGCCGACCCGCTCTACATTAATGCTTTCGTGGAACTGCCCCTCGGCTCCGACATCGAGGCCACCAACCAGACCACGAAGGTGCTGGAGGATCGTATCCTGAATTTGCTCAAACCTTACGACAATGTGGTAGAGGCGGTGCTGACCCAGATCGGTGAGAATACCTCCGATCCTAATGCACCGCCCGAGCCCGGCTTTACGCCAAATAAATCCCGCATCACGGTCAGTTTCGTTCCCTACCGGGAGCGTGGCGGGGTCAGTACCCGCCAGGTTATGGAAGAAGTCCGTGAGGTCATACGTGGATTGCCCGGCGTAAAGGTCAGCGTAGATCAGAACGCCAGCGGACCGGCGACCGGCAAGCCCATCAACCTAGAGATCAGCGGCGAGGACATCGACCGGCTGGTGACCCTGGGCGACCAGGTGACCAACTACATCAACGCCCAGGGTATTCCGGGCATCGAGCAGCTTAGCGCCGACATCAAGATCGGTAAGCCCGAACTCCTGGTGCAGGTGAACCGGGAGGCCGCCCGCCGCTACGGCCTCTCTACCTTCCAGATCGCCAGTGCCCTGCGGACCTCCGTGTACGGTAGGGAGATCAGCAAGTACAAGCTTGGGGAGGATGAGTATCCGATCTACATCCGCCTGGACGAGGCCGACCGCAACAACGTAGAAAACCTGCTCAACCAGCGTATCACCTTCCGCGATCCGAGTAATGGACGCATCACTCAGGTACCCATCAGTACGGTAGCTAGCGTGCAGTACACCAGTACCTACAGCTCCATCAAACGCAAGGACCTGGACCGGGTAATTACCATCAGTTCCAACGTCCTGGACGGCTACGTGGCCAACGACATCATCCCCGAAATTGATGCTGCGCTCCAGGCCTACGACTTTCCGCAGGGCTTCAGTTACGAGTTTACCGGGGAGCAGCAACAGCAGCAGGAGGATGTGGGCTTCCTGCTGGGTGCCTTCGTCTTCGCGCTCTTTTTGATCTTCATCATCATCGTGGCGCAATTCAATAGCATCAGCTCGCCCTTCATTATTCTCACTTCGGTGATCCTATCGACCATCGGGGTACTGCTGGGCTACTTCTTCTTCGGTGGCACCTTCTCCGTGATCTTTACCGGCGTGGGCATCATCTCGCTGGCCGGGGTGGTGGTCAATAACGCCATCGTACTTATCGACTACACCACGCTACTCATGCGCGACAAGGTTGACGAGCAGGGGCTGGATAAGATTGCCGACCTGGAGCTCAGTGAGATTCGCGATGCGATCATCGAGGGCGGGGCTACGCGTCTGCGTCCGGTGCTGCTTACGGCCATCACTACGGTGCTCGGACTGATCCCACTGGCCGTAGGCTTCAACTTTGACTTCTTCAGCTTCATCGCCAACTGGGACGGCCGGCTCTTCATCGGTGGGGACAACACCGCCATCTGGGGGCCCATGGCCTGGACGGTGATCTACGGTCTGGTCTTCGCCACCTTCCTTACCCTGGTGCTGGTGCCGGTCATGATCTGGTTGCTGTACAAAACCCGCCGGGGCGTACGGAGTATGCTGGGCCGGTTTAGTGCCGACGAAGAAGTAGGGGCTACCGTCCTGGAAGTAGAAACTACCTAGGCGAATGCGTATCCTGGCCATCGACTACGGGACCAAGAAATGCGGCCTGGCCGTGACCGACCCCCTGCAGCTCATTGCTACGGGGCTAGACACCGTACCCACCGGCCGGCTCTACGACTGGCTGGCCGACTACCTCTCCCGGGAGGAGGTCGGCGACCTGGTCGTGGGGGAGTCGTTGCGGGAAGACGGTACGGCCAATCCCGTACAGGGGGAGATCGTCGGTTTCGAGCGTAAGTTCGCCCGGTTGTATCCCCACATCATCTTGCACCGCCAGGGGGAGTACCGCACCAGCGTCCGCGCCCGGGAGAGCCTGCTGGCCATGGGGATGAAGAAAAAACAGCGGCGTGACAAGGCCCAGGTAGACCGTGTTGCGGCGGCCCTCTTACTCCAGGACTTTTTGGAAGAAAGGCGGTAACCTTGCACCCATCCCCCGTGTTAGCCCACCGCAACGAAGCCAGATGATTTTACCGATCTATGCCTACGGCCAGCCTGTACTAAAAAAGGTCGCCGAGCCCATTACGGCCGACTACCCCGACCTCCAGCAGCTCATCGCCGATATGTGGGAGACGATGGAGGAGGCCAATGGTGTGGGCCTGGCCGCCCCGCAGATCGGCCGCAGCATCCGCCTCTTCGTCGTCGACAGCCACCCCATGCAGGAAGAGGGCGAGGAGGACCGGGGCATCCGCCAGGTGTTCATCAACGCCGAAATCATCGAGGAGGCCGGTGCCGACTGCAGCTACGCCGAGGGCTGCCTCAGTATTCCGGACATCACCGGCGACGTCGACCGCCCCGAACAAATCACCATCGAGTACGAAGACGAGCACTTCGTGACTCACACCTCCACCTTTACTGGCATGAACGCACGCGTGGTGCAGCATGAGTACGACCACATTGAGGGGGTACTATTTACTGACTTGCTTAAGCCACTTAAGAAACGGATGGTGAAGCGGCGGTTGGAGAAGATACGGCGGGGGGATGTGGAGTTGAAGTATCGGATGAAGTTTGTGAAGTAGGAATTAGTAGGTAGTAGGGAGCGCCATCATTAAAGGCGTACTACTCACTACCTCCTACCCCCTTACTTCACTTCCTCCCAAAATCAGCCGGTATCTCCCCCCAAACCTCCGTTCGCCACTTATAGATCGGGTTCGTCACCACATTCTCCCTGAGCCACGCCTCCGCCTTTTCGATGGTCGCATACAGCTCCTCGGTCTTTGCGTTACGTACGAGCGTTGTCTTACATTTTCCCCTCTTGATCCAGCCCAGGGCGATCTTGGAATCGGTGTAGATCGGTAGCTCCGGCTGCTCCTGCTTGCGTAGAAACGCTAGGGCATGCACCAGGGCCAGGAACTCCCCGATGTTGTTTGTACCCAGCGGAAAGGCCCGGTGGAAAATCTGCCGCTTGCCTGACGTCGTGACCCCCTGGTACTCCATCCGTCCGGGGTTGCCGGAGCAGGCGGCATCCACGCTGATGCTCCTGCCGATGATGGTGTCGGTGGTCGGCACGCTACTTTTGCGGGGCCGCGGGTGCGCAGTTTCTTGGGAAGGCACCCCGGTTGCCTGCTGCAAGTAGCTCGCCGCTCCCTTACGGAAAGCCACCTCGGCCTGGGCGCGGGTCGGAAAGGACTTGTACTTTGCCCCCTTGTAGCCGTCGATCTGTTGCTTGGCGACCGGCCAGGCGGTGTAGATACCGGGTGCGTGGCCCATCCAGACGACGTAAAACTTCTGTTTCGCCATGCTGCGAAGGTAGCTACCGCCGGCAAGGTCCCTTATTCCCCTCTGATGTACATCGATACGCATACCCACCTATATAGTAGCAAGTTTGCCCCTGACCGGCCGGAGGTGCTGGGGCGCGCCCGGCAGGCGGGGGTAGACTTGGCCCTGTTACCGGCCATCGACCGCAGTACCCACGCCGCGATGCTGGAGCTGGAGGCCGCCGAGCCGGACTTCTGTCACGCTATGATCGGGCTCCACCCGGTAAGCGTCGGGGAGGATTTTGAGGAGGAGCTGGCCGAGGTATACCGGTATCTGCAGTTGCCCCGCCAGTGGGTAGCCATTGGTGAGATTGGCATGGACCTGCACTGGGACACCACCTACCGGCGGCAGCAGGAGGAGGCTTTTGTACGCCAGTGTGGCTGGGCGAAGGAGTACGGGCTAGCCATTAGTATTCACGCCCGGGAGGCCATCGATCCGCTGCTGGAGCTTCTGGAGGGTATGGGTGAGGGGCGCCCCCGGGGGGTGTTTCACTGCTTTACCGGTGAGGTAATGCAGGCCGAGCGAGCGATTACGCTGGGATTTGCGCTTGGGATCGGTGGGGTAGCGACCTTTAAAAATGGGGGACTCGAACCCGTTTTACGGCAGGTACCCAAAAATGCTATCGTACTTGAGACGGATGCGCCCTATCTTGCACCCACTCCCCGGCGGGGAAAGCGCAATGAGACGGCTTACCTGCCCCTAGTGGCGAAAAAAATCGCCGAACTCTGGGAAGTGGGGGAGGAGGAAGTGGCTGCAATCACCACCGCAAACGCCCGCCAACTCTTTGACCTTGACCGGTTTGCGAAAAATGGTGTAGCTTGAGCCCTACCGGGATACGCGATTAAGTCTCTGCTTATTTTGCGACGGGCGGTTAAAAATTTTGTTTTGTTGAACGTTTTTACAATTTTTGCGTCTGTGCCACCGGTTCCTGACCGGCGGCTGACGGTAGGGGCGGCTTAACGAAGTCACCCGGTTCTACACATTACGGAGAAGTGCTCGAGTGGTTGAAGAGGTACGCCTGGAAAGCGTATATACGGTAACCCCGTATCGAGGGTTCGAATCCCTTCTTCTCCGCCGCACCTCACGCCAAACGGCGCGAAGTCATCATCTTATTCTTACGCAATCACACAACTACGTTAAACCTTAACTACGGCTATGCGACATCTTATTAAACCACTGGCGGTACTCTCGCTGGTCGCCTTCTCCGCAGCGAACCTGGCAGCACAGGAATCCGACGGCTTCCAAGTCCTCAAGAAGAACTTCATCGACGGAGACTGGCGCTTCATGGCAATCGTACTGATCTGTCTAATCCTCGGTCTGGCCTTCTGCATCGAGCGTATCATCACGCTCAACCTCGCCTCCACCAACACCGACAAGCTGCTCTCCCGCATCGGAGAACGCCTCGAAGCCGGTGACGTAGAGGGCGCCAAGGAGGTGGCTAAGTCCACCCCCGGCCCCACCGCCAGCGTACTCTACGAAGGTCTCCGCCACAGTGCCGAGGGTCCCGATGCGGTAGAAAAAGCCATCGTGAGCTACGGTTCTGTGCAAATGGGTCTGCTGGAGCGTGGTCTGGTGTGGATCTCCCTGTTTATCGCCATTGCCCCCATGCTGGGCTTCATGGGTACGGTAATTGGTATGATTCAGGCCTTTAACCGGATCGAGACGGTAGGTGACCTAAGCCCCGCCGTAGTAGCCGGTGGTATCAAGGTAGCCCTGCTGACCACGGTATTCGGACTGGTCGTTGCCATCATCCTACAGATCCTGTACAACTACATCGTAAACAAGATCGACGGTATCGTCAACCGCATGGAAGATGCCTCCATCGCCCTAGTTGACATCATGGCGACCAACAATACCTTTACCACCACCCGTCCCCGCGTTTAATCGGTCGGCCACTAATCCAATCAACTTATGTATACGTTCTTAAACAAGTACGGTCAGGCGTTGGCCTTCGGGATTGGAGTGCTGATCACGGTTATCTTCCTGGCGGCGATCTTCTCCGCTGACGGCACTACGCGGGAGCTACTGCTAGCTAACGATAAATCTCCTGAGGCTTACGAGACCGGCATCTTTGACTTTGGCATCACCATCTCGATTATTCTGATCGGACTAGCCTTCCTGGTAGCGATCGTCTTTGGAGTCATTCAGATGGCTAGCAATCCAAAGGGGTCGCTTAAGGGCATCGCCGGCTTGGTAGTACTGGTAATCATCGGTTTCATAGCCTATTCCGTAGCAAGCGGGGAGGCGAACGATCCGGAGATCCAAAACGCAATCACCAAGTTCGAGACCTCTCAGGAGGCCTCCATCACTCCGGGTAACCTGAAATTCATCAGTGCCTCGATCGTGACTGCGCTAGTGATGCTAGCCCTATCTGCCCTCACCCTTGTGGTGTTCGGCATCCGGGGCATCTTTAAATAACTTACGCAAACCGACTACGACCATGGCAAAGACCAAAACGAGAGACCGGATGAACAACGAGATCAACGCGGGCTCGATGGCGGATATCGCCTTCCTGCTGTTGATCTTTTTCCTGGTCACCACTACCATCGCCGAAGACAAGGGCATCCTCGTGAAGTTGCCGCCCTGGTCCGACGAAGAACCCGACATCACGAAGCTCAAGGAGCGTAATGTGTTCTCCGTACTCGTCAATGCGCAAAACCAGTTGCTCGTGCGCGAGGAGCCGGCTCGCATCGGTGAGTTGCGCGAGCGCGCTAAGGAGTTCATCATGAACCCCAGCAACCGCTCCGATTTGGCCGAGGGACCAAAGAACGCCATCATTTCGCTGAAGAATGACCGTGGTACCGACTACGATACCTACCTGGCCGTCTACAACGAGCTGAAGGGTGCCTACGACGACCTCTGGAATGAGCTTTCGCAGCGTCGCTACGGACAGCCCTACTCCGAGGAGATGCCCTTCGCCCAGCGCAAGGCGATCCGCGACGAGATTCCTATGGTACTCTCCGAGGCCGAACCCACCAACTTCGGTGAGGAGCAGTAGTAAACTGCTAGAGCCACCCACCAAAATCGCCGACGGATTCATCTGTAGGGCAATCACCAACTCAAACAATCCCCATGGCTAAGTTTAGTAAAAAGCGTGGTAAGTCATCGCCCGCGATCTCTACCGCCTCGCTTCCCGATATTATCTTCATGTTGCTCTTCTTCTTCATGATGGTAACGGTGCTGCGGGACTCCGACCTCAAGCTCTCCGTCAATACGCCGGAAGCCACCCAGCTCACCAAACTGGATGAGAAGTCGCTGGTCAACTACATTTACGTAGGTCGCCCTACACAGCAGTACCAGGCCGTCTACGGCACCTCCCCCCGTATCCAGTTGGGAGATAAAATCTCTACGGTCGACGATATCCCCCTCTTCCTGGAGCAGCATAAGGTGAAGCTTCCCGAAGCTAAGCGCACTCGTATCACCTCCTCGCTCCGCGTGGATGGGGAGGTCACCATGGGAATCGTACAGGACGTGAAAACCAAGCTGCGCAAGAGCAATCAGCTCAAGATCAACTACTCCGCCGGTAAGCGGACGGATGCGTTGGACTAGGGTACTAAGATTACATTTCGAAAGCCGCTTTTCCCCCGGGGAAGCGGCTTTTTATATTTATGAAGCTCTAGCGCAGCGGTGTCGTCCTCACTGAGGTGAGGCTATTTGCTCTTATGCGGTCAAAGGTCGAGTGGCCTTCGGCTCGAGCAGAGACGTATGGTCTGGTGGTATGCAGATGGCACATGCTCGGGCCAGAGGCCGCTCGACCTTTAGTGCATGGAGGGTCGTAGATATTCCACGGTTCGTACGCCTAGTCTCATAACAGAACGCCCCCTCCAGCTACGCTGAAGGGGACGTCCCGAATAACTTAGCACCTGCGGTCCCGCCCCGCAGAAAGAAGGTTCTAGTTTACCGAGCAGAGCCAGGTGCGGCCATCGCCTTCGGGTCCAAAACGGCCTCATCGGCGTGTACCTGCGGACGGTTGCGCATGTAGAAGTACAGACCGCCAAAGAGCACGATGAGAATGATGGGGAAGTAGATCATCGCCTGTAGTGTTTCTCGTCCGGCTATGAGGTCAGCTTCCGCGCCCGTAGCACCGATGGCCGTAGCTGCCGCGGTAGCCTCTTCCAGCCAACCACCGATGACCGGGTTCCAAACCACCATGGAGAACATGCCGATGCCCCCCAGCAATGAAAGCCCTAAAGCACCCGACTGGGGCGAATACTCACTGACGAAACCCAGCATCGTGGGCCAAAAGTAACAGACACCAATGGCAAATACGATGGCAGCGACGTAGATCATCGCACCAGATTGGGTACTGAGCAGGTAGATACCTAAAGTGGTTAGGATGGAAGAGATCCAGAGTACCCCGGCGGGATTAAGGCGGTGAATGATGGGGCCGGCAAAGAAGCGGCCGGTGGCCATCAGGCCCGATACCAGGGCAAGCACCAGGAGGGGTTGCGCTCCGGAGGCGCCGAGAATTTTCTCTACCCACTGCGTTGTGCTAAACTCCGAGGCGGCGGTCAGCGACATACACACGAACATGAACAGGTATAAAGGAGCAAAGAGCCCCTTGAAGTTTGCCCCCGTGTCATTGACAATGTTTTGAGACCTCGGAAATTCCTGGCCGAAGATGAGAATCGCATAAGTTACCGTAGGGATTACCATGATCCAGATTAAGCCCTGCCAACCCAGGGAGGCGCCTAAAAAGTTGGCGATGAGCGAGCCAATCACGGCACCCCCGGGAAACCACACGTGAAATTTGTTGAGCATCTCACTCTTCTTGTCGGGGTACATGTCTACGATCATCGGGTTACAGGCCGCCTCTACACTACCGTTGGCAAAACCGATGAAAAAGGTAGAGATGATGAGACCCCAGAAGCCGCCCGCGTAGACGGTGAGTACCAGCCCTAGCATATGACTCACGAAGGCTACCCACATCAGGTTTTTCGGACCTACCTTATTGTAGATGAGTCCCCCCACAATCATTGCTACGGGGAAGCCGAGAAAGGCCATCGAGTTGACCCAACCGAGCTGTACATCACTAATAGCGAAGGTTTCACCCAGCTCCGTCAGAATGCCCGCACGGATAGCAAAGGTCATGGATGTTACAATAAGGGAAACACAGGCCGCCAGAAAGAGACGGTCGCGGTTGGCCGGGACGCCGGAGGGGACCCGGTCGGTGGCAATAGGTTCTACGTACATAATCTATCGTTGAGTTTTGTGAGGTAATTACTTCGCGTCCAGCTCCCGGATGCGGATGTTGCGGAACCACACCGGGTCGCCGTGGTCCTGTAGGCCAATCTTGCCGGAGGTCGACTTACCGAAGTCGGGCATGTCCTTAAATTTGGAGTCGGCGATCATGGCCTCCCAGGGCTCACCCTCGGCGGTGTAGCTGACTACCTTAGCACCATTCTGCCACTGTTCTACGTAGCCGTCCTTAACTACCAGGCGAATGCTGTTCCACTCCCCGGCCGGTTTTACGTTCTCCGGCTCGCCGGTGATCATGTCGTAAAGGTCGCCGGCGCGGTGGGTGGTGATTTTGGCATCGGGGTGGCAGCTGTTGTCGAGGATTTGCATCTCGGGGCCGGTTTGCCAGGGATAGGCATTGTCGGCGGATTCGACGATGTTGTAGACGAGGCCGCTGTTGCCGCACTCGCCGATCTTCCATTCGAGCTCGAGCTCGTAGTCGTCGTAGCTGTCATTGGTGATCAGGTCACCGCCGCCCTCGACGCCGTGCTCCCCCTTGTTGCTGGTATCGAGGTAGAGCACGCCGTCGCCGTCAACTTTCCAGGCCGTACCCGGGGCGTCCTCGCCGTATTTGTGCCAGGCAGCGAGGGTGCCGCCGGCCAGTAGATCGGTCCAGTCGCCGTCACCCTGAATGACGACGTCCTCCTCGGTGGTCATTTGTTCTTCGGGGGTGGCCATGGCATCGGCGCGGGTAGCGTTATTGCCGCCACAGGCGAAAAGAAGGAAGGGTAAACCCAGTAGGGATAAGAATTTGCGTTGCATGAATTTTGGTTTATCGTGGTAAGGTAGAAAGCTACGGTAAATATGTGAAACTGGAAGTGTGCCACCCGCAACCTGGCTACCGCGTCATCACCCGGCGGTAGGCGGCGGCAAGCTCCCGGGCTGACTGCTCCGCCCGGTAGTGCTTGGTGATGAAGGCAGTTGCAGCCGGGCCAAGACACTCGCGCAGGGCAGGATCCTCCACCAACCGCAGGATGGCACTGACCAGCGCATCCTCATCCCGTGCCGGTACGATGAGGGCCGTCTCACCGTCGATCCCGAGCCCCCGGTTGCCCCCGATATCGGTCATGATCGTAGGCCGGCCAAGGAACATACTCTCCAGAAGGACCTTACTGAGGCCCTCCCCCTTCACGCTCGGCAGCAGACTGATATCGGCCCCGGCCAGCAGCTCCAGCGCATCGTCGCGGTAGCCCGCGAAGGTGAAGTCCTCTGCCTCGTGGTAGGGGCTATCGGCCAGGTCTACGGGGAGCTCCGTGTCCTCCAGCCCCCGGCCCACGAAGAGAAAGTGGAGGGGTAGCTCGGCGGGTAGCCGACGAATGGCGGTGCCGAGGTACTCCATGCCCTTCATCCGCCGTGCGTTGGCGAGCACCATGATGATGAGTCGGTCGGTGGGGATATCGAAGGCAGCGTGTAGGTCCGTAGGCTCGATGGCGGCGTACCAGGCCGGATCGTGCCCCTTGCCCACTACTACGGTCTTTGACGCATCAAAGAACCACTGCGCATCGATGCTATTCTTCACCGCCCGGCTCACGCAGGTGATCAGGTCGATCCGCGGGTGCAGGTGCTGGGTGTGGGCCGTCGGATCCCACCAGTGGATATTGCCGGTGTAGCCGCGGTAAGTGACCACCTTGCCCGGCCAGCCCTTCGCGGCCCGTATGCCGGCGGCGATGGCCTTGTTGTTGAACAGATGTAGGATATCGTAGTCCCCCTCGGTGAGCTCCTGGCGAATGCGGTCCCGATCCGCCCGACCAAACTTTGAGCCAGGATGCCAGTCGATGATGCGGACACCGGCGGCCTCGAGCTCGTCCAGGTAGTTGGCTCCTTCCCGGTGGGTCATCAGCGTGATGCAGTAACCGTGGTGGCGCGCCAGCTCTACGAAGAGGCGTCCTTCGGGGCGTACGGCGTTGAGGCTATCGCGGTAGTCAGAAATAACGAGTATGGAATAGCCCATTTAGTCCAGTATACTTACGCCGTTCGCATCCGTAGTCAGCACCTCGCTGAAGTAGTCGAAGAAGGGCCGTAGCCCCAGCAGCGCCTCCTCGGCCCGGTCGATGAACTCCGCCGAGAGTACGTCCTGCTCGGTAAAGTCGCGGGCGGCGTAGAACTGCTTGTAACGTAGCAGATCGATGTTCGGATGGTCCGTAGGGTAGCCCTGGGGGGGACGTCTTTAGTTGATCTCCCCGCAACGAGCCGTAGAGTCGCCGAAAGTTTGCGTCTGCTAGCACCTCGCACATGGCACCTGCGTCCGCGCCCAGTTCCTCGCGGATGCGTTTGAGGTCCTCCCGCTCGATGTCATAAAATCCGCCACCTACTATACTTTCGGAGGGGGAGAGGTGAAAGTAGTAGCCCCCCCGCCGCTGCCGCCCGTCGCGGGTAAAGCCACCGGCGAAATTGGTCTTGTAGGGCACCTTGCTCTTACTGAAGCGCACGTCGCGGTAGATGCGGAACAGCGCTTTCTTGCCGTTTTCCGTACTGATCACGTCGGTTCTGCTGAGTCGGTCGAGCAGCTCCTGGGCGAATGCTGCCACGTCTTCCTGCGCCGCCTCGTAGTCTCTCCGGTGCTCCTCAAACCAGGTCCGGTCGTTGTGAGCCGCCAACTGGCGCAGGAAGGTATAGGTTGACTTATCGATCCGAGCCATGGGGCGAAGGTAGCCCTTCCGTACCTTCACCCCATGCATTCCTTCCGCCGCCTGCTCGGCTACATGGGAAATTACCGCGGGCTGGTAGCTCTGGCCGTGGTCTGCAACGTACTCACGGCGGTCTTCACCGTGGTATCCATTCCCATCTTCCAGCCCTTCTTCAACATTCTGTTCGAGCAGACGGAGCCGGTCACCACGGCACCCGATCGGGTCACCTCGCTTGCCGAGTTAAAACAGTACGGTGGCTACCAAGTCACCCAGTGGATCACCGAGCTCGGACGGCAAACGGCCCTGTTGTACGTCTGCGGTCTCATCCTGCTCTCCTTCCTCCTCAAGAACCTCTTCCGCTACCTGGCCCTCTTCTTCATGGCGCCGGTCCGCAACGGTATCATCCGTGACCTGCGCAACGAGCTTTATACCCACCTGCTGCAGCTACCGCTGGGCTACTTTACCGAGGAGCGTAAGGGCCAGTTGCTGAGCCGCATCACGGGCGACGTCCAGGAGGTAGAAAGCAGCATCCTCAATGTCCTGGAGGCCATCTTCCGCGAGCCCTTCATCATCGTCGGGGCGCTCGGCTTTATGCTCCTGGTGAGTCCCTCGCTCACCCTATTCGTATTTGGGCTTATGATCTTCACCGGGGTAGTGATCGGGGGTATCGGAAAGGCGCTCAAGCGCAGCAGCGGGGCGGTACAGGAGACGCTCGGCGACATCGTCAGCCGCACGGAGGAGAGCCTGGGGGGACTGCGCATCATCAAGTCGTTCGGTGCGGAGGACTACCAGAGCCGGCGCTTTGCCGAGCTCAACGATACCTACCGGCAGCGGCTTACGCGGCTGTTGTGGCGGCGCGATCTGTCGAGTCCGCTGACTGAGTTTTTGGGTATCGCTACGGTGGCGGTCCTGCTCCTCTACGGCTCGCGGCAGGTCTTCGGCGGCAGCATGGAGGCGGGTACCTTCATCACCTTCATTTTTGCCTTTTATATGGTCATCGACCCGGCCAAGAATTTCTCGAAGGCCTGGTACAACGTGCAGAAGGGGCTGGGGGCTCTGGAGCGGGTGGAAGCAGTTCTTGACGTAGAAAATCCGCTCTCCCGGGTAGCGTCGACTTCAGTCGACCGGCTGCCAACCACTCCGGGCGGGGCCGCAGGTGCAACGGGCATCGAATTTAGCGACGTCAGCTTCGCCTACACCCCCGACGGGCCGCAGGTACTGCACCACATCAATTTCCATATTCCTCCCGGCAAGGTGTTAGCTTTGGTGGGTGGTAGCGGAGGGGGCAAGAGCACGGTGGCCGACTTGCTGCCACGCTTCTACGATCCGACGGAAGGCTCCATCAAGCTCGACGGCCAGGACCTGCGCGCGTACGATCTATACAAGCTGCGTGCGCGCTACGGTATCGTGAGTCAGGAAGCCATCCTCTTTAACGATACCGTGTACAACAACATCGTCTTCGGTATGACCGGCGTCACGTCCGGGCAGGTGGAGGAGGCCGCACGGGTAGCCAACGCCCACGACTTCATCGTCGCCACCCCTGCCGGCTACCAAACTAACATTGGCGACCGCGGCACCAAGCTCAGCGGCGGACAGCGGCAGCGGCTCACCATTGCCCGGGCCGTACTACGCAATCCGGATATCCTGATTCTAGACGAGGCCACCTCCGCCCTCGATAGCGAATCCGAGCGGCTAGTACAGGAAGCGCTACAGCGGCTACTAGTGGGCCGTACCGCGCTGGTGATCGCGCACCGCCTGAGTACCATCCAGCACGCCGATCAGATTATCGTACTGGACCGGGGTAGGATTGTGGAACGGGGTACGCATGGGGAGTTGCTGGAGCGGGGTGGGGCGTACCAAAAACTGGTTGAGTTGCAGGAAATGTAGAAGTTGTGTTTGGAGGAAACTTTTAGAGCAATAGTTTCGTTTAGGCATAACTATGAGTGAGTCCACCATTGAGCAGAGCGCCGCAACTGAGCGCATGAACGCGGCCGTTACTAACGAAGTAAAGTCCTATCTAAGTCAGCAGGGACTAACGCAGACTCAGCTAGCCGAGCGTCTTGGAGTGAGTAAGGGTCAGGTGAGTCGGCTACTGAATGCACCGGGTAATACCAAGCTCTCTACGATTGTCGGTTTAGCTGCGGCCATTGGCAAGGAGCCCATGCTGGTGTTTACCGATGGCATCCGCGAGGCCTACCGACTACCCGAACGTAGCCCCGACCAGCTAAACGAAGACGAGCGGCCTTATGGGAGCGGCAGGCTGGCGAACATCGATTGGAACACCCTGAATTCCCTTCCCCTACTTGCTCAGGCCACCGCTATGAAGGAGGATATCGACAGCCGCCGACCCTTCAGCCGTAACATGGAGGAGCATGTGCTGCAACAAACGCTGCGGATTTGGAACTATAACTCTAATGCAATCGAGGGGAATAAGCTTACCTATGGCGAAACGCTAACGCTCTTACTGTACGGTATTACGGCGGACGGCAAACCGCTACAAGACCATCTAGATATCATTGGGCACCAAGACGCAGTGGAGTTAATGCTGGATATGGTGAAGGGTGACCGATCATTGAGGCAAACCGATGTTCGTCAGCTCCACCAAATCATGCTCAAGCAAGATTATCCCCAGCATGCGGTGACTTCTGATGGGCGCCGAGTCTTCCGCACCATTCACGTAGGGACTTACAAGCGGGAACCGAATCATGTAGTAACCTTCACGGGCGACAAGTACTACTATGCGGAACCCAGTGCGGTTCCAGGCTTGATGCAAGAGTTACTGGACTGGTACGTTACAGCAGAAAAAGGTTCGTTACATCCCCTAGTTCAGGCTAGTGTATTGCACCATGAGTTTGTTGCTATTCACCCATTTGACGATGGAAACGGACGTATCGGACGTATACTAATGAACTTTGTACTCATGCGTGGGGGCTATCCCCCTGCGGTTATCCCCGTCACTAAGCGTCGAGAATACTACGAATCTCTCATGGCCGCCGACGCCGGTGATTATACGCCCTTAACCGAGTACATTGGGCAGCGACTTTTAAGCGCCCTAGACATTCAGCTCGCCACCGCCCGCGGCGAAGACATCGGCGGCTCGAAGTGGGATACACCAGATGATGACCCGCGGTAATCTTTCGGTATCCATCCGGTACCCCACACCTACCGCCCCCGCATATACCACCACCTGCCCCCGAGTACCAGGCCGATCACCGCCCCCATGACTGCCAGGGCCACCGGCGAATGCTCGAACTGATCGATGGCCGAAAGCACGATGGCTACCCCACACCCCAGGGCACCGAGTAGCGACACCCAGGCCAGCGTGATCCCCTTGCGGTAGGCAAGATAATTGACCGTACCGAAGGTGAATAGAAAGATCAGACTCGCTGCGTTGACCAGCGCATTGAGACTTCCGATCGCCGACAGCAGGGCCGCTACCCCCGCCACCAGCAAAATGGAGTAGTAGGGAATATTGGCCCTGTTTTCCTTGCCGAATACGTCGGGTAGGTCCTTGTCCTCGGCCACGCTTTCCATGAGGCGGGCCGTGGAGAAGAGGGTAGCGTTGATCGCCGAACCGGTGGAGAATGCGGCGGCGGCGGTAACCAGGTAAAATCCTACGTCCCCCAGCGCCTGACGGCCCGCCGTTGCCAGGGCCACCTCCTTATGTTGGATGAGCTCCTGCGCTCCGACGAGCATCGTCGTACCGAGCGTGACGACCACGTAGATGGCAATCACGCACACGACGGCAGAAATCGTAGCCCGTGGCAGGGTTCGGTCGGGGTTCTTCAGGTCGCCGTAGTCATAGGCTAGCAGCTGAAAACCCTCGTAGGCCATAAAGATCATTGCCGCGCCCACGATGGCGGCCGACCACGGTTTGGGCTCTACCCCCTCGGTGAGGGCGCTCGGGCTCCAATCCACCAGGCCGAACACCGCTAGCCCCAGCAGAATAGCTAGCTTGAACCACACCGCCCCGATCTCGAAATCGGCCGAGGTGCCCACGCCGCGCAGATTGATCCCCACAAGCCCGGCAATAATCGCCACGGCCAGCACCGGCGGTAGCCAGCTCCCGATACCGAAGGCATTGGCCACGTAATGCCCGAAGGTGTAGCCATACACGGAAATAGTGAGAATGTATCCCAGAAACAGCAGCCACGAGACGCTGCCCGCGAAACCGTAGCGGTCGATCTCGCGCAAAAAGGTGAACGCGCCACCCCCCTCCCGGTAGGCGACCGAAAGGGCACTGTAACTGTGGGCGGAGATCAGTGCGATCATCCCGGCAAGCACGAAACTCAGCCAGGCCCACTCGGCCGCCGTAGCAATCACCACGCCGAGTACGGAAAAAATGCCCCCGCCCACCATGCCGCCGACGGCCATGGACCAGGTAGCGTTAAAGGTCATTTTACCGCTGCTCATCGCCGTTTAACAGCGATTGCAGGGCTTTGTCGGCACGCGCAAAGGAAAAATCAGCCTCTAGGGTAGCCAGCTTCTCTTCGATCCGCTCATTTCCCAGATTTCCCAGACTCCCCAGGTGCGTATGCTGCAACTCAGTTGGCGGCTCGAAGGTTCCGGCCTCAATGTCCCTGCCCACCCGCACGTAGGCATCCCGAAAGGGCACGCCTTCCAGCACCAGCTTATTGACCGCCTCCACACTGTACAGGTAGGTATAGCGCGGATCCGTCGGCAACTCCTGGGCGCGGACGCGGGTGCGGGGCAGTGCGTAAAGGGCAACGGCCAGACCGTCCTCCAGCTGATCCAAGGCAGGGAAGATGGCTTCTTTGAGCAGCTGAAAGTCGCGGTGGTAGCCACTCGGCAGGTTACCGGTCAGCTGGCTCATCTGCGCCGGCAGCGTCTGTAGCAGGTTACAGCGGCCCCGCAGTAGCTCGAATACGTCCGGGTTTTTCTTGTGCGGCATGATGCTAGAGCCGGTCGTGAGGTCGTCCGGCAACTGCAGGAAGCCGAAGTTCTGGCTGCTGTACAGGCAGACATCCATCGCGAGCTTACCGATTGTCTGCGCCAGCCCGGCAATGGCAAAGGCCACGGTGAGCTCCGTTTTGCCCCGACCCATCTGCGCGGCTACTACGTTGATCACCGGCTCACGAAAGCCAAGGAGTTCCGTCGTTTGATCACGGTCGAGCGGGAAGCTGGAACCGTAGCCGGCCGCCGAGCCCAGGGGGTTTTGGTCGACGACGTCGTAGGCCGCCTTCCATAGGCGTAGGTCATCAATCAGCGCCTCCCCGTAGGCCCCGAACCACAATCCGAAGCTACTTACCATCGCTACCTGCAGGTGGGTGTAGCCGGGGATAAGCTTTTCCTTATGCTCCTCGCTCAGTCCAGTCAGCGTACGACTCAACTCCGCCGTCTGCTCTACAATACCCTTAATACGGTGGCGGAAATAAAGCCGTAAGTCCACCAGCACCTGGTCGTTACGGCTACGGCCCGAGTGGATCTTCTTTCCATCGTCGCCCAGCGCCCGCGTCAGCAGCAGTTCCACCTGGGAATGCACGTCCTCTACACCGTCCTCGATGACAAACTCCCCATCCCGGGCAAGTACGTAGAGCTCCCGCAACTTAGCCTTGCACCGGCACGCCGCCGCCCCATCGATCAGCTCAACCTCCTCCAGCATGGTTACGTGGGCGATGCTGCCGAGGATGTCGAAGGGGGCCAGTTCCAGATCGAGCTCGCGGTCGCGGCCTACGGTGAAGTCGGCGATGCGTTGGTCGAGGGGGTAGTCTTTTTGCCAGAGTTTGGTAGCCATGGCGGCAAAGCTACTGCAGCAGGCGTAGGTCGAAGGTGAAGCCGGGTAGGACGTCCTCACCGGTGATCTCCCGGTCTAGGGGAGAGACGAGTTCGACGCTGTGGTCGGCACGGTAGACCCATAGCTTATCACTGTCTACATCCACGAGCCAGGCCAGGCGGACGCCATTGGCGATCCAGGTGTCGCGGACTTTTGCTTCCACGTCCGCCAACTTATCGGACGGTGAAACGACCTCTACGATAAAATCTGGGACTAACCTGGGGAACCTCTTGGACTCCCCCTCCGGTAGATCGGCTAAGCGATCCGGTGAGATATAACTAGCGTTGGGAGACTTGACTGAACCATCGGGTAGTCGGAACCCAACGCTACTGCTGGGTGCTCGGCCCCCCTTGTCTCTAGCATAGATCTTTACGTCTGCAATGAAATCGGCTTCATTATCACTACTGTCCAGCGATGCAGTAGGCATAATAGTCGTGGTTCCGTCGGATTCTAATTCAATGATTAGGTCGCTGTTCGCTACCGCAAAAGTCTCGAAGGCCTCGTACGTCAATTTACGCCAGGAGGAAACTGGTCCGATAGTCTCTAAGAACGTGGGTTGCGCAGACATAGCACTAAGATAAGTCAATACCAACTTAACACCTCCTCCATGGCCTTCCGTTCAATGGCCGGCACCCGCGCCCCCGCCGCCGGCAGCCCCACCGGCAGTAGCAAGTACGCCCGCTCGTTCTCCGGCCGGTCCAGTACCCGCTGCAGGAAGTTCATCGGGCTCGGCGTATGGGTCACTGTGACGAGCCCGGCTAGGTGAATGGCAGCGATGAGCATACCGCAGGCGATGCCGACGCTCTCGTTGACGTAGTAGTTCTTCTGTTTCTCCCCATTCGGGCCGAGATCGTACGGCTTTTTGAAGACGACAATCAAATATGGGGCCGTGGTCAGGAAGGGTTTCTGCCAGTCGGTACCAAAGATTTTAAGGTCATCCAGCCACTCCGCCGACATCCGGCCGTGGTAGTTTTCGTACTCCTCTTTTTCGGCGGCCTCCCGAATTTGCTGCTTGATCGCGGGGTCGGCCACCACGCAGAAGTGCCAGGGCTGCTTGTGGGCACCGGAGGGGGCGGTGGCGGCGGTGGCTACGATCTGCTCGATCACCTCGCGGGGCACCGGCGTAGGGGCAAAGTCGCGTACGGTACGGCGGCTGCTGAGGGAGCGGTAAAAGTCGGCGGCGGCAGCTTCCGTGGCGCGCGCATCGAGCGGTGCAAAGGAAAGGGGTAGGGTAGGGGACATGGGGCGGGGCCGCAGGTACAGACTCGGTGGTGAAGGGACCGTCAAGGTAATTCGCTGCGTGGGATCGCTTAGTTAACCCGGGCTTTACCCTGGCTACACACTGTCCGGCGACCTTTACGGCCTATGCCACTAGCCCCTGACCATCGGCTGCCGCTACCACTCCCCGCGCTGGCCCGCGAGCTCTACTTCCGCAAGGGAGCTTATGTGTACCGACCGGCGGACCGTATGGAATCCGTGTTCATCCTACGCAGCGGCGCGGTCAAGATCGGCGGTTACGACCCCGAGGGCCGCGAGGTCGTGTACGATACGGCCGGGCCGGGCGACTTTTTCGGTAACCTCAAGTACCTGGGGAATAGCGACGGCTTTCAGGAGTTCGTGCGCACGCTCACCCCCGTTACGGTACAGGCTTTCGACTTACGGCAGTTCAAGGAGTTGCTCACCACTTACTCCCGGGTGCACGAATGGTTCGCCCGACTGATGGTACGGCGCTGGGCGCGGACGGAGGCGCGGTTGTTTCGCATCAGCGCCCACAGCCCCGCGGAACGGCTCCGGCTGGTACTGGCCGAGATCGGCGGTGAGACGGAGGACGCCCGTGATCTACTCACCCAGTCCGATCTGGCCGGTCTCACCGGGTTAACGCGCCAGACGGTGGCTCGCCTCCTGCGGCACATGTAAAGCCAGGTCCGCAGCGGGGTTAAGCGAATGCTACCTAGCCGGCCCGGCGGATTAACATTCGGTAAAGCCTGCTGCCCGGTACGTGCCGGTGTTAAAAACGAACATTCCGCCGGTCCGGAGGCCCGGTAGTTTTGCGGTAATCAACCGCTACGTTATGAGATTTAGCCTTTCTACCCTGCGTATTTTACTGTTTGCCCTCCTGGTTTTCCCCGCGCTGCATCTAGCCGGCCAGGCTACGAACGCCTCCATCTCCGGCACGGTAGTCGAGGAGGCCGGTGAAAGTCTCATCGGGGCTACGGTCATGATCACCAATACCGCCACCGGGTTCACTTCCGCTACCGTTACTAATGTGGATGGCTCCTACCTCATCCAGCAGGTTCCGCTGGGTGGGCCCTATGATGTGACCGTGACCTACGTAGGCTACGGGCCCACGACCCGCTCGGGGTACACCGTCAATCAGGGCGATAACCTCCGTGTCGACTTCACCATCGGTCAGGCGGCCAGCGAGCTCGCCCTCATCGTCGTTTCCGGCAACGACCTGCGCAATCGCATCAATCAGATCGGGTCGAGTACCGAGATCAGCTCCCAGCAAATCCGTAACCTACCCACCGAGGGGCGCAACTTCACCCGCCTAACCAGCCTCTCCCCCCTGCAGGGCGGCGGCGGCATCAACCTGGGCGGGCAGCGGCGTACCTCCACCAACGTGACGATTGACGGGGTCAACGCCCGCAACCAGCTCACGGCCGGCGAGATCGGCCGCGGGCCCTATACCATCAGCCAGGAGGCCGTGCGGGAATTCGAGGTCAGCACTAATAACTACGACGTCACTGAGGGGCGGCAGGGCGGTGGCTCCATCAGCGCGACCACGAAGTCGGGTACCAATGAATTCGCCGGCAGCGCCTTTTTCTTTCACCGCAACGATGCCCTCCAGAGCAGGTACGACATCCGCGGCAACGAGCGTACGGCCGACTTCTATACCTCCCAGTACGGCCTGAGCGTGGGCGGCCCTTTGATCGAGAATAAGCTCTTCTTCTACACCGTCTACGAACGGCAGGACGCCGGCGAGCCCGTTTTTATCGCTGACCTGCAAACCGAGGACGATGAGAACCGCATCGGCATTACCCGTGCCAATCTCGACCGCTTTCAGGACATTGCCCGCCGCCGGTATGGGGTGAGCGATGCCCAGCAGGTCGGTCAGTTTAGCACCAAGACCACCGCCAATACCTGGTTTGCCCGCCTCGACTGGCAGATCAACGATAAGAACACCCTGACCCTACGCAACAACTTCAACAAGTGGGACGATCCCTTCAGCGTCGGGGACAACAGCAACATCGAGCTGGCCGAGTCGCGCTCCGACTTTTCTTCCCAAGAGAACAGCACCCTGCTCAGTCTGCGTACCACCTTCTCGCCCACCCTGCTCAACGAATTCAAACTACAATACCAGCACGCCGAACGGGCCTTCGTACCCAGCAGCCAACTCCCCGCAGCTAACATCCCCCGGGCCATCGTCAACGTCAACTCGGTGCTACCCAACGGCTCGGAGCGTAGCATTGACGTCCAGCTCGGCGGCCAGCGCTTCACCCCCGAGACCAACCGGGAGAATATGCTGCAGCTCACCAATACCACCTACCTGAGTAAGGGCCGCTACAATTTCACCTTCGGCACCGACAACATGGTCACCCGCCTCAAGACCCTTCTGAGCAACGAGCAGAACGGCCGCTTCTTCTTCGCCAGCCTGGATGACTTTGAGGCCCTGAATCCCTCGCGCTACGCCCGGGAGGTGCCGCTGCAGGGACTACCTCTCGTCGAGCAGACCGTCATCGACCTGAGCCTCTTCGGCCAGGTACAGTTCGATCCGATTCAGCACCTCAGTGCCACTTTCGGCCTGCGGTGGGATGCCACGGTGTTTTCCAAAGCTGCCGATTTCAACGAGGTGGTCTTTGCCGACCTCGGCATCCGCACGGACAATAAGCCTTCCGACTGGAACAACATCCAGCCCCGCTTCCAACTCACCTACGACGTCGGTGGCCGCAGCAGCGATATTATCCGGCTCGGCGGTGGGGTATTCAGCTCCCAGCCGCACTACTACGCCCAGGTCAACAACATCCAGAACAGTGGCGTACTACTCGGTGCCATCGACGTGAGCGGCGAGGAGGTGCCCGCTCCCAACTTCCCCGCCTACCGCGAGGACCCCAGTAGTGTACCCGGCGTGCCGGCGGGCCAGACCCCCTTCTCGACGATCAATGCCGTGAGCGACGACTTCCAGGTGCCCACTATCTTCAAGGGGAACCTCAACTACACCCACCTATTCGGCAACCGGTACAGCCTGGGGGTCAATTTCCTGGCCAGCCGCACCGTCAACAACTATACCTACCAGGAGGCTAACCTCGTGGAAGACCCCTACTTCGTGTCCGCTAGCGATGGCCGCCCGGTGTTCGTACCCGTAGAAACCGTACAGGACAACGGTAACACCGACTGGACGGAAAGCCGCATCTCCGACCGCATCGGCCGTACCCTACTTCTGACCTCCGACGGCGAGCTCAACCAGTACGCCGTGATCCTCGAGGGCACCGCCCGGGTCGGCGAAGACGGCTACCTCAACGCCGCCTTCACCTTCAACCGGGCCCGCGATAATTCGAGCTACAACTGCTGCGTGGCCAACACCTCCACCTTCCTGCCCGTCACCGGCGATCCCCGCGCCCTCAACTGGGGCATTTCGGACAATAACTTCAATCACAAACTGGTCGTCAACGGCTCTACCCCCAGTTGGAAGGGCCTCAACCTTGGCTTCACCGTCATTGGCTCCGGCAGTGACCCCTACGGCTTTACCGTCAATAGCAACCGCAGCGCCAACGGCGACTTTAACCTGCGCAACGACGTGGCCTACATTTACGATCCGGCCGATCCGAATACACCCGAGGATATTCGCACTTCCTACAACGAGATCCTTGCCGACCCCGCGGTGCCCGATCACTACAAGGAGTATCTCCGCGAGAGTTTCGGCACCTTTGCGGCCCGCAACGGCGGCAAGTCTCCCTGGCGGGCCACCATCGACCTGCGTGGAGCCTATAAGCTAACCCTGCCCCGCCTCAAGCACGGTCTGGAATTGACCGCCGACGTATTCAACTTCGCCAACCTGCTCAACAAGGACTGGGGGCGTACCAATAACTACGGCAGCGAAAACCGCCTGATGCGCATCACGGGTTTCGACCGCGAGACCCAGTCCTACGTTTACGGCGTCAACTCCGGGGTAGCCACCGAGCCGATCAATGGAACGCCGTGGCGGCTGCAGTTGGGGATTCGGTATACCTTCAACCAGTAGTACCTTCCCCGCCTATGTCGCATCTTCGATTCCGACCTGCATACCTTGGCCTACTCAGTGGACTGGTGCTGCTCGCTACCCTCTGCACCTGCGACCCCGCCCCGGAGGCCGATGACCTTGCGCCCAAGGTAGACCGGACTAATCTGCCCAATGGGTGGAGCCTCACGCCCCCGGAGACGCAGCTCACGCTCGGCGACCTGCCGCTACACGCCGTACTGAACGCCGACCGCAGCCGCCTGGCCGTGACCAACAACGGGCAGAGCACCCATACCCTGCAGTGGATCGACGTGGCCGGTCGTACGACGCTTTCGACGCTGGAAATCCCCGCCGGCTGGCTAGGACTGGCCCTTACCGCCGATGGGAACCGCCTCTACGCCTCGGGCGGCGAAACGAATAAAATCTGGGTGGTCGAGATCGAGGATGATCGCCTCACGCTGATCGACTCCATCGCCGTGAAGCAGCCCTGGCCGGATGGGGTGGCCTCGCTGGCGGGGCTGAGTCTGGACGAGGGGCGCAACCGACTCTACGCGGTGACGAAGCGGGACAGCAGTCTTTACACCATCGACCTGGGCACAAAAGATATCGAACGAACACCGCTGCGGGCCTCGGCCTATACCTGCCTGTACGACGCACGGCGGGACGAGCTCTACGTATCGCTCTGGGACGACGAGGCGGTGGCCATCATCGATCCCGACGAGCTGCGGGTGACCACGCGGGTGACGGTCGGTTACCACCCCAACGATCTGCTGCGCCACCCCGTGGACGATCGGCTGTTCGTAGCCTGTAGCGACGAGAATGCGGTGGCGGTTGTAGACCTCCGTACCACTACGGTCTCCGAGCAACTGAACTGCGCACTGTACCCCGACGCGCCGACGGGTAGTACCACCAACAGCCTGGCAATCTCGGCCGACGGAGAGATGCTCTACGCCGCCAACGCCGATAACAACTGCCTGGCGGTATTCGACGTGGCGGAGGCTGGCCGATCGGAATCGGAGGGCTTCATTCCTACCGGTTGGTACCCCACCACGGTGCGCGTGGCGGGTGATGAGTTACTGGTAGCCAATGCGAAGGGGCTGGGGTCTTACGCAAATCCCGACGGCCCAAACCCCTACACCTCCCGCACGGAGGAGACGGAGTACATCGCCCGCATGTTTACCGGTACGCTGGGCATACAGCCGGTGCCCGACGAGGAGGAGCTGCGGGGGCTTACCGACCTGGTCTACGGCAATACCCCCTACACGAAGGAGAAGCAGGAGCTGGCCGCCGGGGTCGACGGGGGCCCGATACCGCGTAGGGTGGGGGAGGACTCGCCCATTAAGTACGTGTTCTACATCATCAAGGAGAACCGGACCTACGACCAGGTGCTCGGCGACCTGCCCCAGGGCAACGGGGAGGCGAGCCTCTGCATCTTCCCGGACAGCGTGACGCCCAATCACCACGCCCTGGCCACCGAGTTCGTGCTACTCGACAACTACTACGTTGATGCCGAGGTGAGTGCCGACGGGCACAACTGGAGCACGGCCGCTTACGCCACCGACTATACCGAAAAGACCTGGCCCACCAGCTACGGCCGCCGCGGGGGGAGCTACGACTACGAGGGGAGCCGTGAGATTTCCTACCCCAAGAAGGGTTACATCTGGGACCACTGCCGGCGGGCGGGCATCAGCTACCGTACCTACGGCGAATTTGCTAACCTCAATCAAACCTACTTAGAGAGTCTGGAGGGGCACATGGCTACTACCTTTCCCGGCTATAACCTGGGCATCCGCGATACCCTGCGGTACGGGCGCTGGGAGGCCGATTTCGATTCCCTGCTGGCCATTGACGCCGTGCCCCGCTTCAATACCGTACGCTTTGGCAACGATCATACGGCGGGGGCCCGGATAGGCAATCCGACGCCGGCGGCCATGGTGGCGGATAACGACCTGGCCATCGGCCTCTTTGTGGAGCATTTGTCGCAGAGCCCGATCTGGAGGGAATCGGTGGTCTTCATTACCGAGGACGACGCCCAGAACGGCCCGGACCACGTCGACGCCCACCGCTCGCTCATGCTGGTAGCCAGCCCCTATACGCGTAGGGGCCACGTAGAATCCACCATGTACTCCACGGCCGGCGCGCTGCGGACCATGGAGCTGATCCTGGGCATGCCACCGATGAGCCAGTACGACGCGGCGGCCACTCCCTTCTTCGCCTGCTTTCAGCCCACGGCCGATGGGACGCCCTACCGGGCACGCCCGGCCAACGTGGACCTGGATGAGGAAAACGTGGCGCAAAATGAGCTCTCGGAGCTTTCCGAGCGCATCGACCTGAGCCGCGAGGACGCCGTGCCGGACGAGCTCTTTACGGCCATCATCTGGCGCACTGTGCGCGGACTGGATGCGGAGGTGCCGGCGCCGCGGCGGGGGGCCTTCATTCGCGTGGGGGAGGAGGAGGAGGACGACTGAGCGTACGGACCGGAGCCGGCCACCCTAAGCGTAGACTATTCGCGGGTGTTGGTCGATAAGGATCGGTGAAGTGCAAACATGTAGCGCGCTTAACCAGTCATGCTGACGACCTTCCCAACCACTCAGCCATGCGCTTACTGCTCCTCGTATTTTGTCTGTTTTCTACCACGCTCTTTGCCCAGTATCCCGGGGCCGGCGGTCCACCCGCCATCAAGGGCACGATCAAGGGTACGGTAACCGACCAGCAGACCGGCGAGCCGGTAGAGTACGCCACGATCGTACTGCTGAGCGCCGACGGACAGAACCAGATTAACGGCACCCTCACCGAGCCCGACGGTAGCTTCAAACTTACCGACGTGCCCGTGGGCGATTATCAGATCAAGGCTACCTTCATCGGCTACACCGAGCAGCTCGTCGCGGAGGTAAAAACCACGAAGAAGAGTCCGGACCTGGAGCTCGCCCCCATCCAGCTAGCCAGTGATGCCGTGCTGCTCGAGGGCGTCGAGGTGACGGGGGAGGCCAGTCTGGTCGAAAACCGCATCGATAAACTGGTATATAACGCCGAAAAGGACGCCACGAACCAGGGTGGCGACGCCAGCGACGTACTGCGTAAGGTGCCGCTACTGAGTGTGGACCTGGAGGGTAACGTGAGTCTGCGTGGCTCCTCCAACCTACGGATCCTTATTAACGGCCGGCCCTCAACCATCTTCGCCACCAGCGTTGCCGATGCCCTGAAGAGTATCCCGAGCGATCAGATCAAGTCGGTGGAGGTGATTACCACCCCCTCGGCCCGCTACGACGGCGAGGGCTCGGGCGGTATCATCAACATCATCACCAAAAAGAAGGAGGCCCAGGGCTTTACCGGCACCGTCAATAGCAGTGTAGGTACGCGGCAGAACAACTTCGGCCTCAACGTCAATGCCCTAGTCGGTCGCTTCGGTATCAACGGTGGAGTGAACGGCTTCTGGAGCTGGAAACGGGATGCAAATATTGACTTCCGGCGCAGGGATTTCGGGACGGGTGGCGAGGTCATCCGCGCCCTGGACCAAAATGGGGTCAACCAGTCCGGCTTCTTCGGGGCCAACGGGAACGTCGGAGCCTTTTACGACTTCAACGCCTACAATAGCCTCAACCTGAGCGGCCGCTACAACCGCTTCGCCCGCAACCAGGAGGGAACAACTAATGGCCTATTACAAGATTTTCGCACCCTAAACGAGGTAGCCTTCTCCCGCTTCAACGACAGCGAAAACGCCAATAGCGGCTTTGACGGTACCCTCGACTACCGCAAGACCTTCCCCGACCAGCCCGACCGCGAACTCATCCTGGCCTTCCAGCTCAGCGGTCAGAACAGCAACACCGACAACATCGTCGATCAGAACGGCGCGCTACCCATCTACCAGCGCGACCTGATTAACAACAACGACGGGCTGAACCTGGAGTACACCGCCCAGCTCGACTACGTCCACCCCGCCGGCGAACGACTCAAACTGGAAACCGGCCTTAAAACGGTGATCCGTCGTATCGATAGCGACTACCGTACCCAGGTCAAGCCCAACGATGGCGGTACCTTCTCGGACGACCCGCGACTCACCGACAAGTTCTTCTACGATCAGGATGTCTTCGCCGGTTACTTGAGTGCCAACTGGACGATCTCGGACAACTGGGGACTGGTAGCCGGCGCCCGTTACGAAGCCACAGAAATTGGCGGTGACTTTCGCAGTGAGAACCCGAGTTTTGAGAATAGCTACCAGAACCTGCTACCGAGTATCATACTGAGTCGTAAACTAAGTGAGTTCTCCAACCTAAAGGCCAGCTACAACCAGCGCATCCAGCGGCCGAGTCTGTTCTACATCAACCCCTTCACGGCCATCTCCGACCCTAACAGCCTCCAGATCGGTAATCCCGACCTTCAGCCCGAGGTCGTCGACCAGTACGAGCTGGCCTACAATACCTACATTAAGGGCGTAGTGATCAATGGCTCGGTCTACTACCGTAAAACCGACGACCTGATTGAATCTTTCCTTCGTGTAGGTAACGAGGGCATCGCCAGTACCACTACCTATCTCAACATCGGCCAGAGCGATACCTACGGAGCTAACTTTTTCACCTCCTTCACGGTATGGAAAAAACTGGAGCTTCGTGCCAGCGTCAACTACGGCCGCTATAACGGCACCGGTTTCGTCGGCGGTGAGCAGCTGGAACGTTCGGCTGATCTAATCAGCGGCAACGGCGGCGGCAGCTACAAATTCAGCGACAAGCTACGGGCCGACTTCTTCGTCTTCGGCCGCGCCAAGCAGCAGACCCTCCAGGGGAGCAACCCCGCCTTCAGTCTCTACGGCGTGGGCCTTAACTACGACCTCAGCGAGCGTACCAGCGTGGGCTTGCGCATCATTACCCCCTTTAGCGAGGACAAGGTCTTTGCCAGTGAGCTGCGCGGTAGCGACTTCGAGCAGTACAGTGCCTTTACCATTCCCTTCCGCAGTTTCGGTGTGAACTTTACCCATAAGTTTGGAGCCGTCGACTTTAACGCCCAAAACCGCCGTAGCCGGGTGCGGAACGACGACCAGAAGGAAGGGGAGGGAAATCAGCAGTTTTAGTGGGTTAAAACCTTGCACTTCCCCGCGTCTCAAATGCCGGCCGCTCCGGTAGTGCGACCGGAGACTCCTCCAGTTGCCGCAGCACCTCCTGTATGGCCCGCTCCAACTGTGGGTCGCGACCCGCCATGACCTCCTTCGGGTACTGCTCCACCACGATATCCGGAGCAACGCCCTCGTTTTCTACGCGGTAGCCGTTCTTGTCCCAAAAGGCGACATTGGGGGCGGTGACGGAGCCCCCGTCGATAAATTCCGGGAAGCCGAGTACGCCGACTAGTCCGCCCCAGGTCCGCTTACCGACCATGGGGCCGAGACCATTCTGCCGCCAGAGGTAGGGAAACAGATCGCCGCCCGAGCCCGCCGTCTCGTCGATCAGTAGCACCTTCGGCCCCTGGATACTGGCTACCGGCGCGTGTTGATCCTGGCCGTAGCGGTAAGTCCAGCTATTCTGGTAGGGGCGCATAAGTAGTTCGATGTAGTAGTCTGCGATCTGCCCCCCGCCGTTGAAGCGCTCATCGACGATGATGGCCTGCTTGTCCACCTGCGGGAAGAAATACCGTTTGAAGTATTCAAAGCCTCCGCCGCCGGTATTGGGTACGTAGACGTAGGCTACCCGCCCGTCGGTCGCCTCGTTCACCTTACGCAGGTTGCCCTCCACCCAGTCGCGATTGCGTAGGTCGTACTCGTCTTCGATGGGGGTGACCCGCTCAAGGCGCGAGTTGGAACCATCGGCATTAGGGCCTACACGCAGCTCTACGATCGTGCCGGCCGTGCGCTCGAAGAGGCGGAAGAGGTTATCCTCGGCACTCAGTTCCTGCCCGTTTACCGCCAGGAGGTAGTCGCCCACGTTGACGTCCACCCCCGGCTCGGTGAGCGGACTGGCCAGGTCCTCGTTCCAGTTCAGCCCGCCGTAGATTTTGCTGAAGCGGTAGCGGCCGTTGGCTACCTCGTAGTCCGCGCCCAGTACGCCGCCCGGCACCGTCTCCACTTCCCGCAGCGGCGTTCCCTGACTACCAAAGCGGTGGTGCCCCACGCCCAGTTCGCTCCCCATCCACTCCATGACCCGGTAGAGGTCCTCGCTGGTCTTTACGTCGGCCAGGAAGGGTTCGTACTTGGCCATCATGGCCGGCCAGTCTACCCCATGCATGTTGGGGTCATAGAAGTAGTCGCGGTTCACCCGCCACATCTCGTCGAACACGTTACGCCACTCCGCCGGGGGGTCGATCTTCACCGCCAGTCCGTACTCATCCGGCGACTTGAGGTCCTCCAGCGTGGCTCCATCTAGACTTGTCACACCCCACCGCCCGAAACTTCCTACGAAGAGCTTTTCGCCGTCGGCGGTCACCTCAAACCAGTCGGCTGGGATCAGAGGGGTGGCCTTCCGGTCCTCGAGCGAAAACTGCTGGACGACCGACTCCTCGTCGGTGCTGGCGATAAAGAGCAGCGTGCCCTCCGTCGGCGACGCCAGGTTGCGGTAGTTGCCGTTTGGGAGGGGCAGGTGCACGATTCGGTTTTCCAGGCCGGCAAAATCTATACGTACCGCCTTGCTGGCTGTGGCGGTGGTGTCCGTTTCTGCTTCCGCTTGATCAGTCTGCTCCTCCGCTTTTTCCTTTTCCAGCGCCGCTTCGTACTGCTCGTCCTCACTGAGCTCCTCCGTATCGTTGCGGTGAAAAAAGGGACTTTCCACCTCTTGTTGCAGGGTCATCAGATAGATGCCGTTCGTAGCCTGCATGTCGTTGCTCGACTGCTGGAACCAGTTGACCACCGGACCGGCATCCGTAGAGGCGGTTAGGTACAGGTACTTACCCGAGGGGTCGAAGGTGGGCTCGGTGGTATTTACTAGTGGGTCAGTGATGGGGTGGGTCTGCCCGGTGCTAACGTCATAGACGTAGGCGCGCTCGAAGTTTGTCGCCGTGACTTTAGAGTAGGCCATCCACCGCCCGTCGGAGGACCAGGAGCCGAACAGATCGCGGTAGTCTCCCGGGTAGTAAAGTACGTCCTGATCCACCTTGGTTACCTCACCGCTGGCTACCTCCAGCACGTACAGGTTTCTGCCGTTATCCACGAAGGCCAGGTGCTTGCCATCGGGAGCCCAGTGGATGTGGGCGTAGAAGCCCGTACCCGCCAGCGGTACCTCACGTACCTGCCGCCGGCGGTCCCGGTCCAGGCGGGATAGATGCAGGGCATATTCCCCGGAGGCATCACTGAAGTAGGCCACGGTGCGTGCATCGGGCGACCAGGCGGGGTAGGTTTCGTGTACCCCGGGCGTCTGCGTCAGGTTCTGCACGTCACCCTCCTCGGCCGGCGCGGTGAGGATCTCTCCGCGAAAATCGAAGACCAGGCGGGTCCCCGAGGGCGATACACCGGCCGTGCGCACGTTGTCACCGCCGGTCACGTAGCGCGGTCTTACGTCCAGGATGTCGGCATTCACGGTGATGTCGAGTCGCTGCTGTTGTCGCGTAGCCGGATCGTACACGTGCAGGTAACCGGCCTGCTCGAAGATGATGGCCCCGGCTCCCGCCCGTAGTCCGATCACCGGGAAGTCCGTAAACTCCGTCAGTTGCTCCACCCGCTCACCGGCCGGATCGTAGACATAAAGATTGTACTCCCCATCCCGGTCGCTACGGAAGTACACCTTCCCATCCAGGTACTGTGGAAAGTTGTCGTTACTGCCCGTTTCCGGCTTCGGTATTTCTACCACCGAGCTATCCGCCGTAGCGAAGAGCCAGATCCGCGATACCGTGCCCCCGCGGTAGTTCTTCCACATGCTGGAACGGTCGCCGAGGGGAGTGTAGGCAATGTGGCTTCCGTCGGCGGAATAATCCGCCTGGAAGGCCGTTGGGATGTTCAGTGGGGTTTCCCGGCCACCGTCCAATCCGATGGTGTATAATTGATTAAAGCGGTTCGTGAAGGCATACCGCTTGGAGGTAAACAGCACAGACTGCCCGTCCGGCGCGAAGGCCTGTACCTCATCGGGATCGGGGTGCCAGGTCAGCCGCCTGGGGATGCCCCCGGCCACCGGCACGGTGTATACGTCCAGGTTGCCATCGTAGGCCCCGGTGAAGGCCAGGGTTTTGCCGTCGGGACTGAACACGGGGTTCGTCTCCGGCCCCTCACCGATGGTGAGCCGGCGCGGATCGCTCCCATCCCGCTCGGCCACCCACAGATCGCCGGCGTAGGCGAAGGCGATGTGGTCGGCGCTGATGGCGGGGTGGGAGAGTAGGCGGGTCTGGGCGGTAAGGGGTGCTGTACAAATAAGTAGAAAAAGCACGGTAAATAGCTTAGTCATTGTAGTGGTAGTTAATATGGTTAAGTGTAAGATAGGGGGAAGAATTCGGCAGACGAGTTTCCTTGCACCTGCGGCCCCGCCCTAAACTTTTTGCGGTAAAACACTGCTATACCCCTGACCCTGTTCTAGCCCATGACCATCGACGACTACAGCATAGTGACCATGACCTACGAGGTGCGCGACGGCGGCCCCTCCGGCACCCTCCTGGAGCGCATGGACGTCAACTACCCCTTCAAGTTCATGTTCGGGACCGGCCGGATGCTACCCGCCTGGGAACGGCGGATGTTTGGCCTCAGGAGCGGCATGGGCTTCAGCTTCCAGCTGGCGCCGGACGATGCCTACGGACAGCGCGACGACGTCCATATTCTGGAGGCACCCATCACCATTTTCCAGAACGAACGCGAGCAGATCGAGCCTGGCCTGCTGGAGCGCGGGCAGTACCTCACCCTTACCGATGCCGACGGTAAGGCGGTCAACGCTAAGGTCGTCGACTGGAACGATAACACGGTGACCCTCGACGCCAATCACGCCCTGGCCGGTAAAACGCTGTTCTTCTCCGGGGCCATCCTGAACGTGCGTAAGCCTACGGTGGATGAGCTGGTCCGGAAGCAGTATATCGAGGAGGGGGGGGTTAGGCGGTGAGGTCCTTCATCCTCGCATACGCAGAAAAGAAAGCCGGCACCGTTTCAATCCCCTTAAAAAAATTCCACAGCCCGAAATGCTCGTTCGGACTGTGCAGCCCGTCGGTGTCGAAGCCAAAGCCCATTAGGATGGTCTCCACGCCGAGTACTTCTTTAAACTGGGCCACGATGGGGATGGAGCCCCCCTCGTACATCGGTACCGGCTTCTCCCCAAACGTCTGTTGGATAGCTGCCTCGGCCGCCTTGTACTCCGGAGTATCGGTGGGCGTCACGTAAGGGTTGCCGCCGTGGTGGGGGTGTACCTCGATCTTTACTGTATCCGGGGCAATCTGCTTGAAGTGCTCGGTAAAGAGGCGGGTGATCTTTTCGTAATTCTGCTTCGAGACCAGCCGCATACTGATCTTGGCACTGGCTACGGCGGGGATGACGGTTTTCGATCCCTCGCCCGTAAAACCGCCCCAGATACCGTTCACGTCTAGCGTAGGTAGAATGCCCGTGCGCTCGTAGGTGGTGTAGCCCTCCTCACCCTCCAGGCCGAAAACGCCCGGTGAGTCCATATACTCCTCGGCGTCGAAGGGGGCCTCGCGCATGAGTGTGCGGTCCCGCTCGCTGGGGAACTCCACATCGTCGTAGAAGCTGGGGATGGTGATGTGCTTCTTCTCGTCCTTCAGGCTAGCCACCATGTCGCAGAGCACGTTGATGGGGTTGGCCACCGCCCCGCCGAAGAGCCCCGAGTGCATATCGGCCCGTGCCGCGCGCACCTTTACGTCGAGGTAGGTCAGTCCCCGTAGCCCCACGGTAATACTAGGGTGGTTCTTACTCAACAGGCTGGTATCCGAGATTAGGATCACGTCAGACCGCAGCATCTCCCTATACTCCTTGATGAAGGGCAGTAAGTTCGGACTCCCGATCTCCTCCTCGCCCTCGATCATAAACTTTACGTTACAGGGCAGGCTCCCGGTCTGCACCATAGCCTCCACTGCCTTTACGTGGATGAACATTTGGCCCTTATCGTCGGTCGCCCCCCGGGCAAAGATGGCTCCCTGGGGGTGCTGCGCCGTCGTTTTGATCGTCGGCTCGAAGGGGGGCGTATCCCACTCGTCCAGTGGGTCAGCCGGCTGCACGTCGTAATGTCCGTATACCAAAATAGTAGGTTTATCCTCCCCGATTATTTTTTCGGCGTATACAATGGGGTGGCCGTCCGTAGGGTAGAGCTCGGCCTTATCCATACCGGCGCGCACCAGGTATTCCTGTACCCGCACGGCGCACTGGTGGGTATCCTTCTTGTGCTCGCTCGCCGTACTGATGCTCGGTATGCGTATGAGGGTCTTGAGTTCGTTCAGGAAGCGATCGCGGTGCTGCTCGATGTATTCGGTGGTGGTCATAGGGGCTTAGAGTTTGCGGGTGTAACGGGGGGCGGGGCCGCAGGTGCGAAGAACAAACCGATGGGCAGCTAGACCGGTTCTATTACCAAATCCACCGCTATGCACCTACGCAAACTACTTCCCGCCCTCCCCCTGGCCGCCCTCCTCACTGCCTGCGGCGAGGACGTCTCCGGTGGCGAGGTCGTGGCCGGCGGGTTGGGCATTTACGCCCTGCTCTCCATCGCCCATTTTCTCATCATCCTCTGGGCCGCCTACGATCTGATTACTAAGCCCTACCCAGTGAGCAAGAAACTGATCTGGGGGCTGGTCATCTTATTCATTCCGTTTCTGGGAGCGCTGCTTTATCTCTTTATGGGGCGGAATAAGCAGGAGGTGTTTTAGACGCCTGTCGGCTGGTCAGACCGTCTAACCAGCCGCTAGGCGTCTACAAATACATATCCAGTAGCTCCGTCAGCCGCTCCTCGCTGATCCCCCGCTCCAGCGCGCCCCCGTAGGCAAAACTGATCTTGCCCGTTTCCTCCGAGACGATGAAGCAGGCCACGTCGATCTTCTCGGTGACGCCCACGGCCGCCCGGTGGCGGAGGCCCACGGCTGCCGGTAGATCGCTGTTCTCCGATACGGGCAGGATGGCGCTAGCCTTGATAATGCGGCGGTTGGAGATGAGTACGGCCCCATCGTGTAGGGGGCTTTCCTTATGGAAGATACTGACCAGCAGGCCGTAGCTAATGTCGGCGTGGAGTTCCGTGCCACCGGTGATGACGGTACTGGGGTCGGCGTCCTGGGTACAGACGATGAGGGCACCGGTGCGCTGGCGGGCCAGGCGGAGAAAGGCGCGGCGGACCACGGCCGTCTGTGGAGCCTTCTCGCGGTCGAATTCTTCCCGCCCCAGCAGTCGGTTCCAGAAGCTGTTGCGCCGTTTGATGGCGCCACTGCCCAGTAGCAGTAAGAACCGCCGCACCTCGGGCTGGAAGATGATGATCAGGCTAATGAAGCCGACCTGGATGAACTGGTTGAGGATGTTACTCAGCAGGTCCATGCCCAGGGCCGTGAAGGCCTGGTAGCTGAAAAACAGGGCCACGATGCCCACGAAGATGTTGAGTGCGATACTGCCCCGCAGCAAGCGGTAGAGCCAGTAGATGAGGTAGCCCACGATGAGCACGTCGAAGACGTCCCAGATGTCGATGGGAAGAAAACCGATCTTAAAGGCCAGGGGCAGCGCGGCGGAGGGCATCGGCCTTAAAGTTACTGCACGATGTCCTGGACCGCTACGTTGAGCCGCTCGAGCACCAGGGGGGTGATGTCGTAGGTATCGTTGGTGATCAGTACGGCGGAGTTTTGCCCCTGGTTGAGGATGAAGTCGTAGTGATTCTCCTCCTGTAGCTCCTCCAGCACCTCCTTGACCCGCTCGCTGAACTGTTGTTGGATGCGCAGCTGGTCCTCCTGGATACTGGCCAGGGCTACATCGCGCTGCTGCATGATTTCCTGCTCCTTACGGGCCATACGCTGCTGCTCGGCCTGGATCTTATTGGGGGCCAGCAGGCCCTGCTGCACCTGATTCTGTAGTTTTTGCACTTCCTCTTGGAAATCGGCTACCCGATTGTTGTGGTTCTGTTCGGCCTTTGTGAAGTTTTCCTCCAGACGGCCCAGCTCGTCCGCTACTACGGTGTAGCCGGCCTGTAGGCTATCGACCTTTACGAATACGATGCTGAGGCCGGCTCCATCCGCGCGGGCGCGGGCGGCGGCGGATGAATTGGCATCAGCTACGGTCCCCACCGTACCGGATACCGGCTGGTCGCAGCCAAAAAAGCCCAGGGCCGCGAGAACTAATGCGGCGGTGGGTAGTATTGTAGCGAAGTCGGTCATCCGTATCCTTGAGTTTCCGCAAAAGTACAGCTTTCCCTATGGGACGTGACCGCCTCCTGATCCTCCTTGCCTTTTTCATCATCTACTTCGTCTGGGGGGCCACCTACCTGGCCAACTACTGGGCCATCGACTCCATCCCGGTCTTCTTTATGGGGGGTACCCGCTTCTTCACGGCCGGTCTGCTGATGTACGTCTATACCCTGCTACGGGGCGACCGCACCTGGCCCCGCCCCACCTACCTCATCAATTCCGGCATCATCGGCATCCTGCTGCTCAGCGTGGGCACGGGGGCCGTAGTATGGGCCCAGCAGTACATCCCTACCTCCACCACCAGCCTCATCATTGCCTTCGAGCCCCTGGTGGTGATGCTGATGATGTGGGGCATCCTACAGAGCCGTCCCTCCAACAAGGCCTTCCTCGGGGCCTTCATCAGTATCTGCGGCATGAGTCTGCTCATCTCCCAGCCGGTGGCCGTGGGCGGCGGGGCGGATACCTATAAAGGATTCATCGCCATTGCCAGCGGTATGCTCTGCTGGGGGTCTGGCATGCTCTTACGCCAGCGGCTTGATCTTGGGCCTAACCGCGTTCGTGCCACCGCGATGCAGATGCTAGTGGCGGGGATGTTCTTACTGCTTTCTAGTCCGGTCCTCGATGACTGGTCTACTTGGACGCCCGCTGAGGTCACCGCCCGCTCGGTGTACTCCTGGGTCTTCTTAGTCATCTTCGGCTCCATCATTGCCTTTTCCGCCTTTAATTTTCTGCTGGGTAAGGTGAGTGCGGATAAGGTAGCTACGAATACCTACGTCAATCCAGTCGTAGCCGTGCTGCTCGGGGGTCTATTCAATAATGAGGTGATCACCGGACAGTCACTGCTGGCGGGGGCGGTGCTGCTGACCGGGGTGTACTTCATTAATTCGGCGAAGGGGTGAGCGAAAAAAGTTGGCGAACGAGCCGCGCCATGCGCGGAACTCGGCAGACGACTAGCCCATTCGTTTTTCGTAATCCTCGTAATCAAACTGCCGCTCCATCACTACCTCCCCATCTGCATCTACTAGCACGATGGCTGGGTGCGGCACCCCGTTAAACATCGTTGACTTTACCGTCGTATAGTGCGCCATATCCTCGAACACCAGCGTATCGCCCACCCGTGCCGGCTGCCGGAAGTAGTAGGTGTCCAGGTAATCTCCGGCCAGGCAGCTCATCCCCCCCAGTCGGTATTCGTAGGGGTAGCCCTCCGCTGGCTCCGCACTGGCCCCCCGCACCACGGGCCGGTAGGGCATCTCGAGCGTATCGGGCATGTGGCAGGTGAAGCTCACGTCCAGCATTAGGGTAGCCGAGCCGTAATTATTCACGATGTCCAGCACCGTGCACTGCAGGTAACCCGTCCGCCATACGTGTGCACTGCCGGGCTCCAGGATCACCTTCAGGTGGGGGTAGCGTGCCCGCAACTCCTTCAGCGTTTTGATCAGACCTTCCACATCGTAGCCCTCCCGGGTCATCAGGTGGCCCCCGCCGAGGTTGAGCCATTCGATCTGCTCCAGGTAGTGGCCGAACTGCGCCCTGGTGCGCTCGATCAGCGTGGCCGTGGCGGCCGCGTCGCTCTCGCAGAGGGTGTGAATGTGTAGGCCCTTTAGGCCCTTCGGTGGCTTGGTCGGTAGGTTTGGCAGCGTCTCTCCCAGACGACCGTGGGGATTGGAAGGATTATAGAGCTCCGTCTCCACCGGACTGTACTCCGGATTCACCCGTAGGCCTACGTTGGTTTCTAGCTTCTCCCACTGCGGCCGGTAGCGTTCGAGCTCCGTCAGGGTATTGAAGGTCAGGTGGTTCGCCAGTTCCGCCATCTCTGCAAAGTCTCTGGGCGGGTACGCAGGTGCGTAGACGTGCGGTTTGCGACCGAAGTGCTTGTGGATCAACCTGGCCTCATTTAGGCTACTGGCAGTTGCCCCGGGTAAGTACTCGGCGATCAGCGGAAAGGCGGGCCAGAAGGCGAAGGCCTTAAGGGCTAGGATGATCTCGACGCCGCTTGCGGTGGCTACGTCAGCTATGAGCTCGAGGTTCTTGCGAAGTTTGTCTTCTTCGATGATGAAGGCGGGGGTGGGGAGGGGAGGGGGCAAGGGGTAGAAATTAACGGAGATAGGGGTAACGGATGGAAGGCGGAATGGGGTGGGGTGGTTCAGCGCGGGGGGGCTCGACCGGACGCTCAAAGGTCCTAAGCGCTACGCGCAAGGGACGCTTCGAGGTCCTTGCTGGTTGCATATTTGCCGCCTGCCACGCCCAGCACCGCTAGGTGCTGGCCTCCGTGTACCTCCAACTGCCACACCTCCAACGACGGCTCTGTGTAACCTCTGTGAATACCTCCGTGTAGCCCCTAGGCGCTCTGTGGTGAGCCCCATAACACCTCCAACGACCGCCTCCAACACCCTAA
Organism: Saprospiraceae bacterium; assembly: GCA_958295895.1. Classification (GTDB taxonomy): domain Bacteria; phylum Bacteroidota; class Bacteroidia; order Chitinophagales; family Saprospiraceae; genus Neolewinella. Next base: position 55,823 of record CATQHI010000008.1, on the reverse strand, counting down.
ATCTCTAACCTCTAGAACCCAACCAAGCCCGACAAGCCCCCACCCGCGAGCGGCTCACCACCCCATCCCCCTCGCCCGTAGGGTGCAGTTCGAGCACCAGACGGTGGTTGAAGTAGGGGCTGACCTTACGCACGGCTTCGATATGTACGATCTGGCCGCGGTTGATGCGAAGCCACCGCCCGGGATCGAGCTCCTCCACCAGTTGATTGAGCGACCCCTCGAGGAGGTAGCGCTTGGCGTCGTGGGCCACGGCGAAACTCATTCCGTCGGTGCTATAGAACTGGCGAAGCTCGCTGACCGGTACCGTGATCCAGTCCTGGCGGTGCTGTAGCAGGAAACGTTCGCGGTACGCTACCCGTGGCGTTCGCTGCTGGGTGAGTAGGGCGGTCAGAGCCTCCCAGTCGGGTGGGAAAGCGGGCTGGCGCAGTCGTTCGAGTTTGGCGAGGGACTGGCTAAGGGCGTCCTCCTCCACGGGCTTGAGCAGGTAATCGATACCATTGGTGCGGAAGGCACGAATACCGTACTGATCGTAGGCCGTAGTGAAGACGATTGGAAAAGCCACCGGCACCGACTCCCAGAGCGCGAAGCAAAGCCCATCGGCCAGGTGAATATCGCTGAAGACCAGGTCGGGATGCGTACGCTTTTCTAGGGCCTGGCGGGCGGCGGTTACCGTATCCGTGGCAAAGGTTACCTCCAGGTTCGGAGCTACCTGGGCGAGCAGACCCTGGAGCCGGCGCAGGGCAGGCGGCTCGTCCTCGAGGATCCAGCAGCTACGCAGAGACATACGCAACGGGTTGGGCGGCCGGCAGCAGGGGCACGGTCACGCGGTATTCGTCCTCGGTTCGCTCGATGACCACCGGGCGGTTGGTGAGGATACGGTAGCGCCGCCGGATGCTGTCTTGCCCCCATCCCGTACTGCTTGGGCGGGTACGCAGGTGCAAAGAATTGGTCACGGACACACTCGCGGCCGTGATGCTAATGGTGATCCGTAAGGGGCTTGACTGGCTGACTACGTTGTGCTTGAGGGCATTCTCTACGAGGAGCTGGAGGGTAAGGGGCACCATCTGACCTTGCACCTGGCTTACATCTAGGGCCCCTACCCCAGATGACGCAGCCCCCCCGTTCCACCTGATCTGTAGCTTGTCCTCAAAGCGGGTCTGCATGAGAAAGATATAGTCCTCCAGGGCGCTGAGTTCCTCGTGGAGGGGGATAAGCTCCTCCTGCCGGTACTCCAGGATGCGCCGGTACGTGGCCGCGAGCCGCTGGGTGAAAACGGTGGCCTTACGCTGGTCCTCGGGGATGAGGCTGGTCAGCGTATTAAGACTGTTGAACAGAAAGTGGGGGTTGACCTGCTCCTTGAGCACGCTGAGTTGGGCCTGTACGTTGGCGCGGGAGAGGCGCTCCTGCTCCAGGATGCTCTGCTTGTATTTGGCGAAGAAATAGACCGACTCGTAAACGGCAAGCACCAATAGGCAGAGTGTGAACGACACCGCTAGCTGGAAGGGGAGGGGCGAGTCACCGTAGCCCGCCTCGATGACGTACGGAAAATGGTTCGTAAACAGCCAGCGGGAGGTCAGTTCGACGCCGAGGACGATCACCACCGCACCGAGTAGCATCAGGAGTATACGGCGCACCGTCTGCTCCCGACGTGGCAGCCGGTACCGGAGGTTGACCGCCACACTGCGGTTGAGAAACCAGTAGATCACCGTGTGCAGTAGGCCCAGTGTGCTACAGAGGATGATCTTGCCGGTGGTGACCTCCCCACTTCCCGCTCCGGCAAAGAACAGGAAGGCCAGGAGCGAGAGCAGGGGGACGCCCAGTAGCATGGCCCAGTGGTCGTCGAAGCCCAGGTAGCGGACGCGTTCGGAGCGGGTGAGGAGGAGGTGCATGGTGGTGGACTTATCCCGTAAGGTACTACGGGGGGGAAGAAGGCTAGAACTGCACGCGGTACTGGAAATCCGGAAAGAAACCCGATTGGTACACCGTATTGACGTTGCCGGTCACGGGGTTGTAGCGCTCCTGGAAGACGTTGTTGCGGTTGGTCAGGTTCTGGAGGTCCAAGAAGAAGCCCTGGCTGAACTTCTTGTTCTTGCCGTTAAGCTGGATGCCGAACTTGAGGTCCCAGCGGAAGTAGTTGGGGTAGCGCTCCCTGAAGGCAAGCTCCTCGTCGCGCACGTCGGTCTCTGCCTCCCGACTGGCCACCAGATCGACCGGGGAGTAGTAGCGCCCGCCCGAGGTGGTGACCTTGGTATTGAGGGTGAGGCGGTTGCGGCCATCCCTACCGATGAGCCACTCGCGGCCTAGCAGCAGGTTGCCCACGTACTGGTTGTTGAAGGCGGTGGGGCGGTCTACGCCATCGCTGCCCCGGTAGGTGCTCTCGAAGACCGAGCCGGTGGCCAGCACGTACCAGTTGTCAGTGAAGGTGCGCTCGACGGTGAGCTCTACGCCGTAGTTCTCCCCCCGGCCGTCGTTGACCAGGCTGCCCCGCTCCGGGAAGACAAAGTCCGCCCCGGCGTTGAGGATACTGAAGGAGGATGAAAAATTGTCTACGGGTACATCCCGCAGGTTTTGGTAGTACACCTCGGTCTTGAGGCGCCAGGCGGGGTTGAGTTGCAGGGCACCTCCGAGAACGTAATGGTCAGCGCGCAGAAAGCCCAGTGACTGGTTAGCATCCGGCCGACCGGTAGTGACGTCCCGGAAAAAGAACACCGGCAGGGCGGGCGTCTGACTGTGGCGACCGTAGCCGGCCGAGAATGTCAGCCGGTCGCTCGTCCGATACTCGGCGGCTAGGCGCGGCTCTACGGCAAGGGCCTCGGTGAGGGTGAAGTACTGCAGGTGGAGCCCGGCATTCAGGGTAGTGCGCTCGCCCAGCCGGTACCGGGCCTGCCCGAAGCCCTGGAGCAGGGTGAAGGTGCCGTCGAAGTCGCGCAGCCGGTCCAGGTCCCGCTGTCCGTCACCGTCGCGGTCGGGCCGTCCGCTGCGGTCATCTACGGTGGTGGTGAGCTGACTGAGTTCGGCCTGAACGCCCGTGCGCAGGGTGAGCCGCTTACTGATCTTACTGTTAAGATAGGTTTTCAGGCTATAGCGGAGCGTACGATCGTCGACATCGGTGGTGAGCAATCCGTTGCCCTCCGCCTCGTCCAGGGCGTACTCCTCGTAGCCGTTGCCCTGGCTGCTCACGCTGAGCACGGTGCGCAGGTAAGTCTGCTCGCCGGTGATCAGGTTGTGCCGCAGGCCCAGCACGCCGAAGTCACTGCGGGCGTAGGAGTTGGCCCCCGGATCGGCGAAGAGATCCGTACTGTCCGTTTCCGATCCCAAAAAGTCGATGTTGCTGGTACCCCCGATGCCGAAGACCGACAACTTGCCGGCCTTGCCCTGGGCGAAGTCTACCTTGAAGGTCAGGTCCCGGTAATCGGGCGTAGCGTTGGTGCCGATGGGAATACCCACCGCGTCCGCCAGTCCAACGAAGCTGTTGCGGAAGCTCGCGACGAAGGAACCTCCCTTTGCCCCCAGCGGGCCCTCGGCCATGACTTCTATTCCCGAGAAGGTCCCTAGCTGGCCCATAAACTCGTACCGCTCCCGGTTGCCGCTGCGCAGCCGCAGATCGAATACGCCCGAGAATGCGTTGCCGTACTCCGCCGCGAAGGCCGAGGTAGCAAAGTCGCTGTTGGCCAGCATATTCGGGTTGAGCGCCGAGACCGGCCCCCCGGTAGTGCCCAGGGTAGCAAAGTGGTTCGGGTTGGGGATCGGGATACCCTCCAGTTGCCACAGCAGCCCGGATGGGCTATTGCCCCGGATCACGATGTCGTTGCGGCTATCGTCGGAGGTGGCCACGCCGGCCAGGTTAGTCGCCAGGCGGCTCACGTCACTGCGCCCCCCGGCAAAGCGGTTGACCTGCTCGGCGGTAAAGCTTTGGGTGGAGATCGTCGACATCTCGTTGACCGTTTCCCGGTCGTTTTCGGCGGTTACCGTCACGGCGGCCAGCTCGGTCACGGCTTCCTCCAGCCCCAGATCCAGGATCACATCCTTGCCCGCCGTGACGAGTACGTTCGGAATGGTCTGTGTCCGGTAGCCCAGGTAGCTGATGCGAAGCGTCTGCCGGCCTACGGGTACCCCTTCGAGTGCGAAGGTGCCATCCAGGTCGGTAGTCGTGCCCACCTCGGTGCCTGCGTCCAGTAGTTCTACGGTGGCGCCGATGAGCGGCATGTCCGACTGCGCGTCGGTGAGCGTACCCCGTACGGTCTGGGCGGTAACGAGAGCAGGAAAACCGAGTAAGAATAGGTAGCGTAGTAACATGGCGATGGCATTATGTTACCACAAAGCAGGGGGGGCGGGGCCGCGGGTGCAATGGGTTTCGGGGTGAACCGTCGTACTTACGGGTTGAGTTGTCGCGGCGATTCGACCGGACCCTCAAAGGTCCCAAGCGCTACGCGCAAAGGACCCTTCGAGGTCCTTGCTGATGGCGAGTATGCCGCCTGCCACGCCCAGCACCGCTAGGTGCTGGCCTCCGTGTACTTCCGATGACACCTCCAACGCCCCCTAAAACGCCTCCCGCCGCCGCCCCACATTCCACCGCACCCCTACATTCACCAACGTAGTCTCCAGATCCCGCACGTCCAGCTCCGAATCCTTGCTCCGCGAGAAGTACTCCGCCTCCACCCACAGATTGGGCCGCACCTCGTAGCCCGCCCGTAGCTGAATGATGGTGTTGGTGTAGCCCACGCCCTGCCCGATCTCGTTGCCACGGCTCATGCTGCGCAGATCACTAGATTGATTCAGGTTCTCGCCCACCACGGTAGAGTCAATGCCCTCCCCCTGCTCGGTCAGGTACAGCCGGCCGTCCAGGTGCAGCCGCGGTAGCGGTCGGTAGTCGAAGCCCACCAAATTTTCCGTGAAGTTAGCGCCAAGCGGATGCGCCAGCGGCATGGCGAAGTGGGTGTAGCTGCTCAGGCCATCATGACTAAAAATGTAAGGTCGGGCCACGTTGCGCTCGGCCACCAAGTCAAGCTGGTCGATACCGAAGGCGTCTACGTGCCGGGCCCCGATCTGGTACGCCCACTTATTCGCCCACCACCCTTCGCGCTTGATGAACAACTCATCGAATACAAACTCGTCCAGGATGAACTGCCCGTAAACCTCCGTACGGAACGGAAAGCGGTAGGATGACGTTAGCCCGATCACCACATTATCCGGACTGCCCACGCTACCCTCCACCGTCCGGTACAGGATGATGGGGTTGAGGTAGGCTAGCTCGAAGCCGTTCTCCCGGTTCAGTACCACGGCCTCGAACAGGCCCACGGCGAGGCGTTTGCCGATGTCGATCGACAGGTGGTGGGCGGCCAGGTACTTCTTGGGCAGCGTCAGTCCGGTGTTGGGTACGTCCTGCGGACCGCTCGTGAGCTCGGCGAAAATGTTGCGGTAGTGCAGCTTCCAGATGCGCCAGTTGATCTCCAGGAAGGGGTAGTTGTTGCTGAAATCGCTCAGGAACAGACTGCGCTCCCCATTGCCGATGAAGTGTTGCCCGTAGCCAAGACGTACGCCTACGTGGCGGGTGATATCGGCGGAGAGGTAACCCGCCCCGTTAAGAAAATCGTAACCCCGCTCGATGTTGAATGCAGATAGGGTCAGCTCGTCCTTTACCAACCCCGCCCCGGGCAGGGAGCCTACGCTACGGAAGTAGTTCCGGATGTAGTTCGGGGCACCGAACTGGGTATCCAGAATCTCGAAGTGCAGGAAAATCCGGTCGTCGAAGCCCGCCCGCAGCCGTACCCCCCGCTTGTTGTACAGGTAGGCCTGCTCGTCATCCTGTAACTGGCCGTAGCGTACGTCCAGTACCGGATTAAGCCGGAGGTAGAAGTCCTTACGGTTATACGAAAGCAGGTAGGCGGGCGTCTCGTAAAAGGTATTGAAAATGGGCCGGCGCGACCTGCGGTACAGCGGCGAGGCCTCCGACTCCAACGCGAAGTCGTCGCCGATGTAGAAGGGGGCCCGGTCGGCATCGTCGGTGGTCACCAGGCTCGGCAGACTCAGCCACTCGTCGTTGTCGTCGTAGAAGCGTTGCAGCCGGTAGCGCTCCACGGTAGACATCTCCCCACCGTACAGCTCATCGTAGGTCTTGGCCAGCCGCACCAGGTCACCACGACTAGCCGGACGCAGGTTCAGATCCGCCGCCGGAGCCGTGAAGCCCGCGAAACCATACTTGATGGACAGCCGCCGGATGAGGTCGTAGCCTTCCTCGTTGAGGGGTAGGGGAGCGCCCTGGCTGTAGAGGAAGGTGCAGACAGAGACGCCCGCTAATAAAAGAATGACGCGTAGCACAAGCGAAAGGTAAGCAGGGGTGAGGTAGTACGGCTAAAGCCACCACTACGCATGCAGCACCTGCTGCCGAGCCGCCAGTACCGCCTCGGCCTCCTCCCGCTCGGGGTCCGGCACGCAGCAGTCTACCGGGCACACCGCGGCGCACTGCGGCTCCTCGTGGAAACCCACGCATTCGGTACACTTATCCGGCACGATGTAGTAGAATTCGTCGCTGACCGGCTCCTGATCCTCGTTCGGGCCGATTACCGCGCCGGTCTCTATTTTGTAGGGCTCGTGGATGGTCGTACCGTCCGAGATCGTCCACTCCACCCCGCCTTCGTAGATGGCATTGTTGGGGCATTCGGGCTCACAGGCTCCGCAGTTGATGCAATCGTCGGTGATCATGATGGCCATACCGGAAGGGTTTTTTAGGGCGGGGACGCGGGATGCAATCCAAATCGAGGGGGCAAAGGTATAAACCCCGTACCCGACTATGGGTTGAATGTGACTATTCCCGGCGTAAACGTCCCTACCGGAGCACGCAAATTTGCATAACCGCGGAAAAAATATAACATTGACCGCAACGGGGGTGTATAATTAGCCGATATGGAACGATACAGCGACGAGGAACTCAACGAGTTCAAGCAAATTATAAAGGATAACTACCAGCAGGCTAAGAAGGAGCTGCAGATGCTGCGCGATCAGGTCAGCGAGTTTTCGGAAAATATCACCGAAGGCTTCGGAGCCGACTATACCCAGGACAGCAGCTCCGTCTCCCAGCTCGAGCTCCTCAACGAGCAGGTGCTACGCAAGCGCGACCAGGTGCAGGATCTCCAGAACGCCATGCTGCGGATCAAGAACAAGGTCTACGGTGTCTGCTCGGTCACGGGCAAACTCATCGACCGCAAACGCCTCGAAGCGGTGCCCACCACCACCAAAAGTCTCGAGGGCATGAAGCTACAGGCCAGCGGCGTGATGGACGTCACCGCCCAGGACCTCGCCCGCATGGCCAGCGAACGCCGTGAGGGCCCCAATAAGGTAATCTCCAAGATCAAGAAGCCGCCCCCACCCAAGGCTAAGCCCAAACCCAAGAAGCGCAGCCGCCGCCGCAAGCGCCAGGAGGAGGAAGAGGACGACCTGATCTGATCCCGCCCCCGCTATGGCTCTGATCCTCCCCGTCCGCGGACACACGCCCCGGATCGGTCCCGACTGCTTCCTTGCCGAAAACGCCACGGTGGTGGGTGAGGTCACGATGGGCAGTCAGTGCAGCGTCTGGTTCACCGCCGTCGTACGCGGGGATGTCAACAGCATTACCATCGGCGACCGGGTCAACATCCAAGATGGCGCCTGCATCCATTGCACCTACCAGCGTGCGGCCACTACTATTGGGAACGACGTCAGTATCGGCCACCGCGCCATCGTGCACGGTTGTACCATTCACGATAGCGTACTCATCGGCATGGGGGCCATCGTGATGGATGATGCCGTGGTGGAAAGTAACGTGATCATCGGGGCCGGGGCGGTGGTGCCCGCCGGCATGCGGTGTGAGGCTAACTCGGTGTATGCCGGCATTCCTGCCCGGAAGATTAAGGAGCTGGCGCCGGAGCAGCGGGCGGATACTATTGAGCGGATTGCCGGGGCTTACTTGACCTATGCTAGCTGGTACTAGTACAATGCTGCCTCCGGCAGCGGCAGCAAAATGCAGCCTCCGGCTGCGCTGGAATACTACGAATAGAGGTTGTTTCCGGAGTCCGTCTCACTGCCAGTCCTACTCCGGTCGCCGCCAGGGCGGCTCTCGCAGCCGGAGGCTGCTACGTCTACCGCGGCCGGAGGCCGCATTGTACTGCGGCTACCAGCACAAAGGTTGGATAAATTTTGTACGCCAGCTCAAAGTCCATCCCCACCGCCCCCCGCCGCAGCCGACCCGTAGCCTCCGTTCCCAGCTCCACAAATAGATGTTTCTTAAAATCCAGCTGCCGCCGCCCGTAAGCCTTGTACATCGCCTCCTTAGCCGCCCAAATCAGATGCAGTTGCTCTAGCTCCTTTTCATCCGTAAGCTGTTTGCGCTCCCCCGCCCCTACAAACTTCGGAGCCAGGTTCACGATCCGCGGTACGATCCGCTGCACATCGATCCCACACGGCCGGGGATGGGCCGCGGCCGCCGAGTAACCCACCGTATGGCTGATGGAAACGTAGAATTTTGAGTCCGGCAGGTGGGGCTTTCCGTCACCATCCTTGACCAGCTCGGCCCGCTCACTGCGGCCGCTCATCAGGTGGAGCAACTGGCGAGCGGCCAGAAACTCCCGCCGCCGTTCTTCGCCCTTTATGCCATAAAGTTGCTTCTCCTCCCGGAAGAAGAGCGCCAGCTGACTACGCAGCCAGTCCTCTGATTCGGTGATCGACCAGAGGCCCCACTCGCCGGGTGGCAGCAGGGAGTCGTGAAAAAGCAGGGGCAAGCGAAGGGGGGTTTACAAACGAACAGCGTTGATCCGCGTATCGATGTAATAGTACAATCCCACCAGGATAATGCATACCATGATAGCAGCGGCAATGAGCTGCACGACGGCGGTAAAATAGGGCAACGCAAATCCTACCGCCCAGCAAAGAAGAACCAGGAAAAGGTATTTCATTCGGTGGGGTGACGCCACGGCGCCAGGGCTAGTACACTTCCAAAACCCTGTACCCTAACACCTTGTTCACGTCGACCCATGCTTACCCGCACCCACGTCCGCTCCGGTCACCGCGCCGCCATCTACGATCTGCAGCCCGCGGGGGAGGGATTTTACAGCGCCGCCGCCGACGGATTCCTCGTCCACTGGCACCGCCAGGACGTCGATTTCGGCCAAGTCGTAGCCACCGTAGAGAACGGTAAATTCCTGAGCCTCGTCGCCATGCCCGATCTCCTCATTGCCGGCACCCTCGACGGCGGCCTACACTGGCTCTACCCCGACGCCCCCGACCGCAACAAGCACATCGCCCACCACCGGCGGGGCACCTTCACCCTGCTCCGAGTGAGTGATACCGTCTACAGTGGTGGCGGCGACGGCGTACTCACCCGCTGGTCCCTCGCCGAGGCCCGTAGCCTGGAGAGTCTGCCCGTTTCCGCCAATTCCCTACGCCGTATCGCTTATGATCCCGTTTACGACCGACTCGCCGTGGGGGCGAGCGATGGCCGGCTGTACCTGTTCGACCAGGCCGACCTTTCCCCGCTAAGCACCGCACCTGCGCACGCGCCCTCTGTCTTTGCCCTGGGCTTTTCTCCCGATGGGGAGTACCTCTTCAGTGGGGGACGTGATGCTTCGATGACCCGCTGGCAGGTCCTCGACGGCCGCCTCACGCTAGATCAGACCGTGACCGCCCACCTGATGACCGTCAACGCCCTGGCCGTGCACCCGAGTGGTGACTACCTGGCTACGGCGAGCCGTGATAAGACCGTGAAACTCTGGCGTACTAGTGACCTAGCCCTCCTCAAAGTCTGCGAGGTGGTGCGGGATAAGGGGCACGTAAATAGCGTGAATGCGCTGTGCTGGCTGGATGGGGAGACGCTGGTGACTGGGGGGGATGATCGGCGGGTGCTGGAGTGGGGGTTCGATGCTAGTTGACTGCGCGACCGAAGGCTCAAAGGTTCGAAGTCGCTGCGCTCCAACGAACCCTTCGAGGTTCTTGGTTACACATACTCCTCGATCGGCGGGCAGGTACACACAAAGTTGCGATCCCCGTAGCCGTCATCGACGCGGGCCACGCTCGGCCAGAACTTGAAGCCCTGACGCAGGTACGGCAGCGGGTAGGCGGCCTGGGTGCGGCTGTAGGGGTGGGACCAGTCGTCGGCGGTGAGCTCGGTGACGGTGTGGGGGGCGTTCTGGAGGACGTTGTCGGTGGCGTCGACGTCTCCGCGGGCCACGGCGTCGGCTTCCTCGCGGATGGCGATGAGGGCCTCGCAGAAGCGGTCGAGCTCTTCTTTGGACTCGCTCTCCGTGGGCTCGATCATGACGGTGCCGGCCACAGGCCAGGAGAGGGTGGGGGCGTGGAAGCCGTAGTCGATGAGGCGCTTGGCAAGGTCACCGGCGCTCATCACCGACTTGAAGGGGCGTAGGTCGAGAATGAGCTCGTGGGCGGAGCGGCCGTGCTCGCCGGTGAAGAGGACGTCGTAGTGCTCTTCGACGCGGGCCTTGATGTAGTTGGCGTTGAGGATGGCGTACTCGCTGGCTTCCTTAAGCCCCTGCGCTCCGAGCATCTTAATGTAGGCGTAGCTGATCAGGAGGATGCTGGCGCTGCCCCAGGGGGCGGAGGCGACGGCGCTGGTGCCCTTCTGTCCGCCGGTGTCCTGGAGGGGGTGGCTAGGGAGGAAGGGGGCGAGCTTTTCATTACAGCAGATGGGGCCCATGCCGGGACCGCCGCCGCCGTGGGGGATGGCGAAGGTCTTGTGCAGGTTGAGGTGGCAGACGTCGGCGCCGATGAGGCCGGGACTGGTGAGACCGACCTGGGCGTTCATGTTGGCGCCGTCCATGTAGACCAGTCCGCCGTGAGCGTGCACCACCTCGCACATCTCCACCACGCCGGTTTCGAAGACGCCGTAGGTGCTGGGGTAGGTGATCATGAGGGCGGCTAGCTTGTCCTTGTGCCGTTCGGCCTTTTCGCGCAGGTCGGCAATGTCGACGTTACCGGCCGCGTCACTCTTCACCACCACGACCTGCATACCGGCCATGACGGCGCTGGCGGGGTTGGTGCCGTGGGCGCTCTCGGGGATGATGGCCACGTTGCGGTGGGCTTCGCCGCGGTTGAGGTGGTAGGCGCGGATGACCATCAGTCCGGCGTACTCGCCACTGGCACCGCTATTGGGTTGCAGGCTACAGGCGGTGAAGCCGGTTATCTCGGCAAGGTCCCGCTCCAGCTCCTGGAACAGCTGCTTATAGCCCTGCGCCTGCTCGATCGGCGCGAAGGGGTGGATGTCGGCAAACTCCGGCCAGCTCACCGGGATCAGCTCCGTAGCCGCGTTCAGTTTCATGGTGCAGGAGCCGAGGGGGATCATGCTGTGCATCAGGCTGAGGTCCTTGTTTTCGAGGCGCTTGAGGTAGCGCATCATCTCGGTCTCCGTGCGGTAGTTCCTGAAGTTGGGGTGCGTCAGGAAGGGGGTGGTGCGGCGGAGCGCCGGTGCAATGTGAGTGGCAATGCCCTCGACGCTTCCGTCCTCCGTAAGCGCAGCGCCCCGGTAAGTTAGCTTGGCCTCGAAGATGCGGCAGACGGCCTGTAGGTCCGTCGTAGCTACCGTCTCGTCGAAGCTGATGCGGATACCGCCCTCTGAGGGGTAGAAGAAGTTGTAGCCCTCGGTCTCGGCCCGCTGCCGGATGCCGGCCACCCGTTCGGGACTGGCCTCGATGTGGAGCGTATCAAAGTACTGATCGCCGGCCAGGGTGAAGCCCGCCTCCCGCAGCGTATCGGCCAGGATGACGGTGAAGTGGTGGGTCCGCTTGGCGATGGCGGTAAGTCCCTCGGCGCCGTGGTAGCAGGCATACATGGCGGCCATATTGGCGAGTAGCGCCTGGGCGGTGCAGATATTGGAGGTGGCCTTTTCGCGGCGGATGTGCTGCTCGCGGGTCTGCAGCGCCATGCGTAGGGCCATGTTGCCGTGGCGGTCCTGGCTCACGCCGATGATGCGACCGGGGATGAGCCGCTTGTAGGTGTCTTGTACAGCGAAGAAGGCGGCGTGCGGTCCGCCGAAGCCCATGGGTACGCCGAAGCGCTGACTACTGCCCACGACAGCATCGGCCCCCCACTCACCGGGAGGGGTAAGCAGGGTGAGGGCCAGCAGGTCGGCGGCGACCGTGACGGTGATGTCGGCCGCTTTGGCCTGTTCGGTGACGGAGCGGTAGTCCTCGATGCACCCGTCGGCTCCGGGGTACTGCAGCAGAATACCGAAGACGCGGTCGCCGTCGAGCTCAAACTCACTGACCGGGCTGACCCGGATCTCAATGTCTAACGGCTCGGCCCGGGTGCGTACGACGGCCAGGGTCTGCGGTAGTACCTGATCGGAGACCAGGAAGACATTGGCCGGATCGGACTTCGCCCGCTTATTCTTATAGCCGTAGAACATCGTCATCGCCTCGGCCGCCGCGGTGCCCTCGTCAAGTAGGCTGGCGTTGGCGACGGGTAGGGCGGTGAGGTCGCTGATGAGGGTCTGGAAGTTAAGTAGGCTCTCTAGTCTGCCCTGCGCGATCTCGGCCTGGTAGGGGGTGTACTGGGTGTACCAGCCCGGATTGCAGAACAGGTTACGTAGGATGACACTCGGCGTGATGGTCCCGTAGTAGCCCATACCGACGAAGCTGCGGTAGACCTTATTCCGGCTGGCCATGCCCCGCAGGTGCTGCAAATAGTAGTATTCACTGATTGGCGGATCGACCTTCAGTGGCTCGCGCAGGCGAATGGCATCGGGCACCGTCTGGTCGATCAGAGTAGCGAGGGAATCGACGCCGATGGTCTCCAGCATCGCCTCGGTCTCGGCGGCGGAGGGGCCGATGTGGCGGTGGCTGAACTGGTCGAAACGGGGGGTGAGGGCGTGCATGTGAAGGGCTTGGGGTAGGGGGTAGCAAAGGTAATGGTTGGGGGGTGGATTGGGTTGTGGGCACTGTTTGATGACCGGTCTCCTGATTACCTTTAGAACCGCTCACTTCCGAGATTTATACTCGGGGTTTCTACCCCAGCGAGCGCTCGGTGGTGAGCCTTCAAGATTCGCCGATCATGCCCCACTTAGTTTATCTTCTCCTCACTACCACCCTGCTAATCGCCCAACCCGCTCCCCGCCCCGGTTACCTCATTGACCTGGTCGGCACCCGCTCGGAAGTCTATATCATCGACCGCGACTGGGTCGATAACCCCGGCAGCTTCAGGTACCGCAGCGACGCAGCTACCGGCGACTGGCAAACCGCTACGGTATCCGAGGTCAGCGAGTTCGGCTACACCGATGGCTCCCTCCAGTACCGCCGCTTTACCGTAGGCATCGACCGGTCGAGCGAGCAGCCCAAGTTGCTCAGCACGGCCGCCGTGCCGCAGTACGTGGAGGAGACGGTCTTCCTGGAGCTACTGGTCGAAGGGCCGGCCGAACTCTACGCCTACACCGAGGGCAACCTGCGTCGCTTCTACTACCGCCGTGGTACCGGTAGCATGCAGCCGCTGGTCAGCCGGGTCTACCGGGTGGGATCGGTGGGCATACAGCGCGACGACTCCTTCCGCGGTACCCTGCGCCGGGAGCTTAGCTGTGGACCGCCGCAGGATGCACGATTAGCTGAGCTCCGCTACGAGCGCGTCCCCCTAGTTCGCTACGTTACAGCCTATAATGACTGCGTAGGCGGCGCGTCACGCACCCTCGTACGCCGTACCGCCCGGGGCAGACTGAGTATCGCACCCCGCGTAGGCGTGGAGCGGGGTACCATCGTGTTTGGCGAGGTCACTTCCTTCGGCACGATGCTAGAGTCGGAAGTAACCGATGACCGACTACGCTACGGGCTCGAAGTAGAGTACCAACTGCCCTTCGCCAACAACCGCTGGGCCGTATTCGCCGAGGTAGCGCAGCGTAGGGTGCGGGGGCAGCGTACGCGGGGACTGGACCGCAGCATCAACTTCTACTACCAGGCGGTGACCGTACCCCTCGGTATTCGGCGGTACATAGCTATCACCGGGGGCAGTAGTGGGTTGTTTGTCGACGCGGCCGTATCGCTGGACGTGCCCTACAAATCTAATTTCACCCTCGTCGGCTCGATCCTCTCCACCGAGGTCACGCCGAGCACTAACCCGGGTTTTGAGTTTGGCCTAGGGCTTAACGTACGGGATCGCTACCAGCTACAGCTGCGCTACGGCCTGGAGCGGGGGGTGACGGATACCTACCGCGATTACTCTACGGACTATACTACGTTGGGGGTGGTGGCGGCTTACCGGATTGGAGTGCTTTAGCGCAGCCGGAGGCTGCATTTTGCTGGCGCTGCCGGAGGGCTTACATCAAGGTCCCCTCCCCCCGATGACGCATCTCCCGACGGCTCTGTGCGTACTCTGTGCAACCCTCTGTGTGGCCCTTAGGCCATCTGTGGTGAATTTGCCACACCTACCACACCCATCAAGCCTATAACATCCACCCTGCCGTACCTTTACCCCATGAACGCACGCCCAATCCTCCTAGCCCTACTCCTGGGTCTCCTACTCGCCGCCTGCGCCCCACGCCAGAGCTCGACGGCTTCCACCACGCCTGCCGCATCCGGCGCACCCGCCCAAAAACTGGGGGGACTGGCCCTCTACACCCTGCGCGATACCATGGGCGTAGACCCCCGCGCCGCCCTACGCCAGGTCGCCGCCGACGGCTACGCCTACATTGAGGCGGCCGGCTATCAGGACGGGAAATTTTACGGTATGTCTCCCACTGAATTTAAAAGCTTTTTGGATGAGGTAGGGCTTAAGCCGATGAGCTCGCACAATGGCGGGATTACCATGGACAACCTGGACCAAACCATCGCCGACGTGAAGGCTGCCGGCTTCGAGTACCTGGTGATCCCGGTGCCGCCCATGGGGGCCTTCGGGGTCGATCCCGAGACGCGCACGATGCAGATGAAAAAGCCCATGGAGGAGGTGATGGCCGACATAAATACGATCGCTGCACGCTGCGCCGCCGCCGGACTGAAGTGCCTATACCACAACCACGACTTCGAGTTCCGGGAGACGGCCGAGGGCGTAGTGCCCATCGAATACTTTCTGGAAAATTCCGACCCCGAGCAGCTCAACTTCCAGATGGACCTCTTCTGGGTCACCAAGGCCGGGGCCGATCCGCTGGACTACTTTAGCCGCTACCCGGGCCGCTTTAAGGCCTGGCACGTGAAGGACATGGACAGCGAGGGCCGCTTCGCTCCGATCGGAGAGGGTAGCATCAACTTTGCCCGCATCCTGGCCGAGAAGGCGGAGTCGGGCATGGAGTTTTACCTGGTGGAGCAGGACCAGACCTTCAACGAGACGCCGATGGAGGCCATCGCCATCAGCCACCGGGCACTGGAAGAATTAGGGTTCAACTAGAGGTAGCGGTCATCGACGAACTGCTTGACGCGGCTGCGGTAGCTCTCGCTCACCGGCACCTCGGCCTGGCCGATCTTGAGGGCGTCGCGCGTCACCTCCTCGATCCAGTCCAGGCCCACGATGTAGGAGTGGTGCACCCGCATGAAGCGGTCCTCGGGCAGGGTCTCGACCAGTCCGCGGAGGCTCTGCAGGGTGGTGATCTTGCGCTGCGGGGTGTGGATGCGCACGTAGTCCTTCAGCCCCTCGATGTACTGGATGTCCTCCAGCCGGATGCGCACACTTTTAGTGCCGTCCTTAACAAATAGGTAATCCGGCGTGGCCGGCAGGGCCGTAGACTCGGTGGTTGGCAGGGCAGCCGGACTGAGCAGGCGGTCTATGCACTTCAGGAAGCGCTCGAAGGTGATGGGCTTGAGCAGGTAGTCGGCCACGTCAAGCTCGTAGCCCTCGATGGCGTAGTCGGAATAGGCGGTGGTAAGCACGACGGCGGGTGGCTCCCTCAGCACCCGGAGCAGGCCGATACCCGTGAGCTCCGGCATCTGCACATCGAGGAAGAGCACGTCGGGCGGATCGGTCTGCAGCCGTTGCAGCGCGGCCACGGAACTACTCAGGGAGCCGGCCAGGGTGAGGCTGGGCGTACGGCCGATGTACTGCTCCAGCAGGGCGCGGGCCATGGGCTCGTCGTCAACCACCAGGCAGCTCAGCGGAGTCACGCGAGTTGGAGTTGGAGGTCTACGCGGTAGCGGTCCTCGGTCTCGTCGGTGTGCAGCCGGTAGCGGTCGGGGTAGCTGAGCTCCAGGCGGCGGCGGACGTTCTGTAGGCCGATGCCCGATTTTTCGTTCAGCGTCTTGCTGCCCTCGGCCAGCTTACTGTTGGTAACGCGGTAGTGGCAACTGCCGGCCTCCACGTCGAGGCGCACGGTGATGAAGACGTCTCCTTCGGCCGACCCACTCACCCCGTGCTTGAAGGCGTTTTCGAGAAAGGTGATTAGGATCAGGGGGGCAATGCGCACGCCCTCGACCTGGCCGGCGACCTCGAAGGTGATGGGCACCCGATCGTCGAGGCGCAGCCGCTCCAGGCTCAGGTAGTTTTCGATGTACTCGATCTCACGGGCCAGGGGCACCAGGGGGTGGTTGGAATCGTAGAGCATGTAGCGCATCATGCCCGAGAGCTTGGCGATCACCTCCGGGGTGCGGCTGCTCTCGTTGATGGCCAGGTAGTAGAGGTTGTTGAGGGTGTTAAAGAGGAAGTGGGGGTTGATCTGCGCCTTGAGGAACTGTAGCTCACTGGTCAGCTGCTGGTTTTCGAGCTCCCGGGAGCGGGCTTCCAGTTCGAAGTAATCCTCCACGAATTTGAGCAGCCCCACGCAGCTCACCGCGAAGAACCCACTCATGATCACATTGACCGCAAAGCGTGGAGAGAACATCCAGCCGCTGTCCGGAAAGTAGTAGGCGAGAATGAGCTGCTTCCCCTGTAGGAAGAGGTAGCTAAAGGCGAGGAATACCGGCCCGAAGGTGAGCAGATACAGACCGATACGCCGGTCCCGGATGAGCCGCGGCAGGAAGAAGAAGTAGTTCAGGTAGCTAACGCCCAGCAGCGACAGGACGTGAAAGCTGCCGTCGGAAAGGATCCGCCCCCAGTTGGGCTCCCCGTCCCGCCCGAAACTGATGGTGTACAAAAACAGCGAGGCGTACACGCTCCAAAAGGCGAGGTGCAGAAGAAGTTTCTTGTGCCGTTGTAGGAGGTCCGTCATCGAGGGAGGTATACTGCAGTCCCGCTAAGGTAACGGATGGCGGCCGGGCGAGAGGGGGGGCAATCTACCGTTGGGGTGGGATAATCTACCCTTCGTCTAGTAATTCAGCTTCTCCAGCCGCGGCACGATCTTGCCCTCCCCGAACTTCGGCTCCAGCACACAGAGGTACCCCTCCCGGGCGGGGTAGAGCCGCAGGTAGTCCGTGTCCCTGAGGGGGATGTACTCCGTGACGAAGCCCTCCCCGTCAAACACCGTAGCGTTGATGCCCAGGTAGGTCACGCCGTCCCTAGCGAAGCTGCGGTCCAGCACGTAGTGGTAGTTGCGCGGGCCGAGCTGGTGCGACAGGGCGTGGTTGAAGGGGCCGTCGTACATCCGCAGCGTATTGAGCTGCTGGGGATTGGTGAGCGTGGCGGGGAGCACGAAGTTCTGATGCCGCAGGACGGTCAGGTCCTGTAGGCGGCCGGAGGAGTCGACGGCAACCACGTACGGACTGGTGTACGTCACGTTACGCCCCTGGGCGGTGAAGGGCTCCAGTACCAGCGAGAAGGCTCCCGTGGGCGTGATCAGCCCTACGCGGTACACGAACTCGACCTGGGGGGGTAGCGGAGCGAGGTGCTGCTCGCGTAACCTGGCCCCGACGGCGGCGGGCAGGTCGATGGTTTTCGTGTCTACTAGCCGATCTGCCCGGTAGGTCAGGACGTTAAGGGTAGCTGGAATGGCAATGCGCTTCTCCCGGCGTGCGGGATGCAGGCGGAGTAGCTTATAGCCCGTACCGACGCGGGCCGCCCCGATGAAGGTAGGTGCCTCGGCGGCCCGCTGCGTCTCGACGATCTCGCTGAACCGGTCGGCCCCGGTAGCTAGGTCAAGGGCGTAAACGGCACTCTGTACCTTACGACTGAAGGTTTTAGTCACCAGGTCCCAGACGCGGATCAGTAGTACCTCCTCGTCCAGGGCGGCTACGGCCAGCCGGATGTCGGTACTGCTAGCTTCGGGCGAGCCGTAACGGCGTATCCAGCCCGTGCCGCTGCCCTGGGTGACTACCTTCTCGACGACGTAATTAGTATTGCTGACCGGCAGACCCGGCTGGATCGGGAAGGAGTTGACCACCACGAAGCCGTCGGGGGTGGCGTAGAGCTCACCGCTGGTCTTTAGGGTCTGTCCCTGTAGGGGATAGGTCGCTACGGTGCGGGCTGTCTGGTCCAGGACCTCCACGCGGCTGCGCTTACCGGCCGCGTCGTGGATGAGCACGCCGAGGTGGGTACCGTTGTAGGCCACGTCCTGTACGTCGGTGTCTTCCCCCGGCGGATAGGTCTTTTCCCCCACCGGCTGGAGGTTGCTGCTGTAGAGGGAGACGGTGAAGATGGCCGTTTTCTGCCGCTCGTCCTGCCGGCTGGTGATGCTGTAGTGGCCCACGTTCTGCTGGTCCTGCAGCAGCTCGCCCCACGTCAGCAGTTGATCGGTAATGGGTGGGGCCTCCTGGGCGGTGGCCTGCAGGCCGGTCAGTGCACACAGGGTTAGGTAGAACAACCTCATCGTTGGGCGGCGTAGGCGGCCGGGTGCGCGTACTGCAGGTAGGCCAGGGTGAATGCTTTGAGTTCCGACTGCCGCATCTGCCTTAGCACCCGCACCACCTGCTGGGAGGCGGCATCGTGAAAGAATTCCGGCGGCGGCACCGCCTCATCGAAGTCGTGGGCCTCGGCCGCCCGGTAGACCCCCAGCAGGGCCTCGGCACTCAGCCGCCGCAGGGCCGCATCGTCCGGCTGCCGGTGCAGTAGGCGCAGGGCGGCCACCAGGGCCAGTCCGTAATCGTGCCGCTGTAAGTGTGCACTTAGCAGGGCCCGGTCCACCGTATGCCGCAGACCGTGGGCGTGGCCCGTTTGCAGCGTATCGCCGGCCAGTTGCTCGGTCACGTAGCCCTGCATGTGGAGTTGGCGGTCGGCCAGGGCGGGGTGGGTGAGTAGGCTATCGGTTTCCCAGAAGTAGGCGGGCTTATCGTCCTGTCCCATCGCGGCCCCCGCCCCGAATCCGCCGCCGCCGAAGAGTTGGGGTGGGGGAGTGAGCCAGGCTTCCCGGAGGGGAGCGGCCTCGGTGGCGAGTAGCTCCACTAGCTCGTCGCGGCGGCTGCTGTCTACCGGCACCCGGCTACCCGCTGCGAGGGCCCGTGCCGCGAAGCTGGCCGGATACCCCAGGCGGCTGAAGTACACCAGGGCCAGACTGTCGGCCTGTAGCTCCGCCTCCCGTTGTAGCCGGAAGCCGGCGTAGGTGTGATCGCGCAGGTCCTGGATCAGACTGCGCTGCCGGCGCTGGCTGCGCAACAGGGTGGGCCGACTGAGTTTGCGCAGGGTGGGCGAGACGGCCGCCCGCCGGTCGGCCAGACCGCGGAGCTTGGTCAGCTGGTGGCGCAGCCGGTCGTGGGCCACCTCGTGGCAGAATACGAATAGTAGCTCCTCTTCGGTGCCCAGCTGCCGCAGTAGCCCCAAATTGATGGTAAACAGCCCCTGCCCCATACTAAAGGCGTTGCTGGTGTAATCCTGGTCGAGGAATACGATGGGGTCCAGGTCCAGTGCGTTGGCCGTCACGATGCGGTCGAAGAGTCCCTCCAGATAGGGCCGCAGCGCGCCGTCGAAGAGGTAGGCACTGTCACGGATCTCCCGGCGCAGGTAGTCGTCCCGCTCGGTGAGGGCGGTGCGCAGGAAGTCCCGCTGGGCCACGGGGGTAGCGCCCACCACGGCCGCGGTACGGCGCGTGAGCTCGGCGAAGAGAGCGGTGGTGTCGGGGGGCGGACTGCCCTGCCCACTCAGTACGGTCGTCCAGGCCAGCAGGACCGGCAACCAGCGCAAATAAATCAATGCTCGGGGTTTAATCTGTTATCTAAGCGTCCAATGCCTAAGCTTATTGCCCCCCCTTCTCCGCCCGCCGCTTAGCCCGCCGCTCCTGCCGCAGTTCCTTTTTCGACTTGCCCTGCCCGTCACGGTTCAGCGCGTCCTGGTAGTCGATGCTGTCGTCAGTGTCGGGGGAGAAGGCCTTAATCCAGGCGTTCTTGAAGATATTGGTCACCGTAGGCCAGACCTGCACCTGGGGGTCGCTTAGGTCGCCCTCGAAGTCCACTTCGGTACCTAACGTATCGGTCTTCTGGTTGGTAAACAGAAACTTGAAGAAGCCCACGAAGCCCTCCCACACCACCTGGGTGAAGGAGTCGTCCTTGCCGATGAGTTTACCGTCGGTCAGTAACGGCTTCACGTAGCCGGTCATGTAGCCGTCGGCGATCGCTACCTCGCTGAATACCTCGAAGGTGCCGCTCTCGAAGTCGATGCCCACGTACTGTCGCGTCCAGTCGTTGAGGGCCGTTGCGTTGGCGTTTTCGAGCGAGAAGGTCAGGTCCACATCCGGCACCTCCCTGAGCAGGTTCACCCTGCCGTCCAGCTTCACCGCCCCGCCGCCGAAGCTTACGCCGCGGGCCGTGACGGGTGAGGGCAGGGTGTTGGGGGCGGCTACGACGTTGCTCAGGTTATCGGCCACCAGCCGTAAGTTGGTAATTTCCAGGTCGATGTTCGGATCGGCATTGACCTCCACGTAGGCCAGTGTTCCGTCGGTGATCTCCAGGTGGTTGATGTCGATCGGCACCAGGTCGGTCAGCGCCTTGGTCCAGTCGTCGGTGCTGGGACTTTCCTCCGTCGTCAGGCCCTCCTGGTCCTCCAGCAAATAAATCACCTCGGGGCTCGTCAGGTAGATTTCGCTCACTACCCGCCCCTGGAACAGCGATTTCCACTCCACGCTGATGTCCGTCTGTGGCAGCTTCAGGAAGGGCACCTCGGTGGCCCCGTTCACCACGTTGAGGTACATCCCCTCGATCACGTAGGCCCCCCTGAGCAGCGCAATGTCGATATCGGTCACCTGTCCGTAGTAGCCCGGCAGCTCGGCTAGCGTCTTATTGACGTAGTCTTTGACCAGCGTAGGCAGGTACAGCCGGAAGGCGACGAGCAGCAGCACCACCACGGCGGGAATGAGGAAGCGCTTACGGCGGTAGAAGGGGCGATCAGACATAGTGGGAGGGCTAACCAAGTTACAACAGCGGGCGGGGCCGCAGGTGCGCACGGCGTGGAATGGCGGGGCCAACCCTAGCGGCCCCACCGACTCAGGTCGCCCATTTTAACACCTTTGTAAAAATTAAACCGGTTGAATTATAGATTTGAGCTATATTTCAGCGGTCGTTGGCTACAGCGACCGTCGATCTCACTACAACTTAATCTCCATCATGCAACAAATTTTACTGCTACTCCTGGTAGCGGGAAGTGCCGTGCTTTCGGCCGTGCCCGCGCCGCCGTCCGGGGGCTCTCTGCCGGCCTTCATCCTCATCAACGGCACCATCACCGATGCCAATCAGGAGCCACTTATCGGGGCTACTGTGCTTGAGCTGGGTACGACCAGCGGTACGGTCACCGACATCGATGGCAGCTTTTCGCTCAATGTCTCGGCCGAGGACGCCGTGCTCCAAATCTCCTACACCGGCTACCGCACCCTGGAAGTCCCCGTGGGTAACCAGACGAGCTTCGAGATCGTCATGGAAGAGGACGCCGCCACCCTCGATGAGGTGGTGGTAGTGGGTTACGGCATACAGAAGAAGCGCGACGTAACGGCCTCCATTGCCAGCCTCGACGCCGAGGAAATCACCGCCATCGCTACGCCCAGTGGCGTTAGCGCCATGCAAGGCCAGGTCAGTGGCGTGGATATTGTGCCCGTCGGTGGCCGTCCCGGACAGAGCCCCATCATTCGCATCCGCGGCCGCCGTTCACTTTCGGCCGGTAACGATCCGCTCTTTGTCATTGATGGCATTCCGCAGACTAGCGGCACCAACGCCATTCAGGACATCAACCCCCAGGACATCCAGTCTATGGAGATCCTCAAGGACGCCGCCGGCACGGCCATCTACGGCAGCCGTGGCGCAAACGGCGTGGTCATTATCACCACCAAGCGGGGCACGGCCGGTCGCACTATCGTCTCCTATGACGGCTACTACGGCGTGACCAGCGCGGTCAATACCGTAGACGTGATGAACGGCGAGCAATTTGCCGCCCTCAAGCGGGAGAGCCGCCGCGACGGCTGGAACGGGGCCATTCCTTCGGACGAGGAGGTATTTTTAGACCCCACGGAGTTGGTGAGCCTGGACGAAGGACGGAGTACTGACTTCCAGGACCTGGTGCTGCAGGACGGCTCCCAGACCAACCACCAGCTCAGCGTCCGCGGCGGTAGCGAGAACACCCAGTTCAACGTCTCCCTGGGCTACTTCAACGAGCCGGGCATCATCGAGAACATGGACTTCCGCCGCTACACCGCCCGCATCAACCTGGATCAGAATATTGGCAGCATTTTCCGGGCCGGGGTATCTTTTACGCTATCTAATTCCCTGCAGAACTACGGCAGCAACGCCACTATTGGCGAGGCCCTGACCAACAATCCACTGGGGGTAGCGTACAACGAAGACGGCAGCGTACGCTTTCTACCCACCAACGACGGTATTCGTACCAACCCGCTCTCGGAGATCCAGCCCAATGCGGTAGTCGACGACCGGCGGGTGACCCGGATTTTCGCACCGATTTACATCAAGGCGGATCTACTGCCGGGGCTCACCTTTACCACCAACTTCGGACCCGATATCCGCTACTACCGCCGGGGTGCCTTCTTTGGTAGCCTGACCAACAATAACCGGGGTGGCCCCTCGGATGCCTCGCTGGAGACTAACCAGACCCTGGGGTACACCTGGGAAAATATCCTGAATTATAATCGGGACTTCGGGGCTGACCATACCCTGGGTGTGACCGCACTTCAGTCCATTCAAGGGTATCGTTTTGAGGAGCAACGCAGTGCGGTCTCCAATCTGCCGTACGAAGAGCAGCTGTTCTACAATATGGGCACAGCCGAGGTGAAGGGGGACATCGGCAGCGATCTGCGGGAGTGGCAGCTGGCCTCCTTCATGGGCCGGGTCAACTATAGCTTTAAGAGTAAGTACCTCTTCCAGGCCAGCATGCGGGCGGACGGATCGAGTCGGCTATCGGAGGGCAACCAGTGGGACTACTTCCCGGGCCTATCCTTCGGCTGGCGTGTGGGGGCCGAGCCCTTTCTACAGGGAGCGGACTTCATCAACGACCTCAAGCTACGGGTGAGCTACGGCGCGGTGGGCAATACGGCTATCGAACCTTACGAAACCCGGGGTAGCCTGGAGCGTACCGTGTACGCCTTTGGGAACAGGCCGGGCTTCGGTTTTGCACTGCGCGACATCCCCAATGCGGAACTGGGCTGGGAGCGCTCCGAGACGGTCAACGTCGGCATGGACTTCGACCTGCTCAACGGCCGTTTCAACGGCTCGCTAGAGTTGTACCGTACCAATACTACCAATTTGCTCCTGGAGCGTAACCTGCCACCTTCTTCCGGCTACAATAATATTTTACAGAACGTGGGGGCCACCCGCACCGAGGGCATCGAGTTCAGCCTCGGTGCCGCCATCCTGGATAACCCTAATGGGCTGGGCTGGAGTGTCGACTTCAATATATCGAGCTACTCGGAGGAGATCACCGAGCTGGCACTGCGCGATGAGGAGGGTAACCCCATCGACGATGTGGGCAATAACTGGTTCATCGGACAAAGTATCCGCACCTTTTACAACTACCGCAAGATCGGCATCTACCAGGCCGACGAGGTGGAGCTGGCCCTGAGCCGGGAGAACAAGGTGCCCGGCGAGATTAAGCTCGACGATGTTAACGGCGATGGGGTCATCACCCCCGATGACCGGGTCATTCTGGGTAATGACATTCCCGATTACGTAGGGGGCATCACCAACCGGTTTGATTACAAGGGCTTCGATTTGTCGTTCTTCTTCTTTTTCCGGCAGGGGCAGACCATTTTCAGCGACTTCTACGCCGGCTACAATACCCTTTTTGCCCGCTACAACAACCTGAACGTTGACTATTGGACCATCGACAACCCCACTAACGCCAACCCCCGGCCGAACGAGAACCAGGAGCGGCCGCGGGATGGCAATACGCTGGCCTACTTCGACGGCAGCTTCGTCAAGTTGCGCAACGTGCAACTAGGGTACAACATGCCCGACTCATTCACCAGCCGGCTCGGGCTTACACGGCTGCGTTTCTACGTCTCCGGGCAGAATCTCTGGTTCAGCTCCAAGTACGACACCTTCGATCCCGAGATCGACACCAACGTACAGAGCGGTAATAACTTCCTTATCCCCACTACCAAACTATTCCTGGGTGGCGTCAAGGTCACCTTTTAAAGATCGTGCATCATGCAATCAGTATCGAATAAACTTCCCGTCCTCTTGCTGCTACTAGCGGCCAGCATCGTGGTACCGTCCTGCGATAAATACCTCGAGGAGGAGCTGGTCTCTAATGTTTCGGCGGCTACTTACTATCCCACGCCGACCGGTTTTGAGGATGCGGTGAAGGCTACCTACGCCTTCAATAAGCCGTTTTACGGCGTGGAGCGCGGCTTCACCCTGACGGTCTTCGGCACCGACACCTACACCAACGGGGCCGACGGCGACTTCAAGGGCATCAACGCCTACGACGGCCGGCTCAACGGCTCCAATGGCTTTATTCAGGATACCTGGCGTGACCTTTACCGCGGCATCAATCAGGCTAATGCGGTGATTAATCGTTCGGCTACCCTGGAGAATATCGAGGAGGAGCAAAAAACACTACGTATTGCCGAGGTGCGCTTCCTGCGCGCCATGTACTATTTCGACCTAACGCGCATCTACGGTGATGTGCATCTGACGCTGGAGGAAACTGAGGGGATCGAGGTGGAGGCCAATAAAACGGCCGCCTCCGAGATCTACGCCCAGGCCATTGTACCCGACCTCGAGTTCGCCATCGCCAACCTGCCCGACCAGCAGAGTGACTACGGGCGGGCCACCAAGCCCGCCGCCGAGTTCCTACTGGCCAAGGCGCTACTGACCCGCAGCTACACCTCCTACGCCGCCGGCGACGATGCCAGCCGCGCCGAGGCGCTATTTGGCAACGTAATCAATAACTACGATTTTCGGCTGCTCGACAACTATGCCGATCTTTGGGAGATCGACAACGAGCAGAATCCGGAGATCATCTGGGCCGTCCAGAATTCCAAGGAGCAGGTGGACCAGGGCCTGGATAATAACGGCAACCGCGGTCACCTCTACTTTCTCATGGAGTACGACAACCAACCCGGCCTGACCCGCGACATCGAGAACGGCCGGCCCTGGAAGCGCTTCCGCCCCACGCCCTATACGCTCAGCCTCTGGGATCGCTCGCGGGATACCCGCTACGATGGTTCCTTCAAATCAGCCTTTCTGGCAAACAATCCCGGTACGATCCCTACATACACCGCCGAGGAGGCTGCTGCCGGCCTGGGTAAGGTAGATGAGCCTAAATTCGAACTGGGCGATACGGCGATCTATATCCCAGGGCCCCAGCTCGAGGACGAGTGGCCGCAGGCCCGCCAGGCCCAGACCCGCTACCAGGTCATCACGTCGGATGAATATACGGAGCGGCTCTTCCCCTCGCT
Source organism: Saprospiraceae bacterium (assembly GCA_958295895.1). GTDB lineage: Bacteria > Bacteroidota > Bacteroidia > Chitinophagales > Saprospiraceae > Neolewinella. The sequence goes on along the minus strand of CATQHI010000008.1, from coordinate 30,175 downwards.
GAGCAAGTGGCTTGACCCCACGCGGCCCAACCGCCAGCATATGCAGGGGCAGCGCGACTACTTCCTGATGCGGCTGGGCGATGCCTACCTCCTCCGCGCCGAGGCCCGCCTACGGCAAGACGATAGAGAAGGCGCTGCCGCCGACATCAATGTCATCCGCCGTCGCGCCGCTGTGGACAGCGAAGACGAGGAAGTCGCAGTGGCAAATGAAGCCGCGATGCTGATTTCCGCTGCGGACGTAGACCTTGACTTTCTACTCGACGAACGGGGCCGCGAGCTAGTCGGGGAGGGCCACCGCTGGTTCGATCTTACCCGCACGACGACGCTGGTGGAACGTGTACGCGAGTACAACGCCGAGGCCGCGCCGAACATTCAGGATTACCACACGGTGCGCCCGATCCCGCAAAACCAGATCGACCGGACGCTAGGAGGTTATCCGCAGAATCCCGGGTATACCCAGTAACTTGGAGACACGCAACCGAGCTTGCACCCGCGACCCCGCCCGTATCCTACGTGGTGGGGTCGCGGAGTTTTAGGCCACCCGGTACTTGATGCCCAGTCGCTCGATGCCGTTGATAAAATCGGTGTCGGCATCTACGAGGCGCTCGCGGCTGTACATCTTAAGTTTCATGTCCTCCTCGGCGTCGTAGAAGACCATGCGAAGTTTTTGCTGCCCCTTGAACTTGTTGCACAGGGTATCCAGCTCGGCGACCAACTGGGGGGTGAGGTCGCGCAGGGGGAGTTTGAGGATGATGGCCTCCGTAAGTTCGCGTCCGATGCCTTCGAGGAGTTTTACTTCTGAAATATTGAAATCCACCTCATTATCGTCTCCCCAGCGGCGCTGGCGGTAATTGGCCCGTACGAAGACGGCCTTGCCCTGGTTGAGTACGTGCTTGTACTTCTCGTAGTCCTCACCGAATAGCTTGAACTCGATGGTATCGTCGAAGTCGCTGAGCTCGAAGATACCCCAGCCGTTGCCGTTTTTGCTCACCATGTGGCGGGAGGCGCTGATCATGCCGGCCAGGCGCATGGTGATCTTGCCGTACTTCTCGGGGTTGACCTCGCCGAGGCAGCAGGTGACGTAGTTGTCGATCTCGAGCTTGTAGCCATCCAGGGGGTGGCCGCTGACGTAGATGCCGGTGACTTCCTTTTCGCGGTTGAGCTTTTCGGGCAGGTTCCACGCCCGGGCCTGGGGGGGCTCGGGCTCATCGGGTAGAATCTCCTCCTGAATGGCCCCGAAGAGCGAGGTAGCGGCAGAGGCCAACTGGCTCTGGTAGGCGTTGGCGTACTTGGTGACATGCTCCAGGTAGCTATCGTACTTATCACTGGGGGCGAAGTACTGCGCCCGGTGGATGGTCTCGAAGCAGTCGAAGCCGCCGGCATCAGCCAGAGCTTCCAGTACCCGCTTATTGACCGAGCCGGGTTCCACGCACTGCATAAGGTGGAATACGGAGGTGAAGGGACCGCAGTCCTTACGGGCGCGCAGAATCTCCTCTACCGGTCCCTCACCAACACCTTTGAGCGCGGTGAGCCCGATGCGGATGGCCCCCTTTTTATTGACGGCGAACTCGGCCTGGCTCTCGTTGATGTCGGGCCCTAGTACGGGTACTTCCATGCGGCGGCACTCCTTGAGGAAGAAGGTGAGTTTTTCCTGGTTGGTGCGGTTGTGGCTCAGTACCGAGGCCATGTACTCGGCCGGATAGTGGGCCTTGAGGTAGGCGGTCTGGTAGGCTACGAAGGCGTAGCAGGTGGAGTGCGACTTGTTGAAGGCGTAGGAGGCGAAGGCTTCCCAATCTTTCCAGATCTTGCCGAGTTTATCCTCGGGGTGGCCCTTTACCTTACCGCCTTCGATGAAGGCGGGGTACATCTTGTCGAGGACGGCCTTTTGCTTTTTGCCCATGGCCTTGCGGAGCACGTCGGCCTCGCCGCGGGAAAAGCCGGCGATTGACTGTGACAACAGCATAATCTGCTCCTGATAGACGTAAATACCGAATGTCTCCCTCAAATACTGCTCTTCACCTGCGAGGGTGTACACGATCGGCTTCCGCCCATGCTTGCGATCAATGAACTCCGGGATGTACTCCAACGGGCCGGGCCGGTAGAGCGCATTCATCGCGATGAGGTCGTCAAAGGTAGTGGGCTGCAGGTTTTTCATGTGCTTCTGCATGCCGCCAGACTCGTACTGGAAGATGGCGTTGGTCTCCCCGCGCTGGAAGAGCGCGTAGGTCTTGGCGTCGTCGAGGGGGATGGCGTCGATATCGATCAGGCCCACCTCGGGGTGGTTCTCGGCGATCATCGTCACCGCATCCTTGATGATGCTGAGGGTCTTGAGGCCCAGGAAGTCCATCTTGAGTAGCCCGGCCGTCTCCGCTACGGAGTTGTCGAACTGGCTGATGTACATGCCGGTCTCCTTATCGGCCGTGACGGGCACGTGGTCGGTGACCGGGGTGGGGGTGATGACCACCCCGCAGGCGTGGACGCCGGTGTTGCGGATGCTACCCTCCAACTTAGAGGCCGTGCGGATGAGCTCGCCGATAGCATCCTGCTGCTCGGCCAACTGCCGGAACTGGTAGGCCTTCTCCGTATCGTCGCTATTGAGCTTAGACTTGAGTTTCGGGTGGATATCCTTGGGGGCAAGTACGTCGCGTAGGGTAGCTCCGAGCTGAGTAGGAAAGGACTTGGCAACCTTATCGACCTCGTGCAGCGGCACGTCCATCACCCGGCCCACGTCGCGCAGGCTGGAGCGGGCTGCCATGGTACCGTAGGTGATGATCTGGGCCACCTGCTGCTGGCCGTACTTATTGATCACGTAGTCGATCACCTTCTGGCGGCCCACGTCGTCGAAATCGATGTCGATATCGGGCATCGACACCCGTTCCGGGTTGAGGAAGCGCTCGAAGAGCAGGTCGTACTTGATGGGGTCGATGTTGGTAATGCCGGTGCAGTAGGCTACCGCCGAGCCGGCCGCCGAGCCCCTTCCGGGACCTACACTTACGCCCATCTTGCGGGCCGCGTCCGTGAAGTCCTGTACGATGAGGAAGTAACCGGGATAGCCCGAGGCCTTGATGACGCTCAGCTCGAAATCCAGGCGCTCAGTCACCTGGGCGGTCAGCTCGCCGTAGCGCTTCTTGGCCCCCTCGTAGGTGAGGTAGCGTAGGTAGTCGTCCTGGGTAGCGAAGCCGGTCGGCATCGGGAAGTTGGGCAGCAGTACGTCGCTGGTCAGCTTCAGGTGCTCGATCTTGTCGTGGATCTCCATAGTGTTGGCCACGCTCTCGGGGACATCACTGAAGAGCTTGGCCATCTCGCGCTGCGACTTGAAGTAGAAGTCGGAGCTCGGAAATTTAAACCGGCTCATATCCTCCATCAACGAGCCGGTATTGACGCACAGCAGGATGTCGTGGGGCAGGTAGTCCTCCTCCTCCACGTAGTGGCTGTCGTTGGTGCAGATCACCTTCACGGCGTGCTTACGGGCTAGCCGTAGCAGCTTCTGGTTGATATCCTCCTGGCTCACGCCGAGGTTGTCGATGTTCTCTAGCCCGCGGTGGCGCTGTAGCTCAATGTAGTAGTCCTCTCCGAACACGTCGAGCCACCACTTCAGCTCCTGCTCGGCCTCCTCGTCCTTGCCCTGCATCAGCAGCTGCGGAATGATCGCCCCGATGCAGCAGCTACTGGCGATCACCCCCTCGCTGTGCTGCCGGATCAACTCCTTATCGATGCGGGGGTACTTACCGTAGAGCCCCTCGATGTAGCCCAGGCTACAGAGCTTAGCCAGGTTCTGGTAGCCCTGCTTGTTCTTAGCCAGCATGAGCTGGTGGTAGCGTACGTCCTTCTCGCCCCGTGCCCGACTAAAGGCCTGCACCCGCCGGTTCTCAACCACGTAGAATTCGCAGCCCACCATCGGCTTCAGTCCCCGCTTATCGGCCTCGGCCACGAACTTGAAGGCCCCGAACATATTGCCGTGGTCGGTCAGCGCCACGCCCTTCTGCCCGTCGGCCTGCGCCTTGTCCATCATCGTCCCGATCTCGGAGGCCCCGTCGAGTAGCGAGTACTGGGTGTGGCAGTGCAGGTGGCAGAATTCGGGCATGGGACGGGGTGGTTTTCGGCCCTGGCAAGGTAGCTAGAAAACGCCTTTTTCAAACAAAAAGTTATCCACAAGTACCGCGTCAGCAGGGGGAGGGGCCCCTGGTGTAAGCCCTCCGGCAGCGCTGTGGCAAGCAGTCTACGACTGCGCTGGGCTCTGTGCTACTGTTTAAGGAAGGGCACAACCGTAGTCTCCTGCCCCTGCAGCACCTGCAGCCGATACACCCCACCAGGCAAATCACCCACATCAATCCCTGCACGCAGTTCCCCGACAGCCTTCTCAACCACCAACTGCCGCACCGCACGACCCATACCATCAACCACCCGCACAGTCACCCGCCCCACGTACGCAGTAGTAAGCTCCAGCGTTAACTCGGTGGTGGCTGGATTAGGGTAAACAGCCACCTCAGCAGCGGCCGGAGCACTATAGGCGGCTGGAGCCGGAGTCTGAGGAAAAGGAATGACCGGCGGCCGGGTGGTACAGCCAGCGGCCGGCGCACCCAGACCGGTAGGAAGCACGTCACTAGCCGAGAGAATAAGCTTATCCAGACGCGTACCAGACTCCCGATTCACCACCGTAACGGTGTGCGGCCCGGCGGTCAGGTCGAAGGAGACGGGCTGCCCATCATCGGTCAGCGCACGCCACTCCAGTCCGTCGGTGCGCAGGGGGCTGCCGTCGGCTTCTTTCCACAGCTTGATCCAGTCGCTTCCGTCAATGCGTACCCAGAAGGAATTGCTGCCCAGACTGGGAGCATCCAGCCGCAGGAAGCCGTAGTAGGTGGTGGGGGCGGGGACGTTGAATGCAAAGACCAGCGCACGGTCGTTCAGCTCACCCGTGGGCTCGGCCAGGCTATTGGGGCCGAGGAAAACCATGGCCTTGTCGTTAGAAGCCGTCGAACTAGTGAGGGGTACCCAGCCGGCGCCCCGCACGGCGCACTCGGCCTCGAAGGCAAAGGTGGGCGGGGCTACGGCATCGCAGTTTGTGCCGGTCGCACCAAAGTCTGTGACGGGGGGGCGAATACCGGTGGTATTCAGGTGCAGTTTATCGAGCTGCGTACCGGCCTCGCGAAAGGCGAAGTCGATGGTGTTGGTGCCCGCCTGCAGACTGACCGGCCCGTCGGGGTAGCGCTTCCACCGGAATCCCTGTCCCTGGCGGAAGCCCCGCGACCAGGGGTACCACTCCCCGTCGTTGACGCGCACCCAGTAGGAGTCGCTCTGGCCACTGGGGGCGTTGACGCGGGCAAAAAGGCTATAGTCGCCCCCGGTCGGGTTCTCTAGGGTGAAGCGTACGCGGCTGGCCGCTACGTCGGCGGGGGGGCTGGGCCGGGAGCTCGCGGTGGCCGAAACGGCCTGATCGGCAGCCGCCCGATCGGTAACGATGGTTTCCCAGGCCGCACCCACCGTGGCGCATTCGGCTTCGAGCCAGTACTCGGCGATCGGTGCCGGCTCGAAGTCGATGCCCTCGCAGTTGATGGCCTCATCGCCCGGGCCCGTGGGTACCTCACCGGTGAGGGTCACGAAGATCTTGTCGAGCTGGGTGCCCCGCTGCCGGATGCGGATATCGAAGGTGTTGATGCCGGAGCGTAGTCCGGTCAGACGGTTCGGGGCGGCGATCCACTCGAAGTCGTCGGTGGGGGCAATCGAACCCTCGAAGGTGAACCATTCCCCCTCGTTGACCCGCACCTCCAGGTAACTTTTGCTAGCCTCCGTGGCGCGGAGCCGACCGTAGACGTTGAGGCTCAGCAGCTCGATGAAGGGGATGTCGAGCTCCGGGCCCCGTCCGAAATCGAGGGTACGGCGAAAGGTGCGTAGTTGCGGCTCCTGACCGGGCGGGGGCACCTGGTAGGCTACGTAGCGGCCGTTGGAGGCCAGGGCGTCGGTGGCCACGAAAAAATTCGTCCCGCTCAGGTCGAAGCACTCGGGCTCGAGGTAGGCGCTAAGTGGAAGCTGGGCCAGTAGGAGGGAAGGGGTAACGCAGTAGAGGGCCGCCAGGAGCAGCCACCGGGAGGTAGAGAAATGCACGTAGGGTAGGTTTAGGTAGGTAACATGAGAGGGCTCCCCGACCAAGGAGTGGCTACGGGGAAGTCCAGCCAAGATACGGACTGTCTACCTAAAGCTATGCGTACCGGCTACACCCCGTCCTCCCGATCCAGGATATCCTCCAGCTCCTCGATCCGGTCGGGCTCGCCGGTGAGGTAATCGTCGAGGCGGGTATGTACCAGCCGGCTGCTATCGGCGCTCGTGGGGTCGCCCTCCAGGCGGGCAAACTCCTTCTTATGCTCCGCAAAGGCCGGTTGGAGAAACTGCAGGATGGCGGCCGTGATGCCGTTTTCCCGATTTTCGGGGCGACGGAGGCTGGCGACGGTGGCGTTGATGAGGGCTTCGACCATGGGACTTGTGCGTTTCGATTGCGGTTGCACCTGCGTGTACCGCCCACCTGCGCGATATGTTTGACGGGAACGACCTACTGTTTAACGAAGGGCACCACGGTAGGCTGCCGGCCCTCCAATAGCTGTAGGCGATACATGCCGGCGGGCAGGTCACTCAGGTCGAGGGTCTGTGTAAGTTGGGTGCCCGGCTTGTCGACGGACAACAGACGCAACTGGCGACCGGTAAAGTCGGAAATCCGGATGGTGACCGGGCCCGTATACTCGCTCGACCGCCGCAGGGAAAGGGTGGAGTGCGTAGGGTTAGGGTAGATGGATAGGTCCGCGACGGGTAGACGGACGGCGGGTCCGAGCGGTCCGCCCGGGAAGCTCACCACGGGGGGCGGCGTGCTACAGTTGGTGGCCGGGATGCCGAGACCGTCGGGAAGCATGGGGGCGGTGGACAGGTACAGCTTATCGAGCCGGGTATTGGACTCGCGGTTGACCACCGTGATCGTGTGGGGGCCTACCCCAAGATCGAAGGAAACGGGCAGGCCGGCGTCGGCCACTGCGCGCCAGGCGAAACCGTCAGTGCGTAGGGGATCGCCGCTAATCTCCTGGTTCATCTTGATCCAGGTGCCGGCGTCGACGCGCAGCCAGAGGGAATTGCTGCCGGGATCGGGCGCGTCAAGGCGAATGAAGCCGAAGTAGGTGGCGGCCTTAGTGACGTTGATCGGGAAGGTGAGGGCCCGGCGCGGATCGACGGTGGCAGGTACATCCAGCCCGTTAGGCCCCAGGAATACCGTATACTTCTCGCCGGAGGCCAGGGGGCTGGTGACGGGTTGCCAGCCCGCGCCGCGCTGTGCGCACTCGGCCTCCAGGGAAAAGCGGGTATCCGCCTCCGTGATGAGGCTACAGTTGGTGGCTACGGTGCCGTAGCCGGAGGGGAGCGCGCCCGTCTGGTTGAGGTGGAGCTTATCCAGGGCGGTACCGGCCTCGCGGAAGGCGAAATCGATGTAGTTGGTGCCGGCCGCCAGGTCGATGGTGCCGGCGGGGTAGCGGTTCCAGACGTAGCCCAGGCCCTGGTGCATCCCGCTCGACCAGCTGAACCACGGTCCCCCGTTGATGCGTACCCAGTAGGAGTCGCTGTGGTTGTCGGGGGCGTCGATGCGGGCAAAGAGGTGGTAGCTACCGGGCAGTACCCGGTCGAGGGTGAAGCGTACGCGGTTGGCGGGTAGGTCGGCGGGGGGCGTGGCCCGGGCGTTTAGTTTCCGGACTACTACGGCCTGACCGCCCGATACCAGGTCGGGCTGCACGGTGGTCCAGTATTCCCCTACTGCGGCACATTCGGCTTCCAGCCAGAAGGCGGTCTCCGGCTGGGTGTCGGGGGTAGTTTCTAGGTCGATCACGGGGATCGTAACCTCACTCGTGGCGCTGGCCCCGAAGTCGTCGGTCACGGTAAGGGTGAGGGTATAGGTACCGGCTGCGAGGGTGACCGTGGGGGTAGCACCGGTGGCGTAGCCCCCGCCGGCCCAGGCCCAGGTGTAGGATTTGATGACACCGTCGTCGTCGAAGGACTGGCTACCGTCGAGCAGCACCGTCAGCGGTGCCGTGCCACCGTCCGGCTCGGCCCGGGCGATGGCGACCGGGGGCAGGTTGAGCTCGGAGGCATCACAGTTTGCCGGCGGTCCGCCGAGTCCGGTAGGCACCCGGTCGGTGATGGTAGTGAAGATATTATCGAGCTGGGTGCCGGGCTGGGGCAGGGCCACGTCCAGAATATTGAAGCCCTGCTCCAGGCCGGTCAGTCGGACCGGGGCGGCGTACCAGGCGAAGGTATCGGCCACCGCCAGGCTACCGGCGAAGGTGGTCCAGGCTCTGCTGTTGATGCGTACGCGGAGAAAATCGGTGGCGGACAGGATGGTCCGCAGCCGTCCGTATACCGCCAGACTCGCCGAGGAGTCCGGGAGTTCGTCGAGGTAAACGGAGTAGCGGAGGAAGTCTTCCGTGGGGGGAATCGGCGTACCGTCTTCCTTCCGGCGCGGGGTCACGTAGCGCTTATTGGAGGCGGTGTAATCGCGCCTCGGCACGTAGTCTGAACCGACCAGTACGGTACATTCGGCTTCTAACCAGGTGTCGGGGAGGATTGCGCGTAGCCGGTAGTGCAATAGCATAGGGGAGCTACCAGGAGCAGCCCTAATCGGGTAAAGTAAGCCATAAAAGTGGTTTATTTCGTAAATAAGATAATGGTCAAACGTCAAATTTGTTGCACCTGCGGCCCCGCCCTAGTGGTAGGCTTGGTGCCATCTTTGCCGCCCGCCCCAATCTTTACATTCCATGAAGCTCCCCCTCCTCCACCAAGACCCCCACCTCCTCGTCGTCGATAAGCCCGCCGACCTGCTCACCGTCCCCGACCGCCACGATCCCGACCTGCCCAACCTCAAGCAGCTTCTCAGCGAGCAGTACGGGCAGGTCATTCCCGTGCACCGCCTGGACCGGCCCACCACCGGCCTGCTCGTCTTTGCCCGCACCCCGGAGGCCCACCGCTCCTTAAGTATGCAGTTCGAGGCCCGCGACGTGGAGAAGGTCTACCTGGCCCTGGTCGATGGCGTGCCCGATCCCGACGAGGCCACCATTGACGAGCCCATCGCGCCCCACCCCAGCAAGGTGGGCCAGATGCTGGTCTCGAACCGCGGCGGCAAGTTCGCCCGTACCGACTATAAGGTCATGGAGGTGCTCGGTAAGTTCAGTCTGGTGGGGGTGCAGATCTTTACCGGGCGTACGCACCAGATCCGGGTGCATTTGGCGTACATCGGCCATCCGCTGCTGGTCGATCCGTTCTACGGCAAGCGTACGGAGTTTTTCCTTTCCGAGCTCAAGGGCCGCCGCTACAACAAGGGGAAGCATGAGGAGGAGCGGCCGCTGCTTGCGCGGGTGCCGTTGCATGCCTCGCGGTTGGGTTTCGCGCATCCGGTGACGGGGGAGTGGCTGCGTTTTGAGGCGGAGCTACCTAAGGATATGCGGGCTATGGTGCGGCAGTTGGGGAAGTGGGGGTAGGGTAGGGGGATTTGGGGACGGGGGATGTGGTAGAGGGCGGGGTCGCTGGTGCGGTAAGAGTAGTGCGGTGAAGCATAATATTTGGGGGTGAAACGTTAAAGTTTGTATGATTCATATTTCTAAAGTCCATATGCAAAAGTCATTCTTACTTAGGTAAGTGTTTGATAGTCAACAGTTTGTTGATTGTTGAAACTAATAAGATGGCTGTTGTGGACTTTACAGTAAGCTCAGTTGTGCCTAACTCAGTGGGAAGTAGTAGCGTATTTTAAAGGCACTGCAGTGGTCTACCCGGAAGTGATGGGCTGCGGATGTTTATCTGCCCCCCGAACAACACACTCTCCTAACCTCCACCCCTGTGGGAGCTTTCCCCTTCTACCCCCAACTGGATAGTATGGACTGCGGTCCGGCCTGTCTACAGATGGTGCTCAAGTATCACGGGCGCTACTATCCGCTGCCCTGGTTGCGGTCGGTCTCTTTCATTAGTCGGGAGGGGGTGAGCCTAAAGGGTATCAGCAAGGCCGCCGAGCGGGTGGGTCTACGGACGATGGCCGTGAAGGTGCAATTCAGCGCGCGAGGCAGTCAACCGGACCTTCTCCGAGCACCCTTTCCCGCCATCGTGCACTGGAACCAGAATCACTTTGTCGTAGTGTACCGTGCGAGTAAGAAGTACGTATGGATTTCGGATCCCGCCGATGGGAAGCACAAGCTGCCGGTGCAAGATTTCTTACGGGGGTGGGAGAGTGATAACGGGAAGGGCATTGCGCTTATCGTCGAAACTACCCCGTCTTTTTATACCTCCGAAGAGCCGCCGAGCGACAAGTTGAGTCTGTCGTTCGTGCTGAACTACCTACGGCCCTACCACAAACTGGGCTGGCAGCTTGGTATCGGTCTGGCGGTGAGCTCCGTACTGGCCCTGCTGTTCCCCTTCCTGACGCAGGCTATCGTCGATACGGGCATCGTCAATCAGGATATCGGCTTCATCTACCTGATTCTGATCGGTCAGTTGATGCTGTTTCTGACCTCCACCGGGGTGCGTTTTATTCAGAGCTGGATTCTGTTGCACATTGGCATCCGGCTTAACGTAGCACTGATTAGTGATTTTCTAGTGAAGTTGATGCGGCTGCCCCTAGGCTACTTCGATACGAAGATGACGGGCGATCTGCTACAGCGCATTGGCGACCACCGCAGGATCGAGGCCTTCCTTACCCAGTCCACGCTGGGGGCCATTCTGGCGATCTTCAATTTGCTGGCCTTTAGCGTCGTCCTGCTCTATTATTCTACCACGATTTTCGCCATCTTTCTAGGTGCTTCCGTGCTGTACTTCGGCTGGATCGCCTTCTTCCTCCGGCTGCGCAAAGAGATCGACTACCGCGCCTTCCAGCAAAACTCTGCTACCCAGGACTCCCTGATCGAGATCGTACAGGGCATGACGGAGATCAAGCTCCAGGGCAGTCAGCTGAAGCGGCGGTGGCGGTGGGCCGAAATCCAGGCGAAGCTCTTCCGGGTACAGATGAGCGCCCTGCGGATCGGGCAGTGGCAGGAGGCGGGTGGCTCTACCATCAACCAGACTAAGAACATTGTCATCACCGTCATCGCGGCTACCGGCGTGATCCGGGGGGAGCTGACGCTCGGTATGATGCTGGCGATACAGTATATAATAGGACAGCTGAACGGTCCGCTGGAGCAGATGATCCAGTTCGTTCGTTCCGGGCAGGATGCCAAGATTAGTCTGGACCGACTCGGGGAGATACATGCGGTCGCGGAGGAGGATGCGCTTGCTTCTACGTCCACCGCACCTGCGGCCCCGCCCAGGGAGGGGGACCTTGAGTTTCATAGGGTGAGTTTTCGGTACAATGCGCTGGCAGAGGAGGTATTGCAGGAGGTTGACCTGGTCATACCGCAGGGTAAGGTGACGGCCATCGTGGGAACGAGTGGTAGTGGTAAAACGACCCTGCTGAAGCTACTGCTGGGCTTTTATCCGCCAACGAAGGGGAAGATCACGGTGGGGCAGCGCGACGTCGGTCAGTTCGATCAGCAGGCCTGGCGTGACCACTGCGGGGTGGTGATGCAGGAGGGCTTCATCTTCTCCGATACGATTGCCAACAATGTGAGTGAGAGCGATGACTGGCCGCAGACGGACCGGCTCAATGAGGCGCTGCACGTGGCTAACATCGAGGACTTTGTTCAGGAGTTACCGCTGGGGGTGAATACCATGATCGGGGCGCGGGGCAACGGCGTGAGTCAGGGGCAGCGGCAACGACTCCTCATTGCCCGGGCGGTATATAAGGATCCGAGCTACGTCTTTCTGGACGAGGCGACCAACTCCCTCGATGCCAATAACGAGCGGACCATCGTAAACCGGCTGGACGAGTTCTTAGCGGGCAAGACCGTTGTGGTGGTTGCGCACCGGCTCTCTACGGTTTCTCACGCCGATAAGATCGTGGTGCTCGAGGCGGGCCGAGTAGTGGAAGAAGGGACTCACCAGGAGCTCACCGCCGCACGGGGCCAGTACTACACCCTAGTCAAGAACCAACTCGAACTCGGAAACTAAGCCATGCCAGAGACTACCCTCATATCCGACGCGCAGTACCGCGACTCCGCCATCCAGGACATGCTGGGTCGGCCGCCGGGCTGGCTGCTGCGTTCGGGACTGACCGTGATCGCGCTGACGGTAGCGGTGGTACTGGGGCTAGCGGCCGTTATTCGGTATCCGGAGCGGGTGGAGGCGCCCTTCGTGCTGCAAACGGAGACGGTTCCTTTGGCGGTACACGCAGGTGCGGGCAACTATGTGGAAGCTATACTGGTAGAAGACCGGCAACCCATAGCGGTGGGCGATACACTAATGGTGTTCCGTAGCGATGGGAACTGGCGAACTACTAGGCAATTGCGTGCCTGGCTCGAGGAAGAAGACAGCGACGAGACGTCCGCTACCGATCAGAACTATCCTTCCGTTATCGCGCCAGTGGTAAGTGAACTACAGGGTATACGTAAGGGCCGGCAGAGCTATCTGCAAACTAATGGCGTAACGGAGCAAGTAGCCGCGCTAGAGCGGGAGGTTGAAGAGGCGGGCCGTTTGAGTGGCTCATTGCAACGACAGGTGGACCTGTATGACCGGGAGCTCGGCTACAAACGGATGAACGTCGAACGGGCGCGTACGATGGAGGAGCAGGAGCTTATCAGTAAGCAGGAAGCGGAGGCTATCGAGGAACAAACCATTGGTGCACTACGGCAGCGGGAAGTGCTGGTGGCGGGAGATGTACAAAACTCGCTGCGGGTGAACCAACTCCGTCAGCAGATTCTGCAACTTGAGCTGGATCACCGCGAGAGGCTTGCGGAGTTTGATCGCCGGTGGAACCTGCAACGACAGGTACTAGTAGCTACGCTTGACCGGTTTGCACTTGATCAATTTGTGATCGCACGCGAGGCGGGTACAATCGATTGGCTACCGGAGGTGAGGGAGGGGGCATTAGTGTCATCCTCAGTACCGCTGGGCTTCATCATACCGGCACGGGGCGGATCGCGAAAAGTGGCCCGGCTCCGGCTACCACCGGAGGGAGAGGGTAGGGTAGCGCTGGGGGATGAAGTGTTGCTGGCGTTGGATGCTTACCCGTCACGGGAGTTTGGGCAGCTGTTTGGAGAAGTGCTCACCATCGATCCAGTTGCCTTACCGGACGCAGAACAGCGCTACGGACGGCAGGCTACGGTATTGCTTCCGGATAGTTTGGTGTCGTCTTACGGGCGGCTGCTGTCCTTTCAGTATAACCTGACGGGCACGGCCCGCATCATCACAGAAGAGCGGACGCTGCTGGAGCGGCTGCTGGACCAATTTTTTAACCTGAGTGAAAATCGTTGACCTATGAGCTACCTAATCGAACGACTGCGGCAACTGGACCGGTTGGATGCGCTGATACGCCGGAAGGCAACGGGCAATCGGGAGGAGTTAGCGGAGCGGCTTGGGGTGAGTGTGCGGACGATAACTAACCTAAAACAGGAATTGGAGGACTTTGGGGCGGAGATTTGCTATGATCGCGGGAGGGGTTCTTATGTCTATCGTAATCGAGTGCTTTTTGATTGGAACATCGTGATCGAGGTAGAGAATTTGGATCGGTTGCGCGGTGGCCAAAAAATTATTTTAGAATGCTGCTGGGGGCAGAATACTTGCACCAACAAAGGCGATTTTCGTGATACATATCAGATACCTACTTTAGATTAGGTTAAAGACTCAAGTTTAAGTAAGTGATTAAAATTTATACAAACATATAATATTTGAATTTGGATACTGCGTATTAGTATAACTGCGGTATATACTTCAGCCGCAATAAAATAAGCAAATGAGGGTTATTCAATCGCTTTGGACCAAACCGATGGAAGTATGTAACAGCTATCCACAGCTTGGTGTTGATAGTTGCTCAGGTGAATTGAGTGACTATCTTAAATTGCTACATGTTAGTAATTATACTATCTCCAGTGTATATGGTAAGAGTTGTGAGGTAGTTGTAGATGAAACGGGATTTAATCTACTTAAAGAGATCGAAGAATGTAAATTTCTACAGCTTCAAACATCTTTGGAGCTTTCAAATCTGAGTCTTAAGTCTCCCCAAAATTTTTGGTCCTACGGTAAAATTTTAACATTATGTAGTCAGAAGAGCGGGTTTATACACTTCGACAATGACATACTGCTGTTTGAGAAGATTAATGAGCCTGACGGGAAATCCGTCGTAGTTCAAAACATAGAAATTAATTTTCCATCTTACGACTTCTTTTTTCAGAATGCAAAGTCCTTACTGATTGATATCCCTGATTTCATATTAGCGGGACTCAGTAATAATGTTTCTATAGCTGTTAATCTCGGTGTATTTGCAATTTGTGACGTAGATGTTCTTGATGAATTTTATGTTGCAATTGACAAATTTGTTCGTAACAATGAAAGCACCCTCATTCAGTATGAATCTAACATAGTTAATCAATTTATTGAACAATTTAGTCTTTACTGGTTCTTAAGGTCGAAAGATTTTAAGATTGACACTTTGATTGATAATGTAGATCCCGATTTTGCTCAGGTAATAAGATTTCACTTAGCTCCCCACCTTGACAAATTTATACACTTTGTCGGTAATACAAAACGTAATCCAGTGGTGAGAAGATATGTACATTTCTATCATGAGTACATTCAGTCAAAATTAGGCATTCTATCTCACTCATCTAATACATACTTTAATAAAATACCTAGTAAGCAAAATAACGCTGTTAATGGTAGTAGTCTAGTGAATAAGGTTAAATCGAATGATTCTAATCGTGACTTATGCCTATCTATTGATATTGATGAGTCTGTTCGGAGATTTATATACGAGATATATGGCCATGATTCAGAGTATTTTATGGGTTGCGTTCTACAATTTAATTCAAGTAGGATTATTAATTCAAGCCTTAAAGAGGGTTCAAAGACTCTGGTATATGTAAATAATAATTCGGATATGGTCGAATTTAACATGAATTCAGATAGTATTGACGGTGCGCTGCTGTTATTTGAGAATCCACTTACTGTAAGTGAGTTCATAGAGCACTGTCAGCACAGGATGAATATCCAGAGCGATACTCTGGAGAAATACATAATCAAATATTTATTATATATTCTTCTAAATGATGGGCTGCTTCGCTTTGTTCAACCAGATGAATGGATAACTGATCAAGGGGGGGGTGCTGTAGTGTAAATAAGACTTAAATTTTCAACATTTAGCAGTTTAAATAGAGTTATAGCCTTGGAGATAAATATAAACCAAGAGGGCAAGATTACGTATGATTAGTGACCGTGTGGAAAGGAAATTATATATAGCTCACTTATCATAACGATTGATTCTATTGTATGCCGTCTATTGTATGTTGTGGCTGTATATGATATGGGAATTAATTTATCCGTAGGTTGTCCTTAAATGCATCAATATTTACGCTATTCAATCATGCATTTGGTGAATCGAGCTTATACGTACCAAATTTCAGTAATTTATATTGCGTTCGTATTGATAGCTAAGGTTAGGTGATGAGGGACGTATCAATGTTGTCGAATAATTTAATATTATTAATGTATTATTATAAATAATTTAAAATTATGAAAAATGCCATGTCCTGCGGAGGAATTTCAGTTATCATGCCTACCTATAATCAGGCCAAATTTATTGCACGGGCTATACAAAGTTTGAAGTTGCAAACGCACTGTAAGTGGGAACTTATAATTGTTAATGATGCATCTGTTGATGATACTGAGTACATTATAGGTCATTTTATGAATGAACAGAACATACGATGCATTACCAACTCAAAAAACTTCGGGCTCGGAGCTAGCCTAAATATTGGCTTGAAGAATGCCAAATACGATCTGATAGCGTACCTGCCTTCGGATGACATATATTTTAAAGATCACTTGGAATCACTTCTAAATATCCTTAAAAAAGACGATAATCTTGTGGTCGCTTATTCCGGGATAAGATATCACCAAGTGAATAACTTTAGTGGTAGCTTTCGCCGATCTGCTGAAGGTCAGATCGATGGGTACGACGTTCAGCTAGTACAGGTTTTACACAGGAGAACGGAATGTCTATGGAGAGAAAGAAGAGAGATAGTCACTGATAGCCTATTTGATATGTTCTGGGGATCAATAATACATGACCATTGCTATATCGAGACTAAGAAAGTTACATGCGAATGGACCTTTCATTCAGAGCAAAGGCACAGAACTATATTAGAAACGTTTGGGGGAGGGTTAAATAAATTTAAAGCAACCTATCAGATAGATAGTCCAATTAACTTTCAGCCTTCAGTTGGTAAGTGTATTAACGAGATTGAACAGTACGGTCATCTGCGGGGGATAAGAACTAATGGTATTAAGGATAGATTAAAAATATTGGTGGTTGGAGAATTGGCATACAATGAAGATAGAATTTACTCTCTTGAGGAAGCTGGGCACCAGTTGTACGGGTTGTGGATAGATAATCCTAATCACTATAATGCGATTGGTCCGCTGCCTTTCGGCAACATACAAGACGTTCCGAAAAAGAACTGGCGGAAAACAATTGATGAGATACAGCCAGATATAATATACGCGCTATTAAATTTTCAAGCCGTTCCACTGGCTCACGAAGTAATGATGAGTGATATCGATATACCTTTTGTATGGCACTTCAAGGAAGGACCTTTTGTTTGTAGAGTATTGGGAATTTGGAGTAAGCTAATTGATTTATATAGCTTTTCGAGTGGTCAAATATACATAAATTCACTTGTTAAAGAATGGTTTAGTCAGTCTATTGTGGAGGGTAGAAAAACCCCATCTATAGTGTTAGATGGTGATTTGCCTAGCAGTAGATGGTTTGTACAGGAAAAGTCAGATCTGTTATCTACTAGAGGCGAGGAAATTCATACATTAGTTGCAGGTCGATTGATCGGGCTTCAGACTTCCATTGTAAAGGAAATAGTGGAGAGGAAAATACACTTACATTTCTATGGTAATAGGTACTACGACATGCATCACGAATGGCTCAGCAAAATTGGTGGCAGTGCTAATGATTATTTGCACTTTCACCCCAACTGTATTCAGAAAGATTGGGTTAAGGAATTTTCCCAATATGACGCTGGATGGCTTCACATTTTTAAAAGCGATAACGATGGTGAAATAATAAAGGCTTCGTGGGATGATTTGAATTATCCTGCTCGTATAGCTACGCTTGCTGTTTCTGGGGTACCGTTATTACAAAGATCTAATAATGGACATCATGTCGCTACGCAGACCTTGATTAATAACTTAGATATAGGGGTATTATTTGACGGCTTCGATGATTTATATCAAAAATTAAATGACAAGCTAAGAATGAAGCAAATTAGGAAAAACGTTTGGAGAAATAGACACTTATTTACATTCGACCATCATGTTGATCGTCTGGTTTCATTTTTCAGAGAAGTAATAATTGATTATCATAGTTAGCTGTTATTAAGTATTGTATCAAGCAGGTTGTATGTACTACTGAATATGAAGCGTGAAGTTGGGCTTTACTCTGTCCACCAAGATTGTCTTTACAAGTAAAATTATACGCGATCATCACGCCACCTTGAAAAATACTTTTTTGGATGATACAGTGATCTGAACGCAATTCCTTATAACAAAACAGTTCACCCATTGAATAAGGCAGAAATTATAATTATCGGTGCAGGTATCAGTGGAGCTGTGCTGGCAGAACGCTACGCTAGTAGTGGTAAACAAGTAATTATCATAGAAAAGCGTAACCACATTGCTGGCAACTGCTACGATTACATCGACGACAACGGCATTCTAGTCTCAAAGTATGGTGCTCATTTGTTCACACCAACCACGAAGACGTTTGGACTTACGTTAACCGCTATTTAAAGTGGTATCCCTGTAGGCTTTCCCTAAGCCGCTACCGGTAGATAGTAGAATTTCTGATGTTCGATTTCATGTTCGGCGGGTGTTTGGTGGCCCAGGCTCGCGTGGGGGCGGTCCAGGTTGTAGGTCAGCGACCAGTGCTGTATCTCTTCGTTGAGCTCCTCCAGGGTCGTGAACCACGTCAAATCTAGGCATTCCACCCGTAGGGTCTTGTTGAGCCGTTCGATTAGCCCGTTCTGCGTCGGCTTACCGGGCTGGATAAAGCGTAGCTCTACCCCCTGTCGGGTAGCCCAGTGCTTGAGTTGGTGGCTGATAAACTCCGGTCCGTTATCACAGCGGATGTAGCCGGGTCGACCTCGCACCTCGACCACCTGATCGAGCACCTCGATCAACTTACGGGCCGAGATGCTGGTATGGGCTTCCGTCCACAGGGCCCGCCGCGAGCCCTCGTCCATGATGTTGATGACCCGCACGGACTGTTGGCCGGGGCCCACTACCCAGTCGCTGACAAAGTCCATGGCCCAGCCCTCGTTGATGCCCTCGGGAGCCAGCAGGGCCTGGTACTCGCGGTGGATACGCTTGCGCTTTGGTGGCCGGCGCAGGTTGAGCCCCTCCCGCTTCCAGATACGGTACATCCGCTTATGATTGAAGGTGTGCTCGGGCTTACGCCGAAGCCAGTGAAAGATCTTCCAGAAGCCCCAGTAGGGGTGCTCCTCGCAGGCTCGGCGTAGTACGGCCGCCAACGCTTCATCGGCTACCTCAGGGCGGTGGCCCCGCTTTCTTGCATAGTAGGTCTGCCGACGAAAGCCCAAGACGCGGCAGCACTGACGGACACTCTTCGGACTGTCCGGCTGCCAGATCGCATCGATCACTTCTTCTTGACGTCTTGGGCCTGCCACTTTTTTAGCATCGAGTAGCCTTCCTGCAGGATCTCGTGATTCATACTGAGTTCGGCGTACATCTTCTTCCACGAAGCATGGGGGAGGGGCCCTACGGTGAAGTAGCGTTGTCCCGTTCCAGCTCGGCTAGGCGACGCTCTTCTGCTTTGCTGTCGTCCTGGTGGCCCTTCTTCCATTTGTAGAAGGTAGCGGCACTGATCTGGTGCTCGCGGCACAGATCGGCTACGCTGGTGCCCGCGTCGTGCTGGGCTAGAATAGCCTGCTGCTGGGTCTTGGTGAATTTGCTCTTACGCATGGTGCTAAGTTTAGAAGTAAAGTTAAGGGTTACTCCTACTTATATCGGTCAGGCCCTGCACTACGCTAAGCACGAACTGCCTAAACTGGCCGCCTGCTTCAACGACGACGGCCGGCTGGAACTGGACAACAACCTGATCGAAAACTCGATCCGCCCCCTGGCCCTTAGCCGCAAGAACTACTTGTTCGCCGGTTCCCACGCCGGGGCGCAGCGTGCGGCGATGATGTACTCTTTCTTCGGTAGCTGTCAGCATCTAGGGGTCAACCCCCGGGAGTGGCTGACCGATGTGCTTGCCCGTCTGCCCGACCACCCCGTTAACCGGCTGCGGGAGCTGCTGCCCGATCAGTGGGCGGCGGCGCAGGATCTAAACGAGACGTAGTTGCTCGGATGCTTACGTTGCTTGGCCTGAGACTTTCAGTTATGGAGTAAGCTGGGCTTTACCCCTAACGACCCCGCCAGTTCGGTCACCGACATGCCGCGCTCGAGTTGTTTGACGGCTTCGGCCTTAAAGTTGGCATCGTAGCGGCGGTAGGCACGCTTACCCGTCTTTGTTAACTTTTTTGCTTCCATGGTCGTAAGAATCTACAAAGTTTTTCTGTCCCAGTTGGAAAGACCATCTTAGAAAGCCTCAAGCACTACGTGTAGGGGTCAACTTCAAGGTGCAGGGTTCAGCCGGCTGGCGCTGCCGGGCGACCTACGTGTTCCGCTATGGCATCGATAACCTGGCGAAGCATACTCAGGATCTACTCGCCTTTTGCCGCTATCTGAGCCGAGAACTTAGGCGAAGTAACAAGGGCTATCAATCCATCAACTTATTAAATGTCTAGCGGTATGAAACGAGACATAGTTTCTCAAACACTTACGTTCATTCTACTATCTCATCAAATATCTACAATTTTTGATGGGGGTAAAATTTTTGCCTTGATGATAGCTAAGTTTGTTATATCGATTAGATGATCGGTCCGGGGTGTGTCGAAAACCGGGATTCTAAAGAGAGTAGGCAACACAGTGAACATGCTTTCTAATAAAAAATTTGTGTCAGGGGCAATTCACTTTAATCATCTTTGTTATGAAAAAGAAGTTAGATTTTCAACCTCATGAGATAGTGACTACAGGAAGTTTGTATGGGGGTACTTGTAGTGGTACTCCAACTGGTGGTGGTACTGCAGACGGGGGTCCAAACGTTGGTATATTCTCATACTCGGCTGATACAAGAACTAGTTATAATACCATGACTCTTCATAGATACACTGACAAGAGTACAGGATGCCCTCCCACTCCACCTTTAGGTCCCTACGGATCAAATCCTTATCAGGTATGAAGTAACGACTAGCTATGGTTATGGTACGTACAGTTAGAAATTGATTCGAATATATTAACTTTTAACTGCACGTACTATAACTAGTTGTCACTATTTGCTTGTTTGTTTTCATAGGTATGCATATATAGTATGCCTTGTCACTGCTAGACAGTATTATCGTTGAGACAAAAACCTCTGTTAGCATTTGTGTATGATTTATGTAGTACATTGTGGAAGGGATATGTCAGCAGAGAAGGTCATCTCCGTTCTGAATGCGAGAGGGGCCGAGTACCGTAGTGTTTGTGGCGAAGCTTTAGTTCGGCCGATTAAATCATTACATATTGGAGCCGATAAAATTGATATAGAATTAAGCAATGGAGACTTTGTTTCTCAGATAGATGCCATATGGTTCCGAAGAGGCTTTTATGACTTTAGGTACGATAATATTGATATGGTTTTTGACGAGCCAGAAGTAGCTAAGCAGATCGAAGATCACTTAATATCAGAGTCAAATACCCTGCTGGAATTTTTCCTTTACTTGTTAGGTGATAAGGCAATTGGTAGTCAATTAAACTATAATCAAAATAAACTAATTGCCTTGAAAGTTGCAACCGCCGCGGGATTCAAGGTACCAAATACGTATATATCTTCAGGAGAACACTTAAGTAATTACGCAGCTGAATTCAGGCGAGGCGAACTCATAACTAAGAATATTCAAGATATACTTGTACTCAACCGAAACGGAAGTATTTGTACTCACGAGACAAATAAGGTTGAAACAGGTAAAATTGCAAATTGCTATGGGTATTCACTTTTACAAGATAGAGTGTACGTGAAGTATGAATTCAGAGTTTTTGTATTTATGGCGAAAATTTACGCAATAGCTTGCATTAATGACAGTGAGAACAAGCATATTGACATAAGGAATAGACAGAATAATAGGTATACGATTTGCGAACTTCCTACCGAAGTCGAACAAAAGATTCTATTAACAATGGATGGCTTGAATTTACAGACAGGATCATTAGATATTTTATTAGACGGCGATGATAATTGGTGGTTTCTAGAAATAAATCCAGTTGGTCAATTTGATATGATGTATACGTATGGGCATATAGACATCTATGGAAATATTGCAGAACAATTAATTTCAATGAAGTGAAAAAATATCAAAATTTACCTCTGAATTATTCATTCTTGTTGAATGAAGAGAAGGCGTTGTTAGTCCAGGCAAGAGTCAAAAGGGCGACAGTATTAGATGAAAACCTGATTGTATATCCTATACCTTATAGGCCGGTAAATACTATCAAAATTACGAATGATGATTAATATAATTCCATACAGTACGACTTTCTGTTTTAAGGGAGCCAGTCATTCCATCATTATAAACACAGACAAAACTAAGGTTTATAGATTTGAGAATACTTATTTACAGTCCATATGCTTTAATTTGTCAAATAAAGTAATCCCATCGGATTCGGATGTTTTCAATAACTTTCTTTTAGAGGAAGGGATGCATTTCGAGGCTCATGAAAGAGATGCATCGCTGTTTCTACGTAGTAAAGAACGTTCAATGAATTGGCATGAGGCTAATGGGGATATTATAATTTGCTTAGATAAATATACTGCTTTAAACGACTGCTACGTAAAATTTATTGAAGCGGCCTATGTGGCAGGTTTCAATATCGTTCAGATTCAGCTATACGATGAAGTTAACACCATAGAAATTTCAAAATTCATAAGGAAATTTCAAGATATGAAGCTTTCATTCGAAATATTAAGTAGCGCTATTTATAGTAACGAACAACCGTTGATAGATATTTTTGATGAATTTAGATCTATCTACCGGCTATGCTTCTTTTCTTCAGGTAAATTTTCAAGTACTTTTGATCAGTACGGAAGAGTTTTAGAATATGTGGATACACCTCTATCAATGAAGTCTTGTGGAAATATTTCATCGAAAGGTTTCGTGCCAACACGAAGATTTATAACTTTAGCAAAGAATGCGAATAGTTGTTTGTATAATAAATTGGCGATAGATGTTCGGGGTTGTATAAGGAACTGTCCATCGATGCCCATGGTCTATGGAAAAATAGGAGAAAGTTATTTTGAAGATATAATAAAGTTGACTCATTTTCAAGAGGTTGCGTCGATTCGAAAAGATGACATTGAAATATGTAGAGACTGTGAATTTAGATACATTTGTACTGATTGTAGGGCATACATAAATAAACCAGAAGAGCCAAACAGCAAACCGCTTAAGTGTGGATATGATCCTTATTCAGGAGAATGGAGCAATTGGAGAAATATATCAAATGAACTCACAATGATGTACTATGATTTATAACAAATCGACCTTAAAGGGGAATATTAAGATGTTTACAGTCTTTGGCCTTTGGCTGTCATCTTTTACGATCAGCCTCCAGGCGCAAATTGGAAACTTTGCTTACTATCAGAACAATATTCATAAAGCAGAGAAACACCTGCTCGCCGGCAAGCAGCTAGAAGCTTTAACAGCGTATTACGAAATTCTCTTGCAAGCCGACGGCAACTTTATTAAAGACATACATAACGGTCTGCTGCTCGCTACTGAGCTTGGTCGAATAGATACGTTCTTCGTGCTGCTAGACCTAGTAGTCGGCAAGGGACTCAAGAATGAATACCTTGTTGAGCATCAGCCGTTCAGTATGCATCAGACGGACCCCCGATGGCAATTATTCCTCGATAAAAACGAAAAGGCGCTGGCGCTGGATAATCGCTTACGGGATACCCTCTATCAGTTGGAGCAAAATGACCAATACTTCCGCTTAAAGCCCGGCTCATATAGCGTGCACGGGGATACGATTGCATTCATCGACAGCATCAACATGGATATTGTGCTGGATCTCGTAGCGAACGATCGCTTCCCCGGTGAGGCGCTGGGCGGGGTCACTGACATGTACGGTACGCAACCCTTAGACATCGTGCTGCATCACTACACGCAATCGACCTCGCTAGATCCGACGAAACCAAAGATTACCTCCATCCTGGTAGACTTGGTCCACCAAGGCAAGCTAATGCCGAACAAATGCGCCCTTTGGTTGGCCCTACAGAACGATGGCCTTTTATTGGGAGGAAATCATATCTTTCAGTTTAGCGTGGATGGACAAATCTCTGAACCGTACGTATCATCCTACACTTACTTGCAGCAGACGATAATTGCACAAAATCGGAAGTGGCTACACATGGAGCCGCTCGTAGATTACTACAATGTAGTTAAGTACGTAATCGATCATCCTAGTCAACCGTATATCTTCGATGTACAACGTCAGGTAGTTGAGGCAACTGCGTCCGAAGTGGAGAATTGGGCAAAGAAAATGAACCAACTGGTACCTGAGGGTGCTTCGAGAGAATAAGTGGCTTTTCCCCTGACCTTCCCCTTACCAAAAAGCGCGATTATTCAAGCCGTTTAGATTTGCCAAAAGTAAACTTTAGTATATACGAAACTGGCGGTGAAAAGAGAGTTGTTCTGGTGTAACTAGGTCTTCCTCAAAAAGTCTTCAAGTCTAGTGTTTAAGCGGGTCTACGAGTCAGAACGGATTTATTAAAGTATTGCCAAATGCACGGAAAAGTGGTAACTTAAGCTCAAAACCTTGCAAATAGCACATGATCAAGCACACCCCCGCCTCCAAGCTCTGCCTTCAGCTTTTTCGCACCCCTTTCGACGCTGCCCTATGCCCCCAGAACCGCTGGGTCAGGATGGCCGATTTGGTGCCCTGGGACGAGATGGCTACGGTGTTCCTGCGTAGCATGAGCGTGGCCGAAGGACGTCCTTCTGTTGATCTGGGCACCCTGCTGGTCAAGCACATCGAGAACCTGAGTGACGAACGGACCATCGAGTACATCCAGGAGAATATCTACGCCCAGTACTTCGTGGGGTTGAGTAGCTTTCAGGCCGAGCCCGTGTTTGTGCCCCACCTCTTTGTTACTATCCGCAAGCGACTGGGTGAGCAGGGCAGCAAAGCGGTCAACGACATGCTGATCGCTCAGGCTCATGAGCTCAAGGTCATCAAGCACCGCGCCCGGCCCAGTGATCAGGTACCGCCGCCGCGGCCGCCAAAACAGGAAGCGCAACAGCCCAATGAGGAGGATTATAAGGTGATAGAGGCATCAGCTAAGGCGGAGGATACCAGTAAGCATCCGAGCAACCCCATCTTGTAGACCTAACCTTAGGGCTTGAACTTTGCGGCCAGCAAAACCGACTAGATGCGCCGCCGTAGATCACCCGAACAAATCAAGCACCTACTGGCCGAGCAGACTAGCAGTGGCGAGTCCATTGCTGTGTACTGCCGGTCCCACGGCATCAATACGGGTACGTTTTACGCCTGGCGGGCAAAGTACGCTGCCAGCAAGGAGACGGTGTCGGTAGCGGAAGGCTTTACTCGTCTAGTCACTACTCCTTCGGCGGCGGCGGCGGCGGCGGCGCGCGGGGAGGTTATCCGCGCCACAAAGGTGTACCTGCCCGGCGGCGCTCGCCTGGAGCTGACGAACTGGCCACTGACGGACCTCATCGAGCTTACCCACCAACTCTGCCCCGGCGATGCTTAGCTTCTCTAGTCGACCGCGCTACTTTTTGTACCGTGGGGTAACCGACATGCGTAAGGGCTTTAACGGGCTGAGTGGTCTGGTACGCCAGCACATCGACCACGAACTGCTGAGTGGGGATGTGTTCATTTTCCTAAATCGACGCCGCGACCGCATCAAATTACTGGTCTGGGACCGCACCGGCTTTGTGGTCTGGTACAAGGTGCTGGAACGGGGCACCTTCGAGCTACCGGCCGGGGAGGGTGAGCGCCTGGAGATGAGCTGGACGGATATCCAGTTACTGTTGGAAGGTATTGAAATTAAATCCGTGAAAAGGCGTAAAAGATATAGCCGGGCGGCCTGATGGGCGGCTACTTTTTTGTATTTTTGTCGCATATGGAAGCCACCGTTTCCCGGGCCCAGTACGATGAACTTAAAGCCAAAAATGAGGCGCTGCGTCACGAGCTGGCCGAGCTTAAGCGGCTGATCTTCGCCGCTAAGTCCGAGCGCTTCGTACCGGCGGCGGTGGCGGACGAGCAGATGGCTTTGTGGGACCAAGAACTCCCCCACGACGAGGCCCCTTCCGGCGAGCCAGCTAAGGAGAAAATCAGCTACGAACGACGCCGGAGGAAGGCTAAGCACTCCCATCCCGGACGTACGCCGCTACCCGAGCACCTTCCGGTACGCCAACTGCGCATCGAGCCCCCCGGGCAGGATACCGGCGACCTGATCGAGATCGGCCAGGACATCACCCGTAAGGTCGACTACACCCCCGGTAAACTCGAAGTGATCGAGTACGTGCGGCCCCGCTACGTACGCCGCCGCCCCGTCACCACAGCGGGTTAGGACGCGGAAGTACAGCATGAGGAAGTACAGCATGAGGAAGAAGAGCACGCGGAAAGAAGCGCCGTGATCCAGGCCCCGGCTCCGGACCAGGTGCTGCCCAAAGCCACTGCCGGGGCGGGGCTACTGACCCAGCTGGCCATCGCTAAGTTCATCGACCACCTGCCGCTGTACCGCCAGCGAGCGATGTTCAGGCGGGACTTCGACTGGGACGTCCCCTCCTCCACCCTGGGCGACTGGCCCTGCTGCCACCTGTGCGCTGCTCGAACCCCTCTACGCAGCACTTGAACAGCAGGTGCTCGACACCGACTACCTGCAGGGCGACGAGTCGCGTATCACCGTCCTGGAACGGGGAGCCGCGGAGCAGACCAAGAACAAGAGTCACCGCCATCCGCCTAAGTCGCGCAAGGTACACCTGGGTTACATGTGGGTGTTTAGAAACCCGGTAGCCGGGGGGGTGCTTTTTGCCTACCATCCGGGACGGGGAGCTGGTATCCTCCACGAGACGCTGGACACCTTTGCGGGCCAGCTGCAGAGTGACGGCTATGCCGCCTACACCAGCTTCATGAAAAAGCACCCCGGGGTAGTGCTGGTCAGCTGTCTGGCCCACATCCGGCGTAAGTTCTTCGACGCTCGCTCCAACCACCGGGAGTTAGCCGAGCTGGCCCTGCGTGCCATCCAGTATCTCTACCGCATCGAGGATATCTGCCGTCGCTACGAGCTGGAGCCCGAGCGCCGCCGGCAGTTACGCCAGCGCTACGCCCGTCCGGCCTATACCGCGCTCCTGGAATGGGTGGGCGAGCAGCGGCGGACTAACTTGAGTAAAGGAGGCATCGGTAAGGCGCTCAGCTACGCCCACAACCATCTGCCACGGCTCGGGGCTTACCTGAATGACGGGCGCATCGCGATCGATAACAACCTGATCGAGAACAACCGATCGAAAACACGATCCGTCCCCTGGCCCTGGGGCGTAAAAACTATCTCTTTGCCGGCTCGCGCCAGGGGGCTCAGCGGGCGGCCATGCTGTATTCTTTCTTCGGCAGTTGCCGCGAGGCGGGCCTCAATGAGCGCGAGTGGCTGCATGACGTCTTGCTGCGGATCGGTCAGCACCCCATCAACCGCATCGAGGAGTTGCTGCCGGGGCGCTGGAAGGCTAAAGTGTAGACTAGCAACACGGGGTTGCTCGGATGCTTACGACCGATACCGCACCTGCGGTCCCGCCCTACAACCCAAACCGCAACCCCACCACCGGCGTGTAATACGAAGTAAACCGCACCCCCCGCGGCTCCCGCGTCTGCACATCGATAGGAAGAGAAAACGTAAGCGTACCCGGCCCGTACGCCTCGATCAACCTAGCGGCTCCGGTCATAGTAGTCAGGGACCGCATCTCAATAAACTGCCGTCCCTTACTCAGCGACCACCGGCCGCGCTGCACCACCCGGTCGCCCGCAAATAGCGCATACGTTCCATCCTTGTTAAACTCAAAATCTATATGCGGCAGCTCCTCGTGGGTGACCAGTCTGCCCGTGCCCTCCCCATTCAGATCGGTGTACTGGATGCCTACGGAGTCCGGTTCGGGTGGCGGGGGTGATACAGTAATCTGACCCGCGTTGAGGAGGTGAAGGAGGTCAGCAGTTGCCACTGAATCCGGGATAGGGGAAGGGTAGGGGCGTGCAAACACCGGCCCCTCCACCCGGTTTTCCTGCCCGCGCAGGATATGCGCCTGTACCTGTCCGGATGGGCTTTCGGAAACCAGTAGCCTATCCCTACCGCTCCTGGTGCGGCGTCTTTCACCGGCTACTGGCATGGGCAGTGCTATACCTGCCCCAAACCCCATCGGGTAGCCTACATTCACATCAGCCTTACGCGGGTCGGACGCGGGTGGTACCGCCGTTAGTTCCACGGTTTTGATGTTACTGGTTTGCCCTTTTAGCTCCGCAACGTACAGCATGTAGTCCGTCTCCTCGAGGGTGATCGCATACACCTGATTGGCGGTTGTGGAGGAAAGATCCTGGTAGACCAAGGGCTCCGTGATCCGGTACTGCTGCTGCAATTCATCCCCCTCATCCGACCGGATCACTAGCTGCAAAGTAGTGTCAGTCACTCGATCATAGGTCACATACTCCGTATCCGAAAACCGCGCCGCCGTATCGGCCACATACGCACGAAGGCGCTTTTGGTAGGTAGTAAACGGATTAAACAGCTGCACCGAATCACCGTCAAATCGCAAGCGGACCCTGGGTAGCTTCCGTCACTGTCCCAAACGCCGTAGGGCTGCCCGGCTACCATCGCGTATTCGTGTTCGGGCATCCCGATGGAGGGGCCGTCATCTGCGGGGGCGGGGCCGCAGGTGCAGAGTAAGAGGCTGAAGGCAGCGGAGAGGAGGGCTAGACGCATAGTTTGAAGACTGAAGTTACCAAATTTCTCACTGTTGGGATCGTGGCCCACGTATTGGTTCCTTGCACCCGCGGCCCCGCCCCCCGGCAAGAACCGTCCGTAATCCTTACCTTTACTCGTACTTTGTATGTGATTATTACTAGTTACCCGGCAACAGATGCATCTAGTGAGAATTGCCCTGCGAACCTGAGAAAGAAGTCAAAACTGATATCGCCCGATGTACGACAAGATCAATCCATTTATCTACGCATTGCTCGTCACGGTAGGGTATGTAGTTGGCAACGTGATCATCGACCGAGCATTTTCTTGGCTGGAAATTGCGCTAGTAGTTATCGCTTCAAGTGTACTTTTTTACGTTGATTTCCGTAGCACATCCCCCGCCAAGCCATGACCATCACCTACAACGCCGCCGACCGCGCCTTTCAATTCGAAGACAAACTCGCTCTACGGTACCGACTAACGTACCTGACTATGATCTTTCTGATGATTAGTTCCGGTAGCGATCTGTACCGCGCGTTGTCCACGGGGATTGGTTGGGATGAAGCCGTCGATTTATTGGTAGTGGTATCAGCGTGTCCGGTGCTTACCGTGCCATTCAAGAAAACCAGTCAGGAGAAGGTACCGGTCGAAGATATTGAGGGGCTGCGGGTCAAAACGGTACTGGGACGTAAGCGGTACGCTCTGCGATTAAAGAACGGCAAGCTGCGCGATGTGCTCAATGTAGATAGCCAGGTGGAGGCCAACCGGCTGCGGCGGCTGCTAGTGGAGGCCGGGATTGACTAATTGTACTGCCCGGTTTACCTTATCTTACGGTAAACCTACCGCCCACCCGTGTACCCGCTGCACCTTGTCCTGCTGTTGCTAAGTAGCGCCTGCCTGTCCGCCCAGTCCACCGCAGTCGACTGGTTCCTAGATTACAACCCCCAGGTAACGGCCGCCGAGGATGCCCTACTACACCACGACCCCCACACCGCCCTCCACTACTACCAGCTGGCCTTCGCCGTACCCGCCGACCCCCACACCCACGACCTGTACAACGCCGCCCTGGCCGCCCGCGCCGCCGACCGGCCCGCTCTGCTGCGGCAGTACCTGGGCAACCTGGCCCAATTGGGCATCCCCGTAGCCTACTTCGACCGCCACCGCATGGACCTCGACCACCCCCAGTTGGACTGGTACGCCCTGCGTGGTGAGCTGCTACAGTACCAAACACAACACGAGCAGACCTTTGAGGGAGAGCTGACCGCTTGCTACGAGCAGGTCGCTTACCGTGATGTAGTAATTCGTACCGCCAATCCGCCCGGGGAGGTGCGGCAGACGCAGGACTCCCTCAACATGGTGGGCCTCACCGACTGCATCGCCACCTACGGCTTCCCGGGGCAGCGGCACCTGCGCCGCAGCGGCCCCATGGAAGAAAACTACCCCTACTACCTGCCCCTGCTGCACGAGCTCGAACGCGTCAACAGCACCGGCAACGACCGCTTCGGCTTCCTGCCGCTGCTGGAGTACCTGGCCCGCCGGGGCACCATCGAGACGGCCACCTACATGAACTTGCTTAGTACTCAGCACGCCAGGTTGGGTGGTCCCGGGGGCTACGGCACTACCGCGGTCGTACTGCTACAGGATGGCACCAACGACCTCTACCGCATCGTCTACCCGCCGGCTACCGTGGCCGAGTACGAGGACCGACGCAGTCAGCTCGGCGTACGCCCCTACCGCAAGCAGGTACAGCTGCTGATCGATCTTTACACCGGCGCGCTGGGGGTGTTTCCCTACCGCATCCCGCACCACGGCAAGCTCGTTGCCTACCCCCTGGAGGTAGCGGACGTGCTGCGGCTGGAGCGGGTCGGGGTGGTGGAGGCCAAGCGGTAGGTGACCCCTCCCGCAGCACCGCTAGGTGCTGGCTTCCGTTTTCCTCCCAGCCCCGCCCGCCTCCGTGCGTACTCTGTGACCCCCTCCGTGTGGCCCCGCCAGGGGACTCTGTGGTGAGCC